>NZ_MUFW01000001.1:0-3222599 GCF_002017935.1 Flavobacterium sp. LM4 | reverse complement strand
ATTATGTGAAATTCCTATTCCAAACCCTATATTTGAAAGGCAAAGAATTAGGAATCCTGGACTCGAAATACAGTAGATTCATATACATATAATCGAGAATATATTCAAAAATTTAGCTTATCCAGAAAATTATACAAGCTATTATAATAAAATTATTTACAATAAGGATAATAATTTCTTTTTGAAATATCTGGATTATATCAGGTGCTTTTTGAAATAGAAACTAAAACAGTTTACTCTATGCTAATTATTATGGAGATACATTTGATGTAGGGTTAAATAATAGAATGTTAGCCAATGAGTTTATTAGAAAAAATATTGGAATAACAAAAATTAAAATTTTAGCAAGCGTAATTATGATGAAATAGACAAAGAAAATTAAATCTTCCAATTCCTTGTTTAGAATATCATTCTAATAATAAAAAAGTATTTTTAAGGGTTAAGCGATAAATATCCCCGCTCAGCAAAGTCTCATGACTTTTGCAGGTTTTAAAAGTTCTTGAAAGCCATAAAATAACGTGAGTTCGACATAAAAAAGAAGGATATATTTGAAAAATAGAGATGTTTATGTATATTAAATCCTGACAAACAATTAATTACATTTAAAACCACCTCTATGTTAGATGCGAATAAAATTACTGAAATTTACTTTCTTATAGACGAATTCTGTAAAGAATTTGATAAAACTATAGCTGCTCATAGCTTAAAAGAAAAAGAGGCTCCAAAGAAAAGAAACCGAAAATTTATTATGTCAGATAGTGAAGTTATAACCATTTTAGTGCTATTTCACACTATGGTTTCAAAAACTTAAAACATTTTTACTTTTTATATAGGAAAACATTTGAATAACGAATTTCCAAACCTTGTGTCTTACAATAGATTTGTGAACTTCAAAAAAAACCGCTGTACCAATGGCCCTATTTTGAAAACCTGCTGTTAGGTCAATGCACAGGAATTTCTATAATTGACTCTACCCCTTTGAGAGCATGCCATATTAGACGGGAAAAACAGCATAAAACATTCAAAGATTTAGCTACAAAAGGCATACTTCAACGGATGGTTCTTTGGGTTTAAATTACACTTAATTATAAATGATAAGGAGAAATTCTTGATTTTATCTTTACTCAAGCCAATGTTGATGATAGAGAACCTTTAAAAAGCAATAACTTTCACAAAAGAATTTTGGAAAACTTTTTGGTGACAAAGGATATATTGGAAAAGATTTGTTTGAACAGCTTTTTATAGATGTGTGCATTTGATTACTAAAATCAAAAAGAACATGAAAAATAGTATGATGCTTTTACAAGATAAAATTATGCTAAGAAAGCGCTCATTAATTGAAACTGTTTATGATCAATTGAAAAATATTTGTCAAATAGAACATACAAGACACAGAAGTTTTGATAACTTTATAACTAATTTATTATCAGCACTAATAGCCTATTCTTTCTTCCCTAAAAAGCCTTCTATAAATATTGATTTGAAAACAACAGCTTGTAGCTTAATTATTGTTTACATCGAACTCACGTTAAAATAGGAAAAAAGTCTCCCGACTTTTTCCGTGAATGTCTTGATAATTGTATGCGTTTCAAGGGTATCGTGAGTATGCAACTGCCAAAAAACATTTTAGTGGCATATAGAACGGTACTCTGTAAAGTATATAAAAGTAAACCCTCGCAAATTGCGAGGGTTTACTTTTATATTAAACTTATTTTAGTATACTTTATAAAATGGTTAACTGTTGTAAGTAGACACCAAGCACTTGACAAACATGAACAACGTTAGTAAAGAATACTTCGAAAAACAAGGGATTATTTATTGATTAGCTTTTCAAGCCTTGCCATCATTTCATCTTTCTCTTTCAGCATACGCTCATATAGTGCGATCTTTTCTTCATGAAGTGAAATCAATTTGTCGATTGGATTATTATTGAAAGTTGGCTGTAATTTATTAAGCCTTGAGTGTCATGAAATGTATTAGAAATAATATTTATTGCCTGCTCCTCATCAAAATTTTGAAATGCCTCAACAGGATTCTTAACGAATTTGATATTTGTTTAAGCAGACTGTCTTCAATAACATCTTTCTGCTCCAGGATAGAAATTTTCTTCTGGTTCCAGTCATCTCCCAGATCATAAGCCAGTGCTTCCTGTTTGATGCCTAGCATTTCTCTAAAACGTTTTACGTTTCTTCCCTGATGTATTTTCTGTTCCATAACGAGTATCGATTTTCTAATGCCCAAAGATAAAGCCTTTTAGTTTCAAAGATAAAAAAATGTCAGGTAAAACATGTTTTTTATCAGATATTATAGATCATAATTTTAAAATTAGAACTTTGCCGGTAAATAGTAAAACACACTTTTATGACAAGACAGCTTTATGGATAAAGCATAGATAGTGCATGAAAACTACATTTTCTTTTTAGCAGATTAACTTTTTTATAATTCTGATACTAAGAAGATTTATCAGTAGTGCAGGAAAAAATAAGATGCCAATAATAATTAGCTTTAATTAAATATAAAAAATAAAAAGAATAGTATAAGTTAATTTGTAGCATATACATTATGAATTTACTTAAATTTAGGTATTTTTGAA
The DNA here is from genome assembly GCF_002017935.1 of Flavobacterium sp. LM4. Classification (NCBI taxonomy): domain Bacteria; kingdom Pseudomonadati; phylum Bacteroidota; class Flavobacteriia; order Flavobacteriales; family Flavobacteriaceae; genus Flavobacterium; species Flavobacterium sp. LM4. The sequence continues at coordinate 3,220,006 of NZ_MUFW01000001.1, read as the reverse complement.
AAAAAATACGTAAATATGATTCCATTATATTTTGATCCGGGAACTGGCGCTTTGATTGTTCAGTTTTTAGCGGCTGCTGTAGCAGGAGTATTATTGTTTTACAGAACAGTTGTACATAAAATAAAATCTGTTTTTGGAATCAAAAACAAAGCAGAAGATGATTTAATGATGATACCGATACTACGACGATCCCTAAATGAAGAAGTCTTCTTGTGTTTTCCATTTATTGCTGATCTTCCTTAGTATCGTATCATCCATTAAATCATCTTCTGCTTTGTTTTTGATTCCAAAAACAGATTTTATTTTATGTACAACTGTTCTGTAAAACAATAATACTCCTGCTACAGCAGCCGCTAAAAACTGAACAATCAAAGCGCCAGTTCCCGGATCAAAATATAATGGAATCATATTTACGTATTTTTTTTCAAAAATACCTAAATTTAAGTAAATTCATAATGTATATGCCTACAAATTAACTTATACTATTCTTTTTATTTTTTATATTTAATTAAAGCTAATTATTATTGGCATCTTATTTTTTCCTGCCACTACCTGATAAATCTTCTTAGTATCAGAATTATAAAAAAGTTAATCTGCTAAAAAAGAAAATGTAGTTTTCATGCACTATCTATGCTTTATCCATAAAGCTGTCTTGTCATAAAAGTGTGTTTTACTATTTACCGCAAAGTTCTAATTTTAAAATTATGATCTATAATATCTGATAAAAAACATGTTTTACCTGACATTTTTTTATCTTTGAAACTAAAAGGCTTTATCTTTGGGCCATTAGAAAATCGATACTCGTTATGGAACAGAAAATACATCAGGGAAGAAACGTAAAACGTTTTAGAGAAATGCTAGGCATCAAACAGGAAGCACTGGCTTATGATCTGGAGATGACTGGAACCAGAAGAAAATTTCTATCCTGGAGCAGAAAGATGTTATTGAAGACAGTCTGCTTAAACAAATATCAAATTCGTTAAGAATCCCTGTTGAGGCATTTCAAAATTTTGATGAGGAGCAGGCAATAAATATTATTTCTAATACATTTCATGACACTCAAGGCTTAATAAATTACAGCCCAACTTTCAATAATAATCCAATCGACAAATTGATTTCACTTCATGAAGAAAAGATCGCACTATATGAGCGTATGCTGAAAGAGAAAGATGAAATGATGGCAAGCTTGAAAAGCTAATCAATAAATAATCCCTTGTTTTTCGAAGTATTCTTTACTAACGTTGTTCATGTTTGTCAAGTGCTTGGTGTCTACTTACAACAGTTAACCATTTTATAAAGTATACTAAAATAAGTTTAATATAAAAGTAAACCCTCGCAATTTGCGAGGGTTTACTTTTATATACTTTACAGAGTACCCGTTCCTATATGCCACTAAAATGTTTTTTGGCAGTTGCATACTCACCGATACCCCTTGAAACGCATACAATTATCAAGACATTCACGGAAAAAGTCGGAGACTTTTTTCCTATTTTAACGTGAGTTCGATGTAAACAATAATTAAGCTACAAGCCTGTTGTTTTCAAAATCAATATTTATAGAAGGCTTTTTAGGGAAGAAAGAATAGGCTATTAGTGCTGATAATAATTAGTTATAAAGTTATCAAAACTTCTGTGTCTTGTATGTTCTATTTGACAAATATTTTTCAATTGATCATAAACAGTTTCAATTAATGAGCGCTTTCTTAGCATAATTTTATCTTGTAAAAGCATCATACTATTTTTCATGTTCTTTTTGATTTTAGTAATCAAATGCACACATCTATAAAAAGCTGTTCAAACAAATCTTTTCCAATATATCCTTTGTCACCAAAAAGTTTTCCAAAAATTCTTTTGTGAAAGTTATTGCTTTTTAAAGGTTCTCTATCATCAACATTGGCTTGAGTAAAGATAAAATCAAGAATTTTCCCTTATCATTTATAATAAGTGTAATTTTAAACCCAAAGAACCATCCGTTGAAGTATGCCCTTTTGTAGCTAAATCTTTGAATGTTTTATGCTGTTTTTCCCGTCTAATATGGCATGCTCTCAAAGGGTAGAGTCAATTATAGAAATTCCTGTGCATTGACCTAAACAGCAGGTTTTCAAAAATAGGGCCATTGGTACAGCGGTTCTTTTTTGAAGTTCCACAAATCTATTGTAAGACACAAGGTTTGGAAATTCGTTATTCAAATGTTTTCCTATATAAAACAAGTAAAAATGTTTTAAGTTTTTGAAACCCATAGTGTGAAATAGCACTAAAATGGTTATAACTTCACTATCTGACATAATAAATTTTCGGTTTCTTTTCTTTGGAGCCTCTTTTTCTTTTAAGCTATGAGCAGCTATAGTTTTATCAAATTCTTTACAGAATTCGTCTATAAGAAAGTAAATTTCAGTAATTTTATTCGCATCTAACATAGAGGTGGTTTTAAATGTAATTAATTGTTTGTCAGGATTTAATATACATAAACCATCTCTATTTTTCAAATATATCCTTCCTTTTTTATGTCGAACTCACGTTATTTTATGGCTTTCAAGAACTTTTAAAAACCTGCAAAAGTCATGAGACTTTGCTGAGCGGGGATATTTATCGCTTAACCCTTAAAAATACTTTTTTATTATTAGAATGATATTCTAAACAAGGAATTGGAAGATTTAAATTTTCTTTGTCTATTTCATCATAATTACCGCTTGCTAAAATTTTAATTTTTGTTATTCCAATATTTTTTCTAATAAACTCATTGGCTAACATTCTATTATTTAACCCTACATCAAATGTATCTCCATAATAATTAGCATAGAGTAAACCTGTTTTAGTTTCTATTTCAAAAAGCACCTGATATAATCCAGATATTTCAAAAAAGAAATTATTATCCTTATTGTAAATAATTTTATTATAATAGCTTGTATAATTTTCTGGATAAGCACTAAATTTTTGAATATATTCTCGATTATATGTATATGAATCTACTGTATTTCCGAGTCCAGGATTCCTAATTCTTTGCCTTTCAAATATAGGGTTTGGAATAGGAATTTCACATAATATCTCATTTTTAAACCTTATTAAAGTTAATTGAAATTTATTATACTCTTCAAATGCAATATAATTCTCTATGTTACTTTCACAATTAAACTCTTCAGAGGCATCTTCAAATAATCTAAATATTGGTATTGAATAATAATACAAATCTTCTAACTTGTAATTTAGTGATATTGCTGTTTCTTTAACATAAGGAAAAATATCTGCTTCGTTATATTTAATAATCTGCTTATTATATAATACTTTAACACTATCTTCAGCAATTTTATTATAAAAACTTCTATCATAACGAAAAACTATTGTATCAAACAAATCTTGCTTTTTATTTGTTTGAGCGAAAGTACAAATCGTAAAAAAGAATAAAATAATTTTTGTTTTTATGGATGCCATACACTAAATATTTGTTTTACAATTTTCCCACTAATTCCTTGCAATGGTCTATAGTTGTTTAATTGTATTAAATTATGACTAAAATCAAGCATATATGCAGCCCTACTAACAGAAACATTATGACCATTTAATATCCTAAATTAAATTGGACTATCCTACCATTTCCCATTTCGTTTGCAATCCAAGGCATTACACTTTCATTATTCATAGGTCCTACATACTGATTAACGGTATAACCAGCGGCTTCATAATGAGGAATTACCTGATCTAGCATTAATCCTGCTGAGCGAAGTCTCCCGACTTCGTACCCGTTCCTACATATACCGCTACAACGTTTTTTGGCAGTTGTACTCACCGATAACCCTTGAAACGCATACAATGATCAAGACATTCATGGAAAAGTTGGGAGACTTTTATCATATTTTATGGCTTTCAAGAACTTTTAAAAATCCGCAAAGTCTCACGACTTTGCGGAGCGGGTTTGTTGTTTTAACCGCGTTACAAACGCTACGATTTATCTTTTAATTAAGTAGGCACTCGCTATAAGCAAGCGCCAGAGTTGTCGACAAACGAGTGCCAGTGGGTTCAATCGAACTTAACAAGACCGCCACACGAAAGGATTCGTGCGGTAGCTGGGGAAGTAATTTAAACTTTCACTTATGACATTACCATTTTCATCTTTGGCATATCTTCTGGAATATAATAAGTTTTCTGAATTTTCCCCGCCATGTGCTACATGATTTAAAGCACTAACAAAAAAACCACTTATTGCACCTTGCCAGAAATTTCCTTTTGTTAGGATTGCACCACCACCGCCACTTATTGTACCAAAAGCAATAGTCCCAAATCCATTAGTCATACGTAATTCTCCACTTAATCCGTAATGCATTGTTTCTTTTGTAACATTCCCTACTGTTTCAGAACTCATACCTCCACTCCAGGGAAGTCTCGCGACTTCGTACCCGTTCCTACATATACCGCTACAACGTTTTTTGGCAGTTGTACTCACCGATAACCCTTGAAACGCATACAATGATCAAGACATTCATGGAAAAGTTGGGAGACTTTTATCATATTTTATGGCTTTCAAGAACTTTTAAAAATCCGCAAAGTCGTGATACTTTGCGGAGCAGGACGATGTATTTTTTTCTACTCTTTGTAGACTCTCTTTGCGGGCACGGAAAAAATTTCCGCCTATCGTTGTCTACATATTTGCGCAATCAGGTATAACCACGGTCGAGCATCATAAGCCATGCTCCTGTACTATTTGTGTGCAGGGTTGATCGCAACACCTTTTTTTTTTGTAACTTGACCAGATTTCTTTGTAGGCACGAGACTGAGGCATCGCGCTAGCCGTTACTTAATTCTGCTTACGCCAGCCTCATTCACATTTCCCAACTATATCCTCCTATTTCCGAGTTTATATAAAAATTTTCACTTAATTAAAATTACTTTATTAGATTCCATACTTTTATCATAAAGTCTGTAGCCTTTTTGTTTCAAAGCTTTAATTGTATTTAAAGTTATAAAGTCAGATATAGTATGTAAGCTTTTATCAGGATATCTAAAAGATATCAACAACTTATCCTCTTCTTTATAATTTTCTATCTCCCAAAAGCAATATTTCGAAATATCTAGATGTAATTTAACAGGGATTTCAATCGTTATTGTTTCTCCGGCTGGTATCAAGATTAAGTCTGTAATTCCAATATTTTTCTTCTTCTGTTCCCATAAAGCATTGAGTTTATTCGATTCTTCATCTAATAAATGTTCATTAAAACAATTAGGTGTATACCAATTTATTGGTGCTTCTTCTGCATTATATGTACACATATAAAGGAAAAAAAAACTATTCTCTTTGGCGGACAACATAAATTTCCATTTTTCACTTTCGGGAGAATTTAAAATTGGTAAATAATAGTTACACTGAGTATTGTTGATTATCAACATGGTAAGCATTCCATTATTTCTAACAATTTCATTCTGTATTTTTAACTCTATATCATTACTTACTTCTTTTTTTGAAATACAAGAATTCATCATCAAAGAAAAAAATATTAAAGTGATTATTCTCATTTCCATACACTTTGTTAATTTACTAAATTTAAAAAATGATTATATTTATCCTTATTTAAATTAGAAGATCCCATACATTCTTCCCATCCATATGCCTTTGTTTCAGAATAAGCTGGTCCAATCGTCTTACCATAAGTGTTTAGTAAATCTGAATAATACCCTGAAACATAATCTTGCACGTGATTTAATTCATGTCCGACGACACTTGCTAGCTGTCTTATTGAATTTAAAACATTACTTCTAATTAATATCTTTCCTAATGATTTTACTGTATACTTACCATTTGCATTAAGAGTTACTTCCTTTTGCGCTTGGCCTGAAATACTAATATCATTATCAATTATTAATGTTTTTTCAAAATCAGGAGAATTAGCACTCTTGAATAATTCTGGAAACACTTTCGAAGCAAATTCTTTTATCTTTTCATTGCTCCAATTTAAATACGGATCATTATCTAGTTCATCACCATAACCACCTGATCTTATTGCTTTTTCAAGCATAGAATTCTCTTGCATTTTATGCATATAATGATTCAGTCCACTAACAACAAGCCCAGTAACTGCTCCCTGCCAAAAGTTTCCTCCAGTTAAAGCTGCTCCAGCACCACCAGAAACTGTTCCAAAAGCAATCATACCAGCTCCTGAACTTGCGAAGTTTCCTGCTCCATGATAATTACTATTTGATCCTCCTCCGCTCCAGGCACTCGCCGCAATACTACTCAAGGCACCAGAAGCAAAACCACTCCAAAACTTACCTCCTGAAATAGCTGTCATGCCACCCTGAAAAGTTCCATGAGCCACAGCACTTACCGCAGTCCTGACATAGAAATTTGTAATTGTACTCGCTGCACTACCAATCCCAAATGTAACTGCAGCACTGGCCGCACCAATAATAGCTGACTTAGCCAAACCTCCAACACTAAAGGGTACATCGGCTAATAAAGCTGTAAGTGTATATGATGTTATAGCAATTGCTACTCCAATTACTACAGCTGCTAAAAGTTCGTACGCTTCCCCACTAGGATCTGTGTACATCAATGGATTGTTCAGTACATACGAATACCTGTTGTAATTTTGTGTATTCTCAGGCTGCTGTATAAAATTATCCGGCATTAAAAAAGAACGTAAAATAGGATCGTACAAACGACCGTTCATGTGTATCAGTCCAACTTCGGCCAGATGTTGGTGGCTGGTATAACCACGGTCCAGCATCATCAGGGCTGCCCCTGTACCGTTTGTTGGCAGGGTGATTGCCACACCATTTTTCTGCAATTTGGCCAGATTTCCCCACGCATCAAACTGGCGTCTTTCTACCGCTGTACCTGTGTTGTCTGAAATAGCGATAATGCTTCCCAGATAATCCCTGTGAAGGTAATATTTTTTGTCTGTAATGGCGCCTGTAGCAACCGTTTTTGTTTTTTCTGTATACAGAGGTGCTCCGTAGGCATCTCCTCCTACATAAGTGCGGATCGTAATTTCTGTAGGAGTCCTTATAATCTCTACCGTACCGTCATCAGTATAATTTTTGGTTTTGGTATACACACCATCTGCTCCCGGTGTGGGGATCTGATAACCAAATTTCATGGCCTGTCTTGACAGATGGGAATTATACGTAAATGTCGTACTGCCCTTATCACTTTCGTTTATCGATATTGGACTTTTAAACATATTGTAGCTCACCAATTGTTTTGGCAGATTGTTGTAATAGGCCTCACCCTCTGTTGTCAGTTCTATTTCTTTCTTCTGGTAAATACCGGTATTGAAATTACCATTGTAGGTTACCGCACCCAGTTTGTTGTTATTGGTAATCCTTCCCCTGTCGTCATAGGTATTCGAATCGACAATACCTGTCAACGGGTTGGTCCAGTGGGTCAGTCGGTCAAGAGCATCATACGTAAAAGTTTCTGATGTTCCCAATGCCACATTCTGGCGGCTGCTCAATGTTCCTTTTATGGCATTAAAACTATAGGTATTGTTTACTATATTAATACTATTTTTGGTATGTGTCTGAGAAGCATAATAACCATGTGTGTCATAGGCATTGGTTATTGCAACTCCGTTACCCAATGTTTGGGTTAACGGCTGCATCTTCTCGTTGGCTGTATTGAGCTGCCATAAAACGGCATCATTGCCATCTGTCAGTTTATCCATTATACCGTTGTAGGTATTATAGATGTTTTTTGTCGTAACAGATTCACTTAAACCCGATACAAAATCCTGAGTAGCGTTAATAGCAGTAATAGGTCTTCCGTAGCTATCGTAGGTTATGGTTTTAGTTTGCGTAAAAGCGGCATTGGTTTCTGTATTGGTTACAGCTCTGTGGTATTCATCATAGGTATAGCCAAAACTATCTATGTTTGCTCCCAAACTATTTTTACTGGTTTCGCCTGTAAGCTGAGCAAAAGAGTTATAGGCATATTCTGTCTCGATATCTGCCCCATCCCCTGACACTTTTCTTCTGGTTACTTTTCCAACATCATCATAAAAAGTATCGGTTCTTCCTTTTGGAGTGGTTTCGGCAGTTAACTGTCCAAAAGCATCGTAGCTGTAAGTATAAGTGCCCGCATTAGGATCTTTCATTTCAATTTTATTGCCCCAGCCATCGATGGTAATATTCACTTTGTGCCCGCCATAATTTGATTCTTTCAGCTGGCCATTCGCATAATAAGTAAAAGTGATGGTGCCTCCCGGATCTGTCGTCTGAATCTTATTACCCAATGCATCAACTGTAACGGTTGTTGTTTTTCCGTCATCAACGCTGGTTGTAGTCAGACCTGGGGGATAATCAAAGGTTTGAATCCTGCCCGTTGGCTGTGTTATTTTTTTGGGACGCATCAGGTAATCGTATTCATAGACTACCCATCGGCTTGGGGATGAAAAATAAGGCTCGCTCTCTTTTGTCTTTCTTCCCAGACCGTCATAAACCACCTGTTTTGAGATTGTCGAATTGACTGCCAGACCTTTTGTTGTTGTGATAACTGCTCTTCCCAACACATCATATTGCGTGATGCTTTTGGCATTATCGCCTACTGTATTCAGGCTGGTAACAGTGTAGCCTCCATCTGATAATTTAGCATAGGTAATGGTGGTTTCCAATGGTACGGCAGATGCTCCGGTGGTTTTGGTTTTGGTCAGTTTTCCCCAATTATCAAAAGTATAATCACTTACCACTCCCAAAGGGCTTGTTGATTGTGTCACCTGCCCCAGTCTGTTGTAAACAAAATTAGTTACAAAGTTCTGATGATCTGTTTTTTTGACCACGAAACGTTTGGTGGCATCATATTCGTCTGTTATTTTTCGGGCTGTCGGTGCCGGCAATGCATTTGGTGCAGAGACTGTTTTGGTCAGCAGATTGCCTACTGCATCATAAGTCATGTCCTCGACAATGGCATAGGTATTATGTCCTTTTTTCTCTGTCCGGGTCAGGTTTGTCCCTGTGTAGGTATACACTTCTTCAGAGCTTCGGGTGTCTCCTGTGTAAATGCTCGTTGACGTATTTACTTTTTTAGGTTTCCCTATATAATAAGAGCTTCCCCCTCCTGATGGATTATTGTCATATTCCGTATCAACTGTAGTGGTTCCCTGCACGTTTGAACCATTATATTTTTTGGTAACCGTTCTGGTTTCTAAACCATAATAATTCGGGCTTTCAGCAGTTCCGTCGTAACTGAAAATAGTTTCACTTTTTATACCTGACAAATGGTCTACCGTGGTCTCTTTGGTCAATAAAACATTGAAAACACTATTATTGGAAACTGGGGCATTACTTCCGCCCGGAGTTGCAGCCGGAGTTGCGGTAAACTTGCTGTTATTGGCAGCACTAGCATAAAATCCTGGTTTTAAAATAATCTGAGGTGCCTGATAGTGAACTGCTATATCATTGTTTATTGCAGAGGAAGCCGTTATAGAAGCACCTGCTTTATAGGTCTGCCCGGCAGTTACAGGGGCTGTAATATTCAGAACATCCGAAATGGAGCTGGATGAAACAGTATCACCCCCGCCTTTTGTATATCCTCCAAATATACTGGTTTTAGTACTTAACAAATTTGAAGGTGTCGCATCAAAAACGGTAGTCCCTGTTGTGCTTGACCAGGTTATAATATTTGCTCCTCTCAGATTGACGTCATTGTGCTGCGTGGTCCATATTTTGGTATCGGACTCAGATAAGTACCAGCTGCTTCTTGTAGTTCTGGTAAAACCGACTGTCCCGTAATTAAAATTAGATACATAGCCGCGGTACCTGAAATCCTGATATTTCGAGATTCCATTGATTGTAGCGGTTAATTTGGAAACCAAATAACTGCCTGAGTTTCTGATAATCTCAATATTGGGATAGTTTACAGCATCTGCCGAAGAATAAAAATCAATGCTGCTATTTGTAGTACCAGTTTCAGGAGGCATCATTGGCTTGTACTCAATAGTCTGGATGATTTTTCCATTGGCTTCTGTGACTGTCTTTAATCGATTATCCTTGTCAAAATCTTTATTGAATTGGTAATATTCGATTTTGTTAGAATGTCCACGGACAATAACCAAATCCGTATTGGCACCATCGTATCTGTAATTGGAAACTAAAGGAATTGGGATATCAGGAGAACCTGACTCAAATTCATTTGAAGAATATGTTTGTGTAAACCCTGAAGCCTCAACTTTCCCTACATTATTCAAAAAAGCTGTTACACGCCATTTTGTATCATGGTCGTTGATTGTCCATTTTGGTTTGTAATACATTCTCCAAACACGAACCAAATCAGATTTACCATCTTTATTAATATCAATGGCATAATAATTACTTAAATGTATTTGCGTTTTGTAAGGATCGCTTTCTTTGCTCGTATCCGGGCGATATTCTACAATATTATGTGATTCTTTTACAAAAAATTCTCCTCCAGTCAATTTCTGATTACTATAATAAATATGCCATTGTATTTTTCCTTCTCCTCCTTCTGAATCAGGCAGCATTACATCTGTTTTGCGATCTCCGTTGTAGTCGCCTAAAAGAAGTTGTTTGGTTTTTGAATATTTGTCTAATATACCTGAACCGATTACTTGTAATTCGATCCATGGGCTTACTGCAAGTTGCTTAAAACTTATAATTTTATAGGTTTTATCTGTGCCAATTACCAAAACATCTGATTTTCCATCTCCATTATAATCTGCGATATATTTTTTTTCTCCGATTAACAAAGAACTATTTTGAAACTTAATATATCCTTTCTCCCCAAGAGTGGTTGAGGCATTTGGGTCAAGAGACAAAATATAGCATTCCTGCTCTTCATATTTATAATATGTACGACATGTAATTCTAGATGTATACCAATCCTCTGTTTCTTCAAAATAATATTTCTCATTCACAGATTGGTATATTAACACTTCACTTATACCATCACCATCAAAATCCCCTTCTAAATATTCAGCAGAAGATTTTATTTTTGAGCCTTCTGTACAATTATAACCATAATCAAGAAAACCAGTATCAACTGTTTTATAAACATCTAAAAAAATATCATGAGTAACTAAATTATCAATATTTATAGTCTTAGATTGATTTAATACCACATTATTGGCTGATGTAAGATTATAAACATTAAAAGTAGTACTTGTTAATGTATTAGTTGTGGCTACAATTGAGTTAAATTGATTTAGCTTATTATTGGCTAATGTGGTTGCCGCAAAAGGTTTTACTCCATATCCAGAAGGCATTGCGATACCTGCGTTTCCACTATTTTCTAAAAATAATTTGGTGAAAATTTTATTATCAGCAATAAAATCCAACTGTCCATCACCATCAAAATCACCAGCAGCTTCTGCTTCACTAAAATTTAGATTATTATTATACGTTTTTTCAGTCTTTGTAGTACTGGTTTGAGTTGTATTATATTCAAAAACTACCGGATTTGATTCTTCGCTTTGAGCATTGATTTCCTTTACACTTGTTACTCTTTCATATCCTGATTCATCTTCCGTATGTGTCAATTGATAAGTCCTGAAAGGTGTATTATTAGCATATACCTCTACAAATTTTAAAATTTTAGTTGCATAAACTGCACCCCCTTTCATATAATCCCTTTCTATACGTTTTGAATTATCGTACTTAAAAGCAATTTTATCCTGAGTTGCAATTCCTGCTGCAGTGTTTCCGCTAAAAACAATCGTATCAATATATAATTGGCTTGTACTGTTGTAAGTAACCGTTTGATACGTATAATCAATAAAATTTCCATATGTATCTTCAAAACGGACAATATACCAGGAATTAACCGATACTGAATTTTGCAGGCTTCCGCCTCCTTTTGAGCCATACCAGCTTCTGGAGCCGTCCGGTGCAGTAACAATAAAATACGTTACAGTACCTTCAACTTTTAATTCTATTTTAGTATTGCTTTTATATTCGGTTTCATAAGTAGAGCCGTTTGCCCAGTAGGTTCCTGTTTTTATTAATAATCGCTGACCGTCCAAAGACAGTTTGTCATTATCATCAAAATCAACTCCGTCTACAAAACCGTCAATATCACGACGCGTAGCTATACGACTGATTGCCGAAATACTGTTTATACTCCATCCCTGTCCTGCAATTCCTCCTCTTACACCACTGCTATAGGTAAGATTAATAATAGGTGCGACATTTTTTATACTGGGCGGTGTGGCTATAGGTAATGTGTAAGTAGCAGTACCGGAAGCTGCTATCTGCAATTCGCCTTTAGTATCTGTGAAATTTTGTGAAAAAGAAAAATGTGTAGCTAAAAGAAAAATGAAAAAGTAAAAGTGTTTCATATCACAGTTTATTGCTTGATAATTTTAAATGATTTTGGGGCACCTGATTTGTAGTTAACTAAAACAACATACACCCCTGACGGATATGACTGAAACAAAATATTCTGGGTATTTGTATTTTTAGTTCCCTGAAACGTTTTTAAAACCTGTCCTGTAAGTGAAAAAAGCTGGATGGAGGTTACATAATTGTCATCCCTCAGTTCCCATTTTAGATACAGTTCTTCTTTTACCGGATTGGGATAGTAGGAAATCATATCCTCTCCTTCTATTTTTTCCAGGTCTTCATCAACAATGGCTTCAATTTCTTTAATCTGTTTTCCTGTTTCCGGCGGGCAGTTAACGCACAATGTCCTGCTTGTCTGATTGCCGGCATTATCATAACTAAACTTAATCTTCGTTTGGTTTTGGGCAGTGGACAATAGCGAAAAGGCTAACACCATTAGTATAATATAATATTTCATTAAACTGATTCTTTTAAAGTGATAAACTTATTTTTTTTGGGCAGCTAATAACAGCTTCATCTGAGATTTCAACTCTTCGATTTCCTTATTTTGCTGAATTAAATACAATGTAAGCTCTTCGATTTTTTCCTGCTGAACTTTTGCCATTTCTCCAAGTGCCAACCCTTTTTCTGTTATTTCTTTAGCAGACGGTACATTAGGCAAATGACCATTTTGAGCGATGTACTCCTCTACTTTTGTAAGTGGTTTCAAATCATAGTTTTTTGCAAAAACATAATCAGCCCAGGTGTTGTAAACTTTTACTTCTTCTGCCCTTACTTTTCCTTTTACTGAAAGTTTGTAGGTATCTGAACCGTCTGTGAAGTTTGAGGTTCCAATGCCGATATTTGCATCTGTTAGAATGTTTCCTTCTATTTTGGCGCTGCCAGAAACTACAAATTTATGTTCTGGTAAGTAATTTCCCCAATTTGCAATAACGACTCTGGAATTTGGTTTTGGAAAATGCATGTAAACATTATCATTGCCATCTTCATAAAGTTTCATTAGTTCTTGTTGGGCCTTATTATAAAATGCCACTTGACCAATTCCTTCAGTCTCAGCTTCAAAAAGAAATCTTCTATAATTATTCCTATCATCGATAGTTAAAGCGACAGTTGGTTTAGTATTAAGTACGTTTGATTGAGGAAAATCATAAAAAACGAATAACCTGCCACCATCCGAGGCATCTCTTACAGACCCTAAATTCAAAACTCTGGATTTTCTATTTCTATCTTTCCAATCAATAAAACTTGAACCATTGGGAAGAGCTGTAGAAAATTCACCTGCATATGCTTTAACAGTACCTACCACTTCTAACTTAGCAGTCGGATCAGTTGTTCCAATACCTACATTCGTATTCGTAGTTGTACTATTAGGTAATACACTCGCAGCTCCTCCAGCACCAGTACTAATTTGTGCCTTTAGCGTTGTATTAAAAAAAAGAGTTCCCAAAAAAAGTAGTGTAATTTTATTTTTCATTTTGTCTGAATTTATTTATTGTAAAGCAGTGCAATATTAATAAATAAAGAAGGAATTATTCTTAATAAAAAAAATCTAAAATATAGAAATGAATTTTCATTAAAAAAACAAACTAATAATTATTTTAAATATAGTTTCACAAGAAAAAAAACACTATTTCATTACAAAATGTACCAATTACTTATATAATTATCTCTACAAAGACATCTATCACAAATGATAAATCTAAAAAACTATCCAAACAAACTTTTCCTAAAATAAACAGCTAACCACAGCAGATAAATAAAATTATCCAAAGCCTGCGCCATAACGATCCCTTGGATACCGAATATTACAACAAAATAATGACTCAAAAAATACAAAACAGCAAGTGAAGCTATTTCTGAAAGAATAAAAGCCTTTGTCATTTTTTTTGCAAAAAACTGAAATCCCAAAACCAATGCAGCAGATTTTAGAATATCGCCCGTTAATTGCCAAAAAAACAAGGTCGTAACTGGCAAAAAATCAGGAGTAAAGAGCAATTTTATAATAAAAAATCGAGCAAAGTAAATAACAGTTACCGCAAGTACAAATAGTGGCAAAATATTTTTATAAAAAGTCCGGAAAATATTTTGTGTCTCTTTGTTATTTTTGGCTATTGACAATTTTGGAAAAAAATAAACACTTAAAATTGTGGTAATAAACATCATATAATAAGTTGAAATCCTGGTCATCGTTTCCCAAAAACCGGCTTGCTCCAATCCTACCACTTCAATTATATTTTTTCGAATGACCAAATAAACTAATGACCCTGACACAGAGGAAACCAAAGCCATAAGTGAATAAGATGATAACTTTTTTATAGTTTCAAAATCAAAATTTCGAAATTTAATTATTGATGAAAGACTAAGCTCTTTACTGATGAAATAAAACGTAACAAAAAACAATAATGAAGGTGAAATTACTATCGAAAGCAAAGCTCCCAAGGTTTTATAATTCCAAATCATGTAAAATGAAACCAACAAACCTATTGCATTCCCTGTGATATTTGTCCAAATTACTTCCTTAAACTTTCCCAGACCATTAATAACCGAAAGCAAAAAAGCCGAAATTGCATACCAGGGTAATACTAAAGCTATCGCTTTAAAAATTATTTGATAATCAAAATTATTTCCAAAAATTTGTGTGTTCCAAAACGCTGCTAAGAAGAACAAAATAAAGCTTGAAACAACAGCAACAAATAATAAGCTGATAAATGCCGTAGCAATTATTTTTTGAAGTTGCAACTTATCATTTTTGTGTTCTGCTACATATTTCACAATACCGTTTTGAAATCCCAAAGTAGCAATACTTTCTAATGATGATGAAAAATTTCGAAGATTTCCAACTAAAGCCATTCCTCCGGGACCAACAAAAACAGCCAGTAATTTTGAGGTAATCAATCCTATTCCAATCTTTAATAATACACTCAGACTGTTTAAAGAAGTAATTTTAAACAGATCGGTTTGTATTATTTTCTTTATAAAATCCATTTAATATCGATTCAAAATTTCAACAACAAAACTTACCTCATCATTTGTCAAAACCGGACTCATAGGCAAACTCAAAACTTCATTATGTATTTTTTCTGTAATTGGAAAAGATAAAGTATTCCATTCTGAAAAAGCTTTTTGCTGATGTGGCGGAATAGGATAATGAACCATCGTCTGTATTCCGTTTTCTATTAAATATTGCTGTAATTGATCCCTATTTTCAGTTCGGATCACAAACAAATGAAACACATGATTTTCAGACAAATCCCAAAAAGGTACTATTATTTTATCATTCTTTATTTCAGTAAGATAGCGTTTGGCAGCTTCCCGGCGTTTTTGGTTGTCGTTATCTAAATTGGGCAATTTTAAATTTAAAAAAGCAGCTTGTAACTCATCTAGTCTTGAATTTACACCAATAAATTCATTATGATATTTTTTTTCAGAACCATAATTTCGAAGCGAAAAAAGCACTTTTGCCAGTTCAGCATCATTGGTGGTAATAGCTCCCCCATCTCCCAAAGCGCCTAAATTTTTGCCCGGGTAAAAGCTAAAAGCAGCAGCATTAGACAAATTTCCTGATTTTTTACTTTCGCCTTTTAACATTCCACTTTCAACTAAAAGGGCTCCATGTGCCTGAGCTGCATCTTCAATTACCAATAAGTTATTTTGATTTGCAATCTCATTAATAATTCTCATTTCAGCTAATTGACCGTAAAGATGAACTGCTAAAATAGCCTTTGTTTTAGGTGTGATTTTTTTTAAAATTAAACCAGGGTTAATATTGTAGCTCTCTAAGTCAGGCTCAGCTAAAACAGGGATCAAATCAGCATGCAAAATAGCCAGGACACTAGCAATATATGTATTTGCGGGAACAATTACTTCATCTCCTTTTTGCAGTTTCCCTAATTGAATGTATGCTTTAAAAATCAAAACCAAAGCATCAAAACCATTGCCGACACCTACACAATATTTTGTTCCACAATAGTTAGCAAAATCGCTTTCAAATGCCTTGACTTCATTGCCCAAAATATACCAGCCATTTTCTAAAACCAATTTCATTTTTTCATGAAAATCGGCTTCGTAAGACTCATTTATTTTTTTTAAATCGAGAAATTTAATCATAACAAAACTGTATCTAATACATCATAATTAGAAGCTTGCACTTCATAAAAGTCCTGAACAATAATATTTGCCCCAAAACTTTCTTTCCAATACGACAATCCATCGTTCAGGTTTCTACCCTGATTTTCATTGGAGATTCCGAAATCAAAGAAACGCTTATTTTTAAAGACCTCAGAAATCAATTTATAAAATAATAAATCAAGCCCTCCAAGTTCGTTTTTGTCTTCTCTACCAGAAATATATTGACTATGCGCGACTTTTGAACTTTCAAAAATAGTGGTTCCCGCAACTATACTGCCATTTTCATAGACATTAAATTGACGGATTTTTTGGGGAAATAAGGCCTTTAATCTTGTTATTTCTTCTAAGGTATGTACCGGTTTAGCCTGATGTTTTAGTAATAAATTTGGAATTAATATTTCATTCCAAAAATCATTAAAATCATCAACTTCTTTAATAACCAAACCATTGTTTATTCCGGACCTGATACCTCTCTTTCTAATTTTAGACAACGTATAAGATTCAGATAAATCAATAACAGCCAAAGTATCTCTTCTGACTAATTGTGCTTTTAATAAAAACAATATATAATTCAGTTCTTCAGCGGGTTTTTGATGATAAATAGAGGGAATTAATTTTAATTGCAATTTTTGAATATTATTGTCATTCAAAAATTGCAAAACGACTTTGAATATTTGAATAACTAAGGCCAATTTTATTTTATCCCCATAAGCTACTCCCCCATAAGTCAATCCCTGATGAGAGTACAAAATTCCTTCTGACTTGTTAGCAGGCAAGACGGCAACCAATTTTTCTCCTTCAAAAACCATTAGCGAATAATCTTCGAAACGATCTTTGTGATATTCCATAAAATCCCGGTGAAACAGAAACGTAGCATTTTTGGCCTGGACAATAAAGTCATTCCATATTTTATAATCGTTCTCGGTATATTTTTTTACGGTATATTTATTCAATTTTACTTTTTATTTATGATCGAATGCCGGCAAATACCATTTGAATTTTACTGCCATTAAACGTACCGAAATTATAACAATTGAAGTTGTCAAATACAATATATCATCATTTAATTCTAAACTTCTTAAAGCAAAAAACACAATTCCTCCAAAAATACAAATCGTAGCATAAATTTCCCTTCTGAAAATGGTTGGGATTTCTGTACACAAAATATCACGAATAACTCCGCCAAAACAGGCTGTCATTGTTCCTAAAGCGATACAAATTACAGGATGCAGTCCAATAGAAATTCCTTTTTCAAGACCAATTAAAGTAAAAACCCCTAAACCAATCGTATCAAACAGAAATAATGAGGTACGAAGCTTATCGAACTTTTTCCTAAAGAGAATTGCAAATCCAAAACCTAAAATAATCACATAAACATATTGCAGATCCAGCATCCATCCTACCGGAGTTCTTCCAATCAGAACATCACGCAGCGTCCCGCCTCCAACTGCAGTAACAAAAGCAATTATAAAAACACCAAAAGGATCCAGTTTTTTATGCATGGCTGTTAAAGCACCTGACATAGCAAATGCCATTGTACCGATAATATCTAAAAGATGAAACATTTTTTTAGGTTCTAAGGTTCTGAATCATTAAGTTTATAAGATTCAAAAACTATCTTTTTTTATTGAATTTGACATTGTCATTGATATTGACTTTTACACCCTACATGTTTTGTGTATAGAAATTATAATCTTTTAAAACGGTACGAATAAAATCTGCAGGGTCTCCTATAGATTGATTTTTAATTCCTGCAACCTTTTCTATTTTATGAACCAGTTTATAAATAATTTCGTAATCGTTTTTTTCTTCTGCCCTTAAAAATGTTTCCTTAATAATACGCATATCATTGTCTGATAATTTTATAACTAAAGGATAAGTGGGTACATAAGTTTCTGCTATTTCCTCTAAAATGGTATGACTGATATCAATTTTGTTTTTTAAAGTAATTACAGCTGTTCCTGCAACCATATCCCCTAATCGCTGTCCCTTTTTATTTGAAACTACTGCTATTAAAGCTATTATTCCATTAAGAATTGTAATATCAACCAACCTGAAAAACCATCGCATTAGATAATCTCCAAAACCAGCTTGGTATCCGTCAATTTTCACAACTTTAATTTTGTTTAATCTTTTTCCTATTGTCTGCCCTTCAAAAACACTTTCAAGCGTAATTGAATATATCATTACCGGAAAATAAAATACCAAAAGAATCGTCATAACAGACCATTCATCCAAATTTGGAAACTTTTTTTCTAAATTTAGCCAATGAAAAAAAATTCCGTAAACTACTAAGCAGTAAGCTATTTTAATAATCAGATCTATAAAATATGACCCTATTCGCTCACCTGGAGAAGCGGCTTTAAAATTTATTTTGACATTTTGTGTTGTGGTTATAGATAATTCTGACATATTTTATATTTTAGCCCTCAATGAGAGAAGTTGCATTCATAAAACAAAATAAAGAAAAATGGCTGGAATTTGAACTGGCTATTTTTGGTAAAGCTAAAAAAAATCCTGATGAGTTAGCTAATTTGTACATTCAAATGATGAATGATCTGTCGTATGCGCAAACCTATTACCCAAAAAGTAAAACTGTTATTTACTTAAATCACCTTGCTTCACAGATTTATCAAAAGATTTACAAAACCAAACGAACAGAAAAAAACAGATTTCTGGAATTTTTTAAAACAGAAGTCCCACTATTGGTTTATGACTACAAAAGATATTTGCTGTATGCATTTGCCCTGTTTTTTGCAACTGTTGCCATTGGGGTAATTTCTGCAAGATATGATCAGGATTTTGTCCGGCTGATTTTAGGCGATGGTTACGTAAACATGACTTTGGAAAACATTAAAAAAGGCAATCCAATGGCAGTTTACGGAACAGGCAGTAACTGGGGAAGTTTTGTTGGCATAACCATGAACAACTTGTATGTAGGTGCAAGATGTTATATTTATGGTATTTTTGGTGGTTTGGGAACTTTTTACATTTCTTCGCAAAATGGTATTATGCTAGGTGCTTTTCAGTATTTCTTTTACGAACAAAATGTTTTCTGGAAAAGTGTTCGCGGAATCTGGATTCATGGTTCTATGGAAATTTTTGCCATTGTGATCGAAACCACTGCCGGATTCATTTTAGGAGCTTCTATTTTATTTCCCAAAACTTTTTCGAGAGCAAACTCTTTTAAAATGGGTTTTAAAAATAGTTTCAAAATATTCCTGAGTACCTTTCCGTTTACCATCAGTGCCGGATTTTTGGAAGGTTTTATTACCCGATATTCTATTGATATGCCCAATTGGCTTAGCAGCTTTATAATCCTTTTTACCTTAAGCATTATCTCATTTTATTATTTGGTTTATCCTTTTATTGTTCACAAAAAAATACAACAAGCATCTGCTAAACAGAATTAATGAAAACCAATAATGAATAAATTTATACTTGTTTTATATTCTCTTTTTTGCTTTGGAGTTTCCACTGCCCAGGATACTTTGGTAACCCAGGAGCCTCCAAAAGTTAATACTATTAAATATTCCGAAGCTGATATTTATGTAGATTCTGATACTATTAAAAACCAGACATTTCAGAAAAACTTCAAAAAAAAATATTCGGACAGCGATTTCGTATATGAGCCAAAAGCTCCTGAAAAAAATTGGTGGGATCATTTCAAAGAATGGCTGGCAAGCTTATTTAGAAGAATGTTCACTTTTAAGAATCCACAGGCTTCGCTTAATTTTGTTGCTGTTTTATTAAAAGTAATAGCAGTCCTGATTATTATTTTCGTTATTTATCTAATCGTCAAAGCACTGATTAACAGAGAAGGCCAATGGATTTTCGGTAAAGATGCCAAACAAAAAACAATTCATTATTCAGATATTGAAAAAAACATTCATCTTCTGGATTTCGAAAAACTTATTAAAGAAAGCATTCAGGCCGGAGAAAAGCGAATTGCGATTCGGTACTATTATCTTTGGTTATTAAAGATTATGGCGAGAAATCGTTACATCGAATGGGATATTGAAAAAACTAATTCAGATTATTTGTACGAACTTAAAAAACCTGCTCACAAAGAAGAATTTAACTATTTATCATACTTGTATAATTACATCTGGTATGGAGAATTTGAAATTGATGAAGCTGCTTTTATTAAAGCCGAAAACCAATTCAAGAAATCCTTAAAAACCTTTAGCCATGAATAAATCCATCAAAATTTACATCGCTATACTGGTTTTTATTTTTGCCTTAATTTTGATTGCCGGTAATGATACTTCTAAAGAAATTGACTGGACTCCCACCTATTCTGTAAATGATAAAATTCCGCTCGGGTTATATGTTTTCGATAAGGAAATCAACGGGGTTTTAAAAAAACAAAAAATAGAACGAATATCAGCATTAACACCGTATGAATTTCTTGATTCTAAATATGTACCTGATACCATTGTAGGCACTTACAAAATAAAAGGAACTTTTTTAAATATCACAGAATTTGCTTCGATTGACGATCAGTCCATGAAAGAGCTTTTTTATTTTGTATCGCATGGAAATAGTGTTTTTTTAAGTATGAAGACTTTTCCACAGCCACTTTTAGACAGCTTAAAAATTGATTTCAGAACCGATTTTCAGTATTCTGACAGTACTTCAATCTGGATGGCCAATAAAAATATAAGCTCAAAAAAATTCCATCTTGTTGAAGGAATGGGAAATTATTATTTCTCTAAAATTGATACTGCAAGTACTACTGTTTTGGGGTATCAGGCAAATGCAAAAAATAAAAAACATATCAATTTTATAAAAGTCCCCTATTCAAACGGTTACTTTTATTTGCATACTCAGCCTGCTGCTTTTTCTAACTTTCACTTATTAAAAGACAATCATTATCAATATGCTGAAAAGGTTCTTTCTTATGTTCCAAAAGGAAATGTTTATTGGTATACAAAAGGGCAAAACAGCGAATCAATTTCAGATTCACCTTTGCGCTATATTTTAAGTCAGCCGGCATTAAAATGGGCTTTATATTTATCTTTAATCGGGATATTGATTTTTATCCTTTTTAATGCCAAACGAAAACAGAGAATAGTTCCCATATTAACTCCATTGCCTAACCTAACTGTTGAATTTACCAAAACTATTGGAAATTTATACTTTCAGGAAGGGGATCATGATAATATTATTGACAAAAAAATTATTTATTTTCTGGAAAAAATCAGAAATGAATATTTAATCGATACTACAAATCTCAATGATGACTTTATTAAAAAATTACATAACAAATCTGGAAAAGATGAAAATGATATTCGGGACCTTATATTTTTAATTAATGAACATCGAAAAAGTTATCACGGAAGTCTCGAAGAAGATTTAATCCGAATTAATAATGCGATCGAGAAAATTTTACACTAATATTTTTTAACAAAAATTCATTCAAAAGAAAAACATACCAAACATGGACGATATCAATACAACAGAAAGCGAAATCACAAACGAGAATGTAAATTTTGAAACCAGACTTAATCTGGCACCGCTTTTAGAACACGTTAACAGCATTAAAAAAGAACTCGAAACAGTAATTGTAGGTCAGCATAAAATGATCGATCAGCTTTTAGTTGCTATTTTATCAAACGGACACGTTTTATTGGAAGGTGTTCCCGGAGTTGCTAAAACCATTACAGCCAAATTATTGTCGAAAACGCTTAACATTGGATTTAGTCGAATTCAGTTTACACCTGATTTAATGCCTTCGGATATTTTAGGAACATCGATTTTTAATTTAAAAAGTTCCGAATTCGAATTCAAGCAAGGCCCGATTTTCTCGAATTTGATTTTAATTGATGAAATTAACCGTGCTCCTGCCAAAACACAAGCTGCACTTTTTGAAGTAATGGAAGAACGCCAAATAACAATTGACGGTTCAGCCTTTCAGCTTGAAACTCCATTTTTAGTTATCGCTACACAAAACCCAATTGAACAGGAAGGAACTTATCGTTTACCTGAAGCACAATTAGACCGTTTTTTATTCAAGATATCTATTGATTATCCAAAATTAGACGAAGAAATCCTGATTATCCAGAGAGAACATTTATTGCAGAACCACGGAAAGTTGGAAGCCATTAAAACGATACTATCATCTGAAGAGATAAAAGCATATCAGACTTTGATCAAACAAATCAGGGTAGAGCAAAATTTATTGGAATACATTGCCCGAATTGTGGTGAATACCCGCGAAAATGCTTTTTTATATTTAGGAGCTTCTCCTCGTGCATCAATCGCAATTCTAAATGCAGCCAAAGGTTTCGCCGCAATTAAAGGCCGCGATTTTGTAACTCCTGAAGATATTAAGGAAGCAGCTGTACCAGTTTTACAACACCGTGTAATTGTTGCTCCTGAACGTGAAATGGAAGGAATTACAAGCTCTGAAATCATTAAACAGATAATTGAAGCAGTAGAAATTCCGCGATAATTATTATCCAAAGACTAAATTATGAAAAAGTACATGTTCAGTTTTGCTTCAGTATTTTCTATTTTTATTATTATACCATTACTTTTATCGAGCTGTGCTGTTTCAGGATTAAGTTCAGAACCAATGCAATTCAATAAAGACTATTCTTCTGACGGAATAGTTGTTGGTTCTATAACCTTTACACAAGAAAAAGCAAGATTTAATAGTTATTTCACCTATTTTCATTCATTAGACAGCATCCAAAAAGTATCAAAGGAAAATTCAAGAGAATTGCAAATTTCTCCAGATCAAACATGGAAATTAAAACATAGTGGTGAACTAAATAAGGGAAGAACATATCTTTTTGCTTTTAAAAGAAAGCCCGGAAAATATGAAGTTTCTAATGTTCGATTAGCAACTGTTGGAATGGGATATGCTGTTAGAGACAATCAAATAAGTGGTTTTTCAATTCCATTTGAGGTAAAAAAAGGACAAATAACATATATTGGTGAAATTAATTTAAATGAATTCGCTCTCAAAAATGATACTCTAATTAGCCTTAAAGACAATTATGAAAGAGATATAAATGCTATTAAAACGAAACAACCGACTGTAAATTGGAACTTAGCTAAAAAGTCTGAAATCAAAATAAATTATATAACTAATTAAATTAACTTTCTTGAAATTCATAAAAAGTCTATATCTCAATAATTTCTTTTTCTACGTGCTTTTGGGTATCGTCGGACTATTTGTTTGTGCTTTCATTTTCCCGAATTTATACAACGGAGTATGGTTTGTTATTTTAATACTGATCACTTTTCTCGCATTGGATATCTTAATTTTATATATCACCCAAACCGGAATTGAAGCTTCAAGAGATATGCCTGAAAAACTTTCGAATGGCGATTTAAATCCGATAAGCATTTCGATAAAAAATCATTATACTTTCCCAATTTTAATTAAGGTTATTGACGAGATTCCGTTTCAGTTTCAGGTACGTGATTTTAAAATAGTGAAAACCATTAAAGCTTCTGCCCAGGATAAAATTGGGTACGATTTGCGTCCAACAGAGCGTGGTGAATATTATTTTGGAAACTTAAATATTTACGTTTCATCACCCTTAAAATTA
Source organism: Flavobacterium sp. LM4 (assembly GCF_002017935.1). Classification (NCBI taxonomy): domain Bacteria; kingdom Pseudomonadati; phylum Bacteroidota; class Flavobacteriia; order Flavobacteriales; family Flavobacteriaceae; genus Flavobacterium; species Flavobacterium sp. LM4. The sequence continues at coordinate 3,196,032 of NZ_MUFW01000001.1, read as the reverse complement.
ATTTCGAGAAGATTTACTTTTGATAAAGATAAAATGGTACCAACGTATCCTTCTTATATTCAATTGAGAAAATATGATTTACTGGCTTTTTCAAATAATCTATTTCAATACGGAATCAAGAAAATCCGCCGAATTGGCCATACGATGGAATTTGAGCAAATTAAAGAATATGTTCAGGGTGATGATCTTCGAACTTTAAACTGGAAAGCTACTGCAAAGAAAAATGCATTAATGGTCAACCAGTTTCAGGACGAAAAATCACAATCAGTATATTTAGCCATTGACAAAGGCCGTGTAATGCAAATGCCTTTTAATGGCTTGAGTCTGCTGGATTATGCCATTAATTCGACTTTGGTTTTAGCCAATGTCATTTTGAAAAAACAGGACAAAGCCGGAATTTTTGCCTTCTCTAAAAAAGTAGAAAACCGTGTTTTTGCAGAAAAGAGAGGTTCGCAAATGCAAAAAATTCTCGAAACTTTATACAACATCAAAACTGACTTTTTTGAAAGCGATTACAGCCGTTTGTATGTAGATGTTAAGAAAAACATCAACCAGCGCAGCCTGATTATTTTGTACACCAATTTTGAAACCATGGACGGGTTAAAAAGACAATTACCATATTTAAAAGGAATTGCAAAAAGTCATTTATTAGTGGTTGTTTTCTTCAGCAACACAGAACTGAACGAAATTATAAATAAAAAAACAGACACAATTCAGGAAGTTTATGACAAAGTAATTGCCGAAAAATTCATGTTCGAAAAACGTTTGATTGCCAATGAGCTGAAAAAATACGGAATCCATTCGGTTCTGACTCAACCTGAGAATCTGACTTTGGATGCCATTAATAAATATTTGGAGATTAAATCCAGGGGGATTTTGTAGAATTATATTAACGAATCAATTTAAAAATGGAAAAAATTTTTTTAACCCTATTTCTTCTTACAGGCTTTTTATTTCGTGCACAAAAAACTGAGACCATAACAATTCCAAAAGGAGTGGTTTATAATTATTCTAGCCCTAAGGTTGTTGAAAAAGCAAAAAAAATAATAAGTGATAACCTATCTGACAACAATGATTATAAAATACTACAAAACAATCTTATTATTGGCCCCGAATTGTGGAAAAGGTTCAAGGACAATGAAAAAATCCAAAATATAAAGCAAGGGAAAGTACAATTTCATGTTGATAATTTAATCCTGGACGGGAAAATGAGTCAGGATATTAATGATTCTAAAATAATATGGGATGAATTTAAGAATGAAGTTTCTCATGATTACAAAATTAGAAAAGCTAATGAAGATGAATTGAAATATTATTGGTCTGTAATATCATTTGACATTGATGAACCTTTGTTAATAGTTGAGACTAAAGAACATAATTATATTTTAAACTTATTAAAAAAAGATTTAAAATTACTTTGGCTAGACGAAGCACCAAAACCAGATAATAACATCCAAAAAAATGATATCAAGAAATATCAAAATGGAAAAGAAATTGATTCTGTTTCTAAAGGAATAAAAGAAACTGCTCTGGAAAAGGTTATTCTTTTAAGTTCTAATGAGGAATTAAACGCAAACAGCTCTTTTGAAGATATTGAACTGATAATAAAAAAACAAATAAAATATTTAATGAGCTGTTTAAAAATTCCATACGATCTGGCAAAATAATGATTGAATTTGAGTTGAAAAAGAAAAAAAACGAAATAACATATGCTGTTAAAGATGATCTGGATCTTGATATTATGAAAGTATTTGAGCAAAGGGTTAATAGTGAGAAATATCCAAGTTCAAAAAAAGATTCTGTAAAAATTCGCTTAATTTATAAAGTAAATTCTTTTAATGATACAGAATAACTAAAGAAATCATTAATTGTATTTCTTTAAAATTAAAAAAAACTTGCGGGTTTATAGGCAACTCTGCTGCTCTTAATCTTTATACCTTTTTCAAAAAATCTCAGTAACTTAGCGCCTCAAAAACTTAGTCGCTCAAAACAATGAAACAAATTACTTCAGTCCAGAATCCGTTTATAAAATCGCTTGTTTTATTGCAGGAAAAAGCAAAAGCCCGCAAACAAAGTGGCACCTTTTTGATTGAAGGATTACGTGAAATTTCATTAGCTCAAAAAGGAGGTTACGAAATAGAAACTGTTTTGTTTTTACCTGAATTGGTTACTGAAAATCAAATTGGTAAACTGGTTTCATCATCGGTTCAGTTAATCGAAATCAACAAAGAAGTATATCAAAAACTGGCTTATCGGGATACGACAGAAGGAATTCTGGCTGTAGCCAAAGCCAAATCGTTGCAATTATCAGATTTAAAGTTATCCGAAAATCCGTTGATTCTGGTAGCTGAAGCTCCTGAAAAACCCGGAAATATCGGTGCTCTTTTGCGTACTGCCGATGCCGCCAATCTGGATGCTGTTTTAATTGCCAATCCAAAAAGCGATTTATACAACCCTAATATTGTGCGTTCCAGCGTTGGCTGCTTGTTTACCAATCAGATTGCAACGGGAACTACCTTAGAAATTATTACTTTTTTAAAAGAGAAAAAAATCGATTTTTATTGTGCTACATTACAAAATTCAACCTCCTATCATACACAGGATTTTACCACTCCAACTGCTTTGGTTGTAGGTACAGAAGCCACAGGACTAACTCAGGAATGGCGTGATGCTGCAACTCAAAATATCATCATCCCGATGCAGGGAGAAATTGACAGTATGAATGTTTCGGTAGCTGCTGCTATTTTAATTTTTGAAGCTAAAAGACAGAGAGGGTTTTAGTCGTTAGTTGAAAATTAAAAGTCTGTGACTTTCTTTTTGCTGTTTCCATGCCATTTTATTATATTTTTAAAAACTTTCAGAATAAAACTAAGCGAATTGACATCACTGACTCCGCTCGATTTACATTTAATTTACCTTCCAAAACTTAAAGTTTAAAATCCAAAATCAGCAATCCATTCCCTTGCGTATATTCAAACAAATCCTTATTTTTAAGAATTGAACCATGCCGTTATGACAGAAATAGATATTGAAAAAGAAAACAAAGCAATTGCACAAGAGTACAAAGAATTACTTCGAATCAGTTATCAGACTTTAACCCCTACAGATAAAAAACTAATTCGGAAAGCTTTTGATGTAGCTGTTGATGCCCATAAGGAACAAAGACGTAAGTCAGGTGAAGCGTATATCTTTCATCCTATTGCAGTTGCAAAAATTGTAGCATCAGAAATTGGTCTGGGAGCCACTTCTATTGCTGCGGCCTTATTGCACGATGTTGTCGAAGATACGCCAATAACAGTTGAAGACATTGAACGTTTATTCAACCCGAAAGTAGCACAATTGGTCGAAGGACTAACCAAAATTTCGATGGTTCAAAAAGATCTGAATGCTTCTATGCAGGCAGAGAATTTCCGTAAAATGATTCTGACCCTGAACGATGATGTACGTGTTATTTTGATTAAACTGGCCGATCGTCTTCACAACATGCAGACTATGGAGTCAATGGTTGAGTACAAACAGACCAAAATTGCTTCTGAAACTTTATACATTTATGCCCCTCTCGCACATCGTTTGGGACTTTATAATATTAAAACCAAACTTGAAGATTTAGGTTTAAAATATACTGAACCTGCTGTTTACGAAGATATCGTAAGTAAAATAAGAGAAACTAAAGAAGAACAAGATGCCTATATTAAAGATATTTCGGATGTCTTAAAAAAATCTTTGGATGCAGAAAATATCGATTATATTATAAAAGGAAGACCAAAATCAATTTATTCGATTCGTCGCAAAATGCGTTCTCAAAATGTGAGTTTTGATGAAGTTTATGACAAGTTTGCGCTTAGAATTGTATATAAATGCGATTCTCACGACGAAAAATTTATTGCCTGGAAAATCTATTCCATCGTAACAGATCATTACAGACCCAGCCCGAGTCGTTTACGTGATTGGATATCATCACCAAAATCAACCGGTTACGAAGCTTTGCACATTACCGTTATGGGACCAAAAGGCCGTTGGGTTGAAGTTCAGGTACGAAGTGAACGTATGGATGAAATTGCCGAAAAAGGATATGCTGCACATTACAAATACAAAAACGGTGCATCTGAAGAAAGCGGCCTGGATGTCTGGCTGAATTTACTTCGTGAAGCTTTGGAAAATCCCGAAACTAATGCAGTAGATTTTGTGGAAGATTTTAAAATGAACCTGTATTCACAGGAAATTTTTGTCTTTACCCCAAAAGGAGAAATCAAATCATTACCTAAGGGGGCAACTTCTCTGGATTTTGCTTTTAGCATCCACTCTGAAATTGGAATCAAAACAAGAGGAACCCGTGTAAATGGCCGTTTAGTTCCTTTAAATCACGAACTAAAAAGTGGTGATCAGGTTGAAGTCATTACTTCAGCAAATCAAAAACCAACTATAAACTGGTTAGATTATGTAACAACTTCAAGAGCGAAGAATAAAATTAAAAATGTTCTAAACGAGAATACGAAAAAAATTGCCGAAGAAGGAAAAGAATTACTTACCCGAAAACTAAAGCACTTAAAAATCACTCTTAATGAACAGGTTACAAACGAATTAGTTAATTTTTTCAGACTTAAAACAAGCTTAGATTTATTTTATCGTGTTGGAATTGGTGCCATTGAAAATCAACAGTTAAAAGATTACGCGGCACAAAAGAGTAATACGATTATCAATTTCTTTAAAAATAAAATCAAAAGAAATAAAGATACGGCTGCCGAAGATATTCATAAGCCAGTCATTAGCAGTAATTATGACATGCTGGTTTTTGGAACCGAACATGACAAACTAGACTACAAACTTTCGCAATGCTGTAACCCAATTCCCGGCGATGATGTTTTTGGTTTTGTCACGATAAATGAAGGAATCAAAGTACATAAAAAAGATTGCCCTAATGCTATCGGAATGCAGTCAAATTATGCTTATCGGATCATGAGCGCAAAATGGATAGACTCTTCTCAGGAAGAATTTAAAGCCATTATCAATATTACAGGTATGGATGTTTTGGGTTTAACAAATCAGCTTACTAAAGTAATTTCGAATAATATGAGCGTGAATATTCAGAGTATTTCGCTTAGTACTGATGCCGGAATTTTTCATGGCCAGGTTGCTGTAATTGTAAAAAACAATACTATTTTGAAGAAAATGATCAGTGCAATTAAGAAAATTGACGGTGTAGATAAAGTAACCAGAGAATACAGAACCTAACTTTTTAACCTATCTCTAAGGGTTTTGTAACGAAACTTTAAACCCGAAACTTTTATTCATTAAAAATAAAAAATTATCTTTGCAGGATATGACACTCATTTCAACTGACAACACTAAGAATCAAGAAATTGTAAAAAATGTTTTTACAATGTATCTTGAACAAAAAGGGCATCGAAAAACTCCTGAGCGTTATGCTATACTTCAGGAAATTTACGACAGCGAAGAGCATTTTGATATAGAAAACCTTTATATCAAAATGAAAAATAAAAACTATCGTGTAAGTAGAGCAACTTTGTACAACACGATTGAGCTATTATTAGACTGCGCTTTGGTTAGAAAACATCAATTTGGGCAAAATCAGGCTTATTACGAGAAATCTTATTTCGACAAACAGCACGATCACATTATCATGACTGATTCCGGAGAAGTAATTGAATTTTGTGATCCAAGAATTCAAACCATCAAAAAAACAATCGAAGAAATATTTGACATTGAGATTACTAATCATTCATTGTATTTCTACGGAAACAAAAAACAAAATCAATAATCCGGAAAGGGAATTATTCAAAAAATAAAAAAAGAAAATTAACTACATTAATCAGTAGGACGACTCAGCTTGTCCCAACGCAAATTAAAAAAGAATGACCGTAGATTTATTACTAGGATTACAATGGGGAGATGAAGGTAAAGGAAAAATTGTTGATGTACTTACCTCAAATTATGATATTATCGCACGTTTTCAAGGAGGACCAAACGCAGGACATACATTAGAGTTTGACGGAATTAAACACGTACTTAGAACCATTCCTTCAGGAATTTTTCATAAAGATTCAGTAAATATCATCGGAAATGGAGTTGTAATCGATCCGGTAGTTTTTCAAAAAGAAATTGAAGGTTTAGAGAAATTTAACCTTGATATCAAAAGCAAATTAATCATTTCAAGAAAAGCACATTTAATTTTACCTACTCACCGTTTACTTGACGCAGCTTCTGAAGCATCAAAAGGTAAAGCAAAAATTGGTTCTACGCTTAAAGGAATTGGACCAACTTACATGGATAAAACAGGAAGAAATGGTTTACGTGTTGGAGATATAGAACTAGAAGATTTCAAAGAACGTTACAGAGCATTGGCAGACAAACATGAGGCAATGATTGCTTTTTACGACGTTGCCATTCAATATAATTTAGCTGAATTAGAAAAAGAATTCTTTGAAGCTATCGAAGAATTAAAAAAATTAGATTTCATTGACAGCGAGGAATACATGCATCAGGCTCAAAAAGCTGGTAAATCTATTCTTTGCGAAGGTGCCCAGGGATCATTGTTAGATGTAGATTTTGGAACTTATCCATTCGTAACTTCATCAAACACAACGGCTGCAGGAGCTTGTACAGGTTTAGGAATTGCTCCTAACAAAATCAAAGAAGTTTACGGAATTTTCAAAGCTTATGTTACACGTGTTGGCAGCGGACCTTTCCCAACTGAACTTTTTGACGAAGTTGGTGCTACAATGGCAAGAGTTGGTAACGAATTTGGTTCTGTCACAGGAAGACAAAGACGTTGTGGATGGTTAGACTTAGTCGCATTAAAATATGCTGTTCAGGTTAACGGAGTTACGCAGTTAATGATGATGAAAGGCGATGTACTTTCTGGTTTTGAAACTCTTAAAGTTTGTACTGAATACAATTATAAAGGGCAAAACATTTCTCACTTTCCTTATAATATTGAACCGGAAAATGTAACTCCGGTTTACAAAGAATTTAAAGGATGGAAAGCTGACCTAACAGGATTGACAACTTACGATCAATTGCCTGTTGAGCTAAAAGAATACATTGAGTTTATTGAAAAAGAAATTGAAGTGCCAATCAAAATTGTATCTGTTGGACCAGACAGAAAGCAAACAATAACAAAATAATATTTTAAACGCTCTGATAATCAGAGCGTTTTTTTATACAACAAATTATTTCATTTATGAAAAATCCAGAAGTTCAAATTAAAGAAACTAAATTACTCTCAGACAATTGGTACATCTTAAATCGGGTTACTTTTGACTACAAAAAAGAAAACGGAGTACATGAAATACATACGCGAGAGGTTTATGACCGTGGGAATGGCGCTGGAATTTTATTATATAATTCGACAAAAAAAACAGTCATTTTAACTCGTCAGTTTCGTTTACCTACTTTCCTTAACGGAAATAAGGACGGTATGATGATCGAGGTATGTGCCGGACTTTTGGATCAGGATAATCCCGAAAATGCAATTATTCGTGAGACAGAAGAAGAAACAGGTTATCGTATTTCTAAAGTTCAAAAAGTTTTAGAAACCTACATGTCTCCAGGCGCTGTTACAGAAATTCTATATCTTTTTGTTGGTGAATATGATGAAAGCATGAAAGTAAGCGAAGGTGGCGGTTTAGATGCTGAACAGGAAAATATTGAAGTCTTTGAATATACGTTTGAAGAAGCTTATGCGATGATTGAATCTGGTGAGATTTCAGATGCAAAAACTATTATGTTATTACAGTATGCAAAAATAAAAGGATTGATTTAAACTTTTTGATTTAGAATATATTATTTTTAGATAACACAAATTAAGATAAAAATTCTAAATGAAATTACCTAAATACGTAACTAAAATTCTTAAAATACTATTCGCTATTTTTATAATAATAAATAGTATTGCTTTTTTTCATGCTTATAAATTTACTCACTTTTCGAACAGCCAGGCTGAAAAAACGAAGAGCCCAGAAGAACTGTCTTCACTTGACAAAGCTAAAGTTGTATTTTTTGGGGTTAATAATCCAAAACCCAAGAATAAAAAATTTCCATCCCAAAAGTACCAAACTATAAAGCTAAAAAGTAACAAGGAGATTGAATGCTGGTTAATTAAAATTGAAAACTCAAAAGGAACAGTCATATTATTTCACGGTTATGGCGGCGAAAAATCGCAACTGATTGAAAAATCAGATGAATTTATAAAATTAGGTTTTAGTACAATGCTGGTTGACTTTATGGGAAGCGGAAATTCCGAAGGAAACCAAACCACAATTGGTTATAAAGAATCAGAACAAGTTAAAACTGCCTTTGATTATATAAAACAAGCCGGAGAAAAAAACATTTTCTTGTTTGGTACTTCTATGGGAGCTGTCGCTATAATGAAATCTATTAATGATGACCGGATAAAACCAAAAGGAATCATACTCGAATGTCCATTTGGCTCGATGTACAAAACTGTCCTTGCGAGATTTAAGAGAGTAAACGCACCAACTTTCCTTATACCCAGAATATTACTTTTTTGGGGAGGTTTACAAAATGGATTTTGGGGGTTTGCACACAATCCAACAACGTATGCAAAAAGCATCACTTGCCCAACCTTATTATTGTATGGGGAAAAAGATAAAAGCGTAAGCCGAAAAGAAATAGATGAAATTTACACCAACCTAAAAGGCTCTAAAAAGCTCACTATTTACAAAAATACAGGACATGAAAATTATTTGATTAAAAATAAAGTTGAGTGGATACAAAATATCAACGAATTTTTAAAAAAACGATAAATTAATTATTCAACACTATAAAAACGAAGCGATTCAAATTGATTTTATCTTTATTCTGAATATTTTATACTGCAAAAATTTAAATTGATTAAAGCTATATTAAGCTTAATATTAATGATGATCCTTTATTTATGGAAAACTTCTGTACCGGAAGTTCTTTCCCGTAAAATTTGAAATAACAGAATAATAATGAAAATCAAATAAACTATCCTAAAAATTATGTAAGCTGCATTCCGGTCTGTATTTGTAATTTTAATTATCTAAAATTACGACCTATGAAAAAATTATATTACGCAGCAAATGCCCTATTATTATTGTTAACTTTATTGGTTTCTTGCAAAAAAAGTGACACAGTCACAATTACAGAAAATAAAAAACCCAAAAAAACAATTGAATACAAGAAACCAAAATCTGTTTCTTACCTACTTCAAAACACAAAAGAATGGCTTAAAAACAATGAAGCCGACAGTAGTAAAATGAATATTCTGTATGCTTTAAACAGAACTGACAAAACTAATTTTAAAAAATTAGATTCTGTAGTGGTTCCGGTAGATTTTAGTGGCGATTTGGTTTACTATCTTCCATTCCCCTTACATGTTAAGGCTCTGGAAGGAATTTCTAAAATTATTATTTTTTCATATCCTACGCAAACTTTTGCAGCTTATGCAAATGGTGAATTAGTACATACGGGCCCAACAAATATGGGAAGAAAAAATGATCCTACTCCAACCGGATTATTTTTTACCAATTGGAAAGCCGAGCAAACAACCAGCACCTTCAATGACGAATGGGACTTAAAATGGAATTTCAATATCGAAAACAAACTTGGCGTTGGTTTTCACCAATACGAATTACCGGGTTATCCAGCCTCGCATTCATGCTTGAGATTACTGGAAAAAGATGCCAAATATCTTTATAAATTCGCTGATGAATGGATTTTAAAAGACAAAGAGAACGTAAAAGTAAAAGGAACTCCTGTAATTGTTTTCGGAAGTTATAATTTTGGCAGCCCAAAACCTTGGCTGCAATTAGCATCTGATCCAAAAGCTTTAAATATTTCAGAAGCTGAAATTGAAATTCATACGAAACCATTCATCACAAAGATTTTAGAAAACCAAACGTTAAGGGAAACGGAAAAGAAAACAACTTCTCTTTAGATGTGTTTTATTAAAAAGATTCCCTTTAGAAAAGTAACCATTACTATTTATTTGTATTTTCACTGAGTTATTTTAATTTACTATTCTCGTTTAATAATCTAAAATTTTAAATATAAAATGTCTCAAAAATTAATCTTTCTATTTCTAATGTCAAGCGTTTTTTCATTTGGACAAGCTAAAACAAATTCAAAAACAGAAACTTATACCAGCCGAAAAGAACTTTATCAAATAAAATACAATCCTGATCATTGGATAAAAAATCCTGAATCTCAAAATTGGGATGTAGAATTTCATGATAAATACAACTTGATAAATGCCTATTTTATTGAATATGATTATTTTATTTCTGACAACAAACTTAAAAGTACAATTGAAGATGAGTATAAAGAGTTCGGAAAAATCAAAAATTTAAAAATTTATAAAAAAACAATAAATAATCTTGAAGTAAATTATTTTACCTGTGAATTAAACTACAACAGTTATTTATATAAATACCAAGGTTTTATTTACAATGGAAAAGGCGGTTCAGTACAAATCCAATATGGAGCTCAGGCTGAAGCAATAGAGAAAAATCAAAGTATTATTGATGAATTAAATAATGGGATTTCTGCAATCAACTAAAGAAAAAGGCATAAGAATTAAAATCTTATGCCTTTTTTAATATGAAAAAGTAAAAATTATCTTGAATAATTTGGAGCTTCTTTTGTAATGGTAACGTTGTGCGGGTGACTTTCTGTAATTCCGCTTGACGTAATTCTAACAAAACGTCCTGTTTCTTGTAAAGTAGGAATATCTTTAGAGCCGCAATATCCCATTCCGGCACGAAGACCTCCTATAAACTGAAGCATACTTTCGTTTAACTCACCTTTATAAGGAACGCGACCTACAATTCCTTCCGGAACTAATTTTTTTACATCATCTTCAACATCCTGAAAATAACGATCTTTAGAACCAGTCTGCATGGCTTCAACAGACCCCATTCCACGGTAAGATTTGAATTTTCTTCCCTCGAAAATAATCGTTTCCCCCGGTGATTCTTTTGTTCCTGCTAACAATGAACCTAACATTACACAGTCAGCACCTGCAGCAATTGCTTTAGGAATATCTCCTGTGTAACGAATTCCACCATCTGCAATAACCGGAACTCCTGTGCCTTTTATTGCCGCTGCAACTTCAAGAACAGCTGAAAATTGAGGAAAACCAACACCTGCAACGATACGGGTAGTACAAATAGAACCTGGTCCGATTCCTACTTTTACACCGTCTGCGCCATTTTCTACAAGATATTTAGCAGCTTCAGGGGTTGCGATGTTTCCAACAATAACATCTATCTGTGGAAATTTTGCTTTTATTTCTTTCAATGTATTTACCACACCTTCAGTATGTCCGTGGGCAGTATCTATAATAATAGCATCTACTCCTGCAGCAACTAATGCTTCAGCTCTTTGAACCGCATCACCTGTAACTCCAATAGCTGCAGCCACTCTTAAACGCCCAAAAACATCTTTGTTAGCAATTGGTTTTTGAGTCAGTTTCGTAATATCTCTAAAAGTAATTAAACCAACTAATTCATTTTTAGCGTTTACAACTGGTAATTTTTCGATTTTGTGACCTTGCAAAACAACTTCAGCCTGCTCTAACGAAGTTCCTTCGGCAACAGTAACAAGGTTCGAACTTGTCATCACCTCAGCGATTGGCCTTGCACCGTTTTTTTCGAAACGTAAATCCCGATTTGTAACAATTCCTTTTAAGATTCTGTTTTCGTCTACTATTGGAATCCCCCCAATGCCAAATTCTTTCATAGCAGCTTTTGCATCGGCAATTGTAGAAGTCATTGGCAATGTTACCGGATCTAAAATCATTCCGGCCTCAGCACGCTTCACTTTTCTAACCTTCGCCGCTTGCTGTTCGATGGTCATATTTTTATGTAAAACTCCAATTCCACCCTCTTGTGCCATAGCGATTGCCATTGCACTTTCGGTCACTGTATCCATAGCAGCAGATACGATTGGAACGTTTAATGTTATGTTTCTTGAGAATTTTGATTTGATACTCACTTCGCGTGGAAGCACATTCGAGTAGTTTGGTACTAATAATACATCATCGTAAGTTAAACCTTCGCCGATGATCTTGGAGTTGTGTGCTATCATTTTGCAATTTGTAGTTGAATTGCGTGCAAATATAGTGAATAAATTAGAAACTTGTTCATTAACTTATTCAGATTTTTTTTGACTCTAAAAGAAATCATTACCTTACTGCCCCAGCCCGGATCGAAATGGAAAGCCACGAAAGGTAAAAGCACTTTTTTTTCCTGGCTTTAAAAAGCGACCGGCGGAAGCTCTTTTAAGGACTTTGGAAAAAAGTGTTTTTGCCCGAGTGCTTGAAATGGAGAGCCGGAAATAGCTTCAAAATCTTAATGAAATTTACCGAATAGTTTAGAAGCTTCGTTATAAGCACTTTCAAAACTTAAAGAATTTAAATCGGTCGTTTTTTTATTAGCCGTAAAATATGAAATGAGTTTTTCTGTTGGCATATTACCCGTTAGTTTATCAGTTGCCATCGGACAGCCACCAAAACCCTGAATAGCACCATCAAATCGCGTACAGCCTGCTTTATGTGCGGCATCAATTTTTTCAAACCAGCTATTAGGTGTTGTATGCAGATGTGCTCCAAACTCTATTTGAGGATATTTCGGAATTAAATGAGAGAAAAGATAAGTGATAACCTCTGGCGTTGAGCTTCCGACAGTATCTGAAAGAGACAGGATTTTCACACCCATTTTCGCTAATTTTTCTGTCCATTCGCCTACGATTTCAATATTCCAGGGATCTCCGTATGGATTTCCGAACCCCATGGACAGATAGGTCACTACTTCCTTATTTTTTTTATCGGCAATTTCAAAAATTTCTTCAAGTGTCACTAAAGACTGTGCAATAGTTTTATGTGTATTTCGCATCTGAAAATTCTCTGAAATCGAAAAAGGAAATCCTAAATACCGAATGGCTTCATGCTCAGAAGCAGCTGATGCACCCTGTGTATTGGCAATAATCGCCAAAAGCTTACTTGTTGTCTGAGATAAATCAAGCTGAGCCAAAACCGCAGCAGTATCCTGCATTTGAGGTATCGCTTTGGAAGACACAAAACTTCCAAAATCTATTGTATCAAAACCTACCCTGAGCAAAGCCTGGATATAAGAAACTTTATTTTGGGTAGGAATAAATGTTTTGATACCTTGCATGGCATCACGTGGACATTCGATAATTTTGATTTCTTTACTCAAAGCTTACTCTTTTGTAAAGGCTAAGTTAGGCTCTTTTTTAAAGAAATAAAAGTTATAATTTTCTTTATTTGAATATTCCTTTTTAAGGTAATAATTAAAAATATTACCGAAAAACGTAATAAAACAAAATATTACACAAAAGCGTAATAATTTAAAATATTCCTTATATTTGTAATATTAACTTTATTTATTTTTAATTATATTTGATGTTATGACTAGCATAATTACAGGTGATATAATTGGCTCAAGACAACAAAAATCAAGACATTGGGTCGAAGACTTAAAAAAAATTCTAATTCAGTTTGGAGAAACACCGAGTCAATGGGAGGTTTACAGGGGCGACGAATTTCAAATTGAAGTTAAAAACCCGGAAGATGCTTTATTAACTGCTATTCTGTTAAAGGCTCATTTAAGAGCCATTAAATCTGATGCCAGAATGAGTATTGGTTTTGGAGATAAAACGCATAATGCCGAAAAAATATCCGAAAGCAACGGGGGCGCTTTTATACACTCGGGAGAACTTTTTGAAACTTTAAAAAAACAGAAAGTAACTCTGGCCATACGAACAGGTAATGTGGATATTGATGAAAAATTAAATCTAATGATACAACTGGCGTTGACTTTTATGGATAACTGGCTTGTTCAATCAGCAAAATTTGTTGCTGCTGCAATAGAAAACCCAACGCTATCACAAGAAGAACTGGGGCAAAAATTGAACATTAATCAAGCAGCTGTCAGCAGGAGACAAAAACGCGCTCAATTTGATTTGGTTATGAATTTAGACCGTTATTTCAGAACTCAGATAAAACAACTTACAATCTCATGATTTTATTTATAAAACTACTTTTAGCACATTTATTAGGGGATTTTATATGGCAGCCCAATTCATGGGTGACCGACAAGGAAACTAAGAAGTATAAAAGTAAATTTTTATACTTTCATATTTTATTGCACGGGACTTTAGCAGCAATTTTGGCCGGAGAAATTCAGTTTATTCCATACGCTATTTTAATTGCAGTCACACATGGAATTATTGATTTAATCAAATTAAGTTTTCAAAAAAATAACACAAAACGCACTTGGTTTGTCACGGACCAAATTTTACACATATTGATTCTTATTTCGATTGTACTTTTATATGAGAACAAAAGCATTATCTTTTTTTGGAAGGAAAATAATTTTTGGATTTTGGCAACCGGAATATTATTGTTAACCAAACCTACTTCTATCTTTATTAAAACTATTATTTCTATTTGGAGTCCAGAAAGTCAGAACAGCAATCAGGATAATTCGCTTGCCAATGCAGGAAATTACATTGGCATACTAGAACGTTTATTTGTATTCGGATTTATTTTAACTGGGCATTTTGAAGCCATCGGGTTTTTATTGGCTGCCAAATCTATTTTCAGGTTTGGAGATTTAAAAGAAGCCAAAGACCGAAAACTTACTGAATATGTAATGATTGGGACTCTAATAAGTTTTGGGATTGCAACAATCGTGGGATTGATTATTCAGGCACTTTTAAAATTGCCTTAAAACTTTTTTATTAATCGCTTTTATCAAAGCAGGTCCTTCATAAATAAAACCTGTATATAATTGTACTAAACTGGCTCCTGCATTTAGTTTTTCAACCGCATCATCGGCAGAATGAATTCCTCCCACTCCAATAATCGGGAATGCTTTGTTGCTTTTTTCAGAAAGAAAACGAATTACTTCTGTAGAACGTTTCGTTAATGGCTTTCCGGACAAGCCTCCCATTTCAGATTGATTTTGTGATTGTAATCCGTCTCTTGAAATTGTTGTATTAGTAGCAATTACACCAGCAATCTGTGTAATCTTTACAATATCAATAATATCTAATAACTGCTCGTCTGTTAAATCCGGAGCAATTTTTAAAAGAATTGGTTTAACTTTTTGACTGCTTGTTTTTTGCTTTTCAACATTTCTGTTTTGCAATGTCTGAAGCAAAGCTGTCAAGGGTTCTTTATCCTGTAAAGCTCTTAAATTTGGGGTATTTGGAGAACTTACATTCACCACAAAATAATCTACGTGATCAAACAAAGCATCAAAACAAATGACATAATCGTCAACAGCATTTTCGTTTGGAGTTACTTTATTTTTTCCGATGTTTCCACCAATTAAAACTCCTGAATTCTTTTTTAAACGTTCAACTGCTTCCAAAACACCGCCGTTATTAAACCCCATTCGGTTAATAATTGCCTGATCTTCTTTTAATCTGAATAAACGCTTTTTTGGATTTCCTTCCTGACCCACAGGAGTTACAGTTCCTATTTCTATAAAACCAAAACCAAAATCCCCAAGTTCTTTATAAAGTTTCGCATCTTTATCAAATCCTGCTGCAAGTCCAACCGGATTTTTGAATTTAATACCAAAAACTTCCCTTTCTAATCGGGTATCTTTTACTTCATAAATTGATTTGATAATCGATGTAACTCCCGGAATTTTTGAAATGAATTTGACAAATGAAAAAGTAAAGTAATGAACTTCTTCAGGATCAAAATAAAAAAGTATCGGGCGGATTATCAATTTATACATAAGAGTGTGTTATTATTTTTTTGGATGCAAATTTAGATATTAAACTTTAAAATGACTTCTTTTATACAAAACAAATTAGTTCAATTTTGTTGCCTCTCCTACCAAAAGTATCTGAAATTATATTAAACAACAGAACCTGAATCACAAAATCACATTAAAAACAAAAATCGAAAATATAAATTAAAGCTTTTCTCAAAATAAAATTTTACTTAACTTAACAACTCCTACACTCATAAAAATTAACACTATACACTAAATAATGAAAACATAAATAAATATCACATGTCAGACAATTTGGTTATTATCAAAAGAATAAATAAAAATATTACTAACCCTATAGAATAAATAGAATATTTTTATAACTTTGATTATTTTATGTATTCAATTTATACTTTTCCAATTCAAAGACTACCCTAATGAAAACTAAAACCTATTGGATTTTTGCTTTGCTAACAATATCTGTTATTTCTATTGCATATAGCTTCACAAAAACAATAATTCCTAAACCAAAATCCGCAGCAATGGAGTGTTCCGAAACACCACACATATCTGCAGAATCATTATTTAAACCAACCATTGAAAACAAAAACAAACCAACCGGCAAAACACCAAAAGGGATGGCCTGGATTCCGGGAGGAGAATTTTCTATGGGCAGCAATGTAGAAGACGAAAGTTTATGCAGTATAAAAGGTGTTACCAAAGATGCTTCACCCATACACAGAGTATATGTTGATGGGTTTTATATGGATAAAACAGAAGTAACTAACGAACAATTTGAAGCATTCGTAAAAGCGACAGGATATGTAACATTAGCTGAAAAAGCGCCTACTCATGAAGAATATCCTGATGCCCCTTTAGAAAATTTAATTGCCGGATCTGCAGTGTTTACTCCAACTCCTGCAAAAGTTGATTTAAATAATTACATGCAATGGTGGACTTATGTTAAAGGAGCAGATTGGAGACATCCTGAAGGCACCGGAAGCTCAATAAAAGGAAGAGAGAAATACCCTGTCGTTCAGGTTTCTTATGCCGATGCGGCTGCTTATGCAAAATGGGCAGGCAAAAGATTACCCACAGAAGCAGAATGGGAATTTGCAGCACGAGGAGGAAAAACCGGAGAACTTTATGCCTGGGGAAACACGTTAAAACCAAAAGGAAAATTTCAGGCCAATATCTATCAGGGAAATTTCCCTGTAGAAAAAGGAGATAAAGGAGAAGATGGCTACATAGGAATAGCTCCAACAGCGCAATTCGAACCAAATGGATATGGATTATATGATATTGGCGGAAATGTTTGGGAATGGACAAACGACTGGTATACGACTGACTATTATTCTATTTTAAGTGAAAGCGGGCAAACAATCAAAAATCCTAAGGGACCTGAAAAATCTTATGACCCTGCAGAACCAGATTTACCTAAAAAAGTACAACGCGGAGGATCCTTTTTATGCACAGACCAATATTGCACACGCTACATGGTAGGAACCAGAGGAAAAGGAGATTATCAGTCTCCCGCAAATCATATTGGATTCAGATGTGTTCAAAGCAATTAATAACACCATTTTAATAAGAAAGGATTCTATTCTCACCAATAGAATCCTTTCTTATTACTGATTATCAAACTCAATAATCCATCTTAAAAATTCTATCTTTGCTAAAAAATTAAAAAAATGCAACATATCATAGATCGCTTTATCAGTTATGTAACTATTGATACTGAATCAGACCCAAATTCACAAACTACACCAAGTACAGAAAAACAATGGAATCTTGCCAATAAATTAGTTGAAGAACTAAAAACAATTGGCTTACAGGATATCACTATAGATGACAAAGCTTATATCATGGCGACTCTGCCAGGCAATGTTGATCATGAAGTTCCAACCATTGGATTTGTTTCGCATTTTGATACTTCTCCTGATTTTAGCGGAGCGAATGTAAAACCGCAGATTATTGAAAATTACGACGGAAAAGATATTGTTTTGAATGCTGAAAAAAACATCATTTTATCTCCAGATTACTTCAAGGATTTACTACAATATAAAGGACAGACTATCATCACAACTGACGGAACCACTTTGCTGGGTGCCGATGATAAAGCCGGAATTACAGAAATTGTATCAGCAATGGAATATCTGATTCAGCATCCGGAAATTAAACATGGAAAAATCAGAATCGGGTTTACACCTGATGAAGAAATAGGACGCGGAGCACATCATTTTGATGTAGAGAAATTCGGAGCGCAATGGGCATATACAATGGACGGAAGCCAAATTGGTGAATTGGAATATGAAAACTTTAACGCTGCGGGAGCCAAAATTACTTTTAAAGGAAAAAGCGTTCATCCCGGTTATGCGAAAGGAAAAATGATCAATTCGATGCTGATTGCGAATGATTTTATCAATGAACTTCCAAAAGGAGAAACACCACAGGAAACTAAAGGTTATGAAGGTTTTTTCCATGTTCATCATATAAAAGGAAATATTGAAGAAACTATTTTAGAGTTAATTATCCGTGATCATAACAAGAAAAAGTTCGAAAAGCGAAAAGAATTAATTGAGAAGATTACCAAAAAATTCAATAAAAAATTCGCTAAACAATATGGAGAAGACATTGTAACTGCTGAAATTAAAGATCAGTATTACAATATGAAAGAAAAAGTGCTTCCGGTAAAACATATTGTAGATATTGCAGAGAAAGCAATGCGCGAACTGCATATAAAACCAATCATTAAACCTATTCGTGGCGGTACAGACGGATCTCAATTGTCATTTATGGGATTACCCTGCCCTAATATTTTTGCAGGCGGTCATAACTTTCACGGAAAATACGAATATGTTCCGGCAGAAAGTATCCAAAAAGCAACTGATGTAATTGTAAAAATTGCTGAATTAACAGCAATTCCGGGAATTTTCGATACACCTGAAAAACCTAAAGGAAGAAGATAATTTGGAATCAAAATCCGAAAATAAAGGCATTTGGAAATACGGAGATAAATGGGAAGAAGAACTACTACTTCTCAAATCTATTATGGATAAAACAGAACTGACTAAGACCACAAAATGGGGCGGTTCGGTTTATGTTTATGAAAAGAAAAACGTAATTGGCCTTGGCGGATTTAAAGATTATTTTGCCATTTGGTTTTTCAACGGAGTTTTCCTGAAAGACGAAAAAAAGAAACTGATAAACGCTCAGGAGAATCTAACAAAATCTTTGCGCCAATGGCGTTTTACTTCGAAAGAAGAAATCAACGAAAAAGAAGTTTTAAAATATATTTTCGAGGCAATCCAAAACGAGAAGCAGGGAAAAGTAATCAAACCTTCAAAAAAAGAAGCAATAATTTCTGAGCTTTTAGAAAAAGAAATGGCTCAGAATCCTACTTTAAAAGAAGCCTTTCAGAAGTTTTCTCCTTACAAACAATACGAGTTTTTAGAATATATTGAAACCGCCAAACAGGAAAAAACTAAACTTTCCAGAATTGAAAAAGTGATTCCTATGATATTGGCGAATGTTGGGCTGAATGATAAGTACAGGTAACGTTTAGAAATTCCAATGCTTTTAAATTCCAAACTATTAAGAAGTCTTTATCAAAGTTTAAAACCTGATAAAGGCTTTTTAATTTTCTGTTAATTAGAAGGCTAGGAAGCGAACGATTGTGAACAAGCGGAGCAATCCTCATAAGAGGTTCTACAAATCAAATTCATTTAGCCAAATAACTTGTAAAGCTTCTTCTTCAGAATGTAAAAATTGAATATATCTACATTCATTTATGAATTTTTCACATGCTTTAATTGATAGAATTATTGTTAAATTCAGAATAATCGTAGTTTTGTTTGAAAACAAAATCCTACATTTACCAAGTATAAATAACAAGCCTTTTCTTAATATATGCCGGAATTAAAAAGAATAATCTTTTATCATAATCGTGAGTTGGAACATTCCAGATTTTATGAAACAAGAAAATATGGATACATGTATCAGGATTTCGAAAATGAAAAACTTATTAAAGAATTACATTACGAGGTCGAAATTAATTGTGAAACCAGTAACACTCATAATAACTTTATTTTCGAAATAAATAGAAAGCAAATCTATATTGATCAGCAAGAACCCGATTTACTTGTAGAACAAATGCTTGACAAATGTTCAAAAGCATTATTTCCGATAAAAATAATACCGGCTAAAGACGGCACTATCTATGAATTATACAATCATGACGAAATTGTAAAAAGGTGGCAATCTTTAAAAGAACACCTTGGCACTTACTATTACAGTGAAATTGCGTATAAAATTCTTAATAAGGTCCAAAAACTAATTCTAAACAAAGATGCGCTTGAAAAATCATTAAATCAGGATTGGTTTTTTCACTTGTACTTCTCCCCTCTCTATATCGAATACCCACTAGAAAAACCACAAACATACAAGTGGAAATCACCTGTTTTTGGTAATCAGTTTATTGACTACCAAACAGATCACACTATTGAGGAACATTATACTGCTACCAATAAAATAATTATTAATGCCAAAGGTAAAAGCATTGATGAGCGATCTATTGATGAAGTTTTAAGAGGGCTTAATTATCCGCAGTCTAAATTACAAGGAAAAGCATATGAACCATTAGAATCAGAAATGGAAGTGGAATACAAACTTTACGGGGAAGACAAATCAATATTTTCAATTATTTCTACTTTTAATACTAAGATAAATATAACCCTAAATAAAGTACAAAAAATAGCTTTGTACCATTTGGTTGAAGATGAAAACTTCAGGCCATACTCTGATGTTGAGGAACGAAAAGCACAAGAGCAATTTCAAAACTTCCAGACTATGGGAGACGAAGATATTATAGATTTAAGTAAAATATTTAAAAACGATACTCCCAAACCTGATGTATTTAAAGAACCTAAGGAAAAAGTGAGCTTTTTTGTAGAAGAAATTACCCCAGTCCAAAGAAAAAACTCATTAGAGAAATTCTTAGGCATGTTTAAAAAGAAATAAGATAATCTAATCCATTTATTATGGCCGAAAAACATTTTGTTGTACAAGGAGCAACCTGTCAGTGCAAATTTAGCGTTGAACCTAAAATTGATAAATTAAAAGTTAAAACGCATTCTAAACATTATGCAAATGATAAAGATGGAAAGGATAAACTTATTGGTACTGACAAAGAAATTGGGCAGACATTAGAAAAAAACACTTTTGGCAAATGTAAAATGCAACCCAACGGGAGTGGAGATTATCTGCCTTGTCAGGCGGTAATTACAAAATGGAGTGGTTTTTATGAGAAAGTAACGTTATCTAATCAAGGTAAAATATTACTTGAAGACAGTAAAGCTACTTGCCCAATTGGAGGCCCGGATTGTATCACAATAAAAAATCATGGACAAGTGGCAGAAGTTTCTAAAAAAAATGTAGAAAACACAAATAGCGAAACAAACGCACAAATATTTCCGGGGATAGACCTGGGTAATTTGGAAATAGAAAACACACAACTACCAATTAAAGATTAGTATTATGCCAAAATTTAAATTAAAAGTTAATCCTGGAATTAATGATGTTTACAATCCAAATAATTCATTTATTAAAATTGAAAAATCCAAACCAAATTCGGATAGCAAAAATAAACCGCAAAATCAAAATCCTTTTGTTAATGTTGTAATAGAAAATTGGAATGAATTAACAGAGGCTGAGAAAAGAGAAACTGTCTGGATATGGAATATAGTTGAAAACAAATTATCATTTACGGACAGCGAATACAACAAATTTATTGGCAAAGGTTACTCCGGAGGAAGATTTTACCTTCCGACAATTTACAGTGGTAATGCAGTTGCCTGGCTAGAGCCTTATATATATGGCGTAACCTCTCCAACATGCAGTCCTAATAATGGTATTTTTGTATCCGGAAAAACAACTCCTAAAGTAGTAGGTTATGAATGGCGAGAGTATTCATCGGGCAATAATGGCGCAATAATAAAAGGTAATACAAAGTATGGCGAAACCATACAGCTTCACATTTATACGGAAGGTTTATACGGAGACGAAATACTAATTGACCTTTGGGATATACAATTTGAGGATGAGGATCTGCCATTATTTGAAAAAGATAATGGTGTATATCAAAGTGTACCAAGACCTAAAGAGCAAATTGACAAAAAAAATGTACCTATATCTCATAAAACATTAACAAGAGAGGTAATAGTACATAAAGATTTGGACGACCGCGTTATTGACTGTCAGCAATATATTTTAGAAACAACAGATAAAAACAATAAAAAATCTACAAAAAAAACTGTACAAAAGTGCGTTGTAGATATTTATGTAGATCCCGTTTGGGCTTTCTTTGTCAATAAAGAAACAAGTAACTCCAAGGGAACTGAAAATTCTATTCAGTTGAAAGCCATTATTTATACGGCTGTAAATAATCAACACTTAAAAATCAACAAAACAAACAATGAACCTTTTATAAAAATATTAGGTCAGACAAAAGAAAAAACGGCTTTAGAACCACAAGGAAACAAAGTTTTGGTTGCCGGTACGATAGAAACTAACATTGCAAATTTT
The DNA here is from genome assembly GCF_002017935.1 of Flavobacterium sp. LM4. NCBI lineage: Bacteria > Pseudomonadati > Bacteroidota > Flavobacteriia > Flavobacteriales > Flavobacteriaceae > Flavobacterium > Flavobacterium sp. LM4. Next base: position 3,173,692 of record NZ_MUFW01000001.1, on the reverse strand, counting down.
TTACCCTGTAGATTCAACAGAGCTGTGGGTAAATATGCCAGAGGCGAAGAAACCGTTGAAATCGAAATCTATAATGTACAAAACAATAAAAACCTAAAAAAATTAGTTTTTCCTCTGACCGCTGGTATAAAAGAAGCCAGAAAAGATTTCACAGTAGAATTAGAAGGTTTAAAGACCAGTGAATGTTTACACGCTAAAGATCCGGTTAAAACACACACAGGACACGTAATTGATATTTCTAAAATTGAAAAATTAATCGAAAACGGTAAAGGCGAAAGAAGTAAAAAATGGAGATTAGCAGAATATAAAAGTAACAGCCCTGCAAAAGAAAACCCAAATGCCGAAGTTAAAAATCATGGATCAGACGATAGCACGTTTACGAACAATTTTAAATTTATAAATGGTATTTCATCTCTAAAAACTCAATCCTCTTTTAAAGTTTTAGAAGAACACAAGCCTTTCGTTTTGCAGCCTCCAACAGATGAAAAACTGGAATTGCAGGTCGGATATGATTTTACCCATGGAAATACGGTCAGTCCTTTAAATGGATTATTAGCCACTTTATGGCCTAATAATGAAAAAATTGCACAAAAATACCCTGTTACTTTACAAACCTGCTGCCCCAATTTACCTCTGGATATTTTGGTTTATCCGGATACTAAATGGACACTCCAGTTAGCTTTTAATTATGATGCCGAAGAATTTAACAAGATACGGGAGGTCTATCATGACAAATGGAAACTCAAAGAGCTTGAAGCAAAAGATGATCTAAAAAAACTAAAATCCCGATCTGAGAATCTTGATTCTGATGAAAAAAAGAAACGTAAAAAAATAAAAGAAGCCAAACTAAAAGCTAAAAAGGCTAAAGCTAAAGCAAAAAGAAAACAATCCTATAGAAGCCAGGCTTCGCACATGATTAGCAACACTACAGACTTAGGGCTAATTGATTGCGAATTTTCTCTAATATGCGAATTTGATCGTCCTCATCAGGCTTTAGAACTTTCATCCGGAATGCCCGAAATAACCGATTTCCTAAAAAAAATAGGAGATGTAAAAGATTTGATTGAAAGTATTTTTAATGGAAAAAACAACAAGACAACTACAAACTCACCAAAAGGAAACGCCAAAACAAGTAAAAGATCAGAGCGTTTACAAGAGAGATTAGAAAAAAACAAAGCAACAAAAGAGAGCAATTGGAGTTTTGAATTTATACCTCCAAGCGTGGGACTCTCAGTAAGCTGGTATGCAGACCCTCCAAAAGATTTATATACTCCAGTCATGGGAACCATGATAGAAGGGGCTATAGATCTTGATCCTCTTTTTGGATTTGAAATTAAATATGATGTATACCAACTATTGTATAAAATCAATCATCCTGCTGTACTAGCAGTAGTGGCAACATTAGATATTTTAGATGAAGCTCTCGGGGAAAATTTTGACATAAATCTCGATTTAAAAATAACCTCAGAAATTAGTGGTGCACTCAAAGGAACTATAAATACTGCTGAAGGTAGTAAATATACTGAGCGATTAATGAAAGATGATGATGATTCTCCCTGTAAAGTAGATGGAAAAGTAATGCTTAATTTAGAAGGAATGATTCAAGCTAATGGTGAATTCAATTCACTTCTTTTCGGAAAATCCTATGCTTATGGAGAAATTAGCGTAACAGCAACTACTGGTATATCTGTTGAATGTGTTACAAAAGCCGATAGAGATAATATTTATATAGAACCTGGAATTAAATTTGAAGGATTTGTATTAGAAGCAATTATAAATGCTGGAGTCGGAACTAATGGCAAAAATGGCGGAAAAAAAACTTTAGAAACAATGAAGAAAGAAGACGGTTTTCATTACACGGCAGAAGGAAAAATCATCATACTTGACCCTTACGAATGGGAAACTGGTTGGAAATTACCTATAATATAATTATAAAGACAAAAATAAATGAAAAAATTAATTCTAACATTAATATTAAGTATCTGTTTAATAAGTTGTAACTCTCAAGAAAAAAAAGAAAACAAAATGACCACTGAAGAAAGATTAACATATATATCAAGCAAAATAAAAAAATATGATTATGAACCCTTGTATCAAATAAAAGTTAAAACACAAAATTGCTATCAGATATTAGTAAATGATTTTCCTGTATATACTTATTTCGATAAAATGAGTGGTAAAATAGGTTTCAATATTAATTCAGCTATTTTAAAAAGTGGCATTCAAACTTTACAAATAAAAATATATCCAAGTTATAATTCTCAAAACATTCAAAATGAACATCTAACCAATAAGGATTTCTTTTCTTTAGAAATAGAACAAACATCATGGAATAAAAATGGTCACTTAGAAAAACCTGAAACCATCTTAAAGTATGAACTCCCTATGTATAAAATGGATAGTGATGACGAACCTGATTATAGTCAACCTATTGATTATAGTCAGCAAAATCAGTTAACTAAAAATTTTACTTTTCAAGCAAAAGTGCCTTATGAATTAAAAGGATGGTCTGAAAGTGAAGATTTAAGCAAAATAGACAAAAAAGTATTAATGGAAAAAGTGACTCAATATTATTACAAAACTATTGATGCTTTTAAAGATAAGGATTTCGATTATTTTAATACTCTTTATCTTAAAGCAGATACAGAATGGTATCAAGCACAATATTTTTCTGAAAACACAAGAACTACATACCAAAAGGCATTATATGAAACTAATTTTAATAATTTGGAAATACTTCCTTTAAAGAATTACAAATTATCATATTATTGCAACAATACAGTAGTTGCTTTAGAAAGTACATCAGGTCCAAATAGAGGAAATTCAATGTTTTCATATCAACACATCAATAATTCGGGAGCAAAGGTTATCGAATGGACTAATCTATTTTTACACATTCCAAAGGGTTCAAAAGAATTGGAAATCATACGCTAAATGAAAATCATCAATAAATTAAGTTTTTTATTTCTATTTTTTCTTGTGAATTGCAACTCACAAGAAAAAACAGAAAAAACAATGACCACAGAACAAAGACTATCGTTTATAGCTGACAAAGTAAAATACTTTGATTATCAGCCAATTTATAGAATAAAAATAGAAACTAATCTTAATTATGAAATAACTGTTAATGATCTTCCTGTCGCAAAAAAAATTAATAGTGATTCTGGTACTCTTTGGTTTCCAATTAACTATTCCATTCTAAGAAGTGGTATACAACAATTACAAATAAAAATATACCCATCATACAAAGACAAACAAACCCCCTCGCCTTTTTTTACTAAAAATCCAAAACTTAACTTTGAAATTGAAAAAACAGCATGGGATAAGAACGGTAATTTAGAAGAACCTATAAGTGTCATGAGATATGAACTTCCTCAATATAAATTAAATAATAATGGAGATTTAGACTATGAAAAGCCTATTGACTATACTCTGCAAAATACAATAATCAATGAATTTAACTTTACAGCAACTATCCCTTACGAACTAAAAGGATGGTCTGAAAGTGAAGATCTTAGTAAAATGGATCAAGAGGTCTTACGTGAAAAAGTTTTAAAATTCTGCGAAAATCTAATTAACAATTACAAAGATGAAAATTTTGACTACGTAAAAACTAAATATTTGAAAGCCGACATAGAATGGTATCAATCAGAATATCTAAAACCAGATGTTATTAAGAAATATCAAAATGCTATGAATGCCAATAAAGGAAAATTCAAAAATACCTTCATCCCTTTAAGTAAATATAAACTGCCAATTCACGGTAATAATAAAATAATTAGCATCGAAAGAAGCGACATTGAAAATAAAGGGAAATCCATTTTTTTATATGAAAAGACAGATAATGAAGGAAATAAAAAGATAATAGCTCTTGATTTATATCTTCATATCCCTAAAGATTCAAAGGAATTAGAAATCATACGTTAAATGAAAATCATCAATAAATTAAGTTTTTTATTTCTATTTTTTCTTGTGAATTGCAACTCTCAAGAAAAAATAGAAAATACTATGAATACTGAAGAAAGAATATCACACATATCAAGCAAAATAAAAAAATATGATTATGAGCCTTTATATCAAATAGAAATTGAAACTTTAAAATGGGTTACAAAAAATCCAACGCCTCCATAGTCATTTTCTGTAGGTTTTTAATAAATTTTTTAACATGTTCGAATCTCTTTTTACATATTTACCTATTCTATTTGTTTCTTTTATTCTTTACCAACTTTTTTCCAAAGCCTGGGAGAAAAGAGAAATTGTTATAACTATAATCAACCCACAAAAAAGTAAATATCATAAAAATGTAAAATTAGCAAAACCAACAAGCGAAATAAACATTATTCCAGTAATTATAAATCTAATTTGGGCGGCCTATAACCTCTATTTGTTTTTTACAGATTTTAGCCCCGAAACAACAATATTGGTAAATTTATGGGGTTCGTTTTTTCTTTTGCTCTTAAATTTTCCTTTATTTTTATACCATGACGAAAAGAAAAAAGAAAAAAAGATACCCATAATAATGTTTATATGTATATCGCTTTGTTTCTTTCCAATCTTACTTTATTATAATGGATTAGATTTCATTAACTTACTAATTGGGTGGGGCTACAATTATATAGTATTATTATTTTTTAGTAATACGAAAGCAATAAACTATACAAAAGGAAAAACTGTTTTTTTTATATTGTTCTGGTTAGTCATTCTAATAGCATCAATTGTTATCGTTGTTAATTTTGAGTTACCTTCAAAATACAATTATGGTTTTTTAGTTAACTGTTTCTATTTTTTAACCTATGCTTATTTTTGCTATTTCTCAAATAAATATGAAAATATAAAAACTGTCTAAACACAAAAAATCCCAAACTCCAGTTTTAAAATTGGAATTTGGGATTTAATATTTTTTGGAATTTAAAAAAACTTACGCTTTTTTAGCATTCAAAGCAGCACTCATTTCCATTGAAATAGCAGAACGCTCTAATTTTAATTTTCCTGACATTGTTTCAATAACAACAGTAGTTTCTGCAAGTTCAACAACTTTACCGTGAAAACCACTTTTAGTAATTATTTTGTCACCTACTTTTAGGCTGCTTTCAAATTCTTTTTCGTTTTTTGCTCTTTTTTGCTGTGGTCTGATCATGAAGAAATAGATTACCACAAACATTAAAAGAAATGGCGCAAATTGACCTAATTGTCCTCCCATAATTTAAATTTATTTTTGATTTATATTTAATATTTTTTTGCTATTCGACTCCGCTCAGAGTGACATTGGAATTTGTTATTTGATTTTGGAATTTATTTAAAAATTACATCAATCCTCTTCCAACCTTAATCATTTTTTTATTAGCGGTAAGCTCTTTTACAAGATTATCTAAAATTCCGTTGATAAAAATACTGCTTTTTGGTGTAGAATACTCTTTTGCAATTTCTAAATATTCATTCAGCGTTACTTTTACCGGAATTGAAGGAAATTTCAAAAATTCACAAATTGCCATTTTCAGGATAATGGTATCGATTTCTGCAATTCTTTCGCTATCCCAGTTTGGCGTTTTATCATCGTATTCTTTTGCTAAAACTGATTCATTTAAAACGGTACGTCTAAACAAATCCTTTGCAAAGTCTTTATCTTCAACATCTTTATACAATTTTGGCACTCTGAAATCATCAGGATCTTCTGTTTTAATTGCCTTTAATTGTTTAATAATATGCGTATTTACAACCGGAATATCATCTACCCACGTTAATTTATCATCTTCCAGATATTCATACAATTTTTCATTCGGAACAATGACTTCTGAAAACAAATCGATTACAAATTGTCTGTCTTCTTCAAAAGTATTTACATTGTTGCTCATGTATTTTACATACAAATCGCTTGCTTTAATATCATTTAAAAGCAAAATGATATAATCGTCGTTTAAAGACCAGTTGTTGATTTTACGATTTTCTAAAGCAATGCTAAGAGAATTGCTTTCGGCAAGAAGCTGAAAAATTTTGTTTTTGATAAATTTTTCGTTCGGATTACGTTCTGCCGCAGTGGCAAGGTGTTTTTTGCTGGAAAGATGTAAAAAAACGGATTCTTTTTTGCAAATTTCAATCAATGAAGAAAGCATTATAAGATATAAATCCTGAATATTATCGATGCTGTAAAAAAGAAATTTTTCTTCTTTTTCCAGATTATCAGAACCGCTTTGATGCATTGCATAAATGGATTGCATGACTTTAACGCGTAAGTGTCTTCTATTTACCACCTTGTAAGAACTTTTAAAAATTAGTCTGCAAAAATAAGAATTAAAGAGTTTAAATTAAAATTTAATTCGATAAAAAAAGCCCTGAGAAACCAATTAAGTTTCAGCCTAAAAAAAATCCCAGTTTCCAGTAACAGCTGCTATAGCAAACTGAAACTAAAAACTGAGACAGAGAATCAAACTATTGTTTAAAATTATTTTTTACTGTTTTCGATTTTTCTTTGATCGATACGGTTTTGAGCAATTGTGAGCGCTGCTTTATGGGTTGTTAAACCGTTTTTGGCTGCAAAGTCGATAATTTCTAAAGTTGTATTATAGATATTTTCGGTTTTGCTCATGATTTCTGCTTTTCCATAATGCGCCAATTCGGCATAAACATTGATGATTCCGCCAGCATTGATTAAGAAATCCGGAGCATATAAAATCCCTCTTTCCTGCAATCTAGCACCGTGAACATTTTCATCTGCCAACTGATTGTTTGCTGCACCGGCAATTACTTTTGCTTTAATTTTTTCTATCGTAGCATCATTGATTGTTGCTCCCATTGCGCATGGTGCATAGATATCAACATCAGCAGTATATAAATCTTCGCCTGTATAAATAGATGCGTTATATTTTTGAGCAACCTGATATAATTTTTCTTCATTTATATCAGTAACTGTTACCTGCGCTCCTTCTTTTGTTAAATATTCAACTAAAGTTTCACCTACGTGTCCGATTCCCTGAACCAAAACTTTTTTACCGGCTAAAACATCAGAACCAAACTGACTTTTAGCAGCTGCTTTCATCCCTAAATAAACTCCGTAAGCTGTAACAGGTGAAGGATTTCCTGATCCGCCTCTTTCTTCAGAAATACCCGTAACATAAGGTGTTACATCTCTAACAGTGTCCATGTCTTTTGTTTCCATTCCAACATCTTCAGCTGTAATATATCTTCCGCTTAGAGAATGAACAAACTCACCAAACTTACGCATTAGTTCAGGCGTTTTCTGCGTTTTAGCATCACCAATAATAACCGCTTTACCTCCGCCAATATTAAGTCCGGTAATCGCAGATTTATAAGTCATTCCTCTTGAAAGACGCAAAACATCATTTAGAGCTTCCCATTCAGTGTTGTAATTCCACATTCTGGTACCTCCCAAAGCTGGTCCCATAACCGAATTATGAATACCAATAATTGCTTTTAAACCTGTATCTTTGTCATTGCAAAATACAATTTGTTCGTGATCGTTAAAAGATAACTGACCAAAAACAGGATCCATTTTTTGAAGTTCCTTTCCAGTTGCGAAAGTTGCATCCATAGCGCTAGTATTATTTAGTTAAAATTATGAATTCGTCAAAAAGACATCTCAAACATACATAAAAAATACACATGTGCTAATTTTTAAACTTTAAATTAATAATTTTACAATATAATTGTTTTGATTAAATTGCAATTTATTATACTTTTAATTCATAATAATTCAAAAATTTAAACCAATACAACATCACATTTCTTAAAAAAATGAAAGAATTAAGCTATTTAAACAAATATTTCATTAAGTACAAATACAGTTTTTCTTTTGGAATTTTAATCACTATAATCGCACAAATATTTTTCTTATTTACTCCAAAACTGGTGAGTCAGTCTTTTGATACTATTGAAAAATTCTTAAAATTATCTGAAAGTGATCGGCAATCTTCGATTATTATCGGATATTATAAACAGGATTTAATACATAACGTTCTGTTAATCATAGGAAGTGCAATTGTTGCAGGATTTTTAACTTTTTTAATGCGCCAGACCTTAATTGTAATGTCGCGTCATATTGAATTTGATCTAAAAAATGAGGTTTTCAGTCAATATCAGAACCTCTCTCAAAATTTCTACAAACAAAACCGAACAGGAGATTTAATGAACCGTATCAGCGAAGACGTTTCAAAAGTTCGTATGTATGTTGGACCTGCTGTTATGTATACAATCAACACATTTATACGTTTTACTATTGTTATACTATATATGTATAATGTTTCTCCGTTATTGACTTTATATACACTTCTCCCCCTACCTCTTCTGTCGTATTGTATTTTTAAGCTGAGTTCTGAAATCAATAAACGCAGTACTACTTTTCAGCAGTATTTATCGAAAGTTTCGAGTTTTACTCAGGAAATATTTTCAGGCATCCGGGTTATTAAGGCATATTCATTAGAAAATCAGCACCAGAACAATATGATTGCTCTGTCTGACGAAAGCAAAAGCAAAAGTTTAAGCCTTGCGAGAGTTCAGTCTTTGTTTGGTCCATTAATGATTGCTCTTATCGGAATCAGTAATCTGGTGGTAATTTATTTTGGAGGTATTATGTACATCAACGGAACAATTCCGAATATCGGAACTATTGCCGAATTTATTTTATATGTCAATATGCTGACCTGGCCTGTTGCTTCTTTAGGATGGGTTTCATCAATGGTTCAGGAGGCAGAAGCTTCTCAAAAACGTCTAAATGAGTTTTTAAAAATTGAGCCTGAAATCAAAAACAACAATCCTAATTCGTCAGATATTCAGGGTTCAATTACTTTTGAAAATGTAAGTTTCACTTATCAGGATACTAATATAAAAGCTTTAAAAAATGTAACTTTCTCTGTCAAAAATGGAGAAACATTGGCGATTTTAGGAAAAACCGGTTCCGGAAAATCCACTATCTTATCCTTAATTTCACGTTTGTACGATGTTACCGAAGGAAAAATTACGATTGATGGTAATAAAATCAAGACTTTAAATTTAAATGATTTACGAAACAACATCGGGATTGTACCTCAGGATGCCTTTTTATTTTCGGACACCATTAAAAACAATATCAAATTTGGCAATCAAAATGCAACTGATGAAGAAGTAATTGAAGCTGCAAAAAATGCTGTGGTTCACGATAATATCACAGCTTTCAATAAACAATACGACACTATTTTAGGAGAAAGAGGTATTACACTTTCCGGCGGACAAAAGCAGCGTGTTTCTATTGCACGTGCCATTATTAAAGACCCTGCTATTTTGCTCTTTGACGACTGTCTTTCTGCAGTTGATACTGAAACCGAAGAAACGATTTTGAACAATTTATTTGAAATTTGTAAAGACAAAACCACCATTATAGTTAGCCATCGTGTCTCTTCAGCCAAAAATGCTGACAAAATAATCATTCTGGAAGATGGCAAAATCATACAACAAGGTTCTCATAATCAATTAATAAATCAAGAGGGCTATTATGCATCGTTATATTTAAAACAACTTTCAGAAAAAGAATTACTTTAATTGTTGCGTAATAGATAATTTTTTATGATTTTTGATTACTATTAATTCCAAAAAATGATAGAACGTATTATGAGAGAAAATGACATGTTAGAAAAAGAAGAGATTTTTTCTAAAGTATTACGCGCCGGAAGAAGAACTTATTTCTTTGATGTGAGAGCAACAAAAGCTGACGATTATTATATTACAATTACCGAAAGCAAAAAATTTACTGAAGAAGACGGTTCTTTTCATTTTAAAAAACACAAAATTTACTTATATAAAGAAGATTTTAGTGCTTTTGCCGAAATACTGGAAGAAATGACTTCATATGTTTTGAACCACAAAGGCGAAGAAGTAATATCTGAAAGACACCAAAAAGATTTCAAAAAAGAATACAGCTCTGATAAACCTGAAGGGCAAAGATCGAGTTTTACAGATATTGATTTTGACGATATTTAGTCCAATATAACTTTTTAAAAAGTACGAGTCCAATTTGTTCTGCATTTTGGACTTTTTTTATATATTTAAATCAAAAACATCTCACCTTGAAAACATTAACCGCAAAACTACTTTATTGTTTATTATTTTCTCTCTGGGTAAGTTCAATATCGTACAGCCAAAAATCAGATTTAAATATTGAGACAAAAATAGACAAGGTCATCAAAAATATGACTTTGGAACAAAAAATTGGTCAATTATGCCTGAAAGGAACCTCTAGCCGAAGCAAAGGATTATCTGAAGAATTAAAAAATGAAGTTCGGCTGGGACTGGTTGGAGCGATTCTAAATCTGACAGAGCCTAATCTTGTTCTTGAAATACAAAAAATTGCAGTAGAAGAAAGTCCAACACATATTCCTCTCTTGTTTGGCAGGGATGTCATTCACGGATATAAAACTATTTTCCCGATTCCGTTAGGATTAGCAGCTTCCTGGGATATGTCATTGGTTGAAAAAACATCAAAAATCGCAGCTAATGAGTCCTATTCAAGATGCATAAACTGGACATACGCTCCAATGGTTGATATTGCCAGAGATGCACGATGGGGAAGGATAGCAGAATCTCCGGGTGAAAACCCTTTATTAGCATCGAGATTGGGAGTTGCTTACATAAAAGGTTTTCAAGGCAATAATCCTTCTGTTCCCGGGCAAATTCTGGCGTGTGCAAAACATTTTGCAGCGTATGGGGCCGCTGAGGGAGGAAGGGATTACAATACTGTAAGCATCTCAGAATCCTTACTTCGAAATGTATATTTAAAACCTTTTGAAGCTGCAGCAAAATCAGGAGCTGCAACTTTTATGAGTTCTTTTAATGACCTTAATGGAATTCCGGCTTCGGGGAACCGTTTTTTACTCCAGAAAATTTTACGCGAAGAATGGAAATATGATGGTTTTGTTGTGAGTGACTGGAATTCGGTTACTGAAATGATTCCTCATGGTTATGCCTCCGATGAAAAAGAGGCAGCACTTAAATCTGCATCAGCCGGACTGGACATGGAAATGACCAGTTTATCGTATGCACATCACTTAAAAAACTTAATTTCTGAAAAGAAAATTTCTGAAAAGCAATTAGACGAAATGGTTCGTAATATTCTTAGAATAAAATTGAGAGCCGGGGTTTTTGAAAACCCTTATTTTAAAGACCGTGAAAAATTTTCATTATTAAATGCAGAGGCTTTACAAAAGGCCAGAACAGCTGCCAGTAAAAGCTGTGTTTTATTAAAAAATGAAAATGAAATTTTGCCCTTAAAATCCAATCAAAAAGTAGCGGTTATAGGCCCATTAGCAGACGCACCCCGTGAACAATTAGGAACATGGACTTTTGATGGAAATAAGGAAGACTCCCAAACTCCACTAAAAGCATTACAGAATAGTTTCGGACAAAATAATGTATTTTACGCATCAGGACTTTCGCATAGCCGTTCATTATCCGAAGAAGGATTTGAATCAGCAATTGAAGAAGCTAAAAAATCAGATGTAATTTTATTTTTTGCAGGAGAAGAAGCTATTCTTTCCGGAGAAGCGCATTCAAGAGCCAATATTAATTTACCCGGCCTGCAGGAAAAATTAATAGCCGAATTACATAAAACAGGAAAACCAATCATATTAATATTAATGGCTGGAAGACCTATCACTTTAGGAGCCGTGCTGCCAAAAGTAAACGCTGTTATTATGGCTTGGCATCCTGGTACGATGGCTGGTCCTGCAATTTCTGACCTATTGCAGGGATTGACAAACCCATCAGGAAAATTACCGGTAACCTGGCCAAAAGAAGTAGGACAGATCCCTATCTATTATAATCACCCAAACACAGGAAGACCTGCAGACCCTAAAACTTTTGTAGCAATTCAGGACATTCCGGTCGAAGCATGGCAAAGTTCATTAGGGAATAATTCACATTATCTTGATGCAGGTTATGAACCACAATTTCCTTTTGGATTTGGTTTGAGTTATACCAATTTTTCATATACCAATTTGAAAATCGAAAAATCGAATCTCAAAAACAATGATAGACTAACTGTATCTGCCGATATTACAAACATCGGAAACAAAACAGGAACAGAAACAGTTCAATTGTATGTACGTGATATTACAGGCAGCATTGTAAGGCCTGTTAGAGAGCTTAAAGACTTTTTACAAATCGAATTAAAACCAAAAGAATCTAGAACCATACAATTCTCTATTCCAGTTTCAGATCTTGCGTTTTATAATGATAAAATGGAATTCAAAACAGAATCTGGAGATTTCAAATTCTGGGTAGCATCAAATGCAGAGAACGGTCTCGAAGGTGATTTTAAAGTTGAATAATTTATATTCTTAAAAAATAGTCTTTTTATTATTGAAATTTCTTCTTTTGCCTAAAAATCAGAACATAAAACCAAAACGAATATTCAATATCATAACAGTGCAATAAAGTAAACGAATTAAAAAGAAAAGAAAAAATAATATCTTAAATAAATCCACGGCAATGGAAACACAATTATTGATTTTACCAGGACTCGGAAACTCCGGAGATAAACACTGGCAAACCTTTTGGCATGAAAAATTTAAAAATTCTATTCGTTTAATTCAGGACAATTGGGATGAACCAGTTCGGGAAGACTGGATTAAACGCTTAAATGAAGAAGTTTCAAAAATTGAAAACCCGACCATTTTAGTAGCACATAGTCTGGCAGTTTCTTTGGTTTTACATTGGGCAGAAAGCAATTTTAATAAAAATATAATCGGAGCATTATTGGTTGCTCCCGCAGATGTTGATTCGCCTGAACACACCCCGGATATTATTAGAAATTTTTCACCAATGCCACTTTATCAATTGCCTTTTCCTTCAATTGTAGTTGCAAGCGAAAATGATCCTTATGCTTCTTTTGAGAGAAAACAGTATTTTGCAAAAATGTGGGGCAGCGACTTTGTAAATGTGGGACAGCAAGGACACATTAACTCTGATTCTGATTTAAAATATTGGGAAGAAGGGCAATTAATTTTGCAGAAGTTGATTGATCAAATTAATAGCTAAAAATTTTATTTCAACTCATAGAAAACATAGATTCAAAACTAAAAAAAGAGTCCAAAGATGTTATCTAAAAAACAACGCAATGAACAAGATAGAAGCAAGACAGGACAAAAGCGATTATGAAGATTATTGGGACTTCATAAATTTTCGAATTGATGACAATTGGCTGGATGAAAAGCTTGACGAAATTTATCCAAACGAAATGTTCAAAGGCCTTATTCCGACGCTTGTGTATTGGATGGAACGTGAAGATGAAAAAGCAGTTGTTTGGAAACGAATATTACCGAATGAAAATGAAACAACAATTTGTCCAATTTTGATGTGCCCTGATGACAATGACTTTTCTTGCACACTAATAGTTGCAGAAATCATAAATTGCGGAGACTTTATACAATGGAAACGAGTTGGTATTGATAAAACAAAAGAGTGGGAAGCTGAGAAAGTTGGTTCTACAATAGTCTGGTTTAACAAATTAGAGGAACTCAATTTTTCAAAACAAGACTATTTGACAATGCTCGAGGTTTTCAGAAAACAATTAGCAGTTGATAAGTTGCGAATTGAAGAACACATGAAAGAGAGGAAAGATAAAAAACGAATACCTAAAATATTTTTCATCAGGTTGACTAGCACGCAAACTTGGAGTTTACTTACCTAAACCCCGAACTCCATGTATTAAATTGTATTCAAAAATATAAAATGATTTTATTTTTTGAGCTATGTTTTCCGGTGTTTAATTAAAAACTCAGCCAATTCGCAATCCATTTTCTATTTTAAAATCGGGAGCTAGTAAGATTACGTCCCCCTCCTCGCCTACAGCACCAAGAACAAGACATTCACTCATAAATTTGCCTATTTGCTTTTTAGGAAAATTTACCACAGCTACAATTTGCCTGTTAATCAAATCTTCTTTTTGATATCGCTTAGTAATTTGTGCTGATGATTTTCGAATGCCAATTTCTGCACCAAAATCGATAGTAAGCTGGTAGGCCGGTTTTCTTGCTTCAGGAAAATCGTTTATTTCGATTATGGTTCCGACACGCATATCGGTTCTTTCAAATTCGTTCCAGCTTAAATCCATTCTTTTTAATTGATTATTTGCAAACGTATTAATTTTGTAATTGTTACTACTAATTCTATAACCCTTTTTTTTACAGTCCTTTTAATTTTACAAATCAAATTATTAAGCTAACACAAAAAATTATAAAAAATGGAAAATAGTCTAATAAACACCAATACATCTCTTAGGGATTCAGATTTTGATATTCAGCTGCAAAACACGGATAAATATATTGAAACTGCTAAAAATGTAAAACTGTATGTGAGAGATTACGGAAAAGGAAAACCAGTAATTTTAATTCATGGATGGCCTCTTTCTAATGAAATGTGGGAATACCAAATTCAATTTTTGGTTCAGAATAACTTTAGGGTAATTGCTTATGACCGACGTGGTTTTGGTAAATCATCACAGCCTTGGGATGGTTATGATTACGATACTTTAACAGACGATTTAAGTGAAATTATTGAACAGCTTCAATTAGAAAATGCCACACTTGTCGGTTTTTCTATGGGAGGTGGTGAAGTAGTACGTTATTTTAGCCGTCATGGCGGAAAAGGTGTTACAAAAGCAGCCTTAATTTCATCCATTATTCCTTTTTTAGCCAAAACAGAAGATAATCCTGAAGGACGTCCAAAAGAAAAAGGGGAAGCAACTGCAGCTGCAATCAGAGAGGATAGAATAGGATTTCTTGAAAATTTTGGCAAAACCTTTTTTGGAGTTACTATAATCAACAAACCCTTAAGTACTCCTTTGCTGGAATATTACAGAAATTTATGTTCATTAGCATCCCCAAGAGCAACACTAAAATGTGCTGAATCATTATCAAATACAGATTTTAGAGATGAACTTCAAACCATTAAAGTTCCTACTTTAATTATTCATGGAGATGATGACAAAAATGTTCCAATCGAATTGAGTTCAGAAAAAACTGCTGCAGCCATTGCTAACAATACTTTTATAGTTTATGAAGGTGCACCACACGGACTATTTTACACCGAAAAAGACAAATTAAATCAAGATTTACTTGACTTTTTAAATTCATAAAAATTTAAATTTATATCCAAAGAGTTTACTTCTCTAAAATCTTTGGATATATTTATAGTTGTCGACTTTCTTTTACAGAATAAAAGTTATTTTTGAATAACTAATTCTGTAGAAAATGGCACGAACTCCTTCAAATATGATTCCGCTTGGTACTATTGCCCCAAACTTCAATTTAAAAGACACCAATTCAAATAATGAATATTCTTTTGAAGATTTAAAAGGATCAAAAGGTACTCTGGTCATTTTTATGTGTAACCACTGCCCTTTTGTGCTTCATGTAATAAAAGAAATTGTCATGATTGCCAATGATTATCGCGTTCAGGGAGTTGGTATTATTGCTATTTCAAGTAATGATATTGAAAAATTTCCGCAGGATTCACCAGAAATGATGACTGAATTTGCTTTTGAGAACAAAATAGATTTTCCGTATTTATTTGATGAAACCCAGGAAGTGGCCAAAGGGTATGATGCAGCCTGTACACCTGATTTTTATTTATTTGATAACCAAGACCGTTTATTTTATCGTGGTCAATTAGATGATTCAAGACCAGGAAACGGAATCCCGTTAAGCGGAAGCGATCTGCGAAGTGCAATTGACGCCTTAATCTACAACCGATCTTTAAACGACATACAAAAGCCTAGCATAGGCTGTAATATTAAATGGAAATAATCAGTACAACCATTTAAAAGTTTAACTATCTTAGCAAATCAAAATAAATTATACCATTGTGATTACTCTATTTTTTACAGCCTGTACTTTGTTGTTTTCTTTCAATAGAAAACCACTTGCGACTGTATTAATTTCACATAGTAAGGCCTTTATCAATTAGGCCTCCGTCTATTTCATTTCTTCTTTAAGACGGAGGATTTCACCAGTTTCCAACATAAATTTATTTGACAGATTTTCTTCTTTCAAATTAATAACTTTTATACAGAAATTTAAAAATGACCAAATTTTAAATTTCAATTTGGCAATTAGTTAATGTGGAATCGGACAACTTTATCAAACATTTAATCAATAGAATATGAAACCAACACCTATTTTCTGTAAAACAGATTATCATTTCTTACGGGAATTGATATTAAAAAGTAAAAATTCGACAAATGCTAAAGAAATTGGACAACTCTCGCAGGAATTAGACCGAGCAAAAATTATAAAAGAAAATGAATTAGATCATTCAGTTATCAGAATCAATTCTTATGTTATGATTGAAGATGTAAAGGCTGAAAAACAAATGAAAATTCAAATTGTTCTGCCATCAATGGCTGACATTAAACAGAACAAAATTTCTATACTTGCCCCTTTGAGTGTTGCCATTATTGGATTTAAAGAAAACGACCAGGTTGACTGGGAGTTACCGGCAGGATTAAAAACTTTAAAAATAATTGCAGTTGACAATTCAGATTTAGCTAATTCTTAATTTTTAAACACCTCATTCTTTGAAGGTGTTTTTTTATATGCAAAAAAAAACTATTCAATAAAAATTACTGAATAGTTTTTCTGTCATTTATAAAATATAAATTTCTATAATTGTGAATGAATGTAATTTGTGACAGAAGCCATTTTAACATCGTCTAACTTTGCTTTTTTCTGCATTCTCTCCAAAATTGGCTTCCATTTTTCCTGAGTAAACTTCTTTGGCTCGTATAGTTTGTGACATCTGGCACAACTATTTTCATATAAGCTTTTACCCTCTGCAAGTTCAGGTGTTAATTCGGTTGCCTTCACGGTTTCAGTAACTGCGGGACTAGGCGGAGCAACAGCTGCTTTTGGGGCTCCACACGAAACTAGTAAGATCAATACAGCTAAAGTTAAAATTTTTGATTTCATTGCTTTGGATTTGTTTTTATTTGAAGTAAATATAAAAAAAATCCCATTCGGCTATCGAATGGGATTACTATTTAAAACAATACTAAATTGCTTTATAAATTCTTATTTAACATCCATTAATTCAACGTCAAAAATCAAAGTTGCATGTGGCGGAATCACTCCTCCTGCACCTGATGGACCGTATGCCAAATCAGACGGGATTACAAAACGAGCTTTGTCTCCTACCTGTAATAAAGCGATACCTTCATCCCATCCTTCGATCACCTGACCCTGGCCTAATCTGAACTCGATTGGTTTTTTTCTTGGGTAAGAAGAATCAAAAACTTTTCCGTTTTCTAAAGAACCTTCATAGTGAACAGAAACTGTTTTTCCAGCCTCAGCTTTTTTTCCCTCTCCTTTTTGAATCATTTTGTAACGTAAACCACTTTCTGTTTTATCAAAACCAGCAGCTAATTGTTCCATTTTTGCTTCAGATTCAGCTTTTAAAGCAGCATCTCTTTTTAAACGAGCTCCTTTTAATTCAATAAAAGCTTCAATTGCATTCCATTTTTGAGCTTCTTCACCCACTCTGATGATTTCTACAGCATCCAGATTATCACCTTGAGCAACTGCATCAACCACATCCTGACCTTCGATAACGTGACCAAAAACAGTATGTTTATTATCTAACCATGAAGTAGGAACGTGAGTAATATAAAACTGAGAACCGTTACTTGCAGGTCCTGAATTTGCCATTGCCAAAACTCCAGGACGATCGTGTTTTAAACTTGGGTGAAACTCATCATCAAATTTGTATCCCGGATCTCCTGTCCCAGTTCCTTTTGGACAACCACCCTGAATCATAAAATCAGGAATAACTCTGTGAAATGTTAAACCATCATAGAATTTTTGTCCCTGAGGTTTTACTTTATTTTCCATATTTCCTTCTGCAAGAGCTACAAAATTCCCTACAGTTCCTGGTGCTAATTCGTGTGCTAATTTTACTAAAATCGAACCTTTACCAGTATTGAATTTAGCGTATATTCCGTTTTCCATTGTTGTTATTTTTTAATTGAACGCAAATTTACAAATTAATTTTATATCAATTTGTGCTTTCTATTTTTTTAGATTTTGATTTATAAGTAAGACCGTAAACAGTAAATGCCAATATTGATAAAGCTACACAGCCAATTGTTACAGCATGCCAACCTCCTAATTTCCATAGTAACAATCCATAAGCTGATCCGGCAGCTGTTCCTAAAAAACTAAATGACATAAAAACGGTATTCAATCTGTTTCTGGCTTCCGGAAGTAAGGAATACACACGGGTTTGATTAGAAATATGTACCCCCTGAATTCCTATGTCAATAAATACAATTCCAATCGCAATTCCGATAACGCTTTCAATTGAGAAATAGAACACCAAAAAACTAATCAATATCAACAGACAACCGTAACCAACCGCAACTCTTGAATTTCCCTTATCGCCCATTTTCCCAACTAACGGTGCTGCCAAGGCTCCTGAAGCTCCAACAATTCCGAATAAACCAATTGTAGCACTGTTAAAATTGAAAGGTTGTCCAGAAAGCAATAAAACCATTGTTGTCCAGAAAGCGCCAAACTGGGCAAAACTAAATACATTGATTAAAGTTGCTTCACGCAAAATTGGCTGTGTTTTTATAAGTGTAAATAAAGACTGAATTAATTGTCCATAAGTTCCCTGAAATTGAGGTTTATTGACTGGAAATTTATTCTGAATGACAAAAAAGATTAAAAGACAAATTGCGGCAGCAATATAAAACATCGATCTCCACCCTAAAATTTCTCCAATAAAACCGCTTAAAGTTCGCGAAAGTAAAATTCCGACCAAAAGACCGCTCATAATAGTCCCTATAACTTTTCCTCTTTGTTCGTGACTGCTTAATGATGCTGCGAGAGGTAAAATAAGCTGCGGTACTATAGACGTAATTCCGATAAGTAAAGACGCAATTTGTAAAATAAGAAAGCTTTTTGCCGTAGCTGCAATGATTAATGCAATAACTGAGGCAAAAGTGGTCATTAAAATTTGCCTTTTACGTTCGATTTTATCTCCCAGCGGAACCATAAAAAACAATCCGATGGCATAACCTGCCTGTGTAAGATACGTTATGGTTCCCGCACTGGCTTGGGGGATTTTAAATTCGTTGGCAATTAAGACAATTAAAGGCTGGCAGTAATACAGATTTGCAACTATAAGACCAGTGCAAACTGCCATAAACAGGACATTCGTTTTAGATAAATTCATGCTGCAAAAATACCAATCTAATCTGTAGTAAAATTTTAAAAAATGTATAATTTTTTTAAAATTTCAATCAAATCAACTCTATATTTTATGGATTATGCCGATTTAGTACTTCATGAAATCTTCACGCATCGGACTAAAAACATCTGTCAGCATTCCTTCTTCAACGCACAAAACACCATGAATGGCATGGGGTGGAATATAAAAACTATCCCCTTCTTTCAATAATTTTGTCACTCCGTTTATCGTAACATCAAATTTGCCTTTTGCAACGTAGGTTACCTGCGTATGATAATGCTCGTGTAAAGCTCCAACAGCGCCTGTTTCAAAATATACATTAACCAGCATAACGCGGCTGTCGAATGCCAGAATTTTACGTTTGACACCTTCTCCAACTACTTCCCACTGAATTTCTTCTCCGAAAAGGAATTCATTACTTGTAACAGAACTTTCCATAGTTATTTATTTATTTCATTTATTATGCAAAAATAAAGCATTTAGATGAGTTAATATTTCGTTGGGAATGTTTTTACACTATTCAATTTTAAAATTGATTCTCAAAATCTTTTATAAAAAGCGCAAGTACTTCTAAAGTTTGTGAATTAATGACCATGCCTGCTTCATCAATTTTACCGCGAATACCCTGAATTAAAAGCTGGTTATGTTCTTCGAATTTGGCTTCTAATGTTTTCATTATTAACAAAAGCTGTTGATGTGCCATTTCACCGGATGCTGATGCAGTTATTAATCCTGTCTTTTTATTTGAAAAAATGGTGGTAGAAACACACCATTCCAGAGCATTTTTTAAACTTCCGGGCAAACTAAATACGTATTCAGGAGTACAAATCAACACTCCGTCTGCCCTGATGATTTTGTTTCTGAAAAAAATAACCTTTTCAGGAGGAAACTCATCATCCAAATCCGGATTGAAATGTGGAATTCCTTCTAAATCTTCAAATATTTCAATCTCAAACTGATCGTTTATATTCTCCGAAATAAATTTCAGAATTTTAAAATTACTCGAATTCTTTCTTGTACTTCCTGTTATGGCAAAGATTTTTATTTTTTTAATTGACATTTTAATTCTTTAAACAAATATTTCCAAACTGTTTGATTTGTAAATATAATAAACACAAATAGCTTAAAATGATTGCTGCAAGAGTATTTTACTGAATGACAGCAATATCTTTTTTTATTAACAGAAGTTCTTCAGCCAAATGATTCTTTTCAAAATATCTTTCTAAATCTGTTAGTCTTTTAATATTATCGTACTTTATACCCGAATTTAGTTTTCTCTGGCAAACGGAACATAATCTTATAGAACTTTTGTCTGTTTCACTCATACTATTGGTTCCATTCATTACACAGTCTGCAGTAATACAATGATGCAAACCAAACATATGACCTATTTCATGAGAGCCTATTTTCAACAGTCGAGACAAACAGAGATTAAAATTATCAGTAGTCAGTTTTCCGTCCTGTAGTCTGTAAATCGAACTTACACCAACCTTATCCCGATAAGATGCTAATCCAAAAACAAAATTCCATTCCGGCTTGGGGTATAAATCAACTTCTGTCAGACCCATCAGAGCAATTCTGTTTAAAGGTTTGTCTTTTTTTAAAACATTGTCTAAAATATACCCTGCTAAAAACTGTTGGTTATTTTCATGTCCAACTCTTTGTGCAGACTCAGGAATTACATCATTTGAAACAGTTTCTAATGTTTTTGTTTTTAATTGAAAGTAAATTTCAAGATATTCCCGAAGTAATTCTATTTGCTTGTTTTGCAGAGAATTAAAATGACCGATTGGTCTGATATAAATAATATTGGATTCATTGGTTGGAACAATATGTTTCGAATTTATGAATTGCTCAAAACTCTGTCCTTTTTCTTTATGGGTAAACAACCATTCACCTTCAACAGGTTTTGTTAATTTAACATCATTTTTTTCAATCTGGTCGAAATATTCATTTTCACTTTGTGCAATGCATGAACACAAAAGTATAATAATCAGAAGTGTAACTTTTTTCATATATAAATTGGGGCTTATGGCGCCAAAAATAAATAATCAAAATCTAAAATCGTAATAATTTTATAGAATTTTTCTTATAACAAAGAAAAAAAAATGCTTTCCGGTTAAAACTTTATTTACAAAACCAAAACAGTAATAATGTATACTAACATAATGACTGTGGTTTATAAAATATTTTATACAAAAAGGAATGATTACCTTTGCTTCAAATTAATAAAATGACTGTAACAGACAACTCTGAAAAAAACAATTTACATCCGCGAAATCTTCATCGTTCACGATATGATTTCGAACTTCTTATTTCAAATTGTCCGGAGTTAAAAACATATGTTGCCAAAAACATTCATGGAATTGAAACGGTCGATTTCAGTAATCCTGATGCCGTAAAAATACTGAACAAAGCATTGCTGCAAACATATTACGGCATTCAAAATTGGGATATTCCTAAAAATTATCTTTGTCCTCCAATTCCGGGAAGGACTGATTACATTCATTATTTAGCTGATTTATTGGCTGAAACTAATAACGGAAATATTCCTGTAGGATCATACGTTTTAGGCTTGGACATAGGGACCGGAGCAAACTGTATTTACCCTATTTTAGGAAATGCGATTTACGATTGGAATTTTGTTGGGACAGATATCGATGAAAAAGCGATACAAAATTGCAGTAAGATTATCGAAGGAAACCCTAAATTAATTGAGTCAATCAGTTTACAGCAACAAACCGAGTCCCGTTTCATTTTCAAAAATATTATCATACCTGAGGACCGATTTACTTTTACGATGTGTAATCCGCCTTTTCATGCTTCAGCTCTTGATGCCAAACAAAGTACAGTACGTAAAGTTTCAAATTTAAATCCAAAAGAAAAGAAAACAACAAACCCTGTTTTAAATTTTGGAGGCCAAAATGCTGAGTTATGGTGCAATGGCGGGGAGATTGGTTTCATCACTCAAATGATTCACGAAAGTGCCAAATATGCCATGCAATGCCAATGGTTTACTACTTTGGTTTCTAAAAGAGAAAATCTTTCGAGCATTTACAAAACGCTAAATAAAGTGAATGCCGCATCTATAAGAACGATTGATATGGCTCAGGGGCAAAAAACAAGCCGAATTGTAGCCTGGAGTTTTTTAAGTGAATCAGAACAAATGGCATGGAAGATTTAAAATTACAATTTCTATAAAAAATTGTAATTATGATAGTTTAAATAAAAATTTTGATACTCTCATTGAACCATTTATAGGTACCTTTAATAGTAAATTGAATTTTACTATTATGACAAGAATACTCCTTAAATTTATGATTTTCTTTTTGGTTTTTGGATGCGCATCTACTAAAAAAGCAAAATTTGAAGAATACGTTTTTCAGACAAAAAAAGAAAAACAGAACTATTTAAACTCCTATAACAAAGCTTTAAAACTTTGGGATGTTCCCTATACAGAAGAAAATATCAAAACAAGTTTCGGAATCGCTCATGTTATATTAGCAGGGCCTAAAAATGGAAAAGATTTGGTATTACTTCACGGAATGGATGCCAGTTCTACTATGTGGTATCCAAACATAAAAGCATTAACAAAAAACAACCTCATCCATGCTATCGATTTTATAATGGAACCCGGAAAATCAACCTTGATGGGCAAGCCGCTTTCAAAAGAAGAAATCGTATTGTTTTATAATGAAATTTTTAATCACTATAAATTAAAAAACTTTAATATAGTCGCAGCATCACGAGGAGGCTGGATCGCTACTTTATTGGCTGCTCAAAAAACAAATTCAATTAATAAAATAGTTTTACTTAGTCCGGCTCAAACTTTTAAATTTATCGACAAGCTTGGAAAAACATCTTCTGCTTTATTTTTAAAGATTTTTCCAAGCGAAAAGAAATTCCTAAACACATTAAAAACGTTCTCTACACATCCTGAAAAAATAAGCCCGGTATACAAAAGACAATTTTATCTGGCTAATAAATATGCCAGTTCCAATTCAAGTATGTTAAAAATGACCCCTTTTTCTAATGACGAATTAAAATCCATACAAAACCCTGTTTTAGTTATTATAGGCGATCAGGACGTTATTAATTCTGAACAGAGTCTTGTAAAAGCAAAAGAATGTTTACCAAACAGCAAGACTAAAATAATAAAGGATGCCGGACATTTTTTGACTATTGACCAATCAAAAATTGTCGATGATGTTATTGTTGATTTTTTAGAATAATCGCAATTTTAATTCTTTTGGTAATATATTTTATAGAATTCAAACTTTGTATCTTTACAAAACTAATTTCATCTGTCAAAAATGAATTTTCAAGTTTCTTCAGAATATAGTCCAAAAGGAGATCAGCCTCAGGCAATCCAAAAACTTTCACAAGGTATTGTTGATGGTGAAAAATATCAAACTTTATTAGGTGTAACGGGGTCAGGTAAAACATTTACAATGGCCAATGTGATTCAGGAAGTACAGAAACCAACCTTGGTTTTGGCACATAACAAAACTTTAGCTGCACAGTTATACTCTGAATTCAAACAGTTTTTCCCTAATAATGCCGTAGAATATTTTGTTTCTTACTACGATTATTACCAGCCGGAAGCTTTTATGCCTGTAACAGGTGTTTTTATCGAAAAAGATTTATCTATCAATGAAGAGCTTGAAAAAATGCGTTTGAGCACGACTTCTTCATTACTTTCAGGACGCAGGGATATTTTAGTAGTGGCTTCGGTTTCTTGCTTGTACGGTATTGGAAACCCTGTGGAATTTCAAAAAAATGTTATTGAAATCACGAGAGATCAGGTTATTTCGAGAACTAAATTATTGCACAGTCTTGTACAAAGTTTATACGCCAGAACAGAAGCCGATTTTAATCCCGGAACTTTCCGAATCAAAGGCGATATTGTAGAAGTATACCCGAGTTATGCCGATGACGCCTATCGAATTCACTTTTTTGGAGATGAAATTGAAGAAATTGAATCGTTTGATGTAAAGACCTCACAGGTAATAGAAAAATTTAAAAGGCTGACGATTTATCCGGCCAACATGTTCGTGACTTCTCCAGATGTATTACAGGGTGCTATTTGGGAGATTCAGCAGGATTTGGTAAAACAGGTTGATTATTTTAAAGAAATAGGCAAACATTTGGAAGCCAAACGTCTGGAAGAAAGAACCAATTTCGATCTGGAAATGATTCGGGAATTAGGGTATTGTTCCGGAATTGAGAATTATTCCCGCTACCTTGACGGAAGAGAAGCCGGAACAAGGCCTTTCTGTCTGTTGGACTATTTTCCAAGTGATTATTTAATGGTAATTGACGAAAGTCACGTAACGGTTTCGCAGGTTCACGCCATGTACGGAGGCGACCGAAGCCGAAAAGAAAATCTGGTAGAATATGGTTTCCGTCTTCCTGCAGCAATGGATAACCGACCTTTGAAATTTGAAGAATTCGAAGCTATGCAAAATCAGGTAGTTTATGTTTCTGCCACTCCGGCCGATTACGAATTGCAAAAATCAGATGGTATTTATGTAGAACAGATTATTCGTCCAACCGGATTACTGGATCCAACTATTGAAGTCAGACCGAGTTTAAATCAAATAGATGACTTAATTGAAGAAATTCAGGTACGTTGCGAATTGGATGAAAGGGTTTTGGTAACTACCCTGACCAAAAGAATGGCAGAAGAATTAGCAAAATATCTAACTAAAGTTGGTGTTCGCTGCCGTTATATTCATTCAGAAGTGGATACATTAGAACGTATCGAAATCATGCAGGACTTACGAAAAGGTATTTTTGACGTATTGATTGGAGTAAATTTGCTTCGTGAAGGGTTAGATTTACCCGAGGTTTCATTAGTCGCTATTTTAGACGCAGATAAAGAAGGTTTTCTTCGTAATCACAGATCTTTAACCCAGACTATTGGTCGTGCAGCCAGAAATATAAACGGAAAAGCAATTATGTATGCTGATAAAATTACAGCCAGTATGCAAAAAACGATTGATGAAACCAATTACCGTAGGACCAAACAAATTAATTTCAATACAGAAAACGGCTTAACACCACAGGCATTAAACAAAAAAATTGAAAGTGCTTTTACTAAAAATCCTTTGGTCGAATATGAATTGGGACACACTTTACCTGCAGCTGCCGAACCTGAAACTGCCTATTTATCAAAATCTGAATTAGAGAAATTAATACGCGAAAAGCGTAAATCGATGGAAAAAGCAGCGAAAGAATTAGACTTTTTGCAGGCTGCCAAATTGCGTGATGATATTAAAAAATTGCAGGATCAGCTTTCTTAAACTCTAAATTTTCAATTGATTTTTTTTTATAATTGGCTATTCTTAAAAGCCTTAATTTTGCAGTTCTTAAAAATATTCATCTTTTAATTTCTCAGATGTTTTCAAAATTTAAAAATCATATTTCGGCGAGATTTCCTTTTTTGGAAAATAAAAAGCTCTTTCTTGCTGTTAGTGCCGGATTAGACAGTATGGTTTTACTGCATTTGTTTCAGCAATCAGAATATGAAATTGCCGTTTTGCATTGTAATTTTCAGCTTCGCGGATTAGAAAGTTTTGGTGATCAGGATTTCATTCGCAATTACTGTGAAGAAAATAATATCTCCATTTTTACAACCCAGTTTGATACCGAAGCTTTTGCAAAAGACTACAAACTTTCTACCCAGATAGCAGCCCGTGAACTGCGATACAGCTGGTTTTATGAACTATTGGAAACTCATAAATTCGATTATATCCTGACTGCTCATCATGCTGATGACAATCTGGAAACTTTTATTATTAATCTGAGCCGTGGTACCGGATTGGACGGCCTTGTTGGTATTCCTGAGCAAAATGATAAAATTATCCGTCCGCTTTTGCCTTTTTCCAGAGAAGAGATCCTGAATTATGCCAAAGATAATATTATCGAATGGCGCGAAGACAGCAGCAATGATTCGAATAAATATCTACGAAACAAGATTCGCCATGATCTTGTTCCGGTTTTAAAAGAAATCAATCCTAATTTCCTGAAGGCTTTCCAAAAAACACAATCTTATTTGCAGGAATCTAACGAAATGGCAGAAGATGCTTCCATTATGATTTATCAGCAGGTAGCAAAAGAATCCGGAGATGAAATTCATTTCGATTTAAAACAACTTAAAAAACTACCTAATTACAGATCGTATTTGTATCAATGGCTGAACGAATTTGGATTTCTGGCATGGAATGATATTTATGACCTGGTAGACGGACAATCAGGAAAACAAGTGTTTTCGACAGAGTTTCGATTATTGAAAAACAGAGAAACTTTGATTTTGAGTCCGATTGTTGAAATGCAGGAAATAGAAGAATTTCAAATCAATGAAAATGATCAGGAAGTTAATTTTCCCTTAAAGTTGAGTCTTTGTAACGTTAGTCACATAACTATAGATTCAAATAAAGTTATATTTGTAGATGCTGAAAAAATTCAGTACCCGCTGATTTTACGAAAATGGAAAGAAGGCGATTCTTTTCAGCCTTTTGGAATGAATGGAAAATCGAAAAAAATCAGCAAACTCTTTAAAGATGAGAAGTTATCTCTGATTGATAAAGAAAACACATGGCTTTTATGTTCAAATAATCAAATTGTATGGGTTATTGGAATAAGGCAGGATGAACGATTTAAAATAGAAAACACCTATAAAAAAATACTTAAAATAGAACTGCAATAATGAACTTTAATCAATCTCGTCAGGCTATAACGCCAAAAAGTTTCTGGAGTAAATCCATTTTATTTTTACTGTTTTTCTTTTTTGCTTTTGCAAACAGTAATGCCCAGATTTTAGAACCTGTAAAATGGACTTCTAAAATCGAGAAAAAATCTGAAACTAATTTCGTTTTAATTTTTGACGGAATTATAGAGAAAGACTGGCATATGTATTCGCAATTTACTCCGGAAGGCGGTCCGTTAGCTTTAGAAATTGCTTTTAAAAACCAAAAAGGAAATTATAATTTAGTTGGTAAAGCCAAAGAAGGAAAAACTAAAACATCGTTTAACGATATTTTTGAAGTAAACGAGACCTATTTTGAAGGAAAAGCCCATATAGAACAGGAAATCAAGGTAATAAATCCTAATTTAAAAACCGTTGAAGTTGAATTTGATTTTCAGGTTTGTAAAGAGGTTTGCATCAATTCGAATAAAAAATTCTCAATAGCTATTCCGGCAACTTTTAAAATGGAGACAGTTCCGGCTGTAACAGAAGCTAAAAAGGACGAAACCAAAAAAGAAGGTTTAGTTGTTGACACAGTAGTTAAAAAAGAAGCAGACTCTAAAGTAATTAAATTAGAAAAAATAGATAATGCAACGGCAAAAGTCGTAGACGATTTACAAAAGCCTGCTCCGGCAAGAAGCTTATGGTCTATCTTTTTTATTGCTTTTATATCCGGATTTGCAGCTTTGCTTACGCCTTGTGTTTTTCCTATGATACCAATGACGGTAAGTTTTTTTACCAAACAAAGCAAAAGCAGAGCAAAAGGAATTCGTAATGCTATTATTTACGGGCTTTCTATAATTGCTATTTATGTAATTTTAGGATTAATTGTAACAAAGATATTTGGAGCAGATGCTTTAAATGCATTGTCAACAGATGTTTGGTTTAACCTGATTTTCTTTGTGATACTAATTATTTTTGCTACTTCTTTTTTAGGAGCGTTTGAAATTATGCTTCCAAATTCATGGGCAAATAAAGCAGATCAGCAGGCAGATAAAGGCGGTATAATTGGCATATTATTTATGGCTTTGGCTTTGGCTATCGTTTCATTTTCATGTACCGGACCAATTGTCGGAACCTTATTGGTCGAAGCGGCCTCTAATGGTGGAATCGCTCCGGTTGTTGGAATGTTGGGATTCTCATCTGCATTAGCTCTTCCGTTTATGTTATTTGCAATGTTTCCGGGATGGTTGAATTCATTGCCAAAATCAGGAGGCTGGTTAAATACCGTAAAAGTTGTTCTTGGATTTTTAGAATTAGCTTTGGCTTTTAAATTTTTATCAAATGCTGATTTGGTTTTACAATTGCATTTTCTGGAAAGAGAAGTTTTTATAGCCATTTGGATTGCTATTTTTGCAGCCCTGACATTATATTTATTTGGAAAAATTACATTACCTCATGATAGTCCTTTGCAGCATATTTCTGTTGGAAGATTATATTTAGGTATAATTACGCTGGTATTTACAGCTTATTTAATCCCTGGTCTTTGGGGAGCTCCTTTGAAATTAATTAGTGCTTTTCCGCCGCCGCCACAATATAGTGAAAGTCCTTTTGGAGTAGGGAGTTCAGGAAGCGGCAATACAACTACATCTGAAAAAGGCCTGCCAAAAGGAGCCGAATTAGGACCACATGGAATTGTAGTTTTTCATGATTATGAAGATGGTCTTGCGTATGCAAAATCAATCAACAAACCCATTATGCTAGATTTTACAGGATATGCCTGTGTAAATTGCAGAAAAATGGAAAATAATGTCTGGTCTGATGAAAGAGTTTTACCCATCTTAAAAAATGATGTAGTTTTAATTTCTTTATATGTGGATGATAAAAGAGAATTACCGGCAGACAAACAATTTGTAACAGCTTCGGGAGATAAAATTGAAACGGTTGGAGATAAATGGACTGAATTTATGATTTCAAAATACAAAACCAATACACAGCCTTTATATGTTATTACTGATTTAGAAGGAAATAATCTAAACAGCTCTAAACCTACAATTAGTTATGTTGATGTTGAAGAGTATTTGGTTTGGCTAAAAGAAGGGATTTCAAATTTCAAGTAATAAAATGAAATTTACTGAGTTTTAGATTTAATTATTAGTGGTGCATTTGGTTTATTGGCATAACAAAGACAATGTAAAACACGAAGAAAAAAAGGATGCATGAAGGTTCCGGATAGAAATATTTAAATCATGGGTAATTTTATTTTCTTTTCGATTTATTATTTTGCCTCGTTTGTTTTTTCTCTTTGTAAATTCATTACTTTCTAAATAGAAAAGCTAACCAAAATTTAATTAAAGGTTGAAATTAATTCAAACAAAATGCCCTCTAAGCTTAATCTTAGAGGGCATTTTTATATTGGTTAATTGAAAATTAACTTCTTATAAGTATTCTCCGTGTTGAGAAATATCTAATCCTAATTCTTCTTTTTCTTCAGTAACTCTTAGTGGAGTAATTTTATTAACGATGAAGAATAATACATATGAAGCTACAAAAGCAAAGATTGAAACAATTACTAAAGCTTTTAATTGTGTTAAGAATAAAGTAGCATCACCAAAAATTAATCCTTGATTCTTACCAACAATTGAATTTACAGAGTTAGAAGCAAATACTCCTGTTAACAACATTCCTACCATTCCACCAACACCGTGACAAGCAAAAACGTCAAGAGCATCGTCAATTTTTCCTTTAGGGAATTTGCTCACAACAAGATTACTGATAACACTTGCAATGATACCAATTGCTAAAGCGTGAGGGATACTTACAAAACCAGCAGCTGGTGTGATTGCTACCAAACCTACAACTGCACCAATACATGCTCCCATTGCAGATAATTTGTGTCCTAAAATCTTATCAAGGAAAACCCATGCCATAGCAGCAGCAGCAGCAGCAACAGTTGTTGTTCCTAAAGCTTGTGCAGCAAGACTTCCTGCTCCAACAGCAGAACCAGCATTGAAACCAAACCATCCGAACCATAATAAACCTGTACCTAATAATACATAAGTGATTCTGGCAGGGTTAACTTTTTGTACTTTACGTTTTCCTAAGAACATAGCTCCGGCTAAAGCAGCCCAACCAGCACTCATGTGTACTACTGTTCCTCCTGCGAAATCTAAAACTCCCCATTTGAAGAACAATCCATCAGGATGCCAAGTCATGTGACATAATGGGGCATAAATAAATATTATAAATAAAACCATGAACAACAAATAAGCCCAGAAACGTACACGCTCTGCAAATGCTCCTGTTATTAAAGCTGGTGTAATAATCGCAAATTTTGCCTGAAATAAAGCAAAAAGAAGAAAAGGAATTGTTGGTGCTAATTCCCATGCTGTATTTGCACTTACGCCTTGAAAGAAAATATTCGAAGTAGGATCTCCTATAAATCCGCCTATTGATGGTCCAAAGCATAATCCGAATGCAATAACTACCCATAGAATCGTAACAATTACCATTGCCATGAAACTCTGTAACATAGTACTAATTACATTTTTCTTACCTACCATACCTCCGTAGAAGAAGCCTAATCCTGGAGTCATTAACAACACAAGAGCAGTTGCAACAATCATCCATGCAGTATCACCTGTGTCCATTTTTAGTTCAACAACGTGTGCACCTAGTGTTTTTGATTCAGTAACAAATGAAATAGAAAAAATAGATAGTAACAGAATTGTGATCAGTATCACACTTAAAATAATTTTTCGCATAGTTATTTAGTTTTAAAAATTTTGATAAAAATATAAAATCATTCAATACCCCCATTAAAAATAGTACTCAATGCTTAATTTTTGTTAATTTTTCATTTTACCCCCCTTTGTTTTACACCTATTTGTTAAAACATACTTAAAATTTATGATTAATTAATACAGTCATAATAACAAAAACTTTTTAACGCTATATATTACTACAAAAAAATAGTACTAATTTCGATTTTAAACGAATCCACGACTATTTTATGAGTGTTTTTCTAAATTCAATTAGATTATAATAAAAAAAAGCACCAAATGATTATTACAATTGGTGCTCTCTTAAAAGAAAATGATATTATTTTTGATTGTATTTTTCTTTATACTTTTTATACAATTTTGTCTGATGCGTTTCTAAACTAATTGCTCTTCCCTGAATAAAAGCAGTAGTTAATTTATTCGTTCTCATATCCAGTGCATCACCTTCTGAAATAAATAATGTGGCATCTTTTCCTGTTTCTAAAGATCCGCAAAATGCATCAATACCTAGTAATTTAGCAGTATTAAAAGTTATTAGCTGTAATGCTTTTTCCTTATCTAAGCCATAAGCAACACAAGTTCCTGCCAAAAACGGTAAATTACGTGTATTCATGCGTTCATTGTCTCCGCTGTTTTCAAGACCTACAACAATACCTTTATCAGTTAAAATTTTGGCCACTTTAAAAGGCAGTCTGATATCCTGCTCATCACTTGTAGGCATATCATGTACACGTCTTAAAAGTACTCCAATATTATTTTTTTGTAATAAATCAGCTGTTTTGTAAGCTTCAAAACCTCCCACAATGACTATTTTCTTTATTCCGTTATCTTTAGCTGACTGGATAGCATCAATAATTTGCTTTTCTTCATCAGCATGGATAAACAAAGTCTGAGTACCATCAAAAAGACCTTTAGTTGATTCGAAAATTAAATTTCTTTCTTTTGATGAGTCTCCTAAATAGGCTTTAGAGTTAATAAAAAAAGTATTAATTTCATTTACCTGAGTTGAGTAATCTTTGTTAGGTTCAATTATACCCGGCTCAAACCAACTGCCGGTTCTTTTGAATCCTGAAGGGAAATTCAAATGAATACCATCGTTTTCTTTTATCAAAGCATCCTGCCACGTCCAGGCATCAAGCTGAACGATTGAAGATGTTCCTGAAATCCTTCCTCCACGAGGCACTATCTGAGCAATCAAAATTCCATTTGGACGAACAGTCTCAGTAACTTTTGAAGTTGAATTATAGGCAATGATACTTCGTACATTTGGATTTACACTTCCAATTTCTTCCTGATCATCAGATGATTTTACCGCATCAATTTCTACTAATCCTAATGTAGAATTTGGAGCTATGAATCCCGGATATACGTGTTTTCCAGTTGCATCTATAATGCTTTCATAAGCATTATCTGCAAGTCTGATTGTTGAAGCATCAGCAACTAATGTGAGTTTACCATCCTTAAAACCAATGGCGCTGTTTTCGATTGTCGTCCCGTTTCCCAGATGTGCTGTCGCATTCAGTATCAGGACCGACTTTGTCTGTTTAGGTGCTGGAACTTGCTGTGCTTTGGTTTCTATTATTGAAAAAAAAGCTAACAGCAATATATATCCGTTTTTAAGTATCATAATTATTATTAATTTTTTATTTGAAAATCTTTTTAAACTCTTTAGTATTGCTCCAAAGTGTCACAGTGATATTCTTTTTTCTCTTTTTTTGTTGGATCCTGCGTACTCATACCTTTATTTTTTTCCTGTAGCATTTGCCCAATCAACTGATTTCTTTCTCTTGTAATGGCCGCTTGCTTCTCAAGATCTTTTTCGATATCGTAATAAACCACCCCTTCGATAATTGTTTTTTCTGCTTTAGCGTAAACAGATAAAGGATTATCACTCCAAAGCACTAAATCAGCATCTTTGCCAACTTTAATACTTCCTACTTTATCATCAATATGTAATAGTTTTGCAGGATTAAGAGTTACAAATTTCCAGGCTTCTTCTTCAGGAATGTTTCCGTATTTTACAGCTTTTGCAGCTTCCTGATTTAGTCTTCTTGACATTTCTGCATCATCTGAATTATAGGCAACCACTAATCCTTCATTATGCATAATAGGTCCGTTGAAGGGAATAGCATCATTTACTTCAAATTTATAAGCCCACCAGTCTGAGAAAGTTGAAGCCCCGACACCATGTTCTTTCATCTTATCAGCAACTTTATATCCTTCGAGAATGTGGGTAAAAGTATTAACGTTAAAGTTGAATTTATCTGCAACATTCATCAGCATCAATATTTCTGACTCTACATACGAGTGACAGGTTATGAAACGTTTTTTGTTCAGAATTTCAGCTAAGGTCTGTAGCTCCAGATCGACTCTTGGCGCTTTCTCTTTTTTAGGATTCGCATTGAATCTTTTCCAGCTTTCATCATATTCTCTCGCACGTTGAAAATAGTCTGTAAAAACTTGTTCAACTCCCATTCTGGTCTGTGGAAAACGGGTTGGATTGATATTTCCCCAATTGGATTGCTTAACGTTTTCCCCTAACGCAAACTTGATAAATTTAGGCTGGTTCTTATAAAGCATTTCATCAGGAGATTGTCCCCATTTCCATTTTACAATAGCGGAGCGTCCGCCAATCGGATTCGCTGAACCATGTAATAATTGTGATATAGTTACACCTCCTGCTAAATCCCTGTAAATATTAATATCTTCAGAATTTACTACATCTTCGATAGTAACTTCAGCAGTCGAATTATGACCAATTTCATTTACACCTTTTGAAATAGCAATATGAGAATGCTCATCAATAATTCCGCTGGTAAGATGTTTTCCTTTTGCATCAATAATTGTTGCGGAAGCATCCGTAAGATTTTTTCCGATCGAAACAATTTTTCCGTTCTTAATCAAAACATCCGCTTCAGTTAAAATTCCGTCTTTTTCGTTTGTCCAAACGGTTGCATTTTTAAACAATAAAGTTTGTGCAGTTAATTCTTCGGTATTTCCAAAAGCAACATTCGGAAAAGTTGTAGGTATAATTGGATTGGGTTTCTCAGGCTTGACAGTATCTTTTACAGCAACAAAAGGAGAGGTTTTTACAACTGTCCAATTTACCTGATTGCCATTATACAATTCAGCTTTTCCAGAGAAATTATTAGTATTTTCTACAAATCCTGTTAAACGGCTGAAATTTGATTTTATAGTATCATTTGATTTTATCAAAAGTGAAATCCAGTTTTTTGAAACAGAAAAAGTATTTTTTACTTTTTTAGCATCGCTAGTAATAATTTCAGATTTTGGTGCTTCTGCCGTTCCGTCAATTTTCCATTTTAAAGTTTCATTTCCAATTGTCAGATTGTAGTTGCCACGAATATCTTTTAAATTTACATCGTTAATTATATATTTATTACCCTGAACCCAGTTTTCGTATAAAATGGTTTTTTCATCAAAAATTTCTCCCGAAGTAATTATAAAATTGGCAAAACTCCCTGTTTTCAAACTTCCAATTTCGTTACTTTTTCCTAAAAGTACTGCCGGAACAGTAGTCAATGCCTCCAAAGCTTTTGTTTTATCAAAGCCATATTTGATTGCTTTTAGAAGATTGGTCCTAAAATCTTCTGTTTTTTTCAATTTATCAGTTGTTAATGCAAATAAAATACCGTTATCAGAAAGCACTTTTAGATTGGTTGGAGCCTGATTCCAAAAACGCATATCTGCCAATTCTATCTGATTGGATAAATAGGGATTCGATACATCATAAGCTTCAGGAAAATTGATCGGAATAATGAATTTTGAATTGGTTTTTTTGATTTCTTCAATTCTTTCAAATTCATTTCCACTCCCTTTTAAAATATAGTTTAAGCCAAATTCTTTTGCAATTTTAGAAGCTCTTAAGCTATTTAATTTGTCTTCTGACGCAAAAATCTGTATCAGTTTTTCGTTTGCATTTAGAGCTTCCAATGATAAATCTTTCGTGTCTGAATTTCCTTTTTTGTACCAGTCCAAATCAAAATACATTTGACGAAGCAAGGCCATAGATCCCATTAAAGAACTAGGATAAGCCTGATTTGTTAAGGCACTTCTGTTAAAAGAAAAGTGATTTGTTATTTTATTCGAAATGATTTGATTTTTGCCGTCTGTATTATTTAAAGCAACCAAAAGCCCTGTTCCTTGGGCAACCCCGTCATGTATATGAGTTCCTACAACTCCAAAACCTGCTTTTAAAAGTTCTTCGGCTTTTGGCTGATCGTATTTAAAAGTTTCATATCCGTTTAGTTCTGATAGTATACTCTCATTCCAGTAATGTCCGGTTTTTTTAGTATCATATGACAGTTCTTCTCTTCCCGGAGTTAAATTTCTTCTCGGTTTTTCAATTCCAAAACTAGTATAAATATCAATAAATGAAGGATAAATAGTCTTGCCCTCGAGATTGATTGTAATCGCATTTTTTGGAATTTTCACATTATTTCCTACGGCAATTACTTTACCATCCTGAATAAGGAAAGTCCCTTTTTCAATTTTTTGTGTAGGTGTAACATAAATAGAAGCATTAATAAAAGCTATATAATTATTGTTTTTATTATGCACACTTTCATTAACAGGAAAGTAATCTTGGGCAAATGTTTTTGTTAAAAACAAACTAAACAAAAGCAGTAATATATTTTTTTTCATGTATAAGATATAATTTGTTATAAAAATATAAAATATATGTATTCCTACAAGTTTAATTTTTTCTATTTGAACAGAATCTTACCTTTAAAGTAGAAGACTTTTATATCTGACTAAAATTTAAATCATTTTCAAAATAATATGAAAAAAAGAAACAAAATAAGATGGGGAATTATTGGCTTAGGAAATATAGCCAATCAGTTTGCAACTGATTTAAAATTAATAGAGGAAGCTGAATTAATTGCTGTAGCCTCGAGAGATATTACGAAAGCAAATGAATTTGCAAAAAATCATGATTGCGATAAGTTTTATGGTTCCTACGATGAACTTTTCTCAGACGATCAGGTGGATATTATTTATATCGCAACTCCTCATAACTCTCATGCCGAATTATCAATTCGGGCAATGCAAAACGGGAAACACGTTTTATGCGAAAAGCCTTTATCGTTATCCTATCATGACGCTGTTCTAATGATTGAAGCTTCAAAAAAATACAATAAATTTTTTATGGAAGCTTTTTGGACTCGATTTATTCCATCAATTCGGGAACTGCTGTCAAAAGTAGAAAGTGGTAAAATTGGATCGGTTAAATATCTTAAGGCTGATTTTGCTTATTATAACAGTGAGTTAGGAGTCCGACTGACAGAGAAAAAATTAGGCGGCGGAGCTCTTTATGACATTGGCGTTTATCCATTATTCCTTTCCTATGTTATACTCGGAATTCCAGAAGAAATTTTAGCAAAATCAACTTATCATACAACTGGAGTCGATTTACAGACTACTATGATTTTACAATATCAGTCTGCTCAGTCAGTTTTACACGCCGGTTTAGTTTCTGCTTCTGATATGAAAGCTACCATTAGCGGTACTCAAGGAAGAATTGACATTGATTCTCCATGGTTCATGACAGAAGGATACTCCATTATTGAAAATGAAGAGGAAGAAAAATTCAGAATTTCAAATATTGGAAAAGGGTATGCACATGAAGCAATTGAATGTCATGTCTGCATTAAAAACAATCAAATTGAAAGTAACCTTTGGTCGCATCAAAATAGTTTAGATTTAAGCAGCATCGTTGAAGAAGTAAAAAATCAGATTGGCTTACAATTTGAATAAATTTAAAACAAAAATTTTTAATTGTAATACTTTAATTATTAAAATATTTGTTTATTTGCTGAAGTAAATAAATATTTACAAATTAAGATATTAAAGTATGCTGATTAAAGTTTTTGGAAGCGCTGTTTTTGGAGTCGAAGCTACTACCATAACAGTAGAAGTGAATATAGATAAAGGAATTGGTTACCACTTAGTAGGTTTACCTGATAATGCCATAAAAGAAAGTAGTTATCGTATAGCTGCAGCTCTTAAAAATAACGGATATAACCTGCCAGGCAAAAAAATAACCATAAATATGGCTCCTGCTGACTTGCGCAAGGAAGGCTCTGCTTATGATTTGACTCTTGCAATTGGAATTTTAATAGCTTCAGAACAGATAAAAGCACCTGAAATTGACCGCTACATTATTATGGGAGAACTTTCATTGGATGGAGGTTTACAATCCATAAATGGGGCGCTCTCCATTGCTATTAAAGCTAAAGAAGAAGGCTATAAAGGATTTTTTCTTCCAAAACAAAATGTGAAAGAAGCGGCGATAGTTGCCGGACTAGATGTTTACGGAGTTGAAAATGTTCAGGAAGTCATTGATTTCTTTGAAGGAAAAGGAACTTTAGAACCCACAATTATTGATACCCGTGCAGAATTTCATAAGACCTTAGATTTTCCTGAGTTTGATTTTTCTGATGTTCGCGGACAGGAAAGTATAAAACGCTGTATGGAAATTGCTGCGGCCGGAGGACATAACATCATTTTGATTGGTCCACCCGGTGCAGGAAAAACAATGTTAGCAAAGCGTTTACCTAGTATTTTACCTCCAATGACCTTAAGAGAAGCGTTAGAAACTACAAAGATTCATAGTGTTGCAGGTAAATTAAAAGAAGTTGGGTTAATGAATCAAAGACCATTTCGAAGTCCTCATCATACTATTTCTAATGTTGCCCTTGTAGGCGGTGGAAGCTATCCCCAGCCTGGAGAAATCTCAATGGCACATAACGGAGTTTTATTTTTAGATGAATTGCCGGAATTTAAAAGAGATGTTTTAGAGGTGATGCGTCAGCCTTTGGAAGACAGAGAAGTTACGATTTCAAGAGCTAAATTTACAGTTACCTACCCTTCCTCTTTTATGCTGGTGGCAAGTATGAATCCGAGTCCGAGCGGTTTTTTTAACGACCCGTCAATGCCAAATACTTCCTCTCCACATGAAATGCAACGGTATATGAGTAAAATTTCAGGTCCTTTACTAGACCGAATTGATATTCATATTGAAGTTACACCCGTACCGTTCGAAAAATTATCCGATGACAAAAAAGCAGAAAGTAGTGTTTCCATTAGGGAAAGAGTTACGGCAGCACGTGAATTACAGTCCATCCGATTTGAAAAAATGGCTAACATTCATTATAATGCACAGATGAGCAGTAAATTAATTCGGGAGTATTGCGCTCTTGACACACAATCAAAAGAGTTATTGAAGACTGCCATGGAACGTTTGAATCTTTCAGCACGAGCTTATGACCGGATTTTGAAAGTTGCCAGAACCATTGCAGATTTAGATACTGCCCCTCAAATAGTCTCATCGCACATTGCTGAAGCAATTCAATATCGAAGTTTGGACCGTGATGGCTGGCTGGGATAGACAATACAATTTCAATTATAAAAAAGACAGTCTAAAAATAGCTGTCTTTTTTATAAACAATTAAATGTTAAGCGGTTTTATTAAAACTTAAACTTCATGAATCACAGGAAAATTTTCTGCATTTTCTTGTGCGTTCTTTTTAATCAGTTTACTCACACGAAACATAAGCAGTATGGATAAAATCGAAATTCCGATAATGATGAAACCTAAAGTGTCATAATGTTCCAGTGGGCTTAATTTATCTTTTTGAACAACAATCATTCCTGCGAAGACTGCCGCAATTCCTCCTGCTATTTGTTGTAAAGAAGAATTGATACTCATAAAAGCACCTCTGTCTTCTACAACAGGTATCGCAGTAACCAAAGCCGTTGAAGGTATCATACGACTCATTACTCCACCCATCATCAATACATTAAAAATAGCTACTAACCAAAGTGGTGTAACACT
The DNA here is from genome assembly GCF_002017935.1 of Flavobacterium sp. LM4. Lineage (NCBI taxonomy): Bacteria > Pseudomonadati > Bacteroidota > Flavobacteriia > Flavobacteriales > Flavobacteriaceae > Flavobacterium > Flavobacterium sp. LM4. Next base: position 3,135,135 of record NZ_MUFW01000001.1, on the reverse strand, counting down.
AAGATTGGTATAAAGAGCAACAGTAACGATTGTCCAGATAGATGCGAAGGCAAATATTTTGAATTTGTCTATACTGTCACTTAATTTTCCTATAATAGGCATAATTACTAATGTAGATAATCCGGCAATCATGAATAAAATAGGTAACTCATATTGTGTAATATGCAAATTATTGATGGCAAAAGCACTACCAAAAGGCATTAGCATAAAACCACCAACAGAGAGTAAGGCAGTAGCAGTAAATCCGATTCTATAGTTCTTTTTGGTAAGGGTATGAATTAAATGCGTAAAAGCTGATTTATCTTTTTGAATCAAAAGATGTTTATTTATTGGCTGTAATTTAATTCCAATCAGAGTTACCACGATTGCTGCCATACCTGCAACCCATAAAAACGGAGCATGCCAGCCCCATTCATTAGCAAGATATAATCCAATTGGGATTCCTAAAATTTGACTTGCCCCAAAACCCATCTGTATAAACCCCATAACACGTCCACGTTGTTGAAGCGTAAATAAATCTGCAACAATTGCCATAGAGATTGAACCAATAACACCTCCAAATAAACCCGTAACGATTCTGGCTGCTACAAGCAAAGCATAAGAAGTGACAATTCCACATAGAATTGTGCCTACAATAAAACCAATATAAAAGAATAGCAATAATTTTTTTCGGTCGAATTTATCCGCAAAACCTGCTGTAAGAAGTCCAGAAATTCCTGCACTGAAAGCATAAGCAGAAACCACTAAGCCAAAACGTGCAGGTTTTATATCCAGATCTTTCATAAGTATATCTCCTAACGGTGACATTACCATAAAATCGAGAATTACTGTAAACTGAGTAATTGCCAGTATAAAAACTGCAAATTTTTGATAACTGGTAAAAGGCACTGACTGGTTTTGTTCTTTCATTTTTAGTTTAGTCTAATGGTCTACAATTGAAATTATGTCTGTTAACAATATTGATTATTTGTTCTTCTGATAATGTTTCACTTACAACTCGTAAAACGCAATCAATATCTTCCTGATCTATATTCCATTGATGAATTTCAGAATTTTCATTGAGTGTACAACTCATTAGTTGTTTGTCATTAACCGTTCTAATATTGGTTGCAAATACTAATATGTTTTGTATATTTTTCATATTTGGAGATTATTAAGGTGTCAGTGCTTTTATTACTAATTCAAATGCTTCATCCATTTTTTCTTCTGTGAGTTTAAAAGGTGTATCTCCAAAACTTTTCCCTTCATTTTCAAAACGAAGTAAAGCATATAGAGGACCATAAGCCACACTCCAGAATACTTCAATAGAAATCGGCAGCAGTTCCTTTCTTTCTAATGCATTTTCAATAAAACTCCACATTGTTTTTTTAAAATTCGCAAGGCTTTCTTCTAAAATATCATCCCGATAACTAGAATGGCTTAAAGCTTCCCAACAAGCAACTTTTAAAGGATTTTTTAAAGCAAAACGCGCCCTGTTTTCCCACTGTTTACGCAGACCTTCCTTAAAAGACATGGTTGAGGAGAAATCTTTTACCATTTCACTAAAAAAGGTTTGTCCAATTTCTGTCCCAATTTTCTTTATCAAATCTTCTTTATCCGAATAGTAAATGTATAATGTCGCTACAGAAACACCGCTTTCTTTTGCCAATCGATTCATCCCAAAGCCTTCAATGCCATATTTTACGAGCATTTCAATAGCTTTTTGTTTTACAGCATCTTCTTTATTTGGATCTCTTGTTCGCATTTTTCTGTTTTAATAAGCACAAATATATTGAATATAAATGAATGTTCGCTTACTTATATATGTATTTTAAAGCAGATAAACTTATTTAATCCACAGTAGACATAAAAAAAAGACAACCATCTCTGATTGTCTTTTCTTGTATAAAATAAAAATTGCTCTTTTAAATTATGCAATTTTAGCGATAATAGCATTAAAAGTTTCGCTTGGACGCATTGCCTTACTCACTAATTCAGGAGTTGGCTGATAGTAACCGCCAATATCCTGAGGTTTTCCCTGAGCACCAATTAATTCTGCATCGATTTTAGCTTCGTTAGCTTCAAATTCAGCAGCAATTGGAGTGAAGATCGATTTTAATTCAGTATCTTTTGTCTGAGCAGCCAAAGCCTGAGCCCAGTAGAATGCTAAATAGAAGTGAGATCCACGGTTGTCAATCTGACCTACTTTACGAGCTGGAGATTTATCATTTGCCAGGAATTTATCATTAGCCTGGTCTAAAGTTTCAGATAAAACGATAGCTTTAGAATTATCTAAAGTTTGTCCTAAGTGTTCTAATGAAGCCCCAAGAGCTAAAAACTCTCCAAGTGAATCCCAACGTAAGTATCCTTCTTCTGTAAATTGCTCAACGTGTTTAGGAGCAGATCCTCCGGCGCCGGTTTCAAACAATCCTCCACCATTCATTAAAGGAACGATAGACAACATTTTTGCAGAAGTACCTAATTCTAAAATTGGAAATAAATCTGTTAAGTAATCACGTAAAACATTTCCAGTTACAGAAATTGTATCTAAACCTTTGATGATTCTGTCTAATGTAAATTCAGTTGCAGCAATCGGGTTTAAAATACGGATATCTAAGTTTGTCGTATCGTAATCTTTTAAATATTTTTCAACTTTAACTATCAATTCTCTGTCATGCGCTCTGTTTTCGTCTAACCAGAAAACAGCAGGAGTATCAGATAAACGAGCTCTGTTTACGGCTAGTTTAACCCAGTCCTGAATAGGAGCATCTTTTGCCTGACACATTCTAAAGATATCATTTGTTTCAACGTTTTGCTCCATTAAAACATTTCCTTTATTATCTACAACACGAACAACTCCATCTGCAGCAATTTGGAAAGTTTTGTCGTGAGAACCATATTCTTCAGCTTTTTGAGCCATTAAACCTACATTAGGAACACTTCCCATCGTTTTTGGATCAAAAGCCCCGTGTTTTTTACAGAAATCAATTGTAGCTGTATAAACTCCTGCATAACAACGGTCCGGGATAACAGCGATTGTGTCTTGTGCTTTTCCTTCTTTGTTCCACATTTGTCCAGATGTACGAATCATTGCCGGCATAGAAGCATCAACAATTACGTCTGACGGAACATGTAAGTTTGTAATTCCTTTATCAGAATTAACCATTGCCAAAGCTGGTCCGTTTTCAATTGCCTGATTAATTGCAGTTTCAACTTCAGCTTGTTCAGGTCTTCCTGCAATTTTTGCATAGATATCACCTAAACCATTTCTGGTATCAACATTTAATTCAGCGAATAAAGATTCATATTTTTTAAAAAGATCCGCAAAATAAACTTCAACGATAGCGCCAAAGATAATTGGATCTGAAACTTTCATCATTGTAGCTTTTAAGTGTACAGAAAGCAAAACACCTTCTTTTTTAGCTTCAGCAATAGCTTCAGTAGCAAAAGCTTTTAATTTATTTACACTTAAAACAGAGCTGTCAATTATTTCACCTGCTTTTAGCGGAGTGCTTGCTTTAAGAACAGTAGTTGTACCATCTTTTGAAACGAATTCAATTTTTACATCATTAGCTTCAGCAACAGTAAGAGATTTTTCACTTCCGTAAAAATCACCGCCTGTCATGGAAGCAACTTTAGTTTTTGAGTCAGCAGACCATGCCCCCATTGAATGTGGATTTGCCTTTGCAAAGTTTTTAACTGCTCTTGGAGCTCTACGATCAGAGTTTCCTTCACGCAAAACCGGGTTTACAGCAGAACCCAATACTTTAGCATATTTTGCTTTAACTTCCTTTTCAGCATCATTTTGAGGATCTTCCGGAAAATTTGGCACATTATATCCATGAGACTGCAATTCTGCAATAGCCGCTTTTAATTGCGGAACAGATGCAGAAACGTTTGGCAATTTGATAATGTTAGCCTCAGGCTGAGTCGCCAATTGACCAAGTTCAGCTAAAGCATCTCCTGTTTTTTGAGCATCTGTTAATGATTCAGGAAAATTAGATAAAATTCTACCTGCCAGCGAAATATCTCTAGTTTCAATAGCAATACCAGCAGTAGCAGTAAAAGCCTGAACAATAGGCAGTAAAGAATAAGTCGCTAACAATGGCGCCTCATCAGTTAAGGTGTAAAAAATTTTTGAATTCTGTGTCATTTTTTTTTTTTTTATAATCGTATTGCCGGAATCAGCAATTTTCAAGGTATAGTCGGCTCAAAATGAGCGGAGCAAATATAGTAAAAACAGTGCGAAAACGGTTTAGTTTTCCAGAGAAATCCTGAAATTAACAGATTGCCATTTCGAAGTCTTTAAATTATTAAATCAATGATTTTTGCTGCAAAAAATTATAGTTTTTATATTTAAAAAATAAGTTCCAAAAAAAAAACTCGTTTCAACTTACTTGAAACGAGTTTTTTATAACAAATAGATAAATGATTATCTTCTTTTATCTCTAATCTTAGCTTTTTTACCAGTAAGTTCTCTGAAGTAGAAAATTCTAGCTCTACGTACAGCACCTTTCTTGTTGATTTCAATTTTTTGCAAAGCTGGCAAGTTTACCGGGAAGATACGCTCTACACCAACAGCACCAGACATTTTACGAATAGTAAAAGTTTCTGTGTTACCAGAACCTCTTCTTTGAATAACAACTCCTTTAAAAAACTGAGTTCTTGTTTTTTCACCCTCTTTAATTTCGTAGAAAACTGTGATAGTATCTCCAGCTCCAAAAACAGGGAAATCTTTTCTAGCAACGAATTCGTCCTGAACGAATTTTAATAAATCTGCCATGATAATTTAAATTATTGTTTTTATATTAGAACAACATTCACGGATCTCGCCAGAGGTTGGTCTAATTCGGGTGCAAATGTAGAAAATAATTATGAATTATAAATTGTAAATTGTAAATTATTTTTTAAGCCATAAAATTGAAAGCCATAAAGTCTTATTGATCTAAAAATGAAGATGCTATATTGTCTATTTTATGACTTTCGACTTTAAAAACTTTAAGACTATTCTAATAAATCCGGGCGTCTGTTTTTTGTATGTTCGTACGCCATATCCTCACGCCATTTGTCAATTTTGGCAAAATGTCCACTGGTTAAAACATCAGGAACTTTCCATCCTTTATAATCTGCAGGCCTTGTATATATAGGTCCTGAAAGTAAATTATCCTGAAAACTGTCTGTTAATGCTGAAGTTTCATCACTTAAAACACCAGGAATCAATCTGATCAAAGCATCGGATAAAACCAAGGCTCCCAATTCTCCCCCTGATAAAACATAGTCACCAATTGAAATTTCTTTGGTTATAAAGTGATCCCGAACACGTTGGTCAACGCCTTTATAATGCCCGCATAGAATAATAATATTTTCATACATCGACATTGTATTAGCCATTTTCTGGTTCAAAGTTTCACCGTCAGGCGACATATAGATAATTTCATCATATTCACGCTCACTTTTCAAATGCGTGATACAGGCGTCAATGGGCTGAACAGTCATTACCATTCCGGCTCCTCCTCCAAAAGGATAATCATCTACGCTTTTCTGTTTATTGGTTGTATAGTCACGTAAATTATGAAAATAAACTTCAACCAGACCTTTGTCTATGGCACGTTTCATAATCGAAGCCTCAAAAGGGCTCTTTAATAATTCCGGCAAAATCGTAATAATATCAATTCGCATTTTATTTTTTCAATAGTTCTAAGTGGCAAAGATACAAAGTAAATAGATTCATCAAATTCAAACGACAATGTCAATTTCAAAATTCAATGACTAATCCATGCATTCCATCAGCAATAAATCACCGTTTTTGTGGGTAATCGTAACAATCCCGTCTTTTGCAACTGAATTGCTGCTTCCTGTTCTATACCCCATTGTCAGAGTGTCATTTTGTAGCGAATACTCTAAATTAGTTGAATAAATACCGCTCACAACACCAATAGGAATCAAGGAAATTGGTGTTTTTTCTGTGTACCATTTTTCAAATTTATTTGGCAATAGAAATATTTTAGAATGATCGTCCAGAATTACAATTTTAAGCAAATCACGGTAACGAACAATATTGGTTAGGTTTGTAATGGTATGATCTGCACGTTTTCCGGTGGCCCAGACCACATTTACAGCCGGGATTTTTCTATCGATCAGGTAATCAAAAGCTTTCTCTAAATCGGTCTTGTTTTGGTCAGGTGTATGAACAATTTCTATTGGAAATTGTGAAGTTTTGTAGATTTCAGGATCAAAACCACGATCGAAATCTCCCAAAAGCACATCTACTTTTATACCTAAATCTACAACACGTTCAATGGCCGAATCGAGTACAATAACGAGCGGGGACCATTCGAGCAGTTGCCCTAATAATTCAGCATTGCAAGCAGCTCCGTTGGCGATAATTAATGCGGGTTCCTGATCGTCGCGAACAATATGATGTGATGACATGCTGGATTATTATTTTTGAATGAAATGCAAATGTACAAAAGAAAGAGATTTTTGAATGTTGATTAACAATTTTAGATTCTGATTTTTGAGAATGTAATTTTAAGTTTTATAATCTGTAGTCTTAAATAATTAACCGTCGATGATAATTAATTTGTCCTAAATGATAGGCTAAATGTGTAGAAAGGTGTACCAAAAAGAAACCAGTTGTCATTTCTTTCTCGAAAACAATTTGCGTATAAATACTTTCTAAATCGGCTTCGTTTACGGAATCAAGAGCATTATTTATAACTAAGATAGTCTGGTCAATTTTACTGATCAATTCTTCTTTTGAAACATTTTTTAAGGAAAATTCTAACGGACGATCTCTAACATAACCCGTTTTTCCCAGTTCGGCTCCTATGTAAGTATTTAGATTTCCAATTAAATGCAGGCAAAGATTCCCTGCAGAATTAGAAATATTTTTATCGATTAGCCAAAGCTGACTATCGGTTTCATATAATTCAATTTCGGCTTTTAATTTATTGAGATCACGATTAAAAAGTAATCTTAGCACTTCTATCAGCATAACTTTAAACTTTATTTTTTTATAGGGATCCAGATTTCTTCTGAATTTGGATTATCTCTTTGATAATTTTCAGACATTACAGCAAAATGAGGTCTGTCATCAACTTTGAAACCGGAAGCCGGCATCCATTGTGTAAAAATGAAACGATAAGTCTTATCCCCTTCTATTGCAGGACCTTCATGAACGAAAACGGCATATAGTCCGTCCGGAATTATCAAAGTTTCCATACCTGATGGAATTTCATTAAAATCCAAAACTTCCATGGCTGCCCATTTCTTAAAAGTTCTTTTAGCATCAAAATTATTAAAATATCCAGCTGAGAAAACTTCAATCGAATACAAATTAGAATCAATTGAAGTCTTGATTTCTTTTCGATCCGGCATAAAACTGCTCCATAACTGAAATGTTTTATTTTCGACAAATGACATTGTGATGTGTTTACCAATGAGTTTTTTCTCAGTTAGTATTTCAATTCTTGCTTCCATTTTTAACTAACTTATTTAACAGTATATTTTCTTGAAACTATTTCACTAAGTGAAAAATAACCTAACGGAAAATTACTTTTATCGGTTGTATTGATAATATTACCTCTCACTGTTGCGGGCGGAGTTTGAAAAGGCCCTCCAACATTACTACCTGCAATGCTTACTAATATATTCATGTAATTGTAATATTGCTTTGAAATTCCATAATGTGTTATTTCAATTTCGTCTCCGGCTTTCAAATCCTCGTCATCAGAAACACTAAAAAATTCGTTACCCTGATAAAACTTATCTTCATCAGCATAATAAGTCGAGGTAATTTTATTTGAATATACATATTTGTATAAATAATAATTATCTACATCTGCCGGGTCATTATAAAAAGCTCTAACTACAATACCGGCAAGAGCACCTGCATCATATTGTGTAACAGTTGTTATTGGAGTTACAGATTTTAGCGTTTCACTAGCTGTATAAGTATCCCCTTTAGCAATTACTGTCAAGGTATAGGTCTCGCTAATTACCGGCCTAAAATTATTACAGACATATCTTCCGGAATTTGGTACTTCTGTAAAATTAAATTGCTGGTTAGCATTATTTTTAACATAAACAACTGCTCCTGAAACTATTGGAATCTCATCTTGAAAATAACCTGTTGTAGTTGTCAGCTTAATAGTTTGCTGGGCTCCGGAAGTTCCTTTTCTCCAATTGATAGCTGCTTCTATTACTAATTTTGGAGAAGCAGTATCTAAATCAACCTCAACTACTTCTTCACAGCTTGTAAAGAATACAGACATAAAAAACACCAAAAACAAAATTACTTTTTTCATACTTTATATTTTTTCTTTTTACAGAAAATGATTTTAAAACTTAAAATTATAACTAACCGCTGGTACAATTCCGAAGATAGATGTTCTTACTGCTTCATTATAACCAGTATCTGCATTTTGACGGAAATTAATTGAAGCAGCATTTTGTCTGTTATACAAATTATATATACTAAAAACCCATTCGCCTTTCCATTTTCTGTTTTTATTATTTGTGGGTGTCAATGTAGCCGAAACATCTAAATGATGATAAGCAGGTAATCGGTTTTCATTTCGCAATCCATAACTGGGAACAGTTATTCCTAAATATTCATACTGACTGTTTGGGTAGCTAACTGGCTGGCCGGACTGTAAAACAAAATTAGCTCCAAATGTCCATTTTGCATTTAAATTATAAGCAGACGTAATAGCTACATTATGTAATTTATCATAAGCAGAATTATACCATTGACCATTATTGATTCCTGTTTCTTCGGGAGTTCTGCCGGGAGTTTGTTGTTCTGATTTTGAAAGTGTGTAAGAAATCCAGCCGTTAAGTTTGCCTTCATTCTTCTTAAACATGATTTCTAAGCCATAGGCCCGCATTCTTCCATTTAAAATTACTTGTTCAATTGCATCATTTCCAATCAGATTAGCTCCATCGATATAATCCAGCCTGTTTTTAACTTTTTTATAATAAATCTCTGTTTCAAGTGAATAAGCCCCGCCATTAAAATTTCTAAAATAACCTACAGCAACCTGATCTGCAATTTGAGGCTTGATATAATTGTCGCTTGGCATCCAGACATCAAGAGGTGTCGGAGATGAAGTATTGGAAACTAACTGGAGATATTGTGCCATTCTGTTGTAATTCGCTTTTAATGCGGCATCATCATTCAGCTGAAAAGAAATTGAAAACCGGAGCTCAAGGTTGTTATAACTTTCAATAACCTTGTTCTTTTTGTAGTATTCAGTACTTATTGGTGTCCCTTTTTCATAAATCTGCATATCCGAATTGAAGACAACTGCATTATTGTTTTCATACAAATTAATTGTCGAAGCTCCCAGACGATAAAACATACTAAATCTTAAGCCACAGTAAACTGTAATTCTTTTTGAAAGCTGACTTTCTGAACCAATATAAGGGGATATTGCAAGTGCATATTTTTTATCTAATTGCTCAGGATTGATTGTAAATTCATCACTTAAGGACTTAATTATTCCAGGGTTAAATTCGTAATAGATTCCGTTTAAACCATAAGTTAATTTGAATTTATCTGAAATAAAGTTTTCAAAATCGTATTTAACAGTATAGTTTTTAATGCCGGAATTCCATTTGAAACCTACAAAATTTAAATCAAGTCCATAATAATAATCACTGTAGATCAACGATAAATTTGCAAATAATTTATCGGAATATAAGTGACTCCAACGTAAGTTCAATATAGAGTTACCATAAGTATTCATGAAAATTTCATTCAGTTTAAAAACGTCACGCCCAAAATAACCTGATAAAAACAAACTGTTATTCTCGCTTAGTTTATAACTCAATTTGGTATTTAGATCATAAAAATAGGCAGCGTTGCCTTTTTGATCCTCTGATAATTTTAGAAACAAATGTGCATAAGATGCTCTTCCTCCTATCAAAAAAGAACCTTTGTTTTTTACTATCGGGCCTTCTGCAAGAATACGGCTTGAAATTAGTCCAACTCCGCCATTTACATGAAACTCTTTACTATTTCCATCTTTCTGATAAATATCCAAAACCGAAGAAACCCTCCCTCCATATCGGGCCGGAATCCCTCCTTTGTATAACTTCAGATTTTTAACAGCGTCCGGATTAAAAACAGAAAAAAATCCAAAAACATGGGAAGAATTAAATATAGTCGCTTCATCTAATAAAATTAAATTCTGATCGGCACCGCCTCCCCTGACATTAAAACCTGAAGCACCCTCTCCTGCATTTGTTACTCCCGGCAATAGTAAAATAGATTTTAAAACATCAACTTCACCCAAAACTACAGGCATTTTTTTGATGTCAGAAATAGACAGTTTATTAACGCTCATTTCAGGTGATTTAATATTGGTTTTATATCTCACCTCCTTAATTAGAACTTCCTGAAGCTCTTCACTGTTTTCGTTTAAGGCTAAATTGTCTTTTGTATTTTCCTCTAATAATATTGTTTTTTCAACTTCCTGATATCCAAAATGGTTTATTCTCAATTGATGTTCTCCAGTAGGAAGTGTAAGTGAATAAAATCCATATTTGTTAGTATAAGTTCCAACTTTCAAAGCTGGAATATAGATATGAACCCCTATAAGAGTTTCATTATTACTAAAATCGGTAATGGTACCACTTAAAGTAAATCTTTCCTGAGAAAATGAAGTTAGGCATATAAGGAAAAGAATAATAAACGCATCAATTTTTTTTGTAATCATTGTCGGGGTTTAGATATCCTTAAGTTAACAATTGAAAGTAAATTATGTAGTATGAAAATTGTTAAAAATGCGTTAAGAATTTCTAAACATTATTATGTATCTAAATTATTCGTATTTGTTAAACCTATATTTTTCCAATTATATTTTTTAATCTCCACCTAAACAGAAATCATCACACAGATTTTTGCCTACAGCTAAAAACCATAGAGAACCTATTGTCGTAATTTTGAAAAAACAAAAAAATGTTAATTCTAATTTTATTATTGCGTTTGAGGGTGAAAAATCAAAAAGAATTTGAAACTGCCGGATGTAATATCATACCGTGATTCTCTAAAGGTAAATAATCAAAATAAACTTTAATATTCTTATAAAAAATGCGCAAATAAAATGCGCATTTTTTTCGTGTTACTATAATTTTAAAACTTTTATTCCAAAGTAAAAATTTCGTCCAGCCCTTCCATTGCAATTGTAAAGCCTTCTTTTAAGCCCATTTCTATAATCATTTCTAAATCTGATAATTTTTCGTGCTTAATTACAACATCAATAAAAGTTGAATTATTTTTTTTGATCCTTTTTTATTATTCAAAAAAAATCCCATTTATTTGTGGCAAATGGGATTATAAAGATTTCTAATTTATCTGAACTTGTTTCGGACAATAATGTTTTTAAATTTAGCTTTAAGGTCCTGACCGGTATCAAAAACCATTTCCTCATTGTTAGGAAAAGGTACTGCACGGTTATTGAAGTTACTTAAGTATTTTTCATCACATGCGTTTCTGTCACCACGATAAGTCGAATAAACGTTTTCAAAAACAGATTCACTTGCCAAAGGAAATGATTGTAATAACTGATTGGTTTTAAAATCAACATACTCTACCTTAGCAGTCACCTGACATGCTTTATATTGTCTGAATTCGAAAATTCTGATTTTAATCTTTTTAAAATTATCTACTTTTATCGGACGCCCCAAACTATCTTTAACAGGTCTGCCTCTACTATCTAATAGCGTTTTAACACCATCCTTAATTTCTTTTTCCTGAACGAATTCCTTTTCTTTAATCTGCTCCGGTGAGATGTGAATTTCCCTGAAATTTAAAATCAGACCGTAATCGTAACTCACTTTTTTTTGTCTGACATTGTGATAAACTGTCCATTTATCGTTAAGTCCATAAGTGCTGAGATCTAATAAATCATTTTGTAATTGCGTCGGAATCACCATATTTGTTTCGTTGGTAGCGTAAACATTTACAAAATCAGTTCCTTTGAATTGAGCATCATCCATTAATTTTTTTGCATTTTTATAATTCGGATTTATGCTTTCGATATAAACTAAATCATCATACGCTTTTCTGTAATTAAGTTTATTAGAAGATTTTAAGAGCGCTTGTGCATTTTCATATAAATATTTAGATAATGCATTTTTACTGTTTACAATCTGATCTGAGTAGTTATCAAAAAGAAATTGAGCATTTTTTCCATGCTTCAATAACTTAAGCGGTAATATGGGTCTAATTTTTTCCTGACGATTATTAAGCTGTAAATAAGTATTATAGATAAGCTCAAGACTGGCAGGATTTTTTTCTTTTTCCATCATTTCAAGATTCCTCAAATCCCTGTCTTTTGCTTTTGCAAAAGCTTCTTCAAGTAAGTAAACATAATCTTGTTTTCCTTTAGAATCTTTGTTAGATTTTAATGCCTCAACAGCACGATTAATAGCCTCATCATAATTACCGTCACTAATAAGCGATTGGGTTGTTTTTACGCCACATGAAAAAACTAAAAATAAGATAGAAACCAGTAGAGTATTTTTTTGCATAAGTATCATTTTGAAGGTGTAAATATATCTTTTTTAACTTTCAACAACTATGCCTTTCAATTTTTTATTTTAATGAGCAGCATCATTCATTTTCAGAATAACCTCCTGTCTCGCTCTCGCCTAAATCTTTTACGGCGAACCCCGCCGTAAAAGGATACCGGCTCGATCGGGGCTAAGTTAGAGATCTTGTTTTCAAAAGATAAAAAAACTCACTTATTATTTTCTTCGAAAAACAACGATTAAACTGTACTAAATATAATCCACCATTTAGCAATATTCATTTTTATCCTTCAAAATCCCCACAATCATGTTGTTCAAACTTCTTCAGTAATTTCTTCAGCGTATAATATTTAGAAATCCGTAAGTTTTCGGCATTAATCTCTTTCCCGGTAATTTTCAATTCGTAAATGGGTGTTTTGTCAATTTCTGTAAATATAAAGTCACTTTGTTGGGTTTTAATTTCAATTTCACTTTTAGCATTTGTGATTTTTATAATTTCAAATTCCCGATTTAGATTTACATCACACACATTGGTTAATTTTAATGTCTGCTCCGTTATAGCAATTTCTGCCAAATCACAAGTATAACAATTGCCACTAAATTCGATACCGTATTTCTTATAAATGTTTTCACTTTTTGAGTCTACTGTATCAATAGGAATCAGGTTAAGTTGTTCTATGCTTCTCTTTTCGTTATTACTATTTTTTTTTGAGACTTTAATATTGTTTTCAGTATTTATCGTGGTATTGCTTTTATTGTTGTTATTTATTTGTTTTGGATTTCGTTCACATCCAAAACAAATAAATACACCTAAAATTATTGTAATTATTATTTTCATTTTTTTATAATAATGCTTTCGATACAGACGTTTTCTTTTTTAATTGAAATACTGCTTCCCAAAAAACAATTGAAAAAACAGCATTAGCTATTATTGAAGTTATAATACCATAAGGATCATTATTCGGAAACAACTCTAATTCCCCAAACCTTAAAGCCAGGAACAATGACAAAAAAGCAATTACAATAGAACAGGCTACATTTAATAAAGGAATCCATTTTAAAACAATAAAAGAATAAACTATATTAAGAGCAGTAAAACCGCAGCCTAAAGTTATATATGCAGTAACTCCTAATTTTTCACTCAACAGTAATAATAATGAAGTTGAGATGAGATATAAAAGAAATAGAACTGAATAAATTAGGATTCGAATATGTGCTTTCATTTTTTTGTGCTTAATGATAAAGTTCATGAACTGAAAATACTACTTACGGCAAAATCCCCTCAATTTTTGCTTCTGATTTTTCTCTGACCGGGCTGTCGGGATGAAAACTCCAAATGATGAGAAATTTTCCTTTTACAACATATTCTTCCGGATGTTCATCTGTGGGCTGACCGGCTTTTCCCCATAACAATCCTTGCAGAAAACGCTCTCCTTTAAATACATGCTCAAATTCAAAATACATAATAGAACCGGTATCGGGTCTGCTTTTAAAACTTTGCATTGCTTTGCTTTTTACCTTTCCCACAATATTGCTGTACGTTTCAATATCGTTGTAAAAAGTGCATGCCTGAACAGAAACACAGTTGTTTCCATCGCTTAAAGAGTATCCTTTGGGAATTTCTTTGTTTTTCAGTTTTAAATCAGCAATAGTCTGACTGAATGAATGAGTAGTAAACAGCAAAAATAATACTGACAGGGAAATCGTAATTTTCATGGCTTTGGGGTTTATTTTTTTGAATTATTACAGCTTAACAGCTATTGATTTATACAAGCTAAAATAATATTTTATTTGAGTAAATGGGGTTCCTTTTATACAAAACCTTTAATTTACAAGTAAACCATTTAGCATTGTTTTAGTTTGCATTGAGAATTCTATTTTACTTCGCCTTTATTTCCTGACTAAATAGTAGCTAAATGCTGAATCAGAAAATTAATTTTTAATAACAGGTTTAAAATGGGGTATATTAAAAATAATTTCAGAATCCTCCTCGGCTATCTCATTTCTTTATATTCCTTGCCATTAAAAATTAATTTTGAAGTATTTTTTGTAATAGTTTCTTTAGCAACACAATCATCAGTTGTAGGTGTATTTACAGTAGCAACATTTTTAGTTTTTACTATAATAGCATTAAAATTATGGTTTTGCATTTTATCAATCTCAAAAGTTGAATTGCTGTCCTCAAATTCTCCTGCACAATTAGTATCCCATTCTCCACGAGACTGTGAGATTGTATAATTTTTGAGTACTGGTTTCACGGAACTTTTATCCATAATATATAATGACAAATTAGTTTCACTAAAAGGATTGGGTCTGCTGCTTCCTGTATAAGACACCCTGACTCCAAATGCTCTTGTAGTTTTATTTAAAAGATACAAACCAGTATCAACTGAAATATCCGTTAACCTTATAGCGTCTGATGTCCATGCATTTGGTTCAACAAATTTAGAGATTATTTTTCCGGTCACATTGTCAATCACAATAACATAAGCATCTAATACAAAGTAATCGTCCGAAACTTCAGAAGCAAATTTAGGAATCACCAATACACTTTTCTGTTTATCATACGGCAATACTTTTTGAGCAAAATGTTCCAGATCTATTTCGCTTTTTTTAAACTTAAGTTGTTTTAAAACTTTATCCAGATGTTCCGTATTTTGCGAGAATGAAAATTGAAAACAACATAGTAAAGCAAAGAAGCCGTTTTTCATGAAATTGATTTTTTATATTCAAAATAACTTTTTTCCAATTTAGGATATTCTGAAAATTTGGCCGCCTCTTTTTATGTAAGCTACGGTTTTGCTTAAGTTTTCCATTTTTTCATCTTCATCAAAATCGATAATCTCATCTACTAAATCCTCACGTTCCAAATTTGGTTCGATACTTCCGTCTTGATCCTCAACTGCATTAAATGAAAAAACATCCGTTGCAGTAATTGTCTTCTCCGAGATAATACAATGCCCATAATCCAAAATTGTTTTGGTCACAATATTTCCGCCAACATTTAAAACATAGTCACAAAGAGAATCTCCTAAAATCACATTTTCAACATTTAGATCACCACTGATTGACATACTTGAAAGCGTAATTAAACTTTTACAATTTACATTTCCTAAAACTATCAAAAGTGACGAATCTACTTTTTCACAATCTTCAATTATTTCTGCAACATTCAGATTACCATTAACAAGAACAATATCATTCCCTACCAGCAAGTTTTCTAAATTAGTTTCTCCTGAATACAAAATAATTTTACCTGCAACTTCATAAAAAGCTTTTAACTCATCAATAATTTCATCATTCAGTACAGACTCGCCTGTCTCTATCAATTTAATAGCTTCTTCTAAACTAATTTCTTTAAAAATTTCCATTTTATAATTTTATTTTTTGTCTTTACAGCAAATAAAGCCTTAGGATGATCCTTTTTTGGCCTTTATTTTTTTCTAAAAATATAAAAAAATACCTATAAAAAACTAATTACTTTTCACTAATAAAAAATGTAGTTAAAAGCACCCCCTGAGGGACATGCGAAAAAAAATCCCATTCACCTTTCGGAAACAGGACTTTAGCATTTTTACTCACATTACTTACTTTTTTCTAAATAATCATTTGCCATTTTTTTTGTTTTATCATCCAAAACTTTTTTATCATTTGTTAGAATATCATATACATCAAAGGAAGCTCTTTTATAATTATATTTATTAGACATAATTAATGAATAATAAAGCAATCCTGTAACTTTTTGTTCACCAATATAATAAATCCCTTTTAATTCATTATATGCTAGCGTATCACCATTAAATAGGGCACGATTCTCTAAACTATCCATTAATTTTTGATTAAACAATTTTTCCCTAAAAACAGTTCCGGAGTTTTCAGATGTAACATTAGCTTTGGTCTCTTCCTTTTTGGTGCATGCAAAAACTAGCGTTAAGATTACAACAATGATTATAATATTTGATTTCATATTTTTTATTTTCTCACTTCCAGTTTTAAAATTTGATTTGAACCTTTGACTTTAATATAACTAATTCTCACATATTTATTTTCGTCGATAGCTCCTCCGTGTGATTTTGCATTATTATATCCAAAATCGGAAATGTCAAAATCAGAAAACTTGAATTCCACTCCATTAACCGTAAATCTTTCGCTATCGTGACCACCCGATGGCATTGGATGAAAATTATTTACAAATCCTTGTGTTATGATTTTAGAGTCTTTGTATAAAAAGTATGTTTTGCAATATTTAATACTAAACAATATTAATAACATTACAAATAAAATTAATAAAAAGTATTTTATTATAAATGCAATACTCTTTTCACTTTCCAGATTATCTAAAAAAAAATCTTCCGTTTCTTTTTCTTCAATTTTAGGTGTAATTCTAAGCTTGGAAAATAAAAAAAAGCCGATCGGAAAAAGTAATACGGCAAATCTTGAAAACCCATCTCCAGATGAAAAATTGTAAACTGTTTCGAAGGTATTCATGAAGGTAAATTAAAAATTAATGTAAGCGCACTTTATAAATATCAGCCTTTTGTTTTCAGATTTTAGACTAAATAAGTTGGATTAGTTTATTGTTTCAAATATAATATTTATTATCATTTTTCCTTTTAATTAAAAGTCGCTATTATCCACAATCTTGTCATTTCGACGTAAGGAGAAATCTTAGCAAGAAACTCGACAAAGATTGATTCTCGCTGCGGAGCTACTTGCGGAGATCCTTCCTCCGTCAGGATGACAAGATTGGGCTGAAGCTTCGACTCCGCTCAGCCTGACAATTGTTTTTCGAATAATCTAAAAATCCAACAATCTAAAAATCTAAAAACAAAAAAATCCCGCTTCATAAGAAACGGGACTTTCAACATTGACATTCTCTTTTTTTTTATTTTTAAACTGTTGCTTCTACTGGCAACGGAATTTGATTTTTAAGCAAATCTTCGAAAGTTTCATGTTGGCGAATCAGGATTCCCTGACCGTCTTTCCATAAAACCTCAGCTGGTTTGTATCTTGAATTATAGTTGGATGACATTGAGAAGCAATATGCTCCTGCGTTTCTGAACGCTAAAATATCACCTTCGGTAATTTCAGGGATTCTGCGGTTGTTTGCAAAAGTATCGGTTTCGCAAATGTATCCTACCACTGAGTAAAAACGCTCTTTTCCTTTCGGGTTGGAGATGTTTTCGATATGGTGTGATGATCCGTATAACATTGGACGAATCAAATGGTTGAAACCACTGTCAACTCCGGCAAATACTGTCGATGTTGTTTGTTTTACTACGTTTACTTTTACTAAGAAATGACCTGCTTCGCTCACCAGGAATTTTCCCGGTTCAAAAATCAATGTTAAATCTCTACCGTATTCTGAACAGAAAGCGTTGAATCTTTTAGATAATTTTTTACCTAATTCTTCGATGTCTGTTTCTATATCGTCTTTTTTGTAAGGTACTTTGAATCCGCTTCCGAAATCTAAGAATTGTAAATCTTTGAAATGTTTAGCTGTATCAAACAAGATTTCAGCAGCATACAAGAATACTTCGATATCTAAAATATCAGATCCCGTGTGCATGTGAATCCCAACAATACTCATTTTTGTATTTTCGACAATTCGTAATATATGCGGAATCTGATGTACCGAAATTCCGAATTTACTATCAATGTGTCCAACAGAAATATTAGCATTTCCACCCGCCATTACGTGCGGATTGATACGGATACATACCGGAATATGCGGATGTTTTGTCCCGAATTGCTCTAAAATTGATAAATTATCAATATTAATTTGTACACCCATTGCGGCAACTTCTTCGATTTCTTCAAGAGAAACGCCATTTGGTGTAAAGAAAATTTTGTCAGGATCATAGCCAGCATGAAGTCCTAACTGAACTTCCTGAATCGATACCGTATCTAAGCCAGACCCCATGTTCTTTAATAACTGAAGAATCGCAATGTTAGACAATGCCTTCATGGCATAATTAACTCTTAAGTTTTCTACCTTAGAGAAAGCTTTCGTTAATCTGTTGTACTGAGATTGGATTTTTTCGGCATCGTAAACATACAATGGACTTCCAAATTGGTCTGCTAACTGCAGTAAATCTTTTGCTTGCATTATTAAACTATTTTGAACAAATGTATTACACTTTTAATACACTACAAATAAATTGTAGAAAAATAACAAATTATAACAAATTGTTTGTTTTTTAAACTTTACATAGATTTTGTTTAAATCTTAAACATTTTCAAAATTTATTATAAATTATATATAAAAAAAGCAAAACGGCTGTCAATATAGACAGCCGTTTATAATTTTATTGATATAATTATTATACTCCAGGTAAATCTCCTCCTTCTTTAGTAGGTAAATCAGATTTACCCATTAAGTAGATATCAACCTGACGAGCAGCTTCTCTACCTTCAGAAATTGCCCAAACAATCAAAGATTGTCCTCTTCGCATATCTCCCGCAGTAAATATATTAGGCACGTTTGTTTGATAATTATTTGCTTTATAGTTGCTTCTAAAATCAACTTCCAATCCTAACTGACTGCTTAAAGTTTTTTCCGGGCCTGTAAAACCAAGTGCCAGTAAAGCTAAGTCGCAAGGCCATACTTGTTCAGAACCTTCAACTTCAATCAATTCCGGACGCTGCCCAGGAACCATTTTCCACTCTACTTTTACGGTTTTCAAGGCTATTAATTTGCCATTTGCATCTTTGATAAATTCTTTTGTATTGATTAACCAGTCTCTTTCGCAACCTTCTTTGTGTGAAGTAGATGTTTTTAACTGCAATGGCCAGTAAGGCCAAGGAGTTGAAGCACTTCTGCCAACCGGTGGTTTTGGCATAATCTCAAAATTCGTTACCGATTTTGCACCGTGACGGTTTGATGTTCCCACACAGTCAGAACCTGTATCTCCACCACCAATTACGATTACATCTTTTCCGGTCGCCAATACCTGATTTTCGATTGTTTCTCCAAAAACCACTTTAGTCTGCTGCGTTAAGAAATCCATTGCCTGAACTACACCATCAGCATCAGCTCCAGGAGTAGGCAAACCTCTTCTTTCTGTAGCACCTCCACAAAGTACAATAGAATCGAATGCTTTTAAATCTTCAACTGAATAGTTTACACCAACATTTGTATTTACTTTAAAGGTAATTCCTTCTGCCTCTAAAATAGCTACACGTCTGTCAATAATTCCTTTTTCTAATTTGAAATTTGGAATTCCATAACGTAATAAACCTCCAATTGCATTGTCTCTTTCAAAAACAGTAACAGTGTGACCTGCTCTGTTTAATTGCTGAGCTGCTGCTAAACCTGCAGGACCTGATCCTACCACCGCAACTGTTTTACCAGTTCTTACTTTTGGCGGCTGTGGCTTGATCCATCCTTCTTTGAAAGCACGCTCCACAATATTTTTCTCTATATTTTCAATAGCGATTGGCTCTTCAATAAGTCCTAATACACATGCTTTTTCGCATGGTGCCGGACACAAACGTCCTGTAAATTCAGGAAAGTTATTGGTTGAATGCAAAATCCATGAGGCTTTTTGCCATTCTTCCTGGTATACCATGTGATTGAAATCCGGGATCAAATTCCCAAGAGGACAACCACTGTGACAAAAAGGAATACCACAATCCATGCAACGAGAACCCTGAGTAGTAATTTCAGCTTCACTCAAAGGAATCGTAAATTCATTATAATTCGTTACACGTTCTTTAACTTCTATATATGATTCGTCTTGTCTTTCGAATTCTTTAAAACCTGTTACTTTTCCCATTGTATTATGCTGTTAATTCTTCTACCATTTGTTCTTCTGTTTCCAGACGTTTCAACGCTTTTTTGTACTCTGTAGGCATTACTTTTACAAAATTATCCAAGCTTCCTGCCCAGTCATTTAATAATGCTGTTCCTCTTGTACTGTTCGTGTACAGAACGTGTCTTTGGATCAAATTTTTCAAGTCGTCAGCATCATCGCCTTCAACCGTTTCAAATTCGATAGTTTCCGTATTACACAATCCGTTTTTAAACTTGTGTTCAGGATCATAGATATAAGCGATACCACCACTCATACCCGCAGCAAAGTTACGACCAGTGCTACCCAATACTACAACTTTACCTCCGGTCATGTACTCACAACCGTGATCTCCAACACCTTCCACTACAGCAATCGCTCCAGAATTACGTACTGCAAATCGCTCTCCGGCTATACCATTGATATAAGCCTCTCCCTCGATTGCACCAAATAAACAAACGTTTCCAACAATGATATTCTTCTCAGCTACAAAAGTTGCTTTTGCAGGTTTTTTAATGATTAATTTAGCTCCGGATAAACCTTTACCTAAATAATCATTCGTATTTCCTTCTACAGTAAATGTTAGTCCGTGAGCACTAAAAGCTCCTAAACTCTGACCTGCAGAACCAGTAAAATTAATATTCAAGGTATCCTCAGGTAATCCAAGGTGACCGTATATTTTAGAAATCTCATTACTAACGATAGCGCCAACAGAACGGTTAATATTGTTGATTGGATATGCTAAAGTCATTTTTTCTTTTCTGTACAAAGCACGGTGAGAATCTTTCAGGATTTGGAAATCCAATACACCTTCTAAACCATGATCCTGTTTTTCAGTGTTACGAACTGGCATTGTTTTGTAAGCAGCCGGTCTGTACAAAATAGATGATAAATCTAATCCTTTTGCTTTGTAATGATCAATCGCTTTATTAGAATTGATTTTATGGGTTTGTCCCACCATATCTCCTAAAGTTCTGAATCCTAACTGCGCCATGATACCTCTTAATTCTTCTGCAACATAGTAGAAGAAATTAATAACGTGCTCAGGAGTTCCTTTGAAATTTTTACGCAATTCTTTATCCTGAGTTGCAATTCCAACCGGACACGTATTCAGGTGACATTTACGCATCATGATACAGCCTGAAGCTACAAGAGGAGCAGTTGCAAAACCAAATTCCTCAGCCCCTAATAAAGCAGCGATAGCTACGTCACGACCTGTTTTTAACTGACCGTCACATTCTACAACGATTCTGCTTCTTAAGTTGTTTAATACCAAAGTTTGCTGTGCTTCTGCCAATCCAAGTTCCCAAGGAAGACCTGCGTGTTTTAATGATGTTAAAGGAGAAGCTCCAGTTCCACCATCATAACCTGCAATTAAAACAACATCTGCTTTCGCTTTCGCAACACCGGCAGCAATTGTTCCAACACCTACTTCAGAAACCAATTTCACATTGATACGTGCTTCTCTGTTGGCATTTTTCAAGTCAAAGATCAATTGTGCCAAATCTTCAATAGAATAAATATCGTGGTGAGGCGGAGGCGAAATCAATCCTACGAAAGGAGTTGAGTTACGAGCTTCTGCGATCCATGGCAATACTTTTTCTCCAGGTAACTGACCACCTTCTCCAGGTTTTGCTCCCTGAGCCATTTTAATCTGAATTTCTTTTGCACTTGACAAATAGTGAGAAGTAACTCCAAAACGTCCCGAAGCAACTTGTTTGATAGCCGAGTTACGACTGTCTCCGTTTACATCCGGTTGAAAACGTTTTCTGTCTTCCCCACCTTCACCTGAATTGGATTTTCCTCCAATACGGTTCATGGCAATCGCTAAATTTTCGTGTGCTTCTCTTGAGATAGATCCGTACGACATTGCACCCGTTTTGAAACGTTTTACAATTTCTGTCCATGGCTCCACTTCATCTAATGGAATCGGATCTAAGTTATCAAATTCGAATAATCCACGAATCGTCATTAAACTCTTAGCCTGATCGTTAATTGTATTGGCGTACACATCATAACTGTCCTGATCGCTCAAACGAACAGCCTGTTGTAATTTGGCAATCGTAGTAGGATTAAACAAGTGTCTTTCTCCATTACGTCTCCATCTGTATTCTCCTCCAATATTTAATCCTAATCGGTTTGCGATTAGTTTATCAGGGTAAGCGTATTTATATCTTTCTGTAATTTCTTTTTCAATTTCATACAACCCGATACCTTCGATTCTTGAAGCAGTATATGGAAAGTATTTTTCAACGAATTTAGAATTGAATCCAACAATCTCGAAAATTTGAGAACCTCTATATGAATGTAAAGTTGAGATTCCGATTTTGTTCATGATTTTCAAAATTCCCGAACCAATCGCTTTGTTGAAATTATCAACCGCTTTTTGTTCTGCAATTCCGGTAATAAATCCTTCCTGAACCTGAACACGGATAATTTCATTTACCATGTAAGGATTGATTGCACTTGCGCCATATCCAAATAAAGTAGCAAAATGATGCGGCTCACGAGGCTCAGCAGATTCCATGATAATATCAAAATAAGAACGCTTGCGTAAACGGTTCATTTGATGATTTACATACGAACAAGCCAATAAAGCAGGAATTGGTGCAAATTCTTTGTTCACCCCTCTGTCAGAAAGAATAATAATGTTTGTACCTCTTTCAACAGCTTTTGTGATTTGAACGATGATAGCATCCAAAGCATTTTCCAAACCATTCATACCCTCTGATTTAGGATATAAAATTTTGAAAGTTTCTGCTTTGAAATTATCTATAGAAATAGTTCTGATCTTTTCTAAATCTCCATTAGAAATAACCGGATTTTGAATTCTTAATTTTCGGCATTGTTTGCTTGTAATATCAAAAATATTACGATCCTGACCTAAATTCAAAGCAATATCAGTCACAATTTCCTCACGGATTCCATCCAAAGGGGGATTGGTAACCTGTGCAAATAATTGTTTGAAGTAATTCGGAATTAACTGTGGTCTGTCAGACAATACCGCAAGAGGTGTATCGATACCCATTGATCCCAAGGCTTCTTTACCAGTTTGGGCCATTGGCGTAATCATATCCTGAATATCCTCTAATGTATAATTAAAAAGACGTTCTCTTGTAGGCAAATCGACAGTCTCTATCGGGCACACCTCAGAAGTTGAAGGAACATCTCTTAAATGTAATCTGTATTGGTTCAGCCATTCCTGATAAGGTCTTTCAGAAACAATTTTACTTTTGATTTCCTCGTCATTAATGATGCGTCCTTCGTTCATGTCCACAAGGAACATTTTTCCCGGCTCTAATCTACCGTGGCTTTCAACATCCTCAGGATCAATATCAACAACTCCAATTTCTGAAGCCATAATTAATTTACCGCTTTTGGTAACGGTATATCTTGAAGGTCTTAGTCCGTTACGGTCTAACAAAGCTCCAACATAATCTCCATCAGAAAAAGGTACAGAAGCAGGACCATCCCAAGGCTCCATGATACAAGCATTATATTCATAGAATGCTTTTCTTTCAGGAGACATTGTTTTGTGTTTTTCCCAGGCTTCAGGAATCATCATCATCATTACTTCAGGCAATGATCTTCCGGTGTGTGTTAACAATTCCACCACCATATCCATAGAAGCAGAATCTGATTTTCCAGGTAAAATAATTGGGAATAATTTATCAATTTGAGGTCCAAAAACCTCACTTTTCATAATTTCTTCACGAACACGCATTCTGCTCACGTTACCACGTAACGTATTGATCTCTCCATTCTGACACATGTATCTGAATGGCTGAGCCAATTCCCACGTTGGCATTGTATTGGTAGAGAAACGTTGGTGTACAAGTGCCAGACGAGTAACCAAATCCGTTTGCTGTAAATCTGTATAATACGGACCAATATCTTCAGGCATAATAATACCTTTATATATTATAGTCGTCGTAGATAAACTTGGAAGATAAAAATAGGAACTTTGAGAAATTTTAGAATTTCTGATTATATGCTCAGTAATCTTACGGGCTGCGTATAATTTAGCTTTAAATACAGCATCATCAATCGCTTCGTTTTTTCCAATAAATATTTGTTCGATACTTGGTTCTGATGCCAATGCAATTTCACCCAGTTGAGAAGAATCAACCGGTACTTCTCTCCATCCTAAAACAGAAAGTCCTTGTGCTTTGACTTCTTTTTCAAAAATATCTTTACAAAAATCATATTGATTTCTTATTTTTGGCAAAAACACCATTCCAACAGCATATTCACGTGCAGCAGGCAATTCAAAATCACATATCCTCTTGAAATATTCATGAGGAATATCAATTAAAAGTCCAGCTCCATCTCCTGTTTTTCCATCAGCACTCACTCCACCTCTGTGTTCCAGCTTAACTAGAATCTCAAGAGCGTCATGAATAATTTGGTTTGTCTTTTCTCCTTTAAGATTGCAGATAAAACCAGCTCCGCAGTTTTCATGCTCGAATTCTGGCAAATAAAGGCCTTGTTCTTTTAGTTTCATTCTTGATATTTTTTTTTTACAAAAATAAAGATTTCATTAAACATAATGTACCAAAATTATGCTTTGCCTTACACTTTTATAGGAATATTAGAAAAACGGTTCTTAAATGATAATAATATTATAGAACGCATTGTGAATTGACAAAATGACAATTGCATTTAAATCATATTAAGAAAAATCAACATTATGTAACATAAATACGTTGCTTTTATGTTAATTCTAAAACGATATAGTGGTTTATAATTAATAATAAGAACATATTCAATTAACCATTATTTGACTTTGTCATGGATTTATTTAACAAACTGAGATTGCTTTATTATTAATTAAAAAAGATTTTACTTTTAAGTTCAATTTTGCTACTTTTGTCGCACTTTTATTCTGAAATAAATTCAGAACCAGACAAATTCTATATTATGAACATACACGAATATCAAGGAAAAGAAATTTTAGCAAGTTACGGAGTACGCATTCAACGCGGAATTGTGGCTAATAATGCAGTTGAAGCTGTAGCTGCTGCAAAACAATTAACTGCCGAAACCGGAACAGGATGGCATGTAATAAAAGCACAAATTCACGCAGGTGGTCGTGGAAAAGGTGGTGGAGTTAAGTTAGCTAAAAACTTGCAACAAGTTGAAGAAATCGCAGGACAAATCATCGGAATGCAATTGATTACACCTCAAACTTCTGCTGAGGGTAAAAAAGTAAACAAAGTTTTAGTAGCTGAAGATGTTTACTATCCTGGTGAAAGTGAAACTTCTGAATTCTATGTTTCTGTTTTATTGAATAGAGCTACAGGTCGTAACATGATCATGTATTCTACTGAAGGTGGAATGGACATTGAAGAAGTTGCTGAACACACACCACACTTAATTTTTACAGAAGAAGTTGATCCGTCTGTTGGATTACAAGGTTTTCAGGCAAGAAGAATTGCTTTTAACTTAGGTCTTTCTGGAAATGCTTTCAAAGAAATGGTTAAATTCATCGATTCATTATACAATGCTTACATTGGTTCTGATGCTTCTATGTTTGAAATCAACCCTGTTTTAAAAACATCTGACAACAAAATTATGGCTGTTGATGCTAAAGTAAATATCGATGATAATGCTTTATACAGACAACCAAAATATGCTGAAATGCGTGATATCCGTGAGGAGAATCCAATCGAAGTTGAAGCTAAAGAAGTAGGTTTAAACTATGTAGATCTTGATGGTACTGTAGGATGTATGGTAAACGGAGCTGGTCTTGCAATGGCAACTATGGATTTAATTAAATATGCTGGTTTTGAGCCTGCAAATTTCCTTGACGTTGGAGGAACTGCTGATGCAAAACGTGTTGAAACTGCTTTCCGTATTATCTTAAAAGATCCAAACGTAAAAGCAATCTTAATTAATATTTTTGGTGGAATCGTTCGTTGTGACCGTGTTGCTCAAGGTGTCGTTGATGCTTATAAAAACATGGGAGACGCTATCAATGTGCCAATCATTGTTCGTTTGCAAGGAACAAATGCTGAAATTGCAAAAGAATTAATTGACAACTCTGGTATGCCAATCTTATCAGCTGTTCAATTTCAGGAAGCTGCTGACCAGGTTAAAGCTGCTCTTTCTTAATCAAATAAGAAATTAGTTATATATAAAAATCCATTCGTAAAAACGAATGGATTTTTTGTTTGTAGTTGTCTTGTTATTATTTTAAAACAGTTGCCAGTTCCACAATTTCAAATTCAGGATTATGTTCTACAAATTCCCTAATCATTGCTGTATGTCCGGCTCCTAATAAAACCATTATTTTATCATCCTGACTTTCGCTAAGTTTTTGAATTAAAGCATACATATACAGATTCCTTCTATACCATTCAGAGACTAAAAAGGCTCCAACAAAATTATCTTTCTTTCCACCTTTAATAGCGGTTTGAAGATACCAGCCAATATTACCTTCAATTGATGCTTTTGTATTTGTATCCAAAAGCAATTCAGTCAAAGAATACTTCGTAATCTTTTTATTGTGATCTGCTTGATAATACTTCATTGTTTCTTCATTCTTCCTGATTAAATCGAATTGATTGGCTTCTTTCATTCCTTTTACCAAACTGTCATACGGAAAATCAGCATTGTTGTAATCAATTCCATAAAGTTTTTTATGCCCAAGTTTCTTAGCCGATCTTAAGGCCAATTGAACTATCTCATCTGCATCTTTGTGCAGTAAACTATCCGTATTTTTATTGTAGAATTTATCCAGATTGTCTTGTTTTTGATAATTCCATTCAATAAAAATTTTATTCGGACCAAACTTATTAATCTTATTTGTTATGTTTTCCAATTCTTTCTGGCTCTTGTCTGACATTACATTAAAGGTATTTACTTTGGCAACATCAAGTCCCGGATTCTCAAAATGGAAAGTTCCTAGTAATAATATTTGCTTCTTCTTTGATTGAGCAGAAACAGTGTTGAATACAATTGTCAAAACTAATAATAAAGCGATTTTTTTCATGATGATTTGTTTTAAATTTATCACAAATCTACATTTGCTTTTCGGCTAAATTTTTAGTTTTTGATGAACCCCAAATTCCAAATCACTAACATTGGAAATTTGGTCTTGAAAATTTTCATGTATTGTTTTTGACAGTTCATCCCGAAAAATAATCGTTTTATATAAATATCGTATTCATGTAAACTCATAGTTGTATTTTTGAAGGAATAATAAAATCATTATGAAGCTAAAAATTCCTTTCTATTATCATATCATACTTTTCCTGGGACTATTTATCACTTTCTATCTTTGGGATATTGGAGTAAATAATCGCGAAATGGATTTCGTTTTCAGCACTATGTATTTCTCATTTAATGTGACTTTTATTCTGTCAATTTTCATCGTTTATATTCTTAATTTTTATACTTTTTGTGATTGGTTTTTTAATAACAAGAAAATAGTATTCTACCTATTGAGTATTCCTGTTTCATTATTGATTTTTGCGGGAATTCGTTATTTTTTACAGGAAGTTATCGTTTTTGAACTTACAGGAATTCATAATTATGCCGAAAAAACAAGAGAAGTAACGTATTATATCCGTGACAATTTCTTCTTTGGTTTACCAGCGATTATTTTAAGTGCTTTAAGCTATTTATTTTGGCAATTTCAGAATACATACAAACTAAATCAACAATTGATTTTAGAGAATAAAAAAGCCGAATTACAAATGCTGAAATCTCAGGTAAGTCCACATTTTTTGTTTAATACTCTGAATTCATTTTATAGCCAGCTGATTTTGAAAGAGGATGAAATGGCTTCGGATATCTTGGTCTTGTCCGATTTGCTTCGTTACGTCATTACAGAAACAGATAAAGAAGAGGTTTTACTCTCTAAAGAAATTCAGTTTATAGAAAATTATATTCATTTACAAAAGAAAAGATTTGAAGATCAGCTCTATTTAAATTTTGAGATTGAAGGAAATTACACGACCGAAAAAATTATTCCGGCTGCCTTAATACATTTCGTTGAAAATGTTTTTAAACATGGAAAGCTTAATAATCGGGATGAAAAAGCAATTATTTCAATCAAAATAAAAGACGATTTCTTAGCAATTTCTACCTTTAATTACAATGTTGGAGGCGAAAATTATTCTTCGACCGGAATTGGTTTTGAGAATCTTACCAAACGTTTGGAATATGCATACAAAGATCAATTTATACTTGAGAAAACGTCAGAAAACAATACCTTTAAAACGTATTTAAAAATTCCTTTAAACAACTAATCATGAAGCTTAAATGTATCATTGTGGATGATGAACCACCGGCAACCCGTATCTTAAAAAGCTATGTTGAAAAAGTTTCCTTTCTTGAAGAAGTGGGCATTTTTAATGATTCCTTAAAAGCTTTGGAGTTTTTAAATTCAAATAAAGTCGATGTTATTTTTTTGGATATCCAAATGCCGCAATTAACAGGTTTGCAGATTTCCAGAATTATTTCTAAAGATATCAAAGTCATTTTTACAACGGCATATCCTGACTTTGCCTTAGAAGGTTTTGAACTAAATGCAACGGATTATTTATTGAAACCAATTGCTTTTGAGCGCTTTTATCAGGCTGCCACAAAATTGAATATTGAGACCAAAACCGAAGTCCCAACCTTTAATTCCTCTGATTTTATTTTTATAAAAACAGATGGTAAAAATAAATTTCAGAAATTATTTACAGAAGACATTACATTTATAGAAAGCCTTCAGAATTATGTTTGTATTCATACTAAAAAACAGCAAATTATCACACATTCTTCTTTAAAAAATATAATCGAATCATTGCCGGAAAGAAATTTCATTCAGATACATAAATCCTATGTTATCGCTTTAAAACAAATCGAATCTACAGACAGTTTTTCTGTTTTTATTAATGGAAAAGAATTGCCGATTGGTGCTACGTTCAAAGATGCTTTCTTTTATAGAATCGACCAGAATAAGATATAAAAAAAACCATTCTTGGCGAATGGTTTTTTGAATGTAAAATCGAAGATGCATTGTATAAAACACATCTGAATTTTTATTTTTTATTCTTACCATTTTTGTAAACTACTTTTTCTACAACAGATGGTTTTCCATTTCCTTTTGGAAATTCTTTCTTTTTAGGTTTTTTAGCTGCCGAACCAGACTTTGAAGGACTTTGATCACCTCTTCCTCTTTCACTGTCTTTTGGCGCAGCTTTAAACTCAGGTCTTTCTTTCGTATTATCTTTCTTCGGAATCTCAGCTTTATGCTTTGCTAAAACATCATTTGGATTTTTAGGATTTTCTTTTGTTCCTCTTAAATGAATTACTAATCCGTTTAGGAAATTACGCAAAACCTGATCGCCGCATTCCATATAGTTAGGATGATCTTCTGCTCTGAAAAAAGCTCCTAATTCAGATTTTGTAATTCTAAAATCTACTAATTCTAAAATTTCAACTATTTGGTCGTCACGGAGCATCAAAGCCACGCGAAGTTTTTTTAAGATATCGTTATTTGTCATTTTTTGTTATGTTTCGGGTTTGAGGTTTCAAGTTTTATTTGTTCTTCCTCAGCATCGTTTATTTTGCAAAGGTACACTATTTTAAAAGGAAATATTAGAATAAAATCACTCCTGTTCCTGCTCTGTCCGGATAATAAGTTTTACCGTTTTTTATTGTTACACCGCCAGCAATATCTTCTGCCAGCAATAGAGAACCATCCATGTCAACATAATCTAATTCCGGCAACAAATGTGCTATTGCTGAAATTCCGACAGTAGATTCTGTCATACAGCCCACCATTGTTTTTAGTCCCCGTTTTTTAGATTCGGCAATCATTCTTCTTCCCGGAGTAATTCCTCCGCATTTCATCAATTTTATGTTTACACCATGAAAATGATTGTGACATTTTGCAACATCTGATTCTGTAACACAACTTTCATCAGCTATAACAGGCAAAACAGCATTTTCAAAAACTTCTTTATGCCCATACCAGTCATCCGCTTTCAAAGGCTGTTCAATAAATTCAACACCTAAGTTTTTCAGAATAATTGCATTTTTCAGGGTTTCATCAACAGTCCAGGCGCAATTGGCATCGACCCTAAAAATGGCATTGGTGTGTTTTCGCAATTCGGTTACAATTTCAATATCCTCAGGAGTTCCTAACTTTATTTTATAAATCGGCCATGGAAATCCTTTCATCTTCAGGACCATATTTTCAATAGTATCTATCCCAATGGTATAGTTAGTCAACGGATTATGACTAATATTGTAATTCCATAATTCATACAGCTTTTTACCATTTTTTCGTGCATACAAATCATTATACGCATTATCAAGGGCACATAAAGCAAAAGGATTGTCTTTTAAAAACGGATTTATTTTCAACCAAAATTCTTCGGGAGTTTCATGAGACGCTGCTTCTATAATATCACGGATTTTTTCAATATCATACTGCAAAATTTCCACCGTAATATTATAATACGGATTTGAAGTTGCTTCACCATACCCCGAAAATCCATTATCCTGTAATTCTACTATTAGGGAAGGCTGAAAATCTATTGATTTTCTTGAAATTCTAAAAGTGTGCTTTAGTTTTAAATTATATGCTTTCAAAATTAATTTCATAAACAGACACTTTCTAATTTATTATTTTCAAATTAAACCTGATAATACCTCAGACATTGCTTTGGCCTTTAATAAACATTCTTCATATTCTTTTTCAGGTACAGATTGCGCTGTAATAGCACTTCCAACGGAAAACGAGACGTATTTATTTTCCTGATTATACAAAATACTCCTAATCACTACATTAAAATCAAAATCTCCTTCGGGTGAAAAGTAACCAACTGCTCCACTATACAAACCACGCTTGGTTTCCTCAAGATTTTCAATAATTTTCATTACCGAAATTTTTGGAGCACCCGTCATACTTCCCATTGGAAAAGTTGTTTTTAAAACATCTACAGGAGAATATTTAGGATGTAATTTTGAAGTTACTGTAGAAATCATTTGATGTACCTGCAAGAAGGAATAAATTTTGCAGAGTTCCTTAACTTCTACTGAACCTTTTTGTGCTGTGTGCGATAAATCATTTCGAACCAAATCGGTTATCATGATATTTTCAGCACGTTCTTTTCCATCGTTTTCAAGATTTTGTTTTGATTCTTCATCCTGAATCAAATCTGAAAATCGTTTTGAGGTGCCTTTTATCGGCTGTGAAATAATGGTATCCCCCGTTTTTTTAAGATAACGTTCCGGAGAAGCAGAAAGCAAAAACTGTTTATTGTTTTTAAAGAAAACCGAAAAAGGCGCTTTTGAAATCTCATTCAGTTTTTGAAATTTTTCCAATGGATTGATAACGGCATTTTCGGCAAAAAATTCCATACAAAAATTAGCTTCGTACATATCACCTGCGTGAATGTGTTCCAGCATTTTTGTTACTTTTTGAAGATATAATTCTTTTGAAATTCGTTGTTGCACTTGTACTCTGTCCAACGTTTCGAAAGAATCATTTTTACTTTGAATAATTTCCTCAAAATCCTCTTCAACCTCATCATCACAAAGCGACAAATAGCTGATTTCAAGATGGTTTTCTTTCAATAAAAAAATCTTTTTAGGCTGAAAGAAAAACAAATCCGGAAAGTACAGTCCGTCAAAATTGGATGATTTTAAAGATTCTGTATCATTTTTAAGATCATAAGACAAATAACCAAAAAGCCAGTCTTTTGTAGTTTGCTGATACTGTTTTAAATCCTCAAACGCATTATGAAAATCTGTTTTTAAAGATGTAAAAGCATCAACAGCCATCATACAATCGAAGTTGGAATATTCTTGCGGATAAGTATTGCTATCCAAAAAAATAACCTCTCGAAATTGTTGTGACCAACTTAAAAGCTGTTGCTTAAACTGCCCCGGATCCGGAATGTGCTTGTGAATGGAAACTCTCAAAAATGAATCAATTTTAGATTTCAAAATTACGACAAAAAAATTCCTTCAATAAGTAATATCAAAAAAATATTGGCACACTTTTTAGTATATCGAATTAACAGTAATTCTTAAAACTTTTCTTGCCGTTTGGTTTAAACATTACTTACCCTTTATACAAAAACATTTATTAATCAACATTTAAAAACTTTATGAAAACAATTGCAAAATTAGGTTTGACCACCTTAGTTGTTACCGCAGTATTATTTTCCTGCAAAAAAGCAGATACAACAGCAGAAGAAAAAGCAGATTACGCAACAACCGACAGTACAGCTGTTTTATCCAGCACAGCTATTTCATCATCGGCAGCAGTCGAAAAAAAAGACAGCAAACAGAAATTCATTCGAACTGCTGATATCAAATTCAAGGTTAAAAACGTCGTCAGGTCAACTTATGCAATTGAAAATGCTACCCAAAAATTTGGTGGGTTTGTTACCTATACCAATTTACAAAGTACTATTCAGAATCAGATTAAAACCAAAATCAGTCAGGACAGCACACTTGAAACTACTAAATTTACAGTAGAAAACAACATTACAATCCGCGTTCCCAATACACAGCTCGATACGGTTATCAAAACTATTGCCAAACAAATTGACTTCCTTGATTTCAGAGTAATCAAAGCCGATGATGTTTCACTGAAATTATTATCAAATCAGCTTTCTCAAAAAAGAAGTACCAATACCGAAAAAAGAGTCGAAAAAGCAATTGACGAGAAGGGCAAAAAAATCAATGATATTATGGAAGCAGAGAATATTTTGGCAAACCAAAAAGAAGCAAACGATAATCGCACTATTGATAATTTATCACTTCAGGATCAAATTAATTTCAGCACGGTAACTTTACAACTTTATCAAAACGAAACAATAAAGCAAGAAATAATTGCCGGTGAAAAAGATCCTGCTGCTTACAAACCAAACCTTGGAATCCAGATAATAGACTCCCTAAAAAGCGGCTGGTATATTTTACAGTCAATCTTAGTTTTCTTCGTTAATCTGTGGCCATTTATCTTAATAAGCATTGGCGGATTTTTCCTTTACAAGAAGTATCTGAAGAAACATTAATCGGCAATAAATTAGCATTTTCATAAGAAAAAATTTATTATATTTGATATATAATTAAACCAATCCTAAAATTAGATTTGTTTAATTATAAAATTCTTAAAAAATACCACAAAAAATATATTTGTGATTTAATTTGAGACTTTCAGTTTGTATCTTTTCCAATAGCTTATTTATATTTTTTAACCTTAAAAAATCCTAAGTATTATGAAAATTGCTACTATTATTGTCCGCGTTCTGATTGGTCTTTTGTTACTTGTTTCTTCTGTTGGATATTTTTTTCATCTTTTCCCGGAACCTGAAACTACCGGTAATTTTAAGGCTTTTAATATAGGCTTAGTTGCCTCAACGTATTTACTCCCTTTGGCAAAATCTATTGAATTACTTTGCGGAATAGCTTTCGTCACAGGTCGTTTTGTATCATTAGCCAATATTTTGATTTTACCTATAACCGTAAACATCTTGTTTATCAATTATTTCCTTGCACCTGAAGGTCTTCCGATTGCCGGATTATTATTCTTAGCTAACTTATTTTTGATCTACAGATATTGGGATAACTATAAAAGTGTATTTACTCCATGATCCAGATTTTAATTCAAAATACAAAGCCCCGACAGACTTTAAAATCTGTCGGGTTTATTTTTAATTTGCCTTCTCATGCTTTACCCAAACCAAATCAGATGTCTTATAGCCAATTTCAAGGGCTATCATAAGAAAATCCGTTTTGACATTTTCCGGAATTATTTTTTCTCTTGAAAGTATCCACATATATTTTAAACTTTCTCCGGCAACAAGAGCATATTTATAATCCTCATCAATTGCAATGACATTATACCCCGAATAAAAAGGACCAAAAAATGAAACCTTCAGCATGCCAATATTTTCTTTTCCAACAAATTTAGCTTTGCCTATGCTCTGCTGCCATTTGCCTTTTTTAAAATCATAGCCCTTATTATCAACTTTTATTGTTTTGTCTTCGTTTAAAGTATACTCAGCAGTCACGTTGTCTAAACCCCTTTCCCATTTATGATCTAATCTGGCGATTTCATACCATTTACCAAGATATTTTGCGCTGTCAAAATTTGTTATAGCAGTTGCTTTCTTCGGAATTCCTCCTCCACATGAGTACAAGGCTAATAAGATTCCTGCTCCAATCAAAACTGGAACTATATATCTGTTTTTCATAATATTCTCTTTTTATTTCTTCTAAAGATAATATCCCAAAAGCATATTTTCTTTACAAAATTTCACTTAAGGCTTACATGTTAAAACATTAATTTTAAAAAGTTTATACTATTCTAACAAAAAAATTATATTTGATAACTAATCAATCTCTAAAAATGAAAACATACATTTTTCTCATTATTCTGTTTTATTCTTCTTATTCCAGATCACAGTATACCAAGGCTGTAGATTCACTAAATAATGAAATATGCAAATCATTAGTTCAAGACAAAAATTTAAATAACGAAATTCGAATTAATACTATCAATAATTCTCACATTACTCCCTATTTATCAAAATTTAAAGACACTATTATTCAAGAAAAAATATTTGCGCAAATCTTTTATAGATTGCAAAAAGACTGCAATGAATTTGTTGCACTTTTTCCAAATAAATCACCTGAGAGTACCTGGTCGATGCAAAATGAAAGACCTTTACAAATCATATCAAAAGAAGAATGTAATAATTTCAGTAAAACTTCGAAGTATTATTATGTCGAAAATGATGGCAATAAAGTAGAAGTTACTTTAAAAGATAATTTATGGGTAGAAAAATTTTCAGACAATACTTTTTCAAAACTACGCTATAAAAACAAAGGCAATTGCGAGTTCGAATTGGAATTTATTGAAAGTGATAATGTATCCAGAAAAAATTTAAGCATTAAAGGCGAAAAATATTTATATAAACTATACAATGAAGATAATCTGACTTATAGTGTTTATACAAAAAACAAGGAAACATATTATATTTTCAAAATAGTAAAACAATAAAAAAACCGCCAGATGAATTCTGACGGTTTTCTAAAAATATGATTTACGTAAAATATTATACGTGTATAGCTCTGTTTTCAGTAGCAGCTAATGCTGCTTCTTTTATCGCTTCCGCAAAAGTTGGATGTGCGTGGCTCATTCTTGAAATATCTTCAGCTGAAGCTTTGAATTCCATTGCAGTAACCGCTTCAGCAATTAAATCAGCTGTACGTGCCCCAATCATATGAACTCCTAAAACCTCATCTGTTTTCTCATCAGCAAGGATTTTTACAAATCCGTCTAAGTCAGCACTTGCTCTTGCACGTCCTAACGCTTTGAATGGGAAACTTCCTGATTTGTATTTAACTCCGGCAGCTTTTAATTGCTCTTCAGTTTGTCCAACTGCAGCAACTTCCGGCCAAGTGTACACTACACCAGGAATTAAGTTATAATCAATATGTGGTTTTTGACCTGCTAAAATTTCAGCAACCATAGTTCCTTCTTCTTCGGCTTTATGTGCTAACATCGCTCCACGAACAACATCACCAATAGCGTAGATATTTGGAACACTGGTTTGTAAATGATCGTTTACTTCTACCTGTCCTCTGTCTGAGATTTTAACTCCAGCTTTATCAGCGTTTAACCCGTCTGTGTACGGACGACGGCCAACAGAAACTAATGAATAATCTCCTTCAAGAGTGATTGTTTCTCCTTTTGCATTTTCAGCCTGAACAGTAACAGCATCACCGTTTCTTTCAACTGATTTTACTTTGTGAGAAACATAGAATTTCATTCCTTGTTTTTTCAATACTTTAGTTAATTCTTTAGAAAGCGCTCCGTCCATTCCCGGAATAATTCTGTCCATGAATTCTACTACAGAAACCTGAGCTCCTAAACGAAGGTAAACTTGTCCAAGCTCGATTCCGATAACTCCACCACCAATAATAACCAAGTGTTTTGGAACTTCTTTTAAAGCTAAAGCTTCAGTAGAAGTAATGATTCTTTCTTTATCAATTTTGATAAATGGCAAAGAAGATGGTTTTGATCCTGTTGCAATAACAGTATATTTTGCTTCGATAGTTTCTGATGTTCCGTCAGCTTTTGCAACAGAAATATGAGTTGCGTCTACGAAAGAACCCAAACCATTAAAAACAGTGATTTTATTTTTATCCATTAAGTAGTTTACTCCGCCTGCTGTTTGGTCTACAACTGCTTGCTTACGGGCAATCATTTTCTCTAAATTGATTTTTACATCACCCGAAACTTCGATTCCGTGATCTGCAAAGTGTGCAATTTCCGCATAATGGTGAGAAGATGATAACAATGCTTTTGAAGGAATACAACCTACATTAAGACAGGTTCCGCCCAAAGAGTTATACTTTTCTACAATTGCAGTTTTGAAACCTAATTGTGCGCAACGAATTGCTGATACATATCCGCCAGGACCTGAACCTATAATGACTACGTCAAATGAACTCATAGTTTTTCTATTTTTTATTTTAGCGTTACAAAATTAAGGAATAAAGTTTTGTTTAAAGTTTAAAGCTTAAGGTTTTTTGTTATGATTTCTTTAGTTTTTGAAAAGAAAGTGATTCTTTTTTGATTTTTGATTAAGGAATTTGAAGTTTATAAAATCCTGTAAATTGATTTTCAAAAATAGGAAAATTTATATCGGGAAAATTTGACAGATTTTATCAACGTTAAAACTCAGGGTTTTCTTTGAGGATTTCTTGATGTATGAAAAACAGAATGAATAATTACAAAAAACCTTTACTTCTGCTTTCCTAAAATTCAATAGATTCGTCGATTTCTTTTTCTGCTAATGGTAAAATAGTAATCTTAAAAGCCATATTTCGCATTCAGGCGATTTTCGGTTTCTTCCCAAGAACCGGACTGATTTTCTCCAGAAATATATTTTTCTCTTTCTTCAGCATCCAAATCATAATGGGAATCGGAAACAATTGACTTTTT
The DNA here is from genome assembly GCF_002017935.1 of Flavobacterium sp. LM4. Lineage (NCBI taxonomy): Bacteria > Pseudomonadati > Bacteroidota > Flavobacteriia > Flavobacteriales > Flavobacteriaceae > Flavobacterium > Flavobacterium sp. LM4. The sequence goes on along the minus strand of NZ_MUFW01000001.1, from coordinate 3,097,854 downwards.
TTCATCATGACTAATGGCATCAAAAAACTTTCTAAAATTTCTAATTTCGAATCGTCTTCGATGAATTTTCCAAAATCTTTTATGAGTTTACGTCTTAATTCTTTCGTTTCCATTGTCGTAGCATTTTAAATCAAATTTAATGCTTTTTAGTTGTGAATTTGGTCCGTGAATTTACCGCAAAAATCATAACGGCTTACGTAAAGATTCGCAAAGTTTTATTTAGATTTTTTTGCTAAGCAAAGTGATGAAACTGAAACCTGAAATAAAATTTTTTTGCCCTCTAAACATTGTAGTTTAAAGTTAGAATCTTAGAAAATCACCGTCGAATTCTTCACTTCGCTGATCATAAACATACTTTGTGTGCTTCCAATATGCTGTAAAGTGGTTAGTTTAGTTACCAGAAATTCTCTGTATTCTTCCATGTCTTTTACTAATACTTTTAATATATAATCGTAATCGCCACTTACGTGATGACATTCTAAAACTTCGTTGAGTTTGATGACTTCACTCTCGAATTTGGTCAGGAATTCTTTGGTATGCTGAATGAGTTTTAAATGACAGAACACTACAAATCCTTTTTCGATTTTGGATTTATCGACCAACGCTACATAGTTTTTGATTATCCCTTCGCGCTCTAACTTTTTTATACGTTCATAAACAGCCGTTACCGAAAGGTTGAGTTTTAAGGACAATTCTTTGGTTGTTTTTTTACTGTCGGTTTGTAATAAAACCAGAAGTTTTTTATCAGTGGTGTCTAAAGTCATTTTTGTTGATTTTATAAGATGAAAGAAAATCTATTGATTTGGGTTTTCTAAATCAAATTTAGACAAATAATCTACATTAATTAATTTTAATAATTTTAAAATCTAATTATAATCATAATAATTGATTAATTTTCTAATAAACTGTTATTTTGAATAGGATTTCTTTTGAAAACGGGTGCACTAGCCCTGATGGGAAGGGAAATCCTTTTGTGGCGGGGTTCGCCACAAAAGATTGGAAGGAACAGCAGGAAATAGCTTCTAAACAATTGCAAAAATCAATTGCAATGTCAAAAGTCAATTCCAAAATCTATTTTAATCAAAAAATAACAAATACTAACCTGAGGATGAGATTGCTTCGTTCCTCGCAATGACATAAAAATGAAAAACTTTAATCCGGCAGATAAAATTCAGGATTTGCAATACTTTGGGGAATTTGGAGGAGTGAATCCATCGATTTCTGATTCTTCGACTTATACTTTCCTTTCGGCAAAAACGATGTTTGATACTTTTGAAGGAAACATGGAAGGCTGTTATTTATATTCGCGTCATTCGTCTCCAAGTAATTTGTACCTGGATCAGGCTTTGGCAGCGATGGAAGGAACAGAAACGGCAAATGTTTCGGCTTCAGGAATGGGAGCGATTACGCCTACTCTATTGCAATTGTGCGGTTCAGGCGACCACATTGTTTCCAGCAGAACGATTTATGGCGGAACATATGCTTTTTTGAAGAATTTTACGCCTCGTTTTGGTATTGAAACAAGTTTTGTTGACATTACCAAACTGGATGTTGTTGAAGATGCAATTACTTCTAAAACTAAAGTTTTGTATTGTGAAACTGTAAGTAATCCGCTTTTGGAAGTAGCTGATATTGGCGGGTTAGCAAAAATTGCTAAAAAGCACAATCTAAAATTAGTTGTTGATAATACGTTTTCGCCTTTATCTGTTTCTCCGGCAAAATTGGGTGCTGATATTGTAATTCATAGTCTAACGAAATACATTAACGGAAGTAGTGACACTGTTGGCGGTGTGACCTGTGCATCGAAAGAATTTATTAATTCGCTGAAGAATGTAAACTCCGGAGCAAGTATGCTTTTAGGCCCAACGATGGACAGTCTGCGTTCTGCAAGTGTTATGAAAAATTTAAGAACGCTTCATATTCGAATTAAACAACATAGTCACAATGCAGCTTATCTGGCTGAAAAATTTGAAAGTGACGGCTTAAAAACGGTTTATCCAGGATTGAAAAGTCACCCGAGTCATGAATTGTATAAAACCATGATAAATCCAGAATACGGCTTTGGCGGAATGCTGACTATTGATGTTGGAACTTTAGCGAAGGCAAATGAATTGATGGAGTTAATGCAGGATAGAAATTTGGGATATCTGGCAGTCAGTTTAGGATTTTATAAAACGTTATTCAGCGCGCCGGGAACTTCGACTTCTAGTGAGATTCCGCTGGAAGAACAACACGAAATGGGACTGACGGATGGTTTGATTCGGTTCTCGATTGGATTGGATAATGATATTCAGCGTACTTATGAGATGATGAAGGCTTGTATGGTGGAGCTTGGGGTTTTGTAAAACGTTATTTCACAAAGATACACGGAGTGGTTTTCGCAGAGAATCGCTAAGTTTTTTTTAAAGCAGATTTATAATATGTGTTTATAAAAAATCTATTAAAGTCTGCGTTAATCTGCAGATTCTGCGTTAAAAAAATAAAAAAGCCGTTCTGACCAATCTCAGAAAGGCTTTCCATTTATAATTCATAACCCTAAACTTATACCTTTACTACAAAGTTCAGTTTACTATTTTTTCTGCTATAAGTAAAGTAAATCAATAACCCGATTAGTAACCAGATTGTAAAGTAAATCCAGTTCCACACGCTTAATTCTGCCATCATATAGAGACAGCAGATTAAACCCAAAAGCGGAATTAAAGACAAATTTTTTCTGAATGCCCAAACAGCTAATCCAACCAGAACAAAAAGAAAAATCCACATTGGAATTTTGTGTTTGAATAAACTGAAGCCTGATTCGTATTTTAGAGAATCATTGACTGGAAGACCTTTTACAACTTCGGCATATTTAGCTTCGTCGTCCTGATATTGGCTCAATAAATGTTCTAAATCTGAGGTTTCGGCAGTTTTATTTTTAACATCAATATTTTCTAAATAATTTAAAACTTTTGCAGATTCTTCTTTATTTAAGGATGTAATAATTGTTGTTGCATCAAATGTCTGTGCTTCATTATTAATAAAAGCCACAGTTGCCTTATTGTTGAAAGTAAAAGCATAATACAATCCGGAGATTATTAAAACCGGCAAAATATATTTTGAGTTTACATATGGTGTTTTGAATTTTCCTCTTGGAATTTCCGGCTTGTTCTGCAATACCAAAACTCCCGCACAAACCAATACAAAAGCAAATAAGGTTCCGATACTGCACAAATCTGTTACCATCGTTAAGTTTAAGAATAAAGCCGGTACTGCTACTACAAAACCTGTAACAATTGTAGCAAAAGAAGGCGTTTTGAATTTTGGATGTACAGTAGAAAATTTCTTAGGCAATAAACCATCACGGCTCATACTCATCCAGATTCTTGGCTGCCCCATTTGAAAAACCAACAAAACGCTAGCCATTGCAATTACAGCACTTACAGCGATAATTCCTGACATCCATTTTAAGTCTAATTTTTCAAAAACAAATGCCAGAGGATCACCAACATTCAATTCATTATAACGTACCATTCCGGTTAAAACCAAGGCTATAGCAATATATAAAATTGTACAGATAATAATAGCCCACATCATTCCGCGTGGTAAATCACGTTGTGGATTTTTACATTCTTCTGCCGTTGTTGAAATCGCATCAAAACCAATGTAGGCAAAGAAAACCGCTGAAACCCCTTTTAAAACACCACCTACACCATTTGGTGCAAACGGGTCCCAATTGGCTGTATCAACATAAAAAGCTCCAACTGCAATTACTAAAAGTACAATACAAAGTTTCACAACTACCATTAAGTTACTGGCATTACGGGATTCTTTCATTCCTCTGTATACCAAAGCGGTAATTAAAACGATAATAAACAAAGCTGGTAAATCGGCAACAAAATGAAAAGAACCAATCGTTGGTGCCGTAGTCCAGGCCATATATGCCGCCTGCAATCCTGAATCTAAATTTTCAAAAGATTTTCCTCCCTGCATTAAGGCCATAGCATCTTTAAAACCGTTTGAAGCGGTTAAATAATCCATCTGAATCCATTGTGGCAAACGAATACCGCCACTTTGGAGCAGTCCCGTAAAATAATCACTCCAGGATATGGCAACCGTTATATTTCCTACGGCATATTCCATAATTAAAGCCCAGCCAATAATCCAGGCTATTAATTCGCCGAAAGCTACATAAGAATAAGTGTAAGCACTTCCTGAAACCGGAACCATCGAAGCAAATTCGGCATAAGCAAAAGCTGCAAAACTACATGCTAAAGCTGTAAAAAGAAACAGAAAAATAACAGCGGGTCCGCCATCAGCACTGGCTTTTCCGATGGTGCTAAAAATTCCTGCACCAACAATAGCTGCAATTCCAAATGCTGTTAGATCCCTTGTTGTTAAGTGCTTTCCTAATGCATTGTGTCCATCTGCTTCGTTCTTTGCAACTTGATTCAGAATATCCTGTACTGTTTTTTTGCGGAATAAACCTGATAACGCCATATGTGGTTCTGGTTTTAAAATTAATATATTTCAGACTTTACGCTTTTATTTTGCAAATAATGCAAAAATTATCCTGAAATCAAATATATAAAACGATTTTGTTTATGTGAGATTTTTTTCACCATGAATTGCACAATTTTTCTTAATCTTTTTCTCAATAATATGTAGCACTTTTTTAGGACTAGACCATTATAATTCTTTAATTTGATGCTAATTCGATACGTATGAGTAGCTTACACGAACACAAATGTAACATTCTCACAAACAGCTTTACTAACAAGTTAGTATTTAACCAAAAGAATAATTTTATGGAAAAAATCACAAGACGCTCATTTGTAAATAAATTTGGAATTGGTGTTGGTGCTTCCGTTATAGTAACAACCCTTCCTTCATTTTTATCTGCACCTGAACCGGATAACCTGCCGTATACCGGAAAAAAAATAAATCTTGCCCTGTGCGGCTTAGGAATTTATGCCAACATAGTAGCAGAGTCCATGCAGGGTTCTGAATATTGCCATCTTGCCGGAATAGTAACAGGAACGCCTTCAAAAGCCATTAAATGGAAAGAAAAATACAATATTCCCAATAAGAACATCTACAATTATGAAAATTTCGATGAGATTATAAAGAATAAAGATATTGACATGGTTTATGTAATCCTGCCTAATAGTCTTCATAAAGATTTTGTTATCCGTTCTGCCAAAGCAGGAAAACATGTTATCACTGAAAAACCAATGGCAATTACTGTAAAAGAATGCGAAGAAATGATCAAAGCCTGTAACGATAATAAAGTTCAGCTGGCCATTGGATATCGTTTGCATTACGAACCGACGCATTTAGAAATTAAGCGATTAGGGCAAGAGAAAGTTTTCGGACAAGTACGATATATAGAATCATCTCTCGGATATAAAACTTATGATACCATTGCCAAAAAGCCCGTAGATATAAATAGTCCTGCCAACTGGAGACTCAACAAAAAATTATCCGGCGGAGGTCCTTTAATGGATTTGGGAATTTATTGCATTCAGGCAAGCCGTTATATTTTAGGAGAAGAACCCATTTCGGTTACTGCTCAGTTTGGAACGATAAATGATAAAAACAGATTTTCAGAAACGGAAGAAAGTATCTCCTGGCAAATGGTATTTCCCAGCGGTGCAATGGCTAATGGCAATACTTCCTGTGGTTACAACATTGACAAGACTTATGCATCAGCCGATTATGGTTCTTTTGAATTAAGTCCGGGCTTGAGTTATGGCCCCTATGAAGGAAAGACCTCTAAAGGACCTCTAAAATTTCCACCAATCAAACAACAGCAAAGACAATTGGATGAAATTTCTAAATTATTATTGGAAAACAAAAAACTTCCGGACCATATTAGAGGAGAAGAAGGATTGAAAGACATTAAGATTATTAATGCAATTTACAAAGCTGCTGAAACAGGAAACAAAGTCTCATTAAGCTAACCAGAAACATTTTATAACCTCTCCTTTGTAACATTTTACAGAAATGGTTTACTTATAAATCAATACTAATTTAAAGTAAATTTATGGCGAAAATTTCAAGACGTTCATTTGTAAATAAATTTGGGATGGGAGTTGGTGCTTCGGTGATTGTAACAACGCTGCCTTCGTTTTTATCGGCACCGGAAGTGAATAAAATTCCAGACACCGGGAAAAAATTAAACATTGCATTGTGTGGTCTTGGTAATTATGCCTCAATGCTGGCAAAAGGAATTCAGATTTCTGAGTATTGCACTCTTGCAGGAATAGTTACGGGAACTCAGGCAAAAGCTGTAAAATGGAAGAGCCAGTATAACATTCCTGATAAGAATATTTATAACTACGAGAACTTCGATGAAATTATAAAAAACAAAGACATTGACTTGGTCTATGTTGTAACACCAAACGGACTCCATAAAGATTTTACAATTCGTGCTGCAAAAGCCGGCAAACATGTAATTACAGAAAAACCTATGGCAATTTCTGTCAAAGATTGTGAAGAGATGATCAAAACCTGTAATGAAAATAATGTTCAATTAGCGATTGGTTATCGTTTGCATTACGAACCAACTCACTTAGAAATTAAACGAATGGGGCAGGAAAAAGTTTTTGGACAAGTACGTTTTATAGAAGCTTCCCTTGGTTATAAAATACATGATCCACTTGATACAAAAAGCACTGTGAATTTCAGTGACCGAAATGAATGGAGGCTTAATAAAAAATTATCCGGTGGCGGACCTTTAATGGATTTAGGGGTTTATTGTATTCAGGCCAGCCGTTATATTTTGGGCGAAGAACCAATTGCCGTAACGGCACAATTTGGCACGGTATATAACAAACAAATTTTTTCTGAAACAGAAGAAAGTATTTCATGGCAAATGGAGTTTCCAAGCGGGGCTGTTGCAAATTGTAATACTTCTGTTAATTACAATATTGACAGATTGTATGCATCAGCAGATGAAGGTTCATTCGAGTTGAGTCCCGCTTTGAGTTATGGCCCTTTTAAAGGAAAAACATCTGAAAAAGAATTGAAATTCCCCGTGATAAACCAGCAGCAGACTCAAATGGATGAAATTTGTAAGTTCATTTTAGAAAATAAAAAACTCCCCAATCACATCACTGGTGAAGAAGGACTAAAAGACATAAAAGTCATCAAGGCCATCTATAAAGCCGCTGAAACAGGGAAAAAAGTAAGCTTGAAGTAATTTTTTGCTACTGTTTAAAGAGATAAGCATAGATTTTTATCTGGAACTATAAATTTTCTCTTGCAGATAATGCAGATTTATTAATACTCAAATACTAGATTATATGTAAATTGATTTTCTAAATTACTGTTCAGCGATGAAAGTCATTTTTTTTGCCATCTTTTTTTGCCATCCGTAAGGTAAAATAGAGTGGTTGTTTTCGACCATTAAATACATTTGCGCTACAATTTTTTCCTGTATTATCTTTGGGAGATTATAAAAGTCAGCATCTACATTAAAATTTCTTTCGTCATCAAGAACTCCATTTTGAATCCGGATACCTATCTTTTTACCTTTATAATACAATAGAATTTTAATTCTCCCATCATCGTATAAATTAAGTCCGCTAGTACCATAAATTATAATCGGATCGATAATTCCGTCATGATCAAAATCTTCAACATAAATATATCTCGACCAAAACCAAATACTCTGCTCATGACTTTCTTTAAAATCATTCGTTTCGAAAGTTTTTGTCCAGTGCTCATTTTCAATTTTAAAATTTAATGCCCTGACTGCATTGTTAAAATTATTACCATCAACAGGCTCCTTAAATTTATCTTCTGTCAGCACCAAATAATACTCGCCAGTTTTGTCCTTGTAATTGTAAACTTTCCAAATACTAAAATTAATCCCTAGTTCTTTTCTTTTTTCTTTCGTAAAAATTTGATTTATTTTTTCAGGCGAAAATGCCTTGTATTTACTATTTTTTTCCTTTTCAAGAAATTCTGAAATTTCATTAATTCTTCGGTTTAAAATTGCAATATTCTTTAGTTCAATGTCTGAGTAAACAATACTTTTATTGTCATTTATTGGATTGTACCAATTGAATTTCTTAAAAACATCTGAATATTCCGGATTGGAAAATACATATCCTTTTCTTGCATAAATTTCGTTCTTCAATAATTTTAAGGAAAAAAGATCTTCCTTTTTTAATTTATTTTCATCGATAATTTCAGATGAACATTTAGAACAATCCAGTTTATTTTGTCCATTTAGGGAAAAAGTAAAAAATAAAATTATGTATAAATAAAACTTCATTATAATGGTTTAATTAAATAATTCAAAACCGTTTTTATTTCAAACAACTACGCAAAATACTTACCGGATGCTGAGCTTCACGACTCGTTCCATCATAAATCTGATGACGACAACTCGTTCCTGCTGCTGCAATTTTTACATTTTCGGCTGTATTACGAACTTTTGGAAATAAAGTATCTTCACCCATCTGCATACTCACCTGATAATGTTCTTTTTCATAACCAAAAGATCCCGCCATTCCGCAACAGCCTGAATTGTAAATGGTGACCGTGTTATTTTTAGGCAAATTCAGCATCGCAAAAGTTGCTTCAACAGAACTCAATGATTTCTGGTGGCAATGTCCGTGAATTTTGATTTCTTTAGTTTCTTCCGAAAAAGAATCAGGAGTGATTTTTCCGTCGATGATTTCTTTTTTGAAGAATTCTTCAATTGTAAAAGCATTTCGGGATAATTTTTCTGCAGCATCCTTATCATCTGCCAAACGTAAATATTCATCCCTAAAAGTCAAAATCGCCGAAGGTTCAATTCCGACCAAAGGTGCATTTCCTAAAACCAAATCTTTAAAGACATTCACGTTGTGATTGGCAATTTTCTTAGCTTCTTCCAAAAATCCTTTCGAAAGATATGTTCTTCCGCTTTCTTCATGATCGATAACTAAAACCTGATAACCTAATTTAGTCAATAATTCGAAAGCATCGATTCCGATATTTACGTCGTAATAATTCGTGAATTCATCTACAAATAAATACAACCTCCCATTCGGGAAATCAGTTTTTATTGGTTTATTATTGGCGAACCATTTCCTAAAAGTCTTTTTTGCCAATAACGGCACTTGTCTTTCCGGTGCAATTCCCATTGTTTTTTTTACCAATGACTGATTCGAAATAAAATTGGTAATTGCCGGGAATTTGCTTCCCATTTTGTTCAGTTTGGCATTGTTGGCAAAAATCTTATTTCGGGTTGAGAATCCGTTTGCTTTTTGGTATTGGTATAAAAATTCGGCTTTTAAAGTTGCTACGTCCACATTACTCGGACATTCGCTGGCACAGGCTTTACAGCTTACACACAACTCAAAAACTTCGTATAATTCTTTCTGGTCAAATTTATTTTCTTTTTCAGAATACGTCAAATATTCACGTAGTGCATTAGCTCTCGCACGCGTAGTTTCCTTTTCATTTTTGGTCGCACGATAACTCGGACACATAGCTCCCCCTGCCGATGGTAATTTTCTGCAATCGCCAGAACCGTTGCATTTTTCGGCTGCACGCAAAATTCCCAAACTGTCTGAGAAATCCTGAAACGTTTTAATATCCGGTTCAACTCTGCCTGAAATTACCCGATGGTTTTCGTCCATTTTCCCAGCATTGACAATCTTCCCGATATTCAAAACCGAATTCGGATCGAATGCCAGTTTGATTCTTTTCAGCAATTCGTAATTCTTTTCGCCAATCATAAACGGAATAAATTCCCCGCGTACAATTCCGTCGCCATGTTCACCACTTAATGAACCTCTGTATTTTTTTACCAAATGTGCTACTTCCGTTGCAATGGTTCTGAATAATTTTAAATCTTCGGTCTTCTTCAAATTCAAAACAGGACGCAAGTGCAATTCTCCCGCACCGGCATGTGCATAATAAATCGCTTCCTGTCCGTGGCTTAACATCATCGCCGAAAACTCTGCAATATATGCTGGTAAATCGCTCAATTCAACCGCTGTATCCTCAATTGAATCCGCCGCTTTATTGTCACCTACTATACTTCCTAAAAGACCAAGTCCGGCTTTTCTCAGTTCATTTGCTTTATCGATATCAGCGCCATAAATTTTTACCTGAGCATAGCCAAAATTGTTTTTTTCTAAATCAGCGATCAGGGCATCAGCTTGTATTTCGGCATCTTCCAAAGTATGCGCTGCCACTTCAAACAACATAATCGCTTTAGGCTCGCCTTGCAAAAAGAACCTGTTTTTTACGTGCTCCCGATTCGTTTTCGTACAATCCAAAATTGTGTCGTCAATCATTTCGCAGGTGTACAAATGATGTTTCATTGCCACGACAACCGATTCCAACGATTCCTGAATTGTATGATAATGTCCTACCACCATAATACTGTGTGCAGGTGGCAGATCGTCCACTTTTAAGGTCACTTCGGTCGTAAAAGCCAGCGTTCCTTCACTTCCGCAAAGCAGTTTTCCTAAATTGATTGTCGGTTCACTCCCGCCAAACAATTCCGATTTTAGCAGAATATCAACCGCATACCCTGTATTTCTTCTGTGAATTTCAGGTTTTGGAAACTCCTTTATAATTTCTTCCTGATTTTCTTTTACTGAAAGTTCCTCGTAAACACTTTTGTATATTTTATTTTCTAAAGTATCCCCTTTAGTTTTTTCTATAAATTCATCCGAAGTCAGGTCTTTAAAAACGACTTCAGAGCCGTCGCTCAAAATTGCTTTTACCTGAGCAATTTTATCACGCGTCACACCATATCGAATCGAGGTTGTTCCCGAAGAGTTATTTCCGACCATTCCGCCAATCATGGCGCGGTTTGAGGTTGATGTGATTGGTGCGAAAAATACACCGTGAGGTTTTAAGAATAAATTCAGCTCATCGCGAATAACACCGGGCTGAACGGTAACGGTTTTCTTTGCGGCATCAAACGAAATAATTTTAGTAAAATGCTTCGAAACATCAATTACCAATCCGTCTCCTACTGCCTGTCCTGCCAGTGAAGTTCCTGCAGTTCTTGGCGTAACCGAAATGCTATGATCTGCTGCAAACTTTATGAGTTTGGCAATATCCGCAGTTGTTTTGGGTATAGCTACGGCATTCGGTTTAATTCGGTACACCGAAGCATCGGTTGAATAAAGCGTTTTATGAAGATCATCGTATAAAAGTGTTCCTTCTAATGATGCAGACAGTTGTTCTAACTCCTTAATTATTGACATTCTGATTTGAATTTATAACCTAAAACGGATGTGTTTTTCGGGTACAAAAATACTCTTATTTCCTTTGTTTTTATTCTAAATTAAGAAAATTAGGCACTGAGTTTTCAATGTTTATGCCATAATACTGCGAACTTCTACAGTATTTTGGCTACAAGCCTTTTCGGGAAGTGTATTTTTTGCATTTATTAATTTGAGAGAAATAATTTGTGAATTGAAAACAGATGTCAGGCTGAGCCCATTCGACTTCGCTCAGGATAAACTCCGTCGAAGCCCTTGTTAAAGAATCATTTTATCACGCTGATTTTTTTTTAAGGCATTTTTAAGTCCCCATTATCACGCTAACAATCAGCATCTTTCAATAAAACAAAACTATTTTATCCTTTCACAATAAAACTTAATGATGCCAAAAACAGTATGTATTTGTAAATTAGCAAAAAACATACAACAATGACAGTATTAACATTCACCCTGATTATGCTTTTAGGGGCTTTTTTAGCTGGTTTTGTAGGCTCCTTATCCGGTTTAGGCGGCGGAATCATTATCATACCACTACTTACAATTATGCTCGGAGTCGATATTCATTATGCCATTGGTGCGGCTTTGGTATCAGTTATAGCAACGTCATCAGGTTCTGCGGCAGCTTATGTAAAAGAAGGAATTACCAATATGCGTCTCGGGATATTCCTCGAAATTGCCACCACACTCGGCGCCGTTGGCGGAGCACTGCTTTCGACCATCGCACCGACTTCGTTTATAGCCGTTTTATTTGGACTCACGCTTATTTTCTCGGCTGTTAATTCTCTCCGAAAAAAAGAAGAACACATCGTTTTAGAATCGAGTTCATTGGCCAAAAAACTACATCTGAACGGTACTTATCCCACCCATGACGGAGAAGTAATAGCTTACGGAACAAAAAATGTAATCGGGGGATTCAGCATGATGGGAATCGCCGGCATGATGTCAGGATTGTTAGGAATTGGTTCCGGGGCTTTCAAAGTAATTGCCATGGACAATATCATGCGCATTCCGTTTAAGGTTTCTACCACCACCAGCAATTTTATGATGGGCGTTACCGCAATGGCGAGTTCGGTAATTTACATTCAGAAAGGCTATATCGAACCCGGAATTTGTATGCCGGTCGTAATCGGAGTGTTGTTCGGAGCGATGGCAGGAGCCAAAATTCTGGTAAGAACCAACCCTAAGAAACTCCGCATTTTCTTTGCCTGCCTCATTTTTGTACTGGCAATAAACATGATTTACAATGGCATTAACGGAAAAATCTAAAAACATGGCACCAAATATATCTCAGGAAAAAGATTTTCAGAACATTATAGGCAATTTATTGCGCTACGGCGTTTGGACGGCATTATCTGTAGCCGCCATTGGAGGCATTGTTTATCTGTTGCACCACGGTCAGGAAATCGAAGACTACTCGGTATTTACAGAAAAAGACAAAAACATTTTCGAAGTAATCGCAACCATTTACAAAGGTCTAATTCAGGGAAAAGGCGACTCGATCATCTTCTCCGGAATCATACTTTTGTTCCTCACGCCCGTATTTCGGGTATTATTATCGTTATTTTCTTTTCTCCTCGAAAAAGACTACCTGTATGTTGCCATTACCACCATCGTAATCGGCATTATTATATTGAGTATTTCGTTTGGGTTTTCGCATTAATGGAGCTATTTCTTTTTTAGATTTTTCAGAAGCTAATCCAGCTGTCCGCTATATCTTTTGTGGCAAACCCTGCCACAAAAGGATGCCGCTTCCATCTGGGCTACAAAAAAATTTGTAAGAAATTTATTTTTATTTGTGTTGTTTTAAGTAATTTAATATTTATATTCGTCAAAAATTAAAGGAAAACTTTTATTGTAATTATTGCCCCTAATACGATATAAATGTCAGATTTTAAAATAACCGGAAACCCTGCTCCAGAGGTGGGTAGGGAAGAATTTTACTAAGTAGATACCCTACTTCCTCAAATTGGGCTTTATCTAGGCCAGATTCCTTCAAGTACTCCTAATCATTTTGAATATCCTGTTACATGGGAAGTTTATGTTTTGGAATTTAGCAAATGGCAAAAAGCAAAAGGAAATGAAAAAACAGGAAACACCGTATCATTTACTTTTTTACAAAGAAGCCTAACCCGAAAAGGGATTCGCATTGTAGCGAAACGTGGTGAACAGATCGCTTACCTGGATATAAAAACTCATCCGGCTGAAGTTCCAAAAATTCAAAGTATTGAATTACTTGACATAAACGGTAAAAAACCAACGAAACCATTAGCTTACGGACAAACCGTTAAAGCAAGGGTTCATTGCCTGCACATGGATTGGCAAAGAGTATATATTACACTCTGGGAAGATGATGCAGACGGAGGTGGACATGATAAGCTAAATGAAAAAAACAAAGCCAAAACGCTTCCTGGTACCGTAAAAGACGGAATTGCAGATATTGATTTTATATTGACACCCGATTTCAAAAAAATAGCCAATGCAAGAAACGCTAATGAAGGACAAACACATGAGTATTATGCAACTGCCGAAATATTTCTACAAGAAAAGGTCAGCAGCAATAATTTAAATGTAATCAATTCTGATTACCAACCGGAATCAAAAAAGCAGCCTGTCAAAAAAGCAATTCCGGCCGAAACAAAAGGCAAATCCAAAAAAGACGAAAAAGGAATACAACCACCGTCAACTGGTAAAAAATACGATTGGGTTGAAGAAGCTTTCAAAATAAAACCCATATTTTTACCTGATCCAATGGAGTTTACAAATAGTGTAATGAAGATTTTTGTACCGGATAAAGAGGATGAAAAGAAGAAAGTTACTACTTGTGATTGTAGGGAATATGACTTGATTTGGGGAAATAAAGTGAGTTGTGATTTTAGAAAGAAAGTTGTAGAAATAAGTAAAAGTTTATGGCCAAATAATTATAAACAAATGGCTAATGGATTGATGGCTGTAATGAAAGTTGAAACTTCAGAAACATTTTCTCCTTCTAAGATTGAATTAGTTAATTATGTTGACAGTAACGGGAAAAAGAGAAAAAAATATGAAGGTTTGTCTAAAGAAGCAATAAATAAACTTGACGACAATTTTAATGGAGCCGTTGGACTTATACAGTTTACGAAAGATGCTATAGATTCTTTAAATAAAGAAAATTCTTTGAGTCTTACTAAAAAAAAGTTAGCACTAATGACCGACTTAGATCAACTTGAATATGTTAAGAAATATTTTATGCTATATAATTGGCACAAAAAGTTGTTGTCTCCTGAAGATATTTATTTACAGGTTTTTGCACCAATAGGAATTGCTAAAAAGGAAAGTTATGTTTTATATGAAAAGCATGAAAAACCAGAAACAGAAAAACAAAAAGTTAGTAATAGAAATTATGAAGCCAATAAAAGTGTTGATGAAGAAAATAATAATGATCAAAAAATTCAACGCTCAGAAATATTAGGTAGATACCGCATCAGTTTCGCAGAAGGACTTTTGAAGAAAGAAAAGGGGTTTAGTTGTGGAGGAATTGAAAATCAGGAAGAAAGTAGTGGAGATACTACAGGTGTTTTAGATGAAATGAAAGCTTTAGTAGATAAAAATATTTCGTATAGTCAGCTTGGTGTTAGAAATTCTCTTTCTGAAAAAGGTTTAGAAGGTTTAGATTGTTCAGAAACGGTTTCAATTTATTTAACTAAACTAGGAATAACAACTAATGTTAAGGAAATAAATACAGGAATAATGACTACCCAAAAGGATTTCAGAAAAGCTATAGATTCAGAAAATATCGATTTTGTTGATGGAAGTGATTCGGATGATTTTAAACCTAAAAAAGGAGATATTTTTGTTTGGAGAAGATCTGATGGTGTAGGGCTGGATGTGCTAACTTAGCGTGGAGTTCTAGTTAAGGACAAAATCTTAACTTTAGACCATGAAAGAAAATCGTAAAAATTACGACCGCATTTTCAAAGAGAAAGCAGTCCAATTAAGTTATGAAAGAGATAATATCTCTCTACTTGCCAAGGAACTTGGTATTACAGCTGCTTTGCTTTATAAATGGCGCCAAGATTATCAAGAATTTGGAACGGGAAGTTTTCCTGGAAAAGGCAATTTAAAACTAAGTCCCGAACAAGAAAAAATTCATGAACTTGAAAAAAAATTAAAAGAAGCAGAATTAGAACGTGATATCTTAAAAAAGGCAATAAGCATCTTTTCCAAGGGAGGTCGATGATTTATCTTTTCATAAAAGACCATGAAAAAATATATTCGATTGAAAAGATGTGCAAAGTTTTAGCAGTAAGCAACAGCAGTTACTATAAATGGAAAAAACAGATTGTTTCAGAAAGGCAAAAACGAGTGATTTTAATAAAAGAAGCAATAACTTCAATATATTTTAATACCAAACAGCGATATGGAAGTCCAAGAATTACTTTAGAACTTCAAAATATAGGATATCAAATATCTAGAATAACAGTCGCTAAATACATGAAGCAATTAGGTTTGTACAGTAAATTGAGTAAAAAATTTAAAGTAACAACCAATTCAAAACATAATCATTTTGTTGTTCCAAATATCTTAAAAAGAGAATTTACGGTGAAGGAACCATCTAAAGCTTGGGTTTCAGATATAACATATATTCAAACAAAGGACGGATTTTTGTATCTCACAATTATTTTGGATTTGTTCGACAGAAAAATAATTGGCTGGAGTCTAAGCAATGGTTTGAGTACTAAACAAACTACATTAACAGCTTGGAAAATGGCACTTAAAAATCGAAAAATTACAAATGAATTAATATTCCACTCCGACAGAGGAATTCAATATGCTAATAAAAGCTTTACTAATATGCTTGACTCTTTTAAAACTGTCACTAGAAGTATGAGCCGTAAAGGAGATTGCTGGGATAATGCTGTTGCAGAAAGTTTTTTCAAATCACTAAAAACAGAATTAATTTATGGGAATAAACTAATTACTAAAGAACAAATGGAACTTGAAATTTTTGAATACATCGAAATTTGGTACAATAAAAAAAGAAGGCACTCTGCTTTGAACTATAAAACTATTGAAGAATTTAATAAATTAACTAATTACAAAAATGTAGCTTAACTTTTTCTCTACTTTTTGTTTGCATATCCAGGCATACAGGAATTGTATATAGTTTTGATGAGGAATCTGACTTGGTAACTATCTTAGAAGCAATAGGGAATGTTGGTAGTGCCGATGAGACAGCAAATAAAAATAATGGTGGTTATTCCGGAACAGGTTGTTCCAGAACCGCTGTATATAAAAGACTAGGTAAAGCTTTATCTAAACATGCGGGTTGGAAAGGTTATTTTAGACCAAAAAATTACACTAAAAAATTATAAAACAAATGAAATCTATTAAATTATTAAGCATTTTTTTTCTTCTTCTAATTAGTTGTAAAAAGAAAGAAATTTATGCTCAGGAGCCTTCGAAAAAAGAACAAAAAGGGGCTATTAGCGGAACCGATTATTCAAAAGAATCGCTTGATAATCTTTTAAAATGTGGAGATTATTCATATATGGATGGATATTTTACTGTGCCTGACAATGGGTGTATTTATAATCCAAAAACATCAAATAAATTAGGGAATGTGGAAGTCTATCTTATCCCAAAAAATAGATTAAACGAAAATATTGATTTTGAGAAAGAAGAAAGTAAGGTCGGAAAATTAAATATTGATGATTTAAAAAAGCTATATGATATTTATGTACTTATAATAGATAAAAGAGATTTAACCTATAATGCAAATATGGATATTCCATATTATCCCAAATATCCTCATAAACAAAGTATCTTTAAATGGACTAATGGGGTATGGAAGAAAATACTTACTCTCAATATAAGTAATGATAATAATAATGAATATAATAATTGGAAATCAAATGTTTTAGGTAATTCCAATATAAAACAAAGTAATCAAGATGTAGTTTTAAAAGGTGATTATTCCATTAAGACTAAAGTTGAAAGTGTTGAAACAGGAGAACCAATTGAAATTACCTTCTATTTTAATTTTGAAATCTCGCAAGCTATTTTAAGTATTGGGACGAATAATTCGCTAGAAGCATTTTGTGAAGGAACTTATAGTGTTACCCAAAATAAAGGAATTTTTAAATTAATATATACTGGCGAAGGCACTTGTACTTCAGATTTAGAAGAAAGTTCTTTTTTTATTAAAAAAGAGAACAATCAATATTACATAAAAAGTAAAAGATTTATAGATTTTGAATGGCATTTGCTAAATAGGAAATAAACTAATTTAAGCTAATGTTCAAATGACTTTTGGTATTTGAACTCTAAGGTGTATTATATTAACGTGAGTTCGACATAAAAAAGGAAGGATATATTTGAAAAATAGAGATGGTTTATGTATATTAAAGCCTGACAAACAATTAATTACATTTAAAACCACCTCTATGTTAGATGCGAATAAAATTACTGAAATTTACTTTCTTATAGACGAATTCTGTAAAGAATTTGATAAAACTATAGCTGCTCATAGCTTAAAAGAAAAAGAGGCTCCAAAGAAAAGAAACCGAAAATTTATTATGTCAGATAGTGAAGTTATAACCATTTTAGTGCTATTTCACACTATGGGTTTCAAAAACTTAAAACATTTTTACTTGTTTTATATAGGAAAACATTTGAATAACGAATTTCCAAACCTTGTGTCTTACAATAGATTTGTGGAACTTCAAAAAAGAACCGCTGTACCAATGGCCCTATTTTTGAAAACCTGCTGTTTAGGTCAATGCACAGGAATTTCTATAATTGACTCTACCCCTTTGAGAGCATGCCATATTAGACGGGAAAAACAGCATAAAACATTCAAAGATTTAGCTACAAAAGGGCATACTTCAACGGGATGGTTCTTTGGGTTTAAATTACACTTAATTATAAATGATAAGGGAGAAATTCTTGATTTTATCTTTACTCAAGCCAATGTTGATGATAGAGAACCTTTAAAAAGCAATAACTTTCACAAAAGAATTTTTGGAAAACTTTTTGGTGACAAAGGATATATTGGAAAAGATTTGTTTGAACAGCTTTTTATAGATGGTGTGCATTTGATTACTAAAATCAAAAAGAACATGAAAAATAGTATGATGCTTTTACAAGATAAAATTATGCTAAGAAAGCGCTCATTAATTGAAACTGTTTATGATCAATTGAAAAATATTTGTCAAATAGAACATACAAGACACAGAAGTTTTGATAACTTTATAACTAATTTATTATCAGCACTAATAGCCTATTCTTTCTTCCCTAAAAAGCCTTCTATAAATATTGATTTTGAAAACAACAGGCTTGTAGCTTAATTATTGTTTACATCGAACTCACGTTATATTATAAATTTAAATATGAAAAAAACACTCGTAATCACAACTATTTTATTTTGTTTACAACTTGTAATTTGCCAACAAAAGCCAAAGGAAAATCAAGAGAAAGAAGCCAGTAATAAATCAGTTAAGCTTCAAAAAATAAAAATTCCAAATAAATGGATTGGAAAATATTCAACTTATTTTAGTTATGGAAAAATTGGAGGAGAAAATGCAGGCTGGAATTTAGACATTGAAATCTCAAACGATAGCATTATAGCTACTGGAGACGGTTATCAAATAGGATTTAAAGATTTATTAACTACGAAAGAGAATGATAATGAATTAGTATTAAATCATTTAAAAAACTTAAATGGCTATAAGTTAGGTGCAAAAATGAATCCTGAATTTATATTAATTGAAGATAAAGGAAAATATTTTATTAAAACAAAATGGATTGACAATGATATAGTGACAAAACCAAAAAAATTGGGATATGAAATTATAAAACAATAAAAATTTATCGATTAACAACTTCACACAGATTTCTAATCGGTAAACACGATATATAACTTTAAATTTCTACATCCGATCATTAGATCACCGTTTGCAAATCTACTTTCTGGCACAAAAGGATGCCCCTTTTGTTATTAGGGGCAATTGGTTTCATGATAAGATTTAAAAAAATTATAAGGTAAATGAAGGCTCCTGAACAACCCGATAAGATTTAAAAACACATCCAAAAGAAATACCTTCTATAATGTCCCACTCTAAAATTCCTTTCTCAATAAGCTGATACAATTCATATTCAACAAAATCAGGACTATAATTTAAATTTTGATATTCGGGATGTGTTCTAATAAACTCTGAGAATTTCCATTGTGAAAATTTAATTTGGTTTATTATAATATCGTACTCGTAAATAACACCATCTTTTTTGGCAGTGCATCCGCTTCCGTGAAAATTATATTCAATTCCGTCAATGGAGCCTATTCTTTCAAAAAAAGTATGAGAAAACAAACACGGATTTATGTCTTGCTGGTATTTATCTTTTAATAAAACTTCAAAGCTTCTTATAAACTTAATGTAGTCTTTCAGTATTTGTTCAATCATTAAATATCATTTGATATAGTCGTTTCAAAACTTCAAACATCATAATAATAATTCCAATTCCTGCAATAATGTAAACTCTCCAACTACGCATTTTAGTAATTGAATTCATTTCTAAACCTTGTTCTTCTAACTTTTTAAATTCTTTTACATCTGCCTTTCTAATCCAACAAATTAAGAAAGCGCAAAATATAATTCCGCCAATTATTACAAAAATATTTTCGTTTTGTATATATTTCATTTAATTCGAATATCCATATTCTGGTACTCTGATGCAGTCGAGTAACAGAGTTGTGAAAACCGCTTAATAAATCCAAATCCATTAAGCGGTTTTTTAAAATGTTATTTTCAAAAAAGTCCTACTCCTTCCCCCAAATCCTCGTATTCAAATCCAGTTCATGAACAATATTCTGCATAAACTGAACAATTGAAAGATCATCTGTAAGTAAATCGGGAACTAAAAGCGATTTATGAATAGGCGCCTCAAAATAATTGTAAGACAACGGAAAAGCAATATACATTTTAGAATGTATGAACGAAAATGAAATTGTCTCGTCAGATTTACTGTTTAGATCCAGAATTCTCTCCATCATGGCGGGTGTCAGGATGTATCTGGCTTCAATCTGGTTTCTGGAATAGGTCACAAACTTATTATCAAATTCGGTGTTTTCTAGTTGTATGACTTCGCTGTTTCCAAAACTAAAAACGTTTTTAGAAAACCACGCTCCCAGACTCTCACCAAAACCTTTTGGTCGCACTACTGTAGAAACCGTAAAATTTTTATTGAAATCGGCCACAAAAACAATTCCTTTAAAAATTGTATGCCATTCGGTCCGCGTTCCGTTTTTGGTACGAGTTTCTGTTTTATATTCCGCATGAACTTCGGCAAACCAAAAAGAAGTTTTGTCGATCGTTCCGCTTATTAAATCCTGCGTTTTATAGCGATCGGGTTCAGTAGTAAAAAGCTCTGAACTTATAAACTCATATTCAGGAAGCCCGCTTAGCGGTGTAATGATCAGCGTATCGTTGATGTTTTTTAAAGCCGTTCCGACAACCGTTGCTTTATAAGCTGCTTTATATTTTACAGCATCATCTTCTATTCGAAAATACATCACAATACCTATAATCAAAGGAACTAAACATCCAATAATTCCCAACGCAGGAAATCGGATAAATAACCCAACTAGTAAAACTAATACTGCAAGACCAAATAATATATAGCATGTTTGGTATGTTTCGGCTATTTTTTTTCGGTCTGTTTCTAATGTATTCAGTATTTCCTGCAGATTTGCTTTCGAGTTTATTTCTGAATCCATTAATTATTGAATAGTTCTTTTGCACTAATGTTTTTACGCTCTTCTTCAGGTGTTTCCAGCACATCAATTTTAGTGTAACCCAGCATTCCTGCAAACATATTGCCCGGAAACATCATAATAGCATTGTTATAATCAGTCACTACAGCATTATAAGTTCTTCTGGCGGCAGCAATTTGTTCTTCGCTTTCTGTCCATGTAGATTGCAGGTTTAGGAAATTGGTATTAGCTTTTAAATCAGGGTAATTTTCAACGGTTACCATCAGGCCTTTTACCGCTGAGCTTAATTCTTTATCTAAACTCGCTTTTTCTCCGTCTGTTAAAGTTCCTGAAGTTGCTTTGGCGCGAAGTTCTACAATTTTAGTTAAAGTACTTTGTTCATAATTAGTGTATTGTTTTACCACTTCAACCAGATTCGGAATCAGGTCAAAACGTTTTTTCAGCATTACATCAATAGCAGAGAAAGCATTGGTTACCTGATTTCTTTTTCCGATAAGCGAATTATAGATAGCAATTCCAACAATAAGAAGAAAAACAATAAGTCCTAAAATAACAATCATGGTTTAATTTTTTAAATTGGTTATGAGCAAATATATAGAAAATGAAATAAGTTTTGCTCTTTATTCTTTCAGATTTACAGCACAAATTTGAATATTGAAAATTTAATATTTCACTCAAAAATTGACTAAAAACGATAACTTTATATCCAAAATAATCTGATTTTCGCATTCCAAATACAAAGCATCTTTAAAAACTCATTTCAAATGAACAAAAACATAACCGCTCTCTACAACATCGCTCAAAAACAAACCCGAAAAATAATAGGTCTAATGTCCGGAACTTCGCTTGACGGGCTTGACATTGCTTTGTGTGAAATTTCGGGAGCGGGCGAAAATACAAATGTTACCATTCTGGAGTTTGAAACCATCCCTTACTCAGAAGACATTAAAATCGAAATCCGTAAAGTGTTTGCACAAAAAACAATCGATTTTCAGCATTTGGCTTTACTAAACGAATGGATTGGTCTTTTGCACGCAGGAATGGTCAACGATTGTCTTCAAAAATGGAATATTCCCGCACATGAAGTTGACTTGATTGCTTCGCACGGACAAACGGTTTTGCATGCTCCGAAATTTTTACATCAGCAGGAAAAGTTCCCAAATGCTACTTTACAGATTGGCGATGGCGATCATATTGCGGTAAAAACCGGAATTATCACACTCTCCGATTTCAGGCAGAAACATGTTGCAGCAGGTGGCGAAGGTGCGCCTTTGGCCGTTTATGGCGATTATTTGTTATTCAGCCAAAAAGGCGAAAACCGCATTATGCTCAACATGGGCGGCATCGCGAATTTCACCTATTTGCCTGCTTCGCTAAACGCCGAAGAAGTTTTTGTAACCGATACCGGAACGGCTAATACCTTAATCGACACTTTTACCAAACACTTTTTCCTTGAAAAAAGTTACGATAAAGACGCCGAAATCGCGCAACAGGGAATCGTAAATCAGGAACTTTTAAGCGAACTTAAAAACGATGCTTTCTTCCGTAAAAGTTTCCCGAAAACCATCGGTCAGGAATTGTTCAATAAAGGTTTTGTTGATTCGGCACTTTCAAAAACCAATCTCGAAAACATTTCGGCACCAGATTTACTGGCTACTTTAACACGTCTGAGCGCAGAGACCATTGTCGAAGCGATTCAGTTTGTGGTAAAAAATACCGGAACGCCAATTAGCGAATTCAAAATATATCTGTCGGGAGGCGGTACAAACAATCCGTTATTGGTGAAATGGCTAAAAGAATTATTGCCTTGCGAATTTCAAAAAAGCGATGATCTGGGCATTTTAAGCGATGCCAAAGAAGCGGTCTTATTTGCCGTTTTAGCCAATGAAACGGTTGCGGGCGGCCATTATAATTTTGGTACAAACAAAGGAATTCCATCTGTAACAATGGGTAAAATTTCTTTTCCGGATTAATACTAAACCTTGGGTTACTATTTTTGGAATGTTCTTAAAAAGTAAAATGTTTCTCTCTAGCCCCGATTGAAGTGGAAATCCTTTTGTGCCGGGGTTCGGCACAAAAGATTACTTCACTTAATTTTTATTTTTAATCGGAGTTCAGTGAACTTCGTTTGTAACGGAAAGCGGGACGATGCTTGCTGAAAATACCTAATCTTTCTGCTTCAAAAATTTATTATCAAGTTCAGGCACAAAACTAATACTATAAAAAGCGAAAACAATTACATGAAAACCAAATAAATAGCGTTTAAATTATAATTTCTGAATTATTTACGATAGTCCGTTAAAAAAACTATTTTTGATTTCTGTTAAAAAAAGATTGAAATGCATAAAAATCAGCACCTAATATTCTCTATCATATATTTACTTTTCTTTGGATGGAACGTCAATTCGCAGGAAAAAACCAAACATCCTAAAAATGAATTTAGAGGTGTCTGGATTGCAACTGTCGTAAATATTGACTGGCCAAAAACAGCAATTGACGGCGTTGAAAAAGAAAAAGCAGACTATATCGAGATTTTAGAAGCGTATAAAAAACTGAATTACAATGCCGTAATCGTTCAGATTAGAAGTGTTGGTGATGCTTTTTACCCAACGGAACTGGCTCCGTGGTCGCGTTTTTTAACCGGAAAAGAAGGTCAGGCTCCCAACCCGTATTACGATGCTTTGGCCTGGATGATTGAGGAAGCACACGAAAGAGGTTTTGAATTTCATGCCTGGATGAACCCATACCGTGCTACTTTCGATTTAAACAAACAGCAATTAAGTCCAAATCACGACATATTCAAACATCCGGAGTGGATGATTGAATATGGTGGGAAATTATACTATGATCCTGCTTTGCCGGAAGTTCAGTCGCATTTAACCAAAGTGGTGAAAGAGGTTGTTGATAAATACGACATCGATGCTATTCACTTTGATGATTATTTTTATCCGTATGCTGTTCCTGGAAAAGTGTTTAACGACACCGCATCCTACAAAAAATACGGAAGCGGTCTGTCACTTGCCGACTGGCGACGTGCCAATGTGAGCAATTTTGTGCACACGATTTCTACTACTATAAAAGCCAGCAAACCGTGGGTACAATTCGGAATCAGTCCGTTTGGGGTTTGGCGAAATAAATCGGTAGATCCAAAAGGTTCAGAGACACAATCTACTTCTAATTACGACGATTTATATGCCGATCCGGTTTTATGGATGGATCAGAAATGGATTGATTACATCCTTCCACAATTATATTGGAGTATGAACAATCGTATTGCCAATTACTCGAAACTAGTAAAATGGTGGTCTGAGAATTCAAACAATACGGCTATTTACATTGGTCACGCATCCTATAAGATTAGAGGTGACAGTGATAAAAGCTGGAATTTCATGTCAGAAATCCCGAATCAGATTGATTATTTGAGAAGTTTCAAAAACGTAAGCGGAAGTGCTTATTTCAGTGCGAAATGGTTCATGGATAAAAACTTTGATATTGTTCGCCATTTAGAAGAAAACCAATACCAGTATCCGGCTCTTCCATCGGCAGTTCCAAATTTAAAACGTGTTATTATTGATACACCAATTGTAAATGAGTACGGAAAAGACAGCCTGCGTTATTCGTTCAATGTCAAATATCCTTATAATACAAAAGTGAGATACATGGTGGTGTACGGAGCAGAACATATTTCGAAAATAGACATTAATGATGCCAGACAAATCGTTGATAAGGTAGTGGTATGCCAAAACACAGGAACAATTTCATTTTCGGTTCCAGCCGAAAAAATGAATCAGTATAAAGCTTGTGCTGTGACATTTATTGACTATTTTGCAAACGAAAGTACACCAACTATTATCGACTTAAAAAAGACATTTAAAATCTATTCCCCTGCACAACCTGATGAAAACAGATAACACACCTTGGTTTTGGATTCCGCTTCTTAATTTTGCATCTGGACTTCCTTATGCCGTCATCATTTCGGTTTCGGTAATAATGTACAAAAATTTAGGAATTTCAAATGAAGATATTGGTGTTTATACCAGTTTATTGTATTTGCCATGGGTTATAAAACCGCTTTGGAGTCCTTTTATTGAATTGAACGGAACCAAAAGAAAATGGTTTTTATCGATGCAACTGCTGATTTCAATCGCGTTTTTGCTTGTCGGTTTTACAATTCCGACTAGTGGATTTTTCATCATGACTTTGGCGATATTTTGGGTTGCGGCTTTTGCTTCGGCTTCGAATGATATTGCCAGCGATGGTTTTTATTTATTGGCATTGCGAAAAGAACAGCAATCTTTTTTCCTCGGCATCAGAAGTACTTTTTACCGACTTGCAATGCTTTCAGGAAATGGTTTAATCGTTTTGTTTGCAGGTTATCTGGAGCATAAATATGGTGATAATACCAAAGCTTGGTCATACACCATGATTGCAGTAGGTTTGTTAATGACATTTATTACACTTTATAATTTCGTTTTTACACCAAAAACCGAAATAAATGTTGTTGAAAATAATAAAGACCACCATTTAAGCTTCGGTACTGTATTTGTGACTTTTTTTAAGAAAAAACAAATCGGATTGGTATTGGCATTTATTCTGGTTTTCAGATTAGGTGAATCGCAATTACTAAAAATGTTAAGTCCATTCTTGTTAGACAAGAAAGAATTGGGCGGTATGGCTCTGGACACTGAGGCTGTAGGTATTATTTATGGAACTTTAGGAATTCTGGCCTTAACGATTGGTGGCATTTTAGGTGGCATTGCAATTTCTAAACATGGCCTTACCAAATGGATTTTTCCTATGTTTCTGGCAATGCACCTGCCTATCCTTGGATTTATTGGATTAGCTCATTTTCAACCTGAAGAACTTTTTCACCTTCACATAAACTTATATTTTTTCGAAATAAATTCCAACCTTAATCTCTACACTTGCCTTGTTGTAATTTTAGAACAGTTTGGATATGGTTTTGGGTTTACAGGATTTATGATGTACCTGATTCATGTGGCTGAAGGAGAATCAAAAACAGCGCATTATGCACTGGCAACCGGTTTTATGGCTATGGGAATGATGCTGCCGGGAATGTTAAGCGGCTATATTCAACAATATTTAGGTTATCAAAACTTCTTTATCTGGGTTTTGATAGCAACAATACCAGGTCTTATTTTATCACGTTTTTTAATTTTTCCGAAAGATTTCGGAAAAAAATCAGAAGAAGTTTAACCCCAAATCAAACTTTTACCTATGGAAATCAATGAAAATTTGCAGGCCGAACGCAATCTGAAAGGAAGTGAGTTCGAAAAGTCCGGAAATCTTGAAAAAGCAATTGAGCTGTATGAAGAAAATGTTACCGAAGGTTTTAAAGGAAATCATCCTTATGATCGATTGGCTACAATTTACAAAAACCAACTCGATCTGGACAATGAAATTCGGGTTTTAGAAAAAGCAATTATTGTGTACGAAGAAATCACGATCGAAGACCGCTTGGAAGGGCTACCAAAACTCTTTCGCTTCAAAAACCGACTCGAAAAAGCAATTGAAACCAAAAAGCAATTGGCTAAACAGAAGAAAGCAAAGTTGAAATAAAACATTCTTTTAAACACATAGAAACATAGTTTTTTTGTGTGAAAGAATAAAAAAGAGAAAGTCAATTTCTCAACACATAGCTATTTGTATTTTAATAAAGTGAAACGCCTTTTCCAATACCTAAATACTATGTGTTAGAAAATCAAACGATACTGATTAAAATATTTTAAATCATGAGTAATATAAAACGAACCAACTCAGACGATATGGATTTTATAAATCTGGTTGCTTTATTAGATCAGGATTTAGCAATTAGAGATGGCGAAGATCATGCTTTTTATAATCAGTATAATAAAACCGATAAAATAAAACACACAATCGTGTATTATGAGGACGGAATTCCGCTTGGCTGTGGCGCTTTCCGCGAAAAAGAAAGTGACAAGACCGAAATCAAACGAATGTATGTACATCCGGGCCATCGAAAAAAAGGAATTGCTTCAGCTGTTTTGGCAGCACTTGAAATTTGGGCGAAAGAAATTGGTTATACCTATACCATTCTTGAAACCGGAAAAAACCAGCCCGAAGCCATCAACTTATATCAAAAATTAAATTACACCATAATACCCAATTATCCGCCTTACGAAAAAATGGATAATAGTGTCTGCATGAAAAAGACTTTATAATAATGAAAATGACAGCCGAAGCATTACGACAAAGAATAGGACAATTTTTCTTTCCAGCAGTATTCATCAACGATACCGAAGAAAATATTCAGGAAACCGAACGCCTTATCAAA
This sequence comes from Flavobacterium sp. LM4, assembly GCF_002017935.1. Lineage (NCBI taxonomy): Bacteria > Pseudomonadati > Bacteroidota > Flavobacteriia > Flavobacteriales > Flavobacteriaceae > Flavobacterium > Flavobacterium sp. LM4. Next base: position 3,070,571 of record NZ_MUFW01000001.1, on the reverse strand, counting down.
GACTATAATATTGGCGGATTGACTTTTTTTCACAGTCGTGCAAGCGCTGCAACGAATTACGAAAGCAAACAGAAAATTGTTTTCAACGATGACAGCTACGAAAAAATCAAAGCATTAATCGTTCGTTACCAAAAAGCAGCTTCAACTCCGCTGTTAATAAGCATCGATGCAGAATGGGGTCTGGCAATGCGTATCGAAAAAACACCGCAATATCCATACGCAATCACACTTGGTGCTCTGCCTGAAAACAATTCAAATCTGATTTATGAAGTCGGAAAACAAATCGGATTGGATTTAAAAGCTGCCGGAATTCAGTATAACTTATCTCCTTTGGCAGACATCAATAATAATCCGAATAATCCGGTTATTGGCTATCGCTCTTTTGGTGAAAATAAAGAAAAAGTCGCCAATTTTGCCATTGAATATTTAAAAGGAATGTCTGATGTTGGTATTTTAGGATGCTTGAAACACTTTCCCGGACACGGAAATACTAACGTGGATTCACACTTGGGATTACCAGTTTTAAAAGAAACTCTTGAAGAATTACTGGAAAACGAATTATATCCTTTCATAAAAGGAATCGAAAACAATGTCGACTCCATCATGATTGGACATTTGGCTGTTCCTAGTTTAAATGATGGAAAAGATACTTCGGGAACTTTATCAAAACCGATTATTCAGGATCTTTTGCGTGAGAAATTAGGTTATGACGGTTTAGTAATTTCTGATGCTTTAAATATGCACAGCGTTTCTAAATTATATGAAACCAAAGGTCAATTAGAATGGGAAGCCTTCAACGCTGGAAATGATATTTTATGTTTCGCAGAAAATGTTCCGGAAGGAATTGAAGCGATCTTCAAAAATGCTTCGCCGGACCGTATTTTTGAAAGCTATGAAAGAATTAGAAAAGCAAAAGAAAAAGTAGGATTGTTTTCGAATGAAACTTTTGCTTCTGGTGAATTGAATTTCGAAAATGCTTCACAATTAAATCTCCAAATCGCACAAAACGCAATCACCAAAATCATTGATAACGGAATTTCAGAATTAGCGTTTGAAGCACAAAAAAACAATAGATTAGTCAAACTGAGTTTATATAAAAACACTGAAAACACATTCTTTAAAACCTTAAATACAAAATTACCTTCTCCGGAATTTGCTTTTGAAAATTTAGAAACATCGGATATCTCAAAAATTGAAAAACAACTTCAAAGTTTCGATACTATTCTAATTTCATTATTTGTTCCGAAAGCAAAACCTGCAAATAAATTTGAAATAGATGATACTGTTTTCAGCTTACTTTCAGGCTTGCTTCAAACTAAAAAATGTATCATTTATGTCTTCGGAAACCCCTATGTTTTGCCCTTAATTCCGAATCTTAAAAAAGCTTCAGGGTTAATCCAGGCGTATCAGGACTTTGAAGAGTTTCAAAAAACAGCTGGAATTCAATTTTTAGAAAAAAATAGTTTTAATGGTATTTTACCAGTAAATATTGATATTCAATAAGTTAAACATTTATATAACCAAAAACTATCAACTTATAAATTTTTATAATCACATCTTATTATAAGACCCTGTACTTATACCCTACTTTTGCACCAGAAATAAATTTTAATTTTAAAACGAAAAATATGTCTTTAGTAGGAAAAAAATTCCCGAGTATTGCAGTAGATGCTATCTCAGAAATGGGTGATAACTTAAAAATCAACATCATTGAAGAAGCAGTAAACAACAACAAAAAAGTACTATTATTCTGGTATCCAAAAGATTTTACTTTTGTATGTCCAACTGAATTACACGCCTTTCAAGCTGCATTGCCAGAATTCGAAAAAAGAAATACTATCGTAATCGGAGCTTCTTGCGACACAAACGAAGTACACTTTGCTTGGTTAAACACTCCAAAAAACAACGGTGGAATCGAAGGTGTTACTTACCCAATCTTAGCAGATACTAACCGTAACTTAGCTAATATTTTAGGAATTCTTGATATCGAATCTACAAGCTACAGCGAAGATACTGATTCAGTTATCATCGAAGGTTCAAACGTAACTTACAGAGCTACTTATCTAATTGACGAAACTGGAAAAATCTTCCACGAAAGCGTAAACGATATGCCATTAGGACGTAACGTAAACGAATACTTAAGAATGGTTGACGCTTACACGCACATCCAGACTAAAGGTGAAGTTTGCCCTGCAAACTGGGAAGCTGGTAAAGAAGCAATGTCTGCTGACAGAGTTAGTACTGCTGAATACTTAAGCGCAAACTAATTTGCAATAACAATTTCAATGGCAATTTCAATGTTCAATTCTGACTTTGCCATTGAAATTCAAAAATTCTCTTCAAAAACAAACAATAATTTCAATTTAAACTCAAATATCAATCCCTTAAAAAATTGATTTTTGAAATTGAAATTGAAATTGAAATTTCAAAAAACTATGTTAATCGACTTAAACGAAGATACGTTAGCAGATTTAGTTGCTAAAAACGAAAAAGTAGTAGTGCAATATTCAGCATCATGGTGTGGAAACTGCCGTATTATGAAACCAAAATTCAAAAAATTAGCAACAGAAAATGAAGCTATCACTTTTGTTTTGGTTGATGCAGAAAATGCTCCTGAATCAAGAAAATTAGCAAACGTAAGCAACCTGCCTACTTTTGCCACTTTCGTAAACGGACAATTAGTTGGCGAAACGCAGACTAATAAACAAGAAGTTTTAATCGATCTTGTAAACGCAATTGCCTAAATAGATTTTAGATTTTTAGACTGTTAGATTTTTCGAATCTTTATCTAAAAATCCAATTATCCAACAATCTAACAATCAATAAAATGAAATTACCCGTAATCAAGCATTTAACGCAATTTATCGAAGAAAACGATCAGGACTATATCATAGAAACAATCGAAGTTCTGGAAGCCATGACGGAAATCTCTTCTCTTAAAGACGAAGAATTAGACGTAATCGGTGAATTGATTTCAAATATGTATGGTGCCCTTGAAGTTCAAAAATTAGTAGCTCAGGGAACCGACAAAAAAGAAGCTTTAAATACGTTCATGAAACGCGTTTTAGGTTCTATTGATAAATAATCGAGCTCCTTTTCAAAGAAAAAGCAAAACATGACGGAGAAAGCGTTTCTATTTGGAGACGCTTTTTTTATATCTTAAAATATACTTTGGGCGAGACAGCATCCCTACAAGAGGGCTGCCTTTCTTTACGCATACCTGCCCTCTTATCGGGATGCTGTCGGGCTGTCCGCGCTACTTCGGTAGCTTGCTCCCATCCCTCTCGCGATAAACGGCTAATAAAACCTTTTAAGTATTCACAAAAGTAATCACATGCATAGCCATTGCAAGAAAACGCGCAACCACACTCGCATGACGCAAAAATGGATTTACTCTGCATGAGATTGCTTCGCTGCTCGTAATGATAAATTCAAAGGCAATTGATTGTCTTAAGACCCCCCTAATTGTTCTTACTAGCAACAACAAATACTTTTACATTCAAATATTAATCCTTACTTTTGAACCTCATTAATTTTAAACAAAAATCATGGCATCTATCACATTAGGAGGAAATCCGGTTCATACATCAGGCGAATTGCCGGCAGTTGGTTCACAATTAGCTGACTTCAGTTTAGTACAAAACGATCTATCAGTTGCATCTTTAAGCAATTTTGCTGGTAAAAAATTAGTTTTAAATATCTTCCCAAGTATCGATACAGGAACTTGTGCAACTTCTGTTAGAAAATTCAACGAAAGTGCAAGCAGTTTAGAAAACACAACCGTTTTGTGTATTTCAAGAGATTTACCATTCGCACAAAAACGTTTTTGTGGAGCTGAAGGTTTAGAAAATGTAGTTAACTTGTCAGATTTTCAGGCAGGAGATTTTGGTAAAGCAAACGGTTTAGAAATTGTTGACGGACCATTAGCAGGTTTACATTCAAGAGCAATCATTGTAGTGGATGCTGACGGAAAAGTTCTTCACACAGAACAAGTTGCTGAAATTGCAAACGAACCAAATTACGAAGCGGCTTTAGCTGCACTATAATACCAGTAAATGGAATTTCAAAAAGACAATACTTTTGTAACAGGCAGGTTAAAAAGCATGACCTATGCTTTTAACGGAGCTGTTAAACTTATAAGAACAGAACATAGCATTATGGTCCAATTTTCATTGGGAATCATAATGACTATTGCCGGGTTCTATTTTCATATTTCACAAACCGAATGGCTATGTCAAACATTAGCCATAGGTTTGGTTTTAAGTGTTGAAGGATTGAATACCGCAGTTGAAAAAATTGCCGATTTCATTCATCCTGATTACAGCAAACGAATCGGATTTATTAAAGATATTGCTGCAGGAGCAGTATTTTTTGCCGCAATGACAGCAATAGCAATAGGCTTGATTATTTATATACCAAAATTTATATAGGCAAATAGGATACGCAAGAATGGCAAAAACAACCAAAAAAGAAACTACAGACAAAAAAAACGAACCAAAAGCGGATACTAAAAGATCCTGGAAGCTATCCAAACAACAAAAATTTGTTTTAGGCTGCCTTTTGGTACTATTTTCTATCGCATTATTAGTTGCATTTATTTCTTTTTATGTCAACGGACAATGGCAAACAGATCAAAGTGCCGTAAGTCATCTGGAAGATCGTACTGAAGTGGTGCAAAATTGGCTCGGAAAATTCGGAGCTTATCTTGCCGACTTAATTGTATACAAAGGTTTCGGTATTGCTTCCTTCATTTTTGTACGTCTATTTTTCCTTACCGGATTATTTTTGGCCTTGGAAATGTCAACCAAAAAACTAAAAGGCACATGGTTTTGGGATTTATTTGCCATTATCATTGTTTCTGTATTGTTTGGATTCTTTGCTACTTCAGCACCTGAATTAGGAGGAACAATTGGATACGAACTCAATTTATTTCTTCAGGATTACATCGGAAAAACAGGAACTTTACTAACACTGCTTTTTGGATTAATTGTCTATCTGATTTTTAAAATCAAAGTATCTCCTGAAAAAATTCAGTCCTATTTTGATTCCACTAAAAATGAATTAAAATCTGAGCTGGATTCTATCAAAAAACAGCAACAGCATCAGGAACCTGAAAGCGCCTATAATCTGGAAGAGTTTGCTATTGAGGAAGAAGATCCGGAATTAGACAATATACATTTAAAGAAAGACGATACGAAGTTTGAAATCAACAAAGAGGCTTTAAAACCGACTATTACAAATTCATCAGAAATTGATTTAAATCCAATTTTAAAGCCGGTTGAAATGAATATAAATCCGGCAACAGAAGCACCGGTTCATCATAACGAAGAATTTGTTATTGAAAAAGCCGAAGAAGAAGATATTATAGAGGAAAACCTGGCTTCAAGATTAGTTGCTGATTTCGGATTATTTGACCCAACTTTGGATTTATCAAATTATAAATTTCCGACAATCGAGTTATTAAAAGAATACTCGACCGGAGGAATTACAATCAACCAGGAAGAATTAGAAGAAAATAAAAATAAAATTGTAGATACACTTCGTAACTACAAAATAGAAATTGCACAGATAAAAGCAACCGTTGGACCATCGGTAACTTTATATGAAATTGTACCCGAAGCCGGAATCAGGATCTCTAAAATAAAGAGTCTAGAAGACGATATTGCCTTGTCACTTTCTGCATTAGGAATTCGTATTATTGCACCAATTCCCGGAAAAGGAACTATTGGTATTGAAGTTCCAAATAAGACTCCTACTATGGTTTCTATGAAAAGTGTTATTGGATCTGCTAAATTTCAGGAAGCTGAAATGGAACTTCCAATTGCTCTGGGTAAAACGATTTCAAACGAAACTTTTGTTGTGGATTTAGCCAAAATGCCTCACCTTTTGATGGCAGGTGCTACTGGACAAGGAAAATCTGTTGGATTGAATGCGGTTTTAACTTCCCTTCTGTACAAAAAACATCCGGCAGAAGTAAAATTCGTTCTGGTCGATCCGAAAAAAGTCGAACTTACACTTTTCAATAAAATTGAAAGACATTATTTGGCCAAACTACCGGATACGGAAGATGCTATTATTACTGATAATGCAAAAGTTGTCAACACCTTAAATTCGCTTTGTACCGAAATGGACAACCGTTATTCTTTATTAAAAGATGCAATGGTTCGTAATATTAAGGAGTACAACGAAAAATTCAAGTCCCGAAAATTAAATCCGGAAGCCGGCCACCGATTTTTACCTTACATTGTTTTGGTGGTAGACGAGTTCGCCGATTTAATTATGACTGCAGGTAAAGAAGTCGAAATTCCTATCGCCCGTCTGGCTCAGTTAGCTCGTGCCATTGGTATTCATTTAATTATTGCCACACAAAGACCTTCGGTAAACGTTATTACCGGTTTGATTAAAGCCAATTTCCCTGCGAGAATTGCCTTTAGGGTAACTTCTAAAATTGATTCCAGAACAATTTTGGACACACAAGGAGCCGATCAGCTAATTGGTCGTGGAGATTTATTATACTCAAATGGAAACGACGTTATCCGTGTTCAGTGTGCTTTCATTGACACTCCTGAAGTCGAAAAAATCACAGATTTTATTGGCTCACAAAAAGCGTATGCCACAGCTTATTTGCTTCCGGAGTTTGTTGGAGAGGAAACTGGCATCAATCTTGATATGGATATTTCTGAAAGAGATACTTTATTTAGAGAGGCAGCAGAGATTATTGTCAATGCACAACAAGGTTCAGCTTCATTATTGCAAAGGAAATTAAAATTAGGCTACAACAGAGCTGGTCGTTTGATTGATCAATTGGAAGCAGCCGGAATTGTTGGCCCTTTTGAAGGCAGTAAAGCCCGAAACGTAAATATCCTAGATTTAAGTGCTCTTGATCAATTTTTTAATAATGAACAAAATTAACCCCATCATGAAAACGAAAATTCAGGAAATCACAAACAATTCTATCATGAAAATGAGTAAAAAGTGTCTGCAAATAGCAATTTTATTGCTTTTAAGCTTTACTTCTGTTCAGGCTCAGGATAAAAAAGCCAAGGATTTATTGAACCAGGTAACCGCAAAAATAAAAAGCTACAACAATATTTCTATTGATTTTAAATACTCTTTAAACAACGCCAAAGAAAACATTAATCAGGATAGTAAAGGAAATGTAATTATGAAAGGCAATCAATATGTATTGAATTTCATGGGCGTTACTAAAATATTTGACGGACAAAAGACATACACCATTGTTCCTGAAGACGAAGAAGTTACTATTTCTAAAGTAAACGAAAAGGATGATAATGCGATCACCCCTTCAAAAATGCTTACTTTTTTCAATTCAGGTTATAAATACAACATGGATATTGTTCAAAATGTAAAAGGAAGAAAAATCCAATATATCAAATTAGTACCAACTAGCGGAAAAGATCAGCGAAAAGAAATCCTTTTAGGGATTGATGTGCAGACCAAACACATCTATAATTTGATTGAAACAGGAAAAAATGGTACAAAAACCACTTTAACCGTTAATTCTTTTAAAACCAATCAGCCTTTATCAAAAAATCAATTTACCTTTGTGGCGAGTAAATACCCAAAATACTACATCAATAAATTAGATTAATTACAAGGTTGAAAATTCTAGACAAATACTTACTAAAAACATTCCTGATTACATTTACTACGGTATTTGTAATCCTTTTTTTTATATTCATACTTCAAACGGTCTGGCTTTTTATTTCTGAATTAGCCGGTAAAGATTTGGATTTGATCTTAGTTGTAAAGTTCCTGCTTTTCTCAATGCCAAGGATTATCCCGCTTGTTTTGCCTTTATCGGTTTTATTGGCTTCAATAATGACTTTCGGTAATTTGGCTGAAAATTACGAGTTTGCAGCCATGAAATCTTCGGGTATTTCCCTTCAGAGAGCCATGAGAGTTCTCATTATTTTTATCTTATTATTAAGTATTGTTGCCTTTTGGTTTTCTAACAATGTAATCCCTTTTGCCGAATATAAATTTGTTAATTTCAGAAAAAACATCGCTCAGGCCAAACCTGCAATGGCAATAGCAGAAGGGCAATTTAACGATGTTGGCTTCTATAATATTAAGGTAAATAAAAAATCCGGAGAAAACGGAAATATTTTAACCGGTGTTACCATTCATGAAAAACCTTCAAATATGGGGGAAAACAAAACGGTTATAAAAGCTAAGAATGGAGAATTAATAAGCAGCGAGAAATCCAGTATCCTTAAATTAGTGCTTAATGACGGCTATTATTATCAGGATGTTACTCCAAAAAAATATGAAGACAGGGCGAAATTACCTTTTGTAAAAGGAGCTTTTAAAAAGCAAATTATTAATATAGACCTATCAGAATTAAACAAAACAGATACTGAAAACGAAAACATCAACAGCACCAGCAGTATGCTAAATGTTAATGAATTGCGTTACACATTGGATTCATTAAATAAAAACAGAGACAATGAAGTTGTTTCCTTTACTGAAAACATAAACCAGCGTGTAGGCTTATCAAAATTTGTTGCAGTTATAAAAGAAAATAAGAAAAAAAAGTCATTACCCAACAACCTTTTGTCACTTTACGATACTAAACAAAAAAAGGCGATTTTAGATATGGCAAGCAGTAATATGACCAGCACTATTTATTCTATAGAATCGACTCAAAAGGAATTAAAAGACAAACAACGTGACATCAATAAACATCTATCTGCACTTTACGAAAAATTTGTTATTGCGTTTGCCTGTTTTCTAATGTTTTTTATTGGTGCACCCTTAGGGGCTATTATTAGAAAAGGAGGACTTGGCTTACCTATTGTATTTGCGGTTTTAATATTCATTACTTTTCATTTCATCAATACTTTTGGAAAAAGATTATCACAAGAAGGCGGAATGACTCCGTTTCTGGGAGCCTGGATGTCTTCGATTATATTATCTCCACTAGCAATTTTATTGACCTATCGTGCTACAAACGACAATGGCTTAGTCAATTTTGATGCAATAACAACTCCTGTTCAACAACTATTTCAGAAAATTTCCGAGAGGTTTTTTCCTTCTCAAAACCCAAAATAATTATGTCAACAAAAATACAACTCAATACCATTGAAGAAGCCATAGAAGATATTCGTCAAGGTAAAGTCATCATTGTAGTCGATGATGAGGATCGTGAAAATGAAGGTGATTTTTTGGCAGCAGCCGAAAAAACAACTCCGGAAATGATCAACTTTATGGCTACCCATGGTCGTGGCTTAATTTGTACGCCTCTTACTGAAAGTCGTTGTAAGGAACTTGATTTACGTCCGATGGTGACCAACAATACGGATCATATGGAAACTGCTTTTACCGTATCTATTGATTTAAAAGGAAACGGGGTTACAACCGGAATTTCTGCCGCTGACAGGGCAAAAACGGTTTTATCATTAGTAGATCCGAATACCAAACCGCATGAATTAGCCCGCCCGGGACATATTTTCCCTTTAGTTGCCAAACAAGGTGGTGTATTACGAAGAACTGGCCATACAGAGGCCGCTATAGATTTTGCAAGACTTGCAGGTTTTAAATCGGCTGGGGTTATTTGTGAAATCTTAAATGAAGACGGAACGATGGCACGTTTGCCACAATTGGTTGAAGTTGCCAAAAAATTCAATTTGAAATTAGTTTCGATAGAAGATTTGGTTGCCTACAGAATGCAACACGACAGTCTGATCGTTAAAAAAGAAGATTTTGATATCGAAACCCGTTTTGGTACTTTCAGATTAAGAGCTTACGAACAAACCACGAATAAACAAATACATATTGCCTTAACCAAAGGAACGTGGAATTTAGGCGAATCTATTTTAACCCGAATCCATTCTTCTCAGGTTAATAATGACTTACTGGGTACTTTAACCAATAATGCAGATCAGCAATTGGATGATATGTTTAAGATCATCAATGAAGATGGAAAAGGAGCGGTTATTTTTATCAATCAGGATATGACTGCTGTGAATCTTTTAAACCGAATTTCGGAATTAAAAGCATTGCAGGCGCAAGGAACAATGAAAGCTCCAAAAGTAGTCATTGATACAAAAGATTACGGAATTGGAGCTCAGATTTTACACGATCTTGATATTTCAAAAATCAAACTGGTTTCTAATACCCAACAAACCAAACGTGTTGGAATGATCGGTTACGGATTGGAGATTACTGAATATGTGAACTATTAATATGGGGACAATAGAAGAACGAATCGTAAAATCAGAAACCCGTATTTTTAAAGCTGTTTTTCCTAGTACGACCAACCATTACGATACTTTATTTGGAGGTACAGCACTTCATCTGATGGATGAAGTTGCTTTTATCTGCGCGACACGATTTAGCCGAAAGAAGGTGGTGACTATTTCTACAGGTCAAATTGATTTTAAAAAAGCAATTCCGGCCGGCACTTTAATCGAATTAGTTGCAAAAGTGGATAGTGTTGGAAGAACAAGCTGCAAAATTCATGTAGATATTTTTATGGAACAAATGTATTCGGAGCTTCGCGAAACGGTAGTTTCAGGAACTTTTTCGTTTGTTGCCGTAGATGAAAACAAAAAACCAACGCCGATTTTAGACGATTTAGAATAATTTTTAAAAATTTACACTTTCGTAAATACTGATAATTAGACACTTGAAAATCTATCAAAAAAAGTTCTAAAAAAGTTTCCAAAACCGAAAAAGCGTCTTATATTTGCACTCGCAATCAGTAAATGATTGCGGCATACTGGAGAAATGGCAGAGCGGTCGAATGCGGCAGTCTTGAAAACTGTTGACTGTAACAGGTCCGGGGGTTCGAATCCCTCTTTCTCCGCGAGCCGAAAGGCAAATGGTAACAAAACCCACTAAATTCAACGATTTAGTGGGTTTTTTATTTTTGGGCTATAGCAAATTATTCATTAAATCTCAAAGTTTAGGTGTCTTTCGAGGTGTCACTAAAATATAAAAAATTAAGTGACTCCTCACAATGAAAAACACCGCTGCATCAAGGTGTTCAACAGCATATTCAAAAAATGTACATCTTGTGTGTAGTTATTAAATCAAATAAATTTAATAATAACTTTAAGGTCACCAACAATGAACACAACAGTATCCATTCTCTTTTACATCAAGAGAGCAAAAGCCAACAATTTAGGAGTTTGTCCAATTTACACTAGAGTCACCGTCAACGCCAAACGATTTGAGTTTAGCACTAACAAATACATAAATCCTGATAAATGGTCGTCAGAAGGTACTAAAGCTAAGGGTTCAAATGAAGAAGCTAGGACAATCAATAGTCATCTTGATTATTTAAAAAATCAAGTTTTAGAAGCCGAGAAGAAACTTTTCAAGAAAGACATTAGTCTTAATTCAGAAAATCTAAAGAATGAATTATTTGGTTTATCAGAAACCAAAAGAATGCTCGTTCCTATTTTCCAAGACCACAACAACAAAATCAAAGAATTGGTGGGAAAAGAATACGCACCAGGAACACTAGAACGCTACACTACTTCTTTGAAGCATACCATTGAGTTTATGCAATGGAAATACAAGGTTTCAGATATTGATATTACGAAAATTGACCATGCTTTTATAACCGATTATGAATTCTGGTTACGAAGTGTTAGAAATTGTGCTAATAACACAGCGGTAAAATACATTAAGAATTTCAATAAGATTATCAAGATATGTCTGGCCAATGATTGGCTTGACAAAAACCCATTTGCAAACTACAAATCAAAAGTCAAAGAAGTGGAACGAGTTTATCTTACCGAAGCTGAAATCCAATCCATCATTGAAAAAGAATTTAAAACAGAAAGATTATCACTGGTGCGTGATATTTTCCTTTTCAGCTGCTTTACAGGTTTGGCATACATAGATGTCAAAAACTTAACAAAGTCTCATATAAGCTATGGAATTGATGGCGAGAAATGGATATTTACACACAGACAAAAAACCGAAAGTGCTTCTAAAATTCCAATTTTACCAGTAACCCAAATGATAATCGATAAATACGATAATCATCCACAAAGCAATAATCAAGAAAAACTACTTCCTATTCTTTCAAATCAAAAAATGAATGCCTATTTAAAGGAAATAGCTAGCGTTTGCGGTATTGAAAAAGAACTAACCTTCCACATTGCCCGACATACTTTTGCAACGACAGTAACACTCACAAATGGTGTTCCAATTGAATCCGTAAGTAAAATGTTAGGTCATAAAAACTTGCGAACTACGCAGCATTATGCAAAAGTTTTGGATAGAAAAGTAAGTGAGGATATGCAAATTTTGAAAGATAAATTTACTATGAATTCAAAAAATCAAAAAACGCAGGTTTCCTAATTGTGGGAACTTGCATTTTACATCATTTTTTATGTTCTATAATCAACCCATTTTCCGAAAAAGAAAATGTTCGCTCGTCAAAAATAGATTTCATTAGCAACCACACTTTGTCCACAATAGTATAGTTTAAATTACGATTGTCATCGTTTTCAGTTATTTGACCAGTAAATAGTATTTCGTCTAAATCTACTTTTTCTCCAGTTTGTTGATTTAATAACTTGCTACTTGGTATTTTATACCTTCCTGTTAACGGCTTAGACTTATCATTTATACGATTAATTTCCTTTCTAAAATCATTTACGTAATCATAAAAGGGAATCTGATTTCCGTTCTTAAGTATTCTTAAGTATAATGGTAAAGTCGAAATAATCAAATTCGTGTTTAATTTCAATTTTCCTATTGTCACCTATGTCAATACTTGTTATTTCTGGTCGCGTCCTATGTATCTTGATGTTCAAATCAAGAGTTGCAATATCAATTTGATGACTATTACCCAGCAAGTCTTTCTCTTCATATTCCCGAAGGTGCACTATACCTATATTCGTATGCTTTGCATATTGAATACCATCACGGGTGAAACCGCTTTTCGAAACAATAATTCCTTTACTGATTCCGGTATCTTCAAGTATCTGTACCAGCTTCATCACGACATCTTTGTTGACCTTTTCCTTCCGATATTTGCATTCAATTGCAGTTTCATAGGTATGGCTGCCTTCGGTATGCGATGTAATAACATCGACTTGGTGGCTTAGACCGGATTTACCTTTTACCTTACAAGAACTTCCATAACCCTTTATCGTAACTCCAGATTGCTTACCTAAAGTTTCATAAATATATTTTGTAATAGATTCGTAGGCTTTCCAATCTAAGGTATTTGTTACAGACATGGCAGTTTCTTTAAAAGGGATATTATTGACTTCAATTAAGTTACTTCAAAGATAAATATCATTTTGATAGGGTATAAAACAAAAAAAAGATGCCTCACAGCATCTTTTCCCAGTGGCATTAGATTAAATCTATAGTATTCCTCATTTAGCTCTCTTCCTCCAGACATCATTAGGACATCACTTTTTATGAAGATCTTACGCCTTAATAACTATGATATATAGCGGTTCCGTTCAACACGGGCTTCATTGTTCGTGCTTCGCACGCAACGAATCCCTTAGCTGTTGTGCGTTCGTTTTTTTATTCTTATTTAGTCAATTCTCGCACAAAGCCAAGTCGCTTCAAAAATGGGTTCATTTTTAGCGTATGCAATTCCAGATTGTTTTATTAACTTGTTACTTATCCTAATATTTTTAATGACATATTTAATTTCTTCGTTATAAGTCACTCCTTTTAAAAAAGTCACATTTTCCATACTTGCTAGTCCGAATAGTCCATCTGCAAGTCTAGCTTTTTTCACGCCTGCACCTCCACATTGAGCCATTGATTCGACTAAAATCATTCCTGGAATAAAATTAAATTCTGGAAAACTACCTGTTAACATATCGTTTGATTTGTCAAAACTTTTAATTCCGATAATTTCTTTTTCATTTGCGGTTATGATTTTATCTACAAATAAAAAAGGAAATCTATGTGGAATTAATTTTTCTATTTCTGTTTCCATTTTCTCTTCTGTTTTTTCTTTTTTTCTCAAATGACGCACAACTAGTATATAGATCTGACAAACATCAGTTTTATTAATTATCAAATATATTTATTTTTTCTTACAAACCATCCTGAATTGACAAGTTCATAAACAAAAAAAAGATGCCTCACAGCATCTCTTCCCAGTGGCATTAGATTAAATCTATAGTATTCCTCATTTAGCTCTCTTCCTCCAGACATCATTAGGACATCACTTTTTATTAAGATCTTACGCCTTAATAACTATGATATATAGCGATTCCGTTCAACACGGCTTCATTGTTCGTGCTACGCACGCAACGAATCCCTTAGCTGTCAGCGGTTCGGGCTTTTTATCAGTTTAATTTACGTTTTGCTCTTCTTCAAAATTGTCAAAATATGAAAAGTCTTTTTTTATAAGTCCATTTTCAATAGTGAAAATTGTACAGATTGGCAACTCGAATTTCGAATTGTCTGGTGCTGTTCCGCTTGAAATAAATTCAACAATAATGTGATTGTCACCTGATGGATATGTTTGAATAACTTTGTCTTTCACGTCTGGAAACATTTCGCTTAATCCTGTATATTTTTCAATAATTTGCTGTCTTGTCTGCTTTACAATACCTTGTCCTAATGTTGGGTCTTTAAATTCAGCAGTTTCTGTGTACATATTTGCCATTTTTGTCCATTCGTGATTATTGAAATGTTCAAAATATTGTTTTACTAATTTTTCATTTTCATTTGTTGTCATATTTTTTTGATTTTGATTGTTGCAAGAAATTAATGCAAAAGTTGCAAATAATAGTGTCAATAAATATTTCATTAGTTTTCTGTGTTAAATTGTTAAAATCTATTTTTCGTTTAGGTTATTAAATTCTCCGTGTCGTTTCATCCTGACCGCCAACTTGTATATGACCAAAACAAACCTTCCCTCATACACCTAAATATATCTAGATTGGCAAAGCTTTGTTTTCCTTTATTTTATAATCAAATATATTTATTTTTTCTTACAAACCATCCTGAATTGACAAGTTCATAAACAAAAAAAGATGCCTAAGCATCTCTATTTCTTCCTATTCCTCCAACTATCATTCCTCTTATACCCATTCTTATGCTCATAAATCTTCTCTCTCAAATATAGACCTAAAAACCAAGCAACAACAAAACCTAAAATTTCATACCATTCCATCCCTCAAAAATAGAATAGTAATGAAAGGTATAATAGTACAAAAAAGCAGTTACTCTCGATTTGACAAGTAGTAATACCGAATAGACAAGTATAAAAAAAGAGGCGAGATAGCCTCTTGAAATTCTCACTCTAAACTTTACAAAAACTCCATAATGACTGAATATCAGCGATTCCGTTCAACAGGAGTTTCATTGTTGGCTTTTAAAGCCCAACGAATCTCTAGCTATTAGCAGTAGCCTTTTCTTTTTCCTAATCTAACAAGTTTTTTATATTCTTTATCATCATAAATATTTGTTCGCGTACAAATATTTGTTGATAGAAAATTAACTTTTCCCCACCAAGAATATATATCATAACGAGAATATATGATGTATTTTTGTCCAACATTGAAACGATAACCACAATCTCCACCTCCAAAATCAGAATAAACTTTTATCGTATCATTTATGATTTTCCCTTTAATGCGATTTGTGACAAAAATTTTATATTCTATTTTACTCAAAAAATTTAACGAATCGATTTCAACTTTTGTTGAGTCCATTTTTATTTTCACTTTTTTGGAAGAAATTATAGTTCCCACAAAAACTGCATCAGCAGATTTAAGCGACGTTTTAATTTTTCTTTTTCCAATACATGAACAAGCAAAAGAAAAACTTGTAAAAAAAAGTATTGTTATTAATATAAATTTCTTCATTTATTAATTATGTTTTCAAGTTCCAATTTTCAAGGTTACTGCTAACTTGTTTATATGCTCAGTTTTATATTCAAAAACTGAGCAAAGTCAGTCTTTTTGTTTGTATAGGCTCAACTGTAGTTGAGGTTTATTTTTATAAATCATCAATCTGCGATTTTCTTTTTCTCATATTATTTCTCAATACGCGTATTGTCCAATTTCAGTTAACTTAATAGTAAAATTACTAAAATCCATCCGAATCATATTACCTTTGTAACATAAAATAGGTTTGTTACTGTGTTGCATTAAACATACAAAACCATTTCAACTATTCTTTTAGGTTTTCCGCATAGCAATAAAAAAAGATACCGGAGCATCTTTTCCCAGTGGTATTAGATTAAATTTATAATATTCCTCATTTGCTCTCTTCCTCCAGTAATCATTAGGATACCTATTTGTTATGAAAATCTCGAGCTTTTATAACTATAATATAGAGCGGTTCAGTTCAACACGAGTTTCATTGTTCGTGCTACGCACGCAACGAAACTCTTGCTGTTGTGCATTCGTTTTTATTTAAATTTAGGTTTTATCCTACTCCAAAAGGAATTATTATTTTGTTTCTGAATATCTTCTTGTACATCTTTGGTTAGGTCAAAAGTTATTGAAGAAACTCTTCCATCAATAAACTCAACTTTATCAGCAATTTCAGCACCAACATTTAAAAACTCTTGAGTAAGATTTTCTGATATTTCTCTCGCACCTTCCCAATCTTTGGAATCGAAAACTAAATCCCTACATTCTGAAAGGCTTATGTTAAATTTATTTTTTAGCAGTTTCATTGATTCAATGGGCGAGGCTCCTAAAACTTTTAAATCTGTTATAAAATCAGAAATTTTATAAAAATCAGGGTTAGTTTCTGTATTTATAAGTTTATTTTTCAGATAAACTTTAGCTATTTCTTCTGCTTTTTCTCTCGAGACTTTTCCTCCAATAAATCTTTGCTCATATTCATTTGAACTATCAATTTGCTCTTCATCTTCAGTAAACATATCATAAACACACCACCACCAATAATCTTCATCCATCCATTCAGCTCGAAGCATCAGGCCAGCCCATTTTGCGGTGCAATCATCATCCAAATCACCTTCCCAAATGATGGGTTGGTAAAAATCTCTATTTAATATGTTTGTTTTCATCGTTTTTGTAAAATGACGCACAACTAGTTTATATGTGTGACAAAGCAACCCAATTATGGGTGGATATGTGCGATTGCTAGCACACAACATTTATTATCAAATATATTTATTTTTCTTACAAACCATCCTGAATTGACAAGTTCATAAACAAAAAAAGATGCCTCAGCATCTCTATTTCTTCCTATTCCTCCAGCTATCATTATCATAGCTACTTTTATGAAAATCTTGAGCTTTTATAACTATAATATAGAGCGGTTCCGTTCAACACGGGTTTCATAGTTCGTGCTTCGCACGCAACGAATCCCTTAGCTGTTGGGCAACGGTTTTTTATTTATCAGCTATTATTTCGTTATAATCTTTGTACATTTCGTTAGTTCCGATATACTTTGCTCTAATAAAATTTGTACAATCTTTTTCAAATTCATTGCAAGAATCAAATAAAATAACGCTTCCATTTTCTTTTTGGTTTTGCTTCAATATTTTGTAAATTTCAACTCCGCCAATCGGGTCAACACCAACTAAATCTATAATTATATTTTTCGTAAAAGTCAATGTTTTGAATAATGACAGCATTCTTTTATAACTTCCCGCAATTGAATTAATTTTAGGTTTAAGCCATTCAATTTCATAAATTTTATTTTTATAAACTGAATTTTCATCACATCTTTTTAAATATCTACCAACTGTCAATGGAAACAAAACAGTAAAAAATGAGTTTTGCTTAAAATGTTCAACATACTTAATCTCTGAAGACATTTCAGTTAAAATTTCAATTAATTTTAAAGAGATTTTTTGAAATTCTACTCCGGGTGGAATTTCAATAATAATTTCACCTTCGTTTAAAATAAAAGAGGGAATTAGAAAATCATTAATAATTTGTTCTTTAAAGCTTAATAACATTTCAACTAATAGTTATTTATTTTCAGATGTTGTTCATTCGCTACGATAAACTGTTGCCCAACTTTATGGAACTACAGCGGGTTTGGGGTTAAATTAAGCCCTATTTTCGGATTTGCCAAATCATCCCAGATACAAAACCAACTTTACATTAAGCCAATTACCCCACCCGAGGCTGTAAGCCGAACGGACAAAGTAAATCCGTTGTACCTGTTAGCAGAAGTACTATTTTTCGCAGTTTTTACAGTGGTTATAGTCCACTTCTCCGTTATGGGCATCTTGCCATCCTTTTTCAATCATTGCAGCTCTACTATATTTATTGGGATGTGAATCAGTATCTTCTTCTGTTCCATAAGTCATAATGCATTTTGTGGCTGCAGATTTATTTGATCCGAGCTTTTGTAAAACATAACCACTCCAATAATCTGCATCTAACTCTGCCTTATGCGAATCTTCACCAAAAGAGGCAATATGATGTCCGACTTCATGGGCAATGATTGAAATTGCTGCCCATTTGGTTTTTGCTGATTTGTCAACATCGTTTAAAAATAAATGATCAGCAATTATCATTCTAACACCACCTCTTCCAATAGTTGCCATGCAATTATTTTCGTCTTTTGCAACATAAACTTGAATTTTGGCATCAAAGCCAGCAGCTTTTTGTATTTCATAAACTACATCAGCTATGCCTGTATCATCACCTCGTGATGATTTATGCGTAATGTATTGAAGTTCTTTCTCTTGATAGTAATAGCCATTTTCTAAACTAAATCCACAAAAAGGTCTTTTTATTGGTCTCAAAGAGGTTTTCACAGAGGTTAGCAATATGCAAATAAAAACTAAACAAAATATTCGCATAAATGAATGTAATTTGTTTTTCATACTAATTTGGATTAAAGCCAGCGGCGGTTCTTGGAATCGTTATTCTTACTGCTTTGTTTTCGTCGACTCCAGCGGTTAAGTCTTCTATTTCATCAGTATCAATTTGTTCCATTTCATCGCTTTTCTTTTTTGAAATAGGAGCTGGTTTATTTGCTGTGTTATCAGAGTTTCCACAATTGCTCATAATTTGAGCATATGTGTTATTAACATAAACACATTGATTATAATACCATTGATTCAGTGATTGTAACATTTGAAGACGACAATTTTGAACAATTGTTGGATGCACAAGTCTACCAAAACCATCATATGCTGGACATCTATTATTTGGAATAATTGTCCAATATTCGTTATTATAGGTATAATTTACTTGGTTGGCATAATTTTGAAGCCGTGCTACAGCTTCCCCACATGTAGATTGGGAATAACTTATATTTGCACTAATGATTAGCCCAAATAGAAAAAATCGGAATAAGTACATATCATTTCATTTATTTGTTAGTTGACTTCAAATATAATGATTTACAACTTACTGATGTATAGTATTTTAGTAAAAAATGTGATGAATTTTCTGTGTAAGTATTTCTGCTAACTAGTATATAAACAAAACTTCCTATATCCATCTTTATGTTGAGCAGATTGGCGAAGGTTTTTTTGTTTTTTTTTATACAAAATCAAACTTACAAAATAGATTCAATTATTCACTGGCTATTCTTGCATAACTATTGTCATAAAACAAAAAAAGACACCATCACAGCATCTACCTATTTCCTTTTCCTCCAGCTCCCATTATAACCTCTATCCCTCAATCGCTCATAAATCTTCCCTCTCAAATAAAGCCCTAAAAACCAAGCAACAACAAAACCTAAAATTTCATACCATTCCATCCCTCAAAAATAGAACAGAACTATTGGAGTGTTACTGTTCCTAAAGTAGTTACTCCCGATTTGACAAGTAGTAATCCCGAATAGACAAGTATAAAAAAAGAGGCGCAATAGCCTCTTGAAATTCTTATAACTCATTTATCGAAAAACCCATAGTTGCGGAATGGCAGTGCTTCCGTTCAAACATGGCTTAATTGTTCTTTAGCTGTTATCTGATAGCTTTCTTTCTGCAAATTCAGTACTACATGATTCACTCTTCAAATTTTAGATAAGGGTTAAGATTAATCATTTTCCAAACCTCATCATCTTCGTCATAATCAAAATAGACCCCAATCACATCATTTACCGAAGAGAAATCAATATCTGAACCACTAATATCTTCAATTACTTTAAAGTCAGGGCTTATTAAATATTGTTTTCCATTAATTATTTTGGCATCCAATCTGTTAGTAGTTTTATGCTTATCACCAAATATAAAATTGGATATTGGTTTTAGAACAATAGTTTCTCTTTTTGAGAACTTAGATAATAATACAAGCCATTGATAAGCTTCTGAAGATAATAAGTCTTGATATAGCTCCATATTTCTAATTAAATCATTCTTGTAGAACTTGATGCTTTTATCCCATAATTCATCATCATATAATCCACTAATTTCATTAGCGGAAGATCTTGACCTAATACCTGATTGATAAATTTTCACACTTACTAAATTCGGTAAACCAAGTTCAACTAAAATAGATAATTCCTCTATAGTTTCTGCTTCTTCAATAAGCTCTTTGTTTTTTAATTTTTTTGAAATACCATTTAAAACCCAGGGTAGACTATAAGAATAATATTTTGTAACAATACTTGTTGCTTGATCTAGTGGAGCGATTTCTGACAAAGGAATTGCCTTTAGCCATCTTTCTCTTATTTCATCTTGGTTTACACTTTCAATAAATTCATCAGATAAAACATTTATATCATTAATTTCATTTTCAATATTTTTTAATAGCTTGATTTTTGTATCAATATTTATCTCATTTGCTAAATGTTCTTGAATTATATTTATTAACAGTTCTAATTTGTCTTCAATTTGTAAGTCGCTATTTAGTGGTATTCCAGATTTGATTATTGAATTCCATTTTTCTCTGTTGTCACCTACTTTGGTTATTATTCCCTTTGTTCTGGCTTTTAAAAATTGAATTACTTCTTCTCCTGTAATTTCCTCAGATTGTTCAGCTTGAATATAAGCTAGTGATTTTCTAAAATAGTCATCAGTCCAATCGTAATTATTATCTGTACTATTTATACTGTGTAATGATAGTAATCCATCATCAATCCAGTCTAAAGAGTTGTTAATGGCTTCTGTATTTCCGTGTATTTCTGAAATATTATTATCTGCTATTAGTTCAATCAATTTTTCAAATGAAATATCGTTAGAGTTTGCAACAGATTTTAAAACCTTAATTAACTCTAAGCAGCCACTTTGAGCATTATCAATTTTAGCCTTATCGAAATAGTTAAATATCAAGTTTCGCTCCCATGTAATCTTTTTATTTGTTTTACCTACTGTATCTAGTGTTACTAAAATCTTGCCTTCGTGGTCTACAAATGCTCGACCTGCCCTTCCAGCAATGTTCCAGAAATCTCTCGACGTAATGGGATCACCAGCTTGATATAGTGTTGAAAATATTACTGTAGAAATTCCTAAATTAACACCTTGACCCAAAGTAGATGTCGCAATTATAACTCTAGGTTTTTCTTTATTCATTAGCCTTTCTAGTGGCAGTCTAACATCAGATAATAAATCACCATTATGACATAAAATTCCTTTTCTAGCAAAATATAACCATTCAGAGTCTTCTCCATAAGACTCAATACAGGCTAATTCAAATGCTTTCCAATCATTTTGATTTTTAAACACAAAATCGTTTTCCTCTATAAGACATTTGTCATACTCCCTTGCCATTGCAAAAACAGATACTTTCAAACCAACAAAAATTAGAACAGGTCCAAAGGTTCTTAGCTTATAAGCTGTGCTCGCTATAGCTTGATTTTTGTTTTCAGGAAAAAATCTTATTCTTCTCTGCCTGCCTTTTAAAGGTTGCTCTTGACTTACTATAAATCTCGGATTAAACGAATTTCTTTCCGTATCCGTACTCCTCCAATTAAGATCAACTGAGTTACCATTCCATTGAAGAACGCCCAGCCTTTCATCTGAGGGTCTCCAATTTTCTCTAAATACGTTTTCATTTGAGTTAGTGAGCCATTCTGCTAAATCTTCAGCATTAGGCAAAACTGCGGATAGAATTAAAAACCGCCCATTATTTTGCTTAATAAAATATCTTAATTCCTCGTAAAAAATTTCATTTACAATTAGACGTTTATCAGCCCCGAGCAAATGACCTTCATCAATAACAACAAGTTTTATTTGATTGAGAATTTCATTATTACCCCGAAGCATTGCTTTTGCTTTTTCAGGAGTTGCTATTATTACATCAGATTCATCTATTACTTTCTCATCTAGCTTACTAAATAAGCTTCCACCATATAGATGAGATACTGAAACTCCAATACTATGAAATATTTCGTCCAAAGAGTTTTCAATTTCGTAAGCCAATGACCTAAATGGAGCAATATATAATACTTTACTTCCTTCATTTTTCGTAATACATTCTAATATTGCAATTTCTGCAATTCTTGTTTTTCCGCTACTTGTGGGAATACTTACGACACACCCTGTATTTTCTTTATTTAATACTAGAGGCAATGAATTGCGCTGTGTTATGAATAATTCATAAATACCGCCATACTTTTTATATGTTAATGATTGAATATAATTACGTGGAAGTCCAACACTAATATCAAAATGTTTTTCAAGTGAATTCCACAATGAAGCTTGTGAAATACCATCTGTTATTATTATTAACAATCTGATAACCCACCAAATATCAGGTTCATTTTTGATTTCAGCTATCTCTTTTAAACTTTGAAGATTAGATTTTGCTAATTCTAAAAGATGTTTATCTCCTGTATAGAAGTATTTGATAAAATTATTTAAGGATCTTGCAATAATTATTTCATAGATGTTTTTACTAGATTCTAACTCATCATCATTTTTAGATAAATTTTCATCTAAATAAATGTCATCTACCATCATATTATTTATTATTTCTAGGAGCTGATGGTAATTTCGACCTAGAAATAATGAAACTATCTTTGAAATAACAGTATCATTTTCAATCTTCTTTATAAGAATAAATGCTTTTGAATATTGAAAACAGACGTAGTAAGATAAAGAAGAAATAAGTCCATAGTAATTACCTAATTTGGTATTTACTTCTGTTGACCCATGAACATTTTCTAATATTGAAGCCCCTTTTTCCAAAGGAAAAATGCCGTCTTTTGAGTGCTTGTTTTCAATAAATCTGCATCCTAGATTAAGATAATGAAATGCTAATAGATTTAACTTATCATCCCTAATTGTATATTTTGGAAAGTTATCAATACTTTCAGATGTATTGTAAAGAATATATCTGGCATTTGCTTGAGCAATTAGATTCTGAAGTGTTGAATCTTTTTCAATTTTATCTAATTTTTCTTGAATTTGATCTAACGTCATAAAGCAGCGGGATTAGCAATTAATTGGTTTGCTTTTTCAAAAACCAGATTTATGAAGCTTTCAGGGTTTTTAATACCTATTGAAATAAAAATTAGTTCAGGGTTATCATTATTTAAATTCTTCTCTACGAACCTTGAAGTATCTTCATTGCTTAATAACAGACCTGTGTAAATTAATTGTCCCTTGTCTTTTATATCTTGTACAATAAAATCATCGAGCTTTAGAGCTAGTTCAACATCACTTTTAGCTATTTCTTCAACCAAGAAAGAATATGAAAGTGGCATTTTCTCTTTTTCTAATGAATTGGAAACGTCATCAACAACTTTTTTTGAAGGAATTTTTCTGAATTTTGATTCTCCAAGATAAATTTTTAAATCATTCCCGTTTACTTGCTCAAATAGATCAACCATTAATGTGTCATCTCCTTTTATGGCTTGGTCTACATTAGGATTGTATTTTAGTTTAAACACTTTAATTAAATCACGATTTAATGTGCTTTGAATGTATTCGGTTAATAAAATTTCGGTTGCATTTCCTTTTTTTACTTTATCTGCAATTGGAAGTTTTCTGTTTTGTTCAGCGTATTTTTCAAAACCCAATTCTGTATATTTTTTCTTAAGTTGCTGCAGCCTAAAGTTTGAATAGTGATGACTTATTAATTTATTAGCCATCCATAAAATAAAATCTTCATTTCCTTCATCATTCCTCTCAGTTAGTTCTCTGTGACACTTAGATGCTGTAACAGCTATATCATTAACCTTTAACCAAGCTCCTAATGGGTGATCTATGTTTGGATGGTTTCCAATTAAATTAATTTGTTTAGTCATTTTGATATTTTCAGAGCATTGTCTATAATACACATTTTTTATATTCTTGAATTCTCAGATTTTGGGCTAAGCTTGCTTGTAACTAATATATAGCTCTACTTTTATCATACCTATCACTCCAATTTTAGATGGACAGCTATGCCAGAGGTCAAACTATATTACTTATCAAATATATTTATTTTTTCTTACAAATCATCCTGAATTGAGAAGCCAGTATATAAAAAAAGATGCCAAAGCATCTTTTATAAATCATTATTTTTTTCTGAACTATTCGTAGAGTCCAATTCGTGATAATATGTTTCAAAATCGAAATCTATATTAAATAGTTCTCTGGGATGCACTCGAAGACCTTTGGCTAGTTCTATAAGACTTGAAAGTTGACAATCAATCTTATTATTGGCAATATTACTAATCTTACCACTATGAATTTCACATTTAGCAGCAATCTTTGCATAAGCAGTTTCACCTTTTAAAGATTTTACCTTTTGTGCAATCAATTCTTTAATTTCTTTTGTCTTATTTTCATTCTTCATTACCATCTTTTAGTGCAATTTGAATAAAAATCAAAAAATATTCATTACCGAATTCGGTAATGATAATTAAATAATTATCTTTGCTTTAAGATTACATTGAAAATTGTAATTTTGCGATTCTTCAAATAAAACATTGAAGCATTCGCTTTGAATCTCGTATCAGAAAACTGGTAATTTTATAGGAACGAGAAGATAAGTACGATGCTCACGTCCTATGGCGTGGGCTCACTTATTGTTCCCCGGTATACCAGTACCTCTGATGCAATAAGCTGAGTTCCATGCCTTTTTTTATGCTCCAAACTCTCTCAGTATTCTTAGCATTGCTCCACTTACAAAGTATCGCAACCAACAAAAGGAATTAGTTGGAAAATACACTGTCCGCCCTAGGCTGCAACTAGCAAAGACAGTGTAAATTCCTGTTTAGTAAAAACCACTAAAACAAAATGCCTATGCAATAAAAAAATCACTGTTCGATCTTCAACTTTCGACTTTCAACTTTCGACTAAAAAAAAGCCCTCTAGCCTGCGACCAAACATACTAGAGAGCCAGAACTAACAAAACCAAAGTTTCATTAAAACCATTTCAAAAGTATGAATAATTATTCATTTGTAAAGAGTTGGGCAGTATCCCCTTTGCCCAAAATCATCAGCATCCTATCCCTGTTAGCCATAACAGCCGGTCATGCCCAAACCACTACCGTCAAAGGAACGGTAACAGATCCTAACGGAACCATGCTAGGCGTCACCGTACTAGTAAAAGGAACTAACACAGGAACACTAACCAACGAAACAGGACAGTATCAAATAACAGCTAAACCCACAGATACCCTCGTTTTTTCCTATATGGGCTACAAAACAATCGAGAGACCCATTGCCAGTCAAACAACAATAAACCTCAGCCTCCAGGAAGACGCCACCACCTTACAAGAAGTAATACTAAATGCAGGCTACTATTCCGTCAAAGAAAAAGAACGAACAGGAAGCATTGCAAAAATCACGGCTAAGGATATCGAAACCCAACCCATCGCCAATGTACTCGCCACCATGCAAGGAAGAATGACAGGTGTCAGTATTACACAAGAAACAGGATCAGCAGGTGGAGGCTTCAACATCAGAATCCGCGGTACAAATAGTATAAGAACAGAAGGAAACGAACCCTTATACATCGTTAACGGCATGCCTTATGCCTCTCAATCATTAGGAAGCACCAACCTTATTTCAGGTATTCTACCCAATGCAAACAATCCGCTAAACAATATTAACCCTGCCGATATAGAAAGCATAGAAGTCCTTAAAGATGCCGATGCAACAGCCATTTATGGCTCCAGAGGGGCTAATGGTGTAGTACTAATTACAACCAAAAAAGGAAAACAAGGCAAAACACAATTTGCAGCTCAGGCCTCTACTTCCATTGGATCAATTACGCGCAAATTAGATTTACTGAATACAAGCCAATACTTGGCAATGCGAAAAGAAGCTTTTGCTAATGATGGCATGGAAACAATCCCGGAAAGTGCCTATGATAGCAACGGAACTTGGGACGAAAACCGATATACAGATTGGCAAAAAAAACTCATAGGCGGAACGGCAATCATTACTAATTATCAAGGAACAATTTCAGGAGGCAGCAGTCAAACCCAATATTTAATAAGTGGAACTATTAGAAAGGAAACTACAGTTTATCCTGGAGAAAATAAGTATAAAAGAGGTGTAGTGAATGCTTCAATTAATCACACATCAGAAAACAATAAATTCAACCTGCAGTTTTCATCCAACTACAGTGCTGACAAAAACACCTTGCCAGGAGTTGATTTAACAAAATATGCCTATACACTAGCTCCAAACGCACCGGAGCTTTACCAAGAGGATGGTGCTTTAAATTGGGAAAATGGAACGTTCGACAATCCGCTCGGATTTCTAAATGGTAAGTATCAAACCAATACAAACAACCTCATTTCTAACCTTCAAATAAGCTACAAACTATTGCCTGGTCTGGAACTAAAATCAAATTTCGGTTATACAGATACAAGAATGGTCGAAGTGAGAACAATACCAACAACAGTGTACAATCCCTTCGATGTCATTACAAATGATATGGCAACATTATACCTCAACAATAGCAACAGGCAATCATGGATTATGGAACCTCAGCTAAACTGGAATAAGGAATGGAATAAGATAAAAGTTAACGTACTGTTGGGCACAACATTCCAAAACAATCTATCGCAGCAATTAGTACAATCAGGATCAGGCTTTACCAGTAATGCACTAATCAACAATATGGCGGCAGCGGCTGATCGTTCCATTCTTAACCATCAGGAAATTGTATATAAATACAATGCCTTTTTCGGAAGAATGAATTTGAATTGGGAAGATAAGTACATACTGAACCTGACTGGGAGAAGGGATGGCTCAAGTCGTTTCGGTCCCGGAAATCGTTTTGCAAATTTTGGGGCTATGGGTGCTGCATGGATTTTTTCTAACGAAGCCATGTTTAAAAATCAGGATTATATAGTGAGTTTTGGAAAAATTAGGGCAAGTATTGGAACATCAGGCAATGATCAGATTGGCGATTATCAGTTTTTAGACACCTATAATGTCACATCAAACAACTACCAAGGAATTATTGGATTAGAACCCGCGAGGCTCTTCAATCCAGATTTTGGTTGGGAAACAAACAAAAAGATAGAAGTGGCAATAGAATTGGGTTTATGGAACGACAATGTTTTTCTAACCACCGCCTATTTTTCCAATCGTTCCTCCAATCAGTTGGTAGGTGTGCCACTTCCGGCAACCACTGGTTTCCCTTCCATTCAGGAAAATTTTGATGCCACAGTTCAAAATACAGGTTTAGAAATAGACATACGCACGGTAAACCTAAAAGGCAGCAATTTTAAATGGGTAACAACCTTAAACTTTACCCAACCAAAAAATGAATTGATTGAATTCAAAAACTTGGAAGCCTCAACCTACGCAAACGCTTTGGTTATAGGTCAGCCGTTAAACATCATTAAGCTCTATAATCTGACAGGCATCAACCCTGAAACAGGGGTTTATGAATTTCAGGATGTGGATAACGATGGGCAAATTGCAGCACCAAATGACCGTCAGGTCATAGGTAATTTAAATCCCGATTGGTTCGGTGGTCTGGGAAACCAAATAAATTACAAAAATTGGGAATTGGATGTTCTTTTTCAATTTGTAAAACAGCAAGGTAGAAATTTCAGCTATTTCTTTCCTGTTCCCGGTAGCTTTTCAAATCAGCCAGTTGAAATTTTACATCATGGGGCAGAAAATGGAGCAACGGCTGCTTCACAGCTGTATACATCAGGTACCAATCCTGATGCTGTTCAAGCCTTTTCCAGGTATACGGATAGTAATGCCAGTCTTAGTGATGCTTCTTTTGTTAGGCTAAAAAGCATTAGCCTTTCATACAACTTGTCATCTAACTGGACAAGATCATTTTCAGGACGAATATACCTCCAAGGTCAAAACCTATTGACTTTTACCAAATACAGAGGTGCAGATCCTGAAAATCAAACCTCTGGTTATTTACCTCCTTTGAGACAATGGACCATTGGCTTACAATTCAATTTATAAACTAAAATAAGAAAATATGATAACAAATTATAAAAAAGCTATTGCAACAGGAATTGCAATTTTTAGTTTAATCAGTTGCGAAAATTTTATTGAAGTTGAGGTACCACAGTCGCAATTAACGGGGCAAGCCGTATTTGAAGATGCTGCTACAGCTACAGCAGCTTTATCTAACGTATATGCAAGACTTAGAGAGGAAGGTATGGTAACAGGGACAGCATTTGGATTAGCTAACATAATGGGGAACTATGCCGACGAACTAACTTTATACGGCAACAACACTACCCTACAAAGTATTTACAACCATACAATTGTACCTGGTAACTCCTACATAGCTACGCTTTGGAATACAAGTTATGGGCAATTGTACGCAATAAATGCCATAATTGAAGGGGTGGAAAATACCAGCAATATCAGCACAGCAGATAAAAACAAACTCAAGGGTGAAGCTTTATTTCTTAGAGCGTACATCCATTTTTATTTGGTGAATTGCTTTGGTGAAATCCCATACATTACAACTACAAATTATGTGCACAATACCACCGTTACTAAAAATACAATAAATGAAATAAACCAAAACATGGTAAGCGATTTAACGGATGCCGAAGCACTACTGCAAGAAGACTACCCTACAAATGAGCGGGTACGAGCAAACAAATTTGTAGTAAAAGCAATGTTAGCAAGACTCCATCTATATCTGGAGAATTGGGAACAAGCAGAAACCTATGCAACAGCAGTGATAAGCAATACAGCCTACAATTGGGAACTAAACATTCAAAAGGTATTCTTGAAAGAAAATCCGGGAATTATCTGGGCTTTACATCCAGGGATAGCAGGTTTAAACACCAAAGAAGCAAGAACCTTTATTTTTTCATCTGGCCCACCCATTAAACAAGCTCTATCATTGGATATGATGAATGCTTTTGAGCCAAATGATAAAAGAAAGCAATATTGGACGAGAACAATAACCAATGGTAGTCAGTCTTGGTATCATGCATACAAGTACAAAAAAACGTTAAACACAGGAACTTCCGAAGAGTATTCGATTCTTTTCCGTTTAGCAGAACAGTATCTAATCAGAGCAGAAGCAAGAGCTGAATTAAACAATCCTACCCAAGCTTTAGAAGACTTAAATAAAGTGAGAACTAGAGCAGCTTTACCAGAGAGCACTGCTACAACTAAAGCAGCAATTCTGGAAGCTGTTATGCAAGAAAGAAAAGTAGAACTATTTACCGAGCAAGGGCACAGATGGTTTGATCTAAAAAGAACAGCAAGGGCAGAAAATGTATTAAGCGCCCTAAAACCCAATTGGCAAAACACACAGTTGTTATTGCCTATTCCCGAAGCAGAACTACTACTAAACACCAATCTTTTACCACAAAATACAGGATATTAAATGAACAGTCAACTAGTAAAAAGGAGTATCATCATTAGTATCATCTGCTTGACGTATCAGTTTTCCTTTGGACAAAACCAAAAGAAAAAACTAACGCAAAAAGACTATGATAGTTGGTGCCTATTGGAAGATGAAAATATAGCTCCCAATGGGAAATGGCTAAGCTTTAAGTTAAAGTACAATAACGGAAAGGATACCTTAGTTTTAAAAACAGTAAAAAACAACAAAGCTTTCAATTTCCCAAATGCTTCAAATGGACAGTTTAGTTCCGATAGCAAATGGTTTACCTATAGTACCCATCAAAAAAAGCTCATACTTTTAAATTTGGAAAAAAATAGTCAACTTGAATTTGATGAGGTCAAAAAATATCAAATAGATCAAGGATCAAATAGTATTGGAGTGCTCTCTAATAGAGACACACTAGTCGTTATCAATCTAAAAAAACAGAAGACCATTGTAATACCAAAAGTCAAAGAATTTGAATTTAGTTCCAATGGCAATCTTGCGATTGCTAAAGATACATCGGTAGTAGTAGGCACTACCGATAATCCATTTGCTCAAATCCCTATTGCAAACAGCAAACAAGGCTTTAAAAATTTAGTTTGGAATAATAACAACGGATTTGCATTTTTTGAAAATCAAGAAAAAGAAGAAAATACCAATCAAAATCATGCTATTGGCTATTACAATTTGATAAACAAAAAATATTACCATTTAAATTCCAATGATTTTCCAGAATTAAATCAAAAAAGTATTGTGAAACCTTTTGGTCAAAAAGGCATAGTAATAGAGCCCAATGACAACAAAGTAATTTTCTACATAAACAACAGAGAAAAAGCTAAAATCGAACCCAGGAAAATGGAGGTTTGGGAATACAATTCCCCGTTAGAATATCCGTCTCAAGAAGTAAAAGGAAATTTTGAAAACACAGCCAAAATGGCCATTTGGTGGCCTATTACAAACGAATTAAAAATAATAGGTACCAATCAAAGACCCAATACAATTATATGCCCCCTTAGCAACTACGTCTTGTCATTTAATCCCTTAGACTATGAACCACAATTTGAACTAGCAGCTCCTGTCGATTTATATTTAACCAACCTAAAAACAAATAAAACGATACTGCTACTCGAAAAGCAAAGCCAAAAAGCGCAAACAATGGGAGCCTCAGCAAACGGAAACTATTTCTATTATTATCGAGATAAAAACTGGTGGATTTATGACCTTAAAAGAGAAACGCATACTAATATAACCAAAGATTTACCTTTTCCAGTGGAAAATTTCAAACAAGACGAACCCGGACCCAAATATGGCTTTGGGTGTGGAGCTTGGTCTTCAGATAATCAATACATTTTCATTTATGATGAATATGATATTTGGATGATAGCAGCAGATGGTAAAACAAAAAAAAGGATCACCAATGGAAGAGAAACACTAACTCAGTTTAGAATAGAAGAAGAACTTTATGTAAACAGAGGGCATCGCGGTAGTATCGAATTTCTAAGCACGACAGTTAACAAAAAAGCCGGAATAATTTGCACTGCAATTGACCAAAATAAAAATTGGGGATACTACATTTGGAAGGAAAAACAAGGCTTGATAAAAATCCACTTAGAAAATTCGAAAGCAAGCAGAATGAAAATCGCAAGCAATAGTCAGGACATGATTTGGATAGAAGAAGAGGTAACGAGACCCCCAAGGATATTATTTACAACGCCAAAAGAAGCCCAACCCAAAATAGTCTATCAGTCTAACAAACAATATACAAAGTACGAATCCAGAACAGCAGAATTAATGAAGTACACAAATTCAAAAGGAGATACATTAAATGCTATTTTATACTATCCTGTTGGATATAAGAAAGAAAAAAAATACCCTATGATAGTGTACATTTATGAAAAACTTTCACAAAGGCTTCATCAATATGATAATCCAACCCTCTATGATAGAGCTGGATTTGCTGTGGCAAATTATAATTATGATGCGTATTTTGTTTTGTTGCCTGACATCATCTATGAAATTGGAAATCCGGGAATTTCAGCAAAAGATTGTGTAGAAAGCGCAGTGAATGAAGCTATAAAAACGGAAAAAATAGATCCTAATCGAATGGGAATTTACGGTCATTCTTTCGGAGGATATCAAGTTGCATCAATCATAACACAAACTGATATTTTTAAAGCAGCAGTAGTAGGTTCAGGAGTTACCGATTTAACAAATCTGTATTTGCAAATGAACTGGAATTTCAATAGAACCCAAGCTTGGAGGTTTGAATCACAACAAATGCGCATGGGATCAAATCCTCTTGAAAATTTTGAAGGTTATAAAAACAATTCGCCTATTGCTAATGCTGCCAAAATCAATACACCAGTATTAATATGGACAGGCAAAGAGGATTATAATGTGGATTGGAATCAAAGCATCTACCTCCACATGGCACTCAGAAGATTAAAAAAGGAAAATAAATTACTTCTTTTCCCCAACGAAGGACACACGATTAATACTAAGGAAAACCAAGTACTGCTGACCAAAGAAATAAAAAATTGGTTTGATGAACACTTAAAATAATAAAAGAATCAAACAATGCCGGACATCACACATCCGGCATTGAATGGTCGTAACAGTAAAGCAAACTATTGTTTTCTGTACAATGGATCTGGACACGCAGTACCTGCTGCATTTAAGCGATACAAGTTTTGACTCCCTTCTTGACATTGTTGGGTGTTGAAGATAGTACTACATACGGTAGACGATTCTTCACAAGAATTTGGAAGTACGCCAATCATATCTACAGTTAACAATTCTTCTTTCGGAGCTTCAGTAAAAGCAAACGCTCCAAAAACGGCCAATAAAACAGTTACCATCGGTAAAACTGATTTCAAAATGATTTTTTTCATAATACTAAAAATTAAAATTATTGATCTACTCTTTTTCAGGTTTTCGATCGTTTCCCTGACACTGCAGTATAAGTTGACATTCAGAAATTAGAATGGTGATTGTAAGGTATAAAGGCTTAAATACGGTCCGCTGACAGCTGCCAGTCTGCCATTTTCTATAGAAAAACTACTCATAGGATGTTGATTTTGATGCGGCAAATAAAAACTAAAAAAATAGTGCCCTGAAGAAATAGAATAAACATCAATAATCGATGCGCTATCCCAATTATCCTTGGGCTCATAATTCCCTATAATACCACTTTGAATAAAAATGAAACTGCCAAACGTTGCACTATTTTTATTAACAGTAAGAGGCTGTTCTGCTAATACCGTTCTTTTTTGTTTTGATAAGGTAACGGGTTTAACTTGCGCAATTGCCGTTTGATCAATAGTCTTAAATTTAGAATGGCGCTCAAAATTAGAAGCAATAACTAAAAACTCATTTCTATAAAAATAAGGGTACACCAGCTGATCTGCAGATGCATTATACAGCAATAGACCATCGGTGTCAAAAACCCCATCTTTTTGTCTTTCTAAAATAGTGGAATATAGGGATACTCTAACGGAATCTTTGGTAGTAATGAGACCTAAAATATTTTCAAAAGAAGTACTGCTCAATGCTTTTATAGCAATGCTTGTAGAATCCACAGCCACCATATGAGTAAAATAAGCAGCTTTATACAACCATTGACTCGCTTCCCAATCAGAAGTTTTCCCCCTAAAAACTACTGCTGTTATACCGTCATAAAAATAAAAATAAGGTGCCGCTACAACTAACCGCAAAGAGCGAAATTTTAAATTACTTTTAGGGAGCTGGATGACGTAATTTTCTTTTTTGTAAGTATGTACATCTACCACCATAACCGATAAAGGAGCAGTTACATTTCCAAGATAGATTTTGCCATCTTGAAATCCTGCGATATAATAGGAATTGTATTTTAAATCAATTTGTTTTTCTAATAAAATAGGATGATGCGGATAATGTCTAATAAATTGCTGGACAGCAACATCTTCTCTGTTAGTAGTTATATATTGAAAAAGGACTAGTCCACTACAAATAAAAAAAAGAAAGGATAGCAGCTTCAGTTGTAAAGGCATACTAATGTTTTGTCGTACAATGTATAATCGTATAGCAAGCACAGCGAAAACCAAAAAAACAAGATTGAATAGAAGATGCTCTTTCCAGCCCATTTTCTGTAATATACCTCCACAAGAGCAAGGTATGTAATCGCTATACGTCAAAAGAATAAAAAGATAAGTTGAAAACAAAGACATCAAAGCAAAAGCTCCATATAAGCCAACTAATCTAGTTTTGTGAAAAAGTAACAATACAGCTAAAATCAGCTCTAGGATAGGAACTCCATAAGAAATAAGTGGTACATAAGAACGTAACATAGGCGACTGCCCCACCTGCACCTGAAAATTCTCAAAATCCAACAATTTGCTAACGGCTGCATAAACAAACAGCATGATATAGAGCAAACAAATAAGCTCCAGCACTACTTTTTTGAACTGATTATTTACTTTCATCACTTATTGTCTTTAATTAAACACCGTAAAGTTCTGAATTACAAAACAATAACACTTGTCTTTTCGGGAGCAAAAAGAGGCAAAAACGGAGAAAGTGAAGACTGACTAACCTAAATCGCTGGATAAAAAAGGAAAATTGGTTTCATTTCGTTTCAATTCATAAGGAGAAATGCCAAACCGTTTTTTAAACGATTTTGAAAAATTCGGGTAATTAGAAAAACCATTCATAATAGCAATGTTTTTCAAAGGAATAGCAGTATGTTCGATCATAAAATAAGCCCTTTTCAAACGTTCCTCATTATAAAACTGATAAATGCTAGTCTTAAAAAAATAACGAAAACCAGCTTTCAATTTATGCTCATTCGTACCAAATTGGCGAGAAAGTTCTTTTAAGGAAGGAAGTGGTTCATTAAGATGAGCTAAAATATAATCATACAACTTTTGAATCAATAGCGCATCCGCCTTTCTAGTCTTAAGAGAAGGATCAGCATCATAGTCATAAGCCAAAGGACTATAAGAATCTTGGCGTACGGGAGTAACCAAATTCAATATAATTTCCGAACGATGAACTAACCAGCCAATACTGCAAGAAACAGAAACCAACAAACCAGCTTTAGTAGTAAAATCCAGGGCAACCGGCATAGGCGATGAAATAGAAGCAGCACGCACATGTTCAACTCGTTCCAAAGAAGAGGGGCTAAGAATACAGCCTAAAGGTTGGTAAAGCAATTCAGATTCCGAATACCCTAAAAAAGAAGTGACTTCAGGTGTAAAACTTTGAATAAACAAAACAGCATCCAAAACAAAAGTAGTTTGCGAAACAAAA
Organism: Flavobacterium sp. LM4; assembly: GCF_002017935.1. Lineage (NCBI taxonomy): Bacteria > Pseudomonadati > Bacteroidota > Flavobacteriia > Flavobacteriales > Flavobacteriaceae > Flavobacterium > Flavobacterium sp. LM4. Next base: position 3,035,655 of record NZ_MUFW01000001.1, on the reverse strand, counting down.
GAATACGAATGATGCGTATTAACATAGCCCTTATGAAAAATAGACTCCTTCATTTCTTCAGCAACCATGTTAATCAAAACAACAAGCGTTTCCAATTCGTCATCATACGAACTCAAAGGAATACGGCTATTAAAATTACCACGAGCCATTTCAAACAACATCTGGTGCATGCTAACAATGCGCTCTTGGTTATGCAACCTCTCCATAACTTAAAATAAATTCAATAAAACGAAGCACTAAGTACTCTCCAATCACTAATTACTAATCACTAATTACTAATTACTACTAGCTATAAAAACCCCTTCAAATAAACCAACGCATCTGCTTCTTTAGTAAAAACCTGAGTAGGTACAGCAGGTTTACTAATCTCCAAGTAAAAAGTACTAATCGTCATCAATACTTTTTCATGAACGAGCAAACCAACGGCACTGGTCAAAATTGACCCTGATTGAGCTAAATAATCTCTGCCACACTTTTCAGTACCAACAATACCACGGGTATCGCACAAAATAGGAAAAGAACGCTCATTTTGAAATCGAATCCTGTCATTCACAACACATTGAGCAACCTTCAAGTCAATAGTCAAGTTAGCTTTATATTCAAAGTAGAGAATACCATCTGCAATCCAAAATCGCGAATAGTCATTCTCATAAAAGTCATGAGCTGCAATCATCTTTTATGAATTTAGTAGGTTTATTTAACAAAAATATAAACATTTCATAACACAGCGATTGTCAATTCGGGATTATTTGTTGTGTTTTGAGTGTTTTTAGTATTTCGTTGTCAATTCGGGAATTTGACTTGTCAAATTGGGAGTATTGAATTGGGAGATGAAAAAACTTTCATTTTTTATAGTGAATTTTAAATCTCAATTATAAAAAGCTGAAACGATTCTTTATAAAAATCCTATCTAACCAACAAACAAATGGCGAAAATTAAACACAACAATTTCATCGATACCGTTGATGAAGTTTTATCAGGAGCAAAAAAGGAAGGCATTTTACATCTCTATGCAGAAGATAAAAAACTAACAGGCAGAACCATTCAAATCAAAGGAAAAGAAATGTATCATTTTGGAACGACTGGCTATCTAGGCTTGGAACAAGATGATAGAATTAAAGAAGCGGCCATTCAGGCTATAAGGGATTACGGCACACAATTTCCACTATCAAAATCATACATTTCGCATCCGCTTTATAGTGAATTAGAAGACAAAATAGAACAGATGTACGGCATTCCACCGATAATTACCAAAAACAGTACACTGGGTCATTTGGCTATTATTCCAACATTATTGAGAGACGAAGATGCAGTAATTATGGATCATCAAGTGCATTGGAGCGTGCAAAATGCTTGTCAATTACTCAAACTAAGAGGAATTCCAGTAGAAATGATAAGACACAACAACCTCAACATGTTAGAAGAAAAAATAAAACAACTATCTTCTAAATGCAATAAAATCTGGTACATGGCAGACGGTGTGTATTCCATGTTTGGGGACTATGCCCCTATTTCGGAATTAATGGAATTGACAAAAAAATACAGTCAATTGTATCTCTATTTTGATGATGTACACGGCATGAGTTGGAAAGGTAAAAACGGAACAGGATTCGTTTTTGACACCATCAAAGAACTTCCAGAAAATATTGTAGTAGTCGGAACATTAAGCAAAACCTTCGGAGCCAGTGGAGCTACAGTATTCTGCAAAAACCAAAAACTCCGTAACAAGATTAAAAACTTTGGTGGCCCCTTAACCTTTTCTGCCCAATTAGAACCAGCCTCCGTTGGAGCGGCAATTGCTTCAGTAAAAATACATTTATCTGCTGAAATTACAATCCGTCAACAAGAATTGGCGGATAAAATTGCGTATTTCAATCAATTGCTAGCAGTAGAAAATCTTCCTATAATTTCCACAAACGATTCCCCTGTTTTCTTCTTAGGCATGGGAACACCAGTTTCAGCTTACAATTTTGTCCATCGTTTGTTTAAAGAAGGTTTCTTTCTCAATTTAGGGATTTACCCAGCTGTTCCAATTAAAAATACTGGAATTAGGATTACTCTGTCAAGCCACAATCACAAACAAGACGTTAAAGAACTGGCAGAGGCAATAAAATACCATTATCCAAAAGCATTAGAGGAAACAAACAATAGTGATACAAAAGTGAGGAAGGCTTTCGGATTAAGTTGTGAGGATTCGCTACCTGTAAATAGATTGAGCAGCGATGAATTAACAATAGAAGAAAAAAGCACAATAAAAGATATTTTTAAATCAGATTGGGATAGTTTGATGGGCAAGAACAACATCTTTGATTGGGACGGTTTGCTGTATTTAGAAACAGCATTCAAAAACAACCCTGACCAAAACAACAATTGGGAATTCTTCTATTATACAATTAAAGATAAAAACGGCAAAATCCTGCTAATGACATTTGGCACCCATAGTTTATGGAAGGATGATATGTTAGCCACAGAATCAGTTTCCAAACAACTGGAAGAAATCAGAAAAACAAATCCATTGCACCTAACGTCTAAAGTAGTAAGCTTGGGTTGTCTTTTCACGGAAGGAAAACATTGTTACATCAATCAAGGGGACGAATCAGCAGAAAAGGCAGTCAAATTACTATTGGATAAATTAGAAGAAAAATACAATGATTTAAAAGCAGATATGCTGGTTTTAAGAGATTTTGAAGAGAAAAACAATTGGAACAAAATAATTCAAGAACAAGGATATTTCAAAATCAACATGCCAGAATCCTGTGTATTTAAAGGAGAAAAATGGCTAGAATATGATGATTTTTCAAAAGTATTATCGCCTCGTTCCCGAAAGCATTTCAATAAGGAAATTATACCATTTGAAAAATACTATCAGGTAGAAATTAAAGATAGCCTGAGCGACTTAGAAACGGAAATCGTATACCAACTGTATGTTAATGTAAAAAATAACAATTATGCAATCAATACATTTCAATACACCAAATCCGTTTTTGAGGATATGAATACGTGTCCAAATTGGGAATTCATTCTATTATACTTAAACACAGAAGAGGATAATCCTTTAGTAGGTGTAATGTTTTGCTACAAAAACCAAAACCACACCTACGTACCAGAACTAATTGGAATGGAGTATAAATGGGCAAAAGAATTCAATTTATACCGACAACTATTATTTCAAACCATCAAAAGAGCAAACGACCTCAACTTTCCACAAGTCGATTTTGGAATTTCAGCTTCTTTCGAAAAAAGAAAACTAGGTGCTGAAATTATTCCTAAAATAGCCTATATCCAGGCTCGTGATAACTATACCATGGAAGTGATGAATACGATTCAAAACGACTATAAGTCTATATCGTAGAATATTTTTAACCTATTTGTAACTAATTTTTTTTATGATGTTTAAAAAGACAATTGAATCATTTAATACAAATTGTAACGAAATTTTAGAATCAAGTGATACAATGCTCAATAAAGCCAGTAAAGGAATCATATTGTGTAATCAAACATTATCCAGTTTTAAAGAGATAGTGGACAAACGGGATTTTAATACGGTTCCGGAAGAGATTGATTTCTTTAAAAATAATAAGCCAATTCCAATGAGTTTATTGATTTTCTTTACCGAAGTTCGGTCTTGCGAATTGAGAATGCCTAAAGCTGGAACAACCTATAAAGTAGAATTTCTACAAAAAGAACTACGTAAAATAAACAAATTCTTTTATAAAAATGCCGACTTTGTACATTATATGGAACAGGGATATAGTTATTTAGATCATCAGTTCTTTACCAGAAACCATCGAAATAATTTCCCATTCACCCCAATGACAGATTATTATCAGTTTCCAGAATTTTCAACAGCACAAGACATGCTTTGGGCAAAAGTTAAGGCAATGTATCGTTTTATACATTACATCCGTCAAGCCTTAAAACGCTTGAAAGTAGATGATGCCGACATTTTTGAAGAAAAGAAACACAAGGTAATCGTCTGGACAGGACCAAAAACAGCATTGACTGAGTTGATTTATGCCTTATTCTCTAATGGAGCAATCAATCATGGAGCAGCAGATATAAATTTAATCACTTCATCATTTGAAGATTTTTTCAATATAAAATTGGATAATGTGTATAAGACATACACCGAAATAAAGGCACGTAAAAGCAGTAAAACCAAATTCTTGGAAGAGTTAACACTTAACCTTCAGCAAAAAATGGCGAGAGAGGATATAGAGTAATGGCAGTACTACGAAAACAGGAAGCAGTAAACCCTAATAAAACAAGGGGTTTACTGCTTTTTTTTTATGGCTAATAAACTACTACAATTGTGCATAACATCATTTCTTTTCCAGAATAAAAATCAAATTATAACAAATCAAAATAAGGGAGTCAGCAACTACGGGACTTACTTAAATTTTGATGTTAAATTTTATCGGTACTACGAAACGTATTGGGATAAAATCCAATAAAATAGAAGGTATTTTGTAATCGTAAAACAATTAATACCAATTAAAATCAAATCCTATGACACTAGAAATCCTAACAAAAGAAGACCTTCAAGAATTCAAAAACGAACTTCTGGCAGATATCAAAAAAATGGTAAAAGCGGAAGATAACGCAACTTCAAAAAAATGGCTCAAATCAAAAGAAGTCATCAAGCTATTGAACATCTCCCCCGGAACCCTCCAAAACCTCCGCATCAATGGAACATTAACCTACACCAAAATCGGCGGCACCCTCTACTACGACAATGCCGACATCGATAAACTCCTAAACACCAACAAAACAAACGCAATACCAACGCTTTTCAAGTAATTCCCCTCCTCTGGAGGGGTCGAAGGACGGGATGGTTTATCATACTGAGCCTGCCGAAGTATCTCCCTGCAAAGCAGGTCAACTCTTGAACGCAGTTCAAGCAAGACTAATCACTACTCACTAGTTACTATTCACTAAGGACTATTCACTAATCACTAGCAAAATGAACTACATAAAACACCTAACCGGCTTCTTCGAAAAAGTAGTCCTCGACAAAGCCCTAAACCCAACCCATGTAAGCCTATATATGGCATTGTTCCAATTCTGGAACTGCAACCGCTTCAAAAACCCCATCAGCATCAATCGCGATGAGGTAATGCGAATCAGTAAAATCAGTTCCAAAGCCACCTATCACAAATGCCTGAAAAACTTGCACAGTTTGGGTTATATCAACTACGAGCCATCCTACAATCCATTCAAGGGGAGCCATGTTATTTTATTCAATTTTTCCGAAGATCTAAAACCAGCCCAAAAAAGTGAGAGAAAACTAAAAAATGAACCGCTTATTGAATCGGTTTCAGAACAAGCGCTGAACAAGTCTTGTACCAGTTGTGAAACAGGTACTGAACAAGCAGTAGTACCTTCTATAAACTATATAAACAATACAAACATTTTAAACGATAAAAACGTTGCAAACTTGAACGAGCAAGCAAAAAAATTTGAAGAAATAAATAATTCTACTTTAAAAAATAAAACCGAAGAAGAAAAAGAAAAAAAGTTCCGCGAAAAAAAGAAAAGTTTTTTTGTCACTTCGAGCGTAGTCGAGAAGCCAACAATAGAAAGTGTCAAAATCTATTTCCAAGACAACAACTTCCCGGAACTCGAAGCACAAAAATTCTTCAATTATTTCTCCAGTGTCGGTTGGCTAGTCGGTGGCAAAACTCCGATGATCAATTGGCAAGCAGCAGCACAAAATTGGATAATAAACAGCGTAAATTTCAACCACAACACCGATACAACACCAGCAAACTACCGCCAAAACCTCAACGCAACAACAGACAAAAATTATGCAGAACCTTTGTGATTTTAGCGACATAGAGTTTGGAAGCGAGTGTCAAATATTCGCAGAATTCGTAAAATGAAAAGCTGTTTGAGCGAAGCGAGTTCTTTTCATTTAGAATTCAAGAATTAATTTGACCGCTGAAAACTCAAGTCTTGACTTTTTGTTTCTTTTGGGTCAAGCCAAAAGAAAATTTAAAACTGAAAAACATGAAATCTTAATAAAGTTCTCGTATGGAAATAAAATCCCACTACAGCTACCCCGAAGTAATCAATTGGCTCGAAAAAAAAGGCATCGAACTCTACGGCAATCACTTCAAAATAGTAGAAACCGATTACCCAATAGTTTACAAACTAATCGCCTATTTCCTAAGAGATGAACCAACATGTTTTCAATATGGAATAAACCTCGACAAAGGAATATTAATATCCGGTCCAATTGGCTGTGGCAAAACATCATTAATGAACCTAATGAAATACCTAACAGCAATCGAACATAAGTTCTTCGTAAAGCCCTGTCGAGACATCAGCTTTGAGTTCATCCAAGACGGCTACCAAATCATCCACAAATACAGTATCGGCAAACTCTACCACTCCGAACCAAGAACCTATTGCTTCGACGATTTAGGCACAGAAAACAACCTAAAGTACTTCGGAAACGAATGTAATGTCATGGCAGAAATAATCCTGTCAAGATATGATCTATTTATCTCCAGAAAAGTAAAAACCCATATAACAACCAATCTATCAGCATCAGAAATAGAAACCATGTACGGCAATCGAGTACGCTCCAGATTCCGAGCCATGCTAAACCTCATCGCTTTCGACAAAACCACACAAGACAAACGCTAACTGTCATTGCGAGGAACGAAGCAATCTCTCATCAGTGCAAGTATATCCATATTTAATCGAATAGCACCTAGAAAATTCCAAATCAACGAACAAACAAATTAACGCATCAACATATAAACACATGAGAAAAATAAACACCTTCTGGAACTGGTTCCAAGACAACAACCAAACCATCAAAAACCTTAGCAGCGAAAATCCAAAAAACCAAAAACACATCTGCTTTTGGCTAAATCGGCATCTAGGCTTTTACTGCAAAGAACTAGACTTTATCATAGTCCTACCAAAAGAAGAAAAACAAAAAGCAGAACTCATCATTACAGCAAACGGAAATCCGGAATATTTCGAACAAGTAGTACAATTAGTAAACAATGCACCTGTTTTAAGAAATTGGAAATTTACAGCATTCATCCAACCCACAGAAAACATAGAAAAAATTATAGAAGGATTAGACGAACCCTATGTATTTCCAGAAATAACAATCAAAACTAGCGAAATCAAATTCCAACCACTCAACTATGACGAAGAATCAAAAAAATTAGATATTATTATTTACTTAAAAAACTATAATATACATTGCTGCACCAAAACATGGCAACAAGCCATTTACATAATCCTCCAAGATGTATTAGGAGAAAAATCACCACACCAAAACATCAATTTTGTGCAGCTGGCAAAAATGTCAAAACAAGTTGAAGAATTGATTGAACTATATGAATTGCAGTTTTACATAGATGAAATAAACAAAAAATAACTTTCGGCAATAAACCCAATTTACTGCCAAAAGCTAACTAATATTCTATTTCGTAAAACACTACAAATTCTGTAGTAAATCGCAAATGAAATACATAAAATTTTGTCCCAATTATTTACCAAATTTGGGACAAAATAAAACAATAAGAATTATTAAATTAAAAGCAAATAGTTGTATTTCATAGTTGCGTTATGAGTTTTAAAATCAAAATACAACTATGAAATAAGAGTAATAAACAATTAAAATCATATAACATATCGCAATATGAAATATTTGCATCAATTATTAATTAAAACTTGATATGAAATCCCAAACAACTTTAATCACGCTAAACACTTATTTTACAACGTTTTTAAATAATTAAATTACGATTTAATAAAATAATATTACGTTTTTATGTTTTTGTATTACACTTTTAATTATATTTGTATCACAAAACCCAAATAAATTTACGTCAATGTATACTGAACTAATAAAAATAATTGAAGGTGGATTGAATAATGATCATAAAAAGGTGATTAATTACTCCAATCATTTAGCAAAAAAATTGAGAGATGATGGAGATAGTAAATTAGCAGACAAAATTTTGAAAACAATTCAAGGAGCTAAAGGCATGCCGGTTTTTAAAGACCAATTATTTGATGCGCCTGTAGATAATGACACAAGGCTAAATATTGCAGATATCATATTGCCTCAAGATATAAAGTTTGACATAATGGTTTCTGAGGGCATTGTTGAGCCAATAAACAATTTTATTTCTTTAGTGAACTCCAAAAATGAGATAAAAAGTAAAGGTTTAGATATTAATCTATCTCTTTTACTTTATGGTCCTCCAGGTTGCGGAAAGACAACATTAGCCAAACATATTGCTAAAGAGCTAGATATTCCAATTGTTGTAGCGCGTTTTGATTCTTTAATTTCTTCCCTATTAGGTAATACCGCTAAAAACATTAGGAAATTATTTGATTATGCAAAAAGCAAACCTTGTATTCTGTTTTTAGATGAGTTTGACGCTATAGCAAAAGCGAGAGACGATAATCAAGAAACCGGAGAATTAAAAAGGGTAATTAATAGTCTTTTACAAAATATAGATGAATTCTTAGAAACAGGGATATTGATTGCAGCAACTAATCACGAACAATTGCTAGATAGTGCAATTTGGAGAAGATTTGAAAAAGTCGTAAATGTTAACAAACCAAATTCTGATGAAATAAAAAATCTTGTAGAGAACTATTTTGATAAAATTGGTTCTGATTTAGCGACAGATGACAAAAAGTTTGAAATGGTTAAAACCTATATGAGCAATTTATCACATTCTGAGATTATTAAAATCATTAATAGTGCATATTATAATTCAATCATAAAAAAATCAGTTTTTGAATATGAAGATATCTTTTCTGAATATTTTAAATACAAAAACAACAACAGATTTCTTCCAGAGGAAATGATTAAGTTTTTAAACGAAAGTCATATACCACAGAAACAAATAGCAAGTTATTTAGATATTTCAATAAGACAAGTTAGGAACGCTTTAAATGTAGAATAAGATGGCAAAGAAGAATTTACCAATTAAGCTTTTTCAAAAAAGGCAAAAAATTGACGACAGAAGAGTTGAAGGTGGCGGTGGAGATAATATTCCGAAATGGGAGTTGTCTGGGCAATTACTTGCTGAAAGAGCAGAAAGTTTCATCGAACCTATTAATGAATTAATTGAGGTATTTCAAAAACGTAATACTTCAAGAAGTTTTATTCCTGCTACGTTGAAAATCGATATTGATGACAATGCAATTGCTAAATCACATAGAAAAGACATTCAAAAAATTTTTAATGGTAAAGTAACCAAAAACAATATTATTGGCTTTCTTGATTCAAATAGCGCAATTGTTAAGGTTGACAGCATTGAAGAAGGTTTACAAATAAAAAACAATATAGCCAATTATCTAAAAAATCAACGTGGTATTTCTGCAATTGAATCAATAGAAGTATTCAAACCATTTATAGTAGATATTGAAGAAAACCAAGCAGTCAAAATTTCATTAATTGACTTTCTAAATTATGAAATAAACAATGCTGTCAAAACAGCTTTTGTTAAATATTGCAAAGAATTTAATATTGAAGCAAAAGAAGTAAATTATTCTCCAGGATTAATAATATTTAAAATTAAAAATGCTTCACAAGGAGTATTAGATAGTATTTCAGATTTTGAAGCTTTAGAGTCTATAACTTTTATGCCCAAATATCAAGTGGAAACAGATAGCATGGAATCTGAGAATACTATTGATATAAAAATACCAACAGAAGGTGTTGAATACCCAATCGTTGGAGTTTTAGATACAGGTGTATCTAAAAATCCATATTTAGCACCTTGGTTATTGGATGATAAATTCTCTTCATATCCTGACGATTTGATTGACCCAATGCATGGTTCATGTGTGTCTAGTATAATACTTTATGGGGATCAATTACAAGGTAAAAATTGGACAGGAAATACGGGTTGTAAAATTTTTGATGCAACAGTATTTCCTGATCAAAAGCAAGAATCAATAGATGAAGATGAATTGGTAGAAAATATTAGAGAAGCAATAAAGGAAAATAATCATATTAAAATTTGGAATTTGTCATTAGGCACTGCTGCTGAATCCGACATCAATGATTTTTCTGATTTTGGAAAGGCTTTGGACGATATTCAATTAGCAAATGATGTCATTATTTGCAAATCTACTGGGAATTGTAGAAATTTTGAAAAAGGTCATCCCAAAAGCAGAGTGGCAAGGTCAGGAGATTCAGTTCGTTCTTTAGTGATTGGTTCGGTTGCTCACTCAAAAAACACACATGATATAGCAGATATTAATCATCCATCACCATTTACAAGAATTGGTCCTGGTCCAGCAAATAGTATCAAACCTGACATAGTGTCATTTGGTGGCAATGCAGGGATGAAAGACGGTAGAAGAATTGAAAATGGAGTAAATGCTATTTCTCACAATGGTAATTCAGTAAAAATTATTGGGACTAGTTTTGCTACACCAAGAGTAACGTCATTATTATCAGAGTTAAATTTTAAAATTAATGAAACTTTCAATCCTACTCTTTTAAAAGCTTTAGCCATTCATTCTGCTAAATATCCAACAGGAATAAGTCTTCCAATTAGTGAAAGAGTGAATCAAATGGGATTTGGTATTCCTGATTCAGCTGATGAGATTATTTATAATGATCCACACGAAATAACATTGATATTGCAGGAAAACATTACTCGTGGCGAATTCATTGAAATATTAGAATTTCCTTTTCCTGAAAGTTTAGTTGATGATGACGGCTTTTTCTACGGCGAAATTAAAATCACATTAGTTGGTCAACCAGTATTGAGAGAAAAACAAGGCGCAGAATATTGTCAATCAAATTTAGAGTTAATGTTTGGCACTTATGAAAATATAAAAGAACGTGACACAACTAAAGCTAATATTCTCAATGAAATTGGTCCAGACGACACACAGAATGTTTTACTTGATTCCAATTATAAAAGCGCACATATAAAAGATACCGAGAGCGAGTATGCACGTGAAAGAGTATTGCTTAATTATGGAAAAAAATACCAACCAGTTAAGAAATACTCTGTTAATCTAAGCGAAATGAAAGATGCTAGACAACGTGATAGTTTAGCAGGAAACAGAAAATGGTACGCTAAAATTAAAGGAACTTATAGAGATTTTGCCGAAACATTAGCTATTCAAGATGGTGAAGAATTAAACCAAGATTTTACGCTTATCGTAACCATTAGAGATACAAAAGGTCAGAAGCAAGTGTATAATGAAGTGTCTCGACTTTTGGCTGAAAGAAACTTTTTACACTCAAATATTAAAATAAGAGAAGAAGTTAATATAAGAATTGAAAACGAAAAAAGAGAATAATTGAAGTTATAAATATCAAAAATTGTGTTACTTATTTAATAAATGATTTACAATGATAACAGCCATAGAACAAGCACTACAAAGATGTAATCCAGATAAATTTGCAAATTTATGTCGCCTATATCTTGCATATAGATTCCCAATAGTAAATGCTACAGGTTTTGTTGTTGGAAAAGAAAAGTCAAAAAAAGGAACACCTGATAATTTTATTGCTGAAGGGGATAATTTTATTTTTAATGAGGTTACTACAATTGATAAAAAGGCACTAGTAGCAAAGCTCAAAAAAGATGTTAAGCATTGCTTTATCCAAAAAGATATACCCATTGCCAGTATCTCTAAAATTATATTAATCTGCAACCAAGAAATTACAACAGCAATCCATAAAGAGATTTCAGATTACAAAAAAACTTTTCATAATATAGCCAGTATAGAACTGATTGGTATTGATGCTTTTGCCACAATTATTTTTCGGGATTATCCTTCTATTGCGAGAGAATTAGGACTAACTATCGACTCTGGACAAATATTAGAAATGAGTGATTTCATCATTCAATATGAAAAGTCAAAGTTTGCTACTCCATTATCCAATGCTTTTTATAATCGTAAAAATGATTTAAAGAAAGGTTTGGAACTTTTAAAGGTTTCAGATTATCTTCTAATAACAGGTCCAGCGGGAATTGGTAAATCAAAATTCTCAATAGAATTAGCATCAAAATTCAATAATGCTAATCCGGAACATATTGTAAAATATATTAGAAACAATAACCAGTTGATTTGGGAAGATCTAAAGGTTCAGCTGGTTAAAGATAAAAAGTATTTGATTGTTATTGATGACGCAAACAAGTTAAAAAGCAACTTGTCCTCTATAATTCATTTTAAGAATGAATTCGAAGATGGCTCGCTTAAGATTATATTGACAGTAAGGAATTATGTAAAAAGAGAGGTTGAAAGTGAACTTAAAAATTACGAGCAGATTGAACTGAAGAACTTCGACAAAAAAGAACTTGCCGTAATACTCCAATCTCCCGAGTTTAATATTACAAATTATTATACGGATAGAATATTTTCAATTTCGAAAGGTAACCCTAGAATTGCATTAATGGCTGCAATAGCAGGTATTAAGGATGTCCAGAAGTTAAATAAGGCCTCATATATCCTTGAAGAATATTTCTCCTCAGCTAATAAAAGTATTAAAGATGATAAGACATTACTAAGAGTAGCTGGGATATTAAGTTTATTTAGATCAATAGATGTTGCAAACACAAATCAGATTGAAGAAATATGTTCTAGGTTCGACATCCCAACACATACCTTGATTGAAAAATTATCGGCATTAGTCGAACATGAATTAGCAGATGAATTTCAATCCACCTATAAGGTTGCAGATCAAATATTAGGAGAGTATATTTTTTATCTCGTTTTTATTAAAAATAAGGACATCCCATTTATGCTATTATTAGATTTATATTTTGATGAGCATAAGATATCATTAACGAGGTTGCTTAATCCAATTGTCAGCAATTATGGCTTCAACGAAATAAAACAGCTCATTATCAATGATATAAACACAAAATGGAATTCATTAAAGCACGATAGAGAAAAAGCAATTAGATTCCTTGATAGTTTTTGGTTCTACCTGCAGACCGAGACCTTGCTATTTGTAAACGAAATAATTAATTCTCTAGAATCGATTAATGAAAATAATCTAAAATTTGAGATATATAAAGACAATCACATAAAATCGTATGACGACAAAATAATTAGCTTATTAGTGAATTTTCATAATGTTCCCGATAAATTTGAATTGGCATTAGAATTATTAATTAAATATGGTCTATCAGACCCAATAGTCTTTACCAAGGTTCTGAAGGCTTTTCAACAATCCTTCATATATGAAAGATTCAGCTATGAGCAACAATATAGTTCACAAATACAACTATTTAATTTTCTTTATTCAAAAGCAGAAACTAATCCAATACTATACTCGAAGATAATTCTCTATATAGCAGACAAATTTATAATTGACAGCTACCACTATAATGAAGGAGGTGACGGTCGTACAATTTATTTTGGTCAGATGATTGTAGTATTAACAAAAGAACAGAAAGAATTTAGAACTAAATTGTTAAATTTTATATTTAGCTGTTATCAGGATGAGAGTCTCAAAGATGCAGTATATAATTTTTTTGAACGTCATCATTACTCACATGGGCGTGAGAAGGAAAAAAGAGTTCTTGTTTTTGACAAAAATCTAATTACATCCTTTTTTATATCAAACTTCACAACAGATTCATTTAGAGAAGCCAATATTGTTAAAAAGTATCTGCGAACCTATGGCTGGTCAAAAATACGGTACAGAAAAGAAGTAAAGAAACTTCTTAAAAATAAAGATTTTGTCTTATGGTCTAGTTTAGATAAAAGATATGATAGAGAGATGCCATATCTCGAAGAATATAGAAGTTTTACTTTTGAAAACTACAATGATTTACTATCTTCAATTGAAAGAATTTCAAAATATAGCGATGGTAGCAACTCCTGCCTAGATTCAATTATCGGCCCAGTATCAGAAATAATCCTAGATTTAGGACAACGTGATTTTAATTTATTCACTGAAGTTCTATTTGAACTGATGAAGTACGATTTCGCTGGGAGATTATATTTCGGAAGGATAATTTCCAATCTGACATACGATAATGACAAAATCAATTTGTTGAAATCAGTTTTTAAGACATCACAAAACGAGAGTTATTATTTGATGGAAATGTTCACGAGAGTCCCAAAGGATTTTTTAACAGTTAATGATTATAATCATCTGCTTAAAGTGGTCTCTGAACCAGATAATAAAAACGTATGGATTTTAGATCATATGATAAGGAGAATGCCGGAAATGGATATAGAAGCAGCCATTGAAATTCCAAAAGTATTAGGCGTAATTATTTCAAAGATTGGCAAGGTTGCCTATATAAATCTGCATTGCGATTTTTTTAAGGTCATTCATGAAAATTACAGTGAAATATTTGCTGACAACCTAAATATTTTAGAAAAAATATATCTCTATTTTGATGATCAAGGTAGACACTTTGACTATGACTTGAACGTGCTCAAGATTATTTTATCCTACAATGCTAACTTCATTACCGATTTATTAAAATATAGCCTCGATGAAAAAGATTATCTGTCACGACGTGATTTTAATGATAATGATTTTAAGAAGTTGTGGGATTTGGATAACAATGTGCTCATATTCGATAATATGATCAACTACCTTGTAAATTTTAAAAGTGTTTTTGTTCACGGTGCATCAGAATTTTCAAAAGCATTTAGAGGCAATAACCATAAAGAAATTGAATTTTTACAAAACAAGATAATTACAACTCAAGATAATAAAATGATTGAATTAATATTCAACATTGTAACTACCATTTATAGAGATAAAATGCTTGATTTTCTAAAAATAATTTTAGAGAAAGGTTGTGATATAGAACTATTTAAAAGGCTTGATTTTTACACTTCAGCTGGAGTAACAATGGGAAGTAGGTTGCCAAACATACAATTTGAATTAACTCAATATGAAAAAGTTTTAAAGTTTCTAAATGATCAGAAAGATATTAAATACCTTGAATTTATTGAACTATTGGAAAGAAACATAATGTATGCGAAAATGAGTATTGAAAGGGAAAGAAAAGAAGAATTCGTTAGTGAATGGGATTAAAACAATTATATGATGAATTTACCTAACTTCTTTTTCTATTATCAACCAAATGAGAATAAAGAGAAATATACATTTAGTTTTGGTGATGATGGGATTCACTATACTTTAATGTATGTAGCTCATAAGAAAGTATTTGACTTTCATAAAAAAGACGATAAGATTAAGGATATTGATAATATATATCCCTATGAACCATTTTTTGAAATGTCATCTTTTAAATTTTTACGTTTTTTGCGAAAGAACAGTATAGTCCAAGAGTATTTAACAAAAGAATTTGTTATTAAAAACAAAATTAATATTGGAAAACTAAAGAAATATAATTGTTGGCTAATACCGTTAGAGAATAGTAATTTCAGCGAAGAAATTTATAAGAAGGAAAGAAAAGGAAGGATGCTAAAATCAAATAAAAAATTTGAATTTGGCAAAATGATAAATGAAATGGATTTTTTGCATCCTTATGAAATTAATAGAACCAATTGTAATGTTTTCAGCGTTGTTAAGTATAACAATGGTATAACAACTTTTCAAGGGTTTATTTATAAAATCAATAATCAGCTTTATTTTTGGAATAAAAAAACATTAATCTTTTTATGAAACTTTCAATTATTGCAAATTATAATCTTTTATCTCAAATCAGTTTTATTAACAAAAAAGAACTACTCAAGACTCTTTACGGCATTATCACTAGTAAGTATAAGTCTTTAAAAAATTAAGTATAATTAAATTAAATAAAAAAACATGAATATATTTTCAAAAAAATTACTTGCAACTAGTGATGAAGATTTACCAATCCATCCAATTGATATATTTCAAGGTCTTTTTCATAAAGAAGGTTACTCATATTTAAGAGGGATTCAAGAAGAAGTATTGAATTCATGGCATTCAATAAGAGATCATAGAGATGTATTATGCAAAATGAATACTGGGTCAGGCAAGACATTAGTAAGTTTACTAATGTTACATTCCAAAATGAATGAAGGTGTGGGAACTTCATTATACCTGTGCCCAGATAAACAACTATTGGAGCAGGCAAAAAAACAGGCTGAATTATATGGCATTCCCGTGTGCGAAATAAATGGGGATAATGATTTTCCTACCGATTTTCACAATTGTAAAAGTATTCTATTATGTACTTTTCAAAAATTATTTAATTCCAAATCAATTTTTAATCGTGATAAGATAAATATTGGTTCTCTTGTTATTGATGATGCACATAGTTGCCTAGATAAGGCTAGAGATACTACAACTATTAATTTGCCTAGAGGTCATAGTGCTTGTGAAAGAATAATAAAGCTATTTGAAACTGATCTTATTGACCAAGCTCCTGGAACTTACCGAAGATTATTTGATGGAGATCCATTTGCTAGCATACTAAAAGTGCCATATTGGGCTTGGATGGACAGAATAGATGAAGTAATCACACTTTTAAATGAGTTTTCTGATGATAATGAATTAAAATTTAAGTGGGGACTAATTTCAGATGATCTACTGTCGTATGATTGTTATTTAGGACCAAGAGGTATTGAAATAGCTCCAATTCATGTTCCTTATCAAAATGTGAAGTCATTTAATGAAGCTAAACATAGATACATTCTATCGGCAACATTTGAAGATCAAACAGATTTAATTAAAGATTTCGGGATTAATTCGGACAGTATTATCAATGCCTTAATTCCTAAAGATAGGAAAGACATAGGCCAGAGATTAATCCTAGCCCCGAAAAGATTTGATCCTAGTTTATTTGATACTGATATTCATAAGTTGGCAAAAGACTACGCAACAAAAGGCATCAATGTTGTTGTCTTGGTTCCTTCGTATGCAAAAGCAGAACCTTGGGTTAAAAATGGAGCAGTTATTTTAAATGAAGGAGACATTAATGAAAACATCAACAATCTAAAGTTAAAAAAAGGTGGTTTGCATATTTTAGTGAATCGGTATGATGGTGTTGACTTGAATGGTGATATGTGTAGAATATTGATTTTGGATGGTTATCCAGCGTTTACTTCTTCAAAAGAATTATATACTGAAATGAGACTAGAAAGTGTCAAAGCTTCATTAAAGGCACAAATTATTGAGCAAGGTTTAGGTAGGGGTGTGAGATCTGGTAGTGATTACTGTGCAGTTATATTAATGGGTAATGACTTACTGCAATTTTTAGGAAATAAATATAATTTGCAATACTTTACTTCAGTCACTAGAAAACAGCTTGAAATGGGGCTTTCTCTATTGGATGAAGAGGATAAAGAAAATTCACTAAAGACAATTGCAGATACAATTGATTTTTGTTTATCTCAAAATATAGATTGGAGAACTTTTCACTCACAAGGGATTTCTAAAGTTGAAGTTGAAGTTTTAAATAGTGAAAAGATAAAAAACATAAATATTGCTGAATATGAAAAAAAGGCAATTGAGTTATTTCGTTCAAGAAATTATACAAGTGCAAAAGATACCATTGTGGGAAAAATAATCGACAGTATATCGATTTCTGATAAACAAAAGGGATGGTATTTTCAATATGCTGCTCAATTATTATATTTAGAACAAAAAGTTTTAGCTAATGATTTACAAATTAGAGCATCCGCTTTAGCTTCTCATATGTTCAAAACTAAATTAGGAAATAATTATACTAAAATTAGTGTTCACGAAGAGCAATCATCAAATATCAAAAAATTTATTAGCCAATTTGATAAATCGCAGGATTTTAAAATTTATTTGGAAGAAGTTCTTAATGATTTGAAATACAGTCCAGATATTAATTCCACTAAATTTGAAAATGCATTAGCAAATTGTGGAAGAATTATAGGTTTTTATGCTCAAGAACCAGAATTTGAATATGGTAATGGACCAGATGTTTTATGGGGTATGACTGATAATCATTTTTTAATATTAGAAGCGAAATCAATGGCTATTCATACTGAAATCACTCGTGATAATATTGGACAGTTGTTGCAGTCTGGTGAATGGTTTAAAAAGCAATATGGAGAATCAACTAAACATACACTTGTAACTCTACAATCTCCAAAAGTTAAAGGTTATAATGTTAATCCAAGTGAAAATACAAAAGTGATTGATGATGTGGCTTTAAATAAAATTAGAAAAAATCTATCCCAATTTGTAAATGGAATTGTCAATATTGGAATTAATGCAATTACTCCATTAGAGATATCCAAACTTTTGGTTGCACACAATTTTACGCCACCATTATTTAGAGGGAATTATTTAAGTGATATAACTGTTAAAAAGAAATAGAACTGAAAGGTAAATCTTTAGAAAGTTCATTAATTAAAGAATTGATGAACTTTCTATTCAAAAGAAATTATTATATATGAAATTACTTAAAGTAATAGTGATTGCTATTCATAACATTATAAAGCATATAGTGAACAATTTGAAAATCCCCTCAAAAAAAGAAAAAATGCCAGCACAACCATTAACAAAGTGTTTCGAATCTAATCTGAATATTATGAATGACTTTACTTCGCCTAAAGCATTTACAATTAATGGAGGAGCAAACTTCTGGGACTCGAAAGAAATTCAGATTTTAAAAGAAGAAAGTCGATTAAAAATTAGTGTGAAGTTTATGGATTCTGATAAGCAGTATCATAACGAAGTGTCAGATAGAAAAATTGAAGCTTACGAATTAAGTGATAAAGGTCACAGATATTATGTTCCCAAAAAAGCAACTCACATGAGAAGTTTTAATCCAACGAATAATGAGTGGGACGAAGAATTTAATTTTACATTTTTAGGAGAAATAGATCAAATAGGATCTGTAAAAGATTTAAAGGAATTTGACGGAAAATTTCACAGACTTTTAATTCCTTTTATTAGTCGTGATATGATACTGAAAGATTTTCAAAGTTGGCATTTTACTTCTGATTTAGAATCCGTTAATAGAACATTAATAAAAATTAAATTTGATGAATTAGAATTTCATTTATTTAATTTCTCAATTGGTAAGCAACAATATTGGGGTGTTGATTCACTTCAAACTTTAGATTTTGAAAAATTTAAATCTATTGCATATTCAGCGTTAAATGCATACGGTTTCATAAAGGGAAATTTATATTTAAGGGAAGTATTTTACTTTGCATCGGATGATAAAACACTAAATACTGCATTCTTTCATTATTCTCTAATACGAGATAATATCGAAACTCATTACAGAATTTTCACAACCAATCCATATTCAGTATATAATTCGTACCATCATGACAAAGGAGAAAAACTAGACACCAATGTAGTAGATAAATGGAATAGTAAATTATTAAATTTTTCTGAAGAAAATTTTTCAAAACTAGTTGAGTATTTCTATAAGCATGAAACATTTTCAAGATCTGCTTTAATAATTTTAGAAGCAAATAATCAACCTTTAGAACTAAAAGCCGCATCCTATTGTGTTGCTTACGAAGGTATCTGTCATACTATAAAAAAGCTTGTTGATATAAATGCTCCTAGTTCAATAGATAAGATTGTGTGGGAACAAAATATTAAGCCCGAATTTGAAAAACTTTTAATTTCCCTAAAAGGAAATGGATTATTAAACAATGACCAAGATAGAATACTTTCTAGTAAAGTTAATAACTTAAACCAACCTACTAATAGAGATTCATTAACAGCCCCTTTTTTGAAACTTGGATATAATTTAAATCAACAGGAAATTAAATGTATTGATAATCGAAATAAATTTTTACATGGCAGTCTTCCTGTAAAATCAAATGATGAAGATGAAAATTTCAAAGAATTATATTTTAACTCTGTTACAATACACAAATTGATTTATATTTTAATCCTCAAATTAATTGGCTTTGAAGGCTATATAATCAATTATCCTAAACTTCATGAACAGACAACTGGAGAATCATTAAGTGAAGAGTTATTTATTAAAATCTAATAAAATTATCTCATTCACCTACACAAAAATTGCTTCTAGTCCAAGTATTCCTAGCATCAATTCTTTGTTTGCTTCATTTTGCTAATTTCATTTCTAAATAATGAGAACATACTTTTTCGTTTAGTTGTAAATTGACGTTTTAGGTTTTCAGTTGCCACTTCTTCCCAACGCTCCAAAAGTTTTTGTATGCCATAAATTTATCCCTCCGATAGATAAATGGTGCAAGGCAACAAAAACTTTCCCCAAAGCTTAGTTACATAATGTGGCATTATAGTGCATAATCAAAATCCCCTTCCAAAAGAAGTTAACGGATGCACTATAATAACATTATGTAAAAAAGCCGCTCACCCAACGCGCTTGCCAGTGACTCCAGGACAACTTTTTTCTATGCTTCCTCGCACCAGCCTGCATAGAAAAAAACCGTCCTTCGCCACTGTCTTTAACAACGTTCACCATTTCAGCGGAAACTTCTCGTAATTACCTTCTTTCAAGAACGTTCACGGTCACTGTTTTTAGCAACTTGATTTTTAAAGCGGTAAGTGTTTGCATTGCTTTTGTGCGTGTTGTAAATTGCTTATCAACTTCATTTCTGAAATTCACGATATAGGAATAAGCAATTTACAACACCCACAAAATCAAGAGAAGCCAGCAAGAGTGTGTTTTTTTATTTGCCACAAACTATCGAAGTAATTGTTTTCACGACGGCCAGATGCCAAAGCAATTTCATAGAACATTCTTTGATAATTGAAAATTTAATAATTCCAAGAACGTTTATGGCATCAAGCCATCATAAAAACAATCAGAAGCACCCCAGTAAGCAAATAAAAAACCACACACTTGCCTGCGCTGCTGCCCCATCGCACTCGGAATTATTTTTTCATTGTTTTTGTAAGTATTGAAAATCACTTGAAACTTTTGCATTACAATTGAAAATATTCGTAAAATAATTTTCAATACCCACAAAATCAAGTCCAAGAAAGAGTATGAATTTTCAAAACAGAAAAATAATTGGAATGGAATTTTATATCTCTTTTTTCTGTTTTAAAAATCCATACCCTTTCTGAAGAACTTCATCTATCTCATCAACTTTTTTAAATCCCATTTCATAACAACACCTCGGTGGAAAGGAAAATAAAAAAATAAATAAAAAGAAAGTAAAGGTAAGCTCCAGTTTCAAGAAAAGAAAGTTCAAGCCTTCGGTTTTCAATAAAATCTCCACCCTACGTTTTCGGTTCGCTACAACATTTAACTGAAATAACAACCCCACTTCCGAACAACTTCATCTTAAAAACCCGGGTAGTATTTTTTTGAAAAAACTTGCTTTTCTTGAAACCTCCACTTGATAGACGACTTTCTTTTTTTTCCTTTTTTCTTTTTAAAAATTTTATGTGTGCGGAGCGTAGCGAGGCATACCTGCATTTCAGAAGAAACAACGCAAAAAATTGAAAATTAATCTAATTTTTAAAAGCCGATGCTATGCTGAAATTTATCATTAAAACCCACAGAAAAGGAACGATTTACAAAAAACCACACATCTACATTTTAAACAAAGGATTGAACAGTGGAAAGCCTTCAAATGAGCCATTCACCAATAGTTTCGTGGTCATTTTTCAAAACGAAAAAGATTGTGAGAGCATTTACTTTGTCGCATATAGCCTCTGGAAAACCAAGTTTTGGCATCCATTTCTAGTGGGTTCAGTAATTCCATTTTTACGTCTTCCTGACTTTAAAAAGGAATTCAATTCAAAAACTGATTTGATGATTACAGAACATGAAGAACATCTTAAAAATATTGCTGCTCTTAAACTTTTAGAGCAAAAAGAGAAGCAGTTTAATGAAAACATAAATCTTATAAACGACTTACGTAGAGTGATTTTATATAGGTATTGCAGAAAATAATTATTAACTTAAATGTGAACAAAAATGAAACTATTTATTTTGTACCAAACCGACAATTGGAAGTCCAAAGCATCAAGAGTATGTTTTGGAGTTTTTGAAACCTGGGTGAAAGCCATTGATTGCGCAAAATGGCAGGAACTATAAAGCTATAATTCCGAAGTGGTAGTTTTAGAGGTAACGCTTAACCTATTTAAAGAAGTTTAATTTTAGAACGAAAAAAAGCCCAATCCTTGAGGTTTGTACTTCAATAGAGTCTAATCCAAAGGTCACCGCAACAAGAATTAGAATATTTTTTATGATTCTTAATGAAAATTTTGAGCATTAAAGATAAAAAAAAACTGATATATGCTTTTTCCATGAACTAATTTTGAAGCAAAGCCCATTTGAGTTTTTCAATCTGTAGCAATGTTTATGCAAAGTGATTTTGAAACGCATAGCCTGATAAAACCTATACTTTTATTTACAAATATATGATTATTAGTGATTTAAAATTAATACTTTAGCTTAACTATTAGATATTAGATCAAGTCAATCACTTAAGGTGGCTTTCTCTAATTTTCACACATACATAAAAACAAATGGTATATCACCCAAAAGAGGATTTCACAAAAATAGCTTTGCAAAAAAAAAAATCAACAAAAAAAATCATACACAATGAAGAACTTTATGTATGCTTCAAAAAACGAAGCAAAAATTTATGACAACGTTATTGATAACAAGGGAAAAGAAATTATTAATAGAATCCTTATGGGTACCTATGTAAAAATTGCTGACGAACAAGGAGACTGGTACAAAGTAGTTACAGCTGGGCCAGATGGTTGGATGCACAAAGACGATTTAAGCGACAATATGGGTTTAAAGGTTTTCTTTTTGGACGTAGGTCAGGGCGATGGAATGCTAGTAGAAATAGGAAAGTACAAAATATTAATTGATGCCGGTCCAAATGATAGCATGTATAGTTATTTAACCAAATGGCAATACAAGTACCAACTTGATACAGATAAAAAAGTACATATAGATTTTCTAATCATAAGCCATTTTGATATTGACCATTATAAAGGAGCCATAGAAATTATTAACGATACCAGATTTACATTCGGCACTATAGTACACGCAGGCATTTTAAAATTTTCAACTAAAAAAGGCGAAAACTCATATTCTACAGGTCTAGGTGAAACAATAAAAGTTGGAAATAAAAAATACCTTACCACTATATTTAATGACCTTTTAACCATTAATGAATCAATACCTTTTAACAGAGATGTATCAGCATTCATGCAGGCAATAGCAACTGCTACTGAACAAAATAGGATCACTAGTGCTAAAAGAGTTAAAGCAGGTGATAATATTATAACTGAAAGCATAGAAGCACAGGAATTTAGAATTGATGTATTGGCACCGTTTACAGAAAATATTGATGACAAACAATGTTTTGTTTATTGGAAAGATGATGGTCAAACAATAAACGGGCACAGTTTAGTTTTAAAACTTACGTATGGCTCAAGGTCACTTTTACTAGGTGGTGATTTGAATACTTTTTCTGAAAATTATTTAATGGATAAATATAAAAATCAAAATCCTTTCGAAGTAGATGTTGCAAAATCTTGCCATCATGGTTCTAATGATTTTACAGAAAAATTTATGGCTCTAGTTAATCCCTTTGCGACAGTAATTTCATCGGGGGATAATGAAAAGCATTCACATCCGAGACCCGATGCAATTGGGTGTGCAGGAAAGTACTCAAAAAGTATACGGCCTTTAGTATACTCTACAGAACTAGCTCGTTCTACCGATCTTAAAAATCAGGAGATTCTATACGGAATGATAAATTTGAGATGCAATGGAAAAGATATTTATATGGCTCAAATGAATGAGGTAAAAACAAATAGTGATATATGGGTTTCTTACATTGTTAAATAATTTTCAAACTATAATAAATTGAAACTCTGTCCTCAAAAAACTAACAGAATACAATTAACAAACCATTAGTACAAAAAAAGCCTGATCTCACGACCAGGCTTTCAAATTGTTTAACCCAAAGGTCACCACAACAAGGGCTAAACTTATTTTTTGTGCTTCTTTTGTAGGCTTTTAAGTAGCATCGAAATAGTAAAACTAACAATTGCTCCAACAGATGCTAAAATAATAGTTTTTGCAATATCCTCAGAATTTATATTCGGTACTATACTCAAAAATGTGCCTCCAGCAGTACCCATTAAAGTATGGTTATTCGCTGTCATTACTTGTAGTCAACTGACTAACCGTGGTTAAAACACCACCAGCTACGGCAACATATCCTCCAATAGTAGTCACTATTGCAGGCAATGCAACTGGTGCTGCTAAAATAGTCCCACCAACAGCAGCCAAAGCCAATCCAATAGTTCGAAGCACTTTAAAAAACTTTGGTGTAGGAGCTACAGCTCTATTTATAATTTTTTTCATAATTTAAAATTAAGATTGTACAATCAATTCAACTCTTTCTTTATTTTCCAAAGCTTTATAAACAATGTCTTTCAACTTATTAAAAGCGATTCGAGACATCAAGCCAAGTCCTGGACCAGAAAGCTTTGTTACAGGAGCAATACAGCCTTGCAATTCCTTTTGGGCATTATTCGCAGGATGAAAAAGAATAAACTTTCTATTCGGTACATCCACCAATTCCAAATGCCATTTGTACTTTGCACTGTATCTTTTTCTAATAAAATATTTCCCTTCAGGAACGCAGGAAACCTTCGTTTCGTTCATCTTCCAGGGCAATTCAATCGTGTTACAGATCAATTTGCCCTCGCATTCGAGTTTACCGTTTGTCCCATCAGGGAAATAAGTTCTAATTAATAATAGTTTCATAAGCTTTAAGACTTTCGACTTTTAACCTTCGACTAATTATTAGAGACCGCTATCCACTTTTACAATCGATAATGGATTGTAAGCCCCATTTTTCAAGGCATACATTTGACCATTTATCTGTTGGTAAAATTCCACTCCCAAAGCTAAAAATAATGGTTTGGTACTAGCAGGAGTTACAGAATTGGAATGATTAATTATCACAGATGCATTGATATCCCAAGGCAAAATAGCCGTTTCTGAATTGGAAGACACAAAATTTTCAGCTTCAAAATCAATTTCAGCTCCACCAGAAATGATTTTGTAGTGAGTAGTTCCACTTGGAGCAGCAATCATGTTTGCTGGAATAAATGATGCTAAATCCACAGTAATTTTACCAGCTACACGGTCAATAGTTGCCACAAAAGGAGCAAACAAAGTAGTACCGAGTTTTCCTCCAATGTTGAATTCAAAACCTGCTAAAAGTTCGGCTTCGCCATCAATTACATTTCGCAATCCTCTAACACTAGTAGTGTCAGCTTGGATAACTTTAACCATTTGTTGAGTCAATCGACTAACCATTCTACTGTCCGCAGAGTTCAAAAGCAAGGCTCTAAATGCTGTTCTCAAAATCTTTCCAGCTTTTCCCGCTCGACCAAATTCAGAACCATTTTCACGCGTTCTTTGAAACGCAGGATCGCTTGCAATTCTGCTCGCATCAATGCCACCTTTTTCACGCGCCAAATGCCCATCTTTAGTTTTGTAAAAAGTAATATCCCCGATAGTACCTTTCAATTTAATTATGCCTTTCTGTCTTGCCATAACTTCAAAAATTTAATTCAACAATCATTTACATCTCTTTCATTCTATCAATCAGTTGCAACTATAATTTGAATGATTTATACAAAGTTTACAAAGCATTTACCAGAATTAAAAAGCAAGTCTGTACCAAATGTCCAAAAATGACATAAGTGTCTTAAATAAACATAAAAACGCAATAAATACGTTTAATAAAAAAGGATTAAATTGCAGTAGAATTTCTGTAAGTCAGAAGTAAGTCAGAAGTAAGTCAAAGCCTAATCAAAGGTATAGATAAAGTATGAAATTGAATAATCAGAGGGTATGCATTTATCCCAAGGACATACAACGAATAACAGGCAAAAGTTATCGTCAAAGTACTAGATTGATGCAAAAGATAAAAAAAGACCTCAACAAGCTCGAAAATGAGTTTCTAACGATTGAAGAGTTCTGTACATATGCTGGCATAAAATATGAACAAGTAACTCACTTGATTTTTGGTTAAAATTGGAAAATACCTCAGACAAATTTTAATCAAGAAGAGCATCATTAAATACTTTAACAACTAGTTCAATATTTAGTCTTGACACTTTAATATTCAAATAATTATGGTTATATTTGAGTACTTTGAATTTGGAATAATTGTACCCTTATAAAGGAGGTGTCAGTCGAGGAGTCACTTAAATAATTATGCTTTGTAAAGTATTGATTTTATTGGTGGCTTTTGTAGTAGACAAATCCCTCTTTCTCCGCCAGCTGGAAAGCAAATTGAATCAAAACCCTTAAAATCGTATGATTTTAAGGGTTTTTTCTTTTTATCACATATCAAATTATTCATTCATTCGTGAACCTAAAGGGATAAAATCGGTTACCCTAAACAATCCAAATTTTGGGTAACCGATTTTTATTTAAGACTAGTATTCACAAGACTTTACAGCCAGTTCAACAACTAGTTTAAAAACTGTACATCTTGTGGATTAGTCATATTGAAGTTAAATTTAATAACAACTAAAAAGGTCACCACAATGAAAACAAAAGTTTCAATTCTGTTTTATGCAAAGAAAGCGAAAGCAGCTGCAAATGGTTTTGGATGTGCTAACTTAGCGTGGAGTTCTAGTTAAGGACAAAATCTTAACTTTAGACCATGAAAGAAAATCGTAAAAATTACGACCGCATTTTCAAAGAGAAAGCAGTCCAATTAAGTTATGAAAGAGATAATATCTCTCTACTTGCCAAGGAACTTGGTATTACAGCTGCTTTGCTTTATAAATGGCGCCAAGATTATCAAGAATTTGGAACGGGAAGTTTTCCTGGAAAAGGCAATTTAAAACTAAGTCCCGAACAAGAAAAAATTCATGAACTTGAAAAAAAATTAAAAGAAGCAGAATTAGAACGTGATATCTTAAAAAAGGCAATAAGCATCTTTTCCAAGGGAGGTCGATGATTTATCTTTTCATAAAAGACCATGAAAAAATATATTCGATTGAAAAGATGTGCAAAGTTTTAGCAGTAAGCAACAGCAGTTACTATAAATGGAAAAAACAGATTGTTTCAGAAAGGCAAAAACGAGTGATTTTAATAAAAGAAGCAATAACTTCAATATATTTTAATACCAAACAGCGATATGGAAGTCCAAGAATTACTTTAGAACTTCAAAATATAGGATATCAAATATCTAGAATAACAGTCGCTAAATACATGAAGCAATTAGGTTTGTACAGTAAATTGAGTAAAAAATTTAAAGTAACAACCAATTCAAAACATAATCATTTTGTTGTTCCAAATATCTTAAAAAGAGAATTTACGGTGAAGGAACCATCTAAAGCTTGGGTTTCAGATATAACATATATTCAAACAAAGGACGGATTTTTGTATCTCACAATTATTTTGGATTTGTTCGACAGAAAAATAATTGGCTGGAGTCTAAGCAATGGTTTGAGTACTAAACAAACTACATTAACAGCTTGGAAAATGGCACTTAAAAATCGAAAAATTACAAATGAATTAATATTCCACTCCGACAGAGGAATTCAATATGCTAATAAAAGCTTTACTAATATGCTTGACTCTTTTAAAACTGTCACTAGAAGTATGAGCCGTAAAGGAGATTGCTGGGATAATGCTGTTGCAGAAAGTTTTTTCAAATCACTAAAAACAGAATTAATTTATGGGAATAAACTAATTACTAAAGAACAAATGGAACTTGAAATTTTTGAATACATCAAAATTTGGTACAATAAAAAAAGAAGGCACTCTGCTTTGAACTATAAAACTATTGAAGAATTTAATAAATTAACTAATTACAAAAATGTAGCTTAACTTTTTCTCTACTTTTTGTTTGCATATCCACTTAAGTTTACCACTATATTCTTGTGCACTCATAACGGTAGTGAATAATATAAAAATGTATATAATTTTTTTCATAATAGTGAGTTCAACTAATTAGTCTAGTTTTTTAGTAGCCATAAATTAACGTCAGCAAGCATTTGACTATTTATAGTATGAACTTCATCGTAAGTATAGAAATCGGGTTGTAGTTCTAAACTTTTTAAGTAAGTAATAGCTTCCTCAGCAAAACCATAGTGCAACACAGGATCTTGTTTTCCGTGTGAAATAAATATTTTAAGCTTTTTCAGACGATCTTTTGAAGCTACCAATGGCTTTACTTCGGGTAATAATCTTCCACTCATTACTGCAATTCCTTTAATTTTTTCGGGTTGAGTAAGTGCCGTACTATAACTCATAATTCCTCCTTGACTAAATCCCAATAAGAAAACATTTTTCTCATCAAATTGTTCTTTTCCTTTTAAATCTTCTAAAAATTGAAGTATAGAAACTCTAGCTTCTTCAGCTTGTTCTTTATTAATAATTGGTCCGTTTGAACCAAATTGTACCTGAAACCAAGCAAAACTATTTGTTCCAAGTGTTAAAGGTCCTCTTACTGAAACAACAAGAAATTTATCGGGTAATGAATTGGCAAAAGCAAACATATTCTGTTCATTACTTCCAACTCCATGTAATAGTAAAAGTAGTGGTGGATTTTCAGTTTTTATTTTAGGTTGCCTAACTAAATAATGCAATGATGGCGCTGTATTTTGATTTGTTATCATAAAACTTGTTATTAAAATTGTGAATGGTAGTAAAAGAACTAAAAACCAGTATTTTTTATTTCTCATCTCTTATCTATTTTTACAGATAGCATATTTAATGAACCTGCCACTATGGAATCATTGTAAAAAACAGGTTGCTCATCTTTCTCTTGCAAGGCTAATGCATATATCATTGGTAAATAATGCTCTGGACTTGGAATTCCTAAAAGCATTTCTTTACCTTGTTTATCAAAATTAATCAATGAGTTATGGTCTCCTTTAAGTATAAAATCTTTAATTTTTTCATTTGCAATGGTTGCCCATTCATAAGCATAACCTGGTGTTGACATTTTGTCCCATGCAGCTGTTCCTAAATTGTGCACAGAATTGCCACTTCCAATTATCAAAACTCCTTTTCTTCGCAACGAGGCAAGTTGTTTGGCCAAAGCATAATGATAAGATGCTGGTTGCGTATAATCAATACTCATTTGTATAACTGGTACATCAGCATTTGGGTACAAAAACTTAACTACTGACCATGTTCCATGATCAAGTCCCCAATCAGTATCTAATCCTACATCAATAGATTTTATGGTGCTTTTAATTTCATTCGCAATTATCGAACTTCCTGGTGCGGGATATTGAACATCAAATAACGCTTGAGGAAATCCACCAAAATCATGAATTGTTTTAGGTTTTTCCATTGCAGTAACATAAGTGCCTTTTGTTTCCCAATGAGCAGAAATACAGAGAATTGCATTAGGTTTTGGCAATGTTTTGGCAATAGATTGAAAACCTCTTGTAAATATATTATCAGCAATTGCATTCATAGGCGTGCCATGTCCCAAAAACAAAACAGGCATTCTTTCTGTTGGTTCAAATCTTTGTGAAATAGAGTATAATGAATTTAATTTCATTGCTGCTGCACTTAAAGGCAATAATGCCAATGTTTGTAAAAATCTCTTTCTTTCCATTATAAAAAAATATTCTGTTTTAACAGTTTAATTTTATCTTTTAGTACTGAATTATGATACTTTAATCTGAATGAAAACAATGTAATACCTGACAAAAGATTTTCTGTCAGGTATTTTAAATTATTTATTCATGATTTGATCCATGTAGGTTTTATTATCCCAAAAAAGATATTCCTCACTCATAGTACCATCTTTCCAAAGACCAATAGTTGCCATTGGAATTCTGAATTTTTTCCCAGTAGGTTGAATGAATTTACCATCTCCAAGAGGCATTGGTTTAGTAAATGTTCCTTCCATCCATCCCATTACAGCAGTAAAATCGCCACTTCCAAATTTAATGGGATGTTCTTTAATACGAGTATCAGGTGCGTAAACAAACATAGCTTGCAATGTTTTAATATGTTGTTCCAAACCAGTTTCAATATGTCCGTCAGGAAAATGAACCTTGATGTCTTTGGCGTGACTTTCATGTAATCTGCTCCATTCTCTATTGCTAAAAACTGTATAATCTAACGTATCAAATGTTTGTAAATGTTTTGCAATTAACTCATTTGCAGCTACAAGTTCTTTAACCTGATTTACTACTTCATCACTAGCTTCACTTTTTTTATTTTGATTACAAGATGTCAATACAATTGCAATCAGTACTGATAAACTTATTTTTTTTAATAAATTTTTCATAATTATTTATTTTTAAATTAATTTTTATATTCTCCGATTAATAAAACGGATTTAATTGTTTTTCCTTTTTCAGAATCTTCTACTGCTTGGTTGATATCTTCAAAAGCATAGGTCTTAATTAGTTTATCAAACGGAAACTGTCCGTTTTGATACATCTTGATAAGTTTTGGAATGAATTCCTCAGAAACGCTATCGCCTTGATTTACAAACTTAATTTTGAAGCCTTTGGTAAGAAAAATATTGGTTGCTAGTTCTAACGGTTTGGTAGCTACACCAATGATGGCAAGTTCTCCAACTGGCGCCATGCTATCAAGTGTGTTGTTAATTACTTCGTTTCGTCCTGTTGTGTCAACACCATACTGAACGCCATTTGGCAAAATTTCTCTTATGCGTTGTGGTACATTTTCTTTAAGAGAATTGATGGTATGTGTTGCACCTAATTCTTTTGCAAAAGCAAGGCGTTCTTCATTAATATCAACTGCAATAATTGTTGTTGCTGAAGATGCTTTTGCAGCCATAACAGCTGATAATCCAACAGCTCCTGTTCCACTTATTACAACAGAACTTCCTACTTTAATTCGTAAAGTATTAATAATAGCTCCGGCACCAGTTTGAATTCCACATCCTAATGGTCCTAAAATCTCTAAAGGCACATTTTTTGGAACAGAAATCACATTGTTCTTATGAGCAATGGCATAAGTTGCAAAAGAAGATTGAGAAAAGAAATTATCATTTACAGCTGTACCTTCATGATCGTGATGATGATGATGACCATCAATAGTTCCTCCTGAAAAATTGCGTTGAAAAAACTCATAACAATATGCTGGATTTCCAGTTCTGCAAATTTCACATTCACCACAGAAACCATAAGTAAGTACAACATGATCACCTATTTTTAAATGATGTACGTCAGCTCCCACTTTTTCTATAACTCCAGAACCTTCGTGTCCTAAAATTACAGGGAAATTTGGCGACCCCATAACAAAATCTCGTGCTACCATATCGGTATGACAAATTCCTGTAGCTACAATTTTTATCAAAACCTCTTCTGCACCAGGTGCTTCAAGTAATACTTTTTGTAATTCAAAATTGCTGCCTTTTTCTTTAACGATAGCTGCTGTTATTTCCATAATAGTATTTTTTAGTTGATTATTATTTTTTAAAATCTGAAATCTGCTACAGTGTGATATTGGATTTTATCTCCATCAAAAACAAACGTATCAGTCCCCATTGGAATATCTGCTATATTTGATTTACTTGCCCATGCTATGTAAGCGACTTTTCCTTCAATTGATTTTTGCTTCATTTCAAAATGTGAACCACTTGGAATTGCTTCAAAAAAATCTTTGAAAAATTTGCGAATTTCTGTCAATCCTTTTATAGTTCTATTTGGTGTCATAATAATAGATTGTTCTGTATAATCTTTTAAAATTTCATCTAAGTTATTATCTCCAAATGCGATAAGGTGGTGCATTAATATTTGTTCTACTTTAGTGTTCATGATATTTGTTTTTTTATTGATTTGTAATTCGTTAATTTCTGATATTTTAAGGAATGAACTGGTTAAAGACCATACTGCTGAAAAGTTCTCAAGAAATGAAGCATGAGTTGTATTTGGAATTATAGCAAGTTCGGCATTGGGTATCATTTTTGATGCATTAACCACTCTTTGTGTAGTCAAAAATTGGTCGTGATTTCCTGCCATAACTAAAACTGGACATTTAATAGTTGCAAAAAAATCATCACTAATCAGCATTTCAGATGTAGCATTGCTAACTTTATCAAACATTTCTTGTAATCGGTTAGGTTCAGGCATTAACTTTAATTGTTGTTCCCAATATACCTTATCCAATTTCATCATATCACTTACCTTCAAATTGATTTTATAATCGCCAGGATGTGTTTCGGCAGCTCCAATAATAATCATTTTTTCGACTTTTTCAGGAAATAGACTTGCTAAATAATAACCTGTGTAACCACCATCGCTGAAACCAAATATGACTGCTTTTTCTTTAGTGACTTTATTTAAAACCGCAACCACATCTTTAGCTTTTTGTTCGTAAGTATGTGGCTTGGAACCCAACTCCGATTTACCATGCCCTCTTGTAGAAACTGCAATTACTTGATAATTTTTAGAAAAGTTTTCAATAAGTTGTGCCATTTCATAAGTAGAACCTGCAATACCACCGTGTAATACTACCAATGGTTTTCCTTTTCCATATACTTCGTAGTATATTTTTGCATCATCAGAAGTAGCATAATGTCCTACTGACGGATTATTTCCATAAGGTATAGAGGGCTTTAAAGTACTATTCATAAACGATTTCATAGTTTCAGAGCCGTTTTGCTGACTGTAACTTGACTGAAGGAATAGTAATACAAATATGTAGAGTATATTTTTCATACGTTTTATCTTTAATAAATTATTGTTTGAATATTGAAATAGCCTATTCATGAAGCCATTTCTTAAAAAGTTTATGTATGAAAGGCATCACTAAAAAAATCATAAATCCTGAAATCATAAGCGCACTGATAATTCCAGCAAAAAAATAAAGCGGAACTACTTTTGTAATTGCCTTTACCGTTATTGGTATTATTAGTGTTAATGGATAAACAGCAATAAAAGTAACTGTCCATTGTTTCCATTTCTTTGTTCCTTCAAATATGCTGAACCAGAAAATATTCCAATTGTGAATAACTTCTTTTCGGTCTGTAAGCCAAGAAATCGCTGAATCATTGAAAATTCTTTTTCTTTCATCAGAATGAAGCCAGGTAATTACATTTTCTTCAGTTTCAAAACGAATAAAAACATGATAATAATCTTCGTTCTTTAGTTGTTTCATAGTTGTAATATCAATAAACCCTTTGAAATTACTAATAAGTTCAACTGCTTCTGATTTCCATTTTTCAAAATCATTACTATGGTCCGGTTTTAACTTAAATCGAACCAATAGTAAGCCATCATTTTCATTTTGATGTATGTTCATTATAAATAGAAGTGATTTTATTACTCTTTAATATTTTCTGATATTAGACCATCAATACTAGCTTTTCCACCTCCAGAAATTAATGCTATTAAGGTCAATCCAAACAGAAGTACAAAATATTCCAATCCTTCTCCTTTGTTAGGTTCCGAATACCAATTCATAAAAAAACCACTATGCAAATGTGTCGTAATAACTACTCCTATAAAATTTACTAATATTCCAAAAGCTGCTACTCTGGTTGCAAAACCAAAAATTAGGAATAAAGCACCAAAAAATTCAATTAGAATAACTAGTAATGCAATTAAGTATGGCAAACCAGCTTGTTCAGTTAAAAAGCCCATTGTTCCTTCAAAACCATAACCACCATACCAGCCCAATAATTTTTGAGCACCATGAGGAAATACTACTATTCCCAAAGTAAGTCTAGCTAATAAAGCTGATATATTATTTGTGTTTGTAGATAAGATTTTTTTCACTTGTTTTTAGATTAGTTTGTTGAAAAATGTTTTTTTAATCTCTGTTTGAAAATACTATTTAGTTTCAAACAGAGATTTGTTTCTGTATATGCTTATGCAAGTTCTTTTACTTCAGCAAGAGTAACAGTTTTACCTAAGGCTCCAAATTCATGTAAGTCACCAAACACTTCAATTCTAATCGATTTATCTAAACTTCCTACTTTAAAAGGTTCAAAACCGTTATCGCGAATTAAATCTTCAACTTCAGTATCAATACTATTATCATCAGTAGCATAAAATTCAACAGCTTTTTCTGGAGCTTGAAAAGAAGCACTTGCCAATGAAGCAGCGCCTAATGTACCTAATGCTTTAGCTAATCTAGCTCCAGACGGCAACAACGTTGAAAGAATTTGCCCAGCAGATTCGTTTTCACCAATAATTTTTTTGAAACCACCATTTTCATCTAAACCTATTGGATTAGAAGGATCAACAATAATTTTACCTTGTAATTCAGTCGAATACGTTTTGAAAAAATCTTTAATAGGGTCGAAATAAATTGCTAAAACAACAATATCTGCTTCTTTAACTGCATCAGTAATAGTTGCAGGTTGAACAAGACTTCCTAAATTTTGAGCAAGATTTGTTGCTTTTTCAAATGTTTTATCAGCAATAATAACTGAACGATTTCCTTTTACAAGATTTGTAACTAAAGCAGTACCGATATTTCCTAAACCGATTACTGCAACTTTTGATTTTTGTGCCATAACTATTTCTATTTTTTGTTAACTATAATTTGTGAGTACAAATCTCCGACATTGGACAAAGGTTTTCCAATGACATAGTTTAAGAAATAGTCTTGATGTAGATTAAGTTTTTTGAGAAACTTTAGTTCGTTGATTTCTTAACCTACTTAAAAATTCTGGAGTAACTCCAAGATAAGCGGCTATTTGAACTTGAGAAATACGATTAATTAAATGTGGAAAACGACTTAAAAAAGATTCATAGCGTTCTTCAGCTGTTGAACTTATATTTTGCAGTAATCGTTCTTGTAAATGGATATAACCATTTTCAATCAATACTCTAAAAATACGATCAAAAATAGGAGACTGTTTATATAAAGAGATTAAATCTTCATAATTAATTTGCAAAACAACTGTATCTTCTATGGCATCAATATTCATTTTAGAGGGTTTCATCCCGTGGAAACTACCAAGATCATTAATCCAATTGTTTTCAACAGCAAATTGTAAAATATGAATACTTCCTTTTTTATCAACATTATAGGTTCTCAGGCAGCCTCTAACAACAAAATTAAATTTTGTACAAACATCACCTTCTTGAAGAACGTATTGTTTTTTTCTATAAAGTCGTGAATGAAACTTCTCTTGTACTAATGCATTCTCTAAAGCATTAAGAATATAACCTCTTTTTTTAAAGTAATCAAGTAAAGGTTCTACAGCTGATATAGTTAACTTTTTCTCCATAGATTATGTTAAATTTTTTCAAAACAAAATTTTTAAATTATTTTATAAATACAAAATTAGTAGTTTAAAATGTTTTTTTAGTTTTTCATCATACTTTTCTAATGATTTTGTATTAATTGTATATTAAAGGATGGATGTGCTAACTTAGCGTGGAGTTCTAGTTAAGGACAAAATCTTAACTTTAGACCATGAAAGAAAATCGTAAAAATTACGACCGCATTTTCAAAGAGAAAGCAGTCCAATTAAGTTATGAAAGAGATAATATCTCTCTACTTGCCAAGGAACTTGGTATTACAGCTGCTTTGCTTTATAAATGGCGCCAAGATTATCAAGAATTTGGAACGGGAAGTTTTCCTGGAAAAGGCAATTTAAAACTAAGTCCCGAACAAGAAAAAATTCATGAACTTGAAAAAAAATTAAAAGAAGCAGAATTAGAACGTGATATCTTAAAAAAGGCAATAAGCATCTTTTCCAAGGGAGGTCGATGATTTATCTTTTCATAAAAGACCATGAAAAAATATATTCGATTGAAAAGATGTGCAAAGTTTTAGCAGTAAGCAACAGCAGTTACTATAAATGGAAAAAACAGATTGTTTCACAAAGGCAAAAACGAGTGATTTTAATAAAAGAAGCAATAACTTCAATATATTTTAATACCAAACAGCGATATGGAAGTCCAAGAATTACTTTAGAACTTCAAAATATAGGATATCAAATATCTAGAATAACAGTCGCTAAATACATGAAGCAATTAGGTTTGTACAGTAAATTGAGTAAAAAATTTAAAGTAACAACCAATTCAAAACATAATCATTTTGTTGTTCCAAATATCTTAAAAAGAGAATTTACGGTGAAGGAACCATCTAAAGCTTGGGTTTCAGATATAACATATATTCAAACAAAGGACGGATTTTTGTATCTCACAATTATTTTGGATTTGTTCGACAGAAAAATAATTGGCTGGAGTCTAAGCAATGGTTTGAGTACTAAACAAACTACATTAACAGCTTGGAAAATGGCACTTAAAAATCGAAAAATTACAAATGAATTAATATTCCACTCCGACAGAGGAATTCAATATGCTAATAAAAGCTTTACTAATATGCTTGACTCTTTTAAAACTGTCACTAGAAGTATGAGCCGTAAAGGAGATTGCTGGGATAATGCTGTTGCAGAAAGTTTTTTCAAATCACTAAAAACAGAATTAATTTATGGGAATAAACTAATTACTAAAGAACAAATGGAACTTGAAATTTTTGAATACATCGAAATTTGGTACAATAAAAAAAGAAGGCACTCTGCTTTGAACTATAAAACTATTGAAGAATTTAATAAATTAACTAATTACAAAAATGTAGCTTAACTTTTTCTCTACTTTTTGTTTGCATATCCATTTCTTCGATGATGTATTTAGGTGTACCATCTGATAACATATCGTTCAATATAGATTTTACACTATTTATTTTCTCATTGAGATAATCCAATACACTATAATCTTCCTGTAGTGTAAACATCAAATCTGGATTGTTATGGATAATATAAAACCATAACTTTTCTTTGAGTAGCTCTTCCATAGCAATTGGTTTTAAATCCCAAAGAAGGATTTGATTACGGTAGCCACTACCACCAGAAAAACACAGCTTCCAAACCAGGCTGCCGCTACTTTTCCGGTATCAGGATCACCTGCATTCCATTTTTGATATACTTTCACAGCGCCAATAAGACCTAATAATGCTCCTACCGCATACATTAGTTCCGTTCCTGCATCAAAGTAACTTCGTACTTGTTGGTTGGCTTCATTGATTCCTGCCAGACCATCCTGGGCATAGGTTTCATAACTGATCACAAAAAGGATTTGTACCAGAAGCATACAGATACTATCTGTTCTTTGCTCAATAAACTTTTTAAAATTCCAGTTCCATTTTTTCATCGCTCATTATTTTTAAAGTTTAAAAATTTAGATAAAAAACGGAGGTGTAGCCGCTGTCGCAGTCCACTTTCCTGTTACATCTGTCATACTGCGCCGGGACAGACAGGGACAGTTCCTCCGTTATATTTTTTAGAGTTTATTCCCAAAGGGCTTCTGCTTCCTTCTGGGTTAAAGTAATTGATTCGAGTTTGTCACATTCTGAAACTATCAATTCACTTATCGAAGAATTAAAAGGGGAATTTTTCACTGAAGGGAATTCTCTTAGGAGAAGCTGCAGATAATAGGTAAATTCTTTTTGGACTAATTTTTTCTTTGCTGCATCTGCTATAAAACTTTTTAATCGTGCCACCAAAGTATCAACGTCCTGAAAGGTAGTGTCAAACTCTCCGAAGGAAGTTTGTTCTGAGATTGCTTCAGGTGATTCCTGATAATTTAATTCGGATTGAGAATCCTCGTACCTTGGATTTTCAAATCCACGGAATTGAAGTTTCCGTTTTCCTGATATGACTTCTTTGAGATCATCAAAATAAAATCGAAATCCAACAAATAAATACCAGCTTGCCAATAGCAGAATAACTACAACTATGTAATTACTCCATGAAATGTTTGTAAACATACCTCATCATTTTATCGTTCTACATTAGTTTCTCACAATCCCAGTAAATGGATAATTCCAAACCAGGGTCTTCATCATTACAGAGCAAAGTAACGATAGAGATAAAATTGCCACAAGTACAACTTTTTGTTGTACCCCAGTTGTACCCCGTTGAACCCCCAGTAAAATCAAGAATAAAAAATTAAAAAAATGTTGAAAAATATTCAAGCTTCCTAAATCGTAGATATTCAAATATCTAACGGATTTATTTAAGATTACAAAAGAATTTTAACATGTGTATCCCATAACATGTGCTTTTAAAAAACTAACATCAATTTGTTCAATTCTTTAAGGATCAATAAAATCAATAATAAAAATGCAGGCAATAAGAACTTCGAATCTTCAAACTAGACATCATTTAAATCTTTAAATAATCGAATAAGTGATTCGAATTCTCTACGGTCATAGTGATATGAATTTTGTAAAAACAAGTAAAGTATTTTAATTCAAACAAATTATCTGGTTTTTAATTACCTGTTAGTCCAGTTTTCAAAAATGATAAAATAGTATCGTATTTTGACGAAATATTGCCACATACCCGTATTTGGCGTAACTATTTTTGATGAAAAATTTTACAAAAAAAATGCCAGAAAACCCCAAATCATTCCTGACCAAAAAATTACCCTTTCTTTTTCTTGTCCTATTTTTATTTCAAATTGAACTTACTTTTAGCCAAGCAGATACAAATAATCTTATTGATAATTTTGTAACTACAATGAACAATGCCGGTTTGTCAAAAAACCAGACTGCCAAAGTCAGGGATTTAATCACAGAAAGAGACAGGCTTATTGCTGAGGACATAAAACAGCAAAACGAACTGAAAGCCAAATATCCTTTTGTATTACATGACGAAGAAACGACTACTAAATACAGTAATCAGAAATTTATCCGCGCATTATCAGAAATTATTACCATAGCACAATTCAAACAGCTGTTTTTGCCTCAGCTGGATGCCAGAATAGATTTAATGGCAAATGATAAATTTAATCTTTTAAAAAAAAGATACAGACTTACTCCCGATCAGGAAGCAAAACTCAAAAAACTGCTATCTGAAACCACTACTAATGAAATTATTATCAAGGAATATTATAATTATGATGATAATTTATCATGGAACAATTATACCGAAGAAAAAATAAAATCCTCAGATAAGGAAAGGGAATTATTGAAGAGTTTTGGATTATTCTATTCCAAAAATACAAAAACAGACAACCTTATTAAAAAACTTAATGATGCGAATGTTGATTCTGACAGAATACATAAAATTTTAATTGCATTACAGATCTTACAGGAACGAAATGACAAAAGGCTTAAAACATGGAGAGAAAATGATGCAGCGAACGTAATCAATTTTCATGATCCTGATGACGATGAATATCCAATTTATCTTGAATTTCGTGAGCAATTAAGTAAAATATTAAAAATAGAAGAGTTTGAAACAGTTTTTGTGTCCCAAATGCAAAACCGAATTATTCGAGACTCTAAGAAAGAATTTCAAACTTTAAGAGTCACTTATAATCTGACAGAACAACAATATAGTGAAATTGAAAAACTCATATTGAAAAAAAATACTGAAAAGGTAGTAACTGAAGAATATTACAAATACAGTTATGAATTATACCAGCAAAAACTTCGCGCCGTAGAATATCGCCATGAAAAAGGTATTCGTGAAACTGTACAAAAAATGACAGCTTCCAACACCGCCAAATAATCTATAAACAGCAATAATTTTTAATTACCAATATGATGAAAAAAATTCTACTTCTTTTTATTTTTTATACAGGTTTATATAATGGTATGGCACAGCAAGCCAACACTGACTATATAACACAAATTAATATCAATTTATATGATGTTGGCGATATCCAAAACCATCCAACAGGTCTATTTCAACTTGAAGCTTTAACTAATGAGGGAAATACGAACTGTATGAACTGGCTAGGAATTTTGTACAACGAAGGACTTGGAGTTGAAAAAAATGAAAATACTGCTTTTGAACTTATTAAGAAGGCAGCTAGTCTCGGCAATTCAACGGCTGCTTATAATTTGGGACGTTTTTATATGATAGGCACAGGCTGTGACATTGACTTTGACAAAGCTAAATATTGGCTAACAGTTTCCGCCGATCAAGGCAACGAACGTGCGGCATACGGTTTGGGCTACATGCATTATAAAGGATTTGGTGTAGCTCAAAATTATAAAACCGCAGTATCGTGGTTTGAACTTTCAAATTTTCCAATGGCAAAACACTGGCTGGGAATATGCTATTATTTTGGTTATGGCGTAGTTAAGGATGAGCAAAAGGCCATAATTAATTTCACCAAAAGCCAAACACCAAACAGCAATATGATGCTCAAACATATTTTCGAAAACGTAAGACAATCTGTTGATTCTAATCTTTCTATGCAAATCAATGAAAATGAGACACCAGATAATGCAGCCATTGCTAAAGAAACTATTGAAAAAACAATTGATACTAGGCTTACCGATGAATCAAAAACAGAAAAGAAGGTAATTAAACCAAAATATTTAAATGGTAAATGGAAAGGAAAACTCATAGAACTAGATTGGTCGGGTAAAGAAATTACCAGAATATTACCGATATCATTAGAATTTGTTGTTCATGAAAATGAAATTGAGTACAAATGGAAATTAAATAATTATGTAACAGAAAATACAACTATACTGGAAGATAATAGCTTGTATTTTGAAAATCTAAATATGACATTAGACTTGCCATTTAGTGACAATTCTCTTTCAAGCACATTAAACTGGCAAATATTATCGGCACAAATTGACTTTAAAGCTATAAATAAAAAAACATATTTAACTGCTAATATTGAAACATTTACATCAGAATGGCAAGAACCTGGACCTCCTATGCGACTTATTCTAAAAGATGTAAATGAAGCAAGTGATGAATTATCCGATGAAGAACTAATTGCTATAAGTACGCAAAAAGACAAATTTATAGCATTCTATCCTAATCCTTTTGTTACTGATGTATTAATAGCTTACGAATTAGAAAACGATGCTAAAGTAAGCGTATCAGTATATGATTTATCCGGAAACAATACATTAATAAATTTGGAACAGGAAACTTTACAGAAATTGGGACCTCACCATTATACTCTGGATGGCACCAATTTAAAATCAGGAATGTATATAGTGAGAGTATCTGTAGACAACCAGGTCCATACAAGAATTTTAATAAAACAATAAAATCATGAAAAAAACATTAAATCTATATATTTGTCTTTTATTATTTTTTATAAGTATGGGAACATATGCACAATATAATGAAGGCAATCCTTGTAATTGTGGCTATCCCGGTGGTAATGGGGCAGAAAATGTAATCACAAATCCCTATTTATTACAAGCTTATCAATTACAAGCGATAGTTAATGCAAATAATGCTGCTGCTGCTGCTCAAGCTGCCGCACAAGCAGCTGCATATTCAGCAGCGGAAGCAGCTGCTCAGGCTGCTGCCAATCAGGCAGCAAATAATGCAAATGCAGCTAATCTTGCAGCACTTAACGCAGCAGCAGCGGCAGCCCTTTTAGCGCAGCAACAATATCAAGCGCAGCAAAATCAAGGCAGCGGTGGTAACGGAGGTGGCACCACAGTAACGGTTCCTAGTAATGGTACTGGTTCTAATACCAATACGCCACCTGTAGTTACTTATGATGCAATACCACGTGTAGTAACTCCAGGACCAATTGATACAACCCCAGGCTCTCCTTTTTTTGTAGCTATCGGCTATAACAATCAATCTACTGTAACGTTACCACAAGCATTTATGGTTATACGAGAATACATAGACAAAGTAATACCTGATCTGACAAACGGACGAGAAAAATTTATTACAGATTTAATTGCGAAAGTTGCCGCTGGACTTCCTGCAGATCAAAAGGAAAATGCTGAAGCAATTCTTGCTATTTACATGCAAATAAATGATCCAACTATTACAACAGATCAAATGGTTAAAATTTATAATGATCCAGCTCCTGATATTTCCTATCCAAACGTAAATCCTTCAGTCAGTATCACAACTACTACTATAAATCAGTCAATAACCCATAGCACGGGTCCTGACCAGATATTTGACACCAGCGGCAAAATAATTACCGGAGCAAATCATCCTAACACCAATACTAACTCTGTTAAAATTTTTAAAAACGGAAAATATTTGACCCCTTCACAGTTAGACAATTCAATTGGATCCAGATATGCTGTTTTAAAAATCGCAGCCTATTATGCAGCAAAAATGGGAGTAGATCCAGGAACTGTTTTTAAGACAAACAAAGGAGATGAAGATTCTGATATTAGTGCAGCATCTACTGCCTTATTGACCATCTATTTAAATATTAACGGGGGATTCAGTAAATATTTAGATGTTAAATCTAATTTTATCAGCGTTATAATTCATGAAAATTTTCATAAAGAAGATCATGAAGATAAAGATTATGTAGAAACTTTGGAAACTCATGTAGGTGTTTATCTGAAACAAATAAGACATTCTACTTTTGGAATGACAACACCTCAATTTAAAGAAGATGTAATTGCCTCTATGGCTAATTATATTATGAACATGAACAGAAATACCCCGCAAGGAAATTATAGCATAAATGTAATAGATAGTATTATTGATAACTTTAATACTAAAGGTGCGAATTATGGGTATAAAATTGACTATGTACGACCGGAATTGGGGGGGGCGTATCTGGGAAAAGTTCTACAGTTGAACGTTTATAGACCTGGAGATCCAACTCCATACCCTGTGCCTTTTAAGCCGCAAAAAAATTAAACTAACAAAAATTTCAGTTATTACATGTAAAAGTAATACACAATAAAAAATACATATATGAAAATTAAAATAACACTTATTGTCACTTTGTTTATTTTTATTGGATGTAAAGATAAAGAACCTGATATTGATTATGCACTATCTGAAGTTACAGCAAAATTCCCCCAAATATTAAAAGGGGGAATTAATCAATACAAATTTGAAAAAAGTGTCAAAAATGGCAAGTATAATTTTGAAATCCAGCTTTATTCACAGACTGATACCGTAAGAGATCCCCAAAAGATAATGGTCTTTATAAATTCAAAAAAAGAGTGTTACGCTATTCCTTTTTTATCAAACACCCATAGGGATTACTGGGAATTTAGAAATGAAAAGAGCTTACCAGGCATTATAAAAAAGGTAAATACAACTTTTACCAGACAATATATAGAAGCTTTAAATGCTTTACACATTAATACAAGTGAAATCTGTAACACTTTAACCAATGAAATACTAATGTCTTTATTAAATTGTGGCAGGGTAAGTCAGGACGATTCTCAGTATTTAAAATCGCTCGTTTTTTATAATGGAAACGGTTTAGTTGAATTAAATGAAAGCGACAAGGAATTGAAGGAAAAATTATTGAAAAATTATGAAGAAATTATACGAACCCCTAATACAGATATAAATTCTCATAAAAGCATAGCCTTAGGCTATTTAGATTATAAGAACTATAGATTTTATCAGGTTGTTTTTAAATATGATCATATAAATCACCCAACAATTAAAGGAAAAGAAATAATTACCAAAACAACTCTTCAGATAAAAAGCTACAGGCACGACAGGGTGGTCAATATGATGTCCAGTTCTTTTTAAAGATTTTTTACAATAAAATGAAAGACTATAAAACTACAACTCT
The DNA here is from genome assembly GCF_002017935.1 of Flavobacterium sp. LM4. Taxonomy (NCBI): domain Bacteria; kingdom Pseudomonadati; phylum Bacteroidota; class Flavobacteriia; order Flavobacteriales; family Flavobacteriaceae; genus Flavobacterium; species Flavobacterium sp. LM4. The sequence continues at coordinate 2,992,259 of NZ_MUFW01000001.1, read as the reverse complement.
TCGGGTTGTAGTTTTTTTTATAATTTTAATACCAGGTAATTTGGTTCGTAGGCATGTTGATTGTAAATATACGTTCAAAAAAATCCGGCTTTGAAGAAGCCATTAAAAACAGCCCGTTTTTCGGAATCTTTGAGAAAGAAACCAAATCATCAGCAGTTGCTATTTGTTGTTCTATCACTTGCCAATTTCCATTATTCCATATGAACAAAGTATACTTTTCTCCCTTTATGATCTGTAAAGGATTGTTGTCTTTAAATTCGTTTTTAATTTCATTGCTTCTGGATAAATTAGCTGTATAAAGAACTCCGTAATCTGGTTTCAAAATTGTTTGCAGCCCTTTAGTATCGACCAAAACAGGATATTTTTCAAAAATCATTTTGCTGCCATCATAAATTCCTGGCAGATATACAATGTTTCTGCCCATATTGGTAAAAGTTGTTCTTTTATCTGTAACTTTTGCCCAATCAACTGTATTCCAAGAGCCTCGATTAAAAACACAGATGTATCCAATTTGCGATGAAGTTACATTCTCAAAAATATAGTTTACATCACTCACAGGAACATATTCTGAAGTTACATCAAGAATATTTTTGCTTTTAAGAAATGGATCAGGAATTTGGTTTGCAGGAAGTATTGCCGCCAAACTTTGTTTTTGATTAGAGAATGTAGATCTAAAAACTTTCCCCATTCTCCTATGGTTAGGACTATAAATATATGGCAGATCCTGATTCCCATTAAACGGAACATGAACCCCTTTATTATCAATAACAGTATTCCAAAAATGTCTGTTGGAAGAAGCTGCATAGTGAGGCGTAAAGTCAAACGTCACTGCTACTCCCAATGAGCGACAAGCAAATAATGCAACATTAGCTAAATCTGGACAATTACCCTGTCTCCAAAACAATAATTCAGAAGGGCCTAGAAGTTGTTTTGGATCAAACCGACTTGTTACAAAATCAAAATGTTTTATATCTTTTATTATTTGCGAACACAATTCAACAGGATCATTTTTATCAGATAAATTAGTCGTACTTTTTTGATATGCAAATTGATATTCCGACCGCCAATCCTCTAAAGGCTCCGTAAGGCTTCGATATGGTAAAATATATTCACAAAATGTTTTGAAATCATAACTGCTCGACCAAGGGTTTTGTTTCCAGGATTGATAAGCCAGCTCAATATTTTTTATCAAAAATGAAGATTCAATAACATCCCTATCTTTTATAATTATTTCTTTGGGTGTTAAAACAATACTATCTTTTAATTTTTGGAATCCCTTAATTGCTTCTTCAATATCTGCGAATTTTGTAGTATTAAAAAAGACTTCCTTACCAGATTTGTCAAGCCAAATGTTTTTAGATGAATAATGCCCATCTATATTGGTAATTAGAAAAAGAGCTGTCTGATATTGTTCTGTATCACCTTTTTTTTTGAAATAATCCAAAACTTTATTCAGTTCCGGGGTAAATGCTTTTGGTGGACTCTGCGCCTGTGTAAAGGATATAAAAGTAAATAAAAGGAATGCTGTTGTAAAAAAGACTTTGGCTCTTATTGAAAACATATTGATGTAAGTATATTTGAGAATTATTCCTGCAATTTAGTGCTAATTTCATTAAATTTGAACCCATTCCCATTAAATTTTAAAAACCAAAATAAATGAATTTAAAACAATTTATTTCCATTGCTAATAATGATAAAATAATTATTTTTTTATTCGTAATTCTAATTTTCGGATTGCCATTTGTTTCTTATTCATTTGTGATTAATCCAATAAAAGTGGGGCAAGAGCTGTATATTGTATCTGTTATTGTTTTATGGCTTTTTTTTAGAGCAATAACTTTTTTCAGAAGTAAATTATTGAAAATTCATGTTGTTGATATTTGTTTTTTTGTTTTTCTGGTCTATTGTGTTTTACATTATTTTTTCTATTCTTATTTTGGATTTTTGTACAATGAATTTTGGATTTTTTCGGGTTACATTCTATTATTTTATTTGTTCAAATGGAGTTTTGACTATAAAAAAAACAGAGAAGGTCTTTTTAATTTTACTGCCAACTTAATTTGGGGTTTATGTTCTGTACAATCTATTATTGGATTATTGCAGGAGTTTGATTTCCTAAAATCAGACAATGAGTTTTTTAAAGTTGTTGGTACTTTTATAAATCCAAACTATCTCGGGATTAATATGGTAATAGGTCTGATTATTACTCTTAACTTATTTATTTTTCAATTTTCCAAAAATAAATTCTTAAAATTTTTGTTGATTATCTCAGCAATTTTAATGACCTATGTGCTTCTATTGACAGAGTCCAGGGCATCATGGATCGCTATATTTGTAGCCATTACTGTTTTTTTAGGCACCTCAGAGAAATGTGTTTTGTATATAAAAAACAATCGGATGAAAGCTTTCGGAATACTTTCGGTTATTATATTTTTTGGTATTTTAAGTCTGTATTTCCTATACAAAATGAATACTGATTCTGTTGACGGAAGATCCTTTATTCGTAAAATAACACTTACTCCTATTTTAGAAAAACCAATTCTGGGCAATGGAATTTTCAATTTTACAGGCATTTACAATAATTCAAAGGCTGATTACTTTTTAGAGTCAAAACGTCCTTGGAGCGAAATAAAAGTAGGCGATTATGTAGCATATGTTTTTAATGACTATTTGCAAATCATTTTTGAAATAGGTATTATCGGTTTAATTTTGATTGGATTAGTGCTTTTCTTTATAGGGAAAGATTTATTATTGAATCCAAATACAAGGTTAGGATTGGCATTGATTTTATCTTTTGGCTTTCTGGCGATTTTCACGTCGGTTTTGTACAATCCAAATGCTATGATTTATCTCATTTGGGCTCTTTCTATTTTAGTTGTTTTCGGTAAATGGATATGCAAACAAAAAGTAGAGAAAAAGTTAAGCTACATTTTTGTAATTAGTTAATTTATTAAATTCTTCAATAGTTTTATAGTTCAAAGCAGAGTGCCTTCTTTTTTTATTGTACCAAATTTCGATGTATTCAAAAATTTCAAGTTCCATTTGTTCTTTAGTAATTAGTTTATTCCCATAAATTAATTCTGTTTTTAGTGATTTGAAAAAACTTTCTGCAACAGCATTATCCCAGCAATCTCCTTTACGGCTCATACTTCTAGTGACAGTTTTAAAAGAGTCAAGCATATTAGTAAAGCTTTTATTAGCATATTGAATTCCTCTGTCGGAGTGGAATATTAATTCATTTGTAATTTTTCGATTTTTAAGTGCCATTTTCCAAGCTGTTAATGTAGTTTGTTTAGTACTCAAACCATTGCTTAGACTCCAGCCAATTATTTTTCTGTCGAACAAATCCAAAATAATTGTGAGATACAAAAATCCGTCCTTTGTTTGAATATATGTTATATCTGAAACCCAAGCTTTAGATGGTTCCTTCACCGTAAATTCTCTTTTTAAGATATTTGGAACAACAAAATGATTATGTTTTGAATTGGTTGTTACTTTAAATTTTTTACTCAATTTACTGTACAAACCTAATTGCTTCATGTATTTAGCGACTGTTATTCTAGATATTTGATATCCTATATTTTGAAGTTCTAAAGTAATTCTTGGACTTCCATATCGCTGTTTGGTATTAAAATATATTGAAGTTATTGCTTCTTTTATTAAAATCACTCGTTTTTGCCTTTCTGAAACAATCTGTTTTTTCCATTTATAGTAACTGCTGTTGCTTACTGCTAAAACTTTGCACATCTTTTCAATCGAATATATTTTTTCATGGTCTTTTATGAAAAGATAAATCATCGACCTCCCTTGGAAAAGATGCTTATTGCCTTTTTTAAGATATCACGTTCTAATTCTGCTTCTTTTAATTTTTTTTCAAGTTCATGAATTTTTTCTTGTTCGGGACTTAGTTTTAAATTGCCTTTTCCAGGAAAACTTCCCGTTCCAAATTCTTGATAATCTTGGCGCCATTTATAAAGCAAAGCAGCTGTAATACCAAGTTCCTTGGCAAGTAGAGAGATATTATCTCTTTCATAACTTAATTGGACTGCTTTCTCTTTGAAAATGCGGTCGTAATTTTTACGATTTTCTTTCATGGTCTAAAGTTAAGATTTTGTCCTTAACTAGAACTCCACGCTAAGTTAGCACATCCAATCATAAATGTAAAAAAGGATAGAGAACATTTTAAGTTAAATGTTTTTCTATCCTTTTGATTTATAACTCAAACTAAAGGAGGTATTATGTCAGATTTTATTTAAACGTACATATCTAATATACCCTTTACCATCCGTTTTTTCAGTTAAAGCTTGTGTTTTCAGTTCTATTTCTGCGTCATTGGCATAATATTTCTGATCTTCGACAGCGGTTTCAAAGCGTAATTTGTAACCGCTATTGATTTTTGAATCTTCAATTTCAAATGTCGTCATACTTCGGTCTCCTCCGGTAACAGATGCGCCAGTTTTACCACTAATGTTGGTGGGTTTCTTGGAATAAAAAGCGTGCCATTCTTTGAGTGTATTGTACCATTTTTTATCATCGCCCATTACGTAAAGTGTTTTTTCGTATTTGCCTTGCGGATTGATAAGCGATACGACAATATAAGCCCCTTCTCCCATGTAATTGGACATTTGAAGCATACATTTGTATTTGCTGGTTTGGGCATTCGCTTGAAAAGCTGTACAACATAAAAATGCTATAATTAAATATATTTTAAATTTAGATTTCATGCTGTTATTTTAAAAATTCTACAGATACATTATTCTTAATCAGCGTTTCGTTTTCTTTTGCCAGTGTGTAAGCAGTTTCATCAAAACTTGTTTTAATGTCTTTTTTTGCGCCTTGTGTAACCAAAAATTTAAGTAGCTCATCATTTTTAGCACTTAGTGCCGCTTTATGCAAAGGAGTATTACCTTCTTTATTTACTGCATTAATATCAAGACCTAAACCATCCAATTTTTTAAATAAAGTAGAGTCATTTTTTTCTATCGCTAAATGATAAAGTGAATTGCCTTCTGCTTGAGGTGTTTTAAAGTTTAAACCTGCCGTTTTTAATGTTGCTAATTTTTTATCGAAATCTGCATTTGGATCTTCGCCATCTCTAGAAAAAACACCACGCCCCCCTTTGCCTTTGTAAGATTGGATAAGATAATAGGCTAAAGTATTTCCTGCTGTGTCTTTTACGTTGATGTCAGCACCTTTGTCTAACAATAATTTAATGGTTTCTGATGATCCACTAGTTACAGCCATAGAAAGTGCCGATTCCCCTTTTTTATTAACTGTATTTATGTTTTTAACTTTAGGCAATAATAAAGTCAAAAGGCCGCTCTCTTTGCTTTTTGCTGCACCAATAAAAGGAGTATTACCTTCTTTATCGGTCTGATTGATATCTACACCTTTATTAAAAAAATAAGTGATAATATCTTCCTGATTGTTTTTAGTTACTATATAGTGTAGTACGTTTCCTTTTGTCTCACTGGTAACAGTAGGTTTAATTTTTAAATCTTCTACCAGGTATTGAAAAACATCGATTTTATTGGCTTTACGAAAAGCACCTTGAGCAGCAAAAATCAAGTCCTTATCCGAATATTTAACACCTTTTTCAACTAACTTTTTTAAAACACTTACTTTTCCGTATTTTACCGCATAATCAAAAGCATTATTGCCTTTATTATCTAGCGATTGGATAGAAAGACCTTTGGAAATTAAATAATTAGTAATGCTAAAATCGGTATCTGATCCTACTGACAATAAAAGAATATTAGCATCATTTTTAGCAGGATAGGTCTTTTTTAAATCTAATCCGTGTTTTTCAAAAGCTTTTATTACATCTAGATTTACCGTTCCGCTAAAACCAGCAAAAGTTAATGCGGTTTGATCGTGATGACATAAAAAATTCATATCAGCCCCTTTTTGCAATAGATAATCAACCGCGGCTGCATTTGGTTTTGAAGCGGCTACATGTAAATACGTTCTTCCTTCACGTATATTTCTTTTGAAATCAATTGCAGGCTGATCTGCCAGATATTTGATTACTTCTATTGGAGCATCATTACTAATCGCTAAACTTAAAGGGTCATCGCCATTTTTTACATCAGCAAATTTAAAACCATTCAATGCTGCTTTTACAGCAGTAACATCTGGTTTTGTTTGCCAAAATTCTCTATCCAGAATTTTTATTTTGGATGTTTGTGCATTTACAAAAGTCATTGAAGCTAGTGCAATCCCTAAAAAAGTTATTTTTTTCATTGGATTTGTTTTTAAAACAGGCTGCTGATAAGGGTAACTAACTTACCAGAAGCCTATTATTTTATTTGTTTTTTTCTTTCTTTAGAATTATTGAATATCGCTTTGCGGACTCAACTTACCCATTCCAGGAATTGCAGATACTCCAGATACAGAGATACCTTTTTTGGCTGTTGCTGTAATAGGATCAATTACGTAAACCGTTGGATTTGTGTTTGGTGTTACAGCAGAAATATAAGCTTTTCCGTCTGCCGTAAATGGCCATCCCACACTTGTAATTTCAGTTGTAGAAGGAAAACCTGTTCTTACCCATTTAAAATCTTTGGTACTCATGCGAACAATTGCATATTGCGTTGCAGCAACAGTAGAGGCAACTACTCCGGCAGTATTGTACATTTCTAAAAGAAAGTAATCTGCAGTAACATTCCAGACTTTACGCAGTTTATAGCCACCAGAAGCTTCTTCAATATTAAAATAATAAGCTGCATCAAAAGCCGTTGCATTTTTTTTGATTAACAAAGCGCCACTTTTTTTAGTAGTTGCACCATATCCTGTAGAAAAGACATAAGTATTTCCGTCCGCATCATTAGCAAGTTGTCCGTATCGGGCAGAACGATACTGCCCACCTGAAGCACTCAAACGATCGTCTTTGTAAAGAAGGACTTTTTTTGCCTTGGCATCCATTTTTGCAATATAGATACTATCAACATTTACTGGCCTTGCACTAGGTCCTACGGCTAAATTAACAGCAGTGAAAAAGTTGTCATTTCCTGCATCGGCTACACCCACAAAACTTGCAATTTGGTCACCTCCAACAAATCCTTCTCCTAAAGTGGCGTAAGGAGTAATGGCATTGTTATTGTTTAAATCAAAGGAGTAAAAGATGGAACCTCTTTTGCCATCATTTGCTCCAGTAAGCGTTTCGCCATTTGCGACAGCAACCAAATAATTGCTAAAAGTACCAATAGAATTAAAACCTTTATCAAGTACAAAATCATCAATTTTTTTTAAAACTCCTGTAGAACTCAATTGAAAAACAGAACCCGGTGCCGGATTACCCTGTTGGTAACTGATTGCAAAAAGTGCTTTGGTTCCGCTATATCCCCACTGCGTATAACTACCAATATTTTCGATAGTTCCTGGATAATTGGTGCTGATTAAAGTGTCTTTTGCAAGGTCTTTAACCGCCATAGTATAAGTAAATGTAGTCGTTCCGTCAGATGATGTTCCAGCCAAAAAGTATTTGTCGGCTTTGGAAGGATCTACCGTTTCTCCATCACCAGAATTATTGTCATTTGAACAAGAAGCAAGAGTTAGCATAGCTAAACTTATAAGCAGAAATTTGCTTTTTAATAATCGATTCATAGTTTTCATTTTTAATATTAAAATTTTAATTTATTATTGTTTGTTTTAAAGTTTTCTTCTTTGCATAAAATAAACCCTGATTTTTCCGTAAAATGCACGACCCGGTTTTAACATTCCAAAATTGTCGGCTAACTCTTCGTTGGTTATGTTTTTTACTTCGAAAGAGAAATTATATTTTCCACCTTTCATAATGTAGGTAGCACTAAAATCATGAGACAATTGTGTTGGTAAATCATATTTGTTAGTTGAACTTCCTAAACTTTCCCAATTCAGATAAAACTGACCTACATAATTGAGATTGTAATCCAGATTTAATACATTTCCAGATTCTTTTTTCCCAATATTATGGATGTAATAAGCAGCATCAAGACTACCAAACTGATACGGTATATTGGGCATACGATCTTTGTAATGACTATTTAATACTGTCCCTTCCGATCCTCTAAATTCTTCATTATCGTAAAGATGCATCATTGTAAACGTTCCGCCAATCATGGCTTTATTCCTAAAATAGTATCGGGCTTCTACATCCGCACCCAGATTGCGTGTGCTTCCAAAATTGACAGACGTCAGTGTTCCTGTACGTACTAAAATCTCTCTTTTAATAAAATCATCTGTATTTCTCAAATAACCATTTACATCAAAATAGAAGGCATCCGAATTTTGGAATTCTTTATTTATGGTAAAGCCTAAATTGTAATTCATTGAATTTTCGGCTATCAGAGAGGCATTTCCCACTTCAGCATTTTCATCACCAAACAGTTCGTTATCTGATGGTAATCTATAGGCACGTTCCATAGAAGCTTTAAATTGGAAAAATTTCCAAAAATATGTTGAAGCTATTCCGTAGCCCATCGTATTATAATTTTCGCTTCTCTCCTGCCAGTCTGGATGAGATTCATCAGCACTATTATAAGGGCCAATAACTTTTTGATAATAATTTTTCCCAAAAACATTGACATTCCATTTTTGGCTCTGGCGGAAACGGTATGAAATCCCTAAAACATTTTTATAACTCAAACGGCGTAATTTCTCAAACTCGGTCACAAGCTCTTCTGGTGCCGTAGAAGTGGAAAATCGCTTTGAACCCGTTTGAACATCGTTAATAGTGATCGAGTGTGATGGAGTAATATCATAACTCAAATTCGCCATTGCGGAATAATTAGAATTATCGAACTCCGATAAAGCAGAAGTCCCTCGTTCCCCTTTACTCACCGCCATAGTTTTTTCGCCAAGCCAATTGTATTTATAACTTGACGTATCAATACTTTTATTACTATTTATATTGTAGTTAGCAGATATTCTCGCGGTTAATCCTTTAAACAAGAGGTTTCTTTTGTAATATTCCAGGTTAGGTTGAATCCCTTTTCTACTGGTTTCGACTTCACCATATACAAATTCAATATTTGCCGGAGCATTTTGCACTTCCTGATGATCCTGGCTTAAGGTTGCACCTATAAAAAAGCGATCTGCCCATAATTTGTTTACCACACCTATTTTAGCCACTACTGTTTCATTGTGGTAGGCTCCATGAAAGCGTTTAAGCTCATACGTTTCTCTCGAATATTGACCATTGGTAATCAACCTGCTTTTTATTTTATAATCGTTATCAGAGTAGGTTTGATATGCATTTAGCTGAAAAGAGAGACCTTTTGGAGTGGTGTGTCCTAAAATAATATTTGACCTATGAGTGTTAAATGAACCGTATGAATAAGAAGCATCCAAAAAACTATTAGTAGTACGATTGGTCACTATATTAATTGCTCCGCCTATGGCATCACCACCAAATTCTACGGGAACCACCCCTTTATATACTTCGATATGCTCTGCCAATGAAACCGGAATATTATTCAACTGAAACGAAGAACTGTTTCCCTGCATGGGCACACCGTCCATGAAAATTTTTATATTTCGACCGGTAAAACCATTAAGTGTAATATTCATATCACCTCCTACACTGCCTGCTTCCCGAATTTTAACTCCTGAGGCTTTTGCCAGTAAGTGACCTAAATCCAGCGTAGAGTTGTATTTTGATTTTGCATCCAGTGCCACTACATTAAAAGGAGATTCTTTAACTTCTTGTATCGCTGATTTGCTTTTTATTTTTACTTCTTCAAGATTCAAGGCATCTTTCGGAATTAGCTTAATATTTATTTTTTCAGGCGAATTTTCCTTTACTACAATTTTTACAGTTTTTGGATTATAGTCACTGGCATTGCAAACCAGTGTGTAAGTTCCCGCTGGAACATTCATACTAAAAGAGCCATCAAGCGTCGTTTCTGTAGTAAAAGACGTTCCTTCCAGATAAACTATAATTCCAGAAACTGGCATTTCTTTAGTTATAATTTTACCATAAATTTTAGTTGCTCCTTTTTGAGAAAATGCATTGGTAATCAAAAAAATAAAAAAGATTATTGATAAGTATTTCTTGCTCATTTTAAATTGTATGAAAATTTTTTATTCAAAAAACTATTCTTAATTAGATTAATTATAAATAAATTTGCCGCAAAAGTACCTTAACCAGGTAAGATTAGAATAATGAAATCAGTATTAAAAATAACGGAAATGGGATTATGTTTATAAATGTAAAATTGAAAGAAGCCAACCAAACTGTAGTCGATATTGATCTGTTGGATAGTTATTCTGAAGTTCCTGTTTTAACTAAAAAAAAATCTGAAATAATTAATTATAAACTACTCGACGGTAAATACTTTGCGTATTATACGGATGGCTTTTGTATTTTGAGATGCAATTATGAAGTGGCACAAAAATGTACTGATATTATCGTTGTAAAGGGCGATTACATTCATATTTCTTTATTAGCCAGTGGTAGTTTTAGGGTTTTAAAAAAAGGTTTTAATGATTATTTAAACATAAATCCAGGCACGCTGCAATTTGCTCATTTCAACGAACACGATGTAGAAATGGAAATGTCAGCTGTTGATGAAAAGCTCTATTATACCAGAATATTTTTGTCTAAAAAATTTTATCTGGAGTTGTTAGAAAATGAAAAATGGTCCAAAAACGACTTTTTTTTCAATGAAGTTAATAACCATCGTTATGTAGATTTTGATGTTGTGAAAGTTTCCATGAATTATGGAATTGTAGAGATATTAAATGAAATTGCCGAAAATGCATATGAAGGTTCAATGGGAAATTACTATCTCATTTCAAAACTCAAAGAACTATTTTTAATGGCTCATATTTTTAGAGCAGAAGCCATTTTACCAAATGCAATAAAATCTGAAGAAGTAGAAAAACTGGAAGCCGTAAAAGTGTACTTGGAAAAACATTACGATGAAACGCCAACAATAAAACAGCTCTCCAGAATTGTTTTGCTCAATGAATTCAAGCTTAAAACTGGTTTTAAGGAACTCTATAATTGTACTATTCACGGTTATATTACACAATTACGAATGGAAAAGGCATGTAAAATGCTTCTAGATCAAATTTCTGTTAATGAAGTATCGTCGGTATTAGGTTATAAAAGTGTATCACATTTTATAGCTTCATTTCGTAAATATTTTGGAGTAACACCAAAACAAATTGCTCTCACCGATATGTTTAATGGTAGCAAAACTAAAGTAATTTAATTTCTAACAAGTGCATTTTTTAATATTTTTGAGCTGAATTTTTTCTGGATTTGATAACTTTTATCGTAAAAAATTAAGTACTAAGTGTTTTAAAATAAAACATAAATCAAACTACATCGACTGTTTAAAGGTTTCTCGATAATTCAGATTTCATTCTTACCAGTTCGCCAATTAAATTAATCACAGACAGTTCTGGCATTTCCTTTATAAGGCAGCTTTTGCAACCGATAAATTAGGAGTATGAATTTCTGTTTCACCTTTGTTGAGAATATCCTGTCAGGTTGATATTTTCTGTTCATCTGACATTTTGTATATAGACAGAATATTCTCTAGAACAACTTCCATCGCCAGATTAATTCCATGTACTTCAGCTGTATATTTGGCTTTAAGAGAAACTACCAAAAAATGGACAATGCCAATATCCATAGTTGGGGATTAATACTCAATCAGTTCTTAAGTATATTTGAAAAAAGGGTTCAACTTTAATTAAAAAGTCAAACACCGTTATTTTTAAACTTACGCACTTTTTAGGATAGTGTCCAATCTTTTTATTTAAATTGATTTTTAAAATCATTAATAGATTTTTTTATGTCTATTGACTTGTAAGTCTTTTTTTCTTCATTTTGAGTCAAGGCATTCCAAATCATTGCTCTTGCAATATCAGCTACCGGGGTTCCAAAAATTCCTCCTACAGTCGCAATTTGTTCCATCCAGCCTCTACGTCCGTTTCCTCTATTCAATAAACCAGGTCGCAAAATTGCCACTCTGTTAAATCCTAGTGCGTTTACAACGTCTTCTGTTTGACCTTTTACTCTAGTCATCCTCATTTTGCTATTAGAGTCAGACTTGTCACCAGTGATGATTCCAAAAAAATCACTATCCCCAGATTTTGCCAACTTCGCAAACCCTGTTGCTATACCAAAATCAACTGCTAGATATTCATCAGCTTTACTACTTTTAAAAACATCATTGAATGTGGTTCCTATACAACAAAAACTGGCATTTACGCCTTGAAGTAAACTCCTGTCAAAGTTTTCAATATCAAGCATATTAGGCAATACATATTGAACTACTTTTGAAGAGTTGTTAAAAGTTTTGTTTTCGCGTCTACCAATAGCAATTATCGATTCGCATTCTGGCATTTTTTCTAAAATTGACACAAGAGCGCTTCCTGTTGCACCTGTGTGCCCAATTACTAATGCTTTTATTTTTTTTTCTGGTATCATAATAAATTAATTTTAAGATAGAGTAATTTTAAAATTGAAGTTCCATCTTGTTTTATTTTTAGTTTTTTCTAGAATATTTGAAAGTTCTAAAAATCTTTCAAGTATAAAGTTTTAATGTTGCAAAATTACACTGTCACTTAAACGAATAGTTTATAAATGTTTGTAAGCCGTATAAATACAAACTTGAAACTACAAAATACGGCATTGAAACGTATTTGATTACTCAAAAATGGAAACTAATTCCTCTTTAATATCTTTTAAAACGGAATTAAACGAATTGTTTTTTCGTGCTAATAAATACATTTCTTGAATTGGCATTTTGACACTATCCAAAACTAATTGTAGTTGATTGTTTTACAAGTATAGTAGTGCACTAATGTTCCAAACGATTGGAACGCCTAAGTTTTCCATAATAGAATTTAGCTTTTAATTTTCATTTGGAATAATATAATTTGATATCACAGAAGGTCTTTTTTTGTCAAATGCATATAACCAAAATATTTTTATGTGGGGCATTTGGGCATCGTGATTATAGCATTTTTGGTTATTTAACCATTTTTCTGCGTTAATCATATCGTTAGCTGCTATTGCTTTTTTAAATGCCCCTAAGTCAAGATCATAACTGCTTACTATAACAAGTTTACAATTACCAATAAGAACTTGTAGGGTATCAAAAGTTTCATATTTTTTTGTGACAATGGCTAAATCATTTTTTTTGTCATCAACCAACTTAAATAATTCATCATTTCTGCAAAAGTAAAATCAAACTTCTTAATAAGATCCTTACCGATACTCGAAAAATAGTGTTTAGAGATCCCAACTGAAATTAACTTGTTCGATTGAAAAGCTTTTTCTCTGAATCCGTTTTCAACATTTTCTAAACGATCTAAAGCTTCTATGATTAAATTATTCAACAATTTAGCATATTCTGTTGGCTCAACTCCTTTTGATTTTCGGTTAAACAAGGAATATCCAACGTGAGCTTCAAGCATTGCTATCTTTTGGCTTACGGCTGGTTGACTAATAAAAAGTTCTTTAGCAGCTAAAGAAAAATTGCCGTTTTTATAAACACTTTTTAATGTTCTGTACCATTCAATATTTACCATGATATAAATTAATTTATAACAAAGATAGTTTGTATTATTTTTACAAATAACATATTCGCTTTAAATTTGCCTCAATAATATTTAAAACAATACAATATGAAAAAATTAGTAGTAGTGCTATCCATAGCAATGACAACATTTGGTTTTAATGCCAATGCGCAACAAAAAAAATCTACCAATACAAAAAAGAAAGTACTTTTTGTAGTAACCAGCCATGATAAATTAGGAAACACTGGTGAGAAAACAGGATTTTGGTCAGAAGAATTTGCAGCACCGTATTATGCTTTAACAGATCAAGGTATTGAAGTTACTATTGTAACTCCAAAAGGTGGACAACCACCATTAGACCCAAGAAGTACAGATCCTAATTTTGCAACAGAAGACACTAAACGTTTTGATAATGATGCTGCTCTTAAATTGAAATTAAGCAAAACCTTAAAATTAGTAAACGTGAAACAATCCGATTATGATGCTGTGTTTTACCCTGGAGGTCACGGACCATTGTGGGATTTAGCTGAAGATAAAAATTCACAAGCTCTGATTGCAGATTTTTATAAAAACAATAAGCCAGTAGCATTTGTTTGTCACGCACCCGGTGTATTGAAAGATGTTAAAGTAAATGGTGAATATTTGGTGAAGGGTAAAAAATTAACTGGTTTTTCAAATACTGAAGAAGAAGCAGTAAAATTAACCAATGTTGTTCCTTTCTTATTAGAAGATGTTTTGCAAAAAGAAGGTGCAATATATAGTAAATTAGATAATTGGACACCATATGCTGTAGAAGATGGTCTATTAATAACAGGCCAAAATCCGGCATCTTCTAAACTTGTTGCAGAAAAATTATTGATAGTGTTGAAAAAGTAATTTTTGATTAATTGATTATTCATAATGAATGAAATAAAACGGAATAATAGCATTGTTGTTCCGTTTTTCATTTTAAGCAGCTAAAAATCATATTCAAAGTCAAATTTTGACACTTCGTTTACATATAATAAGGATAGTTAAGATTTAGTTTTAATTTTGTAAATTATGATGTTTCCATACAAGCTTGTACATCGCTGCAAAAAAAAAGATATGATTGAAAATTTAAAAAAAATAAATAAAGATTTATTATCACCATCAAAAACAAGGTTTTTTATTTGGTTTATAGCCTTCATTGTTTTCTATCTGGTATACTATATTTCAACTCCTGATAGTCCAATTTGGAAAGATTATTTGACTAAATCTTTATCATTTGTATTTTATGATATTATTTCTGTTTTATTATTTAGTATTACCATTTCTGAAATCAGTTTAGCTATTGATAGAAGTTTAAACAAAAGATTACCTTGGCACAGTAAACCGCAGAAGAGACTTTTTTTTCAAACATTTTTTCAGATTATTGTTAGCATAATTTTGGTTATTATTATTTATATAATTTTCTATAAAATTAGTTGTACCACTTCTGTAGAAGAATATATTGAATTAGGACATTGTATAGCGACCAATATTATCATTTCACTTATTATTAGTGGAATCAATACGGGTAATTATCTTTTAAAAAACTGGTCAGAAGCTACAACAGAAGCTACTCAGTTAAAGTTAGAGGCTTCGGAACACAAACAAGCCGCTATGGAAGCCGAACTTCAGGCGTTAAAGTTGCAAATAGATCCTCATTTTATTTTTAATAACCTAAGTGTTTTATCAGAATTAATTTTAGAAGATCAGCAACAAGGATATGAATTTACTGAAAATTTTGCTAAAGTATATCGCTATATGCTTATCAATTCCAAGAAAGATGTCATCACATTAGAGGAAGAATTGAAATTTTTGCAATCTTATATTTACCTTATTCAAAAAAGAATTGGAAGCGGTGTACAATTTTCTATTCAAGTTGATAAGACGATTTTAGAGAAAAAAGTACCTTCATTAGCGCTACAATTTCTCGTAGAAAATGCTATCAAACATAATCAAACTGCTAAAAATCGTCCTTTACACATTGAAATTTTTAATTCTAGTTTAAATGAACTAGTTGTAAGTAATGATATTATTCCTCTGGTAAATAAAAATATATCATCAGGAATAGGATTAAACAATATCATAAACCGATATAAACTCTTGAGCGAATTAGAACCTAAAATTGAAATTACAGACCAAAGTTATACCGTAAAAATCCCCTTATTATGATGAAACTAAATAACATTCTTATTGTAGAAGACGAAAAGCCTAATGCAGATAGACTGAAAAGGTTGTTGAAAAAATTAAGACCTCAATCTAAAATTGTTTCTATTGAAGAAAGTATTGTAGATACGGTGAGTTGGTTGTCAAAAAACGATACTCCAGATTTAATTATGATGGACGTGCGTTTAGCTGACGGATTAAGCTTTGAAATATTTAGTCAAATTGAGATTAAATGTCCTGTAATCTTTACTACGGCTTTTGATGAATATGCAGTCAAAGCATTTAAATATAATAGCATCGATTATTTGTTAAAACCCATAGAAGAAGAAGAATTAGAGACATCATTAAATCGATATGAAACTTTTATTGAGTCTATTCCCTACATCAATACTGCTATTGGTGGGTTACTAAATTATATTCAACCTAAAGAATATCGCTCTCGTTTCTTGCTACCGCATCGTGATGGCTTCAAAACGATTCTTGTAGAAGATATTTTATATTTTTTTACAGAATTAGGTATTAATTATGCCGTTTTAAATAATGGAGCTACCGAAACTATTCCGCAAACTCTAGAAGAATTAGAAAAACAATTAGATCCAAAAACCTTTTTTAGAGCCAATAGGCAATATATTGTACATATCGACTCTGTAAAGCATCTTCATAATTACTTTAACGGAAAGATGAAATTGGAGATAAAAAACAATCCCAATGTAGAAATTGTAGTGAGCCGAGAAAAAGCCTCATCGTTAAAAACTTGGATGGATTTTTAAAAAAAATAAGATTTTTGTATGTACGATCAACTTTCAAACTATATTAAAAAAACAATAGAAGTTTCTGATGAAGATTTAAGCATTATTATGTCTTTTTTCAAACCATTAAGAAAGAATAAAAACGAACTACTCATTACACCTGGACAAATAAGTCAACATACTTATTTCGTGATAAAAGGTTGTTTACGAATCTTTTTCGAAAACCTAGAAGGAAAAGAAGTTACACGATATATTGCCTTTGAGGGTCAATTTGCGACGGCTTTAATTGCTTACATTACTAAGTCGCCATCAACTGAATACATTCAAGCACTTGAAAACTCTGAAATACTTTATATCACCCATAATGATTTCAATCATTTATTGGAGATTGTACCCAATTGGCGAAAATTTTATATCAACTATCTGGAGAAGGCTTATGTAAGTAATGCTAATCGAGTGATGTCAATTACAACTTTGGATGCTGTTGAGCGCTACCATGAATTACTCAAAATCAATCCTAAAATTGTGAGTCGATTACCCAGAAAAATAGTCTCTTCGTATATTAACGTATCTCAAGAGACCCTCAGCAGACTAAAGGCAAAATTGGATCCTCAGTAAAAAAAATTATCAACTATATCTCAATTAAAGTTATAATCTAACGTTAATTCCATCCTAAAAAACTGCCTTATTGACCTAAGTCAACTTTTATATTATCGATTATTATGAATTTTACAAAGGTTTCAACACGCTATGTGTCGAACTATAAAAAAGATAAATTATTTAATATAAAGCACATAGTATAAAATGGAGAATAACAATCAACATTGGTCCAGAAGAAAATTTATCAATATTCTAACAGGAACAGGTACGCTTCTTCTGTTGAATCCATTACTTGGTTCGTGGGATACCATAACATCTCCGAGAATAATGAAACGTGCTGGTCAAACTATGGGTATCGATACCCACAACCACATCGATGTCCCTTTAGATGGTACTACATCGCCTGAAATGAACAACGCATTTACAGAGTATATGAAAGTCTCAGGGCTCTCGGCTATAGTTATGACTTTTGCAGTAGATTATCAACGTCTTACTGAAGAAGGTCAAGCCTATAGTCGTTTTCTAAATGGTATTGGAGCAATGGACAAACTACTCGAGAACAATAACATAAAGCGAGCTTTGGATTATTCAGCCCTAGAGCAAGCCTATCAAAAAAAGCAACCTATCGTCATTCAATCTGTTGAAGGAGGTCATTTTTTAGAAGGAAAAATAGAACGTCTTCAAATTGCCTATGACCGTGGTTTGCGCCATTTAGGATTATTGCATGACAACGATGCGTCGGTTCCCTTGGGAGATATTTATACTAACCCTCCCAAATGGGGAGGATTAACAGATTTTGGTGCTAAAGTAATACAAGAATGCAATCGCCTTGGAATTCTCATCGACCTAACCCATTGCAGTAATGACACTATCAATGCGGCCCTTAAAGTGTCTTCAAAACCCATTATGATTTCTCATACAGGGCTCGACACACAATTGGGTTCCAATGCAACTATGGCAAAAATGATGCAACCAAGACTCATAAGCAAAGTACAAGCTAAGATAGTAGCCAATGCAGGCGGAGTTATAGGTGCTTGGACGCATCTGGCCGATTCATCTCTTGAATATGCTCAAAACATTCGTGCCTTGGTGGATGTGGTAGGCATTGACCATGTTTGTATTGGTACCGATACCAAACTTACTTCGCCTTACCGACCACCATTCAACCCAAATAGTCAATCGCAAGGTAAACTAGATGATAAAAAGGAGGATATACCAAATGAGAGAAAAAATTCAGAAAAAAACATTCAAAGTACTCCACCCAATATACCCAAAGAACCTAATGGTGAACGCATTGGTGAACGAACCAATCTGATTTGGAAAGACCAAAAACAAGGTTTCTACTTCGAAGTGGTCGATGCTTTAATCAAAACAGGTTTCTCAGATTCTGATATTGCCAAAATAGGAGGTGGTAATTTTGCCCGTGTTTTTGACGAAGCCACTAAAATAAATTAATAGGGCGTGTCCCTCAGTGAAAAACTTCGAGTCGGGCTGTACGTTGTATCTTTTGCTTCGCTTTCGCTCCACAAAAAGATGCCAATCCCATCCCCTCACACAACACTGCAAACAATACCAATAATTATTTAAACACAAATTTTAATACCACAAACTCATGGAAAAAAAAGGATATAAATACAAATTAACTCTTGAAGCTCTGTCTAACCCTCAAGGCGAACCTATAAACAAAACTCCTATTGAACACCACTTTCAAAACCACGACGATTTATACAAAATCATAGAAATGGCACAAAGCAAAAACTTATTTAAAAATCCAAATGACAGTATCGAATTTAGCCTTGGACTCAAACTCTTTAGTGAAGTAATGCTCAAAAACCGTGATAACGATCTTTTTGAGGAATTTGCGCCTGCTTTTGGCGCCTTTATGAAAAAGTTAAAAAGTAGATAATCATGAAAAAAATTAAATTTACACTTCTTCTTTTAATGATAGTTTCCACTATAAACGCTCAACCACCTATGGGAAAATTTGATCCACAATCACGATCACCAGGAGTAGAAGCCGATACGGCATGGGTGGCTACCAACAAAACAGTTCCGTCAATTGCCCGTTTTGAAACCTATCCCACACCAGCCCGTGGAGCAAATACGCAAGGAAGCTATATGCTATATTTACCAAAGGAATATGCGTCAACCACAAAAAAATATCCGGTAATTTATTATTTTCACGGAGGCAATGGCAGCCAACGTGATGGCGAATGGTTTATAAAAAAAATGGATGCTGCCATAGCATCAGGCAAAATGCCACCAGTTATCATCATAAGTGTACAAGCCTTGCCAATCGGCTGGTATTGCAATGCCAACGTTGGAGCTCAAGGAGTAATCAGTGGCCCAATTGAAGACGTATTAATTCAAAATTTAATTCCCCATATTGATGCCACCTATCGCACCATTGCTAGCTACCAAGGTCGTGGCATTGAGGGATGGTCAATGGGCGGTTTTGGCGCTACAAGATTAGCATTCAAATACCCAAATATCTTTGGTTTTGCCTCTTCGCTGGCAGGTGCTGTGATTGATTTTAAAGACGAGCATAATCCGCAATATCTAGAAAATACTTTTGGTCCAGCTACTGGCAAAGAAGCTCAAAAATCAGAAGAGTATTTTAATTCGGTTCATCCTAAAAAATATGCTAAGGAAAATGCACTATTAATCAAACAAAACGTAAAAATTCGTTTGTTGGTTGGAAAAGAAGACTGGTTGTATAGTAGCAAGGGAAAACTAATTACGAAAAATTTCAGTGATTATTTAACAAACCTTGGAATTAAAAACGAATACACCGTTTTAGAAGGATTAGGACACATGCTTCCATCCGATTTCGATCAAAATAAAGCAGAATATCCGTTACAGTTTTGGATTGATGCTTTTAAAAACCAAAAATAAACACTATGAACATACGAAACCTTTTGTTTATATTTCTTATTGCAATTTGTTCTATAAATGCTCAAAAATTGGCTATTCCTGAACACGTAACTTCATTTAAAGGACAACAAGTAACGGGGGTAACTGTAAGTACGCAAGGTAGAATTTTTGCTAACTTTCCCAGATGGAGAAAAACAGTAGTAAACTCTGTAGTCGAAGTACAAAACGATGGATCTGCATTACCCTATCCCAATAAAAAATGGAACCAATGGCAACCTAACGAACCCGTATCCGATTCGGTTTTTGTGGCGGTGCAGTCGGTGGTGGCTTTTGAAAATCGTTTGTATGTTTTAGATACACGAAATCCGTTGTGGCAAGGCGTAGTAGATGCCCCGCGTATTTTTGTTTTCAACTTAAAAACCAACCAATTAGAAACGATTTTAAAACTTTCCGATGGTAGTTACAAACCCAACTCATACACCAATGATTTGTGCATTGACAAAAAAAACCAAGCACTATACATTACAGACTCGAATGAAGCTGGATTGATTGTATACAATCTTAACAGCAATAGCAGTCGTCGCGTTCTCGATAATCATTTTTCTACCAAAGCCGAAACCAACCATTTGACGATTGATGGCAGTATTTGGGGAGGAAAACCTGTTCATTCTGACGGTATCGCTTTTGATGCTAAAAAAGGAATTTTATATTTTCACGCACTTACTGGTTATACATTGTATGCTATTCCCTCTTCGATTTTGTGTGATGGAACTTCCTCTGCAATTGAAAGAAAAGTGTCCAAAATCACCAAAACACCTGCCCCTGACGGAATGGTCTTTGCTCCAAATGGTAATTTGTATCTAGCTGATTTAGAGAAACACAAAATAGTATTCCTCAATTCTAAAAAACAACTTCAAACTTTGGCAGAAGGTAAAACTGTTGGTTGGGCAGATACTTTTAGTGTTTTTGGTGACTATTTATACTTTACCAACTCCAAGATTCATCAAGCCAAAGGAGATATCTCCAACATAGCATTTACCATCCAAAAAATTAAAATAAATTAAAAAATAAAATATGATGTTATTATCAAAAACACCCAAAGCACTTACAGTAGTGCTACTGTTTTTCTCAGGACTAGCCAACACAGCAGTAGCCCAACAAAAATTTGATCTCACGTTCAATACAAAAAAATTCAGTAAACAATCCTATACCATTAATGGTACTACACTTACTATTAGAGCGTATGAGAACATTGTCTATGTGAAAAATCCAGTTGATACCACTTATCAAAAAATGAACATTTACATACCAGAAGACTATTTTGAAGGAAAAAAAATTAACGGTTATACCGCAACAACAGCACCCCTCTTTTTTCCAAACAAAGTCGGCGGATATATGCCAGCCAAACCAGCAACAGTAAAGCAATCCCCAATGGGTGGAATGCCTCCACTCAATGGTCAGGTACCACCCGCTACTGGGAACAAAAAACCTGAAGGAATGCCCCCAATGGGAATGGATCCCAATAAACCATCGACTGTGCTAGAAGCTTTAGCAAAAGGGTACGTGGTGGCTTCCGCTGGAGCTAGAGGTAGAACCAATAAAGATGATAAGGGGATTTTTTATGGAAAAGCACCTGCTGGATTAGTAGATTTAAAAGCAGCCATTCGCTATTTGAAATTCAATGACAAACTAATGATTGGAGATGCTAAAAAAATTATTTCAAATGGTACTAGTGCAGGTGGGGCTATGTCGTCTTTACTGGGTGCCACGGGTAACAATCCCGATTATGAGCCGTATTTAAAAGCACTTGGAGCTGCTGAAGCTACAGATGATGTTTTTGCTGTTTCGGCCTATTGTCCTATTACCAATTTAGACCACGCCGATATGGCTTACGAATGGCAATTTTTTGGTTATAATACCTATAAAAAAGGAGGCCCTTTTGGCGGTGGCAATGCTGCTGCCCAAACTTTAACGGATCAACAAATTAAAGTTTCTACCGATTTGAAATCTCAATTTCCGACCTACCTTAACGCTTTAAAATTGAAAGATAGTAGTGGAAATTTGCTTTCATTAGACGAAAATGGGAACGGTAATTTTAAAGATTTAGTAAAACGCTACGTGATCAACTCCGCACAAAAGGCTTTAAATGAGGGAACCGATATGTCTCCGTTTACTTTTTTAAACATTGTAGACAAAAAAGTAACCCAAATTGATTTTGAAGGATATTTAAACTACTTGGAACGACAAAAAACACCACCTGCTTTTGATGCCCTTGATCTTTCTTCTCCAGAAACTATGGTCTTTGGAGATGCTACTACTAACAATAAACATTTTACTGATTATAGCATACAAAATTCTTCTGTCCCCAATATCCAAAAAGCAGATGAAATTATCATCAAAATGATGAATCCTATGAACTATATTGGCAACAAAAGCACTACAAACGCCAAACATTGGAGAATAAGACACGGTGCCAAAGACAAAGACACTAGTTTAGCTATTTCTGTTATACTAGCAACTGCTTTACAAAATAATGGAATTAATACTAACCTTGAACTTCCTTGGGGCAAGCCTCATAGTGGAGATTACGACCTTATTGAATTATTTCAATGGATTGATGGTATATGCAAATAATTTTTAAACTCCGATACTTGAAAAAGTGTCGGAGTTTTTTTCTAAACAAATCTTCCATAGCTAGAAACCACTTCATTTCCCCAATTTGTAATGGCATTCAATACAGGAATAACTGACTTTCCCATGTCTGTTAATTCATAAGTTACGCGAATTGGTGGTTTATCACCATACACTGTGCGCTTCAACAAACCGTCATTTTCCAACTGCTTGAGTTGTAAACTTAAAGTCATTTCAGTAACCGAAGGTATTTCTTTGCGCAACTCATTAAAACGCTTGCTTCCTTGAATTAAATGGTAAAGAATAACTGCTTTCCATTTTCCTCCAATCAAATCCATAGTTAAGCTTACTGTACAAGGATATTCCTTTTCTTTCAATACTACGGTATTGCTACTGCATTCCTTCTTCATAATTGTAAAATTTGATTATTAATTGGTCAGAATGTTATCGCTTTGGCCTATAGCGAATTCATTATCTCATACTATCGATTATGATAGCTATTGCAAAGTAACAATACTATATTTACTTTTGCAACTATAATTTTTATAGTTAATATTTAATTATGACATTGTATATATATGAAAAAAATATTTATCATTGATGGTAGTATGCCGTTTGCACATTCAGGAGGAACTCTTAATACCACTATTATTAACTGGGATAAGCTATTTTTTATACCTGAAAACGGTTTTGATTTACGAGTCACTTATGCCTATGATTCCTATGAAGTTTCTAAAGAGGTGGAAAATTTTTTATGGGCTGATATAATTATTTATCATTTTCCAATCTGGTGGATGTATATTCCTTTTCCATTAAAAGAGTATTTTGACCGTGTACTTACGGCTGGACACAAAAAACTATATTACAGCGATGGGCGAAAAGCTGGGAATCATGAACATAATTATGGTACAGGCGGCTTGCTTCATAGCAGAAAATACATGGTTACTACCACTTGGAATGCACCTGAAACAGCCTTTTCCCTTACAGATGAATTTTTTGAGGGAAGAAGTGTCGACGATGGTGTGCTGTTCCCGTTTCACAAAATGAATGCATTTTGCGGTCTAGAGCCACTCACCAGTTTTCATTTTCACGATGTTGAAAAAAACATGGATTCCATTCGTTTGAAAACTTTATCTGATGAATATCACCAACATTTGATTCGACTGTTTCAATAATAGTTATTATAGTTAAAAAATCATATTATTGAAAGTACTATTCATGATAAGTATAACCACACTTTTACAAAACAAAATAATTAGAATGGTAGGAAAAAAATGCTTGCAATTACAACTTAAGACAAAAAAATTAAGGATAGAACAAATTATTCCCTAAGCTAGATTGTCTCCTGTAAAAAGTACTTCACAGAGAATGAAGAAATTATTATCAGATGATACGTTTAATCCCCTTTTAACGAGAAGAAAGTTAAAAGAACGTATAGGAACCATCGAAAAACAAGAAACTTGACAAGCGTTTATTGCAAAAGATCCACGATTGATAACAAGACAAAACCGTAATCACCTATAATTAATGGTGCGACTAATAAAGTATCATCATAACAATAAGTACAAATTTCAATATCAATATCAATATCAATGAAAAAATTAGGCTGGATAGGATTAGGAACAATGGGTACACCAATGGCAAAAAATCTTGAAAAAGCAGGATACACATTATCAGTATACAATCGTTCAATAGAGAAAACACAAGCATTTCAAAATAGCAATGTATCTATTTCGAAAAACATCACTGAACTAGTTAGTGACTCTGATATTATTTTTACAATGATAAGCGATGATTTAGCTGTAAAATCTGTATATGATGAAATTATTTTACATGGAAATATCAGTGGAAAAATATTTATTGATATGAGTAAGATTTCGCAGACATTATCACAAACAACCGCAGCTAATCTCAATCTTCAAAATGCCAAATTTATTGATGCTCCTGTTGTTGGTAGTACAAAACCTGCAACAGATGCAACATTAATTATAATGGCAGGAGGAGAATACAATGCTTTGCAAATCGCTTTACCTTATTTGGAAAAACTTGGGAAAACTGTGAAGTATTTGGGTAAAAATGGGAAAGGAATTGCTGCAAAACTGGCAATCAATTATTACGTTGCACTTATGTACCAAAGTTTAGCTGAAACTGTACTTTTTGCAGAGAACAAAGGGATCGATCGTAGTGATTTTCTTGAAATTATAAACGAAAGTGCTTTAGGTAGTGGTGCAACCAAGCTAAAAACTCCTTTACTAATTAATGATGAATACCCTACACAATTTGCTTTGAATTTGATGATAAAAGATATTTTATTAGCAAAAGAAAACGGGGTAGACTTCCCACTTACTGACCCGATGATAGAAAGCTTTATAAGTGCTCAAAAAGCTGGCTACGGCAAAACAGATGTAATAAGCATAGCAAAATTTCTTAAAAACAATTAAATTTAATACCAATGAAACAAAACTCAATTCAATGGCCAGAAGGCTATTTACCAGGAACAACCGATAACTTTTGTTCTAACGAAGTTATTATTAAAGATTTGAAAACTACTGATATTTGGCCCTTACTAGCAAATCCTTTTGAATGGCCAAAATATTATGAGAATTCATCGGATATTGAATTTATCCTAGAAGAAAATAAGGTATTATCTGCTGATGTACGTTTTCGATTCAAAACGTTTGGTTTTCCGATTGAAGCACAAGTAACTGAGTTTGTTCCTCCTGCAGAAGGACAGGCCGCAAGACTAGCATGGCATGGTTGGGCCGAAGGAGATGCTGAAACAAGATTGGATGTAATTCACGCTTGGTTGATTGAAGATTTAGAAGGGGATCGAGTGAGGATTTTAACTCAAGAAACTCAAATTGGAAATCCTGCAAAAGAATTAGCAAAGTCAAAGCCTAACCCGATGATTAACGGGCATCAAGACTGGTTGGAAGGATTGGTCGACTATGCAAAAAAACAGAAATTAACTTTTTGATTAAAGAAAGTTTTTTTTAAGATTATTCTGTAAAAAAATTAAATGTACGAGCTTTTTTTATATAAGAACTTATATATTAAAATAAAACGAGTATCTAAAACTACAAGCGTAAACCGATATTCCTTATCTTTACAATGTAATAATTTAATACGCTGAAGTTAAGTGACCCTATAGGTGACCCTTTTTTAATTAATGTAACTTAGCCCTTGTATCTACTGGGATTGACATAAAAACAGCGGAACCTCTTTCTCCGCGAGCCGAAAGGCAAATGGTAACAAAACCCACTAAATTCAACGATTTAGTGGGTTTTTTATTTTTGGGCTATAGCAAATTATTCATTAAATCTCAAAGTTTAGGTGTCTTTCGAGGTGTCACTAAAATATAAAAAATTAAGTGACTCCTCACAATGAAAAACACCGCTGCATCAAGGTGTTCAACAGCATATTCAAAAAATGTACATCTTGTGTGTAGTTATTAAATCAAATAAATTTAATAATAACTTTAAGGTCACCAACAATGAACACAACAGTATCCATTCTCTTTTACATCAAGAGAGCAAAAGCCAACAATTTAGGAGTTTGTCCAATTTACACTAGAGTCACCGTCAACGCCAAACGATTTGAGTTTAGCACTAACAAATACATAAATCCTGATAAATGGTCGTCAGAAGGTACTAAAGCTAAGGGTTCAAATGAAGAAGCTAGGACAATCAATAGTCATCTTGATTATTTAAAAAATCAAGTTTTAGAAGCCGAGAAGAAACTTTTCAAGAAAGACATTAGTCTTAATTCAGAAAATCTAAAGAATGAATTATTTGGTTTATCAGAAACCAAAAGAATGCTCGTTCCTATTTTCCAAGACCACAACAACAAAATCAAAGAATTGGTGGGAAAAGAATACGCACCAGGAACACTAGAACGCTACACTACTTCTTTGAAGCATACCATTGAGTTTATGCAATGGAAATACAAGGTTTCAGATATTGATATTACGAAAATTGACCATGCTTTTATAACCGATTATGAATTCTGGTTACGAAGTGTTAGAAATTGTGCTAATAACACAGCGGTAAAATACATTAAGAATTTCAATAAGATTATCAAGATATGTCTGGCCAATGATTGGCTTGATAAAAAGGTTCTGTCGCATCTGTCAGAATCAAATATAAGAATTTAAGTAATTTAAAAGTTAGCCCGCCAATTTACAGAATGATTTAAACATAGTTGTCCCATGTCCAATTATCTGATTCTTTCTCAGCATATGCACAACTTCAATTCCACTCAATGTTCGTCTTGCTGATTCAAAGCTTTTAAAGCCTAACCCGTTTTGTATCCTCCATTTTATAAATCGATGGTCCTGTTCTATAATATTGTTGAGATATTTACACTGCCGAATTTTAATCTTTGAGAACGAACGCTTGTTATAGACTTTGATCGCTGCGGTATTAGAACCGCTTTTATCAATGTTTATTACTCTTGGTATGCAGTTATTACTAATTGCTTTAATTAGAAAAGACTGAGCGCTCATTCTTTGTCTTCTTCTGGTCAAAAGAAAGTCTACTGTATTGCCTAGTTTATCTACTGCTCTATATAAATAACTGGATATGCAAACAAAAAGTAGAGAAAAAGTTAAGCTACATTTTTGTAATTAGTTAATTTATTAAATTCTTCAATAGTTTTATAGTTCAAAGCAGAGTGCCTTCTTTTTTTATTGTACCAAATTTCGATGTATTCAAAAATTTCAAGTTCCATTTGTTCTTTAGTAATTAGTTTATTCCCATAAATTAATTCTGTTTTTAGTGATTTGAAAAAACTTTCTGCAACAGCATTATCCCAGCAATCTCCTTTACGGCTCATACTTCTAGTGACAGTTTTAAAAGAGTCAAGCATATTAGTAAAGCTTTTATTAGCATATTGAATTCCTCTGTCGGAGTGGAATATTAATTCATTTGTAATTTTTCGATTTTTAAGTGCCATTTTCCAAGCTGTTAATGTAGTTTGTTTAGTACTCAAACCATTGCTTAGACTCCAGCCAATTATTTTTCTGTCGAACAAATCCAAAATAATTGTGAGATACAAAAATCCGTCCTTTGTTTGAATATATGTTATATCTGAAACCCAAGCTTTAGATGGTTCCTTCACCGTAAATTCTCTTTTTAAGATATTTGGAACAACAAAATGATTATGTTTTGAATTGGTTGTTACTTTAAATTTTTTACTCAATTTACTGTACAAACCTAATTGCTTCATGTATTTAGCGACTGTTATTCTAGATATTTGATATCCTATATTTTGAAGTTCTAAAGTAATTCTTGGACTTCCATATCGCTGTTTGGTATTAAAATATATTGAAGTTATTGCTTCTTTTATTAAAATCACTCGTTTTTGCCTTTCTGAAACAATCTGTTTTTTCCATTTATAGTAACTGCTGTTGCTTACTGCTAAAACTTTGCACATCTTTTCAATCGAATATATTTTTTCATGGTCTTTTATGAAAAGATAAATCATCGACCTCCCTTGGAAAAGATGCTTATTGCCTTTTTTAAGATATCACGTTCTAATTCTGCTTCTTTTAATTTTTTTTCAAGTTCATGAATTTTTTCTTGTTCGGGACTTAGTTTTAAATTGCCTTTTCCAGGAAAACTTCCCGTTCCAAATTCTTGATAATCTTGGCGCCATTTATAAAGCAAAGCAGCTGTAATACCAAGTTCCTTGGCAAGTAGAGAGATATTATCTCTTTCATAACTTAATTGGACTGCTTTCTCTTTGAAAATGCGGTCGTAATTTTTACGATTTTCTTTCATGGTCTAAAGTTAAGATTTTGTCCTTAACTAGAACTCCACGCTAAGTTAGCACATCCATAACACCAAATACCTTTTACTTTGATATAGGTTTCATCCAATCTCCAACTTGTACCTACTTTACCTTTTCTCTTCTTCATCTCTGACTCAATGAAAGGTGTAAACTTAAAAACCCAGCACTGAATAGTAGCATGATCAACATGAACTCCTCGCATTTTCATGATCTCTTCAACATCCCGATAGCTTAATGTAAACCTAAGCTTAAAATATACGGCCTGCAATATAATAGATTTCGGATAGCAATGACCTTTCGTATTCATGAGTTAACAAGTTAAAAAAGGCAAAGTTAAAACGTAGCTAGATGCGACACAACCCCAAGTCCTGTTCATGGCAAAAGCCTGAGAAATTTATATTTCTTGAGCTTACTACCCTAATAGCGCTTAAAAACAAAAAAACCTTCATCGCTTGATGAAGGGTTTTCAAAAGAAAGGCGACGACATACTCTCCCACATAACTGCAGTACCATCTGCGCAGGCGGGCTTAACTACTCTGTTCGGGATGGGAAGAGGTGAGCCCCGCCGCAATAACCACCTTAAGGTTGTTAGTCTAAAGTCTAAGGTCATAAAGTCAAAAGTTTTCACTTTACGACTCTGGACTTTCGTCTTTAAGACTGCCCGCGACGGGCAAATATCTTAACATACTGAGATAAAGAAAAATATTTTTATTTACTATTTTTAGAAAGTTTCTTCCTCCGGGTTGACCCGGAGGAAAAGGGTGTACATAAGCTTACGGATTATTAGTACTACTCGACTATGACATTACTGCCTTTACATCTATAGCCTATCAACGTGGTCATCTTCCACGATCCTTAAAAGAAATCTCATCTTGTGGTGGGTTTCGCGCTTATATGCTTTCAGCGCTTATCCCTTCCCAACGTAGCTACTCTGCGGTGCCCCTGGCGGGACAACAGATACACTAGAGGTTAGTCCAATTCGGTCCTCTCGTACTAGAATCAGATCCACTCAAATTTCTAACGCCCACAGTAGATAGAGACCGAACTGTCTCACGACGTTCTGAACCCAGCTCGCGTGCCACTTTAATGGGCGAACAGCCCAACCCTTGGGACCTTCTCCAGCCCCAGGATGTGACGAGCCGACATCGAGGTGCCAAACCCCCCGTCGATATGAGCTCTTGGGGGAGATCAGCCTGTTATCCCCGGCGTACCTTTTATCCTTTGAGCGATGGCCCTTCCATGCGGAACCACCGGATCACTATGCTCTACTTTCGTACCTGATCGACCTGTATGTCTCTCAGTCAAGCTCCCTTATGCCATTGCACTCTACGCACGGTTACCAAGCGTACTGAGGGAACCTTTAGAAGCCTCCGTTACTCTTTTGGAGGCGACCACCCCAGTCAAACTACCCACCAAGCACTGTCCCCCACAAAGCGGGGTTAGGCCTCAGATAAACAAAGGGTTGTATTTCAACAATGACTCCACAACGCCTGGCGACGCCGCTTCATAGTCTCCAACCTATCCTACACATCATTTATCCAAGGTCAATACTAAGCTATAGTAAAGGTGCACAGGGTCTTTTCGTCCCACTGCGGGTAAACGGCATCTTCACCGTTACTACAATTTCACCGAGCTCATGGCTGAGACAGTGTCCAGATCGTTACACCATTCGTGCAGGTCGGAACTTACCCGACAAGGAATTTCGCTACCTTAGGACCGTTATAGTTACGGCCGCCGTTTACTGGGGCTTCAATTCAATGCTTCTCCGAAGATAACATCTCCTCTTAACCTTCCAGCACCGGGCAGGTGTCAGGCCCTATACTTCATCTTACGATTTTGCAGAGCCCTGTGTTTTTGATAAACAGTCGCCTGGACCTCTTCACTGCGGCCCCGATTGCTCGGGGCGACCCTTCTCCCGAAGTTACGGGTCTATTTTGCCTAATTCCTTAGCCATGAATCTCTCGAGCACCTTAGGATTCTCTCCTCAACTACCTGTGTCGGTTTACGGTACTGGTACTAATTACCTGAAGTTTAGAGGTTTTTCTTGGAAGCCCTTAGGCGCACTATCTCTTTGTCCGAAGACTCCGAGTACTATCGTATTTCCCCAAGATCTGTGGATTTGCCTGCAGATCTTATAGGTAGGTACTTCAACGAACTATTCCGTCAGTTCGCGGCGCTTTCATCACTCCGTCACCCCATCACAGTAATCAGTAGTACGGGAATATTAACCCGTTAGCCATCGACTGTCCCTTTCGGGTTCGCCTTAGGACCAGACTAACCCACAGCTGATTAGCATAGCTGTGGAAACCTTAGTTTTTCGGTGTGCGGGTTTCTCGCCCGCATTATCGTTACTTATGCCTACATTTTCTTTTCCAGCCAGTCCAGCATACCTTACGATACACCTTCAACCCTGCTGGAATGCTCCCCTACCACTTAGAGTAAACTCTAAATCCATAGCTTCGGTAATATGTTTATGCCCGATTATTATCCATGCTCGTCCGCTCGACTAGTGAGCTGTTACGCACTCTTTAAATGAATGGCTGCTTCCAAGCCAACATCCTAGCTGTCTGGGCAGACAAACCTCGTTCTTTCAACTTAACATATATTTGGGGACCTTAGCTGATGGTCTGGGTTCTTTCCCTCTCGGACTTGGACCTTAGCACCCAAGCCCTCACTGCTGGGAAACATTATATAGCATTCGGAGTTTGTCAGGAATTGGTAGGCGGTGAAGCCCCCGCATCCAATCAGTAGCTCTACCTCTATATAACTATCGCCAGCGCTGCACCTAAATGCATTTCGGGGAGTACGAGCTATTTCCGAGTTTGATTGGCCTTTCACCCCTACCCACAGGTCATCCGAAGACTTTTCAACGTCAACCGGTTCGGACCTCCACACTGTGTTACCAGCGCTTCATCCTGCCCATGGGTAGATCACACGGTTTCGCGTCTAACACTACTGACTAAAGCGCCCTATTCAGACTCGCTTTCGCTACGGATCCGTGGCTTAACCACTTAACCTTGCCAGCAACGTTAACTCGTAGGCTCATTATGCAAAAGGCACGCCGTCACCCCACGAAAGGGCTCCGACCGCTTGTAAGCGTATGGTTTCAGGATCTATTTCACTCCGTTATTCACGGTTCTTTTCACCTTTCCCTCACGGTACTGGTTCACTATCGGTCTCTCAGGAGTATTTAGCCTTAGCGGATGGTCCCGCCAAATTCAGACAGGGTTTCACGTGCCCCGCCCTACTCAGGATACCACTATCTATTATACTTGTTACCCATACGGGGCTATCACCCTCTATGGCCCGACTTTCCAGTCAGTTCCGGTTCCGTGTACATAAAATATCGTGGTCCTACAACCCCAACATTGCCGTAACAACATTGGTTTGGGCTAATCCGCGTTCGCTCGCCACTACTTACGGAATCACTTTTGTTTTCTTCTCCTCCGCCTACTTAGATGTTTCAGTTCAGCGGGTTTGCCCACCTATCGGTGTACTATGTCTTCAACATAGTGGGTTGCCCCATTCGGGTATCTACGGATCAATTCGTGTGTGCCGATCCCCGTAGCTTTTCGCAGCTTATCACGCCCTTCATCGCCTCTGAGAGCCTAGGCATCCCCCATACGCCCTTATTTTGCTTATTGTACCAATCATAAATTAATATGACCGTTTTTTTTTGTTTCTTGTTGTTTGTATCTCTACTATAACAAAAAACGCTTTCTACTTTTTATTATTTCTTATCTCAATATGTCAATGAACTTTAACAATTAATAATTATCAATTGATAATTGTCAATTATTTCGTGGAGAATAACGGAGTCGAACCGTTGACCTCCTGCGTGCAAGGCAGGCGCTCTAGCCAGCTGAGCTAATCCCCCATTTTTTAGTTGTCAGTTAACAGTTTTCAGTTAACAGTACTTAAAACGGTTACTCAACCTCTAAAATTTCCTTTTAATTAAGCTAATCAGTCTTTTTAATTATCAATTGTCAATTAATAATTGTCAATTTGATTTTAAAAAGTAGTCCCGGGCAGACTCGAACTGCCGACCCCTACATTATCAGTGTAGTACTCTAACCAGCTGAGCTACGAGACTCTGTTTTACTTAATTTTCATTTTTTTTTAAATTAACAGCAAGAGTAATACAATCTTTCAATTCAGAACTTTAAAGATCTTCATCTTTTTTCCTCAGCGTGCACAAATGCTAACACTAAGGCTCTAGAAAGGAGGTGTTCCAGCCGCACCTTCCGGTACGGCTACCTTGTTACGACTTAGCCCTAGTTACCAGTTTTACCCTAGGCAGCTCCTTGCGGTCACCGACTTCAGGCACCCCCAGCTTCCATGGCTTGACGGGCGGTGTGTACAAGGCCCGGGAACGTATTCACCGGATCATGGCTGATATCCGATTACTAGCGATTCCAGCTTCACGGAGTCGAGTTGCAGACTCCGATCCGAACTGTGACCGGTTTTATAGATTCGCTCCTGGTCGCCCAGTGGCTGCTCTCTGTACCGGCCATTGTAGCACGTGTGTAGCCCAAGGCGTAAGGGCCGTGATGATTTGACGTCATCCCCACCTTCCTCACAGTTTGCACTGGCAGTCTTGTTAGAGTTCCCGACATGACTCGCTGGCAACTAACAACAGGGGTTGCGCTCGTTATAGGACTTAACCTGACACCTCACGGCACGAGCTGACGACAACCATGCAGCACCTTGTAATTTGTCTTGCGAAAGATCTGTTTCCAAATCGGTCAAACTACATTTAAGCCTTGGTAAGGTTCCTCGCGTATCATCGAATTAAACCACATGCTCCACCGCTTGTGCGGGCCCCCGTCAATTCCTTTGAGTTTCATTCTTGCGAACGTACTCCCCAGGTGGGATACTTATCACTTTCGCTTAGCCACTGAAGTTGCCCCCAACAGCTAGTATCCATCGTTTACGGCGTGGACTACCAGGGTATCTAATCCTGTTCGCTACCCACGCTTTCGTCCATCAGCGTCAATCAATTAGTAGTAACCTGCCTTCGCAATTGGTATTCCATGTAATCTCTAAGCATTTCACCGCTACACTACATATTCTAGTTACTTCCTAATAATTCAAGTTCAGCAGTATCAATGGCCGTTCCACCGTTGAGCGATGGGCTTTCACCACTGACTTACTAAACCGCCTACGGACCCTTTAAACCCAATGATTCCGGATAACGCTTGGATCCTCCGTATTACCGCGGCTGCTGGCACGGAGTTAGCCGATCCTTATTCTTACGATACCGTCAAGCTCCTATACATAGGAGTGTTTCTTCTCGTACAAAAGCAGTTTACAATCCATAGGACCGTCATCCTGCACGCGGCATGGCTGGATCAGGCTTGCGCCCATTGTCCAATATTCCTCACTGCTGCCTCCCGTAGGAGTCTGGTCCGTGTCTCAGTACCAGTGTGGGGGATCTCCCTCTCAGGACCCCTACCCATCGTAGCCTTGGTAAGCCGTTACCTTACCAACTAGCTAATGGGACGCATGCTCATCTTTTACCGTTGTGACTTTAATTACATCCTGATGCCAGGTCGTAATACTATGAGGTATTAATCCAAATTTCTCTGGGCTATCCCTCTGTAAAAGGTAGATTGCATACGCGTTACGCACCCGTGCGCCGGTCTCTCTATCCGAAGATAAATACCCCTCGACTTGCATGTGTTAAGCCTGCCGCTAGCGTTCATCCTGAGCCAGGATCAAACTCTTCATCGTATATTGTTGATTTAATTTACATCAAATCGTATTGTTATTCGAATCAGTATCTATCGGTTCTTATCGAATCTTCCGATTCTATTACTCTTATTCTTTTGCCTTAACATCTCTGTTAAAGCGGCTGTCAATTCAATATGTCTACGAACGTAATATTTTTTATTCTTTTCGCCTATCGTTTATCTCTCAAAGCGGGTGCAAAAGTAGAAAACTTATTAGTATTTACAAGACTTTCTGCCGATTTTTCACAATCTTTTTCACTACTTTTTGTTAACTTTCTGATAACAGTAAATTTAGATATTGAAATTTTGTATTTTTTTTGAAAGTATTTTCCTGTATTATTAATTTTTAAACAAAAACACCTTCAAAAAAAGCACACAGATGTCTAATAAATGAAAAATTCCTGATACAGAACAAACTCCGTGAAGTTTATATCCATAAAACCAGTTGTTTTGGGAAGCACAAAATCCTTTTGATGGAGCCGTTTCTAATTTATCTTTACATATTTTAACTCTATCATGACGAGAAAATTTACGGACTTCTAAAGGCATACTGTCAACAATGAAATAATCTTCAAATTCAATAAGATTAGGTATCGAATTAGAATCGATCTGTTTAAACAATGAATTTTCACTATCAATAGACATAAATTCAGCCGTCAAACTTAATGCAACAACTTATTTATCAGACATTTTGCCTTTTCTTACAACACTTGATTTACAGTATGCTTCACAATTCAAAGAACTTATAACTTCTAAAACTCTAAAATAATTTTTAACTATATTTGTCATGAATATTGTTTTGTTTTATGACGTCAAGATACTGTATTCCAGAATCTTGAACAATACCCACTTCCTTTATTTTACTTCAGTTAATTTCACCCAACGGGTACTTATAAGTATTATTTTTTACAATCTAATGATTCCATTAGCTCGAGGTTGATTTTGTGTTGCAGGAAGATTCATAAAATTAAGTTCATTCTTTGCTCTTGCAGAAGCATAGGCATTCGTTTCTAAAGATCCAATACTTCCTCCCACAAATCCACCTACAACAGTATTCATAATTCCTGTATCGAAACTATTTCCATGAATAGCATTAGATCCTAACTGAATAGACACATCTATGAACTCAGATTTAGCAATACCAGCAGCTACCCTAGCAAATAAATTACCCCATCCAGATTCGTAATCAACTCCGCGTATTGCCCATGACAGCGTAGCACTTAATACTCCTTTAATCAAAGCTTCATCTAAACCAGTTCCTAAACTGTTTCCATGTGCTGAATTATCTATTAGTGTTGATGATGTAACAGCAAGCTCAGCACCTGTAACAGTAAAAGCACCTTTTATTCCAGCATTAGCAACTTTGGCTAAAGTACTTACAGCTTGTCCAGCCTCTGCAGCGGCTTTAACTCCTGTTGCCGCTTCAGCGGCAATAGAACCTGCCGCACCAAAACCACCTGTTATAGCACCTGCAACAAATCCAATTGCCGTGTTGATACCATATTCTTTCCAACTAAAATCATTTGTAATTAAACTAACAGCAGAATACGTTACAGAACTTACTCCTGCTCCTATAAAGGCTCCTGCTAAAGAAGCTAATCCAATACTAACAGGTGTGGAAAGACCTCCTGTAACGACTTCTAAAACTCCTGCCAAAGCATCGATAGCAACACCTATTAAAATTTCAAATGCTCCAATAATAGCACCTCCAATAGCCGAAAAGAAATTGCCTATAGAAAAATTACCCGATGGATCTATATATACTAATGGACTATTTCCTGCGTAGATATAAGGACTAAAGAATTGATTGTAGTTATCAATTACACCAAATCGACCTATTCTACTAAAATAAAAACGAGCTTTATAATTATATATTCCTAATTCATAATCATATTCCTGACTAGTAAATAGATAAGGAAAGAAATCGGTTTCTGGTTGTGCAACAATCGTTACATTTCCATACACATCATATTCATAAGCTGCAACAGGATTAGCACTTTCATCCATTATAACTCTCACAGAACCTAAATGATCTTTTAAAGTAAAATAAGAAGCTTCATTTTTAACAAAAGAAACTACTCCTATTGGTCCGTAAACCATATACAATGTATCTTGAGAACTAGTACGTTTCTTTATTTGTACTAACGGATTACCCGATAAACTTTTTACATACAAAGTACGCTCTTGAACTGAATTGGAAGAAAACTGTTGCTTTAAGACTCTATCACCTGAACTGTTATAAAATAATTTGTATTGTTTTTCAAGATTTAAATCATTTATAACAGCAGTCATACGGGAACCAGCATCATATGTAAATTGTAATTGTTGTGCTTTATAACCATCTGCATCAGAGGTTTGATAATGTGCAATTGAACCATTTAAATTATATTGAAAGTCAAATAAAGTACTTTGATTTTCTATATCTGTTACTTTTTGAAGACGATCTCCTTTTCCAGTCTCTGGCTCAAATTGATAGGTTTTAGAATTAATGGTTATAGTGTCAAAATTTCCATTATTATCAAACTGATATTGTTTAGTATTTAACTCATTCTGCCCTCTACTCTCTTTAACATTTTCTAATGCATTTAGTGCATTATAAGTATTTGTAAAAGTAGAACCAGCACTCATATCTGTAGGATATTGGAAACTAATAGCCGCTGATTGTCCATTATAATAAGCTGGTCCTTCTGGCAATGAAGTTTGTAACGTTTCTTGAAAAATAAAAGAACTGTCTTTCGTTTTAGTATCCTTTATAGTATCAAGCCATACAGGAGAATTATACCCATAATTACGAATAAAACTAGTTCCAATAGGGTTTAAAGTTTCTACTAAAGGTTTTCCCGCTGGATTATAAATATAAGAAGCGATATTACTTGAAGCAGCAGTATTTCCTATACTTTCAATTTGTCCAATGCTATTGTAAGTATAATAGACAGCATAAGGAGCATTCCCTTTTTCAACAGGATAATCAATTTGAGTAATACCGCCTAAATTATTGTAATAAAAACGAGTTTCATAATTTTCATTATCAAAATCAATTACTTTTTGAGTTCTACTAATTACATTGCCATAAATGTCATATAAGAAATTTTCTATTACATCTGCATTGCCTTTGTCTGAATGATTATTCTCTGTTTTTACTACTTGTCCTATTTGATAAGGTGCTGTAGTTCCATTATAGTCATAATAGGTTTTCATTCTCCAAGTCGCCACATTTTCAGGATATTCAGGATGATAATTGGCCTGATCTTGTAAAGTATTTGTATCCCAAACTCCTGAAACATATCCGGTTTCACTTATTCTTCCAGAAAGATCATATTTATAATATTGATAATTCCCTTGTGATTTCCCTTCTGCATCTTGTCGGAAACGCAAACGATTGGCCCTGTCGTAAATCATTTCTGTTGTTCCTCCATTTGCATTAGAAGTACTGACTAATTGACCTATAAAACTATACGTTTGATAGCTTATCCAATCTTCATTATTTAGCCCACCTTCTTCATAATTTGGTGACAAGGCTCGTATTGGATAGCCTAAATCATTATAATAAACCGCTGAAACAATCTCCTCAATTTCCGATTTCTGACTTACTTTTCTAACTTCTTGATTTCGCTTATCGGTAATTGTATACGTTTTATTTCCATTTTGATCCGTAACACTTACTTGATAATATTCTCCTTTTGGCAAACCATAAGTTCCTGTATTACTTCCATATTGATATTGCTGAGTATTAGCTCCTAACTTAAAGGCTACTCCTGGCATGGATTGCTCTAGTATTCTTCCCAGTGGAGAAACTTCATAACGGTATCCAAAATAAGGATAGCCTTCATCCTCTTGGTAAGCATCCGCAATTAACCCTTGCATTTTTTGTGTGGTTGGATTATATATTGCAAAGTCAGCTATATACTTAAAAACAGGTGT
Source organism: Flavobacterium sp. LM4 (assembly GCF_002017935.1). Classification (NCBI taxonomy): domain Bacteria; kingdom Pseudomonadati; phylum Bacteroidota; class Flavobacteriia; order Flavobacteriales; family Flavobacteriaceae; genus Flavobacterium; species Flavobacterium sp. LM4. Next base: position 2,954,272 of record NZ_MUFW01000001.1, on the reverse strand, counting down.
AGTATTTGATGCTTCAACAAAAGCAGGCTTCGTATTGGCAATTATACTTCCTTGATTGTTATAAGTATTTTCAATTACTGTCATTCTAGTATTATCTAATAGTTGCGACTGCTTATCATTTCCTACAGCATTAACAAATGTTTGCGTTGCCATAGGATTAATAATTGTTAATAAACTATTGATGCTTATTTTATTGTTTGTAAACAAGCTAAGTTTTCCAGAAATAATACTACTAGATGCATAGTTAAAAACAAGCCTACCATCGGCAAAAAACAACAAAGTGTTTTTAGTAACCATAAGAGTCCATTGTTCGGCTAATGTGACTATTTCTGTTGCATCAGAACGCTGCTCTATGGTATAGAATTTATTAAATTCTGATTCATAAATAGCTCCTTTTTTTGCCTTTACAGCATTTTTAATAGCTTTAGAATACAAACCCGCTCTTACCAATAAAGATTGTACCTCATCTTCTGATTGGGTTTTACTTACTTTTAAACTTTGCTTTTTAGACTGGAGAATTTGACGATCACTTCCTAATAATTCCCATTGACTAGAGGATGGATTCCATTGCACCGTATATTGATCTCCTATTTTTATGCCTACTGTATTAGTGATGATTTCTTTGGGCATCAACTGAACCAATAATCCATAATCATTCAGTTCGTTTCCTTTGTAATTCAAAATTCCTTCACTAGAAGATTTTGTATAATTCAATAAACCGTTTTCTGTTTGCCAGTCTTGTTCATTAGAAGGAGTCCAATAGTTTTTCCATTCATTACCCTGATTAAAAGAAAGAGCATCACCTCCATTAACAGCCATTATTTTTAGTTTACTATTAGGATCTTCTTTAGAAAAAATATTATCATTTCCTGTTCGTGAAAAATAACTAGTTGCTATGGAAGTTGTTTTTTCTGCAAAACTTGTATTGGCTATTACTCTTTGGAAATTATCAAAAAACTTTCTCTTTACTTCACCATTTGAACCTAAACTGGCTTGAATAGCATCAATTTGCGTGTTAACGGATGCCGCAGAAAATAAACTTTGTAAAGGAGAAAAACGAATACAGTCCACTAAAACTGCAGTTGCAGCATTATTATTTTGCGCTTTAATAGTAATAGTTATAGCACTATTTGCACTTGTTTGTACTTCTTTTAAATTTAAAATTTGATAAACATAAACCCATTTGCCTACTTCATTACCAAAAGATAAATCTATTTCATTTCCTATTGTTGTTCCATTTTGGCTAAAAGATAGCATCCATTTTGCATCCCCTTTTGTAGGATCAAAACCTTCTGGAAGTTTCACATAACTTGAAAAAACATACTCTTGTAATTGATTTTGAGGAGTAAAACTATTTTGTATTCCTATTCCCTTTTCTATCTTTAGCGATGATTGTCCTATTTTAGCATCTATAGTTGTATCCAAGTCATTAGGAATAATGCTTGCGTTAGGTAAGATTGTCCACCCTTCATTATCCTCATAAGATTCAAAACTTACAAATGAAGCTTCCTCACCTATTTTACTAGCTGTTAAAAATTCGGCTATTTGAAATTGTGCATCAGTGCTATAGATATAAGACGATTTTGTACCTTCTACATCCATCATTTCGTTTACAGTATCATAAACACCTCTTGAAACAACTTCTTGTTTTTTTAACCAATCAGTATTATTTTGAGTACTAGAAAAATCAAAATTGGGTGTATTTTTATCATTCCCTAACCATTCAAAATTTTGAAAAGGTGACCATTTCCATTCTGTATCAGTTGACCAGTTTTTCCATGTAACCGTTTTTGAAGCTATACACTTCTTTTGTATATTTTTATCACTCATAAATACCGATTCTTGTGCTATAGCATTCAACAAATGTTTTTGTTGCATGGCTGCTTGATAACTCGGAATCTGAATAGCATATTTTTTCTCACTGGTAATTGTTTTCTGATCACCATTTGAGTCATAATAGGAACTAAAGGAACGCATGGGTAATCCTAGATCTTGATAGTATTCTACTGTAGATAATTGTGTAACACCATCTTGTTCTGATAAAGTTTTATTTATCCTAAAAAATGCACCAAACAAGTAATTTTTTTGATTTAAATTAGTTGTAAATAGTTGCCAATAATTAATATCCTTGCTTACCAAATTACCTTTCTTATCATATTGTAATTTTTGTAGTAAAGCCCCATTTAATAACTGACTGTAATTATAAACCCAATTCGTATTGTAAGGAATTTCATTTTGCACAGACACACCATTAGAAAAATAACTAATTAAAATACCACTTGTTGTTAAATTCACATCAGGTATTTTAGTACCAATAAATGTGGTTACTTTTGGAAATTGTGCTAAACCAGAACGAGAATCGTAAGTGATAATAGATTGTGCAGAACGAGCATAATCGTAAGATTGATAAAAAGCTTCCTCATTATTCACATCATTAGTAATAGCAATATAAGATACAGGTGTTACTTTAACCGAATCAGTAGCTGTACCGTCTACCACTTTATATAAGGCAAGAGAGGCACAGGTATCAAATTCCTGATTAGAAGGATAGGTTACAAAAACATCAGCTCCTGATAATAAAGTACCAGCTTTAACTGTTTCTTGGTCAACCACTATTTTTTGTCCAGGACCTTCAGAAGTAATTGGTAACTTTATAGGTGTGCTTAAACCACCATTGATAGGGTTTACAAAATAAGTTTGTGCAGTAGCGTCTGTAGTATCTTGATAAGCAATATACTTAGGAGCTCTATTTTGAACTGTTTTAGGCGCATTTAAATTATTTAATTGCTGTGTTTGCTTGATCCAATTACCATCTGTATTCTGATAAAAAACATCTTTTCCAACCGTCATATAATTACTACTTACAGTACTATTTTTACCTGTTGAAGCCAAATTTTGAGGCACTCCCCACAAGCCTGTGTTTGGATTAAATTGTAGGTATTGATTACTATTATTTTGGCCTTGTTCTTTAGACATAGTTGCAACGTCTATACCCGTTGCAAAACTTACAATATCTTCAGGTTTAGTAATAAAAGAGGTAGCTTTCCAATTTAGCGGGTTATTAGTATTTCCCATTCCACCAATATATCTATTTAAGAAAGGATTATTGGTAATCAAAGAATCAGTTACTAAAGTAGAAAACAATTGATATTGCGATTTTCCATTTACAATAGGAGATTCATAGGTTTTCACTAAAGGAGTTCCAGCATTAAGCATATTAAAATTCTTATCCCATTGCAGAATTCTAAGACTGTAACTTATTTTTGTTGCGGTTTGATTTGTAATATAAGTAGCCACTCCAAAGGATGTACTCAACGTAAGATTCAATGGAAAATCTAATCCTTCAGAGGCATTTTTATAGATAGAAACATTTGGAGTGTTGTATACTACACTTTTGGACCAAATGTTATTCCCATTGTGATAAAACAACTGAAATTGTAATAATTTTGAAGTAAAATTATAAAAAGTCGCAATATAAAAATTATCTCTTGCTTTGATAGCGATATCAGAAGCTTTAGAAACGTCAGCAGGAGAAGGTAGTGCAATTGCTATTCCTCCTTGTTGGGAATTGGCTGAGTTATTCCAAGTTTTTTGCTTCCAATTCCACTGAAATGCAGTAATAGGAGTTGTAGTAATGTCTTTACTAGAAACAATAACAAAGTCTTTACCCGATTCGACACTTACTTTTGATGTAGCAGCTTGCAAGGGAAAATACTGCGATCCATTAGTTAAATTAAAAGTTCCAAATTGTTCTGGATTTCTTCGGTATAGAAATAATTGAAATTGTTTCTTTGTCTTATCAGTAAAATAAAGCGCTATGTAATCTTGTTTGGTTACTACTCCTAAACTATCGATATCAAAATCAACATTGTTAAAATAATTTTTAGTGGACACATCTGAATTTAATACATATTCAGACCAGTTGCCCGACCAAGAATGAACTTTAGCCACTAGTTTCTTATTTGCCTTATCATACCAAGTAATTACCGTATAATCAGAACCAAACCAAACCCTAGGAGTTGCATTAACAAATGGTGCATTAATCTTAATATTACGAGAACTATTTAGAGGTTCTTCCTTATAGGTATAAATTGCTCTTGCTCCTTGTGGATAAAGAATACTTTTTAATGCACCCGAATTTATGTCTTGAATTTTATCATAATACTCAAATTCAATACCTGGTAATGTATTTCCGCTAGGTTGCACTTGCCAAAAACTTTTTAAAACCCTTTTCCATAGTAAAGGATAAACGGCAGCTTGGCTATTGGATCCTAAATTAATAAAATCATATTCAAATAAAATAGTGAATTGAAGTATATTCAATTTATTTTTCACTTCAATATGATCTAAATAACGAGTTTCATAACTGTCTTGATAAGCATTTGGTGTAGGCTGATTGGTATGACTAGACTGATATTCTACAATGTTTTTAGTACTTGGATTTTTAGCACCATATTTCTCTCCATAAAAAAACACAATTGTTCTTTTAAAACTATCTTCTATTTTTTTAAGGTAGGAAGCCTGTGTATAAATTAGACCATTACTATTCCCTACAGCAACTTCCACATTATCGTAAGTATAGAGCACCGATTCTCCCCATGTATTGATCACTTCAGACAAATTCCAAGCACTTGCAAAATGTTCTTGTCCTATAGTTAAATTTGAAGCTCCAATCCAGTTACCCCATTGCACTCCATATTGTACTGTATTTCTGCCACTGTTTTTATCTCCATAAATAAAGACAGTTCCATCTTCCTTAATTATGGTCCATTTTTCATTATAAGCATCATATTGTATGTCCCAAAACTCATAATTTCTAAGTTGATACAATAAAATATTTACCGGATTTGTAGGTAAAAATCCATCTTGTATCAATTGGTTTGAACTACCATTACTTACTAGAAAATACTCATCTGATGAAGTAGTACCACTGCCATTTTTTTTAACAGCAATTTTATCAAATGACATATCCCAACCCAATCCTAAAATTCCAGTTGGATTTGAAATATTCCAATTTTTAACTGAATTTTGAACATTACTATTATACATCATATTAATATCTACATCCAACCCTTTTCTTCCTTGAAAAGTGGCAATATTAACAGGAATATTAGCGGTTCCTGTAAATAGATTAACACTATCTTTTACTTGACCAATTGCTTTATTATCAAACTGAAACGTAGCAACTTGAGGTTTACTTTGTTCAGCGTTGCTCTGTGTATTATTAAAACTCATTTTTTCTGCTGTTTATCAATTGTAAATAGGTTTTTTATAAAAATTGTAGGCAAGCCTTACTAACGAAGTTGGTAGTTATTGGAGCGCTCTCATAAGTTAATATGGTATGTACAAAACCAATAGGTCTTCCCATTGGCATTTTAATGAAATGGCAAGATTCCCAACCTGTCTTTTCCTGATATTGATTAGCTAAAAAGAGTAAACTTTTATTTAACCATTGTGAATCTATAGTCCTTTCTAAATAACTTGAAGCTATTGCAATACCCAGTAAAGCAAGTGCCGTTTGTAAAGAATCTGAGGCTTGTTCTGGCAAAGACCATCCTCCATCCTCCTGTCTAGAGCAAATTAAAAAATCTAAAGCACTAGCAATGACTTGGTGATCTCCATTAGCAAAACAAATGGCTTTTATACTAACATATGTGCCATAATAAAGACCGTGATACCAAGTGCTTTCCCAAGCCCCTTGTTGTTGTTTGTTGTTCAAAAATTGTAACCCTTTTTGAATGTCTTCTTTAAAACGTTCTTTATCATACAACTGTAGCGCATATAAAAAATTAGCCACAACGTCAACGTCAGAACCTGTTCCCCATGCTTTATGAATCCATTCATACTGCAATTGTTGTTCTTGGGTTAAATTGTCCTTTGGAAGTATCCATGTTTCCCATCCTAAATCTTCATTTGGTTGATCATTTAATACCGTCTGAATTGGCACTTCAAATAAATCTTTAAAAGTATCTTTTGGATAAAATTTACAAAATACTTGTAGTATTTGTGCTAAATCATCTACATCTGGAGGCAACTCTTTTAAATCAGGAAAATAACTCCATGCTCCTATTCCTCCTTCCCTTTTGCTTCGCATTAAGTAGAATAATTCCGATACTATAATCTCCTGTAAAGGAATTGGATATTTCTCTTGTGCGTCAATTAAAGTATCAACTAGTAAAGCTCTTTGAAAAATATCCGCTACTTGCAATTCCTGTTCAACCTGAAATACTTCCTTTGTGAAAGGCATACAATGCTTTGTATTCACAAAATCGGCTTTTTTTTCTGCCATTAAGTGCTCAATACCTTTTTTAAAAAGAGAATGCCAAGAGGTTTCTTTTGTAGCAATTACCTCACTCTTATTTAAAAATTCTTTACTAGCATGTAACATGGTCTTTTTTTATTTTAAATTGATTTAAATAATCAAACAGTATTTCTTTTGTAACCTTTTGCTTTTCTAAAACTAAACTTTCTACTATTTCATATTCTTTTACATTAGGTCTACTAAATAAAGGAGCTGAGAGATAGTATTTTTGATCTACTTCAAAGATATCGACACTATTGTTTGCCCCAGATTCATTATAGTAATGGTATCTTAAACTACTTTCTGAAGGTCCTGCCAAACCTGCTGCTGCTATTCTAGGATGAAGACTTTTATTGGTTGGTGAAGCGTGAAATAAAGCAGGATTACCAATGTAAATTTGACCTGCTTTCATGGGTAATGAAATACCAAATTCTTTTAAAAGTGCTTCTTGGTACTTATAAAAAGGAAATGGTGCTCCACCACATCTGGGAAAATTCAAAAAATGATGACTTCCAGGTATTACCTCCAATGCCCCATTTTCCATAGTAGTATCTATTAAAGGAACCCATAAACCAAGTGGTTGAAAACGTCTTTCATCTAAAAAAGAAGGGTCTTGATGCAAAGGAACTATACCTGTATTTTGATGAGGATATTTAATATTAAAATTTCCCCAAAAGAAAGTAACCTCTTCAAAGATAGTAGCCATTGCTCTTTCAAAATGATTGCCTATTCCCTTAGAAACTGCATTTCTATAGATAGCGCTTTTACTCATGATCGTTGAAGCAAAAGCTGGTTCTCCTAAATCTCCTTCTAAAGAATCATAAAATTTTTTAAGTGATGTTATTTCTCTATCATTTAAAAAATCAACCACTACATATCCGTTTACATCAAAAAAAACTTGATGTTCTGGATTTTTAAAAAGAATTCTATTTACTATACTTGCTTTCATTTTTAAACCGATAATTTTATTTTACTATGTGCTTCTCCTAATATGGTGGCAACACTTTCTTCATTTTGAGGAGTAAAATAAAAGGGCACTTCACCAATTTTTTTGGCTCTAGCCTCATCAGGTCTGCTGAACAAAGGTGTTTCTATATAATAATCGGGCTCTAATTCAAACACCTCCATTGTTTCTCCTGGGTTTCTAAAATCTTGATAATAGCATCGCATTTGGCTTTCTCCTTCTGCTAACCAAGCTAGTGCGGCTACTCTTTCAGTATCACTAAAATTAGAGGGTGACCAATGAAAAACTTTAGAACTTCCTATATAAGCTTGCCCTGCCTTAATATCTAGACGTTTAAAGTAATTTGCTATCAAATAAGGACTCAATTCATTGTATGGAAATTTAGGAAGCGTACTCCTTGGACCATCATTTAATTGATTACTGCCATCTATAACTTCAAGAGCTCCATTTGTGGCATTAGTATCTATAAGAGGTACCCATAAGGTAATACCTTGATATTTTGATTCGTCCACATAAGTAGGATCCTGATGTATCGAACAAATGCTTTCCGATTGATTCGGTTGTTTAGACGTAAATATTCCGAAAAAGAGCTTAAAATTTTCTAAATGCAAGGCCACCGCTTTTGCAAAAGTGTCTATTATAGCATTGGACACATTCTTTCTGTAATTGGCATCCATACTCATATTAGAAGTAGAAAAACCTCTCTCTTTGGGTTGTGCATTTAATTGGTTGTATACTTGTTGTAGTGACGCCACTTCAGAAGGATTTAAGAAATCAATCACCACATACCCTTTTTCTTCAAATTCTTTTTGTTGAATGGGATTTTTAAAAACATTTCTCATATTTCTTGAAGAAAAAAATTAGACATTAATCAATGCTCTTGAAGAAACAAAGATTGTAGTTTGTAGAACCAAGACAAGACAATAGCAAAAGGAACTGCTGGAAAAACCCAATAATCATAAATAGGCGTTCTACCTAAAAAAAGTATCGGATAGCCTTTCGCTTTAGGATAATCTTCAAAAAAAAGTTGAATACTTTCATCCACTTCTAGCGGTATTCTTTCTATAATATACAAGGATAAAACAACTACCATTTTAGATAAAAATTTACATTTGGTGCAATATCCTTGATAATAAATAACAATTTTGTTTCTTGGAATAATGATGCTTTGTTTCATTTGTTTTGATAATAAGAATTTAGTATGGTTCACAATTTGTTTGCTACCATAGTAAATTGTAATAATTAAGTATTTTGCTTAGAGAGAAAAAGAAGATTTCAAAAAGTAAAACCTAAATACGTTTTAATTTACTACCGTTTTATTCTTTAAATAAAGATTTAATCTCTTATTTCCCATAATATCTATCCCTAATCCATAATAAGAAACAGCGCATTCGTTTTCTAGCACCTCTTCTTTTATTGGAAATGGGGCAACCTTATTTTTTTTTGTGGTTTCTTCTAATAAATCAACCCACTCACTAGGATTTAGTTCGGCATAAGAAGGACAGGCACAAATATCAATTTTTGCATCAAACAATTTTGAACTAGCAATATGAAAACCTACATTAAACACTACTCCTGCCAAATTTATCTCTTTATTCCCTATTACATCAGTAAAGAAATCAGTAACCGATTCGTCGAGCAAAACAGGTATTTTTAAATCTTCAATTGTAAGTTTATGGGTTAATCTAAAATAAATTTTAGCTCTTACATTTTTTAAAGAACTTCCTTCTAAACCGATACTCATAATATTAGCGTACGGACTCAAATTGTTCACAAATTCATCAATTTCTGTAGTATCAGGCATTAAGTGTTTTAGCCAATTTCTAAATCGTTTCCATGAAGCTTCTTTACCGCCTCTTCTACCATCAATATAAATAGCTATGCCTTTACTGTCTGGAGAAGCACCTAACCAAAAAACACCATCGGGATACTCATCCATATTTGCTTTTGAAACAGGCAAATGAAAATCCAACATTTCTTCACACAATTCCTTTATTTCTTCGGTTTGTGTGATAGCATATAATTTTTGCAACGCTTGATAACTATACTTAAATCGTTCTTCTGGGGAACCCACAATACAAGATGGATCACTTATAAAACGGCCATGTAAACCTTCACTGGAAGAGCTAATGCAATACTGTAATGGACTGCCATCTATATTTAAACCCGATCTACCGCCTAGTTGAAGGTTGGCTTTCTCTGGTAAAGCCAATAATTCATCTCTTAGATCCAACACTTGTTTGGCCGAAGCCAAACTAAGTGTGGATGCATAAGATGAAAGTAGCGCTACGTTTGACAAAATTGAATCTTTAGTCGCATTCATAGCATTCTTTATTTAAACTGGTTGCAAAATAATATTAGATTGACTTCCATTATTTCCAGATGTAGCACTTGAACCAGCACTACCTCCAGATCCTTGTGCTCCTCCAGGTGAACCTGCTTTACCAGCACTTCCACCATTACCACCTACTCCGCCCGAACCTCCTTTTGGAACTGGAGAAGAAGTTAAAACACTACCACCATGGAATTGCACTACTATACTATTAGCACCGTTACCGCCATTACCACCGTTACCACCGTTACCGCCTCTTCCACCATTTCCAGCAGCACCACCATTACTAGCTTTACAATCTGAACCAGCAGGGCAGCCAGATGCTTTTCCACCATCGCCTCCATTACCTCCAGTTTGACCGTTGCCCCCATTACCTCCTGCTCCTCCTGCTCCTGCAGCTGCTGCAACTACAATAGTACCTGTTAATTGTCCTATTGTAATTGTGGCAGAGGGACAATCTGATCCATTGCCTCCAGATGCTCCTGAACCTGCATCAGCTCCATTTGCTCCTGCGGTTCCGCTAGTAGAACTAGGTCTACAAACAGAATCCCAGTCACAGTTAGCATTTGTACCATTATTTCCACTAGGTGCTGGGGTTGAAAAGCCTTGACCAGCCGTTCCATCCGTACCATCTGCACCATAAATTATTATATCGCCATTTAAATTACTCATGTCTATTTTTTTTAATGTTATTAATTAGTTGAATTACATTTTTACTAACTCTGCAATTTTAATATCTGCAGTGGTTAATACTTTTATTTGTCCTCCTGGTTGAATGGTTACTTTATTATAACTCACCTGTACTGGGCCACTTCCTGAAATAATTAAAGGATTTGTAGGGGTTACTACCACATCAACAGCAACAGTATAGACCGCTACTTGTGGAAGTGGAGCAGCAGATCTACTAGCCGTTGCTGCAGTAGTATCGATTTTAAAATCTTTTACTTCATTTAAGTTTTTTAATTCCGGTTGAAAAGCACTATCCGGATGAGGTGGATTGGAAAAAAATAATTTCCCGTCGGCTGTTGAAATCTCTTTTGCGCTCATGATTTTTGTTTTTTGTTATTAGATTAATTTTTATGATGCCCTATTGTACCGTTTGAATTTTCCATTTTGTTATGTATTTTGGTCCTTTTCAGGTTAGTTACGTCTCGTTTTGGAAAGTGATTCTGAGGTACATTGGCGCATGCATCTTATCTCATTTCTGTAATAAAATTAATACAAAGCTATAGTTCAAATTAAAAAAAAGGTACGAGTGCGGAATTTTTATACATGAGAGGTCGAAATAAAAGCATAAGACTATTTCGTTATATATTTACTAACTGCTTCCCGGTATTTAATCTGAAAAGAATAGATGTGCAAAAAAGTGGAGAGACAATTAAAATGGGCATGTTAAAGGTTCTGTCGCATCTGTCAGAATCAAATATAAGAATTTAAGTAATTTAAAAGTTAGCCCGCCAATTTACAGAATGATTTAGACATAGTTGTCCCATGTCCAATTATCTGATTCTTTCTCAGCATATGCACAACTTCAATTCCACTCAATGTTCGTCTTGCTGATTCAAAGCTTTTAAAGCCTAACCCGTTTTGTATCCTCCATTTTATAAATCGATGGTCCTGTTCTACAATATTGTTGAGATATTTACACTGCCGAATTTTAATCTTTGAGAACGAACGCTTGTTATAGACTTTGGATGTGCTAACTTAGCGTGGAGTTCTAGTTAAGGACAAAATCTTAACTTTAGACCATGAAAGAAAATCGTAAAAATTACGACCGCATTTTCAAAGAGAAAGCAGTCCAATTAAGTTATGAAAGAGATAATATCTCTCTACTTGCCAAGGAACTTGGTATTACAGCTGCTTTGCTTTATAAATGGCGCCAAGATTATCAAGAATTTGGAACGGGAAGTTTTCCTGGAAAAGGCAATTTAAAACTAAGTCCCGAACAAGAAAAAATTCATGAACTTGAAAAAAAATTAAAAGAAGCAGAATTAGAACGTGATATCTTAAAAAAGGCAATAAGCATCTTTTCCAAGGGAGGTCGATGATTTATCTTTTCATAAAAGACCATGAAAAAATATATTCGATTGAAAAGATGTGCAAAGTTTTAGCAGTAAGCAACAGCAGTTACTATAAATGGAAAAAACAGATTGTTTCAGAAAGGCAAAAACGAGTGATTTTAATAAAAGAAGCAATAACTTCAATATATTTTAATACCAAACAGCGATATGGAAGTCCAAGAATTACTTTAGAACTTCAAAATATAGGATATCAAATATCTAGAATAACAGTCGCTAAATACATGAAGCAATTAGGTTTGTACAGTAAATTGAGTAAAAAATTTAAAGTAACAACCAATTCAAAACATAATCATTTTGTTGTTCCAAATATCTTAAAAAGAGAATTTACGGTGAAGGAACCATCTAAAGCTTGGGTTTCAGATATAACATATATTCAAACAAAGGACGGATTTTTGTATCTCACAATTATTTTGGATTTGTTCGACAGAAAAATAATTGGCTGGAGTCTAAGCAATGGTTTGAGTACTAAACAAACTACATTAACAGCTTGGAAAATGGCACTTAAAAATCGAAAAATTACAAATGAATTAATATTCCACTCCGACAGAGGAATTCAATATGCTAATAAAAGCTTTACTAATATGCTTGACTCTTTTAAAACTGTCACTAGAAGTATGAGCCGTAAAGGAGATTGCTGGGATAATGCTGTTGCAGAAAGTTTTTTCAAATCACTAAAAACAGAATTAATTTATGGGAATAAACTAATTACTAAAGAACAAATGGAACTTGAAATTTTTGAATACATCGAAATTTGGTACAATAAAAAAAGAAGGCACTCTGCTTTGAACTATAAAACTATTGAAGAATTTAATAAATTAACTAATTACAAAAATGTAGCTTAACTTTTTCTCTACTTTTTGTTTGCATATCCAATCTGAAACATATCCTAAAGAATCGCCTTCTTTAAAATATACTTTATCTGGTCCTTCAAAAACATCATAATAAGCTTTGGCTAATTTCTTATCTATTTCAATTTGACTATAACCCCCTTCCTTAAAAAGATTGCGATATTGAGGCTTTTTGAATTCTGATTTTTCTATTTTCCCTTTATTTTGACTAATTACCAAAGCCGGAACAATCAACACAAAAATCAATATCAAAACTCTAATAATTCTAACAAAACACTCTCCTGAAAAATTTTTATTCATAACCGTCTCTGTCTTTTTTATTCTAATTAAAATCAATTTTATCATAAACTGTTTTTTATTTTATTGACTGCTATGACTACATCCCTTTCAGGCATTTTACAAGCTTTGTTAACGCAAACATAGATATAGGTCTCATTGTTTATAAAACGATTTTCTAAAATTGGAAGTTTACTTTCTTTTGTCGCTCCTGCAATTAGGATATTGGGCAAATAGTAACTTTGCAGCTGAATCGTTTTAGCAATAGCGTCTTTTCCGGAAAGGGCTACTTCAAAATAATTATCTGTATAATTCAACATTAAATCCAGCCAATTGTAATATTCTGCAGGTGATTGTAATGCGTCTTCTTTTACATTATTTAACATTTTCTCAGCTGTTTTAGAATATGTATCATTCAAGTAATAATGTCCTAACAGGAATAAATTATGAGCAAGAATAGAATTGGAGCCGGGAATTACATTGTCTGCAATTTCCATTTTTCTGGCAATTAAATTTGTTGAGGCATTAGACGTAAAATAAAACATACTTGATTTTTTATCCCAAAAATGAGTTATCGTATTATCTGTTAATTGCTTGGCTTTGTTTAGCCATTTTTCGTCAAGAGTAATTTGATACACCGCAATAAATGCATCTATAACAGCAGCATAATCTTCTGAAAAACCAACAATACTGCTTTTACCTTCTTTATAACTGTGATTTAAACTTCCGTCTTTTTTAAGCTGATTATTTATAATGAAGTTAGCGTTTTTTAAAGCGATTGCTTTGTAATGTGGATTTTTGAATGCACGATAAGCACTAACATATCCTTTTATCATTAAAGCATTCCATGAAGTCAGGGTTTTATTGTCTAAATGAGGTCGTGACCTTTTGTTTCTGGCTGTTAAAAGTATTTGCTTCCAGTTTTTAACTTTGGAATCCAGTTCTTTCAAAGTCAATTTGTTTTTAAGCGCAAAGTCTTTATCCGATTGGTTCCTAAATAAAACATAGTTTTGGTTTTCCCATAAACCGTTTTCATTGCTATTAAAATATTCTTGAAAAAGAGGATAATCAGATTGTAATATAGATTGTAATTCCTCCTTTTTCCACACATAATAGGAACCTTCCTCCTGTTTTCCTGCCTTATTTTTGCTGTCTGCATCTAAGGAAGAATAAAAAGCACCATCAGTTGCCATAAGTTCCTTTTCTACAAAATTCAGCGTTTCATATACCGTTTTTTTATATAACTCCTCTTTGGTTGCCAGATAAGCATCAGAATACAAACTTACTAATTGGGCATTATCATACAGCATTTTCTCAAAGTGAGGAATATGCCATTTAGAATCTACCGAATATCTCGCAAAACCACCACCAATGGCATCGTAAATTCCTCCATTAGCCATTTTTGTAAGTGTCGTTTGCACATACTTTTGAATCGATTTATCATTATTCTGAATACTGTAACGAAGCAGGAAATGTAAAGAACCCGGCATTGGAAATTTGGTCTCGCCAACTAAACCTCCTTCTTTATAATCCAAATCTTTTTGCCATGATTTTACAGCAGTAAAGACCTCTAAATTTTTAAAATTCGCTTCATCATTATTTACTGTAACTAATTGCGATTTCTGAATTCCTTTGATTAGTTTATCTGCATATTCACTTGCTTTTTTAGGGTTATTTTTATATAAATAAGAGAGTTCTGTTAAGGCTTTTGTCCACTCATCTTTGGTGAAATAGGTTCCTCCAAAAATTGGACGCCCATCAGGAAGTGCAATACAATTTAAGGGCCAACCGCCTTTACCAGTCATTAATTGTACTGCATTCATATAGATTTGGTCAATATCCGGACGCTCTTCCCTATCTACTTTTATACTTATAAAATTATCATTCATTAATTTGGCCACAGTTTCGTTTTCAAAGCTTTCTTCTTCCATAACATGGCACCAATGACAAGCAGAATATCCTACGGATATAATAATCAATTTATTTTCTGCTTTTGCCTGGTCCAAAGTTTCCTGATTCCATGCTTTCCAGTCTACAGGATTATGCGCGTGCTGCAAAAGATACGGACTTGTTTCGTTGATTAAATCATTAGTAAATTTGTGATTCCCTTGATTATTCTGTTTTCTGTTACAGCTAATAAAAAAGCAGGAAATGATTAATAAAAGAGGTAGAATGCGCATATAAATAAAATGAAAAGTGTGAATAATGAGGTTGAATTTCAGTATATTTTTTTAATCAAAAGCTAAAATAGCAATTTATATTTAACAGATTTACTCTAACGAAATTATGCTTCAAAAGTGTTATTAAACGCTTCAAAAGTGACAATCTTATTTCAACTTTCCAGCTATTTTTACGTTTAGCATTTTATTAAAATGGGGTTAACAAAAAGCGTTCATTGCTCCATAAAAAATTTGCTCTTAATCAATACGATTACTAATGAAAGGAAAAAATAACCAGTCTATTTTATGAGTAATACATCACAAAAACTTTCTGTTCTGGAAAAAATAGGCTATGGTTTGGGTGATTTTGCAGCGAATTTAATCTTTCAGACTTTGCTGACCTTTTTGGCTTTTTTTTATACCGATGTTTATAAAATTCCTGCCGGAACGGCCAGCGTTATTATTTTTATTGGAGGTTTTATCGGTGCTTTTTTTAATATTATTATGGGTGTTCTCGCTGATCGTACTGAAACCCGATGGGGAAAATTCAGACCCTGGATATTATGGACCGCTTTGCCTTTTGGAATTGCCTCTGTTCTTTCTTTTCTAACGCCTAATTTTAGCGAAAACGGCAAGATAGTTTACACATTACTGACTTACTTTTTTTTGGTTTTAATTTATGCTGCAAATAACTTGCCTTACGTTGCTTTAAGCGGAGTTTTAACAGGTGATATGAAAGAAAGAAACAGCCTTTCTTCCTATCGCTTTGTAGCCGTAATGATTGCTCAATTTATAATACAATCGCTTTTATTACCATTGGTTTTAATTTTAGGGCATGGTGACAAAGCAATTGGTTTTAAAAATACAATGATGCTATTTGCTATTGTAGGAGTAATTTGTCTTCTCATTACTTTTTTTACTACCAAAGAAAGAATAATACCTGCAAAAAATCAGGAATCTTCAGTTAAACAAGATTTTATTGATTTGTCTAAAAACGGACCCTGGCTGGTTTTGTTACTTGTTACGATTTTGGTATTTATAACATTGTCTTTAAAAGGCGGAATGTATGTATTCTACTTTAAATATTATTTAGATCCAGCTGCACAAACCGCTTTTTTGAATGATATTGGTTTTACTGCATTTATTGGCAGACTAAATAATTCATTAACAGCAATGGGATTAGTAGATTTTCAGTGGCCAAAAGATGTTCCTACTTCAGCGTTTAGTCTTTTTAATGCAGGAGGAATTCTTTTTATGATTTTTGGAATTATGTTTTCAAAATCACTAGCAGATTCCTTTGGAAAAAGAAATATCTATATCACTTTCATTTTTTTATCTGCTGTAAGCTTATTACTTTTTAATTTTTATAGTAGAACAGCTATTGCAATGGTTTTTCTTACCCAATTAGCACATGGATTTATTTATGGAGTAACAATTCCTTTATTGTGGGCCATGATTGCCGATGTAGCTGATTACAGCGAATGGAAAAACAATCGAAGAGCAACTGCTACTGTTTTTTCGGCAATGATTTTTGGTCTAAAAATAGGGATAAGTATAGGTGGAGCATTAGGCGCTGCATTTTTATCCAAATATGGTTATGTTGCTGGAGAAGTCAATCAGATACCCGCAGCGGTCGAAGGAATTAAACTTTCTGTAAGTATCTATCCTGGTTTTATATTTATTATAAGTGCAGTACTGTTGTTCTGCTACCTGATAGATAAAGAAATGGAAATTCAGATTGAAAAAGATTTAAAGGAAAGAAGAGAAAACTAAAACATACTATTTCATAAATTAAATAGATAAAAACCTGCTATTCTTCAAAACATTAACTATAATTATTCAAAATTTAAAACCCTTTTCATATTTAAAAAAAGTAACTAATTTAGTATTAATTTGAAAACAATAATTGGTTTTAAATTAAATAGTATATATTTAATTTAAATTTACAAATCATTTTATAATGTACCTAAAAAAATGTTTTAGATTTATTGCCATCTTACTCTTTACCATAAACAACTTATTTTCTCAAAATACATTTGAAAACTATCAGTTTAGATTAATAAGTAATGAGACTTCAAAAAGTGGTATTTACACCATAACACAGGATAAATCCGGTAACATGTGGATTGGAACAAATGGTGCCGGTTTATATAAATTTGATGGTGTTAACTATGTCGCTTATGAGCAAAACTCCAACGTAAATAATTCTATTAACAGCAATTTAATTTATGTAGCTTACGTAGACACACGCAACCGATTGTGGATAGGGACAGATGAGGGATTATGTCTGTATAATCGAAATTTGAATACTTTTGAAAATATTGATATTCAAAAGAAAATTAGAAAAGAAAACGTAATCTCTGTAAAAAGTATTATTGAGGACAATAAAGGCAATCTTTTTTTAGGAACTTTTAATGGCGGATTACTGAAATTAAATAGCTCGACAAAGGAAATAACTCCGGTAAAACTTGATGCTGCTAATCCGTCAAATTACCTTATCAATAGTTTAGTAAAAGATAAAAAAGGCACTATTTATTTAGGTACTAATCTTGGCTTAAAGGTCGTTGATCCAATAAAAAATGAGGTTAAAAAGGTAAACATAGGCAAAGAGAATCAAACATTCTCAGGAAATATTGTATCTATGTTTGTGGATAGCAGGCAAAACTTATGGATCGGTAATGGCTACAAAGGTCTGGTTAAGGTAGATTTAAATTCTAAAGTTAAACACATTGTTTCTTACCCTATCACACAAAAAAGAATTATGTCGATACTGGCAACAGATGCTAAAACAATTCTTTGTGCAACAGAAAATGACGGACTCATTATTGTAAACGATCAGGGTTTGGTTCAAAAAAAATATGTAAACAGCAAGTTCAATATTCGCAGTTTAAGTTCAAATTCTGTTTGGTCTTTATTTCTGGATAAAGAGCGTAGAATTTGGCTTGGTTATTACAATAAGGGCTTAGGTGTTTTTGACAGAATAAACAGCAAGGTAAATATTATAGAAAGTCTACCTGGGAATTCCCAATCCTTACAAACCAATTGTGTTACCGATATTGCCAAGGATAATGACGGACAGTTATGGATTTCTATGGAAGGCGGAGGAGTTGATCTTTACAATCCTAAAACCAAAAATTTTAAGCATATAACCAAATCTGATAATAGCTTTTATTCCGGCTTAACCAATGATAACATTACAAATGTATTTATTGACAAAAAACAGAACATTTGGTTATCCAGCTGGAATGAGGGGATTTTTCTTTTAAAGAAAGGAAGCAGGAACTTTATTAATTACAATACAAAAAATACTAATCTGGCCTCGGATAATATTATGAGTATTGCTGAAGATTCAAGAGGTGTCGTTTGGATAGGAACCTTTGCAAAGGGTTTGCATTATTATTCACCTTCAGATGGGAAATTTCACCATTGCAATTCCAAACCATTTTATAAAAATGGCTTAGTGAATTTAGACATCAGAAATGTGATGGTTGATTCTGATGATAATGTTTGGGTTGGTTCAACAACAGGTTTGTACAGAGTTAAAACAAATGATTTTGTTGCCTTTTCAGTCACTTCCTTACGAGATAAAATGTCTGAAAAGTTTAGAAATCATAAAAGCACGCATACTATTAATACTTTGTATGAGGCTAAAAACAAAGAAATCTGGATTGGCACTGATGGTGCCGGATTGTTTAGCTACAATAAAAAAACAGATTCACTGAAATGGCATATAAATTTTCCCGGCCTTCATGAAAAGTCAATCTCGTCGATTGTAGAATCTAATGATGGCGGTATTTGGGTAAGTGGAAAGAAAGGAATTACCAGACTGAATTTAAAAAACAAGACTACCGTTAATTACTCAACATATGATGGCCTGCTTGGAAATGATTTTAATAACAATTCTGTCCTGAAAGATGAAGATGGATTGCTTTATTTTGGAAGCTACGAAGGCTTGAACTACTTTGACCCTACAAGTTTAGTTAAAAGTAAAAAACAGCTTCCGATTTACTTTACCGACCTAAAACTTTTTAATAAATCAGTAGGGCCGCTTGAAAAAAACTCACCCTTAATAAAAGTAATATCCCAAACAAAAAAAATAATCCTTAAACATGATCAGTCTGTATTTACAATTGATTTTATTGCGGTTAATTATTCTTTTCCTGCCAGAAATGAATTTGCTTATTATTTAGAAGGTTTTGAGGATTCCTGGAATTATGTTGGCAGTAAACGCTCTGCAACTTATACTAACTTAGCCCCAGGCAATTATGTTTTCAAGGTTAAAGCGTCCGAAAAAAATGGAGCATGGAGCCAGAAACCATTAGAACTAAAAATTGAAATTTTACCGCCCTGGTGGAAAACATCTTTTGCTTATCTGTTCTATTCTTTATTGCTTTTTGCAGCAGTTCATTTTACCAATCAATACTATCAAAATCGTTTTAAACAAAAACAACTGATAGAATTTGAACAGAAAAAAGCAATTCAGATTGAAAAATTAAATAATAAAAAATTACAATTCTTTACCAATATCTCTCATGAGTTTCGAACTCCCCTTACTTTGATTTTAAACCCATTAGGGGATATCATCAGGAATTACAGTTCAGAGCTGCCAGAGAGTGTATTGAGAAAACTACAGACAATTCAAAAAAGTTCCGACAGACTTTCAAGACTGATTAATGAGCTGATGGATTTCAACCAGCTGCAGTTCAATAAAATGACCCTGCAATTGCAATTAATCGAGGTGGTAAGTTTTACAAGGGAAATTGTCAGTTATTTTGAGCAAGAGGCATCCAGCCGTGGAATTCAGCTGGAATTCCAATCCAATAAAACAGCATTAAAAGATTGGATAGACCCTAAAATGTTCGAAAAAATTATTTTTAATGTGATTTCAAATGCTTTCAAGGTTACTCCTGATAATGGCAAAATAATGGTGAAAATAGTAGTCAATCAGGAATTGTTTCATTTTCCTTTGATAGGTCAAACAAACACTTATCCTTCTTTTGAGGTTATAATTCAAGACACAGGTTCAGGACTTGATAAGAAAGATATTAAGCGAATATTTGACCGTTTCTACCAAGTAAATAACTTAAATAAAGCTTATTATGGAAGTACAGGGATAGGATTAGAAGTGGTTCGTGGATTTGTAGAATTACATAAAGGAATAATCGAAGTAGAAAGCGAACTGGGAGTTGGCACCACTTTTAAGTTACTATTCCCTATTGGAAAAGAGTTCTTTAATGAAAGTGAAATACTGCTTGAGGAATTTAAAAAAGAAAAAAAAGTAAGTTTCACGCCAATAGTTGAAGCAGGCATTCAATCACAAGATGATGAGCAAAAACCGGATCGGATTCATACCATTCTCATTGTTGAAGACAATGTCGAACTGCGGAATTATTTAAAAAACGAACTCAAAAAAGAGTATAAGGTTCTGGTAGCTGAGAATGGCCAGGCTGGTTTGGAATTGGCCCTGCAGAAATTGCCTGATTTGATCCTAACAGATGTAATTATGCCAGTTATGAGTGGTTTAGAGTTGTGTAAAAACATTAAGGCAGATTTAAAAACAAGCCATATTCCGCTGATGATGCTCTCTGCAAAGGCACTAGTCAAAGAAAGACTGGAAGGTATTGATTCTGGTGCGGATATGTATTTGAGTAAACCCTTTGATATGGATATTTTAAGGTCCAGCTTAGTACAATTGATTAACAGCAGGCAAATTATGTTTAATAAATTCTATAACGGAATTACCCCAAAAGCAAAAGAAAAAACAACCACTCTGGATAATGAATTTATAAAAAACACCCTGAATTATATTAATGAAAACATTAGTCAGCCTGAGTTAAGTGTTGAAGTTTTGGCTTCGAAGGTATTTTTGAGCAGAAGCCAATTGTATCGAAAAATTAAAACGCTGACTGGTGTATCAGTAAATGAATTTATACGTAATGTTCGTTTAGAAAAGGCCAAAGAACTAATAGAGCTTGGTAATGACAATATCACCGAAATCAGTTTTAAGGTTGGTTTTAGCTCTCCTTCCTATTTTACAAAATGCTATAAAGAAAAATACGGATATCTGCCTACACATAACAACAAACAATAAGCTTTTTTAAAGTATTAATTAAGACGGTTTATACCGTCTTTTTTTTGTGTCAAAATTAAATTTTGTCTGATTTTTTCCTAAAATTTTAAGTTGAATAAAATTTAATATTGTCATTTTAATTTAAAACGACAACTTAAAATTAAAAGTATTTTTTGCTTTTTCTTCTTACATTTTATTATTAAGAATTATTAAATATGGATAAATAGTCTTTTATTTTTTTGCTATCCAAAAAAATAAAGAATCATTATTGATAATACCCTATTTACATTTCCTTTAAAATAAGCATAAAACGCTGTATATATTATTTTTACACGTATAATGCTACAAATTTGATAGTTTTTGCATCATTTGTAGTATGTGAAATTTATGTTAAGACTCTATTTTTGGATTAACAATATTAAAATTAACTAAAAACATTATTAACAACTTTAAAACAATTTATAAGCATGAAATGAAAACAATTTATTTATTGAGTATCTCTTTTTAAAATCAAAAATTAAACAGTAAAATATGATTTGAGAAATCTAAATTAAGAAGAACTTATTATTTAGTGACTTTCGAAATTTAAGAGTATAAATAAACTATAGTCAATATTAATAAATAACAACTTTACATCCAGACAATTATTTAACTAAACAAAAAACCAATTAACTATGATGTTAAAAATAAAATTTGCAATAATCGCATTGCTAATAGTTAGCACTCAACATGTGATGGCACAATCAAAGACCATACAAGGTGTGGTTACGGATCCTTCAGGAGTTCCCTTGCCTGGCGCCAGTATTAATGTACAAGGCTCAAAAAATAGCGCATCAACAGATTTTGATGGTAAATACTCTTTACAAGGAGTAAATGATACAGACAAAATAACATATTCATTTGTAGGTCTAACTTCACAAACAATTACCGTTGGTAATCAGAGTGTCATTAATATTAAACTAGCCGAATCCACACAAACCTTAAATGAAGTTGTAATAGCTTACGGTACACAAAAAAGAACTAAAGTAACCGGAGCAATTTCAGTAGTAAGTTCAAAAGATATAGTAGCAGTGCCTATTACTAATGCTGAATCGGCTTTACAAGGTAGAGCTGCTGGGGTTAGCGTAGTAAATGGTGCACCAGGTTCAAGCCCTACGGTTAAAATTCGTGGATTAGCTACAATGAATAATAGTGATCCTTTATATGTTGTTGATGGAGTTTTAGTAGGTAACTTATCAGGATTAAATCCAAACGATATTGAATCTATGTCTGTTTTAAAAGATGCTTCGACAACGGCTTTATATGGTTCAAAGGCTTTTAATGGAGTTATTATGGTAACTACTAAAAAAGGGAAAAAGGGTCCTGGTCAATTAACTTTTAGTTCTTATGTCGGAAGCCAAACTGTTACCAAAAGATATGATGTTTTAAACACACAGAAATATGTTCAGTATGCGAACGATTTAGGAAGTAACTTAACTGCAAGAGCTGCTGAGTTTGGCAATATAAATACCAATTGGCAGGATCAAATATTTCAGAGTGGATTAATGCAGGATTATAATTTAAGTTTCTCAAATGGTTCTGAAAATTCTTCAAGTAGATATTCCGCAGGATATTTAAAACAAGAAGGTACCTTAATTGGTACAGGTTTTGAACGCTATTCTTTCCGTGCTAATAACACACAAACAATTGGTAAGCTAAGCGTTGGAAGCAATATAGGAGTATCTTTTAGTACTACGAATCCGGAGCGTAGTGCCGGAGGAAGAACTTTATTAGAGCATGCTATTAAAATGGCTCCATATTTACCGGTTTACAATTCCAATAATTTAGGTGGATATCAGGGTCCTTCAGCAGCTGATGGACAAGATGCTGAAAATCCTGTACGTGTAGCCAATCATGGATACCAAAAAGTTAACGGAGTATCTATAATTGGGAACATTTTCGCAGAATTAGAAATCTACAAAGGATTAAAATTCAGATCACAGGTTTCTTTAGATTATTATTCAACCAGAGACCATACATTTGTGCCTAGTTTCCGTGATGGATCAGCACATTTTCAGGATTACTCCACAACAGCAGAAATAAATTCTCAGGGTCAGACTATTGTGTTTGATAATGGTTTAACTTACAAGACTACCATTGCAGATAAACATAATATTGAAGTATTAGGGGTAATAACTAAAATTGAGAATAAAAGCCGAAATGTAACAGCAGGAAGCCGTAACTTAATTTCTGATGAAATTGATCAGTTAAGTCTTCAGAATGCTAACTTAAGTTCAAATAATTTTGAGACAAACAATCTAGGTTATATCGCCCGTATTAATTATGATTACGATGATAAATATCTTTTCGCAGTTTCAGGACGTAGAGATGGTTCATCGCGATTTGGAGCTAATAAACGCTATGGTAATTTCTACTCTATCGCTTTAGGCTGGAACATCGCAAAAGAAAGTTTTATGGAAAATTCTATTTTCAGTACCTTAAAGCTTAGAGCATCTACCGGAACAACAGGAAATGATAAAATTGAAGATTATCGCTATAGCTCTAGTTTAGCTACTAATTATACATATCCATTTAATGGACAGGCAGGAATAGGTACAACTTCAGGAAGTGCTGCTAATCCAGATTTGCAATGGGAGTCAAAATTGGACAGAAACATCGGTTTAGATTTTGGTTTATTTGATGAAAAAATCACTGGATCTATCGAATATTTTAACAATAAAAGTAGTGATATCCTTTTTGCAGTACCACTTGCCGCTTCTACTGGTTCTCCAGGAGGAACACAAATACGAAATATTGCTGATGTAAAAGTAACCGGATACGAAGTTACATTGGGATACAATGATAGAAAAGGTGATTTTACCTGGTCTGCAACAGCGAATTTAGGTACAAGCAAAAACGAAGTTACAAATTTAGCGCCAGGTGTAACTAGTGTATTAGGCGGCCCATCAGGAAGAGCTGGTTTAGAGCAATTCTCAAGATTAGAAGTAGGTCAGCCATTATTCTATTTCTGGGGTTATCAAACTGATGGAATTTATCAAAACCAAGCAGAAGTAAATGCAGTTTTAGCTCCTGGTCAAACTACCTTCCAGCCAGGTGATATTAGATTTGTTGACCGTAATGGAGATAAAGTAATCAATTCAGAAGATAAAACAAACATTGGAAATCCATATCCTGATTTTACATACGGTTTAAACCTTACAGCATCATATAAAAAATTCGATTTTAACTGCTTTATTAGTGGAGTATCCGGGAATGATGTTTTTAACTCAAATAAATTTGACTTAGAAGCAATGCAGCGTTTGTTTAATTCTGGCACACAAGTTTTAGACAGAGCAGTTGTTGTAAATGGTAGTGTTACTAATCCATCTGCTACATTGCCAAGAGCACTTGGTGCAAGTCAAAACTGGGCATCAGCCAGTCAACGATATGTTGAAGACGGTTCTTATACAAGATTAAAAAATATCACCATAGGATATACATTTTCAGGAGATGCATTTGCTAAATATTTTTCTAACATAAGATTTTATGTAAGTGGGCAAAACCTTATCACTATTACAAATTATTCTGGTCTTGATCCTGAAATTGCACGTGTGGATGCAAATTCAAACTCGGCAGGTATTGATATAGGAAGATATCCACAACCAAAATCAGTAATTTTTGGTCTTGAAGTTACATTTTAACATATAAAAGATAATGAAAAAAATAAAATATATATTTGTAGTATTGTCCGGAATTTTGGCCATAAATTCATGTGACACTAAGGATTTAGAATTAACTAATCCAAATGCCTTGTCTCCTGAAACTTTCTTTAAAACGAAAAATCAGGTACAGTCTGCTGTAAATGCCTGTTATGCCAACTTGCAGACAAGAGGACTCTATGCGCGCCATATTTTCTTTGCATTAGACCTTATGTCTCAGGAAGCTAAAGGAAATCCACAATTAGAAGGTAATAAAGTTCCTTTTAGCAATTTTACTTTTGATGCAAGCAGCGACATTATTCAGTACTTTTGGGAAACGTGCTTCTTAGGAATATCAAAAACTAATTTTGTACTGGATAATGAAGAAAAAATTCAGGCTTTACCTAATTCCATTTTAACGCAAGAGCAAAAAAATAAATTTTTAGGTGAAGCTCATTTTCTAAGAGCTTATTATTATTTCCTTTTAGTACCTCGTTTTGGCGATTTACCTATTTATACTACGCAGACTACTGAAGGTAAAGCCAGAAGCTCAAAAGAAGAAGTTTATAAACTGATTGAAGCTGATCTTGATTTTGCTTCCAAAAATCTTTTAAGCAAAACTGTAGAAGATAAAGGAAGAGCAACAAAAGAAGCTGCTTTTGCTTATCTGGGGAAAGCCCTGTTGTATCAAAAAAAGTATGATGAAGCTCTTGCTGCTTTTAATAAAGTGACAGGATTTACCCTGGAAACTAATTTTTACAACAATTTTATGGATGAAACGGAACATGGTCCTGAATCTATTTTCGAGATTGAATACGATGAAACTCTTGGAGTAGGTGATAAATGGGGAAGCGATACAGCTGGAGATGGTGTTGCAGAATCAACTCTTAGAGGCCAGGAATACGGAAATCTGGGATGGTTCAACGTATATCCATCAGATAATTTACTGGATGAATATGAAGCAGGAGACAAACGTTTTGGAGAAACTTTTTATGTTCCTGGATCAAAATACAATAAAGGGGCCAATACAATGACAGCTGCTAATTTTACTTCTTCAGCAGGAATTAGAAGAGCAGGATGGAAAAAATATCAAAACTACTACAAACGTACAGATGAAAACTTAGACTCAAGTATTAACTTCAAAGTTATGCGTTACTCAGATGTTTTACTTATGAAAGCTGAGTGCGAAAGCTTAAGAGCCGGAGGTGTACAATCCACCGCTATTGGTTACATTAATGAAGTGCGTTTTAGAGCAGATGTACCATTGTTAGCAACTACACTTACAAAAGATCAGGTTTTCACTGCCCTTGTTCATGAACGTAAAGTAGAATTAGCTGGCGAACAAGTTCGTTTTGATGATATTATTAGATGGGGTATTGCAAATACAGCGCTTGCCGGAACTGGTTTTCAAGCTGGTAAAAGTGAGTTATGGCCAATACCAAACAGAGAAACATCTTCTAATCCGAATATAAAACCAAGTGATAATAATCCTGGTTACTAAAAATTAAGTTAGTTAGGTTGAGTTAGTATTTGAAAACAGCGCATGTTAAGTGCGCTGTTTATTTACTTTCTACAGTTTATAAAATAACTTAAAGCATATTTAATAAAGTAATTAGTATACTGACGGTTTTATATGAAAAGAATTGCATCACTTTTTTTAATCGTAACATTGTTTTACAATGTTTTAGGATTTTATATCATGTTTGCTGAACAACAACAGCAAGTGTGGGTGAATGCTATGGAAAAAACTGACAACGCAAATTTTGAAATAATTGAAATTAAAATTAACCCCTATGCTTATGTTGTAGATTCTGGCTTTGAAGAAGTTAATGAAGACTTAGTAATCGAAAATAAGACCTACCATGTTTTTAAGAAAAGAATCCTAAACAATGTTTTAAAATTATATTGCCTAAAGAACTCTCACCGAGAGGTTTTGAGTAATGATTTAAAAAAAATTGTCGACAGTCAAATATTTGATACCGACTCAAATAAAGAAAATCCAAGTAAAAAATTGATAAAATCCTTTATTCAGGATTACATTCCTAATGATACAATTAATTTAGTAAGTACTACAACTAAATTAGTTTTTCCTGTTACTTTAAATTCATACAGTCCAAAAGAAGATCTTCTTTCCGGATATTTTACTACCAATTACCCTCCTCCAAATATGGTATAGTATTTCCTGGTGTTAAAATATAAATAGCCTTTTTAATCAATCATGCTCTTGCATTAAATCTTTAGTTTTTAACTTAAGACTGAATTGTTTATTTAAGATTTTGACATACAACACTCAATTAATTCTAATTGAAAGAAAACTATCAAAAAACCATATAAAACCACCAAAATGAAAATTCATAAATTACTATTTAAAGTACTATTATTTGGTACTTTAACTACATCCATATTTGCTCAAACCAAAGAGAGTAAAACTAAAATTAAAGAAACAACAGGAGAAAACAATATGGCCTATAAATGGTCAGAAATAGCAGTACTTGCCACTGGTAATGATACCGATAGATTTAAACCAAGACCAACAGTAACTTCTCGTTTTCTTGGATTGACATTTGTTGCAGTTTTTGA
Source organism: Flavobacterium sp. LM4 (assembly GCF_002017935.1). NCBI lineage: Bacteria > Pseudomonadati > Bacteroidota > Flavobacteriia > Flavobacteriales > Flavobacteriaceae > Flavobacterium > Flavobacterium sp. LM4. The sequence continues at coordinate 2,926,984 of NZ_MUFW01000001.1, read as the reverse complement.
TGCCTGGAGTCGTTATGATCAAAAGGCAATTCCTGTATACTTAAAAGATACCGAAAGAAGACCTAATAAAGAACAGACACTCAAAAATAAAGAGATTGCTATTAGTTATGCAGCCTATAATGCATTATGTGAATATTACTTTTCAGACAAAGATATGTTTGTCGCTTTTATGGTCAAATTAGGCTTGGATCCTAATGATAAATCACTCGATCCTAAAACGCCTGTAGGAATAGGAAATTTAGCCGCAAAAGCTGTAATTGAAGCAAGAAAACATGATGGATCAAATCAATATGGAGAAGAAAATGGTTCGAATGGAACTCCCTATTTTAACTATGTAAACTATAATCCAGTCAATTCTCCAGATGAAATGATTGATGTAATTCATTGGCAGCCAAAATATTTTTCAGATGGAAAAGGCGGTAAGTTTGCGCCAGGCTGTGCCACTCCATTTTGGAACAAAGTAAAACCTGTAGGATTAAAATCTGGTGATCAGTTTCGCCCTATACCTCCACCTGCATTGGATTCAGAACAACTTAAAAATGAAGTTAAAGAACTACTTGATTTACAATATAATCTAACCAACGAACAAAAAGCATTGGTAGAATTTATGCGTGATGGTCCAAAATCAGTACAACAAGCCGGACATTGGTTAAAGTTTGCCCAGGATGTTTCCAGACGTGATAAGCATACTTTAGATCAGGATGTAAAAATGTTTTTCTATAATCAGGTAACTGCAATGGATTGTTTTATAGCGTGTTGGGATACAAAAATGTTTTATGATTTTGCCCGTCCTTATGCTTTAGTACATCATTATTATAAAGATCAGACTATAAAAGCCTGGGGGGGACCTGGTTTTGGAAATATAGAAATGAAAGGCCAAGACTGGAGACCTTACTCACCAGATATTTTTTTATGTCCCGCTTTTCCGGGTTATGTTTCCGGACATAGTACAATTAGTGGCGGTTGTGGTGAAGCACTAAAATTATGGACCGGAAGTGATACTTTTGGAGAATCTGCAACATGGAGCACTCCAGGAGCAATGACAGAACCAAATAACATTGGAAAACCTGTTGTACTTAAATTCCCAACTTTTACAGAAACAGCAAATATGGCGGGGATTTCCAGAGTAATGGGAGGCTATCATATTCAGGCAGATAATGTTGAAGGACTAAAGCTGGGCAGAAATGTGGCCCATGAAGTCTGGAAGTTCTATAATCTTCATATAGGAAACAAAAAATTCGATAAATAATAGCACGATTAACACAATCTAAAATGTTTTAATTATGAAAATTAAACAGTTAACATTGCTATTTATACTATCTATTTTGTTACAGTCATGCGATTATTTTTCTAATCCTAATGACAAGATGGTTAAGATTTTGGAGGCCAGGAATAGAATGTATGATGTTAGAAAAAATCCATTTGCTACAAAAGCAGAAATCCTTTATTTTGATTCAATAATAAAAAATTCCTATGAAGGACATTTAAAATTATATAATGAAATAAATAAAGGAAATGCATTATTAAAACTCGGTAAAGAATCAGAAGCAGTCTCAATTATTGAAAGTGCAATCAAAAGACAAAAAGCAATTGATGGCAGAGATAACCCTCAGTCATTAAATTTTTTAGCAATTGCTTATATGAGACTGGCAGAAAAACAAAATTGCGTCAATTACCATAATCCGGAATCGTGTATTATTCCAATACAAAAAAGTGGAATTCATACTATACGTCAGGGTTCTCAAAAAGCAATTGAAATTTATAAAAAATTACTGGATATAAATCCTAATGATTATGAATCGAGATGGCTGCTGAATATTGCTTATATGACCATAGACGGATATCCCTTGAATGTTCCCAAACAGTGGCTGATACCTAATCTAAATAAAGATAATTCAGGATATACAATAAAACCTTTTATGGATGTTGCTGCAAATGTTGGCATAAAAACCAGGAATATGTCTGGTGGAGTTATTGTTGATGATTTCAACAATGATAATTATTTAGATATTGTGACCTCTGACTGGAGTCTGGATGGAGTCATGCATTATTATCAAAATGACCAAAAAGGGAAATATATTGATTATTCCAAAGCATCTGAAATAGGGCGTTTCAAAGGAGGATTGAATATGATACAAGCTGATTATGACAATGATGGCGATACCGATATTTTTGTTTTGAGAGGTGCCTGGATGCGTAAATTCGGAAGACAGCCTAACTCGCTGTTACGTAACAATGGTGATGGATCTTTTACTGATGTAACTATTAAAAGTGGGTTGTATTCTGAATTTCCTACTCAGGCTGGTACGTGGAATGATTTTAATAATGACGGCTATTTAGACTTATTTATTGGTAACGAGTCATCACATGATGAATCCTACCCTTCTGAATTGTATTTGAATAATCAGGACGGAACATTTACCAATGTTGCCCATGCTGCTAAATGCGACGTTGTCAGTTATATAAAAGGAGCAACATCAGCAGATTATGATAATGACGGCGATATTGATTTATTTCTTTCCGGAATGGATAAAAGGAAAATATTATTAAAAAATACAGGAATCAAAAATGGTATTCCACAATTTATAGATGCTACAGATCAGGCAGGTTTAGCAGGAATCAATGTAATGACTTTTCCAACATGGTTTTGGGATTATGATAATGATGGCTGGCAGGATATTTTTGTCTGTGGCTACCAATATGATGGTTCTATAGGAGGAGAATTTGCAATGGAAGCATTGAATATCCGTAATAATAGCAGCAAAATGTATTTGTATCGCAATAATCATGATGGCACATTCTCAGATGTTTCTAAAGCATCAGGGCTAAGTAAGACGGTATTTGCAATGGGGTCCAATTTTGGTGATATTGATAATGATGGTTTTTTGGATATGTATCTCGGAACAGGAAATCCAGATTATAAATCTCTAATTCCTAATAAATTATTTAGAAATATGGGTGACGGAAAATTTGCTGATGTTACTGTTTCCGGGCGGGTAGGGAATTTGCAAAAAGGTCATGGCGTAGCCCTGAATGATCTGGATAATGATGGAGATACAGATATTTTTATAGAAGTTGGAGGTGCTTATGCAGGAGATGCTTTCAGTAATTCCTTATACCTGAATCCTGGTCAAAACACTAATCGCTGGATAAAATTGCAATTAGAAGGTACAGACAGCAACCGTTCTGCTATTGGAACAAAAATAAAAGTCAGTTTCAGGGAAAATGGTGTTTCAAGATCTGTATACAGGATAGTAAATTCAGGTGGAAGTTTTGGGGCATCAGCCTTAAGAATGGAAATTGGAATTGGACAAGCGAGAATTATTGATCAAATTGAAATTACCTGGCAAAAAAACCAGAAGAAGCAAGTGTTTAAAAACATACAGCCAAATCAATACATTAAAATTACAGAGGGAGAAAAAAACTTTTCAAAAGTAAATATTAAAAAAACAGTTTTTCCAACTACCGGAGCAAAATCCTCTATTTGTATTTGATACAGTAAATGGGAGTTTTAAACATTTAAGAGATAAATTTTATTATTATAAAAATGAAAAATACAAAAAAAATAAAAGTAGTTTTTTTTAGCCTGTTAAGCTTATTATTGCTTGTTAGCTGTTCTGATAGAGAATCAGATGAAGTTATATTTTCTTCTTTGGACCGTGCTGATACAGGAATTGATTTTAGCAATAATCTGACAGAAAATGATTCTTTGAATTACTTCACCTACAATTATATTTATTTGGGAGGAGGAGTTGCTACAGGGGATATCAATAATGATGGCCTGGTAGATATCTTCTTTACCGGAAATCAGGTATCAAATAAATTGTATTTAAACAAAGGGAATCTAAAATTTGAAGATATTACCAAAAAAGCAGGTGTTGGAGGCGATACGCGTTGGTACAATGGAGTAACTATGGCAGATGTAAACGGAGATGGTTTTTTAGATATTTATTGTAGTGTAAGCGGAAAGTTTGGTCCAAAAAACAATCAATTGTACATCAATAATGGCAACGGAACCTTTACAGAAAAAGCTAAAGAATACGGAATTGATGATATAGGAAATAGTGTTCAGGGCACCTTTTTTGATTATGATAAAGATGGTGATTTAGATTTATTTGTAGCCAACTACCCGCCTACAAAATTCAGCTCCGCAACCCGGGACTATGTACAGATGATGCTTCATGTCAAAGACAATGAAACAGGACATTTATACCGAAATGACGGCAATCATTTTGCTAATGTTACCGAAGAAGCAGGTGTAAAAGCTTATGGACTGTCATTAAGTGCAACAATTGGTGATTTAAACAATGACAGCTGGCCTGATATATATGTTTCAAATGATTTCAACTCACCCGATTTTATGTACATCAATAATCAGGATGGTACTTTTAAAGAAGTGGTAAAACAAGCAATGGCACATAACTCTTTCTACGGAATGGGTGTCGATATTTCTGATTTTAACAACGATGGAAATCTAGATGTTTTTCAGGTAGACATGGATGCGAAGGACAATCGCCGTAAAAAAGCGAATATGTCCAGTATGAATCCACAGCTTTTTTGGGACGTAGTTGATGCCGGTTTTAATTACCAATATATGCACAATTGCATGCAGCTCAACACAGGAGTAAATGAAAACGGAATTCCGCATTTTGGCAATGTATCCCGCATTACAGGAACCTCATCTACTGACTGGAGCTGGGGACCTTTATTTGCGGATTTTGATAATGACGGTAACAAAGATTTGTTTGTAAGTAACGGAACCCGAAGAGAAATTAATAATAATGATTTCTTTAATAAACTGGAAGCTTTAAATTTAAAACCAAAAGACTTACTTAAGAAAACGCAGGAAATTCCTTCTGAGAAAATTGATAATTTCATGTATCAAAATAAAGGAAATTTAAATTTTGAACAAGTAAATAAAAAATGGGGAATTGAATACAAAGGCTTTTCAAATGGTGTAGCTTACAGCGATTTAGATAACGATGGCGATTTAGATTTGATAGTAAACAATATCGATGATTATGCCTCTGTTTTTGAAAACTCAAGTTCTAAAATCAATAATTACATCAAGGTAAAATTCAAAGGAAATTCAAAAAATACTTTTGGATTAGGGAATCGTGTGTATATAAAAACAAAAAAAGGAACCCAAATGCAGGAACTTACCTTAACAAGAGGATTTCAGTCATCTGTAGCTCCCGAATTGCATTTTGGTTTAGCAAAAGACAAAACAATCGACGAGGTAAAAGTAGTCTGGACTAATGGCAAGGTGCAAAAGTTATACAATGTGAAAGCTAACCAAACGCTAAACTTTAAGGAACAGGATGCCAAAGAAGAAACAACTGCAAAACCAATTGCAAAAAATGCTCTTTTTGCAACAGAAAATGGAGTTTTCCCCGTATTTAAACACGAAGAAAATAAATACGATGATTTTAAAGATCAGGTATTGCTGCCTCATAAAATGTCTACTTTCGGACCTTGTATTACTGTAGGAGATTTAAATAAAGACGGTCTTGATGATTATTTCATTGGAGGATCTTCTGGCTACACAGGAAAAATATTTTTACAAACTTCAAAAGGTTTTACTGAAAAAAATATTCCGGCGTTTGAGGAAGATAAATTTAGTGAAGATACAGGAGCATTGATTTTTGATGCTGATAGTGACGGCGATAATGATTTATATGTTGTGAGTGGCGGTTATGAGTTTTTAGTTAACGACCCGAAACTGCAAGACAGATTATACCTCAACAACGGAAAAGGAGATTTTACCAAAGCTTCAAAAGGAGTGTTGCCAATCATGTTAACGAGTGGTTCAAAAGTATATGCAATTGATTATGATAAAGATGGGAAACAAGATCTTTTGGTATTAGGAAGACAAGTTCCGGGACAATATCCTTCACCTGCCAAAACTTATTTGCTGCATAATATTAGTACTGCAACGCAACCTAAATTTGAAGTTTCTAAAAAATCCCCTAAAGAATTTGTCAATTTAGGAATGGCAACAAGTGCTGTAATTACCGATTTTAATAATGATAAACTAGCCGATATTATTGTTGTGGGCGAATGGATGCCAATCCGTGTTTTTCAAAACACGAAATCTGGTTTCAAAGAAGTTACAAAAAACATGGGCTTAGTGATGATACAACCGGTTGGTGGTGGAGCATTCAGCAAGGCGATTTTGACAAGGATGGTGACATGGATTATATTGTTGGAAACAATGGTCTGAATTATAAATATCAAGCTACTCCAAATGAAACCTTTGATATTTTTGTAAAAGATTTTGATAATGATAAACACAAAGATATTGTGTTAAGTTACTATAATGATGGTAAGCAATATCCAGTACGTGGTCGTGGCTGTTCCTCTCAACAAATCCCAAATATCAAAAAGAAATTCAAGGACTACGAAAGTTTTTCACAAGCTACTTTGGTCGATGTATACACAGAAAAATCACTTAAAGAAGCCTTGCATTATAAAGTAAAATCTTTTGCAAGTATCTATCTGGAAAACAGAAATGGAAAATTTGTCATCCATAAACTACCTATTCAGGCACAGATTAGCTGTATCAATCAAATAGCGGTTGATGACTACGATAAGGATGGAAACCTTGATGCTTTAATTACAGGGAATATGTTTAATTCTGAAGTGGAAACACCAAGAAATGATGCAGGTCATGGTTTGTTTTTAAAAGGAAATGGTAAAGGTGCGTTCCTACCTGTCTCAGCAGTTAAAAGCGGATTCTTTACTCCCGGAGATGTTAAAAACATGGAAAAAATTAAAGTAAAAGACAAAAATTACTTTCTCGTAACCAATAACAATTCGTTTTTGCAAAGTATCAGAATTAATTAGGCTTCCTACAGACAGCTGTGATAGTTATTGTCTAGGACAAAATTGATTTGCTGATTTCATGTGAAAAGGAATTTTAACTTTCAGATGTTAAGTTAATACAGTACTTACAAGATCAAAAAAGATCTTGTAAGGAATTGTTTTTAGATACTATAAATTAGTAATTCAATATTTGAAGACCCAGACTGTTTGAACAGGCAATTTTGAAATAATTCAAAAAACTATTTCAATTTAACCAAGAACCTTGTTTATAATATTCCATGTTTTTTCTAAAATTTTACCTGCGATATTATCTGCCATAATTTTTCTTTTGGAAATATGACCAATCAGGACTAATTCATTTAATGAATAGTAGTCTTTATAAACATTGGGCAATTTTATTGTAATGATTTTGTATAAACAAAATAAGACATCAATATTTTTTATGCTCATTAAAACAACTAAAATCATGAAAAAAATACCATCATTATATACTTCATTTATTTTTACAGCATTTATTTTAATCACTTTTCAAACAGAAAAAACCATTGCTCAGGGTTGTGTTGCCGTTCGGCAAATGGGTGGACTTTTTATGAATTCTGCCAGTTCTTATAATTTAGACAAAGGAGAATTTCAGGTAGGGGCAAATTACCGTTATTTTCATTCCTGGAGACACTTTGTTGGTAAGGAAGAACAATTAGAACGCCAGACTACAGGCGGTGGTCATGACGAAAATGGTGTGGAGAGAGGCAATGCCGTAAACATTTATTCACATGCGGTAGATTTTAATTTTTCATACGGAATAACCAACAGAATCCAGATCAATGCCACTTTGCCATATGTACATAATGAACGTTCTCAGGTTTTAAGGCAAGCAACTCCTGTAAAAGATACTCTTCGATACAGTGTTTACGCACAAGGTTTTGCAGATGCAAGACTAAGTGTTAACTACTGGTTTTTTGACCCAAAAACGGCTCATAAAGGCAATTTAATGCTAGGATTAGGAGTAAAATTAAACACTGGCAGCCATGACAAAATGGATGATGCACCACAAACAGATGGAACAACAAAAAGTGTGATAATGGATCAGGCTATTCAGCCAGGAGATGGCGGTGTTGGAATTTCAGTAGAGGCACAAATATTCAGGCAGTTAACGGGACGTTTGTACGGATTTGCAAACGGATATTATTTATTTAACCCTAAAGAATCAAATGGCACATTTAAATCGGCTCCAAAAGCAGGTTTAGAGGGTTATGAAATTTATGCCTGCCCAGACCAATATTTTGCAAGGGCCGGTGTATCTGCAGCAATAGACAAAAAAGAAAATTTTAATGTTTCGCTGGCCGGAAGAATTGAAGGCATCCCTGCTTATGATGCTTTTGGAGGACAGGTAGCTTATCGTCGCCCTGGATATGTTATAGCGATAGAATATGGTTTTTCTTATCATGTAGGAAAACATAATTTCAGCTTATTTATTCCCTATAATATCGTAAAAAACCGTATCCAGAGTGCTGCCGATATCGCCAGTCAGGATTTACAAAATTCTGTTATTACCGATCCAGCCAAAAAAGTTCATGTCCAAGGGGATGCTGCTTTCGCAGATTATTCTATCAATTTAGGATATTCTTACCGATTTACTTTAGGTAAAAAGATGAAAGTAACCATGCCATAATAACATATAGAAATGAAAACTACTTTTAAATTTTTCTATTTCTTATTAAGTAATAAAATAGGAACGCATGGTGTCAGCTTAATGCGCATTGCATTAGCGATAATTTACATTTGGTTTGGAATTCTGAAAATCTTCGGAGTCAGCCCGGCGGGCGATTTAGTAGAAAAAACCGTTTTTTGGTTTAAACCAGAATTTTTTATCCCAATACTTGGAGTTTGTGAAGTCTTTATTGGATTAGGGTTACTTGTTAGGAAATGGATTCCGGAAACAATTCTGCTGCTTTTATTGCACATGATAGCAACCCTCACTCCTATTTTTATGCTGCAATCCAGCTGTTTTGAGATCTTCCCTTACGAACCTACGCTGGCGGGTCAATACATTATTAAAAATCTTGTTTTGGTTGCGGGTGCACTTGTTATCTCCGGAAAATATAATGAGGATTATTATGCAGCAATGAATTTGGAAAAAGAGCAGGACAAATTCGGAGTAACTACGCAATCAGGTAATCATCAAATTTTAAACAAATAATGGGATGTTTCCAGAAAGTGTTGAGCATAGCTGCTACAATAAAAATACTGACTAACTACTGCCTAATTTAAATTTTAATATTAAAATCAATATTTATAATATGTTATTAGAAAAATATTTAAAATTACTGCTCAGTTTTTTCTTTTTGCTTAGTACACAGATCTATGCGCAACAGCAAAATTTGAAAGGGGTAATTGTAGATGCCAAAGACAATATGCCATTAATTGGCGCAACAGTTCTATCTGAAAATAAAGAAATTACTACTAATGAAGATGGAGAATTTGTTATTGAAAATCAAAAATTACCATTTACATTAAAACTGAGTTATATCGGATATACGACACAGGAAATTGTGGTACGCTCTTTTGATTTATTAACAGTAAAATTAATCAAAGATTCAAATCAATTAGATGAAGTCCTGATTTCGAGTGGCTATTTGTCTCAAAAAAAATCTGAATTTTCAGGTTCTGTATCCACAATTTCAGCTAAACAATTACAAAACCGTCCTTCTACCAGTTTTGATCAGTTGTTAGGTGGTCAGGGAACAGGAATTGATGTAATTCAATCTACAAGTGTATTAAACAATACGCCTGTTATTCGCGTTCGGGGTTTAAATACGATTACATCGGGACTTTTTCCTTTGATAGTCGTAGACGGTGTGGCTGTTTTTACCGGCTCATTGGGTGGATTTGTCGGCAATAATCCGCTTTCTGGGATTAATCCTAATGATATTGCCTCTGTTGATGTATTGAAAGATGCTTCTGCTTCCGCAATATATGGATCCAGAGCTGCAAATGGTGTTATGGTAATTACGACCAAAAAAGGTAAAAATGGCAAAACTAAATTCAATTACAACAGCTGGTTCAGCCGAAGTACTCCTTATAATTTGCCTAAATTATTGAATGCCGAAGATTATACCATGATTAAAAATGAAGCCTTGGTTAATGCAGGCAAAGCTCCCGGTTTTTTCCTTTCTAAAAATGCTGATGGAAGTACCGTAGATACAAATTGGTATGATGTGGCTTACGAACCGGGCTTTTCGAGCAATCATAACATTAATGTTTCCGGAGGCAATGAAACGACTCAATATTATTTTTCAGCAGACTATACCAATCAAAATAGCTTTATAAAAAACAATACGTTTCAAAATTACATGACACGATTAAACCTCAGTCATGACGTCAACAATTTTATTAGGGTTGGTGTTAATGTTTCTTACAGCAGGGCAAAAAACGTAGGTCCAAATACGGGTGCTGTAGCAGGTAATACGTTGTCTTCATCAACTTATAACACAGAGTATATTACCAATGAACCTTTAGGAAGAATGACGTATGTCTTACCTCCAAATGTACCGGTTTACAATCCTGATGGTTCGTATAGTATCCAAAACGGAATAAGTGTGGGCTATGGTGCCAATATTCCGTCTATTATCGGTACAATTAATGCTTATAATTTAGCAATGGTTCAGGAACTTGATTTAACTACTTCAATTAGTAAATCGCTTTTAGGGAATATATATGGAGAGTTTGATATCACTAAAAAAATAACTTTCAGAACCAGTTTTGGATTGAATACTATTGGATTGGAAAACAAATTATTTTTAAATCCAATTCACGGAGGAGGAGCGTCCTACAACGGTGTAGCAACCAATATAGCAACCGATTTATCAAGAACAGATTGGGCGAATACCATTACGTACAAAGATTCTTTTAATGAAAATCACAATTTCATGATCCTTGTAGGTTATGAAAGAATTAAAACAGCTATAGAGAGTTGGGGAGCTTCACAAAGTAATATTACCGACACTTATTATAAAAATTACCAGGGAAGTTACGCTAATATTTCGCCTATTGGCAATGACCTTTCAGAAAATGCTTTACTCTCTTATTTTACCAACTTAAACTACAATTTTAAAAACAAATATTTCCTGACTTTAAATTATAGAATTGATGGTTTATCGGCTTTATCCGAAGGAAACAAATACGGTAATTTTGGAGGTGGATCTGTTAGCTGGAATCTTCTGGAAGAATCCTTTTTTAAAGATTCAAAATTAAGCGGCTTTCTGAATAACTTAAAACTTAGGGCCAGTTATGGTATTGTTGGAAATAGCGAAATAGGAAACTATCCTGCTATCGGAACCTATAATTCATCTACTTATGGTGGTGCACCAACCTTAGGATACTCTCAAACTGCCAATCCTGATCTAAAATGGGAAACAAGTTCAAAACTCGATTTAGGACTGAATTTCGCCATGCTAAACAATCGCATTTCCGTTGAGTTTGATTATTACAATAACAAAATCAGGGATTTGATTCTAAAAACGCCACAAGCACTTTCAGCAGGAATTCCAAATAGTTATATCAACGAAAATGTGGGCGGAATGTACAATACAGGTTTTGAAATCGGAATTAATGCACTCGCTGTTACTGCCAGAAATTTCAATTGGAATGTCAATTTGAATCTTTCCACACTTAAAAATAAGGTGACTTCATTAGCAAGCGATGTATTTGTGCCAAGTGTATTTGGAGTACAAAATATGACCAGAGTAGGCTATTCTATCGGATCTGTTTTTGCGGTGCCTAACAAAGGTGTAAATCCGGAAAACGGTCAGATGGTTTTTATAAACAGCGAAGGTAAAGAAGTACAATACAATCATATTGGTTCTCCAAAATGGACGTATCTTGATGGCAGTGCCGCTCCGGCAATTGACAATTATAAAGATGGTGTCGTGCAAGGGCCTTCATTACCAAAACTGTTTGGAGGATTAAACAACACTTTCAATTACAAGAATTTTGTTTTAGCAGTAAATCTAACTTTTGCTCAGGGAAATAAACTTTATAATGGAACACGCGCCACCAATTCAGATCAGCGTTATTTTAACAATGGGGAATTTATAAAAAACAGATGGACAACACCCGGCCAAAAAACAGACATTCAAAAGTTGTATTATGGTGATAATGTTTCGGCGGGTTTTTCATTTTCAAGCACTTCAAAAGTAGAAGACGGTTCTTTTGTAAAACTTAAGAATGTGTCTCTAGGATATAATGTGCCTCTGGAACTTTCTTTCCTAAAAAATACATTCAGCTCTATTTATGTGTATTTACAAGGTAATAACTTATACACTTTTACCAAATACAGAGGTTCTGACCCCGAAGTTTCTATCAATGGAAACTCTATTAATTCAGGAAAAGATCAAAATGTTCCTCCCAACGCTCAGGTGTATACTCTAGGGTTGAATATTGGATTTTAATTAAAACAAACACGATGAAAAAATATATTTTAATAAGCTGTTTTATTCTGATGTTTACGACAGCTTGCAACGACGATTTATTAGACACAAAGCCTGAAACCAGTATTCCGGAATCAATAGCATTTAGCACTCCGGCTAAGATTTTGGCTCAGACCAATAATTTATACAAGCAGTTACAAAATCAAAGTTTTTATGGTGGCCGATTCATTGTTTTTAATGAACAGCGAGCAGATCAATTTGGTCAGAACGACGGAAATGCAGCAACAGGTTCTGCAGTATGGAATCAAAATGTGGCCTCAACAAATGATTTTGTAAACAATGTATGGGCAGTCGGATATGCTGCAATTAATGCTTCAAATATTCTGATCAGCAAAATGAATGAAACTACTGTTATTTCAAAAGAGCTGGCCAAGAACTACATTGCCGAAGCCAAATTTATTCGTGCTTTTTGTTATTTTAGTTTGATTCAAACCTATGCCAAACCTTACAATCAGGACAAAAATTCTTTAGGCCTTCCTTTGCGATTAACACCAATTACGACTTCGGGACATAATGATTTGGCGCGAAGTTCTATAGAAATGGTGTACACGCAAATTCTGAAAGATTTAGATGAAGCAGAAATAGATTTACCTGTTAGTTATTCAACACCTTTGCTCAATACTTCCAGGGCTAAAAAGTGTACGGCAATTGCATTAAAAACAAGGGTTTTATTAGTTCAGAACAATTTTGAGAAAGTAATTACAGAATCTAAAAAAATCGTTTCTTCTACCCTTCCTTTTCAATATACAGAAGGAAATTTAACCCAAAAATTAGAACCTAATTATACTAGTATTTTTGGTGGAAGTTATACAGGAACTGAAGCAATTTTTTCTATCCCTTTTGCTAATTCTACTACTGAAACACCTTCCGCACAATATTCTTTGGCGTATAATTATTTAGCACAACCTATTATTTTTTTAGCAGCTGAAGGTATTGTTAGCGATCCCGCATTTAATTCGGCTACTGATGCACGTTCCAGCCTTATTAGTAAAAGTGCAGCCAATCAAAAAGTATTGAAAAAATTTAGTATCACAACAGCACCTTTTAGAGATTATGTGCCTGTAATTCGCTATGCAGAAGTATTATTAAATTATGCAGAAGCTGCTGCTTATACTGACGATTTAACTACAGCAACGTCGTTATTGAAAGCAGTACGAAATCGTTCAGACCCGAATTATGTTTTCCCGGCAAATGAAATTGCAACAAAAGAGGCTATGATTGCGACCATACAAAAAGAAAGAGATATTGAACTTTTAGGCGAAGGTTTCCGTCTGATGGATTTGCAAAGAAAAGTACAAACCTTACCTGCAAAAAAGGGATCGATCGGTACAGCTCCTTTAGTGTTACCAACCAGCAGTAATTATATCTGGCCAATACCAAGCGGGGAAATCTCAGTAAATAAACTAATAGAACCAAATCCTTAAAAACAGACAAGTAATTTGAGTTCGATTATTATCTAGTCGTCACTTCGAGTGTTTTGGGCTAAAATATTTTGTGCTAAAACGATATTTTAATAACCAAAAATCTATCGAGAAGTTTCGTTTTGCAAAAGTTCTCGATACTATTTTATAAAAATGCTCTCGCTATCTTATAAAATCACTCGAAATGACGATAAAAAATGAATGATCCATAATTATTATTAATCGAACTCAGATAAATAGTCATTTGAAATTAAGCTGAATTTTTATACTAAATAATAACCTGTTGGGTGTAGTTATTAAAAACGTCAGTTCGAGTGTTTTTTTGTGCAGAGAAACGGAACAAAAAATATATCGAGAACCGTTTTAATAATAATTTTTCTGTTCCCGATACAATCTTCTATCGGAAATCACTCGAACTGACGAAAAATTATTATCAAAAACTAATTACACCCAACGGATTAAATAATAAGTGTGATGCATTTTTATTACAGTTTAAAAAATTAGCTTTTTTTCATTCAAGTCTGCTTCATTTATTATATAAAATGCTCGATTTGTATCACTCCTTATGTCCTCTATTCCTCTATTTTTGAAAACTTTTAATTGGGATCATTTTACCCATTTATCATAAAAACCCAAATTATTTAATTTAACCAAAAGGTTTTCTAAAACATATAAAATGAGATTACGATTTATGGCTATTGTTTTGTTTTCAGTATTTTTTCAAAGCTCTTTTTCACAAACAGATGCTGTGACCGAAAAAAGAATCGAACAGTTAATTAAGAAAATGACTTTGAAAGAAAAAGTCGGTATGCTGCATGGGAATTCTAAATTTTACACTTCAGAAATAAAACATCTCGGAATTCCGGAATGGGCCTTATCTGATGGTCCACACGGAGTCAGAGCAGAAATGAATCGTCATAATTGGCAATATGCCGGACAAACGGATGATGCTTCGACCAGTTTTCCTCCTGGAACAGCAATGGCTGCAAGTTGGAATCTGGAACTGTCTAAACAGCGTGGAATCGTTTTAGGCGAAGAAGCACGCTTTCGCAAAAAAGACGTTTTGCTCGGACCAGGAATCAATATTATTCGTTCTCCACTTTGCGGAAGAAATTTTGAATATTTAAGCGAAGATCCATTTCTTATTTCGCAGCTTTCAATCAATTATATTAAGGCTTTGCAAACGCAGGATGTCGCGGCTTGTGTGAAACATTTTGTAGCCAACAATCAGGAAGAAAACCGTTTTGTTGTTGATGTCACTATGAGCGAACGCGCTTTACGCGAAATTTATTTGCCGGGTTTTAAAGCTTCAATTGTAGATGCCGGAGTATTAGGCGTTATGGGAGCTTATAATAAATTCAGAGGTTCGTATTGCACTGAAAACGATTATTTGGGGCGAACACTTTTACGTGATGAATTTAAATTTAAAGGCGTTTACATGTCGGATTGGGATGCTGTTCACAGTACTGAAAAAGCGGCTTTGGCTGGTTTAGATTTAGAAATGGGAACTGAAAAAGAAAATTATAATGACTGGTATTTCGCAGATCCTTTGATTAAAGCAGTACAGGAAGGACGCATAAAAGAAAGCATCGTCAACGAAAAAGTGGCGAACATTTTAAGAGTCATGATTAAAACGAAAGTTTTAGATCCTAAAACGCGCGTAACAGGCTCTATAAATACAAAAGAACACCAGCAGGCTGCCTATCGTTCTGCTGTTGAAGCTGCTGTTTTATTGAAAAATGAGAGTTCAATTTTACCCTTAAATATGAGCGCGATAAAATCAGTAGCAATTATTGGTGATAATGCAACGCGTACACATTGCGGCGGAGGATTTAGCTCAGAAATCAAAGCTTTGTATGAGATAACGCCGCTTCAGGCGATGACCACTAAATACGGAAAATCAATGCAGATCAATTTTGCACAAGGATATGAAAAGCAATCCCATGTTGTGGAAAGAAGCAGCGACGGTCAATTAAACACGGATAAAGTAGATTGGAAATTAATCGAAGAAGCTGTAGTTCAAGCCAAAAAATCGGATGTCGCGATTGTTTTTGCAGGTTTAAACCATGATTTCGATTCAGAATCATTTGACAGACTGCACATGCGTTTGCCTTACGGACAGGAAACTTTAATTCAGGAAGTAGCGAAAGCAAATCCTAAAACGATTGTCGTAATTATTGCCGGTTCTCCACTTGAATTAGCGGGTATTGAATCTCGCGTTTCTGCCTTAGTGTGGGGATGGTATGGCGGAATGGAAGCCGGCAACGCGATTGTTGATGTATTGAGTGGTAAAGAATTTCCATCGGGAAAACTGCCTTTTACTATTCCGGTTACTTTAAGCCAATCTCCGGCGCATGCTTTAGGCGCCTATCCAGGGCATGATTTGAAAGTAAACTATGAGGAAGATATTTTGGTAGGTTATCGTTGGTTTGACACTAAAGGAATTGAGCCTCAATATCCTTTTGGTTATGGTTTGTCTTATACTTCTTTTGAAATCTCAAATGTTGCTTCAGACAAGAAAGTCTACGGTATCAATGATGAAATAACAGTAAAATTCAATATTAAAAACACAGGCAGAACCACTGGTGCAGAAGTAGTTCAATTGTATGCAGGCCAAACGAATCCTTCTGTTTTAAGGCCTAAAAAAGAATTAAAAGCATTTGATAAAATATTCCTCTCACCGGGAGAACAAAAGACGATTGATTTAAAAATAAAAGTAAAAGACCTGGCTTTTTACGATGAAAAAACTTCTGGTTGGAAAATTGAACCGGGTGAATTTGTACTTTATACGGCTACATCAGCCAAAAATATCGTGAGTAGTTTTCCTGTTACTGTGAAATAAAAAACTTCTTAATACTGAAAAAAGTTGCCGAAATGGCAACTTTTTTCAGTATATAAACCTTGTCATTGATGGCCTGACAAAAATTTTTGATGTCCTCTATCAAAAAAAAATACAATTAATTCAAAAGCAGTACTCCTCCATTACGAGGAATTATTATTTCAGCCTCCTGGTTCTTTTTAAGTTTTATTGTTTTTACTTTTCCATTTAATTGTTCATCATCATGATAATAAATTAACGATGATCCTGAAACAAACATTGGCAGTTTTATCTTAAGTTTTAGAATTTCTTTTTGGGCATTCACACCCGCTATATACCACTTGGTACCTTTTCGGCGGGCAAGTACAACGTATTTACCAGGAAATCCATCTAAAAAACGAACTTCATCCCAAGTTGTGGGTACTTCTTTCATAAAATTTATTGCCCAGTCCGGAGCATCAGTCAAATTATTTGGTGCTAATGCAAAATGCTGTACCCCGCTTTGAAAAAGTACTGCTGCTGCTAAAGCAAACACATCAGAAGTAATTCGTTTTGAGCCTTTATTGGGAATATTATCACTGTTGTAAAATTTATTTAAGGCACTTCCCCCAAAATCCATACTTCCTACTGTATTTCGAATAAAAGTATGTATTGAGGCATTCATTGCTTCATTGTCACAGCTTCCTTGTCCAAAATGTAAATTTTCGCTGGCTAAAACCGCCTCACTAGCTGCGAAGTTTGGATACATACGCTCCCAGCCTCTTGGTAATGTACAGCCGTGAAAAATAACCATTATACCAAAATCATTAGCATCTGTCAGGATATCTTCATATAATTTCATGGTTACTTGTTTGTCTCCTCCAAAAAAATCTACTTTAATTCCTTTTACGCCAATACTTTTCATCCAGGCCATTTCTTTACGACGGATTGTCGAATTGTCCATCATCCCTCTCGGTCCCTGGGGAGCATCATTCCAATACCCGTTCGAATTATACCATAAATACAAACCAACACCTTTTTCAGCACCATATTTAGCCAGTTCCGCGATTTTATCCTTTCCTATCTGAGTATCCCAAAGGGCATCAATTAAGATCGTTTCATATCCCATTGCGGCACTAAAATCAATGTATTGTTTCTGTACCGGAAAGGTAGTATTACTATCCATTTTCATTATCCAGCTCCAGGAACCTTTGGTATATTGGTATTCTTTAGAAGCCTGGTATTTTGGTTTAACCAAATCAAACGGAATTGTGGTTTCTACAATAGGTGCCAGTGTTTCTCCAATCGTAATAGTGCGCCAGGGAGTTTCCCCAATAAGCGGTATTCCTGGGGCAGTTGTTCCGTTTCCATTATTTTCTCCTGCCATTGGAAATCCTACAGTATATAATCCTTTATCATGTCCAATTAGTCTGCTTGCGCAATAACCGCTGTCAACGCCTGTTTCGGATATTAAAACCCATCCAGTATTATTTACTTTAAAAAGACATGGAAATGTATATCCTTCACCCATGCCGTTTTTTCCCATTTGGGCATCTAATGTGTATGATGTTTCATAACTTGGTGCAGTTCTAGCGTACCCTGTCATTGGCTTACTTTGCGGACAAAGAAAGGTAGTGGTTCCTTCAGGCAGTATAAAACCGGAGGCTTCTTCCTGCACCACACAAGAGCGGGCTTCCTTTTGCGGATATACCTTATATTTAAAAGCTACATTATTATTGCTTACTCTAAATACCACATCTATAGCAGCTTTACTATCTTTACTGAAAGACAATATGGCTTCATTAGCCTCATAATGAACATCACTCTGCTTTATATTAGGTAGCTTATAAGTTTCATCAATTTTATTTTGTCCAACATCAGCTTTTAAAATTAATCCTGTTGTAAAATCACCAACATTGGTTTTCAATCCCAGTGGAGAATTTTCTAAGAAAGTTTTTTCATTATATGAAATACTATACAATGGCATTCCATTCGAGATAAAAACAGAAACCTTAAGCTTTCCATCAGGGCTTTTTACAACTGTTTGTGCACTTAATTTTAAAAAACTAGACAGACATAAATATAAAACACACTTAAAATTCATAACGCGCTATAGATTAATAACTTATTTTTTACTTGTAACAAAAGTGAAAGATAATCATCTTAGATTATTTATATAATTTAAAACCACAGTTATTTGTAACAAAACAATTCTAATTTATTGAACAAATACTTTCATCATTTTTAAATCTTTAGCTTCTGAACTTGTTCCATAATATACCTCATATTCACCTGAAGTTACCTTCATTCCTCTACTGTTAGAATCATAAAATTCAAATGAAGAAGCCGGTAAATCGATTGTTACATTTTGACTTTCGCCTGCTTTTAAATTGATTCGTTTAAAACCTTTCAATGTTTTTAAAGGACCGTCTGTATCCTTTACCTTTCGAACATAAACCTGAACAATCTCTGTTCCTTCGCGTTTACTACTATTTTTTATTAGGAAGCTTAATTGTGTATTTTCATTCGGTTTTATCTTAGTCTTACTCAGGTTTGCTGTACCAATATTGAATTTAGAGTAGCTTAAGCCAAAACCAAACGGGAATAAAACATCAGTTGTGTATCTGTAAGTACGACCTTTCATCGAATAATCTTCAAAGTCACCTAATATGTCTGAATTTTTATAAAATGAAACAGGCAGTTTCCCCGCAGGATTGTAATCTCCAAAAAGAACATCAGCAACAGCCTGACCTCCGGATTCACCTGGATACCATGCCTGTAAAATAGCATCGCAGCTTGTTGTTTCTGGTGCAAAAGCTATTGCAGAGCCGGAGCAGTTTACAAAAACTACTTTTTTGCCTGCAGCTTTAAGCTCTTGCAGACATTTTCTCTGAACAGCAGGCAGCTCGATATTTGTTCGGTCTCCTCCTTTAAAACCTGGATAAGAAACAGGCATTTCTTCTCCTTCAAGCAAAGTAGAAAGCCCTCCTACAAAAATTACGGTATCGATGCCTTTTAATTTTTGAATTAATCCTCCAAAATCAATATCATATTCTTTTCCAAAATCGAATTCAAGATTTGCCTGCCAATTGTTTGACTGGGCGTAAAGAATTTCGATTTTATATTTTTTACCCGCTTCAACCGGAAATGGAATATTGCCCGGAACAGTGCGCCAGTTGGTATATTTTGCTATGGATTTACCATCAACTAACAATTCAAAAGCTCCTGTAGCTCCGGTTTTAAAAACGAGAGTATCATTTGCCTTCGCTGAAAATTCTGTTTCATATTTCGCTGAAAATCCTTCTAATTTAACTCCCGAAGCAAATTCATGCTGGCCCGCAGTAGTCATTTTTATAGGATTTAAAATCTGCTGGGATATTACACTGTTTCCTTCTCTGTTTGGATTGTTCCAATAGGTCGCTTTCATTCCTTTTTTTCCTTCAAATGAAATCTGGTCAAAATAAGTTTGATTCACCTTGTCTTCAACTAAATCACAGGCTTTATCATACACTATTTTATTTGCCGTAACTTTTGATTCTATTCCGCTCTTAATGGTAATTGTTTTGACAGGAGTTCCATTATAATTTCCCCATAACATCGGTTCATTATCAGCATTCGGACCTATAACTGCGATTTTGCTTGTCGTTTTATTTAAAGGAAGAATGTTGTTCTTATTTTGCAAAAGTGTCATTGACTTTTGGGCCATTTCAAGTGCTAACTTTTGATGTTCTTTATTATTAAGAACCGATACGGGAATTTGAGCCCAGGGCACTATTGCATCATCATCCATTTCACCTAAGTCAAAACGGCCAACTAATACACGAAGCAGGCTTTTATCAATATCGGCTTCTTTAATTAAATCTTTCTCAACCGCTTCAGGCAAATTTTTAAATGGATACTTTTCCCACACACATTCAACATCTGTTCCGGCAAGTACCGCCTTAGAAGCTGCATGAGTTGCATCAGACGAGACTTTATGAGTCGTATAAAAATCGGTTACAGCTCCGCAATCTGAAACCACCAGATATTTAAATCCCCATTCATCACGAAGGATACGCTGCAGTAAACGGGTATTGCTGCAACAAGGTTCATCGTCTAAACGCTGATAGGCACACATTACCTGACGTACATCAGCATCTTGTACTAATGATTTAAAGGCTTGCAGATAGGTTTCATATAATTCTCTCGGATTTACATTATTTAAATTCAATTCGTGTCTGCTCCATTCAGGTCCGGAATGAACAGCAAAATGTTTGGCACAGGCTAAAAGTTTACGGTATTTAGCATCTGCAGGACCTTGCAGTCCCTTAACTACTGAAACTCCCATTCGCGAAGTAAGATATGGATCCTCTCCGTATGTTTCCTGACCACGACCCCAGCGTGGATCTCTAAAAATATTCACATTCGGCGTCCAGACCGAAAGACTCAAAAACCGTTTATTCTCATTACCATTCTGAATCCATTGATTATATTTTGCACGGGCTTCATCAGAAACAGCATTAAAAACATTATAGACTAACTGATCGTCAAACGAGGCTGCCATACCAATTGGCTCTGGAAAAACAGTAACATTATCGTTATTTGCATAGCCATGTAAAGCCTCACTCCACCAATTGAATTTTTTAATTCCAAGTCTCGGAATGGGATCACTCTGATCACACATTAACGCTGCCTTTTCTTCAAGGGTTAATCTTGAAATTAAATCTTTTGCCCGTTCTGTTGAACTAAGAGACGGATTCTTAAAAGGATATTGCTGTGCGTTTACACTAAAAACAGCAACTAAACTTATGATGAACACAGAACTAACTTTCATGATTTCTGAATTATATAATGAATATTTTGTGACGTTAATCGACTAATTATTTTTTAAAATTTGATCTTGAATATGGAAATAATCAAAATCAACAAAACCTCCGGTTTTTTTTGTTGCATAATTGAACAATCCAAATCGATATCCCATAAAATGCGGAAGTGTATATGGCAGTTTTATTTTTTTTCCAATACTCATCCATTTTTTGCCATCTAAACTGTAAAAAAAAATGCCTTCATCTGCCTTGTCTTTAAAGTTACATTCTGCCCTGAAATAAATTTTATCCTGCTTTAACGGAACACTTTCTATTTCGATTGGAAGATCTTTAACCGTAGCAATCATTACTATTTTCTTAGCATTTTTTTCGGCTTTTACGCCAATCAATCCGTATTCTTTTTGCAATAAAGAAAGTCCTGCAAAATCACCTTCTTTCATTTTAGAAACCTCAACCAGAATAGTTCCTGAACTTTGAGGGCCAAAAGTTCTTTGCGTCAACGTATTTTTTGCCTGAACAAAACTGCTGTCGATTCTGTCGGTTTTTAATCTTAAAAAACCTTTTCTTTCTTTTACCGACCAAAGTGCATGATCTGGATTGTGATTCCATTGCCAGACCAAAGGTAAATCGGGATCATTCTTTTTTCGATTAAAATCATCTGAGTTTACAATTCCGGGAATCAAACTTTTGCTTGCCGGTAAATCGAGATTTTGTGGCACTGTATTATTTTCACCTAAAATTGGCCAGCCGTCTTCCCACTTAACCGGTACGAAATAAGGAATTCGTCCTACACCGCCAAAATCCCTGAACAGATAGGAGAACCATTTCCCGTCAGGAGTATCGATAAGTCCGCCCTGCGCCACGCCTAAATCCTGCAATCCTACTTTTCCTTCCCACGGACCTGAAATCTTATCGGCTCTGTGTATAATTACGGTGCGAATTCCGTCTTTTGGCCAGACGATATTAAACAGATAATATTTTCCTTTGATTTTAAAAAGCTGCGAACCTTCAGATTGCAACATAATATTTATTCCTGCGGGCGCACTTGCATTTTCTATTAAAATCTTTTTTGTTTCTTCTTTTACAGCTGATAATTCTGAATTTAATTCTATACTCTGCAATTTTCCTGCTCCCCAAATCATATACACTTTTCCGTCATCATCAAAAAAGATAGAATGATCGTGATAGGATGTATTTAAAACGTTTCGTTTCCAAGGGCCTTTTTCGATATTTTTTGTAGAAAAAATATAGGTTTTACCAGTCGTTCCAGAAAAAGTGCTGACATAGTACATCCCATTATGATAATTCAGACTGCTCGCCCAGGAACCTCTTCCGTAATCATTTTTTCCATTATACAGATTTAATTTATCGATATCATCTTCTAATGTTTGATACGCATAATTAACTATTTTCCAATTTACTAAGTCGGTAGATTTCATAATAGGAACACCGGGATTCATGTGCATTGTCGTGCTGCTCATGTAATAGATATCGTTTACACGAATGATGGACATATCAGGAACATCGGCAAAAATCACTGGATTCTGAGCCTTTTTTTGTGCATAATTAATAGACCAATTCACAAGCAGAAGAAGACTAAAAAAAGTATTTCTAATTTTCATTTTATTTGGTATCATTTTCTAATCTTTTAAAATTCTGAATTGATGAAACTTTGGACTATTGCTCCCGTCATTAGATTTTATTGTAATGTTTACAATGTCTATTTTCAACATTAATCGGATGGTTTTATTAGCCTAAGAAATAATCGGTATAAAAATATTACTGCGGTCCTGCTTTAAATTACCATTAATTTAAAAGACTGTGCAACTCTTTCCTTAGCCTGAAATCTAATCTTATTTTTTTACAAATTTTCTGCTTATTTTAGATTTATCGTTTGTTCCATTAATAAAATAAACTCCGGCTGGCAGTGATTCTATTCTTATTCTGGTACTGCCGTTTTTCAAAGTGCCTGAATTCATTAAAGTCCCCTGAACATTAAAAATTTTATAATCAAAGTCAGAAGTCATCTTATCTACAAAAATTTCTTCCAACGCAGGATTAGGATATAATTTGAAACTAACTTCATCCAATTCATTTTGATCCGTGCCTAATGTGGCAAACTCCAACGGAAGCACTGGGGCATTATATCCGGTTTTTTCACTTAAGTAAAAACGGAATGATGAAATTAAGGGTTCACTTCCTACAGTTACAGGATAAAATGCCGTAACATTATTTACTGTCTTGAATGTATAACTTCCTGCCGGAGCTTTCATACCAATGTAAACCGGATTCATTTGATCAACTGTTAAGGCTTTTGGTGTTGAAACATTTCCGGTACCGCTAAAAACAAATGTACCTGTGCCACTCAATAAAACAGGGGTATTGGCCGGAATTACACCTTCAATTTTATTACAAATTATTTTATTTGATGAAGGCAGCATCGTATACGCTGTTACACCTTGAGGTATACTCGCTTCATACGGAAGAACCAAAACATCATAACCTGCAATAGTTTTGGTAAAAGACGCAGCTAAAGCTGAAAAACCGAAAGGAACATTAAAATCTCCTCCCTGATCCATAAGATTTAGATTGTTACACGTTGCTCCTGATATTACATTGTCGGCAGTGTTATTGGCCGTTACATAAAAAATACTGTTTTTATTTGCTGATTTGGAATGCCAATCCTGAGAGGAACTGATACCAGTCGTGTTTCTAAAATCTAATGATACATAATTGGTGCTTTGCAGAGCATCCATCAAAAGGCTGTCATCATCTGAATATATTCCTCCAAATTCGGCCGCTTTTTCGTCAGCAATATTAAAATACACATCACCCAAATTTAAAGTAAGTACTGAACTGTAATTAGAATTTCGCAAGCCAATGATTCCGGTACATCCATCTGTAAGAACGGATTTAGAAATATCAAATGTCAAATCAAATTCAACCCCGGTAGGAAAATTAAATTTTCCATAATTTTTAGATTTTACCTGCCCATTGCCATTGATATAATACAGTGTTGTATTATCAGTATTAGCCTGGTTTGCAGTGGTAAAACTTTTAACATGCATTATAAATTTATTGTAACGGTTATCTAATTTCAAATATCCATTAGCACCGTCCATATTGGTACTTATCAGAGGATTTGCGTTTGCAAATGTCACTGTTTTGCCGCTAATCTGGTATGTTGTTCCAAATGCAGCATTTGTTACGGACTGATTTTCAATTTTAGCATAATGAACTTCTTTACTGGTCATTTGTGAAGGTACTCTTTCCTTATTCTTTTCAAATGTCAAAGTAATAAAACTGGAAGGGTCAATACTCACTACCGGACGAAATGTTTCAGCAAAACTTATCACAGTATTCTGCATATCAACACTTTGACTAGTAATTGTTTTAGTCCCTTTTACAGAATAAAATGGCAAATCTACAGTAAGATTATAGGTGTTTTGCGATGGATTAATTATAGTGAGAACAATTTTATCACCAGCATCATTTATGTACGAAGAGCCTTTAAGTTGTGCAGTTGCATCACTCCACGTTGATTCTATACGTGTTGTGCCTGTAGTGAACTTTGCATATTGTGAAAGTATATGTCCTCTTTTGGTAATTTCACCGGATACTGTTCCGTTTGTTCCATCGCCCATTAGAGCATAATATCGCTTAGTGGCGTAGTGAATCCAGGCATTGACATTTCCTAACATAGCATCATTTACACTGTTAGCGAAACTAAAAGCATCAATTCCCCAATTAAAATCACGAACTGTACCCCCTGAATTCCAGTTAATGAGGTATTCTGTCATCCATATCTCTTTGTTATAATTCTGAAATTGTTTGTATTTTGACTGTATACCTCCATACTGATGAACGCCGTAAACTTCAAAGTTTTTCATGACATCAGCATCCAGAAAAGCATTTGAAAAAGAATCTGAATAACCAACACTTTCCGGTGCAATAACTTTACAATTAATAAGATGACCGTAATTTTTAACAAAAGCAGCTATTTGTACAGGTGTCCAAATACAGCCCTGATAGGTTGCCATTTCATCTGGCTCATTTTGAATTGAAATATAATCGAGTTCTACTCCATTATCACGAAGATAGGTTACATACCGATTAAGATACAAAGCATAATCCTCATAATGTTCTTCTTTCAGGTAGCCAATTTGCTGAACGCCATTTGCATCGGTATAAACTGCGACTTCACTGTTGTTCGTTTTCCATTCTGCCGGCATTGTCCAGGGGCTTGCAAAAATCTTTAATCCCAATTCATTTTTGGCTAATTTTGCAGTTGCAAGCGTTGACGGCCAGTTACTTTCAACCGGAATATAAAGGCGCATAATGTTATAACCGGCTTCACTGTTTGTTCCCCACATTTTTTTGATTTCATCAGTAGACATGTGATTATAACCAAACTGGGGACTGCATACAAAACCTCCAAAACCAGTAACTTTTTGATATGTTTTATTTTTATCAATTTGAACTTTTGCATTTTGTGCACTTAACTGAGCAGCTGACACAAATAAAACGGCAAATAATATTGAACTTAATTGGTATAATTTTTTCATATTCTACTTTGTTGGTTACTAAAATTTAATCAATTAAAAAATTTAGAATTTACTCTGCAATCATTTCACTTTCCGGCGGTCCGAGATAAGATGGTTTTAATCCTCCGGTATTTATAACAATTTTCTGCAGTACAATACCAGGATCCAAAACACGAAAACGTAAAACATGCTTTCCTGCTTTCGAAATAGTATGTTTTGTATTAGAATGTATTAAATGTTCTGCTTGCCATCTTCCTAATTCACCACGGTAATGTCCGTTAAAATTTATAAGCTGTGGTTTTTCACCATCGAAAGAAACTTCATAACGAAGGCCTTTGTTGCTGTTAAAATTAAGTGTTGGAGCCAAAAGCAATTCTACATTAAATTCTCCGGTTGAAGTAAAATCTATTTCATATTCAACAAAAATATTCTCTGTTTGAGATGGATATTTATTTTGTGGAAATGTAGTAATACCGCTTTTTGTTTTTCCAAAATCAGGAATTACCTCCCAGTGAATATTGCCTGAATTATTTACTTTAGAAAAATGTTCTGCTTCGATAGAAACATACCCATCCTTTTCTACAAATACATTCGAAACTATCTGATCTTTTTCTGAAACATAAGTAACTTCAGGAAGGATATTTTTAGGAGTATCGTGCCAGGCCTTATATCCAATTCTCATCTGATCCATTATGTGCGTCCATTTTCCGCCTGAAATTTCATTATTGTATTTATTCTGAAGAACATAATCTCTTTCAAAATTCCTTTTCACCTGATCAGCAAAAGTGTTGGCTAACATGTTTTTTTCTGCCGCCAGTTTTCTGTTATTCGCCTGGGCAAAATACATTTCATAAAGATTACTGCAGGCATCTATAGGATACAAAACCAATTGAAAATAGGCGTCTTTGTATTGTTCTGGAATATCATTGTAAACCCGATAGGCATCAAGCGCCAGATTTTTATAATCATTTACAACCGTTTCAAATTCATTGTAATTTTCCAAACTGTAGGTTTTGCTGTCCAGCATCTCCGGAGTAACTCTTCGGTTGAATTTTGGATAGGTATTTAATAATCTTGCGATCTCTTTAGAATGTTTTGTTCCGAACTGATCAGCAGCCCATTTCTCGGTAAACTCAAAAAGATTTTTGGAGTTGAACTTTTTAGGATCCCACGCCATATCTAAAAAGAAACTAATCGGAAATTCCATCGGTTTAAGATCTCCTACATTTACAATCCAGACTTTATCAACGCCATGTTCGTAGCTCAGATTCATCTGTTCCCAGACTCTTTGTATCGGACTTATGTTGATCCATTTCGAATTTCTTGGGCCTCCCACATAATCAAAATGATAGTACATTCCGTAACCGCCTTTGTGCAAAGGTTTTGTCAAATCTGGAAGTTTACGTACATTTCCCCAATTGTCATCACAAAAAAGCAAAATTACATCATCGGGAACACGCATGCCCTGATCATAATAATCCTGTACTTCCTTATACAATGCCCAAACCTGAGGTGTTTTTTCAGGCTTTTTTTGCGTTACCTCAGCAATAATTTTACGCTGTTCTTTTACGATATTCTCCAGCAGACTTATATTAGTTCCTTCGCTCATTGCTTCATCGCCATCTCCACGCATTCCTACGGTTACTAATTTTTCCCAGTCTTTACTACGCTGAATTCCACCTTTCCAGAATTCATCTAAAACGGGTTTATTTTTAGCATAATCCCAAATATTTGGAAGATTATTTTTTTTTATATACCGATGCCAATCTGTTTGTGCCAAAGCCATTGGTTCATGGTGCGATGTGCCGATGACAATTCCCATTTCATTTGCCAAAGGTCCGCTGGCTGCATCATCATCATAAAAAGCATTTCCCCACATGGCTGGCCAAATGTAATTAGCTTTTAAACGAAGCAGTAATTCAAAAACTTTTTCATAAAATTGACTGTTAAATCCACCAAATTTTGCTTTCGACCAACCGCTTAATGCAGGTGCTTCATCATTGATAAAAATTCCTCTGTATTTTACCGCAGGTTCGCCATCAGTGTAGGTTCCTTTTATAAAATACAGATTCTCTTTTTTCTCGACGGGAACATCGGCCCAATAGTACCAAGGCGAAACTCCAATTTGTTTCGACAATTGGTAAATTCCGTAAATCGTTCCGCGTTTGTCACTTCCGGCAATTATGATGGCTTCATCTACTCCTTTAAATGGATTTTTTATGTTTTGAATAATAAATTTTTCATTTTTACCTTTCAGCAGCTTTCCGTCAATTTTATTTGCTTTAACTAAATCATCAATAACCGAATTGGTTCCGATTGTTCCAATGATAATCAGCGACGATGTAGAATTTGGATTCTGATTAAAAACAGTCGGTTTATCACCCGTAACTTTTTCAAAATCAGATTGAAAATTACCGATTGCACGCAAAACACCTGCATCAGTTCCCTTAGTAACTAGTAAAGAAAGCTGTGAAGATTTCTCTTTCAGTACAACAACATTATCACCTTTTTGAGTTGTAATAAATGGCTGTGAAGCGTTTGAAATAATAGAACTAAAAACGATAAGAAGTGTTAGGATATATTTTGAAAATCTATTCATGAACTTTAATGTGTTATCCAATTCAATTAATATTCTTTGAAATTCAGTTTATTTCTACTGAAACAATAATGGCGCAAACATAAATAAATCGTGTCTCCAGACTGGCCATGTATGTCCGCCCGGATATTCACTGTATTTGTATTTAATTCCCATTTGATCAAATTTGCTCATCATTATTTTGCAATTTTCAAAAGCAATATCTTCTTTGCCTCCCATGGAAATCCAAAACTCTTTAATATTTGAATTAATAGTTGCGGCATTATTTTTCATATACTCATATTGAGGTTCTGATAAAGTGGAATTATTAGCCCACCATCCTGAACTAAATACGCCTATGGCAGAAAACAAATCCGAATTTTTAACACCTGCATAAAGCGTTTGCAAGCCGCCCATTGATAATCCGGCCAAAGCTCTGTTTTTAGCCTCTTTCGAAACTTTAAAATTGCTTTCTACAAAAGGTATTGCGCCTGTTTTTAATTCATTTTCAAAAGCTTTTAATGCATTTTCATTGAAACCTGCAACTCCGCCTGTATTTCCCATGTTACCGTCGATCATTGCAATCACCATTGGTTTTGCTTTATTTTCGGCAATCAAATTGTCTAAGATTAAATTCGCCTTACCCTGAGTTGCCCAGCCTGTCTGATCTTCTCCTCCTCCATGCAATAAATATAAAACCGGATATTTCTCTGTTGAATTTTCATAACCCGGCGGTGTATAAACATACATTTCACGCCATGAATTAGTTGCTTTTGAAAAGTATTTCTTAATTAGAATATCGCCATGCGGCACGTCTTTTAAAGCATAAAAATCTCCTTCTTTATTTGGTATTTCGATACCGCTTGCCATTCGCCCCATACCGTAAAATGTCTGACTTGACGGGTCTGCAACTGCAACTCCATCAATAAGAAGAGAATA
The DNA here is from genome assembly GCF_002017935.1 of Flavobacterium sp. LM4. Lineage (NCBI taxonomy): Bacteria > Pseudomonadati > Bacteroidota > Flavobacteriia > Flavobacteriales > Flavobacteriaceae > Flavobacterium > Flavobacterium sp. LM4. The sequence continues at coordinate 2,897,592 of NZ_MUFW01000001.1, read as the reverse complement.
ATAATTAAATCCTTTGTTTACCTCATCTGTAGTTGTTGTCCAAAATCCTTCTGAATCTCTTGTCAGATCGTATTTTTTTCCCAAATCGATTTGCACTTTTGAAGCTTCGGGAGCGTTAACTTTAAAAAGCACTTTGTTATCCGGTAATATTTGAGGATATTTTGCATTACGAATATTAGTTTCTGCCTGAGATCCCAAAATAGTATATTTCGTGAAACCTGACTGATCTACAGGTTTAAACAAAAACTGTGAAAACATATATAAACCGTTTTTCCAAACTTTAAAATCATGCACTCCAGGTTCAACATAATAGATATGAGGAACATCATTTTTATATAAATAATCATGAGTTCGCTTACTGTTTTCGATAAGCCAGTCGTTATCTCCACAGGAAATCCAGAGTAGTTTTAATTTCTTTTTTGCTGTTTCCGGATTCGGGAGTAATTCTTGGGGCGCTTTAGTATTTGGAGCTGCTGAGAATGCACCAACCCATGCAAATTTATCTAAATTTCCTAGCCCGAAATTTAACGATTGTCCGCCGCCCATTGATAATCCGGCTATGGCGCGTTGTTCTCTGTCTTTAAGAACCGGGTATTTTTTTTCGATAAACGGAATTAGGTCATTTAATAAATCTTTTTCAAAAGTAGCAAATGCCTGTACTTTATCAGGAGCCATTATGTTCCCGGTTGCACTATCGTCTTTCATTGCCCTGCCATTTGGCATAACCACAATCATAGGTTCAATTTTACCTTCTGCAAAAAGATTGTCTAATATAATTTGCGGATTTCCACCGTTTAACCATTCTTTTTCATCGCCGCCTATTCCGTGTAAAAGATACAATACAGGATATTTTTTCTTTTTATTGAATCCAGGAGGTGTATAAACTGTTACTTTTCGGATAGAACCAACAGTTTTAGATTCATAAGTGATTTCTTCTATTTTTCCTGCTGGTATATTGGTGTTTAACTGGTCAAAACCAATAGGAGCCTGTACAATGAAAGGTGCTTTGCCATCTGAAAATTTATAACCTAATAAGGAAATCATTTTTTCCGCATAACGTCGTCCCAACTCTCTGTAACCTGCGGCATTAAAATGCAAAAAATCAGGTTCAGCTGTGCATCCTTTTGAGGAGATAACATACGAATTAGCTATTGTTTTTGGCAGTGTGGCAATAATTTTATTCATGCTGCCACATTTGCCTTTCTGGTCATCATTTACCGTTTCTCCCGAAAGCAAAGGCACTTTTTTAGGATCCAGATTCAGGTCTTTCATCAAATTATCGTAGACAATTTTTACCTTTTTTGTCCAAAGTGTATCACCAGTATTCGATTCCCCCTGATGTATTAAAATACCTTTAATTACGCCTTTTTTCTGTGCTATTTTTGCCAGCTCCACAAGTCTTCCATAAGGGTTTCCATCGTATTCCTTTAGCATTCCTTTCATCCAGTCTGGTGCTGTTGCAATATATTCTGCTGACTTATCTTTATCAAAAAGTTCAATTTTACAGCCTCCAACGGCAACATTGATAACACCTACTTTTACATTTTTAGGCAGATTGGCCACGAGGTTTCTTCCAAAATAATCAACTGGCGTTAGTCCGGTATTACAACGGCACAATGGCGAAATGGCGGTATACCAATTTCCTTTTTCACGCTTCAGTTCAGGGCAATTGACTGCCTGTAAAACCTGAAACCGATCATCGACTCCAACCTTGTCTTGTGGTTCTATTTTGGCATATCCTTCCATATTTGACTGACCGAAACTCAGATAAACATGAAAATCAGGATCTTGAGAATATCCTTTTTGTGCTACTGAAAAAAGAAACGTAAATGCGAAAAACCTAAGTATTGATTTCATTATTAGCTGTTTTTATTGTCAAAAATCTTTTAAAATCTGGATTGAAATACATTCAAATTCAAAAAAAGCAATTACTTAAATAAGTCCAGATCTACAGCTTCTCCCATTCTGAGATAGCCTGATTCATTTGGATGTAAAAAATCGCCGTCATGCATATTTGATAAAATAGTCTTCGAATCAATTTCTGAAGCCATTGCTTTATCAAAATCAATTACGGCATCAAAGGCTTTACTACTTCGAATCCATGTGTTTACTATATCTCTTGCTTCTTGTCTGTGAGGTGCGTCATAAAATGATTTGGCAAATGGCAAAATGGTACAGCCATAAACTTTGATACCTCTAGCATGTGCTTTATTTATCATTACTTTGTAAGCTTCAATAAGTTCCTGAGCTTTAGCTTGTGCATCTTCAGGATTTTTAATTCCGCCAATATCGTTTACACCCTCCAAAAGTATTAACCATTTTGTGCCCTTTTGAGATAATACATCCCTGTCAAAACGATTTAAAGCCGTTGGGCCTAATCCTCCTTTAGTGACACAATTCCCTCCTATTCCTAGATTCAGGACTCCTATATGCTCCGTTTTCTTATTGGCTAATAATCTTGTCGATAAGATATCCGTCCATCTATTTTGTTTGTTGGTGCCGGAGCTACGACCGTCTGTAATGGAGTTGCCAAGACAGACTATATTCGCAGAAGATTTATCAGCAATAACATCTACTCCCATGATTGAATACCAATGATCTGTTTTTATTGCTCCTGAAAAATCAGCATTCGTAAGATTATCGCCCTGCAAAATATAAGAAGTCGTTCTGGAACCGGGATGCCCAGATGTTTTTTGAGATGTTGCTCCATAATGAATCGTAATGGCTAAAAGCTGTCCTGGCTGTAAATCAAAAGCAAAAGCATCTGAAAATATTTCCTGTTCAGGATTCATTGTTATTCCAGGATTCCCATTAAAACTTACTGTTTTTTGAGTTGCTGCATCAATACCCGGAGCAGTAACTACATTTGCTACACTTACAGAATTCAAAACTGTTGGCTGATCACTGAATATATTGGAAAAACGAAGACGCAGACTTTTTCCTCCTATTGAAACTCTAATAATTTGTCGAAGCGTATTATCTGTCAGACCTGGAGCCGGAGGCATATTATTAGGTTCTACTAACATTTGCGCTGTAGCCCAGGTACCCACCCAATTCTCCGAATTTGATCTGCCTGCCTCTTTTATAGATGCCTGATTGGACTTACATCCCAAAACCAAAAGGAAGAGAGGTATAAACAATAACCATTTGAAATATTGCTTTTGCATATTTAATTTTTAAAGATTAATGGGTATTTTGTATTCTTCTCTTTTGAATAGTATTCAAATATTAATCCGCTTAATTCAATATTTTATTGTGCCTTAGCATCATTTGCAGCCGTAGCATATAATCCTACTAATGCTCCTGTAAAACCTCCAGCTACATTTGTTGAAAGAATATCTCCTGAAACGCTTCCTCCTAAATTTCTAAAATCAGCACCATTTAGAGCATAACTAAATTCATAACTGTCTCCCATTGCTTTTACCTGAAGACGAATGGGCTTTTTGATTTCAATTTTAGTACTTGCAATAATTTTTGACTGTCCTTTTTCTGTTCTTTCTAACAAGATATAGGTATCCTTTCCTTTCTTTGTTATTCCAAAAACATAATTAAAACGTTCGTTTTGCAGGCAAACAATTCCGGCAAGATCTTTTTCAGATTCTGGTTTATAATCAATTGTTGTGGCAAAAGAAAAAGTGTTATGCATTTGTCTGTAGAAAAGTGTCGAAGTTGGTTTCAGTTCTTTAATATTTACTTCGAAAGGATTAATCTGAAGTCCTTTTTTGGTTACCGAAATGAAATTTTCACGCGGGCCTCGAAGTCCAATCCATCTGTAATCTAATTTTTCAGAAGTAAAATTTTCGGTAAACGTAAAATTACCATTTGGGAAAAATCCGTCTTTACCGGTTTTGTTTTCGGTAACTCCTTTTGGCATTTTTATTTTTGACTCCAATGGTACTAATCCATTTTCAAAAACCGGAAAAGTTCCTGACCAGTCTACGGGAAGCATAAAAGTTTCGCGTCCTGTATTTACTCTGTCCTTATCATTCGGGCGAACGCCTAAAAATACACCGTAATATTTATTATCAGGACCAAGAACTAAATCGGCATGCCCCGCCCAGTCTACTTTATCTTTTCTGTTTTGCGGAAAATATCTTTGGGTAAGAATCGGATTGTTTGATGCCGGCTTAAAAGGTCCTTTTGGATTGTCACTGATAAAAATAACTTCACTATGATTTCCTCCTGTACCACCTTCGGCACACATTAAATAATAATGACCGCCTTTTTTATATAAATGAGGCGCTTCAATCCATATTGGTTTTTTAGAAAGGTCTACACCCCCATCCACTATAATTTTGTCAGTACCCGGAATTACTTTATCATTTTCAAGATCATATTCCCAAACTTTTATAACACGATGGCCTTCATATAATTGCTTTCCTTTATCGGGAGCGTCATTGTGCACGATGTAGCCTTTTCCGTTATCATCAAAAAAGATACACGGATCAATTCCGTCAAAACCCAGTTTTATTGGGCTTCCCCAGCCTTTCATTGGGTCTTTTGTTTTTACTATAATATTGCCCAAACCTCCTGAAAATGCCGTTACAATCATATAGAAAGTGTCATTATGAGGATTATAAGTTATTCCCGGAGCATATACGCCCTGACTGATACCTGTATCGTGAGGGTTAAATTCGGAAACCTTATTTAATACACCTCCAAGGTCAGTCCAATTCACTAAATCCTTAGAATGAAAAATAGGAACACCCGGAAACATAGCAAATGAAGAACAAACCATATAATAGTCATCTCCTTTTCTGGTTATGGCAGGGTCTGGATAACATCCCTGCAAAACTGGTGAATAAAATTCATCTGGTTTTAATGGATTATTTTTATAAATGTTATCATTTCCCTGATAAATAACATTCGAAAAAACAGGAGGTCTTTTATTTGGCCTTCCTGTAATGGTATCCTTAACTTCTATGCCTTTAAAAGAAAAAAGAAAAATTAATGATAACAAGAAAAATATTTGTTGCTTCTTCATTATAATTATTCATTTTGTAACATCTATTTAAAAATGTTATTTGTTTAAAAAATTAATTTTCAATCCTGAAATACTATTCCTAAAATTAATATGCTAATTATACATTAGCATCCCACCCAATTTATCATAAATGTTTTTTCAAATCTTAAACTACTACTTAAATGAGTTCAAATTTTCGCAAAGCTAATTCAGAATTTAAAAGCCGAGAGAATTACCCCTCGGCTTCAAACTTAAGCAAACTTAAATAACCAACTTACAAGCTATTCTGTAAAATTAACACTTATAACTACGGTTAAATTTGCTTAGTACCATGATTTAGTTATATCCCGGATTCTGATATTCTACCTTTTCAGCAGCACTCATTTCCATTAAATCTATCTGTCCCTGAGGTATTGGACGCAAATAGTGATAAGGCTCAATAGTTCTGTTAACAACTTGTGGTGTGTGCTGACCGTAATTCGAACCGCTGATTGAATATTTACCGGCAAGTTCATTCCATTTTTGAGTTCTTACCAAATCATACCAACGATATCCTTCACCATAATATTCTCGAGAACGTTCAGCAAGAATATAATTAATGTCAATTACCGCAGGAGTTGTACTGGTTAATAAAGTGCTATTGTCTGCATTTTTTGTTACATTACCATTATTATCCCAACGCCATTTTCCGGCACGTGCACGTATTACATTTATAAGGCTTCTGGCTGTCATAGAACCAGTTGCTCCTTTTACTGCAGCTTCTGCGGCAACAAAATAAAGTTCTGAAAATTTAGCTACAGGGAATGGTCTGGTGCTACCTGCATTTGGCTGTCCTAATCCTCCGGCATTATCAGTACGGTATGGTCCTAATTTCCATAAACCGGGATAAACAATTCTGCTTATTCCTGACGGTGAAATAACATAATCAGCTCTGCCTGGTAAAACTCCGGCACCAACGCCACTGTCACCTGCTCCTGAAGGATATGTAATTGGTGTAGCAGGTTCATCATTTAGAAAAGTTACAATTGCACTATTTGGTGTTACCGGTAATCCATTCGCATTATACAATGTTGGGACTGCTGTTAATCCAGTTCCTGTCAAATTCCAATTTCCACGATAAACAGAAGTAAATGTTCCATCATATCTTGAATCATTTGTCTTATCAGCAAAAGTATTGGTAAAAACTTCAATAGGCGGTACCATTCTTACCCATGGACGTCCTAAAAATTGATCAGCTGCTCGTTGTACTGATGAAACTGAACCTCCGGCCGAGTTTTTACTTCTAATAGCTGTATAATTGAATGTCCCCATCCAACCAGCGAAATTATCAGGAGAGCCTCCGCTTCCGTAAGTAAGACTTGCACCATTGTAATATTCACTTTCTTCAGTATGATCTGCATAAAGCATTACTTCTTTATTACGGTCATTAGAGCCTAAGTTAACATCATAATAATAGTCTAACAGCCCATATGAACCCGGATTATTAATTCCTTCTAAAGCCAAGTCGTATGCTTTCTGAAAATACCATTGTGCATTGTGTCCATCAGGGTCAGTTCTCGGAGTATCAGGATAGGTTGGAATATTATTTGGATTTTCTAACCACCAGGCATAGGTCAAATATGCTTTTGCTAAATACAAACGTGCTACCGTTTTAGTTACCGTACCAGTTAATCTTTGAGCATCAGGTAATTCATTTACAGCTATTACCAGATCCGGAAAAATAGCTTTAGTATAAACCTCTGATACTGTATTTCGCTTAGAAGATCTCGATGGTTTAGTGTTAAATTTCAGTTCACCTGCCCCTAAATCTAAAGGTACACCGCCAAAATTCTGCACTAATAAAAAATAATCAAAAGCCCTAAAAAATCTGGACTCAGCAATTAAACTACTTGCAACACCCACTGCTGCCCCATTTTCAATAATTCCGCTGGCAGTGTTTATATCATTATATGAATTATTCCAAACTACGTCTGCTCTGCTCGAATTAGGATTAATAACTCCAACCCCGGATAAATCATGATCTTTGAAATTTCCGTCGGCCTGTTGTCCATATGTATGTTCATCTGTACCAGTTTGTACAGAATTGTAATAATAGGCCTGCCCATATATCCAGCGTAAATGCGCATAATGTGAAGTTAATCCCTGTTTTACACCCGCTTCTGTTTTAAAATAGCCAGGCTCATAAAAATCATGTGGTTTTTCCTCTAAAATATCAGAGCAGCCTGCAAAGGAGAACAAAACTACTGATCCTATAATTAATTTTTTTAAAATATATCGTTTCATGGTTGTTCCTGATTAAAATGTTAAATTAAGTCCGAATAAATAATTTCTGGTTGAAGGTGTGTTTGTTCCAATAACCAAAAATCTTTTCTGGTAAGTCGTAGTTACTGCCTGATTTTCATCTCCTAATGAATTTGTTTCAGGATCCATACCAGACATTTTGTGGTATGGAGAGAAAAGTACGAAAGGATTTTGAGCCGTAACATAAAGTCTCAGTTTTTCAATCCCTAAATCTCTCATAAACTGCTGATCCAATGTGTAACCTAGTGTTAATGCTCTGATTTTTACATATGATGCATCAAAATAACCCATCGTTGACATATACTTAGGGTTGTCTCCACTTCTAATACCTCTTGGATTAGGAAACTCTGCATCTGTGTTCTCCGGTGTCCAGTAATCCACATCAACATTACTTCTGCGTCCGTTAAGAAGATTAAGATAACTGTTACCTCCATAAAGCGTACTAACTAATACACCACCGCTTTTAAATGCACCAACTGCTGAAAAATCAAAACCTTTATAGCTTAAATTAGTATTAAAACCTCCTTGAAAATCCGGGTCAGTATCGATGATTTGTCTATCACTTGAATTGATTGCGCGTGTTGGTGAACCATCTGCGTTAAAATCTCCAGTATATTTAACTTTAATAGACCCTACAACAGTTCCTTGCTGGTCAATACCAGTTGGTCCTGGCTCTAATATTGACATATAAGGATCACCTTCCTGCCAGATACCAACTTTTTGATAATCATAAATAGAATTGATATTATGACCTACAAACCATGAATTTCCCTCATCCCTTGTAGCTCCTGAGGCCAGTTTGACTAACTTGTTATCATTTGCATATAGGTTAAATCCAACAGACCAGCTCAGTCCTTTTGGATTATCCAAAATAACTCCGTTTAATGATATTTCATAACCTTTATTTTCAGTCTCTCCAACATTCCCAACGTAATTACTTACACCACCTGTTGCTGGTAGATTAACCTTTTGCAGAACATCGGTTGTATGTGTTGTGTAATATTCAATTGTACCGGATAAACGATTATTAAAGAATCCAAAATCCAATCCATAATTCCAAGTTGTAGAAAATTCCCATGATAATTCTGGATTAGGTGCTTGTGTAACATATACTCCTGTAGAGTTTGTATTTCCAAAATTGTAAGGTCTTGTACCCAAAGCTCCTAAAGTACTATATGGATCTACAGCCTGATTAGAAGTTGTGCCATAACCAGCACGTAATTTAATTAAATTAATCCATGAAAAATTTTTCATAAAAGATTCATTTGAAACTGTCCATCCTGCTGACACAGCTGGATAAGTAAACCATTTATTGCCTGGTGCAAGTCTTGACGAACCATCTGAACGAATTGTTCCGGAAATAAAATATTTATTATCATAAGAATACATTAATCTAGCCATATAGGACCTTAGCCCCCATTGTGTATAATCCTGCTCTTCTGGCTTAATAACCGCTTCTTCTTCACTCTGTCCTAAGTTGTAAAACTGAAAGGCGTCAGAAGTAATTCCGTTTCTTGTTATACGAGAAGTGTTACTTGTACGCTGCTCATTTGAATACAAACCAACAAAATTTATAGTGTGTTTATCAGCGAAAGTCTTATCATAGGTTAACAGGTTCTCAATAAGCCATTGTGTTGACAATGTGTTGCTAATAGCTGCATTTGAAATCGTTGTTGGATTTACATCAAATACACCATATCCTTCATAATACCCACTGTTAGAGGTACGAAAGTTCAATCCGCCGTTCATTCGATATTTTAAACCTTCAACTCCTGGTATTTTTACCTCGGCAAAAATATTATTATAAGAACTAAAAGCTCTGGTTTGGTTTACGTAAGATTCTCCTAAACCTTCAATAGTATTTCTTGTATACACCCAATTTTCGTCAGCTCCCATTCTAACTGTTCTTTTAAGGGATCCGTCTGCATTATATGGATTAGCTAAAGGAGAAGTTCCTAAGATAGTCCCGGTACCAATATTATCGCCATTAGTAACAGCATAATTACTATTTGTAGTAAATCCCATACGGAAAATTTTTCCAACCTGTTGATCTAAACCTGCTCTAAGACTGAAACGTTCGTATTTTTGACCCGGCAAAACGGACTCCTCCTTATAATACCCTAACCCTGCATTATATGAACCACGCTCAGTACCTCCTGAAACACTTATATCATGGCTAATCATTTCACCAGCTCCATAAAGCAAATCCTGCCAGTCTGTATTAGTATCTCTTGATTCATCAACCCCATCTGTATATAAATTTGTATAATCTCGAAGTGCGGCAAACTTTGCTCCATCCATCATATCATATTTACCAAAAACTTGTTTGATACCAGTAAATCCATTATAATTAAATGTAGCTTTTTGATTTTTACGTCCTTTATTCGTTGTAATCAATATAACTCCATTTGCTCCTCTTGAGCCATAAATAGCAGTTGCAGATGCATCCTTTAAGATATCAACAGATTTAATATCTACCGGATTAATATCTCCTATTTGACCTCCAAATGGAACACCATCAAGTACAACCAGCGGATCATTATCTCCTGTAAGTGATCTGGTTCCTCGTATACGGATTTGCATAGCTGCTCCGGGCTTGGTTGAAGTCTGCGTAAGCTCAACTCCCGCCAATCTACCTTGCAATGCTTGTGTTACGTTGGCAGATTGCACTTCATTTAATTCTTTTCCTCCAAGAGAAGCTACAGATCCGGTTACCGCTTCTTTTCTTTGCGTACCATATCCAATAACAACAACTTCTTTTAAAATGCCTGATTCTTCTTCAAGCTTCACATTAATCTGGTTTTGTCCATTCACCGCTACTTCTTTGCTTTTTAAGCCTATAAAGCTAAAAACAAGTACTCCGTTAGAAGGAACATCAATAGAATAAGTACCATCAAAACCGGTACTTACGCCAGTTTTAGTTCCCTTTAAATTTACATTAGCTCCAGGAATAGGACCATTTATATCCGATACTGTTCCTTTGACTTTCGTTTGCGCACCTGCATGGAGTGATAAGCCAAACATTAAGATCAAAAAACAATAGCATTTTAATAGCTTTGCTTTACTTGTAACAAAAAAGTTATTCATAAAAATTGATTTAAATAGTTAAAATTAGTTTTTGGTTTATTTAGTTAATAAGTGTATTTATTACAAATATAAATAAAAATACACAATACACAATCGGTTGTTTGTGTTTTTTTTAAATATTTAGTAAAAAAACATGAATTAAAAAACGTTCTATATATTTAAAATTTAAAAAAAATGAATTATATGTAATTACATAATATCTTTTCAAATATTTTTTACCACTTTTAAATAGTTTAGTAAAATTTAATATAAAAATCACAAAAGAAAAAAATACTAAAATCAAATATTATGGGAAAAGCTACAATTACATTTGAAGTATAATTATTGTTAAAAATAGCAATCCTCATAAAAACAACAGGTTGCCTTACTCAAGTTGTCATGAAATTAGTTTAAAAAATAGAATTAAAGAAAGGCAATCGGTTGTTAACTTAAGACATAATTATACCATTACAATGTTCTGATACTCGAATAGTTTAAATTAAGAAAAAAATTATCTAAAGCTCCATCTTTTTGGCATCTTCAATAAATTGATTTAGTCCAATATCTGTCAAAGGGTGTTTTAGTAATCCCTTAATAGAAGATAATGGTCCGGTCATAACATCAGATCCTACTTTGGCACAATTCACTACATGCATGGTATGCCTGATTGAAGCTGAAAGTATTTCTGTATTGAAAGCATAATTATCATAAATTTCCCTGATTTCTGAAATCAAATGCATTCCGTCAGTTGAGATATCATCCAATCTTCCTAAAAATGGAGAAACATAAATCGCACCGGCTTTCGCAGCCAATAAAGCTTGTCCTGCTGAAAAAACTAAAGTAACATTCGTTCTGATTCCTTTATCTGAAAAATATTTACAAGCTTTGATTCCGTCAGCAATCATCGGTAATTTCACTACGATTTGTTCGTGCAAAGCGGCAAGCTCTTCTCCTTCTCTGATCATTCCGTCAAAGTCCGTTGAAATAACTTCAGCAGAAACATCGCCATCTACAATATTACAGATCTCCAGATAATGTTTCAAAATATTATCTTTTCCTGTAATTCCTTCTTTAGCCATTAATGACGGATTTGTCGTAACGCCATCTAAAACGCCAAGCGCCTGAACTTCTTTAATATCTTCTAAATTTGCTGTGTCAATAAAAAATTTCATTGTTTTTTTTGTTTAAGTTTATTTTTGATTAAATAATAGTCCTGTATTCCAATTCAATAAAATGAATTAGAAACAAGTAATTTGATTTGAAATATAATTTGAAATTTGAATAAAAGCAGTAAAAGAAATCACTGCGAAGACAACTTGAAAAACTATCTGTTTTAAAATAAGAAATTAGTGAAATGGCCGTTGACCTCTTCAACATCAACGGCCATAATTACTAAATAATTCACTGAATATTCTCTGGCAAATACACTAACCAAAATATCTTGCCAGAGATAAAAAAACTTCAAAAAACAATCTTGATTTCGATTTAATTTTAACCGAAAATTATTTTTCTTTCTTCAATCGATTAAATATACTGATTGATGATATTTTCGAATAATTCCTGTTTACCGCTTTGTAAATTTAATTCACCATTTTCCTGGGCAATTTTATACAAATCAGTTAAACTTAATTTTCCTTCTTCAAAAGCTTTTCCGTTTCCAGAATCGAAAGAACTATAACGTTGTGTTCTCAATTTATCATAAGGAGAAGATGTGATAATTTTGTCAGCCGTCAATAATGCTCTGGCAAAAGTATCAGCACCACCAATGTGAGCTAAGAATACATCTTCCATATCGGTAGAGTTTCTTCTAATTTTGGCATCAAAATTAACTCCTCCACCTTGTAGACCACCTGCTTTTAAGAAAACCAACATTGCTTCTGTAACTTCCTGGATATTATTTGGGAATTGATCAGTATCCCATCCGTTTTGGTAATCACCTCTATTGGCATCTAAACTTCCTAACATTCCGGCTTTGGCAGCTACTTCCATTTCATGTTGAAAAGTGTGTTGTGCTAATGTAGCGTGATTCACCTCGATGTTCATTTTGAAATCTTTCTCTAAGCCGTATTTATGCAAAAATCCAATAGCTGTAGCTGAGTCAAAATCATATTGGTGTTTCATTGGCTCCATAGGTTTTGGCTCAATGAAAAAATTTCCTTTGAATCCTTGTGCTCTTGCATAATCTCTTGCCTGAGCAAGGAATTGTCCCATATGATCCAATTCTCTTCCCATATCAGTGTTCAGCAAAGTCATATAACCTTCACGACCTCCCCAGAATACATAATTTTCTCCTCCTAAAGCAATGGTAGCATCCAATGCCAATTTTATTTGACCTCCAGCTCTTGCCAATACATTAAAATCTGGATTAGTAGCGGCACCGTTCATGTATCTTGGATTAGAAAAACAGTTTGCAGTTCCCCAAAGTAATTTCACTCCGGAAGCGGCTTGTTTTTCTTTCAAATATTCTGTAATGGTAGCCAATCTGCTTTCTGATTCTGCGAATGTAGCTCCTTCGTTAACCAGGTCATAATCGTGAAAACAGTAATAATCAAATCCCATTTTGGTGATGAATTCGAATGCTGCATCTGCTTTTTCTTTTGCGGCAGCGATGGCATCTGTAGGCTGATCCCAAGGAAAATGTTGCGTTCCCGGTCCGAATGGATCACTTCCTTGTCCGCAGAAAGTATGCCAATACGCAATTGCAAATTTAAAATGCTCACGCATTGTTTTTCCAGCTACAACCTGGTCTGGATTGTAATATTTAAAAGCTAAAGGATTATCTGATTCCCTTCCTTCAAATTTAATTTGACCTATACCTTTGTAGTATTCTTTATTGCCTAAAACTATCATTTTGTTCTTTTATTTATTTGTTAATATTAATTCTAATTCCTGTTTCCATTTTTGATATGCCTTTTCATATGGTTCTTTGTTTTTCAACGGTAAAAAAGTCATTACGTGATCGTTCGTTGTAATACTTGATCCAAATTTATTGTAGTCACCATCTTTTAAGCCAACTGCCCTTGCGGCACCGACTGCTCCTGTTGTATTGTAAATTTCAATTTCGTATCCAATTAATGTCGCAACCGTATTAGAGAAAATCTCAGAACGGAATAAATTGTCATTTCCGGCTCTGATCACATTAATTGTGGCATTATCATCTTTTAAACATTCCATTCCGTACACAAATGAAAAAGCAATTCCTTCCAGAGAAGCTCTGAATAAGTGCGCACTATTATGAATATTTAAATTCAGATTTAAAAAGTGTGTTCCGATATTTTTATTATTGAACATACGCTCAGCGCCATTTCCAAACGGAATTACCACCACTCCATCAGAACCTATGGCGATTTTAGACGCTTTACGGTTCATTGATTCGTAAGTTTCATCGCCCATATTATTGCGCAGCCAACGGTACTGAATTCCGGCGCCATTTATGTTCAATAATTTACCGATTCTCGGAGTTTCAACTTCGTAATTAACGTGTACAAAATTGTTTACACGGTTTGTTTTATTTCCTGTCGCCATTTCGCTTACCGCATAAAAAACGCCCGAAGTTCCGCCCGTAGCCGCCACTTCACCCGGATTTAAAACATTTAATGCCAATGCATTATTCGGCTGATCTCCTGCTCTGTAAACCACCGGAATTCCAACAGGAAGTCCAGATTCTTTAGAAGCTTTTTCATTTAAAGTTCCCTGATTCGTAAAATTCTCAACGATATCCGGCGTCAGCGACTGATCGATTCCGTAATAATCCAATAACCAGTTGGCTACTTTGTTTTCTTTATAATCCCAAAGCATTCCTTCAGACAAACCATTTTTGGTAGTCGTTACTTTTCCGGTTAGTTTGTAGGCAATATAATCGCCTGGTAACATGTATTTATAAACCTTATTATAGATTTCCGGTTCGTTTTCCTTTACCCATTTTAACTTTGAGGCAGTGAAATTCCCAGGAGAATTCAGCAAATGTTCAGAGCATTTTTCTGCACCAATTTCGGCGTAAGCTTTGTTTCCAATTTCAACCGCACGGCTATCGCACCAAATAATAGAGTTACGCAAAGGGTTGCATGCATCATCCACAATAACCAATCCGTGCATTTGATAAGAGATACCAATACCCTGAATTTTTGAAGCCTCAATATTAGCCTCACGAATAGCTCTTTTAGTGCCAGTGCAAATGTGCTGCCACCAAATTTCAGGATCCTGTTCTGCCCAATCTGCGTGTAGCGACACAATTTCCATTTCGTTTTGTGGCTCATTCAAAACAATTATCTTTTTACCTGTTTCAGCCTCAACGATAGCAACTTTTACAGACGAGCTTCCAATATCATATCCTATATAATACATAACTTATAATGATTCTCTTAAAATTAATTTTGTTGGTATGTAACACTGCACAACTTCATCATGCGTGATAAATGCCGCAGCTTTTGTTCCTAATTCTTTAAAATCAGTCGATATAACTGAAATTCCTTTGTATATAAATTTCTTCATTGGCGTTTCATTGTAAGACAAAAAACCAACATCTTCTCCAGGCTCTAAATCCTTCTCTTTGCACTGTTCTAAAAAGTGTCCTAAAATCCTGTCACTAATACTGATGTAAGCAATTCCTCTTTCGATATTGAATTTTTTAGCATCAGTAATAATTTCGCTATTGAAATTAAAATCGGCACAAAATTTCTTAAAAAATACTGCTGTTTCTTTTGGGTGATTCGTATAATCAGGATAAATAAAATGAATGCTTTTATACTTTTTAAACAAATCAGCAGCCTCTTTCAGTACATCATAAAATGATTTTCCGAAATCCTGAAAAATATAATTATTCTCTTTTTTTGAATGGATATTCCAATCAATCAAAAGCAATTTATCATTCGAGATTGCGGATAAAGTTGGTCCTACTTCCTTATCATCAAAATTCATTACTACATATTTGTAATATTTTCCAACGCTGTTATTAATGATTGTTTTAAAAACATCGATATTATAATGATGAAACTGCACATCGGTAATCACATTGTCCGCCAAATTATTCACAAATGAATGATACAAAACCTCCTTATAAGCTTTGAATGTATCCAATACCAAAAGCACTTTTCGTGTCTCGCCTGAAACATAATATCCTTTATTCGGAACAGAATCAATTACATTCTGCTCTTTCAAAATTGAATACGCTTTAAAAACCGTATCTCTCGACAACTGATTTTCTTTACAAATCGCATTTACAGACGGAAGCAAATCTCCTTTTTGCAGAATATTCTCTGCAATAGCATTATTTATTCCGTTTACCAATTGCTGGTATTTCGGAATATCACTGTCGTGATTGATTATAAATACAAATTTTTCCTGCTCTTCGTTTAACATATTGTTCCGTTCTGTTCTGGTATGCTAAAGTAGCTAATCGGATTTTATTAAAAAAATATTTTAACATTGAAATTGTTATTTTTTATAAATCCGATTTTCTCTGTTTTAAATTATGATTTTGTTAAAAAATTTCAGAACAACCCGTTGTGGTTTGCTTGAAATTTTTTTTATGTTTATTTCTCTTTTTTATCATAAGGATCAATCGTAACAATCGAACCATCAGCATTGTATTCAATTTTGGTTACTTTGATAGATCTTAAATGCGTTACTCCTTTTGAAAGACTTGAATCATGATAAAATAAATACCATTCGTTCTCTATCTCACAAACAGAGTGATGAGAAGTCCATCCAATTACCGGATTCAGAATTCTTCCTTTATATGTAAAAGGCCCATATGGAGTATCTCCTATTGCGTAACATATAAAATGTGTGTCTCCTGTTGAATATGAAAAATAATATTTATCGTTGTATTTGTGTACCCACGAAGCTTCGAAAAAACGACGATCATTGTCACCCGCTAATAAAACTGCTCCGTTTTCATCCAGAATCTGAATCTCTTTTGGTTCTTCTGCAAACTCTTTCATGTCATCAGAAAGTAAAGCTACAATTGGTCCTAATGCAGGTTCATTTGAAGATGGTTCTTCATTTTGCTCATCGTATTTATTGTTTCGGTACTTCTGAAGCTGACCGCCCCAAATGCCGCCAAAATACATATAATGCTTTCCGTCATTATCTTCAAAAACAGCTGGATCAATAGTATAACTTCCTTTGATTGCTTCCGGTTCCGGTGTAAAAGGACCAGTTGGCGAATCGCTGATCGCTACCCCAATCTGAAAAATTCCGTTGGCACGTTTGGCTGGAAAATATAAATAATATTTCCCGTTTTTACATGCGGCGTCTGGCGCCCACATCTGTCTTTCTGCCCACGGCACATCGTCTACATGTAAAGCAAGACCATTATCTACAGCCTCGGCATTTACATTTTCCATCGAAATAACATGATAATCTTCCATTCCGAAATGATCTCCATTGTCATTAAAAGGAATTCCGGCATCAATATCATGAGACGGATAAATATATATTTTTCCATTAAAAACATGCGCTGATGGATCAGCGGTATACATATGATTTATCAATGGATTCGAGATTGCTCGTTTATCTAACTCTAAAAAGTCAATATTTTCAATACTATCTTCAGGCATTTTTTTTCAGGTTTTTTAATTTTTAAAATAAGCTAGGCTCTTCGTTCTTTTAAATCCGATTCAATTTGGACTTCCATTTTCTTGTCGATTTTGTAGAAAAATAATAATGTAACTCCAATCAGAAAAGGGATTGATGGGAAAACACTTACTAGTAATTTTATCCCATTAATTGCAATATCAGATTGTACGGCTGCATTTGGAACATAATCAAAGTGCCCTAACAGTGAAGTTGTTAAAGCTCCCCCAATACTCAATCCTGCTTTTAAACCGACCATCATAGCAGAGAATATAATCGCAGTTGCACGACGGTTATTTAACCATTCTGAATAATCGGCAACATCGGCAATCATCGCCCATAAAATTGGAATTGTAATTCCGTAGAAAAATCCATGTAGAATTTGAGAGAAAAAAATAAAGCTGATTGATTTTGAAGAGAAGAAATAGAAAGCCAAAATAAATAAGGTTGAGACAAATAAAAAGGAACCAAATATGTTTCGTTTACCATATTTATCTGCTAATCTTTTTGATAAAGTGATTCCGAGAATCATGAAAATAATTCCGCCGGCATTAAACAAGCCAAACCCGGCTGCAATAGGATCATTACCAAACTGATTCAATCCGATACTTGCTAAACCATCTAAAATAGGCTGAATAAAAATCGCCAGTTGTTGCTTGTCTACATAATTTTCGAAATAATAAACATACGAACCACCTTTCATTGCTAATGTAATAAAGACTAAAGTCGTCAATGACAACATGATTACCCATGGTTTATTTTTCATTAAATCGGCTAAATCTTCTTTAACACTTGACTTTTGCTCCGGTTTGGGAACGATGCGTTCTTTGGTCGTGAAAAAAGTAATCAAAAGCATTATAGTTCCGATAATAGCCAGAACGGTCATTACTTTTTCAATACCAACAGCTTTATCGCCATTTCCGACACTTTTTATAATTCCTAGCATAAATACCTGCACGAAAAACTGCGCAAACATTACGGCAACAAACCGATAAGACGACAAACTATTGCGTTCGCCCATATCACCCGTAATTACGCCACTCAAAGCAGAATAAGGCAGATTGTTACTCGCATAAAACAATAATAAAAAAGTATACGTTACCACCGCATAAATCACTTTACCGTGATAAGCAAAATTAGGCGTTGTAAAAGCCAGTAAAGCGATTACACCCAAAGGTACTGCAGTCCATAAAATCCACGGTCTGAATTTTCCCCATTTGGTACTGGTCCTGTCAGCCAAAACACCAATAATAGGATTAAAAACAAATGCTGCAATCAAACCAACAACCAACATAATAATAGAAGAATCTGTAGGCGATAATCCGTAGATGTCTGTATAAAAATAAGCCAGGTAAGTCATCAGGGTCTGAAAGACTAAATTTGCCGCAAGGTCGCCTAAGCTATATCCAATTTTTTCTTTTATGGATAGTTTTTGAGTATTAAGATTCATTATTTGTTTGGTATTAATTTTATTTAAATTAATTTCTCTTTTTTAGATTTAATAGTTTATAATCATATCAAAAATCACAGTAATAAAAACAATCGGTTGTGTAAAGATATGTAAAAAAAACAATCAGCAACTTATTTTTAATTAATTTGATTATAATAAAAACCATTCGGTTGCATTCTTAGCTAAAAAAAAGATGTTACACGTTTATTTTTTTTCTTTTAATTTAATTATACTGCTATACGACTTTTTATATTTTAAATTTTTATCAAATAATAACGGATAATTCGTACGACCTTTTATAGGCCAGTCATTTAGCCAGGATTGCCCATCATAAACGCCCCAAAAAGTAATACGGCTAATTTTATCTTTATGCTTAAGAAATAATTTAAAAATATCTTCATAACGCTTCGCCAGCTGTGTCTGAACAGCATCGGGAAGTTTTTCAGTATACGGATTCATTTTGGCACTTCCTTCAAAATTCTGATTGACATCTGCGCCTTTTAGATCCCATGGATTTGGTAAAACTGTAATGTCTAATTCTGTAAAAGCGACTTTTAAACCTAGAGCCGAGTAAGCCAAAATACTTTCTTCAATTTCTTTTATCGAAGGGCTTTCCAAACGCCAATGTGCCTGGATACCCACACCATCAACCTTTCCTCCTCCGGCTTTTACTTTTTTGATTAAATCAATTGTGCCTTGTCTTTTTGCTGGAGCTTCATTGTTATAATCGTTATAATACAAGTCTACTTTTGGATCGGCTGCTGCCGCTAATTTAAAAGCATCAACCAAATATTGCTCTCCAAGTGTACTCAAAAAAACTGATTTTCTTAAGGTTCCATCTTCGTTTAAAGCTTCATTTACAACATCCCACGAACCAATTCTTCCTTTGTATTTTGAAACGATCATTGTGATATGGTCTTTCATAAAAGCTCTCATTTCTGCGCTGTCTTTGATTTTCGCCATCCAGGGAGCCAGTTGGCTGTGCCAGATTAAAGTATGACCATGAATAAACATTTTGTTTTTTTCTCCATAGGCTACAAATTTATCAGACATCGCAAAGTCATATTTGTCTTTTTGCGGATGTACAAACATCGACTTCATGATGTTTTCTGCCGTAATTGCATTAAATTCTTTACGAATTAGTGCATCTTCATTAGCATTTTTTTCTTCGATTTGATTGGCATTCAAAGCCGTTCCGATATAAAAATCTTTTTTATAAGCGTCTTTCAAAGAAGTGTTCTGCGCTGTGCAGTTTACAATCAGCAATGTGGTTATTGCAAGTAAACAGGGTTTAATTAATTTCATACTTTTTTAGTTTTTGGATGATAGTTATTTTTTATTTTGTAATTTTTTCATGAAAATTATAATCTGTTTATTTCCTAATTCAAAAAACATTATTATCGAACAAATTTTTTAGTCGTCAAAACATTAAAATCCAATTAAATTTATTATATTGTCAGTATTTAAAATTTTGAGGTTTATAAGCAATTCCCATTTCCAAACCTCTTAACTCGACAAGACTTTTTAATCTTCCTACTAAAAAATAATCTGGGTATGTTTCTGTTTTTACATCAACATCATGCAAAAAGCCATGATCAGGACGCATTGGTAAACTCACTTTTCTTTTATTCATCAACAAAAGCACTTTTTCAATAATGATTTCCTTTTTGGTATCTCCTCCTAAATGGGCAGATTCTCTAAAAATGTTTTCGCTTTCGCGGAAGGTATTTCGTAAGTGTAAAAAGTGAATTCGATCTCCGAAATCATCTATAATTTTCTCCAGATTGTTTTTTGGATCCGCTCCTAATGAGTCCGTGCAATAACAAAGTCCATTTGCGTTTAAAGGCAAGGCTTCAAAAATTGCTTTAATATCTTTTTCTGTTGAAACAATTCGGGGCAAACCTAAAACCGAAAATGGCGAATCATCAGGATGAATAGCCAATTTAGAGCCTAATTCTTCAGCAACGGGAGCAACTTCTGATAAAAAGTAAATCAGGTTTTCCCTTAGTTTATTATTGTCAATTTCTGCATAATTATCTAATAAAGACAGAATCTGTTCAGCCGTAAAATTGATTTTACTACCCGGCAATCCTAATAAAACATTTTTAAAAAGTAATGCTTTTTCGTCTTCAGAAAGTTCATTTCCGTATACCAACGCATTTGCTTTTTCTTCATCAGAATAATCATTTTCAGCATTAGGTCTTTTCAATAAAAACACATCAAAATAAGTAAAAGCCAGCTTATTGAATAACAACGCTTTGCTTCCTTCTTCATTAATAAAATTATGATTCGTTCGAACACAGTCCAGAATCGGCATAAAATTATACGTGATGATTTTAATACCGCAGTCCGCCAAATTCTTTAAACTGATTTTATAATTTTCAATGTATTGCAAATAATCTCCGGTAGCCCGTTTTATTTCTTCATGAACTGGCAGACTTTCCACAACAGACCACTCCAAGCCAGCTTCTTTGATAATTTGCTGTCTTTCTTTAATACCTTCAATTGACCAGATTTCCCCAACGGGAATTTGATGCAAAGCGGTTACAATTCCGGTTGCGCCGGCCTGCTTGATGTCTCTTAAAGTAACATTATCCTGAGGGCCAAACCAACGCATGGTTTGTTGCATTTTTATCATGATATTCTTCTTTTCAATTAAAACCCAATACTGTTTCCGCCATCAACTGGTAAAACGGTTCCGGTTGTATATTTTGATTCGCTTAAAGCGAAATAATAAACGGCATCTGCAATATCCGAAGGTTCGCCTAAGAATCCCATTGGCGTTCTGCCAAGCACTTTATTTTTTCTTTCGGGATCGTTATCAAGTGCCGTAGAAGACATTTTTGTTTTGATAAATCCCCGGGCGATACAGTTTACACGAACTCCAAACGGAGCCAAATCAACCGCCATTGCCCTGGTCATCGATTCGATTGCTCCTTTACTTGCCGAATATGCAATTACCTTCGGAATACCATATTGTGATGCCATCGGACTGATATTGATAATGCTTCCTCCTCCATTTTCTTTCATGTTTTTTACAACCGCTTTGCTAACTGCAAAAAACACTTAAAAGATTAGTATGGATTACCGATAAAAAATCTTCATCTGTAACATCCAGAAACTCTTTTTTAAGATTGATTCCAGCGTTATTTACTAAAATGTCAATTTGATTTTGTTTACTTATATTCTCAATCATGAACGGAATTCCTGCAAGATTATTTAAATCGTAAATCACAGGAATTGCATTTGGCCCTATTTCTTTACACGCATCTTCTGTCTTCTCTTTTGATCTTCCTATTATATAGGTTTTGATTCCGTTATCACAAGTTTCTTTGCTGTTGCAAAACTCAAACCCGAATTCCCTCCGGTTACAATTGCTGTTTTTGTTCTCATATTTTTTAATTTCAATATTTAATTTCCCGGTGCAAAAGGGAATTTTAAGGATTGAAAATAGCCTAAAGTTTGTGTTGGTTTGGCTACGCCAACTGGCAATTCTTTATCTGAATATTGTTGGAAATAAATCAAGCACGCATCTCGCCACCATTTTGCTTCTTTATACTGAATTTCTAATAACATTTGTACTTCTTTGAAACGCTCGGCATCAACAAATTTTTCGCTTTTATTCCAAACGGTCTGCATGTCTTTTACCTGATTCACGCCTTCCTGATATTTCATAGCCAAACCATTCCACAGCGTCTGTCCGTTTTTCAATTTATAATCCCAGGAAACATGATGAAACCATAGTAAATCCTTCTCCGGACAGGTTTCTAAATTATCAAAAATTTTGGCTACTTCCGGTGCATATTGCAATGTGGCATTTGTTCCGGTTTTTGAACGGTCGAAACCAATTCCTTTTTTATCTGCTTTGTGATAATATACCGGATTCCATTCTGGTCGCGACAAATTTGAAACCCATGGTCCCGGACCGTAATGATGACCGGTATCCATAATATGATGCAAACCAAGGGGCGTCATGTAATTGACAACCGCTTCACGAGATTCCATCATCATTTCTTTTACTGGCTTAATGAAATTTTCATCATTAGAGAAAGTACATCTCAACCATTCATCAGCAATAACTTCTGCATCTAAATTTGGATTCCATGCCAATCTTCCAAAGCCATACCAATTCGCCTGCGCAAAAGGATGACCGGTCCAGTTTAAATCATTTCCGATGTTAGAAACTCCGGCAATTCCTGTCAATTTTGTTTTTGTTAAAGTACCGTCAATCACTTTGGCAACGGTAGTACCTTTTCCTTTTTGATAGGTATCTGATTCTAAAACTTCCTGAAATAATTTTGGAAGAAAAACTAAATGTGTACTGAATCCTAAATATTCCTGTGTAATTTGAAACTCCATCATCAAAGGTGTTTTCGGCATCGCACCAAACATTGGGTGAAAAGGTTCACGTGGCTGAAAATCGATCGCCCCGTTTTTTACCTGAACGATTACATTGTCTTTAAATTTTCCATCGTACGGCACAAATTCGGCATAAGCTTGTTTTGCACGATCATTGGCATCATGTTCTGAATATACAAAAGCGCGCCACATAATTACACCACCAAAAGGCGCAACGGCATCAGCCAGCATATTGGCTCCGTCAACATGATCTCTTCCATAATTTTGCGGGCCGGGTTGGCCTTCTGAATTTGCTTTTACCAAAAATCCACCAAAATCCGGGATTTTTTTATAAATTTCTTTTGCTTTATTTTTCCACCAATTCGCTACGTCTACATCTTTTGGATCTGCCGTTTTTAAACCTCCAATTTCAATTGGCGCTGAGAAACGAGCAGTTAAATATACTTTTATTCCGTAGGGTCTAAATACGTTTGCTAAGGCTTCTACTTTTTCTAAATATTGAGGCGTTAAGATTAGGGCGTTAGCATTTACATTCGTTAAAACGGTTCCATTAATTCCAATTGACGCATTTGCTCTTGCGTAATCTATATAACGCTGATCGATAAAATCGGGTAATTTTTGCCAGTTCCATAAAGAGAAACCAGCGTAACCGCGTTCGACAGTTCGGTCTAAATTATCCCAGTGATTTAAAATCCGAATATTCGTTTTTGGTGCATCAACAATGTTTAAATTTTTGATGGATTTATTCATTTGAATCAATCTTAGAAAACTATAAACTCCGTATAAAACGCCGACCTCTTTTTTACCCGTAATAATAATTTGATTTTTTCCTTTTAATAAAATCGATTTGATGATAAACCCTTCATCATTGATCTGATCAAAATTTCCAATTTCCTTTTGAATTTCAGAACTCAGTAATTCTTTAGAACCAATAATGATATTTCGATCTCCTTCTATTTTTGATTTAACGCTGATTGTTTTTCCTACCATTTCAGTCCATCCGGATTCTAATTCTTTGGAAGCGATTTTTGAAGTTTCAGAATTTCCCAAAGAAACAATTCCCTGAACATCCGACACATATTTTGAAACCAATTCTGCATTCGTCTTCTTATCATATTGAAGCCATAATTTATAATCTTTTTGAGAAAATACTGAGAAAGAAGCTGCAAAAAAAATAATTGAACTAAGGAAATTTTTTATATTGTACATAATCTCTATTATTCTGCTATTTATGAATTAAGAATTAGCTATTGATTTAATTAAAAAATGAATATTTTTTAATTAAATGCTAAAAAATGCAATTAAAAACATTAAATAATTTGCAATCGGTTGTGCTAAAATACAAAATTTAAGTTATAAACAAATAAAATTGTATTTTTGATTCAAAATACAATTAGAAGATATGAAATATGTACCACATAAAAAAACCTGTTAAAAAGATTGATAACAGGTTTTCTAAAATAACAATAAATAAAAGTTATATCCTCTTAGAAGATTCTCGTATCACTACGTGAGTGTTTAAAAATGTAATTTCCTTTGCATCTTCTTCCGTAACAAATTTTAGA
Source organism: Flavobacterium sp. LM4 (assembly GCF_002017935.1). Classification (NCBI taxonomy): domain Bacteria; kingdom Pseudomonadati; phylum Bacteroidota; class Flavobacteriia; order Flavobacteriales; family Flavobacteriaceae; genus Flavobacterium; species Flavobacterium sp. LM4. The sequence continues at coordinate 2,873,312 of NZ_MUFW01000001.1, read as the reverse complement.
TTTTTGATAACTAAATCGGCAGCGGCTTTACCCATGTTTTCTGCCGGGTGAGTTACAGTAGAGATATTCGGTTCAATAATTTCTGATATGGGATCATTATTAAAACCGATAACAGCAAACTCTTTTGGTACCTTAACGCCTCTTTTTTTAGCAGTTTGTACTGCACTGACGGCCAGTATATCACCAGGTGCAAAAAGACCATCTGGAACCAATTTCAAATCAAATAATTTATTACATGCTTTTACACCTTCTTCATATGTCATCTGTTCTAAACTAATAATAATATCTTCATCAATTGGTATTTCATATTCCAAAAGAGCATCCATGTACCCTCTTTTTCTCTCATTATATAAGGTTCCAAACTCTGATCCAGCAGTTAAATGCGCAATCCTTCTACACCCTTGTTCTAAAAGATGTTTCGTCGCTTTATAACCCGCTAAATAGTTATTAATTACCACACGAAAGGTATCATAATCCTTCGGTACCCTATCAACAAATACCAAAGGAATATTATTATTTGAAAACTGTTTAAAATGGGTAGTATCTTTTGTTTGCATTGCTAATGAGCAAATGACTCCGCATACCCTATTACTGTATAAAGATTGTGCCATCCCAACTTCCATTTCATAAGAATCATGTGACTGCATAATTATAACTGAATAACCAGATTTTTGAGCGGTAACTTCAATACCACTTATTAAAGAAGATAAAAAAGGTTGCGTTACAGTAGGAATTAAAATGCCAATGGTTGTAGATTTATTACCACGTAGTCCAGCAGCCAAAGTATTGGGAACAAAGCCCATTTCTTTTGCTGTTTGTTTTACTTTTTTTGTGGTCTTTTCACTAATACTACGATGGTCTTTTAATGCTCTTGAAATTGTTGATGTAGCAAGATTTAGCTTATCAGCAATGTCGTAAATTGTAACATGTTTATGTTCTTCCATGATTAAATATTAATATCAGTAAATATACTTATTTAAATGGTAGCAAAATTTCATTTTTTCAATATTCCAATTGACATAATAATATATACAATAAAACTAAAATTTGTTTAAAAATTTTGTTTTTTTTAATATCCTCATAGATAATTTTTTAAATCAAAAAAAGTCATTTTTTTACACAATCGGTTGTAATAAACTAACAAAGTAATTAAATTAGTATAAATTATTTTTTTAATGCACTATAAAATATCTTATAATACTTACTTAAAAATTATAACCAAAAAAAACTGTTATTTGGTTATAATTGACGTCACTAAAACTAAATTATGAGACCTCATATCGAATTTCTATTCTCCTCACAATAATTTAAAATATCAGTTATCTATTTACGATTTTATTTTTTCATTAAATTTACAACCAAAATCATTTACTGGCATAAAAGTTAAATTAAATAGTCACAAATATAATTAATGCTTTGTCCGCTTCTTTTATACAAAAACGGTTTTCATAAAAATATTATGTCCAAAAATATTCATGAATATTTTTTCTCCTTGTTACATATTAATTATATAAAACTTAACACAAAGTGTAACTAAAATAATGTCACCATTACTTATTCGTGACTTTTTTTTAAAAATTAGACTTTTGTAATGATGATTTTTTTTTAAATATTTCTTTAAAAAAAACTACTTTTTACACAAAGAATATTAATAAATCTACTTAGGACTAAATATTATAGACGAAGGATTTTATTAATGTTGTTAAGTGAGAATAATCGTTATTTTAAACAGATAGTTTTAAATCTGTACCGACACGATCAGCAAACAATACGAAAGTATACTCCAGGTGTTGTAGAAGCTTGGCTGCAGCAAAACGGCCTACAACATTGGAAGAAACTCTACAGTGAACGGGACAAAAAATGATTTTTATCTTTTGTCCCGTAGAGTGACGAAAAAAATAAACATTAAAAAAAGATTTTAATTTCCTTCTGATCTGAAATTTTAATTTACTGAAGATGTATTTGGTTAACGGTACTCTTTTTCTTTTCCGCTCCTCTGGCTTTAGAATTAGGGTTAAGTGTGGCCGAAATACCTAAATTTATTCCCATACTCAGTGTATTTGAATTTTTATTAATATTATTGGTAAAGTATTTTAGGGGTAGAGAACTGCTCACTTTGACCATTGGAGATATGCGGTATTCGAGACCTGCATCAGCAAGGAATGTGAAATATTGGTTTGAATCTGAACTCGATGACACACCGCCTGTTTTTATTTTTATTTTAGTATTGGTCATCGTATAGCCACCCAAACCAAAAGAGGCAAAAAACCTCAGTGGTTTGTTGGGATTGTCGTAATAGCGATATATCAATTCAGTGCCCATAAGCATAAAGATACGGACTGTTCCTTTTTTACCTGGCTCCATGCCGCCTTCGGGTTTTTTATTCCCCATGCTTATATTTAAAAGCAGAGTGGACTGTGAGGTGAGCGCTTTTTTGAAACTCAGTCCTTTGGTTATCACTACATCACTGTTACCATTTAGTTTTGGACCGAAAAGAGCTAAAGGTGAATAAAAAAAGCCGACATCGAAATTATCTTTGTAATTCTGCATTTTATCTGATCGTATGTCTTCATAGGAGTACAGTATATCTGTAGTATAGCTTTTACCGGACAGCTCAGCATCAAGTTCAGTTTTTAGAAGGTCTAGACTTTCATGGCGGCTGTTTATGAAGTTAAAAGGGTAGGCGCTGTCTTTGTAAATGATCGCATTCTGGGTTTTGTCTTCCAATGGATTGATAAGAAAGAAAACAGATTCTTTTATCTTCCGTACGGAAGATATGGTGTAAATAATGGCATTATAACAATTTAAGGAATTTTTATTTTCCTTATCCAATATGTTTATGTACAATATGTTATAATCAGAGAAAAGCCCTGATTTTACGTAAATGTTATTCTCGCTGAGGGTTTTTAAATCTTCCACGCCCGCGTCAATTACCAGCACTCCTTTAGGCGATGCTGAATTTTCCTGAAACAGGTACTGGCTGTAACAGTTTGCTGTAGGAGTATTGAATTCATAAATTTTCTGTGAGAATAAAATCTGCATGGTGAGCAGGCACAGGATTGTTATGGTTTTTTTTTCAAAAAGAAAACAGGTGGATAAATTAGGCATATGAATTACTATATTAAAATAGATGGGAGATTTAATTAAATAAAAATGAAAATAAGGCAACGTCTATGCTGATTTACTTAATAACTAAACTCTTTGAAGAAACGGTGTGCGCGGAAAAATAACCCAGGGCACCGTTGCTTATATTGCTGGGGGGATCTGCCGGTGTCACGCTTCCACCTGAAATTTGAACCAGTGCGCTGAAATAGGTATATACTTCCGGATCTATGCACTGCATATCAACGTGGATTATATTGCCAGGCAGAAGTTCATCGTCCTTGTCCAGCGATGGGAATAAGCTTCTCTGATTCACCATTCCATTATTTATATTATCTGAAAATACCTGTACGGTCTTGTTGTTTTTGTATTCAATACTCAGAATAAACAAATAGCGGTTACCCAGCTGCTCAGGATCCGTGTAGACAGGAAGTATAGTATAGGTAGTTTTATCTCCCATTGTCATGGAATCCTGAATGAGCCCGTCCAGGGTTACAGGAGCAGGCATAGTGCTTTGCGCGGTGTAATTTTCCCCGTCAACTGATACGTTCAGTGTGTATGTATTGCCGGTAACAGAAACGAGACCGGAAGTCTTATAGCGTCCGTCGGATTCATAGGTTAGGATTTCTGAATGACCCTGATTATCACTGATGGTAACGACAGCATTGGTGACTGGGGGATATTTATTGCTTTCGGTAAATGCAACAGACTTGGTGATGTGTACATAATAAGGACCAGGCTGGTCTGTGATATTTCCTTCAATCACAATAGAGCCGCTTTTATCTTGCAGATCCAGTGTAATTTCTTTTTCGCATCCTGCGGTTAACGCTACAGATAATAATATAAAAAATGCTTTTTTCATCTTTAAAATTTGAAATTATAAGTGACATTAGGAATCATTTTAAACAGGGATGTCTGGACAGCCCTTGTAGTGCCAGGTTTATCAGGATTATCTTCGAAAGTTATCGAATAGGCATTTTCAAAACCGAATAAATTATAGAATCCAAAACTCCATGATCCATGAAATCTTTTGTTTGTTTTAGGATCATAAGTTGCATTTATATCCAGTCTGCGGTAAGAGGGCATTCTGTCTGCATTTCGGCTGCTGTACTGGAAAACGGTCTGGCCGTTAAGCTCGTATTTTCCAGTCGGGTAAGTAACGGCATTACCAGTGCTGTATAGAAAGGTTCCAGAAAGAGACCATTTTGGATTTAAAGTATAAATAGCAACAACAGAGAGATCATGTGTTTTATCAAGACGGGTATTATACCAGTCATTATCGTTGATACCATTTATTTTACGTTCGGTTTTTGACAGGGTGTAGGATACCCAGCCGGTAAGCGTTCCTTCTTTCTTTTTAGCAATAAGTTCGATACCGTAGGCTCTTCCTTTACCAAACAAAAGTTCGCTTTCCACATCCTTTCCGGCATCAAAAGATATCTCGGCACCGTTTTTATAATCAATCTGGTTCTTCATGTCCTTATAATACACCTCGGTATTAATTTCGTAATTGTTATCGTTGAAGTTTCTGCTGTAGCCTGCACTTATCTGGTCTGCTATTTCAGGCTTTACCGTGTAACTGCTTCCAATCCACTGATCTGAAGAGTTCCCGCTGCTGCTGTTGGACAATAAATGGAGGTTTTGGGTGTTTCGCGAGTATCCGGCTTTAATACTGCTCACTTCATTTATGCGGTAGTTGGCGGTCAAACGAGGTTCAATATTAAAATATGTTTTACCAACAGATCCTTTAGCGATATCTTTGCTCTCAGTGAGTACACCATTCTCATATATATTATAAGTGTCTCCTCCCATGACGCTGAAAGCAGACAGCCTGAATCCGTAGTTAAGAGTCAAAGGTTCGGAGATTTTAAAATCGTCATTTGCATAAAGGGCATTCTCCCATGAATATCGTGTACTCTTTGGGTAACTGCTTACACTACTGCCTGATGCGCTATTGGGCGTTATGGCATGATAGATAGACTGCAGTCCAAATCGTACAGAATGCTGGTTGCTGGCAAACCACGAAAAATCCTGTTTCAGGTTCCAATCCTTAATTTTAGAACTCATGGTTGTTGTCTGGTCGCTGGCACTCTCCAGACTCACTTTGTAATCGTAGTTGCTGTAGATGAGGGAGGTGTTTGAAAACAGACGGCTGTTGATAATGCTGTTCCATCGCAGCGTAGCTGTCGTATTGCCCCAGTCAGTAGAAAATGAGCTACCAAGCCCCAGGACATCTCTTCCAAAATACCCGGAGAGATAAATGCGATTGTTGTCATTTATCTTATAATTGGCTTTCATATTAAGATCGTAGAAGTAAAGTTTAGTGTCCTTAAAATCATTACTGGCTTTTAAGTACAAATCGACATATGTTCTTCTAGCAGATATTATAAAAGAAGACTTATCCTTCTGAATTGGCCCCTCAACACTGAGCCTGCTGCTGATAAGACCGATTCCCCCCGCTACATTATAATCCTGATTATTCCCATCTTTCATTTTTACATCCATAACAGAGGAAAGCCTCCCTCCGTATTGTGAGGGACTGTTTCCTTTTATAATGGTGGCATCTTTCAGCGCATCACTGTTAAAGGTACTGAAGATACCCAGGAGGTGTGATGCGTTATAAACTGGTGCTTCATCCAATAGAATAAGGTTTTGGTCGGCAGCCCCGCCTCGAACGCTGAATCCCGAACTTCCGTCTCCGGTGCTTTTAACCCCGGGCAGTAGTTGGATTGTTTTCATTACATCTTTTTCTCCAAAAAGTACAGGCAGTTTCTCTATTTTTTTCATATTAAGAGTCTCAATTCCCATTTGTGCTTCATTAAGGTTTCTATCCTTTTTAGTGCTTGAGACTACCACTTCACTAAGGGTATTGGCTTGAGCAGTGTCCAGCGACCAATCAATCCTGATATTTTTATCAAGAGTAATGCTCTGCTGCTGCTGCTCGAATCCAATGTAGCTGCATATTATGCTGTACTGGCCCTCGGGCATTGATATAGAGTAGAACCCATATTCATTGGTAACGGCTGAATAGGCACTGTTCTGCACTATCTGAACAGCGGCGCCAATTATGAGTTCCCCGTTATTTTTGTCTTTTATTGTACCGCTGATAGTATATTTCTGCTGAGCAAAGCTTCTGCCCGAGCAAAGAAGCAGGACGGCCAAAATAAAATGCCTGATTAAAAATGTTTTCATTTTACTGTGTTTTACAGTAAAAATGTGAAAGCATTTTCGATTTTTAAGCGCAGATGAAACTGAAGTGGACGAAAAAGCAGATAAAGTGGACAAGACCTTAAAAACAGAATTTAGAAACAGGGTTTTATTTGTAATTTAAATGCCGTAGAGGTTATAAACTAAAGGCATTTTAGGTAGGAAATGCCTAGTTATTTTTTTTTTGGAGAGCATGCTTCATAAAGTTTTTTGAGGATGATTAAGACAGTCATCAAGTGCCTTCTGCGCAGGCAACGATAGTATTCAGATATAAAATTTTAACTGTCCTGATTAGGTTTTCTTTTCCCAACTGCTTTTCTCCCAAAAACATACGCATGCATGTCTCTCAACCATTGGAGAGCCATTCCAGAAAATCTGTGACTTTCTCTTTTCCTACCAGTATGGCATCAGGAAAGTCAGAATTTAAAGTAATCCTTATTTTCCTGTTCGGGTAGTGTGCAGCTGATTTCACGGCTTTTCTGTTGATTAAATACTGCCGGTTGGCACGGTAAAAAAACGGTGCGAATTTTTTCTCCAATGTATCAAGGTTCTGGTTTACGTGCCATTTTCTGCCTTCAAAGCTAAAGGCATACACCATCAGGTTTTCAATTAGAAAAAAAGCGATGTCGTTGCCCGAGAGCGGGGTGATTTTCTCTCCCTGATGCAGGATGACTGACGGCATAGCAATGGGCTTGATACTCTCGGAAAGACCCGAGAGCAGTTTTTTAAAATCCAAGGCCTTGTTATCTGCTCCAGTGAGCAGCGTATATTTCTTTAATGCTTTGGTTATGGAATCCTTATTGACGGGCTTGATAATGTAGTCAATCCCCATTGTCTCAAAAGCTTCTAGCATATAATAGTTAAAAGCGGTGCAGAATATAATAGGCACCTTATTGTTTATCGCCGCAAAAATATCAAAACTCAGACCATCTCCTAACTGTATGTCGGAGAATATAAGATCAATTTTATGTTCTGTTTTGAAGAATTCGGTTGCTTCTTCAACAGAATGCAGGTGGGCGCAGATCACGGCATCTGGCATCACTTCGGCAATGGTCTTGGCCAAGTCTTCCGCCAGAGGTCTTTCATCTTCTATAATAACAATATTCATACTTTAAAGTATTGGGATTATAACGGTAAAATTTTGCTCTGATTCTTCTATTATGATTTCTTTTTCGCTGAGCAGCTTATACCTGCTGTTCAGATTTGCCAGCCCGGTATTGTTACACTGAACATGTGTGGCTGGATTTTTTTTATTGGTTACAATAAGTCCTGATGGGATATATTTAATCTGAAATTCCAGCGGTTTTTTTTCAGTAAAATGATTGTGCTTAAAAATATTTTCAACCAGTGTCTGTAAGGCAAAAACGGGTAGTTTATGACTGTACATTTCCCTTGGAACATCAATTACGCAGGTAAAGGCGCTACCGAAGCGCACGCGCTGCAGGGCAAGATAGTCATCTACAAAATCCAGTTCCTTTTCCAGATCCACCACATCGGCTTCCGGTGCGCTGAGAGAATACTGAAGGAAATGAGAAAGTCTTACGACATACTCTTCGGCTTTGTCATGATTGGAGGTAATAAGGGACTTGAGTACGCTCAGGGCATTAAAAAAGAAATGGGGCTGGAGCTGCTGAACCAGGACTTGTTTCTGGGCTTCGCTGTTCTGAAGCTTTAATTCCTGTACCTGTCTTTCTGCGATTTCTTTGTTGCGGGAGGTCACAATGTTATTGCAGAGGATCATGATGACAATATTGGGAAGCATTAAAAAGAAAAGATCATAAATGATATTTGTGTTTTCAAGGGCCGGACCGGGTATTTCATAATCAGGTGCAGCTATTTTTCCTAAAATCCTTAAAATAATCATAATGGCCTGAGCCGTTAAAAATTTCGAAAAATTGTTCATCTGAGGCTCCCTGATTACCAGGTAGATATGAATAGACCAGATGATAAGGCCAATAGTCGTGATTACAGTGAAGAAAAGCAGGCAAGTCCTAAAATCAAATTTTTGGCTCAGATAAGGCGGACTTGCTGCGTAGAATGCCAGAATGGGCGATATGAGAAAGGCGTTAAGCCATAATTTTTTGGTCACAGTCAGTAGGATTACAGTTAGAAAGTAAATTTTCAAAAGGTCAAAGTCCCTCTCCTCTTTTTATAAAAAAACTATTTCCAAAGATGTACTTTTTTTTTTGAACAATTAGCCGTTTTAAATGCCAATTTGTCCACTTCACTTAGAAATTTAGCCGATTTAAAGCATACTCATTATAATATTGCCCTTTAAATATATAAAAAATCATGGGTCCCGCTCGGAAAGGCTCATTACTCTTTATCTGGAAAGTGAAACGCTAAATTTAAATTATGTAAGACTTGTTGAAAGGAGCAAAGATTCTGAGTTCTTAAAATAAAAGGACTCGCAGTCTATTCAAAGACTATAATCAACCATTCTATTGATATGGAAATACAGTTTGAGCAGTAAATTCGAGTTGGGAAGTTAAATATTGCTCTTTAATAATGCATATTCGATAAAAGTAATTATAAATCAATAGACCCGGGCTGATCGGGCATTCGTTCGGGGGCTATGAAACCGCTTTTATCATTACACAGACCAACCTGTTTGCCGCTACTATTGCCGGAGCAGCCGTAACGGATCTGAACAGTTATTTTCTGACCGTAGGATGGGACACCGGAAAGCCTGATTTGTGGCGGATGAACAAGGAGCAGTGGAGAATCGGGAAAAGTCCTTATGAAGACCCTCTTGCCTATACGCGTAATTCGCCTATATCTAATGCGGAGCATATCACAACCCCTCTGCTGCTATGGACAGGCAAAAAAGACCAGCACATAGACTGGCATCAGAGTGTGGAATACTATATGGCACTCCGGCGGCTTGGCAAAAACAATGTTACCTTGTTTTATACTGAAGAAAGGCACAGTCTGCTCCATCCCGAAAATCAAAAGGATTTTACACAGCGTGCCGGGCAGTGGTTTGGCTATTACCTGAAAAATGAAACCCTGCCCTCCTGGATTGAAAAAGGAACGGAGTAATTACAGAGCCTCTTAAAAAATAATGCAGTTCCGAATACCGGAACTGCATTACAATTTTGAAAAAAAAGGATTGGAGAATTAAGGACGATACAAAAGTTCGGTACAGTTTTCCTGATCGTTTTTACCAAAAGCCTGTGCCCCGCTGTCTCCGTTGACGCGACAAACCTGAGCCTGAATGGTGCTACAGGCTACTTCAATATTACATGCGCCCTGAGAATTAAGCGTATATCCTATTTCGTCCTCAACCACTGAAGCACTTTGCATGGATGTTGTTGCAAATGCTGCCGCAACTGCCAATGCTACCACAGCAAAAGGCGTTGCTTTTTTTACTAATACAGTTTTCATACTACTACATATTACGTTACACTTTGACCTACTTTTTTCTACAGGTGTTCGGTCTTTTTCCTGATACCGGCCAGTATATTTTGAGGCATTAAAATTCTTTACTTTCCATTGCCTGTCATTTCTTTCTTTAAAACAGTACGCAGCTCATACACCACCAGTTCATTGTCCATCAGGGCACGGTGCAGTGTAGTTGCCAAGATAGAGTTTGTTCCGGGTATAACCTGCTATATAGTAGGAATTAAATTTTAAATCTATGCTGTTTATTAAGGTTATGGGATGCTATGGATAACGTCTGATAAACAGGTTCTTATACTGCATGATATTTTCTGAAAACAGAAATAACACAATGATTGAAAAAGTACCTGAAACGGCGGAAAGTGGTATCGTGAGAACAGGTGAAATGCTTGCTTTTTTTCTATTCTTTTTAGCCTGCCATACGATTGCCAAAGCTGCCAACAGGACGAATACGCTATTAAAAACGAGATGGACGTTCCATGTCATTTTTTCTAATATTCCTCCGCAGGAACAGGGAACGAAGGAACTGTAATGAAGGATGATGAAAATGTAAACGCTGAACATGGTCATTAGTATGAAGGCTCCCAGAAATCCTAAACTTCTAAACTTTGGTATCATGAGCAACAGTGTAATGAGCAGTTCGGTACCCGGAACGAGCCATGCCACCCCAACTGCAAAGGCACTTAGCAAAGGCGACTGCCCCAACTGTACCTGAAAGTTTTCGAAATCTAATAATTTGCTGACTGCCGCGTAGACAAATAAAAGGATATACAGATAACCGATTATTTCTACAATAATACTTTTAAAACGTGCTTTTGACTCCATAACCTTATCTGTTTGCTTTTTATACACTATTTGTTTCTAAACTCTAAACAAATTTAGATGGGTCGTTTTTAAAAAGTGTTGTAAAAAACAGGACAAAAGTTGTGAAAAACGTGCCTTTTTCAGGTTTTGAAAAAGGTTCAGGCCTTTTATTAAAATTTTACCCTTAAAGAATAGACAAGCACACGAGAAATCATTTTATTGATAAATAGTAGCAGAAAAATTTCCAGAATCGAAAAAACATTTTATCTTTGCACCCGCATTCAGAGCATGATTGCGTCTTACTGGAGGAATGGCAGAGCGGTCGAATGCGGCAGTCTTGAAAACTGTTGACTGTAACAGGTCCGGGGGTTCGAATCCCTCTTCCTCCGCCAAATGAAGTTTTAAAACAAACTTTAAAATTTGAAAGTCTTTAAAAATTAAGTTTTTAAAGGCTTTTTCTGTTTTTATACGCAATCAAAATACACATTAAATGTCATAGTACAGTGTACCAGGAAATGATAATCTTTGGATTATGACCAATAGATCAAAAACAGCAATTAGGGCAAATGTCCCTATCCTTCCTCCCACCCTGGCGATTATTAATAAATACAGGAACTGGATATGCAAACAAAAAGTAGAGAAAAAGTTAAGCTACATTTTTGTAATTAGTTAATTTATTAAATTCTTCAATAGTTTTATAGTTCAAAGCAGAGTGCCTTCTTTTTTTATTGTACCAAATTTCGATGTATTCAAAAATTTCAAGTTCCATTTGTTCTTTAGTAATTAGTTTATTCCCATAAATTAATTCTGTTTTTAGTGATTTGAAAAAACTTTCTGCAACAGCATTATCCCAGCAATCTCCTTTACGGCTCATACTTCTAGTGACAGTTTTAAAAGAGTCAAGCATATTAGTAAAGCTTTTATTAGCATATTGAATTCCTCTGTCGGAGTGGAATATTAATTCATTTGTAATTTTTCGATTTTTAAGTGCCATTTTCCAAGCTGTTAATGTAGTTTGTTTAGTACTCAAACCATTGCTTAGACTCCAGCCAATTATTTTTCTGTCGAACAAATCCAAAATAATTGTGAGATACAAAAATCCGTCCTTTGTTTGAATATATGTTATATCTGAAACCCAAGCTTTAGATGGTTCCTTCACCGTAAATTCTCTTTTTAAGATATTTGGAACAACAAAATGATTATGTTTTGAATTGGTTGTTACTTTAAATTTTTTACTCAATTTACTGTACAAACCTAATTGCTTCATGTATTTAGCGACTGTTATTCTAGATATTTGATATCCTATATTTTGAAGTTCTAAAGTAATTCTTGGACTTCCATATCGCTGTTTGGTATTAAAATATATTGAAGTTATTGCTTCTTTTATTAAAATCACTCGTTTTTGCCTTTCTGAAACAATCTGTTTTTTCCATTTATAGTAACTGCTGTTGCTTACTGCTAAAACTTTGCACATCTTTTCAATCGAATATATTTTTTCATGGTCTTTTATGAAAAGATAAATCATCGACCTCCCTTGGAAAAGATGCTTATTGCCTTTTTTAAGATATCACGTTCTAATTCTGCTTCTTTTAATTTTTTTTCAAGTTCATGAATTTTTTCTTGTTCGGGACTTAGTTTTAAATTGCCTTTTCCAGGAAAACTTCCCGTTCCAAATTCTTGATAATCTTGGCGCCATTTATAAAGCAAAGCAGCTGTAATACCAAGTTCCTTGGCAAGTAGAGAGATATTATCTCTTTCATAACTTAATTGGACTGCTTTCTCTTTGAAAATGCGGTCGTAATTTTTACGATTTTCTTTCATGGTCTAAAGTTAAGATTTTGTCCTTAACTAGAACTCCACGCTAAGTTAGCACATCCATAGTCTGCCTTCCTCTTAAATAGCTGGCGCTGGTTTGTGTACTATATTGAGAGTATAATCCGTCCTTATCACATTGCCAGACATCAACAAATACGTTTGTAAGCGGCGTACATCCATTGCTTTTATCTTCTATGGTCAGGGTCATTAAAAGTGCTACACCTGTCCTGTCGCCTATAATACTTGCCCTAACATATTGAGCGGGAGTCAGTATAGGAAAAGGCCCTTTGGTTTCAGTTGGTGAAACACTGCAATCACCTCCTGAATTATTACCCGTATCATCTGATGATTCGTTATCATTATCTTTTGAACAGGATGAAATAGCGGTTGGAAGTGCAATAATAGCCCCTAATCCGAAAAGACCGTTTCTTAAAAATTTTTTTCTATCCATGGTTGATATTCGAAGTTTAATCTAAAAAGTGGTTTATTCTTAAACAATTCAACTGTGAGAAACCCTACCTTTTTTTATTGATTTAGCCCAAAGTATCTATAAGATATGTTTATTGTAAAAGTAAAGTCGAAAAAAAAGAGCTGTCGTTAAACAGCTCTTTGGGTTTTTCAAGTTAGTTGTATACGCTTACTAATTCAAAATACTTCTAAAAAATGAATGAAAAACCAATTTCTTACTATTAGGGTGCAGCAACCTGAGGCTTTGATTTCATAATTACTTCAACAGTTTTAGGATTTGCAAAAAATTCCTTTGCGAAAGCTTTTACATCTTCGGCTGTTATTTCTTTCAGCGTTTTTTTGTAAATAACATCATCTTTAAATGTATCATTGTTTAGGATCATATTATTTAGGCTGTTAAGCCAAAAACTGTTTGTCATCACTTTCTCTGCTCTTGCCTTTAAAACTGTGCTCTTAATAGACTCAATTTCCTCCTGTTTTGTTACATCTTTTTGCGTTAAATTTATCTGTTCATAGACTATTTTTGTTAGTTTTTCTACTTTTTCAGGATCACTGTCAAAATTGATGGTCATTGAATACTCATCCCAAGGCAGTCTGCTTAAACCTGAATTTACATGAACCCCATAACTTCCACCCTCTTCTTCACGAATTAAATCCAGGTATTTTTTAGATAGTAATTCTGTCAAAATATGCGATATGAATACATTTTTATAGTTGTATGGAAACTGTTTTACAAAACGAATGTAAACACTTGCTTTTGGAACATTCATTTCGCGCACTAATAACTGTTTGGCTATTCCCGGTGCAGGATCAAGATGATTGTCAACAAAATTTTCTTTTTTATTTACATCTGATGCAATACTTCCGATATATTTTTCAATTAATGAAAGTACATTATCCGGAAGATTTCCGGTAAAGACAAACGTGAAATCGGCAGCGTTTTGAATTCTTTCTTTATAAATTTCTGATGCTTTTTCAAAACTCAATCGTTTCAGAAATTCTTCGTTTATTAACGGAACTCTTTTGTTTCTATTGTAATTGAGCTGTGAAATTGTATCCTGAAAAACTTTCGGATTCGTATTAGCTGAATTTTCTAACGAATTACTAAAACCCGTAACCATTCGGCTATAAGCATCCTTATCAAATCTTGGCTGTTCAAAATACAGATACAGCAATTGCAATAAAGTTTCAAAATCCTTTTGATTGCCTGAACCTTTAAAACCTTCAGTCAATTCTGTGATATAAGGTTTAATATCTACAATTTTTCCGTTTAGTTTGTCTTTTAAATCGGTACTTTTAAAAGTGCCCAGACCAGAATTTTCAACCAGACTCACTGCGATTTGAGATGACGGAATATCTTCTGTCTTTACTAACGAACTTCCTCCAAAACTAAAAGCAGAGAACAACACTTCGTCTTTTGCTAAAGTGGTTGGATACAGAACAATCTTTGCCCCATTTGCCAAAACGTAACTTTTTGCCCCTGCAATTCCTTCAATTGCAGTTTCTTTTGAAGCTTTAGAACCTTTCAGATCTGATGCAATCAAAGGCTGGTCTGTATCGGTTTCTTTGTATTTTTCAAGCGGCATTTTTTTAACAGATGCCATAATCGAAACATAATCTTCTTTTGAAGGATAAACAACGTCATTTTTGTCAGGACCTGTAACTGTCATGACCCTATTATCAGTTGTCTGCAATTTCTTAACCGCCTGATTTATTTCAGCTAAGGTGATAGAAGCCAGTCTTGACTTTGCCTTTTCATACTGTGTTTCGATACTCTCAAATGGCATTGCTTTTAAGAAATAATTGACTAATTCTTCTGAAAGTCCATCACTCTCAAATTTGTCTTTATTTTGCAGTGAGTTTTTGTATGAACTCAAAACAGCTTCTTTGTTGCGGTCTAATTCTTTTTGAGTAAATCCGTAACGAACCGCTCTTTCCGTTTCAATCATCATTTCTTTAAAACCTTCCAGCGTTTTGTTGTTTTTTGGCGTTACATATAAATAGTACGAATTGGTTAATCTTGAAACTTCTGATGTTCCTGTGCCAATATTTAAAACAGCTGTTTCATTATTCTGAATGAATTCCTGATACCGTCTGTTCATCATATCGGTACACAGATTGTTCACCAAATCCCTTCTGATCGTTTCGTTGTTTTTAACTTTATCAAAATCCTTTTTAAAATACAAAACAACGCTTGTTTCCTGCGCTTCTTTGTCTTTTGCCAAAACGTAGTTCATTTCTTTGTTTTTTGGGACAGCAACATAATAACGTTCTGCTGCGTTTTTAGGCATTTGGATAGCAGAAAAAGTTTCGATAATCTTCTTTTCAATTACTGCCGGATCAATATCTCCAACTACAATAACGGCTTGTAAATCCGGACGGTACCATTTTTTATAATAATCTCTTAAAACCTGATAATCAAACGTATTGATTAGATTTAAATCGCCAATTACATCTCGTTTTGCATACTTAGAATCTTTGTACAAAACCTTATCTGTTTCTAAGCGAAGTCTGAATTCTGAGTTTCTTCTCGTTCTCCATTCTTCTCTGATAACACCACGTTCTGCATCAATTTCAGTATCCTTTAAAGAAAGAAAACCAGACCAGTCGTGCAATGCCAAAAGACAGGAGTCAATCAATTTAGAATCGTTTGCAGGAACGTTACTCAAATTGTAAACGGTTTGATCCTGTGCAGTATACGCATTGATATCTGCTCCAAAACTAACTCCTTTTTTCTCCAGCATATCGATAATCCCTTTTCCTTCAAAGTTTTGTGTTCCGTTAAAAGCCATGTGTTCGAGGAAATGCGCCAGTCCGTTCTGATCGTCATTTTCTAAAATCGCTCCGACATTTTGAGCGAAATAAAAACAGACACGGTCTTTTGGCCATTCGTTATGAAGAATATAATATTTCATTCCGTTCTTTAATGTTCCGGAAACTACGTCTTTGCTGAGCGGAACTGTAGTCGAAAACTGAGCAGCGCTTTTAAATCCGATGAAAAGGACTAAAAGCCAATATTTTGATTGAAAGATTTTCATTTGATATTTTTTGTCTTTTTATTTTTTGAAATTCCGGACTCCTTCCTGAAGCCAGTTATAGTATGCATTACTATCAGGATTGTAAGCCGATGGTTTGTTCAGGTCTTTTTCGTTATGATCCATTAAAACGTAGTACGGCTGAGCGTTTGTTTTATATTTTAAAATCTGAAGTTCGCTCCACTTCTGTCCAGTATATTTTAAAACTTTTCCGGTAATTTTAGAAACCAGCTGTTCATTCTCCGGCAGAGGTCTTTTGTCATCTACATACAGCGAGATCAAAACCACATCATTATTTAAAACGGCTAAAACTTTAGGATCCGGCCAGACACGTTCTTCCATTTTACGGCAGTTTACACAAGCATATCCGGTAAAATCGATCATTACGGGTTTGTTTACTTTTTTCGCGTAAGCCAGACCTTCGTCATAATTATGAAAAGTCGTAATTCCGTTTGGACCACTTTCTGCTCCTTCCGGTAATGCAGCTTTCTCTGTGTTCTGTCCTACTGCGTTTCCAAAACCATTTGGTGATTCGCTGTATTGTTTCGCCGGAGGAAAACCACTGATATATTGTAACGGAGCGCCCCAAAGTCCCGGAATCATATACACCACAAAAGCCAGCACGATAATTCCTAAACTCAGTCTCCCTACAGAGATATGCGTAACAGGCGAATCATGTGACAATTGGATCTTTCCGAATAAATATAAGGCCAATACAGAAAATATAGCTATCCAAATGGCAAGAAATACTTCTCGCTCTAATAGATGCAATTGTAAAACCAGGTCGGCATTGCTTAAAAATTTAAAGGCTAAAGCCAATTCTAAAAAGCCTAAAACCACTTTAACCGAATTTAACCAGCCTCCCGATTTTGGAAGCGAATTCATCCATCCCGGAAAAGCTGCAAATAAAGCAAACGGCAATGCAATGGCAAATGAAAACCCAAACATTCCGACAATTGGCGCAATTCCTGCCTGACTTGCTGCCTGAACCAATAAAGTCCCGACAATTGGTCCGGTACAAGAAAATGAAACTATGGCTAATGCCAATGCCATAAAGAAGATTCCCAAAGCACCTCCTATTTCTGATTTCTGGTCAATTTTTGTAAGCCATGAACTTGGCAATACTATTTCGAAAGCACCTAAAAATGACAATGCAAAAACCAGTAAAAGCAGAAAGAAAAAGACATTAAAAACTACGTTTGTTGCCAGCGCATTTAAAGCATCAGCACCAAAGATTGCAGTAACCAAACTCCCTAAAATAACATAGATTACAATAATAAAAATACCGTACATCATAGCGTTTCTAATTCCGGCAGCTTTGCTTTTACTTTGTTTGGTAAAAAAACTAACCGTCATTGGGATCATCGGAAATACGCATGGTGTAAACAAAGCAGCAAGACCTCCTAAAAAGCTGAAGAAAAATAAGGTCCAAAGGCTTTCTTCAGGAGCTGTTTTTCCTGAAGATGCTTTTTCGGCTGAATTATTTAAAATTTCAGGAGTGTCTTTGCCAGCAGTGTTAACAGAGTTTGTTGTGTTGTTTGTGGTATCTTGTTTAGTAGTGGATTCGTCTTTTGCGGGCCAATCAGTGTTTTTCTCTTCTGTTGCGGCACTTGCTGCATCTTCGTTTTTAACCGGTGTATCTGATTTTTTGAACGTAAATTTTACTTCTTTTTCTCCAGGAGGAAGACAGCTGTTGTCATTACAAACCATAAAAAAAACAGACGCATTAATGGTAAAAGCGTCGGCAGTTTTACGTTCTATAGTCTGAGTGAAAACTGCTTTTTCTGCAAAATATTTAATTCGCATATTAAAAACAGGATCGTCAACTTCATGTCCCTCAGGCTCGGCTACAGAACCGATTGTTTTGTAGTTTTTAGACTTCGGAAAAGTAAAATTTGTCGGTGCTGGTCCGCCTGATGGAACGTTTTGAGAATAAATATGCCAGCTTTTATCAATTTTGGCAATTATACTCAAAGTATATTTGTTCTCTCCTATTTCTTTTACGGATGTTGTAAAGGAAACGGGATCGTAAATTTGGGCAGTAAGGTTACTTATCGTAAAAAGAAATACGATAAAACAGATTAGTTTTTTCATGATAAAAAGTTAGATTTTAAATTGCCACAATGAATTCTCTTTTTTGTCATCCTGACGAAGGAAGGATCTCCGCAAGAAACTCTAAGCAGTAATCGCAAATCTTTGTCGAATATCTTACGAAGATTCCTCGTTCCTCGGAATGACAAACACATCTTAATATCATGTGTGTTTATTTAATAAATTGAATTATTTTTTATACCGAGCCAAAATCCATTTTGAAATATCGTCGAGAACTTCCGGGGCGAAAACTTCATCTAGTTCTTTGACTTCGCTTTGTGTACAAGTTTTGCAGTGCTGGTACATATGATTCAGGCCTGGATAAATCTTTGCTGTAAGATCTTTTGTTTTCAGGTATTTTTTGAATGAATTGATATTCTCTTCATATGGAACACTGATGTCTTTATCGCCGTTTGCCACCATTACCGGAATGGTAATTTTTGGCAGGTAATTTTCCGGCTTGTAATGAATGCTGTAACGGTACCATTTTCTGTCAGCGTCTTTTCCGTAACGATACAGGAAATCCTTGTCACGTCCGTCCCACAGATGTATTTCTTTTAATGTTGTCGAATCCTGCTTTTGCATCCATTCTTTCAACTTTACTTCCATTGCAGGCTGCGCAGATTCTCCGTCTTTTGTATCGTAAACAACCTTAAACATGATGTTGTACATTTCCATCTGTTTCGCCACCACTTTATCCGAAAAATTATAACTTTTCAAAATTGCCGTATTTTGAAGATTCAGCATTTCCAGTCCGCTTACTCCTACTCCGGATAAACTGATCATGAATTTTACGTCTTTGTTTGCCGAACTCACAATTGAGGCAATCATTCCGCCTTCACTGTGACCGATTAAACCAATGTGTGAAGCGTCGATATTTTTATCTGTTTTTAAATAGGCAATCTGCTCCTCAATATCATCAGCAAAATCGCCGGTTGTGGCATCTTGAAAATCACCTGTCGTTTTGCCGAATCCTCTATCGTCTACGCGAAGAGAAGCGATTCCGTTCTTTGCCAGATAATCCGCCAAAACAGTAAAAAATTCTCTTCCCATGTACGTATAATTGCGATCGTGCTGTCCGGTTCCTGAGATTAAAATTGCCAGCGGATATTTCTTTTTTCCTTGCGGAATTGTCAATGTCCCTCCGTAAGTAAGTTTTGTTTTTTTGCCTAAAAAGGTCATATCAATAACCTGATACGGATATGGTTTTTTAGGATGCTGAGAAAAATATAGAGGCTGTATTTCTTTTTCTTTCTTTAAAACAACTGCTGTATTTGGAATTGAATAATAATTAAAAATTCCTGAAATTGCGCTTTTATCTTCATTGTATTTTCCTTTAAAAGAAAAACCATACATTTCATTTTTAAAAGATATACTATCTCCTTTTACAGTTGTGACTACTTTTTTATCGATTTCTAATTCAGGTATTTTAACACTTAAAGAATCGGTTTTATATTTCGACAAATCTCCAGACAAAATAACCCTGTACGAATGATGCTGGCCCTGCCAGATAGTTTGTGAAAAACTAAACTGGCTGGTCATCATCATTAAGAAGCTTAAAAATACTAAAAGATTTAAGTTTTCTTTCTTGTTTTTTTTAATTAGAGTTTTCATTATTTTTTATTCTCTGACTTTAAATGCTCGACAATGATTGAAATTTCATCTAACAATTCGCTTGGGCTTCCAAAATAACCGTTTGACATCCAGCGTAATTTTCCGTTTTGGTCGATAATCATTTTCTCCGGGATTCCGGAAAATTTGAATGCTTTTGAGTATTGCTCATAAACTACATCCATTTTTCCTGTTTTAGGATTTTTTCCGTCGTAAAGTACATTAAAATCAAACCCTTTTTCTTTTATAAAAGCCTGAGTCTGCTGTTTAAAATCTTTGATATATTCCTGTGTATCTACGAAATAGAATTTCACATTATCATCGGCTTTATATTTATTTACCGCCATATTCATTCCCGGCATCGCACCTTTGCACGGTCCGCACCACATGGCCCAAAAATCAAGTACAACGATTTTGCCTTTTTGGTCGGCTAGTTTTACTTTTCCTCCTTTGCTGCTTTCTAATTCAAATCCAGCGATTGGAAGGTTAATTAATTCTGAAATTACTTTCTTTTTATGTTCTTCTATATTACTAAGAGATTTCAAAGATTCTAAGTAGGCATCAAACCCTGCAGCTGCTCCGCCTTCTTTTAAATAAATTTCTTTTAATGAAGCTAAAATTTCAGGTGTTACCTGATTTTGTTTTACCGCAAGTGCCATGTAGTTTTTAGCATCTGCTGTTTGCCCTTTTCTCAATAACATTCTGGTATAAACCTCGTTGTAAGTCGCATCGTTATAACCAAACAGAGGCTTAATTTTAGCTAAATATTTTTCTTCTACATCATAATTTTTAGTCGCTTCTGCTAATTTAGCATAAGTAAAATATTCTCTGCTAATCATTTGTAAAGCCTGTTCCTGCCATTCTTTTAATGATAATTTTCCGGCATACATTTTTGGCACAAACGTTAATCTGTTTTCTATTTCCGGCATAATAATATCTGCATACTTCTTTAATGTTTCTATTGACGCTTTTTCAATTCCGTCATGATCCCTGTCAAAAGGAATAGACACTAAATGCCAGTGATAATCTAATAAGTTGCCAAAAGAAACTTTTTTAACGCTATTTAAAGCATAAGTGTAATCTTTATTGTTTACGATATAACCATAAACAATTGATTTAATCATTTTATCATAAAACAAACTTTCTATATCTGTATAAACGTCTTCAAATTTATTTTGTGGAAAATTCTTCTCGAATTCCGTATATGATTTAACTTTTTTAGCAAAGTCAACTTCCCTGAATATTTCCTGAATCTGTTTGTCTCTTGCTAAAACTCCATAAGGATATTTGGCAACCAAAACATTTTGCACAGAATCTGAAAATACTTTATCTTTTGTATTTTCTAATAAATTCAATGTTTTTTGAACATCATATTGTGTGGTATGATCAAGATTGGTATCTGTTAATAAACTGCGCAATTCTTTCTTAATAGCTACAGATTGCTCTTTTCCTGATGCTAGTTTTTTTAATTTTAACCCGTAATAAAATATCTTTTTACGGCTTTCCGGATGATACTGCAATTCGTAATTTATCCACATTAAACCAACCTGATCAGCAATGTACGCACTGTCATGCACCACATTGGGTACTTCATTCTCAAAAGCTCTGCTTCTCAAAATTCCCCAGCCCGTATAAGCTCCCGGAACTTGTGCAAACATATAACCATGAGGCATTTTTTCTCCTTTGTCTACAATGGTATCCGATTTAAACACACAATTTATAAAAGATGCATGGGCTGAAAGTTTCATTTTGGTTTCCCACTTTTTATCTCCTGCCGCTTTTAAAGTAACGTCGTTGGTAATCCATTTAAAATTATCATAAGTATACACTACCCCGTTTACATACATTGCATTGGCAAGTGGCCCGTTCGCGGCATTATAAGTTATGATCACTTCGTCTCCTGGATTTGGATGCTCGGGAGAAAGAGTCAGTATTTGTGCAGGTGCATCCTGAGCAAATATGCTGGTTGTAACACTGAATAAAAATAAGATCAGCTTTAAATTTTTCATTTTTTTTTGAATTTAGTGCACTCAAAAGAAATCTGAGTGCACATTTTTAATTAACTAATTATGGATTCTGTTGTAAGTTTGGGGCGTATTCGAAATAAATTGGGGCAAAAGGCATTTGATAACGGTCACTGTTTGGGGCAAGGGTAAACGTTTGTCCTGTAAAAGCATGCGTAATGGTTTTGGCAAATTCAGGTTCTTTGTTTAATCGTTTCAAATCAAACCATCTAAAACCACCAGATCCCATCAACTCTCTTCTTCTTTCTGATAACACTTTGATTAAAGCATCTTTATTGTCTGTCGCAGTCATGGCAACATATTGTCCTGCTCTGAATCTTTTTTGTCTTAATTTATTGATTTCAGCCATTGCTAAGTTACCGGAACCAGCTCTTGCCAGACATTCTGCTTTTATCAGCATCATTTCAGGAACAGTTGGTCCTGCATTTCTGCTTTCTCCTGTTAAACCTTCTTTTGCATACGTTCTTCCTAAAGTATATTCAGAATTAAAATTGCTTGATGGTTGTGTAAAAAGCACATAACGCAAATCATTTGTATCAAATGAGTTAATCAATTCATTACTTAATGATAAAATTTGTGGTGCGTAAGAAAAAGAAGTATATCCATTCCATTTTGATAAGATTAATTCTTTATCAAATCTTCTGGTAGGAAAAGCATTAAACTCAAAATCTTCCAGATTATTTAATGTACTTTGAATGGCCAATGCCTTTTCTGCATTTTCTAACGCTAAAGGATAGTTTCGCATGTATAAATAGGTTCTTGCCAAAAGTGCGTAGGCCGCCGCTCTGGAAGGAAATGCTACATTGTTTCCTGTATTAATTGGTTTTAAACCTGAATTTACAGCATCGTTTAAATCACTAAGAATAATATCATACGCATTTTGAACGGAAGTTCTTTTTATGTCGTCTGAAACGGTTGCTGTTGTAAAGAGTACAATTCCGGGATCTGTTGCTGATGTTGCAGCATCATAAGCTTTTCCGAAAGTATTTACCAGGGTTAGAAATATAAATGCACGGTGTACTTGTGCTTCACCTTTTATAGCTAATTTTTCGGCTTCTGTTCCATTTTTACTTTTCATTACTTCATTGATCACGATGTTTGCATTATACAAGGCACTATACATGTTCTCCATATTGTAATCTCTTTCACCATCAAAATACAGAACATCTGACCATTTATAAAAATTCGTAAATGGACGATAATAATCATAAGCGCCCAATGCAGTGGTCTGAGCCTCATTTTGAAAACTAATATCATCTGAGGTTACATCTACAGCACCATAGGTTATATCAAATGCATATGAATTGTTCAAAAGATACCTGTAGTTTTCTGTTTCTTCCGGTATTAATCTTCCTTCGGTTTTGATATCGACATAATTGTCACAGCTTAAAACAATTGTTCCTAAAGCTATTATCGTGATGTATTTTAAATACTTTTTCATCTTTAAAAAATTAAAAATTAACATTTAAACCAATTGAATACATTGCCATTGCCGGCAATTTCATGTTAGTACCTGTATATGGTAAAAAGTCAGGATCTAAACCGTCTTTGTTTTTTCTCCAGAAGAAACCAAGATTTCTGGCTGTAAATGTTACCGAAGCACCTGTTATAGTTCCTCTGTTAATTAAGCTGTTCAAATCATATTTAAGTGAAAGCTCTCTAAAACGAATATGATCTCCTTCTATAATTTGATCTTCTCCAAACATATACCTCACATAACTTAGCCCGGTAGAACCCTGGATACCTGGTACAGAAGTAGTCGCCTCGTCTCCCGGAGTTCTCCATCTTTGGTCAATATCACTATTTAAATCGTATTGATTAAATCTTCCTTGTCTGTTTACGTAACCTCCATACGTTGGTTTAAATAATACGTAATCAAATTTGTATGTTGCTAAAATGTAAAGTGACACTTTTTTGTAAGTGAAAGTATGATTAAAACTTCCAAAGTAAGAAGGGATGTTTGTACCCATATACTTCATATCAGCAATTTCTTTAAGAGAAGTAAAAGAATTAACGATGTTACCCGATTTATCATAAACCTGAGTTCTTCCAGTTGCGTCTAATCCTGCTGACCTAAAAGCAAATACGCTGTTTAATGGGTAACCTTCAACTGGTGGTGTTGTTCCTGCGCCATTTAGATACTGACTGTAATTTTGAAAGCGGGAATCGGTTACTTCTGAAGTATTGTAAGAAACTACAAGACCTGAATCCCAGGTAAAATCCTTAGCTTTAAGAATGGTTGCGTTTAAACTTAAGTCTACTCCAGTTCCCGATATTGTTGCTGCATTTTGCTTTAAAGCGTTATTTTGAACACCGTAAAATGGAGAAATTGGGAAATCTACGATCAAATCTTTACTATCCTTTTGATAATATTCTATCGTACCGCCTAATCTGTTGTTCAAGATAGAGAAATCTACCCCAAAGTTTAAGATGGCTGTTTTTTCCCAACGTAAATTAGGATTTGCCGGAGCAGTAATAAAAGCATAAGGCTGTTGTGAAAAAGTATCTAAATTACTTAAACTGATATTTGTAAAAGGAAAAACCTCCAAATTGATATTTCCGTTATAACCATAACTGGCTCTTAAAGCCAGACTATTAATCAGGCTTACTTCTTTAAGAAAAGATTCATCTTTAATATTCCACTTTGCACCTGTCGACCACAATGGTGTTCTTCTTAATTTTTTATCTACTCCAAAATTGTTATAGTCGTCTAACCGGGCACTTCCTGTAAGTGTATATTTGTTTTTATAGGTATAACCGGCATTTGCATAGTAAGATAAAAATCTTCTGCGAACATCTTTATGCTCATTACCATATTGAAGGGTATAGTTATAACCATTTACATCAACATAATTTTGTGACGGAATATCTACAGAGGTTTGCGTTTTTGAATTATATCCAAACAATGTTCTGCTGTCTTGAGTTTCTCTAGTTTCTCTGGCCTCAATACCTCCCATTGCATTAATCAAATGATCCTGACCTATAATGCCATCATAGTTTAATTGCCCTCTCATCGTGTAACTGCTTGTACCAAATTCATTGTTTTGATAAATCCCTCCTTTTGGGATTCCGTACACTAAATCGCCGTTGCCGTTTATAGAGGTTGCCGAGTTGATTCTGTCACGTGTATAAAAGGTATTTTCATTGAACATATTATCATTTGATGAACTTGAATTTTCTACAGAATAGGTACCTACTGCGTCTAAACCTTTTAATAATGGAGCTGTTGCCGAAATTGTAGCGCCAAAATTTAATTCATTTGAGGACCTGTCACTATTCTTTAATTCATCAATATAATTGTAAGTCCATGGTAAATATCCGGATTGCTCCAACGGAATAGTTTGTGCGCTATAATAACGACGATAATAATCAACTGAATTCCCATCATCTCCAACAATTTGGTCGTAAGGCAATAAAGTATTCAATGAAGTTCCTAATGGAGAAAGTCCTAATCCATTACTGTTGTAATTGAAGATTGAACCTCTTAAGCTTGTATTCATTTTTAAATAATTGAACAGCTTAAAATCCTGATTCGATAATAAAGTCAAACGTTGTCCGCTGTTTCCTTTTGCCTGAGTTTCTTCTTTAGAATACGATCCCGACATGAAATACGAATAATCGTTTTCTGCACCGCTAACCGATAAATTGTAATTTTGAGTTGTTGAAGCCTGCAGCAAATACTTTTCTGCCTGTCCATAAGTGTTACGATTACGTAAAACATCTAAGCCAGCGTTTCTTTGGGCTTCAGTGATATCACCCCGTTTGTACTGAAACATCAGGTCCATTCCCTGACTAACAGGACTGGTTAGCATGTAGGTTACACTTGCCGGATCTGTAACCAAATTTCTATCTACAAACTCCTGTTCTAAATTTAAAACCTGAGCCGAATTCATCAATGGTAATTTTGATAAAGAAGGCTTGTTCGAAAAACCATAATTTTGAGAAAAATTAATTCTCGTCTGTCCTTGTTTTCCTTTTTTGGTATCAATTACCATTACTCCATTTGCCGCTCTCGCGCCGTAAATAGAAGCTGCAGCAGCATCTTTTAGAAAAGTAATTTTTTCAATATCATTTGGGTTTATTGTTCTGATGTCTAATTCTGTTGGTGTTCCGTCTAATACTACCAATGGCATTGCATTGGTTTCTAATGTAGATTTTCCTCTAATGGCAACATTATAGCTCGATCTTCCCTGACCATCTCCAAATGTGGTTCCGTAGACAAAAGTGTTATCAGAATCTAAAATATTTAATTGCAGACCAGCCACCTGACCTTCTAATCTGTGAAGAACATTATTAACTGGCACTTTTTCTAAATCTTTAGCCGTAAGGGCAACAAAAGATCCCGTAGAACGCTCTCTGTCTAATTTTTGATATCCTGTTGATACGATTTTCACTTCGTCTAGTTTGCTGACATCTTCTAACAAAACAGGATTGATAATCAGGCTTTCTGAAACCGTTACTTCTGTTTTTTTGTATCCTAAATATTCAAAAACAAGAACATCTCCTTTGCGAGCCATAATTTCGTAAGAACCGTCAAAATTGGTAACAGCGCCGTCTTTGGTACCTTTAACCCAAACCGATGCGCCAAATAAATTTTCCTTTTTAGCATTGGTAACAACTCCCTTAATTTTTACTTTTTCTTCTATTACAGAAGCCGTTGTGGTTTTTACTTTTGTATTTAATGCAATAACAATCAATTTGTTATTTACAAATTCTGCTTTATAATTATCTCCTATTAATTCTTTGATAACGGTCATTATATCAGCGTTATCAAATGCTATATCAACTCTTCGCTGCGCATTAAAAACATCATCACTGTAGAAAAATTCGACATTGGTTTTTCTGGTGATTGTTTTTAAAACAGAAGATACTGACTGATTTTTTACCTTTATAGTTACTTTTTGAGAATAGGCAAAAGCAACTATATTGAAAAAAAATATGGATAATAGTAGGGATTTCTTCATGACGTTAAGAAATTTATCCCAAAGCGCGGATTTTATCCCACAATCTTTTGCGGATAGGTTTTTTTTCATACTTTTAAAATGTTTTGGTTGGTTAATTGATTTCGAACTCTTTTTTTCGACTGAACAATACTAGCCGGGAAATGGTGCAAACATTTTCCGGTTTTTTTATTTGCTTACGGTTACTTCATACGTTTGGTTTATTTTGGTTATTTTATATTTAATATTCGATGTTTTACTCACTATATTAAGAAGGTTTTCCAAAGGTTCATCTTTCAAGATAATGCCGGTGAATTTAATCTGCTCTATTGATTTTTGTTCGAATTTCACATTAAAGTCGTACCATCTGGACATTTTGGTCAGAATGTTTTTCAAATTTTCATTCTCAAAATAAAATTTCCCGTCTTTCCATGCCGTATAAACGGACGGATCCACTTCTATAACTTTTAAACCTCTATTTTGAATTCTGGCCTGTTGTCCGGGATTAATAACAACTGATTCATTTTCTGCTGAAACTTTTACTTTTCCTTCTGCAAGTGTGGTTTCAAAATTATGATCTTCCGTGTAAGCGTTTACATTAAAATGCGTTCCCAAAACCGTTACATCTCCGGATTTTGTTTTTACCGTAAACGGGCTGTGGGTATTTTTACTGACTTCAAAATAAGCCTCTCCTTCTAAAGTAACATTGCGGGCATCTCCTCTAAACTCTACTGGATATCTTAAAGATGATTTCGAGTTAAGCCACACTTTTGTTCCGTCTGAAAGGCTCACTGAGTAAATTCCTCCTACAGGAACAATCAACGTATTTTGGCCTGTAGAAACTTTTCCGTTCAGTGCTTTCACATCGTAAACTAAAACATTATTTACATTCGAGATTACACCGTTTTTTGAAACGATTTTTTCTTTTTTAGGTTCTAAAGAAACAACCGTTCCGTCTGCCAAAACTAAAGTTGGATTATTGTATTTTGGTTTAATACTTTTTACGACTACCTCCTGCTTTTTTATTTCATCCTTATTATTCAAGAAAAAGAAAACAGAAGATAATCCCGCTAAAAGAACTAAAACAGCAGCATATTTGAATAATTTTCTATAATTGAAAAGTGAGATTACAGGTGCATCAATAAAGTCGATTTTGTTTTTAATTCTTTTATAAGCTAAATCAGTAGGAACTATGTTATAAAATCTTTCTTTTGATTTTAAAGTTTCCAAATCAATAACTTTTTGATAATATTCCTGATTTTCGGGTACAGAAAGCCATTCCTGCAAAAGGTTATTTTCTTCAATCGATAATTCTCCCACAAGCAATTCCTTTTTAATGAGAGCGGCGATTGTGATTTCTTTCTTTCCTGCAGCCATATTTTTTTGATATTAAGTAGCGGTTATTAACAGTTTAAGTAAATGTTATATAACTAAGAGTACGAAATATCAAAAATGGGTGGAAAGATTTTTGATTTTTTTTAAAGAAAAAGCAAAATAAATAAAAGTTCGGAGTGATTCTTGAGTTTTTCCTTCAATAATTCTATAGCACGGGCGCGCTGAGACTTTACGGTATTAACAGAAATATTAAGCTGTTCGGCAATATCTTTATACTTCATTCCTTCTAAACAGGAAAGTTCAAAAACTTCTTTGCATTTTTCAGGTAACGAATTTAAAGCGTCAATTAAAGTGGAATATAATTCTTCTTCTAGGATATTAAAATCGAAATCTGCCGTTTCATTAGAAAGTTTAGAATCAAGTTCAACAATCTTTTGCTCTTTTTTTAAAATTAAAAGAGAACCATTTCGAACCATGGTATACAAGTAGGATTTGACGTCAATTATTCTTTCAAATTTAACACGGTTTTCCCAAAGCTGCAGCATTACATTTTCAACAACCTCTTCGGCCAGAAAATTGTCTTTTACAAACGTAAAACTGTAGCTCACAAGTCTTGGATACAAAGAATAAAACAGTTCTTTGTAATACGCTTCATCAATTCTGATATTTTCTTGTTCCGAGTTAATTTGCTATCTTAATTTAATTACACAAATATAAATTTTATAACCACAAATCATCATTTTTACCATATAATTATTATCAAACTCCTTAAATCATTGCAAAAAGTAAGAATAAAATGCTTATTTGCTTTTACGGTTTTTATGCTAAAAATCTGCAAAAATAATTTTAGTTTTCTCGATTAGTTTTGAAATAAAATAACAGAATATGCTTTTTGAAAATAAGAAATGCATTAAAAACGTATCAATCTAAGGCTTAAATATGTGTAATCCTGAACTTTTTCTCAGCCTTTGTTTTACAGAATTGAATGCTGAACAGGAGAGTTAAAGATACTGCTGCCACCTATAGAGATTTAGTCATTAATACATTCATGAAAAAAACTACAGCTCCAACTTATGAGGAAATTCTAGAATTAAATCGCTCCATATTCACTCTGAATCCAAAAATAATTAAAAAATACTGAAATTAACGCAGTAAAACATGGGGTTTTGGGTTACTGCGCTAATTTTTATTAAAAAAATGAACGTTGTTCAAAAAAAGAACGTATTTTTGTCAAATAAAATTCGATATATGAGCACAGGAGAAAGAAAAGCACGCGAAAAAGAAGCCTTAAAATCGCTAATTCTAAAAGGGGCAAAAAGGCTTTTTATCGAAAAAGGAATTGAGCAGACCACGATTAGAAACATAGCAGACGAGATTGATTATAGTGTAGGGACGGTATATGTGTATTTTAAAGATAAAAATGCCATTTTACACGATTTGCATTCTATAGGTTTTCAGGAATTGGGTGGGTATTTTCAGGAATTGTTTACTATTGAAGACCCAATGGAGCGATTGCGTAAAATGGGATTCATGTATATTAAATTTGCTTTAGAAAATTCTGAAATGTATGATTTAATGTTCAACCTGAAAGCTCCGATGGAATTTTTAGAAAACTCTGATAATGATGATTGGGATGAAGGGGCAATAACGTTTGGCCTGGTTAAAAAAACAATTGAGGAGTGTATCAACAAAGGACATTTTAAAGGTCATAACACTGAACCACTTTCATTCATGGTCTGGAGTCTGGTACATGGCATGTGCTGCCTAGAAATTCGCCAGAGAACCAAAGGAGTAAAATTTACAAATCCGGACACTATCCTCTTTGACGGGTATAATGAATATTTAAAAATAATAGAAAAACTTTAATTTTTTTTTGATTAAAAAAATGAACAATGTTCAATTTATAAACAACGTATATTATGATACAAAAAACACTAACATTTACACTAATCTTCCTAGGATATCTGGGATATTCACAAAGTAAGCTCGATGCTTATATTGCAGCAGGATTAAAAAACAACGAAGTAATTAAGCAGCACAACTTTGACATTAATAAAAGTATGTATGCTTTAAAAGAAGCTCATGCCCTATTCTATCCTACTGTTTCTTTAAATGGAACTTATACCAAGGCTGAAGGAGGAAGAACCATTGATATTCCAATAGGAGATATGCTGAATCCGGTATACAGTACGCTGAATCAAATTACAAATTCCAATGCTTTTCCGGCTTTAGAAAATCAGTCCGTTCTAATTAACCCTGATAATTTCTATGACGCTAAAATTCATACTACAATGCCCCTGCTGAATTTTGAGATTATCTATAACAAGAGAATTAAAACCCAACAGGCTTCATTACAAAAAACAGAACTGGAAATATATCAAAGGGAATTGGTAAAGGAAATAAAAATAGCCTACTACAAATACCTGCAGTCTGTTGAAGGGGTTAAAATTTATGAGGATGCCCTGGCACTGGTCAAAGAAAACCAACGAGTTAATCAGTCTTTGTTTAAAAATGACAAAATAAACCGTACAGCTGTTTTAAGAAGCGATAACGAAGTAAAAAGGATACAAGCCAACTTAGAAACGGCAATTCAAAATTCTAAGAATGCACAATCGTATTTCAACTTTTTACTCAATCAAAAATTAGATACTGCTATTGAAACTGACCAAAATGAAACTTTACCTGCTGAAGCAATTTCAGAAAATACACAAAGCAGAGAAGAATTGCAGAAACTTACCACTGTAAAAGAATTAAACGATAATGTAAGCAAACTTACACAGTCGTATTGGTTTCCTAAAGTAAACGGTTTTGCCGATTTTGGAATTCAGGATTTTGATTTTGAGGCAGACAAACAATCTCGTTACTATTTTGCAGGAGTAGGTTTGGAATGGAATATTTTTTCAGGCAACAAAAATAAATTCAAACTGAAACAGGCAGAAGAAGACAGTAAAAAAATCAGTTCTCAGATCGATAATGTAAAACAGCAGTTACTGCTTCAGTTTCAGGTTTCACAAAATAACCTAAAATCAGCATTAGAAGAATATTACGCTGATAAAAGCCAAAAAGAATCGGCCAAAAAATATAACGAGGACATTACCAAATTATACAAAGAAGGCCAGGCCATCTACATTGAACTTCTGGATGCACAAAACCAGTGGGTAAATGCCCAGCTTAATACCAATATTGCCCTTTATAATTCCTGGATTGCGTATGCAGAACTGGAAAGAGCCAATGCAACTTTTACTTTTAACTAAATATAAAAAATTATGAAATCAAAGATTATTTCGACTGTTCGCCAAAATGGCACGGGTTACCAAAACCTAAAAAACAATTTTACACTAATGAGTAAAAAAACAATAGTACTATGCCTTCTTGCTTTTCCTCTTTTGTATGCCTGCAAAGAAGAAAAAAAGGAACATACATCGTTCGAAACTGCAGATATCATTCCGATAAAAACAGCAACAGTCCAATCACTGGCACTCACAAATAATATAAGTGCATCAGGATTGGTAACAACAGAAAACCAAGCTAATTATGGTTTTAAAATTGGCGGTATCGTTAGCCGCATTTATGTAGAGGAAGGACAGTTTTTTAAAAAAGGGCAGCTTTTGGCAGCATTGGATGCAACCGAAATTAATGCTGGTTTAAACCAAACAGATCTGAATGTGAAAAAATACGAGCGCGATTACAACCGTGCCAATAATTTATATAAAGACAGCGTATACACCTTAGAACAGCTTCAAAATACAAAAACAAGCCTGGACATTGCCAGAAAGCAGAAAGATGCCGTAGCTTTTAATGCCCGTTATGCCAAAATATATGCTACAGCCAATGGTTTTGTAGCCAGTAAGATAGCCAACGAAGGAGAAGTTATAGGTCCCGGAACTCCAATTCTGGCTATAAATGAAACAAATCAAAACAACAATTACTTATTAAAAGTGGGCCTGACAGATAAAGAGTGGGCATCAGTAAAAATAGGACAAAAAGCAGTTGTTACTCTTGATGGTTATCCCGAAGCGCACTTTGATGCTGCTGTTTTTAGAAAATCACAATCTGCAGATGCGGCCCTGGGCTCTTTTCAGGTAGAATTGAAACTGAATATGAAAAACAGCAAACCGGCGGTAGGTATGTTTGGAAAAGCAGAAATTAAAACAGAAAATGCAGAAGACTTTATCGTTATCCCTTACAATTCCCTTATCGAAGCCGACGGAAATAAAGCCTTTCTATTTATCGTAGTCAATAATAAAGTAAAACGTCAGCCTGTTACCATTGCCAAATTTGAAAACAATAGAGTATTCATAAAAGACGGTCTTAAAAAAACAGATCAGATAGTGATCTCTAACAGTGCTTATCTAAACGAACAATCGAAGATCAAAATCATTAAATAATCAGCATTATGAAAATTACAAACTTTGCCGTTAAAAATTATCAGTTTACGCTGATTATCTTTCTTTTGGTTGCTGTAGTAGGAGTTCTTACCTTATTCACGATGCCAAGAGCTGAAGATCCTGCAACGCATCCGCCACAATATCTGATTACGGTTATTTATCCCGGTACAAACCCAAAAGATATGGAGGAACAAGTCGTAAAACCTATTGAAAATAAGATTTACGGATTAGAAAATATAGAAAAAATACTCACGACTGTAGAAGATGGTGTAGCTGCTTTTCAGGTAAAATTCAAATACGGAGTTGATGTTGACAATAAATATCAGGAAATCTCTACCGAAATGAATGCCCTGAAAAACAGTGAACTTCCAAAAGATATTTATCAGATAAAAACAGAGAAAATTTCGTCTTCGGATGTAAAAATCCTTCAGGTAGCATTGGTTTCCGAAAATGCATCCGACAAAAAACTGCGGGATGAAGCGGATGAACTAAAAACAAAAATTGAAAAAATAACCAATCTTAAAGATGTAAAATACGCCGGAATTCCGGAACAGGAAATCCGGGTAGACGTGAATCTGGAAAAACTGGCACAATCAAAAATTCCATTGAATGTGGTAATGGGAAGTTTACAAAGTGAAGCTGCCGATATTCCTGGCGGAAGTATTGATTTGGATACCAAAGTATTTAATGTAAAAACAAGTGGTAAGTTCAAAAATGCAGATGATGTTGCCAATACGGTTGTTTACAATGCTAATGGAAAAATCATCTATATGAAAGATGTGGCCGAAGTAAGCTACAAATCTGAAGTAGTAAACCATATTACAAGAATTAATGGACACCGCTGCGTTTTGGTTACTGCCGGAATGAAGGACAATGTAAATATTAGCGATGTTCAGAAGGAATATTTACCCATAGTAGAGGCATTCTCTAAAGATTTGCCAGCTAACATTAAACTGGTAAAAAACTTTGATCAGGCTGATATGGTATCAAAACGTTTAGGACATTTAGGTTTTGATTTCGGACTCGCCATTCTTCTGGTTGTCATCACATTGGTACCATTAGGTTCAAGGGCATCCCTTATTGTTATGATATCCATTCCTTTATCATTGGCTCTAGGATTAATTGCAATGAATGCTTTAGGGTATTCCTTAAACCAATTGAGTATTGTTGGATTAGTGGTTGCTTTAGGATTATTGGTAGATGATAGTATTGTAGTTGTCGAAAACATTGAGCGCTGGCTGCGTGAAGGCCATACAAAAATGGAAGCCGTTCTGATGGGGACAAAACAAATAGGAATTGCTGTTGTAGGCTGTACAGCAACGCTTGCCATTGCCTTTTTGCCATTGGTTTTTCTTCCTGATATGGCTGGTGAATTCATCCGAAGTTTACCTATGGCGGTTATCACAAGTGTATTGGCGTCTATGATTGTTGCCTTGACACTGGTTCCGTTTTTGGGAAGCCGTTTTTTAAAAACCCACGAACACACAGGAGGAAATATTTTTCTTCAATATTTGCAAAAGTTCCTTACCAGAACTTACAGGGATATTATGCCAAAAGCATTAAAATTTCCCAGAACAACTATTGCCATATCTATCGTATTGAGCATTACCGCTTTTGGATTACTGAAAGCAACTGGGTTTAAATTGTTTCCAAATTCAGAAAAACCAATGTTTCTGATCAATATAAAAATGCCGCTTCAGGCCAATATTTCGGAAAGTGACAGGGTTACAAAAATTGTTGAAGCAGAATTGAAAAACCACAAAGAAATTGTGTACTACACTTCAAATGTGGGGAAAGGAAATCCGCAGATTTATTACAACGTGCATCCGCAGGACAGAAAATCTGATTTTGCCCAGCTCTTTGTTCAGTTAGAAGATGAAGCCTCTCCTACTGCAAAAACGGCTTTAATTGAAAAATTACGTGACACCTTTAAAACAATGCCTTATGCTAAAGTGGAGGTAAAAGATTTTGAACAGGGAACACCATTAGAAGCCAATATTGTTGTGCGCTTGTTTGGTGAAGATCAGGAAGTTTTGCGCAGACTATCTTCGCAGGTAGAAACTATTTTGCGAAACCAAAAAGGGACAGTTTACATCAACAACGAGTTAAACACCTATAAAACCGATGTCAAAGTAAAAATCAATAAAGAAAAAGCAAGAACCCTGGGCGTACTGACAAGTGAGGTCGATAAAGTAATCCGTCTTGCTGTTGCAGGACTAACGGTTGGGGATTACATTGATGACCGTGGAGATGCAAGAAATGTAACCATTACACTCCCAAGGGATAAGTTTTCTAAACTGGATGCGTTAAAAAATCTGTATGTAAATAATGCCCAGGGAACTCCAACTGCCCTTAATCAGATTGCAGCAATAACTTTTGAAACGGCGCCAACAGCTATTAATCACTTTAACAAATCACGTTTTTCAAAAGTTTCGGCTATGTCTGCAAAAGGTTTTTATGCCAATGATTTATTAGTAGATATTATTCCGAAACTGGACAAACTAAAAATGCCAAAAGGATATTATTACAAACTATCCGGAGAAAAAGAATCAGAAGGTGATGCTTTGGGGGGCAATTTCCTTTCGGTAATTATATTGAGTACGTTTTTATTCATTGCTGTTTTATTACTGCAGTTTAAAACCTTTAAAGGAATCATTATCGTACTGTCGATCATTCCGTTAGGAGTTCTTGGAGGTGTATTGTTTTTATTGGCAACAGGAAATCCAATGTCACTGGTTTCAATTATCGGTTTCATCGGATTGTCCGGCATTCAGGTAAAAAATTCCCTTCTTCTGGTAGATTTTACCAATCAATTACGACTGGAAGGACATTCAATTGATGAAGCTATTGCTATTGCCGGCGAAACACGTTTCCTACCAGTAGTATTGACATCCATTACCGCAATCTGTGGTTTGATTCCGCTGGCATTAAACCCCAATCCCCAAATATCACCATTGGCAATTGTATTGATTGGCGGATTGATAAGCTCTACCATTCTTTCAAGAATTGTGACACCTGTGATGTATAAATTGATTCCACCAAGTATAGAAAATAATTAAGAACTATTAAATATTGATAAGATGAAAAAAACAATTTTAATAACAGGGGCATCATCGGGTTTTGGTTTGATGCTAGCAAACAAATTACACCAACAAGGATATAATGTAATTGGCACAAGTAGAAATTCAGAAAAACTACAAAGCACAGTCCCTTTTAAGGTCTTGGCTTTGGATATTGCTGACGAAAAATCCATAAAAGAGTTTACAAAGCAAGTTTTTGAAACAGTCAATCAATTAGACATTTTAGTAAACTGTGCAGGATATATGCTCACAGGAATTGCAGAAGAAACATCTACAGATATAGCCAAGCAACAGTTTGAAACCAATTTTTGGGGAACAGTTAATGTAACAAACGCATTGCTCCCTTATTTTAGAAAACAAAAAAGTGGGCAAATTATTACCGTTAGCTCAATTATGGGCTTGATTGGTTTACCTAATAAATCCATTTATTCTGCTTCAAAGCACGCATTGGAAGGTTTCTTCAAATCATTACGTTTTGAGTTAAGTCAATTCAATATCAAAGTAAATATGGTTCAACCTATGTGGGCAAAAACAAATCTTGGCTCTAATATGATTTCGGCTAATGGAAACATAGCAGAGTACAAGGAATATAAGGAACAAGTAAATAAGTATATCAAAAACAGTATGGCAGAAGGAGATGACCCATCTATAATAGTAAACGCAATTATAAAAATCATAAATGCAAAAAATCCAAAATTCCGAAACCTTGTCGGAAAAATGGCAGGAATGATTTTATTCCTTAATAATTTTGCCTATTCCAAGTTTGAGGAAGCAATACATAAAAGTGTAAAAACAGCAAAATAAAAAAATATGAAAAAGTATCAAATACTGTTTTCGCTACTTGTTAGCATAATAACAACGTCTATTGCTCAAACAAATAATCAAAATAATAATTCACTAAAACTAGAATTATGAACTTCAAAAATGTAAAAACACAATCCATAAATGTTGGAGGAACAGATTTCTATTATCGCAAACTTGGCGAAGATAAACCAGGCTTACCAATAATTTTTCTAAATCACTTAACCGCTACAATGGATGATTGTGACCCAAAAATTATGGAAGGCTTCGCTTCCGAACATCCAATCATTTGCTTTGATAATCGAGGCATAGGTTCTACAGGAGGAGTAACTCCAAAAAACGTTGCAGAAATGGCTACAGATGCAATAGCTTTTATAAAAGCGCTCGGTTATCAAAAAGTTGACCTTTTCGGGTTTTCATTAGGCGGTTTCATCGCACAGGAAATTTTACTTCGTGAGCCACAACTTGTACGCAAAGTAATTCTTGCTGGTACTGGACCTGCTGGTGGTGCTGGTATTAGCAAAATGACACCCGTAGTTATCAAAGATGTAATCAAAGGGAGTTTTACCTTCAGAAATCCAAAATTCTATTTGTTCTTTAATAGAAATGCCAATGGACATAAAGCAGCAAAAAGCTATCTTAAAAGGCTAAAAGAAAGAAAAGAAAATAGAGGCGAGAAATTGAAAATGAAACACTTGACACATCAGCTTGATGCAATAAAAGCTTGGGGATTGCAAGCACATCAAGACTTATCAGTAATTACACAACCTGTCTTAATTGTAAACGGTGACAACGATAAAATGGTTCCTGTCAGTAATTCATACGAATTAAAAAATCGCATAAAAAATTCACAGATAATTATTTACAAGGATGCAGGTCACGGTTCAATATTCCAAAACCACGAAGATTTTGTAAAAAAAGCATTAGAATTTTTAGCTAAATAAATAAAAATGGAAAATAAAAGACTTCAATTACTTCAAAGTTTTATTGGTAAACCATTTTCAGGAAGTCCGTCCCCATTTGCCAAATGGCTAAATGGGACGGTAGTTTCTGTAAACGATAAATCAATAGAATTTAAGTTTATAGTTAGAAAAGAAATGACCAATCCTGTTGGGATGCTTCACGGAGGAGTAATTTCAAGCATGATTGATGACTGCATTGGGATTAATTTTATGATACTTGGTTTAGAGAACTTCTATCCTACCATTAATTTAAATGTCGATTTTTTTAATCCTGCTTTTGAAAATGACAGCGTTTTGGTTAAAACAGAATTAATCAAATTAGGAAAAACAATTATTCATTTCAATGCGGTAGTTACAAATCAAAACAATAGCAAACTTGTTGCTAAAGCAAGTTCTAATCTGGCGGTTAGTTCCACTAAAATCCCCTTTTAAAATTCCGATCAAATTTTTAATAGAAAATGTGTGATTACACTTTACAATTAAGACTTAACTTAATACTCTTTTTTTATTTAAATATCTAAATACTGTTTTGTAAGTTGATATGGTTAGTAAAAACGTTTCATTATTACCCACTTTTGTATCATAATTAAGAACAAGAATAGCGTGAGATTTGTATCAGTATTAAAACAAAAAGTATAATATAATGAAAAAAACAATTTTTATAACAGGTGCATCCCGTGGATTTGGAAAAATCTGGACTGAAGCTTTTCTTAAACGTGGCGATAATGTTGTAGCAACTGTAAGAAATACAGAATCATTAAACGATCTGGCATCAGAATATCAGGATAATTTATTGGTTTTACAATTAGATGTAACCGATAAAAAAGCATCCTTTGAAGCAGTTTCAAAAGCTAAGAGCCATTTTGGAGCAATTGATGTATTGATTAATAATGCAGGATACGGACATTTTGGTGCCGTTGAAGAATTAGAAGAACAGGAAATCCGTGCACAGTTTGAGACCAATGTATTTGGATTAATTTGGCTTACACAGGCAGTTATTCCTGTTATGCGCGAACAAAAATCGGGTCATATTATTCAGCTTTCGAGCGTTTTGGGCGTTATTGCATTGCCTACTTTAGGGATTTACAGTGCTTCTAAATTTGCTGTTGAAGGGTTAACTGAATCTTTGGCCGCAGAAGTTGCCGGATTCGGAATCAAAGTCACACTTGTAGAACCAAATGGTTATGAAACTGATTTTGGTGCCTCTTCTGCTGTACAAAGCAAGCCTTTACCACTTTATGATGCTGTAAGATCTGCACTTCAGGAAGGAAACAAAGAAGAAGATTATGGTGTACCGGCAGCGACTTCAGAAGCTGTTTTAAAACT
Source organism: Flavobacterium sp. LM4 (assembly GCF_002017935.1). NCBI lineage: Bacteria > Pseudomonadati > Bacteroidota > Flavobacteriia > Flavobacteriales > Flavobacteriaceae > Flavobacterium > Flavobacterium sp. LM4. The sequence goes on along the minus strand of NZ_MUFW01000001.1, from coordinate 2,834,921 downwards.
GACAGATGCAGAGAATCCTCCGTTACGATTGCTTTTAGGAAAAGCCGGTTTACAATGGGCTAAATACGCTTATGGTGAACGTTTGAAAACCTGGGAAGAATGGCAGGACGTATCTGAAGCAGCACATGGAAAATAAAGTTTAGATTTGCAGAATCCGATTCGTCGGGTTCTGTTTTTTCTTTTTAAAATTAAATAGATGAATCATTTCGATAAAATAAGCAGTTACAATCAGGCTATCGGACTTAAAGCTCCTGAACATCCGTTGTTTTATGTTGCCCGGGGCAATAAAGAATCTTGTAATGTTGCCAGGGAAACTGAATTTACAGCTGATTTTTACATCATCATTTTCAAAAAGGTCGAATCGGGAAGCATGCAATACGGAAGAACCAAATACGATCATAACCACGGAAAAATGTCTTTCATTAAGCCGAGACAGATTACCGGATGCAAAAACATTCGTTTAGAAGAAGACTGTTTTACAATTCTTATTCACGAAGATTTTTTATCCGGAACTGCTTTGCATAACGAAATAAAGAAATACGCCTATTTTGAATACGAAGTAAATGAAGCACTGTACCTTTCTCCCAGTGAAGAAGAAACAATTTGGAACCTGGTGTACGGGATGGAAAAAGAATACCATAATAACGTTGATACTTACAGTAAAAGCATTATTCTTAGTCACCTTGATACAATGCTTAAATATGCGCAGCGCTTTTACAAACGACAGTTTATCAATCGCGAAGAATTATCCGGAGCGACATTTACTAAGTTTAATGATATGCTTTCTTTATATTTTGAAAATAGAAAAAATAATGATTTAGGACTTCCTACTGTTAGTCATTTAGCAGAAAAACTGAATGTCTCCCCACGTTATCTGAGCGATATGCTGAAACAGGAAACCGGAAAAACGGCTTTAGAACTTATTCATCTCTATTTGATTTCAGAAGCTAAAAATTTATTGAAAGAAGGAAAGATGAATATTTCCGAAATTTCTGTTTCTCTTGGGTTCGAAAATCCTACTTATTTTTCCCGTCTGTTTAAAAAAGAAGTAGGTGTTACTCCAAATAAATTCAAAGATCATTTCTTAAATTAAAAAAAAAGTCTAAATCCAATATTATTACATACTGAAGCTACGTTGACAATTGAGGTTGTTACCATCACTGGAATGCACTTTTCTATTACTAATTCAGTAACTGGTATTTGTGCAGATGAATTAATGCTTTTTTATATCTTTGTGTTGACTTAATTACTTTATCAAACCAATGCACAACAACCTTTTCGATTACATTAGTCAATATACTAATTTGTCCCTTACAAGTGAAGAACAGGCCTTGATTATAGATGCTTTTCAACCAAAAAAGATTAGAAAAAAACAATATTTTTTACAGTCAGGCGATGTTTGCAAATACTCTGGTTTTATTGTAAAAGGAGCAATGCGACAATATAGTGTGGATGATAAAGGTATCGAACACATTGTACATCTATATATCGAAAATTATTGGGCAAATGACCGCGAAAGTTTTACAATGCTTACACCTTCAAAATATAATATTGATGCCTGGGAAGATACAGATTTGCTTCTTATTACAAGAGCCGATATGCTCAGCTTGATGGAAAAAGTACCAGCGTTGGTAGAAATGGTAAGATTAATGGATGAAAGAAATGCCATTGTCAGCCAACGAAGATTAGACTCTGCTTTGAGTAATACTGCTGAAAAACGTTATGAAGAATTTGTTCATAGTCATCCGCAATTTCTCCAACGATTTCCCCAACATCTTATCGCTTCTTCTTTAGGAATTACGAAAGAAACATTAAGCAGAATCAGAAAACAAGGTCCAAAATAGTTTATCATTTTAAGAATATATATTTTAAACCGTTGACAAATGTCAACGGTTTTTTTTATCATATCTCATTGTTTTAAGGCATTCCTTTGATACAACTTTGCCATATCAAAATCAATAAAAAATTATAAAAATAAAACAATGAGCGATTTATCAAAAATGTCTAAAACAGTAGTTTTTCACGAAGCTGGAACTCCGGAAGTATTGAAAGTTGAACAAGTAGAAGTGTCTTATCCCGGATCTCAGGAAGTAAGAATTCAGGTTAAATCAATTGGAATTAATAGAGCTGATGCTATGTACCGCCAGGGAATGTATATAGAGAATCCTGTTTTTCCTGCCCAGTTAGGATATGAAGCAGCAGGAATTGTTGAAGCAATAGGTTCGGATGTTTCTAATTTAGCAGTGGGTGATGTTGTAAATGTTATACCAGGATTTTCATTACACAACTATTCTTCTTATGGTGAATATATTACAATGCCAGCCTATGCGGTGCATAAATATCCAACCAATTTATCTTATGATGAGGCCGCAGCCTTATGGACAAGTTACTCGACCATGTATGGTATGATAGTAAATTCCGGAAAATTAAAAGCAGGTGAATTTGTTGTTATCAATGCTGCATCAAGTAGTGCAGGACTTGCTGCGATTCAAATAACAAATTATGTTGGCGGAATTTCAATAGCCTTAACCACATCATTAAATAAAAAAGAAGCATTATTAAAAGCTGGAGCTTCTCATGTGATTGTAACATCTGAGGAAAACATAGCAACTGAAGTTTTAAAAATTACTAATAATGTAGGTGCCCATTTAATTTTAGATCCAGTTATAGGAGCTAAATTTAGTAATCTTTTAAGCTCAGTTGCCGAAAACGGAAAAGTATTTGTTTATGGAGCATTGAGCCACGAACCAGCAAGTTTCCCTGCCTTTGATGTTCTTATGAAAACGCCAACCATTCGAGGATATTCTGCAATTGAAGTTTTAGGTAATAGGGATGTTTTAACAGAAGCTATTGCTTTTATTGACAAAGGTGTAACCGAAGGAAAATTAAAACCAATTATTGATAAAGTTTTTAACTTAAATGAAATTGTTGACTCTCATAACTATTTAGAGTCTAACCAGCAATTTGGTAAAATTGTGGTGAATATATAATTTGATTATTGTTTACATACACCTTTTAGCCACTCTCAAAAACCGTTGACATTTATCAACGGTTTTTATTAAATCACATTGCTTTAGGACTGCTTCTATTGCAATTTTAGACCTTCAAACAAATTGCAGTTCCTACCCTTTTTGCTATAAAAGTTAAACCACATTTATCTGGAAACACATCAAGAAAATTAAAATATTTCCTAAATTCACTATTGCAAAAATTTGAGGAGAGAAATCAGCTTTAGACAGCGGAAGCCTGAATATTGATTATACAAACAGGTTGAGACTATAGTTCGAATCCCTATTTTTCTGCTGAAAGCACATAAATGAGGTGCTTTTTTACATTTCAATACTTTCCTTATTTTGCAAAAACCTATATTTTACAAGACTTACGGCTCGTTTTTATAATTAGTAAATGAATTTATTCCATTTTAAGAATTTATGGGGTAATAAAATGTATAGAAAAATATCAATACTTTATTTTAGATCATTTTTGTTGTAAAGTTCTAACCCAAATTATTATATTTATAGACTTTCCCCTTTGATAAAATGAAAAATAAAGAATACCCAATACCACACAATGAAACGGAACGTTTAGCTGCATTAAAACGTTATAATATTCTTGATACACTTCCTGATCATGCTTTTGACGATGCAACAAAATTGGTTTCTTATATATGTGGTGTACCAATCGCTCATATCTCTTTCATAGATGAGAGCAGACAGTGGTTTAAATCTGAAATTGGAGTTGGGGTATCAGAGGTTCCACGGGAAATTAGTTTCTGTAACTATACCATTATGGAATCTAAAATGGTTGAAATCCCAGATACCTTTTTAAATGAACGCTTTAAAGATGATCCTAATGTCACAGGAGGATTTAATGTACGATTTTATGCCGGTATTCCACTTACAACACCAGACGGTTATAACATAGGAACTCTATGCGCCGTAGACCATCTTTCTAAAGAGCTTAATGAAGACCAAAAAAATGCTTTATCAATTATTGCGAAGCATGTGATAAACCAATTGGAATTATCAACAAAAAACATTGAACTCAATACTCAGAGAAAAATTGCCGAACGTGCCGTATTGGCAAAAGATAGTTTTTTAGCAAACATGAGCCATGAAATCAGGACCCCGTTGAATGCTATTATTGGTTTTACAGACTTATTGGCCCAAACAAAATTAGATGTTACGCAAAGGGATTATATTGACAGTGTACAAATTGCAGGAGAGAATCTGCTAATTATTATTAATGACATTCTGGACCTTTCTAAAATCGAATCCGGAAATTTGACTATTGATGCACAGCCCTTTAATTTAAAAAAGACACTTAAACATGTGTATAATTTACTAAAGGTTAAAGTGCCTTCGACTGTTGAATTCAATCTCTTTCTTGACGCTGATTTACCTGAAACTGTAATTGGTGATCAGGGAAGATTAAACCAGATACTGGTTAACCTTACCGGCAACTCTCTTAAGTTTACCGAAGAAGGTGAAGTTACAGTATCTGTAAAAAAAATAGCAGAAACTGAAGATTATTACTCACTTAAATTCTCTGTTAAAGATACCGGAATAGGTATACCGGAGGACAAACTCAAAACTATATTTGAACGCTTTACACAAGCAGAAGAAAGTACGACACGAAGATTTGGCGGTACCGGACTTGGACTTAACATTGTAAAACAGTTAATAGAACTTCAAAATTCTGAAATTCATATAAAAAGCAGACAAGGATACGGTTCAGAATTTTTCTTTGTACTTTCTTATAAAAAGGCGAATCCTATTGAAACAAAAAATGAAACAGTATTAAAAGAAGATCTGGGTAAACTAAAAATTCTTCTTTGCGAAGACAATGCTTTAAACCAGAAACTTGCAAAAAATGTGATTCATAATTTTGGTTTTGAATTAGACATTGCAGAGAATGGTCAGGAAGGAATTGATCTGTTGTTAAAAAATGAATATGATTTGGTATTAATGGATCTTCAGATGCCTGTAAAAGATGGCTACCAAACTACTGAATATATTAGATGTGAAATGAATTTAACCATTCCTATAATAGCCATGACTGCACATTCTCTGGTCGGAGAGCAGGAACTGTGCTACAATGTAGGAATGGATGCTTATGTGCCTAAGCCTTTTAAACAGGCAATGCTTTTAGAAGCTATAAAATCAGTTATCAATAAAGATATAAAGCTCCCTGTAAAAAGAAAGATTGATTTCTCGTTTTTAGATGAAATGTCTTATGGTGATCCCAACTTTATTCAGGAGATGATAGCTTTATTTATACAAAAAATTCCAAATGAAGTGACTCAGCTTGAAGAAGCATTTAACAAGAATGATCATGATGGTGCAAAAAAATTAGCACATAATATGAAATCCAGTTTCAATATTTTCATGTTAGAAGACCTTTCTCATTGTTTGTCTTTTATTGAGCAAGAAGCCATTACGGGACAATTTACCACTAAAAGTGAAGACAGTAAAAATATCTTACATTGTGGTGTTATTGAAGTAGTTAAAATCTTAAAGGACCTATGATAAAAGAGAAATATACTATAGCTTTACGTATCTGATTTTTAAGATACGTTTTACTCAATACAAAATTTAAACCAAATGAATATAGTTATAGCTGAAGATAATGAAATCCTACGCAAATCACTATCTTTTTTCTTAACGGCTAAAGGATTTACTGTTGACCAGTTTTCTGATGGTCAGGAGGCACTCGAGGCTATTGAAAAAAATAATTATGACCTAATCCTCACTGATATTAATATGCCAGGGAAAAGCGGAATGGAAATTACACAATATGTAAGACAAAATATTAATTCAGATATTCCGATCATTATATTTACTTCTTCAGGTGTAGAACAAACAGAATTGGATTCTTTTGACATAGGCGCAAACGAATTTATTGCTAAACCTATTAGCCCTGCTGTTCTTTTTGTAAGAATTAATAAATTACTTAATATCCGTTTGTAATGATGTAAATATGGTAAAAATCTGGGAACTTTATAAAAACAGTCACTGGGTAGAACCTTTTCTAATAGGTTCAATTTTCTTATTTATAGGAATATCAGCCGTCCTTTACTTATTAATTATTGAAAGCCGCACCAGAAAAATAAAACAGGAAAAACTCAGAAATGAATACGACCTAATTATTGTAGAATTAATGTATTCAGTGGTTTTTATGGACACTCCATTTTCTTCGGTAAAAGAAGATCAAAATTATGAGATGTTTTTAAAAGACAAGTACTTCAGAGAAGTATTAACAGAATCGGTGATCAATCTTCATAAAAATTACGATGGTATTTATGCAATAAAGCTTGAAGAATTTTATAAAGAATCCGAATTGATCAATGGCTCTTTAAAAAAACTTAAAAACCATAAATGGGAAGTTAAATGCAAAGGAATTACAGAATTGGCAGAGATGAATATTACTGATGCTTTTGATACTGTTGTAGCTATTTCTAAATCCAAAAATAAAACCTTAAAAATCACAGCCATAAATGCCTGTATTAAACTCGGAGGAACAACAGGAATTATTCATCTTACAGAACATCCTTATCCTATTGATAACTGGACCCAGCTAAATATTATAAATGCTTTCAAAAAACATGATATTGGCGATACACAAGGTGTCGAATACTTGCTTGAATCAAAAAATTCTACAGTTGTGGCACTTGGACTAAAGCTTATTAAAGAACTTAAGTTTACACAAAAACTTTCTCATGTAAAAGAATTGGCAGAGAGGGCTCCAAACACACAAATACAGTATGAAGCACAAAGTATAGTACAGGCACTAACCGTAAACCTTATAAGTAAATGATTTTTAATAGTGAAACAACATGGTTTATCGATGTTTACATACTCCTTATTCTTGGATATGCTGTCCTAATCATGTCATCCTATCTTATATTAGCCTACCTTTCTACAAAAGCGCTAAGGAGTTATCTAAAAAAAAATAGTTTTGTAGATTATGAAGCCCTGCTTACCAGCGAATTTGCACCAAAACTTTCCTTAATTGCCCCTGCCTATAATGAGGGTTTTACTATTGAAGAAAATGTAAAATCCTTACTTTCTTTAAACTACAATAATTATGAGGTAATTGTGGTTAATGACGGCAGCAAAGACAATTCGATGGAAATCCTGATTAACACCTACAATCTTGTCCTCACAGAACTTGCGGTCGATTCAAAAATCGAAACCAAAAAGGTTAGAGGAATATATACTTCCGGAAATGCTGCGTTTAGAAAACTAATAGTTGTTGACAAAGAAAATGGAGGCAAAGCTGATGCTCTAAACGTAGGGCTTAATATTGCACAAAACCCTTACGTAGTATGTATTGATGTTGATTGTATCCTTGATAAAGATTCGTTATTAAAATTAGCAAAACCTTTTTTAGAATCTTATGGCAAACGCATTATTGCTACAGGCGGTGTCGTACGAATAGCAAACCAGTGTGTTATCAGGAATGGTCGTTTAGTTGAAATAAATATCCCTGATGCTATATTACCAAGAATACAGGTTTTAGAATATCTCAGAGCTTTTCTTTTAGGAAGAATGGCTTGGGGCAGGCTCGATGGGCTATTGCTGATCAGCGGCGCATTTGGTGCTTTTGACAAAGAAATAGCTTTATTATCAGGAGGTTACAACACAAAAACGGTAGGTGAAGACATGGAACTTGTCGTAAGAATGCGCCGTTACATGGTTGAAAATAAATTGCCTTACTCGGTTAGTTATATCCCGGACCCGCTTTGCTGGACAGAAGCACCTGAAGATTTCAAAATATTCAAAAAACAGCGCAGCCGCTGGATGAGAGGAACAATCGAAACACTTACTCTTCACAAAAAAATGTTCCTGAACCCTAAATACAAATTATTAGGAATGCTTAGTATTCCTTACTGGACATTTTTTGAATTTCTGGCTCCTGCAATAGAGTTTACAGGTCTCATAATAACACTCTTATTTATATTTTTTGGTTTTATTAACTGGCATTTCTTTTTTTTATTGCTCCTGTTTGTTTACACTTTTGCCGTATTTTTTTCGGTTATAGCTTTATTTAGTGAAGAGTTTACTTATCATAAGTATCCTAAAAAAGCTGATTTTTTTAAGCTTCTGCTAGCTGCTTTCATAGAACCATTGTACTTTCATCCGCTTACGGTATATGCTGCGCTGGTTGGTTATAAAGAAAAAATTATGGGAACTAAAGGCTGGGGCGAAATGACCAGAAAAGGATTTAATAAGAAGGAATAATCACTAAAAAATTCATTAAAGCATTACAGCTATTGCTACTCACTGATAAATATTAAAACAATAAATTCAAAAAAAAACAAAATAGATAAAGAGTTTTACTCCCAAAAATCAGATTAAAATCAATATGAACAAACAACATTCTATAGCTTTACTTACCTGTTGGTATGGAGATTACCCTTGGTATTTTCCTTATTTCATCAAGTCTTGTATTCATAATCCAACGATTGATTTCGTAATTGTAACCGAAAATACGCAAGAAATCCCAAATAAACCGTCTAACGTTATCATAATAAACAAATCATTAGATGAATTCAAAGCAGAGGCCAGCAAAAAATTGGGTTTTGACTTAAATTTTGATAACGCTTATAAATTATGTGATTTTAAACCCGTTTGTGGATTGTTATTTCAGGATTTTCTTGAAAAATATGATTTTTGGGGACATGGTGATATTGACATGGTTTATGGCAATATAAGAAGCTTTATCACTACCGATATTTTAAACAAATATGATCTTATAAGTGCGCATAAGGACTTTATAACCGGTACATTTTGCCTGTATCGTAATAATGATTTAATGAGAACTTTGTTTATGGAAAGCCGGGATTATCAAAAAGTATTTTCTTCACCCGAATGGGTCGGTTTTGATGAATGTAATTCTTTATACGATGAATTGCAAACACCCGGAGTATCTGTTTTTGACTTTCCAAATCATATACAAAGTATGACTTATGTAGTACGTAAAGCTGAATCAGAAGGCAGGATAAAACCCCTTTTTGAACTTTATTTCTATAAAACCATGCATAATAAAATGAGATGGGATAATGGAAATATAATCTATTCTAACAAGAAAGAGTGCTTATTTTATGATATGATAAAGTATAAAGCCGAATGTGAGAATAAGTCAGTAAATTTTCCGATACCTGATGTTTTTTATTTTAATAAAAAGGGTATTAATAAAAATAGCTTTTGGAGACTATTAGGATTAAAAATAATACGTAAAAAGAAATCCTTAAAAAAAGTACAACTTTTTCATAGTTAAAAATAAAACTCTTTTACGGTACTCTATACCATGAGTACCGGAAGAGTTTCATGAAATTGATTGTTAGTCATCGTGAACGTTTATATAGCAACAAAACTCGACGTTTAGTGATTGTTATTGTTTTTTTTTATATTCTTAATTTACAACACTTTGACTTAAAAGCATATTTATTTCAAACCTCTGATAATTATATAAGCCAATCCTCCAATTCTGTAAACTGCAGCAACCATAAATCAGTAATTTTAGATTTAAAATAATAAACTACAGAATTATGGAAAACTTAATTAATCAGGAGAATCTGGAAGATATTAGAGAATTTATTGAAAATAAGATAGCTGATGTACCGGCAAATTATATACTATATGGTGCAATTGGGTCTTTGCTTTTATCCTCCTACCTAAAAAAAATAGGCAAAAATCAGGCTAGTTCAGTAATTGGCAAAATATCGATCCCTATAATAGCAATAGGGTTAGCAAAATATAAGGACGTTATAAAATCTGAATTTGAAACTTTAGCAGCTCCACAACCTGATAATGCTTAACTATTTACTACTTTCCTTATTATATTTCAAAATATAATAAGGAAGTATATTTTTAGTTCTTGAAATAAGTTTCATCAGGAAGTTTCGTTTTTTTTGAAGTATACATCCTTAAAATATATTCAGGAATCTTCTTGCCTTTAAAGATAAAAGCAAAAGAGCAGAAACCCTGCAGCTAAAAATGCTTTATGATTTCTGTTCCTGAAAAATAGGATACCGCTTATTTTAACAGATTCAATAAAAGCTGCTGTCCTACGACATTTGCCTTGTTTTTAGCCGAAACGTTGAAAGTTTTCATAGAGGCATTTTCGCCATCACCTTCTGCTTTTTTAAGGAACTCATTTTCTTTTATGCAGCTAAAAACATCCAGCGCACAAAAAATGATTTTTCCGCGTCCGTGCGGCATTACAGTTAACGCTGAATATACTTCCTGCTTATGATCGGATACACAGCCAACAATAGTCTCTCCGTTGAACATTCGAAGTCCAACTCGGTTTTTATTGTACGTTGCAAAACACTGGTATTCCCAATTGAATACACAGGATTGCGGTAAACCGTCGAACCATTTGGTTTCTTTTACAAAGTAATTCCCTCCGTACCACGATGTTCCTAATGTCTTGAATCCTCTGTAATCAGCTGCCTCTTTTTTAGCAAAATAAGTCGCCCAGATATCAATATCGTTGATTACGACAATAGTGTTTCCGTTATTTACCCATTCTAAAAGATCCGTAACCAATGGATTTCCGGTCTGTTGTGGCTTAAATCCACCTATTACCAGACAATTTCCGGATGGGTTTCCGCTTTTATAATTTTTAAAATTTATTTTTTCAGAATCAAAATACTTCCCTACAATTCCCGTAGTATCGGCAACCATAATATTAGAGGCAATCTTTTCCTTATTCAGTTTTACAGCAAATAATTCATCGGCTCCGGTGGCTATAACCCTATTGTCTTTCGAAACCAATTCGGCAGTAATCATAGTATATCCTTCTGTTTCCGGGGCAAAATTGTTTTTAGCAGACAATAATTCGCCATAGGTAGTTCCTCCGGTTACAGTTACCGGAATTGTTTTTGTCCAGACTGTTTCTTTTTTGTTATTTGTCGCTTTAACTTTCAAATCAAATGCTCCTTTGATATCTTTTTCGTTCACAATGAAAAAATCCACGACCGTTGTATCTTTTACAGATAAAACTTTGTTTGTCAGTTTTACGGCTACATACAAAGACTCATTGTAACGGGCAATTAAATCGGCATCACCTTTTAAATTTCTGTAATTATCTACAATACCCGAATGGTTTTCCAGCTTCATGCTTTCCCAGCCGTTTACCGCATAACCATCAATTGTATTGTTTATTCGGACATTCTCAATCGTACGCCCCTGATAATAAAAAGATACATTCCCCATTTGTCTGGTCAGGCTGTCCACGTTTGGAAAAGACTTCTGGAAATCATTTTTCTTTAAGAAAGTGTCATAGGCATCGTACCATTTCAAATAATCGTCACTTTCCCAGCCAATGTTTTTGCCTTTTTTCAGAATTTCGTCCCTGATTAGCTGTAATCGTGGCGGTGTGCCAATTGCGCCTTCTTCTCCGTAATAGACAATTTCTTCTTTGTTGTCTGTGAACTTTGCATACTTTTTAGGATTGCTGTACAAATTATCATGATATACACCTGGGCCTCCGGCATGATGCTGGTCGAACCAACCGTAATTGTAAAACCGATTGCTATAAGGCAGCAAGTGTAATTTAAAACGTGGATCAATTCCTGTTTTTATCGGGCCGTTACTCGAATTGTAGGTCATGATTCTGGTTGGATCCAGTTTGTGTCCCGCGAGCATCTGTAAACTGTCTTTTTTTTGAGGCTCTGCTCCTCTTTCGTTATGCATGTTATAAATTACAAGCGAAGGATGGCTCCTGTCCCGTTTGATCATTCTGAAGAACTTTTCGTCCCGCGCGGCAAAATAAAAATCAGATTCTTTTTTTTCCAGTTCATTTTTAGGATTGAATTGATTGGCCGGATATTGATTTCCTCCAGGCTCCTGATAATACAGTAAGCCCATTTCATCGGCATAATCTAAAACGTTAGTCTGCCCAATAGTTCTGTGAAAATTCAGCATATTCAAACCAACGGCTTTGGCATCTGAAATTTGTTTTTTTGCCAGTTCGTCACTTGGTGCAATTCCGTTTATCGGCCAAAATCCCCATGATATTGCGGTTCTTACGACAATGCGTTTGTTATTCAGATAAAACTGTTTGTCTCCATTAACTTCTTTGACTTCAAACCAGCGAAAACCAAATTTTTTCTCTGTGACATCTTTTACCTCTTTGTCATTTTTAAAAGAGGCTTTAAAAACATATAAATTAGGATGATCAACGTCCCAAAGGTTTGCATTATCTATTTTTATGGAAAAAGACAGCGGTGTATTATCTCCTGTTACTACCTCAACGGGAAAGCTTTTTTCCCAAACGGATTTACCCGATTTTTTCTCTCTTACTTCTAATAAAACATTTCCTTTAAAAGCTGTTGGAGTGTTGTTTGTCAACGAAATTTCGGCATCGATTTCATTCACCTTCGGTTTATTTTTGATAAAAATATCATTTATAAAAACATGATCAGTGGCTACAAGACTTACTTTTCCGGTAATTCCGCCAAATCCGTGCGTAGGATTGGTACGATAGTCTCCCCACATATAATTGGAACTGTCCCTCCAGTCGAAATTCCCGTTTGGATCGGTAATTCGGACCGCTACAGCATTGGATTTTCCTACTGTCACATAATCGGTAATATCTACGTCAAAAGGAGTTCCGTTGATTAAATCATATCCTGCCAGTTTTTCGTTTACAAAAACCTCAGCCCTGAAACGAACGCTTTCAAAGTGCAGAACAATTCGTTTGCCTTTCATTGATAACGGCACCTTAACTTCGGTTGTAAACCAAGAAATCCCTAAATAATTACCTGAAACCCCAAAGGCATTTTTATTCCATCCCCAATGAAACTCTTCAACCGTTGCCGGAAGATGTACCGCTTTGCTTTCGCCTTTCTGAAGTGCCTGCCAGCCACCGGTTGGAATATTAACAGGTATTTTTTTGACATCAACTGGCGGAGTAAATAATACATCATTTTGCCATTGTGCCATTGGATCCAGCCAAAGTTTCCAGTTGTTATTAGATATATCCTGCACGATTCGCTGGTTTTGTGCAGAGGTAATAGCGACTACTGAAAAAATAAGTAAAACTGCTACATTTTTAAACATTATAAAATCCTTTCTCATAAATTTCAATTGTTATCTTTTATTTCTTTTTAATGAAAATTATTTTGCCTTAAAAATGTAAATTTCCCCTTTTGCTGTATTAATCGAACTCAGGTTATTACTACTATTTTTTAAAATGAATCTTTCATTCCTAATTCAAATCAAGGATTGAAATACCTTAGACTTAAAAGCATTTCACCCCCTGACCGAGTCAAAAACTATAGTCAGCAGAACTATTCTATAAACCATGTTTAGCTTTCCAATTGGTATATTCTGAACCTATTAACCCATTTGGCCAGTTGCCGTACCATGAATATCCTACTCTTCTTTCATTATCAATTTCGGCTAAAGTCTTTTTGGGAATTCCGTCTCGTCCGCAGAATAATGGCAGGTTATTTTCTAAATCATAAAATCTTGCCCAAAGCACACTACCGGGAGAAGAAACAACTATTACATCCTGACCTGAAGCTTGTGAAGAGTCTGTGATTTTTTTAGTAGCTATATCCATAAGTTTAGCGCCATTAAACCAGTCGACAGCATCTTTTACGGCTTGCTTTACTGCGGAAGACGGCTGTTCTACCAACATTAAAATTCGTACGATGCCTACTGATTCTGAGCCGCTAAAAGAAGGTAATTCATAAGCTCTGGCTAATGCCGGTTTTAAGGTTACTTCATCATGTTGCGCACACCAAACCGTCTTTTTGCCTTTATATGTAATCTGTGTTTGCAATATAATGTCAATTCCTTTGTTAAATGCCGTTGTCGCTTTGTCTTTATAAGCCGGATTTACAAGGTCTAAATTATTTTTACCTTTAGTAATATCCCACATTAGATTCATCACATTGGCAATTGCGCCATCATTATATGTGATATGATGCCTGTAGCCACTTTTGTCCGGATAATATTGAGGCCATCCTCCATTAGCATATTGTGCAAGGAATAGCCAGTCAATTGCTTTTTCGGCTGCAGCAAGGTAATTAGGATTTTGGGTTGTTTTGTAATCTGCAAGCAGCCATCTTAATTCTGTTACTATATGCCCGTTATCTATTGTGGTATCGGTATTGTTTTTTGATGCGAGTGCTGCTGCTTTTTGTTCTGTAGTCTGTGCAACGTTATATAGATTTAAATCAGCAACAGCTTTCCCCCAGCCTCCGTTACTCCTTTGCCAGATTAAGATGCTTTCTGCCCTTACCGTTGTAGCATACACAGCAGTAACACCAGTAATCGTTACTTCTATTTGAGCACTTTTTCCGCTTCCGTCAGTCGTTGTTGCCGTTACCGTAAGGTTTCCATTAATTTTAGGAGTCAATAATCCTTCCGGGCTTATAGTAGCTATCGCATCGCTTGAAAGACTCCAGGTTACTGTTTTATTGGTTGCATTTGCAGGAGCAATCTGAGTGGTTAATTGCAAGGGCTGACCATTCGTTATAGTAGCCGGTGTAATAGAAACCGTTTGGATAAATACCGCTGGTTCCGTAATCCCGGAAACAGTATAGATTTTTTCTGCAGTAATGCCCGAACCGTCTTTTGCCGTAGCAGTAACTTTTACAGTCCCATTTTTTATCCCGGTTAATAGCCCGTTTTCTGTAATGAAAGCTATTGTGGGATCAGAAACACTCCATGTTAGCTCTTTATTGATCGCTTCATCAGGAAGCACGATGGCCGTTAGCTGTTTAGGCGTTCCATTTACAATATCGCCATTAATTATAATTGTTTTTACCTGTGTTGCTTTTTCAGTTCCATCTGATGAACAGGAGAACAAAAAAACCGAAAAAATTAAAATTATTGCATTCTTCATAAGCTATATTATTTTATTAATTCTGAACTATTTTATATTTTGTGAAAACTATTTACCTTCTATCGCAAACTGTCACCATTTATTCCTTAATCAGTTTGATTGTAGAAGTTCCTTTCTCAGATTTTACAGTGATAATATAAACTCCGGATGCGGCAGCTATAGCCCCAACTTCGGTTTGGTTTTCTCCTTTTCCTGATCCTATTTTTTGTCCTGACAGGTTATAAATAGTGTATGTGAATTTCCCCAAAGCTGTAATAGTAAAAGTCTGACTTGCAGGGTTTGGATACAGAACTGCATTGACTGAAGAGGGTGCAATGGAAAAATCATCATTACCCAGAGTTGCTGTTGTTGTAACTATATTAGGCTGTGTCTGTGCTGCCATATCTACTCCCAAATAAAATCCAGGATGCGGAGGCTGATTGTAACCCGAATTTTGCCAGGCAATTGCTGCTCTGTATTGTGTGTCGTGCATCAAAGTATATAATCTGTTTGTTGTTGGAATGGAGGTAGTGTAAATTCTAATAGAAGTATTATCTGTTTTGCGAAAGATAACTTCTTCACGCCAGTCTCCAAAAATATCCGCACTTAAACATGGTGTAGATTTAGTAGTATTATTGGAAGAATATCCTGTTGCAGTTAGTAAATTAACACTTTTCGAAATAAGGTGGTTCCATTTGTCAATTTTATTCGAATCTAATAATTCCCGATTCAAATCACCATCCCACCATATTGAGAAATTTTGTGAAGGTTTTGAGTTGCTGATAAGATTCCCTTTGCAATCCATTAAATAGTTTACACCACCAGTACTGCCCCAGCACTCATATCCTTTGATAAGTGGGTTAATATCTGCAGCATTGCAGCGGCCTACATCACCTGTTCCGGGTATACCCCAAATAGTACTTCCCGTTTTGGCATCTAAAAATACAAGACCGTTTGTCTTGTATTTGGCTGGCTCTTCCAGACACTGCCATATTTCCATTCCCGGAAGATCCGGATCCATATCGCTCATATGAAGCGCATCACCATGTCCTAAAGAGTTGGCATATAATTTTGTACCATCATCATTTATAGCACTTGAGCCGTTAAAAATTTCGTCTTTACCATCTGCATCTGAATCACCAACAGTCATTTGGTGATTTCCCATACCAGCATAAGCCGAATTACCGGAAGCAGCACTATCGAAAATCCATCGCTGTGAAAGCGTGTTGTTTCTCCAATCCCAAGCCACACGAACGAGCCTTGTGTAGTAACCACGTCCCATTACCAAACTTGGTTTTGATCCGTCGAGATACGCCACAGCTGCAACAAAACGGTCTACACGGTTTCCATAACTATCTCCCCATGAAGAAACGGTACCACGGGCAGGCAAGTAATTGGTGCTGGCCATTGCTTTTCCGGTTTGCCCGTTAAAAACCGTTAAAAATTCAGGTCCTGTCAAAACAAATCCGAATGATTTACTGGCACTGTCATGGAGTCTGTAATCTGCAGTCCCGTCTCCAATAACAACTCCTGTTCCGTCTATGGTTCCATCTGAAGTTCTGCAGGCCAATTCAGCTTTTCCGTCAGAATCTAAATCGTACACCATAAATTGGGTATAATGTGCACCGGCACGGATATTTTTTCCTAAATCAATTCTCCAGAGGTGTGTTCCATCCAATCGATAGCAATCCATATAAACATTACCCGTATAACCCGTTAACGAATTGTCTTTTGAATTGGTTGGATCCCATTTTACAAATATTTCATATTGGCCGTCACCGTCTACATCTCCTACGCTGCAATCGTTTACGTCGTAGGTATAGGCCAGACCATCAGGGGTTGTTCCACCGGCAGGAACCTGCATGGCAATATCCAAATAAGGGTTTGCCCATACAACAGCAGTTTCTGAATTATTTTCTTCTATTCCGTTTATAACGGCACGTACGGAATAAACGCCATTAGTTGTAACGTTGTGGGTATAGTTAGTTGTGTTTACAAAAGGACTAACTGAAATTTTTATATCATCGCAATATAAATTATAACTCACATCAGTTGGTTCGGTTCCCAACATTCTCCAGCCAACATAGACCTGATTGGCATTTAAACGCATAGCAATTAGACCGTGATTGAGTTTCTCGACGGTTCGCTGGGCATAAATGTGTGTGGTTATTCCAATGAAAAACAGCAATAGAAGAACTGCTTTTTTTAAAAAAAAGTTGGTAGTTTTCGGGTTCATACATTATTTGGTCGGTTAGGTTAGTAAATTCAGTCAATGCTAAATTTGAAATTAAAACAGTAATTTAAATATAATTTGACTAAAAGCAAATATAAAATTTCACCCAACTTAACAAGGAGACAAAATGCAATATTTAGGGGTATAAATTGCTATTTTCTTTAAAAGACCTATTTACTTCGTTCGAAATATCAAAAAAAGCTTTAGAAATTTACACTGCCATTTTTATTCTTCTTTGGAAACTATATCTTTTTTCTTTACTTCAAACATACGAGTCTGTTCCCGGAATATTTCGCAGGATTTTATACCTTTTCCATAGAAATAGTTTCTTATTATTTCCTATATTCGCTACAATGAAATTAGTAGAAAACTACAAGAATACGAACTGTTTTCAACTGTTACATTCAAGTTTAGCAACTATTTTTCGGCATACATTTCAGAAAAATGATTAAAATAAAATTGTTCTTTCAGACTGGTTTTCAAAGTATTTTAATCTGAGACTGAACACATAAATAATTTCCTAATTAATTAATCATGACATTCCTTTTCTTTTTTAGTGCTTTAGGAGCTTTTAATGGGTTTCTGCTTTCATTTTATTTTGCCATAAATGCTAAAAAGAAAATTTTTACAAACTATTTTTTATCATTGCTATTACTGGTTTTAAGCATTAGAATTGTAAAATCAGTATTTTTCTATTTTAATCCGCACTTATCCAGTATTTTTATTCAGATTGGTCTTTCTGCCTGTATTTTGATTGGTCCATTTCTTTTTTTATATCTGAAATCCTATAGTGTTGAAAAACCGAACTGGAAAAAACATATCATACCTTACCTGGCAATAATGACAGCTTTAGGGATTTTTTATCCATATGTCGAACATTTAGAAATCTGGAAATTATTTATTGTTAAAGCAATATATCTTCAATGGTTTATTTACATTGTCTTCTCTTTTAAATATATCGGGCCGATTATTCAAAAAACCAATAAAAAAAGTAGTTTAAAAAAATTAGAAGTCTGGTTTCTCAGTATTTATATGGGTGTTGCTTTTATCTGTCTTGCTTATATTGTTGCTGCTTATACTTCTTATATAGTAGGTGCTTTATCCTTTACTTTTGTTTTGTACCTGATTATTTTACTTTTAATTTTTAGAAATAGTAATGAATCTACTTTTTTTAATGAAAAAGAAAAATACCAAAACAAAGAAATTGACAAGGCAACACTGCTTCTGATTGACCAAAAAATAGCGCTAATAATCGAAAAAGAGTTATTTGTTAATCCAAATTTTAATCTTGAAGAAGCTGCCAAAGAGCTCAAAATAACCAAACATCTTTTATCACAGTATGTAAATGAAATATTAGGCAAATCGTTCTCTAGTCTTATTAAAGAATATAGGGTTGAAAAAGCAAAAAAATTATTAGAAACCGAAAAAAACTATTCAATCGAAAGCTTAGGATATGATAGCGGCTTCAACTCAAAATCAACATTCTTTACTGCCTTTAAAAAAATAACCGGCTTAACTCCTGCCGAATACCAAAAATCGTACTCAAAATGAGTTCTGTTTTATAAAATCAAACTACTTCATTATAAACTAAAACCTTTAAAATAGCTGACTCCCGGATATTTGCCCTCATTATTAATAATTAATTTTTTAAGATGAGAAACATGTTTTTGTTTATAGCATTCATGCTGAGTACTGCAATAGTGGCACAGGTTAAAATTTCCGGAAAAGTGGTGACGATAGAAAATAATCCTGTAGAATATGCCGAAGTCATTCTATTCTCAGACAAGTCAGTTCCGCTGATTAATTCCCTGACAAATGAAAAAGGTGAATTTAATATCGAATATCAAAAAGGTATTTACAAATTAGAAATTCGTCAATTTAAAGAAATCTTATACGCAAAAAACATTGAATTGAATTCGGATTTTGAAGCAGGAAACATACCTGTAAATACAACAAATACATTAGAAACGGTCGTAATTTCAAAAAAGAAAGAACTCATAGAAAGAAAGGTTGACCGACTTGTTTTTAATTTAGAAAATACAATCAGCGCAGTTGGTGGTGATGCTCTGGAAGCCTTAAAAATTACTCCTGGTGTACAGGTTAGAAATGAGAACATCACCATTGTTGGTAAACAAGCAATAAGGGTTTTGATTGATGACAAAATGCTGGAACTTGGTGAAGAAGATTTGGCGAATTTCTTAAGATCAATTCCCGCTGATAATATCAAAAGTATTGAAGTCATTACAACACCACCAGCTAAATATGATGCTGCTGGTGGGAGCGGATTAATTAACATTAAACTGAAAAAATCTCAAAAAGATGCCTGGAGCCTTACTCTAGGAAGTACTTATCTGCATCGATCCAAAGATGATGAGGGATCGGTTACCAGTAATTTTATGTACAATAAGAATAAGTTAAGCCTTAATTCTTCATTAAACTACAGAAACGGCGGAGAGTCTTTTGATTATCAGGATTATATTTACTTTTCTGACGAATTTTGGAACACCAAACAAACCTTTAACAGAGATTACAACAGGTTAAACGGAGTCCTGGGTATACAGTATGCTGCAACTTCTAATTGGGCTTTTGGCTTTCAGTACATTACAAATCTTAATAAAACAAAAGCTAACAGACCTGCAGGATCATTTGTTTATGAATATCATAACGATGTCCCTTTTAAAAATATAACAGCTGCGACAAATTCTAATCAAAAACCTGATTTTCAATCCATAAACTTTTTTAATGAAATTAAACTTGATTCTATTGGAAAGAAAATTATCCTGAATCTGGATTATTTTAATTTTTCAAATAATGATTCGAGACCTTACAAAGGAACTTCGGAAATAAGGGATCCGTACAATATCCAGTATTTTAAAGGAATCAACAATAATATGCAAAGCACTAATAATTATTCTGCTAAAATTGATCTCGAATTACCTGCCAAATTTGCTGATTGGAGTACGGGAGGAAAAATTTCAGTTTCAAATACAGAAAATAATATTGCAGCATTCAATAGCGGACTTGTCGATAATCCTGTAACCGATATGCCGCAAATAAGCCATCGATTTGATTATTACGAATATGTTCAGGCGTTGTATTTTTCTGCAAATAAAAAATTTAAAAATTTGGAAGTACAGGCCGGACTGAGGATGGAAGCTACCCAAACAAAATCGCATGATGGAAATTTAAATGCAGTGGTAAATAATGATTACATAAAACTATTTCCTACAATCAATTTATCCTACTCTCCTGCCGAAAATTCTACATACAGATTTAGTTACGGAAAAAGGATAGGACGTCCTAATTTTTCAGAATTGAACCCAAACATAACTTACGTAACCCCATTTTTGAGCGTTGAGGGAAATCCTGTTCTAAGGCCTTATTTTGTAGATAATTTTGAACTGATTTATTCCTATAAAAAATTAGAAAGCAAGCTTTATTACAGTATAGAAAATAATATGTATAACCAAATAGGACTGCCTGATGACAATACTTCTGTTGTTCGCCTGACTAATAGAAATATGTTTAATATAAAAAGATATGGGATTTCAGAACTCTATGTTTTCGATACATTTAGCTGGTGGAGCAGTTACACTACGTTTGTTTTAAATTATTTGACTGCCGAAACTATTAATATACCGGCAAATGGCGTGGATGGTTTTTACTCCAACTTTTCTACCAATAATGATTTTGTTTTAAATAAGGAAAAAACAGTATTGTTAAATTTCAATTTCCAGTGTATGCCTGTAGGGACTTATGGTGTTAACAGGCTTGATTTATCCAGCTCAACTTCTCTTTCTGCCCAATATTTATTACTTAATAAAGATTTAAAAATTACCCTGAAAGCGAATGATATTTTTAAGACCGACAAAATGAGGTTTAATTCAACTGTTAATGGGATATATCGTGATTCTAACTATTATTTTGATACCCAATACCTGCAATTGTCTTTCAACTATAAGCTTGGAAGCAATAAAGTAAATGTTGCAAAAAGAAGAACCGGAAATGAAGAGGAAAGAGTGAGAACAGGAGTTTGATAATTACATGCCTTCCTCCTAATTAACAAATGATGGATTCATAATAAAATAAGATCCCTCGTTTTAAAAATGGTATCTAATCCTCCAAATAAACTTTATTGGTTTACTGGAGGAAAATTTTATAATGACAAACAAAACAGATGATCTGATGACTTTTGAATTCTCAAACATTATTACAAATATACAGCAGTTACAAAAGACTTAAGATTAAACTAAACCAATACCCCAATCTCAGGTAAGAGCTTTTAGCAGACATTTATCCTATTATTTCTGCAGTCAGAATTTGACACAATAGTTTTGTTGATGATTCAATTTTAACTTTAAAACTTATGTAGAAAATTAAGAATGCAGCCGATAATAATATTATAAAAAAATTCCAGGTAAAAAAGCTGCTAATTGGTTTTATAAAAAGAAATATTGCAAAAGCTAAATTTAAAATTATAATTATAAATATTGGAAGTTTTAGATAGTCTTGCACTTTAAATTTTAAATTAACTAAACTATAGTTTTCATGCTTTTCTATCTTTCCATTGATTTCTGGACGTAATTGATTTCTGGATCCATAATCAAAAGTTGGAAATATTTGAAATTCGGAATTGTATATCTTACCTTCGAATTTATATTTGTTTCCAGAGTTTGTATGAAATTTTTCTGTCACAATATTTAGTTTGTCAATAACTTCAGTAACTCCTAAATCGGTTTTTAATATTTTATTAAATGTCATTTTTAATTTATGTTTATTAATATGGTTACTGACTAATGTTCAATTCATTCAAAACTACTTTTAAATATTATTGTAACCCGTTGGGTGAAATTAAAAATAAGTGTCTGGCTGCGTCCATTCGTCTTCGCTCAGGATAAACCTAGTCGAAGCCCTTTCGTATTCAAAAGCCTTCGACTCCGCTCAGGATGACATCAATGCCTTAAGTTATAAAATGATGTTTTACTCACGATTTTATACTTTTTTTAGTCAAATCAATTTTTTTAATCAATTTCACACAACGGGTTATTGTAATAATTTATTTTGTTATTCCAATTATCACTCCGAAATTACCATCTGTTTGTATCCAGTTTTTTTCTGGTAAATACGTTCGTGAAACAAATCCATCCAAATATAAGGCATTTAAACAACCTAGTTTTTTAAAGTATTCTGCAAACTGATAGAAATTTATTTCCTTTTTGGACATTGCAAATACTATTTCGTTGTTTGGGAGAATTCCAACACCATTTCGAATATTTAAGTTTGTCGAATTTTCTTTAAAAGCGGGGTGAATTTTTCCGTTAATTACTAACATTGGCCCTGATTGCGTGGCATATTTTATTTTACCATTATCTGTAAAATCATTTGTTAAGCAAATAATTGGTGTTGTGTTAGTAGTTATGTAAAAAACTCCATTTGGTTTAAGATAAAAATTTCCCTCACCTTGAGTTGTATCGATTTCAACTTTCTTAACCTTATTCTCAATGTAGAGCCCTTGTGGTGAGCTGTCTTTTTTATACATTCCTCCATTGGTTGCAAAAACAAGTTCTCTTTTTTGTTTTGTCAATTCAACCTTTAGATTTTCAGCATTTTTAAAATTTTCACCTTCCTGGTTTTTCCAATAAAATTCAACTTTTAGTTTTTTTGGATTAACGGTATAGCTAATGAAACGTTCATCATCATTTTTTGGCTCTTTAGATTGTACAAAAAAGCCAACTGAAGTGAACAAAATTATAATTAATACTATGACAGCTTGTTTTCTCTTCATTTTTTTAGCATTTGGAAAAGCTTCCTGCAACAAATTCGATAACTAATTAAAATTTAATTTCGGCTGTGAAACTTAATTTTTAACAGTTGAATTCATAATTTTGATTGTTTTTGAAATATCGATGAAGTCTTTCATGTATTTATTTTTTTCGTCTTCATCAATTGTATTCAGCACCACAATAACAATAGTTGTTTTACATTCTATGACTAATGTAATTTGCTGGCTTTTGTCTAAATAATCATATGTTATAACCTTATATTTTCCGGTTAAAAAATTATCTTTATGAATATTCTCGAATTTTAATTCCTGCTCTCCAATTTTTACTCCTTTATTGTTTTCTTTTTGATATTGGTTTTCAATTTCAATCCAATTATCAATTTCAGGTGCGGTTTCATAATCGTTACCAAAAACATAAATATAAGTTTTATCACTTACATTTTTTTCATCAGGGACAATAAAAAAAGGAACAGGACCATCCTGAACCTGAATCCAGTTTTTAGGCATATCTACCAATAAAGTATGCTTTTTTGATACAATCATTTTAGTTTGAGCTTTTGAATAATTAATGCTCATTACAAGTATAAATAGAATAAAGTATCTTTTACTTTTCATTATGGTTGTTATTATATTAGGTTGTCTTAAGTTTTCTGTTAAAATTTGTGTTGCTGTAAAAGATCACAAGTTGTGGTTATGGTTTCTTGCACAATCTATTTTTGTCTTTATAACTCAATTATTTTTTATAAATATTTTTTACTCAAAAAATCAGCAAGCCGTTTTATACTGACTAATCTTGACTAATCAAGAATGTCGGCTGTATTTTTATTCAGACAGCAATTTATAAAATTCAGAATTATTTTGAATTTCAGCGATTATTTGCCCTCTCTCTTGTTCGTTCATCATTCCGCCCAATCTCCAGTAACTTAACTCAATTTTTCTATTTAAGAAATTTATGTAGTAATAAGTATATTCATTTTTATTTCTGGTTTCTTTTGTTGCTGTAACATTTTTAAAAGAATTTTCTAATTGGGCTTTTAAATCTTCTTTTTTGTGGTTTTTCAGCAAAGCATTGAATGTAATATTTACAAGTTCAGAATTACTTGCTAAACCATTTTCAATAATGTTTGGTATTAAAATATCATAAGCTTTCTCTTCTTGATTTAGACCCAAATAACATTTAGAGTACATTTGCGCCATATAAATTTCTTCCGCAGCGAATTCATTTCCGCAAAAATGGCGATATGGATATTTTTTAGTTAAATCAAGGTAACTTATTGCGCCTTGAAAATTTTTATTTTTTATCTCTAAATCAGCAAGTATTTTGCAAGCTCTGTTTTTATAATTTGCATAGGGCTCTCCCATTAATCCTGAGCCAATTCCACCTTTTTCTTTGTCATTTGCTTCACTTTCTAAGACTTTTAAAAAAGTGTTTTTAGCATTCTTGTAATCCTCAAGTTCAAATTCTGCAAATCCTTTGTTATTTAAAGCCCTGAAAATAAGTTTTGATTTTGGATATTCTGCTATTAATTCTGTGTAGTTTTTAATTACTTTATTTAGAATTTTTTCTTTGATTTCAATAGAAAATTTCTGTTTTATTTTTTCGTCCTTATCTATGCCAACCGTGTCTTTTGCTCTTACAATTTGATATAATTCATCATGCAATAGTTCTTGTATTGCTACTGTTTTCTCAAATAAAATTAAATCTTCATTTAAGCTCTTTTTCTGTCCAAAACTAATTGATGAAAATAAAAGCAAGATTGTAATTAAAATATTTTTCATGATTTTTAAATTTTGAAATAGCATTATCAACGGTTCACAACTATCTACTGCTTATGGAAATAAAAACGAAGTTATGGAAAAAACTCTTTCCCATAAAAACAAAGCCAGCAATTTGAGGAAGTTGCTGTTAGTAGTTTTTGCGTTCTTTCCCCAAACTTTTCATATATAGTTGTCGATTTAAAACGAATTATTTCCTGCTTTTCAAAAAATTAAAAAAATGCTAATATTCATTAAACTTATAATAGACATACACGAGGGTTGTAGGTGTTTTTATTTATCCATCTCATCGAAAATAAGAAGTTCATTGAGATAAATCCCTAATTGGCATGACAATCTATCTTCTTCTTTAAAAGAAGCTGTTCCGCTTAATCTTCTTAAGCTCTCCTTTTCACTAGTTGAATTATCGGATTCAATTTTGTATTCTACTTCTCTACCCTGATATTTCATTTTCGTAATGTAAGGATTAGTTCGTTTTCGAAATAGTCCTGGTTCATTTTTTTCAAAGATCCAAACCTGATCATCTCCTTGAATATTAATGATTAATTTCGGTTTCTTCCATATCCAACCCCAATATTCAATACTCCCAATTTTATTTGATTCTAATAGAATCTCAAATCCTTTAACAGTGAAAAATTTAGAAATTGGCTTAATATGATATGTCTTGCCCTCAGTCTGTAGCTCTCCTGTCAAAGTTGACATAATCATCAATGTAGACTTTATCGAATTTTCGTCTATAATATTGTAATTCATTCTGTTATGGAAGATATAGAGAGGATTTACAAAAACCGTTTTTTTAGTAAATGATATTTTTCTATTCATACCTGTGTTCAATAAAATCAATCATATATTCAACCCCTTTTAGGTAAATTAGTGTAAATTATATTGCATATTATTATTTTCCGAATATAATAAAATTATTTTCACAAATCATCTATAGCGTATTTTGGTTGTCCTTAAATTCTCCAAGGCTCAACTGCCATTTTTAAAATCATAAAACCTATAATAGTCAGCAATAAAAAAAAATGCACGAAAAATATATCTTCGTGCATTTTTAGGTCCCTACCGTATATTTTATTTTTTAAAATTAGAGTTTAATTCCTTCATTCCCTGAAAAACTAATCTGGCAACTTCAACTCCTCCTTTGGTTTGAAAATGAGTATTGTCTTTTTGGCCTTCCGGATAGGCTTCATATACGCCTGCGGGTAAATTCATGAAGTAGTTTTCAGTAACGTAAGGCTGTCCTTTTTTGGTAAAAAATTCTCTTGAAGCTTTGTTTAAATCTATTAAAGAAACCTTCATCTCTGTGGCAACATCTTTGGGTGCTTTATCATATTCGCCATGGGCATTGTTTAAAATATTTTCTTTCCACGGGAAATTCCTTGCTACAGGAGTCAGGATAATAGGATACGCTCCTTTTTCTCTTGCCTGCGATACAAAAAGCCTTAAAAACTCTTTGTACCCTTCAACATCTACATATCTTTCTGTTTTATCTACAGCTCCGTCATTATGTCCAAACTGCATGATAACTACATCTCCTTTTTTAAGGTTTTCATATACGGATCTCCAGCGTCCTTCCTGAAAAAATGTTCTGGTGCTTCTTCCTCCTCTTGCCCGGTCATCTACAAAAACACTATCTGTTTTTATTAAATTCTTTACTTGTTTTAAACTGTCTTTCGCAAAAAATTGTTGAAAAACCTGTCCCCAGCCAGTCACCGGATATCTCGTTTTCATATAATCTTTTCCCGGTTCATAATTATTGGCATAATCTGCCATAGTCGAATCCCCGATTAGATAAACGGTTGTTATATTGGATTTTTTTATTGTGAAAGCCATAATCATAAGGCTGGCAGCAATGCAAAAAATTGAAACTGTAAATTTTGAATTCATTATTTATTTAAGTTTTTAATTAAAAAATCATAGATATAATTGACCGTAGGATCAACCCAGGGTTCAAACAGCCAGAAGGGATGCATTTTTACATCAAATTTATGAACTTCGGTATAAATTCCCCATTCTTTCATCATCCCGACTAACTCGTCCTGACCTGCATGAAATCTCGAAAATCCACTGTTAATGAATAAAACGGGACAGGAATTTTCGTTTGCCCAAAAAATACCGGAAGCGTCTTTCCAGATTTCGGGCTTTTCATAAAATGTACCTCCCAGCCATTCTACATCCGGAGAATTTGGTTTTCTGTTTAAATTTAGAGACGATGGTGCCATAAAATCGACTACCCCATCAATATCAACAATAGCCTGAATTTCACTTGAAAAACCTAAATTTCCATGATCGCCTTCTTTAGATTGCACCCCATTTGTTAGTCCGACCAACATTGCCAGCTGTCCACCAGCCGAACAGCCGGAAATAGCAATTTTATTAGGGTCAATATGATACTTTTCTGCATTTGCCCGCATCCATCTGACAGCCGATTTGATATTGAAAACAGCTGCCGGATATTTTGCTTCCATCGAAAGCTGATATTCTACACATACTGTTACTATGCCTTTGGCAGCTAATTTTTGTGCCATCGGAATTTGTAATGATTTATCTCCCGATCGCCATCCTCCGCCATGAACCATAATCAAAGCAGGATATTTTCCTGATTTCTTTGGAGAGAAAACATCGACATGCAAATCCCTGTCTCCAAAAGGAGTGTTTTTTAATGTGGTGTAAATAATCTGTCGGTGTTCTACAACTCCTGCCGGTAAGATATCTTTAGCTACTTTGATATCCGGAAAATGCCTGAGGTTCTTCTTAAACTCATTTGCTGCAGTAAAAGAAGTATCTCTTGGAATAACACTTACTGTCTTCTGTGCCCAAATTTGGAAACACAGAAAAAAAATTAGAACGAAAATGATTTTATCAAATCTCATTTTTTGCTTATTAAATAATGTAATCAAAATCAATAATAGGATTGAACTTCAAATATACTGACAGTAATCAATTTATTCTTTGATAAACTTCGTTGTTTTAATTTTACCATTATCCAATATAATTTGTATAAAATAGTAACCCACAGAAAATCCTTCAACATTAATGGTTTGTTGAGTTGAATCATTCCCTTTCATCTCTTTTATTTTTGCACCGAAAAGATTATAAATTACAATTTTTTCAATCCCTGTGTCAGTACTCACTGTAAAATCATTGCCTTTTACCGGGTTTGGATAAAAAGAAAATTTATTAGTAAAATTTACATCCTCCACTGATAAATTACATGATGTTGGAGCTCCAGTCGTTGTATTGATACCGTTTATTGTGTTGCTTCCGTTTACTGTTTCTGCTTTATAAGGAATAATCGCATCACCAGTAGGAATAGTAATAGAAGAACAGTTTTGGAATACAAGCCCTGTTACGAAATTGGCAACCATTCCCTTCTTTGCGCTAATCTTCACATTATCGAAAACAACATTGGTAATAAGGGATTCCGGCAAACCATAAAGTACTCCAGCAGTGGCCGAATTGTTTACGGTAATATTTTTGAACGTAATATTTTTCCAGGTTGGTGTTGTACTTGTAACTGTTCCGGGAGTTAATGTTGAGGGTGACGCTGTAGGCTCTTTTGGATACCAACTTGTAATTGTAAACGGAGTCGATACATTTTCCATCGTAACATTCGAATAGTAAAATGTAGTTTCATTCCCCCCACGATCAATAGCTGATTTCAGACGGAATCCGTTGGAAGTGCCGTTAAAACTGCAATTATCGACAAAAACATTGTTTACATTAGAAGTGTAGCTTCCCACCGAAACACCGTGACCCTCACCAAAAGCACAATTTTTAATTTTAATATTCTGAGAATTGGCATCTACTGCCACATCATCGTCACCCACAGAGAATTTACAGTTCAGCACATCCAATCCGTCCCAGTACCATACATCCAGTGCATCTGTGTTTGGAGCAGTTTCCGGTGCAATAACTGTTACATTTTTGATTGTTCCGTTTCCACCACGGCCACTGCCGCTTTTTCCCATGGTAAGACTAACATTTGGGGCGTTGTGTACTGTAATATCAGAAATTAAAACCTTATTACAGGCCTTAAAACGTATTATCCCCGGACGGCCGATACCAGTAGCATCAAAGGCTGTCCACCAGGCGCTGCCATCTCCTTCTATAGTTCCCCCTCCGGTTATGGCAATATTGGTAAGGTTTTCTCCATAAATAAAGGTTGTATAACTATCCGTCGTTCCGCTGTTTGGATAAGAACCGGCAGGAGATCCATTTCCGTTTCCGTAAGGCATCAACTGTAGGGTCGCACCGGCAGAAATTTGAAGATTAACATTGCTTTTCATCGTAATGGGACCACTAAAAAAAGGTGAAGCAGCGGCAGGAACGACAACGGTTCCCCCTCCTGCAGCGTTTGCGGCAATAATAGCTGCATTTATAGCTGCCGCATTATCAAGATTGAAAGTGCTTCCCCCATATAATGCCTCGGTAATCACATATTGAGTGGCAGGTATGTTAGGCAGGATTTGTGTAGTGGCGGCATCAGGAAAAGTCTCTGCCACAAATTGTGCAACACGGGTGGTATTTGCGGTCATAGCAAACGTAATTGTTCTATTTGTCGAAACAAGAGTTCCGTTACCATCTACCCATTTTGAAAAAACATATCCATATTCTGGATTTGCCGTCAAACTTATCTGGATTCCTTCTGCATATTGGGTACCGGATAGATTCCCAATTATTGCTCCCGATGAAGCAGGACTCACATTGGTTGTCAAACTATACATGGTAACACTGGGGTCATTGGTCACTTTTTCAAAATAATCAAAATTACCTACATAGTTATTTCCCGAGACAGGTTTAAATACAAAATACAAATCATGTGTGCCTGCCGTTTGGCTTATTGCAGCAGAAACAATTTGATAAGTTGTCCAATTTGCCGTTGAAGTCGCATTAACACTGGCTGTACCAATCAGAGTACCAGCAACTGCATCTATTCTTATTTCAACAGTCCCGGCCAAAGTCCCAACTGTTTGTGATCCGGTTTGCGTTTTACTGGCAGCTGCGATATCAAAACGGGTATCATATTGACTAAAAACATGTCCTGCGAATTTAACCCAATATCCATTTTTGCAACTTCCGATATTCTTACCTCCGGAGAGAGCCGCATTAGCTTCTGTAGATACACCATTGTAGGCGCTATAGTTTTCTGCTTCAATACGCTGAATTGTTTGCGAAAATACTGTTAATGAATAGAGTACCAGTAATAAGGAAATAAAATATTGTTTTTTCATATTTAATTTTTTTTAGTTTTTAATCACTTTTACTTTATATACTACTCCTTCTGTATTTTTCATACTAATAATGTAAACACCGGAAGTCAATGTGCTTAAATCTACTGATCGGGTTGTATTTGCTGCTAAAATACCTTGCTTAACCTTTTGTCCCAGAATTGAATAAACTTGATAATTTACGCTTCCGGTTCCTTCTGGCAATGTTAGGTTCACGATATTATTTGTCGGTATTGGATATGCACTTACTTCTTTTGATTGATTTTTCGTCCCTAAACCCAAAGTACCCAAAGTACTGATAGCGCTCAAACCACCATATTCACTAACAGATTGTACTGTATAAACATAATTACCTCCTGCTGTTGCACTAATATCTTCATAAGCTGCATCAGTTGTAATTGCCAGTACCTTGCCGTCTCTGCTTACAACATAACAAATCGCATATTGATTATCATACCATTTAAGAGTGTTGTTACCAAGATTCAAAAGATTAGTTGGAGCAGCAACTTGTTCCACCACCAAACGCGGATCCCATTTGTCTGTACCGCTAAGGACATTCTCTATAGTGTATTGATCTGCCTGTGCTTTGGTCAAAATTGGATTATAATTTCCTGTCTGATTAACACCACTTACTGAAAATACATTGGTTCTGTTCGCAGTATTGACCGCTACTCCACTTCCATTTACACTATTATATTCTGCAAAAAGTGCCGGTAAAGTTCCCATACTTGCCCAACCTATTGTATTTGGCTCATTTACCATTGTAGTATTTATATAAACAGCTCTTGGCGCATTTTGCCAGGGACGGCCTAAATAATAACTGGTAGTTGCAGTAATGGTATTGTTGTTAAAAATATATCCGTACTGAACATCGGCAGTATGATTTGGAGCCACGATGTAACCGCCTCCTGAAGTCAATTTACATTCTTCAAACCAGTGTGTTCCTCCTCCACAGATAAAATCTACATCACCTTCAATAGTTGATTTATAGTAAAAACTTCTATTTCCGCCTGTAACCTGGGTATCCTGCTTGCTTCTTAATTTGATTCCGTTATATACATTTCGGTCTCCGGCAGGGTTTAGTGCTGGTCTTTGGCCTGATGTTGTGATTCCGTCTTTGTGTTCTATTGTTATATTCTCCATGTATAAATCATTGGCTTCAATAGAAAGAACCGCATTCTTGATTCCCCATCCCGGATTTCCCTGAAGTATTACCTTGTCTTTTGACTGAGCAATTAAGGATACATTATTTTTTCCTGACGGAAGCTGAAGTACAATTCCCTGAGGGCTTGTTCCGTCACCTCCAAGATTATAAGTTCCGTTCGTAATCAGTATCAAAAATCTGGCTGATGAATTCGAGGGTGCTGCAGTAAATGCCTCTGCAATGGTTTTTACGTATTTTCCTGAAGCTATTTGATCTACTGTTGCATTTGCATCAACAATTAAATTGAATACACGTTTTGCAGGAACCGGTTTTTCCATTGTTTTAAATGATAGAGAAACTGCCGCAGCATTATTACCCGAAAGATCTGTAACCAATCCTGCTGGCAGACTAAAAGTATATTGTGTATTATAGTCTAAACCGAAATAGCTGAATTTTACTGTTTTATTTACAAATTCTGCCGTTAAATTTTTTCCGTTAAGTGTTGCCAATCCTGTACCTAACTTCACTTTTTCATCGTAATTAAGGATAATATTTCCGCTGGCACCAGCCGTTGTTGAAGCATTCGCAGGAAGTGAAGACAAAAGCACCGGAGCAACTGCATCCGAAACTAAAACTTCTTCTGCTTTAATCATCACATTAGACAAAACTGTTGCAGTTACATCGGTTGCACTTCCGTGTTTTGGTCCGTTCACATTTGGAAACCATCTCAGATATATTTTTGCTTTTCCTTCTGCTTCAACCGGAAGTATTCCTCCGATTGGCGTAACTGAGCTTGTATTTATGGTTGTTAAGCCTGAAATATTCTGAAAAGTCACACCATCAAGTGAATATTGAAAAGTCCATTCGTCACAGCCATAATAGTAACCAATCAGTCCTGATGAAATAGTAATATTTTTATATCCAACCGTTGAAAAAGAGGTACTAAAATAGAAGAAATCGCCTCTAACCGTATTCCAAACACAGAAACCATTTTTCCCGCCTCTATTTTGCAGTCTCACATTCGGAGCAAAAACATTATCTGCAACATTATAAGCAGATAGCTCAGGCTTGTTTTCAACTTTAGAAAATAATTCGGTAATTCTTGGATTAGCATACTGATCATTTTTAAATGTCCAGCCTGCTATAAATGTTGCGTTATCGTAAGTTCCTGTGATAGATCTGTTTTCGGTCATTGTAACAGCAGTACTTAAAGCTGTTGATCCGTCAGACCAATTGTTGAATTTAATAATATCATTTTCAACCGCTGTAACCGTAACATTTGTTCCTGTTTCGTAAACAGAAAACGCACCATCTTTACCTGCAGGAGAAACTGTATATTCGCCTAAACCGAAAGCACCAGCAACATTTACATTTAAGGTATAGGTATTCACTGTTGCATATTCTGCAACAAGAGTTGAATTAGAAGTAATCGTAAAAGTATATGGATTTGCCGTTGAAACAGGAGTTTCGTTTCCATCTGTCCATCTAACAAAATTATAACCAAAGTTTTTATTTGCGGTTACAGTAATGGCAGTTCCATCAACAAAACTAACTCCCCCGGGATTCGAAGAAACTGTACCCGATGCGGCAGGACTTACATTCGTAGTTAAACTATAAGTAATCGCACCCGGAATGGTAGTAACTTTTTCTAAATAATCTAAATTAAATAAGTAACCCGTATTGGTTGTATGCTTAAAAACCAGATATAAATCATGTGTTCCGGTTGTAGGTATAATTGTTGTTGAAAATTTTTTGTAATCGGTAAATCCGGTTGATCCGCTTACTGTTACAGTTCCAATTAAAGTTCCGGTTGCCGAACCCAATCGCAACTCAATCGTCCCTCCTGTTGCTCCGGCTGCCAAAATATTAAAGCTACTGTCGTATTGATTAAAAACATGTCCGGTAAAGCTAATCCAGGTATTATTTTTAATGTATCCAACATTTTTTCCTCCGGAAAGCGCAGCATTATTTTCTGCTTTTGCGCCTGAAGCCGTATTAAATGCTTCTGCTTCAATTTTTTGAATGGTTTGTGAAAATCCCATTACTGAAAAGAGCATCAGTAACAAGAACATAAAGCATTGTTTTTTCATTTGTGGTTTGGTTTTAGTTAGTAAGTTATTTTTTCCTGCTCCGATTTTAATTTCGGAGAAAGGTTCATTCTATTTAATTTCTCATATTTAAATAATTTTCATCAGTTCGAGTAATCCCGCCCAAAAGCGGGATTGTATAGAGAACCGTAAACTATCAAAACGGTTCCCTATAGATTTTTTTTCTATATCGATTACAGAAAACACTCGAATTGATTTTTTTAATATTTTAATTATAATCCTGAGCTTAGAACTAATCACTAGGGACTATTTACTAAGGACTAATCACTAATTACTCAACAAGTTTTACCTCGTCTTTAATTGACTCCAGCACTTTTATATCTTCATCAAAAGTCATTTTCTGACCATTTTTCTTCAATGATATTTCTTTTGTAGAAGTACCTCCAACCCAAAACAATTGGTTTTCTCCGGTAGCTTTAAAACTTCCGACATTTATATTCTGGCTGTTTGAAAGACTGATCGCTATACCCGGTTTATCCAATCTTAGATCAATATTTTCAAAATCTATTTTACTTCCATAATTGATTTGGATCCCTGTTTCTGATCGAATAACCATGTTTTTAAATTGCAGGTTTTCAACAGGCATTTCCGGAATTCCCATAATTTTCAAAGCTTGTTTGGCTCCGTTTACATAAATATTTTTGAAATATATGTTTTTAAACGAAGGAGTTTCTTCAGAAACCACCATTTTTTCAACCGTCATTTCGCCTGTTTCCGGATCTTCATCAATTGCTTTTCCAAAATAATACAGGTTGAAATTGATAGCATCTGTTGGAATATTGTTCATTTTTATATCTTCCATCCAAATGTTTTCAACTGCGCCGCCACGTCCTCTTACCGATTTAAATCGTAAACCACAATCCGTACCGTTAAACGTCAGGTTTTTAACAAAAATATTTTTAACACCTCCGGACATTTCGCTTCCAATTACAAAACCGCCATGCGCATGATAAACCACACAATCTGTAATTACGAATAACTCCGTTGGTTTTCCACGATCCCTGCCTTCTTTATCTTTACCTGATTTGATGCAGATTGCGTCATCACCCACATCAAAACGACAGTTGGTTACCCTACCGATTCTGCAAGATTCTAAGTCAAGACCGTCTCCGTTTTGAGAATACCACGGATTACGAATGGTTAGATTACTCAACGTAACATGCTCACACATTAACGGATTAACATTCCAAGCTGGTGAGTTCTGAAAAGTAACACCATCCAATAATAGTTTTTTACAATTCACAAGACTTACCATTACTGGACGAAGCGCCTGCTTGTAAGGCTCCATATTTTCAACAGTAGCCGTTTTAGGAAGTTTATCTTTTTCTTCGTTGCCAATATAGGCTCCTTCTGAAGGGTACCAAATTTTGCGGTCTTTAGATAATACTCCTCCGGATTTTATAAGCTCTTTCCATTGCCCGTCGGTCATTTTGCCAATTTTAACCGGGCGCCATGCAGAACCGTTTCCGTCAAAAATTCCTTCTCCTGTAATGGCAATATTTTCTAAGCCAACTCCCATAATTGGAGATTCACAGCGAATCACCTTATTTCCTTCAAAATAGGATTCTATCAGTTTGTATTGTTTCACATCACTTGTAAACGAAATAAAAGCACCGTTTTTGGTATGAAGATTTACGTTGCTTTGCATCTTTATCGGACCGGTAGTCCACATGCCTGAAGGAATAACAACGACGCCTCCACCCGATTTTGAGCATTTTGTGATAGCATCATTAATCGCTTTTGTACAAAGTTGTTCTGTGTTTGGAACAGCCCCAAAATCAACAATATTCAAAGTATCTTTTTTAAATTTTGGAAGCTGTACTTCCGGCATATCAAAAGGAAGTTTACTTTCTGTTGAAACTTTGTTTTTTTGTTTAGCTTTATTTTGAGCAACGATACTGCTACAGAAAATCAGGGAGAACATTACTAATCCGATAAAGGAAACTGATTTAATTTTTATCATAATTATTTTATATTTTAATAGCTGCTATAATTTTTTTGAAGCAGAAAAATTGAATGTTTTCAGGCGTGTAGTCCCGCTGTTCGTTGCAATCTTTTATGCCGAACACCGGCACAAAAGGATTTCCTCTTCTATCGGGGCTAAATAGAAATATTTTGTTTTTTAAAGGACAATTCAATTATTTTTTATCCAAAATCTTTTGCAATTCAATACCCGCCATAATAAACGGACCAACTGCTTTTGCATCGTCGTCTCTGATAGGTTCTGAAATATAATATTCGAATGAACCATCACGGTCTTTAGGATTTTTTCCTCCTAATCCGGCAACGGCACAGCATTTTGTAATAGAAATTGTTCCATCGGTATTTTCTTTGATGAACTGTTTCTGGATCCCGTTAAAACCAATCCTTGCCGATTTCAGAAATTTTGAACCTACATATCCATTTCGATACGCCTTGGCAAAAGAATACACAAACATGGTTGAACAGGTTGATTCCAGATAATTGCCTTTGCGTCGCGGCTGATCCATCACCTGCCACCATACTCCCGAATCTTTTTCCTGAGCTTTAAGGACTGCCGTGAATACTTTTTGGAGAATTTTAATCAAATCTTTTCTGTTTGGATGATCTTTTGGTATAAAATCTAAAATATCCACCAAAGCCATACAATACCATCCCTGAGCGCGTCCCCATATGTGAGAGGAACGTCCGGTTTCTTTATTTGCCCAGAATTGAACCTTCTTCTCATCATAACCATGAAAATTCAGTCCGGTTTTTGAATCAAAAGTGTGTTTTTGAATGAGTTCTGCCTGTAAAATCGCATCATCAATTGACTTCGGAACATTAAAAACGGCGCCATATTCTGCAGAAAACGGATCTGCCATATAAACGCCGTCAAGCCACATCTGCCATGGATAACTTTTTTTATGCCAATAGCCTCCATCGGAGTTTCTTGGATGACCTTCCAACTGTTTGTGGAGTGTGTCCATTGCTTTTTTATATCGCTCCTCGCCTGTCTTTTTATAAATCTCAAAAAGAATTTTTCCGGAGTTTATTAAATCAAGACTGTACTTTTCCAGTTCATAACCTCCCAATATTTTGCCTTCCTTATTAATAAGCTGGTCAGCATAGGAAAATCCGTAATCCCAGTACTTTTGTTCTTTGGTATAGTCATATAACTGCTGATTCGCAAGGGTTACCAATCCGTTTGTATAATTCCATTTAGGAAATTTTACCCCATCAAGGAATACAGGATTTGGAGTACGTTTTTGATCAGAATCGGCCATTTTCTTTGCCCATTCAATCGGTGAAATTTGGTTATCCTTTGGTTTTGATTGTCCAAATGAAGCCAAATGGCAAACCAGAATTGAGAGGATGCAATATTTAATTTTGTTTGTCATTGTTTTTTCACTTAATAATCTGTGATAACTGATTTAAAACGATTCTCGAAACATTTAATATTTCTTATTGTACTAAACACCTATTTTACCCAGGTGTCACCCTGAGTCCATTCGACTTCGCTCAGGATAAACTAAGTCGAAGGCTTTTCAATTGGAAAGGGCTTCGACTCCGCTCAGCCTGACAACATTTTATTTTTTTTGTTACTTATCTTCTTCTACTCTAAACCAATCGTAATCGGCATAACTGCTGTCACTAATAAGTTTCGTTCCTGTTGCAAACAATCCTATTTTTGCTCCTACCCAACGGCCTGCAACAAGTTTAAAAGGTTTGCCAAACGCTTTGAATGTCTTTCCATCAGTACTGTAATAAAAAGCCGCTTTTGAGTCAAAAGGCTCTTTGTTTTGTACCATTTCGACCTTAGTACGGAAATAAATTGTTTTTTGATCAATCGGTATTGACGCTACTTCTGTCTCAGTATTCTTAGAAGTACGCGCATCATTCATTAATCGCTGTACTAATTTGAGCTTACCTTCAACATCTTGTTCAATAGCGATGTACGCATAATCTTCACCAAAAAGAATTAGCCCGGTACTGCATTGTTTTGCATCTGGATTGTTTTCAAAAGTGAGTTTTGAGGTGGCTGTAAAGTTTGCACCAGGTAATTTTTGTAATAATTGATTAGGCATCATCCACATAGTTTTTATAGTTTCGTCACGAGGAATACAATTTAAACGCATAAATCCGAGATTGGCAGATAACCATCCCCATTGTTGTCCGGGGTTTTGATTGGCCTGCCACTGCCATTGCAATCCCAATTGATGTCCGTTGAATTCATCCGAAGAAACCAAAGGAGTTGCAGGATAATTTTTGCCCACATTTGGTTTTGTGTATTCCATAACCGGTTCTCCAATACCATCATTGTTGCTGTCTTTTCCCATAATTGGCCAGCCTTCTTTCCAGGTAACAGGCTGAAGATTCACAACTCGCCCGTATGCCCAACGATCCTGAAAGTGTATAAACCATCCGTCTCCATTAGGTGTTTCAACATATCCACCCTGATGTGGTCCGTTCGTTTTTGTATCACCCTGATGCAAAACGATTTTAGATTCATAAGGTCCCCAAACATTTTTAGAACGCATAGCCAGCTGCCATCCTGGTTTTACACCTCCGGCAGGAGCCATAATCCAGTAATAGCCATCTTTCTTGTACATTTTAGAACCTTCAACAGTTGTATGACCATTATGTCCGTCAAAGACCATCGCCGGATTACCAATTAATTTGGTACCATCTGGCGCAAGTTCTGACAACATTAAAACAGTCTTTACAGCCGCACGGCTACCTGCAAATGCATAAGACAGATACGCTTTTCCATCTTCATCCCAAAACGGACAGGTATCAATGATTCCTTTTGCTTCTTTTACCAATACCGGGTCTTCCCAAGTCCCTGCCGGGTCTTTGGTTTTAACCATATAAATTCCGAAATCAGGATCACCCCAATAAATATAATATTCGCCATTGTGATAGCGAATTGATGGAGCCCAGACACCATCCCCATGACGAACAGTAAGATAATGCTCTACGGGAAATTGATTTTGTAATGCATATCCAATTAACTCCCAGTTTACCAGATCATTTGAATGAAGAACAGGAAGTCCCGGAGAACTATTAAAACTCGAAGCAGTCATATAATAACCATCTTTCCCTGCACATACATCCGGATCTGAATAGTCCACATGTAAAATAGGATTCTTGTACTTTCCGTTTCCTAAGTCACCATTCCATCCCTGAGCATTTGCTCCTAATCCATAAACTGTCAGACCTATGGACAGTACTAATTGTTTTAATTTCATTTTAAAAAGTATTTAATCAACATGTTTTTACTAAAAAACATTTATAATAACAGGCACTGATTATCTCCAGACTAAAGTGTCTGAGGTATCAGCATTAGAAAAAACATGGTAGGAAAAAGAAGTATCCGGGGTTAGAATACTTCTTTTTTTAACTAAACAATTAACCAGCAGAAATTAAGGAAGCCATCTAAGATCGCCCACTTTGTTTGTAACAATTGGAGAGTTTGAATCTTTGATTGTTAAATCTCCTGCTTTTGGATTTACGAATAAGTCCTGAGCACTTATTCCTAATGCGGTACCCTGAATACTCGAAGGTCCCAGCAGATAATTTGTAGTGGTATAATTATTACTGAATGCAGTTGTACTGCCTGCAGCAATTGACTGGATAACTTTACCACAAGCTGAGGCTAATAATACATTTTTGAAAACCAAAGTAGATCCTACAGCTGCCGGAAGATTAATCAAACCGCGATTATAAGCATAATCATAAATCGATACATTGGTGTATTCTAAATAAATTGGATAAGTAGACGTACCATAATCGAACAGGTTTTTAAAATTGTACGTATTATTGGTTGTCCCATAATAGTCTCTCATAAAAGTACAATTTTTGAAAATGGCTTCTTTAAAATTGTCAGCTCCGGCAGAACCAAGAACAAAGGTACCATAGGTTCCTGAATGACCTCCTACTTCATCCAGAGTACAATATTCCATCTTAAAGCTTCCTACTTCTTTGTATTTTCCGCTTCCCTGATGTCTCCAGAAACCACGTTTAAAATTATTAAACACACAATTATAGAATGTAACCTCTCCAATTGTCCAAGAAGTTCCACTATTAAAAAAGTAACTGGCATCAATTGTCTGATAAAAACGAATGTTTTCAAAAGCTAATGAGGTTAAAAAGGATCCTTCGGTAATATTCCAGTTTCCGTTCATTTCAATTTGAGGTATTGCTCCCTGAGTTCCACCCGTAAGCTTAAAACCTTTTGAAATAGTAAATGGAGTAATCTTAAATAACGAACCTGCTTCGAGGAAATATTCTGTTCCTTCAGGAATTGTAGCATCAGTATTGTTTTTTCTTAACAATGCATCTAAATCATCCCCTTTCATAACCAAAATTTGTCCTGGTGATGGTCCTGCCGAACGGAAATTAACCTGATTGTATGGCCTGTCATAAACACGTGGCTTATTATTGTCGTAAACATTTACATTGTAGGCTGTACTTTTTTCCAAACCTTCAATTTTAGCCTGCCCAAGACTTATTTCAGCCTGAGTCAATTTACGTCCTATAGCCGGAATTTCCTTAGACTGTGCCGGTGCAACAGAAATACTATCTACCGGATTAGCCGCATCGATTGTCCAGCTTACGGTTACTTCAGTTTCAGTGATATTTACCTTCTCTACAGGTTTCAATATTTGAGCATACGCCGGACGTTCTTCTGTCAAAGCATTTGTATAGGCCCATTGCGAATTAAATTTAGGATTGTCGTTATTCGCACGAACTCTAATGTAGAACTGTGTTTTATAAGGAATATCATCCATCAAAATTTGCGTACCTGTAATCGTATATGATTTGAACAGACTGGAATAGTAATTGTCTAAATGCAATTCTACCGTATAGGAAGCAGCATCATTTACTTTGTACCATACTACTGCAATAGAATTACTTTTAACCACAGGAGCAGTAAGTACAAACTTGGGCTGAAACAAATCTCCAACCTTTGCATAAGCAAAATCGTCTTGCTGGCAAGAGTTTAGCATTCCTCCAAACAAAATCATGCTGAGGAATGATAAAATATAAATAGCTCTTTTTGAATTTTTCATATGTAATTCAATTAATAGTTAAAACCATAATAATTCTGAATAGCCCCACGATGATCCGAAATCACTTTTGAAGGATAAGGACATAAATAACGCAATGGGTCATTTGGAGATTTAGTTGAAGCGTTATTGAAGTTTATGAAACCTCTAAAACTCCACTTAACCTCGTTGTTTGGTTCATAAGCCTGCGTATCGTTATTTAAGGCATACCATTTTGTGGCAAAAGCCGTTTCTGTATAACCTGCGGGTTTCGCTTGTAAAACCGGATCAATTCCTTTTATATCTAAAATTATTCTGCCTGCATTAATTGGATCCGGAATCTCTTTCCAGTAAACGCTTCCCGGAACATTGTCAACACCCGGAACATAAGCTCCATTGGCTACTTTGCCCCAGTTCACGAATTTGTTATATTGATTGTAAATTACCTCGCTGTATTTATTCCAACGGGCTAAGTCAAATTTACGCTTGCTTTCTCCGCCAAGTTCCCAGGCACGCTCATCCATAATGGCCTGAAAAAACAGATCCGGATTTGATTTTGAGGAAACATAGCTATCTACTTTTGCTCCCCAGTCTGCCTGATCAAATGCTCTGCGGCGCACTCGTTTTAAACATTCCTGAGCATCCTGACGAGGACCAAATCGTTCGTTTACCGCTTCAGCATACATCAACAGTACATCTGCAAATCGCATCCAGGAGTAGTTGATACCTGTTCCTTTAGTACTTGTACCTCCTTGTGGGGCTGAGTAAAGTTTTGACCATTTTCCAACAGCCAGCTTAGCTAAATCCAGACGAATTACCTGTTTTAAATTGGCATCATACGAGTAAGGTGCGCAGGTAAGATCACGTCTCAAATCTTTACTGTCAAACGAGTACAAATAGGTTCCTGCTAAATTAAGACTTCCGGAAGCGCTTCCGTAAGGGTGAGTTCCTTCTATAATTGGAATACCAATAGCATAGCCATATTCGCCTGAGATAGATTTCAATAATGGCAATGAAAACATTACATCATCATTAACCGGAGTTACCCAATTGTTTTGCGTAATCCAAAAATTGCGATAACTTAATTTGAGGTCATGCTGTCCTTCATTAATTACTTTTCCTAAATACTGAATGGCAATATCATAATACAATTCATGATTTTCCCCACGAACCATATGACCAATACTGGCTGCATCACTATCCGGGCGTAAAGTCCATCCTCCGCGTGTAAGGGCAAGCAAACCAATCAAACCCTGATTGAAGCTTCTTGATGCACGTTCTGTACCATACTCTAGTACGCTTGCATATTGCATTAATGGCTCTACCGATTTTAAATCGTCTATTAGAAATTCAAGAATTTTATTTCTGTCTGTAACTCCTACTCTAAAATCCTCATCACCTGTTGATGATTTAGTACGAAACACAACGTCTCCCCAGATTCGGATCATATCTAAATATATCATGGCACGGATTGTTTTAGCTTCTCCATACATTTGCGTAATTTTTGAAGGCTCAGTTTTGCTGGCTGTTTTATAAAGATCAGAACCTTCAATTCCTTCAATAACATCATTCGCAGCATTGATAATCTTGTACATGGCATTCCAGGTAGAATTCAGGGTTGTCCAATACGGTTTCGGTTCAAAACAGGCAATGTCAGAGCCGTTAACATTCACCGCAGTAGTGCTTACCGCTGCCATCTCTACATCTGTATTCGGATTAAAAACAAAGGCAAGACGATTAGAATACGTATCATCAGTCAGCATAAGTGTATATACCCCTGCAAGTGCAGATTGTATTTCACTTTCAGAACTAAAAACTTCATCGCCGGTAAAACCGGTTGCCGGATGTACATCTAAATAATCATCACAAGCTGTAAAACAAAGTGCGAAACTAAATAGCATACTTAATAATATCTTTTTATTCATAATTTTAAAATTTGATTTAATTAAAATGATAACTGAGCTCCAAAAGTGTAGTTTCTTGTCCTTGGATAGGCATTGTAATCAATGTTAGGTGTCAGTCCTGTTGACAGATT
The DNA here is from genome assembly GCF_002017935.1 of Flavobacterium sp. LM4. NCBI lineage: Bacteria > Pseudomonadati > Bacteroidota > Flavobacteriia > Flavobacteriales > Flavobacteriaceae > Flavobacterium > Flavobacterium sp. LM4. The sequence continues at coordinate 2,792,752 of NZ_MUFW01000001.1, read as the reverse complement.
GACTTCCGGATCATAGCCTGAGTAATTCGTCCAGACATATAAATTAGTACCGGTTACATACAAACGAACTCTGTTAAATATTAATTTTTTGGATACGTCTATTGGAATTGTATATCCTATAGAAAGTGTATTCAATCGTAAAAAAGAACCATCTTCAACGGCATAAGACGAAGCAATAGGACGACCGATTGATGTTGGGTTCCACATAGTGGCATTTTTATTGAAATCTGCCAAGAGTGCCGGAGAGTAACGAAGATCGTTCCCCATATCATCAAAGTTACGCCAACGGTTATCCATCGACACTTCCATTCCTAAGTTGTTTTGGTTGTTTTGATACCAGGAAGTCATCATAACTTTGTTGGCGTTGAAAACATCAAACCCATATACAAAGTTGAAAAAAGTAGAGAAATCAAAATTTTTCCATACTGCATTCAGTCCAAAACCTCCTGAATATTTTGGGTTTGTATCTCCAATCACTTTTCTGTCATTCGCACCAATTACATACGTATTTGAATCTGATGCATCAACAGGCGTCAGTTTTTTAAATTTAGCATTTCCAGGACGCGGATCACCTGACAGGTTTTTGGAGTTTGCCACACCTTCTTTCAGTTTCCATGTTTTTGTTAATGGGTCAAATGAGTCGAAATCATCCATGGTGTAAAAACCATCATTAACAAAACCATAAATCAACCCTTTTGTACCGCCTACATAAGCACGATAATCGTCATCATTTAACAATTGTGTTCCTGCCCATCCTGAACTAAGAATCCATTCATTCTCTCCGGTTGAAAGTGCGTCAATTTTATTTTTATTATATCCAATATTGAAATTTACATCCAGATGAAAATCTTTTTTCTGAATGAGATTGGCATTAATTGCAAATTCAACCCCTTTGTTGGATGTCTGTCCCACATTGGTCATAATTTTACTAAAACCTGATGATCCGGGAATATCAGAAGGCACTAACAAATCTTTTACCGTGTTTTGGTAAAATTCGATATTACCGGTTAGACGTTCTTTAAAAAAGCCGAAATCAACACCTATATTGGCAGTATAAGTTGTCTCCCATTTCACGTTAGGATTGTTTAAATACGTTACACTCTTACCGCTCGGATTATAAAAGTTATAGTAGTAATGACTCTCCTCTCCCCAGCCTACTGATCTGTCTTGTGAAACACCATAATATTTGGCGTACAAATCGCCATCAATTCTATCATTACCCGAAACTCCGTAACTTAAACGTAATTTTAAATTTGAAACGGTTGTACTCTCTTTTAAGAATTTTTCATTTGATATTCTCCATGCAAATGCTCCGGCTGGAAATACTCCCCAGCGATTTGCAGGACCGAACTTTGTGGAACCGTCTGCACGAATTGTAAATGTTGCAAGGTATCTGTCGTCATAACCGTAATTTACACGACCGAAGAATGATGAAATTTTATTAGGCGAACCTTCTTTTGATGAGTTATTATAACCTTTTCCTAGGGCAAGATTATCCAATGCTTTCTCTGCTGTTATACTTTCAGGAAAATAACCCGTGTAATAAGTCTTACTGGCACTCCTCTGATCCTTCATTTCCTGCCCCACCATAGTTTGAAAATCATGAACATTATTGATTTTGAAGCTATAATTTAATACATTGTTCAATTGTGTACGAGGACTTTGAGTCATTTGCCAGCCCACTACCGGCAGACCTCCATTAGCATTTGCAGTACCCGTCTTTAAGCCCCAAAAACGGCCGTCTTCTTCATACTGGTATTCAAAACCGAATGAGCTGCGAAAACTCAATCCTTTCATTAAATTCCAGGTTAATGCCCCCACTGTATTGAATGTACGTGCGGTACGCTCACGATAATTTCTTTCGGCTTCCTGTATCGGATTGAAACGCGGAACAGGTTCATAATCTTCCGGATCAAAATAAGTATCATCATCAGGCAATGTCATATAATCCTGTAAACCCAGTGTTGGTGCCTGACGCAGTGCAGTAAGCAAATTAACCCCTTCTGTACCTGCTCCTTCAATTTTCTTGTTTATAAAGCGGGACTGGAATTCAAAAGTAAATTTATCAGACAGTTTTGTATTAAGCGTTAGGTTCATGTTGGTCTGCTTTAAACCAGTTCCTATTAATACTCCGGGCTGATCCTGATTGGTTAGCGAAAACTTGAATTTGGTTTTTTCATTACCTCCATTCATACTAAAATCAAGGTATTTAGTAATCGGGTTAGTACCAAAAATTTCGTCCTGCCAGTCTACTCCATGATCACCTTTATAAATATACATTTCATTTGCCTGCCCATAACGATTGTAAAAAGCAGTCGGATTTGAGGATCTTCCTTTTTCATACTCATATTGCATCATAACATATTCATACGGATCCATTACATCCAGACGGTTCGCTAAGGTTTTTATTTGCATGTAACTGTTTATATTCACTGAAACCCTTCCTGCTTTAGGATTTTTTGTAGTAACTAAAATAACCCCGTTAGCACCACGGGCACCATAGATAGCAGTAGATGCAGCATCTTTTAATACCTCTACCGATTCGATGTCTGTTGGCGGAATATCATTTAAGGTAGCAACCTCAAACCCATCAACCAAAATTAAAGGTGCATTGTCCTGAGTAATAGAACCTCCTCCACGAACCCGTATCATTATTTCGGAACCAGGAGAACCGTCTGCAGAAGTAATCTGAACACCCGGCAATTTACCTACCAGCGCTTCTGCTACGTTACTGGTTGGAACTTTTTCTAATACTGTTCCTTTTATACTGGATACGGCTCCGGTCAGGTTTGCACGTTTTTGAGTACCGTAACCAATTACCACTACTTCATTCAGTTCACTGGTCGATTCCTTCATCTCGATGTCAATTCCGGAGGTGCGCCCATTTAAAGGCACCGTTATATCTTCCATACCAATAAACTTAACAACCAAAACTGCTGTTTTAGGGTTCGTTACTTTGATGGAAAATTTTCCGTCAAAATCACTGGAAGTATTTGATTTTTCATTTTTTACAATAATTGTTGCGCCGGGAATAGAGCCCATTTTATCTCTCACCACCCCGGTCACAGTTTCCTGAGCATAACCGCCAATCGCAAAAAACAAGACGATTAACGTGCTCATGATATGTTTTTTTATCATCATAACTACTATATTTTATTTTGATTTAGATTTGTTTCAAATCTGTTCAATTGGATTTTATTTATTTGGTCTGTACAACTCCATTAATGGTCACTACATAATCTTTAATGATTGGTGTATCGGGATCATTAAGATTAAAATCGATATTAGTAACACCGTTTCCTAAAATTGGAAAAGAGCCTTCAATTTCTTTTGTTTTTACTACAACCAAATCGGCTGTCATAAACTCAATACGAATCGTAACATTATTCGCTGCTTCATCAGTCTGAAATACAATAAAATCATCTAAGTAGTTAATTCCTCCTGTGGTCGTTTTCTTAGATCTGGAAACGGTCATATCTCCTTTTACAAAGGTTTCATCGGAGACTTTGTATCCGTTACGTTTTACAGAAACAGTAGTTTTTATGACAGCGTAACCTGGATCAGCTACGATGTCTTTTGACTTGAGGCGTAATGTCCCTGTTCTGGTAAGAATGTTCATGGTAAGCTTTTCCTCAAATGGTGTTGCATAAGGAACCACTGCCGATAAATTTACTTTTTGATCAGCATTGACTGACTGAGGAACAACAAAATCATTCAGATTAACCGGTAACGGAACCATTTCTGCCGGAATATCAGATGCAATAAACTTGTAACTTCCTTTTTCAAGGGCAAAACGATAAAGCGAACTGTAGTTGCCAAAATAATCACCGTTATCTTTATAAATAAAAATAGGTCTTGTCGATATACCTACATTTATATTCCAGGTATTGCCATTCAGCTGAAGTGCATAATCTCTCACAACAGAGGGCTCGTATTTCATTTCATCACTAGAGCAGGAAGTCATGATAAAAAGAAGTACGCCTACTCCGAGTATTAGTTTTTTTATGTTTTTCATATCCTATTATTTTAATTGAAACTGTTTATCTGCTAAATATTCGTCTGTTAAGACCAATACGCCAGTTAATAATAGAATGAGAGTCTGGTTTGTTTTCATAAGTTTTGGTTATTAATAGTTAGTTAAAAATTAGTTAAAGACTTTTGGTTTATGCAGCAAAACTAGAGATAGCGAGCTGGAAAATGGTGTAAATATTGCTTTTCGAGGAGGGTGAAATCACTAATTCGAGTAGTAATAATTAATGATTAGTCAATTAATTAGGATATTTTTTACATTGTGCGAAAAAATAAACACTAATAAAAACGAACTATCATTGTATTTAACTCAAAATCAAGTTTAGAAGATGTATAAATAGGATCTTTATATCTATTGTCAGGCTGAGCTGAGTCGAAGCCCTTTTCCAATAAGTTGGCACAATTAAAAAACTTTCAGAATGTTTAAATGAAACAACTCAGAAAAACCGCATACAGAAAACATAGTATTAAACGAGCCTTCGACTCCGCTCAGGATGACAGTTGTATTAGTTATAAAATCTGTGTTCATGTCAGGCTGAGCGAAGCTAAAGCCCCCGTTCCAATTGACACACATTTAGGTATTATTCGATAAAACAAGCGAAAACAGAATCAAACCATTCTATTGTTGAGTATTTTTCTAACTTTAAATGAATGATTAATTTTTTAAAACTTTTTAAATGAAACAATACTATGTATACATTTTAAAATGTTCTGATAATAGTTATTATACCGGAATGACAAATAATATCGAAAGAAGGTTAAACGAACATATCTTAGGACTAAATGAAGAATGTTATACTCTTGCTAAGAGACCATTAGAATTAGTTTTTTGTACTGAATTCAACGAAGTGAATCATGCCATCTCGTTTGAAAAACAAATAAAAGGATGGAGCAGGAAAAAGAAGGAAGCAATAATAAGCGATAAATGGGAGGATTTGAAAAAACTTTCAGAATGTTTAAATGAAACAACTCATAAAAACTGCATACAGAAAACATAGTATTAAACGAGGCTTCGACTCCGCTCAGGATGACACTCGAGTCAATTATAAAAGTTTATCTCAGTGTCAGGCTGAGCGGAGTCGAAGCTCTCTTAGTCTGAATCAAGTAAATATTGGAATTTTCAACGAAACTGTCTCCTATACTCAGCCGGTGTATAATTAAATTTTGCCCTAAAACACTTTCCGAAATATTTCAGATCATTAAAACCAACTTCAAAACAAATTTCCTTGATCAGCAAATCTTCTTTTTTAATAAGTTCGGCTGCTTCATTCAAACGCATATCGCGAATAAATACTACCGGCGAAACTCCTGTAATACTTTTAAGTTTATTAAAGAAACTAGCGCGCGACATGCACATCAATTTACCTAATTCATCAACTGAAAAATCTGATTTAGACATGTTTTCCTTTACCAGATTTATTACCTGTAACATGAATTTATGATCCTTTGTAGAAATTTGCAATGGCTCTTTTTCAGAAATTTCAGGAATTGTACCCGTAGAATATAATTGTTGAAGGCGTTGACGCTGTTCTAAAATATTTTTTACCCTTGCTTTTAAAAGACTTACATTGAAGGGTTTGGTTATATAATCATCAGCGCCGTATTCCATTCCGTCCAATTTACTTTCAATTGCTGTTTTTGCACTAAGCAGAATTATCGGAATGTGACTTGTCGCAAGGTTGTTTCGAATCAATTTAAGCATTTCTATCCCATCCATTTGTGGCATCATAATATCACTGATGATAAAATCAGGAGATAATTCTGCAGCTTTTAAATGTCCCTCTCCTCCATTTTCTGCTACATAAATGGTATACTCTTTTTCTAAAACAGAAACAATAAAGGCTCTCAATTCAGGATCGTCTTCTACAATCAAACCTACAGGATTTTGTTCTTCCTCTTCATCAAATGTCTCCAAAATGGACTCCTCTTCAAATTTGTGATCATTAACAAAATGCTCATCAGATTCGGATTCCTCAAATATAATATCCACATCCTCATTAAAATGTTTATATCCTTTTAAGAAACTAATTTGAAAACAGCTTCCTCTACCGGGAGTACTGTCTACTAAAACACCTGCTCCGTGTTTATCTGCCAAATCCCTGACAATAGAAAGCCCTATTCCTGTGCTTGGGTTATAGGGATTTTCATTGTAGTTTGAAAAACGTATAAACAATCGTTTTTGAAGTACAGGACTAATCCCCGGTCCGTTATCCATCACTTTTAGAAAAACTTCTTTTTCAGATTCTTCCACATATACCTGAACCAAATCTCCTTTTCTACAATATTTAAACGCATTTGAAAGCAGATTAACCAAAATCTTATCAAGACTATCCGGATCAGCCCAAACAACTGGTTTTGAATCACTAATATTTACCTCCAGTTGTATGTTACGCTGAATACTCATTTCACTAAAATTTTCACTTATTTTAGTTGCAAACGCTCCTAAATCTATCTCACTAACTGCAAGTTTCCTGTCCTGAATTCTTCTTAAATCTAAAATCTGATTTACCAGATTCAATAACTTATTGCTGTTTTTTTCAATAATTCGAAGCTGGCCTTTTACAGAATCTTTAATATCATCATCGGTAAGCATTACCTCCAAAGGTGCCGTGATCATGGTAAGAGGAGTACGGATTTCATGGGAAATATCAGTAAAGAATTTCAATTTTAATTCCCCCATTTGTTTCTGCAATTTCACATCACTTCTCAGTTTTAATATGGTAAGAACCGCACGATTAACGACTAAAAATAAACCAATAGCCAATACCAGATAACAGAAATAAGCCAAATTAGTTCCCCAAACAGAAGGCCGAATCGTAATTTTAATCTGCCTCTGATTATCTGCCCATAGATTATGACCATTTGTAGAGGATATCAAAAGGGTATAATTTCCCCTTCCCAAATTCGTATAATTAATGGATTGCCCCCCTTTAAGATAATTCCATTGCTTATCAACTCCTTCCAGCTTGTAGCGATACACAATACTCTCGCTTTTAATGTAATCCAAGGCGGAAATTTGTACTCTGAAAAAATTCTGATCGTGTTGCAGCGTAACTTCTTCCAGTAAATCAGGATTTTTAGGCGTATCAGGATTTATTTCATGCAGTTCTTTATTATTAACCAAAAAACCGGATATTGCCAGGTAAGGCCTGAAATTGAAGGCTTTAATAGCTTCAGGTCTGAAATAAATAACTCCGTTTGAATACCCTACTGCAATTTCACCATTTGCAAGGCGGCATTTTGTTGCTTCTGAAAATATTTCTGTACCAATAAGTGATTTCAGTTCAGGAAACGTTTCGGCAGTATTTTTTTTGGAATCAAATCTAACCAACTGGTTATCACTCATTAACAAAATATTCCCAACTTTATCCTCTTGCATTGCCACTACTCCTTGAACAGGAAAAGCAGTACTCTCGTTCCAAACGGACTTAATATTTAATTGCTTGTTTTCATGCAAATCATTCAATATCAATCCATTGCCGTTAGTCGCAAGCGCTACCTTATTGTCATGGGTTATTAGAACATCTAAAATATCGTTGCCTGAAACCTGACGATATTCTTTAAACTGCAGTTTTTCTGCCGATTTATTTTCTCCGGAAAAAGAGAATAATTTATGAGATGAAATAAAAAATAATTCATGTTTTTTATTTTCAACTATAGAACGAACTTTATCAGCTGTTCTTATCGGAAAGTTTTTTAGTTCGTTCCTGTAATTAATAAAACGGAATGCATCATTTGACTGACGAATGAGATTGATGCCTCCTCCCCAGGTAGCTATATAAATCTGACCTGATGACGCCTGAAAAATTTTATAAATATCATTTGAACTAATGCTGTATATATTATTTTCATCATATTTATAATGAGTCACTTTGTAGTTAAAAGGGCGTCCTGTAGGAGTTAAACAAAACAATCCATTTCCACGGGTTCCAATCCACACCCTATTTTTGGTATCCTGCATCATGCTGTAAATATCTGCTCCCCATCCCGGACCTGCCTGAGACAATTGTCCGTCAGATGCTAATACACCTATCTTATTTTTTTTCGCATCAAACAAGGTGATTTTTTCAGTACGGCTTGCGGCCCAAATATTACCGCTTTTATCTGTCATCAGACTACGAACATTATGTTTATGACCGTTATTCGATGAATCGAGATTTAATATTGAAAAATTACTGTTGTTAAAAGTGATCAGATCTAATCCCTGTTTGAAGGAACAAAACCAGAGGTTTCCTAATTTGTCGAACATTGCCGTATGCATCACATCAGACACTGTTTCCTTTGATTCTTTAATAGATTGGATAATCGAATATAATTTGTTGTTTTTTTCGTCCCAATAAGCAAATGGTTCACTGTGTGACTGGATCCAGACCTTTCCGTCCGGTGAATTAAGCAGAAAACTTTTTCTTTCGATACCGGCAGAGGCCGGATCAGCTGAATCAACTTTTATATGTCTTAGTTTTCGGGTAACCAAATCAAATTGATACACACCTGCTCCTGCACCCTCAAACCAAAACTGACGGGAATGGCTTGATCCTAAATAATTAACATTCTTATCCGGAAAACCTGCCAATGTTTTACTATTGTAAACATCCAGTTTGCCCGTTTTTGTATCATAAATATAAAAGCCATTGCTGCGTGTTATTAGCAATACTTTGCTTTCGCCCACACTTTCTTCATTAATAATATCTTCGTTAATCCCCAGCTCAAAATCAAAAAAAGTACTTGATTTTTTAGTAAAGCGTGTAAGCTTTCCACGGGCTCCTCCAAACCATATGTCCTCTTTGGTTTCCATGAAAGAAATAAACGAATAAGACTTTCCGGACTGTCCTTTCATATTTACAAAAAAATATTCAGGTCCTGTAACCAGCTTTTTTAGTCTGCAAATACCGTTATCTGTCAAAATCCAGGTTGTTCCCAATCTATCTTCAAAAACATCATGAACTTTACCACAATGCTTGGAAGGGTCTAAAGGAATTTTTCGAATTTTCTTATTCGTTTCGAAAACTGTCAGATAGTTTTTCTTTTCAGGAAACAACCACACTCTTCCGGAAGGCATAACTTTAAATTTTTGAAAAACATTATCAGAAGATGTAACAGATTTTCCTTCAACGGGGTAATGAAAATTTAATTGATGCGTATTAAAATAGTAAACATCATTTTTTTCAGACTGAATCCATATACGCCCGTTTTTATCAAACTTAAATTTAGCAACCCTGTTCGATAATAAATTCATGGTATTGTTTTGTTCTGCCTTAAATTTCTGAAAAGTATTCCCGTCATAACGTATTAAACCATTGAAAGTACCAAGCCAGATAAATCCCTTTTTGTCCTGCTGTATATCAAGGATACGCGACTGACTTAACTTCAGATCATGCGAAAAATGAGTAAGAATACCCGATGGCTGTGACATACAAAGACCACAAATCAAACAGAAAAAAACTATAATTATATTTCGTTTCAGCATTTATCTTTTTATTACGTAATGCACAAAAATATCAAAATTCTTTTCCCAACCTAAGATTCACCCTGTCAGTAGCCAAATACCACCCTTTAAATAGTAATTTGTACCTACTCGATATAGTAAAACAAATTATTAAATTTTAACAATGAGCTTTATAACGTCCCTTAAATAGTAATTTATCCCAAGCCAAAAAATATAAACATCTAATTTTGCGAAAGAAAAGTAATTGATTGTTCAAAATTTCCGAAATTTATAAAATAATTACCCTACTAACTATAAACCAAATACTTTCAAGAGAATTCCATGAGAAAAATATACCATCTTGTGTTTGTACTAAGCTTTCTGGCAGTAAACACTTTCGCACAGGAAAACTTTGCGTTTAAAAATCCAAATTTACCAACTGATCAGCGTGTTAATGATCTTGTGTCGAGAATGTCAATTGATGAAAAAATAAGTCAGTTAATGGATTCTTCTCCCGCGATTGAACGTCTTGGTGTACCTGAATACAATTGGTGGAACGAATCGCTGCATGGGGTTGCCCGTGCCGGATATGCAACCGTTTTTCCACAATCTATTTCGATTGCATCCTCCTGGGACAGGCAATTAATTTTTGATGTAGCCAATGCTATTTCGGATGAGGCACGTGCCAAACATCACGAATATTTAAGAAGAGGACAGCACGGCATGTATCAGGGACTGACCTTCTGGTCTCCAAATGTCAATATTTTTCGTGATCCACGATGGGGACGTGGACACGAAACTTATGGCGAGGATCCTTATCTTACCGGCCAGTTAGGCCTTAAATATGTTACGGGTCTTCAGGGTACTAATGATAAATACTTTAAGGTAATTGCAACCGCTAAACATTATGCAGTTCATTCTGGTCCGGAACCTTCCCGTCACCAGTTTAATGCAGAAACGAGTGATATCGATTTATATGAAACTTACCTTCCTGCTTTTCGAACTTTAGTAAAAGAAGGACATGTCTATTCCGTAATGGGCGCTTATAACCGTTTTAGAGGAGAATCAGCCAGTGCCAGTCCATTTTTATTCAATATACTGCGAAATGATTGGGGATTTAAGGGTTATATTGTATCAGACTGCGGGGCTGTAACCGATATCTGGAAATACCATAAAATTACCAGTGATGCTGCAACAGCCTCTGCCTTAGCTGTAAAACAAGGTTTGGATTTGGAGTGTGGAAGCTGTTACAAATCATTAAAAGAAGCTCTTGATCGCAAGTTACTAACCGAAGCTGATATTGACATTACCTTAATACGTTTGTTTACAGCCCGGTTTAAATTAGGCATGTTTGATCCGGAGGAGATTGTACCTTACGCTCAAATTCCTTATTCGGTAAACAACAACTCAGCCCATGACTGGTTGGCTCGTGTCGCTTCTCAAAAAAGTATCGTTCTTTTAAAAAACCAAAACAATACCCTTCCTCTTTCTAAAGATATCAAAACGGTTGCCGTAATAGGGCCAAATGTCAATGATGTACAGTCATTATGGGGCAATTATAGCGGTATTCCAAGCAATCCTGTTACCGTATTAAAAGGAATTCAAAACAAATTAGAACCTCAGGCTAAGGTTTTATATGCAAAGGGAACCGATTTAGCGAAAGGAGTTCCCGAAATGAAAGTTATCCCTTCTGTTTATTTTCAAAATGAAAATGGGACACAAGGGCTGACAGCAGAATACTTTAACAATAAGGAATGGGAAGGAAAACCAATTTTTACCCGTATAGATGATAATATAGACTTTCACTGGGACATAAACTCTCCAGATACCCGCATGAAAATGGGCAACTACAGTGTGAGATGGACTGGTTATATTGTAGCACCAAAAACGGGAGTTTACAATATTTCCGAATGGTCTAAACCTTTTATGACAGTGGAAATTGAAGGTGGAAAAAACACTGGTGGAAAAAACAATCACCACCCGCGCATCCGTTCGCAGAAAATTCAATTAGAAGCTGGGAAAAAATATAAAATCGAGGTTAAGTATCAAAACTTCTATGGTGATGCCATCGCACAGCTTTTATGGTCTGAACCTGAAGAAAACATACTACAGGAAGCAATTCAGACTGCGAATCAGGCAGATGCTGTGGTATTGGTTTTGGGCTTAAACGAACGTCTGGAAGGCGAAGAAATGAAGGTTGAGGCAGAGGGTTTTGAGGGCGGAGACCGTACAAGTCTTAACTTACCGGCAAATCAGGAAGAGCTTATGAAAGCAATAATAGCAACCGGAAAACCTGTCATTCTGGTTTTAATAAACGGAAGCGCACTTTCAATCAATTGGGCAAATGATAATGTGCCTGCAATTTTAACCGCAGGATATCCTGGGCAGCAGGGCGGTAACGCAATTGCAGATGTGCTTTTTGGCGATTACAACCCGGCCGGAAGACTTCCGGTGACTTATTATAAATCGGTTGATCAGCTTCCTCCTTTTGAAAATTACGATATGAAAGGCCGTACGTATCGTTATTTTGATAAAAAAACGCTGTATCCTTTTGGATTTGGTTTAAGCTATACCAAATTCAAATACAGCAATCTGAAATTCCCAGCGAGCCCATCTTCTGAAAAAGATTTTGAAGTATCTGTTGATGTAACGAATATCGGTGAACGTGACGGAGATGAAGTTGTCGAATTGTATTTAAAAGATGAAAAAGCCTCTACACCACGCCCGATATTGCAACTGGAAGGTTTCGAACGCATCAGCCTGAAAAAAGGAGAATCAAAAACGGTTCGTTTTACAATAACTCCCCGACAGTTGTCCCTAATAGATAAAAAAGGCCAGCGTATTGTTGAACCGGGGTGGTTTACAATATCGGTAGGCGGAAAACAACCTGATGGTTCTGACGACACACAAAAAGGCCGATTTCAAATTACCGGAAAAACAGTTTTACTGGAAAAATAATTTTTAGATTATTTTTAATTTAATACACAAACTCTTTACATCTTTCGTAAGGGGTTTGTTTTTTTTATTTATTATTAATATTCACTCCAAATAATTTAGTAAGGATCAAAATAAAAATCCTATTTTTACAACCGTGAAACTTACAAGTACCATATTATCAATTGTTATTCTAATACTTTCGTGTATGCCTTGTGCAGACATGGGGATAAATAGTTTCGCGCACACTAAATCAGAATTGGTTTCAAAACAAGACAATCATTCACACGAAAAAGAAAATGATTTGTGTTCACCGTTTTGTATCTGCAGCTGCTGTGGTTCACAAATGGCAAGTTATTCACGACCTATAGCAATAGATTTTCCAATACCTTTTAAAGATATAGAAACACAATTGCCAACTTACCAATCTATTTTCACTTCCAATTTCTACGGAAGTATCTGGCAGCCGCCTCAATTAGTATAATGATACCCGGGTAATTCCGATTCCGGGTTAGAAAGCTGTGCTTTGGCACGAACAATGGCAAATATTCTGTTTGCTTATTTCTAATGCATTATACATTTTCAAATGTTAGACAAGATTATACAATTCAGTATAAAGAATAAATTCGTTATACTGCTTTTTACCCTTGTGCTTTTGGCCTGGGGCAGTTATTCCATTAAGCAATTACCGCTTGATGCTTTACCTGATGTAACCAACAACCAGGTACAAATTATTACCACCGCTCCCACTCTTGCCAGTCAGGAAGTAGAGCAGTTGATTACCTATCCTTTAGAACAGGCTGTAAAAACCATTCCCAAAGTAATTGAACTGCGAAGTATTTCACGCTTTGGACTTTCTGTGGTAACGGTTGTATTTAAAGACGAGGCCGATATTTACTGGGCAAGAGAGCAAATCTTTCAAAGAATAAAAGCAGCTGAGGAAAATATTCCAAAATACGCAGGTACTCCTGAATTAGCCCCAATTACGACTGGTCTGGGTGAAATTTTCCAGTATGATGTCTATGCCAAAAAAGGCTATGAAAACAAATACGACGCCGTAAAACTGAGAACCATTCAGGACTGGATTATTATTCCGCAATTGCAGGGTGTCGAAGGTGTTGCCGAAGTAAGCAGCTGGGGAGGAAAACTAAAACAATACGAAATCGCAGTTGATCCTAATACATTAAACAGTCAGGGAGTTACGATTACAGAGATTTTTGAAGCTTTAGAAAAAAACAATCAAAACACCGGCGGGGCTTATATCGAAAAAGACGAATATGCTTACTTCATCCGCGGAGTCGGAATGGCTTCAGGAATTACTGATCTGCAAAATGTGGTAATCAAAAACCGAAACGGCGCTCCTGTTTTGGTTCGTGATGTTGCCACGGTTCGCGAAGGCATCGCGTTGCGTTACGGAGCCTCAACCAAAGATGGAAAAGGCGAAATTGTCTGCGGATTGGTTCTTATGCTAAAAGGCGAAAACTCAAGCGCAGTTGTAGAAAGAGTCAAGGAAAGAATGGAGCAAATCAACAAATCCTTACCCGAAGGAGTTGTCGCAGAACCTTTTATTGACAGAGGAAAACTCGTCAATAATGCCATTGGAACGGTAACCAAAAACCTCGTTGAAGGAGCATTAATTGTAATATTCGTTCTGATAGTATTCCTCGGCAACCTGCGTGCCGGTTTAATCGTTGCTTCGGTGATTCCCCTATCGATGCTTTTTGCAGTCATACTGATGAATTACTTTGGCGTAAGCGGAAACCTAATGAGTTTGGGAGCAATTGATTTCGGAATTATAGTCGATGGTGCTGTAATTATTGTAGAAGCCACGATGCATCATCTGGCAAACATCAAAAGGAAAAAGGAACTCACTCAGGAAGAAATGGACAACGAAGTTTATTTGTCAGCCTCTAAAATTAGAAACAGTGCTGCCTTTGGCGAAATCATTATCCTGATTGTGTATCTGCCCATATTAGCGTTAATAGGAACAGAAGGAAAAATGTTCAAACCTATGGCAATGACCGTTGGATTTGCAGTTATTGGAGCTTTCATACTCTCATTAACTTATGTGCCCATGATGACTTCTTTATTCTTATCAAAAAAGACGGACCATAAAACCAATTTTAGTGACCGAATGATGGCGTGGTTTGAAAGAAAATACACTCCGCTGCTGAATAAAGCTTTACATTTTAAAAAAGCGGTTCTTTTGGTTTCTGTTGGTTTATTTGCCTTCGCCTTTATTACTTTCCAAAATATGGGAGGCGAATTTATCCCAACCATTGAAGAAGGTGATTTAGCCATCAATACTACAATTATGACAGGAAGTTCTTTGAGCCAAATGGTAGAAACGACTACGAAATACGAAAAGATTTTAAAAGCTAAATTTCCTGAAATCAAAACTATTGTGGCAAAAATCGGCAGCGGCGAAATTCCGACCGACCCAATGCCTATAGAAAGTGGCGATTTAATTATAGTACTGAAAGATAAAAGTGAATGGATTTCAGCCGATAATTGGGAAGAATTGGCCAATTTGATGAAAGAGGAAATGGAAGCGATTCCCGGAGCCAATATCGAAATTTCCCAGCCTATCCAAATGCGTTTTAACGAATTGATGACAGGAAGCAGAAGCGATATTGCCATCAAGATTTTTGGTGATGATCTGGAAGTTTTAGACAACAAAGCCAAAGAACTTATTGGAAAAATCAGTTCCATTGAAGGAATTGGTGATCTGAAAGCCGATAAAGTAACGGGATTACCTCAAATCACAGTCAAATATGACTATCACAAAATTGCTCTGTACGGATTGAATATTAGTGACATCAATCAAATTATCCGCTCTTCGTTTGCGGGAGAAAGTGCAGGAAAAATTTATGAGCAAAGCAAACGTTTTGATATAGTGGTACGGCTGAATAAAGACAATCGGGCAGATATTTCAGATGTAAGCAATTTGTTTGTCCCGTTGCCAAATGGACAGCAGATTCCGCTAGCGCAGGTAGCAACCATCAGTTACGAACAAGGCCCCGTTCAGGTCGCCCGTGAAGATGGAAAACGAAGAATTACTGTAGGTTTAAATGTCCGGGGACGCGATATCAAAAGCGTGGTAGAAGAAATTCAGGAGAAACTACAAATCAACTTCAAGCTTCCTGCGGGTTACTACGTTACCTATGGCGGACAATTTGAAAACCTGATCGAAGCCAACAAAAGACTTTCAGTCGCACTTCCTATCGCTTTGGGTTTGATTATGGTTCTGCTTTATTTCACCTTTAACAGTATCAAACAATCTTTATTGATATTTACTGCCATTCCACTTTCTGCGATTGGAGGTGTCTTTGCACTTTGGTTACGCGGAATGCCGTTTAGTATTTCTGCGGGAATTGGTTTTATTGCTTTGTTTGGTATTGCCGTTTTAAACGGAATTGTGCTTATTTCCTATTTCAATCAGCTCAAAACTGAAGGCATTACTGACCCGCTTCAACGCGTTTTAATTGGAACCAAAACAAGATTACGTCCCGTTTTAATGACAGCTGCCGTAGCATCTTTAGGATTTATGCCAATGGCGTTATCAACGAGTGGTGGTGCAGAAGTACAAAAACCTCTGGCAACTGTGGTTATCGGCGGATTATTTTCAGCAACATTGCTTACGCTCATTGTATTGCCAATACTTTATTTATTATTCGAACGTGGAATTAAAAGAAAAAACACAATGAATACTTCAATAATTACAACAATCTTTTTGCTGATAAGCACCTTTTCTTTTGCCCAAAATACCCAAACGGTAACTTTGGAACAGGCTCTTGAATTAGCAAAAAAAAATAATGCGACACTGAAAATAGCCGATAAAGAAATCGAAAAACAAAACGCCCTGAAAAAAACTGCTTTTCAGCCGGATCCTTTGCAGATTCAATATCAGGGAGGGCAGTTCAACAGTGCTGATTACGATCATAATGTGTCGGTACAGCAATATTTCCCAATTGGTAAAATAACGAAAGCCAACCGACAATTACAGGAAGAACTGGCAGCATTGGCCGAAAAGCGCAAAGCGATCTCTGAATATGAAATTGAAAAAGCGGTAACTTTAGCTTATTATCAATATTTGTACGGTGTAGAACTACAAAAGTTGAATAACGAGCTGAATTCGATTTATACCAAGTTCCTCAAAAATGCCGAATTACGTTTCAAAACCGGAGAAAGCGGCAATATTGAAGTCATAAGTGCCAAAGCCAAAGTAAAGGAAATTGAAACGATCAAAGCTCAGATTGAATACGATTTAGCTATTTATCAAAAGCAGCTGCAATATTTTGTGCAAAGCGATGCTATCGTCATTCCTGAAACAACCGCTACTTTACAATATAAAAATACGCTTGATGTAAGTTCATCTAAAGCAGAAGGTTTGGTAAACGATTATTATACACAACAAATTTTAGTTAATCAAAAAGAAACCAGTGTTTTTAAAGCACAGCGAACGCCTAAATTAGGATTGGGTTATTTTGCCCAAACGATTGACACTAAATCCTTATTTCAGGGATTTACGGCAGGTTTGCAGATTCCGCTTTTTGGAGGCGTAAATTCGGCTAAAGCCAAAGCATCCGAAATCAGTGTTTCGCAATCACAACTACTGCTTGACAAGAATAAATTAGCCATAAAACTGAAAAAAGAAGAACTGCAGAATGAATTTGACAAACAGCAAAAAGCATTACAGTATTATCAAAACGAAGGGTTGGAATATGCGGACCAAATTATCAATACGGCTCAAAAAAGCTATGCCAATGGCGATATGAGCTATTGGTCGTACATCAGTTTTTTGAATCAGGCTATTGACATCAAAAAGCAAAATGCCGAAGCGGTTAATTTATACAATCAAAGTGCCATTCAGCTGCAGTTTCCATCCATTCCTTACAATTAATTTATACAAGATGAAAAATATAATAGTCAATAAAATACTTCTACTTTCCATTTTCCTTTTTATTTCCTGTGGAGAAAAGAAAACCGAAGAAGAACATGCCGAAGAAAAATCAGAAACCGAAGTAGCCTTAACCGAAAAACAAGCCAAAACTATCGGAATTGAAACGGGTAGTATTGAAATGAAAAACCTCAACACCATAATCAAAGCTAACGGTTACACAGCTGTACCACCCCAAAACAGAGCTGATGTTTCGACACTAATTGGCGGAGTTGTAAAAGATATTTTTGTTTTGGAAGGAACATTTGTAGCAAAGGGTAAAACATTGGCAACCATTCAAAATCTGGAAGTTTCTGAAATGCAGGAAGAATATCAGTCGGCAGTGGCGAATATTGAATATCTGGAGCATGAATTTAAACGTCAGAAAACATTAAGTGAAGAAAATGTCAATCCGCGAAAAACATTTCAGGAAGTAAAATCAAAACTCGCTTCCGAAAGAGCCAAAGCACAGGCAGCCAAAAACAAATTACAGGCACTCAATGTAAATCCTAAAGGCAGTACTTCCTTAGTCCCTATAGTATCTCCAATTAGTGGTTATGTGGGTAATATCAATATTACCAAAGGTGCATTTGCAGAAACTGGCGTAACTTTGTTTGAAGTAGTTGACAATAGTCAGATGCACCTCGACCTGAATGTATTTGAAAAGGATTTAGGTAAAATTTCGATAGGACAGGAAGTCGATTTTATACTGACCAATCAATCGAATAAAGCGATTAAAGGGAAAATATTTGGTATCAATAAATCGTTTTCCAATGAAAGTAAAACCGTTGCCGTTCACGCCAGAATAAATCCGGGCAATACCAAAGATTTAATCTCAGGAATGTATGTTGCTGCAAATATCAACATTTCGAATCAGACGGTTTCGGCATTGCCAAAAGACGCTATTGTAAAAAACGGAGAAAAGTATTTTATTTACATTGAAGAATCTGGGAACGAAGAAGTTGTAAAAAATGAAGAACACCGAAAAGAAGGAGGAAACCATAAAGAAATTCACTTTAAAGCAGTTGAAGTCTCAGTAGGAACAACCGATTTGGGATATACCGAAGTGAAGCTAATTGAAGAAATTCCTTCGGATGCCAAAATTGTGATTAAAGGTGCTTATTATCTTTTATCACAATCAAAAGGTGGCGGAGAACACGAACATTAAAACATTTAAATATGGAACACAAACACCAACATAATGCAGAGGCTAAAGAGTCTTGTTGTACCATAGAACAAAAAATCCATATCCAAACGGATACCCATGATTGCGGTTGTTCTTCCAAAAAACAAAAGCATACAGATCATGAGGGACATGACCATAGCCATAATGCAAATGAAAGCGTCTTCAAAATGTTTCTGCCTTCAGTCATTTCTTTGGTATTGTTGTTAATTGCTATAGTTTTAGACAATTACTTTACACCAATTTGGTTTAGAGACTGGATACGAATAGCCTGGTATGTTGTCGCTTATATTCCTGTCGGCTTTCCTGTTATCAAAGAATCTATTGAAAGTATTAGGTATAAAGATCTTTTTTCTGAATTCCTGTTGATGGTTATTGCTACTGTTGGGGCATTTGCCATTGGTGAATATCCCGAAGCGGTGGCTGTTATGCTTTTTTATTCTGTTGGAGAAGTTTTTCAGGCTTTGGCGGTAAAAAAAGCAAAAAAGAATATTAAATCTTTATTGGACCAACGACCAGATGAAGTTACTATTTTAGTCGGTTCTGAACCTAAAATCATCAAAGCCGAAGATGCCAAAATTGGTGATGTCATTCAGTTAAAGGCAGGTGAAAAATTAGGTTTGGACGGAGAATTAATCTCTGAAACTGCTTCGTTCAACACTGCTGCTTTAACAGGAGAAAGCAAACCTGATACAAAATCTAAAGGAGAAATTGTTTTAGCCGGAATGATCAACCTTAATAAAGTTTCACAGGTAAAAGTGACCACAGCTTATAACGACAGTAAACTTTCTAAAATTTTAGAATTAGTACAAAACGCCACAGCGCAAAAAGCACCTACTGAATTATTCATCCGGAAGTTTGCTAAAATCTATACTCCTATTGTGGTTTTACTGGCAGTGCTGATTACGTTTCTTCCTTATTTGTTCATAGCTGATTATGTTTTTTCAGATTGGCTTTACCGAGCCTTAGTATTTTTGGTTATCTCTTGCCCTTGTGCATTGGTAATCTCTATTCCGTTAGGCTATTTTGGCGGAATTGGAGCAGCGAGTAAAAACGGTATTCTGTTCAAAGGAAGTAATTTTCTTGATGCAATTGCCACCATTCAGAATGTTGTGATGGACAAAACAGGAACCATGACCGAAGGCGTTTTTAAAGTACAGGAAGTTGCTTTTGACTCACAATTCGATGAAAAGGAAATGCTGCAAATGGTAAACACTTTGGAAAGTCAAAGCACACATCCCGTTGCGACTGCGATACATGAATATGTGGGTAAAATTGACACTTCTATTAAACTCGAAAAAGTGGAAGAAATCCCAGGGCAAGGACTAAAAGCAGTCATTGATGGAAAAAGCTTATTGGTTGGCAACTTTAAGTTGATGGATGCCTTCTCCATTCCTTATGATGTTGACCCCAATTCGATAGTGTATACACTGATTGCGGTTGCCTACGACAAAAAGTTTGTCGGTTATCTGACCATTGCCGACAGCATTAAAGAAGATGCGCAGATAACCATCGATAAATTAAAAGCACTGAATGTAAAAACCACTATGTTAAGCGGTGATAAAAACACAGTCGTACAATTTGTAGCTCAAAAACTGGGAATTGCAAATGCTTTTGGCGACTTATTGCCAGAAGATAAAGTCAATAAAGTCAAAGAAATAAAGGCTAAAAAGGAAACTGTTGCCTTTGTTGGCGATGGTGTAAATGATGCCCCCGTTGTGGCACTCAGTAATGTTGGTATTGCCATGGGCGGGCTAGGAAGCGATGCCACCATTGAAACTGCCGATGTGGTAATTCAGGATGACAAACCTAGTAAAATAGCGATGGCGATTGATATTGGAAAACAGACAAAAAAAATAGTCTGGCAAAACATCACACTGGCTTTCGTCGTAAAAGCAGGAGTTTTGATTCTGGGAGCCGGAGGTTTGGCAACCATGTGGGAAGCTGTTTTTGCTGATGTTGGAGTAGCCTTGTTAGCTATTTTGAATGCTGTCAGGATTCAACGAATGAAGTTTTAATTTCTATTTCGTTATTTTTTTAAACCCTTACAAGTCTTGACTTTTAAGGGTTTTGTTTTTAGCATCCCCCGGAAACAAACAAACAAACAAACAAACAAACAAACAAACAAACACTGTTTAGTCAGTTCCTAATAATTATATAACAGAAGATTTAAATTTTATAAAAGGAATAAAGAGAATCGTTTTTAAATTTATACTATCCTTAAAAGAGGAAACTGCAAACTCTAAAAAATCAACTGAATAATCTTTAAAATACAAAATCATGACCGAGAAAAATTATGATCCGGACAACGAAAACTGTCCTGAAAAAGACATGGTAGAAAATATTCGGAATTTAAAAATTAATTCTGAAAAGAATAAAAATGCCCAGACTGCTGAAGAATTTATAAACGACAGTCCAAATCGGACTACGGGTAAAAACAGGCTGAATACTTATAATTCAGATTATAATGAGGAAAAAATCAATAGATAAAACAAAAGGCATGCATTTTTTAAAATGCATGCCTTTTGTTTTTTTTTAGACGGGCTATTATTTTATAGAACCAATAATATCATATTTGGTAATAATATGATAATTACCGTTTTTTAAATCTACTAAAACAGCATCATTTTCTTTGGTAAATAACTTTGAAACCTCTTCGATCGGAGTTCCTAATTTTACAATCGGAAATGGTTTTCCCATTACTTCCTTGATTGGTTTTTCGGCTACATTTTTATCGGCTACATAACTTCTAAACAAATCCGTTTCATCCACTGAACCTACAAAACCATTAATATCTACAACAGGAATCTGCGAAATTTTGTACTTACGCATACGCTCAATAGCATGCGAAACCAATTCTTCGGTACGAACTACGATCAGTTCTTTATCAATATGATCCTTGATAACGTCTTCTGCTTTTGTAATATTTTCATCCAGAAAACCGCGTTCACGCATCCAGTCATCATTAAACATTTTACCCACATACCGGCTTCCTGAATCATGAAATAATACTACGACAACATCATCAGGTTTAAAATGTTCTTTTAGCTGCAGCAATCCTTTTATACAAGCTCCGGCAGAGTTTCCAACAAAAATAGCTTCCTCCATAGCAATTTTTCTGGTATAAACAGCCGCATCTTTATCAGTAACTTTTGTAAATCCGTCAATGAGTGAAAAGTCAACATTTTTAGGCAAAATATCTTCTCCAATTCCCTCAGTGATGTACGAATAGATTTCGTTTTCATCAAAAATTCCGGTTTCATGATATTTTTTAAAAACAGAACCGTACGTATCGATTCCCCAAATCTTAATATTGGGGTTTTTCTCTTTTAAATATTTTCCAACTCCTGAAATAGTGCCACCTGTCCCTACTCCAACAACAAAATGCGTTATTTTACCATCTGTCTGTTTCCAGATTTCGGGCCCGGTTTGCTCGTAATGTGCCAGAGAATTCGATAAATTATCATACTGGTTTACATACCATGAATTGGGCGTTTCTTCAGCAAGACGTTTTGAAACCGAATAGTAAGATCTTGGATCTGTGGGTTCAACATCTGTAGGACAAACAACTACTTTGGCACCTACGGCACGCAAAATATCCATTTTTTCCTTAGACTGTTTATCAGAAATTACACAAATCAATTTATATCCTTTAATAATAGCTACCAGTGCCAGCCCCATCCCTGTATTTCCGGAAGTCCCTTCAATTATAGTTCCGCCTGGTTTTAAGCGCCCATCTGCCTCAGCGTCTTCCACCATTTTCACTGCCATTCTGTCTTTAACAGAATTCCCGGGATTAAAAGTTTCGACTTTTGCCAATACCAAGGCATCAATTTCAGCAACGACTTTATTTAGTTTTACTAAAGGTGTGTTGCCAATGGTTTCTAAAATAGTATTTGAAAAGTCCATTCTATCTGTGTTTAATTTTATTTTAATCGAAATTTTATTTTATTGGAAGAAATTCCAAACCAGTCCAAATCGGATAGTGAAATCACGATATGGATTATTTGGTGCTGCATAATAATTGTTGCCTGAAAAAGAAGAATTAAAATGTTCTGCTTTTAAATAAATTCGGGTTTGACGGATTCTTCCATTCAGGAAAAAATCAAAAGTTGGATAGCCACCAATCTCTTTGGTATTCTGAACAAAAAACTCTCCTATTACAGGATTATAATCGTTTGCGTAATATTTTGTAAAATAATTAAAAATAATCCCGGTCTGGATATACAGTGCCTTTTTAAAGAAATAGGTAGAATAATATAATGTATTTCTGGTTACAAAATCCGGAACATTTAAAATAGCCTCAGACTGATCTACTTTTTGGTATAAAAATGTATTATCTAAGCCAAATTTTCCAAATTTAAACTCTCTGTTTGCTTTAATAGATATGTAATTAATTGCATTTCCATATTGTGCCGGATTTATAATTTGAGTCCTATTTTCTGTCTGTTCAGGTGTTGAGACATCTTCAAAATATAAGTGATCGTTCAATACAGAATACTGAACCTCCCCATTAAGCCATGGTGTATAAATTTTTCCGCTAAACGAATTGATTTTTTCATTTTTAAAAGGATCACCCCAATTATACTGTATATAACTGCTTTGATACAGTTCATAATTATTATTTGGCAGTTTGCTTATGTTTTGGTAGCGAAAATCGAATTGGATTTTCTCGTTTAAATTATATCTCAGCTTGGCATCTAAATCTGAAATTGTCTCTTTTGTAATGGATCTTGTAAGTAAAAATCTTCCGTTCCATTTATTTTTTTGGTATTCGTATTGCGCACCAACATTATTAATTTCTCTATATAAATTATCATTAACAGCAACATTGCCCTCATTATCAAGAATGATACGGTAATATTTATAATTTGAACGGTAATCATCAATAAAGAAATTAAATTTTCCAAGAAGTGAATTCTCATACGCTACTCCTACTTTGTTATACAATTTTTCAAAACGGGTCTGGTCTTTAAGATTACTGGTAACATAAGATTCTCCAAACCTTTGAACAACTGTATTTCCTACGGTTGACAAAACTGTAGGCTGTTTGTATTCAAAAAATTTATTTTCGTAATTAAACTGATGTGTTACATACAAATTATTATTAGCCTGTTTAGGATTTATTCTGAAAGCGTGGTCAAAAAAAAGTCTTTTCCCTTTCAGGAAAGATTCGGCATCTGTCAGATAAACTTCCAGTCGCTGACGATTCGAGAAATTTGGATCTCCGCTTTCAAAATCTTCCGGGGTTGTAATTCCTCCATTTTCTTCATTTAAAACATCCTGATATGCATAATGGAGATATAAAATGTAACGTTTGTCAGTAGTATTATAACTGGCTCCAATTCTAAAATTTCCAATACTGGTTAACTGATTGATATATTTTCCTTCTGAACGTAAACCTCTGTATCCGATAAAAAAGTTAAGATTTTTGGATGTATTTAAAGTAATAAACGAATCGACATTTTGACCTTTTCCAACAGATGTATTAAAGAATAACTCGGTCAATGGTGTTGCAACGTGATAATAGTGAATCTCGCTGGCATCCATAAAATTAAAATGTTTTCCCCGAAAACCAATATCCGGATAGGGAGAAAAATCAGTCAGGCTATATTGTAAGGTATTGTAAGTTTGGCCAATATTTGAGAAAGGCAAAAGGCCAAAATTATCTCTTCTAAGATAATTTTGTTTATAAGCACTTTTTAATGTTAACGAAGTATCTACAATAGTTGTATCGTGCTCTATAGTAACAATTTGATATTGCTCAATTTTGGCTACAAGCACTTTTTTCTTTTTTACAGTATCCGTAATACTTGAATATTGCGAATTCATATCTAAATTCTTTTTAGGAGTTACTTCCTGAGAAAACAATAAAGAAGGCAGAACTAATAGATATAGAAAAAAAAGTATTCTCATTTGATAGCGTATGTATGTGTAATGATTTCGATAAAATTGCTAAAGCAAAGGTAAATTATAAATATGTATAAATAAAAAATCACATCAATTTATGCGACTGCTTTAGCAAATAGAATGAGAACGTATATTTTTACAGAAAATTTTATAATATTTGTGTTTTAAAAGTCAAAAGAAATGCTTCAGAAAAATTTTTCAGGATATGTCTTCGAAACCGGCACTGATGAAGCAGGAAGAGGTTGCCTGGCGGGACCGGTTACTGCTGCTGCTGTTATTTTACCTGCTGATTTTGAGCACTCTTTTTTAAATGACAGTAAACAATTATCTGAAAAAATAAGAGAATCTTTAAAACCCATTATCGAAGAAAACGCCGTATGCTTTGCTGTAACACATTTACATCCGGATGAGATTGACGAAATAAATATCCTGAATGCTTCGATGAAAGGAATGCAGGAATGTATTTTAAAATTAAAGCAGATCCCGGAGTTTATTATTGTTGACGGTAACCGCTCGCTAAATGCAAAATTAGGTCTGAAAAATACATTTGGAAAACAATTTTCAGCAACAGAAATCGATTTGCTAAAATCAATTCCTAATCAAAGCATTATAAAAGGAGATTCGAAATTTTTGAGCATCGCCGCAGCTTCTGTACTGGCAAAAACGTACCGGGATGAATTCATGAACGAAATTCATAAAGAATTCCCGATGTACAACTGGAAAAAAAACAAAGGCTATCCGACCAAAGAACATCGCGAAGCCATAAGAAAATATGGTACTACAAAATACCACCGAATGAGTTTCAGACTCTTACCGGAACAATTAGAACTGGAATTTTTTGAACAATAAAAAAGGCTTATCACAATGACAAGCCCATTACAAAAAAATTATCGGTTAAAACTGAAATTTATATCCAAAATCCGGTGAAAAACCAATTTGATCTTTTTGATTCACAGTATTTGTAAGCCGATTGTATTGTTTGGTAAAAACGTTAGTATTATTAGTAACATTTTGAAAATCAATATAAAATTGATGAAACCTTTTTTTGTTTTTACTATTTAACTTAATTCCAAACTTCACATCCCATCTCAGGTAAGGATCATATTGCCGGCTAAATGCATTTGCATCATCCCTGATTTCGTATCCAGCCGCATTTGAAGCTGCCAAATTAACCGGTGTATAATAACGACCTCCCGCTGTTGTAAACTTAGTATCAATCGAAAATACATTATTCTGATCTTTTCCTATTTTAAATTCTTTTCCTCCCAAAAGATTAATGACATAACCATTATTAAAAGGTGAGTTTCGTTCTATCCCATCGCTTCCTTTATATTTACTCTCAAAAACTGAAGTGGTGAACAAACCATAAAATCCCTGACTGAAAAATTTCTCTAAAGTGAATTCAACACCCTGATTATGACCTTTCCCGTTACTTATCAAAGAGGTCTTATCAATTGAATAGCCAAAATCTGCACCTTCTGTTAATGACGAATAACTACTCGGAGAAGATTCAACCGCTGCTTTATCAATTTGCTGATAATACAACTCAACTTTCCCTCTCCATTTATTGGCCAATTTAACATCATAGCCCAAAACATAATGCTCGCTCTTAACCAAATCTAAATTTTTGTTGGTTTGGACTCTGTCTCCATTTATATTTTCACTTAAAAATAAAATTGGAACAGGGACACTTTGATGATGTAATCCGTAACCAAAACTTATTGTATTTTTAGGATTTACAGCATATGATAAGGCACTTCTTGTTTCAAAAACAAATTGCTCATTAATTGAAAAATATTGGGCATGAATACCTCCGTTAAAAGTTAATTTTTCCATTAATCGAAATTGCCCCTGTGCAAATGGCTGTAAGATATTAAAATTCCCATCATTACGAATCAACTGAACCAAATCAGGATAACCGTCACCATCATTGTCCTGTTGTCTGTCCCTGGTTGCCAAATCTGCATTAAGCGTATAATTTTCAAATAATAAACCCGCCCGGATTGTTATCTTTTTATTCAGTTTTGAATTGAAAAGAGTAGAAAAAGTGATTCTGCTTTCAGAATTGTCTATGTCCGAAAATCTTAATTTATTTTCTGATGGTGTATCGTAATTATAATAGCGGTCATTTTTATAAGTATTCCCGGAATTTGCAAATCCAATAATTGTTTTTAACGATGAATTGCTTCCAATATCTAAATTATGTTTTAATCCTATTGATCCAAATGAAGAAGTTACGAAACCATCTTCGTCCTGAGCTGCAAAAGGATCTTCTTTATTAATATTTTCTCCTAAAAAATCAATTTTTGAAGTCCCATATATCCCAAAAAGAGAAAAATTTCCTAATTTACTTTTTCCAAAAGCCACATTAAAACTAATATCGCTGTAATTAGGCTGAGCAGTGGTTCCGGCCAGTCCCAGAATCCCAACAAAACCATATCTTGCAGCTGCCACGAACGAGCCTCCTTTTTTACCCAGCGGCCCTTCTGCCATAAATTCTAATCCGGGATATGCGCCTGCACTTATCATGTATTCATATTCATCAGGATTTCCTTTTCTGAAACCTAAATCAAAAACTCCGGCAATTGCATTACCGTATTCAGCCGGAAAGGCAGAAGTCATAAAATCAGAATTCGCCAGAAGGTTCGGATTTAAAGCAGAAACAGGTCCACCTGTAGTTCCTAAAGTTGCGAAGTGATTTGGATTTGGAACCGGCATTCCTTCAATACGCCACAACATTCCGGAAGGAGAGTTTCCACGAACCACGATATCATTTCGGCTATCATCACCTGTTGAAACTCCTGCGAAATTTGAAACCAGACGCGCAACGTCACTTCTCCCACCTGAAAACCTTGTAACTTCTTCGGGACTAAACTGTTTTGTAGAAACTATAGCCATTTTATTTATAGCTTTAGCTTTATTGGATCCGGAAGTAACTACAATTTCATCTAATGCATTGAATTGTTCCATCATTGGAATAGTCAGCAGATTCTCTTTTCCTGTAGTAATATCAAGATCAGAAACTGATGTACTTTCATATCCTGTTAAACTTATCGAAATGCTTTGCCTTCCCAGCGGAATTCCGAATAACTTAAAATTTCCTTCTTTATCAGATGTGGTTTGATTTTCATCATTTCCGATGAGCGTAATAACCGCCTCAGAAATTGGTTTTTCAGATTGTTTATCAATTATTTTTCCTTTGACAACTCCTGTCTGGGCAAAAGAAGTTAAACCAAGAAGGCTTAAAATAATCAAAAATATTTTTTTCATTTTTTACTTTACTTTATAGTTATTAAAGCAAATGTAAAAAGAGGGTTTTTCTTAAAAATTGACTCAGGTTAAGATTTATTATTTAAGGTTAGACGCGTTCTTATTCTGCTTAAACTCTCCGGTTTTACCCCTAAATAACTTGCAATATATTTGAGAGAAACTCTTTCGACAACCTTTGGGTAGTTTTTTATAAATCTAAGATATCTATCTTCATGAGACAATAATGACATGAACTTATTTCTTCCTGTTAAACCCTGAATGGTTCGCTGCATCATAATCCTTAAAAAATTATTAAAAACTGGATACTCAGAAACTAATTTATCAAAATCTTTTTTATAAGCTAAATAAAAGCGGCAATCTTCCAAAGCTTCAATATTCATCATGGAAGGTTTTTCATATAAGAAACTTTCAAAATCAGAATACCATTCGTTTTCAAAGAAAAAATTTACTGTTGATTCTGTTCCATCAACCGAATAATAACAACGAATACATCCCTCTTCTACAAAAAAACCAAAATTGCAAAAATCTCCCTCAAACAAAAGATGCTCATTTTTTTTGATTGTTTTAGGCTTTAGTATACTTTTAAAAGCAAGACTCTCTTTTTCATTAAATTCCATGAATCCGGATAAATCGGTAATTACGCTTTGCATAAATTTGTGGTTTAGAAATAATGTAGTTTCAGTTCTAAAAAAGATTACGTTAAAACACTATTAAAGAGAATTTATCAAAATAGTTATATCGAAAATTTAGCATCTGCATACTTTAATTTACGAGTTGCTTTATTATTTAATTAGCTTACTGTCTCGATTTAGTTTTATGAATTAACCGTTATGGATTTTTGTAAGCTTACGCTTTTTCTTATAGATTGTTCTTTTATTTTATGGATTAGCTATTATTACAAAAATACACTTACTGAAAATATTAGAAATCACTATAAATAATGATTTAATTGAGTTTTTAAAAAAAAGAGGATTCTAAAAATTCATGATTGTTTTTATTTCTAAATGATAAAAAGAGGATCTGTTACAAAAGAGATTCAATTTATAATTACCCAACTTTTATTAAAAAAGCTGCTTAATCTTACTTTTATATTCATAAGTACTTTTGTCTGAAACACTGTCTGCCTCATCACAAAAATTCTAATTCACTGGTAAAACTATATTGTTACTTTCTGCTTTTCAAAAATTCTGCAAATTGTTTCGTATCAAAATAAAATGGCCTAATAGCAGTAATTTTTCCGTTTTTTAAATCAAAATGTTCCGAGATTGGCATCGAAAGTGTTTTGCCTGACTTTTTTGACTTACAATTTATGGTAAAATAAATAATAACTTCCTTTTTGGAAGCATCACTAAAATAAACAGGCTCTTTTTCTATCTGAAAATCAAAGAACTCGGCTGATTTTGCAAACATTTTGGTCCATTCATTAAAGCCTTTATAAGTTCCTCCATAAGGCAAACCTTCTGCCTGATTATAAATTGCATCGTCATCGATTAAAGCTGCTATGGTATTCAAATCCTTTGTTTTAAAAAGACCTTCAAAATATTGTGCTACCACTTTAAAATTCTCTTCTTCCAGATTTTTCAAAATATCAGCCTCAGACAAAGCTGCATCCTTATCCCAAAAACTGATAATTTTACTCACCTGTCCTTTTCCGTTTAATCTGGCAAACTCACGACCGGCCATTATCAGCTTATTTTTAGAATCCTGAATCTTCCAGTCCCAGGTCACATAATTGTCTTTTACCGTTTTTGCCCCGGAAGTTAGTACAGCATCCGGATTTTTTTTATAAAACTCATTGATGACATTATTAAATGCAGCTATCCCTTTTATAGAAGCAGAAGGATCTTCGAAAGTGCTGTCCTCGAGCCAAATCGTTTTTATTAATTTTAATCTGGTGTCATTATTGCGTTCCTGCCAGACTTTTTCATAAATCGTAACCGGATATAATTTTTCCTTCTTTTGAGCCAGAAGAGCATTACACAAAAAAAGAATACAGATGAAGTAAATTTTTCTCATAAGTCAGACAAATTAGATTAATAAAACTTTACAATAAAGCATTTACTCAAATTTAGCATAAATACAGAAAAGAATTACAATACTTTCATAATTTGTTATTTATTCAAAATTATACAAGGTTGAAAAAACCTTACAGGAACATTAACTGATATAATTTATTTGTAAACAAGTTCTGTGCTGTATTAATCGAACTAAGGTTATAAGAAATCCATTTTATAATTTTTATCATTTGGATTAAATACTATTTTCTATCAAAAAACAGTGACTAATTTTATAACATAATGCTGTTTTGTTTTAGATAATCGGCCTTATGTTATATAAATTAAAAGCAGAGGAAAAGAATTTTAAATAGAAAAGAGACAATCAATTATGAAAATTGTTGTCTCTTTTAATTTTTTATTACTACTTATATTTTTTAAAGCTGTCTTTAAATAAATTCAGCCTCAAACAAATTAGTCAAATGTTTGATGATTTTAGCTTTCACTTCCTCTTCGCCTACCTTTTCTACTCCAAGTTCAACGTTTAAAGATGTAACCGCTTTACCACGAATTCCACACGGAATAATATTGTCAAAATACCCCAAATCTACATTTACATTTAAGGCAAAGCCGTGCATGGTTACCCAGCGTGAAGCACGCACACCCATAGCGCAGATTTTACGTGCAAATGGAGTTCCAACACCAAGCCAGACTCCGGTTTCTCCATCGCTTCGTCCACATTCTAAGCCATATTCGTTCAGGGTTAAAATAATGGCTTCTTCGAGAAAACGTAAATATTTATGAATATCTGTAAAAAAGTTCTCTAAATCCAGAATCGGATAACCTACAATTTGTCCGGGACCGTGATAGGTAATATCTCCGCCACGATTGATTTTATAAAAGGATGCTCCTTTTGCTTCGAGCTGTTTTTCGTTTAATAATAAATTTTCGAGATCACCGCTTTTACCTAAAGTATACACATGCGGATGTTCTACAAAAAGCAGATAATTTGGAGTTTCTAAATCCAGTTCTTCTCTTCTGTTTTTAATTTTTAAATCGACTATATCCTTAAAAAGTTCTTCCTGATATTCCCAGGCCGATTTATAATCTTTACTTCCTAAATCCTGAAGTTGAATTTTTTTGTTCATTTTAATTATTTTTCAAACTCAACATCAAAGTTTAGTTTGTCAGGATTCTCCATATAATCCGTGAAAGGGTATTGAATTGTAATTGTTTTTCTGTCCTCACTAAATAAAGCATTCGGATTTGAAACTTTCTTTATTTTTTTAGGAAAATGATATTTTACGATATAATTAGAAGAGGCAAAGATCATTTTTGACATATCTGCTGTCGAATCATTCGCTTTTTCAGTCAGTTTTTGTTTGTCTATTATTGCCTTACGGGTAAATTTCTTTCCGTTATATGTATAGCTTAGTTTACTTTTATTATCACCTAGACCTGCAAAAGGAGTTGATGGATTTGCTCCTCCTTCCAGCTTTTGAAGAGTATTCATCGACTGTAGTACGTCCTGCAGTTCATTTACACTTTTAAAATCAGTAGCAATGTTCATTAAAAACTGTTTTTGCTCTCCGTTCATTTTTATATTGAAAACAAAATTCTCCAGTTTTTTAATTTCTTTTTGAGCTTCGGGAGATAACTTTGAGATACTGTCTTGTTTTTCTGCAATTAGCTGTTTAAAAGTAAAAGTAGAGTCCATGGATTTTTTAGTATCTGCTCCCATCTGGCTGCCTATCTGGTCTCCAGCCATTGCCATTAAAGACGAACCATCCATATCTACAGAAAATTTGCCTGTTCCGTTATCATTGATGGTTATATTTTCAGTAAAAGTGCAGCTTGTAAGTGTTGCCAATAAAAAAGAAAAACTAAGTAATTTATATAATTTCATCATGGTTAATTTTTTATCAAAGATACGAACTTTTTTAAGCTACTAAGATTATGAGATTCTAAGTTGCTAAGTTTTACAACTAACTCAACGTTTTATTACTAACACTTCTACTAAAATGTCTTTTGAAAATAAAAATTTCTAATCTAGCCCCGATAGAAGTGAAAATCCTTTTATGCCGGTGTTCGGCATAAAAGATTGTAACGAATAGCGGGACAAAAGATAATTAAGAAACGTTTTTTCTGCTTCTAATAAAAAACATTGCTCTTTTCTAAAACTTTAGACTTTATGACTTTGCAACTTTGCGACTTAAAAACTATCTTTGCACACTTAAAAAAAGAGCACAAAATGGCATTATCAGAACAAGAAATCATCAGAAGAGAAAAACTTCAAAACTTACGCAACTTAGGAATCAATCCTTATCCGGCTAATCTTTTTCCTGTAAATCATACTTCGAAGCAGATAAAGGAAACGTTTGAAGAAGGCAAGAAGGTGATCGTTGCGGGACGTTTGATGAGTGTTCGTGATCAGGGTAAAGCTTGTTTTGCTGAATTGCAAGACAGCGAAGGACGTATTCAATTGTACGTGAACCGTGATGTTTTGTGCGAAGGTGACGATAAAACGTTGTACAATCAGGTTTTCAAAAAATTAACCGATTTAGGTGATTTTATTGGAATTGAAGGTGAGTTGTTTACTACACAGGTTGGTGCAAAATGTATTCGTGCGACTGGTTTTACTTTTTTGAGTAAAACATTACGCCCGTTACCTCTACCAAAAGTGGACGAGGAAGGAAATATACATGATGCGTTTAACGATGCTGAATTGCGTTACAGAATGCGCTATGTGGATTTAACAGTGAATCAGCACGTTAAAGAAACTTTTCTAAAACGTACCAGATTATTTACTGCTATGCGCGGTTATTTTAATGATGCAGGTTATCTTGAAGTAGAAACTCCGGTTTTACAGCCCATTGCAGGCGGTGCTTCGGCAAGACCTTTTATTACACACCATAATTCGCTTGATATTCCGCTTTACATGCGTATTGCGAACGAATTGTATTTGAAAAGATTAATTGTTGGTGGATTTGAAGGTGTTTATGAATTCTCTAAAAACTTTAGAAATGAAGGAATGGACAGAACGCATAATCCTGAGTTTACTGCAATGGAAATATATGTAGCCTACAAAGACTACAACTGGATGATGGAATTTGCTGAAGGCTTGCTTGAGCATTGTGCGATTGCCGTTAACGGAACCAGCGAAGTTACTTTTGGCGAGCATAAAATCAACTTTAAAGCGCCTTATGCACGTGTGACGATGACAGATTCTATCAAACATTTTACCGGATTTGATATTTCGGGAAAAACTGAACAGGAATTGTTTGAAGCTGCACGCGGAATGGGAATCGAGGTTGACAACACTATGGGTAAAGGAAAACTGATTGATGAGATTTTTGGAGCGAAATGCGAAGGAAATTATATTCAGCCAACTTTTATTACTGATTATCCAAAAGAAATGTCTCCGCTTTGTAAAGAGCACCGTGATAATCCAGACTTAACTGAGCGTTTTGAATTAATGGTTTGCGGAAAGGAAATCGCCAATGCTTATTCTGAATTAAATGACCCAATTGACCAACGTGAGCGTTTTGAAGACCAAATGCGTCTTTCTGAAAAAGGTGACGATGAAGCAAACGGAATTATCGACGAGGATTTCTTAAGAGCCCTTGAATACGGTATGCCTCCAACATCCGGAATGGGAATTGGAATGGATCGTTTGATTATGTATTTAACAAATAACGCTTCTATCCAGGAAGTTTTATTGTTCCCGCAAATGCGTCCGGAGAAAAAACAAACAGTTGAACTTTCTGATGAAGAGAAATTCATCCTAGACTTATTGAAAGGAAATGACAATAAAATGGACCTTCAGCAATTAAAAATTACGGCAAATTTAAGCGGTAAAAAATGGGATGCGTCTATGAAAAATTTATCTAAACACGGTTTGACTAAGGTTGCCGTGGAGGGTGAGTTTAAGTTTGTGGAATTGGTGGGGTAAATTCCTCTAAAATCATATAAAAATTTAAAAAGGAGCTTTTATTGAAGCTCCTTTTTCATATATAAATATTTTCCTTAATTTTGAAAACATGGAAAGAGCAAAACTTATTGTTAAAAATTTCGGCCCTCTAAAAGATATTGATATCGAAGTTAGAGAAATGGTTACTTTTATTGGGGCGCAGGCTTCTGGGAAGAGTACTTTGGCTAAATTAATTTCGATATTAGAAGATGAAAATTTTAGACGAGATAGTAAAATTCCATTTGAGCAGGAATTAAATAAATATAATATGAAATCATTTACCAATGATAAGACTTTTATTAGTTACTCAAAAGGAGACTATAGTTTTACATTGAACAATAATGAATATTCAAAAACAAATCCAAGAGAGTTAATTAAAGAACAATTTGTAATTTTCTTAAAAAATAGCAAATCAAATAAGGAAAGTCAAAATGAAAAATTCAAAAACCTTCTAAAACATGATTTGATATCTAATTGGAAAAATCAATTTACTCCACAAATAGTTAACGATATTTTTAAAAAACTAAATGATTATTTCAATGACGGAACCAAATCGTATGAAATTCCAATTGTAGATTTTTTTCTGTATTATGAAAATATACTAATAGAATATGGTATTAATATTAAATTTGACTCATTATACATTCCTTCTGAAAGAAATTTTTTACACCTAATTATTGAACATACTTTAGGTTTAATTAATAACAATATTCAAATCCCAAAACATCTTTTAGAAATTGGTCAAGAATACGAAAAAGCAATTCATACTATTAAAGAATTGCCTTTAACTATTATCAATAAAAATTTCAGATATCAAAGAGAAGGAAAAACATCCTACATATATCATAATGAAAATGAAAAAGTTGACTTATTAGAATCTGCTTCTGGATTACAATCCATAATTCCAATTTTACTTTTAGTAGAATATTCCAAATCATTAAAAGAAGAATACAATTTCAATTTTGTAGTTGAAGAACCTGAGTTAAATTTATACCCAAAAGCACAACA
Organism: Flavobacterium sp. LM4; assembly: GCF_002017935.1. Taxonomy (NCBI): domain Bacteria; kingdom Pseudomonadati; phylum Bacteroidota; class Flavobacteriia; order Flavobacteriales; family Flavobacteriaceae; genus Flavobacterium; species Flavobacterium sp. LM4. The sequence continues at coordinate 2,758,090 of NZ_MUFW01000001.1, read as the reverse complement.
TGAATTGATTAAATATTTAGTTAAAAACTGTTTGTTTGACAGAAAGAATTTAATCCTTACAACTCATAGCCCTTTTGTTTTAGCATCTATAAACAATTTATTATTAGCTTATGATAAGGGACAAAAAAATCCAAAAGAAGTAAATAAAATTATAAAAAAAGAGTCCTGGCTAAATCCTAAAAACTTTATTGCTTACGAATTGAAAAACGGCAAGGCAAAAAAAATCATGAATGATAAATTAGGACAGATTTCTGAAAATATGATTGATGGTGTTTCAGATGCTTTTGCTAATGAATTTGACAAATTGCTTGATTTATGATTCAAAGTCTTAGAGAAGCATTCCCTAATATTGAAGCCAATTGTTTAAAAACAATCACGGACAAACATACATTTGTTTTTGAAGCTGAAACCGTTTTATTTGTCTCATCAAAAGAATCCTGGCATTTACATATTGAAAATAAGTCAAATGCAGAATTCTATTTCATTCAAAATGATGATTGCGTTATGAAAAAGGTGAAAGGCGGCCAATGTGATTATGTTATTTGTAATAATCAGGATGTGTTTTTTACAGAAGTTAAAGTTGCCAAAGGAAATCAGGCGAATCACAGGAAAGATGCTTATTCTCAGTTAGAAAACACATTTAAGTATTATTCAAAATTGATAGATTTTGATCCTTACAGCCTTAATGCCGTAGTTTGTTTTCCAAGTAAAAGAAGAATTGTAAGTGCGAGTAAATCCACAAAAAGGAAAGAATTTAAAGATGCTTACAAACTAAATCTTATTGAAAGCAATTATATTTCTTTTGAATAAAAACCCCTATGGCTTTTAAAACCTGTGCAGTCTGCAAACCTTTTTAAACCAGCAAAGCCGCTTTGTTTTCAGTAGTATTCTGACTCAACAAAGATTTTATATTATTAAAAGTCACCAAAGCAATCTGCGTTAAAGCTTCATTGGTAAAAAATGCCTGATGTGCCGTTACTAACACATTTGGAAAACTCATTAATCTTTGAATTGCATCGTCCTGAATTATATCTGCTGATAAATCCCTAAAGAACAGTTTCTCTTCCTGTTCGTAAACATCAATCCCCAAGTAACCAATTTTCCCTTCTTTTAAACCCTGAATTATACAGGCAGTTTCAATTAATCCGCCACGGCTTGTATTGATAATCATTACGTGATCTTTCATCAAAGCGATTGATTTTTCATTGATAACATGCTTGGTTTGCTCATTTAACGGGCAGTGAAGTGAAATAATATCACTTGATTTAAAAATAGTCTCTAAAGACACAAATTCAACTCCATCCTTCTCCATTTCAGAGTTTGTCACAATATCATACGCTAAAACTTTACAGCCAAAGCCCAAGACAATTTTCGCAAAAGCTTTTCCGATATTTCCTGTTCCGATAATTCCGATTGTTTTTCCGAATAAATCGAAACCTAACAATCCGTTTAACGAAAAGTTTTGTTCACGGACTCTGTTGTAGGCTTTGTGTGTTTTTCGGTTTAATGTTAAAATCATTGCCATTGCATGTTCTGCAACAGCTTGTGGTGAATACGCCGGAACACGGCACACCTTTAAATTGTATTTTTTGGCTGCTTCTAAATCGACATTATTAAATCCGGCACAGCGCAATGCAATAATTTTCACATTCTTTTCTGCCAATTGTTTGATAACTGCTTCATTTACAATATCGTTGACAAAAACACATACAATTGCTGCATTTTCGATTAAAATAACCGTCTGCGGATTTAGCTGTGTTTCATAAAAATCTAACTGATAACCAAAAACATTGTATTTATTAAAAAAGATTTTATCATAGGGCTGTGTAGAAAAAATAGCAATTTTGTTTGTTGCTGAACTCATACTAACGAATTTTTAAATGTGTTATAAGCGTGATACATTATTCAAATTAAGCAAATAATTCCGTCATTTCATCACCATCACGAAAACCTTTTAAAAAAAATATTCAATTTGTTAAAGAATCTATAATTCTGAGGATCAGATTAAACCTATTTAACTTGATAAAGTCTAAATGATATAACCTTAAAAAAACAAATCATGAAAAAATTATTTATGGCAGCTTTATTATTCGTTGGAGTAGCAAGTTTTGCCCAGGATGGCGATGCCGAGATGGATCAAAAACCAATGCGCGAACAAAGAGAGCGATTAACTCCGGAACAGCGTAATGAAAAACAACTGAAAAAACTAACTTCTGAATTGACTTTAGATGCAAAACAACAAGAGAAAGTAAAGCAATTGATTGCTGAAAGAAGTGCTAAGACGGAAAAATTAAGAGAAGCCCGAAAAGAGCAAAGAGAAAAAGGCACAAAACTAACTGCTGAACAGAGAGAAGCCTTCAAAAAAGAAATGACAGCAGAAATGAATGCAAATGACACTAAAATGAAAGAAATCTTAACTGCCGATCAATACACAAAATGGAAAAAAAATCAGGAGGAAAATAAAGACAAGGTAAGAGATAAAATGAGAGAACGCAAAAATGACAACCTATAACATTAAAACAAGAAAGAGGCCCGAAAGCCTCTTTCTTTATTATTAAAAAGTTTTAGAAACCTTATCAATTGCATTAATCGTAAAATCTAAATCTTCATAAGTTAAAGCATCTGTAATAAACCAGGTTTCGTATGCTGATGGCGCAATATAAACGCCTTCCTGCAACAAACCGTGGAAGAATTTCTTAAACGTTTCGTTATCGCCTTTTGCAGCTGTTTGAAAATCCGTAACCGGATTTGCATCAAAATGTACAGAAATCATTGAACCAACTCTGTTGATTGTAAAGACAATATTATTCGCTTTTAAAACCCTGTCAATTCCTACTTCCAGATAAGCTGTTTTTTCTTCTAATCGGGTAAAAATTTCAGGATCATTATTTAAAGATTGCAGCATCGCTAATCCGGCAGCCATTGCCAGCGGATTCCCTGATAATGTTCCAGCCTGATAAACCGGACCAAGAGGTGCTAACTGATTCATAATTTCTGCACGGGCTGCAAAAGCTCCAACCGGAAGTCCTCCTCCAATTACTTTTCCGAAAGTGACAATATCAGCATTAATGTTATACAATTCCTGAACTCCACCGCGAGCTAAACGAAAACCGGTCATTACCTCATCAAAAATCAATAAAATTCCGTTTGCTGTACACAATTCTCTTAAACCTTCCAGAAAACCTTTTTGAGGTGGAATACACCCCATATTTCCTGCAACGGCTTCGATAATAATGGCTGCGATTTCGCCTTTATTAGCTTCAACTAAAGTCTTTACATTCTCTAAATCATTGTATTTCGCCAATAACGTATCTTTTGCAGTTCCTTCTGTAACTCCGGGACTGTTTGGTGAGCCAAAAGTTACGGCTCCACTTCCGGCCTGAATCAAAAAGGAATCTGAATGTCCGTGGTAACAGCCTGCAAATTTGATGATTTTATCTCTTTTTGTAAAGCCGCGTGCGAGACGAATCGCACTCATACAAGCCTCTGTACCTGAGTTTACAAAACGGATTTTATCAATATTCGGAACCATTGAAACGGCTAAAGCTGCTATTTCTGTTTCCAGTTCTGTTGGCATTCCAAAAGAAGTTCCCCGTTTTGCTTTTTCGATTACAGCATCCACAACCGGCTGATACGCATGACCCAAAACCATTGGTCCCCAGGAGTTGATATAATCGATTAATTTATTTCCGTCTTCATCAAATAAATAAGCTCCTTTAGCACTTTTTACGAATATCGGAGTTCCACCCACGGCTTTAAATGCTCTAACCGGTGAATTTACGCCACCCGGAATTACTTTTTCTGCTTCAGCAAAAAGCTGACTACTTCTTTTATAAATCATTTTTTTTGAGATTATTAGGTCTTTAGACTTCTTAGATTATTAGATTTAAAAATTACAAACTAAGATTTCTGTCTTTTATATATTCATTAAAATATTTCTGTTCGATTTGTTCTTCTTTCGAAAGGTCTTCAAATTTTAAGTCGGACATTCCTTGAGGAGAGTAAAATTCCCATTTCCAAATTGGGCTATGTTTTATGAAAAAATGATTTTCTCTAAATTCATCATGACGATAAACTCCGCAAAAAAATCGAATTGTTATCGATATTGCCAAAATAAAAACTCCAATTACGATTTTGTTTTTCATTAATATTTTACAACTAATAACTAATAATTATTTCACTTTCAGTTTCTGACCTATCGAAAGTGCATTGTCCGTCAGGTTGTTTTTCTGTTTTAATTCGTCAACCAGTATGTTGAATTTTTTGGATATCGAATACAAAGTATCTCCTTTTTGGACTTCGTATAAATTCGGATCGTTTGAATTTGAAACTGAAGACGAAGAAGAACTCCTTGCCGGTTCTGACTTATTAATTGCCGTATAATTTTTTCCTGTAACCTGACAATCGTACTGATGCAGATTATAACGCTCAATATAACTGATTAATTTATCCGGATAATTAGGATCCGTCGCATAGCCGCAAGCCCTTAATCCTTTTGACCAGGCTTTGTAATCGTCTTTTTCATACGTAAACAAAACGGCATATCTGTTTTTACCCACCAAAAATAAAGCGTGATCCCGATACGATTCTGCCGCTTGTCTGTATTTCCTAAAACATTCCTGAGACGAATCATCGTCATGACGAACACTTTCCCCAAGCCAGTCATTGTGGCATTTTATTCCGAAATGATTATTTGCTGACAACGCCAGATCTCCTCTTCCCGCTCCTGATTCCAGAATTCCCTGTGCCAGAATAATACTTGCCGGAATACCGTATTTTTGCATGTTTCCCATGGCAATATCTTTGTATTGCAAAACATAATCGGTGATTAAACTGCTGGTAACAACTGTTTTTGAAGTCGATTGAATAACTTCAGTTGTGTTATTTGTAGAAGGATATTTAGCAATTGGTTTAGAATAAGTCCCTTTTTTAGTCGAAGCTGTTCTGGGTCTTTGAACCGCTGCCTGTTTTTTAGTTGTTGCGATAGTGGGTTTGCTGGAAGAACAGCTTGCCAATACTGCGACTACGAAGAGTGTAATTATTTTTTTAAACATCAATTTTGAGTATTGGTAATTTTTTCTGCTTCAATTTGATATTCATTCCCGCAATTCCCTGCAATCCACCGGTGTGAATGAGTAAAATTTTTGAATGTGCAGAAAAATAGTTTTTATGTATTAAATCAATAACGCCAAAAACCATCTTTCCCGTATAAATTGGATCTAAAGGCACTTTATTTTCTTCAAAAAAAGAATTGATAAATTCGATTAATTCCAAATTTACCTTGCCATAACCTCCAAAATGATAGTCAGAAATTAAATTCCAGTTATCTTTTTGGGCAAAAATACGAATTTCATCGTTTAAAAAGTTACCTTTTAACGCCGGAAACCCTAAAATTTGCTGATTTGGCAACGCATTATTTATTAATCCTGAAATGGTTCCCCCAGTTCCAACTGCACAGCAAACATAATTAAAAACTGAATCTTCATCAGTCAAAATTTCTTCGCAGCCTTTCACCGCCAGTACGTTTGTACCGCCTTCGGGAACTAAATAAAAATCTCCGAATTTCTCTTTTAAATTTTTAATGTATGATTCTTCGCTTTTTAAACGGTAATTTTCTCTGGAAACAAATTCAAATTGCATTCCGTTTTCCTGTGCGAATTTAAGGGTTGGATTTTCTTCTGTTTTATCGAAAAGTTCATCCCCGCGAATAATTCCAATTGTCTTAAACCCCTGCTCTTTTCCTGCATAAGCCACCGCTGCAATATGGTTCGAAAATGCGCCGCCAAAAGTCAGTAAAGTATCTTTGTTTTCGGCTTTCGCCTGAAGCAAATTGTATTTCAGTTTCCTGAATTTATTTCCCGATACAAAAGGATGAATCAGATCTTCACGCTTTATCGTCAAAGAAATGTCGTTTGAAAACTGAATATTTATGGGCTGATTAAAAACTGGATTCATTTTAATTTTATGTATTTCAGAAACTGAAAAAATGACCGTTTCTTCAGATAAGTTAAATTGGTTTCATTTTCGTATGCCTCTCTTTCAAAACTAATATTTCTATAGGCCAAATCTCTGTTTTTGTATTGGATAGAACGAATAAAAAACTCTAAAATGTACCAAATAAAAAACGGAAGAATCAACATTTCTATTTGCTGTCTTAAATGTATTTTTTCGTGATTTAAAAAAATAACATTTACCTGATCTTTATAATATTTTACTAAAATGAATGGAAAAACAGCCATTCCGCGATAGCCTTTCGGAATTAAATATTTAGCAACAATCAGAAACATTGGCTGTAAAATTTATAAATTTGTAGTTATAAAATTGTTCGATTTCAATAAAATCACAATCGATTAATTGTTTTTCCGATTTAATGAAACGCCAATTGACACAAAATAGTTTATGAAAGAGCAAAGTAATGAAAATAAATTAATCGAAGGCGAAGATTTTTACTATACACCCGAAGGTTATAAGTGCTTTACTGAAAAACACCATTTAAAACGTGGTTACTGCTGCAAAAGCGGCTGTCGCCATTGTCCGTATGGTTTTGATAAACGAACGGGAGAAATAAGGAAATAGATTTTTAGACTTCTTAGATATTTTTATTGTCTAAAAACCAGCAATCCTTGAGTCAAATAAAAAGAGATTGTTCCATTTTTCGAAATCTAATAATCTAAGAAGTCTAAAAATCTAAAATGGATATTCGTTCAAGAAAATTTAGGATCACAATACACAAATCCTATCACAGGTCGGATATCCGTTATCCTTAGTCATTTTAATTTAGATAATGTGTCAATTTGAGAATTAGATAATTCTTTACGGCAATTTAAAATTGCACTAACCTAATTAAAAGCAGCTGTTTGATTCTTAACTTCAGAAAATCTAAAAATCTAAAAATCTAAAAGAAAAAATGACTTTCAAAGAACAAATACAACAAGGGATTCCTTCAATATTGCCGCCAAAGCAAACATACGACCCAGCGATTAATCATGCTCCGAAACGAAAAGAAATTCTTTCGGCAGAAGAAAAAAAACTGGCACTGAAAAATGCATTACGTTATTTTGAACCAAAACATCACACGGAATTAATTCCTGAATTTTCAGAAGAATTAGAAAAATACGGCCGAATCTATATGTATCGTTTTCGTCCGGATTATAAAATGTACGCAAGACCAATTGACCAATATCCCGGTAAATCATTGCAGGCAAAGGCGATTATGCACATGATTCAGAACAATCTGGATTATGCTGTGGCACAGCACCCTCACGAATTGATAACGTATGGCGGAAACGGCGCCGTTTTTCAAAACTGGGCACAATATTTATTGACGATGCAATATCTGTCTGAAATGACAGACGAGCAGACTTTAACGATGTATTCTGGACATCCGATGGGATTATTTCCTTCTCATAAAGAAGCACCAAGAGTTGTGGTGACGAACGGAATGGTAATTCCAAATTACTCAAAACCGGACGATTGGGAAAAAATGAACGCACTGGGCGTTTCGCAATACGGGCAAATGACTGCGGGAAGTTATATGTATATTGGCCCGCAGGGAATTGTACACGGAACCACAATTACAGTTTTGAATGGTTTCAGAAAAATAAAACAAAATCCTGAAGGCAGTTTATTTGTAACTTCGGGTCTAGGCGGTATGTCGGGCGCACAGCCAAAAGCGGGAAATATTGCAGGTTGTATTACGGTCTGCGCCGAAGTAAATCCGAAAATTACTAAAATTCGCCACGAACAGGGTTGGATTAATGAAGTTGTAACCTCAACAGATGAACTGGTTGCCAGAGTCGCTTTGGCGAAAGCCAAAAAAGAAACCGCTTCAATAGCCTATTTAGGAAATGTAGTGGATGTATGGGAACGTTTCGATCAGGAAAACATCAAAATTGATTTGGGATCCGACCAGACTTCGCTTCATAATCCGTGGGCCGGAGGTTATTATCCTGTTGGAATTTCGTTTGAAGACGCTAACAAAATGATGGCTGAAAATCCGGAACTATTCAAAGAGAAAGTTCAGGAAACGTTACGCCGCCACGCAGCTGCCATTAACAAACATACGGCAAAAGGAACGTATTTCTTTGATTACGGAAATGCCTTTTTATTAGAAGCTTCTCGGGCTGGAGCTGATGTTATGGCAGAAAACAATATCGATTTTAAATATCCGAGTTACGTTCAGGACATTATGGGACCAATGTGCTTTGATTACGGATTTGGCCCTTTCCGCTGGGTTTGTACTTCCGGAAAACCGGAAGATTTATTGAAAACAGATGCGATTGCCTGTGAAGTTTTAGAAAAAATGGCAGAAACTGCTCCAGATGAAATTCAGCAGCAAATGCAGGATAATATTAAATGGATCAAAGGGGCTCAGGAAAACAAACTGGTTGTGGGTTCTCAAGCCCGTATTTTATATGCAGATGCCGAAGGAAGAATCAAGATTGCAGAAGCCTTTAACCAAGCGATTGCAAAAGGTGAAATCGGCGCGGTTGTTTTAGGACGTGATCATCATGATGTTTCCGGAACCGATTCGCCTTACAGAGAGACTTCTAACATTTACGATGGATCCCGTTTTACTGCCGATATGGCGATTCAGAATGTAATTGGTGACAGCTTTAGAGGAGCAACCTGGGTATCCATTCATAACGGTGGTGGTGTTGGCTGGGGAGAGGTTATAAACGGTGGATTTGGTATGGTTCTTGATGGTTCTACAGAGGCTTCAAAACGATTAGCATCAATGCTTTTTTGGGATGTAAACAACGGAATTTCAAGACGAAGCTGGGCCCGAAATGAAGGTGCTGTTTTTGCTATAAAAAGAGCAATGGAGGTTCAGCCGCTATTGAAAGTAACATTACCCAGTCTGGTTGATGAAAGCTTACTATAAAACAAAACATTTAATTCTAAAAAATTATGAAAACATTCAAATTAGTTCCGATTTTGCTGTTATTAATCCTTACTTCATGCAGCAGTGTTACTGTTTATTCTGATTACGACAAAAATGTCGATTTTACGCCTTATAAAACCTATGCTTTCTTCAAACCCGGAATTGATAAAGTAGAGATTTCTGATTTGGATAAAAGACGCATTTTACACGCAATTGATGCCGAAATGCAGGCAAAAGGATTTACTAAAAGTGAAAATCCTGATTTATTAGTAAACATTTTCACTAAATCAAGAGAGCAGGTAAATGTTAACCAATTTAATGCCGGATGGGGCTACGGTTGGGGATGGGGATGGAATCCGTGGATGATGTACGGAGGAAACCAAACAAGTGTTTCGACTTCTACTGAAGGTACTTTATACATCGATTTGATTGATGCTAAAAAGAAAGAAATGATCTGGCAGGGAGAAGGCCAGGGAACGCTAACCCGAAACATTGACAAAAAAGATGAAAAAATTGCTGATTTTGTAAAGAAAATTTTGGCTCAGTATCCGCCTCAGGTAAAAAAATAATTGATACATTTGTTTTTTGAAACAACAGAAAATGACAAACTATACTAACATTAGTATCGCTATTATTAACATTATTGCAATTCAGCATTAATGGCGAGGTGTTAAACAAGTATGTAAAATATATTTTATAAGAACCTCCCAAATGGGAGGTTTTTTATTTTAACAATACTAATCATGAATTTATTTAACGAAGTACTAAATGCAAAAAAACAACTCGAAAATGTTGTTGCTGCAACGCCTTTGACACAGAACCTAAATCTTTCAGACGAATTTAAATCGACTATTTTATTAAAAAGAGAAGATTTACAAATTGTCCGTTCTTATAAAATCAGAGGAGCTTACAACAAGATTTCTTCGTTAACCGATGCTGAAAAACAAATTGGTGTGGTATGTGCCAGTGCCGGGAATCATGCTCAGGGCGTTGCCTATTCCTGTAATTTACTGCGCATAAAAGGCAAAATTTATATGCCTAAAACCACTCCGAAACAAAAAGTAAAACAAGTACAATTGTTTGGAAAATCGTTCGTAGAAATTGTTTTGACAGGAGATACTTTTGATGATGCTTATGCCTCGGCAACTGCAGACGCCATCAAAAATCATAAAATATTTATTCATCCGTTTGATGATGAAAAAGTAATTGCCGGCCAGGGAACTGTAGGTTTAGAGATTCTGGAAAGTTACAAAGAACCCATCGATTATGTTTTTGTTCCGATTGGCGGCGGCGGACTGGCTTCCGGTTTATCCGAGGTTTTTAAACATTTAAGTCCGAATACCAAAATAATCGGTGTTGAACCAAAAGGCGCTCCTTCGATGAAAACTTCTATTGAAGAAAATAAAAACACGGTACTAAAAACGATTGATAAATTTGTAGATGGTGCAGCTGTAAAACAAGTTGGCGACAAAACTTTTGAAATCTGCCGTTATAATCTGGAAGACATTATTCTGGTTCCCGAAGGAAAAGTCTGTACCACCATTTTACGTTTGTACAATGAAGAGGCCATGGTGGTTGAACCTGCAGGTGCTTTGACAATAGCTGCTTTAGATTTTTACAAAGACAAGATTAAAGGCAAAAAAGTAGTTTGCGTAGTCAGCGGAAGCAACAATGATATTGAAAGAACAGCCGAAATAAAAGAGCGTTCTTTGCTTTATGAAGGACTGATGCATTATTTTATGATTCAGTTTCCACAGCGTCCGGGTGCTTTGAAAGAATTCGTGAACAACATTTTGGGACCAGATGATGATATAACTTATTTTCAGTTTGTTAAAAAAACGAGCCGTGAAATGGGTTCTGTTGTGGTTGGATTAGAATTGAAAAACAAAAAAGACATTCTGAATATTAAATTGAATATGACTAAAAACGGTTTTGAATTTCAATATCTGAATGATAATCCCGATTTATATACGCAGTTAATTGGATAAAAATGTATTGCAATGATAAATATCAGCAAATAAAAAAGCTGTTATATCGTATTTTTGCAAATTATGACTTAATTAAAAAACATGGCATCTCGGGACATTTCAAACATAGAAGATATTAAACTTTTAGTGAATACATTTTATGAAAAAGTACAAAACGACGATTTAATCGGATCTATTTTTAATGAAAAAATGACAGGAAGATGGCCGGAACATCTGGAAAAAATGTATCGTTTCTGGCAGACTTTACTTTTAGAAGAACATACCTATTCCGGGAGTCCTTTTCCGCCACACAAACAATTGCCTGTAAACCAATCTCATTTTGATCGCTGGATGGAAATTTTCACTGAAACTGTTGACAATTTGTTTGTTGGCAAATTAGCAGATGTAGCTAAAGTCCGCGCAGCAAATATGGCGTATATGTTCAATTATAAAATTGAATATTTCAGAAATCAGGCAAATCAATAAAATTGCAATAATTTAAAAAATAACTATTTACTTAAAATATGAAAAAACTACTTTTTCTTTGTAGCGTGCTTTGTATGTTCTTTACTATCACCACAAGCGCCCAATCTGCCAAAAGCATGCTTTACAAAGGCACCATTCACGGAAAAACAGCAGTAACATTTTATATCAAAGAAGAAGAAAATCCTTGTATAGGCGGTTTGATGTACACCTCTATGTATCGATATGATAAATCCGAAAAATGGATTCAATTAGACATTACTCAGAATAAAAAAAACAAAAATCAATTTGTATTAGTCGAACATGAATTTTCGGGTGTTATGATTTTAAAGAAAGAAGGAACAAATTTTAATGGCATATGGATCAGTCCTGACAGTAAAAAACAATTAAATGTAAATCTGAAAGAAGTCCGTATGACCAAAAAAGAAACCGAAAGTTACGAGGATAAAATGGAGAAAGTAAATTATGAAAATAACGATTGTTAAAATCAATCGTTATTTTCATAGCTGTAAAATTTATTTCAATTTCCTCTCAGATTCGTTAATCGGAATATCATTGATACTCGCAAATCTTTTTTGCATCAGTCCGTTGGCATCAAATTCCCAATTTTCATTGCCGTACGCCCTGAACCAATCTCCTTCAGCCGTTTGATATTCATATTCAAAACGTACAGCAATACGGTTTTCAGTATGTGCCCAATATTCTTTCTTTAATTTATACTGCAGCTCTTTTTTCCATTTCTGAGTTAGAAAAGAGACAATTTCTTCCCTGCCATTTATAAACTGATCACGATTTCGCCATTCGCTGTCAACAGTATACGCTTTTGAAACTCTTTCCGGATCCTGACTGTTCCAGGCGTCTTCTGCCATTTGTATTTTTTGGATTGCCGTTTCTAAAGTAAAAGGCGGCAAAGGTAATTTCTGTTCCATATTTTAGTTAATAATTTTTCCGTTTCTAAATTTATTTGTTCCGTCCTCACAAACACCATTTTCAGAGGTTCTTTTAAATGTTTTTGGATTTGCCTTTTCAGCAATACTATTTTTATAAAACACGTTTTTGTTATCTTTAGCATAATCCGGAGAGATTATTTCAAAATCTGAAATAGAAGCACCAGTTATTTTTTTTCATTATAATATACATTTTTGCTGTCTTTTGCATAACCGTAATCTAATGGCTCAAAAGATTCTATATCAATTTCAGGGCATGCTATTCCTTTGTAAATTAAGGTGTCGTTAACCACTATTGTAAAATAATCAATTTCTTTGGTATTTTTAATGGTTTCGAAAGTATGAAGCGTAAACTCCTCTTTCGTAAAAGCAGAAACAACAGCATTTCCTATTTGAACGTATGTATCGTTAATAACCTTGATTTCACCTGCAATTCTTTTATGTTTTCGGATTACTTCATCAACTTCAAAAGCATAAATGCCATCGCCTCTTTGATGAATAATCGAATAAATAAAATGATCATCCACAGCAATTGCATCGTTCAAAGGCTTAAAAGTTGCCGGATCTCCTTCTGTTTTTTTACTTCTGTAGAAGACTGCATTAGCATCCTTGAACCAGCTAATCCGTTTATATTCCGAAAGTGAAGGATCAAGCAACTGATAACTTTTAGGATCTGCTACTTCTATAATTCCTAAAAAATTATATTCTTTTCCGTTCGTAGTATATACATGGTTTTTATCCTTAATAATTCCGGAGGCATCAACCTGAAACGTTGCATAATCAACAGCTTGCTTTCTTCCTTTCCAAAAAACATCCTTTTTATCTTTTCCAAAATCCCTGTTTATGGGCTGAAAAGATTCAACATCAGACTCAGACTCAAAATATCCCAATTCAAACCAATTGCCCATTGGCGAATGTACAATCAAATTTTTTCTGTAATGATAAAAATACGAATCGGAAACTTTCCTGTTTACCGGATCTCCTATCCGGAATAAAAAATATCGTATTCCTAAAAAGGCCAACACCCCTATTGCTAAAATGATCAAAAAAACGTTCATCCTTGTAAATACCTAAATATACTTTTGTAAAACTAAGTATTTTATTGTTATTTTTTCATGTCTAATTTATCTTCAGCAGGTAATCTGTATTCAACAATTTACTCCAAAAACTCCAAACAACTAAAAACTGATAATTCTCTAACAAAACACTCTTATTATTCAAATTAAATATTAAAAAAATCGTTTTCAATAGCTCAAATTTGTAATTTTACATTTCAACTACAGTTTTTCCCAAATGAATCCGAACATTGAAACAAATCCATTATTAGAAAGATTGCCTAAACATTTAAAGCAATTCATCAAACCTCAGGATTATAGCGATTATACGCCCATTAATCAGGCCGTTTGGCGGTATGTGATGCGCAAAAATGTAGATTACTTGTCGAAAGTAGCCCATAATTCCTATCTGGAGGGTTTAAAAAAAACCGGAATCGAGATTGACTCTATTCCGAGTATGTATGGTATGAACCGAATCCTGACCGAAATTGGCTGGGCAGCCGTTGCAGTTGACGGATTTATTCCGCCCAATGCCTTTATGGAATTTCAGGCGTATAATGTTTTGGTTATTGCTTCGGATATCAGACAATTAGAACATATTGAATATACACCTGCACCGGACATTATTCACGAAGGTGCCGGCCACGCTCCTATTATTGCAAATCCTGAATATGCTGAGTATTTAAGACGCTTTGGAGAAATTGGATGCAAAGCGATTTCATCTCATAAAGATTATCAGATGTATGAAGCAATCCGACTGCTTTCGATATTGAAAGAAGCCGAAGATACGCCTCAGGAAAAAATTGAGGAAGCCGAAAAAGCTGTTGCCGATCTGCAAAACAACATGGGCGAATTATCTGAAATGGCTCAAATTCGAAATTTACACTGGTGGACGGTTGAATACGGTTTAATCGGAACTATTGAAAACCCTAAAATTTACGGCGCCGGACTACTTTCCTCAATTGGCGAAAGTGCTCACTGTATGACTGATAATGTGAAGAAAATACCTTATGATATCTCGGCTGCCAATCAAAATTTTGATATTACGCAACTACAGCCTCAATTATATGTAACCCCAACTTTTTCGCATCTGAGTCTGATTTTAGAAGAGTTTGCCAATAAAATGGCTTTGCGTACCGGAGGTTTGTCCGGAATTCAAAAACTGATTCAGTCGAATGCTTTGGGAACAATTGAACTGAGCACAGGTTTACAAATTTCAGGTGTTTTTACTAATGCTATTGAAGAAGAAGGAAAACCGGTTTACATTCAGACAACAGGAAAAACAGCTTTATCATACCGTGAAAAAGAATTGGTGGGTCACGGAAGTTTAACGCACTCACATGGATTTGGAAGCCCGATTGGGAAACTGAAAGGTTTTAATCTGGCTATTGAAGATATGAGCCCGAAGGATTTGCAGGCATACAGCATCGTAGAAAACGAAACTGTTAAACTGGAATTTGAAGGTAATATCATCGTTGAAGGCGAAATCATTACCGGATCCCGAAATTTGCATGGTGAAATTATTTTAATCAGTTTTAAAAATTGTACCGTAACACATGGGGAAACGATTCTGTTTCAGCCGGAATGGGGTAATTACGATATGGCGATTGGTAAAAAAGTAGTTTCAGCTTTTTCAGGCCCTGCTGACGTGAATAGTTTTGACCTGATTAATATTGTTCCTACTTCTAAAACCATCAAAGCAAAACATACAGAAGAACGAGATGAATTGGAAGTTTTATATTCAACAGTAAGAAATATTCGTAATAATGGAGATTCTAAATCTGAACTCCAATCGGTTTTTGAAAAATTAAAAAACAATCACCCTAACGACTGGCTGCTTGCAGTTGAAATCACCGAACTTTTGAAAGATTTTGACGAAAAAAAGCTTTTACAGGAAGTCTTGGGTTATTTGGAGCAATTAAAAGAAAAACGCCCTGAAGTTGCACATTTAATTTTGGGTGGACTGGACTTGATTTTTGAAAAAGTTTCATAAACTAATCTCTCAAAGGCAAAGAGTAGCAAAGTTTTTAATCTACTTTTGTCATTTCGAGGAACGAGAAATCTCCGTAAGTAACTCCATAACGAAAATCCAATCTTTGTAGAGCTTCTTGTGAAGATTTCTCGTTCCTCGAAATGACAAGATTGCCGAAAACCTCTCAACCTTTGAATATTACAACTTCAAATCCTGATTTAATTCTGTTTCCGATTCAATAGTTTTTCCATTATATTGTAATTTCCAACCCATAGAATTGGTCATAATCAAAATCTTAGACAATTCACTTATTAATCGGTTTTGAGCGTTTGTTTTAAGTGTAGATTTATCAATTTTCTTAGCCAAATTAGCTTTTACCGATTTATTTATTTTATTGTAATCATCGCCCGTAAAAGGATTCAGTTTACTTTGCTCCACATCATAAAACTGAATATCCGGATTGATTGTAATTTCTTCTTTCGGAATATTGAGAATTGTTATGGTTTTGTTTTTCTCGTCAATATCATATTTCATTTTATGCAAATCGTAGGCAACTGTAACATTTGCGTTTACTACAATAAGCGCTTTCTTCTCAAAAGAAATCATGTTCATTAAATATTTCTGTTGGTTTTTATACGTGATGACTTCAGAAAAATGCCCCTCAGTAACAACAAGTTTTCCAACATTCAAAATTTGCTGCTGAATCAGATTTGTGTTATACTCAATTCCGGCATCATCATTTTTTTTGAATTCACAATATTTGAAAGCCAAAATAATGGCAACTACAATACCGACACCAACTAATATTCTCTTAAGCATAATCTGGATTTACATTTTTATAATGATAGCTAATTTAATACTTTTTTATGTAGGATTCCTTACGATTCCAAAAACGATTTTGATGTAATAATTTAGTCAACATTGGAATTATGTAAGATAATCAGTTTTTTACATAAGCACTAAAACATACTTGTCATGTATTTTTGTAAAAAATGAATTTAACCTGCAAAATTTAAATGTTATGATTGAAAAAATTAAGGAGTTACCAGAAAACATGATTGGTTTTAAAACAGCTGGTCACGTAGTTAAAGGCGATGTTGATTTTGTTAAATCAGAAGTACGTCTTTTAATTGATGAAACACCAAAACTTAATTATTTATTATTTTTTGATAATTCTCCAACTGATTTTACATTAGGTGCATGGCTTCACGAATCCTTGTTAAGCATTAAAAACATAACAAAATGGACGAGAGCCGCTATCGTAACAGACTGTCAGAGAATGATAAATTTTACTAAAGTTTTCAATACAATTATGCCGGGAGAATTCAAAGGATTCAAAAAAGAAGATTATATGCTGGCCGTAGACTGGACATCAGAAAAAATTGACTTGGATTAAACTATTAAAGACAATATCATGCATAAAGATTTAGATAATAAAGAAGCAGTAGAAAAAATAATTTCATTAGTAAAAGAAATTAAAACAGGAATTTTTGTAACTGAATTAACAAAAACACCTCTTCAATCACGACCTATGAGTATTCAGAATATTGATGATGAAGGAAATTTGTGGTTTATTAGTTCTGCGAACAGCAATAAGAATTTTGAAATTTTAAAAGACAATCAGGTTCAATTGTTTTTTGCCAGCAATTCAAGCTCTCAATACATTTCTATTTACGGTGCAGCATCGATATATAAAGATAAATCGATAATTGACGAGTTATGGACGCCTGTTGCCAAAGCCTGGTTTGAGGAAGGCAAAAATGACCCAAATGTTACAGTTATAAAAGTGACCCCTTCGGATGCTTATTACTGGGACACAAAGGACGGAAAAGTTATTTCATTACTTAAAATGGCAGGTTCAGCATTATTTGGAAATACTACAGATATAGGTGTTGAAGGAAAATTAAAACTATAAAAAGAGAGGCTCGAAAAGCCTCTCTTTTTATAGTTTTAATTTTCCTTCAATTCATCGATTATTTCTTTGGTCAATCGCAGGCTTTTTAATTTTGCCTCATGTTCGAAAATTGGACTGGTAATCATTAGTTCATCAATCTTAGCGTAATCAATAAATTTTTTCAAATCTGCTTCAATTTGTTTTTTACTTCCAACAAAAGAACCTCCGGTCATCTGATTGACATGAAAACGCTCTTCTTCACTCATAATATCTTCCAGAGAATCAACTGGCGGCTGAAGTCCTTTACGGTCATTTCGAATTAAATTCAAAAACATTTGATACAAACTTGTTGAAAGTTTTTCAGCTTCTTCGGCTGTATCGGCTGCAATGATATTTACGCATGCCATTGTTTGGGGCTTGTCCAGAAATTTCGATGGCTGAAAATTGTCACGATAAAATTCAAAAGCCTGCAGCATTTGGCGCGGAGCAAAATGCCCTGCAAAAGCATAAGGAAAACCATACGAAGCTGCCAAAGAAGCACTTTCCATACTCGATCCTAAAATCCAGATTGGTACTTTTGTTCCTTCGGCAGGGAAAGCACGTACTTTCGCAGTAGCATTTTCTTCTGAAAAATATTCCTGTAGTTTTGATACGTTTTGCGGAAATCGCTGTGCCTGCTCAAAGAAATCCTTTCGAATGGCTTCAGCAGTTGGCTGATCTGTTCCGGGCGCTCTTCCTAAACCTAAATCAATTCGGCCCGGATACAATGTTTCTAAAGTTCCAAATTGTTCAGCTACAATTAAAGGCGAGTGATTAGGCAGCATAATTCCGCCAGATCCTACACGGATATTTTGCGTCTGACTGGCAACATATCCAATCAACACTACAGTTGCAGTACTGGCGACATGCGCCATATTGTGATGTTCGGCAAGCCAAAACCTTTTGTATCCCAAAGTATCTGTTAATTGGGCAATTTCTTTTGTTTTATGTAATGTTTCAGCTGCATTGCTGTCATTGTTGATAATAGCGAGTTCTAATATGGAGAGTGAAATTGGATTTTTCATGTAAATAAATATCTTTTTTACAAAATTAATTCATTTAAAATGAAAGCTAAATTATGCGGTGTTAATTGAATTATAATATTTAAAATGTACTCTAACTTTTTAAATTAAAACTTAAAACCCGAATGATTTAAAACCTAAATTTGTACATCAAATACCAAATTTGGTTTTAGCATCTCTGCAAATGACACACAAAATTTTAATTATAGACGACGAAGAAAAACTGAGAAGTCTGCTTGTTCGCATTATAAAATCGGAAGGATTTGAAGTTTTTGAAACGAAAGATTTAAAGTCCGGTTTTAAGAAACTGGAACAAACCGATATTGATGTTGTTTTGTGTGATGTAAAACTTCCCGACGGAAACGGCGTTGACTTTGTTCAAAACATAAAAAGCAGTTTTCCTTTAACGGAAGTTATTCTTTTAACCGCTTTCGGAAATATTCCAGACGGTGTTCAGGCGATGAAAAATGGCGCTTTCGATTATATTGTAAAAGGAGACGATAATGACAAAATTATTCCCCTTCTTTATAAAGCGGTAGAAAAAGTGCATTTACAGAAAAAAGTACAACAACTTGAAAAACGAATCAACGATAAATATTCTTTCAACACGATAATCGGAAAATCAAAAGGAATTGAACAAGTTATTGATTTAGCTCAAAAAGTAGCCAAAACCGATTCAACTGTTTTATTGACCGGAGAAACAGGAACAGGAAAAGAGGTTTTTGCACAGGCGATTCACGAAAACAGCAATCGTACAGGAAAATCTTTTGTGGCTTTAAACTGTAGCACTTTCAGCAAAGAAATTCTGGAAAGCGAACTTTTTGGTCATAAACAAGGCGCATTTACCGGAGCTGTGAAAGATAAAAAAGGTTTTATCGAAGAAGCAAATGGCGGAACGTTGTTTCTGGATGAAATTGGAGAAATGCCAATTGATCTTCAGGCCAAATTATTGCGGGTTTTAGAAACGAGTGAATATATTCCGGTTGGAGATACGACTTCAAAAAAATCAAATTTTAGATTAATTGCAGCGACAAATCGTGATTTAAAAGAAGAAAGCGAGGCGCATCGTTTTCGTTCTGACTTGTATTTTCGTTTGAATATTTTCGAAATCAAACTGCCTTCTCTTAAAGAAAGAGTTAAAGATATTCCGTTGTTGGTTAATTATTTTGTGAAACAATTCTCAGAAAAAACGAATAAAAAGACTTTACAAACTTCTGTTGATTTTATAGAAAAACTAGAAAATTATTCCTGGCCGGGAAATATTCGTGAACTCAAAAATATAATCGAGAGATCTGTTATTTTAAGTAACGGCGACACTTTGACTTCTGATGTTCTTCCTTACGAAATGCAGCATCAAACAGAAAAAGCCAGCAAATCTATGTCCGCTTTTTCTATGCAGAGTATTGAGAAACTGCATATTCAAAAGGTTTTAAATTATACTAAAGGAAATAAAGCTGAAACGGCTAGATTATTGGAAATTGGAATTGCTACTTTGTATAGAAAGTTGGAAGAATATGGGATTGAAAATTCCAAAATTTAAATTCAAAATTCCAATATCAAAGTGGATTACATTTTATAATTCATAATTCATAATTCATAATTCATAATTCATAATTAAATAATCCTATCATTTCAATAAAAGCTTATCATTTTGATAGGCTTTTATTATGCCTGATTTTTGACACAAAACTACATTTCTTTTATTGACAGCACTTTAGCTACAACTTGACTTTTTCGGAACATATTTTGGCATAAGGAGAAAGAACATTAAAATTTCATCCAAATGAAAAATCAAGTTACCTCAATCTACAAACAAGCCGAACGGTTTGCCGAAATCACTAAAAAATCAATCATATCTGGTAATATCGTTCGGGCTAAAAAGTGTTTAGCACTCGCTGAACGATTATTTATTACTGGAAGCATGGAAACTAAAAATGCTATTTCTAATGTGTATGTTTTTTCGGTTTCCTCTTTTATGGAAGTGCGTTACTGCAATATTTCACATCTTTTTCCGCAATCGCTTAAAACTGAATACATCAAGCAGGTTAATGCTTCAGGAGTCTAATTAGTGAAATGTTATTTGTGAGATGTACTGATCACTTTTCACAAATAACATTTTACTTCTCACATTTCACAAATCTAAAAATAATATTATGATCCCTTTTCTTTTACTCGCATTGGCAGTTTTACTGTTTGCCATTTGTTTCCTCTCTGTTGAATTCTTCGAAAAAATCTAAATCATGACAACACTCTTTATTGTTTCAATCGTCGTTTTCGTGTATTTGATTTATGTATTAATCAAACCTGAAAAATTTTAAATCATGTAAAAAGTAAAATGTTTTATGTGAAATGTAAAAGTTAGATCAATTCATTTTACAATTCACATTTCTCATTTTACAATTCACATTTTACAAAACTCACATATTATGAACACAGAATTATTAGGCGTCATAGGTGTTTTTATCCTGACAACTGTTTTAGCGATTCCTTTAGGAAAGTATATTGCTAAAGTTTTTTTAGGAGACAAAACGCTTCTTGACCCGATTTTCAATCCAATTGAAAAATTTATTTTTAAAATCAGCGGTATCAATCCAGCTGAAGAAATGAACTGGAAACAGCATCTAAGAGCACTTTTAAGTATCAATATGCTTTGGTTTTTTCTTTGCTTTTTTGTTTTACTTTTTCAAGGTTCCTTACCATTAAATCCGGACAATAATCCATCAATGTCGCCCGATTTGGCATTTAATACGGCTATTTCATTTGTAGTGAATTGCAACTTACAGCATTATTCTGGTGAAACGGGTGTTTCGTACTTATCGCAAATGGTTTTGATGTTTTTACAATTCGTTTCAGCTGGAGTAGGAATCGCTGCTGCAGCAATGGTTTTTACCGCTATGCGCGAAAGAACCACAGACAAATTGGGGAATTTCTACAACTATTTTGTAAAAAGCTGCACTCGTATATTATTACCACTTTCTACAATCGTAGCTATTGCTTTAGTTTTTAGCGGAACTCCAATGACTTTTGAAGGTAAAGATGCGATCACAACTTTACAAGGCGATCACGTTGAAGTTTCACGCGGACCCGCTGCTGCTTTTATTGCGATTAAACATATTGGTACAAACGGCGGTGGATTTTTTGGAGCTAACTCGGCCCATCCTTTAGAAAACCCAACTTATTTTACGAATGCGATTGAACTTTGGGCGCAGATGATTGTTCCCTTTGCGATGATCTTTGCACTTGGTTTCTTCCTTAATAAAAGAAAATTCGCTTATATCATTTTTGCTGTAATGACAGTTGGATTTTTACTCTTGGTAATTCCGACAATGTCAAGCGAAATCAAGGGAAATCCTGCTATCGGAAAAATGGGAATCTCTCAATTAAACGGAGCAATGGAAGGAAAAGAAGTTCGCTTTGGGCCAGCTATTTCAGGTTTCTGGAGTATTGCTACAACGGTAATTTCTACAGGATCTGTCAACAGTATGCACGATAGTTCAATGCCAATGTCCGGAACTATGCAATTATTATCTATGATGGTAAATGCCTTTTACGGCGGATGTGGTGTTGGTATTTTGAACTACTATATTTTCATTATTCTGGCTGTATTTATCTCCGGATTAATGGTTGGTCGAACACCAGAATTTTTAGGAAAGAAAATCGAAGCGCGAGAAGTTAAAATTGCCGCTTTTATCGCCATTCTTCATCCATTACTAATATTATCCGGAACTGCTTTAGCTTCTTATTTTGCTGCACACGATACTGCAATGGGTTATTGGTTTAACGGAAATGCAACAGGCTGGTTAAATAATCCTGGTAACCACGGATTCTCAGAAATGTTATACGAATACACTTCAAGTGCTGCCAATAATGGTTCTGGTTTTGAAGGTTTGGGAGATAATAATCCGTTCTGGAATATCACTACGGGAATTGTATTGCTGCTAGGACGTTTTATTCCAATCATTGGTCCATTAGCAATTGCAGGTTTACTGGCAGGTAAAAAATACATTCCAGAGAGTGCAGGAACTTTAAAGACTGATACCTCGATTTTCGGAATCATGACTTTTGCCGTAATCGCAATTATCGCTGCTTTATCATTCTTCCCAGCGTTGGCACTTGGGCCTTTAGCGGAATTTTTTACTCTAAAATAAAAATGCTGGATAATTTAAACACATAGAAACATAGAATTTAAATCTATAAAAAAGAATAAAAAAAAAACTCGTTTTCACTCATAGCTATGTGAATGTATGCAAGTGAAACGCCTTTTGCGCAAAGTTAAAATATATGTTTCTATGTGTTTTTAAAAATCAGTTAAACAAAATAATATAAAAAATGACAACTAATAAATCCACATCATTGTTTGAAAGTAAACAGATAAAAGAAGCCTTAGCGCAGTCTTTTGTAAAGCTGAATCCAAAAATGATGATCAAAAATCCGGTAATGTTTACCGTAGAAATTGGAACAGCCATTATGTTTGCTGTCTGCATTTCGATCTTAATGGGCGCAAATGACCAAGGAAGTTTTACTTATAACTTAATTGTATTTTTAATTTTACTGGCAACGCTTTTATTTGCAAATTTCGCCGAAGCCATTGCTGAAGCAAGAGGAAAAGCACAAGCCGATAGTTTAAGAAAAACCCGCGAAGAAACTCCTGCAAGACAAATTCTAACTAATGGAGAAATAAAAAATATCAGTTCTTCTGCATTAAAAAAAGACGATATTTTCGTTTGCGAAGCCGGTGATTTAATTGCTGCCGATGGTGAGATTATCGAAGGTCTGGCTACTATCGACGAAAGTGCCATTACTGGAGAAAGTGCTCCTGTAATTCGGGAAGCTGGCGGAGATAAATCATCCGTAACCGGAGGGACAAAAGTATTATCTGATAAAATTAAAGTAAAAGTTACTTCTGAACCTGGCGAAAGTTTTTTGGATAAAATGATTGCTTTGGTTGAAGGTGCGAGCCGTCAGAAAACACCAAACGAAATTGCCTTAACCATTTTATTAGCCGCATTTACTTTAATTTTCGTGATTGTGTGCGTTACGCTAAAACCGTTTGCCGACTATGCCAACGCACCCATCACGATCGCGGCTTTCATTGCTTTGTTTGTTTGTTTGATTCCAACTACAATTGGAGGTTTGCTTTCTGCGATTGGTATTGCGGGAATGGACAGAGCTTTACGAGCTAACGTAATTACAAAATCGGGTAAAGCGGTTGAAACTGCCGGAGATATTGATGTTCTGCTTTTGGATAAAACAGGAACAATTACAATTGGAAACAGAAAAGCAACCAATTTTTATCCAACAAAAGGAATTTCTTTAGATGACTTTATTAAATCTGCCGTGTTGAGTTCACTTGCAGATGATACTCCGGAGGGAAAAAGTATTATCGAATTGAGCAAAACGATCGACTTAAATGGAAAAATACAATCTGATATTGCACAATTTACAGAAAACATCTCACACAGTATAAAATTTACGGCCGAAACCAGAACTTCTGGAGTAGTATTAAAAGACGGAACTAACATTCGAAAAGGCGCTCAGGATGCTGCTAAAAACATTGCAGAACAAGCTGGAAATATTTTCCCTAAAGATACTGCCCAACAAGTTATTACGATTTCATCTAACGGAGGAACTCCATTAGTAGTAATCAAAAACAATGAAGTTCAAGGCGTTATTGAACTTCAGGATATTATAAAAACCGGAATGAAAGAGCGTTTTGAGCGCTTACGCAGAATGGGAATCAAAACGGTTATGGTTACAGGAGATAATCCGCTTACGGCAAAATTTATTGCCGAAGCTGCAGGTGTTGATGATTTTATTGCCGAAGCTAAGCCTGAGGATAAAATGAATTATATCAGAAAAGAACAGGCTGAAGGAAGACTAGTTGCCATGATGGGTGACGGAACAAATGATGCTCCTGCCCTTGCCCAAGCAAATGTTGGAGTTGCCATGAACAGCGGAACTCAAGCAGCAAAAGAAGCCGGAAACATGGTCGATCTTGACAATGACCCAACAAAACTAATTGAGATTGTTGAAATTGGAAAACAGCTTTTAATGACTCGCGGAACGTTGACTACTTTCTCTATTGCGAATGATGTTGCTAAATATTTTGCCATTGTTCCTGCTCTTTTTATTACGGCGATTCCGGCATTACAAGGTTTGAATATTATGCATCTGCACAGTCCTGAAAGTGCGATTTTATCTGCTGTAATTTTCAATGCGATTATCATTCCAATTTTGATTCCGCTTGCGCTGAAAGGTGTTGATTATCGTCCAATTGGGGCTAGTGCCATCTTAAAAAGAAACCTTTTGATTTATGGTTTAGGCGGATTGATTGTTCCTTTCATCGGAATTAAAGTAATTGATTTACTTGTAGCACTATTTATGTAAGATGCTAAGGCGTTAAGTTGCTAAGATTCTAAGTTTTTTTTCTTAGAATCTTTAAAACTTATTTATCACAATTAAAAAAACTTAGAAACTTAGAGACTTAGTCTCTTAGAAACTTTAAAGAAATGAAAAATCTATTTTCTATAATAAAACTTACTGCGGTTACACTGATCTTATTCGCAGTTATTTATCCTTTAGCGATTTACGGAATCGCACAAATTGCTCCTAATCAAGGAAAAGGAGAAACTATTTCGGTTAACGGAAAGGTTGTTGGTTATCAAAAAATCGGTCAAAAATTCGATAAGTCGAATTATTTCTGGGGAAGACCTTCGGCTGTTGATTATAATGCGGCAGGAAGTGCCGGAAGTAACAAAGGGCCGAGCAATGCTGAATATTTGGCGTTGGTTCAAAAGAGAATTGATACATTTTTATTGCTTCATCCTTATTTGAAAAAATCTGAAATAACAGCTGATATAGTTACAGCTTCCGGAAGTGGTTTAGATCCGAATATTTCTCCGCAAGGGGCTTTTATTCAGGTAAAACGAATTGCTAAAGAAAGAAAACTGGATGAAGCTAAAGTAAAAGCTTTGGTGAAATCTAAAATTAATACAGCTGTTGTTGGTCCTGAGACCGTGAATGTTTTGGAATTGAATGTAGCGCTGGATGCGCTCCGCTAGAAAAGGCACTGAGGTTCTAAGGTTTTCTATGCGCATTCTTGTCATTTCGACGAAGGAGAAATCTTCGCAAGAAGCTCCGCAAAGAATGTCAAATCTGTGGCGATCTAGCAACGAAGATTTCTCCTTCGTCGAAATGACAAACTGTGGCGAAAATTGGAATCGAAAAACTGAATTCTACAATTGACACCTAACAGGTTTTTAAAACCTGTTAGGATATAAAACTTATTATAATACAAAACGCCTTTTTTACCCCAAATGCCCTAGCCCCGATAGAAACGAAAATCCTTTTGTTTGGGGTTCCAAACAAAAGATTGTAGTGGATAGCGGGAAATAGCTCCTAAAAAATCTACTAATAAATAATTGAATACCACAAAAATGAAAAAAATAATACTTACTGCTTTAATCGCTTTTGGTTGTAGCAATTTACACGCACAGAAAGAATCTAAAAGTCCGTTTACGTTTTCGGGATATGTTGATGTTTATTACAGTTATGATTTCGGGAAACCGGAAAATCATACGCGTCCCGGATTTATTTATAATTATAATCGAAGCAATGAAGTAAACCTGAATCTGGGTTTGGCAAAAGTGAATTATTCGAAGGAAAATGTCCGAGGAAATTTTGCGCTGATGGCGGGAACTTATGCCCAATATAATATGTCGGCTGAACAGGATTTGCTGAAAAATATTTATGAAGCGAATGTTGGCGTGAAGATTTCTTCGAAACATAATTTATGGATTGATGCGGGAATTATGCCATCGCATATTGGTTTTGAAAGTGCGATTGGGAAAGACTGTCAAACTTTGACTCGGAGTATTCTGGCTGAGAATTCGCCTTATTATGAAGCGGGTGTGAAAATTGGTTATACATCAGATTCTGGAGAATGGTATTTGGCTGCGATGTATTTGAACGGCTGGCAGCGAATTCAAAAAATAGACGGAAATCAAACTCCGACTTTTGGAACGCAGATTACTTATAAACCTTCGGATAAAGTCATTTTGAATTGGAGTACTTATGTTGGAAATGAACAGCTGGATATTGATAAAAAATGGCGCTATTTCAACAACTTTTACGGACAATTTAAAGTAACGGATAAAACAAATGTTACGGCTGGTTTTGATGTTGGTTCACAGCAATCGGCTAAAAACAGTAATAAATACGATACCTGGTTTTCGCCTGTTTTGATTCTGCAATACAAACCGACAGATAAAATTCAACTGGCAGCGCGAGGGGAATATTACAGCGATGAAAAAGGGGTAATTATCCCGATAGCTATCGGGACAGAAACGCCAAACGGATTTAAAACTTACGGATTTTCAGCTAACTTTGATTACTTAGTTTCTGATACTATTATGTTTAGAATTGAAGCGAGAAATCTTTCAAGCAAAGAAGAAATTTTCACAAATAAAGACAATCTTCCAACGGATACGAATACGTTTGTAACGACTTCCCTGGCGATTTCTTTCTAACTTTAGGCTATAGGCTTTAAGCGGTAAGCTTTTTAAAGTTATACTGCCTAAAGCCTAAAGCTTATTGCTTAAAGCAAAAATTATGGAAAACGAAAATAATAACGCACAGCACTTTCTGGATTTGATTCAGAAATCCCGAAAGGGAAAGTTCAAAATCTACATTGGAATGAGCGCCGGTGTAGGCAAAACTTTCCGTATGCTTCAGGAAGCGCATTCGTTATTGAAAAACGGAATCGATGTAAAAATTGGTTACATCGAAACACATATGCGAAAGGAAACGCATGAGTTATTGTCTGGTCTTCCGGTTATTCCGAGGCGGACCATTTTCTATAAAGGAAAAGAACTCGAAGAACTCGACGTTCAGGCAATCATCAACCTTAGACCAGAAGTGGTTATTGTTGATGAATTGGCGCACACGAACGTTGAAGGAAGCAAAAATGAAAAACGCTGGCAGGATGTTTTAGAGATTTTAGATACGGGAATTAATGTCATTTCGGCTGTGAATATTCAGCATATTGAAAGTTTAAATTCAGCTGTAAAACGTATAACAAATATTGATGTTCAGGAACGCATTCCCGACAATGTTTTACGTTTGGCAGATGAAGTCGTGAATATCGATTTAACATCTGAAGATTTGATTGCACGTTTGAAAGAAGGAAAGATTTATACTCCGGATAAAATTCAGACGGCTTTAACGAATTTTTTTAAATCGGAACAAATTCTGCAATTGCGCGAATTGGCTTTGAAAGAAGTAGCAAGTCAAGTGCTTCGAAAAGTAGAAAGCGAAGTACCTCAGCTTCACGCTTTGCGTCATGAAAAATTGCTAGCCTGTATTAGCAGTAATGATAAAACGGCTAAAATTGTGATCAGAAAAGCAGCTCGATTGGCAAGCTATTATAACGGAAGCTGGTATGTTTTGTACGTCGAAACTCCTCAGGAAAGCAGTACAAAAATTGCACTTGATAAACAAAGACACTTAATTAATAACTTTAAACTTGCCGTGCAATTAGGAGCCGAAGTTATTAAACTCGAAAATTCGAATATTTCCAATGCAATTTTGACAACTGTAGAAGAAAAACAAATTACAACTGTCTGCATCGGAAAACCGCATTTGAATTTATTTAAAGTAATTTTGTCTACAACAATTTTCAGGCGTCTGCTAAATAAATTATCATTATCAAACGTCGATCTTGTTATATTATCGTAAAATGTTTTAATGTGAGATATAAGATTTTTCATTTCACATTTTACAGGAAACATTTCACTCAAAAAATAAAATATGAGAATTAAAACCAAATTGAATCTGGGTGTTGGATTGTTATTTTTGATGATCATCATTCTCTCGTTAGTGAGTGCTTATTCTGTTTTTTTAATTAAGCAGGACACCGAGAATATTCTGAAATCCAATTACAATACGCTGGAATATTCGCGAAATATGATTTCTGCTTTGGACGGAATTAAATTGGGTTCGAAAGAAACCATTCAGAATTTTGAGGAAAATCTCGAAAAGCAAACCCATAATATTACAGAACCAGGCGAAAAGCAGGCTACTGAAAAACTGCAGGAAAGTTTTGCTCTTCTCAGTAAAAACAATTCTGACGAAACTGTAAAAGGACAAATCCGTCAGGATATTTTTGCCATTATGAAACTGAATCTGGATGCCATCAAACAGAAAAGTGATATTGCTAAAAAAACGGCAGAAACGTCCAATTTCTCCATTGCTATTGTGGGAACTTTGTGCTTTTTGATAGCGTTTAATTTATTGGTTAATCTGCCAAATAACATTGCAAATCCAATTAGGGAATTAACGCTCAGTATTAAGGAAATTGCGAATAAAAACTATTCAGAACGTGTTCATTTTACGAGTCACAGCGAATTTGGAGATCTTGCAAAATCATTTAATACCATGGCCCAAAAACTGAAAGAATATCACGACAGTAATGTGTATAAACTTCTTTTTGAGAAAAAACGACTGGAAACGCTTATCAATAATATGAACGATCCGATAATTGGTTTGGATAACGAAGGTATTGTTTTGTTTGCCAATGATGAAGCACTGAAAATTATTGGTCTGAAATCAGAAAACATCATTAACACACAGGCATCTGAATTGGCGGTTACGAATGATTTAATCCGTTCTTTAATTTTGAAAGAAAGTGAAAATGAAATTCCGAAAAAACAGCCTTTAAAAATATTTGCCAACGGCAAAGAAAGTTACTTTGAAAAAGAAATTCTCAATATTACGATAACACCGACCGGTGAAGAAAAAGAAATCAATATTGGCGATGTGATTATTCTGCGAAATATTACGCTTTTTAAAGAACTGGATTTTGCTAAAACTAATTTTATTGCCATCGTTTCGCACGAATTAAAGACGCCGATTGCCTCTATTAAATTAAGTCTTCAATTGCTTGAAAATGCCAAAACGGGCGATATGAACGATGATCAGAAACAATTGGTTGAAAGCATTAAAGACGACAGTCAGCGTTTGTTGAAAATCACAGGGGAATTACTCAATCTGTCACAACTGGAAACCGGAAATATTCAATTAAATATCGAAAAAAGTAATCCGAACACAATTGCAAATTATGCCGTTGAAGCTGTAAAAGTTCAGGCAGATCAAAAGCAGATTCAATTAATTATTAATGCCGCTGAAAATCTCAAAAACGTAAAAGCCGATTCCGAAAAAACGGGCTGGGTTTTGATTAATTATTTATCGAACGCTATTCGTTATTCTTCTGAAAAAAGCACGATTTTTATTAAATTAAAAGAAGAAAATAATCAGATAGTTTTTCAGGTTATCGATACCGGAAAAGGAATTGACCCCAGATACAAAGACAAAGTTTTTGATAAGTATTTCCAGATTCCGGGAAGTCCAAAATCAGGAACGGGACTGGGATTGGCAATCAGTAAAGAATTTATAGAAGCTCAAAACGGAACTGTTGGAGTAGAAAGTAATTTAGGATTGGGTAGTACTTTTTGGTTTGCTTTAAATGTTTAATTTTTTATCTCAAAACAAGAAACATAAAGTATAGGAAACGCCATATTTTGGTTAATATGGCGTTTTTATTTTACAATCTTATTCTTTTGGGTTCATAAAATAATAAACCGGAATTCCAATTAACATAATCAGGATTCCCCAACCACAGGTTGAAAATTTTGTAATCAATAAAGAAACGCTTATCGCCGATGCTACAATAATGTAAAGCAATGGTAAAAACGGATATCCAAATGCTTTATAAGGCCTCTCTGCATTGGGCATTTTTTTACGTAAAATAAAAATCCCGTAAATCGTCAAAATGTAAAAAATCAAAACAATGATGATAACAAAATCCAGCAAATCACCATATTTCCCAGTCAGGCATAAAGCCGAAGCCCAAATGCACTGTGCCCACAAAGCCCATGCGGGTACACTAAAATTATTCAGTACTGCTGCTTTTTTAAAGAACAAACCATCGTTTGCCATTGTATAATATACTCTCGCACCCGCCATAATCAAACCATTATTACAGGCAAAAGTCGAAATCATAATCATAATGGCGATAACCAAAGTTCCAATATCTCCAAAAATATATTGCGAAGCTACTACCGCTACCCTATCCGATTTGGCTGTTGCAATTTCGTCTAACGGAATCACTGACAAATACATCAAATTTGTCAAAACATAAATAATAGTCACGATAAAAGTCCCTAAAAACAAACTTAAACCCACATTACGTTTTGGATTTTTAATCTCTCCCGCAATAAAAGTTACCCCCACCCAGGCATCACTCGAAAACAACGAACCCACCATCGCTGCCGAAATTCCGGTAATCAATGCCTTTCCGCTAACAGGAAGCCATGAAACATTATCTGTATTATAAGAATGAGGTGTCCAGGCATCTGCCCAGTTAGCATCCCAAACCGATGCTTTTGCTGCAAGCGTTAATCCAAAAACGATCAAACCCAGCAATGATAATATCTTAATTATGGTAAGAATAGTTTGAAGTATCTTTCCGTTTTTTACGCCCCGACTATTAATGTATGTCAGTAAAACAATAGTTACAATCGATACAATCTGAGCTGCATTGAGTTTAAAAGCTCCCAATTCAAATAATATATTTTCATCGCTGAGAGGTTCATAAAGATAGGCTGCAAACTTAGAGAAAGCTACTCCTACTGCAGCTATTGTGCCGGTTTGGATTACCGCAAAAAAACTCCAGCCATACAAAAAGGCAATTAGTTTATTGTATGCTTCTTTCAGGTACACATATTGCCCTCCTGCTTTTGGAAACATGGCACTCAGCTCTCCATAACTTACTGCTGCAATAATGGTAATGAGGCCTGAAATAAGCCAAATCAATGTCAGCCATCCTGCCGAACCTACTTGCCTGGCGATATCCGCACTCACAATAAATATCCCGGAGCCAATCATAGAACCTACCACAAGCATGGTTCCGTCTAATAATCCGAGTTCTCTCTTAAAATTTTCCTGGTTGTCTTCTTGCATTATTTTTTGGTTTTTTGGGTTGGTTAAAGATATACTTTTTTTGGAAATTTTTTAATTAGCCCCCTAGATTGTTAGAATTTTAGATTATTTTATTTTATTCTTTTGGGCGTGTCCCAAGGGTCGGGCTTTCGGCTATATCTTTTGTTCCGTTTCTCTTCACAAAAGGATACCGCCTCTATCCCTCACGCAGCTTTAGTTTTCATAAGGAAATATTTAATTAGCGATTCATAAAGTTATTTAGTGATTGGAGATCTTTTTTATTATTTTTGAAAGAATAATACGAAACAAACCTTCGTGTTTACATTTATTTTTGGGTAGATTGGCGAAGGTTTGTTTCGTATAATATACAAGTTAGTTGCTATTCTAAAAAAAATCGTAAAAAATCGAGATTACATGTTCAAAAAAATTACACCTCTACTATTTTTATTATTTGCTTCAATTGCTTGCGCTCAAAAAATCGGTCGACAACAATTGGAATATACAAGTCAGCTTAATTCTTTAGAGGGAAAAGTTGATTTCTTCTTGAGTAAAGGTTTTGCTCAAGAAAGTAAAATGGATGATAAAAATATTAAGTTAGTCAGAAAACTATATCAAAAGAGAAGTCAAGAATTTGATTATGAAATAATCACAATTGCGAATCGTAAAATAATTTACACTTTAATTGATCCAAAAAAGTCCGCAACGTTCAAAAAAATGGTGAACGATAACTATAAACGACAAACTGCAAAAGACGTAATCAATGACACAATTATTTTCACAAAAATAAAATTCACAATAAAATTTATTGAGAACGAAATTCAAGTAAATGAAAAGACAAAAAAGGCATACAATTTCGTGATTACAAATAACAAGAACAGCAACTAACCGCCACTAACCAAATTGCCGAGTTTTCGGTAGCCGGAAGCTGTGATTTCACGAAGAAACATTCTCTTGGCAGAGAGAACTCAGTCCGCTTTTATCAGCAACTTCGGTTAGCGGCCAAACGTTAGCAGCTATAGTTTCAAAAAATGGGAGAATTATATTGAATATCAAGACCAAAATCATGAATATTAATTTTTTTATATTATTATTTCTTTTAGCAACTTCAGCTTGTAAAATTACTGCGCAATGTAATTGTAAATCTAAAAGTTTTAATGGTTATCAAATTAAGATCTGTAATCCATTATTAGTTGCATTCGATAGTAATTATCAAATCGCACTATCAATTACTCAAGTTGCCGATACTAAATTCTTAATTCTAACTGCTAGATTTGCTAAAAACGCAAAAACAATTGGTTCAGATTTAATGGTATTTACAACTGCTGAAAAAGTTTTAATATTAAATTTACTTGATAGTGAAAAAGATTATGTTGGAGGTAGTGAAATTTGTAATGCTAAATTTGAATTGACTGATGAAAATATAAATGAACTTAGCAAATATGAAATTACATCACTGAGATTTAATTTTTCGGATGAAATTATAAAAAGGACTTTTGGTCTACAAAAAAACAAAACAGTTATTGTTCAACAAATAAATTGCTTAAAATAATTAATATGAAAATAAGTAAAATTTTTATCTTTTTAATATTTACAGTAGTTGGAGTCTGTGCATTTAAAATCTATCAAGAAAGAAGTATAAAACCTCATGAATATTACCAAAATAATTTTTATTATGAAAGTTACGAAGCACTTACGATCATGGTTGACAATAGAAAACAAGAAACTTACAATAAAATATTTTTAGTTGGTGGAGGAATAATCTCTGCTTTATTTCTGGGATTTATTTATTTTAATTCCGAAGAGAATAAAAAAGCCCCAATTAAAACACTAAATCGATTAAAAACTAATTCAATATTATCGCAAGAAGAGTATAAAGCAAAAATATTTGAAGCCAGAGAAATTGAGAAAAAAAATAAAAACAGAATTAAAATAGAAAAGGAAATTGATGTTTTAATTTCAGAACTTGAAAACTTAAAGAAAAGTGGTATTATAAGTAATGAAGAATTTGAAGATAAAAAAAATATTGTTATGAAAAAATATAACGGATAATACTACAGCTGCTAACACACGTCCCTATGTAGCCATTTGCGAATTTAGTGGAATAAACGTTTTTAATTCGTATTTTTATTTAGCCGAAAATACTCGTTTTCAAAATCCCCAAACTGCGAAACGTTGGCCGAAACATTGAGAAAATTGAACCTTAATAAGAATATATTATGATAACAGTAAACACAATCCCTTTTGAATTATCAAAACAAGATCGAAAAAGAAGTGATTCAAAATTTATAGAAATGATTGCTAATCAAAATTTAATTGCTTCAAGAAATGGTATAAAAAGAGACCTTGAAGAAAGTATTCCTGTTCATTTTTACAATGATATTACCCTATTTGTTTCAATTAACAAAACAAATTTTAAAACTAAGATTGATTATTCAAGAATTCAGAGTAAATCAGATATTCGGATAATAAAAGCGTATCTCTCAGGGGATGAATATCTATTTTGGAACTTATGCGCGAAAATTTAAGCTTTAAAAACCATTATTCCAAAATACGATTTACCTGCGAAAAAGTTCTTTCGTAGTAAGGCTCTTTGGTTGAAGAGATGATAACTCCGCTATGAGTTGAGGAATGAACAAATTTAATTTCTCCTTCAACCACTTCTACTACCATACCAACATGATTAATTTGGCGTCTTCCATTGGTTTTAAAGAAAATTAAATCTCCCTTTTGAGCTTCCTCTGTATTGATTTTTGTACCAATTCTGGACTGCTCGATTGAACTTCTTGGTAGCTTAATATCAAAATTACCGAAAGTACAGTACATTAACCCTGAGCAATCAAAACCTGCTTTTGTGGTCCCTCCGGAACGATATCGCGTTCCTATATTTTCGGTCGCATTTGATATCAATTGGTCTATTAGATCAGAATGATTATTCCCTTTTATTAGTGCAGAATCTTTTTTAATTATTCCTTTATCAGATGCAAATTCAGGAGATTCTAAGGTATCTTTTTTTATTTCCGGAGTTGGTTTTGAAGCCTGTAAAGCATCCGCTTTTTCTTTTGAAGTAAGGATTTTTAAAACATATCCCACTGGTAATTTTTTCCTGATTTCCGGATTCTGTTTTTCTAACTCGGCTACAGTAATTCCGAATTCCTTAGCTATGGCATATTTCGTTTCTTTGGGCTGAACTTTCCTTGAAACTTCAACATCTGTAGTTGTTTGAATGTTTTCAATTGGTTTTTGCAAAGCCGGATCCGTATTCGTATTTGATGGAATGGTAATTTGCTGTCCTATTTTTAGACCTTCTGTCTCCAAAAGTGGGTTTGCTTTTTTTAGATCCTCAACAGAAACATTATATTTTTTTGAGATTCCCCACAGCGTTTCTTTTGCCTGAACATCATGTAAGCCCGGAGTTGTGTTAGCAGCAGTTTCATTAGATTTTATTGTTGCTGACTGATTGGTATTTGGAATTAATAAAACCGAATTTAATTTTAAAATTTTGGGAGCATTTGGATTGGCATTTGCAATATCTTTGGGTTTCACTCCGTATTTCTTAGCGATAGAAGTAAGATTATCACCTTTTGAAATGGTGTGTTTGATATATTTTTCCTGAGAAAAACCTGCTATGCTGAAAAAGAATATTATGATGGCTAATCTAAAAATCATTTGGGGGATTTTTTTTATTTAACTGTGTATGATACACTTATAAAAATCTAATAAATACAGTGTATACCTGTAAAGCGAATTTAACTTTTTAAACTAAAAAAAGCACTTTTTTTAACATGTTTTTAAGTTCTGCTTAACATTTAAAATGCTTCTGAGATAAATGTTTTTTTTTGAATTGAAAACAATATTTATAATAAACACATATGCCCTAGCCCGGATGGAAGCGGCATCCTTTTGTTTTTTGCTGCCAAAAAACAAAAGATACAGCAGACAGCCGGATTGGCTCCTGAAAAAAAAACGCCCTGTTTTCACAGAGCGTTCATAATTATAATCGAAATCTTGAATTAAGCTTTTCCGGCAGCAATCAAGTTTAGTGCAGAACCTGCAACAAACCAGCCAATCTGACCTTCGTTGTAAGTGTGATTCGCTAAAATAATATCTTTTGAGCCATCTGTATGAACAAACTCTAATGTCAACGGTTTTCCCGGAGCGAATTCCGTTAAATCTGTAAAATTGATGGTGTCATTTTCCTGAATTTTGTCGTAATCTGATTCGTTAGCAAAGGTTAATCCTAAAAGACCTTGTTTTTTTAGGTTGGTTTCGTGAATACGGGCGAAAGATTTTACCAAAACTGCTTTTACACCTAAGAAACGAGGTTCCATTGCTGCGTGTTCACGAGATGAACCTTCGCCATAGTTGTGATCTCCCACAACGACAGACGGAACGCCAGCCGCTTTGTAGGCACGGGCTACAGCAGGAACCGCATCATACTGTTCTGTTAATTGATTTTTAACAGAGTTTGTTTTTTGGTTGAATGCATTTACAGCACCAATGAGCATGTTGTTGGAAATATTATCTAAGTGTCCACGGAAACGTAACCATGGTCCTGCCATAGAAATATGATCTGTTGTACATTTTCCGAATGCTTTGATCAATAATTTGGCACCAGTAATATTTTTACCATCCCAGGCATCAAACGGAGCTAATAATTGCAAACGCTCTGAAGTAAGGCTTACTACAACCTGAACGCCTGAACCATCTTCAGCCGGAGCCTGGAAGCCAGGATCTTCGGCATAGAAACCTTTTTCAGGCAATTCATCTCCTGTTGGTTCATCAAGCATTACTTCTTTACCATCTTCATTAATCAATTTATCAGTCAATGGATTGAAGCCTAAATCCCCCGCGATTGCCAAAGCTGTTACCAGTTCAGGAGATCCTACAAAAGCCAAAGTATTTGGGTTACCGTCTGCACGTTTGGAGAAATTACGATTAAAAGAGTGAACGATTGTATTTCTTTCTTCTTTTTCTGCACCTTCCCTGTCCCACATACCAATACATGGGCCACAGGCATTTGCAAAGACTGTTGCGCCAATTTTATGAAAAGTGTCAATAAATCCGTCTCTTTCAATAGTAGAACGAACTACTTCTGAACCTGGCGTAATGGTAAATTCAGATTTAACTTTTAAATTTTTCTCTGAAACCTGCTTGGCTAAAGAAGCGGCACGGGAAATATCTTCATAAGAAGAGTTGGTACACGAACCTATTAAGCCAACCTGAATTTGTAATGGCCAGTTATTTTTGATGGCTTCTTCTTTCATTTTAGAAATTGGAGTAGCCAAATCAGGAGTAAAGGGACCGTTTAAGTGTGGCTCTAATTCAGATAAATTGATTTCGATAAGCTGATCAAAATATTTTTCAGGGTCGGCATAAACTTCAGGGTCTCCAGTCAGGTAAGAAGCTATTTTATCTGCGGCATCTGCAACATCTGCTCTGTTTGTAGAACGCAGGTAACGACTCATAGAATCGTCATAACCAAAAGTTGAAGTGGTAGCGCCAATTTCAGCACCCATATTACAAATCGTACCTTTACCGGTACAGGACATAGCCGTTGCGCCTTCTCCAAAATATTCAACAATCGCTCCGGTACCGCCTTTCACAGTTAAAATTCCGGCAACTTTTAAAATAACATCTTTAGGAGCAGTCCAGCCTGATAATTTACCTGTTAATTTAACTCCAATTAATTTAGGGAATTTCAATTCCCAGGCCATTCCGGACATAACGTCTACAGCATCAGCACCACCGACACCAATCGCTACCATCCCTAAACCTCCTGCATTTACAGTATGTGAATCCGTACCAATCATCATTCCGCCCGGAAATGCATAATTCTCCAGTACTACCTGATGAATAATTCCGGCTCCGGGTTTCCAGAAACCGATTCCATATTTATTAGAAACTGACGACAAGAAGTCGAAAACTTCATTACTTTGTGTTTTTGCTCTGGCCAAATCGGTTGCAGCATCAACTTTAGCCTGAATCAGGTGATCACAGTGAACTGTTGTAGGAACAGCAACTTTTGATTTGCCGGCATGCATAAATTGCAATAATGCCATTTGTGCTGTTGCATCCTGACATGCTACACGATCCGGTGCAAAGTCAACATAATCAACTCCTCTTCCAAACGCTTTGGTTGGATTTCCATCCCAAAGATGATTGTATAAAATTTTCTCTGTTAAAGTAAGTGGACGACCAACAATCTCTCGTGCGGCATCAACACGACCGGGCATGTTGTGATACACTTTTTTAATCATTTCAATATCAAAAGCCATACTGTATAATTGTTATTTGTTATTTTTTTGAACAACACAAGTTACAAAAAATAGAACAGCTATTAAAGAAAAAGCCCGGGTTTATCACACGGGCTTTTGAATTATAATTGAAATAAGTATGTTATTACATAACTAACTGCTTGTTTGAAGGAGCAAACTTAGTCAGGTTGATACCTTCTACTGCTGCTGTATATTCTTCTATTGTAGGGGTTCTTCCCAGAATTGTAGATAATACTACAACCGGAGTAGATGAAAGCAATGATTCACCTTTTTTACCTTCAGTATCTTCTACTACTCTTCCCTGGAAAAGACGGGTTGAAGTAGCCATTACTGTATCTCCTTTAGCCGCTTTTTCCTGGTTCCCCATACATAGGTTACATCCTGGACGCTCTAAGTATAACATTTTTTCATATTCTGTACGTGCTGCAGCTTTAGGAGCGTTATCGTCAAACTCGAAACCTGAGTATCTTTGTAGCACTTCCCAATCACCTTCAGCTTTCAATTCATCAACAATGTTGTAAGTAGGAGGTGCAACAACTAAAGGTGCATTAAATTCTACTTTCCCATTTTGTGCTTCAACATTTTTCAACATTTGAGCAAGAATTTTCATATCTCCTTTGTGAACCATGCAAGATCCGATAAATCCAAGATCTACTTTTTTCACTCCGCCATAGAAAGACAAAGGTCTGATTGTATCGTGAGTATATCGTTTAGAAACATCTGCATTATTTACGTCCGGGTCAGCAATCATTGGCTCAGCAATCAGATCAAGATCTACAACCACTTCAGCGTAATATTTAGCATTAGCATCCGGAGTCAAAGCTGGCTTATCACCCGTTTTAATCTCAGTAATTCTTTTATTTGCTTTATTGATCAATCCCTGAAGAACTTGGTTATGGTTATCCATTCCTTTGTCGATCATGATTTGGATTCTGCTTTTTGCAATTTCCAATGATTCAATCAAAGTATCATCTTCTGAAATACAGATAGAAGCTTTTGCTTTCATTTCAGCAGACCAGTCTGTAAATGTAAATGCCTGGTCAGCAGTAAGTGTTCCAATATGAACCTCTATAATTCTTCCCTGGAATACATTTTCTCCACCAAATTGTTTCAACATTTGGGCTTGCGTAGCATGAACAACATCACGGAAATCCATGTATTCTTTCATCGTTCCTTTGAAAGTCACTTTTACAGAATCCGGAATTGGCATTGAAGCTTCTCCGGTAGCAAGTGCAAGAGCAACTGTTCCTGAGTCAGCACCAAAAGCAACACCTTTAGACATTCTTGTATGAGAGTCACCACCAATAATGATAGCCCAGTCATCAATGGTAATATCGTTTAGAACCTTGTGAATAACATCAGTCATTGCGTGATAAACACCTTTAGGATCACGTGCAGTAATCAAACCAAAATTATTCATAAATTTCATCAATTTAGGAATGTTAGCCTGTGCTTTTTTATCCCATACTGAAGCAGTATGACAACCTGATTGATAAGCACCGTCAACGATTGGCGAAATCACTGTAGCAGCCATAGCTTCTAATTCCTGAGCAGTCATAAGCCCTGTAGTATCCTGAGAACCTACAATGTTTACTTCTACACGAACATCAGAACCAGCATGCAATATTTTACCCGGAGTTGAACCAACAGCATTTCTGTTGAAGATTTTTTCAACTGCTGTAAGCCCTTGTCCTTCATGAGAAATCTCTTTTGACGGAGCAAATACTAATGGGATATCAATTCCTAAAACCTTTGCCGCAAATGTTTGAAGTTTTTTACCAAATACAATGGCATAAGACCCACCAGCCTTAATAAATTCCATTTTCTGAGGAGTAAATGATCTTGAAATATCAATCAGTTCTTTATCTCCGTTATAAAGTTTTTTTGTTTTTGTATTAATTGTAAGAACAGTCCCTGTAGCAACTGAATAAACTTCCTCAAGAATTGGATCCCCGCTTTCATTTCGTACAACGTTCCCTTCTGCATCAACTTTCTTAACCCAGTTTTTAAGATCAATTCCAATACCACCAGTAACGTCAACTGTAGTTAAGAAAATAGGAGAAATACCATTCGTTCCTCCAACAATTGGAGAAAAATTTACGAATGGAACATATGGACTTGCTTGTTTACCTGTCCAAAGAGCCACGTTATTTACACCTGACATTCTTGAAGAACCAACTCCCATCGTACCTTTTTCTGCAATTAACATCACCGATTTGTCAGGATGTTGTGCCTGAAGTGCTTTAATTTCCTCTTGTGCCTGAGGCGTAATCATACATTTCCCGTGAAGTTCACGATCTGAACGTGAGTGAGCCTGATTTCCCGGAGAAAGTAAATCCGTTGAAATATCTCCCTCACCAGCAATATAAGTAACAACCTTAATTTCTTCAGGAGCCTCTGGCAATTTAGTGAAGAACTCAGCTTGTGCATAACTTTCAATAATTTCTTTAGCAATTACATTACCACTTTTAAATGCTTCTTTTAAACGATCTGTATCTGCATCATAAAGATAAACTTGGGTTTTAAGTACATTTGCAGCTTCATTCGCAATAGAAATATCATTACCCAAAGCCAAGTCAAGCAACACCTCAATTGAAGGACCACCTTTCATGTGAGATAATAATTCAAAAGCAAAAGCAGGAGTAATTTCATTTACTACCGATTCTCCTAAAATAATTTCTTTTAAAAATTTTGCTTTTTCACCAGCCGCACTAGTAGTTCCTGGTATAGTATTGTAGATAAAAAATTTAAGAGAATCTTCTCTGTATTCATTATTTACATCTTTAATTTGAGCAATAATTACACTTAACAAATCGGCACCATCAATTGGTTTCGGGTTAAGCCCTTGTTCTTTGCGCTCTTCAATTTCTTTAAGGTAATCTGTGTAGATATTATTATCGAAAGCCATAGTAAAATAGGTATTTTTATTTTTTGTTCGCAAATTTAGGAATTAAAGCCGAGAATTAAAAAAAATATAACGGATGTCCCTTTTTCAAAAATTATTATTGCAAAATAATGAATTTCACCATTATTTATTGACAATATTTCAATATTACCCCTAAATATTAGATTATCAACAATTTAATATCTTTTCTTTAACAAAGTCGAAATTTAATGTTATAAAGCAAGTGAGGTTTTTATCTCATTTTTAAGAAAGAACTTTTCTAAATAAGTATTTATATCGTTGTAGTTTTACCTCTCAACGTCTTTTATACGTAAAACTACTTATTTATAAAAAAAATAAAATTTAAATCATCATATTTCAAATATTCTTGTAACTTTGCTATTCAAAGTACTTTTATTTAAAAACAACTTTACATGAAAACAAACAAAATAAATTATCTTTTTAAGAATCGAATTGGTGCTACGATTAGCCTTTTTGTCACAGCTTTTAGTACTGTACTCTTAATTTTATTATTAATAGGCAGTAAATATGATTTTGAGAGCTTTGAAATACTTTCTGTTATCAATCTTATTATTGTATTCCCTTATGCTGTAATTCTTAGTTTTAATGTTTTAAGAAATAAGGAAAAGTACCAGCATTTAATTCCTTTTTTATTTCTGAATTGGTTTATTGGATGTTTCTCAGCAAATATTCTAATCAATATATTTGAAAATCTTCCAATTTGGGTTTATTGCACAACGTTCTTGTTTTGCTTTTCAAACTTTGTCATTTACAGCGACATTAAAGACAAATACATTAACATTTTTTCCTATTTTATTAATGGGTTTTCCTGCTTGTTAATTCTATATTATGCCATATTTCTTATTCCTTTATCCTTCATTTCCCTAATTGGAATTATTGTATTAGGGATTGGATTTTATGGTTTAGTCCCTGGAATTGTAATTATTACTCACACCGTTATACTTTCAAAAGTAATTTTGGATCATAAAAGAAACATGTATGCTTTTTGTGTCGGAATAGGCTCTGTTTTATTTGGCTTTATTCTGTTTACATTATTATTAAATATAGAAAGCCAAAAAGTAAACCGATACAGCATTACAAAAACATTTGATGAAAATAATGATCTGCCGGCATATATTAGAGTTTCTCAAAATCTAAAACCAAATTTTTTCAACGAAATATTACTAAAGAAGAACATCGTGTACACTGCCACTGATGAATTCTTTATTTTAAGAGGTCTTGATGGCATTGGAAGCAATCAACAGTACAATGAAAGAAAAACGCATAATCCGTTTTTAAATATTGCCTATCATTTTACAGAAAAGTTGGACCTAAGTACTGATGATCAAATAAACATCCTCAAATCTAATTTTAACAAAAGACTCGAAACTGAAGAGCAGCTCTGGAGCGGGACAGACCTCATTACCAAAAACATTAAAGAAGATGTAAAAATTTACCCTAATGAAAGATTAGCATACACCGAAATTACAATGGATATCGCCTGCGATGAAAAAAGCTGGGGACAAAAGGAAGCTATTTATTCTTTTCAGCTTCCCGAAGGTTCTGTAGCTACCTCATTATCATTATGGGTCAATGGAATAGAAAGAAAAGGGGTTCTGACCACAAAAGAAAAAGCAAAAGTTGCCTACAAACAAATTGTTGGCGTCGAAGCACGCGATCCTTCTTTGATGCAATGGAAAGAAGGAAACAGGGTAACAGTTCGGGTTTTTCCTGTTACAAATGAAACACCAAGGACTTTTAAATGTGGTTTCACGACTCCCTTAAAAGTCAAAGACACCAAAATGACTTATCAAAGTCTGAACATCAAAGGTCCAAATATTAACAATGCCGCTACAATCTCAAGAATTCAGATAAGCGGAAATACCGCATTTGAAGCTTCAAAAGATTTTGATTTTGAAAATAATTATTATATCAATAATTCTAAAGGCTTAGAGGAATGGCAAGCAGAACTTACTTTAATCACAAACCCCGTCAATAATGCCTTTGTCTGGAAAAATAAGAGTTATGAAGCAAAACCAATACAAAAACAAAAAATTAGATTTTATCCGTCAGAAATAATCTTAGATCTGACTAATAATTGGAATATCGAAGAAGTTTTAGCACTCCTGAAAATAGCTAACAAAAAATACTTTGTTATAATCAACAATACCAAACAAGAAATCAATACCACAAATTGTGAATATATATTTGATCAGTTTCAGGAACTCAATTATTCTCTTTTGCCTTTATTCAAAATGGAGAACAATAGTTTAATTATAACAAAATGCGGTACATTTTCTTCTAATTTTGAGGAGTTAGAATCCTCTGATTATTTAAAAAAGATTAAAAAATTCACAAAAAACAAACATTTAAAAGTCATTAATATTTCTGATGAAATAAATCCTTTTTGGCAGACGGTAAAAGAACAGCGTTATGTTGAATATCTTCAAACAGATATTAAAAACTGCTCAAATATTATTAGCACAAATTGTTTTATAAAATTTAAAACATTCAAAAACAGTATTAATATAGAAACAGCCGGAATTGCAATTCAAGAAAATCCTGTTCTTGAAAAAACCACCAGCAAAGGATCTAATCATCTATACAGAATGTTTTGCTTCGGAAAAGTTTTAAATAATCAGGTAGAAATTCAAAATGACACATTAAAACAAAACAAATATGTTGATTTAGCTAAAGATGCTAATATTGTTACACCAATTTCGTCTTTAATTGTTCTGGAAACCGATGAAGATTATAAAAATAACGGAATAGAAAAAAATATTGATACTTTAGGAAATGCTTCTGTTAATAATGACGGATCTGTTCCGGAACCTCATGAATGGCTTTTAATCATTATTGGTTTTACAACGCTTTTCTTCTATTACAGAAAAAACAAAAAGCAGGTTATCTAATGAAAGACTTTTTATCACAGAACAAAAAGGCAATTTTAATTTTGATTTTGTTTACTCTGTTAATCATAAATTATAATATTGTTGTTACTGGTCTTGATAGTAACCTTTTCGGAATTGTTTTCTCAATATTATTATTTCTTATCGGGGGTAGAAAAACTTCAATCAACATGAACTACCCTCTTTTAGGAATGATTTTTATACTGGAATTCATAAGCTTTCGTTTACACACAAAATCGTTGCATTTTTTAGCAATGTCATTTTTGATTTGCTCTCTGTATTATAGCTTCACCCGAAAATTTTCATTTATAGCTTTTATCTGTATCCTGTTATTTTCATCTCTTTTTAATACTTTTTTCGACTATTTGACAACTGAAATAAAACAGACACTTTGTTATATTGTTTATTTAACCCTGAAGAATTTCATTATAATAGACAAAATTGAAGGCGTTAATTTTTATATTAACAATGCAAAAATCACCATTGATACAGCCTGCATGGGATTATCTATGTTTAAAACAGGATTACTCTTCGGTGCTTTATTACTGACTTTAGAAGAACGGAAACAACACAGATATTTCAGTATAAGGCAAATTCTTGCGTTCTGTTTGGTTGTAATTGCTTTGAATATTATTTCGAATTATTTCAGGATTCTATCATTAATTTTATTTGATTGTACTGAAGAGAATGTTTTGCATCATAGTATTGGATTACTTTGTTTTATATTTTATCAAATTGCCCCCATGCTGTTTTTGATTCGTTTTTTTAAAACTGAACAAAAAGAAACTATTTATAAAACACAATCTTTACCAGCTTTACTGCCCTTATTGACAGGCGTAGTGATTATTTTTATTACTAGTCTGGAAATCAAAAAAGAAACACATTACAATCTATTGAAAAATCTAAATCCTGAATATCATATTGAGAACGGAATATGGATCAATAAGGAAGTTTTTAAAATCGTAGCTCCTGAAAAACTCATTTACATTAAAACAATAGCACACAACCCTACAATTTGCTGGACAGGAGATGGCTATAAAATTACTGAATCAAAAAGAATAATAAAAAATAAGTCTAAAATATGGTTTGTTAAATTAGAAAAAAATCACATTCAATATCTTTCATATTGGTGGTATGAATGTGAACAGAAAAAATATACTTCAATCACAGAGGTATTACTAATAAAACTTTTTTACAACAAACCTGTACGGCTTATAAATGAAACAAGTAAATTGACTTTATAAAAAAAGCCTGAGAAATTTTAAGATATCTCAGGCAATTAACAATTTATATAATTTTTTACATCAACTTCTGAATAATAATTTCCTCTGTTATTCCCTCAGCATCTGCTTTGTAGTTTTTGATAATCCTGTGACGCAAGATTCCG
The DNA here is from genome assembly GCF_002017935.1 of Flavobacterium sp. LM4. NCBI lineage: Bacteria > Pseudomonadati > Bacteroidota > Flavobacteriia > Flavobacteriales > Flavobacteriaceae > Flavobacterium > Flavobacterium sp. LM4. The sequence continues at coordinate 2,713,355 of NZ_MUFW01000001.1, read as the reverse complement.
GTTGCAACTGCTTTTACATCTTCTATATCCGGTGAAAATTTACCATTAAAAGCTGCATGTGCTTTAGCCGCTAAAATTAAGTTTTGTGAAGCCCTTGGTCCTGCTCCCCAATCCAGATAATTTTTAACAAAATCATTTGACAAAGGATTATCAGGACGTGTCTTACTCACTAAGGTCACTGCATATTCAATAACATTATCTGCTACAGGAATTCTGCGGATCAAGTGTTGAAAATCTATGATTTCCTGTGCCGTAAACAAAGGATTTATTTTGGTTTTCACATCAGAAGTAGTTTGTTTTACTACCTGTACCTCTTCCTGAAAACTTGGATATTCGAGTTTTACAGCAAACATAAAACGATCTAACTGAGCTTCAGGCAAAGGATAAGTTCCTTCCTGTTCAATTGGATTTTGTGTTGCCAATACAAAATACGGCAAATCTAATTTATGATTTTCTCCAGCAATAGTAACGGAGCGTTCCTGCATGGCTTCAAGCAAAGCTGCCTGAGTTTTAGGAGGAGTCCTGTTAATCTCGTCAGCCAAAATGATATTCGAAAAAATTGGTCCTTTGATAAACTTAAACTGTCGGTTTTCATCCAGAATTTCACTCCCAAGGATATCGGATGGCATTAAATCCGGAGTAAACTGGATTCTTTTAAAATCTAAACCTAAAGCCTGAGATAATGTATTTATCATTAAGGTTTTTGCTAACCCGGGAACACCAATTAAAAGCGCATGGCCTCCGGAAAATATGCAAAGTAAAATTTGATCTACAACGGCATCCTGCCCTACAATGATTTTTGCTATCTCGGTTTTTAATTCGTTTCTTTTTTGAACTAAATTATGAATTGCTGCTACGTCAGACATTTATGAATATATTTTAAATTAAAAAGAGTTAGCTCTATGAATTCATAAAACTAACTCTTTTCTTTATTTAATAAAAATTATTTTTTCAACCAATTATTAGTAAAAGTACAATCTCTGTATTCTCCAATAATCTTAATGTATGTATCTTTAATTTTTGTATCAAACCATTTTGCAATTGTATTGATTTGTTTTTCTTTTAATGCTAATTCTTTAATTTTAGTGTAATCTTTTGCATAATCGGCTGTGTGGCTATCGATTCTATTAGTTACAGTTATCAATTTGTATGTTTTTTTTCCTTTATCATCTGTATCCAAAAGTGGCTGAGAAATTTCATTATCTTTTAAATTTGAAACCTGGCTGTATAATGTCGCATCCATTTTAGTTAATTCAAAACGGGTATCCTGCGTATTTGGATTAACTAAAGTACCTCCGTTTGCTCTTGTTTCTTTTTGATCAGATTCAGTTCTTGCAGCATCGGCAAAAGAAATTTCTTTATTTACAATCTTATTTCTAATATTTGTAATTCTTTCTTTAGCTTCTTTTAAAGCTGTTTCAGAAACTGTTGGTGATATTAATATATGACGCAATTCTACTTCTTGTCCTTTAATTTTATCAACCATTATAATATGATAGCCATAGGTGGTTTCAAAAGGATCTGAAATCTCACCTTCTCCAAGACTAAAAGCAACATCCTTAAACTCTTTTACAAAAGGAGTTTTTCTTGTCATCTTATAATATCCTCCTGCAGGAGAAGAACCAGGGTCCTGAGAATACAAAACGGCTTTTGTTGCAAAACTTGAACCCTCTAAAACATCTTTTTTAATAGCGTTTAATCTGTCAATTACTTTTTGTTTGTCTTCTTTTGAAACTTTAGGCTCCACAACAATTTGAGCAACTTCCATCTCAGCTCCAAAAGTTGGCAATTCATCTTTTGGTATTTTTTTAAAGAAATTACGAACTTCCTCTGGTGTTATTTCTACAGCATCGATAATCTTTTTCTGCATTTCCGAAGATAATTTTTGCTCTTTTAATATATCTGCAAAATAAGTTTTGAATTCTTCAACAGAGCTTTTCTTATAGAATTCTACAATTTTATTGATATCCCCTCCTGTTTGTCTCATCATGTAAGTAAGCCTTTCATCCATCATACTTTTCACTTCAGCATCACTTACTATAATGCTGTCCTGAATGGCCTGATGTGCATATAACTTATCTTCTAAAAGTTTACCTAACATTTGACATCTTGTAACATCTTTTACAGAACCTCCCTGGGCAGTGATTTCAAGATATCCTTTGTCAATATCTGAGTCTAAAACAATATAATCTCCAACTGTAGCAATAATACCATCAATCTTTTGTTTATTAACTGAAGTTGCTTCAACAGGTTTCTCAGCTACAACATCTTTAATAATCTCCTGAGCAGAAATAATTGAGTTGAAAAAAAGTAAAAAACACATTGTTAACACTAATTTGTAATCAATAGTTTTTAGCTGTAATTTTTTTAATAACATTATTTTAAATTTAATTTGAATGTAAGGCCTTGTTTTAGTCTTTTCTTTAAAACTGAAATTAATTAAATCAATATTTTCAAAACTTAGAAAATACAAAAAAATTGCTTTCGTTTTTTACAACTTATAACGGACAAAAATAACAATTCAATTACATAATCCAACTATCAGCTATACTATTAACAAAAAATTATACACAATGCAGACAGTTGGCAATCAAGAAAAAACATATTAATGATTTTATTAGTCTAAATAATAAAAAAACCAAATCATCTAAACCAAAACAGAATCGCATTTATTTTCAAATCGTATTAATTAATAGTACTTTTGCAACCTATTTATACAAAAATATGAGCTTTTTAAAAGAAATACAACGCAGAAGAACTTTTGGAATTATCTCGCATCCCGATGCCGGTAAAACAACATTGACAGAAAAATTATTACTTTTTGGAGGTGCAATTCAGGAAGCAGGCGCCGTAAAAAACAATAAAATTAAAAAAGGTGCAACGAGTGATTTCATGGAAATCGAACGCCAAAGAGGTATTTCTGTTTCAACCTCTGTTCTTGCTTTTAATTATAATGACAAAAAAATCAATATTCTTGATACACCCGGACACAAGGATTTTGCTGAAGACACTTTTAGAACTTTAACAGCTGTTGATAGCGTTATAGTTGTTATTGACGTTGCAAAAGGGGTTGAGGAACAAACTGAAAAATTAGTTGCAGTTTGTAGAATGCGTAATATTCCAATGATTGTTTTCATCAATAAATTGGACCGTGAAGGAAAAGATGCTTTTGACTTAATGGATGAAGTAGAACAAAAACTAGGTTTGACGGTTACTCCTTTGAGTTTCCCTATCGGAATGGGGTATGATTTTCAGGGAATTTATAATTTATGGGAACAAAACATCAATCTTTTTAGCGGAGACAGCAGAAAAAATATCGAAGAAACGATTGCCTTTTCTGATGTCCAAAATAACCCGGAATTAGATAAAATTGTTGGTCAAAAAGCAGCTCAGAAACTTCGTGAAGAATTAGAATTAATCGACGAAGTTTATCCAAAATTTGATCGTCAGGATTATTTAGACGGAAAACTTCAGCCTGTATTTTTTGGTTCTGCTTTGAATAATTTTGGAGTTCGCGAATTGTTGGATTGTTTCGTTGCAATAGCACCATCTCCAAGACCGAAAGACTCTGAAACTCGTTTGGTAGATCCTACTGAAGAAAAAATGTCCGGCTTTGTATTTAAAATACATGCCAATATGGATCCTAAACACAGAGATCGTCTGGCTTTTATCAAAATTGTTTCTGGAACATTCGAACGAAATAAGCCTTATTATCACGTTCGCCAGAAGAAAAATTTAAAATTTTCGAGTCCAAATGCATTTTTCGCTGAGAAAAAAGAGATTGTCGACATTTCATATCCGGGAGATATTGTTGGTCTTCACGATACCGGAAATTTTAAAATTGGTGATACATTAACTGAAGGTGAATTAATGAGTTTCAAAGGAATTCCAAGTTTTTCACCTGAACACTTTAGATACATTAATAATGCTGATCCAATGAAAGCAAAACAATTAGATAAAGGAATTGATCAGTTAATGGATGAAGGTGTAGCACAGTTATTTACATTAGAAATGAATAACCGTAAGATCATTGGTACTGTTGGTGCACTGCAATATGAAGTAATCCAATACCGTCTGGAACATGAATATGGAGCCAAATGTACTTACGAAAATTTTCCTGTTCACAAAGCGTGCTGGGTAAAACCTAACGACCCTAAAAGTGAAGAGTTTAAAGAGTTTAAAAGAATCAAACAAAAATTCCTAGCTCATGATAAATATGGACAATTAGTCTTTTTAGCTGATTCTGATTTTACGATTCAGATGACTCAAAGTAAATATCCAAATGTAAAATTATTTTTTACATCAGAATTTGAATAAAGACATTTTACATTTTACACAAAATTAAAAAGCGCCAACTTTGAAAGTTGGCGCTTTTTTTAAGAATTAAATTAACCTTTATATGGAAAAATTAATTTTCTTTATTTTATGTTAAGTCAAAAGTATGATTAAACAGTAACCTATTAAAACATACTCGTTGAAAGTAAATTAAATCAGATTAAATACACTTTTTATTAATTCATTTATAAAAAAAGCTCCATTTCTGGAGCTTTAAAAATTTACGCTTGTCCTGCCGGACCAAAATTAAGCGGAATCGGTGCTTGTTCAGTTTCTTTGATTTCGCCATGAGCAGCTTCAAATCGATGAATATTTTCTCCAATTGCTCTCAATAATCTTTTAGCATGTTGTGGCGTCAAAACAATTCTTGACTTCACCTTGGCTTTTGGAGTACCCGGCATAATATTTACAAAATCTAAAACAAATTCAGATGATGAGTGGTTGATAATCGCAAGGTTAGAATAAATTCCTTCTGCAATAGTTTCATCTAACTCGATATTAATTTGCTCTTGTTGTTTCGGATTACTCATAATTTTAATATTTTTTCAATTTCCCTCTTTCGAAAAAGAGGGAATTGATAAGAATTAATAAATATATTCTTCTTTATTTGCCATCATTTCATTGTAATCGTCTTTCGATCCTACGATTGTATTATCGTATTCTCTCATACCAGTTCCTGCAGGAATTCTGTGTCCAACAATTACATTTTCTTTCAATCCTTCAAGATCATCAACTTTACCTGCTACTGCAGCTTCGTTAAGTACCTTTGTTGTTTCCTGGAATGAAGCAGCAGAAATGAATGATTTAGTTTGCAGCGAAGCTCTTGTAATACCTTGTAAAACTGGCGTTGCCGTTGCAGTAATTACATCTCTGGCTACAACTAAGTTTTTATCATTACGTTTCAGCAATGAATTTTCATCACGTAAATCACGAGGCGTAATAATCTGACCTGGTTTCAATACAGCAGAATCTCCAGAATCTTCAACTACCTTCATTCCATATAATTTATCGTTTTGAACGATAAAATCTTTAGTATGAATTAATTGATCTTCTAAGAATAAAGTATCTCCAGGATCCTGAACCCTTACTTTACGCATCATTTGACGGATAACTACCTCAAAGTGTTTGTCATTAATTTTTACCCCTTGTAAACGGTATACTTCCTGAATTTCATTCACCAAATACTGTTGTACAGCTGCCGGCCCTTGAATTCTTAAAATATCATCCGGAGTTATTGCACCATCAGACAATGGAACACCCGCTCTTACAAAGTCATTTTCCTGAACCAAAATTTGACTTGATAGTTTCACAAGATATTTTCTAACGTCACCAAATTTAGATTCAATTACGATCTCACGATTACCTCTTTTGATTTTTCCAAAAGAAACAACTCCGTCAATCTCAGAAACTACAGCTGGGTTAGAAGGATTACGAGCTTCTAAAAGCTCTGTAATTCTTGGTAAACCTCCTGTAATATCTCCAGACTTAGAAGAACGACGTGGAATTTTAACTAATACTTTACCAGCTTTAATTTTTTCACCATTTTCAACCATCAGGTGAGCTCCAACCGGTAAGTTATAAGAACGAATTAACTCTCCTTCTTTACCGTAAACCAATAAGGTTGGAATTAATTTTTTATTTCTGGCCTCAGAAATTACTTTTTCCTGGAAACCTGTCTGCTCATCAATTTCAACCATGAATGTTTGTCCTTGCTCTAAATCTTCGTAAGCAATCTTACCAGTAAACTCAGAAACAATTACACCATTATATGGATCCCATTTACATATTACCGTTCCTTTACTAACAACATCTCCATCATTTACAAAAATACTGGATCCGTAAGGAATATTATGTGTATTTAAAACAATTCCCGTTTTCTCGTCAACTAACTTTAACTCAGTTGAGCGTGAAACCACGATATCAACAGAATTTCCTTCGCTGTCTTCTCCTTTTACTGTTTTTAAATCTTCAATCTCAAGTCTACCAGCGAATCTTGTAACAATACTAGATTCTTCAGAAATACCTCCTGCAACCCCTCCAACGTGGAACGTACGAAGAGTTAACTGTGTACCCGGTTCTCCAATAGACTGAGCTGCAATAACTCCTACAGCTTCACCTCTTTGTGTCATTTTTCCGGTAGCTAAGTTTCTACCGTAACATTTAGCACAAATACCTTTTGTAGCCTCACAAGTTAATGGAGATCTAACCTCTACTTTTTCAATTGGAGAAGCTTCGATCGTTCTCATAATTGCTTCCGTAATTTGTTGACCTGATTCAACCATTACTTCATTAGTAAGAGGATTAATTACGTCTTGTAATGCAACACGCCCTAAAATTCTCTCTCCTAAAGATTCAACGATTTCTTCGTTTTTCTTCAATGCAGATACTTCAACACCTCTTAAAGTTCCACAATCTTCGATGTTAACAATAACATCCTGAGAAACGTCATGAAGTCTTCTTGTCAAGTAACCAGCATCGGCCGTTTTAAGAGCCGTATCCGCAAGACCTTTACGAGCACCGTGAGTAGAAATGAAGTACTCAAGGATAGAAAGACCTTCCTTAAAGTTAGAAAGAATCGGGTTTTCAATAATCTCACCACCACCGGCAGTAGATTTTTTAGGCTTAGCCATCAATCCACGCATACCTGTTAACTGACGAATCTGCTCCTTAGAACCCCTCGCCCCAGAATCAAGCATCATATATACAGAGTTGAAACCTTGCTGGTCTTCTCTAATATTTTTCATTGCTAATTCTGTTAACTGAGCATTCGCAGAAGTCCATACGTCAATAACCTGGTTGTAACGTTCGTTATTGGTAATAAGACCCATGTTATAGTTAGTCGAGATACCTTCAACTTGCTCTCTGGCATCTGCAATTAACTTCGTTTTTTGTTCTGGGATTCTAATATCTCCTAAAGAGAATGATAAACCTCCTCTAAATGCGAATTTATACCCCATATCTTTCATATTATCCAAGAAAGCTGCCGTTGTAGGTACATCAGTCACACTTAAAATGTGTCCGATAATATCTCTAAGGTTTTTCTTAGTCAATACGTCATTGATATATCCAGCTGCTTCAGGTACTACTTCGTTAAATAATACACGCCCTGCAGTTGTTTGGATAATTTTGTACACTAAATCTCCAGTTTCATTGTAATCTTTTGCTCTAATTTTCACACGAGCATTCAATTCTAATCTTCCTTCATTTAATGCGATATTTACTTCTTCAGCAGAATAGAAAGTCAAATCCTGACCTAAAATAATGTGATCTTCTGTAGAAATACGCTCTTTAGTCATATAATATAGACCCAAGACCATGTCTTGAGAAGGTACAGTAATTGGAGCACCATTTGCAGGGTTTAGGATATTGTGAGAAGCCAACATTAATAATTGAGCCTCTAAAATAGCCTCTGGTCCTAATGGTAAGTGAACCGCCATCTGGTCACCATCAAAATCGGCGTTGAAAGCCGTACATACTAATGGGTGTAACTGAATCGCTTTTCCTTCAATTAATTTTGGTTGAAAAGCCTGAATACCAAGTCTGTGTAACGTAGGAGCACGGTTAAGCAATACAGGGTGTCCTTTAATTACATTTTCAAGGATATCCCAAACTACAGGCTCTTTTTTGTCAATGATTTTCTTAGCAGATTTTACTGTCTTAACAATACCTCTTTCAATCAATTTACGGATTACGAAAGGTTTGTATAATTCAGATGCCATATCTTTTGGCAATCCACATTCGAATAATTTTAATTCAGGACCAACAACAATTACCGAACGGGCAGAATAATCCACACGTTTTCCAAGTAAGTTTTGACGGAAACGTCCTTGCTTACCTTTTAAGGAATCAGATAATGATTTTAATGGTCTGTTAGATTCTGTTTTAACAGCAGAAGCTTTACGTGTGTTATCGAATAATGAATCTACAGATTCTTGTAACATACGCTTCTCGTTTCTTAAGATAACTTCAGGAGCTTTAATCTCCATTAATCTTTTCAAACGGTTATTACGGATGATTACACGACGATATAAATCGTTCAAATCTGAAGTTGCAAAACGACCTCCATCAAGTGGTACAAGCGGACGTAATTCTGGCGGAATAACAGGAACCACTTTCATAATCATCCATTCTGGACGGTTTTCGCGATTTAAGTTAGACTCACGGAAAGACTCAACGACTTGTAATCTTTTTAAAGCTTCAGTTTTACGTTGTTTAGATGTTTCGTTATTAGCACTGTGTCTTAATTGATAAGACAACTCATCTAAATCGATACGAGCTAATAAATCCATAATACACTCTGCTCCCATTTTGGCAACAAATTTATTTGGATCAAAATCATCTAAATATTGATTATCCTGTGGAAGAGTATCTAAAATATTCAAATATTCTTCTTCAGTTAAGAAATCTAGTCTTTGTAAAGATTCTCCATCTGCATTCTTGGCAATACCAGCCTGAATTACTACATATCTTTCGTAGTAAATAATCATATCTAATTTCTTAGATGGAAGACCAAGGATATAACCAATTTTGTTTGGAAGAGAACGGAAATACCAGATATGAGCAATTGGCACAACAAGGTTGATGTGTCCTACTCTGTCTCTACGTACTTTTTTCTCAGTAACTTCAACACCACAACGGTCACAGATAATACCTTTGTAACGAATTCTTTTATACTTGCCACAAGCACATTCAAAATCCTTAACTGGTCCGAAGATTCTTTCGCAGAAAAGTCCGTCACGTTCTGGTTTGTGTGTTCTATAGTTAATAGTTTCCGGCTTTAAAACCTCTCCTCTTGATTCTTTCAGGATAGATTCTGGTGAAGCCAATCCGATAGAGATTTTATTAAATCTTTTTACCTGATTTTTATCTTTATTGTTGTTTCTATTATTCATCATAGTTTTTACTATTGATTTATTTACAATTAAAAAATTGATTTTAGATTTATAATCTACTCTTTAAAAGAAAAGAGTTAATCATTCGCTACTACCTCGGGTTACTTCTCTAAACCTCAAACTTTTATTTGAAGCGCTAGTTATAAAATGCTTTGCATTTATAAAAAATCGGAACGGGTTACGGGTATAAATCTTTAAAAACTTATATAAATGAGTAATCAGTCCCATTAAAAAATGAGACTGACTACAAAACTTTTATTATTCTTCTAAACGAATGTCAAGCCCAAGACCTTTCAATTCATGCATCAATACATTGAATGATTCTGGCAATCCTGGTTCTGGCATAGACTCACCCTTAACGATAGCTTCGTAAGTTTTAGCTCTACCAATAACATCATCCGATTTAACTGTTAAGATTTCACGAAGTGTACTAGAAGCTCCATAAGCCTCAAGTGCCCAAACCTCCATCTCTCCAAAACGCTGACCTCCAAATTGAGCTTTACCTCCAAGTGGTTGTTGTGTAATCAACGAGTATGGTCCGATAGAACGTGCGTGCATCTTATCATCAACCATGTGTCCTAATTTAAGCATATAAATTACCCCCACAGTTGCAGCTTGATGGAAACGCTCTCCAGTACCACCATCATAAAGGTGTGTATGTCCGAAACGTGGTACTCCAGCTTCATCAGTTAATTCATTAATTTGATCTAAAGAAGCACCGTCAAAAATTGGAGTAGCAAATTTCCTACCCAAGTTCATACCAGCCCATCCAAGAACAGTTTCATAAATCTGACCAATGTTCATACGTGAAGGTACCCCAAGTGGATTCAATACGATATCTACCGGTGTTCCGTCTTCAAGGAAAGGCATATCTTCATGACGAACGATTCTTGCAACAATACCTTTGTTACCATGACGTCCCGCCATTTTATCACCTACTTTTAACTTACGCTTTTTGGCGATATAGATTTTAGCTAATTTCAAGATTCCAGATGGTAATTCATCTCCAACTGTAATAGTGAATTTTTCTCTTCTTAAAGATCCTTGCAAGTCGTTCAGCTTAATTTTATAGTTATGAATTAAATCATTAACCATTTTATTTGTAGCATCATCAGCAACCCATTGACCTTTGCTTAAGTGAGCAAAATCTTCTACTGCGTAAAGCATTTTTTGAGTATATTTTTTACCTTTTGGTAAAACTTCTTCACCCAAATCATTCATTACACCTTGAGATGTTTTTCCGTTAACGATCAGGAATAATTTCTCAACCAATCTGTCTTTTAATTCAACAAATTTAGTTTCGAATTCCATTTCTAAAGCGCCTAAAGCATCTTTATCCTGAGTACGTTTACGTTTATCTTTTACGGCTCTTGCAAATAATTTTTTGTCAAGAACTACACCGTGTAAAGATGGAGAAGCTTTTAATGAAGCATCTTTTACATCACCAGCTTTATCTCCGAAGATTGCACGAAGTAATTTCTCCTCTGGAGTAGGATCTGATTCTCCTTTTGGTGTAATTTTTCCAATCAAAATGTCGCCAGGTTTAACCTCTGCTCCAATTCTAATCATACCGTTTTCATCTAAATCTTTAGTAGCTTCTTCAGAAACGTTAGGAATATCATTTGTTAACTCTTCGTTTCCTAACTTAGTATCTCTAACCTCTAATGAATAATCATCAACGTGGATAGATGTAAAAATATCATCACGAACTACTTTTTCAGAAATTACAATCGCATCCTCAAAGTTATACCCTTTCCATGGCATGAACGCAACTTTTAAGTTTCTACCTAAAGCTAATTCACCATTTTGAGTAGCATATCCTTCTGATAATACTTGCCCAGGAACAACTCTGTCACCTTTTCTTACGATTGGTTTCAAATTGATACTTGTACCTTGATTGGTTTTTCTAAATTTAATTAAGTTGTATGTTTTCTCATCAGCATCAAAACTAACCATTCTCTCGTCTTCAGTACGATCGTATTTAATAGTAATGATATTAGCATCAACATATTCAACAGTTCCATGCCCTTCAGCATTGATTAATACTCTTGAATCTGAAGCTACCTGACGCTCTAAACCTGTACCTACAATTGGTGCTTCAGGACGGATCAAAGGAACTGCCTGACGCATCATGTTTGATCCCATCAACGCACGGTTCGCATCATCATGCTCCAGGAAAGGAATCAATGAAGCAGAAATCGAAGCGATCTGGTTAGGTGCTACGTCTGTATAATGAACTACAGACGGTTCAACAACCGGGAAGTCACCTTCCTCACGTGCAATAACATTGCTTGCTGTAATTTTACCATTTTCATCCATCTCAATGTTTGCCTGAGCAATCATTTTTCCTTCTTCTTCTTCAGCACTTAAGTAAATCGGAGTACTTTCTAAATCCACTACACCATTAGTTACTTTACGGTATGGAGTTTCGATGAATCCCATTCCGTTTACTTTTGCATAAACACCAAGTGATGAAATCAAACCAATGTTTGGTCCCTCTGGAGTTTCAATCGGACATAAACGACCATAGTGAGTATAGTGAACGTCACGAACCTCAAAACCAGCTCTCTCTCTCGAAAGTCCACCTGGCCCAAGTGCAGAAAGTCTTCTTTTGTGCGTAATCTCAGCTAATGGATTCGTTTGGTCCATAAATTGAGATAACTGGTTTGTTCCAAAGAAAGAGTTGATAACTGATGATAATGTTTTAGCATTAATCAAGTCAATTGGTGTAAACACCTCGTTATCTCTAACGTTCATTCTCTCACGAATAGTTCTGGCCATACGTGCTAAACCAACACCGAATTGTTGAGACAATTGTTCTCCAACTGTTCTAACACGACGGTTTGATAAGTGATCAATATCATCAATCTCTGCTTTAGAGTTGATCAATTCGATCAAATATTTTACAATTGTAATGATATCTTCTTTGGTAAGCACTTGCTTATCCATAGGGATATCTAAATTCAATTTTTTGTTCATTCTGTAACGACCAACTTCACCTAAGTTATAACGTTGATCAGAGAAGAACAATTTATCTATAATACCACGAGCAGTTTCCTCATCAGGCGGTTCAGCGTTACGCAACTGACGGTAAATGTGCTCTACAGCTTCTTTTTCAGAGTTTGTTGGATCTTTTTGTAACGTATTGTGGATAATAGCATAATCTGCTTGGTTATTATCCTCCTTGTGTAACAAAATAGATTTAACGTTAGAATCTATGATCTCTTCAACATTATCTTTGTCAATAATTGTATCACGATCAAGGATGATTTCGTTACGTTCGATAGAAACTACCTCTCCAGTATCCTCATCAACGAAATCCTCGTGCCATGTGTTCAATACACGTGCAGCAAGTCTTCTTCCAATATATTTCTTAATACCAGTTTTAGAAACTTTAATTTCTTCTGCTAAGTCGAAAATTTCAAGGATATCCTTATCTCTTTCGAATCCGATAGCACGAAATAAAGTTGTTACAGGTAATTTTTTCTTTCTATCGATATAAGCGTACATTACGCTGTTGATATCTGTAGAGAATTCTATCCAAGAACCTTTAAAAGGAATTACTCTGGCAGAATAAAGTTTAGTCCCATTTGCATGGAATGATTGTCCAAAGAAAACCCCCGGAGAACGGTGTAATTGAGATACTACAACACGCTCGGCACCATTGATTACAAAAGTACCACTTGGAGTCATGTAAGGAATTGTTCCAAGATAAACATCTTGTACAATTGTTTCAAAATCTTCGTGTTCTGGATCTGTACAGTATAGTTTTAACCTGGCTTTTAAAGGCACACTATAAGTAAGACCTCTCTCTATACATTCTTGAATGGTATAACGTGGCGGATCTACAAAATAATCAAGGAATTCCAATACGAAGTTGTTTCTCGTATCTGTAATAGGGAAGTTTTCCATGAAGGTGTTGTACAACCCTTCGTCGCCTCTTTCGTCAGATTTAGTTTCTAATTGAAAGAAATCTTTAAACGATTTTACCTGCACATCTAGAAAATCCGGATATTGAGGTATGTTTTTTGTAGAGGCAAAATTCAATCTTTCAGTCTGATTTGTTATCATCAATGGACAAAATTTTGATTAAAAAAAAGTAATTTTTTTTGTGTAAAAACACACTGCGTAGTTTATACTTTCTTTTTAAAACCAATACATCTTTAAAAATAAGCTTATAACTTCAGCTCAATTTTTTTTCTTCGTATTGATCAAAAACTCTTTCGTATATTAAACTATTTGATAATAAAATTTAATGTATTTTATTATACGAAAAATGGTTTAGGCCTTTGAGTACTAACTCAGGACCTAAACCTAGTTCTTAAAACCGAGTTGAATTATTTTAATTCAACTACAGCTCCAGCTTCTTCTAATGATTTTTTAAGACCTTCAGCCTCTTCTTTAGAAACACCTTCTTTTACGTTAGATGGAGCACCGTCAACTACATCTTTAGCTTCTTTAAGACCTAAACCTGTAAGTTCTTTAACTAATTTTACAACAGCTAATTTAGAAGCTCCAGCTTCTTTCAATACAACTGTAAATTCAGTTTGTGCTTCTTCAGCAGCACCTTCTCCACCACCTTGAGCAACTACTACAGCTGCAGCAGCAGGCTCGATACCGTACTCATCTTTTAATATTGTTGCTAATTCGTTAACTTCTTTAACTGTTAGGTTAACTAATTGTTCTGCGAATTGTTTCAAATCTGCCATTTTTTCTATCGTTTAAAATGATTTGTAAAATTATATTTTGTTTATTGTGCGCTAATTAAGCAACAAGGAAAATCCTTGCTTCGAATTATTATGCTTCAGTTTCCTCTTCGCTACCTGCGAATTTGTTTTGTAAAGCAGAAATAATTCTTTGTGCTGGTGATTGCAATAATCCAATAAGTTCTCCAAGAAGTTCTTCTTTAGATTTAATAGTTGCTAATGCATCTAATTGATCATCTCCAATGTAAATTTCAGAATTGATATAAGCTCCTTTTAATACAGGTTTAGCTGATTTTTTTCTAAAATCTTTAATTATTTTTCCAGGTGCATTCGCAACATCTGAAATGAATATAGCACTGTTACCACTCAAAACTGAAGGTAAATCACCATAGTCATTAGAAGAAGCTTCCATTGCTTTTGCAAGCAAAGTGTTTTTTACAACCTCTAATTTTATACCTGCTTTATAGCAAGCTCTTCTCAAGCTTGAAGTTGTCTCTGCGTTTAATCCAGAAATATCAGATACATAAATGATATTTGTACCAGCTAACTGCGCAGTTAAATTTTCAATCGCGATTGATTTTTCTTCTCTAGTCATACTAAAAATTATTAACTACCAATTATACTGCTTTTGGATCCAATGCAATAGCAGGACTCATAGTGCTTGTAAGGTGAATACCTTTAATATAGGTACCTTTAGCAGCAGTTGGTTTAAGTTTGATTAATGTTTGAATAATTTCGTGTGCATTGTCATAAATTTGCTCAGCTCCAAAAGAAACTTTACCTATTCCTGCATGTACTATACCAGTTTTATCAACTTTAAAGTCAATTTTACCAGCTTTAACCTCTGCAACAGCTTTAGCAACATCCATAGTTACTGTACCTGTCTTAGGGTTTGGCATTAAACCTCTAGGTCCTAAAATACGACCTAATGGACCTAATTTACCCATAACAGCAGGCATCGTGATAATAACATCAACATCTGTCCAACCGTCTTTAATTTTTTGAAGGTAATCATCAAGACCTACATAATCAGCTCCAGCTTCTTTAGCTTCAGCTTCTTTATCCGGAGTAACTAATGCTAATACTTTAACATCTTTACCTGTTCCGTGAGGTAATGTAACTACACCTCTAACCATTTGATTCGCTTTTCTTGGATCTACACCCAAACGAACTGCGATATCAACAGACTCGTCAAATTTTGCAGAAGCTATAACTTTAATTAATGCAGCTGCATCTTTCAAAGTATATAGTTTGTTCTTTTCAATTTTTGAAGCAGCCTCTTTTTGCTTTTTTGTCAATTTTGCCATTTCTTTCTCTTAATTAAAAAGGAGCATCTCCTGATACAGTTATACCCATAGATCTTGCAGTTCCAGCGATCATGCTCATTGCAGATTCAATTGTGAATGCATTTAGATCTACCATTTTATCTTCAGCAATTGCTTTGATAACATCCCAAGTAACACTAGCTACTTTTTTACGATTTGGTTCACCTGATCCAGACTTTAGCTTTGCAGCTTCCAATAATTGGACAGCAGCTGGAGGAGTCTTAACAACAAAATCAAATGATTTGTCTTTATACACAGTAATTTGTACTGGGCATATTTTGCCAGGTTTATCTTGTGTTCTAGCATTGAACTGCTTACAGAACTCCATGATATTAACCCCAGCAGCTCCTAAAGCAGGTCCAACCGGTGGCGACGGATTCGCAGCACCTCCCTTAACTTGTAGTTTAACTACCTTACTAATTTCTTTAGCCATTTTTAAAAAATTTAACACCACAATTATTGGAAGCAATTGCAGTGGTTATTATAGATGTAACAAAAATTATACTTTTTCAACTTGCATAAAACTCAATTCCAATGGAGTCTTTCTTCCGAAAATCTTAACCATTACTTCAAGTTTACGCTTTTCTTCATTGATTTTTTCAACTGTACCATTAAATCCATTAAAAGGTCCATCGATCACTTTAACAGTTTCACCTAAGCTGAAAGGAATAGCGCGAGTATCTGTATTTACAGCCAGCTCGTCTACTTTACCCAACATTCTATTTACTTCAGAAAGCCTCAAAGGAACAGGCTCCCCGCCTTTGATCTCACCTAAAAATCCAATTACGCTAGTAATAGACTTAATAATATGAGGTATCTCACCAACTAAATTGGCTTCAATCATAACATATCCAGGAAAATAAACTTTATCCTTAGACATTTTCTTTCCTTCTTTTACAGTAACTACTTTTTCTGTAGGCACTAAAACTTGGGAAACATAATCACCCATACCTAATCTGGCAATCTCAGTTTCAATGTAAGCTTTGACTTTATTCTCCTGTCCGCTTACAGCTCTAACTACGTACCATTTTTTCACATTATTATCTGCCATCACAAAAAATTATCCTTTTAACCAGTTAAAAAATCCAGCCAAAGCTTTTGCAAAAAATTCGTCCACCCCCCATGTTGCCAAAGCGAACAGAATCGAAAATACAGCTACAACAATTGTCAATTTTTGAACCTCAGCCCAAGCAGGCCAAGTAACATTTGACTTTAACTCTTCGAAAGCCTCTGATAAATAATTAGTAACTTTTGTCATTTGATATATTTTTTATTGCACGGGCGGAGGGATTCGAACCCCCATCAACGGTTTTGGAGACCGCTATTCTACCCTTGAACTACGCCCGTAATTAAAAGCCAGTGATTTCGTTAAAAAAATCAACTGGCTTTTTATAATTTGTTATATGATTATCCTATGATTTCAGTCACCTGACCTGCACCCACAGTTCTACCACCTTCACGAATAGCAAAACGCAAACCTACGCTCATTGCGATTGGACTTAACAAAGCAACATTGATAGTCAAGTTATCTCCTGGCATTACCATCTCTACTCCTTCTGGTAAAGTAATAACTCCTGTTACGTCAGTTGTACGTACGTAGAACTGTGGACGGTAGTTATTATGGAATGGAGTATGACGTCCTCCTTCTTCTTTTTTCAAGATATAAACCTCAGCTTTGAAAGTAGCGTGTGGTTTTACTGATCCTGGCTTAATGATAACCATTCCTCTTTTGATAGATTCTTTATCAATACCTCTTAACAATAAACCTACGTTATCTCCAGCTTCACCTCTGTCAAGGATTTTACGGAACATCTCAACTCCTGTAATAGTAGAAGTTAATTTATCAGCTCCCATACCAATGATTTCAACTGGATCTCCTGTATTAGCAATACCTGTTTCGATACGACCTGTAGCAACAGTTCCACGACCAGTAATTGTAAATACATCTTCAACCGGCATCAAGAATGGCTTAGCAACGTCACGCACCGGCTCTTCGATCCAAGCATCAACCGCTTCCATTAATTCAATGATTTTTGGTACCCAAGCAGGATCATTATTCAATCCTCCTAAAGCAGAACCTTGAACTACAGGACCATTATCTCCATCATATTCGTAGAAAGATAATAAATCTCTAATTTCCATTTCAACAAGCTCTAACAATTCAGCATCATCAACCATATCCACTTTGTTCATGAAAACAACGATTCTTGGAATACCTACCTGACGACCTAAAAGGATGTGCTCACGAGTTTGTGGCATTGGACCATCTGTAGCAGCAACTACTAAGATAGCTCCGTCCATTTGAGCAGCACCAGTAACCATGTTCTTTACATAATCCGCGTGACCTGGACAGTCAACGTGAGCGTAGTGACGGTTAGCTGTTTCATACTCTACGTGTGATGTATTAATAGTAATACCTCTTTCTTTCTCCTCTGGAGCGTTATCGATTTGATCAAACGATTTTGCTTGACAGTAACCAGCATCAGACAATACTTTTGTAATTGCTGCAGTTAATGTAGTTTTTCCGTGATCCACGTGTCCAATTGTACCTATGTTTAAGTGCGGTTTGGAACGATTAAAATTCTCCTTTGCCATTTTACTTAATTTTTAATCTTAGTTATATATTAATTCAATTTCCTACTTACTTGAGCCAACTACGGGAATTGAACCCGTGACCTCTTCCTTACCAAGGAAGCACTCTACCCCTGAGCTAAGTCGGCAGAGAGTTCTGATTTTAGATGTTTGAATTTAGTCCTCAGATTCTAAAAAAATCCAAAACCTACAATCCAAAATCTTAACTTCTTTTTGTTGTGGGGAGAGCAGGATTCGAACCTGCGAAGTTCACACAGCAGATTTACAGTCTGCCCTCGTTGGCCGCTTGAGTATCTCCCCAGTTTTTTATCAATAATTGCATGAACAATTTCAAATCACATTTGAACTATTTAGAGCCGGCGGAGGGACTCGAACCCACGACCTGCTGATTACAAATCAGCTGCTCTAGCCAACTGAGCTACGCTGGCAATATCAATAAAAAAGTCCGCTATTTCTAACGGACTGCAAATGTAGCTATTTTATCTTTGTATCAAAACATTTTTCGAAAAAAATTTTCAATTATATGTATGCTCTTATTTTTTCTTTCCTTTTTACCAATAAACGCTCAAGTGATTCTGCCGAAAGCTCAACTGCTTCCTCAAAAGTCTTACACTGTTTTTTTACCAAAAAATCATCTCCAGGAACATTAATTTTAATCTCTACAAATTTATTCTCCTTATCACTTGTTCTTTCTACTTTTAAAAAAACATCCGAAGAAACTACTTTGTCATAGTATTTTTCCAATTTATCCATTCTTTCCTGAATAAAATCTACCAATTTTCTGTCAACAGTAAAGTTAACTGCATGAACATCTACCTTCATAATACAAATTTTAAGGGGTTAAACATTTCGGAATTACTATTTGTTTCGCGGATGTGCATTTATATATACCTTTTTAAGCTCTGCTAAACTATTATGAGTATAAACCTGAGTGGATGCCAAACTCGAATGCCCTAATAACTCCTTAACTGAATTTAAATCTGCTCCATTATTTAATAAATGAGTTGCAAATGTATGTCTAAGTACATGCGGACTCTTTTTTACCTTTTCGGAGACTTTACTAAAGTATGAATTTATTAAACGATACACAAAAGATTCACTCAATTTTAACCCTTTTTTTGAAATAAAAAAACAATCCACATCCACCAACTCTTCAATACCCGCTCTCTCTCGTAAATACACCCCAATTTGCTCTACAATTACCGGCAATACAGGAATTATACGTTCTTTATTTCGTTTCCCTAAAACCTTAATTACACCAGAAGATAAATCAACATTCTTAACCATCAAACCTATCAGTTCAGCCCTCCGCATCCCTGTTGTATAAAACAAATCTACAATAAGCTTATCTCTAACATCTTCAAAACCAACAGGATATTCAACTGACTTCATTAAATCTGTCAGTTCTTTTTCAGAAAATGGAATTTGGATTATTTTAGGCGTTTTCAATGCTTTATGTTTCAACATAGGACTCACATCAATTTGTTTGGTTTTCAAAAGAAATCTATAAAATGCTTTCAAAGAAGCCATTTTTCTATTTACAGAAACATTTGAAACACCATCATCCACAAGCGACACTATCCAACTCCTAACTTGACTATAACTCACCTTATCAATATCATCCTGTTCAAAATGAGATTTATTAAACACCTCAAAAAACACAATATCATTTAAATAAGCATTAACCGTATGAGGGGAATATTTTTTTTCCAGCTGAAGGTAATCCCGAAAAGCTTCTTTATTGGTTTTCATAAAAGAAAGAGTTTTATTTTAAATCACACGGCAATCATCTATATAAGACACAAATTAAACAGAGTGATATTTAAAACATAAGACACAAAAAAACCGTTAGCATCAAAGTTATAACTTTTTGACGACTAACGGTAATTATTTTTGAAAAGCCAATACTAACTTTCTAAACCATCTTTCATGTTTTGAATGTAAGCCGCTTTTTGAATTTGAGCTCTTTTGATAACAGAAGGCTTAATAAAAGCAGTACGTGCTCTTAATTGACGAACAGTTCCTGTTTTATCAAATTTTCTTTTATAGCGCTTTAATGCTCTATCGATATTTTCTCCGTCTTTAATTGGTATAATTAACATAATATTGACACCTCCTCTCGTTAAGACTGCAAAAGTAAATATTAATTATGAATTACGAGTCATAATTAATATTTTTTTTCGAGAAGACAAAATCGATCATTAATACTCCTTTATTCTTTCAACAAATTTCTCGAAATTACCAGTTTCTGAATCTCAGTAGTTCCTTCACCTATAGTACATAATTTTGAATCTCGGTAAAATTTTTCGACTGGGAAATCTTTAGTATAACCATAACCCCCGTGAATCTGCACAGCTTCGTTAGCTACTTTTACACACACTTCTGAAGCATACATTTTTGCCATAGCTCCTGATGTTGTAACGGGCTTATGCTGCTGTTTCAAAAAAGCGGCCTTATGTAACAACAGCTCCGAGGCTTCAATTTCGGTAGCCATATCTGCCAATTTAAATGAAATTCCCTGAAAATTACTGATTGGCTGCCCAAACTGATGTCTTTCTTTCGAATATTTAAGTGCCGCTTCATATGCTCCTTTTGCAATTCCGAGTGATAAGGCTCCAATTGAAATTCTTCCACCATCTAATATTTTCATAGCCTGAATAAACCCCTGGCCTATTTCTCCTAATCTGTTTGAATCCGGTACACGACAATTATCAAAAACCAATTCAGCAGTTTCACTTGCTCGCATACCTAATTTATTTTCTTTTTTCCCTGATGTGAATCCAGGCATTCCTTTTTCAAATACAAAAGCGGTCATTCCTTTCGAATCTCCTTTTTCTCCAGTACGCACAACTACAACAGCAATATCTCCTGAAATTGCATGTGTGATAAAGTTTTTAGCCCCGTTTATAACCCAAAAATCCCCATCTTTGACTGCAGTTGTATTCATTCCGCCTGCATCAGAACCTGTATTATGTTCTGTTAAGCCCCAAGCTCCTATATGTTCAGCGGTTGCTAATTTAGGCAACCATTTTCTTTTTTGTTCTTCATTGCCAAAAGTTAAAATATGGTTTGTGCATAATGAATTATGCGCCGCAACTGACAATCCTATGGATGGATCAACTTTTGAAATTTCCTCTACTACAGTGATATATTCGTGATATCCCAAACCAGATCCTCCGTATTCTTCAGAAACCAAAACCCCCATAAAACCCATTTCTCCTAATTTTTTGAAAAGCGGAATTGGAAATATTTGTGCTTCATCCCATTCCATTATATAAGGTCTTATATTTTTTTCAGCAAAATCTTTTATGGATTGCGCAATCATAGACTGCGTTTCATTGTAATCAAAATTCATTGTAATCTGTTTTAGAACTCCAAATATAAACCAATTATATTTGCTTTTTCAACAGGAAAGCCTTTAATATTTATCAAATCCTCAATATTTTTAATATTTCCGTTCATGCTCCTGTAAGTTACAATTTGTTTTGCCAACGTATATCTAAAATACGGAAATTGAGATAATTCCTTTAAAGACGCATCATTTACAGGGATTTTTTTAATTTTTGGAAAGGAAGAAACTCTAAAATGTTTTTTCAATTCACGTACAATTTCTGGAGAAAGCCCCCAAACATCATTAATTTGTTCCATTGAAACAAAAGCCTCTAAACTTTCTTTTTGTTTTAAAATCCGCGATGACAATGCCTCTCCAATTCCATTAATCTTCATGAAATCATCCTGAGTCGCCTGATTAATATCTAAGATTGTAAATTTTTCCTTTTTAGAAAAGGATTTATGGACATATTCATTATCGTACGTTTTAGTAGTTTTTTTATTCTGAAACCAATTTGGAAATTTGAAATAAGGTGAAATTGCATTTAATAAAGAATCTGAAATCTTAGTTACCTCTTGGAATTCTTTTGCCGAATTCACATATTTATTTTCTTTTCTGAATGCAAAAAGTCTGTCAATTTCCTGTATTGACATTCCTAATTTATAGCCTTTATAATCAGAAATAAAATTTGGATTAAATGAATATACTTTAGGCTTGTTATCCTTTTGAATTGTTTTTAATGAGTCTACTTCAGATTGCAAAGCCAGCCACTGTTCTTTTTCAGGAGAGTTTTTTTCAGTCTGACTAAAATCTGAGAAAAAATAAAATAGCTGGAGAGCTATAATCAATATAAGCAGAAAAAAAATTCCTTTACGTTCCTGACTGGTAAACTTCATATGAGCCATTATATCTTTAAAATTCATTTTAAAATATTATATAAAATTAAAAAAGCATAAATTTATAAGAAAAATACGATTTTTTTACACTCCTCAAAAAAAATACTTTGAAGTAGTTTGCTAATAACGTAACGCATTTGAGATATTACAGAACTTCTTTTACCATTTCTAACTAAAAATTAAATATTTTATAACTTAAAACTTCATAATTGTTTTTATTTTTTATAAAAAACAATACATTTGGAACTTAATAACAATAAACCAATATTATAATATGTCAATTTGGAAAACTAAACCTCTTTCGGTATTGCTTGGTGAAGCATCCGAATCTGAAAAAGGATTAAAAAGAACCTTATCTTCACGTTCGCTTGTTGCACTTGGTGTTGGAGCAATTATTGGAGCAGGGCTATTTTCTCTAACAGGAATTGCAGCTGCGGATCATGCAGGTCCAGCAGTAACACTATCATTTATTTTAGCTGCTGTAGGGTGTGCTTTTGCAGGACTCTGTTATGCTGAATTTGCTTCAATGATTCCTGTTGCTGGTAGCGCATATACTTATTCTTATGCTACAATGGGAGAATTCATGGCCTGGATAATCGGCTGGGATTTAGTTTTAGAATATGCATTAGGAGCTGCAACCGTTGGTGTAAGCTGGTCCCGATATCTTCTTGAGCTTCTTGCCAAATTCAATATCCATCTTCCTCCTGACTTAATTTGTTCTCCATGGGAAACACTTACTTTAAGCAATGGCACAGTCATAGAGGGAGGAATTGTTAATTTGCCTGCAATTTTTATTGTTTCATTACTTTCTTTATTATTAATTAAGGGAACAAAAGAATCAGCAACTATAAACAATATATTAGTTGTGGTAAAAGTTGCTGTGGTTATTATCTTTATAGTTCTAGGATGGAAATTTATCGACACAACCAATTACACTCCTTATATTCCTGAAAACACAGGGGTCTTTGGGAAATTTGGATGGTCAGGAATTGCTGCCGGAGCTGGTACTGTTTTTTTTGCATTCATTGGCTTTGATGCTGTTTCAACTGCGGCACAGGAAGCTAAAAATCCCCAAAAAGGAATGCCAATTGGTATTTTAGGTTCTTTGATAATTTGTACTTTATTATATGTGCTGTTCTCTCATGTCATGACAGGACTTGTACCTTATTATAAATTTGCAGGAGATGCCAAACCTGCTGCTACTGCTTTTGCTGTAACCGGATATGACTTTTTACAGACCGGTTTAATTGTAGCCATTTTAGCAGGATATACTTCCGTAATGCTGGTAATGTTAATGGGACAAAGCCGTGTATTTTATACAATGAGTAAGGATGGTTTACTTCCTCCTTTTTTTAGTGAAATCCATGCAAAATTCCGTACTCCATGGAAAACGAATATTTTCTTTTTAGTATTTGTAAGCATATTTGCCGGACTTGTTCCTGTTAGTGATTTAGGACATATGGTAAGTATCGGAACTTTATTAGCATTTGTTTTGGTTTGTATAGGTGTTATGGTTATGCGCAAGAAAATGCCTGATGCACCAAGAGCTTTCAAAACTCCATGGGTTCCTTTCGTTCCTGTAGCCGGTATTGTTATCTGTTTTGCTTTAATGTATTCACTTCCAAACGAAAGCTGGGCAAGACTTGTAATCTGGATGGCATTAGGTATTATAATATACTTTATTTACGGAAAGAAAAATAGTAAATTGAACAACCCGAAATAAGATTTTTATTAAATAAAAAAGAGGATTATGAAGCTTAAAAAACTTTATAATCCTCTTTTTTATTTGAAATAACTTATAAATCAAAAACTGATGTTCTTTTCGCCCGAATTAAATCTTTTAGCTTAATCCAAAATGCAAGAGTAAGATAGACTCCAAACCCCAAACCAGCAGTAACAAACGAAATATAGATAAAAAATAACCGGACATTTGTCACACGCATTCCAAGCTTATCCGCCAATCTGGAAGATACATGAAAACCATACTTTTCGAAAAAGAATTTAAGTTTTAAAACGAGAGACATAGAATATTTGTTTTTTTTCAAAAGTACAAAATTATCTTATTGACTCACTTTCTTAATTATCTAATTATTTTTAAGTAACTCCATTCCTACAGCGCATTTCATACAGCCATTTACATCACAATATTGACTTTTAAGCTGTAATAAAGATTGTGTTTCAAAAGCATTTTCTGAAGAAACTCCAATAGATTTAAATTTATCAATAATTGAGTTTTTCTCTGGAGAAATCCCGTCCAAAATTGAAATTAAATCTTCTGCAATCGATTCATTTACCGTTTTAGCATAGGCAAATTGTAAAGGAACAATCGTATTTATCACCAATAAATCTATAAATGAATTAGACAATGATTTTGTTTTATTTGGGCTTTCTTTATCAAATTGGTAATGATTTTGCCAATATAAACTGGTCGAAACATCAAATACTTTATAAATACTATTGATAGATTTCAATTCAATTATTTTAGAAAACAAGTTTTGATGCCGGTGATATAAAGCTGCTAATTGAGATAAGCGAATAGTTGGAAAATTATCCGGTCTATGCTTAAAAAACTGAACAGGTTCTGTATACACTTTTTCTATTTGGTATTTATGTAAAAGATAAAAATACCTAAATTTTAAATCCTTAAAATAAACATCTTCTTTATCAGAATCCAATAATCCTGTACTTCCAAAAAATAAAGCTTCCAGATTTTCCAGGTCAAAGCTTTCTTTTCGAATAATTGAAAACGGAATTGCTTTTGCAAATTGCAGAAATGCGTTTCCATTGGTATTTAAACCAAAATTTTTAGCTAACAAACAAAATAAAACAGCTTCCCAGTCCTGATTTGTTTCTTTTAGCAAATTATAAATAGATTGTGATTTTCTTTCTAATCGCTCAAAGAATAAGCGTTCCTGCCAATTTTTAAAAACAAAACTCTGTATTTTTGAAATTTGTTTTTCACAATATATCCACGATTTGGGGGATTTTAAATTATTATAATTTGAAATTGTTTCAGAAGACACATACTTCTTTAAAACCAAAACGGGTATTTCTACATTATTTTGTCTGTAAATATCAGCGTCGTGTTCCCAAACTACATGCAAAATTACATTTTCATAAGCCGGATCTTTTTCATGAAGATGTAAATACCAATCAGATGATTTTAAATGCATTTCAACATTTCCTGCCCATTTTTGATCTCCTATTTTTATTTGGGCATTAAAAAAATCAGGTCCGGCAAGTTCCAGATAATTACCCGTGTTTATAATCGTAATTTCTTCCTGATTTATAGTTCTTAAATTTAGAGTATCAAACTTTTTAAACTTCCAGAGATAATGAAGAAAATCTTCTTTCATTTTTTTTAGACTTTATATTGGTTTACAATATTCTAAAGTACAAAAAAAATAGTATAAATATTACAATTAAAGAGATATTGATTTAAAAATTATCCGAAATTATTTCAATAAATATAATTTTGCACATGCCCTGGCATCAGATAATGCTTCATGATGATTAAGCTGAATTCTCATTTCCCGACAGCAATCACTCAATTTGGTTGGTTTTACCCCTTTTGCTTTATAAATTTTCACAGTACATTCCCATTTATTAGCAACATTCAAATCTTCGTAATGCAAACCATAGAGTGCCATGGATTTAATTAAAACATTCCGATCGAAACTTTCATTGTGAGCAACTACTATTCTATTTTTCAAACGTTTTTCAATTTCAGGATATACCTGTAAAAAAGTTTTTGCATTTATGGTGTCGCGAGGATATATTCCGTGAACCTGAATTGTAAAAGGATTATATTCGTTATTAGGCGGCTTGATTAAAGTAACAAACTCATCTACAATAATTCCGTTTTCTACAGTAACAATTCCAACTGAACAAGGATGATATGCTGTGGCCGTTTCAAAATCTATGGCAGTAAAAGTCAATTTGATTTAAGTTTTATGATTTACATTTTTAATTGCAGATTTCAGCAGCAATTCTATTATGCAAATTTAGGACTTTACCTTTTCTTTTAGTCTATTGTCCGTTAAAAAGTAAATTATGTATTTGAATAACACATTCTAAAAAGGATAACCAATTGCAATATTAAAAATCAAATTCTCTTTCCTCCACGAACCGCTGCCAAAATTAATATTATCTAGTACCCATCTTTCATTTTCAGGCAAATACGGTTTTCTTAAAGGAAAAGCTAAATCAGTTCTTAAAACCAGAAAAGATAAATCAAAACGCAATCCGGCACCTGCTCCTACTGCAATTTGTTTCATAAAATCTTTGGTGATTTCTGCTCCGGGCTTATCGGGATCAGCGTTTAAAAGCCAAATATTTCCTGCATCTACAAATATTGCACCTCTAACGATACTGAAAAGTTTTGCTCTATATTCTGTATTAAATTCCAATTTCAAATCGGCAGACTGATCGGGTAAATAAGTACTTGATGTAGGTTCTGCTTTATAGCTCCCCGGACCTAAAGATCTTGCTCTAAAAGCACGAATACTATTGGTTCCTCCCACAACAAACTGTTTCGTTGCAGGCATTGCTGTAGAATTTCCATAAGCATACCCTGCACCTAAAATAATTCGGCTGGCCAATTCGCTTTCTTTTCCAAGTTTTAGATAATGTCTGAAGTCTGTTTTGATTTTTACATATTGACTAAAAGGAACATCTAAAATCGTTTTTTGATTATCTTTTTTAACATCAGCACCTGTTACTAGCCCAGTAATATTTCCTGCCAGGTCCAATTCTCCATTAAAATAAATTGTATGTTTTCTACGTTTTTGCATAGTATTCGTAAACGTATATTGATAAGTTGGACCAAAAATCAACTGTTTTTCAATTACCCTCCCTAAGGCTGGATCCTGATCAATGTCTGCCTGATATTCCGGTGTTACATTATTCGGACTCACATATGTAATATCTATTACGTTTAGCTGATGCTCTTTTCGAATATTTTCTTTCCATAAATACCCCAAAGAAGCATTAAAGGAGTTTAAAGCATAAAGCTGTGTTCTGTTTTGATATTCATATCGCAATGTTGCTTTTGTTCTTGGTACAAATCCGCTAGGTCCTTCAATATTAAAAGGCGTAATAAATCTTGGCCAGGTTAAACTTGTTTCTGCTCCAAGTTTATAAATATTGTTTCCTTTATTTTGTCCTGCCAATTGAAAATCTGCTCCGCCAAAAACAGATACCGTAAGTAATTCTGCACCACGAAATAAATTTCTGTTGTTCCAGTTGACATTGATTTCTGAACCTGTATAGCTAGCTGAATTTGTTTTTCCCAGCACCTCAACCCGAATGAACTTTTTTGGTAATAATGTTAAATAATAATAGGAATCCAATGTATTTTTTAAACTATCAGAAACTTTAAACTCATTTTTAACGAAATTAAATGTCCCAAGATTCACAAAACGGTTTAAAGTTAAATTGTGATCTTTTCGATTGTATAAATCTCCTTTTTTAAAATAAATTGTCCTTTCAAAAACCCTTGGCTTAAAAGTATCTGCTGTATCAATTATCGTGAAATCTTTATACTGAACAATGTCATCTTTTTTATATTGTACACTATCTTTTGAAATAGAGAAATTTGGATAAACAATGATTTTATCAATTTTGTAAGCTATTTTAGCTTTCTCCGGCGTTTCTTCTTTTATCTTTAATTTTATATTGACCTCATAATCTCCTTTTGTGCTATCTACCTGAGCTAAAATATAATCAGGATTAAAATAATAATATCCTTTCTGCTTAAGTCTGCCATCAATACGTTCACGCTCTGCTTTTATAACATCCAAATCGTATGGATTCCCGGGTTTAAGTAAACTTCTGCGGCTTGTTTTTGCAATTGCTTTACCCAAAGCAGATGAATCTTCAGGAAATTTCACCTCTTTTATTTTATATTGTCTTTTGGGCTGAACTGTATACTCCGCCGTTACTCTTTTATTTTTGGCAGTAGAGTCAGCACTGACACGTGTTTTAAAATAGCCCCTGTTTTCGGTAAAATTCCTTAAAACTGACGAATTATAATCTAAATCTACCTGACTAAAAAGGACAGGCGCTTCGCCCACTTTGTTTCGTAACCAATATCTAAACCCTTTTTCTTTTTTGGGCTCTCCGGCAAGATTGTAAATCCATAATTTAGGACGTAAACCTAGTATTTGTTTAGTTGGTTTTGGACGTAATAAATCCTTTAATTCTTTTTCAAGTGCTTTTCTGTCTTTCTTTTTTATCACAGAATCTTTGACCGTTACAGATGCTCCGGTATATAACAATTCTCCTTCTGGCAAATACTTAGTATTGCTGCATCCAAAAACAAAAAACTGGCAAAGCACAATACAATATCTGATATATCTGTTTTCCATAATATTATGTTTTTTGCTCATTACCCTCAATTTGATCTATCTGATTTTCTTCCAGTTTCTTTTTTTCCTTTTCTTCTTTCTCTTTTAGTTTCCTTTTTTCTTCACGAAGTTTTTCTTCTCGGATCATTTCTTTTTCTTCAGCACTGCGATAAAAAAGTTCACGAAATTTATTGTAACTCATTGTAATAATAAAAGCTACTCCTGTCTCAACAACCTGCCCTTCTACTGCAACCTGATATTCGTTTTTACGATACGCCCGCACCATGTAGCGACCATCTTTGGTCAGTTGATAATCTAATGCAACATCTCCGGCAATATTTGTACTTTCTTCATTGGCACGTTCCTGTCCTTCAACACCAAAGCTGCTTCCAACAGTAACTTTTAATCTGTCATTAAGGAGTTTTTTGGAAACCCCAACATTTAAATCGGTTCTGTTTTCTCTTGCCCCTGAAGTATAATCATCTGTAGATTCCAGATCAAATTCTAACTCAACGCCTTTTATTAACTCTCCGGCAAGATCATTCAGTTGCTGAGACAATATCTTACTTACACTTTGTCTGGCTAATGATTCAGCACTCGTTCCTCCGCTTTCACTTGCAAAAGGATTTTCTCCAATGAACCTGTTCAGTAATAAAAGTGCAAAAACCTGTTTATTCAACTCAGCAGGTTCTTGTCTTAACTGCTCCAGTTTTGCTTGTGAAGCCGTAACAATATCTGATGAGACATTATAATTTCCATCAGGCAGAATAATGTCAAAAGAGATTTCAGGTTTTAACAATTCACCCTTCATTTTCAAATGCGTCTCAAACGGAATTTTTTGTTTGTATGTATTTCTAATTGTTGGACTTACCGCTAATTGACTCCCTAACAAATCGATTGGTGCAGTTTCTACTTTATAGATTGCCGTAATATTTAAAGTTGCCATTGTTGGTTCTCCATTCCAGGTTATTGAGCTTCCTTTCTGAATATCAAATTTTCTTCGGATCATATTAAAATTCATTTCATAAGCTCCTTCCGAAAATTCATATTTCCCTGTTAAAGTTGTTTTTCCTGAAGGATCGATTCCGCCCGTAAGCTGTGCTTCTCCTTTTAAATTCAGGTAATCTCCATTTCCTTTATCGATAACCAATGTTAATTCAGCTTCTTTGTCGATTGTAATATCTACACTAACATCCATCCCTTTTAGCGGAGATTGATTTAGTTTGTTCTCCATTTCAACCGTTTGTTTCAGATACAAATTATCCTCATTGACAAACTCTACAATTCCTTCACGATCTGCAATAGAAGGATCTGATTGAGGCAAGACAACAGAGAATTTCGTTTCTTCATTGATTTTGATATTTCCTCCAATAACCGGACTGTCTAATGTTCCTTTGATATTGAGTTTGGTATCTAAAAATAAATCTCCATAAAACAAATCATTGTCTGCTGCTTTAGAATTTATTGCGCGGAAATTATCTGCAGTTACAGTTAAGCCAAAATTATAATTCTTGAAATCAGGAGACTGAATTGTTCCGTTTACAGACAACTCATTGTCGTTTTGATCGTATAATGTAAACTTATCAAAAGTAATCACGTCATTATTGAAAGTAATTTTTTCCTGATTTGTTTTAAAATAAGAATTCAGCTGTGTTATTCTAAAACCGGTATCATTAAAATTTAGTTCCCCTGAAACTTTTGGGCTTGATGTAGTGCCAACGATTTTAAAATTACCCGACAAATAACCTGTTCCTTCGGTAATATTTTCCATCGTAAATCCCTGAATACTCTTAATAGTCAATTTATTAACATCAACATTAAAGTCTAAATTACCATCACTGATTCTGTAATTTCCCTTTACATTTACATCATTTTCCTGTCCGGTCAGCATTACATTTGCAGCCAGTACATTATTGGTTTTATTGTCAACTTTTACTTCAATATTTCCAACTGCCTCACCTCTGAATGCAAAATCATCAATTTTTAAATCTGATGTAAAAGTGGGACTGGTCATTACATTTTCTACAACCGCGTTTCCGTTAATCAAACCTTGCATCAGCAATTTATCTTTTTTGACTATATTTAAAATAGTCTCGATTTTAAAATCTACAAAATCAACCTGCAACGGTGCGTTATTCTGAGTTCCCTGAGATTGAATTTTTAATTCATTTCCGGCATTTTCTAAATAAAACTTATTAATATAAAGCCTTTTATCTCCAATTTCAACCGCGTTTTCAGGATCGATATTCCATTTTTCATAATTCAAAACGAAATTTTCGGCATCAATTTTAAGGATGTTTTTAGAATTTTCTGCCTTAAACACACCCGCGATAAAATATTGTTGTTTTTGTTTCGCATCCTGAATTTCAAGCGCATATGTCAAATTATTATTTTCAACTTTTCCGGATAAACTTGTAAACGGAACTTTTATCGCGCCACTTTCAATCGTGGCAACAGAAACCCTATATTCTAACGCATTTTCTTTGGCTTCTATATTTATTTTTCCGTCTGAAATTGTGTTTGTTCCATAAACAATTCTCGGAATCGTTCCTTTTATTTCTAAGGTGTCGGTAACATTATTGTATTTCCCTGTTATATTGACCGGCTCTAAACCAGTTAATTTAGGAATCAGTTTAAAGAGTATCGGATCGTTATCAATTTTTAATTTAAAAGTCAGTCTTTGTTCACCTGATTCTCCGTTTACTTTCGGATTTTTCAAATCAATGTATTTTGATAATGATTTTTTTATGGCTGAAGTCAGTGTTGTCAATTTATATTTTCCATCTGCCTCAGCTTGTAAAAACTGTGAAGATATTTTGATATTGTTTCTCGTATTATCTGAAAAAGCAATTACACGAACCGAATCCAAAACAATAGGTTCGGTATCTTTTAAAATTTGCACGTTTGAAAGAAACACTTTTCCGTTTAAAAAATCAGGATTACTGTTGACGACGTCAGCATCAATATTCCCTCTTAATTTCATTGGTCCTGCATGAAGATTCAATTTTTCCAAATCGGCAATATCCAGGTTTAGTTTTAACTTGATTGATGGATATTTTTGCTTTGTATTTCCGCTAGCTGTCAGCTTAAAATTTAAATTTGGATCGCTCATCCCTGATTTGACTGCAAAAGATCCGTTTTCGATATTCCCTTTTAAAGCCAAATCTCTGTAAGTATATCTGTTGAAAACTGCTTTTTGTACAATTCCATCCAATTCTGCCACTGCAGTTTCAGGATCCAGCCCTTTCCCTTTTACTTTTGTTTTGAGGGTAATTTTTCCGATAGAATCATTTTTTATCAATCTTCCCAGATCAAAATCAAGCAGGTAAACTGTTGCATCATATTTCTCCCCTTTTTTTATGCGCTGGTCAAATAAAGCATCTATTTTGGCATTTCCAAAAGTGCTGTTTAAAGCCAAATTGGTTTTGAAATTCTGAACAGAACCTTTAAATTTTCCATTTAGATTAAATTGTGACGGCAACTGAATATTCTTCGGAATGGTTCCCGTGGGAACAAAAGAATATACATCTTTTGATGTGCTTGAAAGTTTTTTAATATTCAGATCATAATTGGCTTTTTGGGCATCTGGCAAACCGATAATTTTTCCAGAAAGGGAAACTTTGGTCGTTCCGATTCCGCTCATTTCGAACAATGGGATGTTCAGATTTTTTATTTTTCCGTTTAACTGCGTATTTAAATATAAAATCGCGTTTGGATTATCCCTGAACGGATTTGTTTTATGCAAATCAGGTGCAAATAATAATATGTCTTTAAAACCAACTTTGGAATCTTTTAAATTAGCATCTATAACGAGATTAGGAAGATCTTTTTTTAATGCTGCAAGTGAAGAATATGTCAGCTTAATTTTGTTTTGTAAAAGTGTTTGAGGTGTTCTTATGTATAAATTATCCAGAGATGCATTTTTTGAATCATAAAAGAAATTGGTTTTTAATGACTGAATCTGTAATCCTCTTTTTTCATTTGCTGAAAGCGATTTTATATTTCCTGAAATGGTATCATTTCCATAATATAATTTAGCTGCCTGAAGATCAAATTTACTCAAATCCAAATGACTGTAATCAATTCCTTTTTGAGTTGGTTTTGATTCCATATTATCAAATTTGAAAGCAATATTTTGTATCGTAACATCTTTTAATTTTACTTTCCAGCCAGCTTGTTTGATAGAAGTCGAATCCAGACTTGGGGTTTTCAGTTGTTTGTCTTTTACTCCTAATCTTAAATTCCCTTTTAGGTTTTTCAATTCGAAAGTATCGAAGTCCAAAAGCTGTCTGTTCAAATCAATTTCATTAACATTCAGATTCAAAGTTCCCAATTTTATTCCTGAATCCAGTCTGGAATCTTTATTATCGTAAGAAACATCAATTTTTGATAAACGAATTTTATCTAATTTTAATCTAAAGTCCTTCCTTTTCGAAATTGTATCCACTGTTTTTACAGAAACTTCAGCAATTTTTTCAACCGCATCCTGATCCAATACCAATTTCAATCCGTTTAAGTTAATATTCGGAATATCGAAATTCATTTTATCCAGATCAAACTTGTTGAAATAGGTATCAAAATGCGATAATTTTACTTTCACATCATTTTTAGCAAAATCATCTTTGAAATTAAAACTGACATTATCCAGATTTACTTTTACAACAGCTATTTTGAATGGTTTACTGTCCGGATCTTTCGGTTCTTTTGATTCGAAAGCTTTAATAATATAATCGAAATTAAATATGCCATTTTTATCCCTGTATATATTGGCTTTTACATTTTCCAGAGAAACAGAATTGATTTCAAGTTCACTGTTTATCAGTTTTACCAGATCAACATCAATCTCTAATCGCTTTCCTGACAGCAAAATATTCTTTTTTTGGTCTTCAAAATAAAAACCTTCCAGAACTACCTCTTTTGGAAATTTTATCGCAATTTTATCTAAGGAAACTTTTGTTTTAATTTTTTTATGCAGGAAAGTAATCGCTTTATCCTTAGCATAATTCTGAACAGAAGGGACCTGAATTAAAATAATAAGAAGTAATAAAAGTGCAATTACAGAACCCACGCACCAAAGTAGAATACGTAGTGTTTTTTTTAAATAATGAATTATCTTTTTATTCATACGCCAATAAAACACATTAGATTGAAATTGCGTTATCGAAAGTGTGTATCTCTACAACTTACAAAATTGTTAATTTTAAGTTCTAACAATTTACATAATTACACGCAATTATTCTAAAATTTTACTGACAAATAATCATGCCATAATTTATCAGGATGACAGTTAAAACTTAATTGAAGGTTGTTTTTTTTCTAAAAGTTTGATTTTTTGCTGAAGCTTAGCCAAAAATTTCTGATGCTGCTCAGACTCAGGATTAAAGCTTCGATGGTGCAATCTCTTTTGTATATCTTCAATTTCCTGCATCGTCAAAAAGCTATTTTCGGCAATATAGTTTTCGCTGAATTTATGCCAGATATAATCGATTGCTACTTTATTTGGATGTAACATATCTTCTGAATAAAAACGATAGTCCCGAAGTTCATCCATCATGATCTCATATGAAGGAAAATAGTCCTGAGCCATGAAATGTGAATTATTAGTTTTTAAAACCTGATGCAATGCTGTAAATAAATGTGATTTACTAAGCTGATTTTCTGCAAAACCGTCTTTTATATGTCTAACGGGAGAAACAGTAAAAATAAATTTCACATTTGGATTTAGAACCTGAATTAAGTCGATGGTAGTCTGAATACTTTTCTGAATTGTATCGACCATTAATAATGCTTTGCAAAATTGTTTTTGAGGTACTTTATGGCAATTGGCAACAATTTGATCGTTTTCAACACTTCTGTAAACCCAGGAAGTACCGTATGTGATAATTATATGTGTAGCTTCCTGTAACTTATTATAAGTTTGGGTAATGGCTTTATTTAACGTTTCAAGTAATTCTTCTCTGTCTGAATTGCTTAAATCCGAATGTACTTCAAAACTATGCCAGCGCTCATTGTGAAAAAAAACATCTTTTTCCTGAAAAAAATGTTTTTCGCAGACTCTTCGAAATAAATTTTCAATTGAAAGCGGGTTAAAAATTATCCCAAATGGATTTGTTATATTTTGAAACTTAAAATAATCCAATTTATCTGCCATGTTTTCTGCAAAACAAGAACCAATAGAGAGTATCTTCGAATTATAATCAATTGGAATACTGCTTTTTGAAATTGGGATTTGGGTTCTGAAATACATGGTTTGTAATTTAAACACGAATTTCACGAATTTTTACCAATAAAAAAACCAAATACAGATGTATTTGGTTTTTTATAGTTCTTAACAGAGTCTTTTCATTTTTAATAGAAAAACTCGACTGTAGCTATTTCTCCTTCTTCATTTTCTGTACTTTTTGTTGGATATCCGGCTGAATTATATGTAAAAATATAGGTAGCTGTTACTTCATCGTAATCCAAATCTTTTTCAGAAACTATATTATGTAATATTCCAGAAGCTTCACTATCTTCAAAAGCCAATTTATCAAATCCTAAAACATTTTTCATCGGATTGTTTTTGTCATCATAGATATAGCTTCTGCTTGGTCCATAATCTATAATTATTTTAGTCACTTCTCCGTTAGTAAAAGTTACTTTCCCTTCTCCATTAAGTTGATTTTGTGTTTTGTCATCTCCTATATACTCTTTTATTGAAACTGTTCCGTCAGAATTATAGGTATAAACCTCTTTATTTCCCAATTCATCTAAAGGCTCAACTCTTACAAATTTAATTAACCTGTTGTTTGAGTCATACTCATATGTGTTTATTTGATCAACTGTTCCATTTGGAAGTTTATATTCTATTTTGGTAATCAAATCTCCTGTATAAGTATAATAACGATTAAATTCTCCCTGATCATCAGTTACACTAACAATTTTATTACCACTATATTTATAAATTGTAGTCACTTTTTCTCCTTCAGAATCAGTTGAAATCGTTTTTTTAAGTAAAACCAAATCTGAAGAAGGTGACCCTGAAGAATCTTCATCACTTGAACAAGAAGTTAGTGCAAAAGTCAAAGCTCCAAAAAGGCATAAAATTTTTTTCATTTTTAAAATTTAGATCATTAATATTTCCTACAAATGAACTAAAATAAGACCTAAAAACCTAACTTGTTTTAACAATAAAAAACCAAAAATAATTAATCAAAAAGATATTTAGTATCCTAATAAATTATAACTTTCTAAAGAACAAACTTGTAAATAATTATTATTTAATAAAAAAGTATATTGTTTTTTTACCTCTTTTCATAAATTTAAAATCCGGGTTCAAAAATTAACTTTTAAATACAACAAGATCCGCGAAATGATGCTTGTCAATTTAGTACTTTTGTTTTTCTTTTTATAAATTAAATTCTCTTATGAAATTATTATACTCCTATATAATCAAACACAAAATGCTTTTGTTTTTTGCTTTGATTATGGCTACCATAAACATTTGTTTCAGTTTATCAGACTCTATTATTACCGGTAAATTAATGCAGGACTGCGGTGTTGGACTGGCAAAATACAAAGGAAATGAAATGGAGTTTATTAAATCATTATCATTCTGGCTGGGACTTTCACTTGGAGCAGCCATGATTTCAAGAATTACTAAAAACTTTCAGGATTATTTCACCAACGTCGTCATTCAGCGAACGGGGGCTCAAATGTATACAGACGGAATTAAAAAATCTCTCGATTTGCCTTATGCCGAATTTGAAGACCAGCGAAGCGGTGAAACTTTAAGCAAACTGACCAAAGTACGTTCTGATTCTGAAAAACTAATTACACTTTCTATTTCTCTTATTTTTCAGACTATCATTGGCTTCATTTTCGTAATAATTTACGTTGCACGAATTGATTTCCGAATTTCACTTATTTTTTTAATTACAGCTCCAATTATTGCTTTGGTGAGTTCTTATCTGGGTAAGAAGATTAAAATTGTTTCGAAAAAAATCGTTAATCAGACAAACGCATTGGCGGGTTCAACAACCGAAAGTTTAAGAAATATTGAATTGGTAAAAAGTCTTGGATTAACCTATCAGGAAGAAAAACGTCTGAACTTAAATACCTTTAAAATTTTACATCTCGAATTAGAAAAAGTCCGCTACATTCGAAGTTTAAGTTTTATTCAGGGAACAACTGTTCACTTTTTAAGAACCTGTGTTGTTTTTACCTTGTATTATTTTTTATTTGGTGGAAAAATCATTGTAGGTGATTTATTGA
Source organism: Flavobacterium sp. LM4 (assembly GCF_002017935.1). Lineage (NCBI taxonomy): Bacteria > Pseudomonadati > Bacteroidota > Flavobacteriia > Flavobacteriales > Flavobacteriaceae > Flavobacterium > Flavobacterium sp. LM4. The sequence continues at coordinate 2,676,678 of NZ_MUFW01000001.1, read as the reverse complement.
CCATGGTCTTTTTTACTTTTTTTATTTTTGGTCCATTACAGGAATTAGGGAATTTTATTATTGTGGTCAACGAGACGAAAGTTTCAATGGAAAATTTCAAAACTTTATTGAGTGCTCCAAAAGAATTTCGCCCTAAAAATCCAAAACATGTGGGCGCAATTCAGTCTTTATTGTTCTCGAATGTAAGTTTCCAACACAAGACAGCAAAATTTAAAGCGGTTGAAAATATCAATTTCGAAATCAAACAAGGCCAGACAGTCGCCTTTGTTGGTCCTTCAGGTTCTGGCAAAACAACTTTGGTTAAATTACTGGTTGGATTGTATATACCTGCAGAAGGTGAGGTTTTATATAATGATATTGATTCTGCAGAAATTGATTTATTGGATCTAAGAAAACAATTAGGTTTTGTAACTCAGGATGCCCAATTATTCTCCGGAACAATTCGTGAAAATTTATTATTTGTAAAACCAAACGCCACAGACGAGGACTTATATGATGCCCTAAAGAGAGCCAGCTGTGAAAAATTGCTGAAACGTGCCGAAGATGGGTTAAATACCACAATTGGCGAAGGCGGAATTAAAGTTTCTGGTGGCGAAAAACAACGTTTGTCTATTGCCAGAGCTATTTTAAGAAATCCAAATTTATTAATTTTTGATGAAGCTACTTCTGCTTTAGATTCGATTACCGAAGAAGAAATCAATGCAACTATTAGAAACATATCAGACCAAAACAGAATCACGGTTTTAATTGCACATCGCTTATCAACAGTTATGCACGCTGATCGAATTTTTGTATTAGAACAAGGCAAAATAATTGAGCAAGGTAAACATGATGACTTAATTGCTGAAAAAGGTTTGTATTACGCTATGTGGCGTCAGCAGATTGGGGAACGTAAATAATTTTTTATCGCGCAAAGACGCAGAGTCGCAAAATTTTTGACTTTGTTGTTTCAATATTTTTTTATTGTATAACTAAAGATTGTTAACAATTCTTGTAATACCAAACTTAATCAAAGGCACGTTAAAATTTATCAGCAAACCTAATTTAATATTTGTAATTTTTAAATAGGTCATAATTTGTTTCGCATGAACCTCTGTAATTTTTTATATTGACTTTATTTCTAAAATTAATTTATTTTCAACTATTAAATCAGTTCGAAAACCAATATCTAGTTTTAATTCATCCCAAATAACGGGTATTACTTTTTGCCTTTCTACAAATAATCCTTTTTTAGTTAGCTCATAAAATAGAATTGCTTCATAAACTGACTCTAACAAACCTGGTCCAAGTTTGACATGCATTTTATAACAAATATCAACTACAATAGCTGAAATTTCATTTTCGGTCATCTTAAAATAATTAAAGTATAAACTTACAAAAATTAATTTTATAAAAATAAAAAGTCGCAAAGCTTAAAAAACTTTGCGACTCTGCGTCTTTGCGCGAAATAAAACTTTACTTCACAAACTCAGTCGCCTTAGCTAAAGCCTCAGCAATTCCGGAAGCATTTTTACCTTTTCCGGAAGCGAAGAAAGGCTGTCCTCCTCCATTTCCGTCAATATATTTTCCTAATTCTTTGATAACTGCATTTGCATTTAAGCCTTTACTTCCAACTAATTCTTTAGCGATATAACAGTGAATATTTGGTAAACCATCTTCTACAGAAGCTAAAAACACAAACGAATCTGGTTTTGAACTTCCTAAAGCCGAAGCTAAATCTTTTGTAGAAGCCATACTTAAATTTACTTGTTTAGCAAGGAAATTTACGCCATTTACTTCCTGGAAATCTTTCTCTAATTCCGCTTTTAATGAACCTACTTTTTCTTTCAATAATTGCTCAACTTGTTTTTTCAGTTTTGCATTATCATCCTGAAGAGAAGCAACCGATTTTAAAATATCCTGCGGATTTTTTAGCGTTTCTTTTATCTCTGCCAAAGTATTTTCCTGGTTTAGGTAGAAGTTTTTCACAGCATCACCTGTAATGGCTTCAATACGACGAATTCCAGCCGCAACAGCACCTTCAGAAATAATCTTGAAATGCCAGATCTCTGCTGTATTTTTTACATGAATACCTCCGCATAATTCTTTACTGTCGCCAAACTCAATCATACGAACATTGTCTCCGTATTTTTCGCCAAACAAAGCCATTGCGCCTTTATCTAATGCTTCCTGAATTGGAATATTTCTGTGTTCAACTAATTGTAACTGTGCTTCAATCTGAGCATTTACAGAAGCTTCAACCTGCTTGATTTCTTCATCAGAAACTTTACTGAAATGCGAAAAGTCAAAACGTAAATAATTTGGATTTACCAACGAACCTTTTTGCTCTACATGTGTTCCTAAAATGCTTCTCAAAGCCAAATGCATCAAGTGCGTAGCCGAGTGATTTTTTGATGTTGATGTTCTTAAATCAGTATTTGCTTTTGCTACAAAACCTGCCTCTACATTTTCCGGAAGCTGTTTTGCAAAATGCAAAATCAGGTTGTTTTCTTTCTTCGTATCGATAATTTCGATTGTTTCGTTTGCAGAAACAAGCGTTCCTTTATCACCAACTTGTCCTCCTCCTTCTGGATAAAATGGCGTATTGTCTAAAACGATTTGGTACAAAATACCATCTTTTTTAGAATCTACTTTTCTGATACGAGTGATTTTTACATCGTTTTCGGTTTTATCATAACCAACAAATGTTTCTACATTTCCCGGAATCAAAACATTCCAGTCTTCTGTTGAAACTTCAGAAGCTGCACGAGAACGTGTTTTTTGTTTTTGTAATTCAACTTCAAACTCTTCTTCGTTATAAGAGAAACCTTTTTCTTTTAGAATTAAGGCTGTCAAATCTTTTGGGAAACCAAATGTATCGTATAATTCGAAAACCTTAGCGCCGGAAACTTCTTTTCCTTTAGTTTCTGAAACCACATTTTCTAACAATTGTAATCCTTGATCAAGAGTTCTTAAGAAAGAAGCTTCTTCCTCACGAATTACATTGGTAACTAATTGTTGCTGCGATTTAATTTCAGGGAAAAACTCTCCCATTTGATTTGCCAGAACTTCTACCAATTTATTGATAAATGGTTCTTTGGTATTTAAGAATGTAAATCCGTAACGAATTGCACGACGCAAAATTCTACGAATTACATAACCTGCACCTGTATTCGATGGCAACTGTCCGTCTGCAATTGCAAAGGCAACCGCACGAACGTGATCTACCACAACACGAATCGCAATGTTGGTTTTATTTTGTTCTTCACTGATGTTTTTTACTTCATCAGATGTATATTTTAAACCTGTAATTTGTTCTATTTTCTCAATAAGCGGCGTAAAAACATCGGTATCATAATTTGATGTTTTTCCTTGCAGTGCCATACACAAACGCTCAAATCCCATTCCTGTATCAACGTGCTGTGCAGGAAGTTTTTCTAATGATCCATCAGCTTTACGGTTGAATTCCATAAATACATTATTCCAGATTTCAACTACTTGCGGGTGATCATTGTTTACAAGGCTTTTTCCTGTAACCAATGCTTTTTCAGATTCCGGACGTAAATCAACGTGAATTTCAGAACAAGGTCCGCATGGTCCTTGGTCACCCATTTCCCAGAAATTGTCTTTTTTATTTCCAAGAATAATTCGGTCCTCATCAATTAGAGTTCTCCAGATATCCCAGGCTTCCTGATCAAACGGAACGTTATCTTCTTTACTTCCTTCAAAAACAGATACGTAAAGATTTTCTTTTGGGATTTTATATACTTCTGTCAAAAGCTGCCATGCCCAGTTGATTGCTTCTTTTTTGAAATAATCTCCAAAAGACCAGTTTCCAAGCATCTCAAACATAGTATGGTGATAGGTATCAAAACCTACATCTTCAAGATCATTATGTTTTCCTGAAACACGAAGACATTTTTGCGTATCGGCTATTCTCGGACTTTTTGGTGTTCCGTTTCCTAAAAAATATTCTTTAAACTGGGCCATTCCCGAGTTATTGAACATAAGAGTTGGATCGTCCTTGAGAACGATTGGAGCAGAAGGAACAATTAAGTGTCCGTTGTTTTTAAAAAAGTCTAGAAATTGCTTACGTACGTCTTGTGATTTCATATTTATAATGAGATAATTTGAAAATGTATCAATGATAATTAATCAATCTGAAAATGTGATAATTAGATAATTTTAAGTAGAAACTTAAAGTTCAAAACAATAAAATTCACTCTAAATACATTATCAAATTATCAAATTGATATATTATCTAATTGCTTTAATTATTAAAAAAAGCGTCGAACAACTGAAACATTTATTAAATTTGTTCGACTAACTTTTTTAATAAGCTGCAAAAATAGGGTATTTTAAAATATGGCGAAAGTAAAATATTATTACGACTCAGAAAATCTGGCTTATACGAAAATAAAAACAAAAAAGAGAATCAAAATTGGTTATGCATTGCTGTTTTTACTGGCTTCAGCATTATTTGGTTTTTTAGTTTTTGTCCTTTTAATCAATACACCATATTTTGAAACTCCAAAAGATCGTTTACAGGCACGTGAAATTGAGAATTTAAAATTACAATATGCCATTTTAAACAAAAGAATGGATGAAATTGATGATGTAACTGAGGCTTTAGAAGATCGTGACAATAATATTTACAGGGTTTATTTTAATAAGGCAGAGATCCCGGATTCTATTAGAAAATCCGGATTTAAAGACATTAAAAGATATAAAGATTTAGAAGGATATAATAATTCGCAATTAGTACTCAGCACAACCAAACGAATTGATCAACTCTCGAAAGAATTGGCAATTCAATCAAAGTCATTGGATGACATTTTGAAAATCGCGAGTACAAAAAAGAATTTATTGGCGGCAATTCCTGCCATTCAGCCAGTCCGAAACGAAAATTTAAAACGAATGGCTTCCGGTTTTGGATACAGAATTGATCCTTTCACAAAAGTGCGAAAAATGCATAATGGCATGGATTTCACAGCCAATACGGGATCTCCTGTTTATGCTACCGGAGATGGAGTTATTGCCAGAGCTGACAACTCGGCATCAGGTTTTGGAAACCATGTAGTCATCAGGCATGGTTTTGGATACGAAAGTTTGTATGCGCATTTAAGCAAATACAATTGCAGACCGGGACAACATGTTAAACGTGGAGATGTTATAGGATATGTAGGAAGCACCGGAAGATCTGAAGGCCCACATTGTCATTATGAAGTGCATAAAGACGGAAAAGTCGTGAATCCGCTGAATTTTTATTACGGAAATATTTCTGCTGTAGAATATGTTGCGATTTCACATTTGGCCAATCAGGAAAACCAGTCATTAGATTAATACTGCGAAAAGTAGTAATTTTGAATAAATTTGAATAAACAGAAAAATAAAATCATGCATATTGAGCTTTCTAAAGATAAAAGATATTACAGCATTGGTGAAGTAGCCAGGGCTTTTAATGTCAATGCATCTTTGATACGTTTTTGGGACAGCGAATTTGATATCCTGAAACCAAAAAAGAATGCCAAAGGCAACCGAATGTTTACTCCTGAAGATATTACGAATTTACAATTGATTTATCATTTGGTTAAAGAGCGTGGTTTTACACTTGAAGGCGCCAAAACACATTTGAAAGAAGGACAAAAGAAAACATTAGATAAATTCGAAATAATACGTAAATTAGAAACCATAAAAACACAGTTAATAGATATTAAAAACGAATTGTAATTAAAATAAATTTAAAAATAAACTTTAAAATAAAACAGACATGAGAAAATGGTTAATCCCCGTAGGAATTATTGTTGTACTAATTGCTATCATTGCGTTTTGGTCAATTGGAATTAAAAACACTGGTTTAAAATACAATCAAGCGGTTAACAAAGAATGGGGAAATGTTGAAACAGCTTACCAAAGACGTAATGACCTTATCCCAAATTTAGTAAAAACAGTAAAAGCCACTGCTGACTTTGAAAAAGGAACTTTAACTGCGGTAATAGAAGCTCGTGCAAAAGCTACTTCGGTAACAATCGATCCAAGTAACGTTACCCCTGAACAACTAGAACAATTCAATCAGGCACAGAGTGGAGTATCTTCATCATTATCAAGATTATTGGTTACAGTTGAAAAATATCCTGAATTAAAAGCTACAGAAAGTTTCCAAAAATTACAAGATGAATTACCAAGTACAGAAAACCAGATTTTAACAGCTAGAACCCGTTTTAACGAAGCTGTTCAAGAATATAACGGATATGTATTATCTATACCAAACAAATGGTTTTTAGGTGAATATAAAGAAAAACCATATTTTAAATCAGTAGTTGGTGCAGATAAACCAGTTGATATAGATTTTAATAAATAATTAATTTTTACAAATTTTTAGAATGTACTTAAATCTAAAATCAATAATCTAAACTCTAAAATATTTCTCATGTCAAAAGTAGAAGATTTTTTATCCAAAGAAGATGAACAGGCAATAGTGGAAGCTATTTGTTTGGCTGAAAAAAATACTTCCGGCGAAATTAGAGTACATATAGAAAAAACAACTTCTAAAGTTCCTTTTGACAGGGCTTTAGAAGTTTTTCATGAATTACGGATGGATGAAACTAAATTGCAAAATGGCGTACTGTTTTATTTTGCAGTTGAAGACAAAAACTTTGTTATCTGCGGAGATAAAGGAATTAATGATCTGGTAGCCGATGATTTTTGGAATTGTACCAAAGACGTTATGACAAACCATTTCAAATCAGGAAAATTTAAGCAGGGAATTGTTGATGGCATTCTGAATGCCGGAGAACAACTGAAAAAATATTTCCCATCTCAGGAAAATGACACGAACGAATTATCAAACGAAATCTCAAAAGGTTAAACAATGAAATTTTCCAAAAACAAAATATTAAATTCCAACGGAGTTTTTCAGTTTATCCTATTGTCAATTGCATTTTTTACTTCTACAGGGATTTTTGCTCAGTTTACCATTCCTGAAAAGCCAAGTCTTCAAACCTCTGTTTATGATTATGCCAACATTTTAAGTGCTTCTGAAAAAACACAGTTAGAAGAAAAACTAATTCGTTATTCAGATTCTACTACAACACAAATAGTAGTTATTACGATTGAAAGTTTAAAAGGAGAAGATGTAAGTCAGCTGGCTACTAAATGGGGACAAACATGGGGAATAGGAGGAACTAAGCAAGACGATAATGGTGTTATTATTTTATTAGCAAAAAACGAAAAGAAAATCGCTATCAATCCCGGATATGGTCTGGAAGATCGTTTAACAGCAGGTATTGGCGGAACTATAATTCGAAATATAATTATCCCTGAATTTAAAGCAGGCAGTTTTTATAACGGTCTTGACAAAGGTACTGATGCTATAATTGATGTTTTTAAAGGAAAATTTAAGGGTGAACGCAAACAAAGTAAAGGAAAAGATTTTCCTGTATTGCCTTTTATCATAATTGTGGTAATTGTATTAATTTTACTTGCACGAAATAAAAGAGGCGGTGGAGGAAATTCAGGGAATAATAGTGGCGGAGGACCTAGCCTGATGGATGTCATTCTTCTAAGTAGTCTTGGCAGAAGCAGTGGAGGCGGATTTGGAGGCTTTGGCGGTGGATCATCCGGAGGTGGCGTAGGTTTCGGCGGTGGATTTGGCGGAGGCGGATTCTCTGGTGGAGGTTCAAGCGGAGGCTGGTAATTTTTTTCAAATATCGGTTCAAGTTTTGGTTTCAGTTTAATTTTATGCTGATTTAGCTTAAATTTGCCATTCATAATTATTTACAATTTTAATTTATAACCAATCATAGATGTTATCACATAAAGCAAAATACGCCCTTAAAGCCCTACTTTATTTAGCAGAACAAGACGAAAATCACATTTCTAAAACAATAGAGATTGCTGATGGCGGCAATATTCCTAAAAAGTTTTTAGAGCAGATTTTATTAGATCTGAAACGAGGACGTTTTGTGAGCAGTAAGCAGGGAAAATTTGGCGGATATTATCTGATAAAATCTAAAAACGACATTACTTTAGCTGAAATTCATCGTTTATTTGATGGCGCCATTGCACTTTTACCATGTGCTTCTTTGAATTTTTACGAGCCTTGTTCAGATTGTAAAACCGAGGAAGAATGCAGCCTGCGCCATGGTTTAATGATCATTCGTGATGAAACTTTAAAGGCTATGCAGAACATTACAATCGCTTCACTAATAAAAAAATAAAAAAATATTTTAAAACCCTACTAAACTGATAGATTTTATATATATTTGCAAAAAATAATTAACAAATCATTTACAAATTTTAAACCGATGAAAGTAAAATTAAGTAAGTCTTATGTCTCAAATCTTTTGCAAAAAAGTAATACTAAAAATTTCACTGCAGTGAAAAACAATTCTTCTATGATGTGTATGTGCTGGTAAAAAAAATTTAATTTAAATTCTACTAATCACATATACATAATATAAAATGAAAAATTCTATAAAAAATATATTTACAATACTATCTATTTTAGCCTTCTCGGTTTCATTCGCACAAAATATTGAAGGTACCATTACAGATTCACAAAAAGCACCTTTAGAAGCAGCCAATGTTGTGGTAAAAGGGACTACAATAAGCACTATAACTGATTCCAGCGGACATTTTAGCCTGGACACAAAAAGCAAAAAACTACCTTTAACTATACTGGTACAATATGTTGGATATAAAACTACCGAAATTGAAATAACCACTTTACCAGCCCCACTTTTACAAATTGCCTTAAAAGAAGAAAACGAACTTATTGAAGTTGTAGTGTCATCAAGACGACGAATAGAAAAAGTTCAGGATATTCCAATTGCAGTATCAGTAGTAACTGGAAAACAAGCTGAGCAAGCTGGAGCTTTTAACGTAAATCGTATAAAAGAATTGGTTCCATCTGTACAATTATATTCATCAAACCCAAGAAATACCGGAATAAATATTCGTGGTCTGGGTTCTCCTTATGGCCTTACTAACGATGGTATTGATCCTGGTGTTGGTTTCTATGTTGACGGTGTTTATTATGCCCGTCCGGCAGCTACAACTTTAGATTTTGTAGATGTAGAACGAATTGAAGTTTTGCGTGGACCACAAGGATCACTTTTTGGTAAAAACACTACTTCAGGAGCTTTTAACATTGCAACTCGTAAACCAAGTTTCACATCAGGTGCTGATTTAGAAGTAAGTTACGGGAACTATGCCTTCCTTCAGGCTAAAGCTTCTGTTACAGGTGCTTTAAGCAAAAAAATTGCAGGACGCCTTTCTTTTTCAGGTACACAACGCGATGGTCTGATTGACAATACTGCAACAGGAAGAGCTACAAACACCCTAAACAATCAGGGAATTAGAGGGCAGTTACTTTATACTCCGTCAGAAAATACCAATATTATATTAGCTGCAGATATCACTACACAACGTCCTGACGGATATGCACAAGTAATTGCAGGCGTTGCACCAACCAAAAGAGCTGCTTACCGTCAGTTTGATGCTATTATAACAGACTTAAATTATCAATTACCAAGCAGAAACGCATTTGACCGTAAAATTGACCAGGATACCCCTTGGAGATCCGGACAAGATATGGGAGGTATATCTTTTAACGTTGATACCAAAATTGGTGGCGGAACTTTGACTTCGACAACCGCATGGCGTTTCTGGAACTGGGATCCATCAAATGACAGGGATTTTACAGGCTTACAGGTTTTGGCAAAATCACAAAACCCAACGAGACAAACCCAAATTACACAGGAAGTTCGATATGCGGGTCAGTTAACATCTAAGATTAGCGGTGTAGCTGGTGTATTCTTTATTGATCAGACATCACAAACAAACGGTACAGAAGAATCAGGGAGTGCACAATGGAGATTTTCTCAAAGCACAACAAGTAATTTATGGAAAACCCCAGGTCTTTTTGAAGGTTATGGAATTAAAACTGATGCAAGAATCAGAGCATCGAGTGCGGCAGTATTTGGACAGTTAGACTGGGCAATAACAGATCGCCTGCATGTATTACCTGGTGTACGATATAACTTTGATAAAAAAGAAGCAAACTATAAGCGTACCACATACGGAGGTCTTCAGACAACCGACCCTGCATTAATTGCCCTGAAAAAATTAGTATATACAGATCAGGCTTTCGATTCAAGTACAGACGATACCGATTTTTCAGGAAATTTAACTTTAATATATAAATTTAGCGATAAAATCAATGCTTATGCTACTTACGCAAAAAGCTACAAACCGGTTGGTGTAAATGTTGCAGGACTTCCAACTCCTCCAGCAGATAAAACACTTGCTGATCTTGCAGTAATTAAGCCTGAGGATGTAAATCATTATGAACTAGGTGTAAAAACTTCCCCGTTTAGAAATTCTATATTGAACCTGACATTATTTAATACGGAAATTAAAGATTTTCAAACAAACGTTCAGGCTGCAGAGTTAGGAGTAAATCGTGGATACCTTGCTAATGCTGATAAAGTACGTGTAAGAGGTGCCGAATTAGATGCCAGTTTTGTAATTAACAGCCACTTTAGCATTAACGCTGCCGGAACTTATACTGAAGGTCAATATGTTAAATTTACAAATGCACCACTACCATTAGAAGATACTGGTCTTGTTATTGACGGAAAAGCTGTAAACTATAAAGATGTTTCCGGATCTGATTTACCAGGTGTTTCAAAATGGGCTGGAAGCTTAGGAGGTGAATATACTAAAAATGCAAGATTCTTCGGAAATGCAGGGAAATTTTTCATAGCTCTTGATAGCTATGCCAGATCAGAATTCTCATCAAGCCCTTCAGCTTCAAAATATTTAATCGTTCCTGGTTATGCTATTTTTAATGCCCGTTTAGGTTTCCGTGCGACAGATGGTTTATCTATTAACTTCTGGGGACGCAATATTCTAAACAAGGATTATTACGAGCAATTATTGCCAGCAGGTGGAAATGCCGGACACTATGCTGCCGTGTTAGGAGACCAAAGAACCTATGGTATTACTCTAAAATATTCGCTATAATAATAAAAATAAAGTTAGTTTTGCTAAACGAGATGCATTTTCATAAGTGCATCTCGTTTTTTTTTACCAAGATTGAAATCACAAAATACAATTTAAAACAATTTTTATTCTGCTAAAATCATCTCTCATTTGTATATATTCGCGGCTTGAATTTATACAACATTGATGAAGTTTTTCAGATTCTTTCTTTTTTTGGCTTTTTTAGGTCAATTTTCTTTAGCTCAGAGCAAAAAAAATATCGAACAACAAACTTTAACCTGGGTTCGATACTACACTATTTTGCCAATAACTGAAAAATGGTCACTACATTCTGAATTTGATAATCGCAGCTTTGTAAATCCTGTTCACGAAAATTTATGGGTCTTGAGAATTCAGGGAAGATATCGCACTACGAAAACTATTGATTTAGGAGGGGGATTTGCCTATTTTAGTGTAAATACCCAAACTCCTCAAACCGATCCTGATTTTACAATTCCAGAATATCGGGGTCAACAGGATATCACTCTTATCAACGATATTGCAAAGATTACTTTTCATAACCGTTTTCAGCTTGAAGAACGATTTATACAAAAAGCGGGTAAAACAGAATTATTAAACGATTTTTCTTTCTCCTTTCGATTCAGATATCGTTTACAATCAACTTTTACACTTTGGGAAAAAGAAAAAAGAAGCTTAAAAGGAACTATTTCTGATGAAATTTTATTGAATCACGGAAAAGACAATAAAAAAAACACCTTTGACCAAAACAGAATTTACGGTGCTTTGCGCTATCATTTTAACCCGAATATTGGTTTGGAATTAGGTTATTTAAAAAGCTTTCAAAGAAGAGCAAGCGGTGTAGATTTTTATGATCGTGACATTATTCGTTTTACTCTTTATCATAAAATCGATAGAAAAATAAAATCATAAAAGAATTCAATTTTATAAATTAATTTGAAACAGCCGCTAAACAACAAACTCAAGCTAAACTTGAGTCTGTTTAATAATATCTTTTGGCTCTATCTTCAACCTTAAAAAATCTAATCTCAGAATTTAAAAAACTTAATCCTCTCTTTCTCTTCCACCTCGGTCACCCCTATCGCCACCACCTTGTCCTCGTTCACCTCCTCTTCTTTTTGATCCTTTTTCTGCTGCAAAATTTCCAATTTTATAAGCTATGGAAAACATCGCATAACGCTTTAAAACGGTGCTTTCTTCATCGCGTACTGAAGTTGCCGAAATGGTTCTGCCAGCGCTTTGATTTTGATTTAAAACATCATAAACTTTGATTTTAGCATATAATGTTTTATTCAAAAATCCGTATGACAAACTTGTATTCCACAGGTAAAAATCTTTTTTGAAATTATCAGAAAGATTCGAATTATAGGTATATCCAAAATCATTTCCAAAAATTAAATTTGCCGGCCAGTATGTTGTGGTTTGTAAACCGGCTCTGTGCACGACATTTGAAGTTGAATTTGCAGAAGTGTTTTCATAATTCGTCTGATTGTATGAAAATCCGTAAGATGGTGAAATAGTAAGCAACTCACCGTATTCGTAAGTTAAATAAACTTTTGGAGAAATTACAGCTGATTTAGCATTATAAAAAGTCTTATTTGTAAACCCTTTATCAAAAGAATATTTACCGTTTAAGCCTACACCATATCGCAGCGTATGGGCGTCTTTTTTTATGGATTGACTCCAATTTCCACCGGCCGTGGCACTATAAGTTCCTGAAATATTGATATAAGTTGTAGTTCTTTTTCCTGTCTCGTCATCAAAATCAGAAATTGATACAACATCATTATTGAAATAATCACCCCTTATAAATAAACTATATCCGGAACGCGTACGGAAATCAAAATTCTTAAAATCAAAATTTACACTATTTTTCTCAATCGGATCCAAATTTGGATTTCCGGTAACAGTATTTAATGAATTATTTAAATCCTCCACAGGCATCAATTGACTTGCCGATGGAAGTGCGTTTGAATAATCATATTTAAAAGTAAAAAACTTAGACCTGCTGAATTTATATCGCAACTGCATATTTCCAAAAGACAGAGCATATCTTTTTTCTAAGTCTGTTGCCTTGTTCTCATATAACGAATGGTTATCAAAATCAACAATAGCCGTTCTAGTATTCAGGTTGAAAGTAAATTTATTTTTTTTCAAAGTAAGTCCTACTTTTGGACTTATCATATTTCGTTTCGAACTTATGTAATTACTTACTGAATCAACCAAAGTTCCCGGAGACAAATCATTATCAAAAGTTTTTAAATCGTTTGATGTGTTTTGCCAATCAAAATCGGTACCGAATCTTATTCGCAAAGAATCTGTAATAGGTTCTGTATATTCAAGATCCAGAGAATAGGAATCTGAGATATTTCGACCTTTTGTTTTTTGTAATCTCCTATCTTCTTCTACACCATCCTGCTTATACAAAAAAGTTTTAGAATCTACTATCCCATCAGAATCCGTCCCTGAATTATTATTAGTAAAAACAAGGCTGACGTTTCTGGCTTTTTTTTCAAAAGCCTTATTAAAATTGATTGTATTTGAGAAATTGGTTGACATATTTTCTCTATATGGATCTGATGTACTTGTATTTAAAATTCTTCCATTTTCATCTGTAGTCTCATTCCTGGAATTTGAACTCCCATTAGAACGTGTCTGACTTACATTAGGCGTAATAACAAGACGCGTTGTTGGATTAATTTTATATTCTAATTCAAAATTTGCTTTATTTCCCGTACTCTCATTTCTGGTTTTCGAACTCGATGTTGTATAATTATTACCGGAAGGCAAAATACTGATTTCATTAACTGTACTTTCGTTTTTATTAATTTTATTATCAAAATTGTAACTACCTGTTGCGCTTAAATATTTACTCCAGTCATCAGAATAGTTAACTCCTAACAAATTAGAATGTGTGATTCCTTTTCCTCCAGTATTACCACTTCCCTGACTGTTTCTTCCTCCTCCCATATTATCAAATACTTCATCCTGCGCAAAACCGGTCGAATTGATATTATTAGAAGATCCCAGAATACTGATCTTCTGTTTATTATTGAAGAAATTCATGATCAGGCTGCTTTCATAACGATCATCAGAACCATATCCTCCCAGGATTTTTCCAAAGTAGCCTTTGTTTTTCTTTTCATCGATAGTCAGGTTGATACTGGAATAGTCCGATGTAGATTCTTGTTTGGATAGTTCTTCTTTTTTGGTTTTAAAATCAGAAACCTGAACTTTTTGTATAATTTCAGCAGGCAAATTTTTCAGCGCGATGGCTCCATCCCTGTCAAAAAAAGGTTTCCCGTTGACCAACAACTGATTGACTTCTCTTCCGTTGACGGTCATTTTACCTGCTTCATCAATATCAAAGCCCGGTAATTGTTTTAATAAAGTTTCTACGTTTGCATCAGGCCGAACTTTATATGAGGCGGCATTGTATTCTAAAGTATCCTGCTTCATTCGGATCGGCGGGGCTTCACTTTTAACAATCACTTCATTCAAAGCATTTACATTTTCGAGCAAATATAATTTGCCAAAATCCTTACTTTCTAAAAGTCCTTTTTGCTCTTCTGTATACGTTTGATATCCTAAATAATTTATTTTAAGAAAAACAGACTGATCAAGTTTTTTTGTATTTAACCTAAAAAAACCATTTTTATCTGTTGTAGTATAGTCAATAACAGTAGAATCTTTGATTGTCGTAAAATAAACTGTAGCCAGTTCAACCGGCAATTGTGTATTAATATCAACAACAGTTCCTTTGAGAACTATGTCGTTTTGAGCGTTAGCCGAATAAACAAAAATAAAAAACAGTAAAAAGTAATATAATCTGGACATAAAAAAGGTTAGTTAGAACAATAAGACTAAAGAAAAAACGAAAGGTTTAATTGTGAATTTTACGTTTATTTCAAATAGAAAACCATTTCGTTCTAACAATTTATTAATCAAATAAAAAAAGACATAAAAAAATCCCCAACTTGTGGGGATATTGTGTTTTACTTTTCTCTGATGTAAATATCAATCGGAACTCCTGCGAAATCCCAATTTTCTCTAATCTTATTTTCTAAATAACGCTTATACGGTTCTTTAACGTATTGTGGCATATTGGCAAAAAACACAAATTGAGGTGTTAAGGTTGGCAATTGCATACAATATTTAATTTTGACATACTTTCCTTTAGTTGCCGGCGGCGGATATGCTTCAATCACTTTCAACATATATTCATTGAATTTAGACGTTGGAATTCTTTGTTTTCTGTTTTCAAAAACCTGAACCGTAGCTTCCAATGCTTTCAATAAACGTTGTTTTGTCAAAGCCGAAACGAACAAAATTGGCACATCAGTAAAAGGCATTAATTCTTTTTTGATTTTCTCTTCGTAATCACGTGTAGACATGGTATCTTTTTCTACCAAATCCCATTTGTTTACCAAAATAACAACCCCTTTACGGTTTTTCTCTGCCAGCCAGAAAATACTCTGATCCTGACCTTCAAATCCGCGGGTTGCATCGATAACCAATATACAAATATCTGCATGCTCAATTGCTCTAACAGAACGCATTACAGAATAAAATTCTAAATCTTCTTTCACTTTTGCTTTACGACGGATTCCCGCAGTATCAACAAGATTGAATTCAAAACCAAAACGGTCAAATTTGGTATCAATTGCATCACGTGTAGTTCCTGCAATATCGGTTACCATAAAACGATCCTGACCAATTAATGCATTGATAAAACTTGATTTACCTGCATTTGGGCGTCCCACTACAGCAAAACGAGGCAAAACAACTTCTTCCTGAACTGGCTCCGGTTTTACCGGAAAAGATTCGATCAAAGCATCTAATAAATCTCCCGTTCCACTTCCTGAAATACTCGCAAACGTAAAATATTCACCTAAACCAAGGTTATAAAATTCCACAGCATCTTTTTCACGCATGGCGTTATCAACCTTATTCACAGCCAATAAAACAGGCTTAGTGACTTTACGCAATAATCGCGCAACAACATCATCCATTGGAGTAATACCCTCTTCAACATCTACCACAAAAATAATAACATCGGCTTCGTCGATAGCAAGTTCAACTTGTTTACGGATTTCGCCTTCAAATACGTCATCACTTCCGCGAACGTATCCTCCGGTATCAATGACAGAAAACTCTTTTCCGTTCCACTCGCTTTTACCATAGTTTCTATCACGGGTAACCCCAGATACTGAATCTACAATAGCTTCTCTTCTTTGTATCAGCCTATTAAACAGGGTCGATTTCCCTACGTTAGGTCTTCCTACTATCGCAACAATGTTATTCATTTTTTTGAATTTTAGATTCCAGACTCACAATTTCAGATTTTGTTTTTAACTAAATCTCAGTAAATTATAAATCCAAAATACCTTATTTAAATTTTTTGCAAAGGTAGTTAAAAAAAGTTGCTAATTGCTATCCCGATAGCTATTGGGACTAAGTACCTAAGATTTTTATATTATTTTAGGAGCTATTCCTGCTATTCGTTCCAATCTTTTGTTCTGCTAAAAAGCTCCACAAAAGGATTTCCACTGCTATCAGGGCTAGGGCATTCCGGTTTAATAGAATGTTTTTCTTTAAAACTTTATTTTTTTCTCAACCAGCCCAGCAATCTGCTACTTTCGATTTTATATTTTCCTTCCTGATTTTTTACACCAAAAACTTCTCTGGAACTGCCAAATGGCCCTGGATTTTGCTGAATAATCTCTATTTCATTTTCAGAAACTTTAGAAATTATCGCAACATGCCCGAATCTGTTTAAAAGCGATCCTGAAAAAATTACCAAATCTCCAATTTCAGACTTTGCTTTACCTGGATTTGCATATTGAATCAAACCTCTGTTTGGGTTTAAATCGCCATCCTTTATTTTTGAATCAAAAAAATCTTTTGCGTGACCGTACGCATCTGGCATTTTATGATTGTAATGTTCGTAATAATATCGCTTTACGAATTCGACACATTGATATTTTAAGCCTAAATTGTAATTGTCTTTTGTAACATTTCTTTCCAGAACATTATCTACTCCTCCATTATAATAAACTTTTACGCCATTTAAACTATCGAGTGACTGTCCTATTTTATAATCAGAGTTTAAGTTTATTTTCTTTACAACTTTTATTCCCGCATATGTTAAAACTAAAACTGAAATAATCAGAAGCGTAATTTTTTTAATTTTCATTAATCCTTTAATAATTTAATTACACTTAGCATAAATATATTGCGGTCTTGCCCCCATTCTGTATGAACTAAAAACACCTTTATTTGATAATTTTAAAGTAAATCCCTCATCTTCTTCACCTAAATTAAAAAATTTAATATCCCTAATTTTGATTTTTGCTGAAATAACATTTACAGGACCTATTTTATAATTACTAAACGGGTAAGGATGATCACCAAAATCCCAGTATGTAATTTCTTTTTTATCAAAGTCTACATATGCTTTGTTCGCTACGTCACAAAATCTTCTATTATTTGATAAAAACGTTTCAACTTGCTCTTCTGTATCTATTGGTACAAACTCATTTTCCTGATCTATATATAACACGTCATCTACAGAATCCTGAGTAATACCCACCAAATATTTATTATTTTTATAAATACTAAAATATAATGTCAGGACCCTGCTTTTATCTAAAGACATTACATCGGCTCTGTAATTGCATAATTTTTCAAGCTGTCGAAATGGCTTTTTCTCTTCATCTGACCGATTACTATACGTATCGTCAAAATCATCAAGACTGAATTTATTTTGATATTTCACATAATAAAAGCCTGTCTTTTCAAACTCTCCATCTCCCAGATATTTAGGGAATTTTCCAAATTCTACATTATCATAGATTCTAAAATCGAAACATTCAATCCAATCATCAATTCCATCAGAAAAGCTTAAAATAGGATAATATCCATCTCTAACAAATATTGCCAATCCATTAGTTTTATCTATGAACTTATTGATATTGGCAGCTTTATTAGTACTGAATTGTTGTATGAATTCGCTTAAAAACAATTTCACTTCCTCATCAGAACAATCCTTTGTATCAAAAGCAACTGCTTCCTTTTTTTCAATCAACTCTGTTTTTTTGATAACAGGTTTAGCTGAAACCGTTTTTTCTTTTGAACTGAAAAAGTAATTTATACCCAAAATCAATATAAGCCCACAGCATATTGGTATTGAATACTTCGTCGAAACCTGCATAAATTACTATTTTGATGTTTTGGAAAATTATTGATTATACCCAAATCGTTTCAGCATATTGGCATTGCTTCTCCAGTTTTTGTTTACTTTCACTACCAATTCAATATGTATTTGTTTTCCAAAGAATTTCTCTAAATCAGCTCGGGCATCGGTTCCTACTTTTTTAAGAGCAGCTCCTTTATGTCCAATAATAATTCCTTTTTGAGTTTCACGTTCTACCATAATAATAGAGCGAATTCTAATGATTTTTTCGTCTTCAAAAAATTCTTCGGTTACGATTTCAACTGCGTACGGAATCTCCTTACTGTAATTCAGCAGGATTTTTTCACGAATGGTTTCATTTACGAAAAAACGTTCCGGTTTATCTGTCAATTGATCTTTTGGGTAATAAGCTGGAGATTCCGGTAGTAATTCTATTATTCTTCCGAAAACTTCCGGAACATTAAAATTCTGCAAAGCCGAAATTGGAAAAATCTCTGCATTTGGTACTTTTTCTTTCCAAAAAGCAACCTGAGTTTCTAATTGTTCCTGATTTGAGTTGTCAATTTTATTCAATAATAATAAAACCGGAATTTTAGCGTGGATAATTTTATTAAAGAAAGCTTCATCTTTTAGATCCTGCTCACCAATTTCGACCATATAGATTAAAATATCAGCATCTTCAAAAGCCGACTTCACGAAATTCATCATTGATTCCTGCATTTCATAAGCTGGCTTAATGATTCCGGGTGTATCAGACAAAACCAACTGAAAGTCTTCTCCGTTTACAATTCCTAAAATTCTATGACGTGTAGTTTGTGCTTTTGATGTTATGATTGATAATCGTTCTCCAACGAAGGCATTCATCAAGGTTGATTTACCAACATTTGGATTTCCGATGATGTTTACGAATCCTGCTTTATGTGACATTTGTGTATTATTTTAAGGTGCAAAGGTAGTCATATCAACTCAATACAGAAAATAAAACATTTTTTAAAGTTTTCGTTGGATTTCTCAAAAAACGGCGTATATTTGCACCCGAAACATCGCGGGATAGAGCAGTAGGCAGCTCGTCGGGCTCATAACCCGAAGGTCACAGGTTCGAGTCCTGTTCCCGCTACTACTTGGGACAAAGAAGAAATTTTCTTCTTTGTCCCTTTTTTATATCCCCCATTCTAACAAGTTTATTAACTCTACATCCGCCAGCTTATAATAAAAAGAAAAGCAGCCTTCGCAGGCTACTTTTTTAATAATAATTATTAATAACTAAATCAATATTTCCTAAATACTCTAGGTATAATTTATATCTCTTAACTACATACTAATAATGATGAATTCGCTACGTCTGTTTAACTGATGTTGTTTTTCTGTACATTTTACCCCATCAGCACATTTATTTACTAATTGGGTTTCTCCGTATCCTTTTGCTGTTAATCTACTGGCATCAATTCCTTTTTTTAACAGCCAGTTTTTTGTTGATTGTGCTCTTTTTTCAGATAAAATCTGATTATTTAAGGCTGACTGACGGCTATCTGTATGCGAACGAATATCAAGTTTCATGGTTGGATATTGATTTAAAACATCAACAAGTTTCTTCAATTGAGGCTCTGATACTTTTTTGATTGTCGCCTTACCTAAATCAAAAAAGTTCATTGGCAAATGCAGTAATTTTGCTAAATCTATTCCTTCTTTTACAGCTTCCGGTTTTATTAGCGTAACAGGTATTTTTTTTGTTTCAATTTGTTTCGCTACAATTGGTACAAATACTTTTTCCAACAAAATCTTTAAAGTAGTATTTCCTGTTCTTTTATTGATTGTTACTGAAACAGTCTTTGTTTCGTAACCATTTTTTGAAATTCTTATCGAATATTTTTTACCACAATTCACTTTAGGAAACCTGTAATTGCCTTTTTCATCTGAAGAAACTGTTTCTACAAAATTGGAATTTTCGTCGAATAACATAAGAGATGCATTGGCCAATATTTCGTTTGTTTCAGCATCAGTAACAGTCCCTGCCAAATCTTGTTCGCAGACCAGTCTTTTGGTTTCAGTGAATCGATAAATATCATCTAAACCATTCCCATTTTCTCTATTTGACGTAAAGAAGCCACTTCTGCTTTTACTATTAATTACAAAAGCAAAATCATCTTGTTTACTGTTTACCGGCTTTCCAACATTTTGAACTTCTTCAAAGCTCGAATCTGAATTTATTTTGGAAACAAATATATCAAGACCACCTAAACCCGGTCTTCCGTCAGTGGCAAAATACAATTCGTTATCTCCTGAAATAAAAGGAAAAGTTTCTCTTCCTTCTGTATTTATTTCACTTCCTAAATTTTCAGGCTTCCCAAATGTTCCGTCTTCATTTATACTTACTTTAAACAAGTCCGACTGCCCAAACGTTCCAGGCATATCTGATGCAAAATACAATGTTTTTTCATCCGGGCTTAAAGCAGCATGCGCTACACTATATTGGTCACTATTAAAAGGAAGTTCTGTAATATTCTGCCATTGATCCTCAATTAACGTTGCTTTATAAAGTTTTAAGAGTGTTACTTTCTTTTCGTCATTTCGTCTTTTACCATCTAAATAATTATTTCTGGTAAAATACATTGTTTTCCCATCCTGAGTAAAAACAGGTGTCGATTCATTAAACTTTGAGTTAATATTCTTTTGAAAACGCTCTGGAGTACCAACACTTCCGTCAGGCATTAAAGCTGCTGAATATAAATTTGTAAAAGATTTATTCGTCCATTTGAACGTTTTTTTTGCAACTCCACCTGTATCACGAGCCGAAGCAAAAACTAATTTATCATTTAGAATCGTAGTGCCATAATCTGATAAAGCTGAATTTATTCCGGCATCAGCAATTTCAAAACGGTTCGAATTGGCTTTTATCTCTTCTAAATAATTTTTATTAATATCAAATAATATTCCGCGTTTATCAGTGTTTATCTTTTTATTGAACTCGGTTAATATTTCGTCTGCTTTTTTATAATTCCCTGCTGCCTTAAGACATTGGGCATAGCGATAAAGATATTCAGGTTCTTGTTCTGCATTCAAATCAAAAAGCTGATCGTACCATTTTACAGCTTTAGTCAATTCTGCATTAAAATAATAGGCATTGCCTAATCGCTGAAATATCTTTTCATCTTTATATCCTTTTTCTGCAGCTTTTTCATATACCTCAATAGCATCTACAAACTGGTATCTATCGTATTTTTTATCAGCATCAGCCGTTTCATTTTTTTGTCCAATTGCTGTCAAAACCATCATAAAGAACAAAGCTGTATAACTTATTTTTTTAATTTTCATAGCAATTGAATATTAGAAGAATCTTGGTGAAGTAATACTTCTGTAACTGTTAAACAAATCAAATCGAAGGAAAACCTCGTGTGAACCTGAATTAAATTTTTGCAACCTTGTAGTTTCATGGTCGTATCCATACCCAATATATAACCCTTCTGTAACCTGAAAACCTGCCATCGCACTTAATGAAGCACTCCAGCGATATCCAACTCCTACAACAAATTTATCGTTAAACATAAAATTTCCGGAAACATCTACTTGTAATGGCGCTCCCTGAACCAGTTTGGTCAATAATGCTGGTTTAAATTTGATATATTCCAAATCATCCAAATTAAACACATAGCCCGCTATAAAATAGTAATTTATCTTTTCTTTAAAAATAGCGACATCATCATTATTATAACGATTGGTTTCGATAAAATTAGGGACAGAGAAACCTAAATAAGCTTTATCAGAATGCCAGTAAATCCCCGCTCCTATGTTTGGAGAAAATTTCCCGTCCATATTTTGAAATTGAGGATCTCCCTGATCTTTTGCATCTAATTTGTTCACATCAAGATTAAATAAATTAGCCGTGGCTTTAATTCCAAATGAAAGTTTAAAAGTATCTGAAGTAGGAATTGTATAAGACAAATCGGTAGAAACAGTAGTTTCATTCGTTGGTCCGATTCTGTCATTTACAATAGAGACTCCTAATCCTAAACTTTCACGATTTAAGGGTGTATTCACAGATAGTGTATTAGTGGTCGGTGCACCATCAAGTCCAACCCATTGGGAACGATGCAATCCAAAAATACTCAAGACACCACGCGAACCAGCATAAGCAGGATTTACATTGATCGTATTGTACATATATTGTGTATACTGTGAATCTTGCTGAGCAAAACTCAAAGCAGAAAAAAACATAAAAACTAAAACTAATTTTTTCATTTTATCATTTTTATCAAATGACTTACTACAAATACAGTAAGTCATTTCTTTATTAATTGCTTAGATATAAATATCCTGCTGATTCATGCTGCTTCGCATTACTATCTTTATATTTTAAAATATAAAAATAGGTTCCTACAGGTAATTTCTCTGATTGTTTAATTGTTGTTCTTCCTTCTGAAATTCCTTTGAAATTCCCGTTACTATTATCATAACGGTCTCTTGAAAATACCAGGACACCCCAACGATTATAAATCTCAATAGTGTTGTCAGGATAACATTCAATGCCTCTAATATTAAGTTCATCATTCAAATTATCATTATTAGGAGAAACAGCGTTAAATACTTTAATAACACAACCTTCTATATTTGATACTGTTGGATTATCATCAGCATTATTTTTATCATCTGATTTATCTTCAACAATAGCACCTAATGGACTTTGACCTGTTACAGAAGCCTGATTTGTTACACTTCCATTATTGATGTCACTTTGCGAAATAGAATATGTCGCTGTAAATGTATGCTCATCTGATTCACCAATTTGTAAACTAATTGGCTGTCCTGATAATACAATTCCTGGCAAATTATCTGTAACTTTTATTCCGGACAATGGAACATTTCCTGTATTTGTAATCTTAAAGTTATAGGTAATCGTTTCACCTGCATTTGCATATCCGCTATTATCCTCATCATTAAATGTTGCTGTTTTAATAATTGCAATCGACGGAGCTTCAACAAAAACTTTTAATACAGCAGTAGTACAATTATTTGAACCAGCTTTTTCGCAAATCTCATAGACTACTTCATAAGTACCTCCTGGAGTATTTGGCAATATATTTACCGTACCATCTGAATTAAATTCAAAATATGTAAAGGTTGTTTTCTGTTGAATATTAACATCAGAAGGATCTATTTTCAATCCATTTCTTAAATCATTATCCAGAACATTTATAAATTCTAATGAACCATTTATTCCATCCGGTGAAGCTTCATCATCATTTGCAATTAAAACAATACTCGTATCGCTAATGGTAGCCGTACCTATCGCAGTTGTATTGGCAGTCGATCCAGCTGTTATAGTACCTGTTAGGCTAAAAGTTTCAGGTGCTTCATTAATAGCATCAATTAGAATAGGGACACTTACCGTTACACTAGTACTTCCTGCCGGAATAGTTACCGTAGTGCTTATTAATGTATAATCAAGGGACCCAGCTGTACCGTTTGCAGTGATAACATTAATTACTGTATCTACTGAACTTACTCCGCTAAGACTAACTGTGAATACTGCTGGGCTGCCCTCACTTACCGTTAGATTTGAAATACTCAGTGTTGGAACCCCATTACTATCGGTAATAGTTCCTGTTCCACTTACTGTTATATTGCTTGTAGTGCCACTAGTTATCGTTCCTGTTAAAGTAAATGTCTCACTAGGCTCATGAATGGCATCGCTCAATATTGGAATACTTACCGTTGCACTTGTGCTACCTGCAGGAATAATTACTGTTGTATTCACAGATGTGTAATCAAGAGAACCAGCTGTACCGTTTGTAGTGACAACATTAATTACTGTATCTACTGAACTCGGCACATCCAAACTTACCGTAAATACTGCATTCGTACCTTCTACAGTCGTAGGAGTAGAGATACTTACTGTTGGGGTGGTCTCATCATCAGTGATCGTTACCGTTGCCTGCTGAACGCCGTTTTCTGTAGCTCCTGTAACATTCGTGATATCGATGATTACGGTTTCATTTCCTTCGTACAGGGCATCATCGGCCGGATCAATAGTGATCGTGCCGGTCAATTGACCTGCCGGGATGGTTATCGTAGTAGTGCTGGCTGCATAATCTCCTGCTGAAGCCGTTCCTGTAAAGCCTAAGCTTACTACCGTATCGGTAGTCGTAGCCGTGCTCAGCGTAGCGGTGATTGTAGCGGTGCCCGCTGCATTCTCTGCGATTGAAGCTGTTCCGCTAAGGGTTACCGTTGGGGTGGTCTCGTCATCGGTAATCGTTACCGTTGCCTGCTGAACGCCGTTTTCTGTAGCACCATTGCCTCCGGTTACTCCTGTGATGTCGACAATTACTGTTTCATTTCCTTCGTATAGGGCATCATCGGTCGGATCAATAGTGATCGTGCCGGTCAATTGACCTGCCGGGATGGTGATCGTAGTAGTGCTGGCTGCATAATCTCCTGCTGAAGCCGTTCCTGTAAAGCCTAAGCTTACTACCGTATCGGTAGTCGTAGCCGTGCTCAGCGTAGCGGTGATTGTAGCGGTGCCCGCTGCATTCTCTGCGATTGAAGCTGTTCCGCTAAGGGTTACCGTTGGGGTGGTCTCATCATCGGTGATCGTTACCGTTGCCTGCTGAACGCCGTTTTCTGTAGCACCATTGCCTCCGGTTACTCCTGTGATGTCGACAATTACTGTTTCGTTTCCTTCGTATAGGGCATCATCGGTCGGATCAATCGTGATCGTTCCGGTCAGTTGGCCTGCCGGGATGGTGATCGTAGTAGTGCTTGCTGCGTAATCTCCTGCTGAAGCTGTTCCTGTAAAGCCTAAACTTACCACTGTAGCGGTAGTCGTAGCCGTGCTCAGCGTAGCGGTGATTGTAGTCGTACCTGCTGCGTTTTCGGCTATTGAAGCTGTTCCGCTCAGTGTTACCGTTGGGGTGGTCTCATCATCGGTAATCGTTACCGTTGCCTGCTGAACGCCGTTTTCTGTAGCACCATTGCCTCCGGTTACTCCTGTGATGTCGACAATTACGGTTTCATTTCCTTCGTACAGGGCATCATCGGCCGGATCAATAGTGATCGTACCGGTCAATTGGCCTGCCGGGATGGTGATCGTAGTAGTGCTTGCTGCGTAATCTCCTGCTGAAGCTGTTCCTGTAAAGCCTAAGCTTACTACCGTATCGGTAGTCGTAGCCGTGCTCAGCGTAGCGGTGATTGTAGCGGTGCCCGCTGCATTCTCTGCGATTGAGGCTGTTCCGCTAAGTGTTACCGTTGGGGTGGTCTCGTCATCAGTGATCGTAACGATTGCCTGAGTTGTACTGCCCGCCGTAGCCCCTGTAACATTCGTGATATCGATGATTACGGTTTCATTTCCTTCGTACAGGGTATCATCGGCCGGATCAATAGTGATCGTACCGGTCAATTGGCCTGCCGGGATGGTGATCGTAGTAGTGCTTGCTGCGTAATCTCCTGCTGAAGCTGTTCCTGTAAAGCCTAAGCTTACTACCGTATCGGTAGTCGTAGCCGTGCTCAGCGTAGCGGTGATTGTAGCGGTGCCCGCTGCATTCTCTGCGATTGAAGCTGTTCCGCTAAGTGTTACCGTTGGGGTGGTCTCGTCATCAGTGATCGTAACGATTGCCTGAGTTGTACTGCCCGCCGTAGCCCCTGTAACATTCGTGATATCGATGATTACGGTTTCGTTTCCTTCGTATAGGGCATCATCGGTCGGATCAATGGTGATCGTGCCGGTCAACTGGCCTGCCGGGATGGTGATCGTAGTAGTGCTTGCTGCGTAATCTCCTGCTGAAGCTGTTCCTGTAAAGCCTAAGCTTACTACCGTATCGGTAGTCGTAGCCGTGCTCAGCGTAGCGGTGATTGTAGCGGTGCCCGCTGCATTCTCTGCGATTGAAACTGTTCCGCTAAGGGTTACCGTTGGGGTGGTCTCGTCATCAGTGATCGTAACGATTGCCTGAGTTGTACTGCCCGCCGTAGCCCCTGTAACATTCGTGATATCGATGATTACGGTTTCGTTTCCTTCGTATAGGGCGTCATCGGTCGGATCAATCGTGATCGTGCCGGTCAACTGGCCTGCCGGGATGGTGATCGTAGTAGTGCTTGCTGCGTAATCTCCTGCTGAAGCTGTTCCTGTAAAGCCTAAACTTACCACTGTAGCGGTAGTCGTAGCCGTGCTCAGCGTAGCGGTGATTGTAGCGGTTCCTGCTGCGTTCTCTGCGATTGAAGCTGTTCCGCTAAGGGTTACCGTTGGGGTGGTCTCGTCATCGGTAATCGTAACGATTGCCTGAGTTGTACTGCCTGCCGTAGCTCCTGTAACATTCGTGATATCGATGATTACGGTTTCATTTCCTTCGTACAGCGCATCATCGGTCGGATCAATCGTGATCGTTCCGGTCAACTGGCCTGCCGGGATGGTGATCGTAGTAGTGCTTGCTGCGTAATCTCCTGCTGAAGCTGTTCCTGTAAAGCCTAAACTTACCACTGTAGCGGTAGTCGTAGCCGTGCTCAGTGTAGCGGTGATTGTAGCGGTACCTGCTGCGTTCTCTGCGATTGAAGCTGTTCCGCTAAGTGTTACCGTTGGGGTGGTCTCGTCATCGGTGATCGTTACCGTTGCCTGAGTTGTACTGCCCGGCGTAGCTCCTGTAACATTCGTGATATCGATGATTACGGTTTCATTTCCTTCGTACAGGGTATCATCGGCCGGATCAATAGTGATCGTTCCGGTCAACTGGCCTGCAGGAATCGTAATGGTAGTAGTGCTTGCTGCGTAATCTCCTGCTGAAGCTGTTCCTGTAAAGCCTAAGCTTACTACCGTATCGGTAGTCGTAGCCGTGCTCAGCGTAGCGGTGATTGTAGCGGTTCCTGATGCATTCTCGGCTATTGAGGCTGTTCCGGTCAGTGTTACTGTTGGGGTGGTCTCGTCATCGGTAATCGTAATGATTGCCTGAGTCGTACTGCCTGCCGTAGCTCCTGTAACATTCGTGATATCGATGATTACGGTTTCATTTCCTTCGTACAGCGCATCATCGGTCGGATCAATAGTGATCGTGCCGGTCAACTGGCCTGCAGGGATGGTGATTGTTGTAGTGCTGGCTGCGTAATCTCCTGCTGAAGCTGTTCCTGTAAAACCTAAACTTACTACCGTATCGATAGTCGTAGCCGTGCTCAGCGTAGCGGTGATTGTAGCGGTTCCTGCTGCGTTCTCTGCGATTGAAGCTGTTCCGCTAAGTGTTACCGTTGGGGTGGTCTCGTCATCGGTGATCGTTACCGTTGCCTGCTGAACGCCGTTTTCTGTAGCACCATTGCCTCCGGTTACTCCTGTGATGTCGACAATTACTGTTTCGTTTCCTTCGTATAGGGCATCATCGGTCGGATCAATCGTGATCGTACCGGTCAATTGGCCTGCAGGGATGGTGATGGTAGTAGTGCTTGCTGTATAATCTCCTGCCGAAGCTGTTCCTGTAAAACCTAAACTTACTACCGTATCGATAGTCGTAGCCGTGCTCAGCGTAGCGGTGATTGTAGCGGTACCTGATGCATTCTCTGCGATTGAGGCTGTTCCGCTCAGTGTTACTGTTGGGGTGGTCTCGTCATCGGTAATCGTAACGATTGCCTGAGTTGTACTGCCTGCCGTAGCTCCTGTAACATTCGTGATATCGATGATTACGGTTTCATTTCCTTCGTACAGCGCATCATCGGTCGGATCAATCGTGATCGTTCCGGTCAACTGGCCTGCCGGGATGGTGATCGTAGTAGTGCTTGCTGCGTAATCTCCTGCTGAAGCTGTTCCTGTAAAGCCTAAACTTACCACTGTAGCGGTAGTCGTAGCCGTGCTCAGCGTAGCGGTGATTGTAGCGGTTCCTGCTGCGTTCTCTGCGATTGAAGCTGTTCCGCTAAGTGTTACCGTTGGGGTGGTCTCGTCATCAGTGATCGTTACAGTTTCTTGCTGAACGCCGTTTTCTGTAGCACCATTGCCGCCTGTAACATTCGTGATATCGATGACTACTGTTTCATTTCCTTCGTACAGCACGTCATCGGTCGGATCAATCGTGATCGTGCCGGTCAATTGGCCTGCCGGAATCGTAATGGTAGTATTGCTGGCTGCGTAATCTCCTGCTGAAGCTGTTCCTGTAAAGCCTAAGCTTACTACCGTATCGGTAGTCGTAGCCGTGCTCAGTGTAGCGGTGATTGTAGCGGTACCTGCTGCGTTCTCTGCGATTGAAGCTGTTCCGCTAAGTGTTACCGTTGGGGTGGTCTCGTCATCGGTGATCGTTACCGTTGCCTGCTGAACGCCGTTTTCTGTAACGCCATTGCCGCCTGTAACATTCGTGATATCGATGACTACTGTTTCGTTTCCTTCGTACAGCGCATCATCGGCCGGATCAATAGTGATCGTACCGGTCAGCTGACCTGCAGGGATGGTGATTGTTGTATTGCTTGCTGTATAATCTCCTGCCGAAGCTGTTCCTGTAAAGCCTAAGCTTACTACCGTATCGGTAGTCGTAGCCGTGCTCAGCGTAGCGGTGATTGTAGCGGTTCCTGATGCGTTCTCGGCTATTGAAGCTGTTCCGCTAAGTGTTACCGTTGGGGTGGTCTCGTCATCGGTAATCGTAACGATTGCCTGAGTTGTACTGCCCGCCGTAGCCCCTGTAACATTCGTGATATCGATGATTACGGTTTCGTTTCCTTCGTACAGGGTATCATCGGTCGGATCAATGGTGATCGTGCCGGTCAACTGGCCTGCCGGGATGGTGATCGTAGTAGTGCTTGCTGCGTAATCTCCTGCTGAAGCTGTTCCTGTAAAGCCTAAACTTACCACTGTAGCGGTAGTCGTAGCCGTGCTCAGCGTAGCGGTGATTGTAGCGGTTCCTGCTGCGTTTTCGGCTATTGAAGCTGTTCCGCTCAGTGTTACCGTTGGGGTGGTCTCATCATCGGTAATCGTTACCGTTGCCTGCTGAACGCCGTTTTCTGTAGCACCATTGCCTCCGGTTACTCCTGTGATGTCGACAATTACTGTTTCATTTCCTTCGTACAGGGTATCATCGGTCGGATCAATAGAGATCGTGCCGGTCAATTGGCCTGCAGGAATCGTAATGGTAGTATTGCTGGCTGCGTAGTCTCCTGCCGAAGCTGTTCCTGTAAAGCCTAAGCTTACTACCGTATCGGTAGTCGTAGCCGTGCTCAGCGTAGCGGTGATTGTAGCGGTACCTGCTGCGTTCTCTGCGATTGAAGCTGTTCCGCTCAGTGTTACCGTTGGGGTGGTCTCGTCATCAGTGATCGTTACAGTTTCTTGCTGAACGCCGTTTTCTGTAGCGCCATTGCCTCCGGTTACTCCTGTGATGTCGACAATTACTGTTTCGTTTCCTTCGTAAAGGGTATCATCGGTCGGATCAATGGTGATCGTACCGGTCAGCTGACCTGCAGGGATGGTGATTGTTGTATTGCTTGCTGTATAATCTCCTGCCGAAGCTGTTCCTGTAAAGCCTAAGCTTACTACCGTATCGGTAGTCGTAGCCGTGCTCAGCGTAGCGGTGATTGTAGCGGTTCCTGATGCGTTCTCGGCTATTGAAGCTGTTCCGCTAAGTGTTACCGTTGGGGTGGTCTCGTCATCGGTAATCGTAACGATTGCCTGAGTTGTACTGCCCGCCGTAGCCCCTGTAACATTCGTGATATCGATGATTACGGTTTCGTTTCCTTCGTACAGGGTATCATCGGTCGGATCAATGGTGATCGTGCCGGTCAACTGGCCTGCCGGGATGGTGATCGTAGTAGTGCTTGCTGCGTAATCTCCTGCTGAAGCTGTTCCTGTAAAGCCTAAACTTACCACTGTAGCGGTAGTCGTAGCCGTGCTCAGCGTAGCGGTGATTGTAGCGGTTCCTGCTGCGTTTTCGGCTATTGAAGCTGTTCCGCTCAGTGTTACCGTTGGGGTGGTCTCATCATCGGTAATCGTTACCGTTGCCTGCTGAACGCCGTTTTCTGTAGCACCATTGCCTCCGGTTACTCCTGTGATGTCGACAATTACTGTTTCATTTCCTTCGTACAGGGTATCATCGGTCGGATCAATGGAGATCGTGCCGGTCAATTGGCCTGCAGGAATCGTAATGGTAGTATTGCTGGCTGCGTAGTCTCCTGCCGAAGCTGTTCCTGTAAAGCCTAAGCTTACTACCGTATCGGTAGTCGTAGCCGTGCTCAGCGTAGCGGTGATTGTAGCGGTACCTGCTGCGTTCTCTGCGATTGAAGCTGTTCCGCTCAGTGTTACCGTTGGGGTGGTCTCGTCATCAGTGATCGTTACAGTTTCTTGCTGAACGCCGTTTTCTGTAGCGCCATTGCCTCCGGTTACTCCTGTGATGTCGACAATTACTGTTTCGTTTCCTTCGTATAGGGCATCATCGGTCGGATCAATAGTGATCGTTCCGGTCAATTGGCCTGCCGGGATGGTAATCGTAGTATTGCTTGCTGCGTAATCTCCTGCTGAAGCTGTTCCTGTAAAGCCTAAGCTTACTACCGTATCGGTAGTCGTAGCCGTGCTCAGTGTAGCGGTGATTGTAGCGGTACCTGCTGCGTTCTCTGCGATTGAAGCTGTTCCGCTCAGTGTTACCGTTGGGGTGGTCTCGTCATCGGTAATCGTAACGATTGCCTGAGTTGTACTGCCCGCCGTAGCTCCTGTAACATTCGTGATATCGATGACTACTGTTTCATTTCCTTCGTACAGCACGTCATCGGTCGGATCAAT
Source organism: Flavobacterium sp. LM4 (assembly GCF_002017935.1). Lineage (NCBI taxonomy): Bacteria > Pseudomonadati > Bacteroidota > Flavobacteriia > Flavobacteriales > Flavobacteriaceae > Flavobacterium > Flavobacterium sp. LM4. The sequence continues at coordinate 2,645,764 of NZ_MUFW01000001.1, read as the reverse complement.
CGTGATCGTACCGGTCAATTGGCCTGCCGGAATCGTAATGGTAGTATTGCTGGCTGCGTAATCTCCTGCTGAAGCTGTTCCTGTAAAGCCTAAGCTTACTACCGTATCGGTAGTCGTAGCCGTGCTCAGTGTAGCGGTGATTGTAGCGGTACCTGCTGCGTTCTCTGCGATTGAAGCTGTTCCGCTAAGTGTTACCGTTGGGGTGGTCTCGTCATCGGTGATCGTTACCGTTGCCTGCTGAACGCCGTTTTCTGTAACGCCATTGCCGCCTGTAACATTCGTGATATCGATGACTACTGTTTCGTTTCCTTCGTACAGCGCATCATCGGCCGGATCAATAGTGATCGTACCGGTCAATTGGCCTGCCGGGATGGTGATCGTAGTATTGCTTGCTGCGTAATCTCCTGCTGAAGCTGTTCCTGTAAAGCCTAAACTTACCACTGTAGCGGTAGTCGTAGCCGTGCTCAGCGTAGCGGTGATTGTAGCGGTTCCTGCTGCGTTCTCTGCGATTGAAGCTGTTCCGCTAAGTGTTACCGTTGGGGTGGTCTCGTCATCAGTGATCGTTACAGTTTCTTGCTGAACGCCGTTTTCTGTAGCACCATTGCCGCCTGTAACATTCGTGATATCGATGATTACTGTTTCGTTTCCTTCGTATAGGGCATCATCGGTCGGATCAATAGTGATCGTTCCGGTCAATTGGCCTGCCGGGATGGTGATCGTAGTATTGCTTGCTGCGTAATCTCCTGCTGAAGCTGTTCCTGTAAAGCCTAAACTTACCACTGTAGCGGTAGTCGTAGCCGTGCTCAGCGTAGCGGTGATTGTAGTCGTACCTGCTGCGTTTTCGGCTATTGAAGCTGTTCCGCTCAGTGTTACCGTTGGGGTGGTCTCGTCATCGGTAATCGTAATGATTGCCTGCTGAACGCCGTTTTCTGTAGCACCATTACCTCCGGTTACTCCTGTGATGTCGACAATTACTGTTTCGTTTCCTTCGTACAGCGCATCATCAGTTGGATCAATAGTGATCGTGCCGGTCAACTGGCCTGCCGGGATGGTGATGGTAGTAGTGCTTGCTGCGTAATCTCCTGCTGAAGCTGTTCCTGTAAAGCCTAAACTTACCACTGTATCGGTAGTCGTAGCCGTGCTCAGCGTAGCGGTGATTGTAGCGGTTCCTGATGCGTTCTCGGCTATTGAAGCTGTTCCGCTAAGTGTTACCGTTGGGGTGGTCTCGTCATCGGTAATCGTAATGATTGCCTGCTGAACGCCGTTTTCTGTAGCACCATTACCTCCGGTTACTCCTGTGATGTCGACAATTACTGTTTCGTTTCCTTCGTACAGCGCATCATCAGTTGGATCAATAGTGATCGTGCCGGTCAACTGGCCTGCCGGGATGGTGATGGTAGTAGTGCTTGCTGCGTAATCTCCTGCTGAAGCTGTTCCTGTAAAGCCTAAACTTACCACTGTATCGGTAGTCGTAGCCGTGCTCAGCGTAGCGGTGATTGTAGCGGTTCCTGATGCGTTCTCGGCTATTGAAGCTGTTCCGCTAAGTGTTACCGTTGGGGTGGTCTCGTCATCGGTAATCGTAACGATTGCCTGAGTTGTACTGCCCGCCGTAGCTCCTGTAACATTCGTGATATCGATGATTACGGTTTCATTTCCTTCGTACAGCGCATCATCAGTTGGATCAATCGTGATCGTACCGGTCAACTGGCCTGCCGGGATGGTGATCGTAGTAGTGCTTGCTGCGTAATCTCCTGCTGAAGCTGTTCCTGTAAAGCCTAAACTTACCACTGTAGCGGTAGTCGTAGCCGTGCTCAGCGTAGCGGTGATTGTAGCGGTGCCCGCTGCGTTCTCTGCGATTGAAGCTGTTCCGCTAAGGGTTACCGTTGGGGTGGTCTCGTCATCGGTAATCGTAACGATTGCCTGAGTTGTACTGCCTGCCGTAGCTCCTGTAACATTCGTGATATCGATGATTACGGTTTCATTTCCTTCGTACAGCGCATCATCGGTCGGATCAATCGTGATCGTTCCGGTCAACTGGCCTGCCGGGATGGTGATCGTAGTAGTGCTTGCTGCGTAATCTCCTGCTGAAGCTGTTCCTGTAAAGCCTAAACTTACCACTGTAGCGGTAGTCGTAGCCGTGCTCAGTGTAGCGGTGATTGTAGCGGTACCTGCTGCGTTCTCTGCGATTGAAGCTGTTCCGCTAAGTGTTACCGTTGGGGTGGTCTCGTCATCGGTGATCGTTACCGTTGCCTGCTGAACGCCGTTTTCTGTAACGCCATTGCCGCCTGTAACATTCGTGATATCGATGACTACTGTTTCGTTTCCTTCGTACAGCGCATCATCGGCCGGATCAATCGTGATCGTACCGGTCAATTGGCCTGCCGGGATGGTGATCGTAGTATTGCTTGCTGCGTAATCTCCTGCTGAAGCTGTTCCTGTAAAGCCTAAACTTACCACTGTAGCGGTAGTCGTAGCCGTGCTCAGCGTAGCGGTGATTGTAGCGGTTCCTGCTGCGTTCTCTGCGATTGAAGCTGTTCCGCTAAGTGTTACCGTTGGGGTGGTCTCGTCATCAGTGATCGTTACAGTTTCTTGCTGAACGCCGTTTTCTGTAGCACCATTACCTCCGGTTACTCCTGTGATGTCGACAATTACTGTTTCGTTTCCTTCGTACAGCGCATCATCAGTTGGATCAATAGTGATCGTGCCGGTCAACTGGCCTGCCGGGATGGTGATGGTAGTAGTGCTTGCTGCGTAATCTCCTGCTGAAGCTGTTCCTGTAAAGCCTAAACTTACCACTGTATCGGTAGTCGTAGCCGTGCTCAGCGTAGCGGTGATTGTAGCGGTTCCTGATGCGTTCTCTGCGATTGAAGCTGTTCCGCTAAGTGTTACCGTTGGGGTGGTCTCGTCATCGGTAATCGTAACGATTGCCTGAGTTGTACTGCCTGCCGTAGCTCCTGTAACATTCGTGATATCGATGATTACGGTTTCATTTCCTTCGTACAGCGCATCATCGGTCGGATCAATCGTGATCGTTCCGGTCAACTGGCCTGCCGGGATGGTGATCGTAGTAGTGCTTGCTGCGTAATCTCCTGCTGAAGCTGTTCCTGTAAAGCCTAAACTTACCACTGTAGCGGTAGTCGTAGCCGTGCTCAGCGTAGCGGTGATTGTAGCGGTTCCTGCTGCGTTCTCTGCGATTGAAGCTGTTCCGCTAAGTGTTACCGTTGGGGTGGTCTCGTCATCGGTGATCGTTACCGTTGCCTGCTGAACGCCGTTTTCTGTAACGCCATTGCCGCCTGTAACATTCGTGATATCGATGACTACTGTTTCGTTTCCTTCGTACAGCGCATCATCAGCCGGATCAATCGTGATCGTACCGGTCAATTGGCCTGCCGGGATGGTGATCGTAGTATTGCTTGCTGCGTAATCTCCTGCTGAAGCTGTTCCTGTAAAGCCTAAACTTACCACTGTAGCGGTAGTCGTAGCCGTGCTCAGCGTAGCGGTGATTGTAGCGGTTCCTGCTGCGTTCTCTGCGATTGAAGCTGTTCCGCTAAGTGTTACCGTTGGGGTGGTCTCGTCATCAGTGATCGTTACAGTTTCTTGCTGAACGCCGTTTTCTGTAGCACCATTGCCGCCTGTAACATTCGTGATATCGATGATTACTGTTTCGTTTCCTTCGTATAGGGCATCATCGGTCGGATCAATAGTGATCGTTCCGGTCAATTGGCCTGCCGGGATGGTGATCGTAGTATTGCTTGCTGCGTAATCTCCTGCTGAAGCTGTTCCTGTAAAGCCTAAACTTACCACTGTAGCGGTAGTCGTAGCCGTGCTCAGCGTAGCGGTGATTGTAGTCGTACCTGCTGCGTTTTCGGCTATTGAAGCTGTTCCGCTCAGTGTTACCGTTGGGGTGGTCTCGTCATCAGTGATCGTTACAGTTTCTTGCTGAACGCCGTTTTCTGTAGCGCCATTGCCTCCGGTTACTCCTGTGATGTCGACAATTACTGTTTCGTTTCCTTCGTATAGGGCATCATCGGTCGGATCAATAGTGATCGTTCCGGTCAATTGGCCTGCCGGGATGGTAATCGTAGTATTGCTTGCTGCGTAATCTCCTGCTGAAGCTGTTCCTGTAAAGCCTAAGCTTACTACCGTATCGGTAGTCGTAGCCGTGCTCAGTGTAGCGGTGATTGTAGCGGTACCTGCTGCGTTCTCTGCGATTGAAGCTGTTCCGCTAAGTGTTACCGTTGGGGTGGTCTCGTCATCGGTAATCGTAACGATTGCCTGAGTTGTACTGCCCGCCGTAGCTCCTGTAACATTCGTGATATCGATGACTACTGTTTCATTTCCTTCGTACAGCACGTCATCGGTCGGATCAATCGTGATCGTACCGGTCAATTGGCCTGCCGGAATCGTAATGGTAGTATTGCTGGCTGCGTAATCTCCTGCTGAAGCTGTTCCTGTAAAGCCTAAGCTTACTACCGTATCGGTAGTCGTAGCCGTGCTCAGTGTAGCGGTGATTGTAGCGGTACCTGCTGCGTTCTCTGCGATTGAAGCTGTTCCGCTAAGTGTTACCGTTGGGGTGGTCTCGTCATCGGTGATCGTTACCGTTGCCTGCTGAACGCCGTTTTCTGTAACGCCATTGCCGCCTGTAACATTCGTGATATCGATGACTACGGTTTCGTTTCCTTCGTACAGCGCATCATCGGTCGGATCAATCGTGATCGTGCCGGTCAATTGGCCTGCCGGGATGGTGATCGTAGTAGTGCTTGCTGCGTAGTCTCCTGCTGAAGCCGTTCCTGTAAAGCCTAAGCTTACCACTGTAGCGGTAGTCGTAGCCGTGCTCAGTGTAGCGGTGATCGTAGCGGTGCCCGCTGCATTCTCGGCTATTGAAGCTGTTCCGCTAAGTGTTACCGTTGGGGTGGTCTCGTCATCAGTGATCGTAACGATTGCCTGAGTTGTACTGCCCGCCGTAGCCCCTGTAACATTCGTGATATCGATGATTACGGTTTCGTTTCCTTCGTACAGGGTATCATCGGCCGGATCAATAGTGATCGTGCCGGTCAATTGGCCTGCCGGGATGGTGATCGTAGTAGTGCTTGCTGCGTAGTCTCCTGCTGAAGCCGTTCCTGTAAAGCCTAAGCTTACCACTGTAGCGGTAGTCGTAGCCGTGCTCAGTGTAGCGGTGATCGTAGCGGTGCCCGCTGCATTCTCGGCTATTGAAGCTGTTCCGCTAAGTGTTACCGTTGGGGTGGTCTCGTCATCAGTGATCGTAACGATTGCCTGAGTTGTACTGCCCGCCGTAGCCCCTGTAACATTCGTGATATCGATGATTACGGTTTCATTTCCTTCGTACAGGGTATCATCGGCCGGATCAATAGTGATCGTACCGGTCAATTGGCCTGCCGGGATGGTAATCGTAGTATTGCTTGCTGTATAATCTCCTGCCGAAGCTGTTCCTGTAAAGCCTAAGCTTACTACCGTATCGGTAGTCGTAGCCGTGCTCAGTGTAGCGGTGATTGTAGCGGTACCTGCTGCGTTCTCTGCGATTGAAGCTGTTCCGCTAAGTGTTACCGTTGGGGTGGTCTCGTCATCGGTGATCGTTACCGTTGCCTGCTGAACGCCGTTTTCTGTAACGCCATTGCCGCCTGTAACATTCGTGATATCGATGACTACTGTTTCGTTTCCTTCGTACGGCGCATCATCGGCCGGATCAATCGTGATCGTGCCGGTCAATTGGCCTGCCGGGATGGTGATCGTAGTATTGCTTGCTGCGTAATCTCCTGCTGAAGCTGTTCCTGTAAAGCCTAAACTTACCACTGTAGCGGTAGTCGTAGCCGTGCTCAGCGTAGCGGTGATTGTAGTCGTACCTGCTGCGTTTTCGGCTATTGAAGCTGTTCCGCTAAGGGTTACCGTTGGGGTGGTCTCGTCATCGGTAATCGTTACCGTTGCCTGCTGAACGCCGTTTTCTGTAGCACCATTGCCTCCGGTTACTCCTGTGATGTCGACAATTACTGTTTCATTTCCTTCGTACAGGGCATCATCGGCCGGATCAATAGTGATCGTGCCGGTCAATTGACCTGCCGGGATGGTGATCGTAGTAGTGCTTGCTGCGTAATCTCCTGCTGAAGCTGTTCCTGTAAAGCCTAAACTTACCACTGTAGCGGTAGTCGTAGCCGTGCTCAGCGTAGCGGTGATTGTAGTCGTACCTGCTGCGTTTTCGGCTATTGAAGCTGTTCCGCTAAGTGTTACCGTTGGGGTGGTCTCATCATCGGTAATCGTTACCGTTGCCTGCTGAACGCCGTTTTCTGTAGCACCATTGCCTCCGGTTACTCCTGTGATGTCGACAATTACTGTTTCATTTCCTTCGTACAGGGCATCATCGGCCGGATCAATAGTGATCGTGCCGGTCAATTGACCTGCCGGGATGGTGATCGTAGTATTGCTGGCTGCATAATCTCCTGCTGAAGCTGTTCCTGTAAAGCCTAAACTTACCACTGTAGCGGTAGTCGTAGCCGTGCTCAGCGTAGCGGTGATTGTAGTCGTACCTGCTGCGTTTTCAGCTATTGAAGCTGTTCCGCTCAGTGTTACCGTTGGGGTGGTCTCGTCATCAGTGATCGTTACAGTTTCTTGCTGAACGCCGTTTTCTGTAGCACCATTACCTCCGGTTACTCCTGTGATGTCGACAATTACTGTTTCGTTTCCTTCGTACAGCGCATCATCAGTTGGATCAATAGTGATCGTGCCGGTCAATTGGCCTGCCGGGATGGTGATCGTAGTAGTGCTTGCTGCGTAATCTCCTGCTGAAGCTGTTCCTGTAAAGCCTAAACTTACCACTGTAGCGGTAGTCGTAGCCGTGCTCAGCGTAGCGGTGATTGTAGCGGTTCCTGCTGCGTTCTCTGCGATTGAAGCTGTTCCGCTAAGTATTACCGTTGGGGTGGTCTCGTCATCAGTGATCGTTACAGTTTCTTGCTGAACGACGTTTTCTGTAGCACCATTGCCGCCTGTAACATTCGTGATATCGATGATTACGGTTTCGTTTCCTTCGTAAAGGGTATCATCGGTCGGATCAATGGTGATCGTACCGGTCAGCTGACCTGCAGGGATGGTGATTGTTGTATTGCTTGCTGTATAATCTCCTGCCGAAGCTGTTCCTGTAAAGCCTAAGCTTACTACCGTATCGGTAGTCGTAGCCGTGCTCAGCGTAGCGGTGATTGTAGCGGTTCCTGATGCGTTCTCGGCTATTGAAGCTGTTCCGCTAAGGGTTACCGTTGGGGTGGTCTCGTCATCGGTAATCGTAACGATTGCCTGAGTTGTACTGCCCGCCGTAGCCCCTGTAACATTCGTGATATCGATGATTACGGTTTCGTTTCCTTCGTACAGGGTATCATCGGTCGGATCAATGGTGATCGTGCCGGTCAACTGGCCTGCCGGGATGGTGATCGTAGTAGTGCTTGCTGCGTAATCTCCTGCTGAAGCTGTTCCTGTAAAGCCTAAACTTACCACTGTAGCGGTAGTCGTAGCCGTGCTCAGCGTAGCGGTGATTGTAGTCGTACCTGCTGCGTTTTCGGCTATTGAAGCTGTTCCGCTCAGTGTTACCGTTGGGGTGGTCTCATCATCGGTAATCGTTACCGTTGCCTGCTGAACGCCGTTTTCTGTAGCACCATTGCCTCCGGTTACTCCTGTGATGTCGACAATTACTGTTTCATTTCCTTCGTACAGGGCATCATCGGCCGGATCAATAGTGATCGTGCCGGTCAATTGACCTGCCGGGATGGTGATCGTAGTAGTGCTTGCTGCGTAATCTCCTGCTGAAGCTGTTCCTGTAAAGCCTAAACTTACCACTGTAGCGGTAGTCGTAGCCGTGCTCAGCGTAGCGGTGATTGTAGCGGTGCCCGCTGCGTTCTCTGCGATTGAAGCTGTTCCGCTAAGGGTTACCGTTGGGGTGGTCTCGTCATCGGTAATCGTAACGATTGCCTGAGTTGTACTGCCTGCCGTAGCTCCTGTAACATTCGTGATATCGATGATTACGGTTTCATTTCCTTCGTACAGCGCATCATCGGTCGGATCAATCGTGATCGTTCCGGTCAACTGGCCTGCCGGGATGGTGATCGTAGTAGTGCTTGCTGCGTAATCTCCTGCTGAAGCTGTTCCTGTAAAGCCTAAGCTTACCACTGTAGCGGTAGTCGTAGCCGTGCTCAGTGTAGCGGTGATCGTAGCGGTGCCCGCTGCATTCTCGGCTATTGAAGCTGTTCCGCTAAGTGTTACTGTTGGAATACCATTGCTATCAGTAATTGTTCCTGTTCCATTAGCAGTCGAATTGGTTGTGTTTCCACTAGTAACAGTAGCTGCAATAGCGAAAGTCTCATTTGGCTCACTGATTGCATCAACTGTTGTTGGAACATTTACTGTCACATTTGTACTTCCAGCTGGAATTGTCACAGTTGTATTGACAGTAGTATAATCTAATGCACCTGCAGTACCATTTGATGTCGTTATTGTGATTTCAACATCGTTACAAGTAGTAGTACTCAAATCGATATTAAACACAGCATTAGTCCCTTCTGGTGCAGTAGCATTTGAAATACTAAAAGAAGGAAATTGGCTTACTGTTATCGAAGCTGCCACTGAATTCAAAGCGGTGCATGCACCACTTTGAACTATTGCTCTATAAGAGGTAGTAGCCGTTAAGTTATTTGCCGTTAATGTATTGGTAGTATTCGCGATTGTTGTTACAGTAGCAAAATTATCTAATGATGATTCCCACATAATTACATTACCTGTATGTCCAGATAATGTAAGTACTGTATTGTTAGTTACTGTACAAACAGTCGTGCTTCCTGCAATACTTCCGCCAATAGAATTCGGATTAACAGTAAAAGTAACATCTGAAGTGGTAGCCCCGCATGATCCGTTGGCTGCAACCGTATAACGAACCGTTACCGGAGTATCGGCTGCCACGTCTGCAGGGGTGTAAGTTGTGCCGGAAATGCTTCCGCCTCCTGAAACTACCGACCAGCTTCCGCCTGCCGGAGTTGCGGATAAGGCTTTGGTGGTACTCTCACAAATTGCTGTTGTTGTGGTAGTATTATTGGCTGCTCCTGCAAATACATTCACCGTAAAAGTAACATCTGAAGTGGTAGCCCCGCATGATCCGTTGGCTGCAACCGTATAACGAACCGTTACCGGAGTATCGGCTGCCACATCTGCCGGGGTGTAAGTTGTGCCGGAAATGCTTCCGCCTCCTGAAACTACCGACCAGCTTCCTCCTGCTGGTGTTGCGGATAAGGCTTTGGTGGTATTCTCACAAATTGCTGTTGTTGTAGTGGTATTATTGGCTGTGCCTGTAAATACATTCACCGTAAAAGTAACATCTGAAGTGGTAGCCCCGCATGATCCGTTGGCTGCAACCGTATAACGAACCGTTACCGGAGTATCGGCTGCCACATCTGCCGGGGTGTAAGTTGTGCCGGAAATGCTTCCGCCTCCTGAAACTACCGACCAGCTTCCGCCTGCCGGAGTTGCGGATAAGGATTTGGTCGTATTCTCGCAAATTGCTGTTGCTGTAGTGGTATTATTGGCTGTGCCTGCAAATACATTCACCGTAAAAGTAACATCTGAAGTGGTAGCCCCGCATGATCCGTTGGCTGCAACCGTATAACGAACCGTTACCGGAGTATCAGCTGCAACGTCTGCCGGGGTGTAAGTTGTGCCGGAAATGGTTCCGCCTCCTGAAACTACCGACCAGCTTCCTCCTGCTGGTGTTGCGGATAAGGCTTTGTTGGTATTCTCACAAATTGCTGTTGTTGTAGTGGTATTATTGGCTGTGCCTGTAAATACATTCACCGTAAAAGTAACATCTGAAGTGGTAGCCCCGCATGATCCGTTGGCTGCAACCGTATAACGAACCGTTACCGGAGTATCGGCTGCCACGTCTGCAGGGGTGTAAGTTGTGCCGGAAATGCTTCCGCCTCCTGAAACTACCGACCAGCTTCCTCCTGCTGGTGTTGCGGACAAGGCTTTGGTGGTATTCTCACAAATTGCTGTTGTTGTAGTGGTATTATTGGCTGTGCCTGCAAATGCATTGACAGTGAATGTTACATCTGAAGTGGTAGCCCCGCATGATCCGTTGGCTGCAACCGTATAACGAACCGTTACCGGAGTATCGGCTGCCACATCTGCCGGGGTGTAAGTTGTGCCGGAAATGCTTCCGCCTCCTGAAACTACCGACCAGCTTCCTCCTGCCGGGGTTGCAGACAAGGCTTTGGTCGTGTTTTCACAAATTGCTGTTGTTGAAGTGGTATTGCTGGCTGTGCCTGCAAATGCATTGACAGTGAATGTTACATCTGAAGTGGTAGCCCCGCATGATCCGTTGGCTGCAACCGTATAACGAACCGTTACCGGAGTATCGGCTGCCACATCTGCCGGGGTGTAAGTTGTGCCGGAAATGCTTCCGCCGCCTGAAACTACCGACCAGCTTCCTCCTGCCGGAGTTGCGGATAAGGCTTTGGTGGTACTCTCACAAATTGCTGTTGTTGTGGTAGTATTATTGGCTGCTCCTGCAAATACATTCACCGTAAAAGTAACATCTGAAGTGGTAGCCCCGCATGATCCATTGGCGGCAACTGTATAACGAACCGTTACCGGAGTATCAGCTGCAACGTCTGCCGGGGTATAAGTTGTGCCGGAGATGCTTCCGCCGCCTGAAACTACCGACCAGCTTCCTCCTGCTGGTGTTGCGGATAAGGCTTTGGTCGTATTCTCGCAAATTGCTGTTGTTGTAGTGGTATTATTGGCTGTGCCTGCAAATACATTCACCGTAAAAGTAACATCTGAAGTGGTAGCCCCGCATGATCCGTTGGCGGCAACTGTATAACGAAGCGTTACTGAGGTATTGGCTGCGACGTCTGCCGGGGTGTAAGTTGTGCCGGAGATGCTTCCGCCTCCTGAAACTACCGACCAGCTTCCTCCTGCCGGAGTTGCTGATAAGGCTTTGGTGGTATTCTCACAAATTGCTGTTGTTGTGGTAGTATTATTGGCTGTTCCTGCAAATGCATTGACAGTGAATGTTACATCAGAACTTCTAGCGGCACATGATCCGCTGGCAGCAATCGTATAACGGATCGTAACAGAGGTATCTGCTGTCACGTTTGCCGGGGTATAAGTTGTACCTGAAATACTTCCGCCTCCTGAAAATACTGACCACGTTCCTCCAGCCGGTGTAGCGGATAAGGCTTTGGTGGTATTTTCGCAAATTGCAGTTGTTGTAGTGGTATTGTTAGGTGCTCCAGCAGTGCTGTTTACAACCACAGTCCTTGTAACGGATATTGCAAGACTGCATGTTCCATTGCTTACATTAGTTAAATTTAAAGTAGTATTAGGTGAAACTCCTAATGTCGTTACAGTTACAGTTCCTCCTGAACCTATTGTTGCTGTACCTGAAACTGCTCCAGTGTAAGTGACTACATTTCCTGCTGTACCTGTAATCGTGAAAACGGCATCGCTCCCTGAACAAATTGGAGTTGGCGAAGTTAAAGTTGGTGTGGTTAAAACACACAAATTAGCCACTCTGGAAGTAGGACCACAAGCTAAATTACTTTGTTTAACTAAATCTCTATATTTATAGCTATTCATTGCCGCAGTAGCCGCCGTAATAGTCAAAGTACCAGTTGTTGCTCCTGAATAAACACCTGCATTAGTAATGTTAGTCCAAGTAGTACCATTATTTGTACTCACTTGCCATTGATGCTCAGTTGTTCCGGAACCCGAGGTTGTAACAGTGGTTGTAAATGTTATATTTCCGCCTGCAAGTACAGATTGATCTGCAGGTGTTGCAGAATTTAAAACACTTGAAACACCACCCCCAACAGTTGCATTTGCATAATTTCCTGAATAAGTGGCCGCAACCGGTCCGGTTACAAGCCCTGTAGTGTTAACCGTTGGAGTCCCTACACCATAAACACCTCCATCATTACCATCTGCAGAAGCTAAATGATAATACTCGTTAGCATCTGAACAGCCGTCGTTATCTGAATCTAAATCAAATTTATTTGGAATAGTATCAAGATCAGTATCACACATTCCAGTTAAACTGGCATTATCAAAATTTATGGCATTATCCATTGACACAACATACGAATAAGTACCTGCAGGCAAACTCACTACGCCTTCAATAAAAGTCCAGCTAGTATTATTTGTAACTGAAATATTTCCAGTTGTAGCTCTTACGGTCCCACCGGTTCCGGTTCCATCTACAATTCTTATAGATCCTACACCTGTAGCCGGATTAGAGTCTCCAAACGCCCTGTTTCTTGAAGAGAAAAAACCACTAAAAGTTAATATTGTATTTCCTGTTCCTGTAATTGTAAAAGTTTGATAAAAATCATTTGCACCATTTGCTATATCCAAATATCGTTGATACGTATTAACATTTGCTAAGCCAGGATCTGCACTACTCTGTGGTCCAAATCCACTTGGATAAGTATAGGGTCCCGGTCCATCAACCCGAACTACATTTGCCTGATTACCAGTACCCAGAACCCATGGCGCAATATTTGCACCTACATTATTTCCATCAAGCGGTGTAGTAACATTTTCAAAACTCCCCGATAAAATTAAATTATTACACTCATCAGTATCCAAAATTCCATCATTATCATCATCCAAATCCTGGGAATTTACGATACCATCTCCGTCAAAATCATCCGAAGGACCTGTTTGGGCTTTTGCCGAAACAACAAAACATAATAGTATAGCAATTAGGGTTGTTTTTGAAATTAAAACTGATTTTAATTTTTCTGTCAAATTGATGTTTACTATTCTGTCGTTACAAAAAGACAATGCATTTTTTTTGTAAAAAATAAGAAACACATTAAAAAAAGTCAATTTAAAGTAATTAAGCACTTTGAAAGTAAAATTATACATAAGCGTTTAGATTTGGCAAGGGAATTAAAATCCAAAATAATTTTTTAGAAAAGGATAGCTTTTTGAAAAGAAGAACAAAGCACTACTCGCATACAAATTATATTTTGTGAAAGCGATTGAGGCTTAATTATACAAGCATCATAAAATTAAAATAGGTTCCAATAATAGTTTTTAGTTTAATAATCAGTAGTTTGAGTTAGACAAAACTAAATAAACCTTAAAATAATAACTATGTTAGTCGGTAATCTACTTGAATAAACGTCGAAATACATTTTTTAAAAATAACATGTAGTTTTTTATTTACACAAAAATGTTAATCGCCAATGTTTACAAGGTAATTATTGAAGCCGTGGAAATTTAATTTTAGATAAAATACATCCATTTACTTTGTAACTACAAAAAAAGACTCCTAAAGAATAAAAATGCCGAAGCTGTGAAAAATAGATAAAAAACGTACCCTTTTCTGAAGTTTTCATAATGTAGTGTTTTGAATAAACAGAGGATATTTTATTCGTTTACAGGGATAATTTCTTCTGCTTTTTCAATCTTTTCAATGCCTCTTTCGCCCATAATCTGCCCGGCATCGAGCATTCTGATTAAATGGATATAGCACGTTACGAGATCATAATCAAGCTCTTCTGTATGGGGAGACAATGAGATTTGGACAATTTCATAGAGAAAAAAAGTAAATTCTTCGGGAGTTTTCTCTTCAAATGCGCTTTGGAATACCAAAAAAGGATTCGCATATTCTTCTTTACTAAGTGAAGCCAGCTGCGTTATGGACTGATAATCGCCCGAACCTTTCACTTTCCATTTTGTGCTTTTCCTCTTTAAGCAATAACACACTTTGATAAAAGAGCATACAGCAGTATAGAAAACAAAAATTTCGCATGGATTGTCTTGTTTGTATATCTTGCTCCTGTGGCAATGCATGACCACATCACTCAACATCTGCTTGTAGTAATCGAGTTGGGCAAAGTCAAAAAAAGAGTAAAGAGCCTCAAGTGGATTTTCTGCTTCATAGGCTGCCCAAAAATTAGTTTCAAAGTACATTTTATTCTTTTTCATGGCGGGAAGATTTAAAATTTACAAGCGAAGTTCTACTCTTTCAAAAGGATAAACTATTCCGGATTTGGATATACTATCTGACAAAGGGATATTTTACAGATATTTTTTTATCTTTGAAATTCAGACTTTTTAATGCAGATGGCTTTATCTTTGAGCCTTCAGAAAACTAACACTCATTATGGAACAGAAAATTCATCAGGGAAGAAACGTAAAACGTTTTAGAGAAATGCTTAACATAAAGCAGGAAGCATTGGCTTATAATCTGGGTGAAGACTGGAACCAAAAGAAAATTTCTATGCTGGAGCAAAAAGATGTAATTGAAGACAACCTGTTGAAACAAATCTCTGCTGTATTGAAAATTCCTGTTGAAGCTTTTCAGAATTTTGATGAAGAGCAGGCGGTTAATATTATTGCCAATACTTTTGACAATGGGTCAATATTGAATGGCATCAATCATAATCCTACTTTTCATCCAATTGAAAAATTAGTTCAGTTGCACGAAGAAAAAATTGCGTTATACGAGCGTATGTTGAAAGAGAAAGATGAAATGATGGTGAGGCTTGAAAAATTGATTAATAAATAATTATTTGTCTGATCCCTAATTGCGTATCCTTCTTTCATTTTAAATCTTTTCACAAAAAAATATAAGATTTAACTTATTTTTAAACTATTTCTGAATTGACAGAAAAAGAGTCAGAGACTCTTGAGACGATTACAATTTATAACAACTAAAAAAGTTGGTGCAGTTTAGAGACGTTTGTGCAGCTTTTCATAAGGAAGTCTTTGGGGGAGCGGGGGGATTATAAAGCAAAAAAAGCTTATTCATAAAAAAACAAAAACCACTTCGTATGAAGTGGTTTCTTTGTTTTAACCGTTGCAAACGCTACGTTTTGTCTTTTAATTTAAGTAGGTACTCGATGCAATCGAGCACCAGATGGGGCGGGGGAATTTCTTTCAGAAAAATGTAGCCTCGCTATAAAACACAAAAAAACCTCGCGAAAAGCGAGGTTTCTTTTTTATATTCTTTGTCGATTCTCTTTGTGGGCACAGAAATATTTCTGCGCTATCGTTGACGAACATATCCGAGCGGTCGGGGTTTTATTGTTAGTTAAACCATTTTTCCCACAAAGGTGGCGGATTATTTAATTCTCCTAAAACAATTGCAAAAACAATTGTTCCAAAGATTGATAAAAAAACATAAATACCTGCAATCAAGTTTAATCTTTTGATTTCGTGTTGTTCTTTTGTATATATTGCATCTTCAATCTCCTCTATATTTATGTGCTTATTATACCGAATAACTGTAAACAATATAATTGGTAGTGACACAAATAAAGTGTACCATTTATTCTCAAAAAGAAATATTTTAAAATTTTCCTGTAATAAAAGTAAAATTGCAATAGCATTTAATGATAAGCATACTGCTGTTAAAGCTTGACCTGAAAATTCATTTAAGTCTTTCTCATATCTCCTGTAAAAGGAATAGCAATTATAATAAATTACATCTATAAAATAAATTTTTCTATTTTCCATCTAATTGATTTTCAATTATTTTTCCTACATTGGTATCTAAAGTTGTCTCCAAAACAAAATTAGTAAAAAAGTACCCTCCTGCAATAGCCTGTGCATATCCATTTCGAGAAAGAGCTAAAAGTGCCATTGTTGTATCCAAACCATTTGATATATTTAATCCATTTTTTGCAATATCATAAACACCCGATCGTGCGGATTTGTAATCGTGCCCGCATTCTATATCTTAACAGATTTAATAAAACCCCGATCGCGGATTTGTAATCCGTACCCGCAAAGTATATCTTAACAGATTTATAAAAAAGAAAATCCAGTTTTTAACTAAACCTTTACATCAGCTTTTATTAATACAGGAACGGGCACGGAAAGAATTTCCGCTATCGTTGCGCATATACAAGCGATCGGGAATTTAGACGGCAATAATCCCAAAATATTTGCGTTTTTTATAAAAATTAAAACTCTATAATCAATACTATGGAATACTCAAAAAATTACACTGTTGTAGACACACATATAGATGTACAAGGTATTATGGATGGCTTATATTACCCGTTTTATATGGAGGAATGCCGCCATGATTATATTAGGGAAATTCTAGGTTTTGATTTCGTTCAACAGGCAGAAAATGGTGTTTTTATGGTTTTATCAGAGTATAAGATCAAATTTATACGCTCCCTCAAAAAAGACGATAATTTTGATGTCACCTGTACTGTATATACAGATGCTCAGGGATTACCAAGACTGCATTTTAAACAATCAATACTAAAAAATGGAAAAATAATGACCTCAGCAGTATTTACAGGAACTTGTATTCCTGCAACCGGAGGAAGACCTTATTTACCTGAAGAATTGAAAGCCAATTTAGCTGATGCCTCTTCATTGGAAGTTTAATATCTATAATAAAGTTAAACTACCATTTACTTTTTAATAAATTAGCCGGCTCTCCAAAGTATTCCTTTCTAACCCTGCGCAATCCCGAAAGCTTTCGGGACCAACTTTGTGCTGCCTATTCATAGGTTCATGAGAAAATAAAAAAACATTACTGTAAATATTTAGTATTTTTATCATTTTCAAAATACTTAAACTTACATACACGCCTAAAAAATTGCCTTTTAATGGATCAACTATTCAGCTTTTTTGTTGCAGGAACGACTTTATTACTGGCATTTTTAATCTTTGCAAATATTAATCAGCTAAACAGTCGGGTTAATCGATGGTTTGGCTTTTTTATTCTGTGTATTTTCCTGATTCAGTTTAATGATTTATTAGAGAAAACTGAGTTTACGAAAACAAGAATGCTCATAAATGATTTTCTTGGCTTAACAGATTTTATAGTTGCTCCTGTTTTTTATTTTAGTGTAATTTATTTTATTCATCCCAATAGAAAATGGCGAATCAAAGATAATTTTCATTTTGCCTTTGCTTTTATAATTTTTCTCTTGCTTTTACTTTCATTAGTAATTGATGTCCCCGCTCCAACTGCTGCCGATAAAAAGAATGCTGTTTTAATTATAACTGTTTTTAATTTATTTTTTTGTCTACAGGTCATTCTCTATTGCATTGCAGCTTATAGAGAAATTACTTTCTATCAAAAGAATTTATTTTTGTACACTTCAAATGTATCTGCAATTAACTTAGCATGGTTACAAAAAACAGTGGTTTGTGTGCTCATTATAACAGGTCTTTGGTTAATGGACAATTTCTTTAAATTGGCAAAAACCAATAGTTCATTCGATCTTTTTGCCAGTCTTTTTTATCTGATAGGCGTTTTTTTTATTGCTTATTATTCTTTAAAACAAAAAGAAATTCCAAGTCTTAATCAACAAGAAAAAAAAGAAATGGATGTAATTATACGGGAGAATTTCAATGTAGGGAGCAATGAGAAAAAACTAATTTCTGATATCAATTTACAGGAAATGAAATCAGTTTTAATTGAGGTAATGAACAATCAAAAGCCTTTTTTGAACCCTGAATTGAGTTTATTCAAATTGGCTTCACAACTGAATATTTCATCTCATCAACTTTCGTACATTATTAATAAAGGTTTTAACGAAAATTTTTACCAATTTATTAATCGTTACCGGATCGAAGAAGCTAAAAAATTAATTCAGGATCCAAAAATGCAGCATTTGAATTTAATAGGAATTGCTTATGAAGTGGGTTTCAATTCTAAAACAGTTTTTTATACAACTTTTAAGAAAAACACCAATCAAACTCCATCAGAATTTAAAAAAGTAAACGTCGCTTTAGCACAAATTCTCTAAGTTTTTTTAATTTTTGACCAATTATGAATCTGTAGATTATAGTTTATTTTAAAAGTAGTCCTGATTGATAAATCAGAACTTTTAAGTGGTAAATGATACTAATATTTGTATCAGATTTATTTAAAAAAATAAAATACTACTATGAACTTTAAAAAAGAAACACGAAAATTAAAGCTAAACAAAATCATTAAATTTAGATTAAAATCTATTTTCATAATTACTTTTTCTGTCCTCTGTTGTATTTCATGCTCAGACGATAATAATGATCGTAAAGCAGAATATCCGGGAATTGCTGTAGACTTAGGAACCCATAAACTAATGGCATATACAGTATCAAAAAAATCAAACTATTTGGTTGTTTTTGAATCAGGTCTCGGCAATGATCATACCTCCTGGTACAGCACCGGAAAATCCTCAGAAATTATAACAATATCTAATTTTCTGGATTCTGATGTTTTATTATACGATAGAGCCGGCTATGGAAAATCAGGTTTTAATACTGAGCCAAGGGATATTAATACATTAAGAAGTGAACTTGAAACTGTGATAAATCAATTTGCAAATGGCAGAAAAGTGGTACTCGTAGGACATTCATTAGGAGGTTTGATTATTAGAGATTATGCCATAAAAAATCCTGAAAAAGTTGCAGGATTAGTGTTTGTTGATGCTTCTCACGAAAAATACAATCATTATTCACAAGAACAGATAAACACCTATTACAACAATTATAAAATGGCTAATGGTGCAAATTCAGGCATAGCTTTAGAAACACTGCAATTAATTGAAGATTTTAAATATACAGCGACACTGCCTAATTTGCCTGACGTTCCGGTTATTGCCATAACAAGTATGAAAATAGATGCAGAACATGACGCAGCCGATAGACAATTATGGTACGACTCTAAGGAATCACTTAAGGAAGGAATTACTAATTTTAAACATATCACGACAATAAAATCCGGACATTTTATTCAACTTGAAGAGCCGGAACTTGTCCTGGACAATATTAAACTAATATTGTCAAAACTATAAGTTATAAAAGAGATTTCGATTGAAATCTCTTTTGCTTTTGCCAAATCTTAGAAATTCTTTACCCAGTCTCTCCGAAGTGTTCCTTTCTAACACTGCGCAATCCCCAAAGCTTTCGGGACCGACTTTGTACTATCTATTCATGTATTCATCAGAAAATAGTCTACTGACTTTAAAACAACAATTAATATTGATGATAATGAATAAACGATTTATTGTCTAAAACATTTACTATTAGATGATCTGCTTTTTCAATTACTCAGTGATTAATTTGAATTTTACAGGTTGAAAAAATATATTGGAATTTTTCTCAAAATAAATTCCATTTTCTTTTTTATCTAATTTTACTTCGTAATTATGAATTAGGGTAGTTTGTGCAATCACATTTACCTGGTAAGTATCTCCAATTTTGTTTTCTTTGGATATATCCTGAACAATACCATTAATTACAACCGATTTAGGAACAACGGCAGCGTCATTTAATTTAAAACTAACTACATATCCTCTCTCATTATTCCTGTTATAACTTTTATACGTTTGGTTTTTAATCTCTAAAAGTTGTCCGGAGCAGGAAAAAAGAAAAAAAACTCCGAAATAAAATAATAAAAAGACGGCTTTTGGAATACTATTTTTCATACTTTTAGCGTTTTTATACCCACAAATTTAACTTAAATTAAACGATTGAAAAAAATAATGAAATTAAAATATATTGTTACAACATTACTTGTAGGATTGACCTTTACAGCTTGCAGCAAGGATTCTGATTCTAATGAAACTACAACTACCCAGCCAGACGAGATTAACAACTTTGTCTGGAAAGCTATGAATTCCTGGTACTACTGGCAACCCAACGTTGCCAATTTGTCCGACAGTAAAATCGCTTCTACCGCATCATATAACAATTTTATTAACGGAAAAACTCCCGATGCGCTTTTTTATTCACTTCTATATCAAAGAGGAACTGTCGATAGATTTTCCTGGATTGAAAACAGTAATGAAATAGTACAGGTTTCAAAAATCGCAGAAGTCGAAAAACAAGGTGGTTTTAGCTATGGAATTTATCCTAAAGACGCATCCAATACAAATATGGTAGCTTTAATTAACTACACTGTACCTGGCTCACCAGCAGCTTTGGCGGGATTGAAAAGAGGTGACGTTATTACAAAAATAAATGGAAGCCAGCTTACTGCAAGTAATTATGACCAACTAGAAAACACACAATTCACCATTACTCTGGCAGCAAGTGTGCAAATTACAAGCAGTAGTATGGTAACCACAGACAAAGCAGGAACTCTGACTGTAACAAAAGCCGAAATTGACGAAAACCCTGTTGCTTATTACGAAAAGAAAGTATATGGAGCAAAGAACATTGGTTATCTGGTTTTTAATGCTTTTAAATCCGATTATAATGACGAACTCAACGCGGCTTTCGCTAAAATGAAATCGGATGGAATTAACGAATTGGTTTTAGATTTAAGATACAATGGAGGCGGTTCATTAGAAACTGCAGTTGCTCTGGCGCAAATGATTAATGGCAGTTTTACCAATAAACCCTATATTTACTTAGACTTCAATAACAAACACAATAGTGAAGACGGCTATGAAAATCTTTCCGAAAAAGTAAACATTTTTAACCTGGTTGATAACGAACCCACTTTTCAGAGAGAAGAAAGTATAAACAGCCTTGCTTTGACAAAAATATATGTGCTGGTAAGTTTTCAAACTGCTTCTGCCAGTGAACTCACTATACAATGTCTAAAAAAATACATTAACGTAGTCACAATAGGCGAAGAAACTGTAGGTAAATTTGTAGGATCCAACACACTATACGATTCTCCTGCTTATAATTATATCTCCTATGCCAATCGAAGTACTAAACACAAATGGCAATTGCAACCCATTACCTTTTCCTATTATAACAAAGACAGAGACGCAAATCCAGCGAAAATTACACCTGATTACGAAATCAATCCTTATAGTATTTTCTTAAATCTGGTTGAATTTGGAAACGAAAAAGATCCTTCTTTGAAGAAAGCTCTCGAATTAATTACAGGCCAAACTATGCGAACTACAGCAAAAACCACCAATCCTTCTTTGTCGATTGGCAATCTTGCTGCATTCAACCCTACAAATACTGCCAAAGGTTTATATATCGAGGATTTTAAAAGGTTGAAAAAACAATAAACAGCAATGAAATTTAGAAATTAAAATCACAAATCTAAAGGCTGGCACGAGTGCAATGTTATTAAGTTAAGAGATTTTAGATTGAGTATTAACGATTTTTGATTTCAGATTTGGTTTGATTAAATATTAGATTGTTGATTTTAGGAGTTTTTTACATCTGAAATCAAAAATCGTTAATCAAAAATCAGCAATCATTTTATCATTTAATCTTTAACTTAATGACATTGGGCGCGAGTGTTTCGCTCGTGAACGTACGATTGCCGATTGCTTAACTATTTACCATTTTATATTGCGATCAATAAATTCAATTAGCTGTTCTGACATTGCTTCCTGTTCTTTTCTATTGGGATGATTGCCTGTTTCTTTATAGGGAAAAACTAAGGTATGTATTTTTTTATCGTTTAATTGATCAACGGCTTTTTGGATATAGCCAGGCCATTCGGAACCAGACCTGGTAGCGTCCATATTACCTAAAGCGCAAATTATACTCGCCGATGGATATTTGCTTCTAACTGAACGAACAAAATCAGCATAGGATTGAATTATAAAGGCTTCTGATGGTTTCTCAGTGCCAAATCTTCGTTTAAACTGTTCATGTTCCGGCCTGTTTACAATCCAGGAATCATTTTGAAAAAGATTAATTACTACAATATCCGGTGTATACTTTGTAAAATCCCATTTACTTAAAGGATCGAGCGGTGCAGTACGATCGTATATTTCAGGCATAATTTCAGGAAACCAGCTTACCGTAATTCCTATTCCGCTGCGCGCAATAATAAACGGTTTAGCATTATAGTGTCTTGCTGTTAGAGCAGCATAGGTATAATAATTATTGAAATCTTCCGGCATTCCCGAGTCTCTTCCTCCTTCCGGAACATCTACACCATGTCCTGCTGTAATTGAATTTCCATAGAATTCAATTTTTCTGGTACGATTATCAGTGTTCTTCAATAATTTTGTTTGCCCATAAAGTTCAAATCCATAAAATGCATTAACTGAGGTAGAATTTGATAGTTTGTATATTTCTACTGTATGGATACCCGGACCAAGATCTCTGGCTATATTTATAGTTGTAAGGGTATTATCTGTTTCAAATTTAAAAGGTTTTTTATCATCTTTGTCGATTATGGCGTAAAAAAAAGCTTTCTCTTTAAAAGACTTCATTTTTACTGAAACGCCAGACCCTTTAAATGTTATACCTGCTGTAGTACCAGGCCAGTAAAACATAGTTGAGTCTGCCGAAACATTTACTCTCCCCGTATAATTGATTCTGGTATCATCCGGCTTAACAACCTGCTGTGCGTAGCTGTATGGAATGAAAGAAAATAAAACCAAAACCTGTAGCTTTTTGAAATGGATCATCATTATATAATTAACTTAGAAAAATGTAAAGTTATTATTTAATCTATTAATTTCACTCTGCAAAGTATTTATCAGGCATATAATCACGCTGCGCATTCTATGATAAAAAAGACCAGACATACTTAAATATCCGGTCTTTACTAGTTCATCTTTTATAAAAGTATCTATTTTTAAAGATATAATTCTTTTTAATGACACACTAGCGTCAGTCAAATTCCCTGCGGTTGTAAAAAGCATCGTCATCACTTTCAGATCCGGATCGGGACTCCTCATCAGCATAGTATGATTTTAATACACTTCTTTCGTAGTTCCTATCAAAATTATGCTGTGTATTATATCTTCCTGTTCTCCTGAAAGTATCATAGGTTATACTGTTGGCCATGACAATTTTTGTGTCTTTATTGATGTTTACAGACCCAATTGGAATAATCAGATGGCTGTCTCCTTCTTTGTACATAAATTCTCTTCCATTGTCATTTACTATCGTATCATGAACCTCATGACGGCTGTCGTCTATTAATTCTTTATCAACTTTCACGTCCAGATATACCACACGTTGCATGTCCTTATTGACCCATAAATTGTCAATTTTACCAATAGTGCGATTGTCAGCATCAACGATTTTCCATCCTCTTATATCAGAATAGTTTGAAGCTACCTTATAATCTGTAAGTTCGTCAAGCCTGTATAAATTTTTATCTTTATTCTCCATGTTCTTTTTAATTTTATCAATTATATCTTCCAGGTTTCAGGCTTACTCTGCAATGGTATCTGTACCGGAAACGTTCTCAATGGTGGTTTCGCTCTGCACCTCATCGTCTCTTAAAAAGACATAATATAGCAGCCCAGCGATCAAAAGCACTGCAACAATCCATGGCCAGACTGGCCTCTTTTTCTCAATTTTAATTTCTGCCATAACTTTATATTTTTATATGAATATTTTAACTTCATCATAAAGTTACAAATGAGATGAGCGTGTAAAGTATTTAATTTCAGATAGATGTTATAAAATTCCCAGCAGATAAAAAACCTCAATTATCACTATTAGTTATCAATAAGATTTGTCTTAATATAAATTTTATCTTATTTTTATCATAAGAGTATCGGTAAGAATTGTCAATAGTGAATATTAAACTATTCAAAATTAAAACTATAAATATTGATTTTCCAGACTCTAATTATTGTGCACAGATCTTTTTATAATCAAATAACGGTATGTCTTTATGAATCATAAAAATCTGATATCAATTTTTACTATCTTATTATTTTTGTTGTCTGGTAAAATTCAGGGACAAAGCTTTGATAAGGATAGCTTACTGATTTACAATAAAATGCTTTCAAAAAAACAGATCCATGAGGACCTTAAAATACTCCTTGCCATACGTGAAAAAGTAAACTCGGGATTGTATCAATATCGCTCTAAAAAACAGATAGACAGCATCTACAACACTACTATTAAAAGCATTAAAAAACCTATGAGTGTTATCGATTTTTACAAAATAATACTCCGTCTGACCGATTATGAAGGAAGTGTCCATAACTATACTATTCCTAACCTTGATTTGATAAATTTCCTGAACAGACAAAAATCATTTTTCCCTTATCCTCTTCTCTATATTAACGGACAAATTATTTTTGATGGTCAATCGTCAGATATACCGCCCGGTTCGAGAATAAAAAGTATAAATGGCGTAACTGATGTAGAATTGATGCACTCTTTTTATAAATACTATACTGCAGATGGTCACACTATTACAGAAAAGTTATCGGCTAGTGTAAACAAATCATTTGGGATAAACTATCTTTTGGAATATGGTCTTCATGATGCATTTGTAATAGAATACATCTCCCCAAAATCTGACTCTCCTAAAAAAAAGGTGCTTCCTGCGGTAACGCTGCATGAGAGAGAAACAAACATTAAAAACAGATTTAGTGCCCCAGTTACTAACCTGACAGATTTCAGGAAACAGTCTGCTTATAGTTTTCACATGCTTAATCCTGATACAGGTATATTAAATCTGAGATCTTTTGGCATGGCATCCGGATCAGACGATCCCAAATTTGAACCGTATGTGCAATTTTTGGACAGCGTTTTTAACACACTGGACAAAAACAAGGTTTCTAATCTGATCATTGATGTTAGAAATAATCCCGGAGGCAGTGACCCTAACTTTGAACAGCCTGTAATGTATCTCACAGATCAACCATTCAAAGAAAATGTACAGGCTACTATACTCTTTGACCCCAACTTTTTACCTTACGAAAAATATTTTTGGGGTGTTTCAACATCAGAACGACTGGATAGTGTTTCAAGAAAAATGGGAAAAGAATACCTGAAAGGTGTTTATCCGGTTTTCAAAAATAATATAAGCATACAAAACCCAAAATACAATCCGTTTTATCATCCTAAATCGCCCTTCTTTAAAGGCAAACTTTACCTTTTGATTAATGAAAATGTGGCATCAGCAGCTTCTCATTTTGCTTCTCTGGTAAAAGCTTATGTTCAGAATGTTACCATCGTTGGTGTTGAGACCGTTGGCGGTTACTATCGTCATAATGGACATACGCCACTGGTTTATGAACTTCCGAATTCAAAGATAAAAACACAATTTTCAATTGTAAACCTGGTACAGGATGCACCCAAAAAAGATAATCAGCCAGATGGTCACGGTATTATGCCAGACTACGAAGTATGGCCTTCTTTAGATGATTTTTTCCAACAGAAGGATACGCAAATGGAATTTACTCTTAAACTTATAAAAATGAAATGATCGTAATTTTTTATACTTCCTAAAACCTATAAAAGCTCCGGAGAAATCTGGAGTTTTTTTGTTTTTCTGAATAAAAATCTTTAGCAATCTTTTTTGCGCTCACAATCGGAGCATTATATCATCTTTATCCCTTTAGTTAATCATTTCTTAATCCGTTAAGAAAATTATCCGCAGTACTATAAATTCGTCTTATCAACGCGTATGAAATAAGCTCTGTTTAAAAAATTAAAAAATTGATTTATACTACACTTTTAAATATTGCAGTTTTTCAGGGAATTGTTTTAGGTTTAATTATTTTAAAGTCTTCCTTGTTCAATAGTAATTCAAATAAATATCTGGCCTATTTACTTTTTACGCTTTCCATTATTTTACTGAATCATGTTTTTGAGATTGAAGATGCCTTTACCCGCTATCCTTTTCTACACTTTATTAACCATATTGAGTGGACATTTCTAATACCTGCTTTGCTATTTCTGTTTATAATAAACAGAGTTGATGATCGTGTAAAAAGCAAACAAAAAATTTATTTGTGTTTTATTCCGTTTGTCTATTCTGCTGTTCTTAATATTATACAAGATCTTGATCATGTCGCCGGAATTTATACTATTCCTGAGTCAGGCATTGGTTTAATCAATATACTGGGTCTGATTCACCTTATTTTAGCGGTTACCTTCATCCCGTTTCTGTTACTTTACTCTTATTTTATGATAAAGCATTTAAAAGATCCAGAGGAAAAAAAATGGATTATTCCCTTATTAATAATTGTTTCCTCATTATTATTCGCCTTTATTATTACCGCTTTGGTGGGCTTATTTCTTCAATATGACATTTCTCCTGCTATGAACGTTCTGGCTTTATCTGCTACAATCATTATTCACTGGACCGCTTATAATGGTCTTTACAAATACAAACTAGCCAAAAACAAAGAGGCTATTTACAATTTTTTGAACAACGATTTGGCTATTTCACATACCAATATGCAAATTATTGAAACTGACAATCCCGAAGAATACAGGGAATCTATCACGGCAGATAATCTTTATTTTCAAAAACTGGAACTTCTTTGCAAAGAGCAGCACCTTTATACTGATAGTACATTAAACAGAGAGAAAGTGGCAGAACAACTAGGCATAAGCGCGGGATACCTGTCACAAATTGTAAATACGATAACAGGAGACAATTTTGCGCAGTACATCAATCAATATCGGGTTGAAGCTGTCAAAGAAATGATTTCCAATTCTGAATATAACAATTATAATTTACTGGCAATGGGGCTGGAATCCGGCTTTACTTCGAAAACGACTTTTTTTAAAGCCTTTAAAAAAGTTACCGGTCAGACACCAAATGAATATAAAAATAGCTGCAAATAAGTACCGATTTATACATTTTTAAGCTTTTGAGACCTTCTTTAATTTTTCTTATGTGAATTTTGGAACTCAATAATTCAAATCACATTTTATGAAAAAAAACTTTTTACTGCTTATTGTTTTGTTTGTCTTTTATTCTTCTAAAGCACAAAATGAAACTGATCCTTATCAGAAAAATAATGAAATCAAATTAAATGGACTTGCTCCTTTATGGCAATCTTTTCAGGTTGGTTACGAAAGACATTTAAATCATAATTCGTCATTAGGACTTTCTGTTTATTATGTGTTTGACAATACAACAAATGAAAAAGATTTAAATTATTCAATCTCTCCGTATTACAGAAGATACTTTGGTAAAAAATATGCATCAGGCTGGTTTGTTGAAGGATTTGGAATGCTGACTTCTACAGATGGTAAAAAAATATATGCATCAGAAGATCATTCCCTATATACAGAAAACCCGGATGTTATTGATTTAGCTCTCGGTGCAGGTGGAGGCTGGAAATGGGTCAGTAAAACCGGATTCCTTCTTGAAGCGAACATTGGTTATGGAGGTCTGTTATTCAATGCAAATAAAACAGACCATACTATTGTTGCAAAATTTGGACTGAGTGCCGGGTATAGATTTTAATAAAACTTAAAAAACAGATTTAGTTTAACCAAAAAGTAGTTCAAAATTGAACTGCTTTTTGGTTGTTTTGAATCATTTTTATTTACTGTTCAAAGATTAGCCTTGTTTAAATAACCACGTTACAAATGCTACGATTTATATTATGTTTTAAGCAGGTCACCAGTTGATTTGTTACTCATCGTTGCGGACACGGATTACAAATCAGCGTTATCGTGTTGTTTGGTCTTATATTGAGGGCACGGAAAAAATTTCCACGCTATCGTTGTCTACATATTTGCGCAATCAGGTATAACCACGGTCGAGCATCATAAGCCATGCTCCTGTACTATTTGTGGGCAGGGTTGATCGCAACACCTTTTTTTTTGTAGCTTGACCAGATTTCTTTGTAGGCACGAGCCTGAGGCATCGCGCGCTAGCCGTTAATTAATTCTGCTTACACCAACGGGGGACTACTGACCAAATTATTAATTACGATGGCAAAATTCCAACCGAAGTTGTGATGGAAGATAAAACAGCCGTTGAGCAAATGAGACTCATACAACAGCTCGAAGACGATGACAAACAAACCATCTTTAAACTTATTGATAAAATGCTTACCAGTAGACTCTATCTACATTGGCTCATCAAATTTTACGTGTTTGCATCCAAGTGCTATGACTTCGGCTATTTTATCTCTTAAAACATTCGCCCAGGTCCGACATAATGCCTGAGCATCCGGATAAAGATCTTTTCGCTCGTTGACAACAAAACGAAATAAGACACACATTATCAGAATTTTGAATTCAACAAATTAGGCTCTATTGAAAGCATTGGCAACAGACAAAGTACTTTTATAATGGCCGAAATAAAAAATCTTCACAATATTAATGTAGAGAGCTAAATTAATGCATTTAAAGGAATTGCTATATATGATTTACAAGAACCTTTTTTCCAGATAAATTTTAAATGTTTAGAGTTTCAAAAACAAATTATGTTAAGCAAAATTAACATAAAAAGTGTTAAAACAAACTTTCCTAGCAAATGATAATTTTCTGAATATTTTCTAGACACTGTCCTAAAAAGAAGTGAATTATTTTTTACCTGATACTATCAATCGAGATTAAACCTTTTGTTTTTTTTTAGTCTTCAACTCATAATTACGACGATTTTCTGTCAAAACCTCAGTCTATTAGAGTGTTAACCTCTCTAACTGCGTGCGAATTTTCTTCAAAAAAATTCTCTTCTCATTTGTAAAAATACCTTCCAATATTCTTTTTTTTACATTTTTCTATAATTTTCTCTAAAAAGCAGGAGCATTTTAATCATAATCGCCTATAAATACAGAGAACACAAAGCCTTACAAATACTGGAATTTACATATTTTTCAAATATTAACATATAAATTATAATATCAATATTTATTATAGATATAAAAAACACATACTAAAAAAAACAGGATAGTGCAGGATAGAATTAGCAACAGAACCTTTTAGGTTTGACATATTCGTATTTACTAAAAAAAAGTTAAAACTAACTGACCTTTTCAATATAATAAATTAACCAAGAATGAAGAAAAAAATACACCATCTACTTATCTTTTCATTTTTAGTCCTTCTCTCAAGTTGCAGTAAGGATGCTTATGATGATTACTACGAGCGACCTGACTCTTTAGAACCTCCTATCTACCAACAACTAGAAGCTCGTGGAAATTTTAAAAATCTTCTGGTTTTAATTGAAAAAGCCGGATACAAGGATATCTTAGGTAAAGCAGGATATTGGACCATGATGGCTCCGAATGATGAGGCGTTTACGAAATTTTTTCAAGAGCAGGGTATTTCAGATGTAAATAAAGTTGATGCTGAAACTGCTTCAAAAATTGTAAAATATGCTCTCATATACAATGCTTTCCGTGCAGATCAGCTTTCTGACTATCAATCAGGTACGGGATGGGTTCCGGATAATGCCTTTAGAAGAAGAACTGCCTTTTACGATGGCTTTCAAAACAAAACCATAAACGGTAAACCCATGGTTGTTGTCGGATCTAACAGAAATGGAGGTTATCTTTCAGGAGACAATAATAACAAATATATCTCTTATTTTGAAAAAGAGTATTTTGCCGCAAAGGGATTAACTTCGAATGACTACAATTTTTTCTTTCCAGGTTCAACTTATACCGACTTTAATTTATTAGGTGGAAGTGTAAAAGAAGCAGATATTGTGGCTGAAAATGGAATTATCCACGAAGTTACCAAAGTATCACTTCCTTTGGTAAATTTAGATCAGTATTTAGAAAACAACAGTCAGTACAGTCAATTCCGTAAGTTACTTGAGGACAATCTGGTTATTTATGCATTTAACCAATCTGCTACTACAACCTACCGTAATTTTTCTGGCAAAAACGACGATGTTTATGTAAAATACTATGACCCCACTTTGCCTTATTCCCCTAATAATGAAAACTTTTTAAAGCAGGCAGATAATGATGGGCAGAGTGATGCTTATACCCTATTTGCACCTGATAATACATCTTTACAAAAATTCATTGACGAAGTTTTACTTAAGAACTACCCATCCATTGACAAACTTCCTCAATATATTTTTCAGGATTTATTTAAAGCACACATGGTACAGGGTGCTGTATGGCCATCAAAATTAGGTTCATTTAACAACGGTTTGGATGAAGAATTAAGATTCAACTTAAATACAGATGTAAAAGAAGCCAAAGTATTAAGTAATGGTTTCTTTTACGGAACTAACAAAGTACAGGCGTCAAATTTATTTTACAGTGTGTACACCTCAGCTTATCTGGATCCTAAATTTACTTTAGCTACACGATTGTTTAATGATGGTTCTTCATACAGGGAAATTATCAGCAATATCAATCAAAAATACACCTTGTTTCTACCTTCGGATACAGTATTACGTGGACTTGGATATGAGTACAATACTGCCAGATCCGAATGGAATTATGTTTCTCCAATTAATGGTGCTGCTTTATCTGGAACACCAGCCAGACTGCGTTTACTGCGTGTTTTATACAATTGTATTGTCCCTACTCCTAATGGAGAACTAAATGATTTATCGGGTTCCGGAATTATACGCTCCGGAGACATGGACATTGCCGGCGAATACATCAAATGGAGTAACAATAAGGTTTATGCCGCCGGAAATGAAGTTTTAGAAAACATGGCCAATATTCTTGGATATGAAGACCAGCAAAACGGACGTACTTACTATATTGATAAGCTGCTTGAATTTAGTGAACAGCCCCCGGGAACAGACCTTAGAAATTTAGCTGTGGCAGGGTCAGAATATTTTAATTTCTACAGTTATCTGAAAAATTCGAGTATCGCTTTTGCTGGAGACAAAATTGGAGGAGTAAATATAGGTAATTCTTATACATTTATTGTTCCAAACAATGCAGCCATTATACAGGCTGTGAAAGATGGGAAACTTCCAGGAGATAAAATTACTGGTGCACCTACTTTTGCACCTACATCTTCATTCGAACAATTTCAGGTTGTAGAATTTATACAATACCATATCCTGGTTAATAAAACTGTTTCTGACGACGGACTTGAAGCAGGACAAATTGAAACTTTAAGAAAAGACAGTAAAGATGAAAAAACTTACGTAAGTGTTATGAGTGATACAGGAGTCTTGACTTTTATTGATAACTCAAACAGATCTGCCAACTTCATTGCAAACAAAAGTAACAACTTAGCCGACAGAACCTTAATCCATTTAGTAGACAACTATCTTTTATATACAGAATAAAATGAAACAAAATCTAACCAATTTACTTTACCGTTTTTCATTTGCTTTGATTATTCTGGCAGCACTGCCGTCATTGGCTCAGGATTCTAAAAATGCCTTAGTGCGTGGTCAGATTGTCGACTCAAGTGATAATTTACCAATTCCTTCAGCTACTATCGTTGAACAGGACTCAGAAAATCGTACCGTTGGAGGTGTTTTATCTGACATAGACGGAAATTTTGCAATACATCTAAAAAACCCAAATAATAAATTATTAATTTCAACTATTGGATATAAATCGAAAGTGGTTTCTGTTAACGGCAAAACCACAATAAAAATTGCTTTAGTTTCTACTATAACTTCTTTGGACAACGTTGTAGTTACAGGACAAAAAAAGGTAGAAACCGGACTACTTAACATTGCCGATAGAAATAAAACAACCAGCTCTGTTACTATTAAAGCAGCAGATATAGCTAACTCTCAGGCTGCTTCTATTGATGAGCAATTACAAGGACGTATTGCAGGTGTGGATATTATTTCATCAAGTGGTGACCCTGGTGCAGGAATGCAGATTAAAATCAGGGGAGCTTCTTCAATTTCAGGATCTTCAAGCCCTTTAATCGTTGTTGACGGAATGCCTTATGAAACCTCTATCCCGGCAGATTTTAACTTTGGTACTGCTGATGATGATGGTTATGCAGCATTACTAAATATTGCTCCTTCGGATATTGATACCATCACCATCGATAAGGATGCAGCAGCAACTGCTTTATGGGGGTCACGCGCAGCAGGTGGTGTTATTATCATCAATACGAAGCGTGGTGGAATCAGTGCTCCAAAAATTAGCTACACTTTTGTAGGTACTCGTTCAAAAGTTCCTGATGCAATTCCGATGTTAAACGGAGATCAATACTCACAATTGATTCCGGAAGAATTCATGAACCGAAACGGTGTGCCTTTAAACACACAAAATATTAAAGAATTTCAATACGACCCTCAGGAGGTTTATTATTACAAAAACTATAGTAACAATACCGACTGGACAAAAGCAATATCTCAAATTGGTCTTATACACGATCACAACCTTTCTTTACAAGGCGGTGGACAAAGAGCAAGATATTTCAGCTCAGTAGGGTATTACAACTCTAAAGGAGTAACTATAGGTACTGGCTTTGAACGAATCAGTACTCGTTTAAATTTAGATTATGTAGTTTCAGACCGTATTCGTTTTAAAACTGATATAGCGTATACACATTCCAGTACAGACCGTAATTATGTCAATAATTTTTCGGGTACTGACAAGGATTTACTTAGAAGTGTTTCCTACGGAAAAATGCCAAACATGGGAATTTTTGAATATGATCAATCCGGAGTTCTTACTCCTAACTATTTCTCTCCGGCCCAAAACGTTCAGGGAGGATACCCAAGCACTTATAATCCTGTTGCTATGGCGGAATTTGCTACTAACAATCAGGTAAGTGACAGAGTAGTACCCCATTTTAACATCAATGTTGATATTATACCAAAAAAATTAATCTCAACATTTGATCTACAATTTGATTTTAACAGTACAAAAGCGAAATCTTTTCTGCCTCAAAATGCTACAGGACGTCCAATTACAGAAACAGTAGTTAACAGAGCTTCTGATGTGGATGTTGATATGGCTAATATAACGACCAAAACCAATTTCATTTACACCCCTGATCTTGGTGAAAAACAAAATTTATCGGTACTTTTATCTTTACAATCGAATGATTCCCGTTACGAGTCACATCAGGTAATTACCTCGAACACAGCATCATCTTTACTTACAGATCCATCCAATCCGTCAAGAACACAAAATTCAGAATTAAATTTATATACCAGTAATAGCCAGACAAGAACTGTTGGTAGTTTATTGAATGCGCAATATGGTTTATTAGACCGTTATATTCTAAACGTAGGTTTACGTGCAGATGGTAATTCAAGATTTGGTCAGGAAAACAGATACGGCTTATTTCCTTCGGCATCTGCGCGTTGGAGAATTTCAGGAGAATCTTTTATGAAAAATGTCAGTTGGATTGATGACCTTAGTTTAAGACTTAGTTATGGACAATCAGGAAAAGCTCCTAGGTATGATTACCTTTATTTCAATGTGTATGGAAATTACAGCACAGAATACTTAGGACTTAACGGCGTATATCCTCAAAATATTCAACTGAGTAATTTTCGTTGGGAAACCCTGATTGGAAAAAATTTAGGATTCAATCTTCAAATGTTTAATAAGCGTGTTACACTGGATGCAGAATTTTACAGAAACACCACAAAAGACATGATTTTCCTGGATCTTGATATCACCACCGTTTCTGGATACAGCAAAATGGATCAGAATGTTGGGACTATGGACAACCAGGGATGGGAATTAGGTCTTTTTACTACACCAATTAAATCTGGTAAGTGGAAAGTAGAATTCAATTTTAACATTGCCAGCAATGAAAATATGATTCGTGAAATTTCTCCATATTTCCCTAATGAAAGTGGAAATACGGATCGTAATGGAGAATACAAACGTTTTCTTCAAAAAGACAGCCCTTTTGGATCATTCTACGGATATAAATTCAAAGGAGTTTATACTGACAAGGAAGCAACTCTGGCAAGAGATGCAAATGGAAATGTAATTACAGGTCCAAATGGACAAACGGTGTATATGCGTTTTAATTATCCAAATACCGACTATACTTTTCAACCTGGTGATGCTATTTATGAGGACATCAATAAAGATGGTAACATAGACAGTCGTGATGTGGTATATTTAGGAAACAGTAACCCTAAATTTACAGGTGGATTTGGCCCTAATATAATTTTTAACAACCAGTTCAAATTATTACTGTTCTTTAACTTTCGTATGAATTATGATATTGTAAACGGAACGGATATGACCACAACCAACATGTATGGATGGGGTAATCAAAGTACAGCAACATTATCGAGATGGCGTAATCCTGGTGATGTAACCGAAATGCCAAGAGCAATTTACGGAGCAGGGTATAACTGGTTAGGATCTGACCGATATGTGGAAGATGCTTCTTTCCTTCGACTGCGCTCTGTTACTTTTAGTTATTCTTTTGGAAAGAAACTATTAAAAAGTTTAAGAATGGATGAAATAAGAACTTATGTAACTGCAGACAATTTATATACCTGGACGAACTACAGGGGTCAGGATCCTGAAGTGAGTATGAAAGCCGGAGATCCATTCGGAATTGCTATTGACAACTCCAGAACTCCTCCTACAAGCCGTTTCTCATTAGGTATAACAACACGTTTCTAAATAAAAAAATTATGCGAACTACTATAAAATCCACAATAGCCTTTCTTCTAATTTTTGTTACTGCAACATCATGTGACAACTATTTAGATTTAAAACCTGAAGACGGAATCGTACGTGAGGAATTCTGGAAAACTAAAGAAGACATCCAGGCTGCCGTTATAGGAATCTATTCTTCATTATTAAAAAGACCTCCTGGAGCGCAAATTCCAACAGGGGGAACCGATTATAATATCAGTGAATACTTGTTTATGTATGGAGAAATCAGAGCCGATATGATAACTCCGGGAGGAAATATTACAGAAGAACAAAGAGATATTACAACTTCAAATATCCTGTCATCGAACGATTTGACAAGCTGGGCCGCATTTTACCGTGTTATCAATTACTGTAACACTGTTATTGAACTCGCCCCTGCTGTAAGAAATAGTGATCCAACTTTGACACAAACACAATTGAACAATTTTCTTTCTGAGGCTTTAGCCATCAGAGCCTATATGTATTTTACCCTGGCCCGTACTTTTAAGGATGTACCTCTTAAACTGACTGCAACACTTTCTGACAAGGATAATTTTCAAATAGCAAAAACACCACAAAATGAAATTTTTGCACAAGTTATCAAAGATCTTATTTTAGCTGAAGAGTATGCCGTTGTTGATTATGGAAATACCGCTTCTAATAAAGGAAGAATTACAGTTTATACAATTAATGCTATGCAGGCTGATGTTTATCTTTGGATGGATAAATATGCCGAAGCTCTGGCTGCAGCTACTAAAGTGACTGATTCAGGTAAATTTGAATTAATTCCTGCTTCCAATAGCTGGTTCAACAATGTATTTGCTGTTGGAAATACCACTGAGAGCATTTTTGAGTTTCAATACACGAAACAAAACCTTAATCCGTTTTACGACATGTTTTTTCAAAGACCGGAATTCCTGGCAGCTCCACATGTGATAGAGGATGTATTTGGTATTGACTTTAACAATCCGTTGAACAGGGATGTAAGAGGTGAAAGATGCGCTTTGGTTCCCGGACTTAATTTTATCTATAAGTACACCGGACTTAACAACAATGATTTTAAAACTTCACAAGAATCTGACACACATTGGTTTGTATACAGATATTCAGATGTTTTACTTTTAAAAGCAGAAGCTTTAACGCAATTAGGTGAAGGAGATAAAGCCCTTATTATTATCGATGATATCCGTACCAAACGCAAAGCCATCAGTTCAACTTCACAAACCGTGACTACTACAAGCAAATCAGAAATGACTGATTATATTTTAGCAGAGCGAGCCCGCGAATTTGCTTATGAAGGAAAGAGATGGTTTGATGTTCTGCGAAATGCCCGAAGAAATAATTATGAGCGCTTAGATTTATTGATTAGTATGGCACTGATTAGCGCTCCGGCAGATCAGCAGCAATCTATTATAGCTAAACTTGAGGATCCAAATAGTCATTATTTGCCTATTAATGAATACGAATTATATACTAATAAAGCACTTGTTCAAAATCCATTTTATAAATAATTAAGTCATGAAAAGATACGCTGCATTCCTAAAATTGATGAGACTTACTTTAGTGGTTTTTTTAACCCTGGCATTTCTTAACTGTACTTCTGAAAAAATCAATGAACGAACTGATGAAACAGTAAACATTACTGATTTTTTAAGACAAAATGATGACTATTCCATGTTTCTGGAAATGTTAGAAATTACTAATTATTCTTCATTTATGAATACCTACGGTACTTACACTTTATTCCTGCCAAACAACAATGCGGTAAAAAACTATTTAGCCGATATTGGGGTGGCATCTGTAAAAGATGTACCATTATTAAATTTGCAAGAACTTGTAAAACTGCATATTCTTGACCAGGAAGTAGGCACTACAGCATTTACTGATGGAAAAATTGCAACCCCTAGCCAACAAGGACAATATATTATTACCGGAGCTGCGAATATTGATGGGGCTTCCAGTGTAACTATTAATAAAACAGCCAAAATTACCGCTTCAAATATAAAAGTAGGAAACGGGATAATACATATAATAGATAAA
The DNA here is from genome assembly GCF_002017935.1 of Flavobacterium sp. LM4. Classification (NCBI taxonomy): domain Bacteria; kingdom Pseudomonadati; phylum Bacteroidota; class Flavobacteriia; order Flavobacteriales; family Flavobacteriaceae; genus Flavobacterium; species Flavobacterium sp. LM4. The sequence goes on along the minus strand of NZ_MUFW01000001.1, from coordinate 2,609,546 downwards.
GTATTGCGTGTTGCTGATAAAACTTTAGCACAGACGATTGAAGCAGACCAATCACTTTCGTTATTTACGGAAGCTTTAAAGGCAACAGGATGGTTTGAAAAACTAAATCAGCCGTTAACTTCAACAACTGTTGATGGAAAAACTACACTCTCCGGACATTTAACAGTATTAACTGAAACAAATGAGGTATTCAAAGCGGCAGGTATCAATAGTCTAGCCGATTTAAAAGCAAAATACAGTCATCTAAATGATCCGTTAAATCCTGAAGACAGTCTGAATCTTTTTGTAAGTTACCGTGTTTTACCAAAACTTCAATATTTAGCTGATTTAGCTGTTTCCCCATCATTGGAAACCAAAGCACCACTGGAAGTAATTAGCGTAAAACTGGCTACTGGCAAAATCTTATTAAATGAAGAAACTTTTAATGGTGTTTTAGAAAAAGGAATTCCTGTAAACCGCCCGTCAAGTGATATTACCACTTCTAATGGAGTAGTTCATAGTGTTGAGCAAAATTTCTTTATCAAAAAGAGAAATCCGGCCCCAGTTTATTTTGATTTAGGAGATCAGCCTGAGTTCAGAAAATTAAGTGCCATTTTTAGAAAACCCGGTAATTATGTAGCTCTTGCCAAATCACTATTTACTGAAGTAACATGGGATGGTGTTGATGCCCTTACTTATGTCTGTGCGGCTAAAGGAAGTTCCAGTTATCAGGACCGTGCGTGGAAAGGGGATGTAATCGAGATCTTCCGTTTTAGAAATGGTAATACTCAAAACATTGCTTTTAAAACACCGGTAATTATAAAAGGTAAATATAAAGTTTGGGTATCGTATAGATGGAAATCTCAAAAAAACCCAACTGTCAGAGCTTATTTTGACGGCGTTGCATTGCCTAGGCTGATTAACTTTCAGGAACAGGGCGTTAATAATATTGATGAAAGAGTATTGGAATCACAAGGTTATAAAAGTCATATTGAACCATTTACCAATAGGTTTAACAGCAGGCTTTGCGGTGTTATCGATGTACAAACCACAGGAAGACATACTATAACCTTTGAATCACTTTCGAATCCTGGTGATACCGCCTGGATGGATGTGGTAGAATTCCGTCCAATAAACATGGATCAGCTGTATCCTAGGCTTCAATCTGGTGGAGAAGGTTTTGCTCCGCTACCATAACACAATCAGCCGAAACAAAAGCATCCTAATCAAAAATTTAATCATCCAAAAAATGACCCTATTAAAACTAATTAATAAAAAACTTTTTGTTAGTATTCTGACATTAGCTTTATTTTCGTGCTCTGATCCCTGGTCGGATCGTGAGAATAATGGAGACGACAACCTGAATATTACGCTGAATGAAGCCATCGCCAATACAGCTGAAACATCAAAATTTTCAGAATTGTTAGCACAATCAGGCTATGACAAAATTTTATCGGCTTCAAAAACTTATACCGTTTTTGCTCCTACAAATGAAGCTATGGCTCAGGTTGACGCCTCATTATTAAATACTCCTGAAAAAGTTGTTGCTTTTGTACAAAATCACATTGCACTATCAGCCTATTCCTCTGTAAGGAAAGATGCCTCTGAGAAAATCAAAATGCTTGGCCCTAAATATTTGTTATTTAAAGGTAATGCAACAATTGGTGATGCCACTATTGTTACCGCCGATAAATATGCTGCAAATGGTGTTTTTCATATTATCAACCGTTCACTTGCACCAAAAAAGAATATTTGGGAATACATCAATTCGCAAACAGCTTCTTCTTCAATGAGTAATTATCTGGTAAGCCTAAATGAATTAAACATTTACGATTCTGACATTACTGCAAAAGAAAATGCTGTACCTGGGGTGCTTGCAGATTCCTTAAGTAATTCTTTTTTAAAAAATGTATACAATGTAAACAACGAAAAGAACTCTTACACACTATTTTTAATTGAAGATGAAGGTTATAATGCTGAAGTAGATAAACTCAGGCCGTATCTAAATAAATCTACTGCAGATTCTACCACAACATATTCCAGCTATTTCACGGTGAGGGATATGGTTTTTCCTAAAGCGTATATGCCAAATGAATTACCAGACAAATTAACTTTAACTACCCGTTTTGGAGTGAAAGTAGAGATAGACAAAACCCAAATTGTGGGAGAACCTGTTGTTTTGAGTAACGGGATCGTTTACCGCATGAAAAAAGTAGATGTTCCGTTGACTGATCGCTTAGTTACCACTAAAGTAGAAGGAGAAGATAATACTTCTTTCTCCCCATCTAACCTACGCAGCAAGATTTTTTATCGTGAACAAAAGGATCTCAACAACATTTTTTTCAAAGATGTTATGGTATACAATTCGGGAGCCACATACTTTCAATTGAATTATAAAGCAACTGATTTATTTAGTACTACTTACAAAGTCTACTGGAGAGCTGTTAATATTAATAACTACAGTTCAACGGCTACTGTTTTTCAGCAAAGATTAGTTTTAGGAACTGTCATAAGGGATAATGTGATTTATTTTAATGAAGCTTTCAAAGATTTTGGTTTTAAAAATGTTGAAATTGGAGTTTACACTGATGTATATTTAGGAGAATTCACCTTAACAAACGCTCAGGACATAGACAAGATTACTCTTTTTGGAGCCAATACAACTACAGTAGGTAATAACACCATGATCCTTGATTATTTAAAATTTGTTCCTGTCGTTAAATAATATTTTATAAAAATAGATATGTTAAAAAATTTACAACTAACCTGTGCAATAAGCATCTTCTTTGCCGGAAGCCTTAGTGTATCCCTATATGCTCAAAACGTTCAGGATTCAACTGCAACTACTGTAACTGCTCCTAAAATAAAAAAGGGAATAATAGTAAAAGGTATTGTTAAAGATGCCAAAACTAAAGCAGGTTTATCAGGGATAAATGTAGTAGTTAAAGACTTTTCTGCAGCCATTACCAATGATGACGGTAGTTTTGAAATCAATGTACCTGATTTACAAGCGCTGTTGACTATAAGCGGACAGGAATTTCAAACCAAAGTCTTTCCTCTTAAAAACAGAAATTCAGATTTAGAAATATTTTTGTACGAAGCGTATTATTCTCCTATTTACCAAATAGCCAATTTACCTACCGGAACTGAATTCCAGTACGGAAGCACCAAAGCGGTAAATGTGGTTAATTTTAAAACCAATCAATGGTCCAGTCCCATTAAAGAATCTGTTGGCGATTTTCTTCAGGGAAGAGTAGCCGGGCTTAACAGTATTAGAAGATCCGGAGTTCCGGGATCAGGTGCTTATTTAAACCTTCGCGGTTTTACTTCTTTGTATGGAACAAATAAACCGTTGATTATTGTTGACGGAATGATTTATGACGATGAAGATTATGGTTCAGGAATTATACAAAACAATTCTTCCTCTCCTTTGGATAATATTGATGTAAAAGACATTGAAAACATCACTGTCCTTAAAGATGACAGTGCGCTGTATGGAGCCAAAGGAGCGAATGGTGTCCTTATTATCAATACCACTCGTCCGACTGAACTGACTACAAAAATTGACTTTACCATGTATGGGAGTGCTAATCAGACCCCTGACCAATTACCGGTTATGGGTGCAGATGCCTACCGTACACATATTTCGCAGTTAGAAGCTACTCGCGGACTTTCTCAGGATCAAATTGCGGCTCTTCCGTATATGAATGACAATCCTCTGCTTCCGGGATATTACAAATATCATAATGAAACCAACTGGCAGGATAAAATTTTCAAGTCGAGTGTTAGCCAAAACTATTTCCTTAAAGTGCGTGGAGGGGATGATATTGCAAAATATGGTTTGTCTGTGGGATATCTTAATAATCAGGGAATTGTTGAAAACACCGAATCAAAACGTTACAGTACCCGTTTAAATGCAGCTTTGCGTTTAACTGAAAAGCTTTATGTAGATGCCAACATGTCTTTTATCAATAATCTTCAGGAACAGAGAGATCAGGGATTTGCTTACAAAACTAGTCCAATTTATCTGGGTCTTACAAAAGCACCTTTTTTAGCAGCCAATGCTATAGATGATGCCGGAAATGTTTCTCCAAACCTGGCAGATACGGATGATTTTAATGTCAGCAATCCAAGAGCTATACTAAATGACGGAATTGGAACCAATAAAAACTATCGTTTCTTTGGAAACCTGAATTTTAAATATACAATTAATAATGCATGGAATGTAAATACCCTTTTTGGACTTACTTACAACAAAGAGCGCGAAATTTTCTTTATTCCGGACAAAGGAGTAGCCGATGTTATTCTCCCTACTGCAATAGCTAAAAACCGTTCCGGTAGTGAGGTACAAATTTTAAACAGCATTTATACTGATACTTACGCCAATTACTTTAAGAAATTTAAGGATGATCAGCAAGTAGATGTTCGTTTTGGTTTTAGAACACAAAGTAATCATTCTGAAAGTGATTTAGGTTTGGGATACAATTCTGCTACTGATGATTTTACAAGCGTAGGAGCCGGATCTAACCTATTGCGCCAGGTTGGAGGAGCTTTAGGAGAATGGAATTGGCTAAACATATATGCCAGTGCAAATTACAATTACCATAATAAATACTTCCTGACAACCAGTTATGCTGTTGATGGTTCAAGCCGTTTTGGAGATAAAGAGAACGGGAATAATAAGTTCTCTCTTATGACAGCTATAACAGGAGCATGGATGGTTTCTGCTGAAAATTTCATGAAAAATTCAAAAGCCATTGATTATTTAAAATTAAGAGGAACCATCAGTGAAGGCGGAAATGACGATATCGGAAATTTTACAGCTCAAAAATATTATGTTTCACAAAACTTATTGGGCGTACAAGGCTTGGTAAGTGGTAACATTGGAAATCCACACCTGCAGTGGGAAACCGTCAAAAAATTTAATGTTGGTGCTGACTTAGGTTTGTTTAATGAACGTATTAACGTTTCTATGGATTTTTACAGAAAGAAAACAGAGGACATGATTGTTTATGAATCTGTTAGCAATGTAACCGGTTTTGATTATGTAGTTTCAAACAGTGGTCAAATGAAAACTTTAGGGGCAGAATTATCTTTGAATAGCCGTGTAATAAGCTCACCAGATTTTACTTTTGATTTTGGACTGAATTTAGCCACATATAAAAATAAGGTACAAACCCTTCCAAATGGTGATATCCTAACTCAGTTCGGTGGAGCGACATATATCACCTCCGTAGGAAATGATGCTAATTTATTTTATGGTTTAAAAACTAATGGTGTATATTCTACTACTGCAGATGCCAACGCTGACGGATTTTCAAAACGTTTAAGTAATGGTCAATTAGTTCCTTTTGCCGGTGGAGATATGCGGTTTACAGACACAAACGGTGATAAAGTAATTGATGATAAAGACCGTATGATAATTGGTAATCCAAACCCGGATTTAACAGGAAGCATTACAACTAATTTTACCTATAAACGCTTCAGCCTACAGGGACTATTTACTTTTTCAGTAGGAAACGACCTTTATAATGGGGTACGCTACAACCTTGAAAAGATGAGTGGATACGAAAACCAAAGTACTGCTATAGCAAACCGCTGGAGAGCCGAGGGACAACAAACTGATATACCAAAAGCTACATGGGGAGATCCTATGGGAAATGCCAGTTTTTCTGACCGATGGATCGAAGACGGTTCTTACTTAAGGTTAAAAACTTTAGTATTGGGTTATGATTTTAATGTCGAAAAAATGAATTATATAAAAGCCATAAAAATTTATGCTACTGCCAATAACTTGTTTACACTGACAGATTATCTGGGCTATGATCCAGAATTCAGTGCGACCTCATCTATATTTGGGCAGGGTGCAGATATCGGATTAGCACCTCAGTTTACAAGTTTTCAATTAGGATTACGTTTAGGCCTTTAATTATTTTACACTTAGATAAGAATACAGATGATGACAATTAGTATAAAAACAAAAAAAAGCATTCTATTAGGGATACTGGCTCTAACATTTAGCCTGAATTCCTGCTCTGACTATCTGGATGTGCAGCCTGAAGACAAGCTTATTGAAGAGCAAATGTATCGTAATATATATGATGCTGATGCCGCTGTAATGGGGGTTTACGGAAAATTTATGGCACTTGCAGAGAAAAACGTTATTTTGAATGAAATGCGTGCTGACCTGATGACAACAACCAGAAATTCAAGTCCATACCTTAAAGAAATTTCAGAACATAATGTTTCAGCTGACAACCCGTATGCCAATCCTAAAGATTTTTTTGTGGTGATTCAAAACTGTAATAATGTGCTTAAAAATTTCGATATGATGCTCGAAAAAAAGCGTTTTACTCAGGAACAGTATGACCAGCGTTACTCTGATGTGGGAGCAATTCGCAGCTGGGTTTATCTTCAGTTAGGAATTCACTATGGAAACATTCCTTACATCACAGAACCTATTGAAACAATAGAAGATGCAAAAAACATTTCTAAATATCCCCGCATACCATTTAATCAATTATTAGATCAATTGATTTTATTTACCGAAAATTTGCCTTATAAGGATTTATATGCTTCAGGAAGTTCTTTGGTAATTACCATTGACGGCTACAATACAGCTAAATTCTTTATCAACAAAGAATGTTTGCTGGGTGATTTACATCTTTGGAAAGGAAATTACAATGCTGCTGCTATACATTACAAAAATGTTATGGAAACCGGAACTAAAGGAGGTACAGATACAGAACTATATAATACTTACAGGGTAAAATTTGCAGAGGTTACAACGCATGACGATTTAGCGGTTGGTTATTTAAGATATTCTGAACAAGACGCTACAACCTTAATTAATAGCAATACACAAGGCTGGAGATCCATTTTTGCCAGGGACAGAGATGCATTATGGAACACAGAATGGATTTGGTCTTTGCCTTTCGAAAATAATTTTGCTCCTAAAAACCCATTTATCGCTTTATTTTCGAGCAAAAATGGCGATTATCTAGTCAAACCATCCAACACAGCTATTGCTCTATGGGACAATCAGAAACAAAGTAATGATATCCCTTACGATGCACGTGGACCAAAATTTACCTATAATATTATAAATGGCGATCCCGTAATTATGAAATACCTTTACAGCAGTGAAGCAGTAGCTACAACCGGAATTGCTAATACAAAAGGGCAATGGTTTTTATACCGTGCAGCTAAATTACATCTGCGTTATGCAGAAGCTGCCAACAGAGATAACCAGCAAAAAGTAGCGTATGCCATTTTAAACAATGGTATAAGAAGAGCTTATACTCCAAGTCCTGCACCTACAGATGTTACTGATGTACAGCAAACCAAATTGCCATTCCCATATGATTTCGATGCCCGTATGGGGGATTATCCATTTTATAGAGCAAACTGGCATCGTAATGATGGAATTCGTGGCCGTGCTTTCATGAAATTTGTCGGAGCAGTTGGAGATGATGTAATTACGACCGAAAACAATATTATTCAGGAAGACGCATTAGAATTAGCTTACGAAGGAAACCGTTGGGAAGATTTGGTTCGTGTAGCTTTACGCCGAAATGATCCATCGTTTTTAGCTGAAAAAGTATACCAAAAACTGAACAGTGAAGGAAACAGTAAAGCAGACGAAGTACGTTCTAAACTGATGAACGTTAACAATTGGTATTTGCCATTTAATTGGTAAAACTATTTTTAGAGAGGCTTATAGATATTGAAATATTTATAAGCCTTTTTTATACAAAAAATAAAGCTTTAAGCTTTAATAATAAAAAGATTAAACCTTTTTATATCAAATAAAGTATTGTATTTAGTAGTTTAATTTTTATCTAATTTAAAAACCATTTTTATGAAAAAGAATACTGTTTTATTGATGTTATTATTATGTGGTGTATTTAGTACCCTATCTGCTCAGAGTGTTTTACGCTGGTCAGTACATACACCCGATGGTGAAGCTACCTTAAAAATTAAAATAGACGGTGTTGTTGTTGTAAATGTACAGCAGGCACAATATGCTTCTTCACAGAGCGGGATCATACAGGTTGACAATTATTCAACAATTGAATATGAAGCGACTACCAGTGGTGCACCATTACTTTGTGCTGCCACTGAAACACTCTTAGTTCCTGGTTGGATTGCCAGCTGTTATGATGCGAATGGCAATTTCATAGACCCTTATATTTATTCAGAATCCTGGTCATGGACTGCTTATGATGATGATTATACAATACAATTATCCACTATCCCAAATAACTCATAAAAACTCATATTAACAAAAAAAGCGGTTGTATCCTTTAAAAGGTTTTACACCCGCTTTTAATAATATTTTTTCAACACTTTCCTGTGGAATTTTACAAAAAAGAAAGTTTTATATTTATTTTACTATCATTTAAAAATCCAAAACAAAATCCTTTGAAGCACATTTGTTGAAAAAAGCAGCATTAAATTTATACAGTTTATCTCCTTTTTCAGAAACATTTTCTTTTTTTTCTTTCAAAGGGACTACTACTTTCTGCTTTAAAAAATTTCTGCTAAAACTATCCTTATCCGTTTCTATGCCCAAAATTCCCTTATAAAGATTCATTAATTCTGATATCGTAAATTTCTCCGGCAGAAGATTAAAATCAACAGGAGACTCACGAACACATTTTTCTAACTGATACAAACTATAATCTAAAATTAAATTGTGATCCTGAATTAAATCAGGTACATCTGTAATCATAAACCATCTTTGGTATAAATCAACTACACCAAATTTCACCCGATAATCTTCAATATTAATAACCGTGTAATATCTTAAAGTTTGAGAATTTGTACCGGCTCCCTCTGTCAGCTGTTTCAGGAACACATTTTCAAAATTACCAAATTCATTCAGTAAATCCAGGGCAGTCTCATCTGCTTTTTTAGCATCCTTAGCAATTCCGGATATAAGCCCCCATTTTGTCCCTACTCCTTTATTCCCCTTAGATAAGAGCACCTTAAGGCTTCCGTTATCATAACCGAAAACAACACAATCAATCGTGACCTCATTCATAATTAATCGTTTTAGTATTAATAAAATAGTATTGACAATATGTAAATAAAATTTGCTAAAAAGAACTCTTTATAACATTTGTCGTCACAAACTTATTCGATTAAAATAAAATAACCATCCTGAACCGTGCTGGTACACGGAAATTTTAATTTCATTTACAATATGAAGAAATACAAGGATTGGGAAGACTTTTATGAAAATTGTATAATCTAAAACTCGTATAAAAAAAACTCCAAAATCAATTTGACTCTGGAGCTACTTTTATTAGAATGCATTCTAAAAAATCAATGACATATCGTGCCAAACTTCTCCGCCATGAACAGATTGGGAAACTCCAAAATCAGCAAATCCAAAACGTTGATAATATTGGATTAAATGTGATTTACAAGTCAGGATAACCCCGTTACGCCTTTCCTTTTTAGCCTGCATAATCAAATGGTTCATGAGCTGGCCAGCATAACCCTGATTGCGATATTCTGGTGCCACAGCAATCCCAAAAACACTTTGCCATTTACCATTTTTATCGTGTAATGAGGCTTCTCTAAACAATGTATCACTTATGGTATTTTGATTCGTAACCATTCCGTTTACAAAGCCAATTAACTTTCCCTCAGCTTCCAGAAGCCAAAAATGCTCTGGATAGATTTGAATTCTTTTTGTAAATGATTCTTTTGATGCTGCCTCTTTAGGCGGAAAACAAATATTTTCAATTTCAGTAATAACATCAAGATCGTTTAAAGTAGCATTTCTAAAAGTTATCATAGTTTTAAAATTTTAGCAAAATTAAACAAAGTCCTGTTTTAAACAATAAGCCTGCAAATTCAAAATGATTTTGCAGGCTTCTGTTCTATTTATAAAACAAACCAATCTCTCACATCTTCTGCAATCGTTTCTTCTGCCATAAGATTTTCAAATTCATTTGTTGACGGATTATACTGATACTCTTTTTGCCACTCTTCATAACAAAGCGCCACTTTTTGAATGGCATTACAAATAAACAATAGCTCTTCGTCTTTCAATGTCGGATGGAGCGATAGTCTCACCCAGCCCGGCTTATTGATTAGGTTTTTCTGAAGAAGTTCATTGGTCATCATTTTAGACTTTTCCTCACCTAAATCAAACAAATAATGTGCATACGTACTGGCACATGACCAGCCACCACGAACCTGGATTCCGAAACGGTCATTTAAAAGACGGACGATTAAATTGTAATGGATGTTTTCTATTGTAAAAGAAACACAGCCAATTCGTTCGCTTTTCAAATCGCCCAAAATGGATAAACCATCCACTTTTTGAAGTTCCGAATAACAGAGATCCAACAACTCTTTCTCTCTTTTTTGAATCTTCTTTACGCCCATCTGTTCTTTCAGTTCCAGACATAAAGCTGTACGCATCACCTGCAGAAACCCCGGAGTTCCGCCATCTTCTTTTACTTCTATTGCATCACTGTAATCATAGCCGCCCCACGGATTCGTGTATTTTACATTTCCTCCGCCCGGATTATCCGGAAAATTAGCTTTATATAGCTTCTCATTAAAAACCAAAACCCCACAGGTTCCGGGTCCGCCTAAAAATTTATGAGGCGAAAAGAAAATCGCATCCAATTGCTCTTCAGTCTCTTTTGGATGCATATCGATTTTGACATAAGGTGCCGAAGCTGCAAAATCGACAAAACATAAACCTCCGTGCTGATGCATGATTTTTGCCAGTTCATGATACGGAGTGATAATTCCGGTAACGTTGGAACAGGCCGTAAAAGAACCGATTTTCAAAACTCTGTTTTCGTATTTTTTAAGTTCTGATGCGAGTATTTTCGGATCAACCAAATTGTTTTCACCTGCCGGCAGAATCACCACATCGGCAATGGTTTCATACCACGGAACCTGATTGGAATGATGCTCCATGTGGGTGATAAAAACCACCGGTCTTTCATCATCAAAATTCAGTTTTACATTGTAGATGTTATCCGCAGACCGCAATCCCATGATACGCTGTAACTTATTTAAAGCTGCTGTCATTCCGGTTCCGGTGGTAACCAAAACATCGGATTCATTGGCATTCACATGTTTTTTAATCAATTCTCTTGCATACTGATAAGCATAAGTCGATGCCTTACCGGTTTCACTTGAAAAAGAATGCGTATTGGCAATCATCGGACCTATTTTATTAAGCATAATATCCTCAATCGGGATGTACAATCTTCCGCTGGCAATCCAATCGGCATAATATAATTTTTGTCTCCCGTAAACCGATTCGAAAGTATGGTTCACTCCTATTATATTTCCTCTAAATTTAGAAAAATGCTGTTCTAATTCGGTTGTTTTTAAAGTAATTTCCATTTCATTTATTATTTAAAAGCATTTACTTTTTAAAGTTCCGGATTCCGGACTGCAGCCAGTTGTAATATGCTGTAATATCAGGATTGTACGCAGAAGGTTCCGTCAGATTAGCACTATTATGATCTACAATTACATAAAAAGGCTGTGCATTGGCTTTATAAGTCTTAATTTGAAGATCACTCCATTTATTACCAATCGTTTTGATTTTTTTTCCTGTTGTTTCAGAAACATACTGCTCACTTTCCGGTAAGTCTTTTTTATCATCTACATACAATGAAATCAGTACAATATCATTTTTTAAAACGCCTAAAACTTTTGGATCAGACCAAACCAGTTCTTCCATTTTTCGGCAGTTTACGCATGCATATCCTGTAAAATCCAACAAAACCGGTTTTCCTGCTTTTTTAGCGAATTTCATTCCATTGTCATAATCATGAAACGTGATGATATTGTGCGGACCATATTCTGCGCCTTCAGGCAATGCTTCTTTGCTGGCTGTTTCTGCCTTTCCACCGCCAATACCGTTTGGAGATTCACTGTAATGCACTGCCGGCGGAAATCCGCTGATGAGTTTTAAAGGTGCGCCCCAAAGTCCCGGAATCAGGTAAATAGTAAAAGTTAAAACAATCAATCCAAGACTTAATCTCCCTACCGAAATATGATTTAACGGAGAATCGTGCGGCAGCGTAATTTTTCCAAATAAGTAAAATGCCAAAACGCCAAAAACAGCAATCCAGATGGCAAGAAAAACTTCTCTTTCCAGCCAGTGCAATTGTAAAACCAAATCGGCATTGGATAAAAATTTAAAAGCCAGAGCCAATTCTAAAAATCCTAAAACCACTTTTACAGTATTTAACCATCCGCCTGATTTTGGCAAAGCATTCAGCCAGCCCGGGAAAGCAGCAAACAATGAAAATGGTAATGCAATGGCAATTGAGAATCCTAACATCCCGACAATCGGGGCAATTCCTCCTTTTGATGCTGCTTCAACTAATAGTGTGCCTACAATTGGCCCCGTACACGAAAATGACACAATTGCTAAAGCCAAAGCCATAAAGAAAATCCCGATCAATCCTCCTCTGTCTGCCTGAGAATCCACCTTGTTTGCTAATGCATTTGGAAGCATAATTTCGAAAGCACCCAAAAATGAAATTGCAAAAACAACCAATAAAACAAAGAAAATCAGGTTGAACCAAACATTTGTAGAAAGTGCATTCAATGAATCGGCACCAAAAACAGCCGTTACAATCGACCCCAACAAAACATAAATAACTACGATTGAAAATCCGTAAATCAGAGCATTTCTAATTCCGGCTGCTTTCGTTTTACTTTGCTTGGTAAAATAACTTACCGTCATTGGAATCATCGGGAAAACACAAGGTGTCAGTAAAGCCGCAAATCCTGATAAAAAAGCAAGAATAAAAATGCCTAAAAAACCTCTTGACTGACTTTTTTTAGCTGGTTTAATAACCTCTTTTACGGTTTTATCTTCTGTCACAACAGCTGTTTTTTCTTCAACTGTAATCGTATCACTATTAACAACTGCAGTATTTTTGGCTACAGCCAATTTCTTTGAATTCGGGATTTTAAACGATAATTCTTCTGACGACGGAGGCAAACAATTACTGTCATCGCAAACCATAAAATCAACGTCTGCTGTAACGTTCAGAATTTCATCCGAAGTAAATTTGATTTTTTGAGTAAAAACCGCTTTATCTTCAAAATATTTAATTTTCATATCGAAGATTTTATCGACCGTTTCATGGCCTTTATCTTCGGTAGTTTTACCAATTAATTCGAAATTTTTTTGTGCATTTTTAAAGGTAAAAGCGGTTGGCGACGGCCCGCCTTCTTCGATATATTGTCCGTACAAATGCCAGCCGGATTGTATTATCGCCTGAGCTTTTAAAATATATTCTTTATCCGAGATTTTCTCAACCGAAGTACTCCATTTTACCGGATTGTACATTTGGGCAAACATACTTCCCGAAAGAAGTAACAATAATGCAATTAGGATATTTTTCATTTGTTTGATTTGATATTTAAAAAAAAGAGCTGCTTGCCGACAGCCCTTAAAAGTCTCTCATAGAAAATGGCTTACTAATTCAGTTTCTAAAAATGAAATAATGAAAGACTTGTAGATTTTGTTTCAAGTTTCAGGTTGAGAGAACTTTGTCAAAGTTTAAAATTTTGACAAAGTTTTACAACCCTATTGATTACACTCATTTTTGTCATCCTGAGGGACGAAGGATCTCCGTAAGTAGCTCGACAAGATTAGCGATTTACTTTACGGAGTTTCTTGCGAAGATTCATCATTCCTCGGAATGACGTAGATTGCGATTAAAACAATTATAACATTATTTCAACGGATTTCCGCTTTGATCAAGCGAACCAGATTTAATGATGATCATTTTGTCTAACTGAATGTACTTTTTAATAGCATCATTAACCTGTTGCAAAGTCACTTTTTCAATATCTTTTGGATATTGGTCGATGTAATTTGGCTCCTGTCCTCTCTCGATAAAACTCAAAATCGTTCTTGCCATTCCGCTTGTGGTAGACATTCCAACTTTAAAACTTCCGATTAAATTGGTCTTCTTATTTTCTAATTCTGTTGCAGTAATGCCCTCCTTTACCCATTTATCAATCTGAACCATCGTAGCATCCAGTCCTTTTTGAAATAAAGAGGGATTGAAAGAAGCATTCACCATCCAGTAACCCCCGGTTTGGATATTTCCTCCTAAGCCAGATGAAATGCTATATGTTAAGCCATCATTATCCCTAACGGTCTGCATCAAACGACCTGCAAAACCGGCACCTAAAGTGTAATTTCCAATGTAAAACGGAATATAATCTGCATCGGCTCTTTTTAAACCTGTGTACTGACCAATATACAATTCGGCACTTGGCTTTTCAGGAATTGTAACTACTTCTGTTTTTGAAGCTATTTTTACGGCATCCTCAAATTTTAAAGTTTCAGAAACGCCACCATTCCAGTTCTTGAATGATTTTTTCAAAGAAGCATTTAAATTAGCCCCATCTGTATCTCCAACAATTACCAAATGCATAGAGGCAGGACCGAAATATTTTTTATGAAACGCTTTTACTTCTTCTAAATTTGCATTTTTGATGTTGGCTAAATCTTCTTCAACGCTTAGGCTATAATTTGGATTTCCTTTTGGATAAATTGCCTGAGAAAGCGCAATATCACCTCTTTCGCCCGGATCATTTAAATTTTGCTGAGCATTTCCTGTAAACTGCTGTTTGAGGTTTTCGAATTCTTTCAGGTCAAATAAAGGATTGCGGATTTCTTCTGCCAATAAAGCAACAACCTGATCTAAATCTTTTTTAAGACATTTAAATCCGATACTTATTTTGGTTGTAGAAGCGCTTACATTTAAGTTCACCCCTAACTTTTGAAGTTTTTCAGAGAATTTAAATTTATCATTCAGCGTAGTTCCTTTTGATAACATAGAAGCTGCTAAAGAAGAAACCATTGGATTTTTAGTCTCATTAACAAAATTCCCTAATGAAATACTTGCTGCAACTGTCACAAAATCTTTTGCAGATGTTTTTACCGAAACCACATCGATTCCGGCTACTTTTTCTCTTTTGAAAGCCGAAGCTGTTTTTTCAGTTACACTTGCATCTAAAGCAATTTCTGATGTATTATTATTTTGTATTGAAATTTCAGAAGAAGTTTCTTCATGCGAATGTCCGCCTTCCGGATGTCTGTAATAAAAAGGACCGTTTTCAGGCATGAAATTATTCGCCTGAGCCGCATCCTGATTTTGAGCACCGGATTGTTTCGGAATAAAATAGCCCGTTGTACTTTGATCTTCAACCAAATATTGCTGAGCTACGCGTAAAACATCCGCCGGGGTTACTTTTTTCAATCGGTTAACACCGGTTACAAAGTCTGTCCAGTCGCCTGAAGCGATAGCTTCGTTTAATTCTGAAGCAATAACACCAGAACCGTCGCGCGCTAAAATAGTCTGTGCACTAATTTTGGCAACCACTCGGTTTACCTCATCCTGAGTTACACCTTCTTTCTGGATTTTAGCAATAACTTCGCTTATTTTAGCGTCGATATCTTCGTGTTTTGATGTTGTTGGAAAACCAACCCCAATGGTAAAAAGACCAACTTCTTTAAAATTTGTCGCACTTGCATAAGCGTAAATTCCCATACGGGTATCTACAAAAGTTTTGTTCAAAATTGCTGAAGGCCCTGATCCGATGATTTCGCCTAAAATATTCAAAGCCGGTAAATCTTCATGCAAAGCCCCCGGAATTTTATACGCTTTATTTACAACACCTAATTCACCCGGTTTTCTAACCACAATTTTACGCGCGCCGTATTGCTGTGGCTCTTCGGTATAAGGCTGAGGTAATGTATGAGGTGCTTTGGTAATTCCACCGAAATATTTTTCGATCAATTCAAAAACATTCTCTTTTTTAAAATCACCGATTATCGTTAAAGTTGCATTATCCGGCCAGTAATAGGTATTATAGAAATTACGCAAAACCTCAATTGGTGCTTTTTCAATATCCGATTTCCAACCGATTGTTGAATGATGATACGGATGTGCAATGTAAGCTGAAGCCCAGATTTCTTTATCCAATAAGCTATTTGGATCGTTTTCACCACGTTCAAATTCATTGCGCACAACCGTCATTTCAGCTTCTTTATCTTCTTTGGTCAATAAAGAATTGCGCATTCTGTCGGCTTCAATTTGTAATGCTAATCCAATTTTGTCACTTGGCAGGGTTTCAAAATAATTGGTTCTGTCGTACCACGTTGTGGCATTTAATTGTGCTCCGGTATTTTGAAGCACATCCGTAATTGTCGTACCGCTTTTTTTATTGAAAGTAGGTGTTCCTTTGAACATTAAATGCTCCAAAAGATGCGTCGATCCCGTGTTTCCTAAAACTTCATGTTTGGAACCTACACGATATACAATTTGCACCGTTGCCACTGGCGAAGCATTGTCCTGTAAAAGCAAAATATTCATTCCGTTGGGCTGGTACAAATATTCTTCAATTCCGCCTAACTCTTTTATTTTCTTAAAGTTATCTGATTTTCCCTGTGCTGAAACCAGCGTACAGAAAGCAAGTGAACAATAGCCCAGAAAGATGTATTTTTTCATTGTGTTTGATATTTTTATGAAGAAATTTATAATTCGTTATTTAGATTTAAACACATAGAATCATAGTTTTTGTAACCGTGAAAAGACGTTTCACTTATTCAAAAAAACATAGCTATGTGTTGAGAAATATGTTTCTCTTTTGTATCCTTTTTGAAAAGAAATAAATCTATGTTTCTATGTGTTTATTTTTCTTGAATTATAAGGCAATTTATGATTTACTGAAAATCTCTTTCAGCTTTGACTGAAGTTCAGCTTCTCTAAGGTTTTTAGCCACGATTTTTCCGTCAGGTCCAATCAGATAATTAGTTGGAACCAATTTTACCCCGTACAAAACAGCTGCTTCATTTTTCCAGCCTTTAAGATCTGAAACATGTGCCCAGGTTAAACCATCTTTTTCGATTGCTTTTTCCCAAAGTTTCTTTTTATCATCTAATGAAACTCCTAATACATCAAATCCTTTGTCGTGGTATGTTTTGTATGCCAAAACCACATTTGGATTTTCTTTTCGGCATGGACCGCACCAGCTTGCCCAAAAATCAACCAATACATATTTCCCTTTATAATCAGATAATTTTACCACTTTTCCGTTCACGTCGTTTTGAGAAAATTGTGGCGCTGCAACACCTACAGCCGTTTTATTATTCAATTCAATTCCTTCTTTTATTTTTTTACCAAAATAAGAGCCTTGTACCTCAGGAGTCAAAACTGCAAAATATTCATTTACCTGTTCCGGCGTTCCGTAAGTTACCAAACGGTCATCTAAAACTAATGCTCCCGCAACCTGATCTTTGTGTGATTTGATAAATTTAAAAGTCAGGTCATCTGCCTGAGTCTGCAAATCTTTCCATTTTTTATCCATCATGGCCTGCTGCTCAGCAGTAAGCTTTACTTTTCCGTTTTGACTTAAGGAATCTGATAATTTATAAATTGGTCCCGCAACATCCTGAATCTTTTTAAATTCGTTTTTATAATAAGAACCATAAATAGAATCCTGGGTTGCTCCGGACAATTTGGCCATATAAACTGAATCCTTATGCGCTGTAAATCCAATAGTTTCATTAGACAACACAAAAACTTTTCCGTATTCCTGACCTTTTAACTTAATGCTGTATCTCAAGTGCTCTTCCACTTTTCCTGTAAAACTAAATTTACCGTCAACAATTTTTGCAGAATCCTTAACTACGGTTTGATCACCATCCTGAAACTCTAAGTAAACTGTTCCGTCTTTTTGTCCCGGAATATTTCCGTTGATAGTAAATCCTTCCTCTTTTTTAGAACAGGAAGTAATTGTGGTTACCAGCGCCAACGCTAATAAAACTGATTTTGAAATTATACTTTTCATGTTGCTATTTTTTTATTTGTAAATGCTTTATGCTTATTTTTTCAACATATAGCATATTTGTGTTTATTTTTTTCTCGCAGATTTAGGAGATTCAGAAGATTTTTAGTCTTTCAATCCGCGGCTGATTTAAAAAAAAATTAAAAACCAGATTATGATTTGAAAAGTTCTTTTAATTTTTCTTCTAATGCCGCTCCTCTTAGATTATCACTAATAATAACACCTTTACTGTCTACTAAATAAGTTGCAGGAATCGCTTTTACATTAAATGCTTTGCTTACTTTGTCATCATCATACAAATTTGGCCATTGCATGTTTTCCTGACCTAAAGCTTTCAACCACGCTTTCTGGTCACTATCGATTGAAATGCTTAAAATTTCAAATCCTTTAGAAGCATATTCTGAATAGGCTGTTTTCAGGTTTGGAATTTCCTTTCTGCATGGCGCACACCAGGAAGCCCAGAAATCAATCAGAATATATTTTTTTCCTGCCACGATCTCTTTTACGCTTAATGGTTTTCCGTCTTTATCATTTAAGGCAAAATTTGAAACACTTGTCCCAATCAATGATTTCGGATTTACTTCTTTATCAACCAATTGTCCGTAATAACTTTTTTTAGCTGCTTCAGAAAATTGTTCAAATTCCGGTTTTTGATCCGGTGTAAAATAGCTGTACTGTATCATCATAAAAAAGGGGCCCCACCATGTATCTTTATGTTTTGAAATCAGATTTTTTGAACTGGATGCTACTTTATCAAAAAATGCTTTTTCTTTTGCTTCAAAACTTTTCCATTCCGGAGTGTTTCCAATAGAATCCATTGCCTTTTTATTTCCGGCAACCCTTGCTTTACCATATGCTTCCGAGACTTTTTCAGTGCCTTTGTGATACTCTTGGTAGTCTTTTTCTAATTCTTTTCTAAAAGCAGTTTCTTTTTTATAATAATCATGTGATTTGGATCCTGAAACTACTTCATTTTTAAAGTTAATTTTTTTGTCTTCTCCTTCTGAAACAGTTCCTTCAGCTGATAATTTTATTTTAGAATTTTCTACTAAAACCGGTATAAATCCTTTGTTGTTTCCAAATGCAACATAAAAAAAGCGAGGTTCTTTTAATTTTCCTGTCAATGTAAATTTGCCGTCTTTAATTTTTGATTCTGCAACTGCAGGTTCTGAAGAATGTGTTGCTCCCGGAATTAATTTTACTGCTGTTCCATCTTCAAGTCCCGTAATATTTCCTTCAATGGTATAAGAAGCTGCTGCCGGAGCTGCTGATTTTTTCTTTTGCGCAATGCCGGAAATTGTGAGAAGGCAGATGCACAATCCTGCTATTTTAAATTTAATTGTATTCATTTTTGATATTTTATAAGAAGCTCCCCTTTCGGAATACCTACTCAGGAAGCTTTGGGGCCTTTATTATTTTGCTACATTCTGCGTTATTGTTCCGTTACCCGGATTTTTTACAGCTCCTTGTGGGAAAGGCATTGTCCACATATGAGAAGTTGCTGATAACGTATAAGTTGTTCCACCAGCTACTTTTGAGAAACTTACCGGATAAACACCTTCGGCATTTAAACGACGTGCATCTGCAAAAGGAATCAGCGTGTTGGTAAGTTCATTATTTTTTGTTCTGTAAATAGCCTTTAAAGCAGTTGTTTTGTCTGTAGTCGAAATATCCTGATAAGAAGCAGGAAGAATACGTGTCTTACGAACAGTATTCAAAACCGCCAATGCATCACTGATTTGGTTGGCACGTGCCAGACATTCTGCTTTAATCAAATAGATTTCTACAGTTGTCATTCCGCCAAAATTAAAAGCACCGGATAAGGTTCTTCTAAAATAGGTTTCAGCACCAACAGTGTAGGTTTTCCAACGTGACAAGAAACGCGCGTCTCCGGCTTCAAAACGCTGTGCACGTTCTACAGGAATACTGTTTTCTGTTGTTAAACTAGAGTTAGCTCCATGACGATAGTTGTAATTCTCTACATAATTATATCCCATTGGAGATGTAAATGTGGTATAATTAGCAGGAGTTTCAATTAATGTTTTATTAGCATTGTAAAACGCAATCCAGTCATACAGTTTATTGTTTTCTGCCAATGCCAGATCTGCATATTTCAAAGCTTCTGTATAGTTGTTCATCTGAAGATATACCCTTGCATAAAAAGCATAACCTGTTCCCAGATTTGGATGTAAAACCGTCTGGGAAACTTTTGGCAGATAAAGCAAAGCTTCTTTAACATCATTCAGAATAAAATCATACAACTCCTGAATCGTTACCTGTTTACTTGGTGCATTAATATTAGCACTTGTAATTAACGGAACAGATAATTTTGTTGAAGCTGTTGAAGCAACATAAGTATCTGCATAAAAATTAACCAGATTAAAGTAGTTCATCGCGCGCAGTACTTTTGCTTCTGCCCACACTATTCTTTTTTGTTCTTCAGTAGCCTCTGTTGTAGAAAGAGCATTTTCAATAATTAAATTGAAAGTCGAAATTCCCTGATAGCTTGCATAATAAGTCGTTTCATCAGATACTTTCAATGCAATTCGGTCGGCATTTTGATCCCACATATAATTAGCATTGATTAATCTGTCACTTGATAAAGTAGCAAGCGTTGCATATTGGTCATTCATTAATTGTGAAGCTCCTGCTATATTTACTCTGTGATTGGTATATTCGTCACGAAGAAAAGCTTCATAGTCTACTAATGTTGTAGGTACTTTAGATCCTTTTGGAGCGTCATCCAGATAGTTTTCGCAAGATGCAAAAGTCAATCCTAAAGCTAAGAAGTACACTACACTTTTATATATATTTTTCATCATTTAGTCTTTATAAATTAGAAATTAACATTTACACCCATAACAAAACTTGGAGACTGGAAACCGCCTAACATGTATTTAGCATCTCTGCTTTTTGCCCATGTGTAAACATTTTCTGCATTCAGATTGAAACGTACATTTTGTAATTTTACTCTCTGAATAAGATCTTTTGGCAATTGATAACTCAATGAAATGTTGCTTAATCTTACATTTGAAGCATCCAAGATGTTGATGTCCGCATAGGAATAAATGGAACGGGAATCTGAATTAAAATCTGCTTCATACTCGTATACGGCTCTTGGAATATCTGTAAATGCTTCGTCACCCGGCTGCATCCAACGGTTTGCAATATTATTATTAACCATTGTAATGTCTGTTACATATCCGCCAGCTGCACCATTGTAATTATTGGTTAACATTGGCAGGAATGTATTTCTTACTTTATGCCCCAATTCATAAATGAAAAGTGCAGAAAGTGAGAAGTTTTTATAACTAGCAGACGTATGGAAAGATCCGCTGTGTGTAGGGACTGTTGAACCAAAATCCTTAATAGCATCAATTTGACCCGGATTATATTTTACTGCAGTTCCTGAAGCATCATAAACCTGAGGCACTCCTGTGTTGCTTAAGCCAGCCCATTTGTAACCATAAATAGAATTAAAACTGGTTCCAACTCTTGGGAAAGCCTGAGGATAATCTAATTGCAAGAAATAAACAGGAGCTTCAACTTTTACGTTATCGACATTATTTTTGTTATACGCATACAAAACAGTTGCATCCCATGAAAATGAAGGTGTTTTTACGATAGCCCCGCTTAAACTAACTTCGATACCTTTATTGGTCATTTCTCCATTATTTGTATTGTAAGTAGAATAACCCCATCCTTCTGTTGGAATCCCCTGGCTGCTTGCTAATAAATCCTCTCCTTTTTTGTTGTATAAATCTACAGTTCCGCTTAATCTGTTTTTGAATAGTGCAAAGTCCAAACCGATATTCGTAGTGGTTGTTTTTTCCCAGGATAATTCAGGATTTGGTCTCGAACTAACAGTTCCCTGATTTCCTCCAACATTTGAATTAGAATTGTAATACGCTGTTAAATAGGGTGCTGAATTTTTAGCAATATTTCCTCCAATACCATAAGAAGCACGAACTTTAAGCGCATCTACCCATGAAACTTTAAAAAATGATTCTTTATCAATATTCCATGCAACACCTGTTGACCAGGTTGGTTTGTTTTGATATTTATTGTCTGTTCCCCAAAGGTTCGAACGGTCCCAGCGTACACTTCCTGTTGCAGAATACTTTCCGTCATACGTATAACCTCCTGTTCCATATACCGAAACATAGCGGTTTATTAATTCTCTTTCTAAAGAAAAATCATTTTGTGTCATCGATCCGCCAAACACACTTCCGTACACTTTAAGCAAATCAGCCTGATTTACCGGAGCAAAGCCTAAAGTCTGATCATCATAGCCGTAACGGGTGTTATCTGTGTACTCTAGTTTTGTATGTCGAATTTCCATACCAGCAATAGCGGACACATCATGCTTTTCATTAAAAGTCTGATTGAAATTTAGCTGTTGACGGAAATTATAAGCGTTATTGTACTGATTTGCTTCTTTTATAATGTCTCCATAAGGCAGATTATAAACCGGTTTGTTATTTACAACAGTGACCATACCATTTACTTTGCTTCTAACATAGTATGATTCTTTTTCAAATAACTGACTTGTACGATCTGCACCATATTCGTACTGGAACATTACGTTGTAATTGAATGCATGACTGATCTTGGCGTTAAATTTAGCAAACGTTCTGTTTAAGAAATTTTTGCTTTTAATCAGGTTTCTTCCAAACTCATCCATTGGAGTAATGTCCATGTTGTAAAGGCCATAATTTTGTAAAGACTGAAGCGTAAAAGCATTATAACGGGATGCTGCAGTAGAAACAAAATTAGTTCCATCATTATTAACCAACTGATTGTATGGCTGATATTTGAAACCAGGACCCGAAGTAAAATTAGGGTTCGAAGCAAAATAACTCTGCGTATCTCCTTTGCCATAATTAAGGTAAGTTCCTAAATCCAACGACAACCAGCTGTTAATCTGAGTTGAGTTTTTCAAATTAATCCCAACCGATTGGTTTTCAGAATATTTATCTTCAAGCTCATTACTCTTGTAAGTCAAAGATGCATTAAAAGCATTGTTTTCAGTAGCTTTACCCAGACTAAGGTTGTGCTGCATAAAATACTGATCACGTTTTGCATATTTAGCAATATCATCAAAATATTTATAACCTTGCCCGGCTAGCGAGTTTAAACGGTTATTTGCTTCTGTCTGAGAAATATTACCAGCATAACCGTTTAAGATAGTCTGCATTCCTAAGCTTGTAAATACAGCATTATTTAATAAAGATTTTGCATAAGTACTGGCATTAGCACTTTGCAAATTAGGATTTCCTGCAGCCCATCCTCTTTCTAAACCAATAATATCGGCAGAATCAGTAAGGTTTCCCGTGTAGTTTTTATAAGGTGTAACCGTTAAATTACTCGAAAACGAAATATTTGTTTTTCCTGCTTTTGCTTTTTTAGTTGTAATTACTACAACTCCGTTAGCCGCACGTGCTCCGTAAATAGAGGAAGCTGCCGCATCTTTTAAAACAGTAATGGTTTCAATATCTTCTAAATTGAGGTTGGGCACATTTTCATCAAGAGAAGAATACGGGGTTAATTTTGTATTCTCAACAGGGAATCCGTCAATAACATATAGCGGAGATGTTGTTCCCGTCATAGTAGTCGTTCCACGAATTTTACCATCCTGATACCCTACAATGCGTCCCTCCAAAATGGAGTTTAAACTGCTTAACCGCTGTTCCTGAAAATCTTTTGCTTTTAAATTTGAATAAGCCCCTGTTGCTTTTTCTGCTGTAATATTTTGATATCCTGTAGTCAAAACTACTCCTTCTAATTCCAGAACATCTTCTTTTAAAACAACATTGATAATGCTTTTACCATCTACTTTAATTTCTTGCCTGATGTATCCTAAGTAAGCAAAAGCTAAAGTAGTTTCACTGCTTACTGCAATAATCTGATATTCTCCGTTAAAATCGGTTTGCACACCACGACCTGAACCATTATCCGAAATCGCCGCACCTACTAAAGGCATTCCTTTTGTATCGGTTACCCTTCCTTTTACTATAAAATCCTGAACCTCAGCTTTTGGTTTTTCAGCCGGTGCTTTTTTGGGTGTCAAAACAATATGGGATCCGCTCACTTTAAAATCGGTACCTGAATCTTTAAAAATGGTATTTAGTATCGTTTCAATAGAAGCATTGGTTAAATTAATATCTATTTTTCTATCTAAATCAACTGATCTTACATTGTATACAAATCTGTAATCACTGGTATATTCAAGCTTTTCAATTGCTTTTCCAACAGTCATATTACTGGCACTGAAAGAAAGTCTGGCCTTTTGAGAATAGGTCACACCCGCTTGCATAACAGACAAAGTGGTTAATAATAATAATGTCGTCAATTTCATCTTCAAATCAAATTTCAAAAAAGGCTTGTCGAACCTGATTTTGTTCAATAGTTTTTTCATACTTTTAAAATGTTTTTTTAATGTTGGTTGGTTAATTAACTGACCGCATTCCTATACCGGGAAATGTTGGCGCATTTTCCGGTTTTTTACAGCCGCTTCTCGAACTTTTGTTACATAGGCTTATTCCTTTTTATGGTTCTTAATTTCAAATTTGTTCTTGGATTTATATTTTGATATTTTAAACGCTATTTAATCGTAATTTTATCTCTGTCAATAGTATAATCTATTGCATAACTGTCGCTAAAATATTTCAGCACCACTTCAATAGTCTCATTATCAAAACGGGCGTTAAAAATTTCTTTCCCGAGCATTTTATTTCTGTTAATGAAAGTCACATTGTATCGCCGTTCCAGTTTTTTTATAATATCTGCAAATGAGGCATTTTTAAATACTAAACTTCCTTTTACCCAGTCTGTGTAATAATCCGGATTTACTTCTTCTGTTGTAATTACAGACTTCCCTTTTATACTCGATCCTTTAAAACCCGGTTTCAAATACACCTGATTTTCATTTGTTTTCTGACCTTTATAAAGCGAAACTTTTCCTTCAACCAGCACAATATCTGTACTTGTATTATCCATGTATGCATCTGCATTAAATCTGGTTCCCAAAACCTCAACACTTACTTCATGTGTATTTACCGTAAACGGATGCGCCTTGTCTTTGGCAACTTCAAAATAAGCTTCCCCTGTCAGATTCACTTTTCGCCCCTCGCTCTTTAAAAACTGTATCGGATACGTCAATTGAGTTCCGGCGTTCAAATACACAATGGTTCCATCTGACAACTGTATTTCAAATTTTTTACCATAAGGAATCTTAATTGTATTGTAAACTAACTTTCCTTCAGTATAGGCTTTGTTATACACCAGCCTGTTTTTTTCCTGTCTGCCAATAATGTTACCGTTTTTATCCGTTAGATTTCGAGTATCAGCCGTATCAATTTCCTCTTCTGAATTATTATCTAATTGTAAAACAATTTCATCCTGTCTCGGAATAACAACATTTTGTTTCTCTTTCGGGATATTCGAATTTTTATAAAAATAAAATCCGCCCAGAGCGACAACCAAAATCGCTGCATATTTGTAATAAGAAGAGAACCTTCTTTTATAAAAAACATTATTTTCTTTCTGAATTCTTTCTGATAACTGCCTTCTTATTTCAGCAGAATCGAATGTATTCATAGCGGTGTCAATGGCATAATTCGTTTTTACAAATTCCCTAAACTCAATTTGGTTTGCTTCATCCTTTAACCACTCCGTCAGTTGTTCAATTTCATCCTGACTGGCCTGATTTGTGATAAATTTTACCATTAATCGTTCTGACTTTTTTACTGTCATTTTATCTTTTTTTAATATTATTACGAAGCCAAAAAACAAAACCCTAACAATTTGATAAAGTTTTTTTGATTTTACTGATTTTTTTATTTTTCACAAGTCTTTTCTTTCAATAAATTCTATTAATTTGATAGAATTAAAAAACAAAATGATTTATCTTTGCATTTTTAGGCATTTTTATTTGTAATAAAATTCAAATAGAAAATCTGAATACAGGGCTTATTTTGGGAAATATCCGTTCTGATTAAGTCCTAAAATTTTAAATTTATATATTTGTTACTATGAAAACCGATGATTACAACGATAATAATATTCTGATTGAATCTCTTCGAAACGGAGATGAAAAGGCATACACTTATCTCATCGACTCCTACCATCATAAACTTTGTGTTTATGCCAATAGCCTTGTAAAAAATATTTACAGCGCCGAAGACATCGTTCAGAATGTCTTTATAAAAGTTTGGGAGCAAAGAGCGCGGTTAAAATCAGATCATGCCATCAAAAGCTTTCTTTACAAATTAGCTTATAATGAGTTTATCGATTTATACAGAAAAAACCAATCCTTGTTTTCTCTCGAAAAAACGTATCATGATGCCTTAAACTCAGTTGTTCTTGAGGATGATTCTGAATCTTTTCAACACATCTTAAAGGTAGTAAATAAAGAGATAGAAAGTTTACCTCCTAAATGCAGGGAAGTTTTTATTTTAAGTAAAAAAGAAGGTTTAACCAATATCGAAATTGCCGAACATCTTGATGTATCCATCAAAACTGTTGAGGCGCAGATTACCAAAGCATTTTCGATTTTGCGTTCTTCGCTTGAAGAAAAGATAAAAAGTGTTTTGTTTATGTTCTTCGGAAAAAAGAAAAAGCTGGGATTAAGCTAAATTGAATCTCTTTTATTCTGAAGTAATTACAGTTATTCCATTTCTTTTATTTACAAAGAAGTCTTTACATGATTTTCCTAAAGCTATTTTCCTAAAATAAATCTCATCCTGTTTTATAATTTCCTTCTTATCTTTAATCTCAGGAAATATTAAAAAATGAAAGTATGAGTACTCCAAATGCCATTAGAAAAGTTGCTATTGTTGGTTATAACCGAATTCCATTTGCAAGAGCTAATACGGCCTACGCCGAAGTTGGAAACCAGGAAATGATGACCGCAGCCTTAAACGGACTTATTGATAAATACGATTTAAAAGGTCAGCTATTAGGCGAAGTAGCTGGCGGTGCGGTTATCAAACATACGTATGACAACAATCTGATTCGGGAATGTGTCATGAAAACAACTCTCGATCCCGCTACTCCAGCCTGTGACTTACAGCAAGCCTGTGATACCGGAATAGAAAGTGCCATTTATATTGCCAATAAAATTGCTCTTGGGCAAATTGAATCCGGAATTGCCGGAGGTGTTGATTCAATCAGCGATATGCCGATTGCGGTGAGCGAAAAACTACGTAAAATTTTACTGAATGCCAGAAAAGCGAAATCATTAGGCGAAAAAATCAAATTATTTTTAAAACTCCGACCAAAAGATTTAACACCACTCGTTCCCCGAAATGAAGAGTCACAAACCGGACTTTCAATGGGCGGACATACAGAAATAACCGCAAAACATTATAAAATATCCAGAGAAGACCAGGATAATCTGGCTCTTAAAAGTCATTTGAATATGGCAAAAGCCTATGATGAAGGTTTTTTTGATGATATGATTACTCCGTTTAACGGACTTGAAAAAGACAATAACCTGAGAAAAGACGGTACTATTGAAAAATTAGCCAAATTAAATCCTGCCTTTGATAAAGTAAACGGAACATTAACAGCCGGAAACTCAACACCGCTTACAGATGGAGCCTCGTGTATTCTTTTAGCCAGTGAGGAATGGGCAAAAGAACGCGGACTTCCAGTTCTGGCTTATATTACTTTTGCAGAAGTTGCTGCGATTGAATATGTTAAAAATCAGCAAAACCTTTTATTAGCTCCATTATTTGCTGCCAGCAAAATGTTAGAAAAAGCCGGATTGACTTTACAGGATTTTGACTATTATGAAATTCACGAAGCTTTTGCAGCACAGGTTTTGGCAACTCTCAAAATTTGGGAAAGTCCGGAACTGAGTACAGCAATCGGTTTAAAAAAAGCATTGGGAACAATAGACCGGGAAAAGTTAAATGTAAAAGGAAGCAGTCTGGCAGCAGCGCATCCTTTTGCAGCAACCGGAGGCAGAATCATTGGTGTGATGGCAAAATTATTGAACGAAAAAGGATCCGGAAGAGGATTTATTTCAATTTGTGCCGCCGGCGGACAAGGAATTACCATGATTATTGAGAAATAACTTAAAAGCAAAATCCCGTCAGAACCGGGATTTTTTATGCAAATCTTAAAAAGAAAATTCTTCAACAGCTGCCAAAGCCTTTGGCAAAGCACTTTCAGCAAAATCAGGAATTGATGTTCCCTCTACACGAAAAGTAGTCACATCTGTCATGCCTAAAAAACCTAATATAGCACGTAAATAAGGATCTGCAAAATCATTACTTTTGTATGGTCCTTCAGAAAATACAGCCCCGGACGCAATAGATAAATATACTTTTTTATTCACTACCAATCCTTTTGGCGTGCCATCAGCATAACTAAAAGTCACTCCCGCTCTGGAAACCTGATCGACCCATCCTTTTAAAACCGCCGGAATTCCGAAGTTGTAAAATGATACCCCAATCACAATAATATCAGCGTCAAATAATTCTTTTACTGCATTATTTGAACTTATAATGGCTTCTTTTTGTTCATCAGTATGCATTTCTTCAGGCGTAAAAAATGCTCCAATCTGTGATGCATCCAGATAAGGCAAAGGTGTTTTTGAAAGATCAAGGGTCTGAACCTCAATCTCCGGATATACATTTCCCAGTTTTTCAATCACTGCATTCGATAATTTATTACTAAAGGAATTATCTCCTTTGATACTTGTAATTATATTCAGAATTCTTTTACTCATAATTTATTTGTTTTGTTTTACAATACAAACTTATTTACATTTACTATCTCTTTTATAGTACTATCCTCAGAGATAGCGCTTTCATTGAGTATAGTAACGTTATAAACATGAAAATGAAAAGCGAAAACACCACTATTACAAAAGAAACTGAGTGCTCAAAAAACAACTGTATGGGTGCTTTATTGCCTGTAAGAGATGCTTTGGAGGTTTTAAGCGGCAGATGGAAACTGCCTATTTTAATTGCTTTATCTGATCGCCCAAAACGGTTCAAGGAAATCTCAAAAGACCTCGATGGCATCACAGACAAAATGTTATCTAAAGAGCTCAAAAATCTGGAAATAAACAAACTGGTAATCAGAACTGTTTATGATACGTTTCCGCCAACCGTTGAATACAGAAGAACAGAACACAGCAAGTCTTTAGTAAATGTAATTCTGGCATTAAAAGACTGGGGAGATTTACATCGAAAAGAAATCATTGGTAAATAATTTTTCTGATTAAAAGTATGTTTAAAAAAGATAGATAGATTTTGTTTTCTTTTGTAAATAACATTTCTATATTTGCAACTTGGTTGCATTACAACAACTGAGATTTCCAAAATAAGAATGAATAAAAAGAAATTCGTCATAATTAATCTTTTACTGTCTTTAACGGTATTGTTCGCAATGCTTTTTCAGACGATTCACTCTTACGAGCATGTTTATGCGCAAATTCAGGAGAAACATTGTGATCATAAATACATCCCTGGACAAAAGCAAATCACTCACAGTCATAATATAGAGAATAATTGTTCTATATGTCATTTTGAATTTAGCACTTTTATTTCCAACGCATTTCCTACTTATACCTTTCATAAAACACACATTCCTACTGTACAGGAATTCACTTACAACCTAATAACTGCAGCGTTTTTCAAGGGCAGTCTTTTTGCTTTAAGAGCACCTCCTGCTCTGGCTTAGTTTACTATATTACTTTAAAAAGAATCATTCACTTGCTTTTAACAGAAAGTGAAGAACACTCCTATTCGTACGTCTTTTTCTAAAGGAAACTTTTCCGCTGAAATTATATTACGTCTTTTTTTAAAATTTCACATAGTAAACTCCTTCCTTATTCCGACAATACGATTTTGGTTCAAAAGCACCTTGGTGTTTTTGTGAATCAAATCATTCCATATTCATAATTCCAAACAAATATAAAAGATGCTTACCGCAGAAAACCTGACTAAAAAATACGGCGATCAAATTGCTTTGAATTCCTTGAATTTAACCATTAAAGAGGGAGAAATTTTTGCGCTGTTGGGACAAAATGGTGCCGGAAAAACGACTACCATAAATTTGTTTCTGGGTTTTATAAAACCAACCCATGGCGAAATTAAAATCAACAATATTTCGGTTGTTACCGATGCAGATAAGACCAAAAAAGATGTGGCATACATTCCTGAAACGGTAATGTTATATCCAAATCTTACCGGACTGGAAAACCTGAAATTCTTTTCCTCCCTTGCCGGATTTAAATATTCAACCGGAGAACTGACTTATTTTTTAACCAAAGCAGGTCTGCAAATTACAGCTCATGATCAAAATCTGGGGGGCTACTCAAAAGGAATGCGCCAAAAAGTAGGGATTGCAATTGCTATTGCCAAAAGAGCAAAAGTGCTATTATTAGACGAACCTACGAGCGGTTTAGACCCGAAAGCTTCCAACGAATTCTCTCAAATCTTAAAAGAACTTTCAGCAGACGGAACAGCAATTTTAATGGCTACACACGACATTTTCAGAGCCAGGGAAGTCGCAACACACATCGGAATCATGAAACAGGGCAATCTGGTTACGATTATCGAAGCCGAAAAAATATCAGCAAACGAATTGGAAGATTTGTATTTACAAACTGTTTAAAAAGGAAAAATTTCCATCTACATAAAAAATGAAACATCTATTTATAGTACTGTTTTTTGTCTTTAGTTCTGCTTGTTTAAAAGCGCAGACGAATACAAAAAGTAACGACAGTATCGCTAAGGATTCCATTAAAACGGAAGCCAAATTAAACGAACTCCAAGCCGTAGAAATCATAGGCCGTTCTACCCGAAAATACAACAGCGATTATTCTTTTGGAGCAACAAAAACAGCTACGCTTAACAAAGACATTCCACAATCAATTTCTACGGTTACCAAAGAATTAATTGCAGACAAAGCCGCAATTTATCTCGCCGATGCTGTAAAAATGACAAGCGGTGTGATTCCGGCGAGTTATTACAATCAATACACCATCAGAGGGATCAGCCAGAACGAAGAGGGACAAATCATCAACGGAATGCGTACCCGCCAATATTATTTCCTGCAGCCGCTTACCAGTAATATTGAGCGTGTGGAAGTAATTAAAGGACCGTCGAGCGCTACTTTTTCTTCTGTAGATCCAGGAGGAAGCATCAATCTGGTGACCAAAAAACCATTAGCCACTGACCGAAAAGAAATAAGCCTGAGTGCCGGAAGTTTTAGCACTTTTAGAGGAACTCTTGATTTTACCGGCCCATTAAATGAATCAAAAACACTATTATATCGTGTAAATGCAGCGTATCAGGAAGCAAAATCGTTTCGTGATTTAGTGGGCAATAAATCGTATTTGCTCTCTCCTTCCTTCAGTTATATTCCGAATGAAAAAACAGCTATCAATACAGAGTTAATCTTAAGCGACATGACCGGAATTCTGGATCGCGGGCAGCCTATTTTTGGAGCCGTTGCCGGAGTTACAAGTCTGAATAAAACACCAATAAGCCTGAATTTAGGTGCGCCAAGTGATTTTTTTAAATCGAAAGAAATGATTTTCACTACGAATTTCTCTCATAAATTCACTTCAAAAATTGGTTTTAATGCCGCATACATGAAACAATCCTGGAGAGAAGATTTACAGGAACACCGAACCACAAACGGATTTGCAGTAGACATGAACAATCAGCCGGTAACAAGTCTTGCGATGATGCAGTTTGTACAGCGCCAGCAATACTGGAATGTGGACAACTTAACAGCCTTTTTAAATTTCGATTTCAAAACCGGAAAACTAAATCATAAACTACTAACGGGTTACGATTTAAGCAGCTGGAACAAAACAAAAGGCGGCGGACAAAACGCAGCCAGAGGCTATCTACTTAAGGACGGAACTGTTGCAAGCGCTTTTGTACCCGCAAATGCATCTAATTATCAAACTATTACAATTGACGGTGTTACTTTACCAAAACCAAATGTAAATTATTTCAATTTAAATAATCCGACTTATACCGTAAGAAGTCCTGATGATTATACTTTGAATATACGAACAGCATTACCATCGGCTTTAACCACTACGAATGCTATTTATATTCAGGATCAGATTCAGTGGGACAAGTTTACGTTTCTTTTAGGATTACGAAACGAATGGTTTGAAGACATCACCAATTACGAGACGAATAACGAATTAACCGTTAAGAAATCGGCTTTACTGCCTCGTGTAGGAATTACGTATGCCATCAATACCGCTATCAATGTTTATACGACTTATCTCGAAGGGTATCAGCCCCAATCGAACACCGTTACGTTGATGCCGCAAACCGGAAGTTTACCTGCCGGAAGTTTGTTTGATCCTCTCGAAAGCAATTTGAAAGAAGTGGGTTTAAAAGCTACTTTTTTAAACAATTCAATGAGTTTTAACGCCGCTGTTTACGAAATAAACCAGCGCAATATCCTGATGAATGCCAACGACCCTGTTAATCCTGATTTATTGGTTACCAGAGGTTCTGAGCGCAGCCGTGGTTTCGAATGTGATTTGGCAGGCTACATTACACCAGACTGGCAAATCAATGCTTCGTACAGTTATATTGATGCCAAAATTACCAATGACCGCAATGCTTCCTTAATTGGCGCCAGAAAACAAAATACGCCAAAAAACAGCGCCAACTTATGGACCCGTTATAATTTCAAATCCGATTCTGCTTTGGATAATTTCGGAATTGGTTTCGGAATGCAATATCAAAGCAGCAAAATTCCGTGGTTTACAAGAGATTTTACACTTCCTGATTTTACCATTTTTGATGCTGCTATATACTACAAACCTGAAAGAAGTAATATTCAGGTTGCTGTAAACGCAGGGAACATTTTTAACAGAACTTACTGGTTAGGCGCTCAGAACTATTTGAGGTTATTTCCCGGAGCTCCTAGAAATGCAACGCTTACCGTAACTTATAAATTTTAATCTGCAGTTATGTCCTTACACGTAGAAAATTTAATAGCCCAACATTTCAGAAAATCTGTTTTTAAAAATCAGGCAGTTTACATCATTACCCTTTTTATTGGTGTTTTATTGCTGTACGCTGCGTTTTCGGGTTGGGAGAATTACACGAATCAAAATGAAACCAGCGAAAAATACCAACACGAATCCAGGGAAGACTGGTTGAAAAATCCGGATAAAAACCCACACCGAATGGCACATTACGGAAACTTTGCTTTTCGTAAAAACACTTCGTTAAGCGTTTTTGAATTTGGAATGGAACCTTTTTTCGGAAATGCCATTTATCTGGAAGCTCACAAACAAAATACAGCTAATTTTTCTGAAGCCGGATTTTCAAACAGCATGCTTCGTTTTGGAGAAATCAGCATTGCCATGGTTTTACAAATTTTGCTGCCGTTGTTGATTTTTTTCCTCGGATTTAATTCGGTCGCAGCCGAAAGAGAAAACGGAACATTAAAATTACTTTTGAGTCAGGGTATCAGCTGGAAACAGCTTTTACTGGGAAAAACACTCGGCATTGCATCTGTCATTATGATGCTTTTTATCCCTACGATTATTATTTTGGTTTTCGTTTGGCTATTGCTTCAGAACTTTGCCGTTTCATTTGACGAGACTGTTAAAATGCTCTTGTTTATTGGTTTTCATTTTCTATATCTGTTATTTTTTTGCGCCATTGCCGTTTTGATTTCTGCTTCAAGCAAAACTTCAAAAAAAGCGTTGATTTCGTTAATTGGGATTTGGTTGGTTTTCACAATTATTTTACCGAGAACAACGCAGGCAATTGGTGCTTATATTTACGAAGCGCCTTCTAAAATTAAGTTCAACAGTGATATTGAAAAAGACATTTTAAAACAGGGAGACAGCCATAATCCGAACGACCCACATTATAAAGCGATCAAAGATTCTTTGCTTAGGGTCTACAAAGTCGATTCAGTTCAAAAACTACCCTTTAATTATTCCGGTTTCATTATGACCGAAGGCGAAAGAATAAGTTCGAATATTTACAATAAACATCTTGAAGATTTATTGGAGATTTATAAAAAGCAAAACAGCTTTTCAAAAACAGTTTCGTTTATAAATCCCTACATCGCCATGAAAAATGTATCGATGGGATTGTCGAATACCGATTATGATTCGTACATCGATTTTCAGAAACAGGCTGAAACGTATCGTTACGATATGGCACAAAAAATGAATGCTTTACAAATTAAATACATCAGCAATGATAAAAGTAAACCAGCTTCAATTAATAAAGAACACTGGGCTGACGTACCCGAATTTCATTACGAACCAAAAGGAATTTGGGAGGTTTTGAGAAGCGAAATCATTTCAATTATCTCCATTATTCTCTGGATCAGCCTGCTGTTTCTTTTTATAAAAATAGCCGCTAAAAACCTAAAAGCCATTTAATATGTTAGTATTAGTATTTAAAAATTTCATACGCTCAAAAGGAACCAAAATTGGATTGCTTTTTTTGCTGGGTATCGGGTTCATAAGTCTTTTGATTGGAAATCAGTTTCAGGAAAAACAAGACCGGAATATCAAAGAAGCAGCGGCTTATCAAAAAGAACACATTGCGAGAAATGCTGCATATCATTCAGACGAAATGGGACTGCTGCTCTATTACATCAAATTCTCTCTGGTCAATAAAACGTTCCCGATCAATAGTCTGGCAATTGGACAGAGGGATGTAAATCCGTCGATACAAAGTGTTACGATTCGGGGTCTGGAAGGTCAGAAATACGATTCAGAATTAAACAACCCGAACAATTTGATGTTAGGAAATATCGATTTTAGTTTTGTACTGATTTATCTTTTTCCGCTCCTTATTATTGCTTTTACGTATAATGTAGTTTCCGAAGAAAAAGAATCCGGAACCTGGAAAATCGTGGCAACACAAAGCGATAATACATTTTTGTACATTCTGAAATTGTTTTACATCCGAATTTTAAGTTTCATGGCATTATTAACGTTTACCCTTTTTATTGCAGTTTTCTTATTGAATATTCCCTTAGACAGTTCACTTTTTACTTTTTACACAATCAGTATTTTATACATCTTTTTTTGGTTTGCCGTTTGTTTTTTTATCGTTTCCCTGCAAAAGAATTCCAATTTCAACGCCGTGATTTTATTAACGATCTGGCTGTTTCTGATTATTATTCTTCCGGCAACAATTAATACTTATATCGTGAATAAATACCCTGTCCCGGAAGCTTTGGAGCTGACGCTGAAACAGCGAAATGCGTACCACGAAAAATGGGACATGGATAAAACAGCGACAATGAATAAATTCTACCAGCATTATCCGCAATTCAAAAATTATACTTTGCCCGATGAAGAATTCAGCTGGCTCTGGTATTATGCCATGCAGCAAATGGGCGACGACGAATCGTCAGTTCAATCAAAAGAACTGGAAACAAAACTGAAGCAACGAAACCAAGCCAGTCAAAACATTGCACAATTTATTCCGACACTGCACACTCAGATTCAGTTAAACGAAATTGCCAAATCTGACTTAGGAAACCAGCTTTTATTTATGGAAAAAACAAACCAGTTTCATGAAAAACTGCGCTTGTATTTCTACCCGAAAATCTTTGACAATGCCGATGTTAAAAAAGAAAACTGGTCGAAATTTAAGGTTGAAACTTTTGAAGATACTTCCAAAACCAATTTTGCAAAAGCCCTTTTACCACTGGTATTGTTCAATTTGCTGTTGATTAGTTTAGGCTGGATGAATTTCAGGAAAAACCATCAGGGAATTTAAAGATTAATGTTAATTTAGAGGGAATTTTGAAGGTATTTATAGTACTTTCAAAATCCCTTCTAAATCAAAAAAATGAAAAAAATACTTTTAATACTGCTAATTATAATTGCTTTTTACGCCTTAAAACAATTGGTCTACAAACCGTATGCATGGAAAAAAGCAATCAATACGCCGGAACACAAATTGCAGTTGGGAAGTTTTATCTTTAGCAAACAAAGAGGCCATAACGGCAGCCAAAGTTTTGAAAACAAATATTTTATTTTTAAGGTAACTGAAATAAATGGTGATTATGTGAGACTTTCTGTTATTAGGCAACTATCACAACCGGATAAACTTTTGCAGTCTGATTTTTCGACTACTAAAGATTCTTATAACTATTTAAAACAAAACTGGATGTGCTAACTTAGCGTGGAGTTCTAGTTAAGGACAAAATCTTAACTTTAGACCATGAAAGAAAATCGTAAAAATTACGACCGCATTTTCAAAGAGAAAGCAGTCCAATTAAGTTATGAAAGAGATAATATCTCTCTACTTGCCAAGGAACTTGGTATTACAGCTGCTTTGCTTTATAAATGGCGCCAAGATTATCAAGAATTTGGAACGGGAAGTTTTCCTGGAAAAGGCAATTTAAAACTAAGTCCCGAACAAGAAAAAATTCATGAACTTGAAAAAAAATTAAAAGAAGCAGAATTAGAACGTGATATCTTAAAAAAGGCAATAAGCATCTTTTCCAAGGGAGGTCGATGATTTATCTTTTCATAAAAGACCATGAAAAAATATATTCGATTGAAAAGATGTGCAAAGTTTTAGCAGTAAGCAACAGCAGTTACTATAAATGGAAAAAACAGATTGTTTCACAAAGGCAAAAACGAGTGATTTTAATAAAAGAAGCAATAACTTCAATATATTTTAATACCAAACAGCGATATGGAAGTCCAAGAATTACTTTAGAACTTCAAAATATAGGATATCAAATATCTAGAATAACAGTCGCTAAATACATGAAGCAATTAGGTTTGTACAGTAAATTGAGTAAAAAATTTAAAGTAACAACCAATTCAAAACATAATCATTTTGTTGTTCCAAATATCTTAAAAAGAGAATTTACGGTGAAGGAACCATCTAAAGCTTGGGTTTCAGATATAACATATATTCAAACAAAGGACGGATTTTTGTATCTCACAATTATTTTGGATTTGTTCGACAGAAAAATAATTGGCTGGAGTCTAAGCAATGGTTTGAGTACTAAACAAACTACATTAACAGCTTGGAAAATGGCACTTAAAAATCGAAAAATTACAAATGAATTAATATTCCACTCCGACAGAGGAATTCAATATGCTAATAAAAGCTTTACTAATATGCTTGACTCTTTTAAAACTGTCACTAGAAGTATGAGCCGTAAAGGAGATTGCTGGGATAATGCTGTTGCAGAAAGTTTTTTCAAATCACTAAAAACAGAATTAATTTATGGGAATAAACTAATTACTAAAGAACAAATGGAACTTGAAATTTTTGAATACATCGAAATTTGGTACAATAAAAAAAGAAGGCACTCTGCTTTGAACTATAAAACTATTGAAGAATTTAATAAATTAACTAATTACAAAAATGTAGCTTAACTTTTTCTCTACTTTTTGTTTGCATATCCAGTTTTAGAAAAGCGCAGGAATTAGACTGGTTAGAAAAGGGTGATATTTGGAAAATTGGTACTACCAAGAACTTTAATCCTTTTAAGAGATATTCCCAAAAATATTTAAAAAATATTGGTGAACATGGGGTTGAGTACTTCCCTGAATTTAGAGGCACTTTAATGGAGGCATTACAATTAGAAAAAATGAAAATTATATAGAACAAAACGGATATTTACCTTTCGGTAATAAAATGATAAAATAATAAATATGGACTTTGGAATAACTGCAGATAGTTGGTGGGAAACAAAAGTTAGTGACACTCTATCTTTAATCCCTCAGAGAGAATTTAAAGATTTTTTTTATTTAAAAGATTATG
Organism: Flavobacterium sp. LM4; assembly: GCF_002017935.1. Classification (NCBI taxonomy): domain Bacteria; kingdom Pseudomonadati; phylum Bacteroidota; class Flavobacteriia; order Flavobacteriales; family Flavobacteriaceae; genus Flavobacterium; species Flavobacterium sp. LM4. Next base: position 2,571,927 of record NZ_MUFW01000001.1, on the reverse strand, counting down.
GCACTGATCTTAATGATATTTTTATTGTTTTAATGTGTCGTCATACTGAATATAATTTCAAACAACGCATTCGTTTTATAAAAAAAGAAAAGGCATTATATATGGATATTATGCTTGACTTTGATTTGTTCCTGAAAATTACTCAGGAAGAGAGAAATAGAATCGTTTTTGAAAAATTAATTAAGGAAGTTCCTGAAATTATTGCAAAATATAAGTTTAAAAATTTTGATTTAGATACATTCAAACAAGACTGGACTGGTTTGATAAAATCGATAGAGTATTAATGTAGATCTTAAATGATTTTGAAAACACACACAAAAATAGGAGACATTTTTTCGGTTAAGATAAGCGAGAATAGTAAAAAATGTTTTCAATTGATTGCACTTGATTTAACACAATTAAACAGCGATGTTATACGTGCTTTCAAAAACGAATATCCTATAAATTCAAGTCCTGATGTATTGGAAATAGTCAACGGATAAGTTGAGTTTTATGCCCATTGCGTAACAAAAATTGGTTTAAAATTAGGCTTTTGGGAAAAATACAACCATAACGATGAGATAGGAAAGACAGATCATATATTATTAGAGGCACAAGTGATTTAGGTAAAAAACCTAGAGAATATATGGTTTCTAACAACTGGTATGTGTGGAAAATAAATGATAAAAAATTTACTTCTGTCGGTAAATTAACAGGAGAAAATCAAAAAGCGGAAATAGGATTAATTATGAATCACGAAGACATCGTTTATAGAATAAAAAATGGGGCGTATAATTTTCCTTTTTATCCTGGCTATAAATAATTACATCTAAATTTCATTTAATTGAATTTTATATTAAACCAAAAAGACTGCTAAATTAGCAGTCTTTTTGGTTTAATGCTTAAGCTCTAAACAAAGCATACTTATTATAATCGTATAGAACCTTATCGTAAGGCACTAATAAAGTCTCTATTTTTTCTGAAGATTCTTCAAAAGTGATTCCGTTATGTTTTCTGAAAAGATAAATTTCTTTCAGGCAATTCGATAAACTCTGATGAATTTCGGATGTAAATAATGGCAATTGTTTATCACCTACCAGCAAATCTATCTGATAATTTGAACTGCTTCTTGAAAGGTTGTTACCAATTATTCTGATGGTGAATTTCGTATTGTTTCCGTGTTGTTTACCCTGATAATGTATTACCATGACGTTATTATTAAAGATTAAAATTTATTTTAGCTGATTTGAACTGCATTTTGAATTCAATAATTAAAGTTATGAAAAAAAAGCAAAAACGTAAAATTAGAGGTATTAAATTATTATTTTTTTAGCATAAAAAAACCGTAAAGAATTACGGTTTTTTCACAATTAACTAAAAATATTAATCAACTTTTTTCACGAGTAAAATTCATTCATAAGCAAGATTAATTTACGGTACTATTATTTATAATTTCTTTTTCTTCATTTACATCCAGTAAAAACGGATTTCCTTTCTGATCAAACATGGTCATGTTTAAAGCGTCCAGCAAAGTGAGCTTTTTTGAAACAGAACCTTTGAATCTATTGTACGAAAGATTCATTTCAGACAAATGATTCAGGTTTTCAAGTTCCTTTGGAATTTCGCCTTCAAAACTGTTGTCAAACAAACTCAGATTTTCTAAAACATTAAAATTTCTTATTTTATAGCTAAGACTTCCTGAGAATTTATTATTATTCAAAAGCAGCACTTTCAAATTTGAAATTTCATATAAAGAATCCGGCAATGCTCCTCCTATCTGATTATCAAAAAGTGCCAGTATTTCCAGATGCTTTAAACTTCCAATAGCCGAAGGCAATTCGCCTTTCAAATTATTATTGGACAAATTAAGTCCAACCACTTTTCCATTATTAATTTCAACACCAAACCAAGCAGAAACTGATGAGGTTAAATCCCATTTTACTTTCCATTCCCCTCCATTTGTCGCATGATATATTTTAATCAGAGCGTCCTTTTCTTTATCAGAAACCGTATCTGCAAAAACTGAATTTGACAAAGCAAATACTAAAAACAAAAAACAAATTTTTCGCATAGATTAAGGTCTGGAGATTTTCTGCAAAATTATATTTTTTAAACCTTTAAGACAAGCAATGTCGATAAAGTGTTAATAAGTAAAAACGGCCTTTTTAATCCTTAAATAAAAACCTTTCAAGCTGAATTTTTAAGTAAATTTGATTAACTAATTATAAAACCTAAAATCATGAAAATTAACTTTATCACCTTTTTGGCTGCTGCAGTTGTTACACTTGTAATCGGATTTATCTGGTACAATCCAAAAGTTTTTGGAAAAATCTGGATGAGAGAAAATAATTTTACCGAAGATGATCTCAAAAAAGGCAATATGCTTAAAATATTTGGATTTACTTATATTTTCTCTGTACTGATTTCTATGGCTCTAATGTCGTTTACAATTCACCAGTCTGGTGCTCTGGGAATGATCGGCGGACCACCCATGATAGAAAGCGCAAAACCGTCATTTCACGCTTTCATGGCCGATTACGGAACTGCATACAGAACATTTAAACATGGAGCGCTTCATGGTTTTATGGCCGGTTTATTTTTCGCATTTCCTGTTATTGGAATCAATGGTTTATTCGAAAGAAAATCATGGAAATACATCTTTGTTCATGCAGGATACTGGATCGTTATACTTACCATTATGGGCGGAATTGTTTGCGCATACGCCTAATAAAAATCATAAATTTCAAAATCCGTTTGAAATCCAAATTCAAACGGATTTTCTTAATAATAACTTAAAGCAAATAAGTTATTGTAAATATTATCTAATTTTGAAGAAATTAGCACACACACTTGAATACAATCTATTCTTTCCAAATATATAAAAGCGCGTCACTGTTGCCTTTTGCATGGAACTCGCTTGCTGTAGAAAACATTTTTTTGACACGTGAATATCTCGAAGTACTCGAAAATTCCTGTCCGGTAAACATGACTTGCCATTTCATCGGATTCTTTGAAGAAGAAAAACTTGTTGGAATTGCGCTGACCCAATTTTTATTTGCCGAAAAACTGGAATCATTCGGAGAGCGGGATAAATGTTTAAAAACTTCTGTTCGGAATTTTGCCCTTAAAAATTTCGCTTCGCATGTACTTTTTGTAGGCAACAATATGCTGACCGGACAAAATGCTTTTGCTTTTGATAAAAACGTAAGACAATCAAAAGCAATTAAAACACTCCACAAAGCGATTAGTCAGCTGAAAAAGGATTTAAAATCGAGCGGAAAAAAAGTTCACATTACCAGTATAAAAGATTTTACAGCTAAAGAAATAAAACCATTACAGGCTGAATTCAAAAACAATTATACGTTTTCCACACAGCCCAATATGATTTTTGAAATCAATAAAAACTGGAAGACTGAACAGGATTATATTGATGCTTTGTCAAAAAAATATCGGGATCAGTACAAACGCGCCCGAAAAAAATCGGAAAGAATCGTAAAACAAAAAATGTCTTTGGCTGATATTCGACAATATGAAGATGTTATTTATGAGTTATATTTTCATGTGGCGAAAAATGCTCCTTTTAACACCTTTTTTCTTGCCCGGAATCACTTTAGCTTTTTTAAAGAAATCATGAAAGATGATTTTTTATTGTATGGATACTTTTTAGATGAAAAACTAATAGGTTTCAACACATTGATAAAAAACGGAAATGTAATGAACACGTATTTTTTAGGTTATGACGAAAGTGTACAACGCGAAAAGATGCTGTATTTAAATATGCTTTACGATATGATTGGGTATTCAATTAAAAAAGGTTTTGAAAGTATTGTTTTCGCCCGAACCGCCCTTGAAATAAAAAGTTCTGTGGGAGCGAAACCTGTAAAAATGTATGGTTTAATTACGCATAGCAATGCTTTGATAAATCACAACATTGCACGCTTTTTTAATTATCTGGAGCCTAAAACCGACTGGCAGGAACGAAATCCTTTTAAATAACCCTTCCTTTTTAAGGAATTGCAATTTTCATTTGCTTATGCAAAATATGGATCTTCAACGATGTCTGGGCTCCGCAATATTCGCCATCAATCTGAAAACTTACAGGATAATCGGTTTCTATCGTAGCTTTGTCTGTTGAAATAATAACAACATCCTCAGAATCGATAGGCATGTTGCCGGTAATTATTTTCCCGATTAAAAGTAAATCAAGGTTTTTCAGGATAACCAATTCAAATTTACCATCATTCATGGAGCCATTTGGGTTAATAGTTACACCTGTCCCGTATTTTTGAGAATTGGCAATTACGATCATTCTTGCCGTATGTTCAACTGTTTTTTTATTTGCTGAAATTGTTGCAACAAATGGTTCGTTTGATTCTGTCAGGGTTGTAAATGCCTGCAAAGCATAGCCCCAAAAACCACGTACATCGCTTTCTTCATAATTCTTTACCAAATCTGCATTTAACCCTAAATCGCTTAAATGAATACTCTTTTTGCCGTTAATGCAAATCATATCCATTTCGATGTAATGGTTCAAAAAGGCAATTTTCAGATTTTCTTCTATTGTTGAAGGCAAATTTAAATCGACTGAAAGGCCATTTGCGGAACCGGCTGGCAAAATACCAATAATGACATCGTGCTGTTCCATCGCTTCGGCTACCATTTTAATAGTACCGTCGCCTCCAGCAACCACAATTCGTTCTGGTAAATATTGATTGTAGAATAATTGTATTTCTTTCGAATCATTTTTTCCGGTAGTTTCATACACTTCTAAATCAAAATGATTTGTAGCCGCAAATTCGCTTACAGCCTCGATTAAATCTGATTTATCCAAATCTCCGGAAATTGGATTTACAACAAATAGGATGTTCTTTTTCAAAATTTTATTCTTAAAACCAATTAAATTAATTAAATTACAGTTACATAAATATACGTAATTAATGAAACCAATTCTACAATTATATCGTGGTTATGCAAATGAACAAGAGTTAATTGTGATGGGGCATGTTTTTAAGAGAACGTATGAATATGATTTCCAGAAGAAAAACTTAAAAAATGCACGTTCAATTATTAATCAGTTCAGGATAAAAACCATTCAAAATTTTGATGTTTACCTAAAATTTGGAGAAAAAGAAATCCATACCAAAACGTTGGATGATGGTTATTTCAAATTTTGTATTCCACTTGAAAAAGAATTTCATTTTGGATGGATGGAATATCAAGTCAGCATTAAATATAAAACAGAAACAATTACTTCCAAAGGGAGTTTTATAAGACCTCATGATGGAAATCTGGGAATCATATCTGATATTGACGATACTTTTTTGATTTCACATACAAAAAACATTTTCAGAAAAATTTATATCCTATTATTCAAAAATGTAAATGACAGAAAAGTTTTTAAAGATGTTGTTCAGCATTATCAGGCCTTAAGTTCTGCAGGAAGAAACAATAAAGATGAACAAAATGCTTTTTTTTACATTTCAAGCAGCGAATGGAATTTGTACCAGTTTATCGTAAAATTTACCAAAATACATCAATTGCCACGAGCTGTTATTTTATTGAAGGATATTAAGCGTGGCATTACTGATTTTTTCATGAGCGGACGCGGTGACCACAATCATAAATTTGATAAGATCAAACATGTTTTGGAGTTCTATCCGAATCTTAAATATGTATTATTGGGAGATGATTCACAGCATGATCCTTTTTTATATGAGCAAATCTGCAAAATATTCCCGGTTACTGTGATTGCGGTTTATATAAGACAAACCGGAAAAACTCAAAAAAAGGAAGTCAAAAAAATTATGAAAAATTTAGAATCACTTGATGTTTCTGCCTGCTATTTTAAAGAAAGCAGTGAAGCGATTATGCATTCAAAATCTATTGAGATTATTAAGTGATTTGTGTGTTGTTATCAAAACAACCATTTTTAATTGATTTATTGTAGCCCGGATTACTTCACTAAATTTTTATTTTAATCGGAGTTCAGTGAATTTCATTTGAAGTGGAAAGCCACGCAACTAAAAACTCTGATTTTTCTTACCAAAAAGTAGCAGCCAGCGGAAGCTTGTTTTATGATTTAGAAAAATCAGGGTTTTGTGTCCCGATAGCTATCGGGATGTAACGGAAAGCCAGATTAGCTCCCGAAAATTATATTAAGCGTTAAAATTATCAATTTCCTCCTGAACGATTTCCCAATCGAGAAGCAACTGATCCAGATCTGTTTTCTTTTTGTTGTATGCGGTAAAAAAAGAGGCGTCCTCGATATGCTTATCGTAGTTTGAAGCCAGCATTTTGTCATCGTGCTGAATATCTTTTTCCAATTGTTTGATTTGACTTTCGACTTTACTTAAGCGATTTTGCAAAGCTTTCCCTTTTTTCTGGTCTTCGTATGAAGTTTTATTGTTTTCTTTTGGAGCTGCTGTTTTAACAACATCTTTTTTCTCTACTTCACGCATGTTTTCGAGATTGCGCTGTTCCAGAAAAAAGTTGATATCTCCTAAATATTCTCTGATTTTTTGATCTTTAAACTCATAAACGATATTTGACATTCCCTGAAGAAAATCTCTGTCGTGAGAAACAAGTAATAATGTACCGCCAAATTTTTGAAGCGCTGCTTTAAGTACATTCTTAGATTTAATGTCTAAGTGGTTTGTAGGTTCATCCATCAACAATACGTTGATTGGCTGTAACAATAATTTACAAAGTGCCAATCGGTTACGCTCACCTCCGGAAAGTACTTTTACTTTTTTCTCAACATCATCTCCACGAAACAAAAACGAACCTAGCATATCACGGACTTTCATACGGTTAGTATCGGTTGCCGCATCTTCCATCGTTTGAAGCAACGTAATTTCTCCGTCTAAATATTCAGCCTGATTTTGAGCAAAATATCCTAATTGAACATTATGTCCTAATTTAATATTTCCCTGGTATTCAAATTCGTTTACTAATGCTTTAATGAAAGTCGATTTTCCTTGTCCGTTTTGACCAACAAAGGCAATTTTGCTTCCTCTTTCTACCAATAAACTAATATCTTTCAGAATCGTTTTATCTCCGTAGGCTTTTGTAACATTTTCAGCTTCGATTACCACTTTTCCAGGCTCTTTTGAAACTGGGAAAGAGATATTCATTACCGAATTGTCATCTTCGTCAACTTCGATTCTTTCTACTTTATCTAATTTTTTAATCAACGATTGCGCCATCGAAGCTTTTGAAGCTTTCGCTCGGAATTTCTCGATTAATTTTTCTGTTTCTTCAATCTTTTTGGCCTGGTTCTTTTGAGTAGCCAATTGCTTTTCGCGAATTTCATGACGCAATTCTAAATATTGTGAATACGGTTTATTAAAATCGTATGCTTTTCCTAATGAAATTTCGATGGTACGGTTGGTCACATTATCCAGGAACATTTTATCGTGCGATACGATTACCACAACTCCAGGATAATTACGAAGAAAACTTTCTAACCAGATGATACTCTCGATATCTAAGTGATTGGTAGGCTCATCCAGCAATAGAACATCATTTGATTGCAAGAGAAGCTTAGCAAGCTCTATACGCATTCTCCAGCCTCCGGAAAATGTTTCGGTCTGATTATTAAAAACTTCTCTTTTGAAACCTAACCCCAAAAGGATTTTTTCTGTATCTCCTACATAATTGTAACCTCCCAAAAGTTCAAAACGATGTGTGTAATCAGAAAGATCCTCAATAATCTGGCTATATTCTTCACTTTCATAATCAGTTCTGGTAACCAGCAAATGATTAATTTCCTCCAGCTTTTTTTCAACAATCTTAATTTCAGTAAAGGCTTCATAAGCTTCTTCCAAAACAGTTCTCCCTTGTTCAAAATCAATATCCTGACGTAAAAACCCCATACGAATATCTTTTTCCTGAGAAATAACTCCAGAATCAGGTTTAAAATCTCCTGCCAGCATTTTAAGCATTGTCGATTTACCCGCTCCGTTTTTACCAACAAGACCTACGCGGTCACCGGCACCCAAACGAAAAGTAACTTCTTCAAATAAATAAGTTCCTCCAAAAGAAACCGAAAGATTGTGTATATTAAGCATTAAATTATTGTTTAATGTTTAAAGTTTCAAGTTTTGATACCTTAAACAGAGAATGAAAATTGTAAATTTGCTTCACCTAAATAATGGTAAACTAAATTTTTTGCAAATGTTAAAAAAAGGATCGAAATTAAATAGTATTTTAACAGGAAGTTGTCCAAAATGCCAAAATGAGAGCATGTATTCCGACAAAAATCCGCTAAACCTGGCTAAAGTTCTAAAAATGAACGAAAAATGTAGCCATTGTGGATTAAAATACCAATTAGAACCTTCATTTTTTTATGGAGCAATGTATGTAAGTTATGGACTAAATGTAGCTGTTGGAATTCTAGCTTTTATCGTTTCTTTTGTGATTTTTGGAGCTAGTATTGGTTACGCATTTATATCTATAATTGTAACCTTAATTCTTCTGCTTCCATTTATTTTAAGATTATCAAGAAACATTTACATCAATATGTTTGTTTCGTATGATCCTTCAACAAGCTCAAAAAATAAATAATTTAAAATTTCAAAACAGTTTCTTCCTATATCTGTAATATTTTGAACCGAACCCTGAATTAAAAGGATTTCCATTTTTATGAACTAGCCATCCTTTTAAAAGAATATTTTATATCCAAGAATAAAAATCACTTTCTTTTTTTGTAAAAACGATAAATATCAATTGTTGGATCTAACGGTTTTTGATTTTCGATATAATCAAATAAATCTTTTGCCATTGCAGGTCCAAGCATAACACCACGGGTTCCTAATCCGTTTAGAAGATGTAGCTGTTGATGCTTATAATGAGTCCCAATCAGGGGTCTCCTGTCTCGTACTGTAGGCCTTACACCTGCAAAATGTGAAAAAATTTCGAAATCGCAGTTTAATATTTCCTGAATTCTTTCAAGTAGTTCTCTCTTTCCTTCATCTGTAGGTATATCAGTTTTGTCTTTCCAATTATATGTAGCTCCTACTTTAAAAAATCCATTCCCTAATGGTAAAATAAAGACGCTGGTATTCACAATTATATCCAAATCCAGTTCCGGAGCTTTAATAATAAACAGCTCCCCTTTGGTGCCATCAAGGGGCAAATCATTGAAAAATGGATTCGCAAGCATCCCGTATCCTTCCGCAAAAATTATATTACGGGCCTGATAATCTTTGTACTGAACAAAATCTTCATTAAAAATCAGTCTATGATAGTCAAATGTCTCTTCAATGAGTAAATTATTCATCATTAAATACTCCTGATATTTATCTAATAAAAGTGCTGTGTCAACATAACCGGTATGCAAGACCTCACCAAAATCGTGTGGAGATTCAATTCCATTGTATTTTTTATGAATTAATTTAGTCGAAAGAAAAGGTGCTAAAAAAGGTTTATCAGAAGCTGAAAACCAATTATTTTGTTCTTCTATAGAAAAGAACTTTCTAAGAATTGGAAGTTTAAAATTAAACTTTGTTTGCAACTTCGTTTCAACCTGATTGTAAAAATAATCCAATATAACTAATTGTTCTTCTGCTTTCCAAACCTCGCTAAAACGTTTTAGAATTACAGGATTATACAACCCTCCAGCTATTCTGGATGATTTTTGCGACTTATCATTAATTACTAAAATTTTTTTGTTATTTGCGAGGGCTATTTCTGTAAAAGATATGCCAGCTAATCCAGATCCAATAATCAGGTAATCAATCATGATAAATTTTTAAATAAATAAAAAACTCTTACTACAAAGGTAGTAAGAGTTTTTTGTTATAATGTAATTTGAATACTTAGTAGTTCCACATATCTTGTTCAAAGTTACGAATCTTCTCTTTTACTCTTTCAGACTCTAACAATTGATTTTGTGCATTATCCTTCATGTATTCCTTAATCTCACGATCTCCATACAAGTTTTCTTCTTTATACACAACCGCATTGAAGCGTCTTGAATTTAAGATTTGATCGAATGATATTGGAAGAGCTGAATTGGTATCGTTAAAAGCTTTTGCCTCATGTAAAGCCGCTCTTGAATTTGGATAAAAAATCCAAAACAATTCAATATAATCCTTTTCATCACTGTTCATAGTGTAAACATCAGGAGTTACCGGGCAAATTCCCAGTAAACGATATTTCAACTCACTTTGACGTTTGTCAAAATACCAGTATCCTTTTATTTTATACTGAGAAACATCAGCAGCAGTAAGATCCTGTTTCAAAATATACTCAGAAGGAACAGTTCTTGTAGGCCCAACAGTTTCGTCAACATAAGTAACTACTTTCTTTTTACCAGTACCAGTAACTACTTTTTTCTTAACAACATGTGCCTTGTAATCATCTGGATATTGGTTGATTAGTTCTCTACCAGCATCAGTTGTATCAATACGTGATAATGATCCTTCGATGTCTTTCAAAGATTTTTTAGTATTGAAATAACTATCAGAATAAACTTCAGTTATTTTGCCATTTTTCATAGCTTTCGTCAAAACATCATAAAGAGAACGTCTATCAGAACCAATATTTGCCGTATCTACAGGAAAATATAAAGGAAAGTTGATTTTTTCATTCAAATCAATAATTTCCCAAGTAGTTTTCCCCATTAATACATCTCTATCATCTACGTAACCATAAGCCAAAGGCTTGTCATTATCTGAGATAAGCTGTGCAGGAGTTTTAAGTCCTATCTGATCAGGTGTTTTTGCATTAAGCAAATTAGATTGCGCATTAGAAGCAAATACCCCTGCGATAGAAATAATAGCTATTAAAAAATTTCTTACTTTCATCATGATATCATTATAAGATATTGAACGTAGTTTTACCTACTTTATTATTGTATTTCGTAAATTACCGGAGCAGTTCTTGGTAATAAATAACTTCCAGCCCCAACAAGTTTTGTTTTAATTTCAGAAATAGTAACCTGATCTCCTTTACCTGCTTTTGAAAGAACTGATTTACACTGTGCATTTAATCTGTTACCGTTAACCACAACAGTAGGCTGTCCGGTAATTTTTAAATTAAATCCAACTACATCTAAACCAACCTCGAAATCAAAATCTTGTAATTTAGCGCCAATTGTAGCAATTTCTAAGTTAGATTTAGGCCCTTTAACAACACCCATTTCTCCTCTAATTGTACCTGTTGGACCAGGAATACCTTTAATTCTAAATGTTTTCTTATCTGTAACTTTATCTCCGTTTGGCAATGTTCCTGTAACAGAAATTGTAGCTTCTGTACCTGAACCAGGACTCATGTTATATTTACCTGGTTTACCAGCAGAATTTAATCCAGGAGCACTTGCAACAATCTTGTTAGCGTCAACTCCTGCAAATGAAACAGAAATTGGGTTAACAACACCTCTGTAGACAACATTCATCTTATCAGCAGAGATTGTAGCTGAATTTGGTCTTGGAACTACTACATATTTACCAGCAAATTTTAAAGGGATATTTTTACCATCTTCTAAGAATGTAAACTGTCCATTAATATCCTGCTCTCCAACACCTCCTGCAGTTAATGAAATAACTGCCTGTCCATTAACAATTTGTCCAGGACCTTGAAATGAAGTAGGTTTTGTATTTTCATCATAACGACCTAAAACTACTTTACCTGTTACTTTTTCACCTTGGAAATAAGCATTTTTATCCAAAACAACAATTGCCTGGTAGTTGCTGTAAGAAGCAGCAGCTACTGCAGCCTTTCCTAAAGCACTGTTATAAACATCAGTTTCTGCTTTTTGAACGTCATTTTGCCAAGCTGAAAGTTTAGCCAAAGAAGCAACTGCTGGAAAACCTTTAAAATGATAAGCTAAATATTTATCTTTTAAGCCTTCTTTGTTTTTAACATCTGAAACATCAAATTTCTTTTCAATCTCAGCAACAATTGCAGCATACTTTTTATCAGATAAAGCGGCTTTCATATCAGCTTTATACTTTTCAATTTTAGAAATAATATCATTTCCTTTAGCAGTATAACCTTCACCTGTAAACCAGTTATCGATATTATCACCTTTATCCATTGCTTCATAAGGTAATTTACCAGTTTCTTTATCCGTTTCAAAACCTTTTAAAACATCACCTTTTAAACCACCGATATAGGCATAAAATTCTTTTGAAGCTGTTTCAACTTTATGAGCTGTTACTGCTGCCGCTGCGAATTCTCCTTTTGCTTCAGCAGCTTTTTGATCTAATGACGATAATAAACCGGCATTTGATTGCTCAGATGACGTATTCGCACTTTCAAACTTTTCATTCATTAATCCAAAAGCAGACAAAACTTCTTTGGACATATTCATTGCTAACATTGCGATGAAAACCAGATACATCAGGTTAATCATCTTCTGTCTAGGGGTTAATTTTCCTCCTGCCATTTTTTTCTAATTAGTTTTTATTAATAAATTTAATATATAGTTAAAAACTAATTATCCTTTGTTACTCATTGCAGAAAGCATACCACCATAAACATTATTTAAAGAAGCAATATTCGCAGTCATTGATTGCATTTGCTCTTTTAATTTAGATGCATTCTCAGCAATTTCTTTATTAGCATCAGCATTTCTTGCAGCACTTTCTAATTGAACTTTGTACAAACTGTTTAATGATTCCATTTGAGCAGCAGCCATAGACAGTTCTTCACTGTATTTTTTTGTTGACGCAATAGAATCTACAGTTGGAGAAATTGCTTTAGCAGCTCCTTCAAAATTCTTAATACTGTTTCCTAAACTTGACATTAATTCTCCGTCAATTTTAGCTTCTTTAAGCATTACATCTAATTTTTGAGACAACAATCCTTGGGCATCAGATGGTGTTTCAACTTTATCAGCTTTCTTTTTAGCCTGACCATTTGCCAATTCAGGATACACAAGAGTCCAGTCTAATTCATCTTCTACAGGTTCGAAAGCCGATAGTGCAAAAATTAACGCCTCTGTTACTAATCCTACTGAAAGCATCAATGTACCTGTTAAAGGTCCAATCTCAAAGTGAGTAATTTTGAATAATGCTCCAATAATTACTACTGCCGCTCCCATACCATAAGCGAAATTCATTGCTTTTTTACTTAATAATGCCATAATAATACTCTTTTTTTAGGTTTTAAATAGATTTGGTTATTGAATTGAATTTAATTTACTTTTTACTTCCGGTAACTTGAGTCCCCATATAATCCTGAACGGTTCTGAAACCGATATAACTTCTTGCAGAATCTGCATATTCATGGTCACGAGTTCCTACTTGTAAAAAGTAAGCAACATCTTTCCAGGAACCTCCACGAACAACTTTTCTTTGATTATTTCCATCAATCACGTTTGGATTCATTGTAGAAACATACTCATAGGCATTTGGATTGTAAGCTGAATCTGTCCACTCCGAAACATTCCCCGCCATATTATACAAACCATAACCATTCATTTCATATGATTTAGCCTCAACTGTATACAAAGCTTCATCAGCAGCATAATCACCTCTGCTTGGCTTGAAGTTAGCTAAGAAACATCCTCTATCACTTCTGGTATATGGACCACCCCAAGGATAAGTTGCAGATTCTAAACCTCCTCTTGCCGCATACTCCCATTCTGCCTCTGTTGGCAACCTGAAAGCATTAACTAAGTCACGTCCTTTTTTCTTTGATTTAATGTAACTGTTTTTATTTAAAGTTCTCCATGCACAGAAAGCTTTAGCTTGTTTCCAAGTTACACCAACTACAGGGTAATCTCCATATGCTTTATGCCAGAAATAATCATTATGCATTGGCTCATTGTATGAATAAGCAAAATCTTTAATCCAAACAGCTGTATCAGGATAAATTGGCACTTCTTCAGTTTTCACGAAATCTTTTCTCTTACCAACTTTAGCTTTAGCAGCAGCCTGAATATCCATCCATGAATAACGGAATTTCAATTTATTTACATCAATTGTTCTTAAACCATTATATGATTCTTCAATTGGCAAATACATAGAATCCATTACCTCAGTATAATACTCATCCGGATAAGCTTTTGTATCTCTTATTAACTTAACCTTCTTATTTAATTTTCTACCAGCATAAGGATCATCTTTTGTTCCTACACTATAATAATTATCGTACATATATTTATCATAAGCCGTCATTTTATCCGGCTCTGAATCATTAAATGCATAATCTGCAATACTACCGGCATTTTTACCTTTACCCGTTGTACCAGCTGCTGATTTTTGTCCGGTTTCGTCTGCTAAAATAGCTAAACGTACTCGCATTGTAGAATCTTTTACCCATTCGACAAACTGACGGTATTCTGAATTTGTAATTTCTGTTTCATCCATATAAAATGAACGAACCGTTACTGTTTTTGTAGGAGCGTCTTCTACTGCAGCTAAATCACCATCGGTTTTACCCATGATAAAAGATCCACCTGGAACCAAAGTCATTCCATAAGGCTTTTCAGGATGCCATTTTCCTCCTTGCACACCAACTAATTCGCCTTTATCACCGGATTTACCACAGCCAATTACTAATGTTAACATTGTCGCAAATGCAATAAACTTCTTCATATAAATTTGGGATTTCTATTCATTATTATAAGTCGTAAACGTATTTATTATTTTTTAAAAAAACAATACTATATCTATATTTATTTCAGCGGTCAAAATTAATGTTAAAAAAAATAAAAAAAAAATATTTTGATGATTAAGTGTTTGAAATAATCACCATAAAACGTTAAATTTTATGTTTTACACTTCGATTTTTACTAAAACAGACAAAATAAAACATTCATAAAATCTAAAAATTAAGATTTTCAACAAAAAAACTGATTATAAAGCATTTTTTCGTTGCGCTTTCCACCACCTTTCCGGCAGTTCCTGATTACAAGCACACAAATACTCGTCATAAGAACAAGGTAACAACGTATTTCTTTTCAATTTATTGTGTCCATTTGACAAGGAAGGGATTTCAATCCACCAACGGTCTGTCTTGTCACTTTTGTAAAAAATCAACTCTTCATTTTCAAGCGGAACAATATACTTTAAGTAATTTGTTCTGCTTCCAAAAGGATATTCTTTAGAACGATAATGATAACCTTCAACAAAATACCAAATTATTTGAGCAATCATAGCCGATTCATGTACAGTACTATTATGATTAAAAATTCCAAATGATGAAACCTTATCACTAATTCCCGCATAACGCGCTAAGGAACAAATCTCTTTCCCATTAAAACCATTAGGTTCAAAAGAAACTGTGTTTCCAGAATCCGAAGACTTTACCGAATTCAAATCAATACTAACTAAATCCGCATCTCTAAAAACTGGTTCTGCTAAAGATATATTGTTGGAAATTTCACCTAAACGATAAGCATCAAAAAACAACTTTTCGATCAAATCAATTTCTTCCTGAGAATTATAATAGGTTTGATAACCAATATTACAATAGTTAAAAAGATTATTAGGCTCATCAATTATGATTTTTGTCAGGTAAGAATTAGACGAAACCGTTTCATCTTCTTTACCAAAATCAAATCTGTTATCCACAGAAACCATATTAACCATTTGCTCCAAATCATCATAAGCACGGTACAAAGCATAGGTCAAATCCTGTGAACCTCCCAGAACTATCGGAATCACTTTATTTTTTATTAATGCTGAAGTTACTTTTTTTAGTGCAAAATAAGTATCATCTACTGACTCGCCTGCCAAAATATCTCCTAAGTCAGCAATAGATGCATCCCAGTTACCAGGAAACATGCTATAAAGTTTTTTACGAACTGCTGTAAGATTAACTTCATTAACAATATCAATATTTCTACGATCTTCTAAAACACCAACAATAGCTATATTAATCTTGCTAATCTCAGGAAACTGATCCTGAGTATGCAAAACAATTTTACTACCTAATTCTTGAGAAGATAAAGAACTAATGAATTTTAAAACTCCTTCGCTAACTGGTTCCAGAAAATCAAATTCCATTTTTATTTCTTTTTAGCAGCTGTTTTTTTAGCCGGAGCTTTCTTTGCTGTTGTTGCTTTTTTTGCAGGCGTTTTCTTTGCCGGCGTTTTAGCAGCAATCATTTCCTGAACCTGAGCCAATGTTAATTTTGTTGCATCAACATCTTTACTTAATTCAATTTTGATTTTACCTTTTGTTATAACAGAACGTCCCCAACGTGCTTTTTCAACCAGAATTCCTTCGTCTTCCCAATTGTGAAGCACTTTGTCAATGTTTTTCTGTAATTTATCTTCAATCAATTCCTCAACATCCGTTTGTGATAAATTATCAAAATTGTATTTTTTACTCACATTTACAAAAAGACCATTCCATTTGATGAACGGCCCAAAACGCCCCACACCTTTTTGAACTGCTTCTCCTTTATAAACAGCAATAGGTGCATCTGCAAGAGCTTTTTCATCAATTAATTCCTGAGCTCTTTCTTTGGTAACAGCAAGAGGATCTTCACCTCTTGGCAACGAAATAAATACACTTCCATGACGTACATAAGGCCCATAACGTCCATTACTTACCTCAACTTCTTCTCCTTTATACTCTCCTAAGTTTTTAGGCAATAAAAATAAATTCAAAGCTTCTTCCAAAGTAATATTTCCAATATTTTGATCCGCCATTAAACTGGCAAACTTCTTATCTTCATCATCTGCTTCTCCAATTTGAGCCATTGGACCAAATTTTCCTAAACGAACAGATACTTGTCTTCCATCTGCATCTTTACCCAGAATTCTTTCACCGCTTTCTCTTTCCGCATTTGCTTCAACATCTTTGACATTTGGATGAAACTTATCATAGAATTCCTGCATCATGGTTGCCCAGTCAATATTCCCTTCAGCAATTTCGTCAAAATCCTGCTCTACTTTTGCCGTGAAATTATAATCAAGGATATTTCCGAAATTCTTAACTAAGAAATCAGTAACAATTGTTCCGATATCTGTGGGAACCAACTTCCCTTTATCAGAACCTGTATTTTCTTTAAGCAATTTCTCTCCTACTTTATCAGCCTGCAAAGTAAGTTGTGTATAATTACGTTCCTGACCTTCAAGAGTTCCTTTTTCTACATAATTTCTATTGATAATAGTAGAAATAGTTGGTGCATATGTAGACGGGCGCCCGATTCCTAATTCTTCTAACTTTTTAACCAAAGAAGCCTCAGTATATCTTGCCGGCGGTCTTGAATATCTTTCTGTTGCCGTGATGTAGTTATTGGCTAATTTTTCATTCACTTTTAAAGCTGGCAACATTCCTTCTTGTTCTTCCTCGTCATCATCATGCCCTTCAAGATATACTTTAAGAAAACCTTCAAAAAGCAAAACTTCTCCAGAAGCCGTAAAGATTTCACTATGATTATTAGCTTCAATTTTCACGTTTGTTCTTTCTAATTGTGCATCACTCATTTGAGACGCCAATGTTCTTTTCCAGATCAAATCATATAAACGAGCCTGATCACGATCTATGTTTACCGTATGACGTGACATATCTGTCGGACGAATTGCCTCGTGCGCTTCTTGTGCACCTTTGCTTTTGTTAGCGAAAGTTCTCGGTTTTGAAAACTCTTTCCCGTATGATTTTATGATTTCAGCTTCAGCAGCATCCATTGCATCTTTTGAAAGGTTCACACTATCCGTTCTCATATAAGTAATAAGTCCGGCCTCATACAAACGCTGTGCAAGCTGCATGGTGATTCCTACTGGCAAATACAATTTTCTCGCTGCTTCCTGTTGAAGTGTCGAAGTTGTAAATGGTGCTGTTGGAGATTTTTTGGTAGGTTTAGTTTCTAAATCGGCTACCTTATATTTTGACCCGATGTTTTTGTTTAAAAAATCTTCGGCTTCTTTTTTTGTATTGAAATTTTTTGGCAATTTGGCTTTGAAAGCTTTTCCTGCTTCGTTTACAAATTCTGCTACAACTGAATAACTGGCAACTGCATTAAAACTTTGAATTTCGCGTTCTCTCTCTACAATCAAACGCACAGAAACAGATTGCACACGTCCGGCAGAAAGTCCTCCTTTAATTTTTCTCCACAAAACCGGAGACAATTCGTAACCTACCAAACGATCTAAAACACGGCGTGCCTGCTGGGCGTTTACTAAATTATAATCAATTTCTCTTGGATTATCGATCGCTTTAAGAATTGCACTTTTGGTAATTTCGTGAAAAACAATTCTTTTGGTTTTCTTAGTATCTAGTTTTAATTCTTCCGCCAAGTGCCATGAAATAGCTTCTCCTTCGCGGTCCTCATCACTTGCCAACCAAACCATTTCGGCATTTTTAGATAGTGTTTTAAGCTTGCTTACTAAGGCTTTTTTGTCAGAAGAAACTTCGTATTTAGGTTTAAAACCATTTTCTACATCTACTCCTATTTCCTTGGAAGGCAAGTCCGCTATGTGTCCATAACTTGACTCCACCTGAAAATCGCTACCGAGAAATTTCTCGATTGTTTTCGCTTTTGCAGGTGACTCCACTATTACTAAATTCTTTGCCATAGTCTATTTTTCTGCAACAAAAGTAGAAGTTTTTTTTAAATATCAACCCTGATAATTCATTTTTGAAGTATTTTGACAATATGATTCTAAAAATTGCAGATTTGTCTATAAACAGATTGATTATATATATAGGTATGGTTTTTAAGAGTTCATGACCGAGAAATGTACTTATTATTTCCTGATTCGAGAAGTTTCAAAAGTTTCTAAAACGTATTTATCTATAATTTTAAAATCTTCTATATTAAATATTTTTTTCAATAAATATCCTACACTCCTTATTTCTTCACCTTTCATTTTTTTTAAATCTTCCAATCTTTTAATTTCACTTGGCTGACTTGTTTTATATAAAAGATATTTTTTATGAATTAGACTTTCTTCGTTAAAAAAAACAACATATTCATTCGTATTCATTTTATTCATAAGCACTTTTACTCTTTTATCACAACGCAATTCCTTAAATGGTAATAAATTATTAAAATCTAAAGTCGGATTTTCAAAAAAATGATATTTATTATATTCTAATTTTATATCAGTAAAAGCTTCTCCTACCTTTTTCAATTCTTCTAAATTTAAATCATAAAACTCTTCTTTCTTTTTTATAATAAAACCTTTACTTACTCTCTTAATAAAATGAATTATATAATTGTTGTCATTTTCATAACAACTAACTACATAAATTTCATTTATATTAAAAGGATTTGATTCTAACTTTGAGAAACCTATTTTTTCAAATAAATAGCTAGAAGGGTAAAAACTCCTAAATTGAGTTAAGCAACTATTATTTAATTCCTTATCATATTCTTTATTTTCTAATAAATCAAGAAATTTTATAGATTTCTGATTCATTTCAAGAACCCTAACTGGAACATAATTGTCACCAAATCCTTTTAAACAAGATTCTACTAAATAATAATAGTGATTAATTTTAAACACATTTTCTCTCTCTTTTCTTAATACATTTTCATTCATTTGTACGTGATTTTATGTTAATTCACAAAGATATAGCCTCTTATAAGTATTTCCAAATTACTTAATTTCAAACACATATTTCTTCCGAAACCGAATGCCATAGCCCGGATTGAAGTGTAAAGCCCGGAGTTAAAAAAGCAAAAGTTTCCTGTTTTAAAAAAGCGACCGGCGGAAGCTCTTTTTAAAACATTAGAAACTTTGCTTTTTTAATGAGGACTTGAAACGGAAAGCCGGAAATAGCTCCTAATAAAATGCAATTTGTAAAATGTATTTACAAAACAATGTTGCCGAATGATTCTGAAAACATTGTTAATTCTTTATCTGACATCTTGTCATATTGATGGTATTTGCGTTATCTTTGCACTTTGAAATTTTACAATGGAAAAGATTATTGAAGAAAGCAAACAGGGCGAAAGTCTTGTTTTAGAAAATAAGCCTGAGAATACTAAAAAACTATTTATAGAAAGTTACGGTTGTGCGATGAATTTTTCGGACAGCGAAGTCGTAGCTTCGATTTTATCTGACGGTGGTTACAACACTACTTCGGTTTTAGAAGAAGCAGATCTTGTTTTGGTTAACACTTGCTCAATTCGCGACAAAGCCGAACAAACTATCCGTAAACGTCTTGAAAAATACAATGCGGTAAAACGTATTAATCCAAAAATGAAAGTGGGCGTTTTGGGATGTATGGCCGAGCGGTTGAAAAGTCAGTTTCTGGAAGAAGAAAAAATAGTAGATCTTGTTGTTGGTCCCGATGCCTACAAAGATCTTCCGAATTTATTAGCAGAAGTTGAAGAAGGACGTGACGCCATTAATGTAATTTTATCAAAAGAAGAAACGTACGGAGATATCTCGCCTGTTCGTTTGATGAGTAACGGAATTACAGCTTTGGTTTCAATTACCCGTGGTTGTGATAATATGTGTACATTTTGTGTTGTTCCTTTTACACGCGGACGCGAGCGCAGTCGTGAACCGCAAAGTATTATGACTGAAATTCAGGATTTGTGGAGTAAAGGCTTTAAAGAAATTACACTTCTTGGACAAAATGTTGACAGTTACCTTTGGTATGGTGGTGGTTTAAAAAAGGATTTTGTAAATGCTTCTGAAATGCAAAAAGCGACTGCGGTAGATTTTGACCAGTTGCTTGAAATGGTTGCTGTCGGTTTCCCAAAAATGCGTATTCGTTTTTCGACTTCTAATCCGCAGGATATGCATGAGAGTATTTTGCACGTTATTGCAAAATATCCAAATATCTGTAAACATATTCACCTACCAGTTCAGTCAGGAAGCAACAGAATTTTAAAAGAAATGAATCGTTTGCATTCTCGCGAGGAATATATGGCACTGATTGATAAAATTAGAGCGATTGTTCCCGATGCTTCAATCTCACAAGATATGATTGCCGGTTTCCCAACAGAAACCGAAGAAGATCACCAAGACACTATGAGTTTGATGGAATATGTAAAATATAACTTTGGGTATATGTACTCGTATTCTGAACGTCCCGGAACTCTTGCGGGAAGAAAAATGAAAGATGATGTTGAGGAAGAAACCAAAGCAAGAAGATTACAGGAAATTGTTGATTTACAACAAAAACACGCCTGGTTTAGAAGCGAAGAATTCGTAGGTAAAACTGTTGAAGTGTTAGTAGAAAAAGTTTCTAAGAAATCTAAAGAAGAATTCTCAGGAAGAAATTCTCAAAGCATTACAGTTGTTTTCCCTAAAGAAAATTACAAAATTGGGGATTTCGTAAACGTAAAAATCACAAGTTGTACTAGTGGAACTTTGAAAGGTGAAGCGGTTGGGTATTCTGAAATGAATTAATCATTTTAAGTTATAAATTAAGAATGGAAAAAGAAATTATTATTGAATACAAGCCTAACGTAGATACATTGGTTAAAGTTTCTAAATACCTGCTTTTCAGGATGGGGTTTGTAAAGTGGATTATGTTTATTTTCTTTTTTGTTATTATACAAAATGCTATTTTATCAACCACGCAATCTGAAACTAATTTAGAGTGGAATTTTCTGGATTTTATTCCTTTCGGAATAGTTATTATAGTTTGGTTAGCCATTTATTTTCTGACTATTTCCAGTATTAAAAAAAACATTCTTAAAAACAAAAAAAACTTAGAGCTCCAAAAAATAACTTTCAATAGAGAGACGTTCACACAAGAGGGCGAAAGTTTTAAAATGTTAAATCTTTGGAAAGAATCTTTTCAAATCAAAGAAACCGATAAATGGTTTTTGATCTATCTAAATAAAACCTCTGCTTTACCTATTATTAAAGAAGATTTAAAAGACAATCAATACAATGAATTAAAACATCTTTTTAATTCAATCGATATAAAAAAAAGTTTAAAAAAATAAGATTTAAGTCTGCAAAGAACTTGAAGCTTGAAACCAATAAAACTTGAAACAAAAAAATGGAAACAGTTCAAGCAATAAAACAACGATTTGAGATTATTGGGAATGACCCAAAATTAAATCGCGCCATTGAAAAAGCCATTCAGGTTGCACCTACTGATATTTCGGTAATGGTAACCGGAGAAAGTGGTGTTGGTAAAGAAAATATTCCAAGAATAATTCATTCGCTTTCTCACAGAAAACATGGTAAATATATTGCTGTAAACTGTGGCGCTATTCCGGAAGGAACCATTGACAGTGAACTTTTCGGGCATGAAAAAGGAGCTTTTACAGGTGCTACAAGTACACGTGAAGGTTATTTTGAAGTAGCCAACGGCGGGACCATTTTTCTTGATGAAGTTGGCGAATTGCCTCTGACAACTCAGGTTCGTTTACTTCGTGTACTTGAAAATGGCGAATTTATAAAAGTAGGTTCTTCACAAGTTCAGAAAACGAATGTGAGAATTGTTGCAGCCACCAATGTAAATCTATTTAACGCAATCGAAAAAGGAAAATTTCGTGAAGATTTGTACTATCGTTTAAGCACAGTAGAAATTACTTTACCTCCTTTAAGAGAAAGAAACGACGACATTCATTTATTGTTCAGGAAATTTGTTGCCGATTTTGCACACAAATATAAAATGCCTCCATTACGATTAGATGATGATGCTGTACAGCTTTTGCAAAAATTCAGATGGAGCGGAAATATTCGTCAGCTTCGAAATGTTGCTGAACAGATTTCGGTTTTAGAAACCAATCGCGATATTACACTTGCAACCTTAAAATCTTATTTGCCTGCTGAAGGCAGCAATCTGCCTTCTGTAATTAACGACAGTAAAAAAGAAAGTGACTTTAGTACCGAAAGAGACATTTTGTATAAAGTGCTTTTTGATATGAAAAGTGATTTAAATGATTTAAAAAAACTCACTTTAGAATTAATGAAAAATGGGTCTTCAAAAGTTCAGGACATCAATCCAAATTTAATTCAGAAAATTTATGGCTCACAGGAAAACGACAGTGAAATAGATTTTGAAGAAGAACCAAGGACAGCGGTTATGACGCCGGCAGCGCATGAAGATAATTATCATATACCAGACGACAACAACTATTTAGACGCTGAAACGATTGAAGAAGAAGAGATTTTACGTTTAGAACAAAAAGAAATCGAAATGATCAAAAAATCACTAGAAAAAAACAAAGGTAAGCGAAAAGCTGCGGCTGATGAATTAGGTATTTCTGAGCGAACTTTATACCGAAAAATCAAACAATTTGACTTATAAACTAATCAATTCCAAAAATTAAATTGCAAATTCCAAATTAGTATATTTGAACAAAATTAGAATTTCATTCAAAACTTTATGAAAAAAATATATTCTCTATTAGCCCTAATCAGTCTTTTAACACTGAGCGGTTGTACTGTAAAATATAACTTTACGGGCGCTTCTCCAATTGAAGGCAAAACATTTCAGGTAAACTTTTTTCAGAATAACGCTGATTTGATTGAACCTGGAATCGACAGAGAGTTCACATTGGCTTTACAGGATTTAATCATGAATCAGACTAATTTAAATTTAGTAAGCTCAAATGGTGATTTGCTTTATGAAGGTGAAATTACAGATTACCGAATTACTCCAATGAGTGCAAGTGCTGTGACTACAAATGGTGATGCAACAGCTTCCCAAAACCGTTTAACGATTCGTGTAATGGTTCGTTTTTCAAATAGAAAGAAAGAAACTGATGATTTTGAAAAAACATTCGAATTTTATCATGACTATCCGGCGCAATCTCAACTTGTAGGATCAGTCTTAAATGAAGCCATCAGAGATATTTTTGAAAGAATTACCCAGGATATCTTTAATGAATCATTAGCTAAATGGTAAAATTGCTTAATCGGTTTTATTAACAATTAAACAACAATAACTAGGTTAAAATAATGAATGTAACTAATTATACATACTTAATAAATAAGCCTGATGCCATCACAGAAAAGCATACTGAAGCATTGGAAAATGTTCTGTATGAATTTCCGTATTTTCAAAGTGCCCGTGCATTGCGATTAAAAGGGCTTTATAATAAAAATAGCTTTAAGTATAATTATGCCTTAAAAGTTACAGCAGCCCACACAACCGACCGCTCTGTTTTATTTGATTTTATTACTTCTGAAACTTTTACGACTATTCAAGGCGAATATTATGACCGTCAACTTAGAGATCTTTTAAACATAACGGTTTTTGACAGTGAAATTGTCTTAGCGGAAGAAAAGAAAAAACTGGCAGAAGTTCATATTAATCCTATTGAGAAGTCTATTTTAAATTCTATTAAAGAGGCTACAACTATCCCAAACGCTACTTTTGAAGAAGCTGCAAAAATTGAAGAAAAACCAATTGATTCAATTACTGAGCAATCGATTTTAGATTCTTTTAAAGAAGTAACAAACGTTACTTTTGAAGAGCTTGTAAAAATTAAAGAAAAACCAATTGACTCAATTACTGAGCAACCTACTTTAGATTCTTTTAAAGAAGTAACAAACATTACTTTTGAAGAGCTTGTAAAAATTAAAGAAAAACCAATTGACTCAATTACTGAGCAACCTACTTTAGATTCTTTTAAAGAAGTAACAAACATTACTTTTGAAGAGCCTCTAAAAATTAAAGAAAAGCCAATTGACTCAATTACCGAGCAACCAATTTTAGATTCTTTTAAAGAAATAACAACCACTACTTTTGAAGAGCCTCTAAAAATTGAAGAAGAGTCAATCGATTCAATTACTGAGCGACCAACTTTAGATTCTTTTAAAGAAATAACAACAACCACTGTTGAAGAGCCTCTAAAAATTGAAGAAAAGCCAACTGACTCAATTACTGAGCAACCAACTTTAGATTCTTTTAAAGAAGTAACTCCAGCTATTGAAGAAGTACCTGTTATAAAGGAACAAACACGAACTTTTTTTGATGAAATTGTAGAGGATGAAGTTCCCGAAGTAAGAGTTGAATCAATTGAAGAATCTGTATATACTTCATTACAAGATGCATCAACAGTTGTCTTTGAAGAAGCTGTTGAAGAACCTACAGAAACTAAAGTTCCGGAATCAGTAAAAATTGCCGAAGAAAATCTGGAAATTGGAAAACCATTGGATTTTTCTGTTAGCGAAAAGCATTCTTTTCAGGAATGGCTGCAATTAGCAAGACCGGAACCAATTGACAGAACAAATGAAGGTCCAAAAGAAGCAGTAAAAACAGAAATTGAAGTTGAAAACATAGTCGAAAATGAAATAATGGACGAAGAGAAAAAGAAAAAAGCAGAAATAATAAATAAATTCATAGAAGCGAATCCGAAAATTTCACCAATCAAACAAACCGCAATAACTCCGGCAGTACAACCTGACTCACATAAAGAAGATAACTCTTATTTAATGACAGAGACGTTAGCCAGAGTTTATTTGGAACAAAAAAAATATACAAAGGCAATACAGGCATATGAAATATTAATTTTGAAATATCCAGAAAAAATTACTTTCTTTGCAGACCGCATATCGGATATAAAGATTTTACAACAAAATAACAATAACAATAATTAAGTAATGAGTACATTTTCAATTTTTTTAGTTTTAATCACAATAGTTTGTTTTCTATTGATCGTAGTAATTATGGTTCAAAACCCTAAAGGAGGCGGATTATCGTCTACAATTAGTGGAACTCAAATGTTAGGCGGAGTACAAAAAACGACTGACTTTTTAGACAGAAGTACCTGGACGCTTGCTACTATTTTGATTGCTTTAATCTTGCTTTCAAGTTTAAGCTTCCCAAGTATTTCAGGGGGAACAGACTCTAAAATTATTGAAAAAACTGAAGCACCCGCAGCTAATACTCCTGCTGCTCCTGCTCAACAAACTCCTGCTCCGGCAACTCCAGCAGCTAAATAATAATTTAAATACAAAAATGAAATGCCAGCCTGTCAAAGCTGGCATTTTTTTTAGGAAAAAATGTCAGTTTTGGCGCTATTTTAAAGGATGGCACAGTTTCTGACCTATAGAGAATCATTACAAATAATATTAAATAATTTAAAATATGGCTTTTAACATTAAACCTATAGGAGGAACTCAAAACAGAATTATCATTGAGCCTGCTCCTGCTGAAACAAGAACTGCAGCAGGTATAATAATTCCAGACACTGCAAAAGAAAAACCTCAAAAAGGAATTGTAGTTGCTGTTGGTGATGATATTAAAGATGAAAATCCAACAGTAAAAGTTGGAGATAACGTAATATTTGGAAAATTTGCTGGAACAGAATTAAAATGGGATGGTAAAGATTATCTAATTATGAAGGAAAATGAAATTTTTGGAATACTACTATAAATAAAAAAAAATGGCAAAAGATATAAAATTTGATATTGAAGCACGTGACGGATTAAAACGTGGTGTTGATGCATTGGCAAATGCTGTAAAAGTAACCCTTGGACCAAAAGGTCGTAACGTAATTATCGGAAAATCATTTGGTGGACCAACTGTTACTAAAGATGGTGTTTCTGTTGCAAAAGAAATCGAATTAAAAGACCCATTAGAAAACATGGGCGCGCAAATGGTTAAAGAAGTTGCTTCTAAAACCAATGATTTAGCGGGTGACGGAACTACAACTGCTACAGTTTTAGCTCAGGCTATCGTAAAAGAAGGTTTGAAAAACGTTGCTGCAGGCGCAAATCCAATGGATTTGAAACGTGGTATTGATAAAGCTGTATTGGCAATTGTTGCTGACCTGGCTAAACAATCTACACAAGTTGGAACAAATACCGAAAAAATTAAACAAATTGCATCTATCTCTGCAAACAATGATGAAATAATCGGAGATTTAATTGCTGAAGCATTTGATAAAGTAGGTAAAGAAGGTGTTAAAACCGTAGAAGAAGCCAAAGGTACTGAAACATATGTAGATGTTGTTCGTGGAATGCAATTTGACCGAGGATATCTTTCCCCTTACTTCGTAACAAATCCTGAGAAAATGGAAGTTGAACTTGAAAATCCATACATCTTATTATACGACAAAAAAGTATCTTCTTTAAAAGAATTACTTCCCGTTTTAGAGCCAGTTGCCCAATCAGGGAAACCATTATTGATTATTGCTGAAGATGTTGACGGAGAAGCTCTTTCTACCCTTGTAGTAAATAAATTAAGAGGAGCTCTTAAAATTGCTGCTGTAAAAGCTCCAGGTTTTGGAGACAGAAGAAAAGCAATGTTAGAAGATATCGCTATTTTAACAGGCGGAACTGTAATTTCTGAAGAGAGAGGTTACACTCTAGAAAATGCTACTATTGAATTATTAGGAACAGCAAAAAAAATTAGCATTGACAAGGACAACACCACTATAGTAAGTGGTGATAATGATTCTGAGTTATTAAAAAATCGTATAAACCAGATTAAAGGTCAGATAGAAACTACAACATCTGATTACGATAAAGAAAAATTGCAGGAACGTCTAGCAAAATTATCTGGTGGTGTTGCAGTTCTTTACGTAGGTGCAGCTTCTGAAGTTGAAATGAAAGAGAAAAAAGACAGAGTTGATGACGCTTTACACGCGACTCGTGCTGCTGTTGAAGAAGGAATTGTTGCCGGTGGTGGTGTTGCTTTATTAAGAGCAAAAGCTGCTTTGGCAGACCTTAAAGCGGATAACGCTGATGAGGCAACAGGAATTCAGATTGTATCTCGCGCTGTTGAATCTCCGTTAAGAACTATTGTTGAAAATGCAGGTCTTGAGGGCTCTGTAGTTGTGGCAAAAGTTGGTGAAGGTTCTGGTGATTTTGGATACAATGCCAAAACTGACGAATACGTAGACATGCTTAAAGCAGGAATTATAGATCCTAAAAAAGTAACTCGTGTGGCATTAGAAAATGCTGCTTCTGTTGCCGGAATGATCCTTACTACAGAATGTGCATTAATTGATATTAAAGAAGAAAACGGTGGTGGAATGCCAATGGGTGGCGGAATGCCGGGAATGATGTAAGAACCCTTTCCAACTATATATAAATCCGTTTACTTTTGGTAAACGGATTTTTTTTAGCTTTTATTTTTTAATCTTATCATGATAAAAATTTTGATGTTTTAAACAAAACATTAAGAATGCGTTAACTACAACAGATTGTTATTGCAATTAAATTTATGTGCTGATTTATTCAACATATAATTTAGCTTAAACATTTCTTTGTATGAAACTATTTCCCAGATTTTTTAGTTTGTTATTCTGTTTGCAATCCTTTTCTCAAACTGCTAATAATTCGGAAAAAATAAAGGAATATATCGATACTTATTTTCATTATGACAGGGAAATTATCCATGTACAATTCAACAAAAATATTTACATAAACAATGAAGATATCGCTTTTAAAGGATATCTATTCAGCAAAAACAACAATATTCCAAACAACAACACTACAAACGTTGAATTGGTAGTCTATAATGATCAGCAGCAAATAATTCAAAAGCAATTACTTTTTACAGAGAATGGCACTTTTAAGGGCGGAATTCATTTGAACGAGAAATTTAAACCCGGTAAATATAACTTCCATTTTTATACTAACTGGATGAATAATTTTAAGGAAGATGATTCTTTTAACCAAACAGTTGAAATTATAAGTAAAAACAATCCCTATGTTTTTGAAGCTAATGAACCTAACTGGAAAACGGCAGAAATAAGTTTATTTCCGGAAGGTGGTAATATAATAGACGGCATCATTAATACAGTTGGAATTAAAATTAAAGATTGTAATAAGAAAGGCCTTGAAATAATAAACGGAGTTATTTTGGATTCTAAATCAAATGAGGTTGCACATTTTCAAACCAACTCAATGGGAAATGGCGTTTTTTATTTAAAAGCGGATTTAAAAGAAAAATATACGCTCAAAATAAACTCTGAAAAATTAAACATATCACAGCCATTGGGCAAAATCGCTGAAACCGGGATTATTTTGAGTTACAATAATAATCTGGCAAAAAACAATTTGCTTGTTGTTCTTAAAACCAATGAAAAAGGTCTTCAGTTATACCAAAATAAAAAATTCATTTTGCTTATTGAACAAGATGGCAATTTTATGCAACAAGAAATTACTTTCAATAATAATAAAACAGAACAGCCTTGCTTTTTTGATAAAAAAAATTTATCAAATGGAGTAAACACCATTAGAGTACTGGATGAAGATTTGAATGAAGTTACTGAGCGACTTGTGTACATCGAGAATGATATTACTCCCATAACAACTCTGGAAGCAAAAGCAACATCAAATGACAGTATTATTTTATCCGGAAAGACAGAAGTCAATAAGGCTCATTTAAGTATCAGCATACTTCCTGAAAAGAGTGTTTGTATGAATAAAAAAAAATCGATTTCAGGTACCTTTTACCTGAATGCGTATTTAGAAAAACCCGAAACAAATACGTATCCTTATTATGATCCGGACAACAAGAATCGAAAACAAGACCTGGAACTCTTAATGTTTAATCAAAATAAGGGCAAATTTCTCTGGGAAAATATTAAATCTGATCCGCCAAAAATAAATTATCAATTTGAAAAAGGGGTTACTGTTAGCGGTAAAGTAGAGAAAGAACTAAAACCCAATTCGAAGAACAAAATTTCTCTTATATCCTTAAAAGATAATTTATTTGATGAAGCTAGTATA
Source organism: Flavobacterium sp. LM4 (assembly GCF_002017935.1). Classification (NCBI taxonomy): domain Bacteria; kingdom Pseudomonadati; phylum Bacteroidota; class Flavobacteriia; order Flavobacteriales; family Flavobacteriaceae; genus Flavobacterium; species Flavobacterium sp. LM4. The sequence goes on along the minus strand of NZ_MUFW01000001.1, from coordinate 2,542,433 downwards.
GATGAGCATAATGATTTTAAGTTTGAACATTTTTATGCGCAGGATTCTACGGTATTAGCTGTACAAATGATAAATGAGAAAAATTCTACAATATTTACTAAGATAGAAGCCCGAGTTTCCAGAGACGAACCCCGATTTATTTTAGGACCTTCATTCGAAAAAATTACTTGCCCTGCATTAAAAACTACAGATAATGTTTTTAATTTCGCTCCGCCAAAGCCAGAAGACAAGGCTATTGAACTGGAAGGAATCGCAATAAAAAACAATTTCAAAAAAGAGATTTTAACGCACAAAAACAGCATGAGTCCTGTTGCTAAAGCCTTTAAAATTAAAGAAGGAGAATACAGAACCGTTTTGAGCTTCCTGACATCAAACGGATACAATACCGGCATCAACCCAAATGATAATACTGTATATGTTCGCAACTCAAGAGGAGCATATCTGGGCGATTCAGCAAGTTCTCCATCAGTATATATTGATGACATTTTAGCTTTTGATTTTAATCAATTGTTAACTCTTACTTTAGATCAGATAGATGAAATTTATATTGATCAATCAGGCAGTTCGGATGTTTCAGCTGTAGGGAATGGTACGATTAAAATTTACATGAAAAAAGGACAGAAAAGTAATTATTTTAAACCAAAGTTTACCACGTTCATAGTAACAAAGGGTTTTGCTCAAAACATTAATTACAAAAATAGCAGATTTGAAAATCAGGAGGAGTTTAATTATTTCGGCACTTTAAACTGGTCTCCGGATATAGATTTAAAAGACGACCACTTAGACTATCAGATAAAATTTCCTAAAAACAATCAAAAAGAAATTCAGGTCTTAATTGAAGGATTTTCTGAAGAAGGACAATTAATTTCAGAAGTCAAAAAAATTCATATTGGAGGAAATTCATAATTTCCTCATGATTATTAGAACTTAGTTTTTATGATGAAACCACTTTGTAGGTAGGATCTTCAATTACATTTACATTAATAACTGCATCGGCATTTTTCAGCAATTGACTGCAGTCTTCGCTTAAATGTTGTAGTTCGACTAGTTTATTTAACTGATTGTATTTTTTTGTCAGATTATTTAAAGCTTCAATTGCCGACATATCTGCAACACGGCTTTCTTTAAAATCTATTATAACATGATCCGGATCGTTTTGAATATCAAATTTTTCAAGAAAAGTAGTTATTGAGCCGAAAAATAACGGTCCATAGATTTCATAATGCTTCACTCCTGCTTCATCAATAAAATGACGTGCACGAATTCTTTTGGCACTTTCCCAGGCAAAAACCAAAGCTGAAATAATAACACCTATTAAAACTGCCAAAGCCAGATTGTGCAATACAATTGTAATTACAGCAACCAGAATTCCAACAAAAATATCATGTTTTGGCATTTTGTTTATAATCCTGAAACTTGCCCATTCAAAAGTTGTAATGGCAACCATCATCATAACGCCAACCAAAGCAGCCATTGGCAGTTTTCCAATTATAGGAGCTCCAAAAAGTATGATAATTAAAATGTTCAAAGCAGCTATAATTCCGGAAAGTCTTGCTCTGGAACCTGCACCAAGATTTACTAAAGTCTGCGCAATCATTGGGCAGCCTCCCATTCCGTAGAAAAAACCGTTTAAGATGTTCGAACTTCCCTGAGCTATACATTCTCTGTTACTATTTCCACGTGTTCCGGTAATTTCATCAACTAAATTCAGCGTAAGCAAACCTTCTGTCAAACCAACAGCCGACACAATTACCGAATACGGAAATATCACTTTTAAAGTTTCAAAAGAAAGTGGAATATCAGGGATATGAAACGGAGGAAATCCGCCCTGAACTGATGCTATATCTTCAACCGTTTTGGTTTCGATATTAAAAACAATTACCAAAGCAAAAACTACCATAATGGCTACTAAAGAAGCCGGAACTGCTTTTGTAATCTTCGGAAAAATTAAAACAATCGCAATTGTTAAAGCAACCAAACCAAGCATAATATATAAAGGAGTTCCCTGAAGCCAGGAAACCTGACCATTTACAATTGTTTTAAACTGTTCTAGTTGCGACATAAAAATCACAACCGCCAAACCATTTACAAAACCAAACATGACAGGCTGAGGGACTAAGCGAATGAATTTTCCGAGTTTAAAAAGTCCAATGCCGATCTGGACAACACCTCCTAATGCTACAGCTGCAAAAACATATTCAATTCCGTGCGATTTCATTAAAGCAATCAAAACGATTACTGTCGCTCCTGCTCCACCTGAAATCATTCCGGGTCTTCCACCAAATATTGCCGTTACCAGGCCAGCAATAAAAGCAGCATATAATCCAACTAAAGGCGGAAATCCGGCCAAAATAGCAAACGACAACGATTCCGGAATCATCGTCATAGCTACAGTTAAACCGGCTAAAATTTCATTTTTGTAATTGACTTTTTGAGTAAAATCGAAGAGTTGGAATGCTTTTTTCATAGGGCACAAATTTAAAAAAATAATGTGCCTAAAATCAATAAAACCTTTCTCTACAAAAAGGAACTTCTGTACTTATAACTGCTCCAACAACAACATAATACAAGAAAAAATAAAGCTGATCATATTTTTTATTCTAAAGGAACACAAACGTATCCCAGATGATTTACATATTCTACAATATTTTCAGGTTGCAGTTCATCCCCTTCAACCCTTAATATTTTATCGCAGTCTTCTAAATCAAAATTGATTTTATAAGAAGGAAACTGAGTCTGGATAACAGTCATGACATGATTTTTATCTGCCTCTTCCTGAACATTTGTTTTAAAAATTTCGACTTCCATAATCATTAATTTAAATTATAAATCTAAGAACTACTGTTTTTTATTAAAAAGATTATATGAAATTCCAAATCTAAAATACCCCTGAGTATCTTCTTTCTGATCATAAACATATTGGTTCGTTCGTTCCCCTTTTTCGGTAATTCGGGTGGTCAACACATGATTAACACCTCCTTTTACAAATGCGATTATTTTGGGCGAAAAACTATATTCATACGTAATTCCGGATTTTAACTCCAGCTGGTTAAGTTCATAGACACCTTTCAGATTGGCAGTGTCTAAAGTGAGATAAAAGTTTTCAGAATTTAATTCTGTTCCAAAAGAAATTCTGCCGTCTTCGAGCAATTCTCTTCTAAACAAAATTCGCTGAGGCAGAATAAAATCCATATCCCACTTTGAATTTTTAAACTTATGATTCATCGAAAAAAGCGGCGTAACGGGAATTATCGATGACGGATCTAATAATGCTAAAGCTCCTGCAGTAATTGTAGTAGAAGGTGTTTTTTTAAGCACCAAAACTACCGAAACGAAACCTTTTAGACGCTGAAAATCATCTTCGTTCCCATCAACAGTAGCAGTAGCATTGTAAATAACCGGTTTGTGAAAGAGCGAAGACATGTAGGTTGCGCTTAATCCTCCTGCCCAATATTGCGTATTTCGATTGTCACGGGTATACGTTTGATCTGTACTGTAATTATAAATTTTTCCAAAATCATAACTTTCATATTTATACCGCAATGAAGTCGTCAAAACAAACTGTTTGGATTTTGAAGCATAAAAAGGCAAATTAAACGCTGCTTTAAACCGGCTATGATTTTCAATTCTGCCCCTTTCAAATTTGTTCCCTAATAATTCCGAATTGTAATTTGATGGTCCTAATTGCTCATATTGAATATCAAAAGTTCTTGTACTGGGAAACTTATCAATTATAACTTTGCCAAACGTTTTCATATCAGGTTCTTTTTCCTGGGCTATTGTTTGCAAAGATGTAAATACAACGATTAACGAAATGATTTTTGATTTCATGAAAACTGTCTTATGATATTAAATCCGAATCAAAAATAATCTAGTTATCCTGATTTCAATCACAATTTTATACCAGTGGCGTATGTTTTATACGAATGGCGTTTGTATAATTTACCTATCACAAACAGTTATAAACTATACTATTATAGTATTTTTGCCGTTATGACAATTGCAAAAATTTATCAAAACTTTTTTCTACGCAATCTCTTCGTAAATACGCTCGTATATCTGATTATTCTGGCTTGTATCTACGATGAAGTAAAACTTGACGGTCATGACTGGACTTATATCCTCAGTAAAATTGCTGTTGGTTATTTTCCAACCATTGTCTGGATAACCTGCTTTAATCTTTTTATTATCAAACCTTTTTTATTCCGTAAAAAGTTCAAGCTTTTTTTTACGCTTCTTGTCGTTTACTGGACAGGTTTTTATTATTGTATGACCTGGTTTTTCCCCGAAGTCGGATTAGGAAACTTAAAAACCCTTCAAATATTGTCACTTATTATAAATGGTACTCTTTTCTATTTTGTACACATCTTTATTACTAAAAAAATCACACAGACAGACAAAGACATCATGAATTTTAAGTCGGAGCTTTTGTTTTTAAAACAACAATTGAATCCCCATTTTCTATTGAATGCCATGAATAATCTTTACGGGGAAGCATTGGCAGAACCGGACAAAGTTCCTGACCGAATCCTGAACCTTTCGGATATGCTTCGGTATCAGATTGAAGCGACAAAAAAAGATTATGTTTTAATTGAAGAAGAAATTGCTTTCATAAAAAAATACATTGAATATTACACTTTTAGAAATGAAAGATTGTCTGTAACCCAAAACATCGAAGGTGTTTATGATCTGACCGAGATTCCGCCATTGTTCTTTTTGCCACTGGTAGAAAATGCCGTAAAATTCTCTGCCGAAACTACAGAACCTTTTATTAAACTGGACTTAAAGGTAAAATGTCGAAATTTGACTTTTACTTTAAAGAACAATTATCTGGAATCATCACGGCTTTCGGGCACCGGAATTGGAATTGAAAACCTTAAAAGGCGTTTGAAAGTATATGGTTTAAAACACCATTTGAGCTGTAAAAAAGAGAAAAATATGTTTGTTGTAAAATTAAGTATATGGCAATTACCTACCGCTGTCTCATAATTGATGACGAATCGCCTGCACACAAAGCACTGATTTCGCATATCTCAAAATTTGATGAACTGGAACATTCCGGCAGTGCTTTTAATGGTATGGAGGCTATTAAAATGCTTAATGCCAATCAATACGATATTATTTTTCTGGATATCAATATGCCTATTATTTCGGGTGTAGAATTAATGGAATTACAACCCAACAGACCACTCACTATTGTTACAACTGCGTATTCTGATTTTGCGCTTTCGGCTTACCAAAATGATGCGATTGATTATCTTTTAAAACCTATTTCGCCTGAAAAATTTGCCAAGGCCATAGAAAAAGCCAAAACTTATTTTTCTGGAAACAGCCTTAAAAAAGAAATCAATACCAACGTAAAAACATTCTCCTATCGTATAAACGGACAAATGACAGACATGCCACTCGAAGATATTATTTATATCGAAAGCCTGGGTAACTACATGAAACTCTACAGCACCAGACTTAAATCGCCTGTTATCATTTACGGTTCACTTTCCAACATTGCTTCAGAAATTGAGTGCTCTAACTTTTTACAAGTACATCGCTCTTTTATTGTAAATGTGAATAAAATTACTGCTGTCACTTTTAAAAATATTACTATGCTTAATGGTGAAGTTGTTCCTGTAGGAAGGAAATATCAGATTTTATTGAACAATTTGCCAATTAGATAATTAGATAATTTTTGAAAAGCTCAACTTTTATGGTTGGGCTTTTTTGTTTTTAGTGTTTACACGAGAACGGGTATTTATACTTGGGGATTAGGGTTTATTTTGTGGTATAATTGTCTGGGAATAATTTTTTAGGAGATTATGGATTTACGTAAAGATTCAAATTTATAATTACAGATTTTTGTTTTTAAAATTAACTAACTTAAAAAACTATATGTATTCAACAACTGAAAAAGAAAAAGATTTTTTGAACCAACAAAAATTATTGACAACAAGTTCTTTAAAAGATTTTAATGATCGGGAATTGCTGGAAAAGCAAACTATTTATTTAATGAATATTGAAAAAAGCAATGAAAGAATAAAAGTTAATTTGCAGTTTTGGTTTTATTTCGCAATTATTAGCGGCGTATCCGGTTTATTATTTTTAATTAATTAAAGGTTTTTCGAAGATTTTACACTAAAAACTGTGCAAACCTCTTTAAGTTTATGCAGGCTTTTTTATTCCTTACAAATCAAAATCTACTGACTCATAACTTGTTAAAAAACAATATTTGCCCTCATCCAACATTGTAATTTTAAACTTACTTTTACTGTAACTTTAATTCCATAAATCATGGCTGCTAAAACTACGCTTGATACGCTTTATTTAATTAATGATTCCAATCGAATAGTTTCAATCGAAATAATCGTTGGGGATCAGGGACAGACCTCAACTTTGAGTATTGCTTTAGACAAAGAAGACATTGTTGCTAATCATATTGGCAATTTGCCTAAAACAGCCATTCAGGAAAATAAATTGCTGCACGGAAAAAGTCTTAAAATACAGGCAACGATCACTGATACTTCTAAGGAAACCAATGTAACTTCGTTAAATATAAAGTTGTCCGGCGGTTTCTTAACCCGAAACTATCCTTTATATAAAATGGTTGATAGTGACGGAGATTCAGCAGATTATTATTGCAATATTGAGTTTTTTAACCCTTCAAATTCTTGATCATGAAAATAGCCCTAAAAATTATTTTTGTATCCATCTTGCTGACCAATTTTATACTGGTGGCACAGCAAAAAGACAACAGTCAGGAATTTGATTTATTAAAGGCGCCTATTTCTCCGGTTTCAAACTTATTAGGTTTTTCACAAAGTGATATTGATAAACCTACAGATGTTTCAGCTTTTATGACATCCCTTCAAACAGCGACCAATTCATTTTCGCAATTACCATCTAACTACGCTATTGATATTGCACCGTACTGGCTGTTCAAAAAAAATAGTTTAGGAGATATTTCTACTAAAGGTCTTAGCAATTCTTATGGCAAAAAAGTTTTAAAACAGACTTTGGTATTATCTTTTGCAGTTAAGAACACAGACTCGGTTTCGAATAATTTCAATCCTGAAAGTACATACGGCGCCATGGGTTTCCGATTTTCAATCTATCGGGGAAATTATGACAGTACAACGGTAAGTCAATTAAGGAAAATTGCAATACTGCAGCAGGAAAAACTTACGCTGATGAAGAAAAACCAAACTAAGGTATATGATAATCTTCCTCAGGAAATTGATAGTCTGAAACAAGCAAGAAAAAATATTTTTGCAGGATTCGATACTAAAGATGAATCAAAGGATAATCTATTACTTGGTGAATTATTACTAAAAAAAGCAAGCAAATTAGACTCCGTTATTGGTGCAAAAATAGAAATTCTCCTGGATGATAATAAAGATGCAGAACAATTTACTAAAATAGATTCCAAGGTAAAAGAATTGGCAGGCAAATTTCAACTGGCCAGAGTAAACTTTACGTGGGATATTGCGGGCGGTATCAGTGCCGAATTCAGGAACAAAAATTTTAATAACTCAAAAGTTTACAATACGGGAATATGGACCACTTTTGGATATACTTGGGAAAAAACCGGGTCTTTATTAGGGTTAATAAGATATCTGTATAATCCTGATAAAATTTTCGCATTGGATAATCAGGTTAATGAAATTGATAATATTTCTACTCTTGATACAGGAATTAGATATATTTTTGGAAAATCTCAGTCTAAATTTAATTGCAGTATCGAGGCAATCTACCGAAGTGCCTTGTCACAGGATTCTATTAATTCTTCCTGGAGATTTATAGCAAACGCAGATTATGCCATATTAAAAAATCAGAAACTAACATTTTCTTTTGGACGTAATTACGATGGAACAACAACTAAGGATGGCAATTTAATAGCTGCTTTGGGTCTTGTAGTAGGATTTGGCAATAATAGGTAATTAATATATTTAGTAAATATTATACTATAAATTTCATTTTTTACCATTCCATTAAAATAAAAGCAGATAAATTCTCAATCAGATCATTCTCTTTTAAACAATAACTAAACTTTAATACAATTACCACTTAAAATCAAATTTCGAGTGGTATTTTTGCGTTTAAGAAAATACTACTAAGATTAAAGTATCCAAATTCATATGACACGAGAACATTACATTCCTTTTAACAAGGAATTCTTACTCGATCAACAAATAGCTGCTTTTGCAGAAGATCAAAAAAAAGCAGAAGATTTTAAAAAATTATTCGATATCATCGAACATTACTATCATTATGAAGCTTTTAATCTTAATCGAAATCTAAAACAAAACTATGCTTTATTTGATCCGGATTTAAGTGAGAAAGAACGTGAAGGATTTGTAGGCAAGAGTGATTTTTCGATCTTTAAAGAAACACTTCTTAAAGTTTTAGATCATGGCAACTATCGCCGCGTTGAGCAAGAAGCATTGGACAAAGCTTTTAAAGATTCGGATTTGATTGGTTTAAAACTTTCAATAGACCTTAATGCTTTTAAAGAATATGAACTGTATGTTCGCGGTCATCACAAAGTGAAAGAAAAAATTACTAAACATATTTTCTGGAAAAAAGAAATAGAGATTGAATATTATGATCGCGTTATGATTTATCTAAATTATAATGAAGCCGATTATCTTAAGAAGAAAAAAGTAAAATTAGGAAAGATGCCTGTAGATCCGGGATCGATCGTTTTGAAAATATTTAAACGTGTCCCTAAAAACGATCTTGAAACCATTTTTCCAAATGCAATTCCAAGAATGTCTACTACCGATAAATTACTTCTTTGGATACCAGGAGTTTTTGGTGGAGTGTCACTATTAAGTGCAAAAGTAATTCCGGCTTTGATCAATATGTATGATGCCTATCAAACAGGTGAAGCTATTGATATACTAAACAGTAAAACTTCTTTAAATCAGGGATTAATTGCATTGGGAATTTTATCTGCTTATTGTTTTCGCCAATACAACAATTTTGTAAATAAAAAAATTAGATATTCTAAAATGCTTTCGGACAGCCTATATTTTAAAAATCTGGGAAACAACAGCGGTGCTTTTTATTCGCTGTTAAATTCATCTGAAGAAGAAGTACTTAAGGAAACTATTTTAGCCTATACCTTTTTACACGAAAGTAAAATTCCGTTAACAGCAGAAGAAATTGATAATCAAATAGAATCATGGTTTAAAACTAAACTAAACACAAACCTTGATTTTGATGTAAAAGATGCTTTATTAAAACTAAAAAACATTGGTCTTGGAATTGAAACCAATACTAAATGGGAGGTTATTCCGCTCGACAAAGCTCTGATTAAAATTGATAAATTATGGGATGAAGCTTTTGATTATAACCAAAAATAACTTTCCTGCTTCCAAAAATCACAAGTAAAATTCTCTATCACAAAAGCACAACATACTAGTTGTGTGTTTTTTTGCTTTTTTTAGTTGAAATTCTATACCCGTATCAAGCAAAACCTCAGTGTTTTCAACCTATTATTAAAGTAAAATCCTGTTTATTTTTTTTAAAAAAAGTATTTTATCGGTTTATTTTGTAGTTAATCGATTTAACTCGTAATATTGACCTTATTAATAAATTTAACAAAATCAGTTAGTTTTATTTTTTTTGAAGTCGTTTTCAATCAAAAGTTAAAATTACAAATCATTAAAATCGAGAAAAGAGATGTCTCATACAAGCTATAAAAAAACAAAACATATAACGACAAAAATACTTCTAGTCTTATGGATTTCATTTGTTGTTGCCGCTATTATTGTCTTGCTTTTGCAAAATGAACTTTAACATCTGTCCTTCAAAACCTCAAAGGCGTTGCTATAGGATTGTACGCTTTTGAGAAAAGAAAAACTTGTTCTTAAGAGGGTTCTTGTCAAGAATAAATTCATACAAATTTTTACTATAAAATAAATAAAGTGCTTACCAAATTATTTAAAACAAAAAAGAGAACCATAAGTTCTCTTTTTTGTTTTATGACTAATTATCTCATTGATAATTAATCTGTTTCTGCTTCAGTAAAATCCTCTGCCGTTTCTCCCACAGCAACCAATTCTGGCTTAGAAGCTTTGAGGGCATTGAATCTTTCTAATTGCTCCAACTCTTCTTCTTCACCACTGAAATAAGGAAAAACATCCATAATTGGTGACTCTGAAATAGCCGGAATTGTATAATCGCCCATCGTGTTTTTCATTACTGAAACGGTGTTATCATATGCTTCTTTTACATCATTGGCCTGTACTAACAAATACATGTTTGTTTTGCGTTCTTTTCCAGTTTCTTCATCAAAAGCTATTAATGATACTTTCGATTTAAACCAACGGTCTGCATTTTCGAAAGGATGAATTTCTGCATAATTTGCCACTTTTATATTCGTGATTTTAAATTCTTCACTTACATACGCCTTCATTTCTTCATTAATTCTGCTTTCAGCTTCCGTGTAGGATATTGCGTCTACCAAATAAGGTTCTGTTGTAACCTTTTGTGATCCAATATCATCCGTTTTTCTATATTTTACCTTGCACTCATACCAAATTGCACTCATCTTTGTTTTTTTTAAGGAAGCCAAAGATAGATTTTAACGGAAATAAAATCGTCTTTTCGTAAAATAGATATTCACAATTTTGAAATCCAGAATTTTTAACGAAATTTACAACAAACTCAAAAATATTTAATAGCTTTGATATTCACCTAAACCCTGAAAAATGAGAACATTAGAACAATGGTTTGAAGAATATGCAGTGAGCCACCAAAATCCAAAGAACAAAGCGATACATTATATATGTGTTCCGGCAATTTACTTTTCTATAGTAGGATTATTAATGAGTATCCCGGCCGGGCTTATCTCAAATACTTTAAAATTAAATGCTCCAATTATTGAAAATTGGGCTTTTGTGGTTTTACTTTTTGTACTTATTTTCTATATCAGATTATCAATCGTTATGGCTCTTAAGATTGCTGTTTTTTCAGCACTTTGTCTGATTGCCAATTATTATATCGCACAGTTATTGCCCCTGTGGATATTTTCAATAGGTGTGTTTGTTATTGCCTGGATTGGGCAATTTTATGGTCATAATATTGAAGGCAAAAAGCCTTCTTTCCTTAAAGATATCCAGTTTTTAATGATTGGTCCGGCATGGGTTGTGGAGAATTTGTTTTCTAAGAAATAACTTCTCAACTAAATTTAATATTACGTTATGAAATTTATAGCTATATACTCTAAAGAGCAATATGAATTCATAAAAGAATCCCGTGGGATATTGTTTGAATTTTGTAAAACAATTTCAAATGAAGATTTTGTTAATCAAAATACTTCATTTGGCCGTGGAGGAAGCATTAGAAATCTGTTAGTTCATGTTGCAAACACTTACGAATACTGGATAGCGAATATTGTTTTGAAAAAAAATGTAATCTATGCTGAATACGAAAACTTTAAAACAATACAAGACGTTATTAGACTGTTTGATGATGTAGATAATTTCATGTTGGAATTTATCACAAAAATGGATGATTTTGAAGATGAAATAGTATATGAAGTACAAAACATCAAAAATTCAGCAAAACCGTTTAAGGTTTTTACTCATGTTATTACTCACGAATATCATCACAAAGGGCAAATTTTATCCTTAAGCAGGCATTTAGGCTATACTCCTGTTGACACTGATATAATGCGGTAATTTCTATACCCAAAATAATCATTACCATGAAAATAAACAATCAGGAAGTGAAAATTGAAAATTATGATATTTTTACTTATCGAAGAATTCGACGTGCGATTGGTTATCTGGGAATTAGCCTGCCGATACTGTTAGTTGTTTTGTCTTTTATTTCTTTTTTCGAAACTCCTGTTCAACATTCGATAAGTCATTATTATTATACGAATCTAAGGGAAATTTTTACCGGAGCTTTATGTGCAGTAGGTTTATTTTTGATTTGTTATAAAGGTCGTGGCAATATTTCAGTCTGGAAAAACGACAACTTATTAACTAATATTGCAGGAGTTATGGCTTTAGGAGTAGCTTTATTTCCTACAAATCCTGATATTATATCCGATAAAATGTACAGCCTTATTCCGCTTAATGAAAAATGGATTGGCTGGCTTCACTATGGATTTGCGGCTTTATTGTTTTTAATATTCGCTTTACTGGCTATCAATGTTTTTACAATTCGTCAGGAAAAAGAAATTCAAACTCCTAAAAGTGTCCTGAATGAAAACAACATTTACCGATTTTGCGGCTATTCGATATTGATATTTATTATCATGGTACCTGTAGCGGAAAAATTTTATCTTTTTCCTTATTCGACTTTGGTTTTTGAATCACTTTCGCTTTTTACTTTTGGAATTGCATGGTTAATCAAAGGACGGGCTTTAGGTGATAAAGGTGTTATTGGGCAAAAATTGTATCAGGAAAATAATTCTGTGAGTACCGAAAAAGTTTTTGAGGAGTAAATTATTCTTTTCTTCTACTGAAAACTAAAGCCCTAGACCGGACAGCAGTGGCATCCTTTTGTGGCGGGGTTCGCCATAAAAGATATAGCGAATGGCCGGATTAAGCTTCTAAAATTGTAAAAGCACTTTTTTCTATTAGAAATTATCCCAATTTGTATTTCTGAACGCATTGGGATAATATTTCTATCCAAAATTAAAATGCAACAAAAGGTAAAAATTAAATTTTAGTTTATGAAACTAAATTTGTCTTCAAATATTTTTCCGATAACCGGAATTGGTTTCTTTTGTTCGTTGGCTGCATTGATTATTCCGAAAATCCACAGAATAAAAATGGCGTAACCAATGTAGTTAAGAAAATAAAGCGACGTAACCGTGAACACAACTACAGAAAGTATAATATTTACTGCGAAAGAAAATAGAAAAATTCCGAAGCCCTGCTTAAGATGATACGTTACAAGATCGCTTTTTGGCGTTATGTCTTTGCTTTTTACGAAGGCTATGATCCAACCAATAATGGTGATGTAGCTCAGGATTGATAAGGTTTTATTATTCATTGTTCTAATTATTAGTTGGACCAAAAATAGATACAATGAAACGAATGTGAAACCACCACTTTGTCATGGGTAGCTTTTGGTTGGTATTTGCCGTAGTTAAATTTATATACTGTAAATCGCTGTTGTAAAATTAAATTTCGTCTTTCATCAGTTTGAAAAATTGCTCCTTTTTTGCTCTCGAAATTGGCACAACCGATTTGTCATTCATGTGAATCATTCCTTCGCGGGAATAGCTCAAAATGGCATTTACATTGATAAGATGTGACTGATGTACCCGAAAAAAAACTGGCGGGACCAGAATATCCTCATAATTTTTTAGCGGTTTGGAGACCATGATTTTTCGGCCATCGGTTAGGAAAAAAGTGGTGTAGGAGCCCGAAGTTTCACATCTTAAAATTTGTTCTAATTTCACAACATACATTGCTTCCTGAGTTGGCAAAACAAGTCTGTCAGGCGTTTTAGAAAGATTGGTCTGCAATTCGGTGATTTGCTGTTTTTCCAGAACCCTTTCCTGCAAAATGGCAATACGTTCAATTGCGGTTTTTAGTTCCTGCGGATCTATAGGTTTTAGCAAATAATCAACAGCGCTGTATTTGAATGCGTTGATGGCATGCTGTTCATAGGCCGTAGTAAAGATGAGATGAAAAGCATTAAACGAAATTTGCTGCAGGACCTCAAAACCGGTTCCGTCTTTGAGCATTATATCCATAAAAACCAGATCAGGCTTGAGTCTGTCTATTACCTTTTTGGCTTCATCAACGCTTTCAGCATATCCGATAATCTGAATACTGTCCCCGGCAACCATTTCCAGCATAATCGACAAGGCTTCTCTTAATCGGTGTTCGTCTTCAATAATTATTGTTTTGTATATCATTGTAGTATTGGAATATTTATAATTACGATACAACCCTGCCCCTCAGTTTCCGGATCTCTTTCTTTTACTGTAAAACCGGCATCGGGATTCTCTTTTTGCATTTTTGTCAACCGTTCCTCTGTGATAGTTGTGGATAAAGATTGATGTGCATCGTTGATTTTTAATTTTCCCGAAGCTGCCAGCCCTATTCCGTTATCCTTAATTGTACAGATTAAGCTTTGCCCGTTCTCATCTTCTTTAAAATAAATTTCGATTCGTCCGCGTACATTATTCTCCTGTGGTTTTAAGCCATGTTCGACAGCATTTTCCACAAAAGGCTGAATCAATAAGGGTGGAATTAAAACATCTGTTTCAACAGCATCGTCGCATTCAATTACATAGTCAAAACCATTGTTTAGACGTAGCTGCTGCAGTTCGATGTAATTCTTTAAGGTATTGATTTCTTCTTCAAGAGAAATGGTTTCTTTGCGTGATTGTTCTAAAACCTGTCTGGTGAGTTTTGCAAATTTATTGAGATAAGAAACGGCCGGAATAGTATCTTTTTGCAAAATCATACTTTGGATGTTCCCTAAGGCATTAAAAATAAAATGCGGATCCATTTGCGAGCGCAGCAATCGTCTTTCTAATGATAATCTTGCCGAAAGGTTTTCGATGGTTTCTTTTTCCATCAACTGTACTTTAAGATAGCTATTGGCTTGTTCCTGCTTTAAAAAATCTTCTCTGTTCTGATAATAACGCTGACGGTAGTAATAAGACCTGAACATAAATATTAGTCCTATCAGTAAAACTCCTGCAATGGCATAACCCAACAGCTTATTTTTCTGTTGTAATTCGTTTTCGAGTTCCAGTTGTTTAATACGTTCTGCTTTTTTGGAAGATTCATATCTGGCCTCAGCATTTTGGAGTTTTGACTGTGTCGACTCGTTGTATTTTAACTGATTGTATTTTGCATAAAGCGTATCATAACCATAGTAGGCCTGAAAATCTTTTCGCTTTACCGAAACATCTTTTAAAGAGCTGTAAAATGTAGCTAACAGATAATTATCAGTATACGGAAGGCTTTTTTGATAATTGATTCCGTCAATAAAAAGAAGTTCTGCTTTTATATAATCGCCTTTTTGGGTAAAATAATATCCCTGAAGTCCAATCGCACTTCTATAGATAATTTTTACATTGTATTTTTTGGCAATTGCAGTGGCTTTTTCGAGGTTTTTCAGAAAAGCCTTTTCTTCAATTGGCTGTGGGCTTTTGGTATAAAGATCAGCAAGATTGATATAGGCAACTCCGATGTTGCTTTTACTCACAATTTGATCTGATTTTTTTTCTGCCAAAGAAACTGTCTCCTTAAAAAAATCCATGGCAGCTTCCCAATCTGCTATCCCTCCGGTTTCGAGTTTATCGGTCAAAAAACTTCCAAAAGCTAATCTTGCATACAACTCGCTTTCAGCATCTCCGGATTTTGCAGCATGAACCATTGCTTCTCTCGCATATTTTTCGACTTTTGGAGGTGATGCAGGTGAAAAAAGGTACGAGATATCTGAAGCAATTTTGGCACATTGATCGTGTGCCTTTATTTTAGAAAACAATTTATAGGCTTCCAGAGAATACTCAAGTGCCTGAGGCTTATCATCGATATACGATTTTAAAGACCCCATTGCCCCAGCCGCATATGCTTTTGCCCTAACTTTATTTATTTTCTGCGAAAGGTAATAAGCGGTATCTGCATAATGCAAAAACTGTTTTAAATGCAACAGACGCCTCTGTGTTAATGCCAAATACGAATAACAAATCACTTCATCTTCTTTGTTCTTATTTTTTATTGCCAAACTAAGAGCCTGTTGCTGGATTTTAAGAGAAGCTACAGTATCAGAAAAACGTCTGGCATAACCCTGACTCGCCATTTTTTCGACAGCAGAGACACTTTGCGCCTGCATTGCGATTGTCAATAAAAAGCAAAATAACACCAAAAAAGGGCAGTGAATTTTTCTCGTTTTTTTGAAATCAGATGTAAAAATTTGAAGCATAAATAATGGTAATTGTCGCCAAAGTACAAATTGTGATTAGACTTACCAAACATTTCATCATGGTTTTTAAATGATAAAAAGCTGATTAAAAATACTTAATTGGAGACCAAAAACTGCCAGTTTCCTGATATATTTTAGAATTAACCAAATAAAAATCTAAACATTCCATTTACCAATTCGCAATTGCTATTGGTTTTTGTATGGAGTAATCTTGTTCTGTTAAATTATTTTAAAATCAATACTATCATGAATAAGAAAATCCTTTCACTACTGTTTATCTTTTTCTGCTTTTTTACTCTAATCAGCTACGGTCAAACTGACGAAAAACGTACAAAAATTGAAATCACCGTAAAAGATGGAAATAAAACTATTACAGCAGCTGTTCGCTCTGCAACAGTTTCGTTTACGAGAAACTCAACTTTGCCATCAAAAGATTCGTTAGACAAAACAGATTCAAAAAATCATTATCTGGCAATTGATTTTGAAAAACAAAATATTGCTTTATTAAGCGCTTTTGCTAAAAATAAAAACGGAATCGACGGTGAACTGACTATGACTGATACTTACGGGAAAACGCCATCGAGAAAATTTGAATTTAAAGGTGCAACATTAGATGCCTTAAGCGATCAGCTAAACGGCGATTATTCGAGTTCATATTTTTCACTGAATTGCCGTTCTTTAATTATAGACGGTGTAACCATAGAATAAGTTCCCCATGACGCAGCTAAAATATTTTATAAAAGAGGGCAATAAATATGTCATGAAACGTGAATATGGCTTTTCTATAATGATCAGCACAGGCCTTGCTGCTTTTGCAATAGGCGGAATTTGGATCGACAATATGGCTATGTTCTGGATATTTGGTGTTTTGTCTGTTTGTGCTGTTATATCTATTTGGTCAAAACAGGTTATTATAGATTTAGACACACAGGAAATCATCATCAAAGTAGGACTAATTGGGAAACCTGTTCCTATTGCCCTGAAAGATTTTCAAAATTTTGAACTGATAAGAATGAAGCAATATTTTATTACTATCAACACTTCTCTAAATATCAATTATTTAAAAGACGGAAAAGAAAAAACGCACTTGATTGCTCAGGGCTTTACCACAAGAGCAATGCAGAATCTGGCAAACGAAATAGACGAAATACTTGACAAGAATGAACATACGGGAAAAATATAATATTGAAGAAAACTCAAATTCGTTTTCATTTCAGCCTGTAAAACCACTCCAGAAATTATCATCATGGTTTTTAGCAGGGATTTTTACGGCAGCAATTCTATTGCCATTATTTAGAGAAATACTGGATGAAACTTTATTTTTTGCCCTTTACTTTTTATTAGCCTATGGTGTTATTCATAGTTTATACGATATTCTGATAAGAGCAAAAATTAGCTATACTTTTGATCTGAGAGCTAACTCAGTTTACAGAATGAGTCCTGTTTCTGAAAAGAAAAAAATCATGAAACTGGAAGAAGCTGTGATCTTTGTCAGTTCCGAAATGGGCAGCTGGCATTATAGCCTTGGTGCAAAAAAAAGTCATTTTGTAAAAAGTTATGCGATAAGTGAAAATTTCAGTTCTGGAAAAAAAAGCGATGCGAAGCAGGAAATATATGAAGAACAAATACTGATCAGAATTAACAAAATGATTGACTCTGCTCAGGGTTTAACAAATTAGAATGTGCCAAAAAAGACAATCAATAAAACTGAGGAAATTAATATTAAAAATGAGTATTTAATTAAACAGAATAGTTTACATAGACAGTACGCTTACGATTGCTTTTTCGAATTACCAATTGGTAGATAATAGAGTAAACCAATACCTGTTAAAAATAATATAAAAGAAGCGACAAAAGCAGGAATAAGAATTTCTTTATTATTATCCAAAGCATTGTTTAAGGAGGCATACAATTTAGAATGTTTTCACATTTCTACTACACTATTGTTTCTGACAGCTCTATGCAAATAAGCACCCAGCGAATCCTCAATTTTCAGATAACGTTTTTCATTCCAAAAGTCAACGAATATATCCTGCACTATGTCTTGCGCCATATCATAGGAGTCACAATATCTCACAGAATAGACACAAAGTATATCATAATACTGATCAAAAAGTATTTTGTAGGCTGAAGCATCTCCTTTTTTTAGTTTCACTAATATTTCGGATAATCCAGAAAAGCTTTTCACGAATTGTTCATTATTTTCAGAAAAAAAATACAATCTGGAAAGTATTAGAGGATCTGTTAGCCTAAAAAAACAAGGGAAGCTAAAATCCTTAATTTACATGGAACACACATCATTGCTTTTTTTATATACTTTAAAGTTTATGTTTAAAAGATTTAAGTACCAAAAATTACAACCAATAATTAAGAAACAATAATTTACATCTAAAACAAAAAAGGACAAATCAGAAAAACTGACTTTATCCTTTTAGTGAACACCTTGGCACAACATTCGAACCTTATGTTCGAAGGTTTCAATATTTTAAGTAAGGTGACAGAGATTGAAAAATATAAATGCTTAACTTTCAAAGTTATACACAAGCATTAAATAGACTTGAATCGCTTAATTATGTAATTGATTTTTGAGAGCGTATAGCTTGCTTCTAAGATTTTTCAACATTAGAGGGTCAGAGACTTTGCCTTTAGTTCTAGTTAAAAAAATGGGCTCTCCGATATTCATCTTTAAAGTATGTCCTTGTTTATTAAAGAGCTCCGAGATCAGTTTTAAAGTTTGTAACATGGGATGAATTGATTTTAACATACCGAAGAAAAAACCATTATTTCCATGAAAATATATAGGTAAAATAGGAACGTCTGCTTTACAGATAATTTTTCCTACCACAGGATGCCATTCCGGATCTGTGATTTTACTCGTCTTAAAATCATAAGATGAAACTTCTCCGGCAGGAAATATTGCAACAGGAATACCTTCTGATAAAGTTTTGAGTGTCATTTTTAATCCCGTAATACTCGCAGAATTTTGCACATTTTCAAATGGATTTACCGCAATAATGCATTTCTCAAGATTTGGTATTTCCTTTAATAAAAAGTTCCCCATATACAATGTATCAGGACGTATCTTCGCAATTGTACTTAATAAAGCCAATGATTCAATACCCCCATAAGGATGATTTGCAACAACTATAAATGCTCCTTCACGAGGAATGTTTAATAATTCAGCAGGATCAAATTGAACTTTTACACCAATTTTCATTAAAACATAATTAGCAAAATCTGCGCCCTCAAGATTACCAGCCTCTTTTACAACTTCATTTAAGTTGTTAATCTTCATTACTTTCATTAAATAAGAAGATAATCCCGGGATAGGAATTTTAGAAAGGCCAGCAGCTTCAGAAAATTTTTCTTTAGATATCAGTGTCATATGTTGTAACGGTTAAGGTTGAATACGAAAGCTAATAAACCTAAAAAGAACTAAAACTAGCAATGGTTATTGATAAATCTTGTTTACTATAACGTTATGACTAGAAACAAGAATTTTGTGTTATGAAAGGGAGAGATGGTTAATCATCTGCATATTCTTTATCGCAATCGTGGGTAAAGATACTCGATTTTACATGCGAAAGTTCAATAAGTAAATAAAACAATTATGAAAAGTACGGATTTCTTAACATTGTCTTTGTAATTATAGAAATAAAAAAAGGTAAAATACATTATGTATTTTACCTTTCTTGTGACCGCGACAGGGTTCGAACCTGCAACCCTCAGAGTCGAAATCTGATATTCTATCCAGTTGAACTACGCAGTCAGTATTATAATAATTAGATTGTATTATCTTAATTATTAATTTAAACTAATAATTTTTTCACAATTGCAGAAATGGTTTTTCCTTCGGCAGTTCCGCCCAATTGAGCAGACGCCAATCCCATTACTTTGCCCATTGAAGCAATACCTGAAGCTCCGGTTTCAGCAATAATCTTAGCGATAATGCCTTCAACTTCTTCTTCACTTAACTGAGCTGGTAAAAACTTCTCGATTACCGCAACCTGAGCCAATTCTGGTTCAGCTAAATCAGGACGGTTTTGCTCTGTAAAAATTCGAGCACTTTCTTTACGTGTTTTAACTAATCTCTGAAGTAATTTAATTTCTTCATCTTCTGACAATTCTTCTTTAGAACCAGATGCAGTTGAAGCTAATAATAATTCAGATTTAATGGCTCTTAATGACTCTAATGCTACTGTATCTTTTGCTTTCATGGCAGTTTTAATCTCATCCATGATTTGTACTTGTAAACTCATCTTTAATTATTTTATTTAAATAAGCTTAGTTGATGCTTATCCTATTCATTTGGATTTGTTTTGACTTGGTTTGCACTGAATTAATAGATCCATTTTCAATATTTTTAAATAGCTATTCAAAAAGTCAAATTCTAAATTCTGTGCGAAGATAAAAAAAATAACCCGAAAATTAAATCCAATTTTCGGGCTATCCAAATATTATGATTTTTAAAACTAATCTACGTTGTCGTGTAAGAAAGAATTATTTGAACGTAATTGCAAATCATTATTACTATCTGTTCCGACTGAGATTCTGGAATTAGTGTTATTTGACTGTGAATTAGACAAATCAATTCCTAATCTTTTGTAAGCAGGCTCTTTTTCAAGCTCATCAATTCTCGAAACGTTATTATGAAATTTATAATTAAATTCTTTTAATTTCTTTCTTCTTTCCTCAGCTCTTAAGCGCAGAGTTTCTTCAATTGTCAATTCCAGAGGAGAAATTTCTGAAGTCGTTGTAAAATCAGGTTGGCTTTCAAAATCACCTCTTGGTTTCAATGTGATATTTAATTCTTCCGGAACTACACTTTCTATCACTTTTTCAACTGGTTTTGAACCCATTAAATCATTCTCAACCTCCATATATTCTTCCAGTGAATATTTGATGATTCCATTTTCAGAAAGTTCTGTTACCGGCACAAATGAAACTGGCTCGTTTACTTTTATATTACGAGTCTCATTTGTCAATTCAAATAAAATTTTATTATCCTCAACAACCAGCGATGCTTTTTTCACTTCAGGTTCAGCTCTAAAAAGTGGCAAATCAAAAGAAAAAGCAGTCTGCTCTTGTCTTTCGAAAACTCTTTGCTCAACTTGTTTCGTTTCCTGAAAAGATTGCACTTCCGGACTTGAAATAGTAAAATCAATATCTGTAATTGGTGAAACGATTTCAAAAGTTACATCAAGATTTTTGATAAACTCTGACATCACCACTAATTCTTCCTGATTAATTGTTGGTGTAACTACCGGAGCAACCGGGGTTTGTACCACAGGAGCAACAACCGGATCTTCCATCAAATCAAAAACAATTTTTTCCTCTGATTTTATTACTGGTGTTTCAGTATTTAAATCAAAAGAAGCAAGAGACCTGTTTGTTAGATTATGAACACTTCTTTGCTCATCTTCTAAGGTATGAATAATTTTTTTAGGCTCAGTATTTACTATTTCGTTTTGTTGTTCAACATCAAAACCTGTAGCAATAATAGTTACAGCAATAGCTTCTCCCAGAGTTTCGTCTTCACCAACTCCCATGATAATATTAGCATTATAACCTGCTTCTGCCTGAATATGATCATTGATTTCTCCTATTTCATCAAGCGTTATTTCATTAGATCCAGAAACGATAAGCAACAATACGTTTTTGGCTCCTGTAATTTTATTATCATTTAACAATGGAGAATCTAATGCAGACACTATAGCATCTTTAGCTCTATTGTCACCCTCTGAAACTGCTGATCCCATAATAGCGGTTCCGCTGTTTGCCAAAACCGTTCTGGCATCACGTAAATCGATATTTTGAGTATAATGATGCGTAATTACTTCGGCGATTCCTCTTGAGGCTGTTGCCAAAACTTCATCCGCTTTTGAGAATCCTGCTTTAAAACCAAGATTTCCGTATACTTCTCTTAATTTATTATTATTGATTACAATTAGCGAATCAACCTGCTTACGTAATTTTTCAATTCCTATAAGCGCTTGTTCCTGACGTACCTTCCCTTCAAACTGAAAAGGAATTGTAACGATACCTACCGTTAAGATTTCTCTTTCTTTTGATAATTGTGCTATAACAGGAGCAGCACCCGTACCGGTTCCACCACCCATACCCGCAGTAATAAATACCATTTTAGTACCACGATCAAGCATCTTTTCGATATCAGCGATACTTTCAATAGCCGATTGTTGTCCTACATCAGGATTTGCACCTGCTCCAAGACCTTCTGTTAAATTTACTCCTAACTGAATTTTGTTAGGTACCGAACTATTTTGAAGTGCTTGTGAATCTGTATTACAAACGATGAAATCAACACCCTTAATACCTTGTTTAAACATATGATTGATAGCATTGCTACCGCCTCCACCTACACCTATTACTTTGATAACATTTGATTGGTTTTTTGGTAAATCAAATGAAATACTTCCAAATTCTGAGTTGCTCATCATCTTTTTGGTTTTGAAATTCTTATTTAATACATTTTTTACTTCTTGACTTGGGGCCAATAGTAATTCCTTTTCTTTATTCTGCGTTATCTAAAAAATCTTTTATTTTATCGACATATCTGTCAAAAAATGATCTTCTGATTTTTATTTCGGTAGATTCTTCTACAACTACATTATTTTTAACTTCTCTTGGTTGTTCAATAGTTTCAACTCTTTCAACGTAGTTTTCTTCAACTTCGTATCGCTGTTGCGTTACCGGAGGAACATTTCTGTAAACCACCCTTGGCTGCTCATTTACAACCTCCATTCTAACAGCGCTTTGCGTACTGTTTTCAATACTGTTCATTACTAATCCAACAGCAGTTGCAAATAACGGACTAGAGATTTCTTCACTTGAATTACCTGCTAAATGCTCGTTTGGATATCCAATTCTGGTATCCATCCCTGTGATATATTCTACTAACTGCTTAATGTGTTTTAACTGGGCTCCTCCGCCTGTAAGTACAATCCCGGCAATTAATTTTTTACGTGGATCTTCATGCCCGTAAGCTTTAATTTCAGCAAAAACCTGTTCTATTATTTCTACAACACGAGCGTGGATAATTTTAGATAGATTTTTAAGCGAAATCTCTTTTGGCTCTCTTCCTCTTAAACCCGGAATAGAAACAATTTCGTTATCTTTATTTTCTCCAGGCCATGCTGAACCGAATTTTATTTTTAAAAGTTCTGCCTGCTTTTCAATAATCGAACAGCCTTCTTTTATGTCTTCTGTAATTACATTTCCTCCAAAAGGAATAACTGCAGTGTGACGAATAATACCATCCTTAAAAATGGCTAAATCTGTTGTTCCGCCACCGATATCGATAAGTGCCACACCAGCTTCTTTTTCTTCCTGACTTAAAACAGCATCTGCAGAAGCTAATGGTTCTAAAGTCAATCCTGATAATTCAATTCCCGAGCTCTGAATACATCTTCCAACATTTCTAATTGAAGATGCTTGTCCTACTACAACGTGAAAGCTTGATTCCAGTCTTCCGCCGTACATTCCAATTGGCTCTTTTATCTCAGATTGTCCATCGATTTTAAATTCCTGAGGCAAAACGTGAATGATTTCCTCTCCCGGCAACATAGCCAGTTTATTTACCTGATCAATCAAAAGCTGAATGTCTTTTTCGCCAATCACTTCCTCAGGATTACTACGGCTAATATAATCTGTATGCTGTATACTTCTAATGTGTTGTCCGGCAATCCCTACAACTACATCCTTAATTTTGTACCCTGAATTATTTTCGGCTTCCAGAATAGCTTGCTGAATGGATTGAATGGTCTGCGTGATGTTATTTACAACACCTCTCGCAACACCCAGACTTTTGGATTTACCAATACCCAGAATTTCCAATTTCCCATACTCATTCTTCTTGCCTATCATGGCAACTATTTTTGTTGTTCCAATATCTAGACCTACTGCAATGTTATCTTTTTCCATTTTCTATTATTTTGTGCAAACTACTTGTTCCGTAAACCTGAGATCAATTTTATTGTATTTATATAACGAACTATCTAAAACTGCTTTTTGAAAAAAGGCTTTATAATTCCTGAATTTTTCATCAACATTCATCGTTCTTCCAAAATCAATGATGTAATTATAATTTCTATTAAACATTTTTAAGCTGCCATTAGGCATAATTTCGATTGCAATGATGTTTTTTTTCAAAAACGCATCGTCATAAATTGTGCGAAATAGGGCAGCTAAATCTTCGTTATTTTTTTTATTTATTGTTCCCGAAACAAGAGGAACACGCGCTGTAAAATTGTCTGACAAAGGCATTTTATTTCCCTCATAGTCAATATAGAAAGAGCCTGCACCATCATAAACTCTTACTATCGGTGTTCTCTGTTTTACCCGCGCTTTTAGAACTCCATCGATACTTACAAAAACATCTGACTTTTCAATCATCTCTTGCGTATCAAGGGTTTTTTCTATTTTATTCAAATCTAACTCATCTTTTCGGATACTGGAAGCGTCTCTTTTATTTTCTATCAACAATTTATTAACCGTTTCAGGCTTCACAAAAAGCATATTATCTCCTACAAAAACCACCATGGATTTCTTCAGTTTTCGATCTCCGTTTCGATGTTGCGCAAACGAATACAGAAACAAAACAAGTCCGAAAATAAGTACTAATCTTATGTTTGTCCAGTTAAATATTTTCATTCAGCATCTTTTTAATTGAAGGTACCATTTCACCAATATCACCAGCCCCTATTGTCACAATTATTGGCGCATCACTGGTTTTAACAGCAGCCAATAAATCTTCTTTAGCAACAATTCTTTTGTTCGAATTTGTCATTTTTTCCAACAGCCAGGACGATGTAATTCCTTCCATTGGTAATTCTCGTGCCGGATATATATCCATTAATAGTACATCATCAAATTGAGACAGGCTTTCAGCAAACCCATCAGCAAAATCCCTTGTGCGGCTGAATAAGTGCGGCTGAAAAACAGCCAGTACTTTTTTACCTGGATACAACTCCCTAACTGCCTGATGAACAGCATTTATTTCTGTTGGATGATGTGCATAATCATCAATATATACTAATTTATCAGTCTTAATCTGATAAGAAAAACGTCTTCTGATTCCATTAAATGAAGCAAGTGCTTTTGCAATAGAATCTGTAGGCGTACCATAAGTTCTTGACATTGCAATAGCCATTAATGCATTCATCAAATTGTGTTTTCCGGGCAAGCCAAAACGCAGATCCTTCATTATTTCTGATGGAGTCTGAACATCAAAAACATAACTTCCGTCTTCAATTCGAACATTGTAAGCTTTATACACAGCATTTTCATTTATGGCGCATTGAACACCATTTAGAGGCAACTCTTTTGTTATAAACAGCTTATTTACATCTTCGACTTTAGAAGCAAATTCAACAAACGAAGCTTCAATTGCATCACTTGTACCATAAATATCCAAATGATCGGCATCCATAGAAGTTATACAGGCTATATCCGGATGAAGGTGCAAAAATGACCTGTCAAATTCATCTGCTTCTACAACTGTAACTGTCTTTCCTGTTCCAATCAAATTGGAATTGTAATTCTCAACAATTCCGCCTACAAAAGCTGTAACATCCGCACCGCTTTCATATAAAATATGCCCTAAAATACTGGATGTTGTTGTTTTACCGTGTGTTCCGGCCACTGCAAAACTAAAAGTATCTCTGGTAATAATTCCTAAAACCTCAGCACGCTTTTTAACTTCGTACTGTCTTTCTATAAAATAATTCCATTCTGAATGGGTTATAGGAACAGCAGGTGTAAAAATGACTAATGTATTTTCTACAAAATAATCCCCCGGAATCAAATTAATATTATCCTCAAAATGAATATCGATACCACTCTCCATCAATTCATTTGTTAGCATTGATGGTGTCTTATCGTAACCTGAAACTTTTTTCCCGATATATTTAAAATAACGGGCCAAAGCACTCATACCGATTCCTCCGATGCCAATAAAATAAACGTTTTGTATTTGATTTAAATTCATTTCAATTTTAATTTTGAGCTATTTACATAATTAAAAAACTAGTAATTAAGCTTTTGTGTTTTCTTTATTTAATAACTCAAAACGCCTAAAAATAACGTTCTGATTTGTTTTTCGTGTTGTATAATTATAGTTTAAAGTTATATTATAACAACTTTATAATTTCATTTACAATAATTTTTGTCGCATTTGGCTTAGCCAGTTTTTTAATATTTTCGCTTAATTGTTTTTGTTTACCCTGATCTTTTATTAAAGCTTCAAAAACAATATTAAACTGAGTTTCCAATTCTGTTTCTTTCAGTAAAATTGCTCCTTTTGCATCTACAATAGCCTGAGCATTCTTAGTTTGATGGTCTTCAGCTACATTTGGAGACGGAATAAAAATTACTGGCTTCCCAACAATACATAATTCCGATACCGATGATGCTCCTGCACGGGAAACAATTACATCTGCAGCAGCGTAAACAAAATCCATTCTTTCAATAAAATCAACCACTTTTATATTTGACTGATTGTGTTTTTTATAATCCTCAAAATATAATTTTCCACACTGCCAAATCAACTGAATATCTTGCGAAACAAAATTTTGCAATTCTTTTTCAACTAACTGATTAATTCTTCTGGCACCTAAGCTTCCTCCTAAAATCAATAATGTTTTTTTATTAGGATCTAAACCGTAATAAGAAATCGCTTCTTTTCTTTTACTATCAATATCAATTAAATCCTGACGAACAGGGTTTCCCGTAAGAACTATTTTTTCTTTTGGAAAAAATCGCTCTAGATTTTCATATGCAACACAAATTGCATTTGCTTTTTTGCTTAGCAATTTATTTGTTATCCCCGGAAACGAATTCTGTTCCTGAATTACTGTAGGTATCCCTGCCGAACCAGCTGCCTGCAGTAAAGGTCCGCTGGCAAAACCACCTGTTCCTATTACCACGTTTGGCTTAAACTGTTTGATAATTCTTCTTGACTCTAATAAACTAGATGCTAATTTTAAAGGAAACATCAAATTTTGCAATGTCAGTTTTCTTTGTAAACCAGCAATCCAAAGCCCTTTTATTTCGTAACCTGCCTGAGGCACTTTTTGCATTTCCATTTTATCCTTGGCACCTACAAAAAGAAACTGGGCATCAGGAAATTGTAATTTTAACTCGTTTGCAATCGCAATTGCAGGATAAATATGTCCTCCTGTCCCTCCACCACTTAGTATGAATTTATACTTTGTCATATTATTTTAAAGGCTATAGTATTTAAAACTATTCTCTTTTTAAATTTTACTTATTCAATACCGCATTCATTGGATTTCTGGAATTATCTTCAATAGAATACCTCAATCCTTCTTCTTCATAAATTTCATCGGCCGGCAAATCTTCTTCAGCCAATTCTTTATCTATTAATCGTTGAAGTGCTTCTTTTCGTTTTTCCTTCTCTTCCCTTTCTTCTGCAATTTCTTCTTCTTTTTTGGTCACACTTATAATAATTCCAAGAGCAAAACAAGTCATCCAAATCGAACTACCTCCACTACTTATCAGTGGAAGCGTTTGCCCTGTAACCGGTAATAATTCGACCGCAACAGCCATATTGATCATTGCCTGAAATATCATCGGAAAACCAAGTCCAACAACAACTAATTTTCCAAACAAAGTATTTGCTTTATGAGATGCAATTACAAATCGGAATAACAGCAACAGATACAAAATCAATATTGAAACTCCCCCAACTAAACCATATTCTTCAACTATAATAGCATAAATAAAATCGGAAGATGATTGCGGTAAAAAGTTTTTCTGAACACTTTTACCTGGTCCTAAACCACCTAATCTTCCTGAAGCGATCGCAATTTTTGCTTTTTCGATTTGATAATCATCTTCATCAGGTTTATCTGTTGTAAAATTCATAATACGACTTTCCCAAGTCGATACCCTGCTGAAGAATCTTGAATCCGGAAAAGCTTTCGCCACCAAAAGAAAAAATACCAACATTGCAATTCCTGAGCCAATAATAAAACCGATATATTTTAATGGATATTTACCAATGAAAGTCAGCATCATAACCATACAAAAAATCAACGCTGTTGTCGAAAAGTTTGCCGGTAAAATAAGCGCCAATGTGATAAAAACCGGTAACCAAAGCTGTATTAATGAAACCTGAAAAGGTTCGTTTTCTTCTTTGGTTTTTGACAAGTAACGTGCCACGAAAATAAAAAGAACAATAGAAGCTAAAGTTGAAGTCTGAAAGGTGATCCCAATAAATGGTACCTGAATCCAACGACTTGCATTTGCTCCGGCAATTACAGTTCCTTTTAACAAAGTATAAAGTAATAAAAACCAGACTACAGGCAATGCTATTTTTGATATAGCCCTGAAATAATGATACGGCACTTTGTGCACCCAATAAATGATCAAAAATCCAATACAAATATGCGCCAGATGTTTTACAAGATACCCTAAAGTATTTCCCGTTCCATGACCTATATAAGCTAAATTACTACTCGCACTAAAAACAGGCATAAACGAAAACAATGCCAATAAAGCCACAAATGACCATATTACCCTATCTCCTTTTAATTTGTTAACCAGCTCTTTCATAATCACTTTTATTTCAGGTTTCTCTTGCCTCAGGTTTTAAGTTTCTTCATAAAGCAAAACTAAAACTTGAAACTTTTTTTTACAAGTTGTGCACCGCTTGTTTAAATTGTTTTCCTCTTTCTTCGTAGTTTTCGAATAAATCAAAACTTGCGCAGGCTGGGGACAATAAAACAGCATCTCCTTTTTCAGTTAATCGTTGTGCTGTTTTTACGGCGTCATTCATATTATTCACTTCAACCATGATATCCACCACGTTACCAAAAGCTTCGATAATTTTTCGATTATCAATTCCTAAGCAAATAATTGCTTTTACTTTTTCACGAACTAATGACATTAATTCGTTATAATCATTTCCTTTATCAACACCACCTACAATCCAGACAGTTGGAAAATTCATACTGTCTAATGCAAAAAAAGTAGCGTTTACATTTGTTGCTTTTGAGTCATTTATGTATTGTACATTCTGAATTTTAAGAACTTTTTCTAAACGGTGTTCAACACCTTGAAAATTTGATAAACTTTCTCGAATTGTTGCTTTTCTAATTTGCATCAACTTTGCTACAGAGCTTGCTGCCATTGCATTTTTTAAATTATGTTTTCCTTCTAACGCAATGTATTCTGTTTCCATTGTAAACTCTTCGTTGTTGATGTTTATTTCCATTTTGTTATTTTTTATGTAAGCTCCTTCACCGAATTGTTTAGATAATGAAAAAGGAATTAATTTTGCTTTTGTTTTATTATTTTTCAACCACTCTGTGATTGCCTCATCATCTGCATCGTAAATAAGATAATCGTTTTCGGTCTGATTCATTGTTATTCTGAACTTTGAATCAATATAATTTTGATATTTATATTCGTAACGATCTAAATGATCCGGGCTAATATTGGTTATAATTGCTATATCTGGCCTGTATTCTATTATTCCATCAAGCTGAAAACTGCTTAATTCCAGCACATAGGCATCGTATTTATTTTCTGCTACCTGCCAGGCGAAACTTTTTCCTATATTCCCTCCCAAACCAACATTTAAACCTGCTGATTTTAGCAAGTGATGCGTTAGCATTGTTGTGGTCGTTTTACCATTACTTCCGGTAATTCCAATTGTCAATGCTTCTGTAAAAGGTTTGGCAAATTCTATTTCCGAAATCACTTTAACTCCAGCCGCAATAAGCTTTTTTACTATCGGGGATTTTTCAGGAATTCCCGGGCTCTTCATTACTACATCGGCATTCAGAATTAAATCTTCAGTATGCTGTTCCTCTTCCCATGCAATTTTATTAATGATAAGAACTTCTTTATAACTTTCTTTTATCTTTCCAAAATCAGATACAAAAACATCATATCCTTTTTTCTTTCCGAGGATAGCAGTACCTACACCACTTTCTCCCCCTCCTAAAACCACCAGCCTCATCTATCTTAACTTTAAAGTAACGATTGACAATATGGCTAACATGATGGCAACAATCCAGAATCGGGTTACAATTTTACTCTCATGGTATCCCTTTTTCTGATAATGATGATGCAACGGAGACATCAGAAAAATTCTTCGGCCTTCACCAAAACGTTTTTTGGTATATTTAAAATAGGCTACCTGAATAATCACTGAAGCACTTTCTGCAAGGAAAATTCCGCAGAATAAAACAATCAATATTTCTTTACGAACTGCAATGGCCAATACAGCAATGATTCCTCCAATGGTCAAACTTCCTGTATCCCCCATAAAAACTGAAGCAGGAAAGGAATTATACCACAGAAACCCAATCAAAGCACCTGTAAAAGCAGAGATAAAGACGGTCATCTCTCCCGAATTAGGGATGTACATTATATTAAGGTAATTTGAAAAAATAATATTCCCCGAAACGAATGTAAAGATCCCGAGCGCAAGAACGGATATCGCCGAAGTTCCCGCAGCAAGACCATCAATTCCGTCAGTTAGATTTGCTCCGTTTGATACAGCTGTGATAATAAAAATAACAACCGGAATAAAGATTAACCATGCCCATTTTTCGTATCCTTCTCCCATAAAAGACAGAATTTCGGCATAATCAAATTCATTGTTTTTCACAAACGGAATTGTTGTTGCTGTTGATTTTTCTTCAACCGGAGCTGGCAAAACTACTGTTGAACTTACATTTTTATAGACACTTGTTCTTCCGGTATCTGTTCTTACCGTTACAGCCGGATTAAAATATAAAACAGCCCCAACAATAATTCCAAGACCTACCTGACCAATAACTTTAAAAATCCCTTTAAGACCTTGCTTATCTTTTTTAAATATTTTAATATAATCATCAACAAACCCAATTGTACCCATCCAAAGAGTTGTTACAATAAGCAATACGATGTAAATATTATGCAATCGTGCAAATAACAAAACGGGTACCAGTGTTGCAAAAATGATAATAAGTCCTCCCATAGTAGGAGTTCCTGCTTTCTCATTCTGACCTGCAAGACCTAACTCACGCACTGTTTCACCAACTTGCTGATTACGCAAAAAATTGATAATTCTTTTTCCGTAAATAGTTGACAAAAGCAGCGAAAGCATGAATGCCAAAGCCGATCTAAAAGTGATATACTGAAAAACTCCCGTTCCGCTTATATCTAATGTTTTGTCAAAATATTCAAATAAATAGTATAGCATATTTTTCTATTTTTTAAATTCCAATTTGAAATTCCAAATTCTAATGACCCTTGTGGTATTTGAACTTAGAAATTCGTTGTTATTTATTTAGTTGATCTAAAATTTCTTTTACCGTTTCCATATCATCAAAATGATGCCGAACGCCATTTATTTCCTGATACGTTTCATGGCCTTTACCGGCAATCAAAACAATATCATTAGGCTGGGCTAATTGACAAGCTGTTTTTATCGCCTGTTTTCTATCTGTAATACGTAAGAGTTTTTTATAGTTATGAGGTTCAACACCTTTCTCCATTTCATCCAAAATTACTTCCGGATCTTCATTTCTTGGATTATCAGAAGTCAAAATAGCTTTATCACTTAAATTGGTAGCAATTTGAGCCATAATTGGTCTCTTGGTTTTATCTCTGTTTCCTCCACAACCTACAACAGTAATCAATTGTTCATTTTTAGTCCTGATATCATCGATTGTTTTTAAAACATTTTCCAAAGCATCCGGTGTATGTGCATAATCAACAATCGCTGTAATATTTCCTTTTGAAACGATATATTGAAAACGTCCCGAAACACTTTCTAAATCAGAAAGCAAACGCAACGCTTCGAGACTATCCATACCTAACTCTATGGCAGTGCCGTAGATAGCTAAAATATTATAGGCATTAAAAGTGCCAATCAGTTTTACCCAAACTTCATTATCAT
The DNA here is from genome assembly GCF_002017935.1 of Flavobacterium sp. LM4. NCBI lineage: Bacteria > Pseudomonadati > Bacteroidota > Flavobacteriia > Flavobacteriales > Flavobacteriaceae > Flavobacterium > Flavobacterium sp. LM4. The sequence continues at coordinate 2,510,593 of NZ_MUFW01000001.1, read as the reverse complement.
TTACTTTTAACAATAATCCGGACAATTGGCTTTCTAAAATTTGTGCTTTAAAATCTGCATATGTTTTCAAGGCATATGTAAACTTTCTTGCTACCGTGTTCTGCAACATTACTGCTCCGTTTTTATCATCAATGTTTGATAAAGCGAAAGCCGTCTTTGGCAACGAGTCAAAAAATGATTTTTTTACATCTCTGTATTCTGCAAAACTGGGATGATAATCTAAATGATCGTGTGAAAGGTTCGTGAAAATTCCCCCCACAAAATGCAATGCTTCTGTTCTTTTTTGATGAATTCCGTGTGAACTCACTTCCATAAAACAATGTGTCACTCCTGCTTCAATCATTTCATTTAAATAATGATTAATTGTAATGGAGTCAGGAGTTGTATGCGTTGCTTTATATTCTGTTTCATCAACCATTATTTTTACGGTTGATAATAAACCAACTTTAAAATCTGCTTTTTGAAATAATTGAAATAATAAGGAAGCAATCGTTGTTTTTCCGTTTGTTCCTGTAACACCAACTAATTTTAATTTTTCAGAAGGATTTCCAAAATAATTGGCAGCCATAAAAGCCAAAGCCGTATTGGTATCCTTTACCTGTATATAAGTTATTCCTTTTTCAATATGTCCCGGTAATGTATCGCAAATAATTGCTGTCGCACCTAACTGAATCGCTTTTTCAATATATTCATGCCCATCAGAAAGTGATCCGCGAATAGCTATAAAAACATCATTCTCTTCAATTTTTCTTGAATCAAAATCAATTTTATGAATAGCAATTTCTGTTGAACCTATTACCGATTCAATGCGTACTTTGTATAATATGTCTTTCAGTATTTTCACGATAATTCTAATACTATTGTTGCGTTTTTACTAATACTTTCCCCAGCTTGTAAAGACTGCTTTTTTACTTTTCCTACTCCGCTTACTTTCACTTTCAAACCTAAATTTTCCAATAAAGCGATTGCATCCATCCCCGGCATTCCTTTTAAATTTGGAATCAGTTTTGGCTTTTTATTTGATTCTACATCAAACTTATTATAACTATTTTCCTGTTTTGGGATTTTTAAATCTAAACGCTTGATTTTATTTGTTGAAGGCGCATCTGTAAAAATTTTTTGAGCGATTCTTTTAAAAACCGGTCCTGCAACATCTGCTCCGTAATAATTATTCATAGCTGTATTTGGTTTATGAACCACTACAATACAAGAATACTTCGGATGATCTGCCGGAAAATATCCTACGAAAGATGATGCATAATACATTCCTTCCCTTCCTGCTTTATTATAATTAACCATAGCTGTTCCTGTTTTTCCTGCCATTGGAAAATCTTTCGAATACAGTTTAGAAGCTGTTCCTTTTTTTACCACATTCCCTAAAACTGCCCTTACTTTTTTAAGTGTTTCAGGCGAACAAATTCTTGGATTAATTACCTCAGTATCAAATTTTTTAATCGTTTTGTTCCATTCTTTAATTTCTGAAACAAATTGAGGCCTTACCATTACGCCATTATTTGCAACCGAATTATAAAAGGCTAAAGTTTGCATTGGAGTAACTGAAACTGAATATCCAAAAGCCATCCACGGAAGTGAAATTCCGGACCAAATTTTATCACCAGGATGTGGAATAATTGGCCTTCCTTCTCCTTTAAAATGCAATCCTAAAGGCTTATCCAAACCAAAACTTCTGATATGATTTACAAATTTTGCCGGATTATTTTTATAATTATCATAAACTGCCTGAACCATCACTGTATTTGATGAAAGTTCAAATCCACGGGCTAATGAAATCTTTCCATAACCACCTGTATGCGAATCTCTCACAGCTCTTCCGTAATACTTAATTATACCACCATGACTATCATACACCGTGCTTGTATCAGCAACCTTATCTTCTAAAATTGCCATTAAATCAACCAACTTAAAAGTCGATCCCGGTTCGTGAGATTCTGCTACTGCATAATTTATAGTTTCTGTATACGATCCGTCTTCTTGTCTTCCTAAATTAGAAATTGCTTTTATATGACCCGTTTCTGTTTCCATTACGACTACACAACCATGATCAGCTTCGTAATCTTGAAGCTGTTTCAATAAGGCATGGTGGGCAATATCCTGAATAAAAACATCAATTGTTGAGATTACATCGTAACCATCTATAGGATCAACTTCGTTCAAATCACGAATGGGTTTCCACTGCCCTTTAGCAATTTTTTGCTTTAAGATTTTACCATCTTTTCCGTTAAGATAACTTTTAAAAGCCCATTCAATTCCTTTTCCAACTTCAACACCCGTTGCAGGATCAATACGGTCATACCCAATTGTTCTTTCAGCAATTTTCCCTATCGGATGTTTCCTAACTGTTTCCTGCTCAACGATAATTCCTCCTTTGAATGCACCTAAATTAAACAACGGAAACCCTTTAATTCTCACATAATCAGTATAGCTTAATTTACGTGCAATTAAATAATAACGATTTTTATTGTTTCGTGCTCTTCTTAATTCATTTTGATAGTAACCGCTTGGTCTGTCAAAAATAACGGCCAAAGAATCTGAAAGAGGTTTTATATATTTTTCAAAATTTTCTTCTTTTGGTGCTTTCGAATCAAAACGGATTTCATAATTTGGAATTGATGTTGCAAGCAAACTACCATCAGCAGAATAAATATTTCCTTTATTGGCCGGAATCACAAAATTTCTTACTGTACGCTGTTTGGCTAATTTTCGATAATAATTACCCTCAACCCACTGAATATTAGTTAATTTAACAACAATAGCAATTGACATCACAAAGATGAAAACTGCTACGAGGTAAATTCTGTAGGATATATGTTTATCGTCTACTGCCATATTCTTTTAAAAAAACTTTTTTCTTCTTCTTTTTTAACTTCTATTTTTGTCGGAGGAACCGTTGATGGATAAATTTGTTTTTCAAGCATTTTATTAGAAACTGTTGATTCCATTTTCAGTTTCATTAGTTCTGATCTTCTGTCTACAAATTCAGAACGTAATTCTTTTACTTCATTATTCAGTTTTGCAATTTCAAAAACCTTTTGTTCATATCGTTGTGTATTTGCAATCATTATTATAGCAAGCAGAATGATAAAAACAATGAATCGCCAGTTTTTCACAGCGTCATCATTAATCAAGAATCTTGCTTTTAATATACCAAATACACCACTTTTCATTTTAGACCTATATTATTATATCTTTTCAGCAATTCTAAGTTTGGCACTTCTTGCCCTGTTATTAATTTTGATTTCGGCATCATCCGGGACAATCAATTTACCGACAGTTTTAAACGGAACTGAAAAATTTCCATAAAAATCACGTTCAGGCTCGCCTTCAAACATTCCGTTTTTAATAAATCTTTTTACCAGCCTGTCTTCTAACGAATGATAAGATATCACAGAGAATCTTCCGCCGGGTTTTAAAATTTCTAATGATTGCTCAATAAATTCTTTTAAAACATCCATTTCCTGATTCACTTCAATTCGAATAGCCTGATAAATTTGAGCCAATACTTTATTACGAACCCTTTCAGGTAAATATTTCGCCAAAACGTCTTTTAATTCATCAGTCGTTTTTATTGGATAATGCTCTCTGGCTTCTATAATTGTTCTTGACAAAACCGGTGCATTTTTCAATTCTCCATAATCCGAGAATACTCTTCTCAAATTTGCATCATCATATTCATTAACTACACGATAAGCATTTAAATCATTCTTCTGACTCATTCTCATATCCAGCTCGGCATCAAACCTTGTTGAAAAACCTCTTTCAGGAACATCAAACTGATGAGATGAAACTCCTAAATCAGCCAGGATTCCGTCTACAGTTTTTACACCGTGAAAACGCAAAAATCTTTTTATAAATCTAAAATTCTCATTAATTAAAGTAAACCTTTCATCCGGCAATGCATTTGCAAGAGCATCTTCATCCTGATCAAAAGCAAACAACTTCCCGTTTGGACCTAATCGTTTCAAAATTTCTTTTGAATGTCCTCCGCCGCCAAACGTTACATCCACATATATTCCGTCAGGTTTAATATTTAAACCATCAACTGTTGGATGAAGTAAAACCGGATTATGATATTCCATTGTCGTCGTCATTAATATTTCCCATTACTTCTTCGGCTAAATCTGCAAAATCCATATCTTCGCCGCTTATTGATTTTTCATATAAATCCTTATCCCAAATTTCCACAATATTAACAGCAGATGAAAAAACCACATCTTTCGAAATACCCGAAAAAGCAACCAAATCTTTCGGAACCAACAATCTTCCTAATGCATCGATTTCTACTACTTTAACTCCCGCTGTAAATCTTCTGATAAAATCATTATTTTTTTTTACAAAACGGTTTAGCTTGTTAATTTTTTGCATCATCAAATCCCATTCTTCCATTGGATACAATTCTAAACACGGCTGAAAAACTGAGCGTTTCAAAACAAATCCGTTTTGAAGAGAGGAAGCTAATTGCTTTTTCAAAGGTGCAGGCATCATTAGCCTTCCTTTAGCATCCACTTTACACTCATATGTTCCTACAATAGTGTTCAAAAAAAATCATTAACATGTTACACAGCAAAAATATAAAAAATATTACCACATTTTACCACTATATACCACTTTGTTGATAAGTTTACCCACTTTCACTCCGCTTACTTTAATCAATAGACTATCAAGATGTTATACATTAATCATTTTCTAAATCCATTCCTTTCGCAATTATAAAAAATACATAGTCTTTCTCTTAAAAAAACAATTATAACGCAATGATTTTAACAACTTAAAAATTCAACAAAAACCACTCTAAAAGCTGATTTTTAAACAATTATAAATTCTACTTAAATTATATAGTTAAAAAATGACAGCAAAAATTCATTTTTATTTATTAAACCCTATATTTGTCCAAATTGAAATTGGCATTAAATTAAATGGACAAACACTACAAAAAAGAGGGCAAATACAGCTATTTTGAAGCTGGTGAAGGAACTCCTATCGTAATTCTTCACGGATTAATGGGAGGTCTTAGTAACTTTGACGGTGTAGCGCAATACTTCCCAACAAAAGGATACAAAGTTGTAATCCCGGATTTGCCAATCTACACTCAAAGTATTTTAAAAACAAACGTGAAAAGTTTTGCGAAATACGTTAAGGATTTTATCAATTTTAAAGGTTTTGATAAGGTAATTTTATTAGGGAATTCTTTAGGAGGACATATTGCCCTTTACCACACTAAACTATATCCTGAAAAAGTAGCAGGACTAGTAATTACAGGAAGCTCAGGTCTTTACGAAAGCGCAATGGGAGACAGCTACCCTAGAAGAGGTGATTATGAATACATCAAAAAGAAAGCTGAAGCTGTATTTTATGACCCAAAAATTGCTACTCCTGAACTTATTGATGAAGTATACGCAACCGCAAATGACCGTATAAAACTGATTAAAACATTAACGATTGCCAAGAGTGCAATTCGTCATAATATGGCAAAAGATTTGCCAAAAATGACAGTTGAAACCTGTATCATCTGGGGTAAAAATGACACCGTAACCCCTCCAAATGTAGCTGAAGAATTTGATAAGTTATTACCTAATTCAACTCTATATTGGATAGACAAATGCGGACACGCTGCTATGATGGAACATCCTCAGGAATTTAATGAAATTCTTGAAGAATGGCTTGCTAAAAAGAATTTTTAGTATCTAAACTGTAGAATTTAAGAAGTTTTAAAAATCAAAAAAACATGAAAATTACTACTGCCGAATTCATTGTCAGTAATTCTGAAGTTGCAAAATGCCCACAAGAATTTTTACCGGAATATGCTTTTATCGGAAGATCAAATGTAGGAAAGTCTTCTTTGATAAACATGCTTACAAATCATAAAAATCTTGCAAAAACTTCAGGCAGGCCTGGTAAAACACAATTGATAAATCATTTTAAAATCAATAATAATTGGTTTTTGGTCGATTTACCGGGTTATGGATATGCCAAAGTTTCTAAAAAAACCAAATCGGTTTTCCAGCAATTTATTACTGATTATTTTGAAACCAGAGAACAATTAGTTTGTGCTTTTGTTTTAATTGATATACGCCATGAAGCTCAGAATATTGATATTGAATTCATGTCTTATATGGGCGAAAGCGAGATTCCGTTCTGTATTATTTTCACAAAAGCAGACAAAATCAGCAAAGTAAAAATTGATTCACATATTGCAGCATACAAAAAACAAATGTTTGCCAACAACTGGGCAGAAATGCCTCAGTATTTTGTTACCTCATCAACAGAATCAACAGGAAAAGAAGAACTTTTATCCTATATAGATGAAGTAAATCAGGAGGTTTTTAAAAACAATAGCGGATTTTAAACCTAAATTCGAATCTTTAAATACTCCTGGCCGCACCTTCATTTTATCATTCTCTTTGAAGAACAAGAAGATACTTCTTTGGATCTGAATTTTATTTTACGGATATAACCAAGTCAATATCTTTTTTTAAATTATATTTGAAACAAATTAATTTCATTCTTTTATGAAGAAAACTCTTTGCTTTTTACTTTTATTACTCTTATCTGCCTGCAATGTCACTCACTACTTTTTACACAGTACAGATAAAGCGAATAGTTTGGATTTCACTAAAGGCACATGGCTTGTTGGCGATATTGAAGTTGATCAAAATACCAAAACAAAATTAACCCGTTATGTAATGGCTGATTTTTCTAAATATTTAGGAAGGAGAGCAAAGTATTCAATGGACGAACGAAAATACTTCGCTACCAAACAAGTCCCATTGAAATTAGACAAAGCAGCAATTTTAGAGCTTAAAAAAGCAGCTGATGCTGATTATTATGTCAATATAAAATGTAAAAATGCAAAAAATGACTTTAGTAGTTTTGAATTTCAAAATCATTTTTACTACAAGAAACAAATGACATACGCTGAAGTCATTTTAGAAGTGTACGATTTGAATCGCGGAGAGATAATTTACTCTCGAGCATCGGGAGGATGTCTGGAAGAAGAGCTTAGTATTACAAACTACCCCACATCCGTAGTGATAATGGGATGTTACAGGAAAATTATAAATGACATCAAAAAGAATTCTATCAAGCCTGTAAATCGCCTGCCGACCTATCAGGAGAAAAAAAATTCCAGATCCTAGTTGTAATACATGGAATCTGGATTTTTTTTATTAGATACTACTTGGTAAGTTCCAGTTTTTCTGCAAAATAATCACAGAAATCTTTCATTGTATCTGACATTTTTACATCATCAGTTGCACGTTTAAAAGTGTCAGACATCGCTACCAAAGTTTGGTGAAAGAAAATTTTCATTTCATCAACAGGCATATCTTTCGTCCAAAGATCAATTCTCATTGTTTCTTTAGCTTTGCTGTCCCAAATCGACAACATAATTGCCTTAGCTTCTTCGGCCTGAACTCCTCCATCCTGAGCGCTCCATGTTAGCTTTTCAGGAACACGGTTTTCATCTAACTCAATATTGAATTTAATTTCTGAATTTATTGTATCTGACATTATTTCTTAGGTTTGTATTTTGACTTTTCAAAGATTTCTTTCGCGCTTGTTTTTAATAACTCCGGCAAAGTTACGGTATTATTTTTCATGTACGAACGTACCATTTGCCACCCTATCCAGGCACCAACCCTTCCTGGAGAATCATTATCTATTTCCAGATAAAATTTTGAAAAAGGTGCCGGAGCAATAAATCGGGTTGTCAACTTTGGATCGACACTATACAACATCTCTTTTTCTATAAAATAACGCCACATGTATGCTTCATTTTCTTCACACCATTTTATCTGCTCAGTTGTGTAACCTATTTTTTCAGCATCTGTATATTCAGGTAAAAGCAAATCTTTGGCATATAATTGTTTTCCTTCGAAAATCATTTGAGATACCAGATTTTTATCAGCATAAGCCGGAATATTCCTGTAAGCAAAACTTGAAACCACATCTGGCATTATTTGTCTTTCTTCAAAATTTTGTTTCAGGTAATTTGGAAACTGATAAAATTTATGCTCCTTTCCCAAATATAATTCAAGTGCTACTATAACCAGACTATCGGCATAAATAGCTTTGGCATTATAATCCATTTCTCCAATCACCGTAATTACTTTTGGCGTTTTTGATTTTGGAAAATAATATTTTACATGTTGAAAAAGCGCATTAAACTCCTGACGAACCGGCTCAAAATTTGAATATTTTTTTTGAACTTCAGTATAGACTTCTCTCCAAATCGGTTCCTGCATTTTACTTAACCAGACGCTATCATCGTTTCCTGCAGGAAAAAAGAAAGGGAACTGTTTTTTGACTTTTTCTAAATCTTCAGGTTTGGTTTCAAAAAAAACTTTATCAAAACGTTCAACCTTAATGTCAACCGGAATTTCTTCAACAGCTTTTTCTACTTTGTTTTTTTGATTACAGGATAAAAAAAACAAGGACAGAACCACTACAAAGCGATATAATTTCATTTTATTTTAATTAGATTTGTGTTACTTATCTTAAGTAAACATATACTTAAAAATATTTGTGCAAATATACATCCCTACATCTTAAAACTTGAATTATTATGGCTAAAAAAAGCACTATTCAGACAGAAAAAGTAAATAACCACATTGTAGAGTGGCTGAAAAATTATGCTAATAAAGCAAAAGTTAACGGTTTTGTAATTGGAATTTCCGGTGGAGTTGATTCTGCTGTAACTTCTACATTATGTGCTCAGACAGGATTGAAAGTTCTATGTGTAGAAATGCCTATTCATCAGGCACCAAATCAGGTTTTGAGAGGAAGAGAACACATTGAACAATTAAAAAAACGTTTCTCAAATGTTTCAGATGTCGAAACAGATTTAACAGCGACTTTTGAAGCATTTAAAACTACAGTTCCAAAATCTGATGATGACGCAAAAGTAAATCTTTCACTTGCAAACACCCGTGCTCGATTAAGAATGACTTCTTTATATTATTTAGCCGGAATTCATGGTTTATTAGTTGCAGGTACTGGTAACAAAGTAGAAGATTTTGGCGTTGGTTTTTATACAAAATACGGAGACGGAGGTGTTGATTTGAGTCCGATTGCAGATTTGATGAAATCTGATGTATATGCTCTTGGAGAATTTTTAACAATTCCTGACTCAATTTTAACAGCTGCTCCCACAGATGGTCTATTTGGTGACAACAGAACAGATGAGGATCAATTAGGCGCAAGTTATGACGAACTGGAATGGGCTATGTTAGCCGAAGAAACAGGAAATACAGCAGATAATTTTAGTGGAAGAGAAAAATCTGTCTTCGAAATTTATAAACGTCTAAATACCAGCAACAAGCATAAAATGGAAGAAATTCCGGTCTGTATCATACCAAAAACGTTAAAATAATACTTTTTAACATTTGTCAGCTATAAACTACAGAATTTATTTATTAATTTTACAGCTCCAAAAACAATGTACAATTCTAAAAAGGTAAAATTATGATTAAAGTATGTCTAGCAGACAACCACCCTGTGACTCACTTTGGCGTTAAGTCTTATTTTAAAGACCACGATCAAATTTCAATCGTTGCCAATGTAGGTAATTTTTCAATGGTTAGAGATATTCTTCAGACGAAGGAGATCGACATCCTAATTCTAGATTTAGAGTTAGAAGGTCTTTCGAGTATCTTTGAAGTGAAATCTATCCTGAAAAATTTTCCTAAAACGAAAATTGTAATCTTCAGCGATCTGGCCGAGCAAATGTACGCTCCTAATGCGATTAAAGCGGGTGTTTCCGGGTACGTGCACAAAACAGAAAAACTTGAAACATTAGGTGTTTCAATTATTAAGGTACACGAAGGAAAAGTTATTATTAACGAAACTGTACGTAAAAACATGGCACTTATTGCTAAACAAAGTAAAAGTGAGCGTTTGTACAGAAAACTTTCCAATCGTGAAATTGAAGTTTTACGTTACTTAAGTGACGGTAAGAAAAACAACGAAATTTCTAAAATTTTAAACCTGAATGAAAAAACAATTAGTACTTATAAACTAAGACTATTGACGAAATTGAATGTGACCAATTTAGTTGACTTGGTTAATAAAGCTAAGACTTTAGAAATTATTTAAACAATATGATTGATTCCTTAAGTGAGTCATCAAAAGTAAAAAGCTCTATATTGAAAAATATAGAGCTTTTGTCTTTATGAATGATAAGGTACAACAACCCTACCCAGTTTTTTTGAAAAATTATTAAGCAGTTTAGAATAATCAACAACCATAGATAATATTTCTGAATTATCTTCCTGCGGATCGCTTAATAAGGTATTTTTTAATTCATGAATAATTTTAGAAATTAAATACCATCGCATTGAAAAAATGGTATCTGACACATTTTGCTCAATGGTTGCATCTTTGTGTTTTGGAAAAATATTCTGTCCCTCCCAGTTGTGAATAGTCAGTCTTTCATCTTCCATCAAAATATTCGTTACTTCCTGAGCAAACTCTGGTTGAAGATGCATCAAATATTTATCTAAGCTAAAAGTTTCATTTTGATTATAAAAATCAATTATATTATTAAAAATATTTTGAAATAATTGATTTGATAGTTCTACTTCGTCTTCCTGCAAACTCAGGTAAACTTTCTCATAAACCTTATATTTTCTTTTTTCTGTAACCTCTTTTACATTTCCTTCTTCGTCAGCCTTTAAGAAAACGTCTTCAAAATCTTCGGTAACACTTCCATAGAGCAATAAAATTTCAATGATTTTTCTTTCTAAACCGTACAAAATATCTATTTTTTCAGACGGCTGTTCCATATCTCCAGGAAAAGTTGGGTCATCATAATATCTAGGATCATCCGGGGGATAATTATTTCTATGGACCTCAAAAGCTTTTTGTTCTTGCTTTTGCTTTTTACCAGCGTCAGCAATCTCTTTTTGAGTTAACTGTGCCAATGTACTTACCAAAACCTGCTCAGAAATATCCATTATTCGAGCACATTCCTGTATGTAAACTTCACGCTGAATACGGTCTGGAATTTTAGAAATACTGGTAACCATATCCCGGATCAAATCGGCTTTTTTTATAGGGTCGTTTTTTGCTTCTCCTATTAAAATTGAAGCTTTAAACTGTATAAAATCTTTACTATTATTTTCTAAATAAGCAACCAAATCATCATGTGAATTTTTTCTGGCAAAGCTATCAGGATCTTCCCCATCCGGAAAAGCACAAACCCTTACATTCATACCCTCTTCCAGAATCAAATCGATTCCGCGAATTGCAGCCCGTAGACCCGCAGCATCTCCATCAAAAAGAACCGTAATATTTCTGGTCAATCTATTTACCAAACGAATCTGATCCGGCGTTAAAGCTGTTCCGGAGGAAGCTACAACATTTTCAATACCGGCCTGATTAAACTGAATCACATCCGTGTAACCTTCAACCAAATAACAATTATTTAGTTTAGCAATTGATTGTTTAGCCTGAAAAATTCCGTAGAGCACTTTACTTTTATGGTAAATATCACTTTCCGGTGAATTCAGATATTTTGCTGCTTTTTTATCATTGGTTAAAATACGCCCTCCAAAACCCAAAACACGACCCGACATACTTTGTATCGGGAACATTACGCGTCCTTTAAAACGGTCAAAAGGTCTGTCTTCTCTTGGAATTGTTAAACCGGTACTTTCCAGAAACTCTAGTTTATAGCCTTTCCCTAAAGCTTCTTTGGTCAGAGCATCCCAAGTCTCCGGCGAATACCCTAAATTGAATTTTTTGATAGTTTCATTTGTAAAACCTCTTTCTTTAAAATAAGACAACCCTATGGCTTTCCCTTCTTCTGAATTCAAGAGAGTCTCATTAAAATACTTTGCAGCAAATTCTGAAACCAAATACATACTTTCGCGAACATCTGTTATAGCTTTTTCAGCATCCGTTTGTTCGGTTTCTTCTATTTCAATATTGTATTTCTTGGCCAGGTATTTAATAGCTTCCGGATAAGTAAACTGTGAGTGTTCCATTAAGAATTTAACAGAATTCCCACCCTTTCCTGTACTAAAATCTTTCCAAATCCCTTTTGCAGGCGAAACCATGAATGACGGTGAGCGCTCATCTGAGAATGGACTCAATCCCTTAAAATTACTTCCGGCACGCTTTAAATTAACAAAATCACCAATAACCTCCTCTACACGAGCAGTTTCAAAAACAGTATCAATTGTATTTTGTGAGATCAAACTTAAAATATTTTTAAAAAATAATAGCCTGTAAAAGTACACAAATCCTTCTTTAATTTACTGCTTTTACATAAAAAAAAGCGCCTCTTATAAAGCGCTTTTTCTACTAATTAACAAAATTGTATACTTAATTAAAATCAAACCTTAAGCCTAATGAAATATTATTTTCTTTAACTAAATTGTCCTGGAATAATGGATTTAAATCATACTTTAAATACAAGCTCAATTCTTTGTAACCAATATAAGAACTCAATCCGTAAATAAAATTATTCACGTTATAATCGCCTTTTATTGTCGTTTTATATTTCAGATCATCTTCTTCAAATTTTAAAATCTGTTTCGATTTCACATTGATTCCGGCATACCCTCCAATTCCAAAACGAAAACTTTTATGCGTTCTAAAATACGTTTTCCCATCTTTTTCTTTGGGTTTTGTAAAATCAAATTCTAAATGTACCGGCAAAACTAAATATACATTTCTAAAACGTGATTCTTTTAAATTTACAGGATTTATCTCTAAATCGGTCTGATCTCCGTTGACTACAAAACTGCGATTATTGGTTGGACGAATATTGTTATACATCAAGGAAAGACCGTATTTTGCATGCAACAGATTATCATTTTTCATTAATCGTGAATTATAAGTAAAACCCCATTCGTAAAAATGTGAGCCCATAAACTTATAATTAGAATCCTGCAGTTCCCCATCTGCTATAATATTATTGAGACCCGCTGCAAAAACAAATTGTGAAGTTGTCCTTTTTTCCCCACGAATCGAATCTTTTTTGTGCCAATCGTTTTTATCCCAATGAATTATTAATCTTCCTTTCTTGGTAGAATCCTGTTCTTTTAGTTTTCCATCGACTTTTTGCTGAACCAGGTCATTAAGTTCATTTTGAGCAAGAGTTACTTTCTCTTCGATAATGACAGCTCTTGCTTCTGCTAACTCTTTTTTACGTTTATCAGCCTGCTCTCCTGTAATTACTCCATTTGAAAGCTGTACATTTATTTCTTCAACTTCTTTTTTAAGGGTTTCTTTTTCCTGTTTAGTAATTTTTTCAATTTTATTTGCAATTTGTTTTGCCCTTGATTCAAAAGTTTCCTGTCCCAGCACTTTACTGACAAATAAAAAGACTAAAATAACGAGGTAAATGGTAAAATTTTTCATGATTGATTTTTAAATTGATTGATGATTTTATTCTTATTTTTTTGCATTGAATTTGTTATTTGCAATTGAGATTGAACTTGCAATTATTCCTGCTGATTTCTGCTGGCTACGGCAACTTTTACTGTCTGATAATTTTTATTGACTTTTGAAATTATTTTTTCTCTAAAAGAAAGTTCTAATTCACCGTCAACCTGATTGAGTAAATCATTGGCATTAACTTTTACCTTTGATTTTGGTTTGGTTGAATTTTCTGCGACAACTTTGTTTTCTGCATTTTCCAATAACTGATCTACATTTGAATTTTTAGTATTTTCGGCAATTAAAGTTTGATTGTTGATTGATTGTTTTTCCTGATTGTTTTTGATGATGACTGAAGACTCCGTTATTAGATTTGATTCATTTTTAATGATTTTATTTGAGATTTGATTACGTTTTTTTTCTTCTTTATTTAAACTTTCTTTCAAAGGATTTTCTGAGACAACAATTTTTGTTTTTACTGAATCTGTATTATCCAAAACCGGTTTCAGAACCGAATCTTTTTTAGTATTTTCCTCAATAACAACTTTCTTTGGCGTTTGGGTTGCATTATTATTTTGAGTAAAAAAGAAAGTTCCAACCAATAAAATTCCCATGACACTCGCTGCAACATAAAGCCATTTATTACTCTTTTCCGGCTTCTTTTCTTCGGCAATACTTAACATGGCATCCAATCTGTCCCAGGCTTTATTGCTTGGTTCAATTGTGCGCTGATTTAGTTTTTCACGGAAATCCTTTTCAAAATTATTCGGTTCCATTTTCTTGTTTTTTTAAAATAGTAATTTGTGTTTGCAGCATTTTCCTTGCATGCGATAATTGCGATTTTGATGTTCCTTCATTAATTCCTAACATCTTAGCAATTTCATTGTGTTTATAACCTTCAATTGCATATAAATTGAAAACCATTTTATATCCGTCCGGCAAGGCATCTATTAAAAACTGAATCTGATCAACAGTAAACTGGCTATCAATTTCGTTGAAACTTTCTTCTGTAAAAAACTCATCTTCTGCAAATTTTACTTTTTTCTGAACTCTCAAATACGAAATACATTCGTTAACCATAATTCGGCGGATCCAGCCTTCAAAACTTCCTTTGTGTTCAAATTTGTTTAAGTTGGTAAACACTTTCATAAAAGCGGTTATCATTACATCTTCTGCAAGCTGAATGTCTTTTATATATTGACGGCAAACGCTAAGCATTTTCGGAGAAAACCTGCTATAAATCTGCTGTTGTGCTTGTCGGTTATTTTCGACAGCCAACTTTATGATTTTGGTTTCTTCGTGATGTAACTGAATAATTTTCATTAATAAGCGTTCAGATTTTGTTTTACTAACAGACTTCTATTAGCATAGACGAGTATTGTTTTAAAATGGTTGCATGTGAGTAGAAAAAAATCAAAAAATAAATTTAAAATCCTAATACACAAATACAAAATATTGATTTACTGATACTTAAATTCATATTCTTTTTCATTTTGATTTTATAAAAAAACAGCATCCGGCTAAAACCAAGAAAACATACAATAAAAAAACCTTGCTATAAAATTATTGCAAGGTTCTTCAAAATAAAATATTTTTCAAAATAACTCTTTACGGGCAAGTTTTACCAACCTCCACCGCCTCCGCCACCACCGCCACCGCCGGAACTTCCGCTACCAGAGCTGCCGCTGCTCCAACTGCCACTACTTCCTGATGAAGAGTTCGATGATCTGGAGGGTGTTGGATCGGTTCCTGCTGCACTTACAGAATTTCCAAAACCTGATAAAAACAGTGTTGGCTGTCTGTAAAAAGTATCGTTTCCTTGATACCACTCCGGATTATATTTTGCGAGTTCTAAAATTTCTTCAAATTGTTTTCCCCATTTTATTTCGACTCCCAATGCTATTGCGTACGGAAGTAACTTTTCGAATAATTGAGGTGTCAGCTCAGGCGGATTCAACATATTCATTCTGTCTTTCTCCGCTGTTTCGAGATATAACTTAAATCCTTCTAATCGATTAAATTCTTCTGCACCTTTTTCTGTAAATTTTCCCAAAGTCACTACGTAGAAGATATACATTAAAAAAACGATACCAATAACTACAATTTGTATTGTGCTTAAAAAAGGAATTGTCATTAAAAAAATTCCAATTGCCAGTGGATAAGTAAAGAAAGCAAAAAGGAATCTTAAAATTACTAAACCAGTTCTCTCTTCTTTTTGTAAAAACCAATAGGTTAATGCCGCCACTGCACAAATTAATCCTGTATAAAAAGTATAATTTACGAATCCTTTGTTTTTAGACAATATTTCATAAATCAATCCCCCAATTACAAAAACGGCAAAACCAATCCATTTTAATCGCGTATTGTTTTGGTAAATCTCTTCTAACTTAATTTGATCTTCTATCGCTTTAGTCCATTTAGAATAAGCTTTCTCAAAAATCCTATAGTTAGAATCCTGCACTTTTATTTTTGCTTTTTTAGAAAAACTATCTACTATTGCTGATTCTTCAGAACTTAAAGATTTTGAATCTTTTTCTAAAACTTCAATTTCGTATTTGTTTTCGTTTACAAAAATACCGCTTTCTATCGTAGAAGAAATTTTAACAGCACCCTTTACTGCGGTATTTACAAGGGAAGCCATATGTATTTTTGCATTGAGTTCTCTATGATAGACATATCCTACAAGCGCAGGAGACCAATCAAAAGGAGGCAAAAATTCTGGTATTACTGTTCTTTTAACGGGATCTTTTCCATGTTTTCTCCAACTAAAAAAGAAAAAAACAAACATTCCAATTCCAAAAACAACAGACCAGAAATAGGTTTTGATTTGTTTATAAAAAGAATTTGATTTTTGAGCAAGAGTTGGAGGATCAATAATTCCTTTAGGAAATGAAACAGCAACTGTTAAACCTTCATTTGATCGAAGTTGACGTGCCGAAAAAGTAACAATTGTTTTACTTTCATTTAGGGAACTAGTACAATTTGAAGCTGAAGATCCTTCACTACCGGTGTAGCAATGTAAGTTTTCAAATTTATTGTTTTCAGATGGGAGATAAAATTGGCAGGTTGCTTTATCAATAGGAAAATCCCAGCCATTTCCGGTTACATTCCAATAGAGTTCATCATAATTGTCAAAATATCCAATCTGAAACGGAACGCTGTAACTGATCTGGTATTTATACGTTCCGTTTTCTAATTCAACAGCTGCATCTCCAATGTAAATTTTCCAATAATTTCCTTCTTCTTTTGTAAAATAATCTTCGGTTGCTCCGTCTTTTTCAATGGAGTTTATCGAATATTTTACATCGATATCATTACCGTCTTTATCTTTTCGGGTTAGCGGAAAAGTTCTTAAAAGTCCGTGTTTAAAAACATTTCCTTCTGCTTTTATCGTAATATTTTCGACAACCTCAATGGTTCCTGATTTTTCAATTTTAACTTTAACATCAAAATTTAAAATTCTTTCCTGAGCGTGTAGTTGATTTACGAAAATAGAAAATAGAACAAAAAATATTTTTTTTAGCTGCATATAATAAAGGAATTAAAACTGAACTTTTGGTGTTTCTCTTTGATCTTGCTCTTTTAATTCGAGGTAATCTTTTTTCGGAAAACCAAAGATGCCGGCAATTAAATTACCCGGAAAAGATTCTACAGCAATATTGTAATCTCTTACTGTTCCGTTGTAATATCGTTTTGAGCGTTCTATTTCAGTTTCTATTTCTCCTAAATCAGATTGCAGACTTAAAAAATTAGTATTGGCTTTTAAGTCGGGATAACTTTCTGCTAAAGCAAAAACTGATCCCACAGCATTATTAAGTTTTTGATCCAGTTTTAATCTTTCATCTGGATTATTAGTGTTCAAAGCCTGATTACGAAGATTTACAATAGAACTAAATGTTTCTTTTTCATGACTCATATATCCTTTTACGGCTTCTATAAGATTCGGGATCAGATCGAATCGTTTTTTTAAGATAATGTCAATGCCGCTAAATGCCTCTTCTGCCCGATTCCTTCTGGAAACGAAACCATTATAAAGTACAATAAAGAGAATAAGAATTAGTAAAGAAAAAGCAGATATAAGTATAGTAATCATATTTTAGAATTAAATTCGAAGTCAAATTTAACAATAAAAATATTAAAAAAATTATACAGAATTATTTCTTTCTATCAATAACATAGTTCACCATTAAGGTAAGCGCTGCTTTGAATTCAGAATCCGGGTAGTTTTCTAAAAGAGAAAGTGCTTCCTGCTGAAACTGCACCATTTTGTTTTCGGCATAAGCCAAACCATTATTGTTTTTTACAAAGGCAATAACTTCTTTAACGCGCTTTTTGTCTTTGTTATGGTTTTTGATGGAGTTTATCAGCCACTTTTTTTCCTGCGGGGTACAGGTATTTAAAACGTGAATTAAAGGCAAGGTCATTTTTTGCTCTTTAATATCGATTCCGGTTGGCTTTCCAATGGCTTCTTCACTGTAATCAAATAAATCGTCTTTGATTTGAAATGCCATTCCGATAAGTTCGCCAAATTTGCGCATGTTCTCAACCTGAATATCGTCTTCAATTACCGATTTAGCACCAAGCGCACAACAAGCTGCAATAAGTGTAGCGGTTTTCTTTCTGATGATTTCATAGTAAACATCTTCCGTAATATCGAGTCTTCGTGCTTTTTCAATCTGAAGTAATTCGCCTTCACTCATTTCGCGAACAGCTACCGAAATAATTTTCAAAAGGTCAAAATCGCCATTGTCGATGGAAAGCAGTAATCCTTTTGAAAGTAAATAATCCCCAACCAAAACTGCAATTTTATTTTTCCAAAGGGCATTAATAGAGAAAAATCCACGGCGGCGATTACTGTCATCTACCACATCATCATGCACTAAAGTAGCAGTGTGAATCAGCTCAATTACTGAAGCTCCACGATACGTTCTCTCATTTACAACACCCCCAGAAACCATTTTTGCGGTTAAAAAAACAAACATCGGACGCATTTGTTTTCCTTTTCTATTTACAATATAATAGGTAATGCGGTTGAGCAAGGCAACCTTTGAAGTCATCGATTCATAGAACTTTTTTTCGAAAAGTTCCATTTCATTAAAAATAGGCTGCTTTATTTGAGAAGTAATATTCATTTCGTTTTCAAATATACTACTTTGAAAATAAATCTGGCACTTGAAAACTACTTTTGGAAGTAAATTTATATAACATTTAACCTTCTTTATTTGCCAATTGTCCGCAAGCAGCATCAATATCTTTTCCACGGCTGCGGCGTACTTTTACCACTACTCCAATATTCTCCAATGCTTTAATATACGCCATGATTGATTCTTCTGAAGCCTGCTGAAATTCACCATCATCAATTGGGTTGTATTCTATTAAATTTACTTTGCAGGGTACATATTTGCAAAACTTAACCAAGGCATCAACTGAAGCTTTATCATCATTGATTCCTTTCCAGACCACATACTCGTACGAAATTTTGCTTTTGGTTTTTCTGTACCAGTATTCCAAAGCTTCACGCAAATCCTTTAACGGGAAATTTTGACTAAAAGGCATAATTCGCGCACGAATTTCATCGATTGCAGAATGCAGGGAAACTGCCAATTTGAATTTCACATCATCATCGGCCATTTTTTTAATCATTTTTGGGATTCCGGATGTGGAAACCATAATACGTTTTGGCGACATTCCTAAACCTTCTGTAGAGGTAATCATATCAATAGCCTTAATTACATTGTTATAATTCATTAAAGGCTCCCCCATTCCCATAAAAACAATATTCGAAAGCGGATGATTATGATACAGACGGCTTTCTTTATCGATTGCGACAACCTGATCGTAAATTTCGCCCGGTTCCAGATTTCGCATACGTTTTAATCGTGCAGTTGCGCAAAAGTTGCAATCCAGACTGCAGCCTACCTGACTGGAAACACAAGCTGTTGTTCTGGTTTCGGTAGGAATCAAAACTGATTCTACCACCAAACCATCATGCAGCCGAACAGCATTTTTTACAGTTCCATCACTGCTTCGCTGCATCGTATCAACCTTAATATGATTGATTACAAAATTATTTTCAAGCATCGCCCTTGTAGGTTTTGCTACATTGGTCATATCATCAAAACTATGTGCTCCTTTACTCCATAACCATTCATAAACCTGATTCCCGCGAAAAGCTTTGTCATTATTAGCGACAAAAAACTCACGTAACTGATCTTTTGATAAGGCTCTTATATCTTTTTTCTCGATTTGCATGGTGCAAATTTAATCACTTTTGTTCTTTTTAAATGCTTTTTTGAGTCATTCTTGCCGGTAAAGCCCAATTTTTAAAGTTATTTTAGGAAATTCTCAATTATTTTGTCCAAATAAAAGACTTTATATACCAAATCCAAAATATTCAGACATCGCAATTAGCATCACCAACAAGTTGTTAAATTTCAAACAGATACAAATTTTAAACCTTTTAATCAGAGCTCATTTTAGTAATAAAAGATTGTACCTACTATTATTATAGTCTTTTAAAACAATTTTATCTATGATTTTTATCATCAAATATGCTTTGTATTCACAATAAATTTGATACAAGAATTAAGGAGATGATTGTTGACATAAGATTTCATTAGACTATTAAAACATCATTCCCTTAATTAAATGATTAACAAAATAAATCAATAAAAAATGAAAACTCTCAAATCTTTTTTTCTAACAGTTATCTGTTTAGGAATTACATTTTACACCAATGCTCAAAAAAATTATACGGTAAATACAAAATCAAAATTTGAAGTCGCGGGTACTTCTACTGTTCACGATTGGGTAATGAAATCTACAGAAGGAACAGGCACTGCCAATTTAACGGTTAAAGATTCTAAACTAACCGATATAAACAGTTTAACGATTATATTACCTGCAGAAAGTTTAAAAAGCGGCAAATCAAGTATGGATGACGTGGCTTATGAAGCTTTAGACACAAAAGCACACAAAAACATTAAGTATATTTTAAAATCTGCTGATAAAGTAAATGAAACCGTTTGGAATCTAACCGGTACTTATACCATTTCTGGTATCAGCAAAGAGTACAGAACGCAGGTAAACGTAACGGCTGTTAATGGGAATTTTGTTTTAAGAGGTTCTAACCAAATTACTTTTGCTGATTTTGGAATATCTCCTCCAACGGCAGCACTTGGAGTTGTGAGAACAGGAAAAGATCTGACTATCCTTTTTAATATTACTTTAAATGATTATACACAAAGCGAAAATGTCTTAGTAATTAAATAAATCCTGATTGAAGTAAACTATATTTACTACTTTCAAAAATGAACGGAGTCGAAGGCTTTTTATCCAAAAAGGCTTTGACTCCGTTTTGCTTTCCTGCTGTTTTGAATTAGATACAGTCGTAAAAATATTTTTCTTTAAAAAAAATCAATAGCATGCCTAAAAAAATAAATTTTGGCACGGGAATTGTCTTGCACTCGATAGGAAAATAATCTTACAAAGAGCGCTTAATTTTAAAATTTGTACTTTTATTTTTTCAGCTTTATACCCTTTATATATTATCAATTTTAAAAAATTAAATTATCATGAAAAAACAAATTTTAAGTTTAGCAGTTATCGCTTTGTTAGCATTCGGTGTTCAGTCTTGTGAAGACAAAAAAGCAACTAAACCTGAAGAGGAATTAACTCTTGGAAACAAAGTAGACTCATTAACAACAGATATTGAAGAAGTAAAAGACAGTGCTGTTGTAAAAGCAGAAAATGCAGCTGATAAAGCAAAAGCAGCTACTGAGGAAGCAAAAGAAAAAACCAAGGAAACGATAGAAGATGTAAAAGATGCTACTAAAAAAGGTGCTGAAAAAGTAGAAGCTGCTGCTAAAGCTGCTAAAGACGGAACAGTGAAAACTGCTAAAGAAGTAAATGAAGCCTTGAAAAAATAATTTCATCAGAATTCAACATTAAAACCATCCACTTTACGGATGGTTTTTTTATGACCAAAAGTGAGCTTATATTTTGTATTTTTACAGCCAAATTTGAATACACTACGCAATGCATTTTATCTCACAAGACTTAGAAGATTATATTGAACAGCATTCTGAAAACGAACCGGAATTGTTAGCGAAACTTAATAAAGAAACGTACCAGAAAATCCTTTTGCCAAGAATGTTAAGCGGGCATTTTCAGGGGCGTGTTTTAAGTATGTTGTCTAAATTGATCCGACCGGTGAATATTTTAGAAATTGGAACTTATACGGGTTATGCCGCTTTGTGTTTGTGTGAAGGAATGCAGGAAAACGGACAGCTTCATACCATTGACATCAAAGAAGAACTCATTGATTTTCAGCGTAAATATTTTGATGCATCACCATGGGGTGCACAAATTTTTCAGCATTTGGGTGAAGCAATCGATATTATTCCGACTCTGGATGTAAAATTTGACTTGGTTTTTATTGATGCCGACAAAGAAAACTACATTAATTACTGGGAAATGATTGTTCCTAAAATGAATAAGGGCGGAATCATTTTGTCTGATAATGTTTTATGGAGCGGAAAAATCCTGGAACCGGTACATCCAAATGATGTAAGCACCAAAATACTTTTAGAATATAATTTACTTTTGAAAAATGACCCAAGAGTAGAAACGGTTTTATTACCAATTCGCGATGGATTGACAGTCAGCAGGGTTTTGTAAATTTTAAGATTCTGAGACGCTAAGTTTCTAAGATTTTTTCGTAATAAACGTGATATTTCAAAATTTAAAATGAAGAATTTACATCAAATAAACACTGACGGATTTACAATTATTGATAATGTTTACAACGAAGAGGAAATTCAAAAAATAATTTCTTTAATTGAAAACACAACGGAAAATAATCCAGAAAATGATACTTTCAGAAAATCTCAGGATTTATTTGCTGTAAGGCAATTTCATAAAGAAATTCCTGAGACTTTACCTTTTATATTCAATCAAAAATTACAGAAAATTATAGAAACTGCTTTTGGAAAAGGCTATTTTATAACCAAATCCATTTATTTTGACAAACCCGAAAAATCGAACTGGTTTGTTGCCTACCATCAGGACCTGACTATTTCTGTCAATAAAAAAATTGAGGTTGAGAATTTTGAAAACTGGACTGTAAAACAAAATCAGTTTGCGGTTCAGCCTCCTGCAGCAATTCTTGAAAATAATTTCACTATCAGAATTCACATTGACAAAACCACAAAAGATAATGGTGCTTTGAAAGTCATCAATAATTCACATTCAAAAGGAATTTTAAGAATTGAAAAGCTTGATTTCGAAAACGAAAAGGAAACTATCTGCGAAGTTGAAAAAGGTGGTATTATGATTATGAAACCTTTGCTGTTTCATGCTTCAAATAAAACTACAAACAACGAACGAAGAAGAGTTATTCATATTGAATTCAGCAAGCAGGAACTTTTTGATGGATTGGAATGGAGCGAGAAAACGGTTCTTTTGAACTAATGTTTTCTTTTTAAATTATAATCCGAGAGTTTAGATTTGTTTTCTATTTCCTAATTCACGAAGATCTTGCGGTAAGTCAAATTTATAGAGAATATTTAAATGTTTGAATCATTCATCTATGTAAAAAAATAAATTTTGAATTGGATAATAAGAAATACAGAAAAATTATACTGCCACACAAACTTAAATGATCTTTTAAATTCATCATGGATAAACATTTCCGAATTTAATTGGGTGATGTCTGACTTAGACATTATAAATTTTTCAAAACAGCAATTACCAATTGATCTGGAAGATGATTATTCAATAATAACACCTGAAAATTTAAAAAAAATAGTTAAAACAGATTCTCAAATCATATGGGGTGTAATATCTGCCGTAAAAAAAACTGAAGAGCCAATATTTGATATAAAAAACCCTCCATTTGCAGAAGGAAATGATGATGTTTGGATTAATGACAAATTTCAGGTTGAAAACTCATCCTGCGAAATTACCGCTTGGGATAGTTCTTTTACAATTGTAAAATTTAAAGATGGAGAATTATCTAAAAAGTTTAAGGCTTATTTTGACGAAGCAATAGAATTAGAAGAATTTAATTTCTAAGAAAGTATTTTTAAAAACAGGTATATTTAATAATTACATCTGTTTTTAAAAATTTCTTTTTGAAAACGAGTGCCCTAGCCCGGATGGAAGTGAAATCCTTTTGTGCCAGGGTTTGGCTCAAAAGATATAGCGGACAGCCGGAATCAGTTCCTTCTTTCGACTACGCTCAGGATGACAATAAGTATTATCCCGGAAAGTATTTTGGTTTTAAATTTTGATATACTTTGAACATCAAAAATCCAAACAAAGCTCCAAAGAAATAGCCAGTCAGAATGTCTCCCGGGTAATGCAAACCTAAATAGATACGGCTATAGGCGAAGATTAATGGCCATAAAAACAGAAACCCAAGGTATTTGAAATGGCGTTTTAAAACCAGAAATAAAAACGTAGCCACAGCCATTGTGTTAGCAGCATGCCCAGAGAAAAAACTATACGATTTTCGGGATTGCACTACCCTGATAATTGTGTTGATTTCAGGATTATTGCAAGGTCGTAAACGCTGAAAAGTGTTTTTAAAAAGATTGGTTGTCTGATCTGTAAAAGCAATCAAAACTGCTATAAAAAGCAATAAATACAAGGTTTGTTTTCCTCCAATTTTTCTATAAATAAGATAAAACATTAATAAAAAAACGGGAGTCCAATTTAACTGACTTGTAATAATCAGCCAGAAATTATCGTATGTTTCAGAACCTAAACTGTTAAGATAAACTAATAAATGAGTATCTAATTCTTGTATTTTTTTAAGCATATTATCTTTGACGTTTTACAGGTCCTGCGATGGAATCAATATCTTCTTTTACTTTGTCAATTTCTGTAGCTGTGTCGCCCAATAAATTTGTTGTATCACCTAATAAATTAGATTTGGCATCATTAATTTGAGCGTTGATATTACCTGTTATATCTGAAAGCGATTTTGCATCAAGACCATTTGCTTCAGCCCCTTTTTGAATTTCGCTTTTAATATCATTTGTTGCATTTTTTAACTGCGCCATCGCTTTACCCATTGTACGGGCAATTTCAGGCACTTTATCTGATCCAAAAAGCATTAGTACTATAAAAAGTATAAAAACTAATTCTCCTCCTCCTATACCAAACATATCTTTTATTTTTTGTGTCACAAAGATATTAAATTTTACAGGCAGGTGTTTTAAAATTTACTTAAAAAAAAAAGACTCTTTTCAGAGTCTTTCTAATTTTATATTTAATCAAATTTTGACTTTTGCTCGATTTTTGGCCAAGAGTTGTTGGTTACATCAATATCAGCGGTCAATAATTTCGGGTCTATCTGAATGCTTTTGACAGGTTTTTCAGTTGCATACACTTTTTTGGCTGATTCATTGCCTTTTCTCCATATTTGTGCAGGATACTGATAATTGTCTTTTGTACCGTCTTCATAGGTAATTTCAACCAAAATTGGCATAATCATTCCGCCTGGTTTATTGAATTCTACTTCGTAGAAATATTTAGGCGATTTAATGCTTGCTTTTTCCTCTGCCGTAAAAGTCTGATCTACATAATCAGCCAAAGGCTTAAAATCTTCTACTTTTAAAGCCTTTTTCTTAGATTCCTCTACTTCTGTATTATCACCTGCCACTAAATAAACAAAAGGTCCTTTTTCGTACCCGAAACGTCCTTTTCTAACTTTGACATCTTTGATATCTGCAGTTGGAGTTTCTGAAACATAATATTGCTTTACCTCTTTGATTCCGATATCTACAAAGTCAGTTGAATAAAACCACCCTCTCCAAAACCAGTCTAAATCTACTGCAGAAGCATCTTCCATCGTTCTGAAGAAATCTTCCGGAGTTGGATGTTTAAATTTCCATCTGTTTGCATAGGTTTTAAAAGCATAATCAAACAATTCTCTTCCCATCACTACTTCTCTTAAAATATTAAGTCCTGTAGCCGGTTTTCCGTACGCATTATTCCCAAATTGATGAATGGTTTCAGAATTAGACATAATGGGTTCCAAAAACTTCTGGTCTCCGCTCATGTACGGAACAATATTTTTTGCAGGTCCGCGTCTTGAAGGGAACTTTGGATCCAATTCCTGTTCCGCCAGATATTCTAAAAATGAATTTAAACCCTCATCCATCCAGGTCCACTGACGTTCATCAGAATTTACAATCATCGGAAAGAAAGTGTGCCCAACTTCGTGGATTACAACACCAATCATTCCGTTTTTTACTTCTTTGCTTGTTACACCATTTTCGTCAGGACGACCAAAATTCCAGCAAATCATAGGATATTCCATTCCCTGATCTTCTGCAGAAACGGATACTGCTTTTGGATATGGATAATCAAATGTATGTGACGAATAACTTTTTAAAGTATGGGCAACTGTCATAGTTGAAGTTTCTCCCCAAAGCGGGTTTGCTTCTTTTGGATAAACAGATTCAGCCATTACTATTTTTCCACCCAATTTTACAGCCATTGCATCGTAAATGAATTTTCTTGAAGAGGCAATTCCAAAATCACGTACGTTTTTTGCACTGAACTTCCATGTTTTTTTCTTTTCAGAGAAACCTTTTTCAGCAGCTTCTGCTTCTGCCTGTGTAACAATTACAACCGGTTTATCAAATGATTTTTGAGCCTGTTCATAACGTTTTACCTGTTCTGCCGTAAAAACTTCAGCTCTGTTGGTCAATTCTCCCGTAGCATCAATAATATGATCAGCAGGAACTGTAATATTTACATCAAAATTTCCAAAAGGAAGTGCAAATTCCCCGCTTCCCCAAAATTGCATATTTTGCCATCCTTCAACGTCATTGTAAACTGCCATTCTTGGATAAAACTGGGCTATTACATATAATTTATTACCGTCTTTTTCAAACAACTCATAACCGGAACGTCCGCCTTCTTTTCTGTAATTATTGATGTTATACCACCATTTTACAGACAATGAAATCTTTTCTCCATGTTTTAAAGGCGAAACCAGATTAATACGCATCATGGTTTCATTGATGGTGTAGGACATCGGATTTCCTTTAGCGTCTTTTACATATTCGATATTAAAACCGCGTTCTAAATCTTTCTTTAGATATTTACCCGAAAAACCCTCCAAAGGCAAGACCTGATTAATTTTCTCTCCTTCGGCCAAAGCAGATTGTGTATTGGCTTTAGCCTGATTTTGATCCAGTTGAATCCATAAATACTCTAAACTGTCAGGTGAATTATTTGTGTAAGTAATCGTTTCAGATCCGCTTAATCTTGAGTTTTTATCATCCAGATCAATATCAATCTTGTAGTCTGCCTGCTGTTGATAATAAGCAGGACCCGGGGCTCCTGATGCCGTACGAAACATATTTGGCGTAGCCATCAAGTCATACATCTGGCTAAACTTGTTTGTATCATACTTTCCCTGTTGTTTTGGAGCAACAGTGGTATTTTTCTCCTGAGCCATTAGCACAGCAGGAAAAAGCAATAGTAATGAAAGTCTTTTCATAAATATTTTTTGGAGTTTTTGAAGCCGTGAAAATAGGAATTAAAACAACAATTTTACCCGTTCATTAATACTTTAACACTTCTTTCTTTGAAGATTCTGTAAAAAGCACACTTCTTTTAGTTCCATATGCTGAAATATGTGTAATGTTTTGCTGTTCAGCATTCCAATCAACTAAAACTGTATTTGAAATTTCTAATACTTTAAATTTCTCTACAGCAGTAATTCTGGAATAACAAACCAAAACATCATCGGATTCGAGTTCTTTTGATAAAAAAGTAATAGGTTTTAGCTGACCATTTATTTTTATATTAAAATTTTCTGAAAGGTATCTTTTTAATAAATCAATATCAGCCTGAGTTTCCTTATCAGTAGCCAGAAAGGTCTTTTTATTGTATTTTTTTTCTATCCCCTTATTCAGATCATCAACAAATATTCTAGAGGTAATTTGAATCATTTTTTTTTCAGTCGAATAACTAACCTGAAAAACTCCCATGTAGAATTTATGGAATGCAAATGCAGACAGGGATAAAAATAATATTCCAATTAAGGAATAAAGGAGATTCTTTTTCATTTCTGTTTCACCACAACCTTTTTGAAATCTTTATTTTTATTAATCATAAAATCCATCAGTTCAAATTTTTGATCTGTTTTTAAATGTCTTTTAGACTCTGAATCATTCGAACAGTACATCAAAAACAAATCGATTTCATCTTCTTTCAGCCCTAATGTCTTTATATAAAAATCAGGTGTAAAATTATCTTTCGAATATTCAACAAAAGCGATGTCACTTATCACTTCCTCTTCAACTTCTTTATCTTTTCGAAGCAGCTTTTTAACATCTTTAAAAATTCGGACAAAATCAGTTCCGTATTTAATCGTCTGATTTGAATACATTGCCGTGTTTTTAGCAGTTGATTGTTTGTCGTCTTCAAATTGCATATCAACAAAACGCTGCGAACCACCATCCAAAGAATTAATTTTTAAGTCTTTATGAACCAAAACTTCTTTTAACTCAATATTGACTAAATCTAAAGGGATAAATAAAAGCGTTTCCGCACAGTCTTTTTCTGTTAAAACAATTTTTTTAGACTGAAACGCCAAACCCGTAAACAATAGAGTGTCTTTTGGTCTTGCTAAAAGATCAAACAATCCTTTTGGACCAATGTAAGTTCTTATTTTAGCATTTATATTCATCACATAACCTGTCTCTATTGGAAGAGAACTGTTAACTACCTGGCCGTGTAAAGTTTTTCTCGAATTAGTTTGTCCCACTACAAATTGACAAAACAAACACAGTACAAATATTCCTAATTTATTTTTCATACTCTATAATTGTTAGATATTCCTGCGCCAAACGAGTTATCAAAAACATACTCATTGTTTTGTTCTTAGTATCCAAAGATACAGCAAATTCAGGATTATCCACACAGTAAAGCTGAAATCCTTTTATATGTTCTAACGGAATTTTAAGACGATCCGTGTAATATGCTTCCTCAAAAAGATATTCCAACTTCTTAAAAAGGGTTTCTTTTTTCTCAACTTTAACCTCCTTTTTTAACATCTTAGTTCTTCCAGAAATTGCATTTATTACTTTATCAACAGAAGTCGATGTTGCTGTACGAAGCTTTCTTTCAGCCGGAGTGTATTTTTTTTGTCCATGTGGAATAATCCCGAGATTTTCAGCTGTGATATTAGCATTATCATTTACAACTACTTCTTTTAGCTCAATTTGTTTTGCTGTCATTTTTATTACAAGCGAACTTGAATTTATATCATCAGCAGTAATGCGGCGCTTTAAAGGCTCTAAATTTACTGATGAAAAAACCAGAACATCTCCTGATTTTACCACAATAGAAAACATTCCATTTACATCTGAAACAGTAGTAATTTGTGTGTTATTATTAATAATATTTACACCCTCCACAGAAGTAGACTGCTCAAAAATTTGTCCAAAAATTTCTCTTGAAACTTTATTTTGCCCAAGACAAATTTGAACAAAAAAAAACAAGATTATATATAAGGTATTATTTGTTTTCAATAGCAATTATCTCTTTGTATTTAACAGCCAATTCTCCTAATAAAAATTCTGTCGAAGTTTTATTTTTAGAATTTAAAATAGCTGTAAATTTATCATTTTCTACCACATAATACTCAAATCCTTTTACATATTCAAGAGGAATTTTTAGTTTGTTTACAAAATGATCCAATGTAAATAAATTTTCTAAAAGCCGCATGTAAGACTCTTTTTTCTCTACAGCAACTTCCTTTTTCAACATTGCCGTGCGCCCTGAAAAGAAATTCAATAAAGGATCAACAGAAATAGAACCTCCAGCCATTGTTCCTGCATTTGCAGTAGGATTTAATGCCGTAGCTGTGTGCAACTTTCTCTCAGCCTCTGTATAGCTTTTTTGTCCCGAAGGAATAATACCCAAAGCAACAGCATTAATATTATCGTATCGTTTTACAATTACCTCCTGCAATTGATACATGAGGAGATTTAATTTTACAGTATAATTAAGGTCTGAAAAATTTTCAGGCGTCAATAGCACCCGGTTTTCCTTAAATTGAATTGACGAAAAAACAAGTGTATCTCCACTTCTGGCCTTTATAGAAAATGATCCATCTGCAGTAGTTGTTACCATTACTTCAGTTTGCGCATTCACCACATATACTCCTTCCAAATCATTTGTGTTTGAATTAATCCTTCCGTTTAAAACAATACGTTCCTGATTCTGAGACCAAACAACCTGACTCAAAAACACTACTACTAAACAGATAATTTTATCAATCAAAATCAAAAAATTAGAATTACTCTTAAAAATGTAAAAATATCCTAATGTGTTCCAAATTTAATACTAACAGCATGGTAAAAATATGTTAATTTAAAAAGGCTTTTAACAACAGAACAGGCTTTTCAATACCTTTATCCTTAAACAATCAGAGTTTCTAATTTTATGAAAAACATCATTATTGCAAGCACCTCTACACTACATGAAGGCCGTTATTTAGAATATTTGCTACCTGTATTGCAATCGCATTTTAAAAATTGTTCAACTATCTTATTCATCCCCTATGCCCGTCCTGGCGGAATTTCGCATGATGAATATACTCAAAAAGCAGCTTCAGTTTTTCAAACTATCAACATTTCAGTAAAAGGAATTCATGAATTTGAAGATCCTGAAACAGCTTTAAAAAACGCTGAAGGAATATTTACTGGAGGAGGAAATACTTTTTTACTGGTTACTCAATTATACAGAAATAATATTATGCAGATTCTTTCTGAAACGGTAAAAAACGGAATACCTTATTTAGGAACCAGTGCCGGAAGCAATATTTGCGGTCTTTCAATGCAAACCACAAACGACATGCCTATAGTATACCCTCCTAGTTTTCAGACATTAGGATTAATTCCTTTTAATCTAAACCCTCATTATTTAGATCCTGATTTACAATCCAAACACATGGGAGAAACCCGCGAAACAAGAATAAAAGAGTTTCATGCTTTTAATACTATTCCGGTTTTAGGATTAAGAGAAGGCAGCTGGCTTGAAGTAAAAGGAGAAAAAATTACTTTAAAAGGAAATCTATCAGCCCGTTTATTTCTACAGAATCAACAGCCAACTGAGTTAAATCCCGAAAGCGACCTTAGTAATTTAAAATAACCTAAAAACAAAAAATCCTCAAACAAATTGTTTGAGGATTTCGAAGAGCGAAAGACGAGGCTCGAACTCGCGACAACCAGCTTGGAAGGCTGGAGCTCTACCAACTGAGCTACTTTCGCATTAACAGGGTGCAAATATAAAAAAATAAATCTTTTAAAAAAATAAAAAACAAATTATTTACATTTTAAATCTAAACCTAAGTTTTGATTAGAGCGAAAGACGAGGCTCGAACTCGCGACAACCAGCTTGGAAGGCTGGAGCTCTACCAACTGAGCTACTTTCGCATTACTGTGGTGCAAATATAAAAAATAAGTAAGGTTTAAAACAAGCTTTTTTTGAAAAAAAATAAATTAAAAATCACTATTTTTAGTAATCTATTTAAAATTAAAATGTTATAGCTTTGTTTTTTTATTCAGAACATGACATTAATTAAAGAAATATCTGCACAGGAAGCCATTATTGTAAGACATCCTGTACTTCGAAAAGAAAAATCCATCGAAACCTGCATTTTTGATGGGGATGATTTAGAAACAACACATCACTTCGGATTATTTAAAAATTCAAATTTAACAGGAATAATTTCGTTATTCCTAAAAAGCAATCCTATCTTTGCAGAAATTTTTCAGGTCCAAATTCGTGGAATGGCTATTTTAGAATCACACCAAAAAAAAGGTTTTGGAGAGAAACTAATAATACATTGTGAAGAATATTGTATATCAAACCAATTCGATTTGATATGGTTTAATGCAAGAACAGTCGCTGTTGGATTCTATAAAAAACTGGGATATAAAATCAAGGGAAATCCGTTTGAAATCCCAAATATTGGAGAACATTATTTAATGTACAAAAAAATATAAAATGAATAAACTTTACTTTCTGTTGATACTGTGTTTCTTTATAAGCTGCAAAAAGAACCAAAAAGACGCACTTCCAAAAATAAAAAAAGCTTTACCTGCCATAGTAATTACAGATGCAAGAACTGTTGACATAGATACTGCACTTATAAACGCTTATAAAAGTGAAACATTAAAACAATTTTATCTTTCATCTGACAATAAAACCATTTGGGGAAATCTAAAAAAAAGAACTTATATTTTATCGCAACTAAAAAAATCAGAAGATTTAGGTTTAAATCCAAATGATTATCGCGTAAAGAAAATGGATGTTTACGAGAATCAAATCAATAAATTAAGCAGCAAACAACTAGCCGAATATGATTTGCTGCTGACTCATAATTTTGAAAAATATGTTACCCATTTATACGAAGGAAAACTAAACCCCAAATTTTTATATCGGGACTGGGCACTTGAAGACAAGGATTTAGACATTAACACTGCATTAGTAAAAAGTTTCAATCACAATACTTTGGATAGTTTAGTTAAAAATATCCAGCCTAAATCGGAAACTTATAAACAATTACTAAAAGCCTTAAAACTTATCAATAGTTTTCCTGACGACCCTATTAGTACTATTGAATCAAAAGAAAAAATAGTACTGCATGATACTAATCGCGCATTAATCAATATTAAAAAAAGACTTTTATATTGGAATGATATGTCAGGTAAAGACAGCTTAACGGCTATCTACGACAATAAAACATTTGAATCTATGAAAAAATTCCAATCCCGTCACGGTTTAGTTCCGGATGGTGTCATTGGAGCCAGCACTATTCATCACCTAAACTTTTCTAAAGAAAAAAGAAAACATCAGATTATTGCCAATTTAGAGCGCTGGAGATGGTATCCGAATGAATTTGCTGAAAATTATTTTATAGTAAACATTCCTGATTTTAGTTTGCATGTTGTAGAAAATAAGGATACAACTGCTGTTAGAAATGTTGTTGTTGGAACCAGTAAAAGAAAAACACCGGTTTTAACCTCTACTCTTAAAAGCATCGTTTTTAATCCAACATGGACTGTTCCTCCTACTATTTTAAAGGAAGATGTGGTTCCTGCAATGAAACGAAACAGAAATTATTTGAAAAACAAAAACATCACCATTTATGATAGCGCCGGACACGAAGTCGATCCTGCAAACTGGAACATAAATAAACCCCGCAGCTACAGGTATATTCAAAAACCAGGTTATTATAACTCACTTGGATTAATAAAAATTATGTTTCCTAACAATTATAGTGTTTACTTACACGACACCAATCACCGAAATTATTTCGAAAGAAGTAATCGTTCTTTGAGTTCCGGCTGCGTACGTGTTGAAAACCCATTAGAATTGGCACAGCATATTTTAGATGATTCTAAAAACTGGTCAAAAGATAAAATTGACACCATAATTGCCCGTAAAAAAACAACAAGCATTAAGATTACCAAAAAATATAAATTATATCAATGGTATTGGACTGCCTGGAGTAGAAAAAATCAATTGATTTTCAGATATGATGTTTATGATCTCGATGAAGATTTGTATTCTAAATTACGAAATTAGTTGCTCCATAGGAAAACTTCGCGAAGGGTGATAGATATACAAACATGATTTACCCTTTATGGCCTGAATAATTTCATCTGTCATTTCAACGGGAATTGCCGGACATCCCTGACTTCTTCCTAATCTTTTGTGATCTCTGATAAACGATTCAGAAACATAATCGGCTCCATGCATGACAACGCCTCTGTTACGAGCCTGATCATTTATTCCTTTTTCTAAACCATCTAAGCGTAATGAAATACCATGTTTTCCCTGATAAATTTCTCCGGTACTATAAAACCCTAAGCTGCTTTTAAAAGATGAACTAACATTTGAAAATGCTGAAGCAAACTCTTCACCGGTATTTCTGCCGTGCGCTACAAGAGATTGAAATAAAATAGTATGGGTCGATAAATCAATAACCCACAGACGTTTTAAGTTTGATGACAAACTAAAATCAACCAGAGTTAAAATATCTTTTTGAATAAAACCTTTTTCTTTCAATAAGTAAAAACCTTTCAAGGCTTCCGTAAAAGTTTTTAGTTCAGGAAGAATAAAACTATTCGTATTTAATGTGTTATAAATATTTTCAATCTTCGCATCAATAGCCAGTTTTTCAACTTTAGCAATGTTGCGTACTGTTACTTCTTTAGCTTCAGTGTTATTTTTAGTATCTGTACCAAAAGACAAAAACAAAAATAAAATTGCGGGATAAATCTTATAAATCATTGATTTCGTTTAGATTACACTTCTTTTGAGGTTTGACAAATTTATACTTTATTTGTAATTACAAAAATTAATATCACTAAATTAGGTGATATTTGTTCAAACTTTAACACTAAATCGCAAAAAAAGTTAAATTAAGCTAAATATATCATTTTTTTTTGCAGGAATTTACCTTGTTTCATAAACATAATTCATTATTTTAAAAACAAATTGAATTGTTTTTAAAACCTAATTAATATGAAATCAAAACCTTAGTAATATTTTTGTATCTAAAAAACGTATAAATCACTAAAACTATTTAGTTAACATAAAATACTATTCAACTACTACAGAATCTCAAACCTGTCTGCATTAATTTTAAAAAACAAAGCTTTCTTCAATTAAATTATTATTTTTTTGCACTGTTCATTTTATAAAACATAATTGTCACAATCGTTTCTTGCCTGTTTTATAAATGGTTTATCTTTGCCAAAAACTAAAAACCATGAATAAAAAAGTAATCCTTATGATTTTAGACGGTTGGGGAAAATCTCCTGACCCTAAAGTATCTGCAATAGACAATGCAAATGTTCCTTTTATAAATAGCCTTTACCAAAATTACCCAAGCGCACAACTTCGTACCGACGGATTAAACGTTGGCTTACCCGAAGGACAAATGGGAAACAGCGAAGTTGGACATATGAACCTGGGTGCCGGAAGAATCGTTTATCAGGATTTAGCCAAAATAAATTTAGCAGTAGCACATCAGACACTTGCCAAAGAGCAAGTTTTGGTTGATGCTTTTACTTATGCTAAAGAAAACAATAAAAAAGTACACTTTTTAGGATTAGTATCTGATGGAGGCGTACACTCTCATACCTCACACTTACGCGGGCTTATCGACGCTTCTCAGGAATATGGTTTAGAAAATGTATTCGTTCACGCCTTTACAGACGGACGTGATGTCGATCCAAAATCAGGTGCCAAATATATTCAGGATTTAGAAAACCATATTAAAGATACTACTGTAAAAATCGCCTCAATTGTTGGACGTTATTATGCAATGGACCGTGATAAACGCTGGGAGCGTGTAAAACTGGCTTATGATTTGGTTGTAAATGCAATAGGAACTCCGTCAAAAAATGCTGTCGCGAGTATTCTTGAAAGCTATTCAAAAGATGTAACCGATGAATTTATTGCACCAATCGTAATGGTTGATGAAGAAGAAAAACCATTAGCAACAATTGTCGAAGGCGATGTTGTGATTTTCTTCAATTTCAGAACCGACAGAGGCCGTGAACTTACAGAAGCCCTTTCTCAACAAGATTTCCACGAGCAGAACATGCACAAATTGAACTTGTATTATGTTACGCTTACCAACTATGACGAAACTTATTTAAATGTAAAAGTTGTTTACAATAAAGATAATATCACTGAAACCCTTGGTGAAGTTTTAGAAAAAGCCGGCAAGAAACAAATTCGAATTGCTGAAACAGAAAAATATCCGCACGTAACTTTTTTCTTTTCCGGAGGAAGAGAAGTACCTTTTGAAGGAGAATCACGTATTTTAAGAAATTCTCCAAAAGTGGCCACTTACGATTTACAGCCTGAAATGAGTGCATATGAATTAACAGATGCCCTTGTTCCTGAATTAAACAAAGGTGAAGTAGATTTTGTTTGTTTAAACTTTGCTAACGGTGATATGGTTGGACATACCGGAATCATGGAAGCAGCAATTAAAGCTTGTGAGGCTGTTGATGCCTGCGCAAAACAAGTTATTGAAACTGCTCTTGAAAACAATTACACCACCATTGTAATTGCCGATCACGGTAACTGCGAAACGATGATCAACCCTGATGGAAGCCCAAATACAGCGCACACAACAAATCCGGTGCCGATTATTTTGGTTGACAAGGAGTTAAAAAACATCCAAAATGGTGTTTTAGGCGATATTGCCCCTACTATTTTAGAATTGATGGGTGTTCCACAGCCTGAAGCAATGACTTGTCATTCATTACTATAGAAAACCACTTTTTTTAATAGAAGAGAGACAAGTTTTAGGATTTGTCTCTCTTTGCTTTTATTTACATTACAAAATAATGGTAGGTACATTCAACTCCATATATTATAAGTCCGATAAATCCGCCCACTAAAGTTCCGTTGATTCTGATGTACTGAAGGTCTTTTCCGATTTCAAGTTCTAATTTTTCAGAAACCTCTTTTCCATCCCAACTTTTCACAGTTGAAGAAATTAAATCCCCAATTACCTTTTTATTATTCAGAAGAACAGAAAGCAAATCGTTTTTAATAAAATTATTGATTTTATCAACCATTGTCGAATCTTCTTTGAGTCCGTTTCCAAAATTCTGAATCAAACCGGCAATGTTTTTTCGGATTGAAGATTCCTCACCTTTCTCTAAATCATTTGTAATTGATAATTTTATTTCATCCCAGATCCCGTTAATGTAATCCTGAACTTCTGTTTTTCCGGCAAAACCAACAATCAGATTATTGATTTTGATTCGCATTTCTTCCGAGTTCTTTACCTTATTCAGGAAATCAGAAATGTATTCATCTATTTTAATTCTAACTGCGCTCTCCGGATTTTTGGCTTCATCAAGAAACTCCTGCAAGCCATTAAAAATACCTTCCGAAATGCTTTTATCAGCAAGGCCAAAACTCAAAAAAGGGGTAGATTGTTTTACTTTCTTTCTAATTAAGTCTTTATTTTCGCTTAATTCGGCACTCATCACTTCAAGAAGATTATTCAATAATTGGTCTTTTACATTCCCTTTTTGCAAAGGTTCAAATGCCAGCGCCACCCAGTCTCCGAAATTAATTGCTTCAAGTTTTTCTTTAAACTGTACCTGAATGAATCGCTTTATATCTTCATCTTTTATCGTTTTTAAAACCCCCGGAATAATATTTAGAGTTATAGCATCTGCAACTTTATTGGCATTTTCATCCTGCGAAAGCCAATCAGATGCTTTAGAGGCAAAATTGAATTCATCTAACTTAATTTCCAGCTTTTCACGATTCAGAAATTCTTCAGAAACAAAATTGCCGAGATTTTCACCAATCTCATTTTTTTTGGTCGGAATAATTGCCGTATGCCAAATCGGAATTCCCATCGGATGGCGAAACAAGGCTACAACTGCAAACCAATCCGCAATTCCGCCCACCATTGCTGCTTCGCTAAACGCCTGCAGCATAGGGATTTTAAAATAAATGGCAATTATAAACAACAGAACTGCCACGCCCAAAAGTGCCAAAGCATTTCGCTTCATTTTCCTAAGAGCGTTTACTTTATCAATATCCTGATCTGTAATAGTTTTCATGATTAATAAGGTTTTACTACTAATTTATGTCTTTTTTCTGAAATGCTCTTTTAAAAAAATGTTAGAATTGAAAAGAAACTTTGATTTTTAGATAAATTATTGAAATTTCAGTTCTAATTAATTTCAAAATCAACTTAAAAAAAATAAGATTAAAATTGTACTTTTGCGAACTGAAAATCTGAAAAATATGATTATCCAAAAAACCCGTGAGGAAATAGAATTAATGCGCGAAAGCGCTTTGATCGTATCGAAAACATTAGGAATGATTGCTTCTGAAATCAAAGAAGGAGTCACTACATTATATCTTGACAAATTAGCCGAGGAATTCATTCGCGATCACGGTGCTGTTCCAAGCTTTCTTGGTTTGTACGATTTTCCGAATTCGCTTTGCATGAGTCCGAATGCTCAGGTTGTTCACGGAATTCCGAATAATACGCCTTTACAGAATGGTGATGTTATTTCTGTAGATTGCGGTGCTTTCAAAAATGGATATCATGGAGATCATGCCTATAGTTTTGAAATTGGAGAAGTTGCACCGGAAACCAAAAAGCTTTTGCAGGTAACCAAAGAATCTCTTTACGTAGGAATCAGGGAATTTAAAGCCGGAAACCGTGTTGAAGATGTTGGAAATGCCATTCAAAAATATACTGAATCTCACGGATACGGAGTTGTCCGTGAATTAGTTGGACACGGATTAGGTCAAAAAATGCATGAAGCTCCGGAAATGCCGAATTATGGTAAAAAAGGAAGAGGAAAACTTTTCGTTGAAGGAATGGTGGTTGCCATTGAACCTATGATCAACATGGGGACAAAAAATATCAAACAGCTTAAAGATGGCTGGACAATCCTGACTGCTGACGGTAAACCAAGTGCCCATTTCGAACATGATGTTGCTTTAATTGACGGAAAGCCGGAAATTTTATCGACTTTCTATTACATTTACAAAGCATTAGGAATCGAAAGCAATGAAGAAGATGAATTTAGAAAAGTGCCTTTAGTTTTATAAGTTATTCCACAGAGATTCACAGAGACCATTTACTAATACATAACACTAATATTTTAGTAGAGAATAATATTTTTAATTTATTAAATTTAAAAATAACTACTTTTATAAAAATATAGTATCTAATGAAAATAAAACTCCAAAATATTGGAATTATTGAAGAAGTAAACATTAACATTGAGGGGATTACTCTTATTGCAGGTCAAAATGACTCTGGAAAAAGTACTGTTGGAAAAGTTTTATACTCTATAATTAAAGGATTCAACCAAAATATTAATCTTTTTCAAGATGAAAAAAATAGTCGAGTTATATATAGATATCAAGACATTTTAAAAGAATT
Source organism: Flavobacterium sp. LM4 (assembly GCF_002017935.1). Taxonomy (NCBI): domain Bacteria; kingdom Pseudomonadati; phylum Bacteroidota; class Flavobacteriia; order Flavobacteriales; family Flavobacteriaceae; genus Flavobacterium; species Flavobacterium sp. LM4. The sequence continues at coordinate 2,472,204 of NZ_MUFW01000001.1, read as the reverse complement.
AAAAAAAAATGAATCCATAGATATTACAGAATTTCAAATAAAAGAAATCAGTTCTGAATGGCTTGAAAAAATTGAAAAAACAATACAACTTGAATCAATAAACGAGGATTCAAGAAAAGCCCTTTCAGACTCTCTGAGAATGCTAAAAAAATATTTCTATGTTGACTTCAATACAATTGAACAAAAGAAAGATGAAATAACAAATTGGCTTCGATCAGAAATAGCAACACTTCACAACGTATTTAAAACTTCTGAAACAATTTCAAAAATTGAAATTGAAGATTTAGAAGGCAATGCTACAATTGAACAATGGTATAAGGATAGAGACTTTATATTTATAAATCTAGATAATAATTTAGAAACATATTTGAAAGATGTCTACTTTATTGAAAGCCCATCAATCGTAGATGAATCCTTACAAAGATTTGTTGGGAAAGACGGCGCACAACTTTACTCGAGAAATAGACAAGAAGAACTAGCAAAATCTTTATCAAATCCATTAACAAATACTACATCAGATTATTCTAAAATATACAAAGAAATTTCTGAAATAATTAATGGAGAAATTACTATAGATTTACTCCAAGGAGTAAGATATAAAAAAAACAAACAAGATTTAAACATTAAAAATACTGCTGTTGGTATAAAAAGTTTTGGGCTGATTCAATTATTATTAAAAAATAATAGATTAAACAATAGAACTTTATTAATAATTGACGAGCCTGAAGTTCATCTACATCCAACTTGGCAAGTAAAATACGCAGAAATCCTTGTAAAACTTTCAAAAGATTTTGACATTCCAATGTTACTAACTTCACATAGTCCATATTTTATAGAAGCCATTGAAGCATATTCAAAAAAATATAATCATGAGAAATCTACTAATTTTTATTTCTCTAAAAAAAATGAAGATGGGTTATCCTCAAGTATTATCGATGTAACGAAAGACATATCTCCTATTTTAAGCTCAATTTCTGAAGCATTTTATAAAATCCAAGACATAAACGATGAGGTTTAATGATATTCAAGAACATTTTGAGAACTATGTACTTAAGAAAACATTAAAAGAAATCTCATGGTACGAAATAAAAGAAAAAACCATAATAAACAATATAGAAGAAGAAATTACAATCACTAAATCTCTTATAAACTCAACAAAACTTAGCTTTGATTTTGATGAAATTAATAAAACGATAAAAACGTCAGATACTGTTTATTTTAAAGACGAAAAAGTAATTTTTGTTGAATTTAAAAGTGGTGGTATCAAGAAAATTGATTTTAGACTAAAAGCAACAGAAAGTATAATATCATTTTACAATTATATATACAACAAGGGTTTTACTGAAAACATGTGTTTCCCTAATAGTATTTTTCAAATATATTTTGTTTACAACACAAATTCTAGTCCAGCAGCTAAAGTTACTTTTTCAGCAGTAGAGAGAGAATTAACATCTGAATACAAACACCTATTTTCAAAACTAAAAGTGATTGACAACGATCGATTTCAAAGAATATTTAGAATCTAATGAAAAAATTATTTAAATTAGTACTTAATACAATCCCCCGCCCATTATTAATTCGTTTGAGTTATGTGGTGCGACCAATTTTAGCTTTATCGTTAAGAGGAAGCAAATTTACCGATCCTATTGACGGAAAAAGCTTTAAGTCGTTTTTGCCTTACGGATATGGAAAACAACGTAATAATGTGCTTTCGCCAAGCACACTTTCTCTAGAAAGACACCGTTTGCTTTGGCTGTATTTAAACGATCAGACCGATTTTTTTACAGCACCGAAAAAAGTATTGCATTTTGCTCCGGAACAGGCATTTTACAAAAGATTCCGCAAGCAGAAAAATCTGGATTATACAACAACCGATCTACTTTCGCCTTTGGCAGATGTAAAAGCAGACATTTGTAATTTGCCTTTCAAAGACAATGAATATGACGTTATTTTGTGTAATCACGTTTTAGAACATATTCCGGACGATACCAAAGCGATGCAGGAATTATTCCGAGTTTTAAAACCAGGCGGAATGGCAGTTTTGCAAATTCCACAGGATTTATCCCGCGAAGTTACGTTTGCAGACGATTCGATTACAGATCAAAAAGAGCGTGCTAAAATCTTCGGACAATACGATCACGTTCGTGTGTATGGGCGCGATTATTTCGATAAACTGAGAAGTATAGGTTTTATTGTTATCGAAGAAGATTACACGAATAAAATTGCACCAGAGTTGGTTGAGAAATACTGTTTGGCAAAAGGCGAAATTATTCCGCTTTGCTTTAAACAGGAAAACTAATTTTTTTTTCACCATATAAGTGATATAAGTTCATTTAAAAAAGCGTTTTCAAAATAGAAATAATTTGAAAACGCTTTTTTTTAGCACAATTCCCAAATTACAAGCCTAACCAAACCTTTAAACCTTGGAACCTATTAAATCATTTCAGTTCTGTTTTGACATTAGTTTTGAAAAAAATCTGAATACCTATATTCCTACAGCCTATATTGTTGAGAATACGAGCGAAATAAAATATCTCAACAAAAAAGCTACAAAAGTTGTATTGGATAGTTTCGGAATTGATTTTGAAAATTTAGATTCAAATACTAAAAAAATCCTGACAGCCTGCGAATCCTTAAAACCTGAATTCATTTTCAAGAAGTTCGGTGCCAAAATCAAATCAGCGAAAACAATAGCTGATCTGCAAAAAGATTCTAAAATTGAGTTTGCAATCCGTCAGTATTTAAAATTTAATTTAAGTTCCTTTTACGATTTAATCGTGAAGGAACAATTTCCTTTATCACTTAATATGAGCGCTGAAAAAGATTTTTACCGTTCGCGAGTTACAGTTGAACCACTTGAATTTGAACCTCAGATACAATTTGACAAACATTTAGAAGGAATTACTTATACCCTTTCGTTAAAAGAAAATAAAACTACTTTTTCACCCATGAATAGTAGTATTGATATTCTTTTGGATGAACCGGGGTGGTTAATTATTGATAAAAAATTAGGGCAGCTAAAAGAACTGAATGCTAAAAAACTGACTCCGTTTTTAAAGAAAAAATCAATTGAAATTCCATCAAAATTGGTGGATGATTATTTTAAAGGATTTATACCCGAAATAGCTAAAAAAATTGATATTGAAGCTACTGGTTTTGAAATGGAACTTCGTGACCAAATAATTTCGAGTACAATTCAGCCTGTTTATGATTTCTTTAAAAATTCTTATTACCTCAACCTTTATTTCGATTATAACGGTTATGTATTTGACGCCGGTAAAACTAAAAAAACACATTCTTTTGTGGATTTCAGTATTGCTAACGAACCCAAAATAATTCAGTTTAAAAGGAGTGCCGTAGAAATTTTATACACAAAAAAATTACTTGAAATTGGTTTAGTAAAAGTCAAAAACGAATTGTTTGGACTTGAAACAGAAGCGAATGATCCTTATATCAATATTCAATTGATTATTGACAACAAGGAAAAGCTTGAAAGTTTAGGCTTTACAATCCAAAACCTGAAACTTGAAAGCAAAGAAATCATTACAGAAAGTAATACGATTTCGATTGCAAAAGAAACAAAAGCCGATTGGTTTGATATTAAAATCATCGTTACTATTGGCAATTATAAAATCAATTTCAGCGAAATTATTCCGAATATAAAAAGCAAGGAAAGACTTTTTATGTTACCTGACGGAAATTACTTTTTAATTCCGCTGGAATGGTTCAGCAAATATGGTTCTTTGGCAAAACTGGCAAAAACAGAAAACGGAGCATTACTTTTACGTAAAAGTAATTTCACCGCTTTGGACGGAATTTCAGAAATTGATAATAATGTAATTACTCATGCTGAATATACTCCCTCAGATTTACTAAAAACAACTTTAAGACCGTATCAAATTGAGGGTGTAAAATGGCTTTTGGGACATTTCAATTCTAATCTGGGTGCTTGTCTCGCGGATGACATGGGACTTGGAAAGACATTACAGACTTTAGCTGTTTTGGTTTCTGTACAGGAGCAATTAGGCTTTACAACCAAAACGACCAATTTTGATTTGTTTGCAAATGAAACGACTGTTGAAAGAGAGCCTCTAAAAGCTTTGATAGTGCTGCCTTCCTCTTTGGTTTTTAACTGGTTTAATGAGACTGGAAAGTTTACGCCACACTTTTCAAAAATGCAATATGTGGGTAATGACAGAAAATTACTCGCAGGCAGATTAGATTCAACTGATTTGATTTTTACCAGTTACAGCATCGTTCACCGGGATATTTCCATTTTAGAAAAGTATAATTTCCGCTATCTGATTTTAGATGAAAGTCAGTATATTAAAAACAAAAATTCTAAAATTTTTAAAGCCATCAATAAAATCAGTACAGGTCATAAAATTGCGCTGAGTGGTACGCCAATCGAAAATTCGCTTGACGATTTATGGTCGCAGATGCAGTTTATCAATCCGGATATTCTGGGCAGTTATGCTTTTTTTGTGGGAAATTTCAAAAATCCGATTGAGAAAAAGCAGAATGAAGAAGTTTTAACCGAATTAAAAAACCTCATCCAGCCTTATATTTTGCGACGAACCAAAGAACAGGTTTTAAAAGATTTACCGGAATTGACAGAGCAGATTTATTATTGCGACATGGATCCGGAACAGGAAAAATTATATGAAAAAGAAAAATCTAAAGCTCGTAATTTCCTCCTTAAAACCGATGGTTCAAGCCCAGATAAAATCAGTATTATCAATACTTTGATGAAACTGCGACAATTGAGTAATCATCCGAAAATGGTCGATGCAGATTCCGAAATTGATTCCGGAAAATATATTGCTGTTACCAATTATCTTGAAAATTTAGTTAAAGTAAAACAAAAAGTAATCATTTTCAGTTCGTTTGTTACCAACCTGAACTTTTATACCGATTGGTGCAAACAAAACAAAATCGAGTTTTGTGAAATTACAGGAGAAACCCCAGCCGGCAAACGAGAACAACAGGTAAAATTGTTTCAGGAAAACGAAAATCCGTTGTTGTTTTTTATTTCGTTGAAAGCAGGTGGCGTTGGTCTGAATATCACAAAAGCTTCTTATGTTTTATTTTTAGATCCGTGGTGGAATCCTTTCGCAGAAAAGCAAGGAGTTGCACGAGCACACCGAATTGGGCAGTTGAATAAAGTAAATGTAATTCGTTTTATCTCGAAAAATACAGTTGAAGAAAAAATAGTGAAACTTCAGGAAAATAAAAAGCTATTGTCTGATTCTCTTTTGGAAGAAAGTTATATCAATGACGAACTTGAAGGCAACTTAGCCTATATTTTGGGATCTTAATGATGAAATCCAATACAAAAGCGTCTTTTTCGTTCTATAAAATTGTTATATTTACAATCTTACAAACGTAATCTGATGTTAAAATTTTCATATACAAGCTTTATTTTTCTTTTTATTTTCAGTTTGGCGAAAGCCCAGGAAAAAGAAATTAATCCGCCATACAATATAAAAACAGTTTCATTTGTACAAAATGGCAGCAATGTAGTCCCAATATTTGAATTAGGTTCCACATTTGAACTTCAATTTGATGATTTATACGGCAACGAAGCCAATTATTATTTCGAAATTGTACATTGTGACTACAACTGGAAGCCTTCAGAAATCCCTAAAACAGATTATATTCGGGGTTTTGACAATCAAAGAATTATGGATTATTCGAATTCTTTCAATACGCTCCAGAATTACTCGCATTATAAGTTACCTTTTCCAAATCAGTTTGCTACTCAGCTAAGAATTTCAGGTAATTATATGGTCAAAATCCTAAATGAAGACAGAGAGCTTATTTTCTCCAGAAAGTTCATTTTATACGAAAATAAATCTACTGTAGCAGCTCAGGTTAAACGAACCCGAAATTTAAACAACATTGAATACAAACAAAATCTTGATATTGCCATTACTTCAAATGACATTGCTTTTCAGACACCATTACAAAACGTAAAAATACTTTTAATGCAGAATGGTGATTTTAATACGAGTATTAAAAATATTCCCCCACAATATACACTTGGTAATCAATTGGTTTATAAATACGACAGTGAAACACAATTTTGGGGCGGAAATGAATTTTTATACTTTGAGAATAAAGATATTAGAGCTGCAAATAACAATGTAGCGAAAGTAAATTCAAGCAGTGATATTTACAGTTCATTTTTATACACAAGCCCAGCAAGAGGCAATCAGATTTATACGGTATATCAGGATGTCAATGGAAATTTTGTAGTCAAAAATATTAACGGATCCAATCAGGAAATTGAAGCTGATTACGCCTGGGTCTATTTTAGCCTTTCAGCTCCTGCATTCAGGTTAAACAAAGACATTTATATTACCGGAATGTTCAATAATTACAGTTTGTCGCCAGAATACAAAATGGATTATAATGCAGATAAAGGTATTTATGAAAAAGCCGTAATGATTAAACAGGGTTTTACAAATTTTCAATACACAGTTGCTGACAAAAATGGTGTTATTGATTATGAAAATGCCATCGACGGAAACTTTTATCAAACTGAAAACGAATACACTATTTTAGTCTATTACCGTGAAAATACAGACCGTTACGAAAGAGTTATCGGAAAAGGAAACGCCAACTCATTGAACATTATTAACTAAACATTCTAAAAAAGGATTTCAATCGAATCATTTTTTTTCGTAAGTTTGCACATATAACACACACATATATACTACGTTAGTTATGGTTTCTCAGATAACAAGAGGCATAAAAATATCTGTTTTGACTAGTTTTGAAGGTACTTACTTCAAGAACTACAAGATTCATTTTGCTTTTAGTTATGTGGTCACAATCGAAAACCACAGTAAGGATTCAGTTCAATTAACATCCCGCCACTGGGAAATTTTCGACTCCCTAAATGACTTAGAAGTAGTTGATGGAGAAGGTGTTATTGGAAAAAAACCTGTTTTAAAACCAGGCGAAAATCATACTTACAGTTCAGGTTGTTTATTATCATCACCTTATGGTTCGATGAAAGGTCATTTTAATATGATTAATTTTACTACAACCAAAATATTTAAAGTTATAGTTCCTACGTTTAGGATGTGTGCTCCATTTGCTTTGAATTAAATTAGTTTTTAATTTCTATTACTTCTCCTTTTGCAAGAGCATACACTTTGTCATTTTCTTCGGGAATCAGATAAAAATTACCTGTAAATTCTCCAAAAGCCGGAAAAATCATTTGATTCGTTTTTCTGAAAAAACAAGACAAGCTTAAGAATTGCTTTCCTAATCCTTTTAGTTTAATTCCCGGATGAATGTGTCCGCAAAAATTGAAGAGATTTTCTCTTTCTGTTGGATGATGTGTTAATAAAAAATCATCAATTATGAGTTCTGAATAAATTTCTATATGTAAATCTATATAATTTTTTTTCGAAATGATATCGTGATTACCTTCCACCAAAATAATCTGCTTTTTTATCCTTTTAGTCCAGTCTGAAAACAAATTCCATTCTTTATTCATTTTACTATGAAATAAATCCCCTAAGAAAATTATAGTTTCAGCATCAAATAATTCTAAAATATTGTTTAACCGATTAAAATTCTCCGGAATCGCTTTCTCCGGAATCGCCATTCCGTGTTTTCTGAAATGCGATACTTTGCCTAAATGCAAATCTGATATTAAAAGTATTTTTTTTTCTTCCCAGAAAGCCGCACCGCAAGGATGTAAAATAAAACTTTGCTTATTGATTGTAATTTTCATATTATTATTTCATATAACTCGCTGTCATCTTTTTGATTCTTTCCGCCAATGTTTCGCTTGATAATTTTTCCCTCAAACGATCAGTAATGATTGGAAAACTGAATGGTGTAGGTTTTTTGCATTGTTTCCAGACAATAGTCTGTTGATTTACCCTTTCTAAAGCCTGAATCAAACGACCTTCTTCCAAATGATGTTCAAATGTTTCTGTATAAGCCTGCTGGAGTAATAAATTATCCGGCTCATAATCTCTGAAAACTTCAAAAAGCAATTGCGAGCCACTCTGCAAATGTTTTGTTTTAACAGGTCTTCCGGGCATTCCGGTAAAAACTAGTCCTGCAATTACGGCAATATCCCTGAATTTTCTGCGAGCCATTTCTGTTAAATTAAGGCTCTTCTGCAAATCATGATGCACATATTCGGTAGAAAACAAATTGTTATCAAAAACCGACTGCATGTCAATTTCCTGATCGGAGAGCAATTCAAACCCGTAATCATTATAAGCCAAAGAAAAAGTAATTGGAGATAATAAACTAATGCGATAGGATAAAATACTGGCTAAAGCTTCATGCACAAACCGACCTTCGAAAAGATAAAAAACAGCATGAAAACCTTCTCTGGTTTTAAAGGTTTCAATTAAGAATTCATCATCGCCAGGGACAATACTTTCCTTTCGCTGCCTTGCAAAGATAGGCTGCAAAGCTTTTAATTCCGGGGTCAGATTCTCGCTATTAGCAGCGTATAATTCTTCCCGAAGCAATTCGCTCATCTGGACAGATAATGCCATGCGCCCTCCCATCCAGCTCACAGTTCTTGACTCTTTTTTGGGATCAGCCTTTCGAACCAAAACCTGCATATTTTTTACACGAAATAATTCCAAACGTTTTCCTGCAAAGGTAAAAACATCTCCCGGCTGTAGTTTTGAGGCAAACCATTCTTCAATATTTCCAATATAACCTCCGCTTAAAAATTTCACATTTAATGAAGCATCACCAACGATGGTTCCTATCTGCATTCGGTGATGCAGTGCAATCAATCGACTGTTAATTTTAAAACGTCCGTCTTCTTCAATTTCTACTTTTTTGAATTCCTCATACGCTTGTAAACTTTGACTTCCGTTGGTAATAAAGTTCAGAATCCAGTTCCAGTTTTCTTTTGTAATATTTTGATAACAGAATGTTTGTCGGACTTCTTCAAAAATTTCATCCGGAAAAAATCCGTCAGAAACAGCTAACGTATTCAGATATTGTACCAAAACATCCCAACTGTTCAAATAAGGAATACGGTCTTCGACAATCGTTTTGGCAACCGCTTTTTTCAGTGCTGAAGCTTCAATTAGTTCAATGGCATGTGTAGCAAGAAAATAAATTACACTTTCTTTTCCGGGTTGATGGCCACTTCGTCCTGCTCTTTGCAGAAAACGGGCAACACCTTTTGGTCCACCCACCTGAATGATGGTTTCAACAGGAGCAAAATCTACTCCTAAGTCTAAACTAGAAGTACAGACTACAACTTTTAATTCTTCATTTCTAATCGCATTTTCAACCCACAAACGGGTTTCCCTGCTTATGCTTCCGTGATGCATGGCCATATCTCCGGCAAACTCCGGATATTTCTCCAATATTGCCTGAAACCACATTTCGCAGGCAGATCGTACATTAGTAAAAATTAAAGTAGTTTTGCTTTTCCGCACTATTTTCGCAACCTCATCAATTAGATGCAATCCCATGTGACCACGCCACGGATAACTATCCATTTTGTCGGGTAATATCGAAATTAATTTTATTTTTTTGTTGATATTGGCTTTAATCAAAACCGAATTATTATAAGCTTCTGAATTTACACCTAACAATACCTGTTGCGCCAGTTCAAGATTTCCGATGGTGGCTGAAATTCCCCAAATACGCATTTTTGGTGCAATCGTTTTTAATCGGGATAAAGCGAGTTCCATTTGAACACCCCTTTTTGTACCTAATAATTCGTGCCATTCATCGACCACAATGGCGGAGCAATTGGCAAAAGTTTTAGCAAATTCTTTTGAAGCCAATAATAATTGTAGACTTTCAGGAGTGGTAACCAGCAAGTCAGGCATTTTTTTACTTTGCTTGGTTCTTTCGCTTTGCGAAGTATCTCCGGAACGGATTCCAACTGTCATTTGTGTATCCAAATCATTAAGAATTCTTTCGGCAGCTTGTTTTATTTCTACTGAAAGAGCGCGTAACGGTGTTATCCAAATCGCCTTTAATCCTGGTTTATGTTTCGTTTTATAATTCGGGTTTTTCTTCATGTAATCGAGAAGGATCGGAAACCATAAGGCGTAGGTTTTTCCGCTTCCTGTTGGCGCGTTTAATAACCCGTTTTTGCCTTGCAGAAAAGCTGTCCACGTTTGGGTTTGGAATGGAAATGCTTTCCAGCCCTGATCTTGAAACCAGTTTTCTGCAATGGTATAAAGTTCGTCTCTGTTCATTTTTATGATTTTGACTTCTAAGAAATCATACTTTTTAAATCTTCAATTGAATTGGCTTCCTCAATTTTCTTATCCTGTCGCCACCGCAAAATTCTTGGAAAACGGGTTGCAATCCCACTTTTATGTCTTTTGGAAAGTGCGATTCCTTCGAAACCAATTTCGAAAACCAATTGGGGCGTTACACTTCGAACCGGACCAAATCGTTCCAACGTATTTTTTTTGATAAAGTCATCTACTTTTCTGAATTCCGCATCCGTTAAACCGGAATAAGCTTTGGCGAAGGTTACTAATTCTCTTTCTCCGTTATCGTTAATCTGCCAAAGTGCGAAAGTATAGTCTGTAAATAAATTAGATCTTCTTCCGTGACCGCGCATCGCATACGTTAAAACGGCATCAATCACCAACGGTTCTATTTTCCATTTCCACCAATCACCTTTTTTTCTTCCCACCTGATAGGGCGAGTCGTTTCGTTTTAACATCAAACCTTCGCTTTTCATTTCGCGGGCACGCATTCTTTCGTTTGTAACATCTTGCCAGGAATAGAGCAACACCCTTTCTGATAATTGAAAAGAAGCCGTTTTATCTTTAATTGAATTGTATAATTGTTCTAATAATAATCTTCTTTCGGAATACGGTAAATTTCGAATATCCTGACCTTCCCATTCTAAAATATCATAGGCTTTTAATATTACAGGCACTTTTTCAAGTAAACTAACTGATATTGTTTTACGTCCAATTCTGGCTTGCAAATCATTAAAAGTCCCAATTTCTTTTTCGGGAAAAGCTAAAATTTCCGCATCAATAACGGTACCATCCGGAATAATTCCGACGAAAGACCGAAACTCAGGGTATTTATCGGTAACAAGCTCCTCGCCTCTTGACCAGACATAAATTTCATTGTCCCTAATAATCGTTTGCGAGCGAATTCCGTCCCATTTATGTTCAATTGACCAGTCTTCAGGATTTCCTAAATTATCGACTTCGCCTTCAATTGGATAAGCTAAATAAAACGGATATGGTTTTGACAAATAATCACTGCTTTTTTCATCCAGAATCAATTCCTGAAACGTAATTTTATTCGGATCCCAATTTCCCATTAATTTATAAGCCAAAGCATCTTCATCTACATTTTCTGCTTTAGATAAAGCTCTGGTCATTAATTTTTGGCTTACGCCGATTCTTAAACTTCCGGTAATTAATTTGGTAAAAACAAAGCGTTCGTAATAATTGAGTGCTAACCAATTTTCGTGCAAATATTCTTTTTTCTCAATATCTGATTTCTTTTTTAACGCAATAATTTCCTGAAGATATTCGGTTAAACTTTTATCAGAATGTTCTTTGGTTGTTGGAATGATTAAAGCGATAGTTTCCGCCAAATCCCCAACAATATGATAACTTTCCTCAAAAAGCCATAGCGGAATATTCGCCAATTCATTTGCCCAAATCCGCAGTAAAGTGGTATTAACCGGTCTTGGCGGACGACGATGTGACAAAATCGCAATCGTCCATACTTTATCTTCTGGCGATGCATTTTTAAAATACGTCGTCAGAGCATCGACTTTTACGTTGGTTTTATTAGAACTGTCGAGTGTCTTAATGAGTTGGGCGAAATTTTTCATCTACAGTTCCTTATTTTCAGAAATATCCGAAGTTTCATTTTGTTCAAATACAACTTCCTTATTGTCTTTTTCCATTTCTGCTGCTTCACCTTCGTACTGTGTTTTTTCAGTTCTGGCATCGTAACCTAATTCCCTTAAATATTTGGAGAAAATATCGGTATAACCATGCGTGCAGATTATTTTTTCTGCTCCGGTGGCTTTGATGCTGTCCAAAAGCGAATACCAATCGCAATGATCGCTTAACACAAAACCTTTGTCAATGGCACGTCTTCTTCTGGCTCCGCGAAAAGCCATCCAGCCGCTTGCTGCACCGGTTACAAAAGGCGTCATTTTTCTGATCCAGATACTTCCGTGGGCACTTGGCGGAGCGAGAACAATATTTCCTGCGAATTCTTCTTTTTTAGTTTCGCGTTTTACTAAAGTTGTTGGCGGAAAATCCACCATCGGACGTAAAACATTCGTCATATTTTCGATAGCACCATGCGTGTATATTTTACCGATATCGGTATCTAAATATTTCAAAAGTCGTTGTGCTTTCCCTAGAGAATATCCAAAGAGAATGGAGGTTTTTCCCTCTGCTTTATTTTCTGCCCACCAATTATTGATTTCCGTAATGACTTCTGCCTGTGGCGTCCAATTGAAAGCTGGTAATCCAAAAGTACATTCCGTGGTGAAAGTGTGGCATTTTACCACTTCGTACGGAACTGATATTCCATCGTGTTCGGTTTTGTAATCGCCAGTAAAAACCCAGACTTCGCCTTTGTGTTCAACGCGAATTTGAGAGCTTCCTATAATATGTCCAGCTGGATGTAATGAGAATTTCACATTATTAATCACAAAGGTTTCTCCCCACTCTTTTCCGGTCACATTTATTTCTCCCAAACGATGCCGAATTATCGGAACATTTGTATGATGTGTAATATAATTTTGATGTCCCCAACGGGAGTGATCTGCGTGACCGTGCGTAATAATAGCATTTTTTACCGGCCGCCAGGGATCAAGATATACATCAGCCTGTTGGCAGTAAATTCCTTTATCGTTAAAAGCCAGAAGCGGAATTTTCATAGTCCTGTAAATTGAAGTCACTCAAATTTAAACTTTTATACAAACATGCGTTTTATAGCTTGACGTGATTAGTTTATTAAATTACAACATTTTAGTATTGTATTGTGATATAATCAAAATAACCTTTGTACTTTTGCCTAAAATTAAACAATTCGTAATTTTAAAATATCTCATCCCATGTTAAAAGGATTTTTTAATGTACCTAAAGCGGTCAATGAGCCCGTAAAAGGATACGCACCCAACTCTCCGGAAAGAGCAGCTGTTCAGGCAGCTTACACTACAATGTGGAATTCTCAAATTGATGTTCCTTTACATATTGGAAGCGAAGAAATCAGAACCGGAAATACAAAAAATATAACAGTTCCTCATGATCACCAGCACGTTGTTGGAAAATATCATCTGGCTGAAAAACAACATATCGAAAAAGCGATTGCCAATGCTCTTGAATCAAGAGCAGCGTGGGCAAATATGGCGTGGGAACAGCGTGCTGCTATTTTCTTAAAAGCGGCAGAATTAATCGCAGGACCTTACAGAGCACGTATTAACGCAGCAACCATGATTGGCCAGTCTAAAAATATTCATCAGGCAGAAATTGATGCTTCTTGTGAATTGATCGACTTTTTACGTTACAATGTAGAATTCATGACGCAGATTTACGGAGATCAGCCAAAATCTGACTCTACAACCTGGAATCGTTTAGAATACCGACCTCTTGAAGGTTTTGTTTACGCTATTACTCCTTTTAATTTTACGGCTATTGCTGCCAATCTTCCTGCAAGTGCCGCGATGATGGGTAACGTTGTAGTTTGGAAACCAAGTGATAGTCAGGTATTTTCTACAAAAATTATTTTGGATGTTTTCAAAGAAGCGGGAGTTCCTGATGGCGTTATCAACGTTGTTTTTGGTGATGCTTTAATGATTACCGATACTGTTTTGGCAAGCCGAGATTTCGCTGGAATTCACTTTACAGGATCAACCCATGTATTTAAAGATATCTGGGCTAAAATTGGCGCCAACATCCACAACTATAAAACATACCCAAGAATTGTTGGTGAAACTGGTGGTAAAGATTTTATTATTGCACATCCAAGTGCTAATGTAAAACAAGTAGTAACCGGAATCACTCGTGGAGCTTTTGAATTTCAGGGGCAAAAATGTTCCGCAGCTTCCAGGGTTTATATACCGCAAAGTTTATGGCCAGCTGTAAAAGAGCAATTAATTACGGATGTAAAATCTATGAAAATCGGTTCTCCGGAAGATTTTGGAAACTTCATTACAGCAGTTATTCACGAAGGTTCTTTTGACAAATTGGCCAGTTATATAGATCAGGCTAAAAAAGACGCTGATGCTGAAATTATTGTTGGAGGAAATTACGACAAATCTGTAGGTTACTTTATTGAACCAACGGTTATTGTAACGACAAATCCAAAATATACTACGATGGAAACCGAATTATTCGGACCAGTTGTAACGCTTTACATTTACGAAGATGCAAAATGGGAAGAAACTTTAGAATTGGTTGATACTTCTTCTGAGTATGCTTTAACAGGAGCTGTTTTCAGTCAGGATCGCTATGCTATTGAAGTGGCTACTGTGAAATTGCAAAATTCAGCAGGTAACTTCTATATCAACGACAAACCAACAGGTGCAGTCGTTGGAATGCAGCCTTTTGGCGGAGCAAGAGCTTCAGGAACAAACGACAAAGCAGGTTCAGCATTGAACTTATTGCGTTGGGCCTCTCCAAGAACGATCAAGGAAACTTTTGTAACTCCTGAGGATTACAGATATCCATTTTTGGGATAATCTTTTGTTTCAAGTTTCAGGTTTCAAGTTTGAAACTTTGTCTATATAAAAAATCCGTATCTAAATTAGATTCGGATTTTTTATAGGTTTCAAAACTTGAAACCTGAAACTTTTAAACTTGAAACCTTTTTAAGCCTGAAACTTCAATGGTAAATGAACCACTTTTTTAGTTTCGAAAAACTCATCCTCAAAAATACCAGCTAAATCATATAAGGTTGCTTTTGGAAAATCTTTCAATTCCTCAGTCAAATCACCTCCTTTTAAATATAGGATTCCATTTTTTAAAGTGTGTTTGTGCTGCTTTTTGATTTTATCATGAATCCAGGAAACAAAATCCGGCATATTGGTTACGGCACGGCTTACTATGAAATCGAAATCACCTTTTACCAATTCAGCACGTTTTTGTTCTGCTTTTACGTTCTTTAATTCCAAAGCATCTACAACGCCCTGAACTACCTTTATTTTTTTGGCAATCACATCAATTAAATAAAAACGGGTTTCCGGAAAAAGAATGGCAAGTGGAATTCCGGGAAAACCTCCTCCGGTTCCAACATCCAAAACGGTTGCTCCGGGTTCGAATTTCATGATTTTTGCAATTCCAAGAGAATGCAAAATATGTTTGGTATATAAGGCATCAATATCTTTTCTTGAAATAACATTGATTTTTTCATTCCAGTCGTGATATAAAAAGTCTAATTTTTGAAACTGTTCGATTTGAATGTCGGTCAAATCCGGAAAATATTTCAATATCTCATCCATTGCTCTAAATTTTTAACAAAAGTACTACTTTACGATTGAAATATTTAACTCAATTTTGCAAATTGAAAATTTATAATAATTACCTTTGACAACTATTTAAAATTAATATGAATAATACCGCACCGACATTTTCAAAGCAGGATAATCTGAAGTTTTTCAGAACGCTTAACTCACGGGTAAACAATTACTTCAAGGAGAACAATATCCAAAAAACCGGAAACTGGAAGTTGCACTTAAAGGCGATTATTCTTTTCTCCATCTTCCTTACACCTTATTTTTTAATTTTAGCACTGGATACCATGCCTTTCTGGGCACAATTATTATTGAATATTTTGATGGGAATAGGAATGGCCGGAATCGGTATGAACGTAATGCATGATGGTAATCATGGTTCTTACTCATCAAAATCATGGATCAATAAAATTATGGGCGGCAGTATATACGTTTTGGCGGGAAATGTTTACAACTGGCAAGTGCAGCACAATGTTTTGCATCATACTTATACAAATATTCATGGTCATGATGAAGATCTGGATGCAGGAAGAATTATCCGTTTTACACAAAATGCCGAGTGGCATCGTTTTCATAAATTCCAGCATTATTATTCTTTTTTCTTATATGGTTTGCTGACTTTCAATTGGGCTTTAACAACCGATTTTAAGCAGATGAAAAATTATCTGAAAAGAAAATTATCATACGGAACTCCTCAAAGTCCAACTAAATTATGGACGGTTTTGGTGATCACAAAAATAATTTACGTTTTAATCTGGATGGTATTGCCAATGGCTTTGGGCGTAGAATGGTGGAAAGTTGTTATCGGATTTTTTGTAATGCATTATACTGCCGGATTAATTTTAAGTATCGTTTTTCAATTGGCACATGTTGTAGAAGAAACGACAAATCCTGTTCCGAATGAAGAAGGGGAAATCGAAAATACCTGGGCAATTCACCAATTATATACTACCGCTAATTTTGCACCAAAAAACAAAATTGTAAACTGGTTTACCGGTGGATTAAATCATCAGATTGAGCATCATATTTTTCCAAATATCAGTCACATCCATTACGGAAAAATTGCTGAAATTGTAAAACAAACAGCCCGAGAATGCAATTTGCCTTACCATGAATTCAGAACGATGAGGGGCGCCGTTTGGGCACATTACAAACACTTAAAAGATCTTGGGAGAAAACCCGAATTAGCATAATCAAAAATCTATTAATAATTAACCTCTCTTAAATACACAGCAAATTAAGAGCAATTAAATTTTTTATAATGAACCATATTCTTTCAGACAGAATTAACAACTTAGCTACTTCGCAAACTTTAGCGATGGCCGCATTAGCTCGCGAGCTAAAAGCACAAGGAAAAGATATTATCAGTTTAAGTTTGGGGGAACCTGACTTTAACACCCCTGATTTCATTAAGGAAGCGGTTAAAAAAGCAGTAGACGAAAACTATAGCACTTATTCTCCGGTAGAAGGATATTTAGAATTAAGAGAAGCCATTTCCAGAAAATTCACAAGAGATAACGGATTAGATTACAAACCTTCTCAAATCGTAGTTTCTACAGGAGCAAAACAATCTTTATACAACATCGCACAAGTAATGCTTAACAATGGTGACGAGGTTATTTTACCTGCACCATACTGGGTTTCGTATTTTGAAATCGTAAAACTTTCAGGAGGAGTTCCTGTAGAAGTTCCAACTTCTGTTGACACTGATTTCAAAATTACACCTGCTCAATTAGAATCTGCCATTACACCAAAAACAAAAATGATGTGGTTCTCTTCTCCATGTAATCCTTCTGGTTCCGTTTACAGCAGAGAAGAATTAACAGCTTTGGCTAAAGTTCTGGAAAAGCACCCAAACATATATGTTGTTGCTGACGAAATTTACGAGCACATCAATTTTTCAGGAACTTTCTGCAGCATTGGCTCAATCCCTGGAATGTTAGAAAAAACAATCACTGTAAACGGAGTTGCAAAAGCATTCGCTATGACAGGATACAGAATTGGTTATATAGGAGCACCGGAATTTATCGCAAAAGCATGTACAAAAATTCAGGGCCAGGTAACTTCCGGAGCAAATTCAGTGGCACAACGTGCTACTATTACAGCTGTAGATGCTGATCCAAGCGTATTAAACCATATGGTTCAGGCATTCCACACTCGTAGAGATTTAGTAGTTGGATTATTAAAAGAAATTCCAGGAGTAAAAATCAACGTTCCGGAAGGAGCATTTTACGTATTCCCAGACGTTTCTTCTTTCTTCGGAAAAACATTAAAAGGAACTGAGATTAAAGATGCAAACGACGTTTCGATGTACCTTTTAGCAGAAGCAAACGTTGCAACAGTAACCGGAGACGCATTCGGAAATCCAAATTGTATTCGTTTCTCTTACGCTACCAGCGACGATATTTTAAAAGAAGCATTACGCAGAATCAAAGAAGCTTTGGCTGCATAACGACATAATCGTTTTATTAAAACGGCTTAAGGTTTAAAGTTTCATCACTTTATACTTTGAGCTGTTTTTTTTTGGCGTGCCCCAAAGGCCGGGCTATTCGCTAAATCTTTTATGGCGAACACCGCCATAAAAGGATATCGCTTCTATCCCTCACGCAAAAAAGAACATCAGAAATATCATTTTTTTCGAGGAAGAGTCTGCTATCATCTGCATGAACTGTTTTTATAGTTTCAAAATTTCCATTCCATAATAATATAAAATAACAGCGTAATCCTGTAAAAAAGAAAATGTTATAAATTCCATCTTTGTAATATATAAATTTTAAATCATATTTATCATGATACATACAGATGAAACTACAAGAGAAGCAGTTAAAACTTTAGAAGGATTAATTTCAATTTTGGAAGATGGAAAACTGGGCTATACTAATGCAGCTGAACATGTAGAAAATTCGGCAATGAAAACTGATTTTCTGGAGTATGCCCGTGAAAGAGCCTTATTTATTGTCGAATTACAAGACGAAATCAATAAATTAGGTAAATCAACAGATACTTCTGGCGGAGGCCCGCTTGGAGCCTTACACCGTACCTGGATTGATATCAAATCATCTTTTACAGGGGGTGACACCGAAGCAATAATCAACGCATGTGTCACTGGTGAAGAAGCAGCCATCGAAAAATACAAAATGGCACTTGAAGAAAACCATTTAGAACACAATCAGGTTTCTGTTGTTTCAAAACAATTGAACAGTATTCAAAATACTTTGACATTAATTAAAACGAAATCCAATTAATCGATCGATCGATTCATGCTTTTTTTTGAGAAACTGCCTTGTCTTCGGATTGGGCAGTTTTTTGTTTATTTTTAAGACCATCCTCAAATTGAAAATAGGTATATTTTTTTTATACTTTTGACTTCAATCAAAAAATCAATCATACATGAGATATATTTTTTTTACTTTAATAATTTTTCTTTTATTAACCAACTGTGTAAAAAAGGAATTAAAAAATATTAATATTAAATTCTCATCAGAAGAAGCTTTTGATTCCGGCTATTTAAAAAGAAATGAAAGTAAAACTGCAGAATTAATTACATCTAAAAAAACAAAAAAGGGAATTGAAATCATAATTGAAAAATATGAAACAGGAGGCCTAAAATATTATGGAGATGCAAAAGTAATTAATGACACTTTATTTCTTTACTATTGGATTAATACAGATCCAATGGATATATCAGCAGTATTAATCCCAAAAAGATTTAAATACGAAATTAGAAATGTATCCTATAAACAAATACAATTTGAAAACTTAGGAAATAAATTCAAAAGCAAGGCAGAATAAAATATCAACTCTTTCTATATTAAGTTAACAATTTCAAAAAAACACCTTTAACATTAGCAATCTCAAATAATTTATAAGACCTTTGCACACTTTTTTTCGTGAATACCACAAAAGCTAAAGTTTTAGAAATGAAGAAGAAAATAGAAATATTAGCTCCGGCCAGAGATTTAATTGGCGGAATGGCAGCTATAAACAGCGGTGCAGATGCAGTATATATTGGAGCGCCACAATTTGGAGCACGTTCTAATGCCAACAACTCAATCGAAGATGTTGCGGCCTTAGTAAAATATGCACACTTATTTAACGCTCAGGTTTTTGTGGTAATGAATACCATTTTGTACGACAACGAATTAGAAACTTGTCGCTCGATGATTTGGGAATTATACGATATTGGTGTCGATGCCCTGATTATTCAGGATATGGCGATTATGGAAATGGACTTACCTCCTATCGTACTTCACGCAAGCACGCAAGCCAATAACCGTGACGCAGACAAAATCAAATTCCTTAAAGATGCCGGAATTAAACGTGTGGTTTTAGCACGCGAATTAAACCTGCATCAAATTAAAACAATATACGACCACGCTGATGTTGAATTAGAGTTTTTCGTAACCGGGGCTTTATGTGTATCCTTCAGTGGAAACTGTTATATGAGTGTGGCAAACGGAGAGCGTAGCGCCAACCGTGGTTCCTGCGCTCAAAACTGTCGTTTACCTTATAACTTAATTGACGGAAACGGAGAAACTTTAATCAAAAACAGTCACTTGCTTTCGATTAAAGATTTAGATGTTTCAGATCAGATTCCGAATTTGATTGAAGCCGGAATCGTTTCTTTTAAAATCGAAGGCCGATTAAAAGACGTTGCTTACGTTAAAAACAACGTATCTTATTTACGCCAAAAATTAGACAGCTATTTAGAAGGAAGCGATAAATACACCAAAGCTTCTTCCGGAAAATGCACGTATACTTTCGATTCTACTTTAAACAGAACTTTCAATCGTGGTTATACCGATTATTTCGTAAATGAAAGACACAGCTCAATTGGTTCCTGGGAAAGTCCAAAATCAAAAGGGCAATATATTGGTAAATTAATCCGAACTGTCGGAAACGCTTACGAAATCGAAAATGGTGAATTGCTAAACAATGGTGACGGACTTTGTTTCATCAACGAGAACAACGAAGCGGACGGAATTTATGTAAACAAAGCAGAGAACGGAAAAGTATATCCAAACGTTCTAAAAGAAATTGAAGACGGGACTTTTATTTACCGTAACAACGATATTGCTTTCATCAAAATTGTTGAAAGAGAAGACAGCGCCATCCGTAAAATCGGAACTACTTTATTGCTTACTGAAAATGAAAACGGTTTTGAATTAATTGCAACCGACGAAGATGGAAATGTAAGTACCGTAAAATTAGAGCACGCAAAAGAGCAGACTAAAACCGGTGAATCAATCGAAGAAAACATTAAAACTCAATTGGCAAAAACGGGTTTTACACCTTACAGCGCCGATGAAATCAATGTAATGTTCACTCAAAACTGGTTCCTTCCTATTTCAAAAATCAACGAAATGCGAAGAAATGTTTTCGATCAGTTATCAGAAATTCGTCTGGCAAATTACGTTCGCGAAGAACACCAACTGGTAAAAACGTCACATCCGTATCCGGAAACCAAACTGGATTTTATGTACAACGTTTCAAACAAAACCGCTCGTAAATTCTACGAACGCCACGGTGTTACCGAAATTGAAAAAGCATTCGAATTACAATGGGATCCTGGAAAATCCCGTGTAATGACCACAAAATATTGCATCAAATACGAATTAAAAAAATGTCCGATACACCAAAAAGATATTGTAGGTGTTAAGGTAAAAGAGCCATTAGTTTTAAAACAGGGCGAGTTAGAATATAAACTAAAATTCAACTGCAAGCCCTGCGAAATGGAAATCTGGGAAAAAGATGCTGAATTTGAGATTGAAGAAGACCATTTTCATTAATATACAAACCGATACTTTTTAAAAGAAGTATCGGTTTTTTATTTTGGACGTGTCCCTTCGGGTCGGGCTTTCCGCTACAATCTTTTGTTCCATTTCATTACACAAAAGGATTTCCACTACAATCCCTCACGCAAACGGGTTTACAAGAACTTTTACGTTTATAATTTCATTTCGTACTACCCACAATCTTGTCATTTCGAGGAACGAGAAATCTTCACTTGGAACTCTACAAAGATTGGCGACATTCTGTACGGAGCTACTTGCGGAGATTTCTCGTTCCTCGAAATGACAAACGTATGGTTACTTTATCTAAAACTTAAATTCACAGTTAAATTAAATCCGCCAAATCTGTAAAATCTGCGAGAAAACTCTCCCCGTAACTTTCTTCTAATTTAAAAGCAAAAACTTAACGAACTTTGCGGTTAAAAACATTTTTCGCTACTTTTACTACTCCAACAATACACTACTCCAAAATGAAAATATTACTCCTCGGTTCAGGCGAATTAGGTAAAGAATTTGTCATTGCCGCGCAACGAATCGGACAAACTATAATCGCTGTTGACAGCTACGAAAATGCCCCGGCAATGCAGCTTGCACACGGTTTTGAAGTCATCAATATGCTTGACGGCGAAGCTCTTGACCAAATTGTAGCCAAACATAAACCCGATTTTATAGTTCCAGAAATAGAAGCTATTCGTACCGAACGTTTTTATGATTACGAAAAGCAAGGCATTACCGTTGTTCCTTCGGCGAAAGCGGCCAACTTTACCATGAACCGTAAAGCAATCCGTGATTTGGCAGCTAAAGAATTAGGCTTAAAAACCGCTAAATATCAATACGCAACTTCTGCCGAAGAACTGCAAAAAGCTGTTCAGGAAGTTGGAATTCCGTGTGTGGTAAAACCTTTAATGTCTTCATCTGGAAAAGGACAATCGACTATAAAATCTCAGGAAGATATTTTAAAAGCATGGGAATATGCCGTTGCTGGTTCACGTGGCGATGTAATTGAAGTTATTGTAGAAGCTTTTGTAGATTTCCATTCTGAAATTACCCTTTTAACGATTACTCAAAATAATAATCCAACTCTATTCTGTTCGCCAATTGGCCACAGACAGGAAAGAGGAGATTATCAGGAAAGCTGGCAGCCTGCTCAGGTTTCAGAAAAAGATTTGTATGAAGCGCAGGATATGGCCGAAAAAATTACAGAAGCCCTTGGCGGAGCCGGACTTTTTGGTGTTGAATTTTTTCTGACGAATGAAGGCGTTTATTTCTCGGAACTTTCTCCTCGCCCGCATGACACGGGAATGGTAACTTTAGCAGGAACACAAAATTTCAACGAATTCGAATTGCATTTACGAGCCATTTTAAGTCTTCCAATTTTCGAAATCACTTTAGAAAAAGCCGGAGCAAGCGCTGTAATTTTAGCATCCGAAGATTCTACTAATCCAACTTTTAGCGGAATCGAAAAAGTAGCAGCTTTACCGAAAACCGATTTCAGAATTTTCGGAAAACCAACTTCAAGACCTTATCGAAGAATGGGTGTAGTTTTAAGTCACGATACACTTTCAACTCCAATAAACGAAGTAACAGAACGTGCCAAAGAAACAGCAAAATTAATAACTGTAAATTCTTAACTATGAAAAATATATTATTGGCGACATTCCTTTTCATTGGAATTGCTGTTCAGGCTCAAAGTAAAAAGAAATTTGACAAACCAACCATTGTAGAAGCTTCCTGCGGTGAATGTCAATTTGGAATGAAAGGCAAAAGCTGTGATTTAGCAGTTCGCATTGACGGAAAAAGCTATTTTGTGGATGGAACAACGATTCACGATCACGGAGATGCGCATTCAGAAAAAGGTTTTTGCAATGCGATCAGCAAAGCTGCTGTTACCGGAGAAATAGTGGGTGACAGATTTAAAGCAACTTCATTTAAGCTAATAGAAGATAAAAAATAATGGCATTGATTCTTGAAAATATTGCCAAACATGTTTCACTGACTCAGGAAGAACAGGAACTTTTTTTATCTAAATTAGAAACGAACACTTACAAAGCCAAAACGATTTTACTGAACGCCGGAGAAGTCTGCAAACATTCGTATTTTGTCAATTCGGGAATTTTAAGAAGCTTCAATATCAACGATAATATTGTAGAACATGTGCTTTCCTTTGCTTGCGAAGGCTGGTGGATGAGTGATATGTATAGTTATTTTTCGCAAAAACCGGGACAGCTTTTTATTGAAGTTCTGGAAGAGGCAGAAGTGGTTTCTTTGTCCAAAGAAAATCAGGAGCAATTGTATCTTGAAATTCCGAAACTGGAACGTTTTTTTAGAATTTTAATTGAAAATTCGTTAGTTGCCAATCAACAGCGATTAATGGATAATTTGAGTTTACCTGCCGAAGAGCGTTTTGAGAAATTTTGTTCGAAATATGGAACATTGGTTCATAAAGTGCCTCAAAAACAAATTGCTTCCTTTATTGGGGTTACGCCTGAGTTTTTCAGTAAAATGAAAGCAAGGCTTTTAAAAAAGTAAGCGCTATATTATTGATAAAATATATTTCAGGGCTTTTAAATTAAGTGCAAATGGGACATACATTCATAATTAATCGTCAAAAAAAGACAGAAAAAGCTCTGTTTTCAAGGCAAGTTAGCTCTGAAAAGTAAAACGCCAATTTAAATTCTTTTAATCACTAAAAAAATCGATGTTTGAGTGTGATTAAAAGTAATTATACAACGGTTTTTTTTATTGATTTTTATAACAGAAAGACTTCTTAGATAGGAAGAAGTCTTTCTGTTTAAATCTGTTTTATCTTATTTTTTTATCAATTTAATCGTTTCAACCTGATTGTTATCATAGGTTATTTTCAACAAATAAACTCCATTTGGGGAGCTATTTAAATTCAAATTGGTATTTCCAAAATTAATATTTTCCGATTTAATAATTTTTCCATTCAAATCATATACTACAATAGCGGCACGAGCATCATTATTTAAAGAGAATAGACCATTTGAAGGGTTAGGATAGACTGTTGTTTTTGATGAAAATTCAAAATGATTGTTATTTAAATTAGTCGAGCAGGTATTTCCTGTTGTCACAATGCTGGTTGCAGTCCAGTTTGAGGTATTTCCTATAAGTTCAAAACCATCTAACATTCCTGTATAGGCATTGCTGCTGGCATCTGCAACTGTGGTTACTGTTGAATTGTTTCTATTATCAAGACCTTGGTTAAATTGGTAATACGCTAATAAATTAGTTTGTCCTGGCCCTAGTTCGCAATTTTTATTATTTTGAATTTCAGTTTGAGTCAAAGCTTTGTTCCAAACACGAACCTCATCCATTTGTCCCTTAAAAATTTCTCCATAGCCATTATATCCTAATATCATTGGTGCCACGCTTGTTGGCAAAGTATAATTGGATGGGGTTGGTGTGGTACCAACATTTACTCCATCAACATACAGTGTTACAGAGGTGCCATCAAACACCATCGCTACATGTTGCCATGTGTTTGGTATAACTGTTCCTCCTGTAACTACGTAACTACCAAAACCAATGAAACAATTAAATTCACCATTAACGGTACGTAAATCAAATTGAGTAGAAGATCCGTTACCATGATTGGAAACAATAGTTTCTACATTTGAATCCCTAGTTGTTTTAATCCATGCCTCAACGGTTAATTTATTGGTATTACTCAATACTGTAGAAATACCAGTGTCGCAGTTTACTTTGTCATCTATTCCATCAAAATCCAATGCTGATGCATTAAGATTTACCTCAATAGCCGTTCTTAAGCTTTCGCAACCTGAAACCGCTTGAGAGACATAATAGATGCCGCCGGTTATTGGAGATGAATTTGCTAAAGCTGTGCTTCCTGTAGAAGCTGCATACCATTTTAAGTCGGTTCCAGTTGCGGCAATGTTGGCAACCGTAGCGTCTTTATTAAAAGTTTGTGGACTAATGGCTGTAGGTGCCGAAGTTGTATTTATCATTACAACAACTGCATTTCTTGGACTTTCGCAGCTACCAATAGTTTGCGAAACATAATAGGTTGTTCCTGATGTCAATGCAGTTGTGGCACCCAATTCGTTTAACGATTCCAATGAAGAATACCATTTGATACCCATTCCTGTAGCCGTTAAATCAGCAATTGTAGCCGCCGTACAAAAAAATTGCGGACTTGTAACCGACAATTGTGCCGGACTCATTGTTCCGGTAACTACGCCTCCTGGTGCAACCCAGTTTGAGGAAGATCCAGTTAAGGCAAATCCGCTTAACGTACCGGTATTATCATTTCCACTGGTATCAGTCAGGGTAGTAATTGCTGTATTATTTGCAGCATGAATACCTTGGTTGCACTTGTAATAAGCCACCAATCCTACTTGTCCTGCAGGAAGTTCCCCATTCATATTGTTTTGAATTTCACATTCAGGTAATACTCTGTTCCAGATACGTACTTCGTCTAATTTACCTCCAAGTAAATTTGCAGTATCAAATGTACCAAGTCGTACAGCGTTTCCGCCAGTAAAAGGAGGTACAGAGGTATTGCTTGCTACTAAAACACCATTTTTATACATTTTCATTGTGGTGGTTGCAGCATCATAAGTCAAAGCAACGTGATACCATGTATTAGCTGCAATTGGAGTTGGGTCCTGCACTGCATTCCAGATACCATTGTGTCCTGCCGACAATCTGTTTCCATAATTTGCAGAGGGATACAGTGCGTGTTGCCCATCTGAGCCTCCCGAAATAAGATTGTTTTGGAGACTTAAATCTGATAAATAAAACCAGGCTTCTTTGGTATATGTTACAGGCATTATATCCCCCAGTTCCACATAATCATTGACACCATCAAAAGACAATGCACTTGCTGAAACCTGTCCTCTCGAAAAACTTGTGGTCAGCACAATGGCAAACAAAAGTATTTGATTTCTTAATAGAGTAATTTTTCTCATAGTTTTTCTTTAAAATGTTAGATTACAAAATTCTGGCAAATCCAAACGAATTCACGTAAGGGGAAACCCCTGAATTATTTATTTATAATTCAAATACTGATTCAAATAGATACATTTGTAAAAAAAACAATAAGGTTATGTCTAAAACCAATTATTTATTTCATGCTTTTCTTATTGCAATTTTTTTGCTTGTTTTTTCTTGTCAGAAGAATGAAACGAATGAAGTTTTATTTCAAAAAGAAGAACCAGTAAAGGAAGATGCCACAAAAGCCTGGTTGCATAAAGTGGAGCATTACAAGAAGGACAAAAATTATTTATCGGTTTTTCACAACTATTACAACGACAAAATAAAAGAAAAAAAATATTTGGAAGCAGCCGAAGTTTTAGATTTCGCCTGTGTATATCTTGCAGATTCTTATGACTTTAATGATCAGTTTATGACTAAAGTCAAAGAATTTGACACCAGATACAGACACAAAGTCCCTGAATTAAAAACCACTTTTGTAGATGCTTATCTTGCCAATTATTATTTCGACAAGTATAATTTAAAAAAGGCATGTGAGTACTTTAAAAAGATTACGACATTAGAGCCTGACGACTATAATAGCTGTTACAATATTGCCAGAGCTTACTACGATTTATCTTATATTTATTATATTATGGGGAAGCAAAATTTAAGTCTGCTTGCCAATCAGAAATCTTTTGAATATTTCAGCAAAATAGATAATCCTAAAGGTTTGGCTTTTGTTTATTCGAATTACGCTAATATATACACTGCCATTGGTGATAAAAAAAGAGCTATTCAAAATGCGGACAAAGCAATACAAGCGTATAAAAAAATTGACAATACCTATAATGTCTATATCGGTTTGATTAATAAAATTTCGATATATGAATATTTAAAGGACAAACGTGAAAGGCCATTAATCGATTCTGTTTATCAGGCTTTTATTAGCAGTAACGATGAAAGTAAAATATTAAAAATAAAAATATTTGATTTTAAGGCAGAAAATTTAATTCATGAAAACAGGTTATTAGAAGCCAAAAAGATACTGAACGATTTAAAACCTGTTGTTGAAGAAATAGATTCTGATGATTTAACTCAGGAATACAAATTAACATCTGCATTGTATGAGATAAAAAAGAATCCAAATTATTCCAATTTTGCAGATATAAAAAAAACATTACCCACTTTAATCAGCAATCAGCAATATGAAAAAGTCAATATGCTTTATGGAGTATTACAAAACAGTGCAATTCAAAATAAAGATTATAAAACTGCTTTAGCCTATGAAGCACAAAAGAAAATTATTGCAGATAGTATAGGAAGCATAATTACCAGGGTAAAAACAGTAGAACTTGAAAAAAAATATCAAACTGAAAAAAAAGCACAGGAATTAAAAATAAAAGAACAGACCATAACAAACAAAAATACAACAATTGCACTTTTATGTGCCAGCTTGATAGGGATATTGCTTATAAACTTTGCATTTAACCTGAAACAAAAACAAAAAAAATTAAAACTCGAAAAAGAAAATACGCAGTTATACACCAAACAACTCCTCGAAAAAACAGAAGAAGAGCGCAAACGTATTGCAAGCGACCTGCATGACAGTGTAAGTCACGAACTGCTGAGTTTAAAAAACTCCTTCGAAGAAAAAACAGAAATTACCAGTCAGAAAATTGATGCTATTATTAATGATATCCGAAGTATCAGCAGGAATTTACACCCTATAATGTTTGATAAAATAGGATTAAAAGAAAGCATTAATCAAATGACAGAACGGGCAGAATCTGTTAATAATTTCATGGTTACGGCCGAGATTGATTATCACCGTGTTTTATCTTCTTCCGATGAATTGCAAATTTACCGTATTGTGCAGGAAGCACTTTCCAATATCATAAAATATGCTGATGCAATTGCTGCTAAAATTTCTATAACGGAAAACGAAAACAGCATTATAATTGAAATTAAAGACAATGGAAAAGGATTTAATGTAGAAGAAACTTTAAACAGTAAATCTTCATTTGGCCTGCATAATATTATAGAACGAAGCAGGGCTATTGGCGGGCAAGCTAATATCACATCAAATACAAACGGCACAATAATTACCATCGATATAAAGAAAGCTCAATGAGAATATTAATTGCAGATGACCATCCTTTTACCCTGTCTGGAACAAAAAGTTTTGTAGAATCTTATGGGTATAGAGTGGAAGATACCTGTTCAAATGGAATTTCGGCACTAAATTTAATTAAACTTCACTTACCAGATATTGCTATTCTGGACATTAATATGCCAGGTTTGGATGGTCTTGATGTGGCCAAAGCAATACAGGAAAGTAAACTGAAAACCAAAATCATTTTACTGACCATGCACAAAGAAATGACCATATATAAAAAGGCGAAAGAATACGGAATTTATGGTTATATTCTAAAAGAACATGCTCAAACCGAATTAGAAAAATGTCTTCAGGAAGTAAAAAAAGGACATGAATATATCAGTGCTTTTTTGAAAGATGATTTAATAACAGATACTCCCAATGATAACAATGAACTGGCACATCTGACATTATCTGAAAGGAAAATTATTGAACTGATTACGCAGCAAAAAACTACAAAACAAATTGCCGAGTTATTATTTTTATCTGAAAAAACGGTTGAAGGCCACCGAAGCAAAATAATCGATAAATTAGGCTTGCCTAAAGAAAAAAATGCATTACTGATTTGGGCCATGCAGAATAGTAAAAAGTAGACATCTAAACCATGAAATCTTTCATTTTAATAATTACTTTCTTTTTTATCAATTTTGGCAATCAGGAAACCGATAA
Source organism: Flavobacterium sp. LM4 (assembly GCF_002017935.1). Classification (NCBI taxonomy): domain Bacteria; kingdom Pseudomonadati; phylum Bacteroidota; class Flavobacteriia; order Flavobacteriales; family Flavobacteriaceae; genus Flavobacterium; species Flavobacterium sp. LM4. The sequence goes on along the minus strand of NZ_MUFW01000001.1, from coordinate 2,443,160 downwards.
GCTTATAGGCAGTTATTATTTTATCTGCGAAAATGGATATTTTACAAACCAGAATGATAAGATTATATTTAAAGATAGTACTTACGCTTTTTCAAATAAATTTATTCCATCTGGAAAAATTTCGTATGGAAACAGCATTTTATTAGACAATTTCACCAATTCTAAAACCATTATCAGTATTCCAAAAAATCAAATTGAGAAAGACACCATGATTTTTTACATTCATGATAGAAATGGTTTTGTTATGAATTATTTGGATATTGCTGTCGGAAAAGGAAAATTTATAAAAATAAAATGATGCTATTTTAATCTTATAAGATCTGGAAATTCTCTCTTTTTGAAGGTTCCTAATACTTCTGAAAATAAAGATTTCTAATCCAGCCCTGATAGCAGCGACATCCTGTTGTTGCGGGGTTCGCAGCAATAGATATAGCGAATAGCAGGAGTATAGGTGTTTTGAAACTAAAATTACTGCTCCCAAAACCAGCACAATATAAATCTTAGAATCTTAGCCACTCAGACCCCAGAACCTTTCTTAATCTACATTAAGTGCGTTTCATCTATGATGGTGGTATCTTTGTACTATAAAAATAACAAATACACAAAATCATGGAAAATATAGTATTGCACAAAGCAGAAACAAGAGGAAATGCAAATCACGGATGGTTAAACGCTTATCACAGCTTTAGTTTTGCAAGCTGGTACAATCCGAACAGAATTCAGTTTGGGGCACTTCGTGTTTTGAACGATGACACGATTGCAGGCGGAATGGGTTTTGGAACACATCCACACGATAATATGGAAATCATTACTATTCCGCTTGAAGGAGATTTGGCTCACAAAGACAGTATGGGAAATACCGAAGTAATCAAAAATGGTGATATCCAGGTAATGAGTGCCGGAACCGGAATTCAGCATAGTGAGTTTAACCCAAATGCTGATCAGCAGACTAAATTGTTGCAAATCTGGTTGTTTCCAAACAAAAGAAATGTTACGCCGCGTTACCAGCAAATTACGTTGAATGTTGCAGACAGACACAATAAACTGGCTCAGGTTTTGTCTCCAAATGCAGATGATGAAGGAGTTTGGATTCATCAGGATGCCTGGTTCAACATGGGGAATTTTGACTCAGGAATTGAAACAGAATACAAAATTAAAAAAGAAGGAAACGGAGTGTATGCTTTTATCTTAAAAGGAAACGTAACCATCAACGGTCAGGAATTAAATACCCGTGATGCGGTTGGGATTTCAGGAACCGATACTTTAAGCATTAAGGCCAACACAGATGCTGAATTTTTATTGATGGACATTCCGATGAACTATTAATTCAGTGACAAAAAAATAATACCTGTACGCTAAAACGATAATTAATCTGTAAATCAGATTGTTATCGTTTTTTTTATTTGCTTTCTTGAAAAACTAAAAAAGAAAGGTTAACTTTATGAATAGACTTAGTTCTGGTTAGCATAATCAAATAAGATTATATTTTCTTTCTTAATCTAGGTTAAGTGCTTTAGACTTACTGTCACCGTACCTTTGTCTTATCAAAATGAAATTAATATTTAAAAAATAAAATTATGGCAACTACAAAATGGTCAATTGACCCAACTCACTCAGAAATTGGTTTTAAAGTAAAACACATGATGTTTACCAATGTTTCAGGAAAATTTTTAACTTACGATGCAACAATTACTACTGAAGGTGATGATTTCGAAAATGCAGCAATTGAATTTTCAGGTGATATCGCTTCTATCGATACTGCCAATGCTGACAGGGACAATCACTTAAAAAGCGGTGATTTTTTTGATGCTGAAAACCATCCAAAATTAACTTTCAAAGCTTCCTCTTTCAAAAAAATCAATGATGAAAAGTATGAAATCACTGGAGATTTAAACATCAGAGGAGTTGCAAAAACAGTAACTTTTCCGGTAGAATTTAGCGGAATCCTGACTGATCCATGGGGAAATACAAAAGTAGGTTTGAGTATCGAAGGAAAAATTAACCGTAAAGATTGGGGCTTAAACTGGAACTCAGCTTTAGAAACCGGTGGTGTTTTAGTTGGCGAAGAAGTTAAACTGAACATTGAATTACAGTTTGCTAAACAGGCGTAAATTATTATTTATTCTTTTGATTGTTTATTTTTTATTAATCTAGTCAACTGAATATCACATATAAGAAACCCTTCCTAAACTTAGTTTAAGAAGGGTTTCTTTATTTAAAACTACAATCAAATGCTAAAATTTAAGCATTAGCTGTAGCGGCTTCTTTATCAATTTTTCCAATTAATCCCGCCAATACTTTTCCTGGACCAACTTCGGTAAATAAAGTAGCTCCGTCAGCGATCATTTGCTGTACAGATTGTGTCCATTTTACAGGAGCTGTCAATTGAATGATTAAGTTCTTTTTAATTTCGTTAGCATCAGAAACTGCACTTGCTGTCACGTTTTGGTAAACCGGACAAATTGGAGCTGAAAAAGTGGTCGCTTCAATGGCTGCTGCCAATTCTTCTCTTGCTGGTTCCATCATTGGGGAGTGAAATGCTCCTCCAACAGGTAAAATCAAAGCACGTTTTGCTCCGGCAGCTTTCATTGCCTCACACGCTTTTTCAACTGCTGATGTTTCTCCTGAAATTACTAATTGTCCCGGACAGTTATAATTTGCTGCGACTACGATTCCGTCGATTGAGGCACAAACTTCTTCCACCACATTGTCTGCCAATCCTAAAACTGCAGCCATTGTTGAAGGTGTTATTTCGCAGGCTTTTTGCATTGCTAATGCACGTTGTGAAACTAATTTCAGACCGTCTTCAAAAGATAAAGTTCCGTTGGCAACCAAAGCTGAAAATTCTCCTAGAGAATGTCCTGCCACCATTTCTGGTTTGAAATCATCTCCTAATGTTTTGGCTAAAATAACCGAATGTAAGAATACGGCCGGCTGTGTTACTTTGGTTTCTTTTAGTTCTTCGGCAGTGCCTTCAAACATGATATCAGTAATTCTGAAACCTAAAATTTCATTGGCTTTTTCGAATAATTCTTTTGCCAATGGAGATGTTTCATATAAGTCTTTGCCCATTCCTGTAAATTGTGCGCCCTGACCCGGAAATACGTATGCTTTCATTTGTCTAATTTAAGATTGCTATTTTTTAAATTGAAAATTAGTTTCAATTGAAAGGCAAAAATAACATTTTTTTAGCTCGTATAATCCTTAAACATATAAATCCATGCTAATCTTGAGAATCGGAGATTGAAAGAAGTAAACAAGATAATGACAACAGCAATAATCGGAATGATTCTTAAATCGAAATTCTTTTCGAAGAAAAATTGAGCGATACAATACGTTGCAATTCCCTGAGCTACTGTTAATCCATAATTTACATACATGGCGCCAAAGAAAAATCCAGGCTCTTTTTGAAATTTATAATTGCAATGACTGCAAGTTTCATTCATTTTTGGAAAACCAAAATTCAGAAAAATATTTTTGTCTTTAAAAACCTTTCCTTTATGACAAACAGGACATTCGTTGCTTAAAATATGAGTTAATGTGTTAGACATAATATTGTTTTTTTATATTTATACAAAGGTAAATCAGATACTATAAAAACCTTTTTTATATCTTCGCTATTGATAGCACAATAAAGACATTTTATCATGAAAAAATATCCGGTTTATAGTGTAGAGAATTTTAGCTGCAACGATATTCATCGTGAATTTTATGTAAACACATTTAAAGAGCACTTAAAAAGCCACAGTTTTGTCGAAGAACCGCACCGGCATAACTCTTATTTAATGGTTTTTTTTACGGATGGATCCGGAATTCATGAAATCGATTTTGACCGGTTTGAAATCCAGAAAGGAAGTCTGTTTGTCTTGCAGCCCGGACAAATGCATCATTGGAGTTTGTCTGATGATATTGAAGGCTTTGTGATTATATTTTCGCAGGAACTTTATAATTTATATTTCGGACAGAAAAAAATCAACGATTATAATTTTTATGATTCGATTCACAATTGTCCTGAAATGGTTTTTGAAGCTGATGAAATACCCAAGATTTTGCCTTATTTTAAATTATTAACTGAAGAAAATAAGCAGCACAATAATTTTCAATTGGATAAAATGCTGAATTTACTGGATTGTATTCATATTGAAATTGGGCGCAAATACAGTGAAACCTATTCGCATCAAACCCATTCGTACAATATCAAAATCAATACATTCGAAAAGCTTCTGGAGCAGCATTTTAAAGAAGAAAAATCGCCTTCTTTTTATGCTGATAAATTAAATATCACCTTAAAACACCTAAACCGAATTTGCAATGAAATTTTACAAAAAACAGCCACAGAAGTCATTATGGATCGGGTTATTCTGGAAATCAAACGAATGCTGACCGATAAACAGTTGGCTGTAAACGAAGTGGCATCGGCTATTGGCTATGATGATTACTCGTATTTTTCAAGAGTTTTCAAAAAACAAACAGGAGTTTCTCCGACGGCTTTTCGGGATTTAAAGAACTAAAAATTTAAACCATATAAGTTATATAAGTTCATTTAAAAGTTTGGCGCATAATTTATTATTAAAAATGTTTCTGCTTTACTCAATAACTAAGAGAAAAACTTATATTTTCTTATATAACTTATATGGTTCAAAAAAATATTTTAAATGGTTACAGCTTCCAGAATTTTGAAATTGCTTTTTGGTGCTTCGCATAGTGAACAGCAATAGGTTTCAGCTAAATCTGTAAATAAAATGCCTTTTGGAATGTTTTGGCTTTCATCTCCGTATTCCGGATTATAAGTCGTTAAACATTCCTGACATTGGTAAACATCTAATTGCGGTTTTTCTTTTTTCTGTGTATTTTTTTCTGTTGTTTCCGGAATTGAGTTTCCTAATTCTTCAAAGTATTTTCGGCTCAGTTCTATCAAAATTGTTGGTAGCTCCAGCTTATCAATATCTTGTGAATGTACAATGTATTCTCTTGTATTTGGGTCAAAATTCTTTGCAAACAACACATTGTAAGTATCCCTGATTTTTATGGATTCCAGATCTTTAGGCAATTCATTTTTTTCGATTACAATCGAAGTAAAATAATGCCCGTCACGATTGTATTCAGACAAACCGAAATTTAATCCGTAGGTACTGATATCAAATTGATCGAGTGTACGAACTAAAAACGTTTTCAGGTTCAAAGCCCAGTCCATTGCTACGGGCAGATGCCAGTTCAATTCTAAAAGTGAATGACGTACATTGATTCCTTTTTTACCTAAAAATTTCTCCCATTCCAGTTTTCTGTCTTTCGGGATTCCTTTTATAATAAAAGATTTCCATGGCGTAATACATATTTTACCAATTTTGCAATCGAAACATAAATCGCACATCTCTTTTAGGAAATCCAAATCATAAAAATTATTTCTCCAGTACAAACCAAGCCAGTACTGGTCGATACCCATTCGATTCATTCCTTCGTAGTACGGAAAAGGATAAAAAGGAACATTTAATGGTTTATCAATCGTTCTGTTATTGGTGTCCAAAGCTTCACTTACGAGACTAAAAATCATATCGATTCCGAAAGATTCTTCGGTTGTAACAATACGTTCGATTTCATAGTAAAACGTTGCTATATCCCAACTGTAAATCAATACCGGATATACTTCCATACGATGCCATTTGGGTAAGCGAATGTACAAATACCAATAATCTTCATGTTCGGAAGCAATAAAATTAAGATGTCCGGTAAATAATGGAACCAACTGCTGCTTTGGATCATTGATATTGACCTTAAGTTTGGGCTGGTCTTTAAATTGTTCTAAAATATATAAAAACTTATTTCCTGTCAGCCAATTGGTATTTCTGAAAATATCTGTAGAGACATAAGAAGAAACGATATTATTACCGCTCTTTTCATCGGGAAAAACAAAATGATGTTTCCCCATTTTTTCTTTATCCAAAGCTTTAAAACCTTTTGGAAAAATAATATCTTGTCTTGAACCAAATGAAATTGAATCTAAACCCTGATCCGCAGCCATATTGACCACTTCTCTAAGTTCTCCCGGCGAAATAACGCCTCCTTTTACTATTAATCTCGTTAATTCCATGTTCTTATAGTTTTTTTAGTTTGCTTCGCCAGTTCGGCTTCCAGCCTCGAGTCATGTTTCAAGTTTCAAGTTTTTCTCTATGCGGTTAACTTGAAACGTGAAACAAAGAAAACCTGAAACAAAATTTTTAAACTTTACATTTTGCTAAAATTTCTTTGACTTCGGTTTTACAGCTTCCACAGCCTAATCCGGCACCTGTATTTTTACATAAATCCGTAAAATTATTCACACCGCTTTTAATGGTTTCTTCAATGTTACCTGCTCCAACCTGACTGCAGGAACAAACTAATTTTCCCAATACCGGCTTTGCATTTGAACTTCCTCTAAGCAATGAGTTTCGTTTTTCTGACAATTCAATTTTGCTTTCGATCATCGTTTTAAACTCGGCAAACTCATTTTTGTCACCCATCAAAATGGCGCCGACCAATAAATCATTTTTGACTATACATTTTTTGTAATAGCGTTGTTTCAAATCGGCAAAAATTATTTCTTCATATGAATCATCGTTTTCCGGAATTTCAACATCACCAATACTGCATAGATTAATGTCTTCCAGTTTCAGGATGTTCATTAAAACAGAACCTTTGTAGTAACTGCTGATATCTCCGGCCAAAAAGTTAGCCAGAATATCCGCTTGTTCTTCTGCTGCTGATGTGATTCCGAATAACTGATTGTTGAATTCGGCTATTTCTCCAATAGCATAAATGTCCGGATTTGACGATTGTAAATACTGATTTACCTTTACTCCACGACCACAGGCAAGTCCCGTTTCTCTCGCAATTTCGATATTGGGAATAGTGCCAATGGTATATACAATAGCATTTGCGGTAATGATACGTCCACTTTTCAGGGCTATTTCAAGCTCGTTATCGTTGTCCGTTTCAAAAACAGTACTGACTTCATTATCAAAATAAATCTGAATATCACGAAGCTGCACTTCTTCGGCCAATAATTTACTTGAAACACGATCCAACTGACGTTCCATTAAACGTGAAGCCCTTTGGATGATGGTAATTTTTACTTTTTTATGTTTTAAGGCCGCTGCTAATTCTAATCCTAACAGACCTCCACCCACGATTACTACATGCTGTTCTTCCGGAGGCAAATTGGTGTCATCAAGGTGTTTTTTTAAACGATCAGCATCTTCTTTTCGTCTCACGGTAAAACGTCCCGGCAAATGTAATTGTGCGTTTTCAGGCACAAACGGACGGCTTCCGGTAGCTAAAATCAAAGAATCAAAAGTATGTGTATCGCCTAAAGTGTCTATAATTGTTTTTTCGGCAGCATTTATTTTACCAACAGCAACACCTGCATTCATGGTAATTTTCAATTTATTTAATGCTTCACCATCTTTAACCTTTAATAATTGCTGCCACGAAAATTCGCCTGTCATATATTCCGGAAGCAATACACGATTGTAAAACGGATTTATTTCATTTGAAAAAACTACAATTTCATCGGTAGAATTGAATTCACGATAATTTTGAATGAAACGGAAAGCCGCAGCTCCCGCACCCACAATTGCAATTTTCTGAAAAGGTTTTACATATTTGGTAATTGAAACGGTCGTATATTTAAAATCAGGTTCTTTTGAAATTGGATCAACTAAAGTATTGGTTAAATTATTGGTCCTGTTTAAATCATTTTCAAGTTGTTTTCCCCAGTGCATGGGCAGAAAAACCACTTTTTCCTTGATTGAATCCGTAACTTTTGCTTTTACACGAACTTCTCCGTTCTTGCTGGTTACAATTACGATATCGCCATCTTTAATATCTGCTTTAAAAGCATCAATCGGATTAATTTCTAGAACCGGACTTGGTGTATGCGTCATCAATCGCGATACTTTTCCGGTTTTTGTCATCGTATGCCATTGGTCACGAACCCTTCCTGTAGTCAAAATAAATGGAAATTGAGGAGATGGCTGTTCCGATGTATTTTCAATAGACGTTGGTAAATTAAAAATCGCTTTTTGTGATGGGGTATAGAATTTTTTATCCGTAAAAAGACGAGGCGTTCCCGGATGTCCATAATCAGGAACCGGCCACTGAAAAGTACCTTCGGTTTTTAATCGGTTATAATTTAAGAATGAAATATCAATATTAGTGTTTTTGGTCAGTGCACAATGCTCTTTGTAAATCTCTTCGGCACTATTAAAATTGAAACCGTTAAAATTCATTTTTTGAGCAAAACGAATCAGGATTTCAATATCCGGAAGTGCTTCTCCGGGAGCATTTATTCCTTTTGGCAAATACGAAATGCGACGTTCAGAATTGGTCATCGTGCCATCTTTTTCCAGCCATCCTGCTGCGGGTAATAATAAATCGGCATACTTCGCAGTGTCTGCATTATGCGAAATATCCTGAACGACAACAAATTTAGCATTTTGCAAAGCTTTTTCGATTCGACGGGAATCAGGTAAACTTACTAACGGATTGGTGCAAATGATCCAAACGGCCTTCATTTTACCAGATTCCAGTGCTTCGAACATTTCGGTCGCTGTCAAACCCGGTTTTTCTGAAATTGCATCAACTCCCCAAAAATCCGCCACTTCTTTTCGATGTTCGGGATTTGCTAAATCTTTGTGCGCGGCTAATAAATTCGCCATTCCGCCAACTTCTCTTCCGCCCATTGCATTAGGCTGGCCTGTTAGCGAAAAAGGCCCTGAACCCGGCTTTCCAACCTGTCCTGTTAATAAAGATAAATTCAATAAAGCTGTATTCTTATCAACACCAACCACACTTTGGTTCAATCCCATAGCCCAAAGCGAAATAAAACCTTTTGCTTTTCCGATGGTATCAGCAGCCAGTTTAATATCGTTTACTGAAATGCCACATAATTTTGAGGCTTTTTCCAGTGAAGTATTTAAAACTAAATCTTTATATTCTTTAAAATTTTCAGCATGATTTTTCACGAAGTCATGATCAACATATCCTTTTTCAATGATACGCTTTGCCATCGCATGATATAAAATAATATCAGAACCCGGAATAATCTGCAAATGCAAATCGGCGAAAGCAGCTGTATCGGTTCTTCTTGGATCAACAACAATAATTTTTACTTTCGGATTGTTCTCTTTGTGTTTTTCAAGCCTTCTAAATAAAATCGGGTGACACCAGGCAGGATTTGCTCCTGTAATTAAAAATGTATCAGCCAGTTCAATATCGTCGTAGGCAATTGGAACAGAATCTTCACCAAATGTTTTTTTATACCCAACCACGGCAGAACTCATACAAAGTCTGGAATTCGTATCTATATTATTGGTCTTCAAAAAACCTTTTACTAATTTATTTACTAAATAATATTCTTCAGTTAAGCATTGGCCTGAAATATAAAAACCTACACTATCCGGTCCGTGTTTTTTTATGATAGAAGAAAAAACGGCTGCAGCACGATCAATAGCGGTATCCCAGCTTACACGCTCCAACGGATACGATTTGCTTCCGCGCATTTGTGGATACAGGATCCTGTCTGAAGTATCATTAACTACATAATGCAAATTCATTCCTTTAGAACACAACATTCCCCTGTTTACAGGATGATCTTTGTCTCCTTCAACCATTACACCGTTTTTTGCATCATTTGTAACGATTATTCCGCAGCCAACACCACAGTAGGAACAGGTAGTTTTGATTTTTGTGTTTTGCATTCTGGTTTTTTTTAAATACTATAATTATAATCTTTTAATAAGGCTCTAGATAAAGCACTTATTTAAATCTACACAAAAATAAGTATTTTTACGTACAAATACGTATTTTGTCAATTTATTTTTCTATTTTTGAATCAAAATAAATAAGGAACAGGAATTTAGTTTGCAAATCAATAAAAAGGGACACCATGAAAGAAGAATTGGCCATTTGTTATAGCTGTACAAACGAAAACTGTTTTATAAAAAAACACCTTCACTTAGAGCAAATGAAGCAGTATGTTGCCAAAAAACACAGCTTCGTATGCAAAAAATCGCATCAGTTTATTATTGAAGGCGCTCCTATTCAGGGACTTTACTTTATCTGCAAAGGAAAAGTAAAAACAGTCAAAACCGGCATTAACGGACGTGAGCAGATTGTTCGCTTAACCAAAAACGGAGACACAATTGGATTTCGTGGTTTTGGTACCAGCAAGCGTTATTTAATTGGCGCATACGCTCTGGAAGATACTGTTTTATGCAATTTCAGTAATGAAACGATGATGGAAATACTTCAAAATGTTCCTGAATTTACGTATGCCCTAATGTTATTTTATGCTGATGAATTAAACAAAAGTGAAAACAACATTCGAAAAATTGCACACATGAATGTTCGGGAACGCATAATTGATTTACTCTTATATATCCATCGTAAGTTTGGTCAAACCAATGGTTTAATAGAAATTGAACTTTCCCGAAAAGAAATCGCTGACTTCGCCGGAACTACTGAAGAACAGGCAATTCGCATACTCTCAAGTCTTAAAAAAGAAGCGCTTATAAAAACAGTTGGCAAAAGAATCGGCTTATTGGCACTTCCAAAGCTACAATCTGAAATAATGGAACATAAATATTTCTAATAAGATCTAAGTAGTTTCTCAAAAAAACATTTCTTCTTCATAAAATCTCCTTTTTAAGTAGTATCAATAATCACTTAGAAATAATTCTACGTATATTTCTAACTTATTTGGCTTTTTGCACTCAAAAAAGCGCTTTAAAAAGATTGTTTTTTATTTAAAACAAACTCTATTTTTCTCAAAACATTAGTTAAACTTCAAAAGACAATATTTGTAAAGCCTTGTTATGACTTAGTTATTTTAAATTTTCTGCGATAACACAGTAAATAAATTGATTTTAAAACGCTTTTTTCAGCTGAAAAAAAATGTTTTGATATGGTAAAAGCGCACTACTTAAGTATTAATACGTATGTAAGTTTGCTTCATACTAATCAAAACAAATAACCATGTCTACATTAACTAATCTGATATTAAAGAATCAAAGCCAGAAAAAAGAAAGCCTTTTTAACTCAAAACTTTCAAAAACAATTTTATTAGGAATTGCCATTACTTGTTTAGGGAAATTTGAAGCGAAAGCACAATTTACACTTACAGGTCAATTAAGAGACCGTGTTGAAATGCGTGCCGGACAAGGAACACTACAGCAAAAGGGAGATAAAGCAGCCTTATTTACAAGCCAAAGAACAAGATTATCAGCAGGATATACAGGATACCGTTTTAAAATCTACACTTCATTACAAGACGTTCGTGTTTGGGGGCAAGATGCTTCTTCAATCAACAGAACAACTACTGAGGCTAATAACGGAATTTTATTGCACGAAGCCTGGGCAGAAATTTCATTAGTAGATACCTTAAGTACTATTCAGAATTTCTCGGTAAAGGCAGGACGTCAGGAAATCTCTTATGATGATCAGAAAGTTTTAGGAAGCTTAGACTGGCTGCAGCAAGGAAGACGCCACGATGCAATCGTTTTTAAATATGCAAACAAAGGCTGGATTGCAGATGTTGGGGCAGCTTTCAATCAAAATAAAGAAAATAATACCGGAACAATTTATAACGGAACCAATTCAGCTTATGGTGCAGGAACAAACGGAATTGGAACGATGTACAAATCATTTCAATATGCTTATATAGGTAAGAAATTCTTCTTTGGTGATTTGTCTTTTCTATTCTTTAAAGATGATTTTAATAAATATACCAACGTAACAGCCGGAACTCCTCCTGTAACTACAAAGGTAAATGGTGAAGGGGTTTGGAGCAGAAACACAACCGGAATTTACTATAACGTAAATGCAACCCGAAAATTAAATTTCATGGGAAGCTTCTATCATCAGGGCGGTCATGACAAGGACGGAAGGTCTTTAAGTGCCAACATGGCTTCTATCACATCAACGTATCAGGTTGGAAGAAAATTATTCATAGGGCCCGGAGTTGATTATTTATCTGGTGATGACGGAACAAAAACCGTAACTACTACTTCTGATAATAATCGTTTTGATCCACTATACGGAACGCCTCATAAATTCTGGGGAAGTATGGATTATTTTTATGCAGCCAATGGATTCGGAAAACAAGGTTTATTAAATTATTTCTTCAAAATAAAATACAATGCCAAAGACAATCTAAGTTTCTTTTTAGATGTACACGGTTTTGAATCGGCAAACAAAATAACTAATGGCGCAGGCGGTAAATTAAACTCTTATTTAGGTACCGAAGTTGATTTAACGGTAAGATACAATCTAACCAAAATTATCAATTTTGAAGCGGGTTACTCTATCATGAAAGCAACAAATTCATTGGCTTCTGCACCTGTTAAAAATGTCGCCAATGCAGATTTAACGCCACAGTTTGCTTATGTAATGCTAAATATCAAACCAAATTTCCTTGCAAAGAAATAATTGAATAAAATAACTTTTAAAACTATTTAAAATGAAAAAAGGACTCATAAATACAAAAATGCTATTGACTTTATTATTAGTTATTATAGCTTTCTTCACAGAAATATCCGCTCAGAATGACCCTGTAAAACTAGGATTTATTCCACTAACAGACTGCTCGCCAATTGTTATGGCAAAAGAATTGGGGTTGTTTAAAAAATACGGCGTTGAAGTAGTCGTTACCAAAGAATCTTCATGGGCAAATGTTCGTGATAAAATTTTAACCGGAGAATTAGACGGAGCGCACTGTCTGTATTCAATGCCATTTTCGGTTTACACAGGGGTAGGAGGAAAAGCAGGTTCTGAAATGAAAATCGCCATGATGCTAAACGTAAATGGTCAGGCGATTACACTTTCAAAAGATTTTTGCGGAAAAGTTGGTTTCAAGCAAATGAATAAAGTAGCGCCGGTTGTAGCAGCAAAATTAAAAGCTGAGAAAGAAGTGACTTTCGCCATGACTTTCCCGGGAGGAACGCACGATTTATGGTTGCGTAACTGGATGGCAATTGCAGGTGTAAATCAAAAAACTTCTAAAATTATTACGATTCCGCCTCCACAAATGGTAGCGAATATGAAAGTTGGTAACATGGACGGTTACTGTGTTGGAGAGCCTTGGGGAGGAGTTGCCGTAAAACAGGGAATTGGCTTTACACAAGTAGCATCTCAGGATATTTGGAAAGACCATCCTGAAAAAGCTTTGGTTGTCAATAAAGAATTCAGTGAAAAACGCAGAACAGATCTTGTAAAAGTAATGAAAGCAGTTTTAGAAGCTTGTATCTGGTTAGACAATCCGGCCAATCGTAAAAAAGCAGCTGCCATAATCGGAAAAGCGCCTTATGTTAACGCTCCTGCAGATGTGATCGAAAACAGATTAATGGGTAATTATGATTTAGGTTGTAATCAGGGTACTCAGGTTTATTCTAAAGATTATATGCTGTTTTACAAAGGCGGAATGGTAAATTATCCTCGTAAATCACATGCAATCTGGGCAATGGCACAATATGTACGTTTTGGGATGTTAAAAGAAGCACCAAATTACAAAGCTATTGCAGACAAACTGATTTTACAGGATTTATACGAAGAAGTTGCCAAAAGCATGAAAGTAAAAGTACCAAATGATGATATGAAACCTTTCTCTTTAACGATGGACAAAACGGTTTTTGACCCTTCAAATCCTGCAGCTTACCTAAAAGCAGTTAAATAATAAAGTTCTTTTTATTCCCGTACATAAGTTTGTTTCTTGCCACAGATTTAATGTCTTTAAAACATTATCCTTTAAGCCTACTTAAAGTTTTAATCTGTTAGAATCATTTTAGCTGTGGCAAAATTTACTTACTCGGGAATTCATAAATCTAATTTCTAAATTTAAATTACAATATCATGTCTGATAAAGATACCTTAACACTAAGTGCTGTTTCCGGTCAAGCCGAAGTTTTGACACCAGGCACTTCAAATGATTCCGTAAAAAATGACAAAATAAAATTGATTATCAGTCAATTTGCAGAAAAATTAAAATCGACTGTATTCGCAGGAATCGGAGTTCTTGTTTTTATAGGCTTTTGGAGCTTACTCAGCATTTATACCAAAGATGCCCTTCCTGGACCTTTAGCAACTTTTACCGTTTTAAAAGAAATGCTAAGCGATCCGTTTTATGATTACGGACCAAACGACAAAGGAATCGGGTTACAATTATTCAATTCAATCAAAACTGTTTTAACCGGATTTTTGCTGGGATCTTTAATAGCAATTCCAATTGGAATTCTGATGGGAGCCAGTACTATTTGCAAACAAATTTTCTACCCGATAGTACAGCTTTTAAAACCGGTTTCACCATTGGCTTGGTTTCCAATTGGGCTTGTTGTTTTTAAAGATACCGGAATGGCGACTATTTTTATTGTTTTCATTACCTCATTATGGTCCACTTTAATCAATACTTCATTTGGAGTGGCTTCGATTCCCCAAGATCATAAAAATGTAGCAAAAGCATTCGGCTTTTCGAAAATGCGTTATTTAACCAAAATTTTGATTCCGTATAGTTTGCCTCATATTATTACCGGATTACGTTTGAGTATCAGTGTAGCCTGGCTGGTAATTGTTGCAGGAGAAATGCTTTCGGGTGGTGCAGGAATTGGATTTTTTGTATGGGACAGCTGGAATGCCCTAAGCTTAGAAAAAGTAATCTCAGCCATTATCATTATCGGAATCGTGGGGCTTCTTTTCGATAAGTTATTCACTTTTATTGAAAGTAAAGTGGCTTATAAAGCCTAGAAAAGGTTCTGAGTTTAAAAGGTTGCAGATCTCAAATCTTTCAATCATTAAATTTTTCAATCATTAAATAAAAACATCATGAGTTATTTAGAAATAAAAAATTTAGAAATATCATTCCCAACACCAAAAGGAAAATACATTGCAGTTCGGGATATTAATTTGTCTATTCAAAAGGGAGAAATAATCTCCATTATCGGACATTCAGGATGTGGAAAATCAACTATAATGAATGCCATTGGAGGAATGTTAACTCCAACGGGAGGTTCTGTTGAATTGGCTAACAAAAAAATAAAAGGACCAGGACCGGATCGCGGAATCGTTTTTCAGAACTATTCGCTTTTACCTTGGTTAACTGTCGAAGAAAATATTTTTCAGGCTGTTGATTCGGTTATGAGTATTTCTAAAAAAGAAAAACACGAAATCGTAATTGAGAACCTTAAAATGGTGAATCTTTTTGAGCACAAAGACAAATTACCAGGACAGCTTTCAGGCGGAATGAAGCAGCGTGTTGCTATTGCAAGAGCCTTCGCTATAAATCCGGGCGTATTGCTTTTGGACGAACCATTTGGTGCTTTGGATGCTTTAACAAAAGGTTCGATGCAGCTTGAAGTATTAAAGTTATGGAACTTAAACAATCGCGAAAAAACCATCGTTATGATTACACATGATATCGAAGAAGCATTATTTTTATCAGATAGAATTGTGGTTTTGAATAACGGACCAGCCTCTACTATCCGCGAAATTGTCGAAGTACATCTGCCAAGACCAAGAAATAAAATTGAAATTGTAAAAACCTCTGAATATATCGATTTAAGAGATCGTTTATTGCACTTGTTAACAGATAAATTCTCTATTGAAGATATGGGAATGGTATATAAAAGCTAGTTCTCACTTATTTCTCAATAACATATCCTTGTAATAAATGGCATTACAAGGATTCTTTGATTAAAAAAGAAGCCAGGAAATATTTCAATAACTCAATCCCGAAACTATGACAAGTACTATTTTTGATTTCGTTGGAGACAATTCCGGCGAATGGCAAGTTACTTCAATGACAGCCTACAAAGGCAATCCTATCGAATCTGTTTCACATTTGACTAAAGTTCCTTTAGGAGATTTGAGTCAATCTGAAAAAGGAATCTGGTCTTTTAAAGGAATTATCAGCAATTTGCGTTACACTGAAAAAGAAGAAAAAGACAAATTAACTTCAATTCAGGAAGACCTTGGGAGAAAAAATGCTACCCTCGCAGCCTTTATTCCGATTCGAAAATCAGAAACCTGGTGGAATCTGGCGCAAGACGAACGCAGAAAAATAATGGAGAGTAAATCGAAGCATACCCAAACCGGAATGAAATACCTGCCTGCTATTGCCCGAAAATTATTCCACTCGAGAGATATTGGTGAGGCATTTGATTTTTTAACCTGGTTTGAATATGCTCCAGCTGATGCAGAAGCTTTTGAGGAACTTTTAGACACTTTAAGAAAAACCGAAGAATGGACTTATGTTAATCGGGAAATTGACATTCGATTAATGAAAGTTTAGTAGAGACGTACAATTGTGTCTCTATTTGCTATTTTATTTTTCTCCCAACAAAACGAATTACAGAACCTTTTCCGTTATGAAACAAACCTTCGTTCAATTCAATTTCTTTTTCTTCCAATTCGATGATTTCATAATCCGGAAAATCAGACTGAATTTCTTCAATTGAGAATAAGGATTCAATATCTTTTGGACCGCCTACTTTATCATCCTTCGCCAGATATTCAATATGTTTTTTACTGAAGGCTTCAAAAATTATAATTCCGCCTTTGCGTAAATACTGGTGCAGTGTTTTATGAATAGCCGATTTTATTTCTGCCGGAAAATGTGCATAAATCAGAGCAATTGCATCAAATTGTTCTGTTCGATAATCAAGAGATTCTAATTCCCCAACCTGATAACCAATCATTACATTATTAGCTTCCGCCAGTTTAATTGCTTTGTTTTTCCCTTCGGCACTAATATCAAAAGCATCAGCCTTCCACCCTATTCTGGCTGCAAAAACAGCATTTCGGCCTTCGCCTTCTGCCGGGAAAAGGACAGTTCCCGGATTTAATTTTCCGAGTTGTTCTTTCAGGTAATTATTAGGTTCTTCGCCATACGCAAATTCTTCTTTGCTGTAGCGGTCATCCCATCTTTGGGTCCAAAGGTTTGTCATGTTATTGCGTTTATTTTTATCATACACTACTCGTTTTAGTATTATGAAAATAAAAGTTTTAGGAAGATTTTTATAAAATCGTATTTTACTATTTACCAGCGAAGTTATAATTTTAAAAGTATAATCTACACGAAATGCGGATATAATATCTGACAAAAAAGATGTTTTATCCGATATTTTTTTATCTTTGAGATTAAGACTTTTTAATCTAAATGGCTTTATCTTTGAGCCATTAGAAAATTGATACTCGTTATGGAACAGAAAATACATCAGGGAAGAAACGTAAAACGTTTTAGAGAAATGCTTAACATAAAGCAGGAAGCATTGGCTTATAATCTGGGTGAAGACTGGAACCAAAAGAAAATTTCTATGCTGGAGCAAAAAGATGTAATTGAAGACAGTTTGCTGAAACAAATCTCTGCTGTATTGAAAATTCCTGTTGAAGCTTTTCAGAATTTTGATGAGGAGCAGGCGATAAATATTATTTCTAATACTTTTTATGATGAAGCATTCATCGGTAATTCTGGTGGTACTTATAATGTTAATCCATTGCAAGAAATTTTAAAGCTTCACGAAGAAAAAATTGCGTTATACGAGCGTATGTTGAAAGAGAAGGATGAAATGATGGTAAGACTTGAAAAATTGATTAATAAATAATTTCCGAATAATTTTTATTTACCACTAACATTCAACTAATTAGCCTTAAAATTAATTAAAAGAGACAGGATTTACATATAAAATCTGTCTCTTTTTTTTGTTTTAAATACAACTACATTTCTTTTTTATAAGAAACACGCTATATTTTTTTATCTTATTTTATAATAAATTATTTACATTTGTTTTTCAACTATTTTAATAAATGAATAATTTTAGAAAGTATAAAGTTCAAAAAGGCGAGACAATAGAAATAATTGCAGCAAAGATTGGAATGCCAGCTTTTGATGTAAGAGCTTACCACAATAGATATTGTGAATTATCCGATTTAGTAGAATTAGGTCTGCCTATAAAATGGGCAGAATATATATTACTACCTCCATTAGAGGCTGACACAGATGCTCAATTAGCCATCAATATTCCTGAAAAAATCAAATTAGGTGAGAACAATTGTTTACGTTTAACTTTTGAAAATGGCCTAAAGAAGAAGTACGGAACTATAATACTGTATAAAGAGAATAATCAATTAATAAATAAAGTCCATTTTACATCACAAATTGAGTTTTTAAAGAAATATAATGATTTTTCTATTGTAGAATATCAGATTAATCAGGTGTACATAAACAATAAAGAGCCAGAAATGGTTATTGAACAATTAGCAGATAAAACTTCAAAAATACTCTATCCAATAGTGATGAGTTTGAATAAGAATGGCGAAATACACGAAATACTTAATATTGAAGCGATCCAAAAGAGATGGGAAATACTGAAACCTTCTATTCTTGAATATTATAAAGGTGGTGATATTATAACCAAGTTAATTTCTTCGTTTGAAAGAAGTATTCAATCAGCATCACGATTGAAAAGAAATTTAGCCGAACATCCTTTTTACACTATTTATTTTGCATCTATATATCAAAATTACTTGCCTGATTTGTCGTTTACAAATAATGATTCTGAATTAGAAACATTCCAAAGTATTGATGAATTCCAGAGTACAACATCAAAAATACTTGTTAGACGTAAAGGAATTGTAAGATCGAAAGTGAATTTTGAAGAAAATTTACAGTTACAAAATAAGCTACATAATGATACTTCGCAAAATACAGAAATCAATTTAGAAAAAGAAGAATTTCAAATTGGAAAGTTAGAAGAAAAAATTCATAATAACATGGATTTTCAATACAAACTAAACCATACTAATAACAGTATATTTTCTATTGTTGGTTTTATAAATACAAGAAAAAATAGTAAAACAATATCTACTGTGGAGTTTGAAACATACGAAAGAGTAAAGAAAGAAGAAAAAAGGGAGGCACAAGTCCCAATATCAAAAGAAATAGATTGGAACGCCGAAATTATCAATGAAAAGATGATAACGAAACGAGGATTTTGGGATGGCTTTTGGGGTAATTAACAGATGTAATAAAGTAAGAGCAAATTAACTTTTAAATTTTTACATAATCATGGAAGATTATATAGTCGTAGAAAGTGCTACAATGCAATGCAAATATGGAAGTGTAGAATCAAGTTTTCTAAATTCAGAAGATCATGGATTTAAGATTGAGGATAAAAATCCTATACTTGATAGCAATGTAAATATTTGCGATTTTATTTTCTGCTGTCTTCATAAAAAGGCATGTGAATTTGAGACATTAGAAAAAAAATGGCTAAATACCGCAAATAGTGGAACCGCAGAAGGGAAATACATTACGACAAAATCAGTATTGCTTTGCAAACAAGGTGGGGTTATATCAATTGTTAATTCCGGACAAGACTGTATTATTGAAAAGGCGGGTACGTTGAAAATTGTCGGTCTTAAATAGATTAATTTTTGCAAAATATATTTAATAACTATCAAAAATTATAATAATGAGTGAAGTACATTTAGTTTGTCAAGGAGCAATTTGCAAGTGCCAATTTGGTACAGCACCAGATACTTTGAAAGTAAAAACACAAAAAAAACATTATATAAATGATTGGGAAGCTAAATCAAAATTAACAGCAACCAATAAAGATATAGGACAAACTTTTGAAAAAAATACTTTTGGAAGTTGCTCGAAAACCAACAACAGTCCTTGTTCTCCGGCAATTACTAAATGGGACGGCTTTTATGATAAAGTTACTTTGAGTAATAGTGGCAAGCCTTTATTAGAAGATAGTAAAGCAACTTGTGCTGTAGCAGGAAGTGCGTGTATTGAAATCATAAATAATGGACAGATATGTGAAGTTACCAAGCAAAACATTAAAAATTCTGATCCCGAAATTATTAAGGTGATTAATCCGGCAATGAGTTTAAATATTGATGAAGTTGGAGAATTGCAAATACCAAATCTGTAAAGAAAATGAGCTATAACAAATTAAATATAATTCCAGTATTAGAAAAAGGGCAGACTTATAATGCCTCAACCGGAAC
The DNA here is from genome assembly GCF_002017935.1 of Flavobacterium sp. LM4. Classification (NCBI taxonomy): domain Bacteria; kingdom Pseudomonadati; phylum Bacteroidota; class Flavobacteriia; order Flavobacteriales; family Flavobacteriaceae; genus Flavobacterium; species Flavobacterium sp. LM4. Next base: position 2,423,123 of record NZ_MUFW01000001.1, on the reverse strand, counting down.
CCTTATTTTAAATAATGAAGGTTCTATTTTCGTCACTATCAAGCAGTATCAAGAGGATGAAAAAAAAATAAAAGAATTAGAAAAAAAGAAGAAAAGTTCACTTGAATTTGCCAGACAAAAATGGGAACAACATGCCAAAGAAGGATGGAGTAAAAGAAAATTAGACGAAAATTACGAAGCTAATATGCAGGATTGGGAAAAATTGAATAAAGAATCCCAAGCTCTTATTGAGAAATATGAAAATATAAATTGGTGCTGGCAGTTGGTTGGTAATAAACTAGACCACAACACTTTGTCTCATAATCAATCCTTTAGTAAAGGTATTTCTCAAATACAAAGTTTAGGTAAACAAAAGGTTGCTTTCCCAGCTCTTTTAGTTGGAGGTGGAATGGCATGGCTTGAGGCATTTCATGAAAAAGAAGGTGCCATGGGAAAAATACCAAACGGAGTTTACGTAAAAGCAAAAGGGACACCAAAAATATTGCGAACAGAATGGACAGATTTTAGTTATCAGCCAATTGTTGAGACTATTGGTTTTATGTCTAAAGTAATATTACATATCTATACGTCTGGCATGTATGGGCAAGAAGTAGAAATAAAATTAATAGATCGTGATTTGTTTACTGGTAATGATGAGTTGAATTTCTCAGGTCAGTCAATTTTTGTTAGAGAAGTAAATGTATTAAAAGTAAAGAAAAACGATATTGGCAAGGTAGGGGTTTCCGACTTGTTAAAAAGTAAAGAGAATACAGCTGACAATATCCAATATACTCAAAAAATAGAAGTAGAAGTATTAGTTGAAGCAATTTGGGAGAAGGAAGGCGGAAAAGAATTGAAAATATTTCCTATTATAAAATCAATTCAAGATGATATTTATTTTGAAAATTTTGAGCGAAGTTATTTAAGTATTGCTAAAAATGGTTTAATTCTTACAGCTCCTAATGAAGTAAGTAATAAAGTTGCTGTAGTTGGAGCAGTAGAAACAAATGAAAGTGCTTTTCATCCTTGCCAATACACAGAAATAACATTAGAATATGAGAAAGATCATAAAACGGAAGTATTGGAAATCTTCAAAGAAACACCTGGAGTAAGTTACAATTCGAATATCGAAATAGGACTAATTTTAGGATCAGATCCGAAGATTTTAAAAGTAAAAACTGATAAAAATAGCAATACCGATGAATGTAGATATACAGATGATAGAAATCATGGAAACCAAATTCATATTGACAATAAAAATGATTTGACTAATTTTAAGCAAACTGAATTGATAAATAGACAGCTAAGTTTTGAATCTTGGTTTGAGTATGATAGAAATGACATGTCAAAGTACTTTTGGTTATCAAATACTTTTTCTAAAAATAGTTTTAACAAGCTGATCAAAGTTAATGTTCAATCTTGTAGGCATCAAAAATATATTAATTTACATGTTTTACCTGACATTGAATGGGAATTAGCATTTCTAATAAGCACTGGTGCTGGCTTTAGAGTTAAGGCAGATAAGAGCATTTTAACTAGAGCCCAGCAAAGTTTAGGAGATTATCAAGCTAAGGGAATAAAAGTAGAACAATTAGGAAAAATTATTGAAAAGGGAGGAATTGGGTATTCTTTGGTAGTAAAATATTCTATAAATGGAGGAGCTTATGTTGAACAGGTATCTTTAGAATTTGTTAAAAATATTGAAAAAATTATTGGTACATATAATCTCATTTTTAAATGGATATCCATTTTTAATACAGGCGAGGCACCTTTATCAGCAGCAATAAAAACTGGAAATTTAGATAAAATAACTTTTGACATTGATCCTCCAAGTGTCGTTTTTTTCTTAAAATGGAAATATGATTATGCTAAAAAAAATAAACAGGCTGTAATTAATTTCACTGGAGGCGCTGGCTTTAAACCATTAATAGGAATTAAAATAGGTGTTGATTTAGTAGCAAATGCATCTAAATTTGGAGGATTAGTTGGTTTAATAATTGAATTTTTAGCAAAAACTATTAAAACAATAGCGAAGGTAGATTTGTATATAATTGCCGAAGTTGGATCTTCTATAGCCTATGATGAAAGTTTATCTTATAATGAAATCGATGGTTTTGATCCGGCAATGAAAACAAAGATAACTGTTGATATTAACTTCTCATTTAAGGCAGGAATAAAAAGAAAAGATATAGTATTTATAGCAAATACTCAAAGGATTGTTGATAACACAATCCCTGTCAATGAAGCTGAACAAGAAGCATTGAAAATTGAAGGTGCTATATCTACAGGAGTACAATACACTAAAGAAAAGGGATATGATTTAGGAAAAGGAGATTATTCTAAAACCAAAATTATTTGGCTTGGAGCAGAAATGACTATAACTGTTGTAACATTGAATACAAATAGAAAAATGAATGCGCCGCCAAATGATCAATTTAAAAAGAAGTTTAATGTATTAAACCGTGAAACTCTTAGTGACAATGGTAAAGAATATACTAAACATGAAGGTTAATATCTATTCAAAAGGAGAGTGTTTAATATATGAGTCATTAAATATTCAAACTATAATAAACTATAATTGCATAAGTTCTATTATAATCTATTACATTGATGATTCGATATATAAAAATCGAGTAGATCTATATTTAGAAAGTCCTGTTGAGTACAAACTAATTAAGAAAAGCTTACTAAATAGAATAGTTTATTTTTTCTTTTTAAATGTACGAAGAGATAGATTACATGTAGAAATAGATGATGATGCCAAGAATTTAAAACTGTTGTTTAAAGAATTGGAGGAAAATTTAAGATTAATTAATTCAGATATTAACTTTGATCAAAGTATATTATGGGAAACATTTGATAGCGGTTTTAATTTCCAAAAGATAAAATTACTATACAGTAAGAATAAAAAAAGTTTACAAGAGATTTTAGATAATCATAATCGAATTATTTATCAATAGAACGAATAGATAAAATAATTGAGTTTTATAATTAAAATAAATTAAGAAATAATGTTGAAATTAGATGAACCATTTTATGAAATGGAGATTAAGACAAGTGGATGTTTAATAGAAATATTAATTAATGATTTTCCAGTTTTTAGCAATTATGAAAATGGAGGAATGGCTGTAGATTGGCCTCTTAATGATGCTATTTTGAAGAGCGATACTTATTATTTTAAAATTACAGTTTTACCTATCGAAACAGGGAAAAATATTTTAAAGCAAGCTACAGTTGATATTAAAATATTTGTAAAAGAGGCAAACAAACAGTTCTTAGGAAGAAAACAAATTTATGAAATGCAAACAATAGACTTTAAAAATAAAGATTTACCTATTTACTATTATCAGGATAAATTTATTGTTGAAGTTCCTTATGAAAATAAAGGTTGGTCAAAATCTATTGATTTATCAAGAGAAAAAGAAGAATCTTTATTTCAACAGCTTACAATTGAAATAGAAAATATTAAAAATTTATTAAAAAGCAAAAACATTAAGCATTACAAAGACGTGTATAAAGATCGTCTAAATGAGCATAATACTAGTTTTTACTTGACCCAAACTGAAATTATTGATAATGAAGATTCATTTTTTTATGGTTTGCCAGAAAATTTCAGGTCAATTGATATTAAAAACTATAAACTTGTTTTTTATGGGAACAACAGATTAGTAGGTCTTAAATCAATTGGGCAACCGGCTGGATTTGTTTATGAATCTGATAACAAAGATGAATATGGTTTTACTGAGATGATTTTATTTCATAGGAAAGAAGAAGGAACTCCACTAATAGTAATACGATGAGAAAAAGAAAATTTATTAATCGGATAGTACTAGTAGTGGTATTAATAATCTTTGGTTTATTTTTTTTTATTTTCCCTCTTGGTCTAAACGACTTAATACGAATTAATAACAATATTGTTATTGAAGGTAATAAAATCCGCAAAAATATTCCTGATATATTAAGAGATCCAGAATATGTGAATAAATGGCTTAAAAACAGTAAAACACCGGAAAATTTAAGGTGTTATATTCTTTAGACGAGAATAAAATTACACGATTTAATAAAAACGCTTACCAAAATATTTTTATAACATTTAACAATGATCTAAAAGGAACAATAGCTGGTGTAGATACACACATAGAAAGTTTTAATTATAAATTATTATCAACAAAGAATGATGCTGAAGAAAATCTTCAAATCTTGATAATTCATACAAGAAATCCTTATGTTAATATTACATACAATTACGATTATTCAGAAGTTAATTTTTTTAAAAAAACGGTAGACAAATGGTTTTTTATATTAAACTCAAATTATAAAAAAGACGAAGTTAGTTCTATTGCTAATGATTTGAAATCTATAATTGTAAAAGAAGAATAGTTTTTTTATTAATTCAGATAAAATCTTTTTTTGATTATCCGTTTTTAGTCATAACCCTGTGATGCTTGCTATTACTAGCCTGTCGAATAATTTTTCCTCAAAATACCTCCTATTAAGCTTGTAAACGAACTCATTTAGGTATAATTGAAGATATTTTCCTTTAATTTTATGGAAATTTCCTAGGAAATTTCTTTTTGCATTACTAATTGCAATATGAACCCATCTTAAAGTTTCTGTGGTTGTTTCTTTATTGGATTTTTCAGTTATATGAATTTCTACATATTCTGCAATGTCTATATATGAAGTACTCTTGTCTGTAAAAAGGATACTTTTTTCAGAAATAGATTCCTGTATAGTTTGATTTATTTGCTCCGATGTATGATCCGTTAAAACCTTTGCTTTAAAATACCTGCACTGATTTGATTTTTCACCCGTTTCTATATCTTCTAAAACGGTAGATTCTGCCATAATTGCAACGTTAGATTTCCCAACAGCACCACGTCCACGAATTCCTTTTTCTTGTTCTATTTCAGTAGATTCAATTGTAAAATAACCCTCGTCAAATTCAATCATTCCTTCCAAAGTATAGCGTGCATCTCTATTTCCCATTGCTTTTCGAAGTTTATGAACCATAGACCAAACTGGCTCGTAACGTTTCAATCCCAATTGTTTTTGAATTTCTTTACTCGAAAATCCTTTTTTTGTTGCCGTTAATAAAAATATAGTTTTGTACCAAACCAAAAATGATAAATTCGAACTTTGCATTATCGTTCCACTACGTAATGAAATTCGACTTCTACATTTTTTACATTCATAGCTCCATCTGCTTTTTATCCAAAAATGTTCTGTGCTTCCGCATTTACATTGAACTCCGATCTTATCTCTTTCTTCTTTAAAATGAAGTCGGCAAGATTCTTCGCTTCCAAAATTTGCAGTAAAATTGAATATATTCATCGCTTTTTTTTATCAAAAATAAGGCTTTTTATTCAATTATGAGTAATTACGGATAATCAAAAATCTTTTACATAAACTAAATCAAAATATCGTCTTTCAGTAAATAATCTCTGTTTTGAATCTTTCTCAAACTAAAAAATTACAATATAATCCAAAATGCTAAAAGAGAAAATTAAATTCGAAGAAGTTGATTTTGTAAAAAAAACATTTAATAAAAGTTTATGGAAATCATTGTTTATAATGCCTTTTATTCTAGCTTTTCTGTTGCTGCCAATTTATTTTTTAATCTTCTTTATTGGCTTATCACTATTTGACAATCATCTGGACAATTTATTAACCATATATTTTATTTCTGTTTTAGGATTAGTAATTCTAAATTTTTTATATGGAAGATTTATTGTCAATAAAAGAATTACTAATCAAGAAATCTATAAAATAACAGAAGACTTTATTGTTCAAAGAAAAGATAATTATACTTATACTTCAGATTCCGTTTCAGATAGTCATTATTTTAGATTATATCTTATTAATGAAAATAATCAAAAAAAAGGAATTTATATAAATGAGGAAGATTACAAAAAAGTAAAAGAGAACCAAGTTATAACAATTACTTATTTTGAGATAGTGAATATTATTATAAAAGCTATTTGTAATAATCACGAGTTGGAATATTCACGTTTTTTCTCAAGAAGAAATTGGAAATTGTGGTAAACGTCACGTGAGATCACTGTGAAATAAATAAGTGCGAAAATCGAAAGCCGAACTAGATTTTTTTAAGATGAAAACAATAAAAATTACAGAAGATGAGATGATTTTTGTTAGTAGCGCATTTAACAAAAATGCCAAAAAATCTTATTTTATTATTATTTTTTTATTGTTCTTTTTTTGTTCATTTCTTTATTGTTTATTTATCAATTGGGTAGAATTTCTATTTATAAAAATTATAATCATAATTGTATTATCATTTATAGGATTTCTGATTTTTAATTCCATATACAGCATCATTTCTCTGAATAGAAAAATCAATACCTGTAATATTGATCGTATAGAGGCTGAATTTCAAGTGCAAAATAAGGATATCCTCACATATACATATGAGACGTCTTCTAATTCAGAATACTTCAAGATATTTTTAATTAATACTTTCAATAATGAAAAGAAAAGAATTTATGTGGAACAGGAAGATTATAGGAAAATTAAAGAAAAAGATTTAATAAAAATTATATATTTTGACAAAGTTAATATACCCTATGAAGCAGTTCATAATGATAAAAAAATGAAGAAAGTTAGTTTTTTTTAACCCGATCGCGCGGATTTATAATCCGTACCCGTCCCTTTGTTGGCACGGAAAAATTTCCGTGCAATCGCTGAGCATAACTACGCGATCGGGTTAGCCATATTGCAATTTCAAACTATTGGGTTTCCATTAGATAAATAGTAGACAGTTAGATAAAATATCGTTTGTCCAATCTTAACCAATAAGTTTTGTCATGCCACTATTTACATCTATTTCTGCAAAATTGTGTTTTCCCATTACGATAAGTAGTTTGTTTGTATTGTATCCTACATATCTTATTTCAGGATTCCCTACTTTTGGTTCTCCACAAACAGAAATTACATTGGTTTGCCATTTTAATTTGCTTCTTTTGTAGGCAGATATTGTTTGCAGGTCATTTTCAACATAATAAATAATGTTGTTTTTTTTAATTCCTCTTTTTTGTGTTTTTGCAAAATTTATTTCTGAATTTTTTGAAATTAAAGCATCATTTAATTTTTCAGCAATACCCGTTTGAGTTACAAAAAAGGTTAACATAGATAATTTTAGAAATGGTTTCATCAGGATAGAATTTGGGGTTCATAATCGGCTCAAATATAACTAATTAAAGCATATAATATGCTTTTAGTAAGTCAAAAAAAATACCCTTTTTCTGAAACAGAAAAAAGGGTAAAATATGTAAGTAAATTTCGGATAAAAACGATTTGTTTTAGCTAAAATTCTTAGATTCAGTGACAATCATAGGTAACTAATCCTTTATTCCAATTTTAAAACCTTTAATATATTCCACAGGCTTTTTTCCATCATACAGCATATTATCAATAAATTCTGTAGTTGCAGGCTTATAGCCATCTGTTACAGGAATTTCTGCTTTTGTTAAAAATCCTTCTTCTAATAATAATTTGGCGGCAGTGTTCCAAATTTCGGGTTTATAGACCTCTTTGATTTTAGTATGATACCATTCATTTGTTTTGGGTTCTGCAATTTGTCCCCAGCGCTTCATTTGAGTCAAAAACCAAATCCCATCAGAATAATAAGGATAAGTGGCATTGTATCTAAAAAAAACATTGAAATCAGGTATAGATCTAACATCCCCTTTTTCGAATTCAAATGTTCCCAACATCGAATTATCGATTACTCTTTTTTCTCCGTCTACATAAGCCGATTTTGACAGAATACGGGTTGCTTCTTTTCTGTTCACAGGGTCATCCAGCCATTTTCCTGCTTTAATCAATGCTTTTGTAATTGCAATTGTAGTATTTGGGTATTTTTCGACAAATTCCTTCGTCATCACAAATACTTTTTCAGGATGGTTTTTCCAGATTTCCCTGCTTGTAACAACCGGCACCCCAATTCCCTGATCAACAGCCTGCTGATTCCATGGCTCTCCTACGCAATAGGCGTTTATAGTCCCTGCCAGTAATGTTTCCGGCATTTGTGGCGGTGCTGTTATATTCAACAGTACATCTCCGCCTGTCGTTCCTTTACTTCCCTGAATATTATTGTTACTATAAAATCCCGGATTAATTCCTGCGGCAGCAAGCCAATAGCGCAATTGATAGTTATGATTCGAATAAGCAGATACAACTCCAATCACAAAAGGTTTGTTTAGTTTTTTATAAAGGTTTAAAGCCGGCATAAGCGCACTTGCAGGTATTGGATGTACCGGTTTGCCATATTCCTGTGGAATACTATCCACAATTTTTGACCATACATCTTTTGAAACCGTAATAGCATTTCCGTTCAAATCCATAGAAAATGTTGTAACAAGAGCTCCTTGTCGTCCACAGCCAACTGCAGCAGCTATGGGTTGTCCGGCCAGCATCTGTGCACCATCAATTTGCTGATCTAATACTTTATCTAAAATATCTCTCCAGTTGGCCTGTACTTCCAGCTTTACATTTAAGCCTTCAGCTTCAAAAAAACCTAAATGTTTTGCAATTGCCAAAGGAGCCATATCGGTAAGTTTAATAAATCCTATTGTTACATTTGGCTTCTCAAGAACAAGTTTTTTTGTTGTTGGAGGATCGGTTAATAGAAATTTAAAAGATGTACTATTTGTATTTTTGCCTTTAAAACTAAAAACAATAAAGAGTACAATAATAAGCGTAGACAATCTGAGTAATGTAGGTTTCATACTGGCTGATTTTTGGTTAAAAAATAAATTGGCATTTACTCTAAAAAAAGAGTACTGAATTATTTCCTCAAAGAAATAATTAGCAGAAAAACGACATCAATCGTTTAGGAGATAATTTTATAAAAAAAGAGTTTTTGAAATTAATCAAAAACTCTTTTTTTAAGATTCCTTTTACAGTGGTTATAAAAAGGAGAAAAAAATAGAACACTTTTGGCTTCAGCCTAATTCAAATAACTAAATAACTAAGAATTAAAAAAAATATAAAAGTTTACTGTCTATCAATTACTTTTGACAAAACAGGTTGTTTTTCGTTCATTATTTTGGTAATTGTATAATGCATCCAAATCAAACAAATAACAGAAAGAAGAAGAATAAAAATCCAGGAGCTTGACCAGATTCCAGTTGCGGTTAATAAGTATCCAAAAATAATTGGACCAAAGAACCCTCCTAAACCACCAATCATACCTACCATACCGCCAACAACTCCAACTTCTGTCGGAAAATATTCAGGAATGTGCTTGTAAACTGCTGCTTTCCCTATTCCCCATGAAATTCCAATTAAAATTACCAATACCAAGAAAACCCACATATTGGCATCAAACTTAATTACAGTAATTCCTTTTGCAAGTAATTCTTTTTTCTTTACGGTTTGATTTTGTTCTACAACTACCTGCTGCCATGATGTACTGGTTGGAAAAATAGCACTTTCATCTGTGATTTCCTTTTTCTGAGCTACAGCAAAATCTGTTTCCCCAATTTTAATATTTTGATCAGAAACTGAAGTAATTATTCCTTTTTTAGTCGCCAAAACTCCAGGACCCGTTGTCGTAATTTCCATTTTTGGAACCATTAACAAAGCACTCAAAATAACAGAAGAACTCAACACACAGTACATTACTTTTCGGGCTCCGTACTTATCTGACAAGTAACCTCCAAAAGCCCTGATGACACCGGATGGCAAGCTAAACATTGTAGCAAATAATCCACCCATTACCAGACTCGTTTGGTAAACGTTCATGAAATTTGGTAACAACCATTGGGAATATGCAACAAAACATCCGAAAACTAAAAAGTAATACGCTCCAAAACGCCATACACGGGCAGACTTTAAAGAGCCCAACATTTGTGAAACACTTTTTGTATTGTTTTCTATTTTTTTGTTTTCTGCGAATAACAAAAAGGCAACACCAATTACAACTAATGCAACTGCATAAATAACAGGAAGAATTTTCCAGCCGTTTTGTGGATCCTCTATAGAAAAATGATTTAATAGCGAAGGAGCTAAAAAAGTAGTAATTGCAGCTCCGGCATTCCCCATTCCGAAGATTCCTAAAGCGCGTCCCTGCCATTCTTTTGGATACCAAATTGAGGTGTATCCAACCCCTATTGCAAAACTTGTTCCTACCATTCCGAACAAAAAGCTTAATATAGCAAACATTAAAAAGCTGCTAACAAAAGGCAATAAAAATAAAGGAATAGAACACAGTAATAATAATAATGAAAATACATATTTTCCACCAAATTTATCCGTAAGAATACCCATTGGCAAACGCATCACAGAACCGGTTAATATCGGAATTCCAAGCAACCAGCCTACCTGAACAACGCTCCAGTTAAAGATTCCGTTATCTACTAAAAAAGTTACTAAAACTCCATTTAAGGTCCAACATGCAAAACACACTGTAAATGCCAATGTGTTTAAAAATAAAATTTTGTGTGATTGCGATAATGAATTTGTATTTGTCATGGTACTTATATTTTTTTTGGTAAAAATAAGTACTAAAACGTAGTTAAAAACTGCGAAAACGCAGTTTTTGAAAAATATTTACGTAATTATACGTAGTTTTTTATAATAATGAATATTCAGCAGCTTTATTAGAAAGTTCCATTAGGTTTTTTACTTTTAATTTTTTCATCAAATTAAAACGATGTACCTCTGCAGTACGTTTGCTTATATCTAAAGCTTCAGCAATTTCTTTATTGCCTTTTCCGGATAATAAAAGTGTCAAAATTTCTTTTTCTCTCTTTGTGATCATCATTTCTTCTCCAAAATTTTGTTTTGGCTCTGCAGAAAGTGATGAAGTTGTTAACTGACTTATTAAAATAGAAGAAATATCACCGCTAAAATATTTACCTCCATTGGCCACGGTATGTAAGGCTTTCAAAAATTCGTCTTTACTGGAACCTTTTAACAAATACCCGTCAGCTCCTGCTTTTATAGACTTTAATACATACTCCTCCGATTCGTGCATAGAAAGCATGATAATTTTTACGTTGTTACTATCGCTTCTAAGTTTTTCTACTACTTCGATACCGGTCAGGTTAGGCATGCGAATATCTACTATAAGTAAGTCCGGCTTATGGGCATCAACAACATCAAGTGCATCGGCACCATCAATTGCTTCACCTACAACCTCTATGTTTGCTTCATTTTCAAGTAAAGATTTAATTCCATCTCTTACAAAAACATGATCGTCTGCTAATACAACACGAATAATATCACTCATATTCTACTTAATTTTAATTCTGAACTTTTACGTATATTCATCTATAACGAACCGCTAAGATACGTAATTTTTAAATTAAGAAATTAGTTAATGTGAAAATGTGTCAATTAGGTAATTAGATAATTTCATAGTGAATCAAATTTTGGTGTTCTTGAATTGTAAAATAAAAAACAGTCTAAACTTTATTATGATTTAAGAAACATACTTTTAATTGAAAATGAAAAAGTTACGTTATTAATTATATAAAATATCTATTATCACATTTTTCCAATTATCTAATTGGCACATTTCTCTAATTGACTAATTATCTATTTTCGAAATCGGGATATTAAAAGTAATTCTAGTTCCTTCTCCCAGAATAGAGTTAATAAATACACGACCGTTTATGTATTGAATTCTTTCATTCATAAACAATAGCCCCATTCCGGACTCACTGTTTCGTTTTTTATCTACGCTTGTCTTATCAAACCCTTTTCCGTTGTCATCAATTATAATACTTAGTAAAGTCTCACTGTGAGAAAGCTGCACAATAATATGGGTGGATTCTGCATACTTAATAGCATTATTAATCGCTTCCTGAGTCAGACGATAAATATTTATTTCAATTAAAGAATCCAGTCGCTGGTCAAAATCGGTTTTGTTGTAAAACAGTATTTCTTTTCCTGTCAATTTAGAAAGCTCCTGAGTCAATTTTGCAATTGACGAAACGATTCCGTGGTCACTTAATTCGGGTGGCATCAGGTTAAAAGTCGCCGTTCGGACGCCTTTAATAATATCGAGTGATAATTTTTTCAGGTATTCTATTTTCTGTGCCGATTTCTCTTTGTCATCCAGGTTAATACTCTCCAGACTAAATTTCAATCCGGTTAACATCTGCCCTATTCCGTCATGAATTTCTTTGGCAATACGGTTCTGCTCATTTTCCTGATTTTCAACGATTTTACTCGAAATAATCTTTTGCTGATTAATTTTTTCGGTACTGTTTTCAATGTTCAGGCGTTCTACTTCTCGTTGCGCTTTTTTACGTTCTGTTATATTAAAACAGACAATTAAAAGCTCTAGTTCATCTTTTTTAATCATCACCGGAACCATCGACAAATCAAGCCAGATAGTCTGATCTTCTCGATTGACAATTTTAATTTCGCCCTGCCAACCGCTTCTTTGTTTCTCAAAAATAATGCGGTCGATATTAAGCTGTTCCTTTTCATCAATCGTTAGAACCTGCGAAAAAGTTTTATTCGAAGAAAATTTGGTATAGTTTAAAAGTTTTGCGAATTTTTCACCTACGTGAATGATAGAACCATCGGGTGCAATGCGGCAATAAAGCAACGTATTTTCCATCGCATAATTTAGCGATTTGAGTTCTTTTACCGAATTCTCCTTGATTTCACTAATAATTTCGGTATCGTAGGCAAGTTTTAAAGCTTTCTTTTGAGAAGATAAAAGCTTAGCAATAAGCTTTTCAATTTTTTTGTTGGTAGGTCTAAAGATAAAAAAGAATTCGAGAATCAGCACCAACAATGTAAATCCGAAAATCCAATATTCCGTTTTGCGCTGTTCAGTGACTTTTTGATGTGCTTCAATGTCATACTGGCTAACTATTTCATTCATTTTCGAAAGAAAAATACTTTCATTTTTCAAAATAACAGCTACCAGTTTTTGATTGGCTTCAGGATTGTTTTTTTGTTCTAAATTAAGAAGAAACAATTCTGTTGTTTCAACAACAGCTGTAAAATTAGGTTTTATCTGAAAGTATAATTCATTTAGCTTCTCGCTTTTTTCTTTTGGAAAAGCAAGACTGTCACTTCCATTTTCTAAAGCATCCTGATTAATTTTCCAAAGTGACAATAAATTTCGAAGATGGGCAATTTCCTTTTTTGGAGAAGCATCAGAAACAAAATTTAAAATTAAAACTTCCTTGGTAATTCTTTGACTCAGCATTCTTTGTTTACCGGAAATATTGATAATTTTAGAATCGCTAAGCTGCTGTTTTAAGTTATATTGAATTAAAAGCTGACTTAAAATAATGGTTATGGCAATAGTCCAGAGTGCAAAAAAATACAAACGTCGTAAATTTTTGAATGTAATTTTTTCTGCAACTTCCTGATTGCCTTTTTTCATTCGAAGATAATATTTGTTTTTAGCGGAAAATGGAATTCGCTTTCGCTTATTTCATAAAATCAGATTATAATCCCAAAGATGCTTTTATCAAATTTAAGTTCTCTTCGGAGTATTTAATTTTTAAGGCTTCCTGATGTCCTTTTTCAGACATTTTATCCCAGGTTTTTTTAATGATGTTTTTAAGTTTTTCATCATCATGCTTTTCAACAAACGGCTCTAAGTAATAATCTAAGAATACCAGACAAATTACATCTTCCAGCAATTGGGTTTCGGCATCTTTTTTAAGTAATTTTTTTTCAATCAAAAAAGAAACACGGTCAATAAAAGTTTGGTCATACCCAGCTCTTTCGAGAATTTCGGCAGTAGTTTTTGCATGGAATTTTTTCAGGTCTTCTCTCCATCTTAAATACCCTACACGATCCATTGGGTAAGACTCGCGTGCTACTTTCCATCGGCAGATATGCTGTGCTTTTGAAGCAATCTGAACTTCCTCTGAAGCTTCAGGACAAAACTGCATCAGTTTTTCATACATCCTGTTTGAATATAAAAGCTCTTTCGGATATTCAATATTCTGATCTGTTTCTATGTTTGGATCCTGAGCGTTTTCGGCATCAATCCACTCACTTGCTTTTTGGAAAGGTGTATTCATTTTTTACTGAAAATATATTTTCAAATATACGTAATTAATCTAAAAAGCCAATGAACACTTCGTCTTCAACAATTTTAACCGGATATGTTGCAATTTTCAAATCATCATCTCCATTTAGGTTAGAACCATCCACTAATGAAAAAGTTTTTTTATGCATTGGGCAGGCAATTTTAGGAATATCATTTGCAGAACCTGTCATTCCTCTTGACAAAACCATTTCCATTTTGTGCGGACAGGCATTTTGGCAAGCATACCATTCGTTACGTCGTGCAAAATTAAAAACGGCAATTTGTTTATTTTTGTATTTGATGCAACCGCCACGGTTAGTTGGAAAATCACTCACATTACCGGCTTTGAACCATATTTTGGCATCACTTGGATGCACAGTTTCGTATTGGTTTAAAATTTCTTCCATTTTGGTTGTATTTTTAAATCTGTGTTCTTATCCCTCCCTTTACAATCAAGAGAGTTTGATGGCGCAGTAAAAAAGAGGGTAAGAGGACAGCAAACGTTAATATCTTATTTTAAAATTAAAGACTTATTATGTCCAGGCTTTTGGCATTTTTTGATCTCTTAACGGAACAAAAGCGATATTATCATCTTTTTCATCCGAGTTCACAAAATGACTGAAACGTTTCAATAATCTTGGTTTTTCAAGAGCTTGTTTCCACTCACATTCAAAAGTATTGACCAAAGTCTGCATTTCAGCTTCTAATGTTTGACAGATTCCAAGACTGTCTTCGATGATTACTTCTTTCAGATATTCTAGACCTCCATCGAGTTTTTCCAACCATGTTGAAGTTCTGATCAGCGGTCCGGCTGTTCTGATGTAATACATTAAAAAGCGGTCCATGTATTTGATAACCGTTCCTTTATCAATTTGCTCTGCCAATAAAACAGCGTGCTTTGGATTAGCTCCTCCGTTTCCGGCGATGTATAAATTCCAGCCACCTTCTACAGCAATCAAACCAAAATCTTTTCCTCTTGCTTCGGCACATTCACGAATACAAGCCGAAACTCCTCCTTTTAATTTATGCGGAGAACGGATTCCTTTATATCTGTTTTCTAATTCAATCGCAAAACCGGCACTGTCATCCATTCCGTAACGACACCAGGCATTTCCTACGCAGCTTTTTACGGCACGTAATGATTTTCCGTATGCATGACCACTTTCAAATCCATTATCTATTAATACTTTCCAGATTTTAGGAAGATCATCTAAATGTGCTCCAAATAAGTCAACACGCTGTGCCCCTGTAATTTTTGTATATAAATCAAATTGTTTAGCAACTTGTCCAATTACGATTAATTTCTCGGCAGTTATTTCTCCACCGGCAACTCTTGGCACCACAGAATATGTTCCGTTTCTTTGAATATTTGCTAAAAATCTATCATTCGTATCCTGAGTCGTAAGGTGTTTATTTGCCGTATCATTATAAATACTTGAGAAAATTGAGGCAATTACAGGTTTACAAACCTCACATCCATCACCTGTTCCATGGTGATCAAGAACGTCATAAAAATTCTCATACTTATTAATTTTCACTAAATCAAATAACTCCTGACGTGTATGTTGAAAGTGCTCACAAATAACATCTTTTACTTCTTTACCCATCGATTTCTGAGCCGCTTTTACCAAGTCAGAAACCATTGGCTTACATCCACCACAACCCGAAGTCGCTTTGGTCAATTTTACCACATCTGAAAAACTGGAACAGCTTTCATCTAAAATTGAACAGCAGATTGCACCTTTAGTTACATTCTCACAAGAACAAATTACAGCTGTATCAGGTAAATCCATCACTCCCATAGCTGAGCCTTCTGAACCGTCTCTTGATCCTAAAATCAAATCTTCCGGATTTTTAGGCAACGCCATTGCATTGCTGTAAATCTGAAAAAGTGAATTATAATCACTTGAATCTCCCACTAAAATTCCACCTAATAAGGTTTTAGAATCTTTAGTAACATTGATTCTTTTATAAACTCCTGATAATTTATTTTCGTAAATAATTGCGGTTACGTCATCATTTTCTATAAAAGGATCTCCAAAACTCGCTACTTCAACACCAATTAATTTTAATTGTGTAGACATATCGATAGTTTCTCTCATGGTTTTAGAACCATTTAAGATTTGCTCTGCAGCAACATCGGCCATTTCATAACCAGGAGCTACAAGACCATAAATATTTTGATTATACAAGGCTGCTTCACCAATCGCATAAATAGAAGGATCTGATGTTTGCATCTGATTGTTAACCACAACTCCGCCACGCAAACCAACTTCAAGTCCCGAAACCCTAGCCAGTTCATCACGCGGTTTAATTCCGGCAGATATAACCAACATGTCAACTTTTAACAATTCATCATCGGCAAACATCATTCCCGTTATACATTCTTTTCCGTCAATATATTGTGTTGCTTTATTAAGATGTATCCCAATATTGAGCTCCTCGATTTTAGACTGCAGCATATCACTCGCTCCTTTATCAAGCTGTCTTGGCATCAGGCGTGGAGCAAATTCAACAACGTGCGGATTCAATCCTAAATCACGAACCGCTTTTGCGGCTTCAAGACCTAACAAACCTCCGCCTAATACAGCCGCTTGAGTAGCGCCTTTTTGTTTTATTTTTTTGGCATACGCCATAATTGCATCTAAATCCTCAATAGTACGATATACAAAAACACCTTCTTTTTCTACTCCGTCAATTGGCGGTACAAAAGCAGAAGATCCTGTTGCAAGCACTAAGTAGTCATACTTATGCGTTTTTTCTAAATGTGTATGAATCGTTTTTTCTTCTCTGTTGATATCAGTAATTAACTCCGAAGTATTTAAAGTAATATTATTATCTGCATACCAATTACTTGTTGATAATGACAAGTCATCTGCTGTTTTGCCTCCAAAGTATTCACTTAAGTGAACACGATCATAAGCGCGTCTTGGCTCTTCTCCAAATACGGTAATCTGATAATTCTCCTGCCCCGGTTTTGCTATAAATTTTTCACAGAATTTATACCCAACCATCCCGTTTCCAACTACTATTACTTTAATCATGATTTCTTTAATTAAGTATTACTACGCAAATATAAGTATTTATACTTATATCAAATGCTTATATACGTAATTTTTTTATTAAATAGAACTCTTCTAAATACGTAGTTTATCTCATTACCTATAAGTACTAAGGAATTACGATTTATACATATTTTCATAAATTATTTTATCTGTACTATTTTACTTAAATTTAAAAACAAACTAACATATTACTTATCAACGATTTGCACACAAAAAGCCTTTTCTAAACTTTACAACCTAAATTACTTTATATGAAAAAGTACTTAATTTTATTTATCACATTCTCTCTTGTATATAGTTGCAAATCCGTTAATTCAAAAAACACAAATTCGAATAATTCCTCAGAAAACACCTCCGAAGAAGATAGTACTAGCTATTTTAAGGCAACCGGAAACGAGCCTTTCTGGGGATTAAAAATTGGAAAGAAAAAAATTGTTTTTACATCATTAATACAAGGAAAAGAAAATTTAAGTTTCTCATCTACTAAACCAATCAGAGCAATGGGTGCGAATATAAAATCATACAAAGCCAGCAATGCAAACTCAAGTATTACAATTTCAATTCAGCACACAGACTGCCAGAATTCAATGTCAGGAGCAATTTCTCCTTATAAAGTTTCTATTGAAATTAAGAATAACACTGAGGCCAATTATCAAAAAATAGAAGGCTGCGGAAAATACATTACCGATTACCGCTTGCACGACATCTGGGTTTTAGAAGAATTAAACGGATACAAAGTCTTTGTGGCAGATTTTCAAAAAGAATTACACAGAATAGAAATTCATGCTGAAGAGAACAAATTTATGGGCTTTGGAGGCTGTAATTCAATTACCGGAAGCTTATTTTTCGAAAATGATTTACTTAGATTCAGCAATATAACTTCTACTTTAATGGCTTGCTCCGAAAATAACAAAGAAGATAAATTCGTAAAAGCACTTCAAAACAGCACTACTTATTCAATTAAAAACAACCGATTAACCCTTTCCAACCCATCAGGAAAACTTTTAGTTTTTAGGAAAGTAGATTAATTTCAAACAAAAACCCAAATCATCAAGACTGACAATTTGGGTTTCATTTGATTGTTAAATCTTAAAATTATTTGTTCAAAAATTCTAAAACTGAATCTGTAATAAATTTAATTTGCTCATCATCAAGTTCAGTGTGCATTGGCAACGCAATTACTTCTTTCACTAATTGATTTGTTACCATAAATTGTTCTTCTTTATATCGAGAACTAGTATAAGCTTTCTGGCTGTGCAATGGAATTGGATAATAAATCGCACATGGAATTCCTTTATCCTGCAAATGCGCTAATAACCCATCTCGTTTTCCATTTAGAATTCTTATCACATACTGATGAAAAACGTGGCAATCACAGCTTTCACAAATCGTTGGCGACCAAATATCTGAACTTACACTTAGAGCCAAACTATACTTTCTTGCTGCGTCTTGTCGTGCTTTATTGTATGCATCTAAATTGGGTAATTTAGCCTTCAAGACACCTGCCTGTATGCTATCTAAACGTGAGTTTACGCCTACTACATCATGATGATATCTTTCATACATACCATGATTTACGATACCTCGCAAGATGTGAGCCAATTTATCATCATTAGTAAAAATTGCACCTCCATCTCCATAACAACCTAAGTTTTTAGAAGGAAAAAAAGAAGTTGCACCCACATGTCCAATTGTTCCTAATTTCTTTTTTGAACCATCTTTAGACTTGTAATCTGCACCAATTGCCTGAGCATTATCTTCAATAACATACAAATTATATTCAGCTGCTATCTCCATAATCGCATCCATATTGGCCGCACGGCCAAATAAATGCACAGGAACAATCGCCTTGGTTTTTGGTGTAATCGCTTTTCTAATTCCGTCAAGCGAAATATTCATATTATTCATATCAACATCAACCAAAACCGGAGTCAATTGCAGTAAAGCAATAACCTCAACAGTTGCAGCAAAAGTAAAATCTGCCGTGATTACCTCATCGCCTGGCTTTAAATCTAACCCCATCATAGCAATTTGCAATGCATCGGTTCCATTGGCACATGGAATTACATGTTTTACTCCCAGATAATCTTCAAGATTTTTTTGAAACTCATGAACCAATGGTCCATTTATATAAGTATTTGTATCTAAAACTTCCTGAATAGAAGCATCAACAGTAGTTTTTATTTTCTCGTATTGACCCTTTAAGTCAACCATTTGAATTTTTTTCATTTATCTTTCTTATTTAAATCTGAAGATTCTGTTTTACACCAAAATCTTTAAAACGAAAAGCAAAAATAGTTATTTAATACCTTCAAACAATGAAAAATAATCGAAAGAAACGTATTTTTGCCACAAAAATAAACAGATGCTTTTTCTATATAATTTAGTCGTTTCAATTACTGGTTTTTTTCTTAAAATAGTAGCCCTTATCAGTCCGAAAATTAAGCTTTTTGTAGATGGACGAAAAAATGTTTTTACTATTTTAGAAGAAAAAATAAACCCTGAAGATAAAACAATTTGGTTTCATTCGGCTTCATTGGGAGAGTACGAGCAAGGACTTCCGGTTATCGAAAAAATTAAAGAAAGATACCCAACACATAAAATCATTGTTACCTTTTTTTCTCCTTCAGGCTATGAAGTACGTAAAAACAATAATGTCGCTGATATTACTATTTACCTCCCTTTAGACACTAAAAGCAATGCCAAACAGTTTTTAAAATTAACCCATCCTGAATTGGTCTTTTTTATCAAATATGAATTTTGGCTTAACTATTTAAAAGAGCTGGAAAAATTAAAAACCCCTACCTATTTAATTTCAGGTATTTTTAGAGATAACCAAATGTTCTTTAAATGGTATGGTGGATTTTACAGAAAGGCATTGAAAACTTTTACTTATTTTTTTGTTCAGAATGAGAACTCAAAACAAAAAATTGAATCTATAGGATTTCAAAACGTAATTGTTGCAGGCGACACCCGATTTGATCGTGTAAACGCAATTTTAGAGAGAGATAATTCACTTGAATTTATTGAAACTTTCAAAAACAATCAACCAACAATAGTTATTGGAAGTTCCTGGCCAAAAGACGAGGTGTTATTAGCTGAATACATCAACGAGGCTCCTGAAAATGTAAAATTTATTATTGCCCCTCACAATATAAAAACTGAACAAATCGAAAATCTAAAAAATGCGATTACAAAAAAAACAGTTTTGTTCTCTGAAAAAGAAAACAAAATCTTAACAGATTACACTGTTTTCATAATTAACACCGTTGGCTTACTAACTAAAATTTACAGCTACGGAACTATAGCGTACGTAGGAGGTGGTTTTGGAAATCCCGGCATTCACAACATATTAGAACCCGCAACCTTTGGAATTCCAATTGTTATTGGACCTAACTATTCTAAATTTGCCGAAGCCATTGAATTAGTAAAACTTGGAGGCTGCACAACAATCTCGAATACAGAAAACCTAAAACATGCCTTTAATCAGTTGCTCTCAGACAACAATTTTCTGGAAGAAAAAGGAAAAATTTGCCAATCCTACATTCAAAACAACAAAGGAGCAACAAATACTATCATAAAAGCCATTTCACAGAAACAAACTAACTAACAAATTTCATGTTTTTAAGATTTAAATGTTATAAAAACTTTCCAAAACAGCTCACATCACTTTTTTTTCAATATAGAATTATCAATCAAAAGCAAAACAAACCACAAACAAACAATTCAAAATAGCCAAATGTTTTTCGAATATTTAATAAAAAATAAAATTCACCAAAAATACAACAATACAGCGCGATTTATTAGTTTTGGCACACTAATTGATGAATAACAACATCGAGGAACAAAGGAAAATATTTTAAAAAAAAAATAAAAAAATATTTTACATATTAAAAAATTTATATCTTTGCCTCGAATTAATAATTAACCTTTTATAATAAAGTAAGATGAAAAAAGTATTTTTAAGTTTAGCTGTTGTTGCTGTTTTAACTGTTGTATCTTGTAAAAAAGCTGACGCTACTGCTGAAGCTCCTGCTGTAGATTCTGCTGCTGTAACTGTTGATTCTGCTGCTGCTGTAGTTGATTCTGCTGCTGCAACTGTTGACTCTGCTGCTGCTAAAGTTGATTCTGCTGCTGCTAAAGTAGAAGAAGTAAAAAAATAATTAGAACCTAGTTCTAAAAATTTTAAAACCATCGTTGAGATGGTTTTTTTTTTATGATTAAATTCTAATCACAAAAAAAAGCGTTTGTTATTGCAAACGCTTTTTTTTTTACAACACTCCCCCCTCAGCTACCATTTCGTCATCAAAAATCAAATCATTTGAAGAGAAGTCCAAAATCTCTGCTTTCGAAGCATACAAAATAATTTCTTTTATTCCTTTCTGCAAAAGCAATTCAGTCGTGTATTTACGACTCATCGCAAACTGAACCTCACCCAACATTAGTTTAAAGAAATACTTTCCACCTGAGCCCTTAAATTTTAAAAATTTAGCATGCTCCACATTCAACTTAAACCTCTCAATATCTTCCTCACATTCAAATTTCAACTCATAACTTGAACTTGTAAAAATTACTTTTCCTTTTCTGGAAGTAAACACAAATTTATATTCATCATTAAACCTTCTACTAATTACGAAAGCACCCATTTTGATTGTTGATTGTTGATTGTTGATTGTTGATTGTTGATTGTTGATTGTTGATTGTTGATTGTTGATTGTTGATTAAACAATAACCAACAAAATAAATTTGCTGCGCAAATTCACCCACAATAACCCCAGATTTACACCATAAAAAAAGCCTCTTCAAAAAAGAAGAGGCTTTAGTACTCAGAGCGGGACTTGAACCCGCACGAACATTGCTGTTCACTGGATTTTAAGTCCAGCGTGTCTACCAATTTCACCATCCGAGCAATTAAGCTTTTAATGTTTTTATTTAGCTAATTTTTAAAAAAAAGCAAACACAACACCATTTAAATATATGGTTTTGAGCGAAAAACGGGGCTCGAACCCGCGACCTCGACCTTGGCAAGGTCGCGCTCTACCAACTGAGCTATTTTCGCGTTTCAAATCTTATTAAGAACTCGCAATACTTGTTCTGTATTGCGAGTGCAAATTTAGGACATTTATTCAATTAAACAAGCCTTTTTTGAAAAAAAATTAAACTTATTTTATAACTTTCTGATAACCTAAACTTTAAATATGAAATTTATTTCTTAATCAGCATTCGCTTAATTTCATTCAGCTTCATTAATGCTTCAACCGGGGTAATTGCATTTATATCAAGGCTCATAATCTCTTCTTTTATCTCTTCCAGCAAAGGATCATCCAGATTAAAGAAACTCATCTGCATTTCATCATTTGCAGATTTGATTCCGTTTAATGCATCACTGGAATGATTTTTCTCCAGTTTCTTAAGCAGTTTTTGAGCCTTTGAAATAACCAGCTGTGGCATTCCGGCCATTTTCGCTACATGAATACCAAAGCTATGGGCACTTCCTCCTTTTACGAGTTTACGGATAAAAAGAACGGTATCTTTTAATTCTTTTACCGCCACATTATAATTTTGGATTCTTGGTAACGATTCTGTCATTTCATTTAATTCATGATAATGGGTAGCAAACAATGTTTTTGCCCTGCCCGGATGTTCATGCAAAAATTCAGCAATAGCCCATGCAATCGAAATTCCGTCATATGTACTCGTCCCACGCCCGATTTCATCTAACAAAACCAGACTTCTGTCTGAAATATTGTTTAGGATTGAAGCAGTTTCGTTCATTTCGACCATGAAAGTCGATTCGCCCATCGAAATATTATCCGAAGCTCCTACTCGGGTAAAGATTTTATCTACAATACCCATCCTCACGCTGTCTGCCGGTACAAAACTCCCCATTTGAGCCAGAAGTACAATTAAGGCAGTTTGTCTCAAAATTGCCGACTTACCCGACATGTTAGGGCCGGTAATCATGATGATTTGCTGCACATCCCTGTCTAAATAAACATCATTTGCGATATAAGGAGTCCCAACAGGCAATTGCTTCTCAATAACAGGATGCCTTCCGTTTTTAATATCCAATTCGAAGGTTTCATCAATTTCTGGGCATACATATTGATTTTCGACCGCCAACTGGGTAAAGGAACACAAACAATCCAATTGAGCCACCAAACTTGCATTCATCTGAACCGGCTTGATATAAGTTGCAATCCAGGCTACTAATTGTTCAAAAAGATCGGATTCAATTTTATGAATTTTTTCTTCAGCCCCTAAAATTTTGGTTTCGTATTCTTTTAATTCTTCAGTAATGTAGCGTTCTGCATTTACCAGCGTTTGTTTACGAATCCACTCTTCCGGTACTTTATCTTTGTGTGTATTTCGAACTTCGATATAATAACCAAAAACATTATTGAAAGAAATTTTCAAAGAAGAAATTCCGGTTCTTTCTGATTCCCTTCTTTCAATTCCCTCCAAAAACTCTTTTCCTGAAGTTGAAATAGCACGAAGTTCATCTAATTCTTCGCTGATTCCTTTTGCAATCGCATTACCTTTTGCAATCGCAACGGGAGCGTCCTGATTCAAGGTAACTTTAATCTTCTCTCTTAGCAAATCGCAGGCATGTAAACTATCCCCAATAATTTTAACCGCTTCTTGTGGACTTTGCAATGCCAAAGTTTTAATTGGAATAATAGCATCCAGAGATTCTTTCAAATAAACAATTTCACGAGGTGAAACTTTTCCGGCTGCGATTTTAGAAATCAAACGTTCTAAGTCTGAAATTTGCTTAATTTGATATTGAATATTATGCAAAACTTCAGGATTTGATTTCAAATACGAAACCACATCATGACGTCCTTTTATTTTATTAGCATCTTTCAAAGGTAAAGCCAGCCAACGCTTCAATAAACGCCCACCCATTGGCGAAAGCGTTCTGTCAATTACATCCAAAAGTGTTACAGCATTTGGATTATAGCTGTGATATAATTCTAAATTTCTGATGGTAAAACGATCCATCCAGACGTAAGCATCTTCAGCAATACGCTGAATTGCCGTAATATGCTGCACACGATTGTGCTGAGTCTCTGACAGGTAATACAAAATCGCTCCGGAAGCAATAATTCCTTCTTTTAGTTCTTCAACTCCAAAACCTTTTAAAGAAACAGTCTGAAAATGCTTTATCAGAGTTTCTAAAGCATAATCTTCCTTATAAATCCAGTCTTCCAGATAAAAACTGTGAAAGTCATCTCCAAAAGCGCTTTTAAAATCGCCTTTGTTGTTTTTAGGAACCAGAACTTCGCTCGGGTTAAAATTCTGCAATAACTTATCAATATATTCTGCATTTCCCTGAGCTGTTAAAAACTCTCCTGTAGAAACATCCAAAAAGGAGACCCCGATATTTTTATTGGCAAAATAAACCGACGCCAAAAAGTTATTGGTTTTGGATTGTAAAACTTCATCATTTAAAGAAACCCCTGGAGTAACAAGCTCTGTAACCCCACGCTTAACAATTGTTTTCGTCATCTTAGGATCTTCGAGCTGATCGCAGATCGCAACACGAAGTCCGGCTTTAACCAATTTTGGCAAATACGTATTAATAGAATGATGCGGAAAACCTGCCAAAGCTGTTTCGGTTTCAGAACCAGCTCCTCTTTTGGTTAATGTTATCCCAAGAATTTTAGATGCCCTGATTGCGTCTTCTCCAAAGGTTTCGTAAAAATCCCCTACTCTGAAAAGCAGACATGCATCAGGATATTTCCTCTTGATTTCGTTGTACTGTTTCATCAAAGGTGTTTCTTTCACCACTTTCTCTTTCGCTGCCAAATTATTGTGTTTTTAAAATGAAAATTACGACAGCGAATTTATAATATTTTAGCGGCATATCGAAGGGCATCAAAAATTAAAATATTTTAAGGAATTTTTAAGTTGACATTTAAGAATTTTACATAGATTTGTTCATCATTAAAACAAAGACTCTTAAAAGATGAAAAAAATAATTTTATTCACTATGTTGGCTGTAGTTGGAATTACAGCTTCTAATGCTCAAAGTACTAAAAAAGCTGCTACAGCTAAAGTTGCTAAAGTTCAGGGAGCCGGAATGGTTTTTGAAAACGAAACAATTGATTACGGAACTATCGCTCACAATGCTGATGGAAACCGTCAGTTTGTTTTTGTAAACAACGGAACAAAGCCATTGATTATTACTAACACTCAGGGATCTTGCGGTTGTACTGTGCCAACAACACCAAAAGAACCAATTGCTCCGGGAGCTAAAGGTGTTATTGGTGTAAAATATGCTACTGACAGAATTGGTGCATTTACAAAAACGGTAACTGTTACTTCTAATGCTGAAGGACAACCTACAAAAACATTAACTATTAAAGGTACTGTTTTACCGGATCCGGCAAAAAGCTAATCTGAAAACAATAAAATAATCGAAAAAGCTTCCTTATCTTTGGAAGCTTTTTTTTATGACCATAATTCAACCCGAATGAGAAAACTTGAAAATAGTGAACTGGACCGAAAATCGATTGATGATTTTAAAAAATCAGATAAAACTCCTTTGATTTTAGTATTAGACGATATTCGCAGCCTACACAATATAGGATCTGTATTTAGAACAGCCGATGCTTTTTTGGTAGAAAAAATTATCTTGTGCGGTATCACAGCTACGCCTCCTAATAAAGAAATTCATAAAACAGCTCTTGGCGCTACTGAAACCGTTTCCTGGGAACATCAGGAAAATGTTTTGGAAGTTATTGAAAACCTTAAAAAAGAAAATGTATTAACCCTCGCTATTGAACAAGTAGAGAGCGCTATTTTTCTTCAGGATTTTAAAGTTGAAAAAAATCAAAAATATGCATTGGTTTTCGGGAATGAAGTCTATGGAGTTGCTCAGGAAGCCGTAGCTATTTGTGATGGCTGTATTGAAATTCCGCAATTGGGCACTAAACATTCTTTGAATATCGCCGTTAGTGCGGGGATAGTGGTCTGGGATTTGTTTTCCAAGTTAAAATGGCCATAAAATCATTTAAAATCATAATTTTAAAAATAATCCTTATATATTTAACACTAAAATAAAAATATCTTTTTTTATTATTATAAAATCGATATTTTTATAGGATGAAAAATATCAATTTCTTAAAAATATCAATTTTATTATATATTTTAAGTTTTGTTCAGACTTACGCAACTGAGAAAAAAACTGTTGATAGAAACTTAATTACTTTTAAAAATGACACTTTAAAAACAAATAAAAAAAGTCATTCCAAAACAGTTTTTACAATTGATCCTCCTGTAATTAAAGCTCATGGGAACCAACTATATTGCCCTCAAAACAGTATCAATATTGTAACCGGAATTACTATTAGCCATGATCCTGCAGAAACAGGAACTCAGGCAGTTTATATTCAGATTTCTTCAGGATATTCTAATGGTTTTGATAAACTTGAACTTTCTAAGCCTGCATTCCACCCTTCAATTACAACAAGTTGGGATGTTACTGCCGGAAAATTAAAATTATCAAGTCCAACAGGAATCGATGTTTCATACTCCAATTTTGAGTCTGCGATTAGAGATGTTGTTTTTTCAAACTCTTCTGCTACTGCCTCCGGAACCAAAACTTTTTCTATCACTATTGGTCAGGCAAATTATTTACCATCAACCGGACATTTTTATCAATTTATCTCTAACGTTGGCATTACCTGGACACAGGCAAAAGCAGCCGCAGAAAACAGTACCTATTATGGACTGAAGGGCTATCTGGCCACTATTTCAGCAACAGATGAAGCAAAATTATCAGGTGAACAAGCCTCAGGAGCCGGCTGGATTGGCGGAAGTGATGCTGAAACAGAAAACATCTGGAAATGGGTCACAGGCCCCGAAGGACTTGCAAATAATGGAAATGGAACATTTTTTTGGAATGGTCTTTCTAACGGCACCACTCCTAACTTTGCTTTTTGGAACAACAACGAACCGAACCAGTTGGGAGATGAAGATTATGCACATATTACTGCTCCGGGTATTGGAATTCCGGGTTCTTGGAATGATTTATCAGATACAGGATCACTAATTCCAGGAGATGATTATCAGCCAAAAGGATATATTGTTGAGTATGGAGGAATGCCTGGAGAATTGCCTTTAGAAATTGCTGCCAGCACCCAAATTACAATTCCGGAGGCTGTAATAACTTCTCCAAAACCAATTTGCGACTCAGGAATCTTTATTTTAAAAGCGACCTCGAATGCCGGAACGATTAACTGGTATGATGCATCTGTAGGAGGCAATTTATTGGGTATCGGAAACACATATACGACTCCAACAATAAACACTACAACAACTTATTATGCTGATGCTGGTTGCGAAATAAATCGAAAAGCAGTAGTTGCTACTGTTAATAAAACTCCGGATACTCCAACTGTATATTCCCCTGTTTACAGGTGCGGAGCAGGAACTGTAACATTACAAGCAGCTTCAAATATAGGAGTTATTAATTGGTTTACAACTTCAACAGGCGGAACGAGTGTTCATACAGGAAATAATTTTACTACACCTGGTATTTCAGCAAATACAACTTATTATACTGAAGCTTCAGATAGTGGGTGTACTTCAAATCGTACTCAGGTAAATATAATAGTATATACTCCTCCTGTTGTTAGTGACGAAGAAATTATTTTATGCGAAAACCAAACTGTTATGTTAGATTCTAAATTGAGTGGAATGTTTTATAAATGGTCAACAGGAGAAACGACACAAACTATTTCTGTTTCAACTCCCGGAAGTTATAGCGTAGAAGTAACCAGTCCGAATCCTGAAAACTGTACCAGTAAAAAAACTATAACTGTTGTTGAATATAAAAAGCCAATCATTAAAAATATTAAGGTTAACAAAACAACTATTACTATCAATCTAAATAATGAATCAGATTATTTTGAATACTCTGTGGATGGGGTAAATTATCAAACTTCAAATACTTTTTATGATGTGGCAGGTGGTTTGCAAACCGCCTATGTAAAAGCAAAAGATAATTTGTGCAACATTAATGAAACAACTCAGCATTTTATTGTGTTGATTATTCCGGTATTTTTCACTCCTAATAACGATTTTCAAAATGATTTCTGGGAAGTAACCGGAATGGAGAATTATCCTCAGGCACAAGTTACTATTTTTGATCAGTACGGAAAACTCTTAGCACAATTAAGCGGATCCAAATTGAGTTGGGACGGCACTTTCAACAAAGCTCCTCTTCCTTCTTCTGATTATTGGTATGTATTAAAAATTGACGATACAACCCCTCTTTTTAAAGGCCATTTTTCTTTGAAGAGATAATTTTAATTAGAAAATTTGTCAATTAGAAAATGAGATAGTTATTCAGACGAAAAAGATAAAATTAACACCTGTTAGAAAGTAAAACCTTTAAAAGTTTTCTAATTATCAAATTGGAACATTATCTAATTACCTTTTGAATTTGATCCAAAATAAAAAGATAATCTTCGTGTTTTTTTACAAAATCACGATCTGAAACATCAATGATCAAAACATTGAGATCTGTTTGAGATTTAATATACTCTAAGTACCCGTTATTGATTTTATCTAAATATTCAGCCGAGATATTTTGCTCATAACTTCGGCCGCGCTTTTTTATGTTCTGAAGCAGTCTTGTTGTGTTTTGATATAAATAAACATACAGATCCGGCTTTGGCATTTCTTTATAAATGATATCAAACAAGTTTCGATACAAACGGTATTCATCTTCGGCAAGCGTAATTTTTGCAAAAATCAGGGATTTAAAAATATGATAATCGGCAATCACAAAATCTTTAAACAAATCAAATTGTGCCAAATCATCCGATAATTGCTGATAACGATCAGCCAGAAAAGACATTTCTAACGGAAAAGCATACCGGTTTTGATCTTTATAAAATTTTGGTAAAAAAGGATTGTCTGCAAAACGTTCCAAAACGGTTTTTGCATTAAAATCTTCAGCAATTTTTTGTACCAAAGTAGTTTTTCCTGCACCAATATTTCCTTCAAAAGCAATATAATTAAACCGCTCAAGCGGAATTTCATCCAATGGATTTTTTAAGTCCTGAACCACAGTACAAATGCTATCATCCGGTGTTATTGCAATTAATTCAGAAACTGTTTTATGAAGAACCGGGTGTTTCCAGTTTAATTTTAAATCCTGCATGGGCAGCAAAACAAAATTTCGGTTTTGCATTAATGGATGCGGAACCTGAAGCTTATCCGATTCGATAATTTCATCTTCAAAAACAATCAAATCAATATCGATAATTCGGGATTGGTAGCCTTGCTGATCAGAACGGATACGCCCTAATTGTTTTTCTACTTTTAAAACCTGACTGAGTATTTTTTGTGCAGAGGAAGAACTCTGCAAAATCAAAGCACAATTATAAAAAGCATCACTTTCGAATCCCCAGGCAGGCGTTTCGTACAATTTTGAAACCCGGATTACGGTTCCCACTTCCTGATGTATTAAATCAATACAGCTTTCGATGTTTTCCAGCCGATTGCCCTGATTGCTGCCTATTGATAAAATAACCTGATGCTGTGATTTCATAATTAATGCAAATTAACTAAAACTATTTTAGAATTAACAATATATTTGTGTAGTGCCATGTTGGTTCAATTGAAAATTTATCGATAAAAGTTGTAACAAAGCAACACCTTTTACTACTTATTTAAAAAAAGTATTTTATGAAATTTCTAGGAAATGTAATTGCCACAGTTGTTGGTATTTTTGTTTTTATTATGTTATTCTTTTTTGGAGTAATCCTAATCGGAACTATTTTTGGAAGCGAGGACACTGTTACAGTCAAAGCCGATTCAGTTATTGAATTAGATTTAAAAGAAATCAATAATGATTATGCCGGGAAATTTAAAGATCCATGGGTAACGCAATTCTCTAAAGATGGAAAAATTGGTTTAACTGATGTAATTAATGCTATTGAAGCGGCAAAAACAGACGACAAAATTAAAGGAATCTCTATATTAAATGATGAATCTTCTTTAGGACTGGCGCAATATAAAGATTTGAGAAATGCGTTGGAAAGCTTCAAGAAATCAGGAAAATTTGTTTGGGCTTACGCCAATACTTATTCTCAAAAAGAATATTATTTGAACTCGGTAGCAAATACTATCTATTTGAATCCTGCCGGAGATCTTGATTTTAAAGGACTTTCTTCTGAAGTAATGTTTTTTAAAGATTTTCAGGAAAAATCAGGTATCCATATGGAAGTGATTCGTCACGGAAAATACAAAAGTGCCGTTGAACCTTTTCTTGAAAACAAAATGAGCGATGCTAACAGAGAACAAATTACTGCTCTTTTAAATTCTATATGGTCAACTGTAGTAGCCGATATTTCAAAAAGCCGAAATATTCCGGTTACTAAATTAAACGAAATTGCAGACGGCTTGTTAGCCAGAACACCCGAAATGGCAAAAAATGCACATCTGGTTGACATTATAGCTTATGAAGATGTCTATCACAATGCCATAAAAAAAGCTTTAAAAGTGACCGGTGATGATGATTATAATAAAATCTCGATTTTAGATTACACTCAAAATAACGTAACCACAGCTTTAACTAATACTGCAACCGATCAAATTGCAATTATTTACGCTCAGGGCGAAATTGGCAGCGGTGAAGGTGATGTTAATCAAATTGGTGAAGGTTCTATGAGACGTTCACTTCAGGAAGCCAGAAAAAATGAGGATGTAAAAGCTATTGTGCTAAGAGTAGACAGTCCTGGAGGAAGCGCACTTACTTCTGATTTGATCTGGAGAGAAATTGAGATTACCAAAAAAGTAAAACCTGTTGTGGTCTCAATGGGTAATTATGCTGCATCCGGAGGTTATTATATCGCTTGTAATGCCAATAAAATTTTTGCCGAAAAAAATACAATCACGGGTTCTATTGGTGTTTTTGGTGTTTTACCAAATTTTAGCCCTTTGGCAAACAAATTAGGAATTAATACCGAACAGGTAAAGACACATGAAAACTCAGCAAATTATAGTCCGTTTGTACCGGTTGACGAAAAATTCAAAGCTTTTACACTGGAAAGTGTTGAGCACATTTACAACACTTTTGTAACACACGTTGCCGAAGGCCGAAAAATGACTTTTGCACAAGTAGATGCCATTGCACAGGGAAGAGTCTGGTCTGGGACTGAAGCTCTAAAAATTGGTTTAGTAGACAAAATTGGAGGGTTGAATGATGCTATTGCTGAAGCAGCCAAAATAGCAAAAGTAAAATCATACAGTACAGAGAATTATCCTGAATACGAGAAAGATTTCAATGACCTTTTATCAGGTCTTCCATTCGCTCAGTCAAAAGAAACTTTCATAAAAGAAGAAATTGGTGAAGAAAATTATTTGCTTATCGAACACATCAAAAGACTTCAAAAACTTAAAGGAGCTCAGGCCATAATGCCTTACACCATCAACATCAAATAATTTCAGAAAATGAATAAAATAATTCTTCTTCTAACCGTTTTTATACTAAGTTTTGTTAATGCTCAGGACAAAAAAGAAATCACTTTTAAGGAATCTCCAATTGTATTAAAAATAAATACAGATCAACTTTTTGGAACATTAACGACTCCTGACCTAACAAAAAAATATCCCGTAGCATTACTAATTTCAGGTTCAGGACCAACAGACAGAAATGGGAATAATCCGATGATGAAAAACAATTCATTAAAAATGCTTGCCGAAAGTCTTGCAAAAAACGGAATTGCATCATTACGCTATGATAAAAGAGGAATCGGAGAAAGCAAAGCTTCGGCAATTTCAGAACAGACACTGGTATTTGAAAATTATACCGAAGATGCTAAAAGCTGGATTAATTTACTAAAACAAGACAAACGTTTTTCTGAGGTAATTGTCATTGGACATAGTGAAGGTTCATTAATAGGAATGATAGCCGGAGCAAAAGCAAACAAATTCATTTCGATTGCAGGTCCCGGAGAATCTGCTGATATATTAATAAAAACACAAATCGGATCCAAATCAAACAAACAACTCAACGATTTGACTTTTCCAATTATTGATTCGCTGAAAAGCGGTAATATAGTAAAAAAAGTTGACCCGATGCTGAATTCTCTCTTCAGAGCCAGCATTCAGCCTTATTTAATTTCATGGTTTAAATACAATCCACAAACAGAAATTAAAAAATTAAATGTCCCTATTTTGATTGTTCAGGGAAATAAGGATTTACAAGTAACCGTCAAAGATGCCGAACTTTTATCTCAGGCCAGCAAAAATGCCGAACTTTTGATTGTCGAGAACATGAACCATGTTCTGAAAAATATCGAAGGCGATACTCAGGCAAACATGGAAAGCTATAACAATGAAAGCTTACCTGTTTCAGAAGTCATGACCAATAAGATTATTTCTTTTATCAAAAAGTAATCAAAATCATAAAACCATAAAATATCCGTTTGAATCTATATTCAGACGGATATTTTTTTATCCCTAAAAATCAACTATGTTTCAGAATATGTTTGAGAAAAGTTTATCTTTAAACTCAATCAAAAAAACTATTTTTGCACTAAGAGCCTGTTTAAAATTTATTTATTGGCTTTTTTATGATGATTTTAGGCTACAACTTCGTTAAATTTTCATACAATAACGCTGCTATTCTATAAAAAATTGCCTTATTTAGCTCAAAAATCATTCAAAAATAAATTTTAAACAGACTCTAAGTCAATTATATAATTAAACCTCAAATTCTATTTATATGCTTAAGAAAATTCTAAAAATCACCGGAATTGTACTCGTAGTTTTTATTGCGGCTTTATTTGCGATTCCTTACTTTTTTAAAGATCAGATTAAAGCTAAAATTGCTGAAGCCATCAACGAAAGTGTAGATGCAAAAGTAAGTTTTGCGGATGCTGATTTAAGTTTATTTAAAAGTTTCCCAAATGCAAATGTTTCTATTGAGAAATTAGTTATCATCAACAAAGCTCCATTTGAAGGAGACACTTTAGTTTCCTTAGGTGAATTAGATTTAAAGATGAGTATCAAGGAACTTTTTAAAGGAAAAGAAGAACCTATGAGCATTGAGGGAATCAGTTCTCAAAATGGTCTGATCAATATTATTTTCAATAAAGACGGAGTTGGAAACTTTGACATTGCTTTAAAAGATAAAAAAGAAACCCAGAAAGATGATAAAAAAAGTGATCCCCTTTCTCTAAAAATTCAGAATTATAAAATTGAAAATTTTACTTTCAGATATATCGATCAGGGTTCAAAAATAAAAATGGTAATTGATAGTTTAAATCACGAAGGGACCGGTGATTTCACCAATTCGAATCTTGACCTGACTACAAAATCCACTGCTAAAGTTTCTTTGGACATGGATAAAATGAATTATCTTAAAGATGTAAAACTGACTTTAGATGCTGTTTTAGGAATTGATTTAGCTAAAAGCAAGTATACTTTTAAAGAGAATAAAGCCCTGATCAATCAATTGCCTTTAGAATTTGACGGATTTATTCAGATGGTAGAAGCTGGACAGATTTATGATTTGAAATTCAAAACTCCTACCTCATCTTTTACTAATTTCTTAGGATTAATTCCTTCAGCCTATGCATCAAGTTTAGATGGCGTAAAAACAACCGGAGATTTTACTATTGTTGGTTTTGCAAAAGGAGAATTGACAGAAACAACGGTTCCTAAATTCAATATTGCAATCGCATCAAACAATGCTTCTTTTCAATATCCAAACTTACCAAAATCGGTTCAGAGTATTGTAATTGATACTAAAATCATCAATGAAACCGGTATTTTGAATGATACCTACGTTAATCTGGACAAACTTTCTTTCAAAATCGATCAGGATGTTTTTAGTGCCAAAGCAAATATTAAAAATATAACGGTAAATCCTATTGTTGATGCAGCTTTAAAAGGAACTATCAATTTGGCGAATCTTTCAAAAGCCTATCCTGTTAAATTAGATAAGCCACTGGCAGGAATCTTAAAAGCTGATGTTACGACTAATTTTGATATGGCATCTGTAGAGAACAGCCAGTATCAAAACATTAAAAATGCAGGAACGATAAGTTTGTCAGGATTCAAATATACTGATGAGAACAATAAATCAATGAACATCAGCACGGCTCTGGTTGAGTTTAATCCGAGCAGAATTAACCTAAAGCAGTTTAATGCTACCACCGGAAAAAGTGACATTGCCATTAACGGAATTTTAGAAAATTTCTACGGTTTTATGTTCAAAAAACAAGAGCTGAAAGGAAACTTTAATATGAGTTCAAACCAGTTGGCTGTTGACGATTTTATGACTTCAGGGGAGCCTGCAAAAACTACAACTACAAATGGAGAAGCCAAAGCCGAAACAAAAACGGCTGGAAAGCCTGCAGATGCAATGAAGATTCCAGCATTTTTAAATTGTACTTTAAACGCAAAAGCAAATACCGTTTTGTATGATAATTTAAAATTGACAGCCGTTTCAGGAAAGCTAATCATCAAGGATGAAAAAGCCTCTTTAGAAAACTTTAAAACATCGATTTTTGGGGGATCTATCGGATTGACAGGTACGGTTTCTACAAAAGCAAAAGTTCCTACTTTTAATATGAATTTAGGTTTCAACCAGGTTGATATTGCTCAGACTTTTACGCAATTGGATATGATGAAAAAAATTGCACCTATCGCAGGAATAATCAACGGAAAATTAAATTCGACTATTAAATTAAACGGAAATCTGGATGCCAAAGAATTAACTCCTGATTTAAAATCACTTTCCGGGGATTTACTGGGGCAATTGCTTTCGACTACGGTGAATGCAAAAAATTCGACTTTGTTGAACAGTTTGAGTTCTAATGTTAAATTTATTGACGTAAATAAACTAAACTTAAATGATTTAAAAATGGCATTGACTTTTGATGACGGGAAAGTAAATATCAAACCATTTGACATAAAATACCAGGACATTAAAATTAACGTTGGCGGAGCTCATGGGTTTGATCAGACGATGAGTTACAATATAAAAATGGATGTACCGGCAAAGTATTTAGGCACTGAAGCAAATGCTTTTCTCTCTAAGTTATCTCCTGCAGATGCTGCTAAATTAGAAAACATTCCAATTTCAGGTATGATA
Source organism: Flavobacterium sp. LM4 (assembly GCF_002017935.1). NCBI lineage: Bacteria > Pseudomonadati > Bacteroidota > Flavobacteriia > Flavobacteriales > Flavobacteriaceae > Flavobacterium > Flavobacterium sp. LM4. The sequence continues at coordinate 2,387,923 of NZ_MUFW01000001.1, read as the reverse complement.
ACCGGAAACTTCTCAAAACCTAAGGTTGCCATAGATACCAAAACGGCCATAAATAATCTTACCTCTCAGGTAGTTAAGCAACAAAAAGAAAAGCTAACCAAACAAGGCGCTACAGCCCTTACGGATTTACTGAACAAAAACAGCAAATCAAAAGATACAACAAAGACGGCTACTGATAAGGCGAAAACTAATGAAGAAGTTAAAACTAAAGCAAGTGACTTACTGAATGGCTTGTTTAAGAAGAAAAAATAACACAAAAAGAAAGGTCAATCTGTTTAGATTGACCTTTCTTTTTAAATCGCTTTATAATAGATGGCTGATTTTCCGTTATTTAAAATTGTATCAAAAACTCTAAAATAATCTTGTTTCGGAAAATTATTTATATCAACTCCAATACTATTATTATCGTATGGTTCATATTTCTTTAATTTTGAAACAGAAAACAGCCCCACTGTTGGCGTTAGAACCGCACTGGACAAATGCATGATTCCACTGTCGGCACCTATAAACAAATCGGCGTTAGCTATAACAGCGCCAATTTCCCGAATATGCTTACTATAAAATGTAGGTGCTTTAAAACCAATTTGAGAAACATTTTCTATTGGTAAAATCTCTATAATATTATAATTTTTATATTCAGCTTTTAAATTGGCATAAAAATCTTCCCACCAGGATTCCGATAAACATTTTGCACCTGTTGCATAAGTAAAAATACAAATTGTTTTGTTCATGTTTTCTACCAAATTTTCCAATGTTTTCTTACCAGCTGCAATTTCATGAGAATTCAGTTTAAGATCTAAAGGTGCAATAGTACTATCTTTTTTCTCAAATCCTAATTTGGTCAAATAATCCCGAAAGTGATAAATTGGATATTTGGCAATATGAGCATAATCGCCAGAATATAAATTGGCAGAAAAAGGTAAATCGCCAAAAAACTTAAATTTAGAATTAGAAAACTTGGTTGCCAATCGACCAGAAGAAGAGCCGTGATCTACATTTATGGCAATGTCGTATTTGTACTTTTTTAAGGAAATCCAAACACTAAAATATTTTAATAAATTGCTAAAAGGCTTTTTAGGCAATTCTATTATTCTGGATATCTGACCATAATTTTGAAAAATGACAGGTGATAAAGAACCTTTTACAAACAAATCGATTTTACAATTTGGAAACGTCTCTTCTAATTCCTGAACAAAAGGAGTAATCAACAATAGATTCCCTAATCTGGCATTTGGTCTGCAAATCAACACTCTTTTGACATCGTTTCTATTAACCAAAGTAATCCCTTGTTCAGTGTTTGATCTTCCAATATTCTTAGTCAGATTATGCATAAGGCTACGTCTGACAACATTTACTTTACTTAAAATTCCCATTTTATAACTAATTAAGCTGATTTGTAATTTAAAAATGAATTCTTCTTGTAATCTGTTACAAAACTAATTCGTATATATTTTTAAAATTAAAATCTCTCAATAAGTAATTATTATAAAATTGTAATGAAATGTTTCATTTTTCACATGTTAATATTTTAAATATCAATAAATTAAAACACAAAAGCTTTGAGAAATCCCAAAGCTTTTGTGTTTTAATTTATATTTTAAATCATCTGTTAAACTGAAATAGTAACTAAATATCCTTCAGATCCCCTGACATTAAAAACAGTACCGTTTTCAAAAATTAAATATTGCCCTTTAATTCCAACAAGCTTTCCTTGAAACGATGGAGTTTTGTCCAAATTTAAGCTTGCTACTTTTACAGGATAATCTAAAACAGGGTAATGTAAATCGTATACATCATTCTTTTGACTGTAAAAATATTCCTGAGCTTCTGCCGGAATTAAACTTTCTATTTTTACTTTTTCGGCAATCAAATCGAAAGTTTGAGTTGGGTTTTGAAGCATTTTTCTCCAATTAGTTTTATCTGTGTAGAAACTTTTTAAAGCGACTTCAGTAATACCAGCCAGATACCTGTTAGGAACCTCAACTATTGAAATTGCCTGACTTGCCCCCTGATCTATCCATCTGGTTGGCACCTGAGTTTTACGTGTTACACCCACTTTTATTTCACTAGCTACAGCAAAATAAACAACATGAGGCTGCAATTGTACTTTTTGTTCATACTCCAGGTCACGATCAGCGATTCCTAAATGTGCCGTACTCAGTTCAGGTCTCATAATCCAGTCTCCAACGGCAGGACTAGAGTAAAAACAATCATAGCAAAATCCCTGACGAAATATTTTTTTCTTTTTGCTGCAATTCAAACATTGATACCCTTCAAAACTGATTTCTATTTCGCTATTCAATAATTGGTTCATATGTAGAAAACTATCTTCAAAAACCAGATAATATTGAACTGGATTTCCAAATTCAGTTTGCATTTTTGTAAGTACACCTTGATATTGCATTTGAGATTGTAGTGTTTAAATTGTAGTGTTTGGATTTTTGTTTCCTTTTTTAAATTAAATTCAAGAAAGGGAATCTTTGTTGCAAATAAACTGTTTTTTATAAAAAAACACTATTTTTGATACAACGACAAAGTTAGTATTTGTATATCGATATTCAAATTTTAAATCTCCGGCTTTTGCGAGAGGCATTAATCCGAAATCTAAAATTATGAATTTAAAATCTAAATTTCTTCATGGCTCTATCCATAATAAATTCTTTTGCTTCCTGGGTGCTTAAACAAAGGATACACCAAATAGAACTCTTTTTAAAATACCCAAACGAAGTTCAGGAAGAACTGCTGCATAATTTATTGACGGCTTCAGAAAACACAATTATTGGGAAGCAATATGATTTTGCATCAATCAACTCTTATAAAACTTTTGCAGAAAGAGTTCCGGTTTCAGGTTATGAAGAATTACAGCCCCTAATCGAACGTACACGTCAGGGAGAGCAGGGTGTTTTTTGGGAAACTCCTATAAAATGGTTTGCCAAATCCAGCGGAACAACCAATGCCAAAAGTAAATTTATCCCCGTAAGCAATGAAGCTCTGGAAAACTGTCATTATAAAGGCAGTAAAGATTTGCTTTGTATGTATTTGAATAATAACGAAGATTCAGAATTGTTTGTCGGAAAAAGTCTTCGCTTGGGCGGAAGTTCCCAGATTTACGAAAACAACAATACCTACTTTGGTGATTTATCCGCGATTTTAATTGAAAACATGCCTATTTGGGCCGAATTCAGCAGTACGCCAAGCAATAAAATCTCCTTGATGACCGAATGGGAAAGCAAAATTGCAGCGATTATCAACGAAACCAAAAATGAAAACGTAACCAGTTTTGCCGGTGTTCCTTCGTGGATGTTAGTTTTAATGAACAGGGTTTTAGAACATACAGGAAAATCAAATTTATTAGAACTCTGGCCAAACCTTGAGGTTTATTTTCACGGAGGTGTAAGTTTCTCTCCCTATAAAGAACAATACAAAAATATATTGCCGAGCAAAGATTTTAAATACTACGAAATCTACAATGCCTCTGAAGGGTTTTTCGCAATTCAGGACTTGAATAATTCCAGCGATTTATTATTGATGCTCGATTACGGAATTTTCTACGAATTTATCCCGATGGATACTTTTGATACACCAAACCAAAAAGTAATTCGTTTAGCCGATGTTGAGCTGAATAAAAATTACGCAATTGTTATTACGACCAATTCAGGATTGTGGCGTTATTTAATTGGTGACACGATTCGTTTTACTTCACTAAACCCATACAGAATCAAGGTTACGGGAAGAACCAAACATCATATTAATGTTTTTGGTGAAGAATTAATGGTTGAAAATACCGATCAGGCGATTGCCAAAGCCTGCGAAATCACCCAAACCGAAGTTATTGATTATACCGTTGCTCCAATTTTTATGCAGGACAAAGAAAAAGGAGCCCACGAATGGATGATTGAGTTCAAGAAAAAACCGGCAGATGTTGGACTTTTCCAAAAGGTTTTAGATGAAACTTTACAGACCTTAAACTCTGATTACGAAGCCAAACGCTACAACAATATGACGTTAAATCCTTTGGTAATTAATGTCGCCAGGGAAAATTTATTTTACGATTGGCTGAAGGAACGTGATAAATTGGGCGGACAGCATAAGATTCCGAGGCTTTCGAATCAGAGGGATTATCTGGAGCAGTTGAAGGGAATGTAAACTCTTGAATTGACAAAATGAATCCTAACACAAACAAAATGAACAAAATTTATTTTCAGATATTATTTTTCTTAGCATTAACAGGTTCCCCATCAATCAACGGCCAAAATTATGCAGTTCGGTTAGATAGTTTAGACATGTTTGATTCTCAAAGAAACAGGAAAATTCCAATTGCATTTTTCCTGCCAAAAACAGATACGAAAATCAATAATCAACAAATTGTCATTTTCAGTCATGGCTATTATCAAAATAAGGCACATTCAAATCTTAAATATTCTTACCTAACCCATTTTCTTGCTTCAAAAGGGTATTTCGTAGTTAGTATTCAACACGAATTACCCACAGACAGCTTAATTCCTTCTTCCGGAATTCCTCAAGTTGTAAGACGCCCATTTTGGGAAAGTGGTGCTAAAAATATTTTGTTTGTAATAAATGAATTAAAAAAAACAAATCCTGAATTAGATTTCAAACACATAACGCTGATTGGCCATTCTAACGGTGGTGATATGACTGCTTTATTTTCACAGGAACATCCAAATATTGTTAGTAAGATAATTACTCTGGATAATAGAAGAATGGCATTACCAAGAACGAATAAACCGAAAATTTATTCCTTGCGCTCCAGTGATCAACCAGCAGATGAGGGTGTTTTGCCAACAATAGAAGAACAAAAAAAGTTTGCCATAAAAATTATAAAACTTTCAAATACAATTCACAATAACATGGACAATCGCGCAAATGAAGAACAGCGAGAAGAAATAAATAACTATGTGTTAGCTTTCTTAAAAGATTAAACGAATAGTCCAGTGCGCTTTTTTACAGGAAATGCCCATAAAAAAACCTTAGCTCAAATTTATGACTAAGGTTTGTTTTTATTTTGATTGTCGAGTTACTTACGGAGATTCCTCATTCTTCGGAATGACAGAAATGGCGTGAGAAAATTCAGGATGAATTACATCATATCAATATATCGGTCGTGATATCCTAGTAAATATAAAACACCATCAAGACCTAAACTCGAAATCGAATTTGAGGCGCTTTCTTTTACTTTTGGTTTGGCATGGAAAGCAATTCCAAGACCTGCTAAATTAATCATTGGTAAATCGTTTGCTCCGTCCCCAACTGCTATGGTCTGGTTGATGTGGATTCCTTCTTTTTCGGCAATGGCAGTCAGGTATTCTGCTTTCTTGATACCATCTACGATATCGCCTATATATTTACCGGTTAGTTTACCATCTTTAATTTCTAACTGATTGGCGTGAACATAATCGATTCCCAGCTCTTTTTGCAGGTATTCTCCAAAATAGGTAAATCCTCCTGATAGAATCGCAGTTTTATAACCATAGTATTTTAAAGCTTTCATTAAACGGTGTGCTCCTTTTGTGATGGGCAGGTTTTCAGCTACTTTTTGTAAAACGTCTTCGCTCAAACCTTCCAGCAAAGCCATACGTTTTTTGAAACTTTCATTGAAATCAATTTCGCCGTTCATAGCAGATTCGGTAATCGCTCTTACCTGCTCTCCTACTCCGTTTAGTTCAGCCAGCTCATCGATTACTTCGGTCTGGATTAATGTAGAATCCATGTCGAAGCAAACCAAACGTCTGTTTCGTCTGTAAATATTATCTTCCTGAAACGAAATATCAACGTCCAGTGTTCTGGAAATTGCCATAAAATTAGCCGTCATTTCGATCTTGTTTACAATATGGCCGGTAACGGATAACTGGATGCAGGAACGTGGATACTCTTCTTTTTCAACAACAGAAGTTCTTCCCGTCAATCTAATGATAGAATTGATGTTCAGGTTTTGATCTGTCATTATTTTAGTCACAGCTGCCAATTGTACGGCGGTTAATTTTTCTCCTAAAATATTAATGATATAACGCTGATTGGATTGTGATTTTACCCAGGTTTCGTAATCTTCGACAGAAATAGGAATAAATTTAACCTTTACTTCCAATTCATAGGCTTTGAACAGCAAATCTTTTAAAACAGGTCCGGAAGTTGAACCAGCTTCAATTTCGAACAAAATCCCTAGAGATAATGTATCGTGAATATCAGCCTGACCTATGTCTAAAATCACGGCATCATAAGCTGCTAATACTGTGGTTAAACCAGCTGTAACTCCCGGTTTGTCGTGTCCTGAAACTTTTAATAAAATAATTTCTTTATCTTCTGTCGCCATTTTATCTTTATTGATTTTAAGAAGCGACAAAAATCGGCAATCTATTGTTTATAAAAAAGGATATTGTTTGTTTTTTTGAATACAAAAAGCACATTCCGAATGTGCTTTCTATATTAATTTAACAATTATGTTTCGATACTGAAATTACATAACTTTTTTAATTTCCGGGTTGCGGTTCTTCAAGACTAATCATCCAGTTTACTCCAAACTTATCTTTGAGCATCCCAAAATAAGAACTCCAAAAGGTTTTTTCCAATGGCATATCTACCCTTCCGCCAGCCAAAAGTCCGCTAAAAATTTTGTCTGCTTCTTCTGTGGTTTCTGTGCCGATTGATATTGAAAAATTATCTCCAAAACCTACATCTCCATATTTGGGATGACTGTCACTTCCCATCAAGATCGTATCTCCAATTGGAAGCGAAATATGCATAATCCGGTTTGAATCTTCCTCAGAAAGTGGTTCTGCACCTTCTTCTGCAGGTGCATCTTTATATTTTCCAACATATTGAAATTCTCCTCCAAAAACGGATTTGTAAAACAGAAATGCTTCTTCGCAATTTCCATTAAACATTAAATAAGTTGTTACTGATTTTACCATGATTTGATATTTTTATCGTTATTTATTTCTATTACTTATTGCAATTTGATATTGACATTGCAATTGATATTTACTTTTCTGCAAGTTCTTTTACCGTTTCCAGGCCTTTTGGAAATGCATCTTTAAAATAATCAATATGCTTTTCGATTACATCAACCTGAGAAACCAGATCTGTAAATTCGTCATCGGGAATTAATCGATAGGTTTCCATGTAACCACTCCATTTTTCTGTTTCCTCATTAAGAGGCAATTCCTTAAAATCTTTTATCTCTCCAATATGTTTGAAAGCCATATATTCATTCGGAATTTTCTTTTCTATAATACTATTCATTCCTTCTCCCCCGGGAGACATGAAATGTATTTTATCACCCTCATTCCAATCGCTTACTGCATAGGAACCTTCACAAAAAGCACTTGTCCATTCTTTATACGTTTCATCCTCCCATAAAACAGACCAGATTTTTTCCGGCGAAGCTTTGATTCTGATTTTAAATTCTAATATTTCCATAATTATGATAATTTACTAAAATCCATAAATAAGACATTCCAACGATGGCCATCTAAATCTGAAAAACCGCAACCGTACATCCAGCCCTGACTTTCTGCCGGAGCCCCAAAAACAGTTCCTCCTGCATCCTGTACTTTTTGAGCCAGTTCATCAACTTCTTCACGGCTCTCAGCATCAATCGAAATCAAAATCTCAGAACCGGCATTAGTATCTGTAATACTGTTTTGCGAAAAGCTTTCAAAAATTGATTCTTCAAAAAGCATCACTACAAAATGCCCCTCACCCACCACCATACAGGTCGAAGTTGGGGTTTCATGCTGTTCATTAAAAGAAAAACCTATTTTCCAGAAAAACTCTTTTGCTTTTGCTACATTTTTCACTGGCAGATTCAACCATATTTGTTTTGTCATTTTTTTTGAATTTTGTTGGTTAGATATTTATTTATTTTTTACCATATAAGTGATATAAGTTCATTTAACTTTGGGCTTTAGTTTTACAATTGCCATCCTGAGCGGAGTCGAAGGCTTATGAAAACGAGGGCTTCGACTCCGCTCAGCCTGACATTGAGTTTTTAAATGTTTTTTTAAACATATAATTTAAGCTAATCTTTGAACCTTTTCCAGCTCTAGCTTTGAATGTAATTAGCTTCTGCGTAATTTTTAAAATTATCCAGAATGGCCTGCCATCCTCCGCGCTGCATTTCTTCGGGATTTTCTGTTTCTGGATCAAAACTCTCTATTATTTCTACGCCGTTTGGTGTTTCATTGAAACTAATTTCAACCTTTCTTCCATCGGCCATAATGTATTCAATGGATTCATTTTGTTTTACCAAAGTATATTCTCCTCCAAAGTCAAAACTCATACTGCCGTCTTTTGCCGCCATAGTCGATTTGAATTTGCCACCTTCTCTCAAATCATTTTCTGCATAAGGTGTATGCCAGTCCGGAGATGCGAAACTCCATTTTGTAATATGTTCCGGTGAAGTCCAAAACTCCCAAATCTTTTGTATTGAAGAATTTATTGTTGCTTTTACTGTAATCATTGTAGTTCTCTGTTTTAAAATTTTACTTATTTTTCGTTGGTTTTATCCATTCGTTTATAATTTTCTCCAACTCGTCTTTTCCTTTTTTAATCTCCTGACTATTTTTAAAAGTTATGACTGCCCTGTCGTTTTCTTTCCATACTAACATTTTACTTTTATTGGCAATCAATCTGTCTTTTGGCTGCTCCTGTTTTTTTGCTCCTCTGTGAAAAATCAGTTGCACTTTTGTTGTCATGGGCTGAATTCTCATTGTAATTCTGTCTTCATTTTCAAAGCAATAGTTTGGTGCATTCCATTTAATATTTTCAGTCAGATTTTTATTTGATACTAAAATGTGATCTCTCAATTCCTCAATTTCTTTTCTGAACGGATGATTTAGTTCGTTCAGAAATTCAGTTACTTCGCTGCTCTTATTTGATTGTTTTGTCATTTAATTAGCTTCAGTATACTTTTTAAAATTATCAATAACCCTTTGGCAAAATTGTTTTTGCTCACTTGCAGGATGGGTCTTTTCAGGTTCAAATATTTCTGTAATTTTCACTATATCATCCTGAATTTCAAACTGAACACTTCCTGTTCTGTTATCAACAAGCTGATATTCAATAACTAAAAATTTGTCGACTTTAGTATAAATTCCTTCATAATCAAAAAAAATACTTCCATCTTTTGTTGCCATCGTATATTTGAATTTCTCTCCAGCCTTCACATCATTTTCAACAAATGGTGTATGCCAGTCATCAGTAGGATTATTCCATTTCTGAATATGTTTTGGAATCGTCCAGAATTCCCAAACTTTCTCGATTGCTGCATTAACACTGGTTTGTACCGTTATCATATGAATATCCAAATTAAATGATTAGCCTTCTTGCGGAATCTGGCTTTCATCCATAAAGAAAATCTCCCAGTGATGTCCGTCTAAATCAAAAAAATCCCTTTGATACATCCAGCCATAATCTTTAGCTTCATTGTGTAGTTTACCGCCAGCTTTAACAACAGCCGTAATAATTTCATCAACTTTTTCTCTACTTTCAACAGAAATAGCAGCAATCATTTCTGTGCTTGCCATTGTATTACAAATTTCTTTTTGAGTAAATGTTTTAAAAAATTCTTCTAACAAAAGCATTGCAAATATATTTTCACCAATTATCAGGCAGGTTCCTTTTTGATTTGTAAATTTTGGGTCAAACGAAAAACCCAATTGTGTAAAAAATGATATCGACTTATTTAAATCTTTTACAGGAAGATTTAAGAAAATTTTTGTTTCCATATTTATAAAATTACAAATTATCTGACACAAATTTAAAATTTCAAAACCAGTTTTAAACGACAATAAAAGTCAACTTTAGGGTCATTTAAGACAAAATCCATATCTTAGTACTACTGTAAAAGCTAAAATTATGAGTAAGAAATTAGGGCTAATTTTGGGGTATGACTACAAATTACTGAGTGTAGCAGCCATTCTGGAAGTTTTTGAAACTGCCAATAAACTGAACACAGAAGCTGAAAAACCTTTTGAAATCATGGTTTTCCAGTCGGCTGAACAAATCAATGAAAAAAAATTATTTGGGTATGAAGTCAACTCTATCGAAACATTTAATAAAAGTTTAGACCTGATTTTAATTCCTGCTTTTACTACCGAAAATATGGGTGAGATGATTGCCAAAAACTGTAATTTCATTCCGTGGTTACAAAAGCATCACCAATCGGGAACTGAACTGGCCAGTTTTTGCACCGGTGCATTTTTGTTTGCCGCTTCAGGTTTACTGAATGAAAAAATCGCCACCACACATGTCGATGCCTGCAGCGCGTTTACAAAGGCTTTTCCTTTAGTAAAATTAAAACCCGAAGAAACACTTACTGCAGATGGCAGTTTGTACACCAGCGGCGGATCGACCTCAACTTTTCATTTATTGATTTTGTTGGTTCAGAAATATTGCGGAAACGAAATCGCCGTACAGATTGCTAAAATATTTTCAATCGACTTAAACCGATACAAACAAAGCTATTTCAGCACTTTCAGGCCCAATCATTTACATAATGACAGTTTAGTGGCACGATTGCAGCAGAAGATTGAAAACGAATACAGTACAATTGAAACCTTAGAAGAAATCACCAAAGATATTCCTACCAGCACCCGAAACATGACACGGCGATTCAAACAAGTCACCGGCATCCCGCCTATTGAATATCTTCAAAATATACGGGTCGAAAGTTCAAAAAAATATCTCGAACAAACGCAGCTTTCGATTTCTGAGATTATCGAAAAAACCGGTTATAATGACCCTAAAGCTTTTAGAAAAGTATTTTATAAAATGGTAGGCATGAAACCCATTGAATACAGAGAAAAATTTAGGGTACGATAATTTTTCAGGAGCAGATATTTGTCTTTACAATAACCTTATGTCCTGCTCTGCGCTATATCTCTGCCTGCGAACCCCGCAGCCAGAAGATATCGCTTCGATCAGGGCTAAAAAGAAAATTTAGTTTTCAAAACTTAAACCTCTTAATTGATTAGGATTTCATAATCCACATCAAAACTTTTTTATGCTGTTTTAGTATTTCATCAATTTCCTTCATACTTTCATTAGAAACAGCCGGACAGCCCCAGCCTTCAGGAGTCCCCTCTGGATAAACTTCATTCTCAGGAATAGCTTCCCAGGAATGCAGGACTATAGCACGTTTTGCTGCATTCGAGTTTGATTTATCTTTTCCCTTTAAAATATAATTGACTTTAATACCCCACTGACTTACTCCGCGATCTAAAATCACATATTTGCCCAGCGACGAACAATGCGAATCGAATTCATTGCTAATTGGTGCATCGAGTTTTGAATTCGTTCTGCCCCATTCATTGGCACCACAGCCATGACTTACCATATAGGATTTTGATATTTTTTTATCTTTAAAATCATATATAAAAAATCTTTTCAAACCTGAATGCACGCCTAAATCAATCAGAATAAATTTGTCCAGATTCAGGTTATTCAACTTACAATATTGCTTTGCTTCTTTGTAATAATTGTCATAATTAATTTCAAATCTTGGCTTTTCTTTTGAAACTATTTCGCTTGTCAGTTCATTTTCAGAAACAGTCATTACTTTATTTTCTTTATTACAAGAAAATCCGAAGACACAAAACAGTACGAAGATTAAATAATTTTTAATTATAGTTTTCATCCTGACAAATAACTTGGTTATTAAAAAAAGCATTAAACATTTTAAATTCCCCCAAATATGAATCTTGAAAACTAATATCATCTATAATGTTATTCATTATTCCTTCAGGGAATTTGGTATATGACAGCTTTTCTTCTATGATTTTTTCAATATCTAAAGCTAAATCTTTGATTTTTCTACAATCTTGATTTTCTTTTTCCAATTCTTCAAGCCTTGATTTTGAAATAAAGATTTGACTAGTATGAATTGTAGTTTTAACTACATAATAAGGAATTAAAATACTCATATACAAAGTGATTGAACAAAGTTCACCATCTTCAACAACAGTCAAAAGAAATGTATAACACCGATCCTGCAAATCCAGTCTGGAAAAATCCTGAAAGTCTTTCAAAACCAAATCTTTACCAAATTCTTCTTTAATAGTATTTCGTGTTTTTTGACTTTCATCAGAATCAAAAAAATCTATTATTGATTGTAGTCTTTTATATTCTGAAGTTTCTAAGTACAATTCTTGCTGATTCCATGGACATATATTTTTAGGATAATATAAATATGCCAAACTTTTTAAAACTTCAGTTATCATATCTTAATAGTAAAAGATTATAAAAACCAAATATATTCTTTTGTAACAAAGAAAGAAAAGCATTGCTTAAGTATTTCGATATAAAAAAACCTGCTCAAATAAACGAACAGGTTTTAGAAAAATAGTATTTTAAATTATGAAGCAATTTCCATACGCTTCAATAAATTTTTACTCAGCGTATGCTCTGCATAATCTTTATCTATTGATAAAACTTTATCGTCAGAACTTGGCAATTCATACATAGCATCAGTTAAAATTGCTTCACATAACGAACGCAATCCTCGTGCGCCTAATTTATATTCTAATGCTTTGTCTACAATAAAATCTAAAGCTTCATCTGTAATACTAAATTCCACTTCATCCATTAAAAACAACTTCTGATATTGTTTTACCAATGCGTTTTTAGGCTGCGTTAAAATGGCTCTTAATGTTTCTCTGTCTAAAGGATCCATGTGCGTTAAAACCGGTAAACGACCTATAATCTCCGGAATCAATCCAAAGTCTTTAATGTCTTTCGGAATAATGTATTGCAGTAAATTATCTTTGTCTATGTTGTCAGCATTTTTAGACGTCGAGTACCCAACAGCCTGACGATTGAGACGTTTAGAGATAATGCGTTCAACTCCATCAAAAGCTCCTCCTGCAATAAACAGGATATTTTGAGTATTCACCTCAACAAATTTCTGATCAGGATGCTTACGGCCACCTTTTGGCGGTACATTCACAACGGTCCCTTCTAATAATTTAAGTAAAGCCTGCTGCACACCTTCTCCCGAAACGTCTCGTGTTATAGACGGATTGTCGCTTTTTCGGGCGATTTTATCAATTTCGTCAATAAATACGATTCCTCTTTCGGCTTTGGTTACATCATAATCAGCAGCTTGCAGTAAACGAGTCAAAATACTTTCAACATCTTCTCCTACGTAACCTGCTTCTGTAAGCACAGTTGCATCAACGATTGCTAAAGGAACGTCCAGCATTTTTGCAATGGTTTTTGCTACTAATGTTTTTCCTGTTCCTGTCTGCCCCACCATTATGATGTTACTTTTTTCAATCTCTACTTCATCGTCTAATTGCTGCTGCATTAAACGTTTGTAGTGATTGTAAACCGCCACTGACATCACTTTTTTCGTCTGATCCTGACCGATAACGTATTGATCTAAGAAAGCTCTAATCTCTTTTGGTTTCTTTAAAATTAGATCCCCAACCAATTTTGAGCTCCCGCTTGATTTTAATTCTTCTAAAACAATTCCGTGTGCCTGTTCAATACATTTATCACAAATGTGTGCATTAATCCCCGCAATTAATAAATTAGTTTCTGGCTTTTTTCTTCCACAAAACGAACATTCTAATACTACTTTTGCCATTCTATATAAGTTACTAAGCTGCAAAGATACTAAGTTTCTGAGATTTTGTTATTTAAAGCTCAAAAACTTAGTATCTTATTACATCTTATAAATTTTGTTTCAAGTTTTTAAGTTTCAGATTAACTAAAGAAATCTGAAACCTGAAACTAATTTTTAGCTTCTTCTCAATACTTCATCAATCATACCATATTCTTTAGCTTCATCGGCTTTCATCCAGTAATCACGCTCACTGTCTTTATGTACTTTATCAAAAGTCTGACCGGAATGCTGTGAAATAATATGATATAATTCATCTTTCAATTTCAACATTTCGCGTAAGTTGATTTCCATATCTGTTGCAACACCTTGCGCTCCTCCTGAAGGCTGGTGAATCATAACTCTTGAATGTGGCAATGCAGAACGTTTTCCTGCAGCTCCTGCACATAATAAAACAGCACCCATTGACGCTGCCATACCTGTACAAATTGTAGCCACATCCGGTTTAATGTACTGCATGGTATCATAAATCCCTAAACCTGCGTAAACGCTTCCTCCCGGAGAGTTTAAATAAATCTGAATATCTTTTGAAGCATCAGCACTTTCTAAGAAAAGTAATTGTGCTTGAACGATATTAGCGATTTGATCGTCAATACCTGTTCCTAAAAAGATAATCCTGTCCATCATTAATCTGGAAAAAACATCTAATTGAGAAATATTCAACTGACGCTCTTCTATAATATATGGAGTCATATTAGTTGGGTTCATTGCCGCTATGATTTTGTCATAGTACATGGCGTTTACTCCCTGGTGCTTTGTAGCAAATTTTTTGAATTCTTTACCGTAGTTCATATTTTTAGTTTAAAAGTTTGAAAGTCTAAAGTCTGAAAATGACTTTAAACGAATCAAACAAAGTTCATACCTTTTTATAAATGATGTCAATTTGTCTTCTTTTTATATTTCATAAGTTTTGAAATTTATGAAATGAAAATTTAAACCATAAGCTTAAAACTTAAAAAAAGAGCGTCAAAAATCATCTTTTTGACGCTCAAATATAACTATTTTTTATCTTTCAATATCTGGAATAAAATCTTAAAGTTAGAAATAAACTAATAAATCTCTACTTCACAACTTTTGACTTTACAACTTTTACTTTCGACTAAATTTATTCTCCGTAAGACGCAGCAATAAATTCATCATAAGTAACTTCTTTTGTTGTTGGATTTGCTTTTTCTTTAAACAAATCTAACAATTTAGCTGCTACAACCTGCTCAGAAAGTCTTTTTACTTCTTCCTGGTTAGATAAAACTCTGGCTACAATTCCTTCTACTTCTTCAGTAGTTGGATTTGTCTGTCCAAACTGAGCCATTTGCTGTCTGATTGCGTTTGATGTAAAAGCTTTCAAATCTTCAAATGTAATTTGGATATTGCTTTGAGCCATTGCTTTTCCTTCAATCAATTGAAAACGTAAACCTTTTTCAGATCTTGTGTATTCAAGTTCAGCTTCTTCAGCAGAAAGTTTTTTCTCTCCAACAGTCTGCAACCATTTCTTTAGGAATTCAGCCGGCAAATCGAATTTTGTGTTTTCGATTAAGAAATCCTGAACGTCCAATAATAATTTTTGATCAGCCTGCTGTGCGAATTGAGCTTCTGCATCTTCTTTAATTTTAGCTTTCAAATCTTCAAGAGAAGCTACTTTTCCTTCACCAAAAAGTTTGTCAAATAACTCCTGGTTCAATTCTGCTGGCTCAGAAACATTAATTGCTTCGATTGTAAAAGTTACATCAACTGCTAAATCATGTACATTATCGTGACCTACTTTTAAGTAATCCATTAATTGGTGATCATCTTCAAATAAGCCTTTTGTATTTACAGTAACTACATCCCCAACTTCTTTACCGATAAACAAATCAGCTGTTTTTTTATCTTTGAAAACTGACAATGATAAAGTTGTTTTGTTTTCAATTCCGTTCTCTGCATTTGCGAAAGTTCCTGTAACATCAGAATCTGCAGTAATTTTTTCAACAGGGTTTGCTTTTCCAAATTGTTTTTGGATACGCTCAACTTGTCCGTCGATTAGTTTATCATCAGCAGTAACGATATATTTTACGATATTGTTTTTAGCTTCTAAATCAATTTCGAAATTTGGCACTAAACCAATTTCGTATTCAAAAGTTAACTCTTCAGCATCCCAGTCGAAGTTTTCATTTTCTTTAGCAATAGGAGTACCCAAAAGATTTAATCTTTCAGACTGAATAAAACGCTCTAAAGCCAAATCAACTACTTTTTTAATTTCTTCTTGTTTAATACCTTTTCCGTATTGTTTTTCAACAAGATCTTTAGGCACCTGTCCTTTTCTAAATCCTTTAACTTGTGCCAAAGGCAATTTTTCGTTTATTCTTTTTGCTACCTGACCTTTGTAATCCATATGAACAACGTTCAATACAATTGTCTCGTTTACAGCGTCTATTGCTACTCTTTTAATATCCATCTTCTTCTTTAATTTACATAATAAAATTGGGTTGCAAAATTATAAAATTTTTGCAACCCAACCAAGTTTTTAATGTATTGTATTTGAAGCGTTTTTAGAGTACTTCGCATTTTTATTTTTTATCGTCTCCTAATATTTTATAAGTTATAGATTGCAGTACAGACAAAATAACACTGAAAATTAATGCTGTCAAAAACGAATCGACTGCAAAACCTCCAACTATTTTGGTACACAACAAAATAATAACAGCATTGATAACGAGTAAAAACAAACCAAGAGTCACAACTGTCACAGGAAGAGTCAGGAGAACCAAAATTGGTTTTATAAACATATTCAGCAATCCTAAAACTACTGCAACAATTACGGCGGTAGCAAAACTAGCAACGTGAACCCCGGACAAAAGGTTTGATAACAATACAACCAAAGCTGCAGTAACGAAGAGTCTAAGTAATAATTTCATGGTTTTTTCTGGTTTAAAAATTCAATTAAAAGTTTTAAAATTATTAAATTAAGATTTCAAAAATGCACTAGTGAGCTCAAAAAACATTTTAGGGTTTTCAGCATGAAGCCAATGTCCTGCATTAGGAATCGTCTCTATTTTTAAATCCGGAAAATGTTCCAAAATATGATCAATATCCGTATCTAAAACATAACCTGAATTTCCGCCACGAATGAACAAAGCCGGCTTATCAAAAACCAAACCTTCCGCCAAAGGCTTTCCTATAGCATCCAGATTATTATTAAAAACCTGAAGATTAAACCTGAAAGCCAATTGACCAAGCTCTTTCCAATATAAATTTTTCAATAAAAACTGACGTGTTCCAAAATCAGGAACGTATTGTGCTACAATTTCTTCTACATCATTTCGGCTTGGCTTTACAGAAAAATCAACAGCATTTAATCCCGCTAAAATATCCTGATGATGTTGTTTGTAGAATTTTGGTCCAATATCGGCTACAATCAATTTATCAACCAAATCCGGATGCGTAGTCGCGAAAAGCATTGCTACTTTTCCGCCCATTGAATGCCCGAGAATATCAATATTTGACAATTGATTTGCCTGACAATATTCGAACACATCCTGAACCATGGCTTCATAACTCCATTCATCCGAATGAAAACTGCGTCCGTGATTCCTTAAATCTAAAATATGAACCTGAAATCCGGCTTCTACATATTGTCCGGCAAGTGTTTTCCAGTTATCTGACATCCCCAGAAAACCATGCATAATAACAAATGGTTTTCCTTCGCCTTCTATTTTTGAGTAAAGCATATTTATTTTTTTTATTCTGAAGAATTATTTTAACTTATTTAGATACATATTTACCACGTTGTCCAAGCCAAGATAAAGTGCTTCTGAAATTAAGGCGTGACCAATAGAAACCTCTAATAATCCCGGAATATTTTGTTTAAAAAACTGAATATTATCAAGACTTAAATCATGTCCTGCATTAATACCCAAACTTAATTCATTTGCTAATTCTGCAGCTTTTACATAAGGATCGATTCCGTTTTTATTTCCCAAATCATATTGATGCGCAAAAGCTTCTGTGTATAATTCGATTCTGTCTGTTCCGGTTTTTTTTGCTGCTTCTATGATTTCCAAAACCGGATCAACAAAAATTGAAGTTCGAATCCCGTTTCTTTGAAATTCCTGAATAACCTCGGTTAAATACGCCTGATTTTTTATAGTATCCCATCCGGCAGACGAGGTAATGGCACCAATTGCATCGGGAACCAATGTTACCTGATCCGGTTTGCATTCCAATACCAAATCAATAAAATTATGTTGTGGATTTCCTTCAATATTATATTCTGTTGTAACAATTGCTTTTAAATCCCGAGCATCCTGATAACGAATATGGCGCTCATCCGGACGTGGATGTATGGTGATTCCCTGACCACCAAAATTCTGAATATCTGTGGCAACTTTTAATAAATCAGGTACATTGCCTCCACGTGCATTTCTCAGAGTAGCAATTTTATTAATATTTACACTTAACTTTGTCATATAAATAGATTATTAATTCTAGTAACATTATATTTGTAAAGACAAAAATACAAAGTAAAACGTAGCGTTTTTTGCTATTTTTTGATTATTTTGCATCAAATATCTTCAAACCACTTATGACAGAAATTACCAACTATATCACAAACGATTTTAGAGCAATCGACAGTCAGGAAACGATAGCATCAGTTCAGGATTTTTTTGCTGAATTAAGTTTTTCTCATTTCCCGGTTTTAGAAAACGGAACCTTTATAGGAAGCATTGCTTCTGATGATATTGAAACTTTTGATCTTGATAAGAAAATTATTGACTACAAATATACATTAGAGCGATTTTTCGCCAGAAAATCAATGATTTGGCTGGATGTTTTAGAGATTTTCGCCAAAAACCATACTAATGTTATTCCGGTACTTGATGAAAACAATTCTTATATTGGATATTATGAAATGGAAGATATCATGAAATTTTTTCAGGAGACCCCATTTTTAAAAGAACAAGGAGGGATCATTATTGTTCAAAAAGGCCTTTTAGATTATTCTATGGCTCAGGTAACGCAAATTGTAGAAAGCAATAATGGTAAAATCCTGGGTTGCTTTATATCCGAAGCCGATTTAGAAAATGTTCACATTACAATAAAAATTGGCGTTGGACCAATGAACGAAATCATTCAGACTTTTAGAAGATACAATTACGAAATTATTTCAGAACATCAGGAAGACACCTATATTAACAGTTTAAAAGAGCGTTCTGACTATTTAGACAAATACCTTAATATATAATCCTTAATACGGCAATCAGAAAATGAGTCAATAGATTTTCGCATTAGCACATTATCTAGTTTTCTCATTATGTAATTCAAAAAAATGAAAGTAGCAATTTACGGACAATATTATCAAAACAGTACCGAACCCATTATCAAGGATATTTTTGTGTTTTTTAACAACAATAATGTCGAAATGGTCATTGAAGAAAACTTTCTTAACATGCTTTATGAGAAACAATTAATAAAAAAAGAATACAAAACTTTCTCTGCAAAAACAAAACTTGATAACAGCTTCGAAATGCTGCTCAGCATTGGTGGCGATGGAACTATTTTAAGAGCAGCGAGTCTGGCTCGTAATTCAGGAGTACCAATTTTAGGAATCAATGCCGGAAGATTAGGTTTTTTGGCTACGGTGCCAAAAGAGAGTATTGATAGCTTCTTACAGTTTGTAATTGATAAAAATTACACCATCTCTGAAAGAACCTTATTAAGCCTTACCTGCGATCCTAAAAATGATGCTATCGAAGATGATTTAAATTTCGCCATGAACGAAGTCACTGTTAGCCGAAAAGATACGACTTCGATGATTACAGTCGAAACCTATTTAAATAACGAATATTTAAACTCTTATTGGGCAGACGGACTTATTCTTTCAACACCAACGGGATCAACAGGTTACTCACTCAGTTGCGGCGGACCAATATTAACTCCTGATGTAAAAAGTCTGGTAATTACACCAATAGCACCACATAATTTAAACGCAAGACCATTAGTCATTCCTGATGATACCGAAATTAAACTTCGTGTTTCCGGAAGAGAAGACCAATATTTAGTTTCTCTGGATTCCAGAATTGCATCCATTAAAAATGAATCTGTTTTAACCATTAAAAAAACAGATTTTAAAATTAAAATGGTTGAAATTCCGGGAGAAACTTTCTTAAAAACACTCAGGAAAAAATTACTATGGGGAGAAGATAAAAGAAATTAAAGTCTTTTGCGAATTCCGACTATACGATATGAGTACTTTTTTTCGTTTTGCACATATCTAATGTTCATTAAATGTCTCAAAATCATAAGGTAAATCTAAAAAAAGACACATTTAACTAAAGGAACGTTGATTAGTAGTGATAATTATTATATTTGCACGCAATTTTTAATTAAATGAAGAAAATTTTTAATTTATTGTTATGTTTTTTCCCCTTTATTACGCTGAATGCTCAAATTAATGAGATTGGTGTTTTTTTAGGCGGAAGCAACTTCGTAGGAGACGTTGGAAGAACCACTTATATTGCTCCTGAAAATTTTGCTTTTGGGATATTATACAAATGGAACAAAAGTCCACGCCATTCTTATCGCTTTTCTTATACCCAATCAACGGTAACTGGTAATGATTCAAAATCAGAAGAATCAAGTCGAAACAAAAGAGGTTTCAACTTTAAAAATAACGTAAAAGAACTTTCTGCCGGGTTAGAATTCAATTTCTTCGACTTTAATTTACATGACTTAGACACCAAAATTACACCTTATATATTTTCAGGTATCAATTATTTTAGATATGATGAATTATATATAGAAAATGGAATAACTGAAAAAGACAAAGCATCCGGTTCTTTTGCTATACCTATAATATTAGGAATAAAATCAAACATTAGCCGTCATTTTGTTTTAGCAGCTGAAATTGGAGCACGATATACTCTTACAGACAACATAGATGGAAGCAATCCTGAAAATGATTCCTTTACTAATAATCGTTTTGGTAATTTAAATAATAATGACTGGTATGTTTTTACGGGAGTAACATTGACATATACCTTTGGACAAAAACCTTGCTATTGCGCAGAATAAAATGAATTTATTAGAATCCATAGATAAAACAAACTTACCCCAACATCTTGCCATTATTATGGACGGAAATGGTCGTTGGGCAAAACAACAAGGCTTTCTTCGTGCTTTTGGTCATGAAAATGGCACCAAATCAGTCAAAGAAACCATTAAAACATGTGCTAAACTTGGTATTGGGTTTCTAACTTTATATGCTTTTTCTACAGAAAACTGGAATCGCCCAAAATTAGAAGTACAAACATTGATGAAAATACTTGTAAATTCATTAAGAAAAGAGCTTACTACTTTACAAGAAAACAATATCAAACTTAATGCTATTGGAAATCTTGATAAGTTACCAAAATCTGCTCAAAAAGAATTATTGGATGTCATCGATAAAACAAAAAACAACACCCGTTTAACACTAACTTTAGCCTTAAGTTACGGATCAAGAGAAGAATTAGTAAATGCCGTAAGAATCATCAGTGATAAAGTTAAAAATAATATAATTTCATTAGACACTATTGACGATTCAATTATAAATGAGCATCTTTACACGCAAAATTTACCTGACGTAGATTTATTAATACGAACAAGTGGAGAACACAGAATAAGTAATTTTCTGCTATGGCAAATTGCCTATGCAGAATTATATTTTACTGAGGTACTCTGGCCAGACTTTAAAGAACAACATTTATATGAGGCTATCATTAGTTATCAAAAAAGAGAACGTAGATTTGGAAAAACCAGTGAACAAATTAAATAATATTTTAGTGTTAAAAAAAAGAATACAAATAGTACTTACCCTGTTTATTTTGGGTAGTTTTTCTCAAATTAAAGCACAAGAAAGAATTCCTTTTGATCAGGGAAAAAAATACATTCTTGCAAAAGTCTCTGTTGTTGGTAAAATAAGCTTCAATGAACAAACCGTTGTAACATTTTCAGGTCTGCAAAAAGGTCAGGAAATCACTGTTCCTGGTGAAGAAATTAGTGGTGCAATCAAAAAATTAGGAAAACTTGGTCTTTTTGATGAAATAACTTTTTACGTAAATAAGGTAGAAAATGACAGTATCTATTTAGACTTAAATATAGTTGAGCTTCCGAAATTAAATGAAGTAAAATTTGTTGGTATTAAAAAGAGTAAAGTCGAAGGATTAATAAAAGATAACAATCTGACAAAGAGCAAGATTGTAAATGAAAATTTAATCACTACTACAAAAAATTACATCGAAAACAAATACAAAAAAGAAGGATTTTATAGAACAAAAGTTACTATTACAACTACTCCTGACACTACTGCAGGCAACAATGTTAATATGCTCGTTCGTGTAGACAAAGGAGATAAGGTTAAGATTAGCAGTATAGACTTCATAGGCAACAAACAATTCACAGACAGTAAGTTGAGAAGCGCTATGAAAGATACCAAACAAAGAAATATCCTTCGTGTACTGAAAGCTTCAAAATTTATTCCTGAAAAATACAAGACTGACTTAGAAAAAGTTATTGCAACCTATAAAGAAAAAGGATATCGTGATGCACGTATTATATATGACTCTGTCACCTATAATAAAGAAAAGAACATGCTTGCCATTAAAATTAATTTAGAAGAAGGAAACAAATATTACTTCGGAAATATTAAATTTTTAGGAAATACCGTTTATTCTGATCAACAACTTAATCGTTATTTAGGAATCAAAAAAGGAGAAACATACAACGGAGTTTTATTAGAAAAAAGAATCGCAGATAAGACTAAACCAGATGGTGAGGACATTACTAACTTATACCAAAACAATGGATATTTGTTTTCAAATATTAATGCTGTTGAGGTAAAAACTGCTAATGACACCATTGATTTTGAAATTAGGATTACAGAAGGACCAATTGCTTATTTCAACAAAATATCAGTCGTTGGAAACGATAAAACAAACGATCGTGTTATTTATCGTGAACTAAGAACAAAACCTGGTGAAAAATATAGTAAAGAACTATTAGTAAGAACCATTCGTGAAATAGGACAATTAGGATTTTTTGATCCTGAAGCAATTGATCCTAAATTTAAAAATGTAGATGCCGCATCAGGAACAGTAGATATCGAATACAATTTGGTTGAAAAAGGTTCTAGCCAAGTAGAGTTACAAGGTGGTTATGGTGGTGGAGGTTTCATAGGAACCTTAGGATTATCTTTTAATAACTTTTCGGCAAGAAACCTGTTTAATAAGGAAGCTTACAAACCTTTGCCTATGGGAGATGGCCAAAAAGTATCCCTTCGTTTACAAGGAAGTACCTATTTCCAAACTTATAGTGTATCATTTTCAGAACCTTGGTTTGGAGGAAAAAAACCAGTACAATTTAGTTCATCTATTTCATATAGTAAACAATTTAATTACAGCTATGGTCGTAATGTAGATAAAAGCCAAAGCTTTAACATCCTGACTTTACAGCTTGGACTTGCTAAAAGGCTGAGTGTACCAGATGATTATTTCGTATTATCTCAATCTGTAAGTTACCAACATTATGATTTGAATAATTATTTCACAGGACTTTTTACTTTTGGTAATGGAACTTCAAGAAATTTAGCCTATACAATTGGTCTTACGAGAAGTAATAAAGGAGTGAATCCTATATTTCCGACATATGGTTCAGAATTTAGCGTTTCAGCAAAAATAACACCTCCTTATTCATTGTTTAATGGTATAGATTATTCATCATTAGGAGAAAAAGAAGAATATAAACGAAAAACTACTGCCGATCAAACAGATGCTACTGGCCAAGTTACAATTCCTAAAAACAGTTATTTAGATTCTGCTGGAAATGTAGTAAGTACTCCAGAGGAAGCAGCAGCTGATCCTGCAAAAGTAGATCAGGAAAAATACAACTGGCTTGAATATTATAAAATTAAATTTAAAGCAGATTGGTATAATAAAGTATATGGAAAATTAGTTTTAAGAACATTAACTGAATTTGGTTTCATGGGAGCCTATAATGCAGATAGAGGTGTTGTACCTTTTGAACGTTTTTATTTAGGTGGAGACGGTATGGCTAACTATTCTATGGATGGCAGGGAAACAGTTGGATTAAGAGGATATGAGAACAACTCTTTGACTCCAATTATTACTGACAAAACAGATTCCAGATATGGACAGCAAGTAGGAGCAACCATTTATAACAAATTCTCAATGGAATTACGTTATCCTATTACATTAAAACCATCAGCATCTATTTATGCTTTAACGTTTTTAGAAGCAGGTGCATCATATGATGGATTTAAAAATTATAACCCATTTGATTTGTATCGTTCAGCCGGTTTTGGACTACGTGTATTTATGCCAGCATTTGGATTATTGGGTATTGATTTTGGTTATGGTTTTGATGCTCAGCCAGGTGAAACCAAAGCTCATGGTCAGGAAATTCACTTTATTATTGGACAACAATTTTAAAAAGATGATATTTGGTTAAAATTTAGACAAAAACCTATCGTATGAGAAAACAATTTTTATTTATATTTTTAGCTTTGATTGCAGCAAACACAAATGAGGCACAAACAAGATCGACTAGAATTGGCTATATCGATATGGAATATATTTTAGAAAATGTTTCAGATTACAAAGAATCTAAATCTCAATTAGAGTTAAAAGCGACTAAATGGAAGCAGGAAATCGAAATTAAAAAATTAGAAATAAACAAATTAAAAGAAAACCTTAAAACCGAAAAAGCATTACTTACAAAAGAACTTATTGAGGAAAGGGAAACCGAAATTAAATTTCTTGAAAATGAAATGCTGGAATACCAACAAAAGCAATTTGGAGTTGACGGAAATTTAATGCGTCAAAAAGCAGCTTTGGCAAAACCAATCCAAGATCAGGTCTTTACCGCAGTTCAGGATATTGCAGAAGCAAAAAATTACGATTTTATTTTTGACAAATCATCTGATTTGACTATGCTTTTTTCAGCAAAAAGATTTGATATAAGTGACCAGGTCATACGTATTTTAAATAGAACAGAAAAGAGAGAACAACTCACCAAAAAGCAATTAAAAGAACAAGAAGCCAAAGAAAATATTGAAAATGCTATTGACGAAAATCCGGCAATGGCTGATAGACAGAAGGCTTTAGACGCAAGAAAAGCAGCAAGGGAAAAATTAGTTCAGGATAGAAAATTAGAACAAGAAGCTAAAAGAAAAGAATACGAAGATAAAAGAAATGCTATAGCAGCTGAAAAGGCAGCCAAAAAAAATGGCACGGTTTCTGAAACTACTAATACAACAGGAACAGCAAAAACTGACACAACTGCTAAACCTGCAACAACAACTCCAACTGAACCGACAACAACTACTGAGCCTGCAGTTAATAAGGCCGAAGAAAGACAGAAACTTTACGAACAGCGTAAAAAAGAGTTAGAAGAAAAAAAGAAGAAAATTTTAGAAGAAAGAGAAGCGGCTAAAAAAGCTAAAGAAGCCGAGACACAAAAAACAAATACGACCAATAATTAATTAATATTTTAAAATGATGAAACAAATCAAAACTTTACTAATTGCTGCAGTGCTTATTTTGACTGCAAACAATACAATGAATGCGCAGGCTAAAACGGCTCATGTTGATGTTAGCGAGATTATGTCGAAAATGCCAGCTATGCTTGATGCTCAAACTCAATTACAAAAATTAAGTGGAACATACGATGCTGAATACAAAAAAATGATTGAAGAGTATCAGACAAAAATCAAAAAGTATGAACAAGAAGCTGCTACTGCTACTGAAGCAGTAAATGCTGAACGCTCTAAAGAAGTTCAGGATATGCAAAAGAGAATTGGTGATTACAGAGACAATGCTCAAAAAGAATTGCAACAAAAAGAAACTGATATCGTAAAACCTTTAATGGAAAAAGTAAGAGCTTCAATCCAAAAAGTTGGAAAAGCTAAAGGTTTCCAATACGTATTAGACGGTTCAACACTTTTATTGGCAGATGGTCCAAACATTACTGCTGATGTTAAAAAAGATTTAGGATTCTAAGAAACAAATTTGTTATTACAAAAATGGCTCAACTTAAGTTGAGCCATTTTTGTTTTTATAATTTTATTTTACGCCTCCATTAATCGTAAAACCATCCATATTTGACCTTATACGATCAAAACTGAAAATCCTTTACCAAATTAGATAAATTGTTTCTGTTAGACAAAAAAGTGCCTGCTCTTAGTCTGCAAAAATTGGAATTTTTTATTTTTTAAAATCTGGTTTTGAAATTGAAAAATATGAACCTAAAAAAGACTCACATTCGATTAATTTTCTAATTTATTTAACTTAAAATCCAATAAAAAGTACGAATTTAGATTCTCAAAAAATATTACTTTATTTTATGACGAACAATAATCCTATAGGCGTTTTTGATTCCGGAATTGGAGGAACTTCAATATGGAGCGCTATTCACGAATTACTTCCGAACGAAAAAACCATATATTTAGCAGATAGTAAAAATGCTCCTTATGGTCAAAAAACCAAAGAAGAAATTGTTGCTTTAAGTAGAAAAAACGTAGATTTTTTAATTGAGAACAACTGTAAATTAATTGTTGTAGCCTGCAATACAGCTACTACAAATGCCATTCAGGAACTTCGTGCGGAATATGACATCCCTTTTATAGGAATTGAACCTGCCATAAAACCTGCTGCACATAATTCTAAAACACAGGTTATAGGCATTTTAGCCACTAAAGGAACCCTGAATAGTGAGTTGTTTAACAAGACTGCTGAAATGTTTCATGACACAAAAATCATAGAGCAAGTTGGTTATGGATTGGTTCAGCTTATCGAAGACGGCAATCTGAATTCTCCGGAAATGACCCGGTTATTAGAGACTTATTTACAGCCTATGATTGAAGCCAATATTGATTATTTGGTTTTAGGATGCAGTCATTATCCATATTTAATTTCACAAATTAAAAAAATTCTTCCCGAACACATTCAAATCATAGATTCAGGGGAAGCAGTAGCCAGGCAGACCAAAAATATTTTGCGTGAAAAAGTAGGTTTTTCTAATGCTGAAAAAAGTGAACCTGTGTTTTATATCAATTCAGGTCCGGCTGTTTTAAAATCAATTTTAAATAATAAATACAACGTGATCCAAAAGGATTTTTAAGCTAATTATTCTATTTTTCGTTTAACGAACCAAATTCCGTCTAATGATAAATTAAGCGATAATTTATGATAATTTTCCTTTATCAACCCATCGCCAATCTTGCCTTTTTGTCCGTATGAATACGAAATATTAAGAGCTGAAAAAGTATTGTCGACAGGTAAAGTAACTCCAATAGAAATTGCAGCATTATTGACTCTTTTCCCATCAACTTCGAGATAACCTGTGTCAAAATTCACCCCAGTTCCATATTGAACTCTATCCCAATAACTTCTAATATCTTTATTTTTTCTAAAACTAAACCCCAAGGCAAAGCGATCTTGGTTTACAAAATCACCATATAATTCTGATTGGTTTGTATCGCTCCAAAGACTTTTTTCGTAATCAAGAGTCATAATTAAATTGTTCTTGAATCGTTTGCTGATTCCAAAACCAATTTCTAAAGGCATATAATAATCATCGGCATCAGAAGCTACATCAGATTCTATAACGCTTTCATTTGAATTGCTTATATTTTCTACAGTCTGAACTTTAGATGCTTTTATTTGACTTGGCACTTTAAAAGTCGAAGCAATAGTAAAAGTAGAGTCAATTTTATATTGAGCTCCTAAAGTTGCACGTAAACCGCTATAATCTGTTTTTTTATTGATTGTTGTTAATGAATTTGAAATTAGATAACTTCTTTCATCTGTAGTATTTCCAAAAAGCACAGTTCCCGTCACTCCCATTGCTAATTTTTTACTTAAACGATAACCGTATGAAAAATCAAAATTATTTAATCCACCAGATCCCTCTGCGTTCAAAGTATAATATTCCGAAGTATTTGAAATAGGCAATTTTAAATCTGAAATTTTGAATGAAGCACTCGAATATGGGCGCAAAGCAATACTAAAAGCAGATTTTTTAGTTATCGGGAATGCAAAAGCAATATGCGAAAACTGAAAATTATTACGCTTTTCTGTTTTAGAACTACTCTGAAAGGTTGTTCCAATCGCTTTTCCTCCAATTTCAAACATAAAATGATTGAGTGGCACATAACCTAATGAAGCGGGATTGAGGTTGTTAATAAAAGTATCTGATGGAAGTGCAATTCCGGAAGAGCCAATTGAAGGAATTGAACCATAATCTGCTTCATATATACTTCCTAAACCATATAATGAATAAGGAGAACTGGAAATACTTTGCGAAAATGAGGTTACATACATTAAAATGAAGCAACTTAAAAAGGCGATTTTATTTTTCATTTAATAAGAGAGGTAATAAATTTTCAATTGAATTTTATTATTCACATGCTTTTGATCACCTAATACAAGCCTGTTTACGCCTTTATTAATATTTGGCAAAACAAAAACCAGCGATGATCTGGAATCTGATTGTTTAAGCATTTCTTTCTGCAAAAAATTCCCAAGTGATAATGAGTATTGTACATTTTCATTAAACTCATCACTTTCCTTGTTTAGCGTAGCGTATAGCGCGGTACCTGAGGAGCTATTTAAAGTACTGCTAATCCTGTTTAATTTATCTGCAACATATACCCGCAATGAATCAGCCAAAGGATACTTTTCAGAATACGTATTATTAACTGGTTTTACAATCAATTGGGCATCAACAATTGCACCTTTATCTGATATGTACTTAAGCTGTTTTATGTTTGGAAAATCAATTCGGCAAGCCAAACCGGTTCCAGACTGAATATAACTTTGATTATTGGTCAGCAAACTGGACAACTTACTGTTTGAAGCTGGCAAATTCTGAATTAAAGTACCGGTTTTATCCAGCGAAATGGCATTGAATTGTTTAGTAGGATCCAAAAAAGTAAAATCTTTAATATACGACGTTTCGGTATCGCTTAAACTTTTAGAATAATAAAGCCGTACTTTGCTGGTTAAAGCAAATCCAATTACACTTGAAGAATTTTCAGTTGACGGAACAAGTACGAACCCTTTCAAATATTCTGTAAAACTGTCAAAATCTGTAATCTCTCTTTGCTTAAATTTTTGAAAAAGTGCCTGTCCAAAAGCAACATCCATTTTAATATTGATCGAATCTTTTTCCAGTGGTCTGGGCTTATAGGAAATGGTTCCTAAACTCTCCGGACTATAATTTAAAGATGAATTATTATAAAAAGAATCATCGTCCGTATTCGGTTTCACTTTCTGAATTAATCGATGAATATTAAATGTTTGTACTTTGGTTGTATCTCCATAATAATAATTATCATATTTTAAAATCATGGAAATAGAATCGAAAACATAATTTGTTGCTTCTGTATCAGATGAACTACTGGCTAAACTATACGAATCTGAAGCCAATTGAAAATAACTGTTTGATTTTACCTTACCAAAAAGAGGATCATCATAGTTTCCAACCAAAATTTTGCTTTGATTAGACGTAATAAGAGAATCGAAATTTATGGTCGCCATTTCGACCGTTACAGTATCGATTAAAATTACCTTGTTGTTTACTGCCAGATAATCAGATCCAACTACGAATTCCCCTGCATCTGTATCTGTACCACATGAAACTATTGCGAAGCCAAAAAACAACATCAATATAAACTTATACATAATCCAATTTTTTGAACAAATATAAAAGGCACATTTCTGGAGAACACTATAACATATACAATTCAGCATTTTTAGCCTATAGATAGTACAAAATCATCTACAACTGGTTTTAAAAGATCAATACCCTATTGAGCCTTAAAAATTGCCATTTCGTCTACCAAAAACAACCATACATATATCTTCTTTTTTTTAAGACAGGCTGCCCATTACTTTTGGACTAATTAAAGAAGTAATGAAAATAAAGGTTTTAGTTTGGTTGGTGTTTTTAGTTTGTACTTTAAGTATTAAGGCACAACAAAATCTTTGTGTCGATTTTAATTTAAAGAATGAACCAACAGAAGAAATTACTTTTAATGAAGTAAATAGCGTTATATCTGTTTCCAAAAAATTAAACGATAAAAATGAAATTACAAATAAACTGGAATACACAAATCTTACAATTAAATACGACGCCAGGGCTTATGAATCTTTTGAAAATCTGAATCAGTTTAATCGAATTCAAAACGAATTTAAAATTTCACATAAAGTTTCTGATGCTACCAAATTAAATTTAGTCATTACACCAACAATTAATTTTCAACAAAATTTGGGTATTTCAGATGCAAGTGTTTTAGGAAGTTTTCAATTGAATCAACAATTAAATTCAAAAATAGCTTTAAACATTGGTTTTGAGAGATCAACAGTTTTCGGTTCACCCAAATTCATACCTACAATATCATTTTCTGGAAAAATAAACAATCAAAGCAGCTTAATAATAGGCTTTCCGGATTCTAAACTTACTTATTCTAATAATGAACGAAACCAATTTAGTTTGAGTAATAGCTATAATGGTAGTTTTTACAATCTGGATGAATCTGTTGGTTTATACACTACGGCAGCAAAAATAAGCACTTCCCAAATGACAACTGCACTAGAATATGAAAGGAATATGGATAAAAACTGGTTCATAAATTTTAAAGCTGGTTATGACTTCGACAAAAAATATAATCTTTTGGACGAAAACAATCATAAATTATATGATTTTAATACCGGCAACGGTTACATTTTAAGCATTGGGATCAAATACAAACAATAAATAAATTTAAACACTATGAATAATTTAAAAAAAGGAATATTATTCGCGGCACTATTTTCAAGTCTGTTTTTTATAGGCTGCAGTAATGATGACGAAGATGATGAATTAGTAGGAAACTGGATTAAAAAATCATCATTTGATGGGCCGGCTCGATCTAGTGCAACCAGTTTTATTATTGGAGATTATGCTTATATTGCTACTGGGTATACTGGAGACGAATATTTAAAAGATTTATGGGCCTACAACTCAAATGGAGATTATTGGGAACAAAAAGCTGATTTTACCGGAATTGGAAGAAGTTCTGCTTCTAGTTTTACATTAAACGAAAAAGGATACGTTGGTCTTGGGTATGATGGAACAAACAAACTGAAAGATTTTTATCAATACGATCCAAGCAGCAATTCATGGACACAAAAAACTGATTTTACAGGATCGGCACGTTATGGAGCAGTGGGTTTTCAGGTGGGTGGAAAAGCTTATTTTGGAACAGGTTATGATGGAAATTATTTAAAAGATTTTTATCAATATGATGATTCTGCTAATACGTGGACACTTGTTAGCGGTTTTAGCGGAAATAAAAGACGTAATGCAACAGTGTTTGTTATAAATGACAAAGCCTATTTAGGAACTGGTGTAAATAACAGTGTTAATCAGGTAGATTTTTGGGAGTTTAACCCCGCAACTGATGTTTGGACCAGACTTCGAGATATTGATCAGGATGATGATGATGATTACAGCTGGAATAATGACTATGCTATAACCCGATCAAATGCATCCAGTTTCAGCTTAAACGGATTAGGATACGTTGTAGGAGGTGAAGGTATTAAAACTGTATGGGAATATAATCCTTCTACTGACTTATGGGAAGAAAGAACTGCACTCGAAGGAGCTGCCAGAACTGATGCCGTAGGTTTTGCAATTAACAATAGAGGTTTTTTAATGTTAGGAAGAATTGGCTCAACGTATTTCGATGATGCCTGGGAATTCAAACCGTTAGAAGAACAAAATGACGATGATAATTAATGCCCCAAATTTAAAATTCTTCCGGAGAATATTCCGGAAGAATTTGCTTTTTATTCTATTTTCCCTGCAGTTGACAGCTTGTACAGAAAAAGAAACTTTGCACGTTGAATCTATAAAAACCGCATCCGGCTGGGGATATACAATTTCGCATAAAGATAAAATTCTAATCAAGCAAACCATTATTCCGGTTATTAGCGAGGTCAAAAGTTTTAGTTCAGAGGAAGATGCTTTAAAAGTGGCTGATTTAGTAGTAAAAAAGCTCAATCAAAATACATCACCATCGGTAACCAAAAATGATTTAATTTTATTAAAAATAAAAATGTAAATGAATATCGGTGCCCTTAAAAATACAAATTCAAATAAAATTTTATTCCATGTTACGATATGGACTTTCTTTATATTGACATCACTGATTCAATTTTATGAAAGCCCATTTAGAATCAACAATGATTTCTATGTACAATGGGGAACGGGAATTATTTTGTTTTATCTGAACTATTTTTATCTGGTGCCTGTTTTACTTTTAGAAAAAAAATACTGGCTCTTTTTTGTCTTTGTAATTGTATTAATTGTATTCTTTATGTTTATACGAATCAATTATTTTTTTCCTGAGTTTAATCATTTGCGGCCTCAAAAGATGATGTTCCCCAGAATGATGCCCGATGAAGCCAAAATGTTTGTTCGGGACGGTAGGATTCGTTCGCATAAGCAACCTCTTTTTTTTAAAATAGGCCCATCCTTTTTTTATCTTCTAATTACAGCCATTAGTACAATTATTAGAACCTTAACGGAATTTTATCAAAACCAACAAAACAAATTAATAGCCGAAACACATAGAACAAACACTGAATTGAATTATTTACGAAAACAAACTAATCCACATTTTCTCTTTAACTCTCTTAACAGTATCTATTCTTTGGCTCACAAAAAATCTGATTTGGTCCCTGATGCCATCGTGACATTATCTGAATTAATGCGCTATATGCTGTATGAAACAGATAATAAAACGGTGGCTTTAGAAAAAGAAATAAATTATATTCAGAATTATATTGAATTACAAAAATTGAGGCTCAACAATATTGAAGCCATAGTTATAAACGTTCATGGCGATACTAAAAATAAATTCATTGAACCTTTGTTATTAATTTCATTTATTGAAAATGCCTTTAAATACGGAACAGATTATAAAGGAGCTGCTCATGTAAAGATCAAAATTTTTATTCTAGAGAATAATCTAGATTTCTGGGTTGAAAACACTATCGAAAGCTATGAAAAAGATCCTGAAAATTCAGGCATCGGATTAGTAAATATCAAAAGCAGATTAGATTTGTTATATCCTAACGCACACGAATTGACGATAAAAGAAGATAAGCAATATTATCATGTACATCTACATTTAAAACTAGATAAAATTCAAACTGACATTCATTAAAATCAATACCAAACAAAGCTAGTTAATTTAATATTTTAACTAAATTTTAAATTGTAAATCTTTCATTTAAAGCTACTTTTGACTTGACCAATTTATTAAAATTTAAATCGAAACAGATGAGATGTGTAATTATTGATGACGAACCTTTAGCAGTCGATTTGTTAAAAGATTTTGTTAGCAAAGTTGAATCATTAGAATTAATCACCACTTTCAACAATGCCATTGATGCCGTGTCTTTTATTAATCAAAATAATGTCGATTTAATTTTTCTCGATATTCAGATGCCTCATTTCTCAGGGATTGAATTTTTAAATACCATTGAAAAAAAACCTTTAGTTATTTTTACAACGGCTTATTCTGATTATGCTGTTGAAGGTTTTAACCTTGGTGCAGTTGATTACCTGGTAAAACCAATTCCGTTTCATCGTTTTTTAAAATCTGTAGTTAGGGCACAACAAATTTTAATTCCACCAACAGTTCAGGCTATTTCGGAAAGTACAACAGTCCCTGAATTAGAGCAGGATTTTATGTTCGTGAGAGCCGAATATGAAAATGTAAAAATGAATTTTTCGGATATATTATTTATCGAAGGATTGAAAGATTATGTCAAAATCTACACTACAGATAACAAATTCACTCTGACACTCATCAGCTTGATAAAATTAGAAAATCTACTGTTCAGCAAAGGTTTTTCAAGAATTCACAGGTCATACATCATCAACATCAAGCATGTAAAATCAATACAAAAAAATAAGGTTTTGATTAGCGACAAACGCATTCCGATTAGTGAAAGCTATAAAAATGCTTTTTTCGAAAGAATCAATTTATAAATTCAATCTTCGTTTTTAAACCAGCCTGAATACATCACATAATTATTTGAAATACGCTCGATTTCGCCTGCAAAATCTGACTGATCAATATCTTTCACTTTTTTGGCAGGAACACCGGCGTAAATACTTCCTGAAGTTACCACTGTGTTTTGTGTTAAAACTGCCCCGGCTGCAATAATCGAATTACTTTCGACAACACAATTATCCATTACGATAGCTCCCATTCCAATCAACACATTGTCATGAATAGTACAGCCATGTACAATCGCATTGTGTCCTATTGAGACGTTATTACCAATAATTGTCGGATGTTTTTTATAGGTACAATGAATAATAGCACCATCCTGAATATTGACCTTATTCCCAATTTTAATAAAATTTACATCGCCACGAATCACAGCATTGAACCAAACACTACATGAATCACCAAAAATAACATCGCCAACAATAGTGGCATTTTCCGCAACATAACAATCATCAGGAATTATGGGAGACTTCCCGTTTACAGCTTTTATTAACATGATATTCTAAATTTAATTAACCGCAGGACATTTACAATCGTATCGTTCTCTGGTACAAAACAAATTAATCCCAAGAGTAATCTGATGATAACCGCCTGTATCAAATTTTACATCGCCTGTAACGTTTGAATATGTATAGGCAAACATGATTTTTTTATAATTAAGACCAATTATAGGTGTTATATACTGTAATTTTTGATTATTGGCTTCGCTTCCTGCGCTGTATCTTGCTCCGTCAAAACTTCTTCTGTAAGACAATGCAGCCCATAAACTCCCAAAATCCATATTTTTATAAGCTTTCAAATTCAGATCAATAGACTTTTCTTTCGTTTTATCAAAAAATTGAAATAAAATAGAAGGCTCCCAGGTAATATTTTCTGTTTTTCCAAAAACGTATCCTGCGCTAAAAAGAAATTTTCTCAAATTATCACTTTCATAATCAGTATATAATTGCCTTCTGGTTTCAATAAGTCCTTGAACAGTCGCGTGAGCATAAAAATCCAAAAAATTATACGAAGCTCCTACATCAACATTGAAGTAAGAATCTGTTTGAACTGATCCGAAAACAATTGGGTCAAAGACGCCTCCAAATGCAGTTTCATCCAACTGACTCTGAATAAAACCTCCGCTAATACCAAAAGAAAGCTGGTTTAAATCCAGTTCACTTCTTGAAAACATAATATGATGGGCATACGTAAGTTTCACTCCCTTTTGCGAATGATAACCATTTTTATCATTAAAAACGATAATACCAGCACCTGACCTTTCACCAACTCTACCATTAAAACTTAAGGTTTGCAAAGAGGGTGCATCATCCTGACCAAACCATTGTTTTCTGGCAGTCAATCTTATTTTGGCACAATTTGCTGCGCCAGCCATAGAGGGGTGAATCAAGTAATAATTATCAGACAAATAATCAGAGTATACCGGAATCCCTTCTTGCGAATAGGAATAAAGAGAAGTGATTATAAAAACAAATAAGATTCTGATTCTCAATTTCGTATAAGTCAACATATTAGATGCTTTTTAAATTTAACAAGATTGATTACAAAAAGAATCTTAATTATTTTATTAAAAAATCAAATATAGCCATTAGTAGAAAATAACTTTATTAAATTTACAAAAAATATACAGACATGGTAAAAATCACTATAAAAGAAACTCAAAATCCGACGATCATAAAATTCGAATTTGAAGATTTTATAACTCAGAATCAAAATTTTGAATTCAAAAATATCGATGAAGCAAAATCATCCCCTTTAGCTCAACAATTATTTTATCTTCCATTCGTAAAAACAGTTTATATTTCAGGGAATTTTATTGCTGTAGAAAGATTCAGCATTGTAGAATGGGAGGATGTTCAGGATGCTGTTGCTGAACAAATTGAAGCTTTTGTTAATAACGGCGGTAGCATCATAAACATAGATGAAAACAAGTCTAAAAAACAACCGATAACTG
Organism: Flavobacterium sp. LM4; assembly: GCF_002017935.1. NCBI lineage: Bacteria > Pseudomonadati > Bacteroidota > Flavobacteriia > Flavobacteriales > Flavobacteriaceae > Flavobacterium > Flavobacterium sp. LM4. Next base: position 2,352,232 of record NZ_MUFW01000001.1, on the reverse strand, counting down.
TTTATGGGGAAACAACTCCAAATCCGGCTGCCTTAAAATTTGTAGTAAGCAGAATGCTGACTAAAAATGCTGTTGAATACAAAAATATAGACCAGACAGCTTCTTCTCCATTAGCAAAAGAATTATTTAAGTTTCCATATGTGAAAGAAGTTTTTATTGATGAAAATTACATTTCGGTTACTAAATACGACATCAATGACTGGCAGGAAATTACTCTTGAACTAAGAACTTTCATCAAACAGTTTATTGAAAATGGAGGAACAGTTTTAGACGAAAGTTTAATTGAAACTTCTACTAAAAATGATATTACAAAAGATGAAGCTTTTGATAAATTAGACGTAACATCACAACAAATAATTAACATTCTGGAAGAATATGTAAAGCCGGCTGTTGCAGCAGATGGAGGAAATATTGCTTTTGATTCGTATAATGAAAATGACAAAGTTGTAAAAGTGATTTTACAGGGTGCCTGCAGTGGTTGTCCATCCTCTACATTTACTTTAAAAAGTGGTATCGAAAATATGCTAAAAAGCATGTTGAATGATGAAAAAATTACTGTTGAAGCTTTAAATGCTTAAAAAACAAATTAATTTATATTTAAAAGCGTCATTTATGGCGCTTTTTTAAGCTCCATACTTAACTTATTTTCAGTAATTTATCAAAGAAACCTATATATTTAAGCAAAATAGTTAATATTGCATTTAACTTATTAATTTTATGAAACATGGGACTATCATCGTTTTTAAGAAATTTACTCGGCAAATCTAAGAATTCCTCTGTCGCCCTCAGTACTCAAACACAAAATGCCAATACAGAAACCGAAGAAACGACTGCAACTTCATATATTGAAAAAGCAGAAACTTTTTTCGAGGAAACTTTTACTAAAATTAAAGAAACCTCAGAACCTATATTCGAAGAGGCTGAGGAATTTACTGATCAGGCAAAAGATATCCTAAGTCAATATGTAGAAAAAACGACAGACTCTCTAAATGACATTATTGATTCCGTAAAAGAGAGTGTAGAAACTGAAAATACTCAACCAATAGCTTATGATACAGTAGTAGACATTAGCGAAAAAACAATAACAGAAAATGACTAATAACTGTTATATCTTATAAGAATTAAGACTTTTTTTCAACAGTAAATCTTTATATTTGCAAAATTAATATACCTTCTCTTTCAGAAGGTTTTTTTTATCTAAAAACATGGATGTTAACCCAGATCAACTCAGTAATTACGCAACGCGATTTATTGATTTATTAATTGATTATTCGCCGAAATTAATTTCTGCTTTTTTAATTTTATTTATTGGCTTATACGCCATCAGATTGACAAACAGAATCATTAGAAACATAATGATTAAAAGAAATTTAGACCCCACTTTATCTAAGTTTCTTGCTGACATATTGCTATGGGCTTTACGAATTTTATTATTCGTAACCGTTATTTCAAATCTGGGAGTACCAACTTCATCATTTGTTGCTATTTTAGGAGCAATGGGTTTAGCTGTGGGCTTATCATTACAAGGTTCACTTTCAAACTTTGCTGGCGGAATGCTGATTATCCTTTTCAAGCCTTTCAAGGTAGGAGATACTATTGAAGCACAAGGCATTGTTGCTACAGTAGCAGAAATTCAAATTTTTGTTACAAAATTAATAACGGGAAACAACCAAACTGTTTTTATTCCAAATGGAGCATTATCCAATGGAAATATTATTAATTATTCAATGCAGGGTGAGCGTAAAGCTGATTTAACTTTTGCCGTTTCTTATGACTCTGATATCAAAAAAACAAAGGATATTTTGTTAGACGTGTTAATTAAAAACCCTAAAGTTCTTAAAACTCCGACACCTGAAGTTTTTGTAAAGAACTTAACGGCAAGTTCTATAGAATTCGCAGTTCGTCCATGGGCAAAAAACGAAAACTACGGAGCTGTTTTTTCTGAAACTTTGGAGAATTGCAAAACAGCATTAGATGAAGCAGGTATTGCAATTCAACCTTATACGCTGCAGAAATAAAAAATACTTATTGTTTTTTTGAAGGAGTAATCATAAAATCTTTTAAATAATAAGGTTCAAAATAAGCGACATCTACAGTGTCGCTTTTTTGATACTTATCATAACTGATTTTACTCATTGCTGCAGCCGAAGGATATTTAATATCTTCTAAAAATATGAAATTTTCATTCGTCAAAACTAACTTGCATTTTTCTGCACAGTCACCAACAAAATAAATTGTTTCAGTAAAATCCTTAAACGAATTTTCATCAATAACTTCTGCAAGTATTCGTCTTTCAATTTCTAAGTCAGCATTATAAATTGCGCTGTAAACCTCCATTCTTCTGGCATCCAGCATTGAAATTATTTTCCCTTCAGTAACTTTAGCCTGAGATGCTAAAGTTTGCAAAGTATCTACTGCAATCAATGGGATGTTTAATGCAAAACATAATCCTTTTGCTGCCGAAACCCCTATTCGCAGACCGGTATAAGACCCAGGCCCCTGACTTACGGCAACTGCTGCTAAATCATGAACTAAAATTCCCGTTTCAACGATTATTTCTTCTATAAAAACATGTAATTTTTCAGCATGTGAATAGCCTTCTTCTGCAATTTCTTTGCATATAATGGTTTCACCATTTTTAGCAATGGATACAGAACAATTTTTGGTGGCGGTTTCTATATTGAGAATAAAAGACAATGTAATAAGTGTTTTTATTAAAAAATCATCTGAAAATTAAAGTTGCAAAAATAAAGGTTAATAACCAAAATAACAGAAATGCTACACATAAATTTGCTAATAAAAAGCCTAAATATATAATAAGTCTTTTTTGTACTGCAAAATATCTAAACTCATCATTATAATATTTTGTCTTATAAACACTGTAATGCACCCATATCAAATATATAACTACGAAAGTAAAAGCCCCAAGCAAACTGAAAAGGATTTCTGCCGGAACTCCATGCAATGCAATGATCATACTATTGATTTACTTTTTTGGAACTTCAGCTTTTTTAAGTTTTACCTTATCTCCGGAATTTAATTCTTTAGAAACGGTCGTATAAGGACCTGTAATAACAACATCACCAGATTTCAATCCAGACATTATCTCGATATTGGTATCATCCTGAATACCTGTTTTTATAATTCTGATTTTTGCTTTATCCCCGACTTTTACGAAAACACATTCGAATCTTTTATCACTTTTAGGTGTAATCTTTTTATCTTCATTGGGATGATCCTCAACTTTAAAATCTTTTACAGCTGTTGTATCTGATTTTACTACAACAGAGCTAATTGGCACTGCCAAAACATTAGTTTTCGTTTTTGTAATAATATCAACAGTTGCTGTCATTCCGGGTCTGAATGGTGAATATGATGCAGGCTTACCTTCCAGCAGATCCAGGTAAGATTCTTTTAAAATCCTAACCTTTACCTTAAAATTAGTCACCTGATCTGAAGTTAAAGTGGTACTTGCAGAATTCGAAATACTTGTTACAGTACCTTTAAATTTTTTCTTTAGATAAGCATCAACTTCTACATTTGCTTCATCACCTATTTTTATTTTTACAATATCATTTTCATTTACATCTACTTCAACTTCCATGTTGTTAAGATTAGCCACTCTTAAAAGTTCTGTTCCGGCCATCTGCTGCGTTCCCAGAACACGTTCACCCAACTCTACATTTAATACTGAAATAGTTCCGTCTGCCGGAGCATAAATTGTGGTACGACCTAAATTATCTTTTGCCTCATTTACTGATGCAGAAGCACTTTGAACATTATAATACGAACTTTGTCTAGTCGCTTTAGCAACTTCAAATGAAGCGATAGCCTTGTCCCAGTCAGATTTCGAAATAACACCTTTATCATACAAGGTTTTATTTCGCTCATAATTCGCTTTTGCTTCTTTAAAACTAGCTTCTGATTGAGTTAAGCCAGCCTTGGTTCCGGATAAATTTGAAACAGAACGATTATAACTTGACGTATATAAATCCGGATTTATTTTTACCAGCAAATCACCTTTTTTTACAACCTGACCTTCTTTTACGTTTAACAAAATAATCTCCCCTGAAACTTCCGGAGATATTTTAACTTCTATTTCAGGTTGAATTTTACCGGTAGCTGAAACTGTTTCAACAATGGTAGAAGCTATTACTTTTGATGTTTCTACTTCTTTGCCTTCGTCCTTATTTCCTATTACTCCCGATTTTGAAAGTATTAGTAAAGTAGTAATAATAACTATTGCACCACCGACTAAGAAATAAATTGTTTTTTTTGACATAATAAATTATTTTTGAATAACCGGAACTATTGGAATCCCAAAGTAAAATTCAAGTATTTTTATTTTGAACATGTAATCATATTTTGTTCTGATAAGATCAGATTGCGCGTTGGTCAGTAATGTCTGCGCCTGAGTGAAATCAAATGAATTCATTAAACCAACATCATATTTTTCTTTCGCATAATTATAGGATTGTTGTCTTGCTTCTAATGTTACTGTCGAAGATTCATAAGCATTTAATGCTCCTTTTGCATCTGTAAAAGCTGTGTAAACATTACGTTGCAAATCTAAACTTTTTTGCTCTAAATCTATTTTAGATTTTTCTAAACTTACCTTATTACGCTCAACATTATTTCGTACTGAAAAACCATTGAAAATTGGAACTGACAATTGAAAACCAAAAGATTGACCTTTATTGTTACTAAATTGATCCAAAATTCCATCTGGACTTCCCAAAACCGGAGAATAATTATTCGTCAAAACTGACTGATTTGTTCCTTCTACATAACCAATTTGTGAAGTTGGATTTAACGTATTCGGAACTGATCCCGTCACAATATCTGAATAACTTGCTCTGGTATTAAAATTATAAAAAGCGCTCAAAGTAGGCTGATAAGCACCTTTAGCAATCGCTACATTTTTTTCAGCAATTTCAAGATTAGTCTGTGCAATCTTTAAGTCGGTTCTAATCTCTTTGGCTTTGTTGTAAATATCTACCGGATTTTGCGCCAAGATATTATTTTCATCTTTTACATTGGTATCATCAATTACATCAAAATCTGTAAAATCCTTAAGCTGTAATAATTGCGCCAAACTCAATTTAGAAATTAACAAACTATTTTCTGCAACAATAATTGCTTGCTGGTCTGTTGCGACAGTAGCTTTTAGGTCGTACAAATCACCACGTGGAATTGTACCTGCTTTAACCATCTCTTCCGAACGGGCAAATCGTTTTTCATCAATTATCATTTGCTCTTTTTTAACTTTCAAATTTTCTTTATTGAAAAGAATTTCTAAAAAAGCATTTGCAACATTTAGAGAAATATCCTCTTGCATTTTTACCAATTGATATTGTGACGCAATAATAGATAGTTTTGTTCTTCTATAGGTATTTTGAATTTGTAATCCTTTGTAAATATCAACACCCACACTAAGACCTACAGAAGAATATTGTGTAGTTTGATTTTCAAGTAAACCGGTAGTAATATTTTGATTCAAACCAACGTTCCATGAATGGGAAGCACTACCGTTTACAGAAGGCAGATAATTTCCAAAAGCATCTTTTTTATCTATTGCTGCGTTTTTAACATCTAACTCAGATAGTTTTATCGTGATATTATTATCTAATGCATATCGCACACATTCTTCCAGTGTCCATTGTTTTGTTTGTGCCTGAGCTGATAATCCAAGCCCAAATAACAAGGTAAAAACAAGATTATTATATTTATTTATTTTCATATATTTCGAATGAAAGCAGAGTAAAGATACCATGCAAATTTAATATTTTATAAACCCAAAAATCTTTTACAAAATCAAATTATTTTTTTTCGCCTTCTCCTTCACTAATCAATCCCTGATTCCAGATTTTAATTTTATCAGAAGATTTGATCCCGCTCTTAACCTGAACATAAATTCCATCACTAACTCCTAAAACCAAATTTTTACGTTGAAATTTTTGAGCAGTAGTCTCTACTTCTACATATGGTTTTTGCGTTTTTTTGTCAAATTGAACCAATGATTCTTTGATAGCCAAAACCTTGTCTGCCTTTTCCAAAATAATTGAAGCATTTGCACTTAAACCAGCTCTGATAAAAGTAGCATCTCTATTTTCTAAAGAAGCTTTAATCTCAAATTGAATAGCTCCGTTTTCAGTTACTCCTTTTGGAGCTATATAAGTTAAAACTGCATTAAATTTTTTATTTTCTATAGCTCCGACTGTAATTTCGATTGCCATTTTTTCTTTTATTTTTCCAACTTCAGATTCATCTATCTTTCCAATAAAAATCATTCTTCCAACATCTGCAACACTTGCTATAGTCGTCCCTTCATTAAAATTATTACTCTCAATAACCTGATTCCCTACTTTCACCGGTACGTCTAAAATCATTCCGTTAACTGTAGAACGAATAAGTGTATTTGCATAATTTCCTAATGATGCAGTTGTTCCTGTCTTTACAATATCCAGGTTTTGTTTTGCAGACAAATAATTTTGTTTAGCCTGCTTATAAGCCAATTGTGCTGCGTCAAAATCATTAGCAGAAATTACATCTTTATCAAATAGGGTCTTTTGTCTTTGGTATATCTTCTCCTGATTATCTAAAGCAATTTTAGCTGTCTGAACCTGATTTTGAGTACTGCTAACATTAGATACATTTGCAACAACCTTAATTTTTGCAATCATATCTCCGGCTTTAATTTTTTCTCCGGCTTTAATATAGACTGCTTCAATAATACCTGAGATATTTGGTTTGATTAAAACTTCTTCATCAGGCTGAATATTTCCGGTAGCAATAGTATTTTTTACAATCGTTTTAATTTCAGCTTTTTCTGTTTTAAAAACAATTGGTGATTCCTGGTTTTTAGCATACAAATAATATAAAGCGCCAAAAAAGATAATGGTAATAAGAACTAAAATAGTTATAGTTATTCCTTTTTTCATTTGTTTTTATTTAATCGATTATTTTGATTTATAATTTTATTCTGTTCTTAATGCATCAACGGGCTTTACTTTTATTGCAATCTGAGCCGGAATAAAACCCGCTAATAGCCCTGACCCCACTAATATTAGTAAAGCAACAAATACAACTCCTAAGTCTACACTTGGGTTTGCAAACATGGTATTGCTGTTTGGAGGCATTGAATCTAATGCCATGTTTAAAAGCGCAATGATTCCGGTCGCTACGGCTATCCCAAACATACCTGAAATGATTGTTAAAAATATGGCTTCTGATAAAATCTGTCCTCTAACTGCTGCCGGAGTAGCACCCAAAGCTCTCCGAATTCCAATTTCTTTCGTACGTTCTTTAACAACAATAAGCATAATATTTGAAATACCGATTACACCGGAAATCAACACCAAAGTTCCTACAAAATAAGCAATGATTTTTAAAATATTAAAAAGACTTTGCACTTTATTAAACTGTTCGTATAAATCAAAATTCCCAACTGCTCTTTCATCAGCAGGATTAACCGAGTGAAGTGCTTTTATTTTTTCTAAAATCTGTGGTTTTAAAGCCGTAATAGATGCTTCATCTTTGGCTGTAAGCGCCATCCATCCTACCTTATCTCCATAATTAAAAGCTTGCTGAAAAGTTGTAAACGGGACAAAAATATTTTTTTGTTCCTGCTCAGCATTTCCTCCTTGTTGTTTAGAGTTATATACCCCAACGACCATAAAATTAATGCCGTTGATTTTTACATATGTCCCAACAGCTTCTTCTTCTTTTCCATAAAGCTCAGTAATAACACCTTTTCCAATTACCGCTACTTTTCTTCTTTCAAGTATGTCTTGTTGATTTATAAAACGCCCTTTTGTGATATCCATTGGTTGCTGCTTTATCAATTCAGGATAATCACCATAAATGGTAAATGCAGAAGTTTTTGTCCCTCTAACTACATTGTTTGTCCCATTAAAATCACCCAATTGATTTCGGGGAGAAACATATAATAAATCCGGAAAAGCTGCTTTTAAAGATGCAACATCACTATTTCTAAAATCATAACGACGTACTTTTGGTAAGCCCTTATATGCTTTTGATGTTGTCTGACTCCACATAAACATAGTGTTTGTAGCTATTCCGTCAAAACCTTTTTTTACCCCATTTTCCAATCCATTTCCTGCAGCAAGTAATATTACTAAAATAAATATACCCCAAAACACACCAAATGCAGTTAAGACTGTTCTAAAAACATTGGCTGTTAAAGCCTGTAAAATCTCATCCCAATTATCTTTGCTAAACATAGTTATTCGTCTCTAAGTGCTACAATAGGTTTTATTTTTGCAGCTCTGTATGCCGGGAAAAAACCTGCCATGGCTCCTGCAAATACAAGTAAAACAAGTGTTGTTAGAGCTACACTAAAATCGACTTCAGGATTTCTGAAATATTCGCTCTGAACCATTGGCCCAACAAATTCCAGCAATAACAAACTAGCCAATAGTCCGGAAAAGCCGGCAATAGTGGTGATAAAAATAGATTCATGAAGTATCATAGAAATAATAGAAAAAGGTGATGCTCCTAACGCTTTTCTGATTCCAATTTCTTTAGTTCTTTCTTTTACAATGATAAGCATAATATTACTTACCCCAACAACACCGGCAATAATAGTACAAATACCAACCCACCAAAAGAACAATCTGATGTAAAGATTTAAATCATAAAATTGTTTTGCTTCTTCAACAGAATTATAAACTCCTATAGCACTATCGTCATTTGGAGCAATAATGTTTTTAGCTTTTAATAACCTTTTGACATCTTCGGTAAATTTTTTTGACTGTGCCAAAGCTTCATCATAATTGGCTTTCTTATTCAAAACAAACTGCATACCGGTTATTTTATCACCTGCACCAAAAGCACGCTGATTAGTGGTCATAGGCATATAAATCCTGGATTCTTCTCTTTCTCCGGAAGGATCTGTAAAAACTCCAATTACTTTAAAATTTATATTATTGACTAAAATCTCTTTTCCTATTGGATCTTTCTCTTTAAACAAATCCTGCTTAACCTTCAAACCAATGGCAACTACTTTCTCATTATTTTTCATATCACTATTGTTAATGAAACGTCCCTTAATAATAGTACCATTTTCAAGAGACAAATAATCCGGGCTAATACCTCTAAACTGATAATTTCCGGATTCTTTTCCATAACTCACAATACCTCCCCACGTATTACGAACAGATGATTTTTTATCAATCTCCTCATCAAATTTTTTAACAGGAAGATCATAATCACTGTTTCTTAACTGAATTTGCCTGCCTGGATTTAATCCTTTGTATTCTTTGGTTGTGACATTTGACCAAACTTCAATAATTCCTTTAGCATCATTCTCGAATTGCTTTTCAATTCCATTTTGAAGACCTTTTCCGGCACCAAGCAAAATCACTAAAATAAAAATTCCAGAAGCCACAGAAATTCCGGTAAGAAATGTTCTTAACCTGTTTTTGGAGATTGCTTCAAAGATTTCCTGCCAACGTTCAATATTAAACATAAGATGATGCTCTAACTTGTTCTACCTTTTTATCGTCAATAATTAATCCGTCTTTCAGGACTACATTTCTTTTGCACATAGCGGCAATATCAGGCTCATGAGTAACAATTAAAATAGTTTTTCCTTCATCATTAATTCCCTGTATAAGTTCCATAACCTCATAAGAAGTTTTAGTATCTAAAGCTCCTGTTGGCTCATCTGCCAATAAAACTTTCGGATTTGATGCCAATGCCCTTGCAATAGCAACACGTTGTTTTTGACCTCCTGAAAGCTCATTTGGTAAATGATGCGAATGAGACCCCAGTCCTACTTTCTCCAAATATTTCATTGCAATATCGTAGCGTTCTTTTCTTTTTATTCCTTGATAATACAACGGCATAGCTACATTATCAAGAGCAGTCTTATAATTTATTAAATTGAAAGATTGAAAAACAAATCCCAGAAATTTATTCCGATATTTTGATGCTATTGTTTCGTTAAGATTTTTTATCGGAGTTTTATCTAATATGTAACTTCCTGAATCTGCCTCATCCAGAATTCCTAAAATATTAAGAAGTGTAGATTTTCCTGAACCAGAAGATCCCATTATGGCAACAAGTTCTCCTTCTTCTATATTAAAATTTATCCCTTTTAACACATGCAATTCTGAACTTCCCATTTTATAGGATTTATGCAAATCTTTGATTTCAATCATAATACCGCTGAATTTTAAGACAATAATAACATTTTAATTACGTATTTTATGGTAATAAAAAGTTAATAAATTTTATCTGACTTTTAGAATAAGACTACATAATTGACTAATTGTTACACTTTTTTCAAAGAATATAAAAGTTTTCTTAATTTTGCCACACTAAAAACCTTCACATGAAATTTCTTTCTTTTTCAGTTCTTTGTATAACCTTAACATTGTTGGTTAGCTGCTCTACATCTAAAAAACTGGCCACATTAAAACCTGAACCGGATGATGCTAGTCCGTTAATTTATGACACTAATCCATCTTTTATTAATTTACCGATCACTGTAAAATTAAAAGATGTTGAAAATCAAACCAATACACTTTTGAACGGATTGATTTTCGAAGATAATAATATTGAGGATGATGACATAGAAATAAAAATCTGGAAACAGGCTCCAATCAAAATTCAAAACGATCCGGCAAACGCAGATAAAAAGATAAAAACCATTTTGCCTTTAAAAGCAAATATTAAATACCGAATTGGAACTAAGAAATTAGGAGTCGAACTTTACGACACACGTGAATTCAACTTGAATGGCGTAATTACTTTGTCAAGTGAAGCCAACTTAACAAACTGGAAACTAAACACAAAAACAGAATTTAAATCTCTTGACTGGAACGAAAGTCCAACCATGACTGTTTTTGGAAAAAACATGCCTATCACTTATTTAGTAAATCCGGCAATTTCTATTTTTAAATCAAAAATTGAAAAAAGTATAGATTCGGCAATCGAAGAATCAATGGATTTTAAGCCAAATGTTTTATCAGCTTTAGAAAAAATCTGCACGCCTTTGAAAATGAACGAAACTTATGAAAGCTGGCTTCGAATTGTTCCGGTAGAAGTATATTCGACTAATGTAAAACTCAAAAACGATTTGTTTTTACTGAATATGGGAATGAAGTGCAATATGGAAACTTTGATTGGAAAACAACCTGAATCTAAGTTTAATAGCTCTAAAATTGTTTTGAAACCGATAGCCAAAATTCCAAATCAAATTACAACTAATATCGCTGCTATATCAAGTTATGTTGAGGCTTCAAAAATAATGACTAAAAATTTTGCGGGACAGGAATTTGGAACCGGAAGTAAAAAAGTTACCGTAAAAAACGTTGAAATTTGGCATAAAGACGGAAAAATGGTAATTGCTCTTGAGGTTTTAGGATATGTAAACGGAACCATTTATTTAAACGGTTTTCCCCAATATAACCCACAGACTAAAGAAATTTATTTCGATAAACTGGATTATGTTTTAGATACGAAAAGTAAATTAATGCGAACAGCAAACTGGCTTGCTCAAGGTTATATCCTGAAAAAAATGGAAGAAAACTGCAGATATTCAATACAGCCTAATTTAGAAGAAGGTAAAAAAAGTATGACCGCTTATCTTAAAAATTACTCCCCAATGCCAGGTGTTTTTATTAACGGAAAAATGGAAGATATACAGTTTGACAAAATACAATTAACCAATCAGGCCATTATAGCATTTATCAAAATCAACGGAACAGTGAATGTCTCTGTTGATGGATTAAAATAAAAAAAGACCGAATTCATTCGGTCTTTTTGCTTTTTGATTGATACATTCTATAAATTAAAAATCCAATTATAGCTACAAGCAAATACGGAATTACCATTAAATAAACGATTCCATCATTTACTGCCTCAGCTTTTTTAATGTTTGATTCTCCCGAAAGAGCAGCACGACACATTGCACATTGAGCATTTGCAGTGAGAGAAAAGAATATAGAAAATAGAATATAGAAATATTTCTTTGAGACCAAACTCGCAGCTATACTTCTATACGCTATTCTATTTTCTTTATTCGTTATTCTATTTTGTATGTTAAGCATAATAAGGAGAAATCATTAAATAAACAATTACGCCTGTTACAGCAACATATAACCAAAGTGGAAATGTTATTCTGGCAATTTTTCTATGCCTGTCAAAACGTTGCCCAAGAGCCCTCACATAACTAATTAAGACCAACGGAATAATAGCAACCGATAATATAATATGAGTTCCTAAAATAAAGTAATACAAAAATCTAACAGTTCCCACTTTCGCTTTTTCTACAGCATCAACAATTCCATCATGATTTAGGTCTCCCAATTTTACCGACTCAGCCGTCATATGATACGCTACATACATGACCAGAAAAGCCAGTGATAAAGCAATAGCAAAAGTCATTAAACGCTGATGGAGCTTTTGTTTACCATTTTTAATTGCTATTACTGCCAAAACTAAAACCACAGCAGTAATGCCATTTGTAGTGGCATAAATTGGGGGTAAAAACGAAAGAGGCTCAACATTAATTCCGAAGTCTTTTAATTTAACGGCAAATAAAATACCTACTACAGTTGGAATTAAAATAGAAACTATAGTTATAATTTTATTGAATTTTTTTTCTAATGAATGCTCTTCCATCTTATTCTTCTAATAATATTTTAATATCTTGCTGAATGTCTCTAACGCCTTTTTTATCCAGGCCGTCATAATATAAAATTGGATTTCCGAAATCGTCCTTACGACAACGAATATTCCCGTCTTTATCAATTAATGCAAATAATCCGGAATGTTCAAAACCACCATTTACTTTCACATTCTCTCCCGCATACAAATTAAATCCTTTATTGGATAAATCCATGATAGTTGTTTTATCTCCGGTAAGAAAATTCCATGTAGATGATTTAACACCTAATAGCTCTCTATGCTCTTTTAAAACTTTTACAGTATCATGAGTTGGATCAATCGTAATAGAAACGATTCCAAAGTTAGGATTCCCAAAAAAAGTTTTTTCAATCTCTAGCATACTCAGATTCATTTTTGGGCAGATCGATGGACACGTAGTAAAGAAAAACTCTAATACATAAACTTTACCTTTATAAGTCTCATTTGAAATTTTAATATTGTCCTGATTAGTTAATTCAAACTTAGGAGCGGCTCCAATTTTTACTAATTTTGTATCTGCTTTTGAAGTTTTCTGATCTACATTATCCAAGCGGTCCCCTTTTATGACTTCGCCATTTTTTATCCTGTCTACAATTTTAGGTACTGCATAAATTCCGAAAATTAAAATGATAAACGAAATTCCGATATAAGATTTATTTTTAAACATACAGTTCTAATTTATAATTGTTTAGTAGCATTATGATTTTTTTTAAGAGCTGCACGGTATTCGTACAAAATTATTTTAAAATCATCCAGCATTTCGTTGCTTAATTCAGACGGATGAAAAGTACTATAACCTTCTTTATATTCCTCTTTTTTGTCTTTGTTATCCCCTTTTCTGCCTCTAAGATTTCTTTCTTTATCAACAATAAAAACATTAGGTGTTCCCAGATTTTGATCTAGTTTACCTTTTAAACGTAATTGATTATAAAAAGCTTCAATTTGAGCAGGAGGAGCAAAAATAAAATTCCACCCTTTAACATCCGTAAAAGGTTTAAGTGCATCAACCACTTTTTGAGCATCCTTTTCCGTACCTATTGGACAAACTATTACAAATTGAAGATCTTCAAAACCATAATAGCGTTTGTAAATTTTTTCATTTAAATTAAAATAATTTCCCCGGTTGCTTAAAATATCAGATCCTGAAAATCCTAAAACAGTAATTTTTTTATTAAGAGAAACTTTTTTATTATCTAAAGATTTCCAATTTCCAAAATCAGCAATTTTTGGAGTAATTACAGGAAGTGTAGTAAAACTATTCACGCCAGAAGCAAAAAACAAATAGGCAACAATTGGCAATACAAAAAGCGAAAAAAGAACTATATTTTTTTTCATTGTTACAATGGAAGTTAATGAGGTACAAAAATAAAAAAAGCTCCGTTAAACGGAGCTTCTTTTCGAATTAATATCATGTTAAAAATTCCATTTAATAGTAGAATCTTTAAAAACCCCATAAATATAATTTCCTTCTGTTAAGAGAATAAACAATAAATATAAAACAAGGAAGATAACCGGTGAAACAACAGACCATCTAAGGCTGCTTTTTTCACCTTCCATATGCATAAATGCCCATACAATATAATATGCTTTGAAAATTGTAAGGATATAGAAAATCCAGTTTAACAAGTTCAAACCAACAAAATGATTAAATTCTAATGATTCAGGTTTTAAAATACCCAAAATAACTTCTACTGTAGTTACTACTGATAGTAATGCAAAAACAAACCAGATTCTTTTTGTATTTGATACGTGCTCGTGTGACATAATAATTAAAATCTAAAATTAAACTAAGTAGAAAACTGTAAATACAAATACCCAAACCAGATCGACAAAGTGCCAGTATAAACCAACTTTCTCTACCATTTCATAGCTTCTTCTTTTCTCGTAAGTACCTAATAACACATTAAAGAAAATAATGATATTAATAATAACTCCCGAAAATACGTGGAATCCGTGGAATCCTGTGATGAAGAAAAAGAAATCAGCAAATAATTTACTTCCGTATTCGTTTCTTGTCAGGTTTGCTCCTTCTACTACATATTTTGCAGTACCTAAACGAGACTCAGACTCTACCCTTGTCAGTACTGTTTTCTTCTTTTTATCAGTAAGCTGTTCTGTTCTGATTAATAATTCAGGATGTGCTTTAAAACCAGCCTGAACTTCAGCAACAGTATATGTTGGTTGTGTTTCAGCATCTTCAACAAACCAGGTTGCGTGGCTTCTTGTCAAAGCCTCTCTTTGCTCTGGTAATTTTACTGCAAAATCAGCCAAAGCTACTCTTTTACCGCTTGCATCAACAAACTGTAATAAACTTCCTCCAGCAGTTTCAACCGCACCATATTCTCCTTTTATGAAGTTTTTCCATTCCCAGGCCTGAGAACCAACGAAAATTAAACCTCCAATAATAGTTAAGAACATATATACAGCAACTTTTGTTTTCTTTAATTGGTGACCTGCATCAACAGCCAAAACCATTGTTACAGATGAAAAAATCAAAATAAAAGTCATTAAGGCTACGTAATACATCGGAGCCGAAACACCGTGCATAAACGGAAAGTGAGTAAACACCTCATCAGCCAAAGGCCAGGTTTCAATAAATTTAAATCTTGAAAAACCATAAGCAGCCAGGAATCCAGAGAATGTTAAGGCATCTGATACGATAAAAAACCACATCATCATTTTACCATAACTTGCTCCTAATGGCTGGATATGCTCTCCGCCTCCCCAAGTTTTTTCGTCGTTATTTGCAGTAGTAACTGTCGCTTCCATAAAAGATATTCGTTAAAAAGTTCCCAAATTTACGTTTTTTTCTTATTTAAAGAAATATAAAAATAAAAATAATAATACCCACAATAAGTCCAGAAAGTGCCAATACATTGCACCTAGTTCTATACCAAGAGTTTGACTCGAATTGTATTTTTGTTTAAAATGATTATAAATTATAATTAAAAGTGAAATTAATCCGCCTACCAAGTGCAAGAGGTGCATAAGAGCAATAACATAAAGGAAAGTTGTAGTAATCGAACTACCTTGTCCTGTCATATAATACCCGCTTTCGATAATTTGTCCAAAGCCTCTGAACTGTAAAATTACAAAAGCAATTCCCAAAGCAAATGTTGCTAAAAGAAATGCAGAAGTCGCACTTCTATTTCCTTTTTCAATTGCTTTTTTAGCTAAATAAAAAGTAACGCTACAACCAATAATAACCAATGTACTCCAATAAAAGGCAGTTGGCATCTGAAAATCCTTCAACCAGTCTGCTCTTGATTTACTAACTACAAAAGCACTTGTTAATCCGGCAAACATCATTGTCATACTTACCATTGCGAACAATAAAATCAACTTTGCCGACTTTGATTTTTGCACTTGTTCTTCACTTATTTTCATTGTCATTTCCATAACTATCTTAAAAATTTATCTACTATATATACAATCTGTAACAAAGAAATATAAGAAACACTAACTAACATTAATGTTCTGGCAGCCTTAGAAGTCCGCAGCTGATATAATCGCACCGCATAAAACAACATCCATAATCCCAATAAAAAAACCACAACTGCCGCGATAGGTGTAATAAACAATTGCCCTGTATAGCCTAAAACCGGCAATAAAGAAGCTATTATTAACCATATCGTATATAGCATTACCTGCAAAGCTGTTCCTTTATCTTTTTTTCCTGTTGGAAGCATAAAGATTCCAGCCCTTTCATAATCTTCATACAAAAACCAGCCAATAGCCCAAAAATGCGGAAATTGCCAGAAGAACTGAATTAAAAACAATGTACCGGCTTCTATTCCAAATTCTCCTGTTGCTGCCACCCATCCTAACATAAATGGAATTGCGCCCGGAAAAGCTCCCACAAAAACAGATAATGAAGTTACCGTTTTTAAAGGCGTATAAAGACTTGTGTACAAAAATATAGATATTGCAGCAAACATTGCCGACTTTGCATTTATTGTATACAACAATACGACACCAATAATTGTCAATAAACTTGCTACAAACAAAGCTACTTTTGGAGTCATGCGCCCTGAAGGAACCGGACGATTTTTGGTACGCTCCATTAAAGAATCAATATCTTTTTCGATTACCTGATTAAAAGCATTTGAAGCCCCGACCATACAGTAACCTCCAACCATCAACGCAGCTAAAACGCTCCATTGAAAAGGATCCTCACTATTTACACCTAACAAATATCCCGCAATCGAAGAAAACAAAACACTAATTGCTAAACCAGCTTTGGTAATCTCTTTGAAATCCAGAAATATTGATTTAAGTGAAATTGTATTTTTAGTAGCGTTCAATACCGTAATTGTTTGTGTATTTTTTTAAGTGGTGCAAATGTACAAATTAGATTATAGAATTTTGACCTATAAAATTAGATTTTTCTAATAAAACCTTTATAAAGTAAGGTCTTTTAAATCTTTAACACAATTTCCTCGAAAAATCTTATTAAATGTTAGTAATCAAAATACCAATTAAATACATCTGAACGCAGTCCTAAAGTAAACCAGGTTGTATTTTGTGAAAAAGTAGCTGCAGTATTCTGCATTGGATCAAAATTCCTGTAAATAAAACTTCCGAAAAGTTTTAAATTAGTCATAGGGTTTATAAGATATCCTCCTTGAATATCAGCGATAAAAATGCTGGTTTTATTACCCTGACCTACTTTTACACCAGAATCATACGGGCGATTTTCTTCATAACTTTTATAGATATTCCCCCCATAATTATAACCATCTTCTGTTGTATCAAAATCAAACCCTCTTTTTCCAATTGTTAGCTTCGCATCAGCATAATAACGGCCTTTGTGGTAACGTACTATTGCAATTAATTCATTAAAATTACCGCCCCATTGATGACCAAGACTTTGATTATTATGACCGTAATTTGTTATTACCGCACTATGAGAATACACATACGGACGCACATGATTATACTCTAACTGCATTAGCAAATCTTTTACTTTAAAAGCGTTAAAATATTTAGCCCCTATTTGGTAACCAAATTTGTTTTTCCAACTATTATCTCCCCCTTTTACATCTCCAAATGAAAATTCATCGATTAAAAACTGCCCATACAAATTAATCTGATTACTCCATTTGTATTTAGATGTAAACCCTAAAAGAGCATTTCCACTTTTTGATGACGAAGCGAACTCAACAGAACGATAAAAAATAATTGGATTAACAAAATTCACATCAAAACCTCTATTATTACTATCTGTCCAAACTACAGATTCAAAAAAACCTAAATTCAGTTTATTTGAAACGTTCCAACTCAAATAATGGTTGGCCATATATTTTGATGCATACGTTTTATCTACCGTAACACCTGGACGAACATCTTTGAGCCACATATATGTATTGGTATATTTTATTTTCCAAAACGTAGTATTAATTTTTAAATAAGGATATGGACTTGCTCCGTCACTTTCTAACAATGACCGATACCCATCACCAATAAAATTTCTTCCATAGCCCAATTGAAAATCGAAAAATTTACTTGGAGTATAGGTTATATTCGCCTCGGCCAAAGGAAAATCATAAGAATCTGTTTTAAATTTTTTCGCAATACCCATGCCTGGAATTATAGCAGGATTCCCTCCCGAAGGTTTTAAAGAGTTCGCATAATCGTTAAAATAACCGGCAAATCTTCCCTGACTTTCAAAAATTGTAGTTGTAAAATTGATTTGCTTTCCTACACCTCCTCTAAAATTAATAGCTCTGGTATTTACATAGGTAGAACCATCATAGTCCGAAGCCTTACCCATTTGCAAATCAACAATAGGATTCAAAGCTAACCAATAATCTTCACCCTGAATCTGAACCATATTTTCATTCCACCATTTTCTTCCTAGCCAGCCTGAAGTTTTCTTTTGAAGCGATTCGTTTACCGCTTTTAAATTATAATATTTTGAAACTTCAGCATACGTATAGGGCTTAGATGCAGTATGATTATTACTGCCAACCTGATTCATTGCTCCATCAAATTGCGCATAATAACTATGAGAAAGGGGAATATTCAAATGACTTTGGAATTCCGGGTTGTTGTATTTTTTATACACAATACTATCCAATTCTGTCATTGGCTTTTGTATTGGCTTTAAAATTTCTGCAGCAGCCAATGCCTCAGCTGCGATTTGCTCTGAACTTTTTAATGGCAAATCTATTGAAATAGTATATTTAGAATAGGTTGCAACACCATTATATGTGGAAGGTTTGATTTTAGGAAACTTACTAAAAACACGTTTAGCCTCTTTAACTAAATCATCACTTACTGCATTGATATAAATCACTTTAAAAGAACCATCTGCATCAACTTCAAACAACACTTTAACTTCACCTTTATAATTTGTCTGTTTTAAATTCTCAGGAATTTCAAAGTTCTCATAAACAAAATCCTGAACTTCTTTGTAAAAACAATTTTCTAATTGTTTAGATACCAAATTTTCGCAATTAGGAAAAACAGGAAGCTGCTCAGCTGCAAAACCCGCCTTTACAGAAGATTGGTTTGTTTCCTGAGCTAAAACAACAAATGATGATAATGCCAGACACAAAGTTAAAAAACTTTTATTCAAAATATTTTTGATTTTCATTAGTATTGATTTGTGGTATTTTCTCCATTTACAATTGCTTTAGCAGATGAAGTTCCGATACGTTTAACTCCTAAACGAATCATTTCTATTGCTTCCTCATATGACTTAACACCTCCGGCAGCTTTTATTGGTAACGGTGAAGCATTTTCTAACATCATAATTATTGCAGAAATAGTTGCACCATTTGGAGAATTATCCTTAGTTTTATAAAAACCAGTTGATGATTTTACAAAAACTGAAGCATATTCTTCCTCTTTAAAATTAGAAATAACAATTTTTTTTATCAAAGAAGAAAGCTGAATAATTTCTTTTTCATTCAATGCTGCCACTTCTATAATCCATTTAACAGTTTTATTATTTGCTAATGCTATTTGCGTGGCTATTAAAATCTCTTGTTTTATTAATTGAACATCTCCGTTTTTAAACGCTTCGTAATTACAAACAAAATCAAGATCATCTGCACCATTCGCTATTGCTTCATTTGCTTCCCTGATTTTTGTTTCAATATCAGATTTGCCTTCAGGAAAATCTATAACAGTACCAACATCAAGATTAGAATTGGCTTTTAAAATCATTTCTTTAGCTAAAGCCACATATTCCGGCCGAACCATAACCAGTTTAAAACCTTCGACGATAGCTTCAGCAATTACATTTTTAACCACAATCTCATTTTCTGTTTCCGAAAGACCGGTTTGAGAGGCGGTTTTTAAGTAAGTGGAATCTAAATACTGGTTAACATTCATGATTTTAAAATTACAAGAATTGCAACAAAAATACATTTAAAATTCAAAAAAATGACATACTTTTTTAAGCTTGCCTTATTGAAAATAAAAAACCCACCGAAGTGGGAATTAATATTTTATATTTTATCGATTTGCTTTTTAAAAGCTATTGCCGCAAAAACAGCCGCTGTAGCTCCAATTGCATTACCTAAAATATCCGTTACATCTGCTGCTCTTGTTTTAGTAAAAACACCTTGCAATATTTCGATGGTTATTCCAAAAAAAACTGAAAATATAAACGAAATCAAATACACTTTATAATCATCTGTTGTCTTTCCTTTGAATTCTTTTTTAAAAAACAAGATCCACGAAATTGTAAATCCAAAATGGAAACAAAAATGCACTATTTTATCGATACTGGGAAAACTTACTGCCGGGATATTACTTGAATCTGTAAGACAAAAATAGGTAATGATTCCTGAGCAAACTATAGCCCACAATAAAAGCAATTGTTTAGGCACCTATCAGTTGTTTGTATGCTTCATCTGATAACAATGAGTCAATCTCTGCAGCGTTAGCAATTTTTATTTTAATCATCCATCCGGCTCCGTATGGATCCGAATTTACGCTTTCAGGTGTGCTTTCTAAATCTTCATTAAAAGCAATGATTTCTCCAGTTAAAGGCAAAAACAAATCAGAAACTGTTTTTACAGCTTCAACAGTTCCAAAAACTTCATCTTTATCTAATGTCTGATCTAAAGTTTCTACTTCAACATACACAATATCCCCTAATTCTTTTTGAGCAAAATGAGTAATTCCTACTGTTGCAACATCTCCTTCGATGCTAACCCATTCGTGATCTTTTGTATACTTTAAATTTGCTGGTATGCTCATAATACTATGTTTGAAAATTGATAATTTAATTTTAAAGCAACAAATGTAACAATCTTCTAATGAAAATTAGTTTATAATCACAAAATTAATTTCCGAAATTATATCGAATTGTAAATCCTGAACGAATATTAGTTAACGGAAATGATGTAGAAATTACTGCTTTCGAAAAGGAGTGGTCATAATAGAATATGGCGGTAAGATTCTTGCTGAATGCATAATCAGCAGTAAGTTTTAATGACCATATATTTTGACCGGCTGCCAATTGATTATTGTCATAATCCAAATATCGAACCAGAGTCTGGTTATTTCTATAAGAGAAATCTGCTTTGATATTAATATCACTTTTTATAATTCCGGTAGGATTATCTGCTAAAGTGGATGAAAAAATAACATCTTTAAAGCGATATCCTAAACCAACAACATACTCAATACCTTTTACTTCTGTCAATAAATTATTATCAAAACTCATTGATAAAGCTCTGTCTTTTTTAACTTCCGTAAGCACTCTTAAAGATCCTTTTAATTCAAAATCAACACGAACCAACGGACTAAACTGTTCAACCAAATTCACATTTGACATGATCGTCTTATTGAAGAAATTACCATTTACATCCGTGCCATCTGGATTTTCATTATAATCAAAATTTGATCTGAATTGATTAATTGTGTAGGAAGCTCTGTAATTATGCTGCAAAGAAAAGCGTTTAAACCTGTCTTTGAAATATTTGTAACGCATCAATCCATTATATTTTATACTCCAGTTTGGAATAGGAAAATTTCTAAAAATTCCTGTAGAAGTTTTTGAGGCATCCGTTCCAGAATAAGCAGCTAAGAAAGCAGGCAATAAAACAGCCTGATTACTTTTTCCAAATCCAATTGGATATCCTGCATTTGCTGTATAGAGATCTCTCTTACTTTTTTCAGGATCGCTATTCGGATCTGTAGAAGGTGCTGGAATTGGGTTTGCAGCGTCACCATATCTCGGAATGGCATCAGCTCCGTAATAATCTCCTGCCAAACGATTTGCTATAATCAAACGATTACTTCTAAAATCATCAAAAGCTGCTGATACATTTTCATCACTTGCAGAAAATGCTGTTTTGATTAATACAGTTGAAATTGAAAACATTCCATATGTATAAGGCGACAGAGATTCATATTGACCATTGGTAACGCTATACTGTTCTGAAGAATTTTCAGAATAGGATCTGTCCATGGTTAAATCTATTTTTAAATCCGGAAACAAATCAAGATTAGCCGTTATCTTTAGTGCCTTAGTATTTACTTGGGTGAAATTTTGATTGAACTTATCCGAAGTGGTCAGCCAACCGTTTTTAGCAGATTCATAACGTACGTCATCCTGACTTCCAAAAATAAAACCTAAACTTGGCTTAGACGTTCCTAAAAATCCAATACTTGGTGTATAGCCGGGTAAAACGGTACCACTATTCTCTGTATAATTTACCTGAATATTTTTTACACTCGTTAAAACACCAATCAACCCATCATAAAAAGGTCTGCTCGTTGCAACTGTTTTATTAGTATTTACTATTTTCTCTCCAGGTTTTGGAACTGCTGTAGTTTTTGGCTTAGCAGCCTTTTTTACTCCTGGTGTTAATCCTAAATACTTGTACAACGTTGTCATATTAAAAGTTGTATTTAGCGTATTTGAATTTGCATTTTGAATCGTATTTCCTAGATTATTGACTGTAATCGATCCATCAGGATTTTCTACTTCAAGTCCAGACATAGCAGATGAAGAACGTTGCCAGTTATAATCAGCGGTATAGGAATAATTTGCTTTTACAAAACTAAAAATCGGTAATTTATTGATTGGGATATCATAATTTAAGATTAATTGCTGTGTATGTTGATTTGGTATTCCAATATTAAAATAATCATCCCAAAAATTAAAATCGTCTTTTGGGGTATTATCATCATTCAGATAATTTTTGACAATATTGTTTGATGAAGCTGTATAGTTTAGCCTTAAAGATTTAGTCAGATTAAATGCAAATCCATATTGATAATTATACGCAAAGTTTCTTCTGTAAAGAGTTTCTAAACCAATTCCCGGCACATCTTGTACCTGCCTGAATTGTTGGCTATTGCTCTGTCTTATTATATTTGTATTGAATGAAATATTAGAAGGCAGGTAATTAAAATTAAAATCACTTAACAGTTTCCAATACTCACTTTTTTTCATGAATTTAGTCTGCTTAAAAGGCACTACTTCTTTTGGCTGAAACGTATAAGCATAGTTTACAGATGAATTTGACAGTTGGTCTTGATATTCCTCTATTTCATAATCATGACGCTCCACCTGATTGTAGGATTGAGAAAAAGTAAAATTCTCTACATCATAAACATGTGGTTTTTGCTCTTGGGATCTGTCTTTTCTAACGCCAATAAAATTAATGCTTTTTCGCTTGGTATAATCTATTGCTCTATTTTTGTAAATATCTTTTTGAGTCTGATCTGTTGTTTCGTTTAACAACTGTTCCAATTTAATATCCTGGTTAAAAGGATCATATTCCGGTGTGATTATTTCTTCTCCTATTGCATAATTAAATGGAAGATTTATACCCCATTTCGGCGGTAATAATTTTCCTAAGTTCAAATTCGTAACAATATTATACTGCTGGATATCTTCACGATCCCTTTCATTTGCTCCTTCTTCAATAGATCCAAAACCAATGGTGCTTTTTCGCCCTGTTGCCGAAACTGTAGCAAAATCAGCCATGTTGGTATCAATACTTAAAATTGCTGCCATTCCGCCTTTATTATCCATATCAGATAATCGAAGTTCATTAAACCAAACCTCTCCTTTTATCTTCTTTTCATTAGCATTACCAATATCACCACTGTTATCATTTTTAACTCCTACCATTAAATTTCGGACTAAACCAAAATTAGGATTACCTTTTATCCCCAGTTTTAATTTACTGTCACCATCACCTCCTTCTAAAATTAAATCAGGATCATTATCCGGATAATAGATTCCGTTGATATCGCGCTTAGGAGAGTTCATGTCAACACTCATTCCCTTAATTTTCATTTTAGTCAATAGAGCAAGAGCTAAATTCATTTCGTTTTCTGCCGGCCAGACCAAATCCGGATTTATATCGGTAGGACCGTTTTCAATAAATTGAGTTGCTTTTAATGGTATTTCAATCTGATAAAAGTTTTCTGTAAAATCATTTCCAAAACGAATAAATGCAACCATTTCATTATCATCAAGAACAACCTCTCCTTTTAATGATTCAGCGTGAAGAAACATCTTCAGTTTTTTGTACTGACGCATATCAAGACTTACATTTTTAAAAGCAGCCCTTGAATCCTGTCCTTCCAAACCGTTCCCTGATACACGTAATGCTAATGACTGTTCATTTTGATTAATTACAGTATTATTATTAAACAGCTGTTCCCTTTGAACATTTGGTGGCATAACATAATTTACCGGAGATTTTGTACTGTTTTCCTGAATATTAACTGCCTGTACTTCAAAAACAGTTCCGTCATCCTTCGGGTTTGTATCAGCTACATCCAGAGTACCATCAAACCTTCTCCATTCACCTCTAACCAAATCCAATGCCCCAAAACGTACCGTAATCTGATCGTTAAATCCAGTCATAAACATTCTCATAAAACGGATAGATCTAAAATCTGAAATACTTCCAATTCTATTTTTATATTCTGAGACCGGTATTTTAAACTGAATCCATCTTGCTGTAGTAGTTGTACCATTAGGCAATGGAACATCATTTACTATTCTATCATCAGTAATATAATTTTGTCCAACAGCCATACCTGGCTTCATATCTATGCTATACTCATAATAAGCATTAATGGTATTCATGGTATTGTCACGATTAATATCTTCGACATCAGGCAGTGTTGTAGATGCTCTGTTAGCATTGTTTATGTCTACAGCGGAGTTTCCTTCAACGCCATTGTATTTTTTATAACGGTCCAGAACGCCTCCGTCTGAATTTAAAAAATAAGTATAATTATCTGCTGCAGGATCTTCTGCTGCTGAATAGTTAGTATAAACTGTAGATTCTTTAGAATCCGGCAAACCATCCAAACCTACATCCTGATTAGTCCTGTTTCCTGCATTATTATCAAAAGCATAAATTAGTGATTGAGAAGCAGGAACATCCCCCCAAATTGGCTTAGGTGTAACTAGTATCTGATCAGGTCCCAATCCGTTTTCATATTGCTTTCTTCCGTCTTTTAAAACATCTTCTGAAATCTCTCCTAAGTTAAAATAAATTTTACCCGTATTGGAAGGCTGGACTGCGCCATTTCCTTCATAATAAGGATCCAACATCCAAAACTGGATAAACTCGACATTGCTTTGCTCAAAATTGGTTGAATTTAAAGAACGCATAATTCCACCAAAATTACCATTTACCGGATCTGTCCCAAAATCTGGATTATTGTTATAGGGCCCTCTCTCTGAAGGATAATAACTCAAATCAAGTGTATTAATTACCTGTAATTGTCCTTGAGCGATATCAGTATTAGGATATAATTCTTTGCTGTAAATTCTTCTGGTAGTATTTAAAGACAAATCGTCATTTGATATTCCGGATGGTTTTTGAGTATAAAAAATTGGATCTATAGAATACCATGCCAGTTTAGCCCTTTTATACCCATAGTCCAAATTAGTGTTTGAAGCTCCAAAAGTATTATCATTTGAATCATTAATAAATGGTGTTGAAGCTAAACTCCAGGCATAAGCAGATCGCATGTCAATGGTTGACTGTGAACCCTCAAAATCATCCACATATATTGTTGCCTCTCCTTCAAAATCGCTTGCTTTTGGTGCATCGGGTTTTAAGAAAGCTACTTCCCCTCTTATCGAAAGGCTTGAAGGAACATCTGTATCTATGTTAGGTAGTTTATTTACTAATCTTGTAAAAAACGGAATTTCAGTTGAATAATTTCCATTAAATCCAAAAATCGTATTATTTACAGATTCCTGACCATAACTCGATTTTTGAGTAAACGGTTTTTCGGTCATTTTTAAATACGTACCACCAATAACAAATTTATCAGAAATTTTATGTTCAATATTGATTCCCATAAACCTTCTGGTCTGTTGACCGAAGACCGAATTATTCTCTAACGAAACCTCTATTGGTGTATTGGACGCCTGTAAAGATGCATCTAAAATCTGCACTCTTCCTAACTGATAATCGACACTATAATCAATTCCTTCAACCAAAACTCTTCCTCCAGCGGTAACGACTACTGAACCTTGCGGAACGTTAAAAGCACCAATAGGAATTCCATCGCTGCCTGATGATTTATATTTTCCTCTTAATAAAAACTTGTTTTTATCGCTGTCCTGTAAAGCACCTGACTGTGTTGTCTTATACATGCTTTGAAACACATATTTCTTTTGATTCGCGTTATAAGTAGAAGGTATGTCATAATTTTCTCCCGCTGTTCCCGTATTTAATTTATCAAATAGTAACTTTCCAAAAGGCTCTTTGGTAGTAAAAATAATACGTCCGTTTTGAGCATCAAAAGTGATTCCCTGAAGATAATCGAAGAAACCGTCACCTCCGGCTTGCGGATCGTTATTGTAATTTAATTTATCTAAATTAAAAACTTTCAATAACGGCGTATCTGTAACAGGAAAAGTTGTTGGAAAAGTAGTTCCGTCAACCGGCTTAATGTAATTGATAGGCGAAGGATCTGTGTAAAGAATATTGAATCTAAAATCATCCTGTTTTATCTGATAAGCACCCGGTATTTGATAGATATTTTTCATCATCAAATTCCATACTGGATTATTAACATTTGTCAAACTGCTTTTCAGCATTTTCAAAATCAAACTTTGAGTAATAACAGCCTGATTATTATTCTGAGCACTTCCTGTTACAACTGTCCCATCAACCCCGTCACTACCAAACTCTCCTACCTGATATATCTCTCCACCAACAGTATATTCATAAGCAACTGCTAAAATTTCATCATTAGCCAAGCGCTGCTGTAAGGAAATATAACCTAACTGAGGATTAAATGTATATTCTGTAGACGTTAGCTTTCTTGCGTTTTCTAATACCGAATAATCTCTACCTTCAGTAATATTAGGGTCGTCCGGGTTATTAAAACCATTTTTCGCTGTTACAATTTCTCTAATATTCTGATTCAAATATCCTCCGTTACCAATAGCTGCCGGATCATATTTGTTATTACCATTATCGGTTGGTGAATCTATAGGCTTGACAAAAAGATTTGCGGATGTTGTCACTACAATTTCATTGTCAGGAATTCCTGTGATTTGAGCTTCTCCTAAATCCTGAAGTGCAATAACATTTCGCAAGTTATTGCTTGTTGTACTCACACGATTTTGCTTGTTTGTTACCCAAATCTCCAACCTTGTAATCTGAACCTTGCTATCAATAAAAGGATAATTTCTTAATGAAGCATCATATTTATTTCTAAAATATTGTGATAAAAAGAAGTGCCTATCGTTATCATAATCCAGTGCATACAAATCAAAATTCTGAATTGTTCCACCTCCTTCAGCTACTATACTTTTTGTTTGTGACTTTTGCTCAGAAAAAACTCCCGTAAAGGTTGTTTTTCCAAATTGCAATTGTGCTTTAACACCAAACAAACTCTGCGCTCCACGAATCAAAGTGCTATTTAATGGCATGCTAACATTACCAACTTCTACTTTTTGCACAATATCGTCTTCTGTGGGCGTATAGGCAAGTTTGAATAAGTTTTGGAATGCAAATGTAGATTGAGTGTCATAGTTGGCATTTACCTCTAATCTGGTCCCTACTTTTCCCATCAGACTCATGCTAATTCTTTGATCAAAATCAAAAGTGAGGCTTGATCTGTTTCTTGGAGAAAATGACGGATTGTCTTGCTTACTATATCGCAATCCCAAATCCATTTCAACTGAACCAGTAGGCTTTACATCAATTGTATTACTCCCAAAAATAGATTCAAAAAAGCTCGAGTTAACATAATATCTTGGCAATAAATCTTTTTTAGCTTCTTCGCTCCCGGCTTTTTTACCATCAACAGCAATCATTTTTTTTCTAAAATAATCTCTTCTTGATTCTTTTAGAAGTAAATCTTCGTATTCTTTTGGAGTTAAAACAAGAGGATAATTAATCGAAAAACCATCTACTGTACTCGAATAAATATACCGATCTGTGATAGGGTCATATCTGTATGCAGTAAGTATACTTGGAGGATTCTCAAGCTCTAATTTACCTACAGAAAATCCTGTTTTTGTAGTATCCTGAATTGTTGGATTTACCTGAGCATGCAAAGCATTGCCACAAAATAAAACCAGTAAAAAAAGTAAAATTTTACGCATACAATTCAAGTCTTAATAGTAATTTATAACGTTTTTAAAGCCTTTTTGATAATAGTTTCTACAGAAGCTTCCGGATCTTCTTTTATAATCTTCTCGACAACTTTTTCCGATGTTTTTCTAACAAAACCTAAAACTTCTAAAGCAGATAACGCTTCATCTCGATTTGTATTGTTTTGAACTACAGAAACTTCATCCAGATCATATAACTTTAAGACTTTTTCTTTCAAATCCAATATTACTCTTTGGGCTGTTTTATTACCAATTCCTTTAATAGACTGAATTACTCCAACATCTCCTGATGCAATAGCATTTATAATTTGTCTTGGTTCTATCGAAGACAACATGGTTCTGGCAATATTAGCCCCGATACCCGAAACTGATATTAACATTCTAAATATTTCTCTTTCGGATTTTTCGACAAAACCGTATAATGTATGCGCATCTTCCTTGATTAAAAGATGCGTATACAATTTTACAAAATCAGTATTTGGAATTAGAGAAAAAGTATGCAAAGAGATATTTACCTGATATCCAACCCCTGCACAATCAATCACAACCTCTGTTGGATTTTTCTCCACTAATTTTCCTTGCAAATGTGCTATCATAGTATTTTTTGTGATGCCAAATATAATAAAATTAAGACAATATTAACAACGGCTTGCGCCTTCAGCTATTTAGTTAGTTTGTTTTTCTTTAATTCTTTTTCCTGAGCATCAATAACTGCAATAGCCGCCATATTAACCATCTCTTCAACACTTGCTCCCAACTGGAAAATATGAACAGGCTTGCCCATACCCATCATAATTGGACCTATAGAATTTACTTTATACAATTCTTTTAACAGCTTATAAGTAATATTTGCTGACTCGAGATTAGGAAAAATGAGGGTATTTACTTTTTTTCCAGCTAATTTGGAAAAAGGAAATTTTTCCTGAAGCATTTCCGGATTTAGGGCAAAATCAGCCTGAATTTCTCCATCCACAACCATATCAGGATAATTTTTATGTAGATAAGCAACGGCATCTCTAACTTTTGACGCATTCTGATGAGTTGAAGATCCAAAATTTGAATAAGAAACCATTGCAATAACAGGCTCTATACCAAACATTTTTGCTGTTTTGGCAGTCATAATTGCAATATTTATTAAATCTTCTGAAGTTGGATTAATATTAATAGCAGTATCAGATAAAAACATTGGCCCACGTGATGTAAGCATCATATTGGCGGTTGCAACAAGTGAAGCACCCTGTGCTTTGTCAATTAATTGCAACATTGGTTTCAACACACTCGGATAACTTCTTGAATAACCAGTTACTACAGCATCGGCCTCTCCTTCATTTACCATCATTGCTGCAAAGTAATTTCTTTCACGCATAAATCTCTGAGCATCCAGCGAAGAAACACCTCTTCTTTCTCTTGTTTCCCAATATGAGTTTGCAAATCTGTTACGTCTTGCCTCTTCTTCATTTGTTTTAGGGTCAATAATTTCAAAATCAGCGTCAAAACCTAACTCTTTCTTAAGTTCTAAAATGATTTCTTTATTCCCTAATAGAATAGGAAAACCAACACCCTCTTCATATACAATCTGTGCTGCTTTTAAAACATTTAAATGTTCTGCTTCGGCAAAAACAACTCGTTTTGGATCCATTTTGGCGCGATTAGTAATTAAACGCACCATTTTATTATCATTCCCTAAACGTTCTAACAGTTTTTCTTCATAAGCAGACCAGTCTGTGATCGGGTTTTTAGCAACGCCTGATTCTATCGCTGCTTTTGCTACAGCGGGTGCCACAATTGCAATCAATCTTGGATCAAATGGTTTTGGAATAATATATTCACGGCCGAAACCTAACTTTGTTGCACCGTAAGCTACGTTAACCTGTTCCGGTACAGATTGTTTTGCTAATGAAGCCAGCGCTTTTACTGCCGCCATTTTCATTGCTTCATTGATTTTTGTAGCCCTGACATCCAAGGCTCCTCTAAAAATGTAAGGAAAACCTAAAACATTATTTACCTGATTAGGAAAATCTGAACGCCCTGTAGCCATGATAACATCCTTACGGGTTTCTACTGCTAAATTATAATCTATTTCAGGATTTGGATTTGCCATCGCAAACACAATTGGGCTTTCGGCCATTGACAATAACATCTCAGCCGATAAAATATTTCCTGAAGATAATCCTATGAAAACGTCTGCATCTTTTACAGCTTCTGCCAAATCAATTTTAGCACCATCCACAGCATATTTCAATTGCAATTCTGAAAGCGAAGGATTATCTTTTGTTAAAAGCCCTTTACTGTTGAACATTAAAACATTCTCCACTTTAACGCCCAGCAAAACATATAAATCTGTACAAGCTATCGCAGCTGATCCAGCACCGGAAACTACAACTTTTACATCTTCGGCTTTTTTGCCTGCTAATTCTAATGCATTAATTAAAGCTGCCGAAGAAATAATAGCTGTTCCATGCTGATCATCATGCATTACCGGAATATCTAACTCTTCTATCAGTCGTCTTTCTATTTCAAAAGATTCCGGAGCTTTAATATCTTCCAGATTAATCCCTCCAAAAGTGGGAGCAATATTTTTTACAGTCTGAATAAATTCTTCTACATCTTTTGTTCCAATTTCAATATCAAAAACATCAATATCAGAGAAAATTTTAAACAGCAGACCTTTTCCTTCCATTACTGGTTTTCCTGCTTCAGGACCTATATCTCCAAGACCTAAAACAGCTGTACCATTTGAAATTACGGCTACTAAATTTCCTTTTGCTGTATATTTATAAACGTCATCAATGTTTGCTGCGATTTCCAGACATGGCTCTGCTACCCCTGGAGAATAAGCAAGAGATAAGTCTCTTTGGGTTGCATATTTTTTGGTTGGAACTACTTGAATTTTTCCTGGAGTCGGTTCTGCATGATACAATAACGCTTCTCTTCTTTTAGTCTCTTTATTCATTCGTCTTCGCTTTTTATTTTGCCTTACAAAGATATAAGACTTGGTTTAAATCAATCTGTTTTTGAACATTCTTTTCCCTAAAAATATTGGATTACTACAAAAAAAATAGCCCAATGTAATTTGGACTATTTATAAGTTTATTTTATAAATCGTTATTGCGAAATATAAGAATTTAAGTGATTAATCGTATCCTTTTGTAATTCAATAATGGCCTTTACGACATCACTGATCGAAATAATACCTACAACAATTTCGTCTTCTAAAACCGGCAGGTGTCTTATTCTTTTTGTACTCATGAGTTCCATACAGTCTTCTAAATTATCTGAAAGTTTTACCGTAAAAACAGTACTTTCCATAATCTCATCAACTAAAGTTTCTTTTGAAGATTTATCTTTTAAAACAATTTTTCGTGCATAATCCCGCTCAGACAATATCCCTTTTAGTTCAAAGTCATCGATAATCAGAATAGCGCCTATATTTTTTTCGCCCATCACTTTCAATGCTTCATAAACAGTTGTAGTCGAACCTACAGAATAAACATTTTTCCCTTTTGCGTTTAATATTTGATTTACAGTCATATCTGAAATATTTTAGGACTATAAAGTTAAAAAAAATAGAATACAAAAAACACCTTCTTCTGTTTTTTAACACATAATCAATTCATATATAATGAAATACAAAACATTTAACCTTCAAAAATATTCTCATAAAGAAAAATAATGATTCATGGCTTTTATTATAAAAGCACAACCTTACTTCTGACAAAACAATTAAATAAAAATATATGATAGCGGATAGCGTGCCTATTAAATAAAATATTATTCTAAAAACTTTATATTCCTCTTTAAACCATCGAACTTGGTTCTTTTGATAGGAGAATTTTTAAAAACAACACGAAAAGTTTCTTCTGTAATTTCTATCCAATCTTTTTTGGAAAACGAAAGTAGCTCACGATTAGGATTAAACAATGGCTCTGAATGTGATTTTGAAAACCGGTTCCAGGGACAAACATCCTGACAGGTATCACAACCAAACATCCATTCGTCAAATTTACCCTTCATTTCATAAGGTATATTTTCTTTAAGTTCAATAGTATAATAAGATATACATTTACTACCGTCAATTACATGGGGAGCTACTATGGCGTGTGTAGGACAAGCATCGATACAAGCAGTGCAAGAGCCACAATGATCTGTCGTTGCATAATCATATTCCAAATCCAAATCAAGTATCAGTTCAGCAATAAAATAAAAAGAACCTACTTTTTGAGTAATCAAATTACCACTTTTACCAATCCAGCCCAAACCACTTTTGGCTGCCCAAGCCCTATCCAGCACAGGTGCAGAATCGACAAAAGCACGACCCGAAACATCGCCAATTTTTTCCTGAATAGAAAACAGAAACTCTTTTAATTTTTCTTTAATTACAAAATGATAATCCTGACCGTAGGCATACTTTGAAATTTTAAAGCTATCCTGACTTTGAGTTTCCGCTGGGTAGTAATTTAATAAAAGTGAAACAACACTTTTTGCGTCATCAACTAGTAAAGTTGGGTCTAACCGTTTATCAAAATGGTTTTCCATATAAGCCATTTGACCGTGATGGTTTTTGTTTAACCATTTTTCAAGTCGGGGTGCTTCTTCTTCTAGAAAACCAGCTTTAGAAATCCCACAAGAAAGAAAACCTAATCTTTTAGCTTCTGATTTTATAAATTTCGAATATGTCTCTTTAGCATTAATACTCATCTTTTCAAGAATAAAACTTCAACCCCAACAGGCTTTAATGTTATCAAAGGGTTAAACTTGACTTCGTCAGTATTCGATACGATTCTATTTTTTTTCACTATATGAGCAATGGTCAGACACATTTCATATATAGCAAAACCGGCTCCAATACACATTCTTGGTCCTGCGCCAAAAGGATAAAAATATTGCATTGAAATTTTCTTTTGTTCACCCAAAAAACGCTCGGGATCAAAGCTATCCGGATTATCCCAATACTTGGGATTTCGATGTAACGCATAAAATGAAACACCAATTAAGGTCTCCTTTTTAATATTGTAGCCAGCTAATGTATCGTCTTTTACATTCTGCCTGTCAGTAATCCATGCTGGAGGATATAAACGCATTGCTTCATTTAGTACAGCATTAGTATATGTCATTTTCTGAAGCTGTTCAACAACATTATCCGTCTGGGATTCAATTTCTAAAATTTCATCTAGTATTTTTTGTTGAACTTTTGAATGTCGTCCTAAAAGGTATAAAGCAAATGTTAAAGCATTGGCAGTAGTTTCGTGTCCGGCGATAAATAAGATTTTAATTTCATCTATGAGTTGGGCAATTGACATTGGCTCTCCGGTATCTTCATATCTGGTTTCCATTAACATGTTGAGCAAATCATTATATTCTTCATTTGAAGAATTTCTTATATCAATAATTTCTTTGATGATATTATTGTTTTCTAAAGCAAGCTGTTCGTGCTTTTTCACCTGCCCACTTAATGAAAACCACCAAGCTTTATGAGGCAGTCTTATTTCCTTAACCAAAAAGTTCTGAACTTCTTCAATAATAAATTTTATTCGATCTAATTTTTCTTCAGAAATGGAAAATTGAAATAGCGATTTAGCGACAACATTAAATGCCAACTTACTCATTACAGGAAAAAGATCAATTGGCTTTCCTTCTTCCAAACTATTCAGTTCCAAAACAATTGTTTGATTCATATTCTCAACCAATTGATTCATTTTTTGTTTATGAAAAGCAGGCTGAATAAGTCTTCTTTGTTTTAACCAAAAGTCTCCATCAACTGTCAATAATCCTTTTCCTAAATATTTAGAAAGATAAACGGACTGAAATTTAGATTTATGGTAATTTTTTTGATTTTTCTGTAATATATATTGTGCAACTTCATTATCCCTTGACAATATGATATGCTTTGACAATCCTATCTTAATTGAAAAAGAATCACCAAATTTTTCGAAATATTTTTTATGATAAGGTATCGGATTCCTTCTAACGCCTTCAGCATCCAATAGAAATCTTCCTAATGAAATTTTATGAGGATAATTATATTTTTTACTCTCAGACATTAATATAGCTATTAAAACAATCCGCCTTGAATATTCGTATTGATCTTACCTAAATGTTTATAAGCTTTATCAGTGACCTCACGTCCGCGTGGCGTACGCATAATAAAACCTTCCTGAATTAAAAAGGGTTCATATACTTCTTCGATTGTTTCGCTGCTTTCAGAAACAGCTGTTGCTAAAGTAGAAAGGCCAACAGGTCCCCCTTTAAATTTATTAATAATTGTTAACAGTATCTTGTTGTCCATTTCGTCAAGACCATGTGCATCAACATTAAGCGCTTTTAGGGCATAACGAGCAATTTCAAGATCGATAGTCCCATTGCCTTTTATCTGAGCAAAATCGCGTACTCTTCGCAATAATGCATTAGCAATACGAGGTGTACCACGACTGCGACCAGCTATTTCAATAGCAGCATCTAAAGAAATTGGCATTTTAAGTATAGCTGAACTCCTTTCAACAATAGTCGTCAAAAGTTCGGTTGTATAATATTGCAAACGTGATGAAATTCCAAAACGAGCACGCATTGGAGCCGTTAATAATCCGGAACGTGTAGTAGCTCCAATTAAGGTAAAAGGATTTAAATTGATTTGAACCGTTCTGGCATTTGGTCCTGATTCTATCATAATATCAATTTTGAAATCCTCCATTGCTGAATATAGATATTCTTCAACAATTGGACTTAAGCGATGAATTTC
This sequence comes from Flavobacterium sp. LM4, assembly GCF_002017935.1. Lineage (NCBI taxonomy): Bacteria > Pseudomonadati > Bacteroidota > Flavobacteriia > Flavobacteriales > Flavobacteriaceae > Flavobacterium > Flavobacterium sp. LM4. The sequence continues at coordinate 2,317,244 of NZ_MUFW01000001.1, read as the reverse complement.
ATCAATAAATAAAACATCTCTTTCGTCAAGATTCGTTAGCAACCCTGCTAAGTCACCCGGTTTATCGAGAACCGGCCCCGAAGTAATTTTAATTCCAACTTCAAGTTCATTTGCTAAAATATTGGCTAACGTAGTTTTACCTAATCCCGGAGGACCATGAAAGAGAGTATGATCGAGTGCTTCACCACGCTGATTAGCTGCAGCAACAAAAATCTTTAAGTTTTCTAAAACTTGGTCTTGTCCGGCAAAATCATCAAATGATAGTGGACGCAATCTTTTTTCAAGATCTAACTCTTCTGGGTTATATCCTTTTGTGGTAGGATCAAGGTTTTCATTCATCTTACAAAGATATAGAAACTAATGAGTTTCTAAAACAAGATTTTTTAATGAATCGTAAACAAAAAAAAGACTGCCATTTCGGACAGTCTTTTTTTGAATTATTTTTTAGTGATGTAAAACTTCTTCACCTTCTTTCATTGGTACATTTTGCGGTACAAAATCTACATCATGATTTGGATTACTATAGTCATATGGCCAACGGTATACATGTGGAATTTCGCCTGGCCAGTTACCATGAATATGCTCAACTGGGGTAGTCCACTCAAGAGTTGTAGATTTCCATGGATTCTGAACAGCTTTCTTACCGTAGAAAATACTACTAAAGAAATTGTATAAGAATACTAATTGGAAGGCTCCACCAATCAAAGCAAACATTGTAATTAAAACATTAACATTTTGCAAATCATCAAATAATGGAAAGTTTGTATTTGTATAATAACGTCTTGGCAAACCGGCTAATCCTATAAAGTGCATTGGAAAGAAAACACCATAAGCACAAACAGCTGTTACCCAAAAGTGAATATAACCTAAATTTTTGTTTAACATTCTTCCATACATTTTAGGAAACCAATGATAAATACCGGCAAACATTCCATAAAGAGCAGAAATACCCATTACTAAGTGAAAGTGAGCAATTACGAAGTAAGTATCGTGAACATTAATATCTAAAGTACTATCTCCTAAAATGATTCCTGTTAACCCACCAGTGATGAATGTAGAAACCATTCCAATAGAAAATAACATCGCTGGATTAAACTGTAAGTTACCTTTCCATAAAGTTGTAATCCAGTTGAAAGCTTTTACAGCAGATGGAATTGCAATCAATAAAGTTGTAAAAGTAAACACAGATCCTAAGAAAGGATTCATTCCCGAAAGGAACATATGGTGCCCCCAAACAATTGTAGATAAAAACGCAATTGCAAGAACTGACATAATCATAGCTCTGTATCCGAAAATAGGTTTACGAGAATTCGTAGCCATAATTTCAGAAACAAGACCCATTGCTGGTAAGATTACAATGTAAACCTCAGGGTGCCCTAAGAACCAGAATAAGTGTTCAAACAATACAGGTGAACCGCCTTGATAATGTAAAACCTCTCCTGCAATATAAATATCAGAAAGGAAGAATGAAGTACCAAAACTTCTATCAAAAATCAATAATAAAGCAGCAGATAATAATACCGGAAATGAAATAACACCAATAATAGCTGTTACGAAAAATGTCCAGATAGTAAGAGGAAGTCTGGTCATAGACATTCCCTTAGTTCTTAAATTAATTACAGTTACAATGTAATTTAAAGATCCCATTAATGAAGATGCAATAAATATAGCCATTGAAACTAACCATAAAGTCATACCTGCACCTGATCCTGGAATCGCTTGTGGCAAAGCACTTAATGGTGGATAAATTGTCCAACCTGCAGAAGCTGGTCCAGCTTCAACAAATAACGATGACAACATAATTACGGCCGAAAGAAAAAACAACCAATATGAAATCATATTCATAAATCCGGAAGCCATATCTCTTGCACCAATTTGAAGCGGAATAAGTAAGTTACTAAAAGTACCACTTAATCCGGCCGTTAGTACAAAGAATACCATAATAGTACCATGAATAGTAACTAAAGCTAAATAAATATCATTTGCCATTACACCATCAGGTGCAAATTTATCACCTAATAAAACATTAAATATTTTAAAAGACTCTTCTGGCCAAGCCAATTGCATTCTAAAAAGCAAGGACATTCCAATACCAATTACTCCCATGATAATACCTGTAATCAGGTATTGCTTAGCAATCATTTTGTGATCAATACTAAAAATGTATTTAGTAATGAAAGTGTCTTTATGATGATGTTCGTGCTCGTGATGATCGTGTCCGTGATCGTGATCGTGCGCTTCTGCTGACATATATGTATACTTTAAATTTTCTTAATAAATATTATTATTTCATAGCAACTTTAGCTACAACAGCTTTAACAGTATCAATTACTGCTTTAACAGTATCTTTAGCAGTGCTATCTGTAGTTGATTCAACTCCACCTTCTGCCGGTTTCTCTGCTGCAGCTGCAGCTTTAATATCCTCAGTCAAAGTAGTTTTTTCGCTTAACCATTTTTTATAATCTTCAGGAGAATCTACAACTACCTTCATTTGCATATTGTAATGAGAAGCTCCACAAATTTTATTACATAATAATAAATAGTCAAATGTATAAGGATCTAATGCTGTACCTCCCTTAGCAATAAGTTCAGCACTCTTCTGTGCTCTAAGCTTATTGATATTTGCAACTTTTTCAACCATAAAAGGAAGCTCTCTATATTCAGAAGTTGTATAAGTTGGAATAAAAGCAAACTCAGTTACCATACCTGGCACACAGTTCATTTGAGCTCTAAAATGAGGAAAATAAGCTGAGTGTAGTACATCTTGAGAACGCATTTTGAAATGTACCTTTTTTCCTTTTGGAATATGCAATTCGCTAACTACAATATCATCCTGAGCATTAGGATCTGACATATCAACTCCTAAAGTATTAACTCCTTCAATTAAACGAACGTTTGCTTTTCCTAAAACATTATCCTGTCCAGCGTAACGTGCTGTCCATTTAAATTGTTGAGCATATAATTCAATTTCTATTACATCTTCATCTTTATCAACAAACATAATATTGTTCCAAGCGTACAATCCATAAAGAATTAGAACCGCTAAAACAACAGATGGAATAATACTCCAAATTGCTTCTAATTTATTACTATCAGCAAAGAATAATGCTTTTTTATCCTTATTCCCTTTATATTTAAAAGAAAACCAGTATAATAATCCTTGAGTAATAACTTGCACACTAAAAATCAATACCCAAGTAATATTCATTAAACTATCTACTAAAATACCATGCTCTGAAGCTGGCGTATGCAGTGCTAAATTACCCCATTTTAGTAAACCATAAATCGTAAAGATATAAATGAAAGCCAAGAAGCCAAACATAATATATCCCTGAATATTATTATCATTATCTGATGCAACTTGCGAATCGTCCGAAGAAGATCCTACTTGAGTAAGATCAAATATCTTGGTCAATTGCCATAATGCAACTGCTAATAAAACTAAAACTACAATTACCAACAAACTTGTCATCTGTTTATTTCTTTAAATATTAATAATGAAAATGTTTACTTTCTTCGATGAAAGGATTTCTTTTTGCCAATAAAGGAGATTTGCTTAATGCAGTAAACACTACAAAAATAAATAGCCCTAAGAAGAAAAGAATAGATGCAATTTCAGAAACTCCAATAAACCATCTGTCACCAACTGTACCAGGCATAATCATATTAAAAAAGTCAACATAGTGCCCCAATAAAATAACAATACCAGCCATTACAATAACCCAGTTTAGACGTTTAAAGTCAGTATTAACCAAAATTAATACAGGGAAAACAAAATTCATAACTACAGCACCAAAGAAAGGAAGGTTGTATAATTGAATTCTTGTTATAAAATATGTAACCTCTTCAGGAATATTTGCGTACCAGATCAACATAAATTGAGAGAACCATAAATAAGTCCAAAATATACTAATTCCGAACATAAATTTAGCTAAATCATGAATATGACTTGTATTTACAAATTCTAAATACCCTTTAGATTTCAAGTAAATAGTTACTAAAGCGATTGTAGTAATACCGCTTACAAAGAAAGAAGCAAATACATACCACCCAAATAAAGTACTGAACCAGTGTGGATCAAAAGACATAATCCAATCCCAAGACATAATAGACTCAGAAACTATGAAGAATACTAAAAATCCAGCTGTTTGTTTGAAATTCTTTTTATAATTTAAATCATCATTCGCTTCATCTTGAGCTAAACAATTTTTTCTAGTAATATAGCGGTACAAATTCCATCCTCCTAAAAACACAGCCGCTCTAGCTATCCAGAAAGGAAAGTTTAAATAACCTGACTTACCTGCAATAATTGCATCATAATGCTCACTTTTTGGATCTGTTACTCCTTCTCCTAACCATACAAAAATATGATTAAAATGAAGTCCGCACAAAATTAGTATAACAAAGAAAATAAGAGAACCAACAGGCAAATAAGCTGTTATTCCCTGCATAACTCTAAACAATACAGGAGACCAGCCAGCTTGAGCAACATGTTGGATAGCATAAAATGCCAAAACACCCATAGAAAGCAACAAAAAGAAAATACATGCAACATACAAAGCAGACCATGGCTTGTTTTGTAATTGGTGCAGAACGTGTTCTGCGTGTGCTTTAGGATCATGTTCATGAGAAACTTCCTCATGTTTTTGATCTTTTATTTCATGTTTAGCAACATTAGCTTCTGCAACTGTACTCTCGTGTGCTTCTTCAGTTTTTACTTCATTAGCGACTTCTTCTTTTGCAACAACTGAATCTTTATGTGCAATAACTGAGTGTGTATTTACAGCTACTTCAGCATGTGCATCTTTAGCCTCTTCATGATGAACAACTTCCGGTTTTTCCTCATGGTGAGCTGCTTCAGCAGATTCTTCATGATGTGCTGCAGCGGCTTCACCATGTCCTCCACCGTGCTCAGATGCTTCTTTTTTAAGAAGAGTTTCTACGTCTTCAATATTTTTAGGAGCGTTTAAAAAACCATATCCAATCCCTAATATACCAACGGCCATTAAGATGAAAGAAAACGTTTTTAATTTACTTGAAAATGTGTACATATCTATTACGATCAGTTTGTTCAACAATTATAATTGGCTTTTTAGTTTTAGAACATAGTCAGCAACTAACCAACGTTCGTGGGCACTTAATTGATTTGCATGAGAACCCATCGCGTTTAAACCATAAGTTTCAACATGAAAGATACTTCCTTCAGTAATAACCCTGTCTTTATAACTAGGTACTCCAAGAAATTTCTCTCTTTCAACTAATTTACCTTTACCGTTTCCAGAAGCACCATGGCAACTTATACAGTAAATTTCAAAAAGCTCTTTTCCTTTTTCAGAACTTCTCTCTTCCTGAGTCAAAGGTGATTTTAAATTAGCTTTAGCCAATTCATAACCAGCAGTTGAATTTTCATACTCATAAGGTTCAAAACCTCTATTGATAGTTCCTTCTACAGGAAGCTGCCCTTCTTTTCCACCTTTAAATACAGAAGCCTCAGAATAAGTTTCGTATCCTACAGATTCATACATATTAGGGAAATACTGATAGTTTGGCGCCGAATTATTGTGGCAAGATGAAACTAAAATAGTTATACCAACTAAAAGTGTTATTTTATATATCCTTTTCATAGCTACAATTAATTCTTTTCAATTACTTTAACTTCAACAGCTCCTGTACTTTCGAAAAAAGAAACAAGTTCTGATTCGTTATCATTTACAGCAACTTCCATTAAAAAATGGTCATCTGTTGTTCTTACATCCGGGTTTTCAGCTTCTTTGAATGGCCATAATCTACTTCTCATATAAAAAGTAATAACCATTAAGTGGGCAGCAAAAAATACAGTCATCTCAAACATAATAGGCACAAAAGATGGCATATTCTGAATAAAACTAAAACTTGGTTTTCCACCAATGTCCTGTGGCCAGTCATGAATCATAATATAACTCATCATAAATGTTGCAACAGAAATACCAACACATCCATAAAGAAAAGCACAAATTGCCAATCTTGTTGGTGGTAAACCCATCGCTTTATCCAATCCGTGAACTGGGAATGGAGTAAAAACCTCTTCAATATGATGGTGTGCAGCTCTGGTTTTCTTTACTGCATCCATCAAAATATCATCGTCATTATAAATGGCGTATATTACTTTATTACTCATGGTGTGAATCTTTATTTTCTGCTCTTTCTCTAATGTAATTATCTCCAGTTCCTTTCAAAATTGTTTTAACCTCTGCCTGAGCAATTACAGGGAATGTTCTAGAGTATAATAAAAACAATACGAAGAAGAAACCAATTGTTCCAATGAAAATTCCAATATCAACAAATGTTGGTGAAAACATTGTCCAAGAAGATGGAAGGTAATCTCTATGTAAAGAAGTAACGATAATTACGAACCTTTCAAACCACATTCCGATGTTTACTACAATCGAAATAATAAATGAAAACATAATACTCGTTCTTAGTTTTTTGAACCACATAAATTGTGGAGAAAAAACGTTACAAGTCATCATTGCCCAATATGCCCACCAATAAGGTCCGGTTGCTCTGTTTAAGAACGCATATTGCTCATATTCAACACCAGAATACCAAGCTACAAATAATTCAGTGATATAGGCAACACCAACAATAGAACCAGTAATCATAATAATGATATTCATCAATTCAATATGCTGAAGTGTAATATATGCTTCAAGGTTAGAAACTTTTCTCATAACGATCAACAAGGTATTTACCATTGCAAATCCTGAGAATACCGCTCCTGCAACGAAGTAAGGAGGAAAAATTGTTGTATGCCATCCCGGAATTACAGAAGTAGCAAAGTCCATCGATACAATCGTGTGCACGGAAAGTACAAGTGGAGTAGCCAAACCTGCAAGAACTAAAGATACTTCCTCAAAACGTTGCCAGTCTTTTGCTCTACCGCTCCATCCAAAACTTAAGATAGAATAAATTCTTTTTGTAAAAGGTGTAACCGCTCTATCACGTAGCATTGCAAAATCAGGTAATAAACCAGTCCACCAGAAAACTAATGATACTGAAAGATACGTTGAAATCGCGAATACATCCCAAAGTAATGGCGAGTTAAAGTTTACCCAAAGAGATCCAAATTGATTTGGAATAGGCAAAACCCAGTACGCTAACCATGGACGCCCCATGTGAATGATTGGAAATAAACCTGCCTGAACTACTGAGAAAATAGTCATTGCTTCTGCAGAACGGTTAATTGCCATTCTCCAACGCTGACGGAAAAGTAATAATACTGCAGAAATCAAAGTTCCTGCGTGACCAATACCAACCCACCAAACGAAGTTCGTGATATCCCAAGCCCAACCAACTGTTTTATTTAATCCCCATGTTCCGATACCGGTAGATACGGTGTAAATTATACAGCCTAATCCCCAAAGGAAGGCTATTAATGCGATTGAAAATACAATCCACCAATGTTTGTTTGCAGGACCTTCAACAGGTGCAGCTACATCTACTGTTACATCGTGATAAGATTTATCACCTATAACTAAAGGTTTTCTAATGGGTGCTTCGTAATGAGACGACATAATCCTTTATATTGTTTCTTAATTAATAATTTTTTGTACTAGGTATTTCTAACTTTAACATGGTAAACCACATTAGGTTTTGTTCCAACATGCTCTAATAAGTGATATGATCTTTCGTCAGCTGCCAATTTAGCCACTTTACTATCTTTATCATTAACATCTCCAAATATCATTGCTCCAGAAGAACAAGCGTTAGAACAAGCTGTCTGGAATTCTCCATCAGCAACTGGGCGTCCTTCATTTTTCGCTTTTAATTTTGTAGCTTGTGTCATTTGGATACACATAGAACATTTTTCCATAACACCACGAGAACGAACGTTTACGTCTGGGTTTAATACCATACGACCTAAATCATCATTCATGTGATAATCAAATTCACTGTTTTTGTTGTATAAGAACCAGTTGAAACGACGTACTTTATAAGGACAGTTGTTTGCACAATAACGTGTACCAACACATCTGTTGTATGCCATATGGTTTTGACCTTCACGACCGTGAGATGTAGCAGCAACCGGACAAACTGTCTCACATGGTGCGTGATTACAGTGCTGACACATAACTGGCTGGAAAGCTACTTGTGGATTTTCACCTGCTTTTTCCATTTCATTAAATGTAGATAATGAACTAGATAAACCTGCGATATTCTCTTTTCTTTCGTTGTCACCTTCAAAAGTACTTTCAGAAGAATAGTACCTGTCAATACGCAACCAGTGCATATCACGGCTTCTTCTTACCTCTGCTTTACCTACAACAGGTACGTTGTTCTCAGCGTGACAAGCAATAACACATGCCCCACAACCAGTACAAGCGTTTAAGTCAATTGACAGGTTAAAGTGATGTCCTGTAGAACGATCAAATGATTCCCATAAATCTACTGTAGTGGCTTTAACTTCCTGGTGATCCAAAGATACCATTGGTTGTTCATTCCAATGCTCTGCATCTTCTTCATTAAAAATCTTAAGAGTAGTTTCTTTAATAATATCTCCTCTACCCATTAATGTTTTCTGTCCCTGAACGCAAGCAAACTCATGCTCTCCTCCTGCTTTCGCAATAGATACAGATTGAACACTATTGAAATTTTTATATAATGAGTAAGCATTTAAACCTACTACCATTTCTTCTTTCAAAGCCGCTTTACGACCGTAACCTACAGCTAAACCTACTGTACCAACAGCCTGACCTGGCTGAATTATTACTGGAACATTTTCTAACTTAACTCCATCAACTGTAATAGTTGCATAACTTCCGTTTAAACCTCCGTTTGCAACAATTGGGTTTGAAAAATCAAACTTTTTGGCATCAGCACTAGAAACTGTTAAATAATTATCCCAAGAAACTCTTGTAATCGGATCCGGAAATTCTTGCAACCAAGGATTATTAGCTTGCTGCCCGTCACCCATACCTGTTTTAGTATACAATACTAATTCAAAATCACCAGTAGATTTTGATTTAGATAATGTTGCCGCAGCAGAAGAATAGTCATATGACCCTCCTGTTAATACACTAGAACCTATTACAAAAACCCCATCATGCAATACTTTATTCCAAGAAGTACCCACAATAATACCAGCTGAATTAGCTTTAATATAATCATAGAAAGTTCCAGGAATTCCGTTTAATGATAGTAAAATATCTTGGAATTGTTTTGTATTGAAAATAGGACGTATAGTTGGCTGAGTCAAACTATAAGTTCCTTTTGTAATCACAACATCTCCCCAAGACTCCAAATAATGAGGAGCTGGAGCAGCAATTGTAGTAAGCGAAGCAGTTTCATCTTCTTTTAGAGAAAATGCAACTGAAGTTTTTACTTTCTTTAATCCCGCTTCAAATGAAGCAGCTTCTGCTAAAGTATAAACCGGATTAACTCCACTCATGATCAAAGTGTGAACACTTCCAGCATTCATATCCTTTAATAACTGAGCAACAGGAGCATTCGAACCTTTTCTAATTTGTCTTGTTCCAGCAGTACTAAAAGCTTCACTAGCCAACACTTGATTGATAGCTAAAACTAATAATTGAGCATTTTTATCTTCAAGTCCAGATACTAAAACTCCTTTAGAACCAGCAGCTTTAAGTTGCTGAGCAGCTTTCACTACTTCAGCTTTAAACGACCCGTCTAAAGAAACAGAGACATTAGCACCTGTAACAATATTATATATTTGAACTAAAGCCTGCTTTTGATTCGCGATAGTCATCGGAATACGCTTATCAGCAGCAGCTCCAGATAAAGTCATATTTGATTCAAACTGAAAATGACGAGACATTTTTCCGTTTTGAGGAATACGTCCTTTAGCATAACCAGAGTCGTATCCACCACCTTGCCAGTCTCCTAAGAAATCAGCCCCAACAGAAACAATTAAAGAAGCTTTAGAAAAATCATAATCAACTAAAGCTCTTTCTCCATAAACAGTCTCAAATGCATCTAATGCTTCAGAAGAAGAAACAGCATCATAAACAACGTGTTTAGCATTTGGATTTTTAGCAATAAATTCACCAATCAATTTCTCAGTTGATGGACTTGCCAAAGTATTAGTCAACAATACAACCTGCCCACCTTTTGCTTTTGCATCAGCAAGACTAGATTTAATTTTTAAATCAACAGCAGACCAGCTACTATCTTTTCCTTCCAATTTAGGCTCTTTCAAACGCATGCTATCATATAAAGATAAAATAGACGCATGAATCCTAGCATTGGCTGAAAACTTAGCTCCAGAAATAGTATTGTTATCAATTTTAATTGGACGACCCTCACGAGTTTTCACTAAAAGGTTAGCAAAATCAAAACCATCAAAAACTGTAGTTGCATAATAATCAGCAACACCAGGAATGATTTGTTCCGGTTGCAACACATAAGGGATAGACTTGTGAACAGGACCTTCGCATGCAGCAAGAGTTACGGCTGCAGTACTAAATCCTACGTACTTTAAAAAGTCACGACGTGAAGTTCCAGATGTAGCTAAAGCATCTTCATTTCCTAAAAATTCATCAGTAGGAATTTCTTCAACAAATTCGTTATTTCTAAGCGCCTCAACAATAGAACTATTTTCTAGTTCTTCAACACTTTTCCAGTATTTTTTGTTTGATGACATTGTATATAAATATTAAAATCTTAATAATTCGATTAATAGTGGCATTTACCGCATTCTAAACCTCCCATTTGCGCTGCAGTCAATTTCTCTACACCGTATTTTTTAGAAAGTTCAGCATGAATTTTATCATAATATGCATTTCCTTCCATCTTAACATCAGTTTTTCTATGGCAATCAACACACCATCCCATTGTTAATTTAGAATATTGCTTCATGATTTCAAACTCCTCAACAGGACCGTGACAAGTTTGACATTCAACACCTGCAACATTTACGTGTTGTGAGTGATTGAAATACACGAAATCAGGTAAATTATGAATACGAACCCATTTAACAGGCTGTGTTTTTCCAGTATAAGCTTGTTTTGTCTTATCCCATCCAACAGCATCGTATAATTTTTGAATTTGAGCATCATAGAACGCTTTACTGTACTCAGGCGTCGCAGTAGTCTCAGCAACCTCAGAAATATTTTTATGACAGTTCATACAAACATTCAAAGAAGGAATACCCGCATTTTTACTTACACGAGCAGCCGAGTGACAATATTTACAATTGATCTCATTATCGCCAGCGTGAATTTTGTGAGAGTAGTGAATTGGCTGAATTGGCTCGTAGTTTTGATCTACACCAACTTGCATCAAGAATCCGTACACAAAGTAACCACTAGCTAAAAGCAGGAATATAGAAGTAACTAATACTAAAAATTGATTTTTAGCAAATGCTTTCCAAATTGGAGTTCTAGCCTCTTTAGGCCCAACTACAATTCCATTGCTACTTGCAACTTTAGTTAATACTTTGTTCACCATGAACAACATAACAACTAAAATAGCCATTACTAAAGCAAGAGCTCCCAAAATAATATTATTAGATATCCCTCCTCCTTCAACTTTTTCCCCAGGAGGAACAGTCCCAGGAGTACCAGCAGGCGGCTCAGCTTTAACTTCAGAAGTATAAGCTATAATATTATCAATATCACCTTCAGACAATTGAGGAAAAGAAGTCATTACAGACTTGTTATTTTCTTCAAAAAGCTTAACAGCAACTGCATCTCCTGATTTAATCATATCAGAACTATTATGCACCCACTTGTAAATCCAAGCCATGTCATGTTTACCAGCAACCCCTCTTAAAGCAGGACCAGTAGATTTAGCATCTAATTTGTGACATGCAGCGCAATTTGCATTAAAAAGTTCTTTCCCTTTTACCGGATCACCACTTCCAGATGCAGCAGCCGGAGCAGCCGCAGCTTCAGTTGCCGCAGGAGTTGCAGCCGGATCTTGAGCAAATGAAGTTAGGGAGAAAATCAGGGTTAGCGATAAGCTAAGCAGCAATTTTCTTGAGATCGAATTATGGTTACCCACCTTTTTCATATAGTATAATAATTATCTACTAATTTTTGGTATGGTTTTTTCTGTATTAAATAAGCAAAAACCGAATACCCTCTTTTAAAACTTGGACAAAAATACAATTTAAGTACTATTCTCAAAACCTTAAAATAGTCTTAAATATCAATTTATATCAATTCTAAATAATAAGAACATTTCACAGATAAACTTTAAATATTACTTTTGTATAAAAACCATCACATTATGAGAATTTTAACCCCTTCAAAAAAGATTTTACTATCAATATCCATGTTTGGTTTAACCTATAATATTAATGCTCAAGACCAAAACATTACCTTAAATCAAGACTCTAAATTTGAGCAATTATTGAATGATAAGCGTAAAATTAACACGACAATTAGTACCAACGAAACATACAGAATTCAAATTTTCAGTGGCAAAAGCGAGGAAGCAAAAAAAACATTATCGAATTTTAAAAAAGAATTTAACCCAATTGACGGCACTATAATTTTCAATACTCCTAACTATAAAGTTATAGTTGGAAATTTCAAAACCAGAATTGAAGCTGAACGAAATTTGGAAGAAATTAAAAAAAAATACAAAAGCGTTTTCCTTGTTAAACCTAACAAATAGAATTCAAAAAAAAAGGATTACTTAAACAGTAATCCTTTTTTTTGCGTATTCAAGTAAGCCTAACCATTAAGTATATTTCAGCATTAAATTTTCTTAATTTTCTATATATATAAAACATACTCCTTTTTGACATTAAACTCAAATAACAACTTTATATTATAACACCCATGATTGATTTATAATTTTTTTGAATGTTAATTTCATTCTTGCATTTACATGTTAAAATTATTTTTTAAACCTTTCTAATAGACAATTTTTAAAGCAGACATAACCATAAATCATAGCGCCTTAATTAAAAATTTTAGCTAGTAAGTTGTTACTTTTAAACAATTTTCATTCTCTATCTAAATAACACATAAATAGTATTAATATTTTTTTAGCTACATTTTAAAACTCGCACTATTTTTTTTATCCACATTATCTCAAAGTTTATTTTTGAAGAAATTAAAAACTAATCAAGAAACAACGAGAATTTAATGTGCTTTTACACAAAGTGATATCACTTCCCTATATCCAATAATATTTAATTTCAAATTCTTTAAAGCCACTATTTTGAGAAGACCAGCTTTCATTGATTTACTAATAATTTCTCACTCTCTAATAACCTATCAATCCTAATACATATTGCTTTATTACTTAAAAAATCAAAAAAATATTATACAATTTACAATATAAATACGAAGTGTTTTCAGTCTTACAACTATAAAGAAACATTTATCTGCAGGTGAGAACTAAACCACTATACACTGAAAGTACAGAGAATACCGTCCCTTCAATTCAGGAAATTCTATCTGCAATTTTCTTGAAGTTCTTCCTTTGATTTTTTTTTTAAAAATCGAGCTAACATTATACTTTGGAGCGTATTCGATATGCATATGAACATGGTCTGAACTAACACCCCTTTTAAAATTTCAATTCCTTCAGCTTGACAGATTTGGATCAAGATATCACGGCAACGCTTTTGAATATCTCCTTTCAAAATTTTAAACCTATATTTAGTAACCCAAACAACATGAAATGTTAATCAGCTTACTGTGTGCTAACCTTTCCTTAGATCTGTACTCATAATCTAATGATAAAGATTTTTTCGCATTACTAAAGTACTTTAATAAATTGAAGGGGTTTACCCCCCAATAAGACCAATAAAAAAGTCCCAATTTTCATTGGGACTTTAATTTTATTATTAAATTTTATTTCAATTTCTTTTTGATTGCTACTTCATGGTAAGCTTCAATAACATCTCTTTCTTCGATGTCGTTGTAACCTTTAATCTGAATACCACAATCATAACCTTTAGACACTTCTTTCACATCATCTTTAAAACGTTTCAAGGCTACAAGTTCACCTGTATGCACTACTACTCCTTCTCTGATAACTCTAATCTTAGAAGTTCTCATAATCTTACCATCCATTACCATACAACCAGCAATTGAACCCACTTTAGAAATTTTGAAAATCTCACGAATTTCAGCAGTCCCTAAGATTTCTTCTTTCATCTCTGGAGCTAACATTCCTTCCATCGCATCTTTCAAGTCATCGATAGCAGCATAAATAATAGAATAGTAACGAATATCAATTTCTTCTTTATCAGCCAGCTGTCTTGCATTTCCTGCAGGACGAACGTTAAATCCGATAATAATCGCATCAGAAGCCGAAGCCAACATAACGTCAGTCTCAGTAATTGCTCCAACACCTTTATGAATAATATTAATTTGAACTTCTTCTGTAGAAAGTTTTGAGAACGAATCTGATAATGCTTCAACAGATCCATCAACGTCTCCTTTAAGGATCACATTCAATTCTTTAAACTGACCAAGCGCAATACGACGACCAATTTCGTCAAGCGTAATATGTCTTTGTGTACGTACTGATTGTTCACGCATTAATTGAGAACGTTTTGATGCAATTTGTTTTGCTTCTTTTTCGTCTTCAAAAACGTTAAACTTATCACCCGCAGTGGCCGCACCATCTAAACCTAATACTGATACCGGTGTTGAAGGTCCTGCCTCTTTTACGATATGCCCACGTTCGTCATGCATCGCTTTAATCTTACCATGATGCTTACCTGCTAACATATAGTCTCCAACTTTTAAAGTTCCATGTTGAACTAAGATTGTAGAAACATATCCTTTTCCTTTATCTAAGAAAGCCTCAACTACAGTTCCCTGTGCTGCTTTATTTGGATTCGATTTTAAATCTAAAATTTCAGCCTCTAATAAAACTTTTTCCAATAATTCTTTTACCCCTGTTCCCACTTTTGCAGAAATATCATGTGACTGAATTTTTCCACCCCAATCTTCAACAAGTAAATTCATCCCAGCCAAACGCTCTTTGATTTTCTCAACATTCGCATTTGGTTTATCAATTTTATTGATTGCAAATATAATTGGCACTCCTGCAGCTTGTGCGTGAGAGATTGCCTCTTTTGTTTGTGGCATGATATCATCATCCGCCGCTACAACAATAATTGCGATATCGGTAACCTGAGCTCCACGTGCACGCATAGCGGTAAACGCCTCGTGACCCGGTGTATCTAAGAATGCGATCTTTTGACCATTATCCAAAGTTACTCCATAAGCTCCAATATGCTGTGTAATTCCACCCGACTCACCAGCGATAACATTTTCTTTACGAATATAATCCAGTAAAGATGTTTTACCGTGATCGACGTGCCCCATTACAGTAACAATCGGTGCTCTAACTACTAAATCTTCTTCTTTATCTTCAACTACTTCAATCGCATCTTCGATATCAACTGTAATAAACTCAACTTCGTAACCAAATTCATCAGCTACAATAGTTAATGTTTCAGCATCTAAACGCTGGTTCATGGTAACCATGATTCCAAGTGACATACAAGTTCCAATTACCTTGGTAATAGGCACATCCATCATGATTGCAATTTCACCTACGGTAACAAACTCAGTAACTTTAATAGTTTTACTTCCTTCATCAAGTGCTCTTTGCTCTTCATCAGATTTCTGACGGTGCGTATCTCTTTTATCTCTTCTATATTTAGCAGCTTTTGATTTACCACCTTTCCCTTGAAGTTTTTCAAGAGTTTCTCTAATTTGGTTTTTTACTTCCTCTTCAGTAGGCTCTACTTTAGCTACAATAGCAGGGCGATTTCCTTTTACAAAACCAGGTCTCGCACTTCTGTTAGCATTAAAACCTCCTCCTGTTCCACCCGCATTTGGTGTTATTTTGTTAGGATTTGGAGTTCCTGGCGCATTCCCTGTTGCAGGTCTTGGTGTACCAGGAGTACCTGGTTTAGGAACAATCCTCTTACGCTTATTTTTATTAGCATTATTGTTTGCTCCAGGAGCACCCGGTTTATTTGGTGTTATCTTTGGATCCTCTTTCTTTTTCTTCGGTTTGTTGAATTGAGACAAATCAATTGTTTGTCCTGTAAGAGTCGTTCCTGATAATTTTTGATATTGTGTAGTGATAATCTCTTCTGCAGTTTCTGGATCAGTTGCAACAACTGGTTCTTTAGCTGTTTTAGAAACATCAACTTTTACTTCTTTTTTCTCAGTAATAATAGGTTTTTCTACCTTTTTCTCTTCAGAAACTACAGCATCAGAAACTGGCTCTGACTGTACAGTCTCTTTCTGAACTGGTTTTTCTGTTTGAACAGGAGGAGTAACGACAGCTTTTGGTTCCTCAACTTTAGCAGTCTCTTCGGGTACCGAAACAGCAGCAGGTTTTTTGGGGTTCAAATCAATTTTACCAACCTGAACAGGGCCTGTTACAACAGCTCTCGCTTTTATAATCTCTTGCTGTTTTAGGCGCTCCTCATCTTGTCTGCGTTTGTCTTCAATTTCTTTCTCACGCTCTACACGAAGTGCTTCTTTTTCTTTTCTTTTTTCTTCTCCAACTTCTTTAGAAGCTTCCTTATTCCCCTTATCGCCCGCAAATTGGCTTTGTAGGATATTAAATTCGCTATCAGAAATTTTTGCATTCGGATTTGCATCAATAGCAATTCCCTTATCTTTTAGATAATCAACAGCTCTTTCTAACGAAATATTTAATTCCCTTAAAACCTTGTTTATTCTTATTACTCTCTCTTCAGACATATAACCTTTTTATTATTACCTTTTTCGTTGTGTTGTTAGAGCAGATACAACTAGCTATCAAACTCTTCTTTTAGTATTTTCATAACATCAAGAATTGTTTCCTCTTCTAAATCTGTTCTTCTTACTAAATCTTCTACTTCTTGTTTTAAAATACTTTTTGCAGTATCTAAACCTATTTTAGCAAATTCTTCTATTACCCAACCTTCAATTTCATCTGAAAACTCTGTTAATTCAACATCATCTTCATCTGCAGTTGCACCGGCAACATCTCCTTCACGAATTACATCTAATTCGTAACCCGTTAACTGACCCGCCAATTTAATATTATGACCTCCTCTACCAATTGCTTTAGAAACTTCTTCTAATTTCAAGAAAACTTCAGCTCTTTTGTTTTCTTCATCAATTTTGATCGAAGAAACTTTAGCAGGACTCAATGCTCTTGTAATGAACAATTGAATATTATTTGTGTAGTTAATTACATCAATGTTTTCGTTTCCTAACTCACGAACAATTCCATGAATACGAGATCCCTTCATACCTACACAAGCTCCAACCGGATCGATTCTGTCATCATAAGAATCTACCGCTACTTTTGCTTTTTCACCAGGAATACGAACTACATTTTTAACTGTAATCAATCCGTCGAACACTTCCGGAATTTCTTGTTCAAATAATTTTTCTAAAAACTTCTCAGAAGTTCTAGACATAATAATTTGAGGTTTATTACCTTTTAATTCAACGCTTTCAATGATTCCACGAACGTTATCTCCTTTACGGAAAAAGTCAGATGGAATTTGTTTTTCCTTTGGAAGCACAATTTCATTTCCTTCATCATCAACTAAGATAACTACTCTAGGACGTACGTGATGCACTTCTGCAGTATAAATATCACCAATAATATCTTTAAATTGCTTGTAAAGATTAGTATTATCGTGTTCGTGAATTTTAGATATTAAGTTTTGACGCAAAGCCAAAATAGCTCTTCTTCCTAAATCAATTAATTTAACTTCTTCAGAAACCTCTTCGCCAATTTCAAAATCTGCTTCAATCATTCTTGCTTCAGTCAAAGTAATTTCTTCATTTTCAAAATCAAGATCTTCGTCAGCAACAATTACTCTTCTTCTCCATATCTCCATATCTCCTTTGTCAGGATTTATAATGATATCAAAGTTATCATCAGAACCGTATTTTTTCTTTAGTGCATTTCTAAACACGTCTTCTAAAATTGCCATAAGCGTTACACGATCAATAAGTTTATTATCTTTAAACTCTGAGAATGAATCGATTAATGCTAAATTTTCCATGCGAATTCTTTAAATTAAAATGTTACTGTAACAATTGCCTCTTTAATTTCTGTATAAGGTATTTGTTGCTCTTTTTGAACTGTTTCTTTTCCTTTTCCTACTTTTTTCGGTTCTCTTGCTTCCCAAGACAAAATTATAAAAACATCGTTAGCTTCCACTAACTCTGCTTCAATTTTTTCACTATTTGTAGTAACAATCAATGTTCTACCAATATTTTTTATGTATTGTCTTGTAAATTTCAATGGCGAACCTACTCCAACAGATGCAACTTCAAGAGAAAAATCCTGTTCTTCACGATCCAGATTATTCTCGATTGCACGACTAATATCGATACAATCCTGAAGTGCTACTCCATTATCCCCATCTAAACCTACACTAATTTTAAAAGAATCAGAAATACTTAAATCAATCAAAAAGACTGATGGCTTTTCTAAAAGAGCCTCTGTAATTAATGTGTTTACTTTTTCTTTAAATGTCATAATTTTATAAAAAGAGGGGACACTTAGTCCCCTCATTATTTAGATTTTAATAAATAACGGTGCAAATATAGTGTTTTTTTTATAAATCAAATAATTAGATTGGTCTAATAATATTCCTTATCTTTATAAGAGCATTAAATAACGGATTATTCAATAATTTAACCTCAAAAAATTATGAAACGAATTTTAGTCCCTACTGACTTCTCAGAACATGCAGAAGACGCCTTAAAAGTTGCAGCACAAATAGCACACAAACACAATTCAGAAATCATCCTGCTTCATATGTTGGAATTACCAAGCCAAATGAATGACGCAATTACCGGCGGAGCAAGTATTCCCGAAACAATGTTATTTATGAGAAAAGCCAATGAGATGTTGGATAAAATTACTGAAAAACCTTATCTTCAAGGCCTTACTGTAACTGAAATCTTAAAAATTGACAAAACATTCCATGGAATTTCTCAAGTCAGCAAAGAAAACGACATTGATTTAATCATAATGGGATCACATGGTTCTTCAGGTGTTGAGGAATTACTAATTGGATCTAATACTGAAAAAGTAGTTCGAAATTCTGATATTCCCGTTTTGGTTATTAAAAAAGATATTTCAAATTTTAACGCATCTACTATTGTTTTTGCTTCAGATTTCACAGAAGAATCCAAAAAACCTTTTAAAAAACTATTAAACTTCACAGAACTCTTTGATTCAAAAATACACTTAGTTACTATTTGCACACCAAATAGCTTCAAACCAACTCATATTATTGAAAAAGCGATGAAAGATTTTGTAAATGAATTTAACCTTACTAATTATTCAACTCACATATATAATGACACCAATATTGAAAAAGGAATTATTAATTTTTCAAATAGCATTAATGCAGACATTATCGGAATGTGTACACATGGAAGAACAGGCTTCGCTCACTTCTTTAACGGCAGTATTAGCGAAGGCTTGGTAAATCATGCAGCAAGACCCGTTATAACATTTAAAATTTAAAAAACAAATAAAAAAAGAAAACCATTTTAAAATTAAAATGGTTTTCTTTTTTTATTTAGATTTTCTGGTCGACTCTCTTTCTTTCAATTTTGTTTTAATAACAATTGTTTCATAATCGGAAGTTTCACCTTCTTCTTCCTCAAGCCTTGAAATTAATCGCTTAGCCGCAACTTCTCCAATTTCAATTCCGTGCTGACTTACAGTTGTTAAACTTGGAGATAAACGCCTTGATGCCAAAATTCCGTCTGCAAAACCAATTATCGAAATATCTTCAGGCACTTTATACCCTTTTTTCAAACTTACTCTTAAAGCAGCAACTGAATCATTTTCATCCAAAGCAAAAATTCCGTCAATTTTATGATCAAAAATCGCTTCAATTTTACTTTTCATATCATCTTCTGAATTAGTACGAAGAATTATCTTTTCGTTTACCGGAATATTATTATCCTTTAAGGCTTTTAAATACCCATCAGCTCTCAGTTTTCCTACACTCAAATTGTCTACCGAAGAAATCAAGGCTATATTTTTACATCCTAAATTAATTAAATGCTTCGTAGAATTTAAAGCTGAATCAAAATCATCAACCACAACTTTATCACATTCAACCCCGTCAGCAATTCGATCAAACATTACAATTGGAGTTCCGTCATTAATGATTTCAGAAAAATGACTATACTCTTCTAAATTTTGTGCCTCTTGCGAAACAGAAAGAATGAATCCGTCAATAGTTCCATTGCTCAGCATTTCAAGCGTATGAATCTCCTTCTCTAATGATTCATTTGAAATACAAGTAATTACATTATATCCTTTTTTATCAGCTACTTTTTCAATACCACTAAAAACTTTTGCAAAAAAAGAGTTTAATATATTAGGTATAATTACACCAATTGTTTTGGTCTTACGATTCTTTAAGTTCAAACCAATAACATTAGGCTTATAATTTTTGAGTTTAGCATACTCCTTAATTTTAACCTTTGTTTGCTCACTAATTTCAGGACTATCATTTAATGCCTTAGAAACTGTCGATACAGAAACACCAAGTTCTTTTGCTATTTGTTTTAGAGTTGCTTTAGCTTTCATTCGATTGAATTTTTATGTAATTAATACAAATATAATAGAATTGCCTAAAATAAAACAAAAAAGCCCTACCACTTATTAAAATTATCAAGGTCTTTCCCAAAACTAACACACAAAACAATTAGGCTGCTCTAAACTTTACTACATAAAAACTTTAACCTGATAAACATTTTTAAAAAAAATAAAAAAATTAGGTCATCTAAACATAAATATTATAATCAATATTTTTATCGTTTTAATTTCAAAACTGACCCCCTGATTTTCAGCAGATAAAATAATCTTTTCAGGTATTTGGATTTAAAATAATTAATTGTACTTTTGCATCCCCTTTATTGGGGATGGAATGTTTAATTAAAATAATATTATGGACGCATTAAGCTACAAAACAGTTTCAGCAAACAAAGGCACTGTAACTAAAGAGTGGATTGTTGTTGACGCTGATGGTCATAACTTAGGACGTCTTGCTTCAAAGGTTGCGATGATCTTAAGAGGTAAGTACAAGCCAAGTTACACACCACACGTTGACTGTGGAGATAACGTAATTGTTATCAACTCAGAAAAAATTAACCTTACAGGTACAAAAATGAATGACAAAATTTACATGCGTCATACAGGTTACCCAGGAGGACAAAGAACTTTAACTGCTAAAGTATTGCAATCTAAAAACCCTGCATTATTAGTAGAAAAAGCTGTAAAAGGAATGTTACCTAAAAACAAATTAGGAGCTGAACTTTTTAGAAATCTAAATGTTGTTGTAGGTGCTGAGCATACTCACGGAGCTCAAAAACCTAGAACTGTTAACCTTAACGATCTTAAGTAATGGGAGTTATTCACAAAATCGGTAGAAGAAAAACCGCTGTTGCACGTGTTTATGTTTCTGAAGGAACAGGACAAATCACTGTAAACAAAAAAGAATTCGCAACTTACTTTCCTACTGCAACTTTACAGTACAAAGTTTTACAACCGCTTTCTATGACAGAAAACGCAAGTAACTTTGACGTAAAAGTAAACGTTTACGGAGGTGGTTCAACTGGTCAGGCAGAAGCTGTAAGAATGGCATTAGCACGCGTTATGTGTGAAGTAAATGCTGAAAACAGAGCTATCTTAAAACCAGAAGGTTTATTAACAAGAGACCCAAGAATGGTTGAACGTAAGAAATTCGGTCAGAAGAAAGCTCGTAAGAGATTCCAATTCTCTAAACGTTAATATTACCTGTCTTGTTCAATTAGGACAAGACATGATCAATTATTTATTGAAATTAAAAAACACAGTTGTTGTTGCTCTCCTATCGAGGTAGGAAATAGTTTAGCATCTAAATGTATAAAGCCTGGGAAACCGCCATTTATGCATTGCTAATCAACAGAACGTAAACTAGTACAAAAATGGCAAACAAAATAGAAGTAAAAGACTTACTAGAAGCAGGTGTTCACTTTGGACACATGACTAGAAAATGGGATCCAAACATGGCCCCTTACATTTATATGGAGCGTAATGGTATTCACATTATCAATCTATATAAAACTGCAGCAAAAATTGAAGAAGCTAATGAAGCTTTGAAAAAAATCGCTGCATCAGGTAGAAAAATCTTATTCGTAGCTACCAAAAAACAAGCAAAAGACATCGTTGCTGAAAAAGCAAAGGCTGCAAACATGCCTTACATCACTGAAAGATGGCCTGGTGGAATGCTAACTAACTTTGTAACTATCAGAAAGGCAGTTAAAAAAATGTCTTCTATTGATAAAATGAAGAAAGATGGTACTTTCATGACACTTTCTAAAAAAGAGCGTTTACAAGTTGATCGTCTTCGTGCTAAATTAGAAAAAAACTTAGGTTCAATCGCTGACATGTCAAGACTACCAGCTGCATTGTTCGTAGTAGATATCAAAGCTGAACACATCGCAATAAAAGAAGCACAAAAATTAAACATTCCAGTTTTCGCAATGGTTGATACGAATTCTGACCCAAGAGAGGTTGATTACGTAATTCCAGCAAATGATGATGCTTCTAAATCAATTGACAAAATTTTATCTTTAGTAACTGCTGCCGTAATCGAAGGTCTTTCTGACAGAGGTTCTGAAAAAGAAACTGAAGTATTTACAGAAGAAGCTGCTCCTGCTGTAGAGACTGCACCAGCAACTGAAGAATAAATCAAATTTTAAATTCCAAATTTTAAATTCCAAATTCCAAATACAAAATTAAAAACGTTATGTTGATAATTTAATAAAATTGGAGTCTGGGATTTAGAAAATGGAATTTTTACTTTTAACATTAAAATTCAAAATATTATGGCAACAATTACTGCTGCAGACGTAAATAAATTAAGACAATCTACAGGTGCCGGAATGATGGACTGTAAAAAAGCTTTAGTTGAAGCTGATGGAGATTTCGATAAAGCTATACAAGTTCTTAGAGAAAAAGGACAAAAAGTTGCTGCTAACCGTTCTGACCGTGAGTCTTCTGAAGGAGCTGCTGTTTCTTTTGTTAATGATGACAAAACTAAAGGAGCTATCATCACTTTAAACTGTGAGACAGATTTCGTAGGTAAAAACGAAGCTTTCGTAACTTTAGCTAAAGATTTAGTTGAAAGAGCTATTAACTTCTCTACTAAAGAAGAATTTTTAGCTTCAGACTTCAACGGAATTACTGTTGCTGAGAAATTAATCGAGCAAACTGGTGTTATCGGTGAAAAAATCGAAATCGGTGGTTTTGAAATTTTAGAAGGTGCTTTCGTTGGATCTTATGTTCACGTTAACAAAATTGCTGCTTTAACC
This sequence comes from Flavobacterium sp. LM4, assembly GCF_002017935.1. NCBI lineage: Bacteria > Pseudomonadati > Bacteroidota > Flavobacteriia > Flavobacteriales > Flavobacteriaceae > Flavobacterium > Flavobacterium sp. LM4. The sequence continues at coordinate 2,293,917 of NZ_MUFW01000001.1, read as the reverse complement.
GCAATTTCTGCTGCAATTCCTAACGCTGACGTTTTAACTAAAGATGTTTCTATGCAAGTTGCTTCTATGGGAGCTGATACATTATCTTACAAAGATTTTGATCCTGCTTTCGTTGAATCTGAACTTGCTGCTCGTATTGCTGTAATCGAAAAGGATAATGAAGAAGCTAAACGTTTAGGAAAAACTTTAAAAAATGTTCCTAAATATATTTCTTTCTCTCAATTAACTGAAGAAGTTTTAAAACAAGCTGAAGAAGATGCTAAAGCTGAATTAAAAGCTGAAGGTAAACCAGAACAAATTTGGGATAAAATTATTCCAGGAAAAGTTCAACGTTTCATCTCTGACAATACTACTTTAGATCAAGAGAAAGCTTTATTGGATCAAAACTTCATCAAAGATGACAGTAAAAAAGTTGGTGATTATGTTAAAGGATTCAATGTTGAAATTACAGGTTTCAAAAGAGTTACTTTAGGTTAATATATTATTTCAATATTGAAGCCCGAATATTAATTTATTCGGGTTTTTTTATTTTTTATCATCTTTATTTATCAAATCAGAGATATTCAGCTCATAATAATAGTAATTTGCCAAGAAATATTTTCTTTCAAAATATAAGGATTGATATAGGTTTTGTGCCGATAGATTATCAATACCAACATTCAAGCTCAGAAATTCTACATTTGTAAAACAAGCATACTCTATAGTTTTTTGCATTAATCGATAAGCAATTTTTTCTCTTCGGCACTCCTTTTTAACATAGAGATAAGAGATGTGCCAGTTGTATTTTACAAAAAAATGCGGGTTTATTTTAGCTACTAAAACTACAAAAGCTATGTAATTATTTACTTCGTTTTGGCATGCAAAAATTTTGACCTTGTTTCTTTCCAACTTGCTTTTTATAAACCCAATAGCATGATTAATGCTTAACATGTCGTCTATTAATTTCGATTCACGTATAAGCCCTTCAATTGAATTAAATTGACCAGGTTTAATTTCAACAATACTAAAATTGCTATTGACTGATTGATTCAAGTAATACCTATTTAAGAAGTTTTGAAGATAGAGTTGATAATATTTTCTTTTGTTTGCCTAAGGTTATTTTTTACCACCTTGTATAAATAAAACGACAACAAAACACCTACAATTGCCAATCCAAAATTGAATAGCCAATTGGCTTTAAAACCATATAAATCTACAATTGTCAAACCAGTTTTCGCACTAAAAACGTGAGCAAAGCCATAACTCATTTGAAACATTGACATAAACAAGCCTTCTTGATTTTTGAAGCTTCTACCAGAAACAAAACTACTTGCAAACGAAAAGGTTAACATACTACCTAGACCCATAAAAAAAGTCGAAACAATCAAAACTATTGGCATATTTATTAGAGAAAGTAATAAATAACTAAATCCTATACAAGCCAATCCTACTAATATAATCAGTGTTTTTTTATACTTTCTATTCTCAACAAAACTTACAACCGGCAGCTCAAACAACAACAGCAGCACGCCATAAAAACTCAAAAGCAAACCACTTTGAAACTCGCTCAATCCAAATTGCTCTTTATGATAAATAGGCAAGACTGTGAAAATTTGAAAAAACAAAACGGCTGTAATCATAGTTATTACCCAGTGAATTAAGAACGATTTATCCTTTAACGGGGCTAATTTATCAACCTCTAAATGCTGGAATTTAAGTTTATACAAAACTTGTTTTTCTGTTACCAAATAGACGAAAATCAAAATAGAAACGATACAACTCAAACCGTCAACTATAAACAAGACATTGTAGTTCCAAATAGAAATCAACAAACCTCCTAGTAACGGGCCAAACATAAAACCAACATTTGTCGCAGATCGCACCAAAGCAAGTGCTTTTACCCTATTGTTTTTGGTTACATAATTATTAATTGTTATCATCATTGCAGGTCGAAACATATCAGCAATTGTGGTTAGCAAAAATATTGAAAAACACAAACCCTCAAAGCTACTAACAAACTGTATTCCTATAAAAATGAGTCCGCTAAAAAACAAACTAAAAACCATTACTTTGTAGGCGCTATATTTGTCCACCAGTTTACCACTTACAAAAGTTCCTACAAGCGAACCCACGCCGAAACACATCATCACCCACCCCACTTGCGAATACGAAAACCCTAGAGACTCTTTCATGTATTTAGACAAAAACGGCACTACCATTGTTCCTGCTCTGTTTATAAAACTAATAATAGTAATTACCCAAATTTCTCTGGGAAAATTTTTATAGTTCTCTAAGTATTTTTTTATCATTTTAATTGCTATTTTATTATTGTTATTGTTATTGTTATAATAATTTAAAATTATACTACAGTCCAGACTATTTTATAGGCATTTATATATCTTTTTTTTAATGATTCTACAAAACACTTAGCATAAACAAATTAATCAACTCTACGTTATTCTCTATTTCTAATTTATCGAATGCTCTTTTTCGTAAAGTAGAAATTGTATTTTCTTTAAGATCAAGTTTATTTACTATTTCTTTATTGCCATAGCCGTTTATAATTAATTTCACAATTTCCAGTTCCCGACTCGACAGCGAAGCTACTTTATCAAAAAAAAGTTGATGATAATTATTGATATAAGTACCTTCGAACAATACCTTTTGTACACAATTAATTATAGCCGCTTGTGAACTTTGCTTACAAAGTATTGCATTGACATGATCTTTGATTTCTAAATAATCAAAATAAGTGATAGAGGACGATAATACTATTATTCTGGTATTATTAGAAATTAATTTAATGTTGGAAATTGAGTTTTTTAGTGTTCCGTCTGCATAAAAAAAATCTAAAATAAGCAAATGATAACTCTTTTTTTCTAACATAGAAGATATCTCACTAATTCTGCCAGCCTGATCAAAATACAAATCAGAAAAATGATTTTCCATAATCGACATCATACCCCTTCTAACAATCCAATGGTCATCTGCAATAAGACAATTCATAATAAAGAGTTATTTTGTTTTCAAAGTGCTTTAAAAACCGTTAAATCAATCGAAAAAACCACTTTTAAACCTGATGAACCTGAGTTACTAACCTCTATAGTTCCATTGGATTTTTCGATTATTCTTTTGCATAAATACAACCCAAGCCCCATGCTCAGGGTGTCTCGTCTATGGGATTTTTTACCTTGATAATTTAAATCGAAAATATGATTTAAATCTTCTTCTTTAACACCACATCCATCATCTAAAATCTCAAAAAATATAGTTTGATTGTTTTTTTCAACGCTAATATCAATCCTGGTATTAGCAAATTTTAATGCATTCCCTATTACATTACAAAGCAATTCGTACAGCCTTACTCTATCATAGTTAATCATAAAGGATTGATCTATATTCGTGTGTAGTATCAAATCAACATTTATAGAATGAGCTATTACCTGAAGTGATTTAATAATTTTTTTAATTTCGAAGCTAATGTCAAATTCAGAAATGTCAAATATTAATTCTTCATAATTCCCTAATTTCACTACCTCCAAAGCATGGTTTGCAATTAGAGCTAGTGCACTGGAAGTGTATTCAATAGAATTAAATATCTCTTTAACTTCTTGATCTTGTATTTTCTCTGAAACCAAATAACTCGACATTCTAATTACATTTATAGGCGTTTTGATTTCATGAGTCAAAAGTGATATTATTTTGTTTTTTAACATTAAATCTTCTTGAATTTGATCATTAGCCTCTTTTAACTTTTTCTCCAAGTAAAATATTTCGTAGATGTATCTAAACAGAAGCAAGAAAAAAAGTAAAATCAAAAAAACAACAAAACTAACAAGGAGATTCCTTGTTTTAACATCCTTAATTCGCTGATTTAAAAGTTTTTGACTTATATCAACTGTAGTTTTACTTACTATACTTTCAAATTGACTCAACAAATCAGTTAATAATCTTGTAATTTTTTGGTTTTGTGCTATAAGTTGTCCTTCTGTAACCTTAATGTCTTCAAGACTCCCTTTCATTTTACTAAACTGATTATTGTAATGTTTTTGGGATGCTAATAGTACATGCTCAAACTGTTTAGATATAGCATCAGTAACCACTTGTTTACCAAATCGAAATTTTAAGATAGAGTTACTGGTTTCATTATTCAAGTCGGTTCTTCCTTTAAGAGTGTTTTCAATTTTAGAAAATAAGACTTTGTTTTTTACAGTATCAACCTGTTTGTCAGTTTCGAGTTCAATACCTTGCAAAACATCACTATAATCAAAAGATACCGGAATGGATTGAATCTTTGATAATTGACACAATTGCCTGAAATTTTTATCAAAACTCAACAAAAGAGAATCAGATTTTAAAGTTATTCGTTTGTCAACTAACAACTTGTTTTTTGAAATTTCACCATAAATAATGGTGTTTATATATTTATTTTGAACGTGGCTTAAATCACAAGCAACAATAGCAATAATGGAGTCATAGTCTTTCAAATCCTTTGCCTCCTGACTACATAAATATTGACTAAAAACAATTTGGCTGGTTTTTATTTTATCTTTTAACAGTGTTAGATCTCTTAAAACTGTATGGTTTTCATTGTCGGCATCAATATATGTTATTAGCTTATTATTGTTATTCAATTGAACAAAAATTAAATAAATCAAAACAATTTTTAGCCCGAAGAGGAAAGCAATAATTAAAACAGATTTAGATTTTAAGTTCATTTTTGTCTTTTTTTTCAAGAGCATGATAGTTTGTTCAATTTCTGAAAACTTCGCCTTATGTGTTTTTAGGCTTATATTTTGATTTTTTTAATGCAAAAATCGATTACTAGAATAAAATTTTCATAAATAATTCCAGTCCATTCGAAGTTATGCAAAGGTATAAAATAGTTTTTTGACTTTATCAAATTAATATTTTTTTATCAAAATTTAACATATTCATGAGGATAAATTAGCTTAAAAAAGAGATTTTTCTTAAAAAAAATGTAGATTTCTATCTACAAGGATATTCGCCGAAAATCCGAAAAATCAAAATATATTTGTCCCAAGAAAATTTTTAACTAAAAAAAAACAATTATGTCAGACTATTTAAAACAATTCGGAGAAGATCTTAAAAAAAATGTACCAGGTTACATAGCTGTTGCTGTAACCGAAATAAAAAGTGGAATTTCGTATTATTCCAATTCAGCTGTTGCGAGTTTTGACCCGGAATTGGCATCTGCTTTTAATCTTGAAGTTGTAAAAGCAAAACTTAACGCAATAAGTGCACTAGGTTTAAACGAAACTATTGATGATATTATGATTAACCTATCATCTCAAATACACATTATTGATGTAGCAGATAATAACGAATATTTTATCTATCTGGCAGTTGATTCTACTAAAGCAAATTTAGGGATGACCAAAGCATTACTTAACAAATACAAAAAAGAGATTACTAAAAAACTATAATTTAAAGCAGTAATTCAATAAAAAACATTAAATATTTAATGTTTAATGTTTTTTATGCTTATACCCTCTTTTATTGACAATATTTAACTGGGAATTAACTCTGGTTTTCATCCGATTTTCACCAACCAAACATTTCAGAATATCCAAAAAAACATTTTGCTTTTTTTGAATGTCAAACATTAATTATTATTCTCATTAGTTATGAAAAATATTTTAAGCAAAAAAAACTACTTGTTTTTATTTCTGTTTTTAACATCCTTTACTATAAACTCTCAAACTCTTTATGGAGGAATTGAAATAGGAAGCAAAGGTATTAAAATGACAATTATTAATGTAGAAAATGCAAAAAAAGGCTTGTACCAAATAAAAGAGTACTGGACAGAAAACGCAGCCATCGTTACAGGAATATCTATTAATGGAAACCTTGCTAAGCCTGATATGGAAATTGCAACAGATATAGTTTTAAAAAACCATAAAGTAATGTTAGAGCGTTTTAAAATCAAAAATGAAAATATTTTCATCGTTGCCTCCTCAGGTGTTGGTATGGCAAAAAACACCGATGATCTGATTATGATGATAAAAGCAAAAACCAACAAAGATTTACCTATTATAACATCACAACAAGAAGGAAAAATGTTATTAGAAGGATGTATCCCTCCAAAAAAATATTTAAACTCAATGATTTTAGACATAGGCTCCGGTAATACAAAAGGAGGCTATATAAATGCTTTTAATGGCGGTAACTATGTTTTTGTTCCATTGTCTTTAAACATTGGAACAGTAACCTTAACGGAAAAAATACGTGAAAAAGAAAAAAAAATATCTATTACAGAATTCAACGAACGATCTTTTGAATACCTTCCTGTTTTGAGAAATAATTTTGCAAAAATGTATACAGCTGGAGCAGAATCCTTAAAAAAAGAAAATATATATTTATCTGGAGGGGCGGTCTGGGCATTTTACACTCTTTTTAACGAGGGCAATATTCCTTTAGAGAATTTTACGCTGATTAATTTTGAAGATATTGTCACAAATAAAAATGTGATTGAGAATAACTTTAATAAAATTAAAGCTTTATCTATGACTAATACAGAAATGAAGAAAGTACTTGAAGTTTACTCTCAAGAACAACTTATTTCGGCTAATAATATTTTAGTATCCATGTTAGAAAATATTCCGAACATACAAAAGAAAAAAATTTATTTTGCAAGACAAGGACAAGTAGCTTGGCTAATGTCTTACATAGTAAACAAAGCTAACGTTGCAAAACCAATCTATTAACCTAAATACAAGATAGTTGCATAACGACAAATCGTACTTTTTAGAGATCAAAAAGAGCTGTTAGCTTAATATATTATATTATATTATATTATTTTATTTTATCTTTTTATTTTTTATCTGCAACAGGGAAATTTCTAGCTCTCATTAAAGCATTTGATTTAGGGGATCTGCCTCTAAAACTCTCATATGCTTTTTCCTCATCTCTAGTGTTTCCTATACTAAATACATTGTCATAAAGCCTTCTTGATACTTCTTATCATAAGGTCCTTTTCCTTCTAGGAACGCTTCCCAGGCATCTGCATTTATAACATCCGCCCATAGGTAACTATAATATCCTGCCGCATAGCCATCACTTGAAAAAATATGTCCAAATTGTGGAATCCTATGCCGCATTACTATTTCTGAAGGCATTTTAAGAGTCCTTAATGTTTCTTTTTCAAATTCATGAGGATCAATTTTATCAGTCGCCAGGTGAAGTTTCATATCAACCAAAGAACTTGAAATTGTTTCTACAGTAGTAAAACCTTCACCAAAATTGGCTGCCTTTTCTATTCTGTCTACTAAAATTTGAGGAAGCGGTTTACCTGTTTTATAATGCAGGGCAAATTTATTTAACACTTCAGGAGTGGCCAGCCAGTGTTCCAGCAATTGTGATGGAAATTCAACATAATCTCTGGCAACAGAAGTTCCTGCTAAACCTGGATAGGGTTACATTCGAACACAATCCATGAAGTGCGTGCCCGAATTCATGAAATAATGTACTGGCATCATCCCATGAAATTAAAATAGGTTCGTCGGCAGTTCCTTTAATAAAATTACAATTATTAGACACGATTGTAAGAACCTCATGATCTAACTTTTGCTGATCACGATAAGCATTCATCCACGCACCGGAACGTTTTCCTGCACGTGCATAAGGATCAAAATACCATAATCCAACAAGTTTTCCGGTAATTTTATTACTCACTTCCCAAACACAGACATCCTGGTGATAAACGTAAACATTTGTAATTTGTTTAAAATCCAGATCAAACAATTCGCCTGCGACCCAAAACATTCCTTCACGCAAGTTTTCTAATTGGAAATAAGGTTTAACTTCATTTTGATCTAAATCATATTGAGCTTTTCTGACTTTCTCTGCATAATATCGGTAATCCCAAGGCTGAATTTTAAATTTACCTCCTTCAGCATCCACAATCTTTTGCATTTCGACAACATCCTGCTGTACTTTTTCAACTGCAGGTTTCCAAACTGACATCATTAAATCTAATGTTTTTTGAGGATCTTTTGCCATTTTATTAGACAAACTCCAATGAGCAAATGTAGGAAATCCGAGAATTTTTGCTTTTTCTGTTCTTAATTTCAGGATAGAAATTAAAATTTCATTATTGTCGTATGCATTTCCGTTATCGCCTCGTTTTATAAAAATATGGAAAGCTTTTTCTCTTAAATCCTTGCGGGTTGAAAAAGTTAAAAATGGTTCAATAGAAGAGCGTGTATTTGCAATACAACCTAAAATATTCAAACTTCTTTCTTTTGCTTCGGCTATTGCCGCATTTTTAACTTCAAGAGGAAGCCCCTCAAAATCAGCTTCTGTATTTAATTCAACATATTGATTATGCTCTTCAGCTAATAAATTTTGACTAAAACGAGTAAAAAGTGTTGCCAATTCTGAATTGATTTTAGCAACCTTTGCTTTATCAATCTCATTCAATTTTGCTCCCTCCCGCACAAAATTAGTGTAATACTTCCAGATCAAACGTTGCTGTTCACTCGTTAATTGTTTACTTTCTTTTGAGTTATACAAAGTTTGAATTCTTTCGAAAAGCTTTTTATTTTGGTTAATTTTATCTGTAAATTCAGAAAATTTAGGAGACATTTCAGTATCTACTGCGTTAAATTCCGGACTACTTAAATTAGATCTGTAAATTCCGTAGACGGCAGATATTCTTTTTATTGTCTTTCCTCAACGTTCTAAAGCTGCAATTGTATTATCAAAAGTCGGGGCTTTTGGATGAGTTGCAATAGCATCGATTTCGTTTAGTTTTTCCTGAATCGCAAATTCAATTGCCGGTTTAAAATCAGAAACTTTGTACTCATTAAAAGCAGGAACTCCTCCGTAAGACCCTTGCCATGCTTTTAATAACGGATTATCCGAATTGTTTTGTGCAGTAGCTGCAAAAAAGGTTGTACTCATAATAATAATTGATATTATTTTTTTCATTATGATAATTTGCAATTTTAAAAAACAAAGCTTATTGTTTCAAAAACAACCAAAAATCACTAATTGTAATAAAAATTTAACAGCCACACCGTTATAACGAATTTTTAATTTAATTCTTCAATTCATGAAATTATATAGAAGCATCTTAAATCTGATATATCATTTAGCTCCTAAATATGTTTTAAAACCAAAAAGAAATTGTATTATATTGTATTATAAGGATACAACGTTGAAATTACCGGTTTCAAAAAAAGTTACTTTAGGTTTACTTGGAATCGTTTTTAAAATACAAAAGAGCGATTTGGAAATTTTCAAATCGCTCTTTTTTTTTATCATTTATTTTTCATCGTAGATTCTCGCACAACAACCGTTGTTTTTAGCTCAATTGTCTTGGGCTCAAACACTCTCACCTCTTTACGACAAACTATCTCTTCCAATAACAAATTAAAAGCCTCTACTCCCATCTCATAATTGGGTTGATCAACAGTACTTAATTTTGGGGTAATTACCTGCGATACAAACCAATTACTAAAACCAATTACCGCAAATTGATTGGGCACTTGAATACCTTTCTCATTAAAATGCGCCAAAACACCTACTGCAACCAAATCTGTAATAACAAAAATCCCATCAATCCCCTTGTCTTCTTCTTCTAGAATTTGTTTAGCAAATTCAACACCTTGCTCAAAAGTGATGCTTTGACAAGAATAAACCAATGCAGGATCAAAAGAAATTCCATTTTTTTCTAAAGCTTTTTTGTACCCCAAAAAACGATCAATAGCATTTTGAGGATTTTCAAGCCCCCGAATATGAGCAATTCTTTTGCAACCCATGTCAATTAAATGCTGCACCGCATCCATAGCTGCTTTTTGGTCATTAATAATAACTTTTGAACTAGGGATCAATTTAGAAATTTTATCAAACTGGACAAAAGGAATTTCTTTTTTAAGAATATCTTTGATATGAACATCGTCATTAGATTCATTAGAAAGCGACATGAGAATCCCATCTACTCTTTTATTAATCAAAAGTGCTACTTGCTTTTTTTCTAATTCTAAAGATTCATTAGACTGAAGAATAATTACCAAATAACCATTTTTCTCCGCTTCAGCAATAATACCATTTACAACGCCTGAAAAAAAATGATGTACTACTTCAGGTATAATAAGACCAATTGTTTTTGATTCTTTAGTCCTCAAATTCACGGCAAAACTATTGGGCGTATAATCAAGCTCTTTAGCCAAAGCAACAACAGCTTTCTTAGTTTTATCACTAACATCTGGATAATTTTTTAATGCTTTCGAAACAGTGGTAATAGATATACCTAAAGCTGAAGCTATTTCTTTTAAAGTAGTTTCTCTCATTAAACAAATATCGCAAAAAAAAACTAGTCAAATCGAAAACGTTTTCGGAAAAATCGAAAACGTTTTCGTACAAAAAAAGCATTTTATTTTTTATGATAAAATATACATTTGATAAAAAATGACTAAATAAATTACTAACTAAACAAATAAACCAACATGAAAACAAAAAATTCATTATTTAAAAAAATAGGAATAATTATAACATTATTACTATTTAACATCACTTTTTCTCAAAATTCAACTTTATCAGGAACTGTTACTGATGCAACAGGAGCTGGAATTCCGGGAGTAAATATTACAATAAAAAATTCTGACAAAGCAACCGCTACAGACTTTGATGGAAAATATGTTTTTACAAATCTAAGAAACGAAACAGTAACTATTATTGCTACTTACATCGGATACAAAACAACTGAAATGAACATTCAAATAAATGGCAATACTATTCAAAACATTTCATTAGTTGAAGATGCAAATGTTTTAGACGATGTAGTAGTTACTGGAGTAGTAAACCCTAAAACCAAAATCAAATCCAGCGTTTCAATCACTACCCTAGGAACAGAGCAGATTACACAATCAGCACCAAGATCAACTGCTGAGATCTTCAGAACCATTCCTGGTATTCGTTCTGAATCTTCTGGAGGTGAAGGAAATTCAAATATCTCTGTACGTGGTGTGCCAATTTCTTCAGGTGGTTCTAAATATCTACAACTTCAAGAAGATGGACTTCCAGTATTATTATTTGGTGATATTGCATTTGCAACAGCAGATATCTTTACACGATTTGACGGAAACATAGCTAAAATTGAAGCCATTCGTGGTGGATCAGCATCTACTTTATCTTCAAATTCACCAGGTGGAATTATCAACTTTATCAGTAAAACCGGTAAAACTGAAGGAGGTAACATCAGTACATCATTTGGATTAGACTACGGAAATTTTAGAACCGATTTAGATTATGGATCAAAAATTGGAGACGGATTGTATTTTCATGTAGGTGGTTTTTTCAGAACTGGTGAAGGAGTAAGAAAAACAGGATTCAACAGCAATAATGGAGGCCAAGTAAAATTCAACATTACTAAAGAATTTGAGAATGGTTCTATTACAGTCTATGCTAAATTCTTAAATGACAGAGCCGTAGCTTATATGCCTATGCCTGTAGCTGTTTCAGGCACAAATGCTGACCCAAATTGGAAAAGTGTTGATGGCTATGATGCTACAACTGGTGCCTTACAATCTATTTATTTGACTCATAGTGTTGGATTGGGACCTGACGGAAATGTGCGCAGAGAAGCTGTGTCTAACGGAATGCATCCTGTTTCAAAATCAATTGGTGCAAATGTTTCCTTTAATTTAGAAAACAATTGGAAAATTACCGATAACATTAGATTCTCATCTAATTCAGGTGGTTTTATCTCGCCGTTTCCTGCTGAACTGGCATCTGCTTCGACAATTGCAAACTCTTTTGGAGCTGGATCAACTTTAAGCTACGCAGATAACGGAGCTACTTTTAATACACCAAATGGGTTAGTAGCAAGGATTCACATGTTTGACACTCAATTAAACAATATGGGGAATTTCATGAACGATCTACGTTTGACGAAAAAATTTGATAAAATAGGCATTACAGCCGGTTTATTTAAATCTATGCAAAATGTATCTATGTCATGGTTATGGAATTCATATCTGCAAGAAGTTTCAGATGATAACCCTCGTTTAATTAATGTTAATGATGCTGGCGGAAATTCTTTATCTGAAAATGGATTATATGCTTACGGAACACCAGCCTGGGGGAATTTAGCCCGAAATTATGATACGCAATACAATGTTTCTGCCCCTTATGTTAATATATCTGTTGATGCAACTGAAAATTTATCATTTGAAGGAGGTTTACGTTATGACAAAGGAAAAGTAACAGGTTCATTTGCAGGAGGTGTCTCTACTACTTATGATATTAATAATGATGGTGAAATTTCTGTACCGGAACAAAATGTATTTGCAATTGACAATGCTAATCCAACAGCTGTAAACTATGATTACGATTATTATTCTTATACTTTAGGAGCAAACTTACTTTTAGCAAGCAGACAATCTGTATTTGCCAGAATAAGCAGAGGTGCTTCAGCTAAAGCGGACAGAATTTTATTTAGTGGATTAGATTATTTAGACGGAAATAAAATCAATGCTTTAGACTTTTTAACTCAGGCAGAAATTGGGTTCAAACAAAAATTCGACAAAGGATATGTTTATGCTACAGCATTTCATTCTAAAACAGATGAACAAGGTGGTTTTGAAGCAACTTCAAACAGTATCATTAAAAACAATTACAAATCTATGGGTGTAGAGTTAGAAACTGCTTATAATGTTACTGATAATTTAGATGTAAGAGGTTCATTAACGTACACAAAAGCAGAAATTACTTCAGGTGATAACAATGGTAATCAACCAAGAAGACAACCTAAATTAATGTACAGTTTTTTACCAACTTATAAATTCATGGATAATAAAAACACACTTGGTTTAAGTTTTATTGGTCAAACCAAAGCGTATGCACAAGATTCAAATCAATTAGTTATGAATGGGTTTGTAATTGTAAATGGATTTGTTGAAGTAGGCATTGCAAAAGGATTATCTGTTAATGTTTCTGGAAACAACCTATTGAACACCTTAGCAATTACTGAAGCCGAAGAAGGAAGCATCACAGAAAACACAGTAAATTATGTTAGAGCAAGATCAATGACAGGAAGATCAATCTCAATGGCTCTATCATACAAATTTTAATTAGTTGTTTTATAAATTTAGTTGGTTACCAATTCCTGTACTTTTATTGTACAGGAATTGATTTTAAAACTTAAAAAAGCAATCATGGCATTCTCTAAACCCAAGCTTAATTTTTGGCAAATTATCAATATGAATGTCGGCTTTTTTGGCATCCAATATAGTTTTGGTCTGCAACAAAGTGCTGTAAATCCTATTTATGATTTTTTACACGCAAGCCCGGATCAAATTCCGCTATTAAATTTAGCAGGACCACTAACAGGACTATTGATTCAACCGATAATTGGAGCAATGAGCGACAAAACCTGGCATCCAAGATGGGGACGCAGAAAACCATATTTTTTTATTGGTGCTATTATTTGTAGCATTGCCTTATTTCTTTTTCCATTTAGTAGTTCATTATGGATGGCGGCTGGTTTGCTTTGGATTTTAGATGTTGGTAACAATACCGCCATGGAACCGTATCGTGCTTTTATAGCCGACACGCTCAATGAAGATCAGCAACCAATCGGGTTTCAGGCACAAAGTTTTTTTACCGGGTTTGGACAATTCTTATCCTACATTTCGCTATTTCTTTTCCCAATTATTTTTATTGGCTATACGGGGCAATTACCTAACTGGATCTATGCCTCTTTCTTTTTAGGAGCAGTGCTTTCAGTAACATCAATTTGGTGGAGTATGAAGAAAACAAAAGAGATTCCGCCAACTGCTACAGAGATTGAAAAGATGAAATCAGAGCCGTTGAATGTCTTTTCACCTTTTGTCGATATCTATCATGCTGTATTAGAAATGCCAAAAGTAATGTGGCAACTCTTTTTAGTGTATTTATTCCAATGGTATGCTTTAATGTGTTTTTGGCAAAACAATTCAAAAAGTATTGCGCTATCCGTTTGGAACACTACTCCAGCTGATAAAATGGGTTATGAAAAAGCTGTAGAATGGATGGGATTGATTGGTGCATTTGGATTTATTGTAACCTTTTCGGTAGCTTTTTATTTGGCAAAACTGGCAAAAAAGCACAGTCCTAAAATGGTGCATTTTATTTGTCTTCTTTTTGGAGCTATTTCTTTTTTATTCTTTCCGGTCATTCAAAATCAGTATCTTTTTTTTGCAGTAATAATTGGTTACGGGATTGCCTGGGCGAGCATGATGGGAATTCCTTATCTCATGGTGGTTTCCAATATTCCCAAAGAACGCTACGGAGTTTATATGGGAATCATTAACATGATGATTGTAATTCCAATGATCATTCAAAATGTTTCCTTTGGGTTTGTATTAAAATATTTTCTAAATAATGATCCCCGTTTAGCCATAACTTTTGCAGGTACATTATTACTATTGGGCTCCCTAAGTACATTATTAATTAAAGTAAAAAAACAGTAATATTATGAGTACTGATAGCAATTATACAAAAGCAATTGAATTATTACACAATTCCTCCTCATCTGAAGGTTTTTTAGCAAGTGCGCAAAACATTTCAAATTACAAAAGAGTCTGGGCACGGGATGGTGTAATCTGCGGATTAGCTGCTTTAGCATCAGGAGACAATAACTTGATTGAAACTTTCAGAAAAACGCTGGAAACACTGGCAAAAAACCAACATGACAACGGTACGATACCTTCTAACGTTATGACAAACGACAACAGTACCGAAGTGAGTTACGGTGGCTTAGCAGGAAGAGTCGATGCTGTCTCATGGTTTATTATTGGAATTTGTCAATATGCATTTTACCAAAAAGACCCTTCCTTTGTTGAAAATCACAAAAAAAACATTGAGCAATGTTTAAGTCAGATGGAAGCCTGGGAATTCAACAACAAACACTTGATGTATGTTCCGCTTTCAGGAAACTGGGCTGATGAGTACATTACTGACGGCTATGTTTTATACGATCAGCTGTTGCGTATTTGGGCACTGAGATCCTATAATTATTTTGTGAAAAAAAATGCAATCACTTCTAAAATTGAAAAAATAACACAACAAATTGAAATAAATTTTATCCCCAATTCTCAGGGAGAAAAATACCATGAAAGAGCCTATTATGAACTTCACTTTGATGATTACATGCCATGTTCCTTTTCCCCGGCAGGATACAAAACACAATTTGATGCATTTGCAAATGCACTGGCGTTGCTTTTAAACATTGGTCCGGTTTCGTTTCAGGAAAAAATAATTCAGTATGCTGAGAAAATAAGAAATCAAAGACCATTAAAATTAGTCCCTGCCTTTTGGCCTCCTATTGAGGAAACAGATAGCGACTGGAATTTATTAAAAAACAATTTCAAATATGAATTCAGAAATTACCCCAATGAGTTTCATAACGGAGGCAGCTGGCCAATGGTTAATGGATTTTATGGTTTAGCATTACTCGCCAAAGAACAAAAAGAGGAAGCTAAAAAGCTTCTAAACGCAATAAATACAGCAAATCAAAAAGAGGACTTTAGCTTTTACGAAAACTTTAATACCCAAACCGAAAAACCAAATGGAGTTCCATTTTGTACGTGGAGTGCAGCAGCAGCCGTTTTGTTAAATCAGGGTATTACGACAAATTTCAAATTACTTGTTTAAAATGAAAAAGACAATCGACATTATATGTATCGGAGAATTACTCATTGACTTTATTGGCTATGAACTAAACACTCCTATTTCTAAAACAGAAAATTACGGCCGTTTTTTAGGTGGTTCGCCCACGAATGTAAGTATATATGGCTCAAAATTAGGATTAAAGACAGCCTTAGTCGCCAGTTGTGGCAACGATGGATTAGGGCATTTCATGTTAGAAAAATTAAACGAAAACCAGGTTATCACTACCTGCATACATAAAATTGATGACCAGTCTTCATCTGTTATTTTTGTCTCTAAATCAAATGAAACACCAGAATTTATTCCATACAGGCAAGCAGATTATCATATAACCGAAGCGCAGCTTCCGGATAGCTTACTTCAACAGTCTAAAATTTTTCATACCACTTGTTTTGCACTCAGTAAAAATCCGGCTCGTGAAACAATTTTGAAAAAAGCTAAAAAAGCATATCAACTGGGTTTGCAAACCAGTATTGATCTTAATTATTCAGACAAAATATGGCCTGAGAGAGCCGAAGCCAAAGAGATTATCAAAGAATATTTAAGTACAAACCCGTTAATGAAATTAAGTGATGATGATTGTTTTCGATGGTTTAATGAAATCAAAAGTGATGATTACATTTTTGATTATTTTCAGAAACAGGGTGCATCCACTATTTGCTTAACAAAAGGAAAAAACGGAGTAGTGATATTTGATTCAAAATTAGGAATCATTACTAAAAAAGCCAATTTAGTCGAAAATATAAAAGACACTACAGGTGCCGGTGATGCATTCTGGACTGGCTTTTTGTATAGCAAACTAAAAGGGAAAGAACTACCGGAATGCATAAATACAGCCCAGGAACTTGCAGGTATTAAATTACAAAATATTGGAGAATTGCCTAATAACGTACAACTTAGAGAATTTTAACAAAAACGGTCCGTATTTTCATTCGGACCGTTTTTATTTTTGACAATTTATACTTTACTTTTTACCAATAAGAGGAAAACTTCTGGCTCGCATTAAAGCATCTGACTTAGGAGCTCTCCCTCTAAAGTTTTCATAAGCTTTTTCCTGATCAATAGTATTTCCTACACTAAAAACAGTATCATAAAGTCTTTTAGCTATTTCTTTATCGTAAGCTCCTTTTCCTTCAGTAAAAGCCTCCCACGCATCAGCATTGATGACATCTGCCCATAAATAACTATAATATCCCGCAGAATAACCATCTCCTGAAAAAATATGCCCGAATTGCGGAATGCGGTGACGCATTACAATTTCTGACGGCATATGAAGTGCATCTAACGTTTCTTTTTCAAATTTATGAGGATCGATAGTTGTTGTAGCTAAATGCAGTTTCATATCTATTAAAGAACTTGAAATCGTCTCTACAGTAGCAAATCCTTCACCAAAATTAGCCGCTTTTTCAATTCTGTCTACTAAAGCCTTAGGCAATGGCTGATTTGTTTTATAGTGCAATGCAAATTTGTTCAATACTTCAGGAGTAGCCAACCAATGTTCTAACAATTGAGATGGAAATTCAACGTAGTCTCTTGCCACAGCTGTTCCTGCCAAACTTGGATAGGTTACATTTGAACATAATCCGTGAAGCGCATGGCCAAATTCATGAAATAAAGTCGAAGCATCATCCCATGAAATTAAAATTGGCTCGTTTTCGGCTCCTTTTATAAAATTACAATTATTCGATACAATTGTCAGTACATCACCATCTAATCTTTGTTGATTACGATATGCATTCATCCAGGCACCAGAACGCTTTCCCGCACGAGCATACGGATCAAAATACCATAACCCAACTATTTTACCTGTAGTTTTATTACTTACTTCCCAAACACGTACATCCGGATGATAAACAGGTACATTTGTAATTTGTTTGAAATTTAAATCAAATAATTCACCGGCAACCCAAAACATACCTTCTCGCAGATTTTCTAACTGCAAATAAGGCTTAACCTCATTTTGATCCAAATCATATTTTGCTTTTCTGACTTTTTCAGCATAATAACGGTAATCCCATGGCTGAATTTTGAATTTGCCTCCTTCAGCATCTACGATTTTCTGCATTTCAGCAACATCCTGATGTACTTTTTCTACAGCCGGTTCCCAAACTGACATCATTAAATCCAACGTTTTTTGAGGATCTTTTGCCATTTTATTTGATAAACTCCAGTGAGCAAAAGTTGGAAAACCAAGTAGTTTTGCTTTTTGAGTTCTTAATTCTAAAATAGAAACCAAGGTTGTATTATTATCATTAGCGTTTCCGTTATCTCCTCTTTTTACGAAAATATCGAATGCTTTTTCTCTTAAATCTCTGCGAGTAGAAAAAGTCAAAAACGGCTCAATTGAAGAACGTGTGTTCGCTACACATCCTAAAGCATCTATTTTTCTTTCTTTTGCTTCAGCAATAGCGGCATTTTTTACTTCATTTGGCAAACCGTCAAAATCAGCTTCTGTTTTCAGTGCTACGTATTGATTTTGCTCTTCTGCTAATAAATTTTGACTAAAACGGGTAAAAAGCGATGCGAGTTCTTTGTTTGTTGCCGCTACTTTCTCTTTATCCTGATCGTTTAATTTTGCTCCCTGACGAACAAGATTGGTATAATACAACCAAATTAAACGCTGTTGTTCACTAGTTAATTTTTTACTTTCTTTAGCATTGTAAAGCGTTTCAACTCTTGTAAATAATTTTTTATTCTGATTAATTTTGTCACTAAACTCAGAAAATTTAGGTGACATTTCTCTGTCGATAGCACTAAATTCAGTACTGCTTAAATTCGATCTGTAAATCCCATAAACAGTAGAAACCTGATCCATCGTTTTTCCCGAACGCTCTAAGGCCGCAATTGTATTATCAAAAGTCGGTGCTTTTGGATTATTGGCAATGGCATCAATTTCATTTAATTTTTCCTGAATAGCAAATTCAATTGCCTGTTTAAAATCCGAAACCTTGTATTCATTAAAAGCTGGTACACCTCCGTAAGGTCCTGTCCATTTTTTAAGCAAAGGATTATCTCCTTTGTTTTGTGCATTTATCGCAAAAAAAGCTGTTCCCATGAGAAAAATTGATATTAATTTTTTCATATTGTTATTTTGAATTAGTAATACTTCAAAAGTATCCAAAATTTACCAATCCGAAGTGATTTTTAACATCCGCAAAAATCCTTTTAGTTTTAAGAAATCAATTCTATTAAAGATAGAAAAAATTAAATGCATAAACAATTTGCCCTTATTCTATTCTATATTTGTTTATCAAAACCATTAAACCTATCCCATTGAAAAAATTACTTTTTATTTTATTATTGACAACTTCATTTGTTCAGGCTCAAAACAAAAGCTTATTTTGGGAAATATCCGGCAACGGATTAAGTAAAAACTCTTACTTATATGGCACAATGCATGTTAATGATAAAGTCTCTTTTCATTTGTCTGACTCCTTTTTCAAAAATCTTTTAGGTTCTGATATTGTCGCTAATGAGAGCAATCCCGAGACTTGGACTGATCTGAATAGCCTGATGAAAAACGATAATAATTATAATCTGTATACCAAATTTTATACAGAATTCTATTTATTGCCAACAACAAAAGAGGATATAAAAACCATTTTTAATAATGATAATGCTCGCTTTTTCAGAAGCATGCTGTCTGGTGTAGAAGGAGAACAAGCCGATTTTCAAGAAAATACAGTCTTAGATATGTTTATATTTCAAACCGGTAAAAAATACAAAAAAAGAATTGTGGGTCTGGAAAATGCAAAAGAATCCATGCTTTCTATTCTTCAGATAGCTGATGAAGATGCAAAACCAAAAGAAGAGAATAAAGTCGCCTTAACAAAAATTCTAAAAAACAGAAACCCGACAGAGGTTCTTAAGGAGTACTACAGAGAAAAAGATATTGTGATGCTGGATTCTATCTATAAATTGATGTTTTCAAAAAAAGCCCACGATGCGCTTATTGTAAACCGCAATAAAATCATGACCAACAGTATAGATTCTATTGCCAAAACAGGAAGTTTATTTTCTGCTGTAGGAGCAGCGCATCTGGCAGGAAATGATGGCATTATTGAGCTTTTAAGACTCAAAGGCTACACAGTAAAACCCATAATAGACATTTTTACGGATAATGGGAAAAATCAGAAAAAGACAATTGAAGCCTATTTTCCCAACCCTAATTTTGTTTCTTCGAATACAAGGGACAAAATGGTGCAAATGCCTTTATACAAAACTACAATAGAAGAAAATGAAATTTTAGAATCTCCGGATTTTACTAATGGCGGCGCTGTAACAATTAAAAGAATTCCATTAAATTATTTCCTGAAAAGTGATGACATTCGATACAACGCTAAGTCATTGGACAGTTTGTTTTTCGAAAAAATAGCCGGAGATATTATTGAGAAAAAATATTTTGAACAAACGAATTATTCAGGATATGATATAAAAAATATTACTAAAACGGGCAATAGCCAGCATTCAAAATTTTACATAACTCCATTAGAAATTATTTCTGTTTCTATGACAGGTCCTGCAAATTATGTTCGTCAATATGAAAATGAAGTTTTTGATAATATAAAGATAAAACCTTTTAAAAATGAATGGGAGAAGATAAAAGCGGTAAAAGGCGGATTTGAAATAGAAGTTCCTTTTTTTAATTCTGTTTTTGGAAATAGTGTCGAAAAAGGAACCAATGTTGATATTCAGGGATATGATAATCAGGAAAAAGGGTATTATTTTTTAAAGGAAAAAACTTTAAACGACACTCATATATTAGAAAATTCCGAGTACGAACAAAAACAGATCCATTACCAGTTTTATTTACAGCATAATCAGGATTCTACGAACACTCATTATAATAAAATCGATAACTCTTTTGTTTCTTCGGCTAAAATTGGAGAAAGAAATCTAAAATTAAAAACATTAGTTGCGGGAAATAAATATTATTTACTGGGAACGGTAAATGCATCAGAGACAAATACAAACCGATTCTTTAATTCGTTTTTGATCAAACCTTTTGATTATAAATCAAAAACAAAAATATTAATCGATTCCACCGCAAATTATACAATAGAAATTCCTGAAAAAGAAAATGAAAATTTGTTTTTAAAACTAAATGCAAAAAAATATGAAGCAAAAAATGCTTTTAGAGAAGTGAATCAATTTCAGGTTTTCAACTCCGAAACCGGTAAAAAAATAAATCTTCAATATTACAAATACCACAAATATGAACGTAACTTACCCATTGATTCTATCCAAAATAAGCTTAAAAAAGAGTTCTTAAAACAATTTGAAAGTAACTATGACGAAGATTATTATGATCAAGATGAAGATGAAGCATACGCAAATACAAATTCATTATTAAAAACTGAATTATATGAAAAGAAAGGGTTTTCAAAATCACTTTGGGATAAAATACTGTCTGACAAAAAAGATAAGTATGAATTCATAAGTGAAAACACCACTTTTAACAAAGAAGAAAACAGTTATATTATCAATGCTTTAGTGTCTAAACCTGATGCGGTTCAGGCTATTAAATACAAGGCTCTTTATAAAAACAATACTTATTACTTACTAAGCACGCTGGTAGAAAAAAACTACAAAAACGATGATTCATTCATAGAAAAGACTTTTAATTCCCTGGCTTTAGCAAAAAACATAAAAAGTGAAGCTAATGAAGACAAGGTGAAGCTTTTTATAGAAGATGCCAAAAGCGAAAAAGATACCATTCGTTATTCTGCTCTAAAATCAATAAACAATCTGGACATTACAAAAGATGATTTTGAAAACATTACTAATTTCATAAACACTTTTAATTTTAAAGAAAATGAAGCAGATGCTATTGCTGCACTTGTAGAAAAATTAGGTGAGATAAATGATAACAGAGTGATTCCTTTTCTTGAAAATTATTATAAAAAAGAATCAACCAAAACTGATGTACAGATTAGTATTCTAAAAAGCATTGCACTTCAAAAATCAAAAGCAGGATACAAAAAAATAAATGAATTGCTAGAATATGATTTGCCTGTTTCAGATAATCAATACGAAATAACAAGTCTTTTTTATTTCTTTCAAAGTGACCCCGAAAACAGTAAGGAATTGTTTCCTGAAATTTTTCAGTATTACAGTATAAAAGAATATAATAAACCCATCATTGATTTCTGCAATTTACTATTGGAAAAGAAATTAATATCTGTCAATAAAATAAAGGCATTCAAAAAAATAATCCTCACCAACACAAAACTCGAATACAAAAGAGTTGCAAGCTGGAATCAAAAAAACAAGGTAAATGATGATGCTTTAGAATCCGAAGAGCTAATCGACTACACTGAGCCTACAGAGTCATTAGCTGATTTAATAAATTATACCAATTTAATATACAATTATGCTGACGACAATGCTGTAAAAGAAGTCATTAAAAAAATAAAAAAACTTGATATTCCGGAATTAAATATAGAATTAGCCAGATTAGGAATCATTCATAACAAATTAAGCAATTCAGAAATTGAAGCGTTTTTGAAAAACCCCAAAACACAATTTGCAACCATCAATTTGTTGTTAAATCAAAATAAAAAAGACCAAATAAATTTTACAGAGGAAGAAATTTCGAAATCTGCAGTTGTAAATTTTCAAAATTTATCTAAAAATGATTCTATTTCCTTATTAGAAAACAAAATAATTGAAAAGAACAATCACGAAATTTCATTTTATTTTTATGAAATCAAAAGAAAAAGCAATGAAATTGAATTACAAAAAAAACAATTGTATACAATAGCCTTCATAAACGAAAATAAAAAAATAAACCCATTGGCTTTTAAAGCATTCAATATGATTTTTATAAATGATGAAGATGAACTAGAAAAAAAGTATGAGATGATTATTAATGAATTCTTAAATGTAAATCATCCGAGAGCAAGCTTTGAAAAAGAAAAAACAACAAACGAAATAATTCTTGATGAAGGATATTAAATTAATTTCACTTAAATAAGTAACTTTGATAATCTGAATCTATATAATAAGTTTATGTTTAAAACCAAAAAAGAGATCGTTTTTGTAATTCTGGCAGGAATTTTTATAACTAATGCTGTTGTAGCTGAGCTTATTGGAGGAAAATTAATTCAGATTGGACCATTCGTAATGAGCATCGGGATTTTACCCTGGCCAATTGTTTTTCTAACCACAGATCTAATCAATGAATATTTTGGCGAAAAAGGCGTTAAAAAACTTTCTTTCATAACAGCCTGCTTAATAGCTTATGCCTTTCTAATATTATTTATGGCTATAGTAATTCCCGCTGCAAAAGGAATAAGTCCGGTAAATGATGAACAATTTCAAGCAGTTTTTGGGCAAAGTATGTGGATTATTGTCGGTAGTTTAATAGCCTTTATGGTATCTCAATTAATAGACGTTTGGATATTTTGGTTTTTTAAAAGAAAAACCGGAGAAAAAAAAATATGGCTTAGAGCAACCGGATCAACAGTAATTTCACAGTTATTTGACTCTTTTATAGTACTTGGAATCGCTTTTTGGCTTCCGGGAAAAATTGATTTTGACACTTACATTTCTTCAGGATTAACGGGTTATGTTTTTAAACTTTCAGTTGCCGTGTTACTAACTCCCTTAATTTATCTTGGACATCATTTGATTAAAAAATATCTGGAAAAAGACGAAAACAAAAATGTTCCAAATTAATAACAATGGTTACACAAAATCCTCTAAGATGCAGCTGGTGCACTTCCAGCGATTTATATAAAAAATACCATGACGAAGAATGGGGCGTTCCCGTTTACGATGACCCTACTCTATTCGAATTTTTAATTCTTGAAACTTTTCAGGCTGGATTAAGCTGGATAACCATTTTAAACAAAAGAGAAAATTTCAGAATCGCTTTTGATCATTTTGACTATAAAAAAATTGCCGATTATTCTGAAGAAAAAATCGAAGAATTACTGCAGAATACCGGAATAATCCGAAATAAACTGAAGATAAAAGCGGCCGTTTCAAACGCACAGGCATTTATAAAAGTTCAGTATGAATTTGGAAGTTTCTCAGAATATATCTGGAAATTTACTAACGGAAAACCAATCATAAACCATTCAAAAACCTCAAAAGACGTTCCCGCTACTACTCCGCTTTCTGACGAAATCAGTAAAGATTTAAAAAAAAGAGGCTTTAAATTTGTAGGCTCAACAGTAGTTTATGCACACATGCAGGCCACCGGAATGGTAAATGATCACGCCGAAGATTGCTGGACAAGAACAAAATAAAACATCAAAATTTTCAGTTTACATAAACAACATGAAACCTGAAACTTGAAACTTTTTTAAACTTTCAAACAAAAAAAAACTATATTTGCTTCACACTTTAGGGGTGTCTGCATCGCGCAGGCTGAGATTTTACCCTCTGAACCTGATCTAGTTCATACTAGCGTAGGGAAAAGTAAGATGACTTCTTCACGCATTTTTATGCGAAATTGCAGCCATTCCTAACGTGTCACTATACACTAAATTCAAAAGGAATGGAACTAAAAATCAACCAACAAATCAAACAATTCAATGCTGAATCGCTTAGCGTTCAATCATTGCTCGATCTCGAAATTCCAAACAAACAAAACGGAATCGCCGTTGCCATTAACAATACCGTTGTTCCAAAAATAAACTGGAGTCAACACTTTGTATCCGAAACTGACGAAATCCTGATTATTTCTGCCACTCAGGGAGGATAATTGGGCTGCACGAACGGGCTATCCATTACAAGTCCGCAGTCGTCAACCACAAAAACATAGTCATAAAAAAGCTTCCGCTGGTCGCTTTTTTACTCCTTGTTTTTTACGGTTTTCTCCTTTACGGGCTTTACACTTCTATCCCTGGCAGAAAACGGCTAAGAGAAATTTAAATTTTCAATCAAAATAACAATAGTAATTCAAATCTAAAAAGAATGAATCAGGAAGAACAAATATCCAGAACTCCATTTCCGAACTCTAAGAAAATATACATAAATGGTGAAATTCATCCCATAAAAGTCGCCATGCGCGAGGTAATCCTAAGCGATACGAAACTTTCAAATGGCGGAATTGAAAAAAATCCACCCGTAACCGTTTACGATACTTCAGGACCTTACACCGACCCAAATATTGAAATCGACATTCGAAAAGGGCTTCCGCGACTGCGTGAAAATTGGATTTTAGAACGAAACGATGTCGAAATCCTAAACGAAATAACCTCAGATTACGGACAAACCCGTCTAAAAGACGAAAGCCTTAATCATCTGCGTTTTGAATATTTACATCAGCCAAAACGTGCAAAAAAAGGCGCAAACGTAACACAATTGTATTACGCCAAACAAGGTGTCATCACTCCTGAAATGGAATATATTGCGATTCGTGAAAACCAAAGAATCGAACTTTTAAATGAACAAACCAAAGCGATGAAATGTCAGCACCACGGACACAGTTTTGGTGCCAATACCCCAAAAAGCAAAATCACACCCGAATTTGTACGCTCAGAAGTTGCCTGTGGAAGAGCCATTATCCCAAACAACATCAATCATCCTGAAAGCGAACCTATGATTGTGGGACGTAACTTTTTGGTAAAAATAAATGCCAATATTGGCAACAGTGCCGTGACTTCCAGCATCGAAGAAGAAGTTGAAAAAGCAGTTTGGGCCTGCCGTTGGGGAGCTGACACGATAATGGATTTATCAACAGGGAAAAACATTCACGAAACCAGAGAATGGATTATTCGTAATTCGCCGGTTCCAATTGGTACGGTTCCAATTTATCAGGCTTTGGAAAAAGTAAAAGGAATTGCTGAAGATTTAACCTGGGAAATTTTCAGAGATACACTGATTGAACAAGCGGAACAAGGCGTTTCATACTTTACGATTCATGCTGGTGTTTTACTTGGCTATATTCATTTAACAGCCAACCGCGTAACTGGAATCGTTTCCCGAGGCGGATCAATAATGGCAAAATGGTGCTTATTTCATCATAAAGAAAACTTTTTATACACCCATTTCGAGGAAATCTGCGAAATCATGAAACAGTATGATGTCGCTTTTTCTCTTGGTGACGGTTTACGTCCTGGCTCGATTGCAGATGCTAATGATGCAGCTCAATTTGCAGAATTGGAAACGCTGGGAGAATTGACAAAAATTGCATGGAAACATGATGTGCAGGTTTTTATTGAAGGCCCCGGACACGTTCCGATGCACATGATTAAGGAAAATATGGATAAGCAATTAGAACATTGCCATGAAGCTCCGTTTTACACTCTTGGACCATTGACAACTGATATTGCACCGGGTTACGACCATATTACATCAGCAATTGGAGCTGCCATGATTGGTTGGTACGGCTGTGCGATGTTATGTTATGTTACACCTAAAGAGCATCTTGGCTTGCCCAACAAAAAAGACGTTAAAGATGGTGTTATCACTTATAAAATTTCCGCACATGCCGCTGATTTGGCAAAAGGGCATCCGGGAGCACAATATCGCGACAATGCCTTAAGTAAAGCGCGTTTTGAATTCCGCTGGGAAGATCAGTTTAATTTGTCATTAGATCCGGATACTGCAAGAGAATTTCATGATGAAACACTTCCTGCTGATGGTGCAAAAGTCGCCCATTTCTGTTCGATGTGCGGACCAAAATTCTGCTCTATGAAAATATCTCAGGAGATTCGTGATGTGGCTGCCGCCGAAAAAGGGATGCAGGAGAAATCAGAAGAATTTATTGAACAAGGGAAAGAGATTTACATATAATGTGAGATGATATTTGTAAAATGTGAAAGGAATTCATTTTCACATTTTACATCTCACAGAAAACATTTTACGAAATATGATTGTAATTACAAATCCTTCTGCTGTTGCAGATGAAATAGGGATTATTGATTCTTTATTTGAGGAAGGATTGTCTTTGCTTCATATTCGGAAACCTAATTTTTCAGAAGTAGAAACAGCAAAATTTATTCATCAGATAAAACATCAATATCGGGAAAATCTGGTTTTGCATCATCATCATCAAATTGCAGCTGACTTTGGGATTAACAGAATTCATTTTTCAGAAACAGAAAGAAAAAAAATGATCAATTTTACTGAGCTATCTGATTTCGTCTTGTCAACTTCAACGCATTCGATTGAAGATTTCAATGCTTTGAAAAACATTTTTGAATATGCTTTTTTGAGTCCTGCATTTCCTAGTATTTCAAAGAAAAATTACAGTTCACAAACCAATCTTTTTGAAGCAATAAAACAGAGAGAAAATTTTAATACCAAAATAGTTGCTTTAGGCGGAATTTATTCGGGTAATATTGAGCAGCCTCTTCAAAATGGTTTTGATAATGTTGCTCTTTTAGGTACCATCTGGAATAGTCCCAATCCAATCAAAAATTTTAAACTATGTCAAAAAATCGTCCTTTCGCTCTCAGCATAGCAGGTTTAGATCCTTCTGGAGGAGCCGGAATTTTAGCCGATACTAAAACTTTTGAACAGCATCAGGTACAGGGATTAGCTATAAGTACAGCAAATACAATTCAAACCGACTGTAAATTCTACGAAATTGAATGGACATCACTTGATTTTGTATTACGCTCTATAAAAAAGTTATTCAAAAACTATTCAATAAAATCGGTTAAAATTGGCATTGTTCCTTCCTTTTTTTATTTAAATGAAGTTGTTTCCTTAATTAAAAAATTAAATCCGAGTACAGTTATTGTTTGGGATACTGTATTAAAATCCTCGACGGAATTTGAGTTTTTAACAATTGAAAACCAAGCAGATTTACAAAAAACATTGTCAAAAATTGATTTAATAACACCCAATTATGAGGAAATACTTCAGCTTTATCCCAATTTTATTTCTGAAAAACTTTGGGTAAAAAATGAACTTCCAACTGCTATTTTATTGAAAGGCGGTCACAATCACACAGCTTTGGGCACTGATTATTTATTTATGAAAAGCAATCTGATAGAACTCTCGCCCACTAAGATTAATTTCCAACCAAAACATGGATCAGGCTGTGTTCTGTCTTCAGCAATTGCTGCAAATTTAGCTTTGGGTTATGACTTAAAAACCTCATGTTTAGAAGCTAAAGTATATATCGAAAAGTATTTAAATTCCTCATCAACTCTAATTGGCCATCATTATGTTTAACAAATTACAATATATCTCACAAGGCGAAACGGCCGAAAAGCAATTATACAACATTCATCAGGCTCTGGATGCAGGCTGTGACTGGATACAAATGCGATTCAAGAATCAAACTCCTGAAAAACGATTTGTTTTAGCTGAAGCAGTAAAAGTTTTATGCGAAGAATACCTGGCAAATTTCATTGTTAATGATGATGTTATACTCGCCCAGAAAATTGGAGCAGATGGTGTGCATTTAGGTCTAACAGATATGAGTATTCCAGGAGCAAGAGCTATTTTAGGAAACAGAAAAATTATTGGTGCAACCGCAAATACTTTTGAAGATGTCCTCATCCAGTCTAAAAACGGCTGCGATTATATTGGCTTAGGGCCTTTTCAGTTTACGGAAACTAAAGAAAAATTAAGCCCGATTTTAGGTGCTGAAGGTTATGTTTCAATTCTGAATAAAATGAAAACTCAAAACATTTTGACACCCGTTTATGCGATTGGCGGAATCACTTTAGAAAACATAAAGATTCTTGTAAAAACAGGTATTCATGGCATTGCCGTTTCCGGAATGATTACAAAAAGCCTTGAAAAAGTAAAACTGGTTCAACAACTTAACGACAAATTATATGCAAACGTCATTATTTAAAATTGGAGATAAAACCCTTACCTCTCGCTTATTTTTGGGAACAGGGAAATTCGGTTCTAACCTGCAAATGGAAGAAGCAATTTTAGCTTCAGAAAGCGAATTGGTAACGGTAGCCTTAAAACGCATCGATCTCGAAACCGATACTGATGCAATTCTATCACATTTACAACATCCTAATATTAATTTACTACCCAATACATCAGGTGCCAGAAATGCAAAAGAAGCTGTTTTTGCTTCACAATTAGCACGTGAAGCACTCCAAACCAACTGGGTAAAACTTGAAATTCATCCGGATCCAAAATATTTGATGCCGGATCCAATTGAAACTTTAAAAGCTACTGAAGAACTTGCTAAACTTGGTTTTTTTGTTTTGCCGTATATTCATGCTGACCCGGTTTTATGCAAACATCTGGAAAATGCAGGAACTACAGCAGTTATGCCTTTAGGTTCACCAATTGGAAGCAACAAAGGTTTAAAAACAATTGATTTTTTAGAAATTATTATCGACCAAAGTAATGTTCCTGTAATTGTAGATGCCGGAATAGGCGCTCCATCTGATGCTGCAAAAGCTATGGAAATTGGTGCAGATGCCGTTTTAGTTAATACTGCAATTGCTGTCTCCGGTAATCCGAAACTAATGGCAGAAGCTTTTAAAGAAGCTGTAATCGCCGGAAGAAAAGCATTTGAGGCTAAAGTCGCTAATCAGCAAAATTATGCAGTTGCTTCTAGTCCGTTGACTGCTTTTTTATATGACTAAAACAATACAATGAAAACATTCAAATCTGTTTTTGAAAATTATGATTGGGAAACCATTCAATCTAAAATATATCAGACCTCATCAAAAGATGTTGCGTATTCCTTGTCCAAAACCAAACGTAATCTTGATGATTTTTTAGTTCTGATTTCTCCAGCAGCACAAAATTATTTAGAGCAAATGGCACAGGAATGCCATGAAATTACTAAAAAACGTTTTGGCAAAACCATTCAAATGTATGCTCCTCTTTATTTAAGTAACGAATGTCAAAATATCTGTACGTATTGCGGTTTTAGTTTAGATAATAAAATCAAGCGAAAAACACTTTTGGACTCTGAGATAAAACTCGAAGTTGAGGCCTTGAAAAATCTTGGTTTTGATCATGTTTTATTGGTTACTGGTGAAGCTAATTACACTGTCAATATTAATTACTTTCTGAATGCAATTGATTTAATCAGAGAGCAATTTTCTATTATTTCTGTAGAAGTTCAGCCTCTTTCTACTGAAGAATACCAACGTTTGCATGAAGCAGGGGTTTATTCTGTTTTGGTTTATCAGGAAACGTATCATCAGGAAGTATACAAAAAATACCATACAAAAGGTAAAAAATCCAATTTTGATTTCAGGCTTGAAACTCCTGACCGAATTGGAACTGCCGGAATTCATAAAATTGGTTTGGGCGTTTTATTAGGTTTGGAAGATTGGCGTACAGATAGTTTTTTTAATGCATTACATCTTGATTATCTTCAAAAGAAATATTGGCAGACCAAGTATTCAGTTTCATTTCCGAGACTTCGCCCTGCTGAAGGAATTATCGAACCCAATTTTATTATGGATGATAAAGATCTGACACAGTTAATCTGCGCTTATCGTTTATGGAATGAAGATCTTGAAATTTCTATTTCGACTCGTGAAAACGAAAAATTCAGAAACAATATTATTCCGATTGGCGTAACAAGCATGAGCGCAGGATCTAAAACCAATCCCGGGGGGTATGTTGTTGACCCTCAATCGCTGGAACAATTTGAAATTAGTGACGAACGTTCTGCAAGAGAAATTGCCGAAGTCATTACTAAAAAAGGTTATGAACCTGTTTGGAAGGATTGGGATAAAAATTTTAGTCCGAAAGTCGAAAGTCATAAAGTCTAAAAGCATCTAATCGACTCTTTTCAGTTATTTTATTTTCACATCTTTTTATCCCAAATTTAACTTTCAACTTTAGACTTACAAATAATGAGTATCATACAAGAATTTTTACGTTATAACCGACAAACGATTCTTCCTGAAATTGGCGATGAAGGTCAGGAAAAACTCAAAAAGGCACGGGTTTTAGTAATTGGTGCAGGCGGTTTAGGCTGTCCAATCCTACAATATATAGCAACGGCCGGAGTAGGCTTTGTTGGAATAATGGATTTTGATATTATCGAAATTCACAATTTACATCGACAAATTTTATATACTGAGAACGAAATTGGCCAGGAAAAAGCTATTGTAGCCAAAAATGTTATTTCGAAACTGAATCCTTTAATAATAGTTGAAGCAATTCGTGAAAAATTAACACCTGAAAATGCATCAAAAATTATCCAGCAATATGACATTGTGGTTGATGGCTCTGATAATTTTACGACTCGTTATTTGATAAACGATACTTGTGTTGAACTTCAAAAACCTTTAGTTTATGGAAGTATTTTAAAATTCGAAGGACAAGTAGCTGTTTTTAACCATAACGGAAGTAAAAATCTACGTGATTTATTTCCTGAAATGCCAAATCCAAAAGATGTTCCGAATTGCAACCTCAACGGAGTTTTAGGAACTTTACCCGGAATTATTGGTACGATGATGGCACACGAAACACTAAAATTAATTTTGGAATTACCAACCTTAAAAAATGAACTGGTACTTTTTAATACTTTGAATTATAGCTTTACAAAATTGAATTTTTAGTAAACAACTTCATCGCCAACCTGAATTATTCCGGGATTCAAACCAACAATGTTGATTCCGAATAAAACAGAATTATTAACATTTCTATATTTACTCAAAGTTTTTAGAGGTTCTTTTTTTACAACACCATTCTGCGGATCATTGTTAACCATAATACATCTTCCGCAGGGTTTTACATTTTTAAACTGAATTTTTCCAATTTTAAACTGCTCAAAATTATCTTCCTCGTGAGGGGTTTGAGTACTAATAACAATATTAGGACGAAATCTTTTTACAGTTATTTTTTCTTCTAATTTATTATTCAAAAAATCCAAACTTTTTGTCCCGATTAGTAAATATGGATAAGCATCTGCAAAACTCACATTATATGTTTCTTTCGACCTTGAACTTTCATGTTTGCGATCTCCTGCTTTAATGATTTTTACCAATTTGCATCCAAATCCCAAATGCTCGCTAAACCATTTTGAAGTCGTTTTATTTACTTCAAAAACAAAACTTTTATCATCCCACACTTTAGTATAAATCTGGTCGTCTAAATGTTCACTGATTGAGAATTCATGTTCATAATCCTGAAAAGTAATCTTGATTTTTCCGTCTGAGATTTGAGGATAAAACTGGCTCAAAACAGGATATTCTCTTTGAGTTATAAGTTGATTATCTGTGTCAATGAGCATCCATCTTCGATCATTTTCAAAACCCATTTCTTCAGCAAAAGCTTGCTGACAGCTAATTCCGGCAAGGCTTTTTATCGGATAAATATAAATTTCTTTTACAATGTAAACAGCACTCATTTATTTACTTTTTAAAATAGACATAAAATCGTCACGATCAATTTCGCGGCATCCTAAACTCTCTAAATGGGGATTATAAACCTGACAGTCTAATAACTTATACTTTTCTGTTTTTAAATAATTCGCCAAAACTATAAAAGCTACTTTAGAAGCATTTGAAACTTTAGAAAACATACTTTCACCACAGAAAACATGGCCCAAATCGATTCCGTATAAACCTCCAACTAAAATATCATCCTGCCAAACCTCTACCGATTTTGCAATTCCTTCTTTGTTTAATTTGCAATAGGCATCGATCATTTCGTTTGAAATCCACGTTCCGGTTTGTCCATCACGTTTTATCTTTTGGCAATTTGAAATAACATCTGCAAAGTTCTGATTAAAAGTAACTTTAAACTGATTTCGCTTCAAAATAGTACGCATACTTTTCGAAACAACCAATTCATCTAAAAACAAAACCATTCTTGGATCAGGAGACCACCACAGAATGGGTTCACCTTCATTGAACCATGGAAAAATTCCGCTTTTGTAAGCTAACTGTAATCTTTCCGAATTTAAATCTCCGCCAATTGCCAGAATACCATCTTTATCAGCTTCAGAAACCGGTGGAAAAAATAAATCTTTATCTACGTAATACATTTTAAAAAATCAATTTCAATAACAATAGCAATTTCAAACTTCCATAATCTTTCTTTGTGAAGTTACTTGTGCTATTTCTCATTTTAGTCGAAATGACAAAACTAACTCAAAAATAAAATTCCAAATCCCAAATACACATTCATGATTTGGAATTTGGAATTTAATTATTAGTATTTAACCTTTTTTAGAAAGGTAAATCGTCCGGTTCGTCTTCGTTTAAATTTGTTGCCGGAGCAAAAGCTTCTGCAGCTGGCATTGGAGGCGTTTGCCCAGGACTTTCAGGTGCTAATCTTTCAATTCTCCAACCTTGAATACTATTGAAATATCTGGTTTCTCCTTGTGGATTAACCCATTCTCTTCCTCTTAAATTGATAGAAACTTTCACAGCCTCACCTTGCTTGTAGCTGCTTAATAAATCGCATTTATCTTGTGTAAATTCGACTAAAATATGCTGTGGATACTGCTCATCTGTAGTCACGACCAATTCTCTTTTTTTGAATGACGCACTAACCTGCTGTTCCGGATTAACTACTTTTACTTTTCCTATAACTTCCATCTTCTTCTATATTAATTTATTATTTCGTTTCTTATTTCTTTGCTAAAAGCACTTTCCAAGCCGATTCAACATCGTCATTATTCAGGTATTTTTTGGCTTCTAAATGTATTTTTTCCTGATCATCGGAGCTTAAAACTCCCTTAACAGAAAAATTTTCTTTCACAAATATACTAACTTCTTCTGTTGTAGGCAAGGCTTCAATATTGCCTAATTTTCCAAGATCATTTCCGTTGAAAACAGGGCTTTCCCTGATGAAACCTGGAATTACATCCACACCAACACCTAAAGTTGTCAGTGGTTTTTGTACTTCAAAAAGTCCCTGATTCGATCTTGAATACCAATTATTTCCTAATCTTGAAACCAAATCTATTTTATGCTGATCAATGACTCCGTTTGCATCTAAAACGGATTCGTGAATATGAATTTTTACCACTTCACAAAGAATCAGGTTTCCTGCTCCTCCTTCTGATCCCAGCGGAATAATCTGCGTGACTTTGCATTCAAACTGTACCGGAGATTCCTTTACGCGATACGGTTTTACCAAATCTGAAGGAATTTGTGTTAATCCTGCTTTTATAAATTCGTTTACTCCCTCGCCATATTCTGTACTGGCTAATGATGTTTGCTGAACCAAATCATAATTGACCACATTAATTACGACTTCACCAGTAGCTTCGGCATTGATCAAGGTGTGTTTAATCGTATTATCACGTACACGTCTTGAAGGCGAAAAAACCAAAATTGGCGGGTTGGCACTAAACACATTAAAAAAACTAAAAGGCGATAAATTCGGAATTCCTTTTGCACTAATTGTACTGGCAAAAGCAATTGGTCTCGGGCCAATGGCACTTTGCAGGTAGCCTTGCAATTTTGCTGTTGGTATCTCTTTTGGATTAATGCTAATCATATTCTTTGTTTTTTAACTGAATCCCGTTTCAGCAAATACAAAAGTATAGAAATCGTTTCTGCCAAAGAAATAGTTTTAGGCTTAAAAACAAAAATCTTTAAACATTCACAAAATATTAAATGTGTTTATTTCGTTATATTTATAGCTCAAAAATTACCCTATGCATTTTTCTGAAAGCAGAAATACGACCCGTTGGATTATTATTTTTATTTCCTTTTCAATCATTTCACTGATACTTTGGAATACCTATACCTTTTTTCAAATATTCAAAAATGAAGAGCGATTGAAAATGAATATTTTGGCCAATGCACAAAAAACAATCATCAACGCCGATGAATATACAGATCTTGATTTGCCGCTGGAAATTACAAACAGTAATTCTTCAGTACCGGTAATGTTGGTGATGTACGACAAAGTGATTAATTCCAAGAATGTTCCTGATGAAATCCTAAATGATAAAGAAAAATTTAAGTCCTATTTAAATAAATTAAAAAATGAAAATGAGCCTATTATTTTTGAATACGCTCCGGGAAAACACCAACAATTGTATTACGGAAATTCGGCATTACTTAATAAACTTAAATATTACCCGATTGCTCTATTATTGATTATTTTTTTGTTTGCCGCTTTAATTTATAATTTCTACAGAAGTACCAAAATAGCTACTCAAAATAAACTTTGGGCAGGAATGGCTAAAGAAACTGCTCATCAAATTGGAACTCCTCTTTCTTCTTTAATTGGTTGGGTCGAAATATTAAAAACTGAAGAAATTGATCAGACAATCACATCTGAAATTGAAAAAGATGTTGAACGTTTGCAGACAATTACTGATCGTTTCTCTAAAATTGGTTCTGTTCCTGTTCTTGAAAACCATGATGTTGTTCAAGAAACCTTACAAACTTTTGAGTATTTACAATCACGTTTTTCAAAACAGGTTACCTTTTCGTATCAAACTCCGGGTAAACCTATTTTTGCATTAATTAATCCAATACTTCATAGCTGGACTATTGAAAATCTGGTAAAAAATGCCATTGATGCCATGAAAGGAAAGGGAACTTTAGATCTCCAAATTGAGCAGGACAATCATCATGTAAAAATAAACATAAAGGATTCCGGAACCGGAATTTCTAAAAAACAATTCAAAACTATTTTTGAACCCGGATTTACAACAAAAAAACGCGGCTGGGGATTAGGACTTTCTTTAACCAAAAGAATCGTTGAAGAATATCACAGTGGAAAAATTAAGGTTTTACATTCTGAAATTGGCAAAGGAACTACGTTTCAGATTTCATTAAATAAAAAAGTGCAGTGAACTGCACTTTTTAAATTTTTATTTCTTTCTATATTACAAATTTGCCTGAATCCTTTTTGCCAAAGCTTCAAATTCATCTTTAGAAAGTGAAACTTTATTCACAAAGCGCATTTCATCCATTTCATTTAGCGGAATAAGATGTACGTGCGCATGAGGAACTTCTAAACCAACAACTGCAATACCCACTCTTTTGCAGGGAACTGTTTTTTCTAAAGCAATTGCAATCTTCTTAGAAAATTTCATTAGACCCAGATACAATTCATCCTCTATGTCAAAAATCTTATCTATTTCTTGTTTTGGTATACAAAGAGTGTGTCCTTTTGCATTTGGATTTACATCTAAAAATGCAAGAAAATTATCGTCTTCGGCAATTTTGTAGGCCGGAATTTCTCCGTTGACTATTTTTGTGAATATGGAACTCATTGTTTTAGGTTTAATCTCTGGAAATTTCAAGGATTTCAAATTTCAAAACACCATTTGGTACTGTAATTTCAGCTACTTCTCCAACAGATTTCCCAAGTAAACCTTTTCCGATAGGAGATGTCACTGAAATTTTGCCGGTTTTTAAATCAGCTTCACTTTCTGCAACAAGCGTATATTTCATTTCCATTCCGTTGCTTTGATTTTTGATTTTTACATTCGATAAAACCAATGCTTTCGAAACATCTAATTGTGATTCATCAATTAATCGGGCATTAGAATACACTTCTTCGAGTTTAGAAATTCTCATTTCCAACAAACCTTGTGCTTCTTTTGCTGCATCATATTCGGCATTTTCAGATAAATCTCCCTTATCTCTTGCTTCTGCTATATCCTGAGATGCTTTTGGACGCATCACACTTTTTAAGTGTTCCAACTCCTCTTTTAATTTCTTTAACCCTTCTGCTGTATAATAAGATACTTTACTCATAACTTCATCGTTTATATAAATACAAAAAATCCCATCAGGACGGGATTTTTCTTATTACAAATATACTATTATTTTTTACAGTACATAATTATATGTTAATGATATAGAATTCAAAAGCAAATAAATTATTTTTGTCTCACTAATTCCCTTTAAAACAATGAAAAAACTCTGGCTTTTAATCCTTTTTATTTCTATACTTTTTTCCTGCAGTGATAACGATATAAACAACAAAAATCCTTATATCCCAAAATATCCTGTGAATTTTACAATAGATATGAACTTACCGGCTTACTCTAATCTAAAATATGTCAGTAACGGCGTTATTATTTCAAGCTATGGTGCGAAAGGGGTTATTATCTTTAATGCCGGAAGCGGGTATAATGCTTTTGATGCAGCGTGTCCTAATCAGGCTTTAACTTCTTGTAATGCTATGACTATTAAAGGCATTAATGCAGTTTGTTCCTGTGATGATTCAGAATACAGCTTGTTTACAGGTTTAGGCGGAAAAGAATATCCTCTGATACAGTATCGTGTTGAAGTAAGCGGAACTATAATTCATGTTTATAACTAAAATATAAAAGCCTGAAAGTTTTAAATTTTCAGGCTTTTATATTTTAGTTTTTTAAAATTTCAATGTCAATCCGACTAAGAAGTTAGTTCCTGCCTGCGGATAATAACCTACACCCTCCATAGTCTTAACTGCCGGAGGATTAGAGTAATCATCATCGAAGGTGTAGAAAAACCCATTACTTTCGTACTTTAAATTAAAGATATTATTAACTAAAGCCGATATCATTATTGATTTGAAAACTTTATTTGTTTTGAATTCAAACGATGCATTAAAATCATTTACAAAATAACTGTCCAGCTTTGAAAGTTCCGAATCTATATTCCCCATAAATTGTTCACCCACAAATTTAGATAATAACGATAATTGCAAGCTTTTAACTGGCATAAAAGTCAAACGATTCCCGGCAATTATATTAGGAGAAAAAGCGATATTGGTTTCTCCCAAATTTTGCAAAACACCATCTCTTGTAAAATAAAAGTCTTTATTTTTGTTTTGACTTAAAGTAACATTAGGCTGTAAAAACCATTTTTCTGAAAGCTTTAGTGTTGCATCAATCTCAATTCCTGCTCTGTAACTGTCACCACTATTGGCACGAAGAGGAGAACCGACATCGTTTAATTCTCCCGTTAAAACCAACTGGTCTTTGTATCCCATATAATAGAAATTGGTATTGAGTTGAAAGTTGTCTGAATTGAATCTCCATCCTAACTCAAAATCATTTAATTTTTCCGGTCTTACATTTCCGCCTTCATAATCGTCTCTATTTGGTTCGCGATTAGCTCTTGCATAAGAGAAATACAATGTGTTTTTTGAATTGATTTGAAAGTTGAAACCTGCTTTAGGATTAAAGAAATTGAATTTATCATCTACTAATCCTGTATCAGAACTATTGGCTTTGTAAGTCACTCTTCTGTATTGTAAATCTCCATAGAAACTTAATTTGTCTGTTAACTGATAATTTGCTTTTGCAAAAATATTCCCATCCTTTTTTGTTGAAAAATCATTATAATAAATATCTCCTTGTTCACTTTGGGTTGCATATCTTGCCCAGATTATTTTTCCAAAATGATCCCCTTCATATTTGTTCCAGCCTCCACCAAAGATAATATCCAGCTTTTCTTCTTTGTATTTTACTGAAAAGGTGGTTCCATAAAAATCATTGTCCAGCCATTTTTGTCGAATTAAATCAGTTGAATTTACTTGTTTTCCATCAACTGTTATTGGAGTAAATCCTAAAAAATCAAATGAGGTTTCGTTACTAAACAATACATTTTGAAAATACCAATCATCTGCATATTCTTCATAATAACCTTTTCCTTTTGTGTAATGAAAAGCCAAATTGGTGCTCCATTTGTCCGAAAATGATTCACTCCAATGCAGCTGATAATGATCCTGCTGGTAATTATCAGTTTGATTTTCATAAAAACCTTCGGGAACACCTGTGTCATTGTATTTTTGACCTATCGAATTAAAAGTTCTGTCCTTTTTTAAAGTTACGGCATCAATTCCGTTCCAGGATTGATATGTCTTTTCAGTTCCGCCAAAAACCAATGCTTTAATTAAAGTTGTTTTACCAACATAGGTTCCCTGTAAAAAATACGATTTTAAATCAGAACTTGCTCTGTCAACGTATCCATCAGATTTAATAGTTGATAAACGTCCGGCCAATTCAAAATGATCGTTTAGCAAACCTGTGCTGAATTTCACAGTATTTTTATTCGAATTAAAACTTCCATAAGAACTTGAGATTTCACCATTTGCTTTTGTAGCATAATTATCTGTCAGCATGTTCAAACTGGCGCCAAAAGCGCCCGAACCATTTGTTGATGTTCCAACACCACGCTGCAATTGCAAACTTTCTACTGATGAAGCAAAATCGGGCATGTTTACCCAAAATGTTCCCTGACTTTCGGCATCGTTATATGGAATTCCGTTTATGGTAATATTCACTCTTGTAGCATCGCTTCCACGTACACGAATTCCTGTGTAGCCCATTCCGTTTCCGGCATCAGAAGTCGTTACTACTGATGGCAGATAGTTCATCAAAATTGGAATATCCTGACCCAGATTTCTGGTTTTTATGTCTTTTTTGTCTAGATTACTAAAACTCACCGGCGTTTTTGTAGTGACACGAACTGCCGAAACCAATACATTATCCAATTGATTAACTTTGGTTGAATCCTGCTCTTGTGCGATAGAAAAAAGAGAATAGAAAAAAGAAAATAGAAAAAAGAAAATAGACTTGTAATTTGCCAATTTTTGGCTTTTAAAAACTTTGCAGCTTTGAAACTTTGCAGCTTTGAGACTTAAATAGGTTTTCATCCGTAAATAATTACGAATAAAAGGGGGAATTATTCTTTTGGTTAAATTAATAAATGTGTTTCCGACAAAATATAATGCAAACTAAAATTGTCGTTTTTCCCTTAGCAACATTACTTGCTCAGGTTCTTTGGGTATGATCTCAGCTCGTTATTTAGAGCACCCCTTTGAGACGGTGCAAATGTAATGTTAAAATATTTAAAACTCCAAAAAAGAAATTCCAAATTCCAAAACGACCGAGAAAGAATGTTTTTGGAATTTAATCCAATTTTGGTTTCTTTCGTGATTGTTTTATTTCAGAAATATTTTTCTTGTCTTTAATTCTCTTTTTAATCACCGATTTAGGAATTTTAGTTTCCTTTCGAACCTTAGGAACAAATAATCCCTTTTTGATGATTTCTACAAATCGTTTCGTAACAATCTCTTTATTTTTAAACTGGCTTCGGTCTTCATCACAATTTAAGATTAGAATATTTTCAGAAGTTAATCTTGTCGATATATTCTCTTTTAAAAGTATTTTTTCATCATCGGATAAAGCCTGAGAATCATTCAAATTAAAAGTCAGTACAATTTTTGAGGAAACTTTATTTACGTTTTGGCCACCTGCCCCACTGCTTCTTATGGCTTTAAAGCTTAATTCTGATATGATTTTTTCTAAATCCATTATTGTGGTTGATGTGCTGGCTTTAATAAATCATTTACCGTTTTAACCGGATTAAAAGTAATCAACGGAACCGCAACAAAAATAGTTAGCCAGTTTGACATTCCACCGTTCCATAATCCCGGTAACTCATAATTTTTAACTATTTTACCTTCGGCGCTTTTTTCTACAATGAATCCTGTATTATGATCTACAAAATCTGCCAGATTAAACTGCTCTCCTTTGTAATTTTTAGTCCCGCAAACTAAATCCACCGGGTTAAAATGGGTTGCATCCTCTAAAATTGATTTTTGTTTTTTGTTGGTTAAATCAACTTGTGAACTTTCTACAATTTGCAGTGAAACATCTCCTTTGTCATTTCTGATCCAAAAAGGCCCTCCACCTGCTTCACCTTCATTTTTAACCATTCCACAAACCCGAATTGGTCTGTCGAGAAGTTCTTTTATTTTACTTATTTTATTTTCATAAGTAAACTTATTAAAATCGTTAGTCATTTCGATGCTGAGATTTTGCATTAAAAACTCAACTATCTTGTCAATATCCTCTTCTTTAATCTGCTCCTTTTCTATAGCATTCAAATAACCAAAAACTTTTTGTTGTGTTGCTATTAAAACTCCTGCCAGCCCTTTTTTACAGAGTGTCGTTTTATCAATATTATTCTGGATAACATTGTCTATGTTTTTTATGAAAATAATATCCGCATCAATTTTATTAAGATTTTCAATCAATGCTCCGTGTCCTCCAGGCCTAAAAATGAATGATCCTGTTTGACTTCTGAAAACATTATCCTTTACATCAACCGCAATAGAGTCTGTACGTTTGTTTTGGTAAGAGAAACTAATATTGATTTGAGTACCTGATTCTGACTCGATTTTTTCTTTTACTTCTGCAATAGCTTTTTCAAATAGTTCCTGATGTGCTTCTGAAACTGTAAAATGTAAATTAGAAGTATTATTTGTCGCAGCATAATGCACACATTCGTTTAAATGTTCTTCTATTGGATTTGCAATATGCGTTTTATATTTATGGAAAGGCAACACCGCTTTTGGTTTATTTGCAAAATCAAA
This sequence comes from Flavobacterium sp. LM4, assembly GCF_002017935.1. Classification (NCBI taxonomy): domain Bacteria; kingdom Pseudomonadati; phylum Bacteroidota; class Flavobacteriia; order Flavobacteriales; family Flavobacteriaceae; genus Flavobacterium; species Flavobacterium sp. LM4. The sequence goes on along the minus strand of NZ_MUFW01000001.1, from coordinate 2,253,063 downwards.
ATAATCAGGAGATAATAATATTTTTATGAAATAATAATTTTTATAATCCCTGTCTAAAGTATCAAAATTGGGATAAATTACTTTTAGTTGTTTATAAACAGCATCAAAAAAAGGAAACTTATCCATTGCAACAATAAAAATAGACAAATCTTTATCTTTTTTTCTATTAATATAAGAGTTAATTGCTTCTTTTTCGATATCATAAGTATTCAAAAAAGCAATTAAAAATTTAAACATCCGGGTTGCTGCACCTGAAGCGGGAATAAATTTACATATTTTAAAATTCTCCTTATGAATATCAAAAAAACTTGCTTTTTCTTCAAAATCAGCAGTTGACAAACTTAAAATTCCGTTATCCAATGTTGCTGGACTTATTAAATTGCTTTTAGAAATCCCTTTTTTAAAAATATTAAGTTGTTTTAGTATTTTTTCGAAAGGTATTCCATGATTATAAATTTCCACAAAATCAGCAGATGAAAACCCTCTTTTTTTAGCAATTGTAAGATTATCGATAATCGCAGTCGCTTTTACTAAACGACTTTCTCTATCACCGGAAATAGTAATAAATGGCTTTTTATTATCAATTAAAGTTTGCTTAAAGACAGAAAAAACAGTTTCTCTTTTATTTGGATTGTCGCGAATATCGTCTTTTTCCCAGGGAACATCAATATCTGTCAGAAAAAATAAATCGTACTCATGTGCTAAGGCAGCTTCATTTAAAAGTGGATTACAGACACCATAATAGACCTCAGAAAAGACTTTGGTCACCATTAAATTAGTATCGCAAAACAGATATTTTTGAGCAGTTTCCAGTTTTTCATTTTCTAATGCTACTTGTCCATACGCAATTGGCATCATATCTCCTTCAGTACAAATCTGCTTATTTTCTTCCCATTTTATCTGCAAATAATCACGTGCGAACTCAGGAACCCACTCCGTTTCATAATAATCCGCGAGCTGTTTTGCCAATGTGGTTTTCCCTGTGCTTTCAGGTCCAAATAAGGCAATTTTTATAATATTTGTTTTTTGCTGTCTAAGATTTTTCTCCATTCTAAATAAGCTGAAATAGCTAAAATTGTAAAAATTAAATACTGAAGTGACAACATTCCTAATCCTCTGTAGGCATAAAGTGGCACAACAATAATATCACCAATAATCCAAAGTGTCCAGTTTTCGATTTTTTTCTTGGCCATATACCACATTCCGGCAAAAAATATTCCTGACGAAATCATATCGACATAGTTGTCATTTTTAATCTCATAATCAAAATATTTATAAATACCGAAAACTACAAAAATGGTTACAAAAAACAATAAAATTCCTATGATTTTTTCATTATCATTTGTTCTTGTAATGGGTAAATTATCTTCAACAGTTCCTCCCTTTGCCCAAACATACCATCCATAAATACTCATAATAGAAAAATATCCGTTGATAATCATATCCCCAATATAACCGGCAACATACAACAGATAAACCGAAATTACAGTCGCTATTAAGCCAGTTGGATATACCCAGATATTCTCTTTTTTTGCAAACCAAACACTCAATATTCCGCAGACAAACACCAAAAACTCTAAAGCCATATGCCATAGCGGTGCATTTTTATAACTGTCTAAAAAAAAATCAATCATCTTGATTAGTATCTGGTTGTTTATAGTTCAAAAAAATGGCTATTGTTTTCGAAAGCAGTTCCAATTACGACTAAATCTGCACCCGCATTATAAGCATTTTGAATTCCTTCTAAATTTACGATTCCTCCACCAACAATTATAGGTATTTGGATATTTTGGGCAATTAGCTGAATCATTTCCAAGGGCACTGCATTCTTTGCTCCGCTTCCGGCTTCTAAATAGATTAATTTATTCCCTAACATTTCTCCGGCCTGGGCTGTTGCCAAAACTAAATCAAAATCTTTTCGATTAAGCGGTTTTGTTTTACTAACACGTGCTACTGCTGTTTCATTCCCGCTCTCAATTAAAATATAACCTGTTGAAATTACTTCAAGATTGGTTTTTTTGAGAATAGGTGCTGCCTGAACCTGATATTCTATTAAATAATCAGGATTTCTGCCAGACAATAATGACAGAAACAAAATAGCATCAGCCTGAGGTGAAATCTGCGAAGGATCTCCCGGAAATATAATAACGGGCAAGTTTGTTTTTTGTTTTAACTGTCTAATTAAATCTTCTAAAATTGTAGCCTGAACAATGCTGCCTCCTACAAAAATATGGGTTGCGGGAGACTGGTTTATTTTATCTAATAAATGATTTAAATTTTTCCATACAATTTTATCAGGATCTAAAAGAATAGCCAGTAATTTCTGCCCCTCTTTTTTAGCCTTCAAAATTTGTTGGTGTATGTTGAGTAATTTTTGCTGCATAACAGCCGTAAAAGTAAAAGTTTTTTAATGCAGAAGAACTATTTGAATGAATTATATTTGTGTAATGGCGTTAGTTCAACAAATGAAACAATTATGATTACAGCTGAATTATTAGAAAAATATGGTGCTCTGAAGAAATTCTTCAATAAAAACGAAGTCATTTTTGACGAAGGAAATCTACCTGCTTATTATTATCAAATTATTTCAGGCGAAATAAAAATGAGTAATTATAATGATGATGGACGAGAGTTCATCCAGGGAATATTTTATAAAGAACAATCTTTTGGAGAACCTCCGTTGTTCCTGAATCAAAAATACCCTGCCAATGCTATTGCAGTTGAAAACAGCGAAATTTTTCTTCTTTCAAAGTCAAACTTCTGGAAACTTCTGGAAGAAAACTCAAAAATCAGCATTAAAATAATCGAAAATCTGGCACAGCGACTGTATTATAAATCGGTTATGGCTGCTGAAATCTCTACCCAGGAACCAGAGCACAGAGTTTTGAAATTAATCGATCATGGTATCGCTTATTTCAATTTTCAAAAAGATAAAAATGGCTATCTCATCAATTTCACCAGACAGCAAATTGGAGATCTAACAGGTTTACGTGTCGAAACCATCATCAGAACCATAAAAGCACTGGAGAAAAAAGGCGAATTGAAAATTATAAACAGAAAAGTATACCGATAAAAAAGTTTTCGTTTTATGATTTAAGTCATAAAATGCAGCGGTATTGTGCATGTACCTTTGTTGATATAAAAAACTCAATATCATGACACTATATCAAACAACATTCGACATTTTCAATAAAAACTATATGGGTTCTGCTGCAATGGCAGTAATTGGACAAAGCTGTTTAGGAGGTGCTGCAGCTATGTATGTTTTGGCTAACGGAACTTCAATTCCGCAAATGATTCAATTGGCTATAGTTGTTTTAGCTTGTATCTTTGTAAATACTTCAATTTTGGCTCAAATGAAACACAAAGTTGTTTTTAATCTTTTAATTCTGAGTTCAATTTTAAGTGTATTATTCATTTTAATAAACACCCTTTTTCTGTGAAAAAACAAATAGAAGATAGAGATGACATTACTCTTTTAGTGCATCAGTTCTATGCTAAAATAAGAGCCGATTCAGCAATCGGCTTTTATTTTAATGATATAATAAAAGACTGGGACGCACATCTCGAAAAGCTGACTGATTTCTGGGAGATGAATTTATTTGGAGCAAAAAAATATAATGGAAATCCACTGACTGTCCATAATGAAGTTGATGCTCATTTTGATGGCAGAATTACCTCTAATGAATTTGGGATCTGGCTAAATCACTGGTTTCAGACCATTGATGAATATTTTGAAGGCGAAAATGCTGATACTCTCAAAAGACGCGCCAGAAAAATGAGCACTTTTTTGTATATGAGTATGTTTGAAAATCGAAAAAAAGGAAATTAAGCTTAAATAACTCAAGACAAAGTATGTCATTTCGACGTAAGGAGAAATCACACTAGAAGCTCCACAAAGCATGACTCCAATCTTTGTCGAATCCCGCATGTGATTTTTCCTTACGTCGAAATGACAGAATTGTGGTTATTCTTAAATATACTAAGATTGGAATTTGTGATTTTTATATTGAATTTTCACTTTTCAAAAGCATAAACCAAAGTAAACTTACCCTCAAAATTATCAGATTCTATTTCCTGATAATGAACGTTAAAATCTTTTATCAAATTATCAAAATGAAGACTTGCCTGAGTGTGAGATTCCTCTAAAGAAAAATCATCAACCAAAATATGATCTTTAAAACTGATTCCTTTTTCATTTCTGATTTTAAAGATTGCTTCTTTGGCTCCCCAGATTACAGTAAGTTTTTTCATATACTCTTCTGTAGACAAGACATCTAAATAATCCCATTCATAATCGGTAAATTTATCTGCAATTCTCTGAATTTTTTCCCGCTGTAACTCCATATCAATTCCAACCGTTTCGTGACTAATAATTATTGCCGCAAAATGATAGGAATGTGTTATAGAAATATAATTATGACAATCGAAATAAGGCTTTCCGAATTCATCATAATGCAAATCTTTATCTGTAAAACCCATTTCCTGAATCAACATTCGAACGCTCAAAAAAGCGCGCTGATGCATTTGAGATTTCATTCCATCCAGTCTCCTCTGCGTTTTCTCTTTTAAAACTACTTTGCTTTTTAGTTCATCAAAAGATTCGGTGATTTCCCAAATTAAAATTCGGGTGTTTTCATTGCATTGTATGGTCTGAAATAGAGGCATTCTTTTTTAAAATTATGAATTATAAATAATTTTCTTTGAAACAAAACTTCTTATTGACTGCCTGTTCTTTCTAGCCCTGATGGGAACGGCATCCTTTTGTGGCGGCGTTCGCCATAAAAGATATAGTGAACAGCAGGATTAGCTTCTAAAAAACATTAATCAACTAATACACTAAAGATTAACAAATTAAACATTTCACAAATCTTACTGAAAGTAGTAAAAATAAAAAGCTATTCCTTAAATTTGCAAAAATTTTACAATTACAAATATACTATAAATGAGTACAACGACTACGCCTTATGTGGCTTTCAAAGTAAAAGACATTTCTCTGGCTGCCTGGGGAAGAAAAGAAATCGAACTGGCTGAGGCTGAAATGCCAGGTTTAATGGCACTTCGTGCTGAATACAAAGACGAACAACCTCTTAAAGGTGCTCGTATCGCCGGATGTTTACACATGACGATTCAAACTGCTGTTTTGATCGAAACTTTAATTGCTCTTGGTGCAGAGGTTACCTGGTCATCTTGTAACATTTTCTCTACTCAGGATCAGGCTGCTGCTGCTATTGCTGCTGCGGGAATTCAGGTTTATGCATGGAAAGGTCTTGATGAGCAATCATTTGACTGGTGTATTGAGCAGACTTTATTCTTTGGTGAAGACAGAAAACCATTGAACATGATTTTGGATGATGGCGGAGATTTAACGAATATGGTTATTGACCGTTTCCCAGAATTGGTTCCTGGAATCAAAGGATTGTCTGAAGAAACTACAACTGGTGTTCACAGATTATACGAAAGAGTAAAAGCAGGAACGCTGCCAATGCCTGCAATCAACATTAACGACTCAGTAACTAAATCTAAATTTGATAACAAATACGGTTGTAAAGAATCGGCAGTTGATGCAGTTCGTCGTGCAACTGACTTGATGTTAGCTGGAAAAAGAGTTATCGTTTGCGGATACGGTGACGTTGGAAAAGGAACTGCTGCTTCTTTTAGAGGTGCAGGATCTATTGTAACTGTTACTGAAATTGACCCAATTTGTGCTTTACAAGCTGCAATGGACGGTTATGAAGTTAAAAAATTAAACACTGTAATTGCTAATGCTGATATCATCATTACCACTACAGGAAACAAAGATATCGTTCTTGGAGAGCACTTCGAGCAAATGAAAGACAAAACTGTTGTTTGTAACATCGGACACTTTGATAACGAAATTGATATGGCATGGTTAAACAAAAACCACGGTGCATCTAAAATCGAAATCAAACCTCAGGTTGACAAATATACTATCGCTGGAAAAGATATCATCATTTTGGCTGAAGGTCGTTTAGTAAACCTAGGTTGTGCTACAGGTCACCCAAGTTTTGTAATGAGTAACTCATTTACAAATCAAACTTTGGCACAAATCGAATTATGGAACAACAGTGCTGCTTACAACAATGACGTTTATATGTTACCAAAACATTTAGATGAAAAAGTTGCTGCTTTACACTTAGCTAAATTAGGCGTTGAACTTGAGGTTCTTCGTGACGATCAGGCTGCTTACATTGGTGTTGATGTTAAAGGCCCGTTCAAGCCGGAGTATTACAGATACTAGATTAGTGAATAGTCATTAGTAAATAGTGATTAGACAGCTTTCAAAATAACTCAAAACCCTTGCAGAAATGTGAGGGTTTTTTACTTTTGTAGGTCTATTTCAAAATATAAGTTTCTTTTTGAAAACAAAACCAAATTATGAGATTACACCTAATTACATTAATAATATTATTGCCACTTTTTGTAACTGCACAAAATTTCAATCCGCCAAAATACACACCTCCAACACAAAATGAGATGTTTCCGTGGATGTATGATCGTCCAAAACCGCAGAAAGTAGAAATCGTAAAACCTTATTCCCGAAATAGCATTGAAAACGCAGAAGCCAAATTAGCAAAAGAAGAACGAAAATTAAAAAAACTAGGCAATAAAGTATGGGATATAGAAGCTGATTTAAAAATCAAAATCAAAAATTTACAGCATCTGGAAAATACACCACAGAATAGTAATGACTCCAATCGCCAAAAAAACATTGAAAAATGTAAAAAAGAAATAAATGAATCTCAAGACAAACTAAATAATGCAAAAATTGAACTGGAGTTAAGTTCAAAAAGAGCAGAAGAGCTTGAAAAAGCTGTGGAAGATGCTAAATTTATAAGAACAGAATACTAAACTTGAACATAAAAAAAGCATTACTCCTTTTAATGACCGTATCTTTAGGATTCTGCGTTACGATATCTAAAAAAACAGAAAATATTTCTATTTCAAGCAACTATCCATGGCTACAATCAAAATTTTTTAAATATTAATTCCTACAAACATTCTAAATTTGACCACAATATTTCTCTGGATTTTGGAGTAAAATTTTCTCCTAATAAAAATAAACGTCGTTAATTACTACAGTGATTTTATGCGTTCAAATATTTTTATTTTCAAAAGCTCAACTTATATTTACTGTATATCCTTTTTTTAAATGAAACAAATTATTTTCTTTATTATTTTCCTGTTTATAAATTGTAAATCATTTGCACAAAACAAGGACATCTGGACTGCATTTTGGGACAAAGACACAACCCATATTGGCTTTAAAGATCAAAAAGGCACGATTAAAATTAAACCAAAATTTATGGGAATGACCACAGCTCATAAATTTGAAAATATTATTGTAGTAACAGAGGAGTATAATAACAGTTGGAAAAGTTATTATTTAACCAAAACTGGAAAAATAGTTGGCCTCGACAGTTTATATGTTTTTGACAATAGCCCAGACTGCGAAAATGAAGGCTTTATTCGTTTTAGAGATCCCAAAACAGACAAAATGGGAATGTATAACGGTGATGGAAAAATTGTAATTCCCGCTGATTATAGCAATTTAACCAAAGTTAAAAACGGAATGTTGACTGCCTTAAAAGATGCTAAAAAAGAAATCGATGGTGAGCATTTTTTCTGGACTGGAGGGAAAGAATTTCTAATTAATACCAACAATAAAATTCTGATTGAAAATTTTCCTTATAATGATGAACTGAATTTCTATTCTTTAGAAAAATCAAAAGAAAAAGGCAAAGATGAAACAAGAGAATATTTCTTGAGTGTCGAAGGCCAATATTATTCTTTCAACAATTATGAAAAAGAATTTACATATTGGCTCAAGAACACTTTACTTTCAGATTTATCCAAAACTAATTTAGAAAAACATTCTTTTGACAAAATCATCTATTGGAAAGAATCAAACGGGTGGATTAGTGAATCAAAAATTAAATTTATAAATCAGAATTATACTTATTTAAAGTTAAAACTTCAGGAACTGAAAAATCCAAAGACAGATTATTTTGTCTCTTCCAACGGACTCAATCAGTTTATTTTTGAATCAAGTGAATACGCTTTATATTTCAACAATTGCAATGAATCGAAAGAATGGCAATATCCAGTCAAAAGCATTGTAATTAATCCAAAAAACAAAACCGATCACGGACAAGATCATTTTGAATTTCTCCGAACTGAAAATGGATATAAATTAACAAGTGTTTCTGCTGCGAAAGATAATCTTAAATGATTTTTAGTCTTTAATTTTAATATTCAAGCGCATTCATCTCAAGCTACAAAGACGCAAAACTTAAATTTTCACTAATATTTGCAGGGTTACTTACAAAGGCTCTCCCTTCATCAAATTGACGAAAAAGCTTTAGCCTTTGCTACTTTGCAGGCAAAAAACAACGTACTTTGCATACACACTTTAGAACACTTCATTAAAAACAGAGCAAGTTTCGGATTTTATTCCTTGTAAAACCAATCGATATTTGTATTCTAAACTGAAGAAGATGAACACACAGGAAAACATCAATTATAATCGTATTGCCGAAGCTATAGATTATATCAAAACAAACTTTAAAGATCAGCCAAATCTTGATGATGTTGCTCAGAAAATAAATTTGAGCCCATTTCACTTTCAGAGACTTTTTAGCGAATGGGCAGGCACAAGTCCGAAGAAATTTTTGCAGTATACAAGTCTCGAACACGCCAAAAAGTTATTAGAAAAAAATCAGGCAACCATTTCTGAAACCGCTTTTGAAACCGGACTATCCGGAACAAGCCGTTTACATGATTTATTTATAAATATTGAAGGAATGACACCGGCAGAATACAAAAATGGCGGAAAAAATCTAAACATTAATTATAGTTTTGCCGAAAGTCCGTTTGGCAATATTATTGTAGCTTCTACAGAAAAAGGTATTTGCTTTATGGCTTTTGCCGAGAGTGAAGCATTAGGTTTTGAAAATTTAAATCACAAATTCCCAAATGCTGTATTTAATAGAAAACTAGATCTAATTCAGCAAAATGCATTGTTCATTTTTCAAAACGACTGGAGCCAGTTATCTGAAATCAAACTGCATTTAAAAGGAACTGATTTCCAGTTAAAAGTTTGGGAAACGCTGCTAAAAATCCCAATGGGACAGCTTTCTACTTATATTTCTATTGCCCAGCAAATCGAAAAACCAAATGCTTCACGTGCTGTCGGAACTGCAATTGGCAGCAATCCTGTAGCCTTTTTAATTCCATGCCACCGTGTGATTCAATCTTCTGGAATCTTTGGGGGCTATATGTGGGGAAATACCAGAAAAACAGCTATTATTGGCTGGGAAGGCGCACAGATAAACCCTTAATAAATTCATATACATATATTTTAGAAACACACTGTAGTGCGTATAATGAATGTTTCGTAATCATTGCTGTTGACAATCTATACGTAGACACACCGTAGCGTGTCTTAACAATAAAATGAAATTCAAATACCAAAAAACTTCTTTATGCCAAATATACAATCAAAAATTGCTTCTCAAAACTGGGAAAGCATCACTGAATCTATGCACAAAAATGGCTTTGCAATTCTTGCAAACATTCTGAGTAATAAAGAATCCCAAGCTTTAAAAATGAATTATTCAAACCCAGATTTATATCGAAAAACGGTTGTTATGAAACGCTATCGATTTGGTTTGGGAGAGTACAAATATTTCAATTATCCGCTACCTGATTTGATTCAAAATATTCGAACTTCGATTTATTCAAAACTTGCTCCGATTGCTAATTCCTGGATGAAAGTTTTGAATATTAATACCGTTTTCCCTCTTACGCATCAGGAACTATTAAAACAATGTCATGACAATAATCAATTAAAAGCAACCGTTTTAATTCTAAAATATGGGAAAAGTGGTTTCAATACTTTGCATCAGGATTTATATGGCGATGTTTATTTTCCAATGCAAATTGTACTTTTTCTAAATGAACCTGATGAAGATTTTACCGGTGGTGAATTTGTTTTGACGCAGCAAACACCGAGAGCACAATCAAAAGCCATTGTTTTAAAACCTAAAAAGGGAGATATTTTGATTTTTACTACTAATTTCAGACCTGTAAAAGGCACAAAAGGATATTATCGTGTGAACATGAAACATGGTGTGAGTGAGATTCATTCTGGTCAAAGATATACATTAGGCATTATATTTCATGATGCACTTTCTTAAATCATAAATCTATGATATATCCTGTACAGATACACTTCAATACATCTCTACGACAAAAACACCTATAAAACTATAATGATACGACATTGTAAAATTTCAGATATCGATCTTCGAAATAAAATTAAAAAAGGCGAAATTTGCTTTGGTGGAAACCGAAAATTAAAAATCTACGGAACTCTAAAATGTTCTTCGGGAAAAAGAATGAAACGTGAGAATCGTGTTTTCTTTTTATCTGAAAATGAAGCTAAAGAAAACGGTTTCAGACCATGCGGGCATTGTATGAAAACCAATTATCAAAACTGGAAAATGGACTTATTTAATCCCCAGACAGATGAAAATACGAATTTGCTTCCGAAAGATGGAACGGTGAATTATTATGGAAAATTGTTTTCGAAATCCGAATCTGATTTTTATCGTGATACATTTCTGAACAGCATTGAATGGAAAAATGACAAAGCCATTATCTTCGGAAAATTAATTTTGACTAAAAGAAAAGTAGCCTGGTACGGCGATCAGGAATTTGAATACACGTATTCTAATACTACAAAAAAAGCTTTGACCTGGACTGCTGAACTTTTAGAATTAAAGAAAATCATTGAAGAAAAAACTGGAGAAACTTTCAATTCCTGCCTCTTGAATTTATATCATTCTGGTGAAGAAGGAATGGCATGGCACAGCGATGCTGAAAAAGATTTAAAGAAAAACGGTGCGATTGGCTCGGTAAGCTTTGGAGCAGAACGTAAGTTTGCTTTTAAACATAAAGAAACCAAAGAAACGGTTTCTTTAATTTTAGAACATGGTAGTGTATTGGTTATGAAAGATGAAACTCAAACACATTGGCTACACCGTCTTCCTCCAACAAAAACTACTTCAAAACCAAGGGTAAATCTAACTTTTCGAACAATTGTTGGGTAGCTTAAATTTGAATTTTAGTATTAATGCATTAAAAAGTAAAACTTAATGACAAAGAAATCGTTTTATTTACTTCTTTTTTGCTCGTAACATTCTCATACAAAAAAAACTAATTTTTTAATTTTCGATCAGACCTTAAATTTTAAATCTAATTTAAGGTCTTAATTTAATCCCTATATTAAAGAAAATCCAAAGTTCTTTCTAACGCCATACCACGTGATCCTTTAATCAATATGGTACTTTTTACTTTAAATTTATTATCTCTTAAGTATTCGGAAAAATCTTCAAAAGTTTCAAAAAAATAAAGATTTTCTTTAGAAATACGATTTTCATAAAATGATTTTCCAATCAAATAACAAACAGATTTATCCTGACCTTCCAAAGAATCAACAATAACTTTATGCTCGTGCTGACTTTCACTTCCAAGCTCAAACATGTCGCCTAAAATCATCACTTTATTTTGATTATCTAATTGTAAAAAATTAGTTATCGCCACAGCCATACTACTCGGGTTAGCATTATAGGCATCCAGAATAATTTCAAATGATTCTTTTTTTAATAACTGGGATCGATTATTGGTTGGAGTATAATTTTCAATTGCAGTTTTAATATCTCTGTCGTCAACTTTAAAATGATTTCCGATAGCAACTGCCGCATTAATATTATTGGCGTTATAAAGTCCAATCAAATTAGATTTTACAAAAAAATCATCATAATTAATCTCAACAAACGGATTTGCCTGAATCTCCTGAACGTTAATATCAGCAAGATTATTCTGCAGACCAAATGTGAATAATTTGATTTTTTTTGATTTTTCAACCTGAATAGGATCATCCAAATTAACAAAAGCCAATTTATCGTTTTCAAATAAATATTTATACATCTCACTTTTTCCTTCAATCACACCTTCAACACCTCCAAAACCTTCTAAGTGAGCCTTTCCAAAATTTGTAATATAACCATAATCAGGCTGGGCTATTGAACATAAAAACTCAATTTCTTTTTTATGATTAGCTCCCATCTCTACAATTCCAATCTCAGTTTCACTTGTAAAAGATAATAAGGTCAACGGAACTCCAATATGATTATTTAAGTTTCCGACTGTTGCTTTTGTCTTATATTTTTGCGCCAAAACAACATTTATAAGTTCTTTTGTCGTTGTTTTACCATTACTTCCTGTCAATGCAACAATAGGAATTTTTAAATATTGTCTATGAAATTTTGCTAACTCCTGTAAAGTTTCTAAACTATTTTCTACCAGAATTGTCCTCTCGTCAATTATATATGAAGGATTATCAATTATTACATACAAAGCCTCACGTTCAAGTGCTTCCTTAGCAAAAGTATTAGCATCAAAATTTTCTCCTTTGATAGCAAAAAAAATAGAATCTTTTTCAATTTTACGAGTATCAATTGAAAGAGATTTACATTTTAAAAATAAGTTATGAATTTCTTTAATATTCATTTTATAAGCAATTATTTAGATTATAAAAATAGAAAAAAACAATAAAAAAATTCCAAATTCCTTACTGAACGCAGCTTTGGAATTTGGAATTTTTTTATTTTGGAATTTCTAAAATTTAATTCCTTGGTGATTTTCTTCTTTCAGTTTTAGCACCTACTCTAGACATTGCACATCTGAATCCGATGTAGTCAGTTGCCATATCCTGAGGAAAGTATCTTCTTTGGGCAGGATCTAACCAGTAAGCTCTGTCTCTCCAAGAACCTCCTTTATAAACTCTTGCGTTATCGTTTATCAAAGTTGTTCTTTTACTTGAATTGTCATATTTTCTCACCATATTACCTAAACTATCTGTAGTAACATTGTGTATTGGAGAATTGTACATAGCTACTTTAGTACTGTCACCTGATTCAGAATCACCAAAGTCATAATATCTTGAAGATTGTTTATCACCATCTCTATAATTGATGTTATCACTTTTGCTGAAATTTTGTCTCAAATAAGTTTCATTTTCATCAACAGGAACACGAGCTATTTCTCCAGGTAAATTTGTAGCAACTACTTTACCATTGCTTAAAGTTTGGTATTTGATATTATCTTTTGTGATAATTTCTAACTTACCATCTTTACCAATTTTATTTTTAGCATATTGATTTCCTCTATAGTAGTTAAAATCATTTGCTTCGTTATCGATTATTGGTCTGTAAACATCGGCAACCCATTCTGCTACGTTACCAGCCATATCATATAAACCGAAATCATTTGCAGGATAACTTTTTACATTATTTGTAATATCTGCACCATCATCTGACCATCCGGCGATTCCACCGTAGTCACCATTTCCTTGTTTAAAGTTGGCCAATTGATCTCCTCTGTTTTTACGTTTTGCTGAACGAGTATAATCTCCAGACCAAGGGTATTTCTTTTGTCCTTTGTAAATATTATATTCTCTTTGTCCAACATCTGCAGCTGCTGCATATTCCCATTCAGCTTCTGTAGGAAGTCTGTATTCTGGCAAAATAACACCTGAAGAACGTTGTGCATAAACATTTTTTTGTTCTTCTACAGTACCATCTTTACCTTTTTTAGGTCTTCTTCCATTAGGGCTTTTCTTTAGAACTATTTCTTCATTTCCTCCATAAGAAGTAGATGGAGATGCAAGATAAGCTTCTGTATTAAACAAACTTTCAGCACTAACATCTTGTGTTTTGGCACCTCTTTTAATATATCTTTCTTTTTCTAAAACAGCTTCGTTAACACGGTCAGTTCTCCATTTACTAAATTCAACTGCCTGAATCCAATTAACACCAACTACCGGATAGTTAGCATATGCAGGATGTCTTAGATAATTATTTGTCATCGTCTCGTTGTATCCTAAACGATTTCTCCATACCAAAGTATCTGGTGATGCACCTGCATAAATATTTTTATAGGTTTCTTCTGTTGGTGGAAAAACTTTTTTCAGCCACTCAAGGTATTCCAAATACATACCATTGGTTACTTCTGTTTCATCCATGTAAAATGACTGAACGTGTTGTTGAGTTGGGGTGTTATTCCAATCATGCATAACATCATCCTGTACTTTACCCATAGTAAATGTACCTCCTTCAACGAAAACTAAACCAGGTCCAGCCTGTTGTTTTTTTCCTGCATTTCTAGCAGCCGTTCCATTTTGACTGTCAACGTCCCAACCTGTTGCTCTTGAAGCTCGGCTTGAACTTGATTTTTTGCTACAACTAGCCGTGCCCAACATCAATACTATTGACATCATTACTTGCAAGGCTACAATTTTGTTTACTTTCATACTCATTCTTAGGTGATAAATTTAGGTGCTGCAATATAATAATTAACATTTAATTAGCAACATGTGTTCTAATAATTTTATTTAGCTGTTTTTTACCAGAAAATAACCTATAGTTTCGAAACGCAAAAATATACTTTTTATTATTACTATAACATTAAATACTATATTTTTACTTACTAAAATATTTAAAAATTAATTTCGTTTTCTTTAGCTATGAAACAAACCCTACTTTTATATCTTTTTTTAGCTCCTTTTTTTGTGTTTTCCCAGAAAAACGGTAGCCTCACAATAGATTGGCAAAATAAAAAAGAAATGAGTTTTGGGGATTTCAAAACAACAATACCTTACTTTACGGGTAATAATTTTCGATACGACCTTACTAAAAAAAAACATATCATTATTGTTTAAGCCTAATTATTCGGATTATTCAAGCAGCAATGACGTTCAAATCACCAACATTGTTTACGAATCTGTTTCAGTTACAGATTTAGGCGATTTATCATTAACAAACATCCCCAAGCAACCAAACGAGACTCTTCTAATTGCTACTTCCCGGGATGAAAAACAAGGTTTCATATCTTTATCCCCGATTATATCTGAAGGAAATGGTTTTAAAAGAATCAAATCTTTCTCTTATTCAATAATAACCGGCAACTCTTCAAAAAGTAACAACTCTGCTTCAACTTTAAAATCAAATAGTATTTCAAATTCGCTTTTATCCTCTGGCGACTGGTATCGTTTTTATATTGAAAAATCAGGTGTCTATAAAATTTCAAAATCTTTTTTACAAAGCCTTGGTTTTGATGCAGGCAAAAGTGATCCTAAAAAAATTAAAATTTATGGAAATGGAGGAAGAATGCTTCCTTTATCTAATAACACTTATTATCCTGAAGATTTAATCGAAAATTCAATTCAGGTTATAGGCGAAAACGACGGCAGTTTTAATAACGAAGATTACATTCTTTTTTATGCTGAAGGAGTTAACAACTGGAATACTGAAAGCCAAACCAATATTAACTTATACGACACTAAATCTTATTATTATATTACCACACAGGGAGGTGACGGGAAAAGAATTTCAAATATGATCCTTCCTACCGGAAACAGTACTTTAGAATTAAACACTTTCGACGACCATCAATTTCACGAAATCGACAAAATCAACATTGTAAACACTGGACGACAATGGTTTGGCGAATCTTTCGAAATTAATCAGGAACAGGAGTTTGAATTTAATTTTCCAAATATTGAAACTTTGACCCCTGTGAAAATAGAGGTTTTGACAGCTTCTGCCGCATTTACAAATACTTCTTTTGATATTTCTGCAAACGGTCAAAGCATTGGAAACATATCCTTCAGTTCACTTAACTCAGGCTCTGAATCGAAATTTGACCCTGGAAATCTACCCGGAAACACAAGCTTTACCGGATCTGAAAATGTAAAAATAAAACTCACCTATAATAATAATGGAGTACCGGGCTCTAAAGGATACCTTGATTATATTAATTTAACAGCAAAAAGGAAATTAACAGGTTATGGCAAACAATTCCAATTTCAATATGATCTGGCAGGCTCAACAACCGGCATTGTAAATTATAATGTTTCGAACACTTCAAGCATTTCACAAATTTGGGATATTACAGACCTATATAATGTATCGAAAATTGAAAACAGTAATTTGAACAATTTAAGCTTCAAAGCTTATTTAGGCGAAATTCGAAAATATATAGCAATTGATCCGGCAGATTATTATACTCCTTCAAGAGAAGGACAATCAAAAATTGCAAATCAAAACTTAAAAGGAACACTTTTAAAAAATTCTCAAAACAACTTTCAAGATGTTGATTATTTAATCATCACACCAAAATCTCTGCTTTCACAAGCTGAAAAATTAGCTAATTTTCATAGAACTTATTCAAAATTAAATGTAAAAACTGTTACACTTGAAAATATCTATCAGGAATTTTCTTCAGGGAAACAAGACGTTGCAGCAATAAGAAACTGCATAAGATATGTTTACAGAAACGCTTCATCTACAGACAAAAGAGTACGATATATAAATCTATTTGGCGATGCCTCATTCGATTACAAAAACCGCATTTCTAACAACAACAACATTGTACCTATCTATCATGCACTAAACAGCGAGACTGTTGCAGAACGTTCATTTGCATCTGATGATTTTTATGGACTAATGGATGACAGCGAAGGAAATATAACCAGCTACGCATTTGGAATTGATATTGCAGTAGGAAGAATGCTTGTCTCCAACAACACCCAGGCTGAGGAAATGGTTAATAAAGTTTTAGAATACCACAATGCCAAGTCATATGGGAACTGGCGAAATAATTTTGTTTTAATTAGTGATGATTCTGACAAAGCTTCGGATGCTACATTACAATCACGTCAAAACACTTTAGCAGATAAAATTGCTGTCGAGAAACCTTTTTTCAATATTGACAAAGTTTTTCTGGACTCCTATACAGAAGAAGCATCCGCAGGAGGTTCAAGGTATCCAAAAGCAAGATCAGATTTTTTTAATGCTTTTGAAAAAGGCGCATTGGTTTTTAACTATTTAGGTCATGGTGGAGAAGACGGGCTATCTAGTGAAAGAATTTGGGAAAAATCAGATAGTCAAAATTTAAGCAATCAATACAAATATCCTTTATTTATAACTATTACCTGTGAGTTCTCACGCTTTGATGACCCAACACATCCAACAGCTGGAGAGTATACTTTTTGGAATCCAAAAGGTGGTGCAATTGCATTAGTAACAACTATCCGCTCAATCTTACAATACAATGCCGAAAATTTTAACGACATCTTAGCAAAAAACCTCTTGTCTTACGGAGCTAATCAATACACATCTATCGCCGAGGCACTTCGAGTTTCGAAAAATGAAAGCCCAAGTACTTCGAGTAATGTTGTTTTGTACTTAGGAGATCCTGCAATAATGCTAGCCATTCCTAAGCCCAAAATTAACTTAACAAAAGTAAATGACATAGCCGTTTCCGGAGCTATTGAAGATTTTAAATCTTTAGCAAAAATTAAAATATCAGGTGAAATTACTGATGAAAATAACAATATTCTAAGCAACTATAATGGAGAACTTTCGACTGCTATTTTTGACAAATTAATTACAAACACCACATTAAATAATAATGGTTCCAGCCCTCCAATACAGTTTAAAACCCAGGGCGAAACTATTTTTAGAGGAAATGCTTCTGTTATAAACGGGCAGTTTGAATTTAGTTTTGTAGTTCCAAGAGACATAAGAATCCCTGTTAATAATGGCAGAATTAGCTTTTATTCAAAAAAAAGCGATGTTTTAGAAAACCAATCAGGCTATAATGACGTTATAAAAATTGGAGGAATTAACGAAAATGCTCCTCAGGACAATATTAGTCCAAAAGTTCAGTTATATATGAACGATGAAACTTTTGTGTCTGGAGGAATTACAAATAACTCCCCTTTCCTTTTAGCGCTTCTTGAAGACGAAAACGGAATCAATACAGCAAGTGGAATTGGGCATGATATTATTGCTATTTTAGATGGAGATGTTAGTAATCCTTATATTCTGAATGATTATTATCAAACAAAATTAGATGATTACACTAATGGAAACTTACGTTTCCCATTACGTAATTTAAGTGCTGGAATACACACTATCAGTTTTACCGCATGGGATGTTTACAACAATCCGGTAACAAGTGAAATACAATTTATAGTCGTTGGTGACGAATCACTTACATTGACTCACGTTCTTAATTATCCAAATCCGTTTTCTACCTATACTCAATTTTGGTTTTCTCACAACAAACCTTATGAGCCTTTAGATGTTCAGGTACAGGTAATGACTATAACAGGAAAAGTAGTCTGGACAAAAAATCAAATTATAACTACTGAAGGTTTTTTATCGAGAGAAATTACCTGGGACGGAAAAGACGATTTTGGAGATAAAATTGGAAAAGGAGTTTATATTTATAAGCTCACCGTTAAATCCAGTTTAACAAATAAAAAAGCAGAAAAGTATGAAAAACTTGTTATTCTATAATATATATTTGCACAACCAACAACATAAACTAACACCTTACTTAATATAAATGAAAAAAATATCCCCTTTATTATTATTTTATTTTATTATTATATCGTTTGCCAACGCACAAACCAGAACAATTACAACAGGAGTTCCTTTTTTACAAGTTGCAGCAGACGCAAGAGCTGCCGGTCTTGGAGACCAGGGAGTTGCAACATCTGCAGATGTATTCTCTCAACAATGGAATCCTGCAAAATATGCTTTTTCGATTGACAAACAAGGATTATCTGTCAGCTACACTCCTTATTTAACTGATTTAGTTAATGGCATTTCACTAAGCCAGTTAACCTATTACAACAAAATTAACGAACGAAGTGCTTTTGCCGGAAGTATACGTTATTTTAGTATTGGTGATATTGATTTAACAGATGATGGTACAAATATAAATACCGTTAAACCTTCAGAATATGCTATTGATGGATCGTACTCCTTAAAACTAAGTGAAATGTTCTCTATGGCAGTTGGCGCCAGATTTATTAATTCAAATTTAGGAATTACAACTGGAGGACAAAGCTTGTCTGCAGCAAAATCATTTGCCTTTGATGTTGCCGGATTTTACCAATCAGAAGAATTTGCCTATAGAGATTTTAACGGAAGATGGAGAGCAGGTTTTAATTTTCAGAATCTTGGACCAAAAATTAATTATGATTTGAGCGAAGAAACCAACGGAGCAGGATCTAACTTTTTACCAGCAAATTTAAGATTAGGTGGTGGTTTTGATTTTATATTAGATGATTACAACAAAGTAGCCGTAAGTGTTGAATTTACAAAATTATTGGTTCCTACTTCTCAAATACCCGTTCCTACTGATTTAAATAATGATGGCGACACAAGTGATTCAGGTGAAGATGGAGTTCAAAAAGCCAACAATGATTATAATTCTATAGGCTGGGTACCCGGAATCTTCAAGTCTTTTAGCGATGCCCCGGATGGTTTCAGTGAAGAAGTAAAAGAAATCACCTATAGTTTAGCCGGAGAATATACTTATCAGGATTCATTTTCGATGCGTGCCGGATATTATCACCAAAGTCCTGAAAAAGGTGCTGTACAATTTTTCTCATTAGGCGCCGGATTCAAATACAATGTCGTAAAAGTGGATGTTTCGTACTTATTCTCTGCTTCGAAAGTTAAAAATCCGTTAGAAAACACACTTCGCTTCTCATTAACCTTTAATTTTGGTGAAAAATACGAAGAGTATTAATTAAATAAGAAAATAAAAAATAACAGATCCAAATTCCTAGAAATAGAAGTTTGGATTTTTTTTCCCTTAAAAAAAAATGAAAGAAATCAGCATAACATCATCATTTTTAGTTTTTGACACCTTAGAAGAATTACCAAATGATATTCAAAATTTAATGAATCAGGCTGTAGCCATTCGCAAAAAAGCGTATGCACCTTACTCCAAATTTAGAGTTGGCGCTGCATTATTATTGGATAATGGCGAAATTGTTTTAGGATCAAATCAGGAAAATGCAGCCTATCCATCAGGTTTATGTGCAGAACGTGTCGCTATTTTTCATGCGGGAAGCGTTTATCCGGAAGCTAAAATTTTAAAAATGGCCATTACGGCAGCTTCAGATACAAACCAAACACAAGCTCCTATACCCCCATGCGGTTCATGCAGACAATCAATCGCAGAATATGAAATCAAACAGGATACCCCTATAGAAATCTATTTTATGGGAGAAATAGGTACAATTTATCAGTCAGCATCCCTCAAAAATCTCCTTCCTTTCATGTTTGACAAAAAGTTTTTATAAAAAAAACAAAAAAAGCCAAAAAGTACCTTTTAAATTTTAGTTCTTAAATCTAATGTCTTATTTTTGCATCCCGACCATTCGGGCGCAAATTTGTGGGAGGAAACTATTTTTGCGTTATAGGTTAACAATTGATAACACAAAAAACAACTTTAGCAAAAGAAAGAATTCAGATGAAAGAAGTTACAAAAGAGGTTTACTTAAAGTGGTATGAAGACATGCTACTTTGGAGAAAGTTTGAAGACAAACTTGCAGCATTATACATCCAACAAAAAGTCAGAGGATTTCTTCACCTCTACAATGGTCAGGAAGCAGTATTGGCGGGAGCTTTACATGCTATGGATTTGACTAAAGACAAAATGATTACTGCATACAGAAATCACGTTCAGCCAATAGGCATGGGAGTTGATCCAAGACGAGTTATGGCTGAACTTTTAGGAAAAGCAACCGGAACTTCTAAAGGTATGGGAGGTTCTATGCACATTTTCTCAAAAGAACACCGTTTTTACGGAGGTCACGGAATCGTAGGTGGACAAATTCCTGTAGGAGCTGGTTTAGCTTTTGCTGATAAATATTTTGAAACAGGCGGTGTAACCATGACTTACTTTGGTGACGGAGCCGCAAGACAAGGTTCATTACACGAAGCTTTCAACATGGCTATGTTATGGAAATTACCAGTTGTATTTATCGTTGAAAACAATGGTTATGCAATGGGAACTTCTGTCGAAAGAACTGCAAACCACACTGATATCTGGAAACTTGGTTTAGGATACGAAATGCCTTGCGGACCAGTTGACGGAATGAATCCTGTGAAAGTTGCTGAAGCAATGACAGAAGCAATCGAAAGAGCACGCCGTGGAGACGGACCAACTTTCCTTGAAATGAAAACGTACCGTTACAGAGGACACTCAATGTCTGACGCACAATTATACCGATCTAAAGAAGAAGTGGAAGAATATAGAAAAATTGACCCAATTACTCAGGTTCTTGATGTAATTATGGATCAAAAATATGCTACCGAGGAAGAAATTGAAGTAATTGACCAAAGAGTAAAAGATTTGGTTGAAGAATGTGTGAAATTCGCTGAAGAATCTCCATATCCTGAATTGCAACAATTATACGATGTAGTATACGCACAAGAAGACTATCCATTTACACCTCATAAACTATAACATATATTATGGCTATAAAAGTAACAATGCCTCGTTTGAGCGATACTATGACGGAAGGAACGGTAGCGACTTGGTTAAAAAAAGTAGGCGACAAAGTTAGCGAAGGAGACATCCTTGCTGAAATTGAAACAGACAAAGCAACAATGGAGTTCGAATCTTTTAACGAAGGAACTCTTTTACATATTGGAATACAAGCTGGAGAAACTGCTCCGGTTGATTCATTATTAGCAATCATCGGTAATGAAGGAGAAGATATTTCTGCTCTTTTAGCTGGTGGTGATGCTCCTGCTGCCGAAGCTCCAAAAGTGGACGCTGCACCAGCTGCTGAAACAAAAACTGAAGCTGCTCCTGCAAAAGCCGCAGCTGAATTGCCAAAAGGTGTTGTAGTAGTAACTATGCCACGTTTAAGCGATACTATGACTGAAGGAACAGTTGCAACCTGGTTGAAAAAAGTAGGTGATGCTGTTGCCGAAGGTGATATTTTAGCAGAAATTGAAACTGACAAAGCTACTATGGAGTTTGAGTCTTTCAATGCCGGAACATTATTATACATCGGAATTCAGGAAGGAAATACAGCTCCTGTTGACAGCTTATTAGCTATCATTGGGCCAGCTGGAACTGACATTTCAGGAATTGCTGAAGGTTTTACTGCCGGAGGTGCTGCACCTGCAAATGCTCCTGCTACAGAGGAAACAAAAGCTGCTCCTGTTGCTGAAAAAGCTAAGGAAGCTGTTGCAGAAACTTCAAACGGAAGAGTTATTGCTTCGCCATTGGCTAAGAAAATTGCTTCTGACAAAGGAATTCAATTATCACAAGTTAAAGGTTCCGGAGAAAATGGGCGTATCGTAAAAAGCGACATCGAAAACTTTACTCCATCTGCACAAAAACAAGCTACTTCTGCACCAGCTGCAAAACAAGAAGCTTCTGCTCCTGCTGCTCCAAAAGTATTTGTTCCTGCGGGAGAAGTTTACACAGAAGAGATCAAAAACTCTCAAATGCGTAAAATTATCGCAAAACGTTTGGCAGAATCATTATTTACTGCCCCTCACTACAATTTAGTGATTGAGGTAAGTATGGACGAAGCAATGGGTGCAAGAGCAACAATCAATACAGTTCCTGATACAAAAGTATCTTTTAACGATATGGTAATCAAAGCTTGTGCTTTAGCTTTGAAAAAACATCCAAAAATCAATTCTCAATGGAAAGAAGATGCGATCATCATCAATCACCATGTTAATATTGGCGTTGCTGTTGCTGTTGAAGATGGTTTAGTTGTTCCTGTATTGCGATTTACAGATGCTATGAGTTTATCTCAAATTGGTGCTTCTGTTAGAGATCTTGCCGGAAGAGCTAAAAACAAAAAATTAGGGCCTCAGGAAATGGAAGGAAGTACTTTTACAGTATCTAACCTTGGAATGTTTGGTATCACTGAATTTAATTCAATTATCAACCAGCCAAACTCTGCAATTCTTTCTGTAGGTGCAATTGTTGAGAAACCAGTAGTTAAAAATGGTCAGATTGTAGTTGGAAACACAATGATGTTATCATTAGCTTGTGACCACAGAACAATTGACGGTGCTACCGGAGCTCAGTTCTTACAAACATTAAAACAATACATCGAAAGCCCGGTTACAATGTTGGCCTAATTCTTTGTTAATTTTATATTTAAATCCCGTTTTGTTGATTCAAAACGGGATTTTTTGTTTAATTTTCATCCTCAAAATTCAATTCTTCACAATATGAAAAAACTAATTCTTTTAGCCTTATTTCTGACAACTATTGCCTGTCAAAAAAAAGAGCAAACCGAAAAAACAACAGTTGTTGCCGATGAACACAGTTATTCTAAACCAGAACTTGCTGTTGTCAAACATCTTGATCTTGACATTAAAGTTGATTTTGACACACAAACTATTTCAGGAAAAGCTTCCTGGTTAATTGACAACATTAGCAAAGGAAATGAAATCATTTTTGACGAAAACACTTTAAATATTACAAAAGTAACTCTGGGTGATGATGAAAAAGAAACCAAATTTGAACTTGGAAAAGAAGAAGAGTTTCATGGAAAACCGCTTCATATTACAATTGAACCCAATACAACCAAAGTAAATATTTACTACAGCACAACTAAAGACGCTGTAGCTTTACAATGGCTGAAACCAGAACAAACTGCAGATAAAAAGAAACCTTTTTTATTCTCTCAGGGAGAAAGTGTTTGGTCTCGCACTTGGATTCCTTGTCAGGATTCGCCAGGAATTCGTTTTACTTATAATGCTAAAGTTACGGTACCTAAAGATTTATTAGCCGTTATGAGTGCTTTAAATCCGCAGAAGAAAAATGATACGGGGGTCTATACTTTTAAACAAGACAAAGCAATTCCGTCTTATTTAATGGCAATTGCTGTTGGAGATATTGAATTTCAATCGATCGACAACAGAACCGGAGTTTACGCAGAACCATCAATGCTTAAAAAATCAGCTTGGGAATTTGCTGAACTCGGAAAAATGGTTGTCGCTGCCGAAAAACTATATGGCCCATATCGCTGGGGACGTTATGATGTTTTGGTCTTGCCTCCAAGTTTCCCGTATGGCGGAATGGAAAATCCGAACTTAACTTTTTTAACTCCTGGCGTAATTGCAGGAGATCGTTCACTAACAAGTTTATTAGCACATGAATTAGGCCACAGCTGGAGCGGAAATTTAGTCACCAACGCAACCTGGGATGATATTTGGCTAAACGAAGGTTTTACCACTTATGTAGAACACCGCATTGGAGAGGCTATTTTCGGGAAGAAAGAATTTGAAATGCAAAACGTTATCACCAACAAAGAATTAACTGATAATGTCGCAGAATATGGCGATACAAGTCCGGACACAAGATTAAAAGTTAGTCTGACCGGAAGAAATCCTGATGATGGTATAAGCATGATTCCTTACGTGAAAGGATATGCTTTTTTAAGAGTTATTGAAAATGCTGTGGGACGTGAAAAATTCGATCCGTTTATCAAAAACTATTTCGATGCTCATGGATTCAAATCCATTACAACAGAGGATTTCGTTAAATATATTAACGAAAATCTTATCAAAGGAGACAAAGCTTTAGCAGATAAAATCAAACTGGAAGACTGGATTTATAAACCTGGTATCCCATCAAACATTGTTCCTGTAAGCTCTTCCGATTTTGATGCAATCGATAAAATCCAAAAAAGCTGGAGAGAAACTGGCGTTACAGGTTTGAGCAAAAAAATCACGACAACTGCAGAAAAACAACACTTTATAGATCATCTTCCGGCTGACATTACAGCAAAAGAAATGGAAGCCATTGATAAAGAATTCAACTTTACAAAAGGCGGAAATTTCATTATCAAGCGTCAATGGTTCGTTCAGGCAATTCGCCATCAATATAAAGCTGCAAATCCTGCAATTGAACAATTTTTAATTGGAATCAGCAGAACCGGATCTGTAATGATGCTTTACAAAGAAATGGTTAAAACTCCGGAAGGAAAAGTTTGGGCAAAAGAAGTTTTTGAGAAAGCAAAATCTGGTTATCATGCTACAACTATTCAGGCGGTTGAAGATGTTTTGAAATAAACTTTTCATGAATATAATTTTATAATAGGTTGTTCTTTTGAGGGCAACCTATTTTTTTAGCGCAATATTTGTGATTTCGAGTAACGAGAAATCTTCGCAAGTAACTCCGTAAAGAGAATCCAATCTTTGTCGAGCTTCTCACGAAGATTTCTCGTTCCTCGAAATGACAAAATTGCGGAAGAGCTTTACGACAAACTTTGACAAAGCTTACTACACGTAAAGTTTGTCATTCCTGACAGAACAAACGAAAATACTCTTATGAAAATGACTGCCCTAGCCCCGATAGCAGTGGAAATCCTTTTGTGGCGGGGTTCACCACAAAAGATTGCAACGGATAGCGGGATTAGCTCCTAAAAAATTCTTTTTTCCATAGACAATCGAAATGATAAAATCACGCTGTTTTACTCAAAATAAAGAGAGGGAAAATTGTCCATCACATAGCGTACATTCTCCATGTTCTAAAATCTGTAATCGTCGCACCTTTGTAATGTCAAAAGACAATAACAAATAATAAACAATTAAAAATCAAATAAAATGACACGATTAACAGCATTAAACCCGGAAGAAGTAACAGGAAAAACTAAAGATTTGTTCAACGCCGTACAAGCGAAATTAGGAGGTGTTCCGAACATGATGAGAACAATGGGAAACTCTCCTGCAGTTTTGGAAGGATATCTGAATTTAAGCGGCGCTTTGAGCCATGGAAAATTAAGTGCGAAAACTGGCGAATTGATTGCTCTGGCCGTTTCAGAAAGCAATTCATGTGATTACTGTTTAGCAGCTCATACTTTTATTGGAGAAAAATTAGTAAAAGCAGATCCGGCAGTTTTAAAAGCAGCAAGATCAGGAAATTCTACAGACTCTAAAACAGAAGCTATTTTACAATTAGCTAAAACATTAATCAGTAAAAATGGTCTCGTAAATGATGAAGATGTAAATAAAGCTAAAAATGCAGGAGTTGCAGATGCTGAAATTGTTGAAACCATTGCTCACGTAGCTTTGAACGTTCTAACAAACTATTTTAACAACGTTGCCAATACTGAAATTGATTTTCCTACAGTTTCAAATTTAGAATTGCAAAAATAATCCAACACAAAAACAATTTATAAAGATAGTTATGAATTCTTTTCATGGCTATCTTTATATTTTAAAACCGCACTTTATGAATTCTCAAAATGTTTCTACTTTAATAAATCCACAGACCGGAAATTTAGCTTTCAAAATTCTTTCATTTGAGGACAACGTTCATTTTGATCATTTACAGCGCAATAATTATTACTCTTTAATTTGGGTGACCAAAGGAAAAGGGAAAGTCAAAGCCGATTTTACAGAACATCATTTTGAAGAAAACTCTCTCCTTGCCTTTTCGCCGTATCAACCTTTCATGCTTTGTGTAAGCGAACCAATTGAAGGAATTGCGATTCACTTTCACCCTGATTTTTATTGTATCCACATGCACCAAAAAGAAGTTTCCTGCAATGGCGTTTTATTCAACAATATTTACCAGCCACCTTATGTGAAGGTAACAGAACAAGCTACGCATACTTTTAAAATGGTTTTGGAACAAATGAAAGCTGAGATTAAAAATGCAGAATTAGCACAATATGAATTGCTGATTTCATATTTAAAAATCTTCTTAATTACTGCTTCAAGATTGAAAACCGAACAATTAGAAGAAATGAATGCTGTTCCTAATACAAAAGAACCTTTGATTCTACAAAATCTGAAAGATGCTATTGAACTGAATTTTAAAACAAAACATTCTGCCGGAAATTATGCTGATTTACTGAATATTTCTACGAAGGCATTAGCCAAATTATCCAAAAATTATTTCAATAAAACACTAACCGATTTAATTTCGGAGAGAATTATTATAGAAGCCAAAAGAGAATTATACCTGACTAGTAAAACAGTCAAAGAAATTGCCTACGAATTAGGTTACGACGACGAGCATTATTTCAGTCGTTTCTTTAAAACCAATGCAGATGTTTCACCTCAAATTTATCGCGAAACAGTTGGATTTGGAAAAATGCAGGCCTAATTTTTAATTTTTGGCCTGCCATATATTTTGTCTTTATAAAAAATATGACGTTAAAATATACTTCCTGTAAAACTATTCTTCTTTAATACATTTGATCGAAAAACCATATCGCTTAAAAACACTGTCTCTTCTTACATCTGCAAAAGCCTGAAACATTCTGTCACTCCAATTGTAAAATTCAAAACTCCCATTTGCAGTCCAATAATATCCGTTAGATTTAAGCATATAAAAAGCTCCCTTCTCGTCCCGATATCCGCCCGGCAATGCATTAAAACCAGTTGCATTATTTCCGACCGCATTAGACGGCAACCAATGTGTGTTCCCTTTTTCTTTCAAAAAAATCCCTATTGAATTGGAATTAATAAAAGACTCCAGTTCCCTTAAATCTTCTTCTGTTGGAATCCTCCAGCCTTTTGGTGCAATTCGTCTGATATCTTTCAGGCAATTGTAATTGTATAAAAATCCATACTCTTTTACAAAAGCAATATCATTATTATAGAAAGAATAACCGGCTTGTTCTATCTTTTTCCAATCTTTATTACTTGTGATTTTTTTAATCGAATCTCCATTATTAAACCGGGTGACTTTAAGGTTTTCTACCATCCAGGTCTGCTTTCCAATCTTCGTTGTATGATATATGTTACCATCTAAATCTTCTACTGTTTCAGCATTTTTACAAGAAAAAAAAGAAAAGAAAAAAAGAAGAACAGCTATTTTGTAAATATCTTTAATTTGTGTCATTATCAATTATTCTAGAGCATTTTAAACATCTTTATTTCTTTATTGGTTTCATAAAATATAAAACAATCCTGTTCTAAATTTTTTAAAAGAAATCCGTTTTTCTTTATTACAAGCGATTCCGGTACTTTTTTTACAATATCTGTTCTTCCAGCAGGTTTTACGGACACACAAAAATGCACTCCTTCAGGTTTTATATTATCAATTGAAAAGGGAGAAATCCAATATAAATAATCCTTGTGTGAAGATAAAATAATTGCTAATTTTAATTGATTACCATCCTTTATCAACACAGCATAATCAAGTATTTGGTCATTATTAATATCCGTATAACATTGATTTGGAATCATATTGCGATCATAAAAATCCCAAAACAGATTAGAATATTCTTCTTTTTTTATCATTTCAAGCTTTGGGAATTTTTGCTGAAAATCATTTTTTACCTTTTGAGGAATTGTAAAAAGATTATTTTGTTGCGGAATAGACCTTTCAAAATCCCTAATACGTTCTTTAGAGGAATCTTTACATCCGTAAAAAGATAATAGAAAAATAAAAAAAACAAATCGGCTTATTGATCCATTCATAGAAAGAAATTTATAATAAAAGCGATGTAAAAAAATCACATCGCTTTGTTTTTTAAACTATAACATTACCACGTTCCGTTCACAGCCGTATAAGTCTGACCATTTACCTTCGTACTGCAATTCGTTGCATTTTGATGCTGAACATTAGGATTTCCATTACTTACCGTACCTGCCAGAACCTTAGTATTACTGGCATTTTGCAATAAAATCCCCTGAATGGCTGTATTGGCAATATCTACAGTATTTACTGTACATCCATTGCTGCCCGTAACACTAAAGAAACCGCGTCCGCTACCTCGGGAATATACTTTAGCACAAACTACATTTGGTCCGTTATTATTGGCGCAACGAAAAGTCGCATAACCTGTAACTGAACCTGTTGTACTGTTATTGGTTCCTGTAACCGTACCCACTGTACCATTTTTGGATTGATTGAGTAATACTCCACAAGCCGCATTATTGCTGGAAGTTACGTTGCCAATAGAAAACCCGTCAACACCGTAGGTTTCAATAGAATTATCTCCGCCAGTAATATTAATAGTTCCGCTGATAGTCAAATTGCTGGTTGCAGCTGTACTGTTATCAACCCTGATTCCTAATCCTAAATCAGCCTGAGGCACACCAATATTCATGGTAATATTACTGATATTCATAACCGTACATCCTTTAAACCAAATACCATAGCGTGGTTTTCCCGAAACCTTAAGATTTTTCACTTCAATATTTGTTTTTCTGTCTGCCCAAACAGGAATAACCAAAGCATCGCCACTATTGGCATTGAAAGTATTATTTGCAAAATCCAGCCCGGTATAACTGGCCATATTTACATATTTCAGAGATCCGCCAGTTGATCCCGACGCACCTGAAACACGAACGGTTACCCACTCTTTTGTATCTCTCCCTGAAGTAAGATTGTTAATTGCAGCCTGAATAGCAGCTACATAATCAGAACCAGTGTATTTGGTTACACCATTTACTTTAGCAACATAGGCGCCTGTTGAACCGGTTATTTCACCAGATAAATCGCCTCCTTTTGCAGTTGAAACCTGATAAGTTTCATTTTGTGCCACAGCTTCAGCTTCAGCATTTGTTTCTTCACTGTCACTTGTACAGCCTGCAAAAAAACTTAAACCAACGAATAACACTGAGGCAAAAAACTGCCTCTTAAACATTTCTTTTTTCATAATAAATTTTGGTTGATAGTTAATACGGTCAGTAAATTATTACTATTTACACCAAAAACTATCCTGTACAATCTTGCTTACAAAAAATACAAATATTTAAATATCAAATACATAAAAATATTCTTTAAAATTAACAACTATATTGAATTGCAGATTTAAAAAAAGAATAGAGAAATTAATCTTTTTTATTCTTGGTTTCTATCCATTTTGCCATGTATTTAGTACTCTTCAGCGTATGATGCTGAAGCAGATTTCCCATAAAATTATGCAGACGATGATTTTCAGAATCAATCAATAATAAACTAACTATATCAATTAATTTATTTGAATATTTATTTTTTTGATAGCATTCATTAATAATTGCAACACCATTTTTTTGTGATTGTTTCCAAGTATTTTCTTCCCCGTATAATAAAACTGCCTGTTTTGCAAACTTCGCAATATCATTTTCTATAAAACCATTCCAGGGTAAATTGGCATGCATGGCTTCTGAACCAATACTTGTTGTAACACTTGGGGTTCCGCATTGCATCGCTTCTAATAATTTTCCTTTTAATCCGGCTCCGAAACGAATTGGCGCCAAAACCACTCTGGCTCTTTTCACAACTTCATTTGCATCTGCTGCCCTTCCCATAATAAAAAAACCATCTTTAGGCTGATGCAATTGCAGGACTTTATGCGAAGGATAAGCTCCGTAAACTTCTAAAACAGCTTCCGGAAATTGTTTTTTTATTAATGGCCAAATAACTTCTTTTAAGTATTGAACCGTATTCCAATTCGGTTCATGAAGAAAATTTCCGATGAAAACAAAATGCTGACGATCTTCAAAAGAAGGTAATTTTAAAAGATCTTCTTCCTTTATTTCCTCCACTAAAAAAGGAAGATAAAACAATATTTCTGAATCTATTTTGAAAACATTATTTAAAACTTCCATTTCAAATTCTGAAATCATCAAAGATAAATCGCATCTTAAAATACTGGCAATTTCTCGCTTTGCCACTTCCTCAGATAACAAATCGTTCAGTTCAAAAGTTCTGTTTTCTTTGAAGGCTTTTTGGCGCGCTGTTCTTAAACAATGTAAATCCTCAGTATCTAATAATCTAATGGCTTGGGGACAATTTTCAGTCACACGCCAGCCAAATTGTTCTTCGATCATAAAACGGTCAAATAAAACAACATCAGGATTTAGTTCGATTATAAAATCATCAAAACTGGAGCTATTCAATTCTATACTTCGCTTTTCAACTCCAAATTCTGTCAAATCAATCATAAAATCACTATCTAAAGCCGGACTTGCAAATGTAATTTCAAAACCATTTTCTTTGAAAATAGAAATCAATTGCATCATTCTTCCGCCTGCTGCAGAAGAATTGGGTTCCGGCCAGACAAAACCAATTATTAAAAGTTTTTTTGTTTGATTCATTTTGATTCTTTGAACTACAAAATAATGCATTTTTACGCTTAATTACACGATATTTCTTGATTTTAGCTGATAAAAAAGAACTAATTTTGCAAAATATAAATCTGCAAAAATTATGTTAGGATTAAAATTAGCCACAGATCCACGCTGGGTGAATATCGTCGAATCAAATATCGAAGAAATTTTAACGGATCATGCCTGGTGTGAGCAGAAAGCAGCATCTAATGCGATTAGTTTAGTTACGTACAACTCTGAATTAGAAGAACTTGTAACAGAAATGCTTGTAATTGCGAGAGAAGAACTGGAGCATTTACAAATGGTGCATGACATAATTAAAAAAAGAGGGCTGACTTTGGGACGCGAAAGAAAAGATCATTATGTAAATGAGCTCTTTAAATTCATGAAAAAAGATGGCAGCCGTAAAGACGCACTTTGTGATCGCTTGTTATTTTCGGCTATGATAGAAGCCAGAAGCTGCGAACGCTTTAAAGTGCTTTCAGAAAACATAAAAGATCAGGAATTAGCCAAATTTTACCGTGATTTGATGATTTCCGAAGCAGGACATTATACCACATTTTTAGGATTCGCCAGAAAATATGCTGACAATGTTGATGTTGATAAACGATGGGCAGCATGGATCGAATACGAAGGTTCAATTATTACCAATTATGGAAAAAATGAAACAGTACACGGATAAATCACTGTACTTTTCTCATTTTTAAGCTATACACAATACAATAATACTAACATTTTTGTTATGTCAAAAAACAAAACCAAATCCATTTTATTTAAAATTGCAAAATATTCAGGAATTACCTTTTTTGCAATTTTAGGATTGTTGTTTATTACACCTATCATTTTCGCTGATAAAATTAAAGAGCAAATCAAAAAAACTGCTAACGAAAAACTTAGTGCAGAACTTAATTATTCAGATGTTTCGCTTTCCTTTTTTCATCATTTTCCTTCGTTAACTTTAACTTTAAATGATTTAAACCTGAACGGATCATCACCTTATGCAACCGAAAAATTCATTACTGCCAAAGAAGTTTCTTTTGGAATTAACGTTGCCAGTCTGATCTTTAGCAAAGCGGTAAAAATTGATCAGATTTATTTATCGGATTCGTTTATTAATGTAAAAGTTAATAAAAAAGGAGAAGCAAATTACAATATTTACAAATCTTCTTCGCAACAGGAAAAATCAAAAGACAGCTCAGATACTGCCTTAAAATTAGAAAGAATTGAAATATTAAACAGTAAAATAATTTATGATGACCAATCGACCAAATTGCATTTTGATGCTTTAGGGTTCAATTACTTAGGCAAAGGCGATTTAAACAAAGCGGTTTTCGATTTGTATTCGAAAGCTAAAATTGAAAAACTAAATATTGTTTATGAAGATGAACCTTATTTAATGAACAAAAAGATCGATGCTGATTTGATTACGAAAGTTAATGTAAATTCCCTGTCTTTTTATTTTCAGCAAAACAACCTGAAAATTAATCAGCTTTTGGTTGATTTTAAAGGAAATTTTGACTTTTTGAAAGATGGCTACAATATGGATTTTGTTATCAAATCTGACAACAGTGATTTGTATGATGTTTTTACTGCCTTTCCTCCAAAATACATTAGCTGGCTTTCTAAAACCGAATTAAAAGGAAACACCAATTTACTTTTTACACTTAAAGGAAATTATATAGCCTCTCAAAAAATTGCCCCGGATTTAAATTTAGATGTAAAAATAGACAACGGATTTGTGAATTATGACAAAAGCGCCTTTCCGGTTTCAAACTTAAATTTAGACATTAAGACAAAAGTTCCATATTTGAATCCGGATCTTTTAATTGTTGATGCAAAAAATCTATCCTTAAACATTAATAAGGATTACCTAAAATCAAAATTCTATATAAAAGGAGCAAACACTCCTGACATAAATGGCGATTTTAAAGCCAAAATTGATCTTGACAAATTAAGCAGAGCTTTAGGAATTCCTGGCATTACATTAAAAGGTGCATTGACCGGAGACATTAAAACCAACGGAAAATTTGATAAAAAAAACAGATTATTCCCTACTACCAAAGGCCTGATCGAATTGAACAATGGATATATAAAAACAAAATATTATCCAAATCCGATTACCAATATCATGGTAAAAACCTCAATTGACAATCAAAAAGGAACTTTTGATGATTTAAAAGTAAAGATAAAACCTGCTCAATTTACCTTTGAAGGAAAACCTATTTTTATGTCGGCAGATTTAAGCAATTTTGATGATTTGAATTATGACGTAAAAGCAAAAGGAGAACTAAACATTAGCAAAATATATAACGTTTTTTCGCAAAAAGGACTTGATCTGGATGGCTTTATAAAGGCAGATTTAGTTTTAAAAGGAAAACAAAGTGATGCCACAAAAGGAAATTACAGCAAGCTTCAGAATAAAGGGACTCTTGAATTACGAAACATTGGAATTGCATCTGAACATCTTCCTAAAAAATTCATCATTAAGGAAGGTATTTTTAAAATCAATCAGGATAAAATGTCTTTCAATAACTTTTTGGCCGCTTACGGAGAATCAGATTTTAAGATGAATGGCTATTTACAAAACGTTTTTAATTATGCCACTACCAAAACCGGAGTTCTAAAAGGTTCATTTACAGTTTCGGCACGATATATTAATGTAGACGAATTTATGTCGAATACTGCTGCAATTACTTCTCCAGCGCCAACTAAAACAGAAGCTTCAACTACTCAGGTTAGCCAAACCGGAGTTATCATTATTCCTACGAATTTGAATTTACAATTGATGGCAAATGCCCAAAAAGTATATTATGACAAACTAATTCTTCAAAATGCCAGTGGAAATTTAAAAATGAATAAAGGCAAACTGAGCATGCAAAACACAGGTTTTAATTTAATAGGCTGCAAAGTCGTCATGAATGGCAATTATCAGTCTGTAACTTCTCAAAAAGCCAATTTCGATTACAACATAAAAGCTTCGGATTTTGATATTAAAAAAGCTTATAACGAAATTGATGTTTTCAGAAAAATGGCCAGTGCAGCGGAAAAAGCACAGGGAATTGTGTCTTTGGATTATCAACTAAAGGGACGCCTTAACGGAAACATGGAACCCGTTTATCCATCATTAGTTGGAGGAGGAACTCTTTCTGTAAAAGATATAAAAATAAGAGGATTGAAAATGTTTAATGCAGTGAGCAAAAAAACAAATTCTGAATCAATGAAAAACCCTGATGTTTCTAAAGTAGACATTAAAACTACGATCAAAAACAACATCATGACTGTAGAACGTTTTAAATTTAAGTTTGCGGGCTTCAGGCCACGAATCGAAGGAACAACAAGTTTAGACGGAAAACTTAATTTAAAAATGCGTTTAGGATTACCTCCATTAGGTATATTTGGAATTCCACTCACTGTTACCGGAACTCAAAATAATCCAAAAGTAAAAGTGGGCCGCAATACGGAAGATCTTGAGGAAACTAAAGATATTGAGCAATAGAATCTAAACCTGCTTTTTTTGAGCAGGTTTTTCTTTTTATTAAATTATATTTATAGTTTTGGTTTTGAATAACAAACAAACAGACAACCATGAATCAGTCAAAAAGAGGAGAATTTTATGGTCAGACTAACAAAACTATTTCTCTTGAAGGAATAACGCTCACAGATACTGTATATACCCACCCTAAAGTCGACTGGCACTATCATGAGCATGCTTATTTTACATTTATCCTGCAGGGAAATGTTATAGAAGGAAATAAAAAAGAAGTTTATAATTGTTCCCCCGGAAGTCTTCTGTTTCACAACTGGCAGGAATCTCATTATAACATCAAACCAGATGGTTTTACCAGAGGTTTTCATCTTGAAATTGAAAAAAAATGGCTTGATGATTTGACAATAAACAGCAATAATTTGCAAGGAAGTACCTCGATCCTGAATCCGGACATCAAACTTTTGATGTATAAAATATTCCGGGCAACTAAAATTGATGATATCCAATCTGATCTTTCTACACAAACTTTATTGATCGAAATACTGTCAAAACTAAATGGTGATTCTCAATCCGTTTTACATAAAAATCCGAAATGGGTTTTAATGATTAACGAAATTCTTCATGATCAATTCACAGAAACTATAACGCTCGATTATTTGTCAAAAATACTAAACATACATCCTATTCATCTTTCACGGGATTTTTCAAAATATTTTAATTGCAATTTGGGTGAATATATCCGGAAATTAAAAGTAGAGAAAGCATTGTCTTTAATTGGTTTGCAAAATAAATCTTTGACCGAAATAGCTTATGAGTGTGGCTTTTCTGACCAAAGTCATCTTACACGATCATTCAAAGAAGTTAACGGTTTAAATCCTTCTCAGCATAAAAAATTGCTTTTCAAAAAATAAGTAAAATGTTAATTCTGTACAATTTTTTGAATTTGTTGCGCCGTAGTTTTACATTTTAACATTTATAAAAATCACATGATAAAACAAATCTTTTTATTATCAATACTATTCTTCAATAACATTGTTTCGGCACAAAATAATAATCTGATAAAAACCGATGGAATAACGACTAAAGTACATAAACGTAATATTAGCAAAATTACCTTTATGAATGGAAATATTCCTTTAGATCAATATACCGAATCTGATTTTCTCAAATCATTCGAATTAAAACGCAAATCAGACTTAAACATCAGAGTTTTCATGGATAATTCTGTTACGAATTACTTACATCAATTAAACCCTAATTTACCTGCAGAAAAGCTTTTACAAACAGGGAACCTCCAATTTTCGTTTTATATTGACAACAAGTTTATTTATAAAGAAAATATTAATTTCGGATGCAATTTCGGATCAGCAGGAAACAAAAATACTTCAACGACATTTAGGGTTCCACTTACCAGCTCAAAAGGAGAAGACTGGTGGGCAATGTACATGTGGGACAGATTTAAAGATAACGGCGGAGAAAAAGCTTTGACTGAAGGTACGCATAAACTAAAAATAGAAATTCGGCCTTATCTTAAAAATGATATTACTAACGAAAGTAAAACGGGAGATCTAATAGCAAAAGGTGAAATCCAGCTTATTATAAAAACACCAAAATTAACAGCAAAACAAATTGAAGTTCAGCCTATATTACCACACAGTGATTGGGAAGTCTCCAATTTTCCTTTTGACAAAAAAAAGATCGAAAAGCTTAATACTGATATTGCAAATTATAGTTTGAAAGAAATAACAAGTGTAGTTGTCGTTTATAATAAAAAACTGTTAGTTGAAGAGTATTTTAATGATGTAAACAGAAATACTTTACATGACACCCGTTCAGCAGGAAAATCTTTTGTATCAACATTAATGGGAATTGCCATAAACGATGGATATATTAAAAATGAAAATCAAACTTTAAACAAATTCTACGAGTTAAATAAATTTGCAAATTACGAAACAAAAAAAGATAGTGTAAAAATAAAAGACTTGCTAACCATGAGCTCTGCATTTGAAGGCTCTGATACAGATGGAGATTCGCCAGGAAACGAAGAAAACATGTATCCTACAGATAACTGGGTAAAATTTACTTTAGACTTACCCATGGATAAATCCAAAACCAATGGTGAAAAATGGGATTACTTTACAGCCGGAACAGTTTTATTAGGCGATATTACAAACAAATCTGTTCCTAATGGATTAGAAAAATATGCTAATGAAAAACTTTTCAAACCATTAAACATCACTAATTACCAATGGCAATTTACTCCCCAAAAAGTGCCTAATACCGCAGGAAGCCTGCAAATGACATCTCTTGATTATGCAAAATATGCTCAATTGTACAAAAACAAAGGCGATTGGAATGGCAAACAAATTCTTTCTCCAGACTGGGTTGAAAAAACTTTAACTCATCAAATTCAAATTCCCGAAAGAGAAAATCAATTCTATGGTTATTTGTTTTGGAATAAGACTTTTACTTTTGACGGTAAATACTACGAAACGTATTATTGCGCTGGTAATGGAGGAAATGAGTTTATAATCTTCAACGATCTTCCTATTGTAACGTGAGTTCGACATAAAAAAGGAAGGATATATTTGAAAAATAGAGATGGTTTATGTATATTAAAGCCTGACAAACAATTAATTACATTTAAAACCACCTCTATGTTAGATGCGAATAAAATTACTGAAATTTACTTTCTTATAGACGAATTCTGTAAAGAATTTGATAAAACTATAGCTGCTCATAGCTTAAAAGAAAAAGAGGCTCCAAAGAAAAGAAACCGAAAATTTATTATGTCAGATAGTGAAGTTATAACCATTTTAGTGCTATTTCACACTATGGGTTTCAAAAACTTAAAACATTTTTACTTGTTTTATATAGGAAAACATTTGAATAACGAATTTCCAAACCTTGTGTCTTACAATAGATTTGTGGAACTTCAAAAAAGAACCGCTGTACCAATGGCCCTATTTTTGAAAACCTGCTGTTTAGGTCAATGCACAGGAATTTCTATAATTGACTCTACCCCTTTGAGAGCATGCCATATTAGACGGGAAAAACAGCATAAAACATTCAAAGATTTAGCTACAAAAGGGCATACTTCAACGGGATGGTTCTTTGGGTTTAAATTACACTTAATTATAAATGATAAGGGAGAAATTCTTGATTTTATCTTTACTCAAGCCAATGTTGATGATAGAGAACCTTTAAAAAGCAATAACTTTCACAAAAGAATTTTTGGAAAACTTTTTGGTGACAAAGGATATATTGGAAAAGATTTGTTTGAACAGCTTTTTATAGATGGTGTGCATTTGATTACTAAAATCAAAAAGAACATGAAAAATAGTATGATGCTTTTACAAGATAAAATTATGCTAAGAAAGCGCTCATTAATTGAAACTGTTTATGATCAATTGAAAAATATTTGTCAAATAGAACATACAAGACACAGAAGTTTTGATAACTTTATAACTAATTTTGATTATCCGTTTTTAGTCATAACCCTGTGATGCTTGCTATTACTAGCCTGTCGAATAATTTTTCCTCAAAATACCTCCTATTAAGCTTGTAAACGAACTCATTTAGGTATAATTGAAGATATTTTCCTTTAATTTTATGGAAATTTCCTAGGAAATTTCTTTTTGCATTACTAATTGCAATATGAACCCATCTTAAAGTTTCTGTGGTTGTTTCTTTATTGGATTTTTCAGTTATATGAATTTCTACATATTCTGCAATGTCTATATATGAAGTACTCTTGTCTGTAAAAAGGATACTTTTTTCAGAAATAGATTCCTGTATAGTTTGATTTATTTGCTCCGATGTATGATCCGTTAAAACCTTTGCTTTAAAATACCTGCACTGATTTGATTTTTCACCCGTTTCTATATCTTCTAAAACGGTAGATTCTGCCATAATTGCAACGTTAGATTTCCCAACAGCACCACGTCCACGAATTCCTTTTTCTTGTTCTATTTCAGTAGATTCAATTGTAAAATAACCCTCGTCAAATTCAATCATTCCTTCCAAAGTATAGCGTGCATCTCTATTTCCCATTGCTTTTCGAAGTTTATGAACCATAGACCAAACTGGCTCGTAACGTTTCAATCCCAATTGTTTTTGAATTTCTTTACTCGAAAATCCTTTTTTTGTTGCCGTTAATAAAAATATAGTTTTGTACCAAACCAAAAATGATAAATTCGAACTTTGCATTATCGTTCCACTACGTAATGAAATTCGACTTCTACATTTTTTACATTCATAGCTCCATCTGCTTTTTATCCAAAAATGTTCTGTGCTTCCGCATTTACATTGAACTCCGATCTTATCTCTTTCTTCTTTAAAATGAAGTCGGCAAGATTCTTCGCTTCCAAAATTTGCAGTAAAATTGAATATATTCATCGCTTTTTTTTATCAAAAATAAGGCTTTTTATTCAATTATGAGTAATTACGGATAATCAATAACTAATTTATTATCAGCACTAATAGCCTATTCTTTCTTCCCTAAAAAGCCTTCTATAAATATTGATTTTGAAAACAACAGGCTTGTAGCTTAATTATTGTTTACATCGAACTCACGTTATTGTAATTATTATCACTTCAAAAGCTTACAATAAACCTTATGGAAACGCTCAGGCTGATAAAATTGTACTTGATTATGTACTCCCTTCTATAATAAAAGAATAAAATTTACTTTTTTATTTATTCAAGCCGATAATTTCAATTTATAGAAAACAAAAAACCCGATCTTTTCAGAACGGGTTTTCTATAATAATTTATCTAATGATTATGCTTCGAATGGAAGGATAGATACATAAGACTTGTTATCTCTTTTCTTTTGGAACTTAACAACTCCATCAACTTTAGCATGTAAAGTATGATCTTTACTGATGTAAACGTTTTCACCTGGATTATGTTTTGAACCTCTTTGTCTAACGATGATGTTCCCAGCAATAGCAGCCTGACCACCAAAAATCTTAACGCCTAAACGTTTTGATTCTGATTCTCTACCATTCTTCGAACTACCGACACCTTTCTTGTGAGCCATGACGTATGAGTTTAAATATTGTTATTATTCTTCTTTAGCTTCTTTTTTTGCTTTTGGAGCTGCTGCTTTTTTTGCTTTTGGAGCTGCTTCAGCTTCAGTAGCCGGAGCTTCTTCTGCTACAACTGCTTTTTTAGCTGCTGCTTTTTTAGTTCCGCCTGCTGCAGTAATACCTTCAATTACAATTTGTGTAAGATATTGTCTGTGACCATTTCTCTTTTTGTATCCTTTTCTTCTTTTCTTTTTGAAAACGATAACTTTATCACCTTTTAAGTGTTGTAACACTTTAGCTTCTACTGAAGCACCTTCTATAGCTGGGGCGCCTAAAGTTACATTTCCATTATCGTCTAATAAAAGAACTTTGTCAAAAGAAACTTTTGAACCTTCTTCGTTAGCCAAACGGTGAACATAAACCTTTAAGTCTTTGCTTACTTTAAATTGTTGCCCTGCTATCTCTACGATTGCATACATACCAAATTGATTTATTGATTTTTAAGGTTGCAAATATACAATTAATAATTTACTGTGCAATCTCTTATTTCAAAAATATTTTTCATTCTTTAAAGTCTGCTTTTCAAGTCTTTCCATGATCTTTTTAAAAGAATTCAGGAGTAAAAGATTGTTAAAATATAAGCAAAATAAATCCC
This sequence comes from Flavobacterium sp. LM4, assembly GCF_002017935.1. Classification (NCBI taxonomy): domain Bacteria; kingdom Pseudomonadati; phylum Bacteroidota; class Flavobacteriia; order Flavobacteriales; family Flavobacteriaceae; genus Flavobacterium; species Flavobacterium sp. LM4. The sequence goes on along the minus strand of NZ_MUFW01000001.1, from coordinate 2,212,896 downwards.
TATTCTTAAATGATGACTAAAAAAACTTATTTTTGATGTAACATAAACCAACTATTGAATACCTACACTTATTAATTAGGTAAAATAAATTATTAATCTTTATGAAAAAATCAATAATGATGTTAAGTGCTGCAATAATGCTCGGCGGAGTAGCTCATGCCCAAAAAGTAGCTTTCGAAGAATACAATTTAGACAATGGTATGCATGTTATTCTGCACAACGATCCCTCTGCCCCTGTTGTTATTACCTCTGTAATGTATCATGTAGGATCAAAAGACGAACGCCCTGACCGAACGGGATTTGCACATTTCTTCGAACATTTATTATTTGAAGGTACCGAAAACATAAAACGCGGCGAATGGATGAAAATCGTTACCGCAAATGGAGGTGTAAACAACGCCAATACATCAGACGACAGAACTTATTATTATGAAGTTTTTCCATCAAACAGTTTAGAATTAGGACTATGGATGGAATCAGAACGCCTAATGCACCCAATTATTAATAAAATTGGTGTTGATACTCAAAATGAAGTGGTTAAAGAGGAAAAAAGAATGCGTTACGACAATCAGCCTTATGGAAACATTTTACCTGAGGTTAAAAAATACATGTTCAAAAATCACCCGTACCGATGGACAACCATTGGCTCTATGCAAGATCTTGATGCTGCCACTCTGGAAGAATTTCAGGCTTTTAATAAAAAATTCTACACTCCAAATAATGCAGTTTTAGTAGTTGCCGGAGATTTTGACAAAACCAAAACCAAAGAATGGATTCAGAAATACTTTGGACCAATTCCGAAAGGAGAAGTGTTGAAAAAACAAACTTATACAGAAGAACCAATTACACAAACCATAACCGCAACTTACGAAGATCCGAATATTCAGATTCCAATGGTGGTTGCTTCCTATAGAACTCCATCAATGAAAACCAGAGATGCGAGGATTTTAGATTTAATTTCTTCTTATTTAAGTGACGGAAAAAGTTCTAAACTATACAAAAAAATAGTGGATGACAAAAAAATGGCACTTCAAATTGGAGCTGTTGGTTTTAGCCAGGAAGATTACGGAATGTATATTTTGTACGGCTTACCGATGGGAACTTACACTACAGCTGACATCTTAAAAGAAATGGACGAAGAAATCGTAAAAATCCAAACCGATTTGATTTCTGAGAAAGACTATCAAAAATTACAAAATAAATTTGACAATAATTTTGTCAATGCAAATGCAAGTGTCGAAGGTATTGCAGAAAACCTGGCTTCTTTTTATTTGCTTTATGGTGATGTAAATCTTATCAATACTGAAATCGACTTATACCATTCTATCACCAGAGAAGAAATCAGAGAAGTCGCTAAAAAGTATTTAAATCCTAATCAGCGTTTAATTTTAGATTATGTTCCTTCAAAAAAAGCTCAAAACTAAGCCCCGAATCATGAAAAAAATACATACAATTTTAATCCTTTTATTCCTTACCGGAATTATGCAAGCACAAGATCGTCCACAACCCAAACCAGGAAATTCACCAGTAGTCAACATCAAAAAACCGCAAACTTTTGTTTTGGCAAACGGCATGAAAGTTTTGGTCGTTGAAAATCATAAATTACCAAGAGTAAGTTTTAATCTTACACTGGACAACGCTCCTTTCACCGAAGGAAATAAAAAAGGCGTTGATGAACTAACCAGCAGTCTGATTGGAAACGGTACAAAAAAAACAACCAAAGAAGCGTTTAACGAAGAAATTGACTTTTACGGAGCAAACATCAATTTTTCATCACAGGGAGCTTCTGCAAGTGCTCTTTCAAAATACTCAGGACGCATCTTAGAACTTTTAGCAGAAGGTGCTTTACAGCCAAATTTTACTCAGGATGAATTTGATAAAGAAAAAGCAAAAATGCTGGAAGGACTTAAAGCCGATGAAAAAAGTGTTCCAGCCATTGCCAGTCGAGTTGTAGATGTTTTGGCTTTTGGAAAAAATCATCCTTCCGGAGAATTTGTTTCTGAAGAAACCCTGAAAAACGTTACACTTTCTGATGTTCAGGAAAATTACAACACCTATTTTGTTCCAGAAAACGCCTATTTAGTTGTAATTGGAGATGTTAAATTGAAAGATACAAAAGCTGCTGTAGAAAAACTTTTTGGCAAATGGAAAAAACAAGCAGCACCAAAAAATACGTATCCAAATCCGGAGAATGTGTCCAGACTTCAAATTGATTTTGTAGATGTTCCAAATGCTGTTCAGTCTGAAATTTCATTGGTCAATACTGTAAATCTAAAAATGAGTGACCCTGATTTTTTCCCTGCAGTAATTGCAAATCAAATTTTAGGAGGTGATTTCAACAGCTACCTTAATATGAATCTACGAGAGCAGCATGCCTGGACATATGGTGCAAGTTCAAACATTGGAAGCGGAAAATATGTATCCAAATTCAAAGCTTCGTCTGCAGTCAGAAATGCCGTTACAGACAGTGCTGTTGTGCAATTTGTAAAAGAAATTAAACGAATCAGAACTGAAAAAGTTTCTGAAGACGTATTGAAAAACGTAAAAGCCGGGTATATTGGGCGTTTTGTAATGCAGGTTGAAAAACCTCAGACAGTTGCTCGTTATGCCTTAAACATTGAAACAGAAAAGCTTCCGGCTGATTTCTACGAAAAATACATTCAGACCATCAACAATGTTACAATTGATGATATTAATCGTGTATCGAATAAATATTTCCAAATCGACAATATGAGAATTGTAATTGTTGGTAAAGGATCCGAAGTACTTACTGGTTTAGAAAAACTTGAAATTCCAATTTCATATTATGATAAATACGGAAATCCTGTAGACAAGCCTGTTACCAAAAAAGAAGCTCCGGCAGGAATTACCGCAAAAAACATTTTTGACAATTATATCAAAGCAATTGGCGGAGAGAAAGCTGTTTCTGCGGTAAAAACATTATTCATGAACGGAACAACTACAATTCCTCAGGCACCAAGTCCTTTAAGTTTTGTTTCAAAATTAGATTCGAGAGGAAAAATGATGGTTTCTCTTTCTATGGGAAGTATGGCTTTGATGAAACAAGTTGTAAACGAAAAAGGAGCTTATGTAGAGCAGCAAGGGCAACGTAAAAATTTAGAAGGCACAGATTTAGCCGAAATGAAAGCTAATGCAGCTCCTTTTGAAGAGTTACAATTGAGCAAAAGAACGGATTTAACCGTAAGCGGAATCGAGCAAATAAATAGTAATGACGCTTACTCCATAAAAGACGGCAAAACAATTTACTTTTATGATGTAAAATCAGGGTTAAAAGTAGCCGAAACCAAAATAAAAGAACAAAGCGGCCAATCGACTACACAAACAACATACTTTAATGATTACAAAGAAGTAAAAGGTGTAAAAGTTCCTTTTAACTTAATACAAAATGCAGGTTTTGAATTAGATATTAAAATGTCTGATATTAAAATCAATGAAGGAGTTACTGAGAAGGATTTTCTTTAAAAAGGTTCTGAGTTGCTAAGGCACTGAGATTCTAAGATTCTTTTTAACACAAAGGCTGTCAACTACGACAGCCTTTGTTATTTGTATTTTGTCAGGCTGAGCGGAGCCGAAGCCCTTTCCAATTGGGACGCCCTTCGGCTTCGCTCAGGGTGACATGACAACAACATTTTCACATTTCACAAAAACCATTTCACAACCAAAAGTTACTTCTTCGCAGACAAATAAACTCCAATCAAAATAACAAAAGCTCCAAAAAACTGAATTGGAGTGAGCATTTCGTTATCCAACAAACCCCAAAAGAAAGCTACTATCGGAATCAAATAAGTTACAGAAGTTGCAAATACAGGCGAAGACATTTGTATTAATTTAAAGAACAAAACATTAGCGATCCCTGTACCTAAAACTCCCAAAATCATTACAAATAAAACGGAATGCTGTGTGGCGTCCAGATTTATTCTTTGTGTAAAATCTGTTGTACTTAAAATAATTAAAGCTGGTAAAAGCAATACTGCAAAATTTCCTGTGGTAATGCTCAACGAATTCAAATCGGATAAATATCTCTTGATCAGATTTACATTAATAGCATAACACAACGTTGCGATTACTACCAAAATTAAATAATAATAATTTTGTCCTGTATTACTAGATGCGCCATTCAAAACCAGTAACAAACAGCCAATCAGTCCGATAAAAACACCTAAAACCTGGCGTTTTTGAAACTGAATCCCAAAAAATATAATTCCTAAAACCAATGTATTTAAAGGCGTGAGCGAATTCAAAATAGCCACAATCGAGCTATCAACCTGAGTTTCGGCAATGGCAAAAAAGAAAGCCGGAATAAATGTTCCAAAGAATGAAGTCAGGGCAACAAATTTCCATTGACGCAGGGAAATTTTCTTTAAACTCGAAAAACCGACTATAAGCAGAAACACGGCAGCAAAAATAATTCGGAGGGAACCTACCTGAATTGCCGTTAAACCTAGTAATCCCTTTTTGATTAGAATAAATGAACTTCCCCAAATTAGCGAAAGCAGCAATAAATAAAACCACTTTAATTGTTTTGCATCCATAAATCATATTTTACTACAAATTTGTAATAATTTTAGGAACTGACCTTTGCTTTTTTATTAATTTTGCAACAAACATATTGACAAACTAAAATTATATATAATGAAATTTGCAAAAATAATAGCCTCGTTAGCCATTGCAGGCTTAGTATTGGTAAGCTGTAAAAAAGAAGAAGACAAAAGTCTGGCAGTTGCAAAAGGAGAAAAAACAGAAACTGCAAAAGAACACAAACCAATCGCTGCAGAAAATGTACAGACAGCAAGTTTTACAATTGAAGGAATGACTTGTGCGATGGGATGCGCTAAAACTATCGAAGAAGAATTAGCAAATCTTGACGGTGTTGAAAAAGCCGAAGTAGATTTCGATAAAAAAACAGCAACCGTAACTTTTGACAAAACAGTTCAAAATCCTGAATCTTTAACAAAGGTTGTTCAGGAAACCGGAGACGGAAAAACATATAAAGTTTTGAATTTTAAATCGTAATTAAGACGATTATCTAATTCTGATAATAAACAATTTTAGACAGTATTAAACTCAGGTTTACTACTGTCTTTTTTTTCTGAATTATATTTCAATTCATTGTTGTCCGATAAAAAAGAAGCCAAATTAATGGCTTCTTAAAAAACATCGTAATTTAGAGTTGCAAAATTCAAATAACGATGGGTAAAAATAAGTATTTTTCGACTAAATCTGTTTTCGGACAGTTGATTTCTTTACTAGATGATTCTATGATTTCAACAGCAGTTAAGAAACATAATTCAGACCGTTATGTAAAACATTTCAAAAGTCAAGATCATTTATTTAGTATGGTTTTTTGTTGTTTGGAAAAGTGCAATTCTTTGCGTGAAGTTTCTTCTGGAATGCTGGGATTATCAGGAAAAGAAGAGACTGTGAGGATAAATCATCTTCCTAAAAAAAGTACTTTATCCGATGCAAACAAGATTAGGAAAGTGGAGTTTTTTGAAGAAATCTACAACAAGCTATTGGAGAAATATAGCTTTGTTTTATCGGACAGTCGAGTTGAAATAGCATTAGAAAAGAAAGTTAAAATTGTTGATAGTACCACTATCAGCTTGTTTAAAGACATCTTAAAATGCGTTGGAAGGAAGTCCAGCAATGGGAAAAGTAAGGGTGGAATTAAATCACACAGTGTGATAAATGCAGATGAAAAAGTTCCTAATTTAGTATGGTTTACAGCTGCTACAACTCACGACCATCAGTTTTTAGAAAAACTAAAATGTGATGAAAACACCGTTTATATTTTAGACAAAGGATACAATGATTACAAGGCTTTTGAACATTTTACCCAGCAAAAAACAGGCTTTGTAACCCGAATAAAAGAGAATGCAAAATATGAAGTAACTCAAAAAAACACCATTCCAGAAAAGATTCACAGCGGTGTTTTGTCTGACCAAATTATAGAAGTTGAAGTTGATAAAGAGGGTACGAAAGGCAAATTGAAATTACGAAAAATAAAATATTATGACAGGGAATATAAAAGAACTTTCGAGTTTATTAGCAATTTATTTGAATTTAGAGCAGACACAATAGCTGCGCTTTATAAAATCCGATGGCAGATAGAATTGTTGTTTAAACAGATTAAACAAAATTTTCCCTTAAAATATTTTTTAGGAGACAACGAGAACGCTATCAAAATCCAAATTTATTGTGTCTTGATAGTAAACCTTCTGATGGGAGTGATAAAGAAAAGTTTGAAACGACAATGGGCTTTCTCTAATTTAGTCAGTTTTTGTAGAATTCATTTATTCAACTATATTCATCTAACTAAATTTTTAGAAAGTCCCGAAAAAGACTGGGAATTAGATCCAAAAATCAATGGGCAATTAGGACTATTCGATGACTATTTAGCCACAGGATGAGAATTTGACAAATCAAACTGAAAATTATATTTTTCCATTTATTGAATTCTAATGACAATACTAAAAAACAAGCCAAAGCAAGATAGAACATCGTTAAGTATCTAAAAATATACAAAATTTAACAATCCGAAATTATTTATCGGACAACAATGATTTCAATTACATTTTAACTGCATAATCTTCTTGAGAATAGCGGTAAAAAAATCATCAATTTACACTACATATAAAAAAGAATGAATCTTAAGTTTAGTCACATAGATATTTTAGTTAATGACCTTGAATCAGCCTGCAGTTATTACGCAAAAACACTTGGTGCTGAGATCTCAAAAAAATTTACATGGGAAAGAGATCAACTTCATGTCACATATGCTGTTGTAAAAATTGGTCAGGAACGATTTATGCTTGTAGAGCCTTTTTCAGGAAATTTAAAAAATCTGTTAGACTCCAAAGGCGAAGGAACGATATATCGCCACTGCTATTCTACTCCGGATATTGAAGCTGCATTTGATGAATTGATATCCAACGGAGTTCAGCCAGAGGACGAAAATGGAAAGCCTTTATCACGGGAAAGCCTCAATTCTCCCATTGGAGTCAGAATTATTTGGCTTCCAAAACGTTTTGGAGAATTCTCAATTGAAATACTTGAAGAAGAAGGTCTTCAACAATTCATAAAAGAAGCATTTTCAGAAAAATAAACATTAATAGCTGATATTTCAAACAAAAGGCGCTCAAAATTGAACGCCTTTGTTTTTTAATTTTATTTCCATTTTAATGTTTCCATGAGCCTCTGCATATCATTTTTAATATAACTCGCTGCAGGCATTATAGAATCAAAATTAGGTTTGGTATAAAAATAAACCGATCCGGTAATGAAATGCTTCGTACTATCTGTCACATAAAATTGTGAATTGGTAGCTGCATTTCCATTCACCTGATAGAACATTCCGTATACTTTTTTTTCAGGGTTTAAATACGGTTGCTCTAATATATCATCAGCCTTAATAACATGCTCGTAAGTTAGTTTTTGAGCATCTTTCAGCAGTTTTTCTATGTTATTATTTACGGGTTTATAGGTCAGATAAATAGTCGCTTTCATCTTTGGATACGTAATTGCAAAACCACATTCCTTTTCTCCTTTAATTACTGCTGCCTCGTTCATCTGAAAAGCAAAGGGGCATGTGTTTTCAAAGTTTACATATTTAGCTACCGGATAATCCAAACGTAAAAAACCGGCCGGTTTTGGCAATACATCGTCTTTACAGCTTATAACAGTCAGGCTCAGCAAAATTATTGCTATCCAAATTGCTTTTTTTAACATCTTATTCTATTGTTACTTTTATTTGTTTAATACGTTTTTTATCAACTGCTTCTATTTCAAAGAGACAATTTTCAAACGTTACTTTTTGGTCTTTTTTAGGAAAATTGCCCAGAATTTCAAGTATAAGACCTGCTAACGTTTCTGCCTCACCCTTGTGTGATTCAAATATGGCTTCATCAACATCAATAATCCTATAAAAATCCTTTAAGTTAATTTTCCCTTCAAAAAGAAAATTCTTTTCATCAATTTGAGAAAAATTCAAGTGTTCGTCATCAAACTCATCACTGATATCTCCTACGATTTCTTCAATTACATCTTCTAAAGAAACTAAACCTGACGTTCCGCCATATTCATCAACCACAATCGCCAAATGACTTTTCAGGCCCTGAAAATCTTTTAGCAGGTTATCTAATTTTTTATTCTCAGGAACAAAAAAGGCCTCTCTGATTAATGCTGTCCAGTCAAATTCGACCTTATCAATATGAGGCAATAAATCTTTAACAAACAAAACGCCTTCAATCTGGTCAATATTATCACGATATATCGGAATTCTTGAAAATCCTTTCTCAATTATCTTTGTATAAATTTCTTCAAAAGATTCTGATATTTCCAATGCAAAAACATCAATCCTGGGGCTCATTACCTGTTTGGTATCTGTATTTCCAAAAGAAACAATTCCTTCCAATATTTTTTGTTCCTCACTCGATGTTCCTTCAGAATCAGTAAGTTCTAATGCCTGCGAAAGCTGGTCAACCGAAAAGTTTGTTTTTTGTTTCCCTAATTTATTGTACAAATATAGCGTAACTGCACGCATTGGCAAACTTACGGGTGAAAGTAATTTATTTAAAAAAGCAATTGGGTAAGCGACATGTTTGGCAAATTTTATATTGTTCCGGCTGGCATAAACTTTAGGAAGAACTTCTGCGAAAAGCAAAATCAGGAAAGTAACAAGAATTACTTCTAAAACAAATTTTAATAAAGCCGAATTGATATCTGCAAAAATATTTCTGCCAATAAATGAGAACAGGATTACTACTCCAATATTCAAAAAATTATTAGTTACTAATAATGTTGCTGCGAGTTTTTTTGGTTTATCTAAAAGATTGGAAATTATTTTCCCCTTAGGATTATTTTCCTGCAAAACATCTTCAATTTCTTTTTGAGACAAAGAAAAAAAGGCAACTTCAGCACCAGAAACAATCGCTGATAAAAAAAGTAAAATAAATATTCCGACAAAACCTATAATCAGATTAGTATCGGCAGACGCAAAAAATAAACTGGGCTCCAGGTCCAAATTAAAAAAAGATTAGTTAAACAATTAAAAAGGCAAATCATTAATAGGTAAGCCTTCATTCGTATTTTCAAAATTAGTGTTTTTTGGTAATTCTGAAGCCTGATGTGGCCTATTGTGTTCTGTTTCTTTTTTGGTTGTCAAAAAAGTAAATTCGGTTACCTGAATTTCGGTAGTATGTTTTATCGTTCCGTCTTCGGCTTGCCATTGCCTTGATTTTATACGTCCCTCGATATATATTTTATCCCCTTTAGACAAATATTTTTCGCAAATTTCCGCCGCTTTATTACGCACAACTAAGTTATGCCATTCTGTAGAAGTAATTTTTTCGTTTGTTGTCTTATTGATATATACTTCATTTGTTGCCAACTGAAATCGGCCTATGCAATTACCTCCGTCAAAATAATGCATTTTAACATCGTCGCCCAAATGGCCTATCAACATTACTTTATTTAATGTTCCATTCATGATATAACATTTGTGTTTGTATCAAAGGTAATTTTTTTTAACGATTTAGTTCTTCCTTTTCGATAAAATTATAAATAACAATTGGGAATGGAAACGATTTTAAGTCACTAAATTTCAATCCATTAACTAAAAAATCATTGACTTTTATTTTCCAGAACTGTATATGCAAATGTTGATGTGAAAGTTTATGAATAATTGTTGCGTGAGAACATGCCTCAATACCGGTAATTTTATAAGAAGACAAAATACCCTGCTGAACAGTTTTTGTAATAAAATCAAAGCTGACAATTTCATCTGTTTCTAATAAAGGAAATTCATATAAATTATGCCAAATACCCTTTGCAGTCCTCTTTTGAATTAATGTATTGCCTTCTACATCCTCTAATATCAGATAATTAAAGAAGCGATTTGTAATTTTTAGCTTTTTAGATTTTACTGGTAAAACTCCCACCTTCTTCTTTTGCAATGCCAGACAACTTGTATTGAAGACACAAACACCACAATTTGGATTTTTAGGAACGCATTGTATGGCACCAAATTCCATTATTGCCTGATTAAAAATTGCAGGGTTATCTTTAGGCATCAATTCATGCGCTAAGGCGGTAAATTCTTTTTTAGTCGCAGGCAACGCAATATCGGATTCAATATCAAAATAACGGGAAAGCACTCTGAAGACATTCCCATCTACCACAGGAACCGCTTCATTATAGGAAAAAGAAGCAATTGCAGCAGCTGTATATTCACCAACCCCTTTTAATTTTAAAAGATCATGATAAGTAGCCGGAAAAACTCCGTTTAAATCATTTGCAATAAACTGAGCTGTTTTATGTAAATTTCTTGCCCTGGAATAATATCCAAGTCCCTGCCACAGTTTTAAAACTTTCTCTTCATCCGCATTAGCCAAATCAAAAACAGTAGGAAATTCCTCTGTAAAAGAAAAAAAATAAGGCATTCCCTGAGCGACTCTTGTCTGTTGCAGCATAATTTCTGAGAGCCAAATATGGTACGGATTGACAGTATTTCGCCACGGCAAATCACGTTTGTTTTGTAAATACCATTTTATCAGTAGGTTATGAAATTTCATTGCAAAATACTTAGAATGCAAAAGTAAATGTTTATGTAATTAAAATTTAACGAATTAGCTTGATTAATTATTTTTTTAATTCCTATATTTGCAAACTCAAAAAAATAGTACATCATTTATAAAATAAAAATAGGAAAGAAAATGACGAAAGCAGATATCGTAGCAAAGATTTCAGAGAAACTAGGTCTTGAAAAAGGAGATGTTCAAGCAACAGTAGAAACTTTTATGGAAGAAGTTAAAACTTCATTAGAAACTGGTGACAATGTTTACCTAAGAGGTTTCGGAAGTTTCATCGTAAAGACCAGAGCTGAAAAAACAGGAAGAAACATTTCTAAAAATACCACAATCAAAATTCCTGCACACAATATTCCTGCTTTTAAACCTGCAAAAGTTTTTGTAGAAGGAGTTAAAACAAACAACGAAGCAAAATAATACTATTAATTAATCATAAAATCGACACGATATGCCAAGTGGTAAAAAAAGAAAGAGACATAAGGTAGCTACTCACAAAAGAAAAAAAAGAGCGAGAGCTAACCGTCACAAAAAGAAAAAGTAGTTTTAAACTACTTTTTTCTTTTTAAACCGTTCATTGAAATTGAGATTAGATTATAAGATCGCCAGGTAGTTCGATTATTAGATTTCTAAAAATCAAACAATCAAATAATACAAAAATCTAACTCCCCGGGTACAATACCTGTTAAAAATATTGTTTAATCCATCCTTGTAGAAGTTGATGGTTTTTGGTTTATGGTTATTGGTTATTTTGCCGACAACTATCAACACAAACAACCGACAACCAATTCACGGATAAAAATTTACAAATGAATAAAGAATTAATTATTCGATCAAGTTCAGATTTCGTAGATTTTGCCTTATTAAAAGATGGAAAACTAATTGAATTACACAAGGAAGAAGAGAAGAGCAACTTTCAGGTTGGTGATATTTTTATTGCCAAAATCAGAAAACCTGTTGCAGGACTTAATGCTGCTTTTGTAAATGTAGGCTTCGAAAAAGATGCCTTTTTACATTATCACGATTTAGGACCGAACTTAGCTTCCCAACTGAAATTCATAAAACTTGTAAGCGCAGGTAAATTAAAAGATTTCTCCCTAAAGACCTTTCAGTTTGAAAAAGAGATTGACAAAGATGGCATCATTACTGATATTTTAAGTGCCAATCAATCTGTCTTAGTACAAGTTGTAAAAGAACCTATATCTACCAAAGGTCCAAGGATAAGCGCTGAGCTTTCATTGGCAGGAAGATTTATTGTTCTCGTTCCGTTTTCTGACCGTGTTTCTATTTCACAAAAAATAGAAGACAAAAAGGAAAAGGATCGTCTAAAAAAACTTGTATTATCGATCAAACCTAAAGGATTTGGTGTTATTGTTCGCACAGTAGCCGAAGGCAAAAATACAGCCGAATTAGAAAAAGATTTGCAGAACCTGCTTGGCAGATGGACTGCAATGTGTAAAAAATTACCAACTGCTCATCATCCATCCAAAGTATTAGGAGAGCTTAACAGAGCTTCTTCAATATTAAGAGATGTATTTAATGATACCTTCAGCGGTATCCAAATAGATGATGAAGAGTTGTTTCATCAAACGAAGGATTACCTGCAAGAGATTGCACCTTCAAAACAATCAATTGTGAAGTTTTATCAATCAAACGACACTCCGATTTTTGAGAAATACAATATAGAGAGACAAATCAAAACTTCATTTGGAAGAACGGTTTCGATGAGCAAAGGTGCTTATCTTATTATCGAACACACTGAAGCTCTTCACGTTATAGACGTAAACAGCGGAAACCGTTCTAATAAAGCGACTAATCAGGAAGATACCGCCATGGAAGTAAATATGATTGCTGCCGCTGAAATTGCCAGACAACTTCGTCTCCGTGATATGGGTGGAATAATCGTAGTTGATTTTATCGATATGTCTAATCCTGAAAACAGGAAAGTTTTGTTCGACTTCTTGCGAGAAGAAATGAGCGACGATAAAGCAAAACATAAAATATTACCGCCAAGTAAATTTGGTTTAGTCCAGATTACAAGACAGCGCGTAAGACCAGAAGTTAATATTAAAACCAGAGAAGAAGATCCAAACAATGAAAATGGCGAAATTGAAGCGCCAATTTTAATCATTGATAAAATCGCACTGGATTTAGACCGACTTTTAAAAACCCACAAAAATGTTGTACTTAATGTACATCCTTTTGTGGCTGCTTACCTCAGTAAAGGTTTTCCATCCTTACGTTCAAAATGGTTTTTTGAGCATAAGAAATGGGTGAAAATCATACCTCGTGACGCTTACACGTACTTAGAATATCATTTCTACGATAAAAAAGGAAATGTTATTTCAGAATAAAAACAAAAACCGCCTCTCGAAAGACTGGCGGTTTTTTTATGGCTTCTTTTTATTATAAATTTTAAGCCTATAAGAAAATTAAAATTTGCTTTTTTTAGGAGCTATTTCCAGCTATCCACTTGTATCTTTTCCTGGCTAAAGGAGCCAGAAAAAGGATACCGCTCCTATCTGGGCTAAGGCTCTCATTTTCATAAGATGATTTTATATCAAAAATATTCTAATAAATCATAATGTCATCCTGAGCGGAGTCGAAGGCTTTCCGATACAAAATGGCTTCGACTCCGCTCAGCCTGACAAACAATATATTATTTCTAAAAATTGGAATTTGGAATTTATTCAGCTGTTTTGGAATTGGAATTTTAAAAATTTATTCCCTCACAATTTCTATTCTTCTTCTAATTTCATTTCCAAAAGCATCTACAACCGTAATGTAATGTGTCCCTGAAGTTGGCGTAATAGGTAATTCATGAAACGTTTTTGTCGTCGCTTTATAAACATCGTCCACGTACCAAAACAATTCTTTATCTCTTTCCGAATAAGCTACTTTCAAAATTACCGGCTGTACTTCGCTGTTAAAATTCTTCGTTAAATAAATTTTACTGTTTGTTTTCGGATAAATAAAATCCATTGTTTTAGATTGAACTCCTTCGCAGCCTTCTTTAAACGGAGGCAACGGCAAATACTCGATATGCTGACTTTTATAATACCAGGCCATTACCGGAGGCAAAACAAACCAGCTTTTAGTCACGATATCATCAACACTTTCACAACTGCTATTGACCTGAAATCGCTCTGTTTTATCCAAATGTACCTTTTTATGATACGGACAAACAGCAGTTGATTTTCCTTTTTTAGAAACCCACTGTTTAATTTTTGGGCAATCCTCTTTGGCTAAATAGCCGCTTAAACGGCAAACCTGAACATTTTCTAAATCTTTATAAGGCGTTTCAAACCATTTTTGTCTTGGTAATAAATTAAAAACATCAAATAAAATGGGTGCTGCACTAGTAACTCCTGTTAAAGTTGGTCTTCCCTCACCTGTTGCATTCCCAACCCAAATTCCAACTACATATTTCGAATTTGTTCCTATTGCCCAGGCATCTCGATTTCCAAAACTAGTTCCTGTTTTCCAGGCAATTTTCAAGGAGCTGTCATAAAACTTCCATGCTTCATCGCCTTCTGGTCTGTTCACTTCTTCCATTGCGTTATAGGTTAGCCAAATTGCTCCGGCTCCCATTATGTTTTTTTGATCGGTTTCCGAACCAAAATCAGGTTCAAAATCATTTTTATAATTCAGTTCTGCAAATTCCTTTGTTCGATACTTTGCTTGATTTTTAGTGTAATAATTTACTGTCGATGATAATCCTGCATAGGTTCGGCACAAATCCCATAAGTTACTTTCGGCACCACCCAAAATAAGTGATAATCCATAGTGATCAGGAGTTTTATTAATGTCTCTCAATTTGAATTTCTGTAATTCTTCATAAAACTTATTCACGCCAAAATCCTGCAGCATCAAAACTGCCGGAATATTTAAGGAACGTGATAATGCACGATGCGCCGGAACAGCGCCATCAAATGTTAGATTAAAATTCTGCGGTGTATATCCTGCAATTTGAGTTGGCACATCAGCCACTAAAGTGTTCGGCAATAATTCACCATCGTCAAGCATTCCGGCGTACAAAAGCGGTTTCAAAATACTTCCGGTACTTCTTGGTGCATCAATAATGTCAACATCTTTTTGATGGTCTTTGTCTGTTGGAGCATTTCCAACATAACTCATCACATTTCTGTTCGAAACATCAATTACCAAAATCGCCAGATTGTTTACTTCATTCTGCTTGTACTGGTTGTAATAATACTTCGCAATTTGGTTGACCCTATTTTGCAGAGCGTAATCTATGGTTGTTTTTACCCTGGTTCCTTCTTCGTTTTTTGCCACACGCTGTAATAAATGAGGTGCAATTTGAGGCAAATCATAAGGTTTTTGGGGTAATGGTTCTTCTACAGAAAGTTCGTAGGTCTGTTTGTCAATTATTCCTTCCTGATGCAATTTTAATAAAAGTCTGTTCCGTTTATTCAATAATTTGATCTGATTTTTGCCGGGATAAATCAAACTTGGAGCGTTTGGCAAAACAGCTAAAGTCGCATTTTCCGCCCACGACAATTGGTTCGATTGCACGCCAAAATAACGCCAGGAAGCCATTTCCAAGCCAACGACGTTCCCTCCAAAAGGAGCATGAGCCGCATACATTTCTAAAATTGTATTTTTAGAATAGCCCAATTCTAATCGTGTTGCCAGAATAATTTCGATTAATTTTTCAAAATAAGTTCTTCCTTTTCCTTTTCTTGATAATCGTATAACTTGCTGTGTTAACGTACTTCCGCCTCGAACAACTTTCCCTGCTTTGTTATTTTGTTTAATGGCATTTACCATCGCCACAGGATTAAAACCGGGATGTTTGTAGAAATATTCGTCTTCAAAATAAACAATACATTTTTTGAATTTATCAGGCACACTGTCTTGCGCAGGAAAACGCCATTGTCCATCGTTGGCTATTTTTGCACCAAGCAGTTCTCCTTCTTTACTTTCAATTACCGCTGAATAGGGTTCCTGAAATAATGTTCGGGGTATGGAGAAATAATAAATCAACAAGAGTATAAATACACTTGCTGATTTTATTTTATTCTTTTTTATCCAATTTATAATGCGTTGTAAGAACGCTATTAATTTTTTTTTCAACGTAATAATTTATTTTTAACCGCGATAAGTTCGCAAAGTTATTTTTCACGCAGATTTAGCAGATTTGGCAGATTTTATTTTTATCTGCTCGATCTGCTAAATCTGCGTGAGACTTTATTTCACTACTTCAACCCAGAAACCTTTTGTTCTGGCTAGGAATGTATTATCGTACATTGCTTCGCATTGTAAACCTGGCAAATAATAATTCCCCAGATAAGAAGCATTCAACAGAATTCTAAAGACTTTTGTTTCTCCGGCTTTCATTCCAAAATAGAAATTAGTTCTGTCGTCACGAATATCAATATAGTCGGCAATATTGTTTGTTGCGTCTCCATAATCTGTAAAACGGGTATTTACAATTTCAAAACCTGAAGGCAGAATTTGCGATAATGCAACGTTTTTAACATGTTCATTTCTTTGATTTCTAATAGTAACCTCAGCAATAAACTCCGTTCCCTGACTAATTTTTGAAACATTAATAACACTTCCTTTTCTATTTTTGAAAACAATAGAAGCCGAAACATCACTCTGAATTGGTTTCTCCTGTCCGATTGGTAATATTCCAGTGTTCAAAACACGAACATAAACCGTATTATTTTTAATATTTTTCAGCGTTACGCTATTAGCACCCGTTTGAACAACCAAACTTCTGTCTGCAACGGTTTTTTGAGTATTGATAGTTTCGCCTTTTCCGTTTTTACTAAACTGAATATTAATTCCTTTCGGACCGTTACTGACGGCGAATTTAGACATTGCATACAAACAATAAGCCGTCGTCTGCGTGCTCATCCACTGATTGTTTGACATTTGTTTAGCTAATTTTGTAGCCATCACAAATGCTTTCTGTTTTTGTCCTAACAGTAACATTGTTTCCAAAGCCATTGCTCTGTTTCTTTCGCTTGAACCATAATAGTAATAATTATAATTACTCGATTCTTCTTCAATTTTGCTATGTAAAAACAAGTTCAATCCAGCCGATTTTTGCCCAGCCAAAACGTACGCTGCCGCTAAACGCAACTTGCTTTCGTTTGAAATTCCTTTAGTTTCTCGTAATCTGTTCATTGAAGATAAATCAGCATTTCCGGCTAAAGCCAACGTATATAATCTGTAAGCCTGAGCCAAATCATTTCCGTATTTTGCTTCAAAACGCCATTGTTTGGCTTCACGTTGCTGGTACGAAATCCATTTTGATTTGAAATTAATTGGCAGCACATAGCCTTTTTTATCTGCTTCAATTAAGAAATGTCCGGCATATGAAGTTCCCCAATCGTCTGCAATTGTATTTCCCTGCCAGTAAGCCACTCCTCCATTTGATAATTGAAAACTTCCTAATCTTGCAATTCCGGCAGTAATATTCTTTTGAATAATTCCTTTTCGGGTCGCATCTAAATCAACAACATCATTCAAGTACAATTGTGGAAAAACAGACGAAGTCGTTTGTTCTACACATCCATGAGGATATTGAATAAGATATTGCAATCTTCCATTCAAATTCATCGTTGGCATTGACGAAACCTCTAATCTTGCTTTATTGCTTCCTGAAACTCCAAACGTTTTCCATGAAATTGTTTTAGTACTGTTTGGAGGCAGAATCACATCAGTAAAAGCATTTGTAACCGGGTTTGGATTCGTCATATCAATTTCAACATCATAAACCGATTTCTCTTTTCCAGAAGTTGCAATTACTTGTACTTTTGCAATTCCGGTAGCAGAACCTACAACCAAATTGAAATAGGCCATTTTTTCATCAGGTGAACTAAAAGTTAAGGATTGCATTGCACTTCCCATAACTTTTAAACCATTGCTTGTTTTTATCTGAATCGAAACATTTTTGATATTATTTTCTGTTGCAAAAACCGTAACAGGAATGGTAACTTTTTCTGAAGGAGAAATTTTTCTTGGCAACGAAGCCAAAACCATCAGCGGACTCTTAACCGGAGTTGCTTTTTCAACGCTTCCGTAAGCGCTTGTATTGGCATCGCCGGCAACTATCATAGTTCGAACAGAACCAATATATTTTGGCAATTTTAATTGATGTGATTTGGTTTGGCCTTTATCTAATTTAAATGGACCATAATAAAGCACCACAGGTTTAAAACGATTGGCTTTTTTAGCTTTTCCACCGCCTAAATCCTGATCTCCACCAATACTGAAAATCTGATTTATTTTTCCGCCATACGCTCCTATTACATCGTCATAAATATCCCAGGTTTTAACGCCCAGAGCTTCACGAACATAAAAACTATCCCAGGCATTTGGTGTTTTAAAACGGGTTAAATCCAGCAAACCTTCATCAACAACCGCAATAGTATACGTCATTTCTTTTCCGGTTTTTTCTCCCACTTTTACCGTGAAGGTCTGTTCTGGTTTTAGAACATCCGGCATTGATAATGTTGGAACCAAAATGGTGTTTTTATCCACCACTTCAATCGGAACAATTCCGTACATACGAATAGGCGAATCGTTTTTCGTTGACGCATGAGGTTGTAATAATGTGATATTAAAATATACATTTGGAGCCATTGCCGAAGTTATCGGAACCTCAACTTTTGTTTCTCCTTTTTGCGTTTTTGCCCAAATAGTCTGAACTACTTTTGATCCGTTTTCTATTGAAATCAAAGCGCGTCCGCCTTCACTTGAAGGAAAAGAGATTTGCGCTTTTTCGCCAACGGCATAGTTTTTTTTATCTGTAGAAAAAACCAACATATTGGCTGTAGAAGCATCTCTGTTACGCGTTTTTCCGGACCAAATTGGCCAATCAATATTTACAGTCAAAGCTGTCGCATGACCGTCTGCATTATCTGAAACACGGATTAAGTAACGTCCCCATTCTTCATCGGTTAACGAAAACTGAACACTTCCTTT
This sequence comes from Flavobacterium sp. LM4, assembly GCF_002017935.1. Taxonomy (NCBI): domain Bacteria; kingdom Pseudomonadati; phylum Bacteroidota; class Flavobacteriia; order Flavobacteriales; family Flavobacteriaceae; genus Flavobacterium; species Flavobacterium sp. LM4. The sequence continues at coordinate 2,194,330 of NZ_MUFW01000001.1, read as the reverse complement.
TCCACTTGAATCGGTATTGATTACAAAGGTTTTGTATGATGTTGTCGCATTCGAAGAATTATAATTCGATAAATTATCGCTCGAAGCATCCCACCACCAACGCCATTCTACTTTATATACTTTTACTTCCAGATTTCGTACCGATTTTGGTCTTCCATTTTCGTCAACCGTCACTATATCAAAACGATTATTGGTTCTGGTTTCCAGCATGCCGTATTTGTTAGGTTCCGGCGATTTAATTCCGACATAAGTTTTATATGGAGAATAAGTCGTCGAAATAACATCAGTACTAAAATCTCCGCCTTCTTCATACACTTTTGTAATGAACGAAGCACGAAGCATTCCCGGTGCCTGACCTTGTAATTTTGGTTCAATATTTACTGATGCTTTTCCGTTTTCATTTAATTTTCCGGAGAACACATTTATTTCTTCTGTGCTGAATTGACGTACTAAATCATCAAAACTAAATTTCTCATACCCTTTGAAAGTAGTTGTTTGCTGAGAAAATTTCGCCTGCATTTCTACATTCAGATTTTTAGCAATTGCACCGTGAAGCCAGGTTACTTCTAGATAATCTGTATTTGGGTAAGACGATGAAAGTGTTTTTCTCGTAAATGTATTTTTGATTTTTAAACGATTTGGTTTGATCGTTTCAATTTTGATGCTTTTGTAAAATTTGGCTCCACCAACGCTGACCATCGCTTCCCAATTTCCGGTTGGCGCTTCTTGACTTGTTGGAACAGTAAAAGTATAATGATTCAGTTCATTTGTCTTTTGAACGGTCTGATAAACGGTTTTACCATTCGGATCATTCAATCTGAATTTAATTGGATGTGATTTCGGAAGCTTATTTGAAGCATCATTTAAAATAAAAGACAAATATAAATTATCTCCCGGACGCCAAACACCTCGCTCTCCATAAATAAATCCTTTTAACCCTTTTTGCAAGGTTTCGCCCGCAACATCAAAATTACTTACAGACAACGAAAGTCCGTCATCCAGTTTCACGTAAGTTGATTGATCTCCCAAAGAAACAATAGCAAAATAAGCGAATTTATCCAGCTGAAAAGAAGCAATTCCTTCACTGCTTGTAGCTTCCGTTCCAATTTTCTGTTGTTGGAAATTATATAAATCCACTCTTGCATTCGAAATTGGTTCTGTCGTTACAATATTATTTACAACGAACAAATACGATTTATTTTCGCCTCTTTTGGCAATTACCCCTACATCGGTCGCCAGAATATTAGTCGCAATTTTGGCATTGTAATAATAAGAACCAGAACATGGATCCTGACTTTCTCTCCATTCGTAATCATCATAATAGTAATCATCGTAGGAATTGCCACTATAGTTGACGTCATTTTCATCCACTTCTTCCTCTTCTTCATCATTTGAATCTTCTTCTGAATTTTCACATTTATATAAAGAGTATTTCTTTTTATAAACAAATTCAACTCTGTAAATAGCTCCCGGTTCCGGTGTAATGATTTTAGATAAATCCAAAGCAAAAGTGTTCCATTTACTTGGATTTACAAGTTTGCTTTCACTTAAATTCAAAGTTGTTTTAGCAATAGGCTGCGCTACTTTCTTGAGATTCTGACTGCCATTTAATTCATTGTACTGAAGAAATTGCAGTATATTATTCTTGTAAATTTTATACACTTTTACATCTACTGCACTTAAGTTTACTGCTTCAAAATTCAGTTTCAAATTATTGGAGCTTGGCAGAATAGTTCCGTTCTTAATGAAACGAACACTTGGCTTTATTTGGTCAAAAGAGATTTTCTCAGTGTAATTCGAGTCCATTTTTTTGCCATACTGGCTTTCGATTCCCTGAAAAATTTCAAGCAATAAATCTCCAACAACAATTTGCTCCGGCTCTGGTTCTTCCTCCTGCACGACTTCTACCGGACTTTCGACTACAGCCACAGCAGTATCTACAATCACAGTTGCTGAATCTACAAGCGAAACTAATGAATCTTCAACCGCTATTGGTACAGGAATTTCTTTTGGAACAATTGCTTTTTCATTGCTAAAATAAACTTTCAGCAAATTCCCCTGCGTTGAAAATTTAAGATTATTGGTATTCTGAATCGAAACTAATCCTTTAAAATCCTGCCCTTTTTCTAAAGGCTCAGAAAAATTAATGGTTAACGACTGATTACTTCCGTCCGGAATTTCGACTTTTACAATTTTAAATTCATTTATATTCGTAATCGGAACATCGATTTGTCCTTTCTGATCAATATCAAAATCGTTTCCGTCATAAATAATCTCAAGATTTGTTGCTTCAGAATAACGCTGAATACTATCAATTATAAAATTGAATTCTTTTCCGTAACCCGAATTTTTCTCAAATTTAATTTTAAGATTATTTCCTTTTTGTCTGGCCTCAACTAACTTTTTAGCCGTCTCCACATCAATATTATCAGCCGTTTTTAAAACACAGTTTAAGTATTGATATTCTTTACTGTACGATTGAATATCAGTTGTATTAATGGTAAAATCCTGCTTGATGGTTTTAACTGTAAAATTGAAATCCGAAAGCTCTTTTTCTTTCTCTTTTGGAAGTGTGATTAGTTTGTCTAAATTTAAAGTTACCTGATATTCTGTTCCCGGTTTTAACTTTTTTTCGGGGATAAAAGCTATTGTATTTGGAGAAAGCGCCACGACTTTTCCGTCGACACTTGGCGAAATATCAAATAAATCGCTGTCTAAAACCTGATTGGCTTTCCAGTCTTTTTTATCGAAAGCCAAAACCACCCGAATATCCGATTCCGACGAGACTAATCCCCCCGTGAAACTGACTATATACTCTTTAAATAATGAAAAATCGGAATTGAAATCGGCGGCTGATTTTCTGCCGCAAGATTGAAAAATAAAAAACACACAAAACACGAGAACTAATCCTTTTGCTTTCACTTTTATTTAGAGTTAATGGGTTACGAATTTTAAGAAATGACAGAACGTTTTAACATTTTACTATTAAAACCATAACAAGCAAAATGCCAATTATATTGTAGTAAATGTAAAATAATTTTCGAAACTTTTTAAGAGGAATTTTCTTTAAGCTAAAATAATTTAATTGAAGTAAAAAAGAGAGATTTATTTACGTCTTTCAATAAAAAAACGTTTCATTAAATCGGCAGCTTCATTGGCCATAATTCCAGAAACGACAGTAGTTTTGGGATGCAGTTTTGTTCCCATAACCATAAAACCACGTTGTTCGTCACGGGCACCAAAAACAATTTTTGAAATCTGACTCCAGTACAAAGCTCCGGCGCACATTTGGCAAGGTTCAAGAGTCACATATAAAGTACAATCTTTTAAATATTTTCCACCCAAAAAATTCGCTGCTGCCGTTATGGATTGCATTTCGGCGTGGGCTGTAACATCATTTAGCAATTCTGTTAAATTATGACTGCTTGCAATTACTTTATTAGCCACAACAATGACAGCTCCAACAGGAATTTCACCTTTTGCGTAAGCCATTTCAGCTTCCTGCAAAGCTTTTTTCATAAAATATTCGTCGGTGAAAGGATTTATCATAACTGCAAAAATAGAAATTTTCCACTTTATTTTTATTACTTTTAAATCCTGAAATTCAAGCATGGAAAGAAATTACAAAATCACCATACCGGAACCCTGTCACGAAAAATGGGATAAGATGACACCAAAAGATAATGGACGTTTCTGCATGTGCTGTTCTAAAACAGTCGTTGATTTTACTGCCATGCTTCCGAATGAAATTCAGCATTTCTTTATTCAAAATCGAAATGGAAGTATTTGCGGCAGATTTAAAAAGTCACAATTGGATGCTATTACAATCCAAATTCCGGATCGTATTTTATATTCTCAAACGCATTATCATAAAATGTTTTTACTGGCTTTGTTTATTACTATGGGAACAACTTTATTTAGTTGTTCGGATAAAGAAGGAAACAAAAGTAGAATTGATAAGATTGAAGTTGTTGAGGATGACAAATCAAAACAAAACAAGAGTGAGAAAGTATTACATAAAAACAGTGATTTTATTGAAGTCTCCACTTCACCAAAAAATGCTCCTGTAAAATTTGTAAAACCGATAACTACAGATTGTGTAGAAACAACTTACGATAACAACAAATCATCATCAAAAACAATTACGCAAGATTCTATTGTAGAAGAAGATCTTTACATCACCGGAGCTGCAATTGAAACAGCTCCATATTATCCGGGTGGGATCAACAGTTTTTATCAGTTTTTAGTAACCGAATTTAAACTCCCTGAAGACAATGAAAAGCCAGAAGCCAGAATTATGGTTTCGTTCGTAATAGAAAAAGATGGTTCCTTGTCATCATTTGAATTCCCAAAAAAAGTTGATCCAAAAATAGAAGCAGAAGTAAAACGTGTTTTAAAACTGGCTCCAAAATGGCAATCAGGAGAACAAAATGGTAAAAAAACCCGAACTAAATATAGCTTACCAATATCGTTTCAATAATGGAAGAAAAACATAAAATAACCATTCCACAACCCTGCCACGAAAACTGGGATAAGATGACACGAAAAGATAATGGACGTTTCTGCATGAGCTGTTCTAAAACAGTCGTTGATTTTACTGTCATGCTTCCGAATGAAATTCAGCATTTCTTTATTCAAAATCGAAATGGAAGTATTTGTGGCAGATTTAGAAAGTCACAATTGGATGCTATTAGCATCCAAATTCCAGATCGCGTATTATATTCTCAAACGCATTATCGTAAAATATTTTTACTGGCTTTGTTTATTACTATGGGAACAACTTTATTTAGTTGTTCGGATAAAGATGGGAACAAAAATAGAATTGATAAGATTGAAATTATTGACAATACAGAACAAAATCAGGATGAAGAAATTGCCTCATCATGTTATGGACATGAGATAGAATCTAAAAAACCTAAAAAAATAAAACGCAACAACGCAATCACAATGATGGGACTAATAATCCCTCCTAATGTTAGTGAGACAGGAAATTTTAAATATCATATTATATATAGTCAACCTGATTTGGATGTTTTACCTGTTCCTGAAAATGGGATGAAAAAATTCTATAAATTTTTCAATAAAAATTATACTGCACCAACTAAAGGTAAAATTGATGTCTTATTTGTGATAGAAGAAGATGGTAGTCTGAGTAATTTTAACATCGTCAAAAATACGCCAATAGAAATAGGAGAAGAAGCTATCCGAATCTTAAAAATGGGACCCAAATGGATTCCCGGAAAACGAAAAAATCAAAGTGTACGATCATCTTACACATTATCAATTTCACTTTAAATATGCAAAAATATTACACTAAACTGTTTTTACTGACTTTGTTTTTTATTATTGGAACAACTTTATTTAGCTGTACCGATACAGGCAACAAAAAACAAAATAACGAAATTGAAGTTGTTGATGTAGAAAAAGATGAAATCAACAAATCAGAACAGATTCCTGATTCCTCTCATCTCTCAAAAGAAGATAAACCGGAACATCCTGAAAAAAATATTGAACTCAATAATGAAGAAGTTATTTCATCGCCCAAAAAGGCAAATCAGGTAAAATCTGTAAAACCGAAAGAAAATATTACCAATCCTGAAAAAAACAAAAAAAACAGTACTTCAAAAAAGGAAGCCTTAACTAATCCGGAAGTTCCTCTTAATAAAAATGCAGAATTCCCGGGCGGGATTGATCAATTCCATAGTTTTTTTATGAAAGAATATAAAAAACCGGAAGGCGTAAGTTATTGGAAACTCAATTTCACACTTGCATTTGCAGTAGAAAAAAATGGTACTGTATCGTTTCTTGAATGTTCTCCTGCGGTTGAAGAACCTCTTGAAAAAGAAATTATCAGGGTTTTGAATTTATGCCCTAAATGGCAACCTGGCGAATTTAAAGGAAAAAAAATCAGGATGCAGTATTCTGTTCCTATTTTATTGAAATAAGACTCTGTCAAAAAAATTAAATTTAAAACCGTAAATTTGCTTTTTATCTCAATAATGAAAAGCAATTTACTTTCCAACATATACAATCCTGCCGATTTACGTCTTTTAAAAGAGGAGCAGCTGGTCCAGGTTGCCCATGAACTGCGTCAATTTATTATTGATGTTGTCTCTGTAAAAGAAGGACATTTGGGAGCAAGTCTGGGAGTTGTAGAACTTACAATTGCTCTGCATTATGTCTTTAATACTCCCGAAGATTTATTGGTTTGGGATGTTGGACATCAGGCTTATGGACATAAAATCCTGACCGAAAGACGAGAAAATTTTCACACCAACAGACAGCTTGGAGGCGTTTCAGGTTTTCCAAAAAGAGCGGAAAGTGTTTATGACGCTTTTGGTGTTGGGCATTCATCAACATCAATATCTGCAGCACTCGGAATGGCGATTGCTTCTAAATTAAAAGGAGATTTCAGCAAAGAACATATTGCTGTAATTGGCGATGCTTCAATTGCAAGCGGAATGGCATTTGAAGGGTTAAACCATGCCGGAGTTACTGACACTAATATTCTAGTCATTTTAAACGACAACGCTATCGGAATTGATCCGAGTGTGGGAGCTTTAAAAAAATATCTGACTGCAGTTAAAAACGGAAAAAATCCAAAACAGAATAATATCATCAAATCTTTAAATTTTGATTATTCAGGTCCAATTGACGGACACGATCTTCCAACTTTAATCAAAGAATTAAATCGTTTAAAAAAGATAAAAGGACCAAAGTTTCTACATATCGTTACCACAAAAGGAAAGGGTCTGCAGCAAGCAGAAGAAAATCAGGTAAAATATCATGCTCCGGGAAAATTCGATGCTTCGACCGGAGAAATTCATTTAAAATCAGAAGAAAATTTACCTCCAAAATATCAGGATGTCTTTGGTTTAACCCTTTTAGATTTAGCTAAAAAGAACGAAAAAATCATCGGAATCACACCTGCTATGCCATCAGGAAGTTCCTTGAAATTTATGATGGATGAACTGCCCGATCGTGCCTTTGACGTTGGAATTGCAGAACAGCATGCCGTTACATTGGCGGCCGGAATGGCGACCCAGGGCATGATTGTGTACTGCAATATTTATTCGACTTTTTTACAGCGTGCCTACGATCAGGTTATTCATGATGTTGCCCTGCAAAATTTACCGGTTATTTTTTGCCTGGACAGGGCCGGTTTGGTGGGTGAAGACGGAGCAACACATCATGGTATCTTTGATATTGCCTATTTAAGAACTGTTCCAAATATGATTATTTATGCTCCAATCAACGAAATTGCGCTTCAGAATATTTTATATACAGTTCAGTCTGTCCCTTTAGACCATCCAATTGCTATTCGTTATCCGAGAGACCGTGGCGTTTTACCAAAATGGGAAGCAGAAAACTTCAAAAATTATCAAAATATTCCTTTGGGCAAAGCAAGTTGTTTAAAATCCGGAACAAAAACAGCTGTTTTATCTACAGGAGCTATCGGAAATAATGTAATTGCTGCCATAAATGAATTAGGTAATCCAGAAACTATCGCTCATTACGATTTTCCTTTTATAAAACCTTTAGACAATGATTTATTAGACAAAATCTTAATTTCTTTCGACCAAATAATCACTATTGAAGACGGGGCAAAAATTGGTGGTTTTGGAAGTGCGGTTTTAGAATATGCATCAGCAAATAATTTTACAAAAAAAATAGAAAATTTAGGGATTCCGGACATTTTTATTGAACATGGCACAGTAATTGAGCAACAACATTTTTGCAAAATTGACGTTAAAAGTTTAGTAAATCTTTTTTCCAACATTGAAAAATAAGTATTTTGCAGCGCCAAAAAAAATCAAAAGCTTACCCTAATGAAATTATTCCGATCGACCCTTTTATTATTGTTTTTTTTATTTACTACCAACAATTTTGCTCAGAGTATCATCCGAACTACATTGGATCCTGGCCAGGTGCCGCCACCACCTTCTAATTGGAGCAAAAAAAACAAACTTGGTTTTGACATTTCAGAAATTGCATTCGTTAACTGGAGTGCCGGGGGAACAAGTTCAATTTCTGGATTATTTAAAGGAGAATTTACAAGAACATATAACAAAAAAAATCATAAATGGTTTAATGAACTTATTGTAAAATACGGTATGAATAAGCAAGATGGTACCGAATTGCGAAAAACAGACGATGCTATCCTATTTAACTCTACTTACGGATTTAGAAAAGATACGCTTTCAAATTGGTATTACTCGGCTAAATTCAATTTCAATACTCAATTTACGAACGGATATAATTACCCAAACAGAGATATTGCCATCTCCAAACCTTTTGCACCGGCTTATATCTTTTTGGGAGCTGGAGCTGAAAACTCAAACAAACAAAAAAACAGAACATTTTATTTCTCTCCCATTACTTTAAAAACCACTTTGGTATTAGATCAATATTTAGCAAATCAGGGAGCTTTTGGTGTTAAAAAAGCAGTTTATGCTCCTGATCCGCTTGATCCAGATAACAAGATTTTAATTGAAGAAGGACAAAAAGTAAAAGCCGAGTTTGGTATTTTATTTACAGGATACATGAAAAATGAAATATATAAAAACATTTTTTATGAAAACAGATTAAGTTTATATACCGATTACCTAAACCGATTTGGAAACGTAGATGTCGATTACGATACCCGTCTGGACCTTGTAGTTAATGCTTATGTAAAAGCAAATATTGGCGTTCATATCATTTATGACGATGATATTAAAACAAAAAAAGAAGTTGTTGATCCAGTTTCCGGTTCAAAATCACAGGTAGATGACGGACCAAGAGCCCAGCTAAGACAGGTTCTGGGTGTTGGTCTTGTATATGCTTTTTAATTAGTTTTTACGCCCGTTAATTGTTTTAAATAATTCCAAAGCATTTCCATCTGTCAAAAGAGAAACAAAATGACAAATATGAAGTAAACGCTCATATAAATTACCTTTTTCTAAATGATGCTTTTCCGGCAGCATTTTCAAAATCAGCTTATCGTAGTTTGAAGCAGTTCCTTCATATTTGTTATTAAAAGCAGTTATAAATTTATCCAGCAAAGTCTGAATGATTTGATAGCCTACAATCTCTTTCTCGATAACTTCACGGCTTTGATAGATTTTATCAACACTCAATTTGATAATATCATTCATCTGTGCTTTGTATTTGCTTTTATCTGTTAAGGCAAAAGGAAAATTCCCGGCCAGAATTGCTTCTTCATTTTCAATAAAAACATCTACAGCATCATTAATCAAAGCGCCAATAGCCAAAGCGCGCAGATAACTGATTCGATCTTCTTTGGTTTCTAATAATTTATATTTAGTAACACCAATGTTATCTTTTACCAGTTTAATCAAATATTCTAAAGCATAATCTTCAGAAACTAAACCCAGATTTATTCCGTCTTCAAAATCGATAATCGTGTAGCAGATATCATCAGCAGCTTCAACCAGATATGCCAAAGGATGTCTTTCAAAACCAATGTCTTCTTCTTCCTTATTGGCGATCATCCCCATATCTTCAGCAACTTCCTGAAAGAATAATTTATCTGACTGAAAGAAACCATATTTTTTATCTGCTATATTGCTGGTTGGTTTTTTTGGCAGACTTTCTTTAGGATATTTCATAAAAGCGCCTAAAGTTGCATACGAAATTCTAAGTCCGCCCTCAATTCCCGGACGGCTTGCCGTAAGTACTGAAAACCCATTGGCATTTCCTTCAAAATCAATAAGATCCTGCCACTGTTTAGCCGTTAATTTATCCTTGTATTTTAATCCGTTTCCGATAGAAAAGTATTCTCCAATCGCTTTTTCACCAGAATGTCCAAAAGGAGGATTCCCTATATCATGTGCCAACGAAGCAGCAGCTACAATAGCTCCGAAATCGTTCATATGATAACCGTGAACTTCTTTTAGATAAGGATATTTTTCGATTATTTTTTTCCCAACCAGGCGTCCCAACGAACGCCCTACAACCGAAACCTCTAAACTATGGGTTAATCTGGTATGTACAAAATCTGTTTTAGAAAGCGGAATCACCTGAGTCTTATCCTGCAAAGATCGAAATGCAGCCGAAAATATGATTCGGTCATAATCAACTTCAAAACCTAATCGTGTGTCATCTTGTTCTACACGCAATCTTTTGGTAGTATCGCCTTGGCGTTTTAGTGATAAAAGTTGTTCCCAGTTCATTATGATATTAGATTGTCGATTAACGATTTTAGATTTTATGATTTAGAAGAATCAAAAATACATTTTATTTTACGATTTTATAAGGATTAAAACTCAAGTGCCGTACTATGTTTAATTTCTCCCATCACAAAAATACTATTCGTATTTCCTATGTTTTCAATAGTTGACAATTTATTCATCACAAAATCCTGATAACTAGCCATATCCTTTACTAATATTTTCAGCATAAAATCATAATCTCCGGCGATATTATAACATTCTATAATTTCCGGAAGTGCAACAATATCTTTCACAAAATTGCTTCCTACGTTTTTTGCATGCTCTTTCAGGCGAACATTGCAAAAAACAGTCATCCCCCGGTTCATTTTTTTCTTATCCAGTAAAGCCACATATTTCGTGATATAACCATCACGTTCTAACCTTTTTATTCGTTCATAAACCGGTGTTACTGTCAAAAATAATTTACTGGCGAGATCTTTTGTGTTGATATTTGAGTTCTCCTGAAGGTGTTTCAGAATAAGCAAATCTGTTTTATCCAGGTTTTCCATAGTTTTTTTTACGGCTAAAAGTTCATTTTAAAGAAACCAACAGTAATTTAAACTTTAAAAAGCAATTTTAAAAGTCTATTTTACTGAAATATACTACAAATATAAGTTATAAAATCTAATACAATAAATTTGTACAGTAAAAAAAGCTGAAATCGAAATGAAAACAAATAACTTAGGTTACCCTCGAATTGGAAGTAAAAGAGAACTGAAAAAAGCCTCTGAATTGTATTGGGCAGAAAAAATTTCGGCTGACGAACTGATGGATGCCGGAAAAGAAATCCGTCTTAAAAACTGGAAATTACAATCGGATGCAGGAGTTGATCTGATTCCGTCTAATGATTTTTCTTTTTACGATCAGGTCCTGGATTTAACTTTGACAGTTGGCGCCATTCCGGAACGTTACTATGAATTCGCCAAATCAAATTCATCACTTGATTTGTATTTTGCAATGGCGAGAGGAGCGCAAAAAGAAGGACAGGATGTTGTGGCGATGGAAATGACCAAATGGTTCGATACCAATTACCATTATATCGTTCCTGAATTTACAAAAAACCAAAAATTCGAATTGTTTTCAGAAAAAATAAGCAATGAATTCAAAGAAGCAAATGCTATCGGAATTAAAACAAAACCTGTTTTAATCGGGCCTGTTTCTTATTTGTTATTAGGAAAAGAAAAAGAAGAAGGTTTTAACCGAATTGATCTTCTGGATAATTTACTTCCGGTTTATTTTGAAATCCTGGAGAAATTACAATCAGAAAATGCTGAATATATTCAATTCGACGAGCCTTTTTTAGCTTTAAATTTAACGGATAAAGACAGAAATGCTTTCACAAAAACGTATAACGAAATCAACAAACGTTTTCCAAAACTTAAAGTTATTTTAGCGAATTATTTCGACTGTTTCGGAGAGAATTTAGAAACGGCTTTAGCTTTGCCTGTTGATACTTTCCATTTGGATTTAGTTCGTTGTCCATCTCAGTTAGATGATATTTTAGAATCCGGAAAACTGGCTTCAAACGTAAACTTGTCTTTGGGAGTTGTTGACGGAAGAAATATCTGGAAAAATGATTTCACAAAATCGTTAGAATTAATCCAAAAAGCAACGGCTGTATTGGGAGAAAACAGGATTTTAGTTGCTCCATCCTGCTCTTTAATTCACAGTCCTTGCGATTTGGACTTAGAAACAAACAATCAGACATTAACTCCGGAAATCAAGCAATGGCTGGCTTTCGCAAAGCAAAAAATCAACGAAATTGTATTATTGAAACAATTCGCTTCAAAAGAAACAGATGTTAAGTTTTCAGCTGATTACGAAAGAAATGTTGTGGCAAACGAAAACCGTAAAATTTCAAAATTAATTCATAATAATGAAGTAAAAGCCCGTGTTGCCGGAATCACAGCCTCTGATGACAAACGCAAAAGTACTTTTGAAACAAGAAGAAAAAGCCAAATTGAAGCTTTAAACCTGCCTTTATTTCCAACCACTACAATTGGTTCTTTCCCTCAGACCGCTGAAGTGAGAAGCTGGAGAGCAAAATTCAAAAAAGGAGAATTAACAACCCAACAATACAACGATTTAATCGAAAAAGAAACTGAAGCTACCATTCGTTTTCAGGAAGAAACCGGCATTGATGTTTTAGTGCACGGAGAATTCGAACGCAACGATATGGTCGAATATTTCGGAGAACAATTAGCCGGATTTACATTTACGAAAAACGGCTGGGTACAAAGTTACGGAAGCCGCTGTGTAAAACCTCCCGTTATTTACGGAGACGTCTCAAGACCAAATCCAATGACTGTAAAATGGTCCCAATACGCACAATCCCTGACTCCAAAATGGGTAAAAGGAATGTTGACCGGGCCGGTAACAATTTTGCAATGGTCATTTGTGCGTAACGATCAGACTCGTTCTGAAACCTGCACACAGATTGCTTTAGCGATTCGTGATGAAGTTGTAGACTTGGAAAAAGCCGGAATCAAAATCATTCAAATTGACGAACCTGCCATTCGCGAAGGTTTGCCTTTACGAAAAGAAGAATGGGCAACCTATTTAGACTGGGCTGTAAAAGCATTTAGAATTTCTGCTTCCGGTGTAAATGATGATACGCAAATTCACACACACATGTGTTACAGCGAATTTAACGACATCATTCAAAACATTGCCGATATGGATGCAGACGTAATTACCATCGAATGCTCACGTTCTCAAATGGAACTTTTAGATGCTTTCGCCGATTTTAAATATCCAAACGAAATTGGCCCGGGTGTTTATGATATCCACTCTCCACGAGTTCCGTTTAGCGAGGAAATGGTAAAATTACTGGAAAAAGCTTCAGCGGTAATTCCCGTAGATCAGTTGTGGGTAAATCCTGATTGCGGTCTTAAAACACGCCACTGGGATGAAACCAAAAAAGCACTGATCGAAATGGTTGCTGCCGCTCAGGAAATGAGAGCAGCCATAGAAACAGCAGTTTAATTAATATTTTTTTTAGATAATTCTTGTTTTTAGTGCCAACTGGTGAAGTCGGACTCTTGTAGTTATGATTCGTTTCGTCTTCACTTTGTTGGCTTTTTTTTGAAGCATACTATTTTCATTCTTATAACACCTGTCCCGCTATTCACTATATCTTTTCCCGGCTAAAGGAGCCAGAAAAAGGATGCCGTTCCTATCGGGCTAAATCAGAATTTTTTATTTTCAAAAAAAATTAAACTTTAAATAAAAAACTATTGTATTCCTACAGTAATTGAATATCTAATTTTAGATGAGATGTTTTTTATAACTTCTTTAAAACATAAAATTTTAGCAATCAATACTATTTCTGTTTACTTTTGCAGTAAATAAAAAGTCATGTCGATAGAAGTAAACAACATATCAAAAAGTTACGGAGAGCAAAAAGCTTTAAATGAAATTTCTTTTAAAATTGAAAAAGGAGAGATCGTAGGATTTTTGGGGCCAAACGGTGCCGGAAAATCTACTTTGATGAAAATTTTGACTACTTATTTACTTGCCGATAGTGGCTCAGCTATTGTAAATAGTCATGATGTCGTGACAAATGCCAAAGAAGTACAGCGCTCTATTGGCTATTTACCAGAACACAATCCGTTGTATCTGGATTTATATATTCGCGAATATTTAGCTTTTAATGCTGATGTTTATAAAGTTGACAAATCCAGAATTGAAGAGGTAATTCAACTTACAGGACTAACACCCGAAAGCCATAAAAAAATCAGTCAGTTATCTAAAGGATACCGCCAGCGTGTAGGACTTGCCAATGCCTTATTACACAATCCTGATGTTTTGATTTTAGATGAGCCGACTACAGGTCTGGATCCTAATCAATTGATTGAAATTCGAAATGTGATCAAAAATGTTGGTAAAGATAAAACCGTATTTTTATCGACACACATTATGCAGGAAGTCGAAGCTATTTGTGATCGTGTAATTATTATTGACAAAGGAAAAATTGTAGCGGATAAAAAACTCGACAATTTAATTTCAGCAGACAAAGAGCAGGTGATCGAAGTTGAATTTGATTATAAAATTGAAGAACAGGTCATTGCTACAATTCCACATTTGAAATCATTTAAAAACATACATGATTGCTTATGGGAATTAACTTTTTTAGCTGATAAAGACATGCGTCCGGCTGTTTTTGATTTTGCGCACGATAATGGATTGAAGACTTTACAATTGAATCAGAAAAATAAAAATCTGGAAGCTGTATTTAGAGAAATCACTAAATAATACTTTCTATTTCAGATAAAAAAGAAACTCGTTTTAAAATATTTAAAACGAGTTTCTTTTTTTATTTAACCAATGATTTGAGATAAATCGTAAATAATAATGATAATATAATAGCGGAAACCCGAAGTATGTTTTTCAAAATTTCATTTTTGAAGTTTAATGTAGGTAAATTAGATTTTGTCTTTAGAAAAAACGCTAAAAGCTTTTTATAGTCTAAGGCAATCAAAAATAAAACACCAATTGTGAGCAATATCGATTGTAATAAAGCACCGGCATTCATATGGTAAAAAATATTAATTAAGGTCAGATTTAAAAGCAGAGAAAACAAAATTATGGCTCCAATTAATAAGGTTTTTCTAAACAACAATAAATATCCTCCCGCTATTTGTATCATTGCTATTATGATTCCGAAAGTATGTGAATACCCAAAATAAAACCAGGTTAGCCACTCGCCTGTCTGTCGGTTCATAGGCATATTTGCAATTTCTGCCGGAACAATAAACTGAAGCCCGTAAAATTTCTTCCAGCCAAAAGCAGCAATAGTAAAAGCGATGCAATATCGAATGCCGCTGTACAAAATGCCATATAGTTTTGTTGAATTGATTTTTTGTTTTTTTTCTAATAAATGCCAGATCAGCGGAAAAATCAATACGCCGGACAATGAAATTCCAATTAAAGAAAAAACCAAAACAGGCGGAAACCAGGGAATATTGCCCCCATTGCCAAGCAGTAATAATAAAGCGGAAAATTCGAGTCCAAGAATTAAAGTGGTGAAAAATTTTTTCCAGATTGAATTTTGAATTTCTAAAGATGAATGTTCTAACATGGTTATCGGTATTTGAGTTACTATGCTGCAAATTTGAATATTACTCAGCTAGTAAATGTTCCGATGTACCCTTTCGAACGTAATTAAGCTTCTTTTTTTATCAGATTCGTATTTGATTTTACAAACTCTGTTGGAGACATTCCGGTATGTTTTTTAAAAGTGGTATTAAACGTTGTTTTAGAATTAAAACCGGATTCATAAGCAATTCCCAAAACATTCAATTGAGTATATTTATCAGACAACAGCATTTTTTTTGCCTCTTCAATACGGTATTTATTTATAAAATTATAGAAATTATCCTGATACAATTCATTGATTACAAAAGAGGCTTCATTGCAGCTCGCTCCTAATCTTTTTGCCAAACCGGGCAGACTTAAATCATTTTCCAAATATATTTTTTCTGATTCTGTAAGCATTCTTAATTTTTCATCTAATTCATTTAATCTGTTACCAGACACTCTTTTTGGACTGTCTTTTTTATATAACTGAACAGATGATAATTCATTTAATTCGGGTTTGCTAAAATCGAAAATCTCTTTTTGCTGCAAAGAAAAATAGGCTAAAAAAAAGACACTCAAAAGATAAATGAAAGGTGTAAATTGAATGAGGTACTCTAAGTTGAAAAATACAAGATTGAACCAAACCAATATTATTAATACCAAAATCAGTAAAAAATATTTCAACCAGATAAGATCTGTTTTCTCTGTTGAAGATGAAATCTGCTGCAGATGTTTAAGATGTTTCTGCAATCTGCCAAAAGACAAACACCAATAAATAAGAGCCTGCAGAGGCAATGCAATTCGCAGGACAAAAAATACTATACTGCCGTTTTCATAACTGAATTCTATATTTTTTCCGGTGATAAAAAAGGGAAACCTGAATATCGTAAAAATGGCGAAAGGTAAAAAGTGCCATAAAATTTTCTTTTCAAATTTTTTATGTATAGACGTAAAATAGAGAACACTGATATAAAGCATACGGAGCAGTCAGAAATCTTGACAACCCTATCATTTCGAAAAGATAAGGATGCTGCAAATGAAATTTTTGATAAAACAACGGAATTTCCAACATGGTAAACCCCAGGGTAACAACAAATAATCCGAGGTATTTATTGGCTTTGACGTTTACTTTTCGATTATTTAAAAAAAGTATAAAACCAAGCAGAAAAGCTGATCCAGAGTTAATACCCATCAGAGTTGGAAAGTTCATCATATCAAAAGGTTATTTTAAACGCTACTAAATATAACATTTTTAAAACTTAAAATTAATAAATGTAAAAAACACAAATATCACCAAATTAAGGTATTACTCATTCATTATTTTAACCATATTTTTACGCCCTAATTATTTTTAATGTTAAAAAATTGAAATATATTTCTTATTCCGCTAACCAGATTCTAACCATTTTGCTTCTTGCAATCATTGTAGTCACACTTCTTAATTCAACGTATTTTTACAATTCGACAGCTCTTGCCTACTATGGATTTTGCATAGCAGTTTCGCTCTTTACCATTATTTCCATTTTTGTCTTACCCTTAAATAAACAATCCTACTTCAAACTCCCCGTTTTTTTATTTGGGTTATGGTGCCTATATGTTTTGTTTAATTATTCGGCACAAAGAGCAACTTTGGTTTTTACAATTTACTCCATTGTCCTTTATTTTTTATTACTTAGTGCGACCGCTCTTTTTAGTATTCCCAATTTTAAATTCAAACAATTATTCCTCGGGATTGCAGGAATTTCTACCATAGAATCTTTGTATTGCATTTTACAATTTTTGGGAGTATGCAAAGGCGAAAACAAACTAATCGCTGTTACAGGCAGCTGGAATAACCCGAATGTAACTGCCATTTTTTATCTCTCACTGTACCAATTTTCCTGTATTTGTTTAAGGAAAAATACCAAAAAGCAGTCCTGTGCGGATTTTCATCTTTATTAATCGCACTACTATTACTCAAATGCCGGGCAGCTTTTATTGGTACAATATTATCTGTAATCATTTTTTATACTTTAGAATATCAATTTATAAACTGGATAAAAAACAAAAAAAATAATATCACTGCAAAAGCATTATTCGTTTTGGGTTTAATGATTGTTATTCCATTAAGTTCACAATTATATAATGCAAAAAAAGCTTCAGCTGATGGCAGAAAATTGATCTGGAAATTGTCTGCTCAAATGATACCCGAGAAACCATTAATAGGTTATGGTTATGGATTTTTTGAAAAGGAATATAATTTGCATCAGGCCAATTACATTAAAATTGGAAAAGCCTCTCCTGAAGAATTAATCAATGCAGGTCCAGTTATCATGCCGCATAACGAACTACTTCAAAATGCTGTTGAAGGCGGTATTATAGGCGTGTTATTAATTTCGTTATTTTTTGGTTCAATTCTTTTTGCCCTAAAGCAAAAAAAAGTAAATCAAACTATTTTAAAGACTGAAACACCTTTTCATCCTCAAAACAGCTATTTCAATTTAGCGTATGCCTCAACTGTATCTTTTATTGCAATGTCAATGGTTAATTCTACCATTCAGATTGTACCGGTAATGTGTTTGGCTATTATCTATACTGCTATTATTTGCAGTACCCTTAAAAATACACCTTTTCTAAAACTATCATTTCTTCAAAACAGAAGAACTTTATCTATTCTTTCTAAAACAGGGATGCTTGCTGCCAGCCTATATTCAGCATACCTTATTCTTGGTATGGCCAGAGCAGACAGCTTAAACAAAAAAACGACACTTCTAATCAAAAATGCAGATTACCAACAAGTTTTACAAATCATGCCCGGTTTAGAACCTTATCTAAAAGAAAATCCCAATTACTGGAAAAACTATGGTACAGTTTATTTTCAAAATCATAGCTACAGCGAGGCTTTAAACTGCTTTAAGAAAGCGCAATCCTTAAGTTCATTACCGGATATTTATAATGGAGCTGGAATTTGTCTTGAAAAATTAAAACAATATCCACAGGCCATTATGCAATACGAAACATTAACGGCTTTATATCCGGCAAAATTCTCGTACAAAATGAGACTGTTAAAAGCTTATTTGAAAAATAAAGAAACCGCCAAAGCAATTGCTTTAGCAAATTACATCGTCTTGTTAAAACCCAAAATACCATCTGAAAAAGTCAATCAATACAAAAACATGTGCCGGACTTTACTAAAAAATTTGGAAAAGCAAAAGAAGCAAGTAAACTAAACTAACTACAAAACCAAATTTAACACTATGCATAATCAAAAATCTGCTAAAAAAAAGGAACATCAAAATCCGGTTATATGGTCCTGGCGACTCTTCAAAACCCTATTCTTTCTATTTCCTATTCTAGCTCAGGCACAATATGCTCCTCCTGTTGAAACCGCTTTAAAAAAAGCAGGAAACAATAGATCCGAATTAGAAAAAGCATTAGAATACAGTAACAAAACCGGTGATCCCCTGAAAATAAAAGCCATGCAGTTTTTGATTGCCAATATGGATATTCATTCTTCATCAGACTATTATTGGGAAGATAGTGCCAATAATAGGATTGCCTACAACGAATTGGATTATACTGATTTTGAACAATCAAAAATCGCATTTGAAAGCATAAAAAAGCAAAATCTAGGACTAAAACCCAAACCTGTTTTTTATAAAGATATTGAAACCATAAAAGGGGATTATTTAATTCAAAATTTAGAAAATGCTTTTAAGGCATGGAGATCATCCGCAATAAAAACAACTTCATTTGATGATTTTTGCGAATATATTTTGCCGTATAGAGTAAGCGTAGAACCTATACAAGATTGGCGTCCTGCCTACACGGACAAATTTAAGTGGATAAATGAGCAAATTTCTGCCAAGGGCTTGCAAGCTACCTTGCCATATGTTAAAGATAATTATGACAGTTGGTTTGTCAATAACTGGAAAGAAAAACGTACCGAGCCTTTGCCAAGACTCGGGAGTCTTCAATTGCTTTTTCGTAAACAAGGTCCCTGCTCCGATATTGCCAGTATGAGTGTATTTACTATGCGCTCACAAGGTATTCCTGCGGCAGTTAACATTATTCCGTTTTGGGCAACGGCAACCGAAGGCCATTATACCAATACTTTTTTTGATGAAAATAGACAAATGCTTAATTGCGATTATGGGACAAAGGATTTTCGCCAGAACTTGGCAAGAGAACCTGCTAAAGTAATCCGACTGACGTATTCTAAAAATCCTGAAACATTAGCCCGTATCGAAGATATAAGCAATATACCGAAAGGCTTCCTGCAACAGCAAAATTACATTGATGTAACCAATGATTTTTGGGAGACTACTACCGTAAAATGTCCTCTGTATCCTACAGCAGCCCAGCCTAAAATTGTATACGCAACCACGTTTAACGGATTGGCATGGAGAGCTTTCTGGTGGGGGAAAACAGAAAAAAATGAAACCGTTTTTACGAAACTCTGCAAACAAACAGTCATTATTCCGCAATATTACAGCAATGGTAAATTAACACCCGCAGGCGCTCCTGTTGTTATTGGCAATACTACCACAAAAGTATTACAGCCCGACCTTACACAAACCAGCGAAGTACTAATAGCCGAAAAAGAAAAATACTTAAAATTTAAATTGGGGATAACCTACCAGCTCCTGTATTGGGACAACAGCTGGAAAACATTAGGAAAGCAAACAGTAACCAGCCCTGTAACCGAAATGAAGTTTGAGAAAGCCCCTAAAAATGCTTTGTTCCTCTTTCTTGCCAGTGATTCCAGAGGACTGGAACGCCCTTTTATTATACAAGAGAATGGCGAACGTTTTTGGTTTTAAAAGTATCAATTACAATATCAATTACAATATCAATTTTAAATAACTAAAAAAAAATACCAATGACAAAATTACTCTTAAGCTTGCTGTTCCTGCCTATCCTGAATCAGGCACAGGTTAGCCCAAATGTTAGTAAACGTTATCCTGCACATATTGTTTATAAAATAGACGATGTAATCTCTAAAGTCAATTTGAGCGAAGATAAGCAAATTAAAATGGCGCAAAAATTTATGAAGACTGATAGTATTGTTAATGCAGGTTTAGCTGTTGGCGCTCCTGCAGAATCATTAAAAGCATATTTACAACTCTATTGACAAAACATTCCTAAAGAATATATTGTCTGTAGAAGAAATGGAACAGTATAATTACGAAATGGACAAAGACAATCGGTTTTTGGCGGCTTTAATCCTCGCCCCGTATTTAAAATTGCAGCCGGAACAAATCAATAAAATACGCCAGCTTAATGATTCTCTCAGTACTACCCCTCAAAAATCAACAAAAGAAACAATCCAATTTTACAATCGTAAACTATCTAAAATATTAAATAAACAACAATATGTTGATGTAGTAAAATCTACCTACAAAGACCAGTCGATTGCAGATGCCAGAACAGATTGGCAGGGAATATTAAAATTAAAAATAAATACTCCGGATAAGGAGCAAGAAGAATTTAAGCAGCTCGTGGATTTTCATTTTGCTAAAAATGGCTTTCTGGATAAAAAAGCAGAACTGTATGAAAAAAAGAAACAGGACTTTCTGAGCCTGAAAGCAACAATGATGGAACCGCCATTGCTAATCCGTTCAAAAATCCTTTAAGACCAAAAACATGCTAATAACAAATATGCCTCACTGATTCAATTTGAAAAAGAACTGAACCTGAGCCAGAAACAAATAGATACCCTGCTCGTAAAATACCTGGCATTTGAAAAAATCATAATTGAGAATAAAGAAAATGATTT
Organism: Flavobacterium sp. LM4; assembly: GCF_002017935.1. Taxonomy (NCBI): domain Bacteria; kingdom Pseudomonadati; phylum Bacteroidota; class Flavobacteriia; order Flavobacteriales; family Flavobacteriaceae; genus Flavobacterium; species Flavobacterium sp. LM4. The sequence goes on along the minus strand of NZ_MUFW01000001.1, from coordinate 2,173,279 downwards.
AAAAGGAAACTTTACAACTCCCAAACCATTACCGTCAGAATTTGAGAACATAGCCAAAATTGTAACCTCAGAGCAAATGAACAAATGGCTTAATCTCAAAAACAAAAATGAAGCCATTAAAAAAGCCAATCAAAGCTGGGCAGCATTAGAATCAGAAGGATTGACTAAAAATGCAGACCAGCAAAAACTAATGCCTGAACTCGCAAATTACCATCTGAAATTATTGATCGCATTAGAAAAAAACAAAAACTGGAAAACTTCTGAAACCCGTTTTTTAGTTCGTGATGTTGAGCAAAAAAAACCTGAAATATTACTGCAATTAGATGCTCTAAGCCGAAGCAAAGCTAAAAGTGAAAATGCAAAAAATGCTTTGGCATGGTAAATCTGTTAATACAATTTTAATTCAACTCAATATTAATAACAATCAACCTAAATACAAACCAATGAAGAAAATTACCAAAAAAGGAGTATGCCTATTACTGCTCCTAAGCAGCATGCTGGGACATTCGCAGGAATCCCCGGACATTAGCAAAACATTAGCAATGGCAAGACTACAGCTCGTAAAAGGAAGCAAAAACTATAACCCGGAAAAAGCGGTAGCCAGTTATACTGAGCTAGCATCACAAGGCAATCCGGTAGCCATGAATGCGCTGGGACTTATTTACACTAAGGGCTCCGGCGTAGCTGTCAACGAACAGGAAGGCATAAAATGGTTTGAGAAAGCAGCAAAGACTGGTTATCCTAAGGCCTGGTACAATCTGGCAATATTATACCACGAAGGTGTAAGTACCCCAACAAATCCCTTAAAAGCAATACAGTATTTTGAAAAAGCAGCAACAGCAGGTTACAATTCTGCTTATACTGAATGGGGGCGAATGGTCATGAAAGGAAATGGAGTGCCGCAGGATTATCCTCTGGCGATGAACATTTTTAAGCAGGGTGCCGAAAGAGGAAGTACACACTGTAGTTATTTACAAGGTTATTTGTACTACAAAGGATTTGGCTGTACCCAAGACTACAGTCTTGCCATAAAACACTTTGAAGTGGCAGTACAAAAAAACAATCCATGGGGAATGTATATGCTAGGGCTTTGTTACAGAAATGGTTATGGAGTAGCTATCGATTTGGAAAAAGCCAAATTCTACCTTAGCAAATCAGCAGCAATGGGGGTAAAACCATCTCAAATGGAACTGGATGATCCTGAAGCTGAAAATTATAACCCAACCCAGGTGAAAACCATCTCTGCTCCAATTTCAGAAGTTATAACCATTACCGAAACTGAAGCTCCCGAAACTTTTAAAAAAGTAAAGCAGGCTCCTATTGCAACCGAAATTTCCGGCAATTATATTGGCTATGTATTGCGTTATGACTTTAGCGGCCAAAATATCATAAGTAAAACTCCATTGCAGATAGATTTGAGTCAGAATGGCAAAAAACTAACAGGTGAATGGAAAGAAACCGATGGAGATACTGTTATTTTTAACGCCCAGATACAAGAAGATGCAATTGTATTTAAAGATTCTAAAGTAGACCGTACCGAACATTTTTACAAAGGCAGCCTTAATAGTTATGAATTTAAGGATGCCAAACTGCAATTACTGCAAACCGATGAATCCCTTTTTATGGTAGGCAACCTGCAGCTCTATAACATCAAAGAGCGTGAAAACGAAAAACCGATGTACCTGATTTTAGAGAAAAAACAAATCAAAACAAATGACGTTCAGGAAGTCATTTCTTCTGTGGTCATACATCCAAATCCGGTAGTAACAGATTTTAATTTGAGTTTCGATTTGGCAAAACCTGCTGATGTAGACGTAAGTATTTACTATAATACAGGCAGAGAATTATATCGCCAGCAATGGAGAAATCTGGAGCAGGGAACACAAACCAGAAGTCTTACCCTAAATGCACCTGCAGGCTACTATATATTACGATTGACATATGGTACAGAAATAAAAACGACCATTTTAATTAAAAGATAGGAACTATGAAAAAGAAATATTTAATAGTAGCTTTTACATTCCTATTCTTCTTTATAGGACAAAGTAGTTTTGGACAATTAGATGGCGGCGATTATGGTGAGGGTCCATATCTTAATCCCTGCGATCATACAAGTGACAATTATGATCCTTATGATCCATTATGTGAAACAAATAATGATGTATGTAATCCTATGAGTACTGCTTATGATGCTGAACTATGCACAGCTGGCTCCAGTGGTTCCGGTGGTTCCGGCGGTGGCGGTGGCGGCGGTGGCGGCAGTTCATCTGGAGGTTCAAATTCTTCTGCAAAACCACTTACAAAACAAGAATTTGATAAATTAGTAAATGATAATAAGTCGACTTATAATATAAGCGTTAAAACTAATCAGATCTTTAAGACATCTGATGGTATAACACATATTGGAACTCTTACTAAATTTAAAAATGATCAGGGTTATATATTTTATTATTTTACACCCAATGCTACTGATGATCGGTTTAAAGTAGGAACGTATTACAGAATCCCAGATAGCCAAGGTAGTACGGCAATATTTGGAAATACCGGAAGTAATGGAAATATAGGAAGTAGTGCTGTCAGTCCAACTTATTATAGCTATGATTTTTATGATTTCCCTTTTGGCCAGGGTTACTATTATATGAGTCAATATGGTGGTGAAGTAAGCATAAATATTTTACCTAATGATACTCCAGAAACAGTTGTGAATACCTGTAACTCTTGTTCCCAAAATTCCCCAGATCCTAATGCCACCAGTGTGGGTGGAGCAAGTGTGTCTGATGCCCGGAAACTTCACGAAAGCATTGTGAATGTTTTGGATAAAAGCCCTAACTTTAACAAGTTTAAAGCTCTAATAAAAAGAGGACCCAGAGATAATAAAGAATTTTTTTCTAAAATACCACAAGATAAATTAATTGAGGCATTAAATGACCTTAATGAAGGTGATCAAAAAATATTTGCTACAATTGTAGCTAACACAATAAATTCAAATAAGTCTATGACGATTCAGTATTTTTCTACAGAAACTTTGCTAAAAAGAAGTTCAGGGGTTGTTATTACTAACTACAGTAAGGTTGCAAATGCATTCAAATTAAATTCCACATTAGAGACTACTTTGTTAGCGTCAGGAGACGGTCTTACTTCGAAAGAATTACTAGATTTTTATGGCGGTGGTGCTACAGCTAAATTATATGGGACTATCGTCTCTGCTTTAGATACTACATCTCCAAAATATGATGAAGTAACTGCTTTACATGAATTTTTTGGGCATGGCAGGCCTTTATCAATAGAAACTTCTACTTATACCCATGATGAGAAAGATGCTATTCTTTTTGAAAATATGGTATGGCGTTTGTTAGGACAACCAGCAAAACAAAGGAATGGTTTTGATCATGGCAAACAACCAAGACAAATTATACCTAACCATACAACTGCCTTACCTTCATTTAGATAAATTTTTAAAAAAACAACTATGAAAACAACAATTATTCTATTAATAAGCATGATTACTACTGTATTTTATGCTCAAAGTTCAGAAGAACTACAATCATTTAACAATGTAAATAATCTTGTATTAAGCACCATTCCTAATTTAACAGGAAAGGAATATTTTATATGGGAAGGAAAAGTAGGGTATGTAGTTGTTATTAGCAAAATAAACAATAATTACACTTATTATAATTTAGAACTTGGACGGCTTAGCGGAGCAACAATAAAAACCACTAAATCTATAAATTACAAACCTGTGTTAAATAAAATATTTATAAATTTTGCACCTAAGCCAAGTGTAAAAAGATATATAAGCGAATATGGACACAATGGTCTAACAGAGCATATATTAGGGATAGATTATTTTGCAATCTATAAAAACGGGGTCAAAACATTTGATTATTGTTTGCCTTCGTATTTAGATGACGTCGTTGTAGAGAAACCTATTGATAACGATATTTTAGAATTTCTTTACGTTAATGTATTAATTAATCCTGATAATCTTTAATTTATAAAAATCTACTAAAAGTATTATCTGCCAGATAAATGTATTTGGATTTAGTCTTTGATATTAAAATAAAAATAGGTTATAAAAGCTACATCTGCAAAGGTGTAGCTTTTTATAAAATATGTAAACCCGCCCCGTTTATTAAGAACAGAAGTTATACAACTTGCTTTTGGTAAAATCGTAACATATTATGCAGAATTATATGGATACACCGGAATAGTAAAAACAATAAATGAAAAAGGTAAAGATGGAGATGATGTTGCCTGGTATGGCAATGGAGTTTTAACCGTAAGGGCTACTGCATTTTCAGAAGGGAGATTTGACAATGTAAATGATTTTAAATCAATTATAAAGCATGAAGTCTTACATTGGCAAGACACTAAAACTGGTGATCCTAATTACCAATTTAAAGACCATGCCAATATTTATTTATTACAAGCTTCAGATCCTGATTTCAAAAATACTTCTGATTGGCATAAAATTAATAATGCTAACCAATATATGATTAGAATATTTAACTCTTCAAGAGCATTTGAGGCAGGAATGAATAATGACGGAATAGTAGCTGCGATGCAAAAATACAATGATGAAAATACAGGCGGAGTGAAAATTTACAATATTCTTTTTTCAAATGCAAGTGTAGCTAGTTTAAGGTTTACAACAAGTATAAATGGACAAATAAAAGACAATCATTATGAATATAAAGAACTTAAAAGCACAGCAGATTAAGACGGTGATACTATTACTGTTTTTTTGCTTATTATCCTGTAATAATAAACAAAAACAAATCACCAAAATACTTACCAACGATAGCATCCAGTATTGGAATATATCTGGACCTAGGGATAAACGTCCTGTTTATTATAATTCGTATAGTTTTTCAAAAACAGGAATTTATGAAAAGTACAATATAGATATTAACTATGTCCGAAATATCATACCCAGAGATACAGTCCCTGATAAATATGGAATCTACAACAAATGGAATTTTATTAATGACAGTACAATTAATATGGGAGGATTTATAATGAAAATTGCAAATTATTCTCGCGATTCAATTGTCTTAAAAGACAAGAATAACGACTCTTATTCTTTGTACCGTGTAATAGGTCCTTTTAGAGTTAGTCCTAAAAGTATAAGGGAGCGGGATTCGCTTATTACTATCTATGCAAAAGAAAGAGAAAGAGATAAAGGTGCTTTCATTGTGACTGATACGATAAAATAATTAACCCTAAACTGCGTAAAGTCAAACTTTGCGCAGTTTTTTAATTTTATTTAAGTGACAAGTTTGCAAAAGTCCCTGTTAGCATACCCAATTTAAATTTTATTAAGGATTATGGAACGACAAACAATACATTATATGAATATAAAGAACTTAAAAGCACAGCAGACTAAGACGGTAATACTATTACTGTTTTTTTGCTTATTATCCTGTAATAATAAACAAAAACAAATCACCAAAATACTTACCAACGACAGCATCCAGTATTGGAATGTCTCCGGTCCTAGAGATAAACGTCCTGTTTATTATAACTCATATAGTTTCTCAAAAAAAGGTATTTATGAAAGTTATAATGTAGATATTAATGACATTCGAAATATTATAATTACTGATACAGTTCCAGATAAATATGGGAATTACAACAAATGGTGGTTTATTAACGACAGTACAATTAATATGGGAGGATTTATAATGAAAATTGCAAATTATTCTCGCGATTCAATTGTCTTAAAAGACAAGAATAACGATTCTTATTCTTTGTATCGTGTAATAGGTCCTTTTAAAGTTAGTCCTAAAAGTATAAGGGAGCGGGATTCATTAATTACTATATATGCAAAAGAAAGAGAAAGAGATAAGGGTGCATTCATTGTGACGGATACGATAAAATAATTAATCCTAAACTGCGTAAAGTCAAACTTTGCGCAGTTTTTTAATTTTATGTAAGTGACAAGTTTGCAAAAAGTCTCTGCTAACATATCCAATTTTAGCTCATTTAACTTTTATAAAGAGTATGGAGCAAGTCGAAGGACTGGATTGAAAGAGGGACAGAACTAGGAGATGCTATTGGAGATCATGATTTAGCCAATGATATTATAGATGCAGGATACACTAGCGTTTTAGCCACACATGGCCCAAATGGAAATGTTGTGTATAAATTGGTTGATTCTGCGGGAAATATTGGCAGTATATGGACACCTTAACCACATTAAAACAAAAAAAGATGAGAGACAAACTAAAAGATAAAAATTACTTTGAATCATTAATTAATAGCAGGTATAAATCTATGGATAAAAGCCTAAATATGCTAAATGATGGTTTAATTAAAGATGACAGAATATTATCCGTAAAAAAAATGATGACTTATGATTGTCTACAAATTATAGGTGCTAAATATTCCATTGGAGCAGCTTCTTCACAAGAACTTAAAAATGATATTTCTAATGGAATTCAATTATTGAACGAAGCTATTGTAGATAACAAGGGAAAAATTGATGCAGGCAATAAAATCTTTTTAGATCAATATTATGTACATATTCATCAGGAAATATTACAATATTTATCTTTAGCTTATTTGCTTGATATACCTGAAACAGATTTCAACGTTCTGGTAAATATAATCGATCGTGATAACATCAGTGATGATTTGTATGAATTTATTATAAAAGCACGTTTTCCAGATCGTAAACAAAAAAGAGCCGAAGAGTATGACACGGACAAATCAGTTATCCTAAAAGTATATGATAAGCTGCGTAAAGCTACAAAGCAATCTGATAAAAACGAGGCTGCAAAATTGGTGAAATTTTTCTTAGAAAAAAGCTTTTATCACAAAGACATGAATTCATACAATAGTCATAAAAGCAAAGCAAATATATATAGCGGTTATTGGAGCTTTGAGGCTGCTGCCGTAGTTAAGATTTTGTCTTTAGATGATAGCAGTTTTGCCAACAATCAATATTATCCAAAGGATTTAGTTCATTTCAATAATTAATAGAAAAATATAAAATGAAAACAATAGTATTAGTGACATTATTATTAGTCACCACAACATTCTTTGCACAAGACAAATACGATCAATTCATGCAAAAAATAAAAATAGAAAATGAAATAAAAGGCTATGTAAACAATTATATAGACAAATTGGCTAATCAAAGTAACGGTGTAACTGCTGCTCAATGGAATCAAATAAAAACCAAAATAGATTATAGTCCTTATTTTCTCGGTGTAAAATCTGTATTAATGAATAATTATACTCCCGCAGAATTAGATGAGATTGTTCAGGCTAACGATATCGTTTCTCCTGTAAATGACACAGGACAATTTATTTTTAAACCAAAGCCGGTAGTAAAAGAACAATTATATCAAATAAGCCGAACTTTTGGTAAAATGATAAATGTTCAAATTAAAAAGCTGATAGAGAAAGCCTAAAATGGCTAAAGTTACCATTAACAATTTAGGAAACACCTAGCGCAAACTAGTAATCGTTTACAACGAGTGAGTATCTGCTTAAATTAATAGAAAAAAAGGTAGCGTTTGCAACGCGGTTAACTAAAAACAGGAGTGCCTTTAAACAAGGTCACTTCTGTTTTTTAATTTATAATATATTTGATAAAAATAATATTAGAACTTAAGAGAATTGCATTTCATAAATTTTTTTATTTTTATTTAGTCTAAATTATTATACTTTTGCGGTCTAAAATTTAAATAACCGCCATGAAGTTTACTTATTTAATAGTATTGTTAGCCTTTTTCAATATAGGTCAGGCACAAAATGCTAAAATTACGGGAAAGATAATTTCCGAAAATGATGAAGCTGTTTCGTATGCTTCTATTTCGATTAAAAGTTTAAAAAAAAATGCTATTTCTGATGATAACGGAAATTTTGAAATCACGAACCTTGTACCGGGATCTTATACTGTTTCTTTTTCGGCAATGGGATTTTCTGCTTTCGAAAAAACAATCGAGCTGCATGAAAATGAAAATGCAGAAGTTTCTATAATTTTACAAAAAAACATCAATACGCTCCAGACAGTAGAAATTACAGGACGAAAAGAGAAGTCCTATAAAAATACCAAATCTTTTATTGGAGCCAAAACAGAAATTGCCTTAAAAGATTTACCTCAGGCAGTTTCTTATGCCACAAAAGAGTTAATCGCAGATCAGGGTGCCATTCGCGTAGGCGAAGTTGTAAAAAATTTCAGCGGGGTAAGTCAGTTTACTTTTTATGATGATATCTCTATTAGAGGATTTCGCATTAATGGAGGAAGTAATACCCAGTTATTAAACGGAATGCGAACCTCAACAGGTTTTTGGAAACAGCCGCTTGCCAATTATTTAGAACGTGTTGAAGTTTTAAAAGGCCCATCTTCAGCTCTGTTTGGAAATGCGTCCCCTGGAGGAGTTTTAAACCGTGTTACAAAAAAACCTTTAGACCAAACGGCCAACAGCGTGAGTTTTTCTACAGGCAGTTTTAATACATTGAGGGCTCTGGCCGATTTTACTGGTCCGCTTACTGAAGACAAATCTCTTTTGTATCGTCTGAATCTGGGGTATGAGAACGCCAATTCCTTTAGAGATTTACAATTTGATAAAAATATCGTGCTGGCTCCATCATTGTCTTTTCTACCAAATGATAAAACAAGTGTCAATTTTGATTTGATTTATACCTCTTCAAAAAGCATCCTGGATCGTGGTCAGTCTACCTATGAAAATAATTTGTACTCGACAAAGATTTCCAACTCTTTAAATTCTACAAACGATTATTTAAACGAGGAAACCTACATCGTAACAACTTCATTAAATCACCAATTTACGGATCGTTTATCTTTTTCAGCTTCCTATATACGTACAGGCTACAGCGAAGATCTGCTGGAACATCGCGGTGCTAATAAATATGCTTCTGCTGGAGATGGAACCACAATTTCAACAGCAATCGAAATGCAGGTTTTTCAACGTAAGCGTAAACGTTATATCGATAATCTTTCTGCTTTTTTAAAGTATCAGGCTAAAACCGGAATTTTCGATCACAACCTGATTGCCGGTTACGATTATGCACAGGAGAATGTTCCTCCCGGCGGTTCTCAATTGCAGGCATCCGGATATCGAAATGCTGCCAACACAGGATTTATCGCAACCTATAAACCTAATGACAAAAGCGCTTATTTATTAGATTCTAAAGGAAATCCGGTACCAAACGTTGCACATTTTGACCTTACGAATCCATCAGGATCACAGCAATTAAAGGATATGAGCAAATATTTTTATACAGCTCGTCCATTTGATCCTACCTATTACTCATTGTATGGCGTATATTTTCAGGATCATGTAAAATTTGGGGCTTTTCAGGCTTTAATTGGAGTTCGTTATGATGAATATACCGATAAAGAGAATTATAAAAAAGATACTGAGAAAAAAGTAAAGCAACATTCTTTTTTACCGCGTTTTGGTTTAACCTATACGCTTAATCCAAACATTAATCTTTACGGAACTTATGTAAAAGGATATAATCCCCAATTGGCTTCCTCTTTATCAAATCCAAACGCAGGAGGCCCTTTTGACCCGTTAGAAAGTAATATGATTGAATTTGGAGGAAAATCTTCATGGTTCAAAGAAAGACTTTTCGTAACGGTAGCCTTATTTAAAATTCAGCAGAAAAACACTTTGTATCCTGCGAATGACACTACAAATCCGGAATTAATGCGGGCTATTGGAGAAGAAGAATCTAAAGGTATTGAGATTGATGTAAACGGAAGTATTACAAGAAACTGGAGTATTTCAGCTGCCTATTCTTATAATGAAGCGTATATAACAGAAAGTCCGGAAGCAACCGAAATTGGAAGGCAAAAGCCTAACACACCCGTTCAGCAGGGTAATATCTGGACTCGTTACAATTTTACAGATGGTGCACTTAAAGATTTTGGAATCGCAATGGGATCTAATTTTGTAACGACCCGTAATTTAAGTCAAACCATAACACAGACAATTCCAGGCTATACCTTATTTAATGCTGCTTTGTATTATAGTATCAATAAGTTTAAAATTCAGTTGAATGCCAATAATATAACCAATAAGACCTATTGGGTTGGCGGGTATGACTACATTCGATTGTTTCCCGGGGCACCATCAAATTGGCTCTTAACACTTGGGTATTCATTTTAAATTTTAATATAGCAACAAAAATATTAATGTATTTAAACAATTAGCCCGGAGTAACATCCGGGCTAATTGTTTTATTGTCTACCTGATGATGATTGAAGTATAACTTACAAATCAAATTTAAAATTCTTATTTCAAAAAATAATTAGTATCCTCAAACCAGTCGGTCAATCGCTGTGACCAGGTTTTCAGCGAATTTGTTTTAGCTCTTTTCCCCATATTAAAAGCATGTCCGCCTTTGGCATACAAATGCATTTCTACCGAAACATTTGCTTTTCGATATCCATTAAGCAGTTCAACTATCGGTGCGGAGCAACATAAATCATCATTTGCTGCTACTAAAAAAGCCGGAGGTACATCAGCCTTAATCTCTTTTGGAATGAATAAAGGCCCGGGATATACTAATATTTGAAAATTGGGCTGTGCGTCTAATTTATCTATTGTATCAGACGTATTTTTCAAAACATTATTAGAATTATAAGCAATCAGGGCAACAACTTCTCCACCTGCTGAAAATCCCATGGCGCCAATTCGGTTAGCATCAATTTTAAATTCAGCTGCTTTGCTTCTTATTAGTCTCATAGCTCTTTCGGCGTCCTGCTTAACATGAGTTTCTAATTGGTACGGGGAATCTTTTGTTCTGGCTAAACGATATTTTAAAACAAAAGCCGTCACTCCGATGCTATTGAAATAAACTGCTGCATCTTTTCCTTCCGAATTAAAAACCAGATTTTCATGACCTCCTCCGGGACAAATAAGTACCGCCATCCCATTTGGCTTCTCCGGAAAATACGCTGTTATTGATGGATTATGAATATTTCTAACCCACCAGTCCTGAGCCTGTTCCGGTTCATCTTTACGATTTTCAAAACCGGGAGCACCATTTTCCCAAAGTGAAATTTTACGACCTGTTTGTTGTGAAAAAATTACATTAGAAAAGATTAGGAAATATAACCCGATATGTCTTTTTACATTAAGTACCATTTTTTTAAATTAAAGCTAAATATTAAACAATAAATAGGAATTCATTTTTATATAAACTAACATGCTTTATTGAAAAATTTAATTTACAATAAATTGTCTTATGTAATTACCTAATAATCAATTCAAACAAATTTTTTAGAAAATATCAATTATACTTATTTAGACTTGTTATAAATAATATTATCTTTGCATTGAATTTCACAAAATTGCTGATTTATTCATACAATTTAAATCATAGTTACCTTTTTGTTTTTTATTTTTTTTGAATAAGAAAGAATCTGCTTTAAGCAGGTTCTTTCTTTTAAAATTAGTCTTTAAAAAAACTGAAACGTTGCTATGATGCAAACATTGCCAATAAATTAAGTAAGATTTAGGATTTTAAATTTTCGAAAAAACTTCTTTCATTTCATCAATCACAATACGAATATCATTTTCAGTTGTTCGCCAATTGACAAATGATGCCCTTATTCCTTTTCGGTTTTGATATACTGTTGGTGTCATAAATACTTTTCCTGTATTGTTTAGCTGTATCAGGAACTCAGATACTTTTTCCTGATTGTGGTTTCCTTTTAAAGTAAAACAGACATTATTGAGACGGATGGGTGCCAAAAGTTCAAAAACTTTATCCTCGATAAGCATATTTCCAAAATGCAAAGCCAGAGCAATACTGTTTTCAATTATATCCTGAAAACCTTCTTTACCATAAGCCAGCAAAGAAAACCAAACAGGCAGAGCTCTTAAACGTCTTGAATTTTCCGGCAGTACATTGAGATAATTAAAGTTCTCGAGGGGATTTCCTAAATAAGGTGCATTTGAATTCTGAAAAGTTTCAATTTGTAAAGAGGTATGCTGCTCTTTTATCAAATAAAAAGCATTCTCGTAAGGAACATTCAGCCATTTATGACAATCAATCGTAATACTATCTGCTTCCTCCCAGCCTTTTACAAAATGTTTGTATTTCTCTGAAACTGCTGCAAAACCTCCAAAAGCAGCATCAATATGCCACCAGAAATTATATTGTTCTCTGAGTTTTGAAATGGCTTCAAAATCGTCAAAATCAGCTGTATTAACGGTTCCGGCACTTGAAATTAAGATGAAAGGCTTTCCATCTAACTTTTTGATGTTTTTTTCTAAATCTTCAATATCAATTGCTTCACGATTTCCCGATGTTGTTTTGATTGTAGTGTAATTCTGACTTCCAATTCCTAGCATCGACAATGATTTTATCGAAGAAGAATGTGGAGTAGCTGTTAAGATATTTATCGGTTCTGAAATCCCGTTTTTAGCAAAATCTTTCCCCAATTGTTTACCAAACCATTGTCTGGCAACTCCAAGACAGGTAAAATTTGACATCGTCGCACCAGTCACAAATCCTCCCAAAAAAGATTTTGGAAGTTTTAATAACTGTAAAAGTAAATGGATTGTTTCAAATTCTATTAAAGCCGAATTTCCTCCCTGCGCTGTAACTGCCTGTGTATTCTGATCGTAAACTGAAGCCAGCCAGTCTCCGGCAATCGAAGCCGGGGTTGAGCCACCTGTTACAAAACCCCAGTATCTTGGCCCTGGAGAAGCCACCATTAGGGGTGCCAGTCTATTATTAAATTCTTCTAAAACTGCCAAAGATCCCAAACCTGACTGGTTTAATTCACGGTTGGTATCAATTGTTTCTTTTTTGGAAGTTGGGATATTTTCAAGGTCATTTAAAAAACCTATTGCCTGTTGTTTTGCTTTTTCGAGTATATTTTCAAAATCGTTTAAATCTTGTTGTAAGGCTGAATTCATTTTTTTTTAATTAAAATAATTTTGCCCGAATTTAAACAATTGCATTTATAAGAAAAAATTTATCTTTTCATTGCAAAATGCCCTTTATAAACTTTGCCGTTTGCTCTTGTTACCACAAACCAGTAATCTGTTGAAGGCAATTCATGAGCATTAAAAGTCCCATCCCAGGCTGATGCTGCGTTTAGTTCTTTAATGAATTTACCGTATCTGTCAAAAATTTTGGTATTTATTGTAGGCTCCGTTTCTGAGAATTTTATTTTCCATGTATCATTATAGCCGTCTCCATTTGGCGTGAAAAACTTAGGATAATTTAGCAGAAAAACTTCCTGATTTACAGTTCCGCATCCGTTTTTATCCCGCACATATACAACATAATCTCCCGTTTGTAACCCCGACAAAGTATTGCTGTCCTGATAAGTAATTCCATCAACTGAATATTCATAATCTCCTAAACTGCTGTCTGCAAGTTCTACCATGATTATATTCTCCTCATCTGTCCAATCCTTAGTGCCTATATTTAAAATTGTGGCGCTATTGGATAATTTAACCTCAAAGTTTTTGGTTGAAGAGCAAATCGTATTTCCATGATTTTGAGTTACGGAAACCGAATAAGATCCGGCATCAGAAACCGTTATCGATTGTGAAACCTCCCCTGTAGACCATAAATAACTATCAAAACCGGAGCTTGCATCTATAGAAACATTTTTATTTTGACATAACGTAACAGTATCTGAAATGGCGATAACAGGTGCGGCCACTAATCCTAAATTCAGCTGAACAACCTGATAACATTTATCACTAGAATCAACTCTCACATAAATTATTGAAGTTCCTAAAGCCAAACTGTAATTCTCCGGTGTAGCAATCTGATCTGCTATTATCTGGTTTTCTGCACCCGACAATGATGTAAAATAGGTAAAAATACAGGAACTGCAAGTCGTTATTTTTGAATTGTAAGCAGTTAAGTCTATTGTTTCCGAACCATCGTTTCCTTCATCACAAATAAAATCTGTACTGTCATTTACTGGTAAACTTGGAGATACTACAGATGCTGAAACGGCTAATCTGTTTACACTTTCACAACCATTTACAGTTTGCGTAGCATAGTATGTTATTCCATTTAGTAGAGTTGTTGTGATTGGCAAAACATTTCCCCCATTTACGTTGTTATACCAAACGATAGTTGTTCCCGCAACAACAAGATTAGCAATAGTTGCCTTTTGTGTTGTGCAAAAATTTTGTGCCGCATCCCCTGTTGGTGCTGATGTATCCTGAATGTTTATTACTACCGGAATACGTAAACTTTCGCAACCCGTTAAAGTTTGCGACGCATAGTAGGTTTTGTTTTGCAGAGCTGTTGTATTGGTAAGCAAATTTCCATTTACAGCTGCATCGTACCATTTTACATTTGTGCCAGAAATGGCAATATCATCAATAACAGCATTTTGCTGTATACAAAAAGTTTGTGGTGTTGTTGCAACAGGAAGTGGTTCGTTATTTACAAAAGCTTTGATTTCAACTGAATTTGGAACAAGGGAAACACAGCCAATTGCATTTTTTATCACAACCTGATAAATATCCGGAACCAAATTCGTTTTAGTGTTACCCGATATCCAATTTTGGCCTCCATCAAAGCTATAAGACGCCGCACTATCTGTAACCGTAATGGTTCCTGTAGTCGTAAAACAATCTGGCTGCGTAATATTTACTGTTGGAGTTGGCGGGTATCCCGGCGGGATGCTAATTGTTACTTTAATTGGTGTGGTTTCGCACAATGTACTATTTCGTGTTTTGACCCAATAATCACCCGGAACAAATCCAGTTTTTACATTACTTGCCTGCCAGGATAAACCGTTGTCAAAACTATACTCAGCATCCGGGCTGGTAACTGTAATTGTACCGTATGGATTTGTACAAATTACAGGTTGAACAATATCTATTGTTGGCGTCTCACTAGAAACTGCTACTAAATTAATATGAGCTGAAACCAGAGCCGAAACGCAGCTGGAACTTTTGGTAGTAACATTATAATCACCACCCGCCAAACCTGAAAAAACCATAGATGACTGATAATTCACACCGTCTACACTGTACAAAAGGCCTGTCGGAGTTGTTACTGTAATAGTTCCCGAAGGTACATCACAATTGGGCTGAGTGGTTTCTATTGTGGCTTTTATAGGGCCGGATTTTACATTTATTGTTATTTCGTTGGAAAAGACACGGCAATTCGTAGAACTAATATTGGAACTGTCAGCAGTAGCGAGACGATATTTATAAATACCGGTTCCACCGGAAACAAAAGTATAAGTAGCCGCATTTGCCCCAGCAACATCCGTCCATGTTATTCCTCCATCAACACTATTTTGCCATTGATAACCAGCTGTTGTATAGGCTGAAGACGAAACAGAACCGCTTAGTGTAATTGACCTTGATTCACCTTCACAAACTTCCAGGTTAGTCACTGATTCGTTTACAATTGTTGAAGTAACCGTTGGCCCACAGGCTCTGAAAGTAATATCATCCAGAGCAATATCATTACCCGGAGCAGCACCTGCCTTATTATTTCGCATTCGAATAACAACCGTAGAAACTCCCGAAGGTGTGGTAAAAAAGAATCCGTATTGTTTCCATGTAGCACTACTGGACAAACCAATATCTCCAGTACTGTAGGTCCCTAAAATTGTCCCTCCCGTATCTTCAATTGTAAAAGTAATATTAGGCGGACTATTGTCCTGAGTTCTCAAAAGATTCATGATCCAGGCAGCAAATTCATAAGTAGTACCTGCACACAAACCGGAAACCGTATTTTTATAAAAATAATCGGTTGTAGATATACTTGCATTTACCACCATCATATAACCTCCTCCTGTATGATCTGTTGTTGTCCACCAGGTACCTGCTGTGTTCGTCCTGCTTTCTACTGTATAAGAACCATCGTTTGGAAAATCTGCTGTAGTCCAGTTGTAACTTGTAATTCCGGTTCCCAAAGCTGTGCCATGTGTTGATGTGCCTGAACCAAAATCTAATTTAACCACAGGATCACCCAAACTCCCGGTACATAACTGAGCCTGCAATTTTGATACAAAAAAAAGTATACTGAATGCTAAATAAAAGTTGATCCGATTCAAAATAAAGTTATTTTATCTCAGTAAAACTACTTTATAAAAAAATCAATTGTTAAACTTTTAGACCAATCTGCAGAAATGGACGATGAATCCTAAACTCCTACCTATTAACGTTTTATTCCCAACTTAAATCTGTAACAAAATCCTCGCTATATCATTAAAAATGAATAACTAACACAATTATTGTTACCATTTTGTCTTATCTGAAAATTTCGAAACAAGCATTGAAGAAATGACATCGCCATTAGCATTCAATAAAGTAGCTATTGGATCGACCAATGTTCCTAAAATCATGGCAACAGGCAAAGCTTGTTCCATTGGAAAACCATAAACCGTAATAGCGAGAACTTCACCTATATAACCTCCGTTCGGAATTCCGCCTTCGACAATCGAAACAATTATGGTGATTCCCAATGCCAGAAGAATTGTTGAAGGTTCTGTAAAATCCTTTCCAAACATGGCAAACAAAAAAGTGATTTTAAGAATCGATGACATACTTGAACCGTCTTTGTGTAAAGGTGCTCCAAGCGGAATTACCAGATTTCGGACATGCTCCGGAATTCCCATTTTTTGGGCAGCTTCTAAATTTGCAGGAATAGTTGCGATACTGCTGCAAGTTCCTATCGCGGTTAAAGAAGGGGTGATATTATTGCTCCAAAAAACTTTAAAAGCTCTTTTTCCTCCAGCAATTATGGCATATAAACTGAAAAACATGAAGAAATAAAATACGCAGGCGGCATAATAAACAGCCATAGGCTTAGCATAAACGCCAAACAACTGAGGTCCAAAGATACCAACCTGATAAGCAAAATAAGCTCCTAAACCGATTGGTGCAAATTTCATGATACTATTCAAAAGCTGTTTCATAACCTCGTTTCCGGAATTCAGAAAACTCTTGAATGCGTTTCCTTTTTCACCTGACTGCAATGTTGCAAAACCAATTAAAAACGAAAATATAATCAGTGCCAGCATGCTTTTTCGAGACAACAATTCTGAAAAATCATTTACTGTAACCAATTTTGCGATCTGATCACCTACAGATCCTGATTCTATATTTTCAAAAGGAACTTTAGTAATTGCTATATCCTGATGAATCGGGAAAAGATAAACCGCAAAAATCATTACAATTGCAGAAATAAGAAGCGTTGAAAGAAAAACCAATATCATAATTACAAACAGTTTTCCTAACTTCTCCGTTTGTTCCAAATTAGCAATCGAAGAACCAATTGTAAAAAAGATAAGTGGAATAATCGCTGTAAAAAGTAAATTCAGAAAAATATCTCCAAGTGGTTTTATTACCTCAACTCTTTCTCCAAATACTAACCCAAAAATACTTCCGACTATAATCCCGCCAAGAAGCAAAAGGATACTGCTGTAACTTTGTAGAAAATTGATTTTTTTAACTTCCATTATTTAAAAGTATTTTAATTCGCGAAAAAAGAGTCGATTTAAAATTAAATAAAAAAAGAGTACTAAAATTAATACTCATTTCTAATCTTATTTTTCCAGAACAATTGTCGTAAAAGCCCTGTCGACCAGTTCGCCAGTTTTGCTTTTTATTTTTTCTGTCTGACTTTCGGTATAAACAATTTTAAAAGACGTTTTTTCAATTAGTTTTAGTGCTTTTTCAGTACTGTAAAGCTCAAATTCAAATTGTGTAAACGGGAGTGTTTTCATAAAACTTTCCTCTGCAAATGTCAAACAGAAATTTCCATTCTGTTTTAAAACCCTGTAAATTTCTAAAAGTAACTCTTCTGGTTTATGCCAAAAATAAATAGTATTTACCGTAAATATTTTATCGAATAACCCATCTTCAAATGGTATTGTATTTCCATCATAAACCGAAAAGAAAGCTTGTTTTTGGGAAACAAAATTTCGGTTGATCTGGCGCGCTTCCTGAAACATTAACTCAGACATTTCGAGTCCGTAATACTTTAATTTTTCAGCTTGTTCAAACAAAAACTCAACATGCCCGGCATTTCCGTGGCCTAGTTCAAGAATTCTGTTTTCGTTTGATATATTAAGATTTTGAATTGAATGACGCGTCATATTGATGTTCGTTTCGTTCATCATATTACCCATTTCAATTCCCTTTTCTTCTGTTGGATGTTTTAATTGAGAGGCAATTTCCTGTAATTCTTCATTTTTCATAATGTTCAAATTTAATACAAATTGAAATTAAAACTCCTAATGCCCCAGCCCAGATGGGAACGGCATCCTTTTGTGGCGGGGTTCGCCACAAAAGATACAGTGGACAGCTGGATTAGCTGCTAAAATTAAATCTAAAAATTCTAAATTCCAGCTCTTTCGCAAAATTTGGAATCATTTCGAGAAACGAAGCAACCAAACTAGTAAGAACTTCAAAGATATACAGCATGAGATTGCTTCGTTCCTCGCAAAGACTTAGAATGAGTTTAAAAAACCTGACTCGCGATCTGGCGAATATTCTCAGATTTACCCATTGAATAATAATGCAAAAACGGAACTCCGGCTGCTTTTAATTCTAAAGACTGCTGAATCGCCCATTCGATTCCTACCTGTTTGATTTCAGCGTTATTTTTGCATTTGTCAACAGCATCAATCAAATCTTCCGGTAAATCGATACGGAAAATTTGTGGCAGAACTTGTAAATGTCTTTGAACAGCAATTGGCTTAATTCCGGGAATAATAGGAATTGTGATGCCCATTTCTCTTGCTTTTTCTACAAAGTTGAAATATTTAGCATTATCAAAAAACATTTGAGTAACAACATAATCTGCACCGGCATCGACTTTTTCTTTTAATCTTTTTAAATCAGACTGCAAAGAAGGCGACTCAAGATGTTTCTCCGGATAACCGGCAACTCCAATACAAAAATCGGCTCTGTTGTCTATATCCATCACTTCATGAAGGTATTTACCACAGTTCAAATCGTTGATTTGTCGAACCAAATCGACAGCATAGTGATTACCGCCGTCTTTAGGAACGAAAGACTGCTCGTGTTTCATTGCGTCACCACGAAGCGCCATGACGTTATTGATTCCCAAATATTGACAATCAACCAACATATATTCGGTTTCTTCCTGTGTAAAGCCTCCGCAAAGCAGGTGCGGCACAGTATCCACATTATATTTGTGTTTTATAGAAGCACAGATTCCAAGCGTTCCCGGACGCATACGTGTTAGTTTTTTGTCTAAAAGTCCGTTGCCTTTGTCGATATAGATAAACTCTTCGCGCGAAGTCGTTACATCAATAAAAGGTGGTTTAAACTCCATTAACGGATCGATATTGTCGTATAATTCCTGAATGCTTTTGCCTTTTTGAGGCGGAATAATTTCAAATGAGAATAATGTTTTTCCTTTGGCGTTTTCTATATGTTCTGTTACTTTCATTATTAAGTCTTAAAGTTGTAAAGTCTAAAGTCTAAAGTCTTTCCTTTCGGACTTTACGACTTTTGACTTTCGACTAATTTAATCTGCTATATTAGGGTTTAACCATTTCATTGCGTAATCGAGCGGAACATTTCGGCGTTTGGCGTAATCTGTAACCTGATCTTCTTTTATTTTTCCGAGTCCGAAATATTTACTTTTCGGATTTCCGAAGTAATATCCTGAAACTGACGAAGCCGGCCACATTGCCATACTTTCTGTTAAGGTTACTCCAATCTGTTTTTCAACATCCAGAAGTTTCCAGATCGTTGGTTTCTCTAAGTGATCCGGGCAAGCTGGATAACCCGGAGCAGGACGGATTCCTTTATAATTTTCTTTAATCAATTCTTCATTAGTTAAAGCTTCATCTGAATCATAACCCCAGAAATCTTTACGCACTCTCTCGTGAAGATATTCGGCGAAAGCTTCTGCAAAACGATCCGCAAGTGCTTTCACCATAATCGAATTATAATCGTCTAAATTCTTTTCGTATTCTGCCGCCCATTCGTCTACCCCAAAACCAGTAGTAACGCAAAAAGCTCCCATGTAATCATCAATACCGCTTTCTTTTGGCAGAATAAAATCGGCTAAAGCGATGTTTGGTGCACCTTTCGTTTTTTGTGACTGTACTCGAAGCGTCAAAAATTTCTCTAAGACCTTTCCGTTTTCATCACGCAATTCGATATCGTCGTCGTCAACCTGATTGGCAGGAAAAATTCCGTAAATGCCTTTTGCTTTTAGTTTTTTCTCTTCTAAAATCACTTTCAGCATTGCCTGAGCATCTGCAAAAACAGAAGTGGCTTGTTCACCAACAACCTCATCCGTTAGAATCGCCGGATATTTCCCATGCAATTCCCACGTTTGAAAAAACGGTGTCCAGTCGATATACGGAACCAAAACATCCAATTCTACTTCGACGATTTGTGCGCCTATTTTTTTAGGTTTGGTCGGAGTATATTCAGACCAATCCAATTGTAATTTATTTTTACGGGCTTCTTCAATCGTCAGGAAGTTTTTATCTCTCGAACGATTTAAAAAGGTTTCTCTAAAAGCATCATATTCTGCACGAATATCTGCTGCATATATTTTTCGGTTATGATCCAACAGATTTCCCGCAACGGTAACAGCTCTCGAAGCATCGTTTACGTGAATGACGGTTTCTCTGTACTGAGGTGCAATTTTCACGGCTGTATGGGCGCGGGAAGTTGTTGCTCCCCCAATCATAATCGGGATTTTAATGTTTTGTTTGTCTAATTCTTTAGCCAGATATACCATTTCATCAAGCGAAGGCGTAATGAGTCCGCTTAGTCCAATAATGTCAACTTCATGTTCGATCGCCGCTGCAATGATTTTCTCCGGAGGAACCATTACACCTAAATCTACAATCTCATAATTGTTACAAGCCAAAACTACCGAAACGATGTTTTTTCCAATATCATGAACGTCACCTTTTACGGTTGCCATCAGGATTTTTCCGTTTCCGGATTTGTCTCCGGCTTGTTTGCTGGCTTCAATAAACGGCAATAAATACGCCACCGCTTTTTTCATTACACGAGCCGATTTTACAACCTGAGGCAAGAACATTTTTCCGCTTCCGAACAAATCTCCAACCACGTTCATTCCTGTCATCAAATTGATTTCGATAACTTCAATTGGTTTTGTTGCTGCCAAACGTGCTTCTTCTACATCTTCTTCGATAAAAGCGTCAATTCCTTTTACCAACGAATGTGTGATACGTTCCTGAACAGTTCCAAAACGCCATTCCTGAACGGCTTTTTCATCGCTTTTTACTTCGCCTTTTACATTTTCTGCAAAATCCAAAAGTCGCTCTGTAGCGTCGTCACGTCTGTTTAATATTACGTCTTCAACGTGTTCTAATAAGTCTTTCGGAATATCATCGTAAATTGTCAGCATCTCCGGATTCACGATTCCCATCGTCATTCCGTCCTTAATTGCATGGTATAAAAACACCGAGTGCATCGCTTCACGAACCGTATCATTTCCTCTAAAAGAAAACGAAACGTTACTCACACCACCGCTGATATGTGCGTGTGGCAAGTTCTCACGAACCCATTTTGTTCCTCTAAAAAAGTCAATTGCATTCAGGCGGTGTTCTTCCATTCCTGTTGCAACCGGGAAAATATTCAAATCGAAAATAATATCCTGCGGAGGAAAGCCTACTTTATTGACCAAAATATCATACGAACGCTGGCAAATCTCCACACGGCGATCGTAATTATCTGCCTGACCCACTTCGTCAAAAGCCATAATAATGGCCGCCGCACCATATCGTTTGATTAATTTGGCGTGGTGAATAAAGTTTTCTTCTCCTTCTTTTAACGAAATCGAGTTGACAACGCTTTTTCCTTGTACTACTTTAAGACCCGCTTCGATAATTTCCCATTTCGAACTGTCGATCATAATAGGAACCCTCGAAATATCCGGTTCTGCAGCAATTAAGTTTAGGAATTTGGTCATGGCATTTACACCGTCCAACATTCCTTCATCCATATTAATATCGATGATTTGTGCTCCTCCTTCTACCTGCTGTCTTGCAATATCAAGCGCCTCGTCATATTTCTCTTCCTTGATTAAGCGAAGGAATTTTCGCGAACCGGTTACATTTGTACGTTCTCCAATGTTTACAAAAACACTTTCGGGCGTAATGATTAACGGTTCTAATCCTGCTAATACAAGGTCTCTTCTTTTTTCTGCCATTTTCTTTTTAAGTTACTAAGATCCTGATATTCTAAGGCTCTGAGTTTTTCAATTCTATTTTTATAAGGTTTTAACCTTTATCTTCTATAATTTTTGGGCGTGTCCCAAGGGCCGGGCTATCCGTTGCAAGTCCTCGACCAATTTCGTTATCACTACATCGGTCTGTGGGCTTTTCACTTCTATCCCTCACGCAAACTCGGTTTCATAATAAATTTATAATTCTCCGATATTTTAATTGTATTTTTTTTTTGCTAACGCGAGCGTCACGCTCGTGCACGTTTCCAATTATAATTTTTTAAATCCCTTTGTGGACACGAGCTGGAAGCTCGCGCTAGCGGAGGTTTTATGCTTCTCCGAGATAATTTCAGTAATTATACCATTCATTTTTATCTCCTTCTTCATAAATCCTTTTTACAGTTTCAGCATTGATTTTATATTTTTTCGAAATTTCTTTTTCATATTTTTTGGTCAATTCATCTAATTTATTAGCATAATTATCGGTATCAAAATTAGCTGTATAAGGATAAATTTTATCTAATTTTTCTCTTGCTCTTGTTTCAGTATTGGCTAATTCTTTATATATCTTCTTTCTTAAATCAAAACTTAATCCCGAAACAACTGTATTATTCGATTCTCTATCTAAACCTTCTCCAAAATTATTTGCAATTTCAAAATTTGCAACATATGATGATTTATCATTATTTGATGCAATTTCATTAGTCACTTCGCCATTAGAGGGTTTGAAAGTAGCCATTGCAACATCATAAGAACCATCAATCAAGTTTTTATCACTATACAACCAGACTGTAACGTCATCAATATCATTATCTTTTTGAACAATATTTTCAATCAATTTAGTTAACAAAAGTGGTATTTGAGTTTTTGTAATAGTTTTTGCTACCAAATATTTATAAGTAAATCTTTTATTTGTCACAGCATTTGCATCCATTGATGTTTTTATGCTTATATCTTCCTTTTTTATTAAAGAGTATTCGGGTAATTCAATTTCCTTTTCATCTGTTTTAACTTCAATTTCTTTTGGAACTTCTAGTAAAACTTTATTTTCTACAGATTTATCCTCTGTTTTTTTACAAGATAAAATAGAAATTAAAACACTTAAAAAAATCACCTTTTTCATAATTCGTAGTTAAATATTATACCTACAAGGTTTTAAAAACCTTGCAGGAAATGTAAACGTTATGCAAAAACCGGCGCCACTCTTGGCTTATAATCCTTCGCCACTTCTGCAATCAATCGAATATGATCCGGAGTCGTTCCACAACAACCACCGATTATGTTGATTAAATTATCCTCTAAATATTCTTTGATTAAAGCCTGAGTTTGTTCTGGTGTTTCATCATATTGTCCGAATGCGTTTGGCAAACCTGCATTTGGATGTGCCGAAACGTTGAACTGTGTATGCTGAGATAACGTTTTTAAATACGGTTTCAACAAATCGGCTCCAAGAGCGCAATTGAAACCAACACTCAACAACGGAATATGTGATACTGAAATCAAAAACGCTTCTACCGTTTGCCCGGAAAGCGTTCTTCCTGAAGCATCGGTAATCGTTCCTGAAACCATGATTGGAATATCGATATTACGGTCGTCTTTTACTTCTTCGATTGCGAAAAGTGCTGCTTTTGCATTTAACGTATCGAAAATGGTTTCTACCAACAGTAAATCACATCCGCCGTCCATTAAAGCTTCAACTTGTTGTTTGTAGGCGATTCGTAAATCGTCAAAAGTTACCGCTCTGTAACCCGGATCGTTCACGTCTGGTGACATACTTGCCGTACGGTTTGTCGGCCCTATTGAACCTGCTACAAAACGTGGTTTATCCGGATTTTTAGCGGTAAACTCATCGGCTACTTGTCTCGCAATTTTAGCCGATTCGTAGTTAAGTTCGTAAACCAGATCTTCCATGAAATAATCGGCCATACCGATTGTCGTTCCGGAGAATGTGTTGGTTTCTACAATATCTGCTCCCGCTTCATAATATGCAGCGTGTACGTCACGAATTGCCTGTGGCTGTGTGAGGGATAATAAATCGTTGTTTCCTTTTAACGGATGCAGAAAATCTTTGAAACGCTCGCCACGAAAATCTTCTTCTGAGAAGTTGTAGCGTTGTAACATGGTTCCCATTGCTCCGTCAAGGATTAGGATATTTTTTTTGATTGCTTCCTGAATTGTAATCGACATATTTTTTTATCTTTTAGCTACTAAGGTTCTAAGATGCTAAGTTTTTTAATCATTATTAATTTCAAAAGTTCACTATTGCCGGCTCATTAGCCCCGATTACTTCACCTATTTTCTATTTTCACAGGAGTTCAGTAAACTACGCTTGAGCCGTTATCCTCGCAGTGAAGCGGAGAAATATAGGCGAAAGCGGGAATTTTGACTGCAAAAATGCGTCAATGATTCGCTCGAAATATTGTAAGTTGTCAGGAAAAGTTTTTTGAGAAATACGTAATGTATTTTGCGTTATCTATCTTGAATACATTTTGTTGTATTAAGTAGAATGTAGCACCTTCTTTATGGCAAAGGGTTGCTAAGGTTTCATTGGGTCTTTCCCTCGGCCTTTCGTGATAACTTTCAATAAAATTAGGAACGGCGCAAAGGTACAAAATAGCCTTTCGACTTGCAAGTTTTTTTTAAGATTCTAAAACACTAAGGTTCTGAGGCTTTATGCTTAAATTTTCTAAAATAAAAAAGCTCAAACTATGTATCAGTTTGAGCTTTCGATTTTAAAATCTTAGTCTATAAACCCAGCGTTACGGGCTTATTAAGGTGATCAGAATGGGGTCGTTTAAAAACTTCTGTCCCATTTTAGAAATGTATCCATGACTTCCTGATGATCTGTTAATTCATTATCTGTCATTTTCATTTCACTGCCGACTTTGGAATTTTCTTCTAGTAGTTGTTCATCATTGTTCATAATAGATAATTTGTTTAATACTTTCTTAAAGTTAGTATTTTATATTGGTAATTCAAAATGCTAAAATCAAAATTTCTCTTTCTGAAAAAAATTAATACTGCAAATTTACCTCACTTTTTACAGACTAAGTTTAAATTAACATCAATAAAAAAGCCCAAACTTAAAAAGTTTGAGCTTTATAATATAAACTGTCAGAACCTTAGCTGCTCAGCAACTTAGAAACTCAGACTACACTATTGCTTTCACAACCGCTTTTGGAGCTTCTTTACGAGTTCCGTCAAAACCGTCAACACCAGAAACTGTTGTATATTTCAATACATATTTTTTACCTGGGTTGATAATTCCGTATGCAGCCTGGCACATTAAAGTTGCTTCGTGGAAACCACAAAGGATTAATTTTAATTTCCCAGGGTAAGTATTGATATCTCCAATGGCAAAGATTCCAGGAATGTTGGTTTGGTAATCTAATGCGTTGTTTACTTTAATCGCATTTTTCTCGATTTCAAGTCCCCAGTCTCCAATTGGTCCTAATTTTGGCGTTAATCCGAAAAGTGGAATAAAGAAATCCGTTTCGATTTTACGGTGTGCTCCGTTTTCCTCAATATCCAAAGATTCTACGTGCTCAGCACCGTTAATTCCGATTACCTCAGCTGGTGTGATCAATTTGATTTTTCCTGCTGATTTTAATTCCTGTACTTTTTCTACAGAATCTAAAGCTCCTCTAAATTCGTTTCTACGGTGAATCAAAGTTACTTCTGAAGCTACATTTGCTAAAAAGATACTCCAGTCTAATGCTGAATCTCCTCCTCCTGCAATAACCACTCTTTTATCCCTGAATTTCTCCGGATTTTTGATGAAGTATTTTACACCTTTATCTTCATAAAACTCGATATCTTCAATAAGAGGTTTTCTGGGTTCGAAACTTCCCAAACCTCCGGCAATTGCGATAACCGGTGCGTGGAATTTTTTTCCTTTGTTTGACGTTACGATAAAACTTCCGTCTTCTTGTTTTTCGATAGTTTCTGCACGCTCACCTAAAGTAAAACCAGGTTCAAATTGTTTAATCTGTTCCATTAATCCGTCTACTAAATCTCCCGCTAACACTTCCGGAAAACCAGGAATGTCATAAATTGGCTTTTTAGGGTACAATTCAGAAAGTTGTCCGCCCGGCTGAGGCAAAGCATCTAAGATATGGCATTTTAATTTTAATAATCCTGCCTCGAAAACGGCAAATAAACCTGTTGGTCCTGCTCCAATTATAAGTATATCTGTTTTAATCATTATGGTGTTGTTTATAATCATTCTTAATAATACAAAGAAACGAATAATTTATTCTAATTTCAATGATTTTTATCATTCATTTCCTTGCGAAACTTTTTACTCTTTATTTTTAACGAACCGGTAATTTCGTTCATTCGTTTACATCTGGTTAAAAAAACGACACTACAAAATCGGTTGTTCCTCCGGAACTTTTTTGTTATTCTTTATTTCTCAAAGAAGCCGTTATTTCATTCATCTTCTTTACTTTATCTTCAAAATCGCCCTTTAGCGTTTTTCTGTATTCGTTTAGGTTTTCGACCATTGAATTGATATCTTCCGGAATTACTTCTTCAAAAAATTCTCTTAGCCTTTTGGCTGTTGTTGGTGATTTTCCGTTGGTCGAAATCGCAATTTTTACATTTCCTTTTGTTACGATTCCGCCTAAATAGTAATCACACAAATCGGGTGTATCGGCAATATTGCAAATCAAATAACGCTTTCTGGACAAATCGTAAACCCTTTTATTCACCGCTAAATCATCCGTGCAGGCGATTACCATGTGTCGCTTTTTGAGCATTTTCTTTTTGAACTTTGTTTCCGTCAATTTAATTGAAGGATGATTTTCAGCTAATACTTTTATTTCTAAATGAAAGTCGGGCGCAACCACCTCAACGTTGGCATTTGGACTCGACTTTAATAAAAAAGAAAGCTTTTCCAATCCAACATTTCCTCCACCTACAATCAGCACATTTAGATTGTGAAGTTTTAAGAATACCGGATATAATTCGTTTTGTTCCATTTTAATTTTTTGTTTCGCCGAAAATACTAAAATCTGACGTTACAATTTTTATTTTATCATCGGGTTAAAACCCGACGCTACAATATGTTTCGTTCCTACGGAACTTATCTCGAGATTTCTTTTGACAGAAATTCTTCGTAAAATCCTTTTAGCTTGTGACTTTCTTTAACAACTTCTCCCAAAACAATAATTGCGGGTGAGCTCAAATTTCGTTGTTTTACAATTTCAATAATTGAATCTACAGTTCCTACACCCACTTTTTCTTCTGCTGTTGTTCCGTTTTGAATAATCGCTACGGGCAAATCGCCTTTCTTTTCATGCTGAAACAATTCAACAATTTGAGGTAATTTGTGCATTCCCATCAAAATCACAACTGTTGCTGATGATTGTGCTGCCAAAGCTACATCTGCTGATAATCTCCTGTCTGAAGTTGTTCCTGTAATGGCCCAAAAGCTTTCTGAGACGCCTCTCTTTGTAATCGAAATTCCCTGACTTGCAGGGACTGCCACTACTGATGAAATTCCAGGAATTACAGCTGTCTCGATTCCGAAACTTTCTGCAAATTCTATTTCTTCGCTTCCCCTTCCGAAAACAAATGGATCTCCACCTTTTAACCGAACTACATTTCCATACGTCAGCGCATTATCCACAATCAACTGATTGATCTGATCCTGCGAATAAACATGATCTCCAATTCTTTTTCCAACAAAAATTCTGATCGCATTTTTAGGAGCGTGGTCTAAAATTTCATCATTTGCCAAGGCATCATACAAAACCACATTCGCTTCAGCCAGTGCTTTTGCACCTTTCAGTGTAAGCAATTCCGGATCGCCGGGACCTGCACCGACTAAAGTTACTTTTGGTTTTATAGTATTATGCATTTGCTAATTCCTGTGCTCTGTATTTTTCTATTATCGCAAAAAATGCAATTCCTTCTTCAATATATTGTTTTGCGAATGCTTCAGTCGGCTCATTTTTATTGATTTGATAAACCAATTCTTTGAACGTTGTTGGCAATCCAATTTTAGCACTTTCAACAAAAACAGTATCAAATAAATCTACGATTCCTGCATGGTTGTTTGTTTTTTGGTTTTCTGAAAGCAACAATGCTTTTGCACCGTTAACAAATCCTGCATAAGCGTGATAGATTGCATCAGCCCATTTTCCTTCGTCGAAAGATTCCTGTGCGAAAGTCAGTTTATCTTTGGCTTCTAATAATAAAGTAGCGACTAAATCAATCACAACACCGGCACATTCTCCAACTCCAACCGCTTTTACATAATTGTCTGCATTACCCCAGTCAATAAAATCGGCTTCAGTTAAATTGGTTACATCTGCAAAAGGTTTTAAGATTTCATAGAAATATTTCTCTCCTTTGGCATCATAATAATTAAGGAATTTGTCTCCGTTTCCATTAGCATCAAAATCATTTAAAATAGTTCTTAATGCGTCCGGTCCTCTACGGCTTGGAATTTTAATTACTTTATCAGCAAAACGTCCTTCTCCGTTTCCTAAACGTCCGCCTCCTAATAAAACCTGTAAAGCCGGAGCTACCAGTTTTCCTGAGTTGATAGACATTCCCTGAAAACCAATTGCTGACATATTATGTTGTCCGCAAGCGTTCATACAACCACTGATTTTGATTTCAATCTCAGTATTGTTGCTGTATTGTGGGTATTCTGCTTTGATTACTTTTTCTAATTCATCTGCAATCCCGGTACTGCTTGCAATTCCTAAATTACAAGTATCTGTACCTGGGCACGCAGTGATATCACCAATAGTATTGTAACCTAAAGCTACCATATCTAATTTGGCTAATTCCTGATAAAAGAAAGGTAAATTCTCTTCTTTTATGTGACGAATTACAATATTTTGACG
The DNA here is from genome assembly GCF_002017935.1 of Flavobacterium sp. LM4. NCBI lineage: Bacteria > Pseudomonadati > Bacteroidota > Flavobacteriia > Flavobacteriales > Flavobacteriaceae > Flavobacterium > Flavobacterium sp. LM4. The sequence goes on along the minus strand of NZ_MUFW01000001.1, from coordinate 2,144,240 downwards.
CAATGAAAAACGAAGTTCATTTGCTCCGTAATTTTTAATCAAATCTGCTAATAATCTCGCTTTATCTGTGTAAAAATCACCTAATAAAACTTTTATTCCGATTGCATAATAACCTGCCTGTTTTTGAGCGATTACATTCGATTTTTTCCAGGCTTCATAAGCTGCTGTATCATCGATTGTAACTTGCGGAACTGCTAATAAAGGTTCCGGAATTGGACCTTCAAAAGCGGTGGTGTCAATTTCATATGTTTCAAAAGCGATTGCTTTTTTCTCTTTTTCAACCAAATCAAGGAAAACATCTCTTCCCATTTCTTTGATTAAGAATTTCATACGGGCTTTCATCCTTTTGGCACGCTCACCATATCGGTCAAAAATACGGATGATTCCCTCTGCTGTCGGGATGATTTGATTTACCGGAATAAATTCTGAAAGTAATTCAGCGTGAGCAGGCTGTGAACCTAAACCTCCACCAAAAACAACTTTAAAACCTTTTTCACCATTTACAATTTTTGGAATAAATCCTAAATCATGCAAATAACTCAAAGCAGTATCTTCATCAGATGATGAGAACGAAATTTTGAATTTACGTCCCATTTCCTGACAAATAGGGTTTCTTAATAAGTATTGAAACATTCCATGAGCATAAGGCGTCACATCAAATGGTTCGTTTACATCTACACCTGCCAATTCACTTCCTGTAATATTTCTAACGGTGTTTCCACAAGCTTCTCTTAATGTAATATCGTCCTTAGCCAAATTAGCCCAAAGTTCAGGCGTTCTGTCTAGACTTACGTAGTGAATCTGAATATCCTGACGTGTTGTAATGTGCAGACGTCCTGTAGAATATTCATCAGAAACTTTCGTAATACGTACTAACTGCTCACTGGTTACTTTACCGTAAGGCAATTTGATACGAATCATTTGTACACCTTCCTGACGCTGACCGTAAATTCCACGCGCTAAACGAAGACTACGAAAACGCTCATCATCAATTTTTCCTCCACGGAATAAATGAATCTTTTTTTCTAAATCGATAATCTCTTTCTGAACTATCGGATTTTCTATTTCTGTTCTAAAACTTTCCATTTTCTTTTAAGCTTTGAGCCTTGGGCTATGAGCTGTGGGCTGTTATCTGTATTATAAACTTATATCTTTTTTAGATTTACTCTAAAACTAGGTTTTTACCATTGTCCAAAAGCGCTAGGCTCAAAGCCCATAGCTGAAAGCTTCCTATCTAATAAATCCTACTCCTGCTGTTGTGTTGGTTACGGCATCAATTAAAATAAAAGCACCGTTTGATTTATTTTCATTATAAGAATCAAAATATAATGCTTTGCTTAATTTGATACTTACTTCACCGATTTCATTAATTGATAATTGTGAAGCCGGAGTAGTTCCTGAATAATCAGTCGCAATTGTATTGGTAACACTCTCAATTTTAGCTAAAACTCTGTTCGTATTGTGCTGTACAAAATATTTAGCTCCCGGAACTAATTTTTTGCTGTCCATCCAACACACTGTAGTTACAATATCTTTTTCAATTTTTGGAAGTTCTGACGATTTTACAATCATATCACCTCTTGTCACATTAATATCATTTTCTAATTCGATTGTAATTGAAGAACCTGCAACAGCTTCATCAAATTGTTTATCGAAAAAATGAATGTTTGTCACTTTTGATTCGGTTAAAGAAGGCAAAACCGTTACCGCATCCCCAACTTTAATTGAGTTTCCGTATAATTTACCGGCATATCCTCTAAAATCATGGTATTCTTCTGTTTTTGGACGGATAACTGTCTGAACTGGAAAACGTGCTTTTCCTGCTTCAAAAACATCCGAAGAATGTAATCCTTCTAAATGCTCCAAAATTGTCTGCCCTTCGTACCAAGGCATTTTACCTAACTTATCCACGACATTATCTCCTGTCAAAGCACTCAACGGAATATAACTTACGTTTTGTTCTTTGAAAGTACTTTTTGCATTTAATGCCTGAAAATCGGCTTTGATTTTATTGAACACTTCTTCTGAATAATCTACTAAGTCCATTTTGTTGATGGCAACGATTACTTCTTTTACTCTCAATAAATTATTGATAAAAAAGTGACGATACGTCTGCTCAATAACCCCTTTTCTGGCATCAATTAAAATGATTGAAACCTGAGAAGTCGAAGCTCCTGTAACCATGTTTCTTGTATATTCTACATGACCTGGAGTATCGGCAATAATGTAACTTTTCTTTGCAGTCGAAAAATAAATATGTGCCACATCAATCGTGATTCCTTGTTCTCTTTCTGCTACCAATCCGTCAGTTGCCAAAGAAAAATCAAGATAATCATATCCTTTTTGTTTACTGCTTTTTTCGATTGCTTCAATTTTATCTGTAGTCAATGATTTTGTGTCATACAATAATCTTCCGATCAAAGTACTTTTTCCGTCATCTACACTTCCTGCTGTTGCTATTTTTAAAACGTCCATTCTGTAATATTTTGTTTCAGGTTTAAAGTTTCAGGTTTTCTGTTGAAACTAATAATCTGCATGTTTTTGTTTTCTTGATTTTCACTTTTAAAATTTCGTCTAGAATTGCATTCATAATTCACAATTCATAACTCATAATTATTAAAAGTATCCTTGTTGTTTTCTTTTCTCCATTGCAGCTTCAGAACGTTTATCGTCAATTCTGGCTCCTCTTTCTGAAATGGTAGACTCTCTGATTTCGCCCACTACCTCTGCAATAGTTGCTGCATAAGATTCAACAGCTGCTGTACAGCTCATATCTCCAACGGTTCTGAAACGAACAATTCGCTCTTCGATTTGCTCATCTTCTTCCTGATATACAAAAGGAGAATGCGACCAGATTAAACCATCTCTTAAGAAAACTTTTCTTTTATGTGAAAAATAGATTGATGGAATTTCGATGTGTTCTTTTTCAATATAACTCCAAACATCTAATTCTGTCCAGTTTGAAATTGGGAAAACACGAACGTTTTGTCCATTTTCGATTTTACCATTCAAAATATCAAATAACTCAGGTCTTTGATTTTTTTCGTCCCATTGTCCGAAATCATCACGAACAGAGAAAATACGTTCTTTTGCTCTTGCTTTTTCTTCATCACGACGCGCACCACCAATACAAGCATCAAATTTAAATTCTTCAATGGCATCCAAAAGTGTTGTCGTCTGTAAGCTGTTACGGCTTGAATATTTTCCAGTTTCTTCAACCACTTTTCCTTCATCAATAGCATCCTGAACATTACGAACGATCAATTCTAAACCTAATTCTTCTACCAATTTATCTCTGAAAGCAATTGTTTCAGGAAAATTGTGTCCCGTATCAACATGTAATAAAGGAAACGGAATCTTAGCAGGAAAAAATGCTTTTTGGGCCAAACGTACTAATGTAATAGAATCTTTTCCACCTGAAAAAAGTAAAACCGGTTTGTCAAACTGAGAAACAACTTCTCTAAAGATGTATATCGCTTCACTTTCTAAAGCATTTGTTTTTAACACTGAACTCATTTTTGATATTTTATTTGATATTTTATTTGTGAAAACTTTAGTTTCAAGTTTTTTTCGCCTGATCTAAAAATCTCTGCTTTTATTCTAATAATCTGTATTCTATTGTCTGCCATCAGCGTGTTGCTTTTAGCTTGTTTTTTCTGCTACTCTTTTTTCGCACCATGCAAACCACATTCTTTATGACTGGACTCCCAATACCATCTTCCGGCTCTGATATCTTCTCCGGGAAAAATGGCTCTGGTACAAGGGGCACAACCGATACTTACAAAGCCTTTTTTGTGTAATGCATTTTGAGGTACATTGTTTTCCTTCAAATAATCTTCAACTTCCTGCAAAGTCCATTTTAACAAAGGATTGAATTTGATAATGTCAAAACCTCCATCATATTCAAACAAACTCAAATCTTGTCTGTTCTCGGATTGTTCTGCTCTTAAACCTGTAATCCAAACCGCATTTCCTGCCAAAGCTTTTCGCAACGGAACTACTTTTCGAATAAAACAGCATTCTTTTCTGTTTTCAACCGAATCGTAGAAGCTATTCGGGCCTTTTTCTTTCAGCAAATTTTCAACTGATGCGGCTTCAGGAAAGAAAACCTCGATAGGTTTCTTATACTTTTTTAATGTTTTATGAAAAACATCATACGTTTCCTGAAACAACCTTCCGGTATCTAATGTAAAAATGGTAATATCCAAATTGCTTTTGGCAATGTAATCTGTAATCACCTGATCCTCCTGACCAAAAGAAGTCGAAAAAATTACTTTTCCCGGAAATTCTTCAGCCAAAAAAGCAAAAGTCTCTTCAATTGAAAAATCTTTCGTTTTATCTAACAGTGATTGTATAATTGTCGCACTCATATTCTTTCTTTCCTTCCTAAATATTTATTACAATAATTTAGATAATGTTTTTAAACTCAATAAAATAATTAAAATTCCTACTGCCACCATCATTGGTTTTCTTTTGATTTTATTAACCAAATAAGCCGCCAATGGAGCAGAAATAACCCCTCCTAAAATCAACCCGATGATTACCTGCCAACCGTGAATTCCTCCAAAAAGCATAAAGGTAATACCACTTGCGAATGAAATTGCGAACTCAGCTGCATTTACAGAACCAATCGTATATCTTGGATTTCTTCCTCGTCCTAATAATGTTGAAGTTACAATCGGCCCCCAGCCTCCTCCTCCAACAGAATCCATAAAACCTCCAAAAACAGCTAAAACGCCTAATTTTTTAGTTTTCTTTTTTACAATACTCTTTTTTAATGCTTTTCTGATAATAATAAGTGCCAGAACGATCATATAAACCGCAATAAATGGTTTAATAACATCGCCATTAATAACATCAGATAATAGATAAGCTCCCGTAATAGAACCTAATACTCCTGGAATCAATAAATTTTTTACCAGTTTTTTATTGATATTTCCAAATTTATGATGCGATATTGCAGATGCTCCCGTTGTAAACATCTCAGCTACGTGAACTCCTGTACTGCTAACTACTGGAGGAATTCCGTAAGCCAATAGAAATGAAGTTGATGTCGCTCCATAACCCATTCCCAAAGTACCGTCTACCAATTGTGCAAAAACACCAATAGCAAAAAAAACTAAAAACTCCTGATTAAATCCTCCAATAAATCCGTCCCATGAAAACTCAGCATGGTGGTTATAAATCAGCGTACTTAGCAAACCTATTAATAAAACAACAGGTATCCCTATCCATAATTTATCTTTTATTGACGCATAAAAGGTAACATCAACACTATTAATTTTCAATTCTTTCTCCATAATTACTGGGTTTCCTTGCTAAAATCTATTACCCTATCGGGTTAGTAGATTGAAAAGCAAAATTACTACTTATTTCTAAATATCAAAACAATTTTTAAACTTTTTAAACTTCTAAACTTCTTAAAATCAAATTCTAAGGAAATTTTAAAAGATTAATAAATAAATTCAATAAATCTAAAACCATACTTCTCTGTTTTTAAGATACTTACAATTACAATTATTTCAAGTTCCAAATATACACTTTTAAAGCCTACCATTTCCATAGGATAATTGTAAAATTGTTTCTATTTTTGCGCCAAACTTTTATTTATGGATTTTCAAATAGGTTTAGTTATTGCAGGTTTAGTTGTTGGTTTTGTAGTAGGCCTGACAGGTGTTGGAGGTGGTTCTTTAATGACTCCTATTTTATTATATTTTGGAATTCCGCCAACAAAGGCCGTGGGTACCGATTTGCTTTATGCAGCTTTTACCAAAATGGGCGGTGTATTTGTGCATAATAAAAAAAGCAACATAAACTGGTCCATTACCGGATGGTTAACCTTAGGCAGTGTTCCGGCAGCCTTACTGACTTTATGGATTCTAAATAATATTAAAACAGATATCGAAACTGTTAATCAGGTGATTAAAAAAAGTTTAGGATGGGCATTGCTTTTCACTTCTGTAGCCATTATATTTAAACAAAAGATATTAAAGTTTTCTCAGAAACACGCCGGAGATAAATTTCACAGCGAAAGCACAACTCAAAATATGCTAACTATAGGAATTGGTGTTTTATTAGGTGCAACAGTAACTTTGACATCTATTGGCGCCGGTGCATTGGGAACCGTTACTTTATTCTTTCTTTATCCTTTATTGCCAACTCCCCGTTTAGTGGGAACCGAAATTGCACACGCCGTTCCATTAACTTTAGTTGCAGGCGTTGGACATGCCTCTATGGGAAACCTGGATTTGATATTATTGGGACAATTATTATTGGGATCTCTTCCGGGAATTTTTGTAGGAAGCATGCTAAGCGGAAAAGTTCCGGATCAGTTTCTTAGAAATGCAATCGCAGTAATGCTCTTTTTAGCCGGGTATAAATTGATTTTTTAGACTAAAATAATTATAAAAAAATGACCATTTCATTACTATTATATGAAATGGTCATTTTTTTATAATTAATTCTGTACTATTAAAATGCAATATCTGCCAGAGAATTACTTTCCAGTATTTTGAGTGTATTGTCACGAACTTCTGTCATTAAACGTCTCGCGGCACAGGTTGATTCATCATCACAATCATCGCATTTTTCGTAAAAATTATGGCTGGCGCATGGCAATAGAGCAATGGGGCCTTCCAAAATACGGTATACTTTGGCCATACTGATATCTTTTGGTTCTTTGATTAGATAATATCCTCCGCCTTTACCTTTTTTGGCTCCCAGAAAGCCAGAGTTTCTTAGCAGCAATAAAATACTTTCCAGGAATTTGATCGAAATATGTTCGCTTTTGGCAATTTCAGCAATTTGTACAGGCTCATTATTTTCACGTCTGGCCAAATAAGTTAAAGCTTTAATTCCGTATTTTGTTTTCTTTGAAAGCATTTTTAAATTTTAGATTGGAAATTTAGTTCAGAAGCTATCAATGAATTAAACATAAAGCTTCCTGTTATTTCGGAGCAAAAGTAAGCTTTTTGAATGAGATTTCTAATAGAACAAAAGTTAATTCTACCAAATTAGTATAGTTTTATCAATCCTCTTCCTGAACTTCAATTAAATTGAATTTATGACACCTTTTTAATTTTAGTTGCTAACAAAATATACTTTTTGGCTAAAAATATTACAAAAAAATATTACAAATAATAAAAGCATTCTCTTTTTCTAAATATAGTGAATGGCCTTGATTTTCAAAAAAATGATTGGAAATTTTTAAAGCTGAAAACCACTCCGGATTTGGCAGATTTAAATCTTTTTGCCCAAAATACAATTTTATTTTACAACACGGAATCTGGGTTTCAAAACGTAATCTCGTTGATGAAACCGCTATTAAATGAGAAACTTTTAAACCTTTTAGAGCAGCTTTCCATGCAATTGCTCCTCCTATGCTAAAACCTAAAGCAGTAATTTCACCTTTTTCAAGCTTCAATAAATTCTCAACTGCTTTTTCAATTCCTCCATTTAGAAATTGATTGTGGATATCTGATTCGGTAACACATTCTAAACTGATATCTGCCAATTCCCGAACATCATAATATTGGACATCAAATTTAGATTGTAATATTTCGGTATATAATTGTACCCATTCGGGATTTTTCCCTCCAAATAAATCTGATAAAATGAGTAATTTTGGTTTCATAGTTTAGAGAAATTAATTTCATTACTCTATTTCCGGCATTCCAATTAAATCAAATTCATAATGTAATTTTATACTTTCATCTAATGCCTTTTTTTTCACTACATAAGTATTTGAAAACGAATCATGCCAACCTCTTCCAGAATTTCCTAAAAAAGAAAGAATATCTAGAGGAATAAATCTAATTAAAGTTCTTATCAAAATTATTCTAAAACCTGGTTTATTGCCACTCTTATTTATCACTATTGTACCTGTAATAAATTTCCCAAGCGACCTGCCCAAAAAACCTTCTGTTAAAACATAATAACCTAATGTCAGTGTCCAACTAATACCCAACCAGTACCATTCATTTAAATTATAATACCAAACTCCAAAACCAGTTAAATCAAACGAGTCAAAAAAACCTATAAGAAAAGGAAAAAAAAAATATTGTAACACTAAGGAAAAAGCGTATGTAAGAGATGAATCTACAAGATTATTTATAAAACGACTGTCATTAGAAGCCAATAATTTGTTATCAAGGATGTAGGTAGAATCACTCATGTTGATTGGCTTGAATAATATATGTTATTTAATAAAATGGATTTAATCAAAACAAAAATATATTTTTAGTTCAAACAAATAGTAAAAGGAAATGACAATTTTTAACAGTATAAGTTTACAGTCAAAAATTGTCATTTTGTATAATCCAAAATTATTTTAAGAAAGTGCCTGTTCCAAATCAGCAATTACATCTTTTACTGTTTCTAAACCCACAGAAACACGCACTAAACCTTCCGTAATTCCAACTGCTAATTTTTCTTCAACAGAAAGTTTACTATGCGTAGTTGATGCCGGATGCGTTACAATCGTTTTTACGTCTCCGATATTGGCTGAAAGTGAACACAATTTAATTTTATCCAAAAATTTACGTCCTGCTTCAATTCCGCCTTTAATTTCAAATGCAATAATGTTGCCGCCTAAAAGCATTTGTTTTTTAGCAATTTCATACTTTGGATGTGATTTTAAGAAAGGATATTTCACACTGTTTACATTCGGGTGGCTTTCTAAAAATTCAGCAACTTTCAAAGCATTTTCGCAATGTCTGTCTACACGAACTGACAAAGTTTCTAAACTTTTTGACAATACCCATGCATTAAATGGTGACATTGCCGGACCTGTATTTCTTGAAAACAAGTATATTTTGCGAATTAATTCAGCATCACCAACAGCAACACCTCCCAAAACACGACCCTGACCATCCATTAATTTTGTAGCAGAATGCACTACTATATGTGCTCCGTATTTAATAGGCTGCTGAATATATGGTGTTGCAAAACAATTATCAATGATTAAAATTAAATTGTGTTTTTTGGCTATTTGGCCCAATAACTCTAAATCAATTACATCTACACCAGGATTTGTAGGTGTTTCGGCGTATAAAATTTTAGTGTTCGGTTTAATAAAACTTTCAATTGTTTCCGGTTTGTTGATATCAAAATAAGTCGTTTCAATATTCCATTTTGGAAAATAGGTCATAAACAACGCGTGAGTCGACCCAAAAACACTTCCAGCAGAAACAATATGATCACCAGAATCCAACAAAGCGGCAAAGGTTGAATAAATTGCTGCCATTCCGGTTGCAAAAGCATAACCTGCCTCTGCTCCTTCCATCGCACAAACTTTATCAACAAATTCTGTTGTGTTTGGATTACTGAAACGGGAATAAATATTGCGTATTTTTTCTTCAGTGAAAGATGCTCTCATGTCCTCTGCATCTTCAAATACAAAACTTGATGATAAATACAAAGGAGTTGAATGTTCCTGAAATTGTGACTTTTCTAAATGTGTTCTTATGGCTTGTGTTTCAAAACCAAATTCTTGTTCGTTCATTTTGTTTTTTGTTTAAAAAAAGTTATCTCGCAGAGATTCACAAAAGTGAACACAGAGTTTCGCAAAATACCTTTCATTATAATAGCCAATCAAAAATTATCTGATTTTCTAATTGACTAATTTTCTAATTTATTTAATTCTACGCCATTCAAAATTACTTTATAATGAATAGTAGCAGTTGGTTCAACCGTTTTAGAAACCGAGCAATATTTTTCGAAAGACAATTGTGCTGCTTTTGCCGCTTTGTCTTCTTTAATGTTTCCTTCCAAAGAAAAAACTACATAAATATCTTTAAATGGTTTTGCTTCTCCTACCTGTACACGCTCGCCTTCAACCTCAGCTTTGAAAGAAGTAATTTCCTGACGTTGTTTTTTCAGGATTGAGATCATATCGATTCCACTGCAGCCTGCCACACCCATTAACACTAATTCCATTGGGCTTGGTCCCATGTCGTTTCCTCCAAACTCAGGACGTGCATCAACATTTACAATATGTCCACGTTCGTTTTTTAATTCGAAATGGAAGTTTTCGTTTACTCTGTTTAAGCTTACTTTCATTTTTTCTGTTTTTTGTTTTTTTTTGAATTCAAAAATCTGAAATCTACAATCTAAATTCTTAAATCTTCTATCCTTTATCAGACAATCTCAAAATATCTCCAAAAACACCTCTCGCAGTTACAGCAGAACCGGCTCCGGCTCCCTGAATTACAATTGGTCGGTCTCCATAAGATTCCGTATAAATTTCGAAGAAAGAATCAGAACCTTTTAATCCGCCAAGGGCAGTATCTGATGGTACTGAAACTAATTTTACTTCAAGATTTCCTTTGTCATTTTGCAAATCACCAGACAATTCACCAATGTATCGTAACACATGATTTGGCTTTTGCTCTGCTTTAATTTTATCGTAAATCGGGTCGAATTCTTTTAGATTGGTTAAGAAATCCGAAACATTTCCTTCGCGTAAATGCTCCGGAATTAAGTTCTGAATGGAAATTTCTTCAAATTCATTCTGTAAATCTAATTCTCTTGCCAAAATCAATAATTTTCTTCCTACATCATTTCCGCATAAATCCTCACGCGGGTCTGGTTCAGTATAACCATTATCAATTGCCTCTTGTAAAATTTCACTAAACGGAACATCTTTAGCAGAGAAATTATTGAACAAATAACTCAGGGTGCCAGAGAAAACGCCTTTTATTTTAGTGATATTTTCGCCTGAAAGGTGTAATAATTTTATGGTATCAATTAATGGTAAACCTGCACCAACATTGGTTTCGTACAAATAATTCTTTTGATTTTCTGCCAGAACTTTTCTTAGTTCTTTATAAAAACCATAGCTCAGTGTATTAGCAACTTTATTTGAAGAAATCAAATCGAAACTGCTTTCAGCGAGTTTAATATAGTTTTCAACAAAAGCAGCACTTGCCGTGTTATCAATTGCAATTAAGTTCTCTAGATGGTATTTGTCTGCATAGTCAATAATATCCTGAATCGTATAATCAAGTCCTCTGTTTTGAATTTCATTTTTCCAATCAGATGTGACACCGTTTTTGTTTAAAATCAATTTTTTAGAATTCGCAATTGCGAAAACATTCAACTTGATATCTTTACGTTTTTCGATAGCATCTGCTGATTCTAAAATTTGGTTAATCAGTGTTCCGCCAACCAATCCATGTCCAAAAATCGCAATATTGATTTTCTTGGAAACCCCAAAAATCTCTCCGTGAATTACGTTTAAGGCTTTATTGAGTTCGGATTTTTTAACTACCAAACTCACGTTTTTACCCGTAACGGTGTTGTTAAATAATATCGGAACAATTTTATTTTTGATTAGTGCTGTGTATGGTTTATGGAAAGTACTCAAATCCTGACCAATAATCGAAATTACTGAAACATTATCTGTTACTGTAATTTGGTTTACGTCTTTAGAATAAAAGTCGTTTTCGAATTCTTTCTCCAGTTCAACCATTGCCGTAGTTGCTTTATCTGTAGCAACCACAAGTCCAATTCCTCTTTCTGAAGAACCCTGCGAAATAATACTTACACTGATATTGTGATCTCCCATTACTTTAAAAATTCGGGCATCAACTCCGGCTTTTCCTAGTAATCCACGTCCTTCAAGATTCAAAAGAGAAACATTTTCAAGAACCGAAAGCGTTTTGATTCCTTCCTTAGCGGAATCAGAAGTGATTAAAGTACCTCGATTTTCATGATTGAAAGTATTTAAAATTCGAAGCGGAATGTTTTTTTCCAACAGAGGAATAATTGTTTTGGCATGTAGAATTGTAGCTCCGAAATTAGCTAATTCATTGGCTTCATTAAATGATAAGAATTCGATTTTTTTGGCATCTTCCACTAAATCAGGATTTGCGGTGTAAATTCCGTCTACGTGGGTAAAATTTTGTAATTCTTCTGCATTTAGATAATTGGCAATTAACGAAGCGGTATAATTACTGCCGTTTCTTCCTAAAGTTGTGGTGTCGTTATTGTTATTTGAACCAATAAAACCAGTTATAACATTAACCGTTGAACCATTGTGTTCTTTAAAATAATTGACAACATTTTTCTTAGAAAGCTGCTCCAAAGGCTGTGCATCGCCAAATTTAGAATCCGTTTTCAGCAATTCTCTTGAATCTGTAAAATTGGCAGGAATTCCTTTTTCAATCAAAATAGCCGTTAATAATTTCGCCGAAAGCAATTCACCTTTAGACAAAATCTGGTCTTTAATTTTATTGCTGTAATCACCAATCAGGCTTACTCCTTCATAAAGTTTATCCAGAATAGTAAACTCTTCAGACAAATCAACCTGAGGATAATCTGAAACCTGATAGGTTTTGAAATTCTCTAATAATCGTTTGTAATCGCCGTTTTTAGCAGCAATTTTTAAAATATATTCTAATTCATCTGTAGCATTTCCTCTTGCAGAAACTACTACAGCAATTTTTTCGCCCTCATTAACTTTCTCAGCAATAATAGAGACTACCTTGTTAAGTCCTTCTCCGTTTGATAATGATTTACCACCAAATTTTAATATTTTCATTGTATCTTTTTATTATTTCTGCTAAAAAATAGCAGCAAGTAAATTATCTAATTGTTTGTACTCGATTAAAAAAGCGTCATGTCCGTGTACCGAATTTATTTCGCTGTAAAAAACATTGTCTTTGAACTTTTTTAATTCATTATAGGTTTCCAGATTTTCTTTTGGTGTAAAAAACAAATCCGAATCGATTGCAATAATGTGAATCGCTGCTCTTGTTTTAGAAAGCAACGTTTCAAAATCTTCACTACTTCTTGTAATATCTATGGTTTTTAGCAATTGGTTCATCAATTTATAGGATGACAGCTGATAACGTTTTTGCAACTTCTCGCCATGATGCGCCAGCCAGCTTTCTATATTAAAAATCAAAAGATCCTGATTAATCGTGCGCTGAAATTTTTCTTTGAATGATTCCGGAGAACGATAGCATAACATGGCGTGAATCCTGGCATCTTCAATTGGTTTTGATGAATTGTTCAGGATTTGTTCCTGCAAAAAACAATTGGCGATCATCCAGTCTGTGGATTTCCAGTCGGTTGCAATCGGAATTAAATGTTTTGTGATGTTTGGTGCTAATGCCAGCATTTCCCAGGCAATTCCTCCGCCTACTGAACCTCCTATAATCGCATACAACTCCTCAATTTGCAAAGTTTCGATTCCCTTCAAAAAAATCCGGGCAACATCTCTTGCCATGAAATCCGGATAATTTTCGACACTAAAAGAATCGCTTCCGTTACCCGGAACATTAAATGCTAAAACGGAATATTTAGTAGTGTCAATTGTTTTTCCTTCACCAATTAAATCATTCCACCAGCCATTTTCACCTGTAACCTGTGCATTTCCTGTTAAAGCATGATTGACCAAAACAATTGGGGCACTGTGTAATGGCAAACCAAAAAGTGCGAAACTTAAGGGTAATGAATTATATAAGGCACCACTTTCGGTAGTGAAATTTTGTAATATGATAGGGTTTGGTATACTTTCCAATTTCAAATCTTTTATTTTTTTTGATTTGTATATGGAAATATTAGAAAGAAAGTCTAGAACGAAACTAGAAAAACTCTTTTTGTTATCTTTCCACGTTGAGCGTGGTAGAATGCAGCACCTTCTTCGCTTTACCGAAGGGTTGCTAAGGATTCATCGGGTCTAATCCCTCGTCCTTTCTTTATAACATTTCAATACGTTTCTGAACTTAACGGTGCAAATTAACTACTATTTTCTTAAACAAACAAATTTATCTGAAGAGATTCTTTTGTTTATTAACTATATCACAAACAAAAACTATTATACGCAAAAAATTACCGAACGAAATTGCCCAGTAAATTTAAGCAGGTACTTACCTATTTGAAAAACTTTTTAATTTAGATAAAAAGCGTTTCATTTTCTTTAGAATACATTAAAAACAATAAAGAGTCAGGATTTTTCTTTTCTCTTTTATTATCCGTTTCATTAATTCCGAATCTTGGATGTATCAATTCATTTTTTGGCGGCGGATTATTTCTTTTAGCCCTGATATTTTTTAATATAGAAAATGTTTTTGTTAAGTAGTTCAAAGTGCTCATGATATTAGTGTTTAGTTTGTTTATTTATATGTAATTATTTCTTTCTTTTTTGTTAAGTTCTTTAAAACAAAAAACCCTTTTGGTTTCAGATGCCAAAAGGGTTTAAGTTGTTTTAACTTACTATACTTTTGGAATCAACAGACGCATACGTGAATAGATGCGACATTGAACATCTTGTTCATCTGTAGGGACTTGTTCATCTGTAATTTATTTGTTATTTTAAAAAATTCTATCATTTGTCGTATAAATTAAAAAAGCCTCTCAAAATATTTTGGGAGGCTTTGCTATATTGATATTGTTCTTACAATTTTTAAGCAATAGACACCCCAACGGTTTCTTTCGAAATGGCGCAAAACATTTTATAGGAATTAAACATATCTTCAGTAGTTTTTGGGTTTAACAAATATGCGAAAGTTTTTTTTATTTACCAAATATAAACGCACAAAATCAATAAAAAAACAATATTTTAATTTTAAAAATATCTTACAAAAATTACATCGTTTGAAATACAGATTAAACTTACTTTATTTGATGATTTTTGTTAGCTCTCCATAATCAGTCTTTCAAAGAACAAATCTTAATGAATTCATTTTGATTTTTTTGACCAAAAATTTGATTCAAAAAAAAAAATCACCTCCTGCAATCCAATGACCAGAGGCAATTTTTTCAAACAAAAAACAAAAAAACTTTAATTTTTATTAAAGACTTCGCTGTGCGATTTGGCAACCGTTGCAAAAACTGTTTTCAAATCATCAATTAAATCTTCGATATGTTCAATTCCAACCGAAAGACGAATCAGATCTTTAGAAACTCCTGTTTCCAGCTGCTCCTGATCTGTAAGTTGCTGATGTGTTGTACTGGCAGGATGGATAATTAGTGATTTTGTATCTCCGATATTTGCCAAAAGTGAAAACAGCCTGGTTTCATCAACAACTTGTTTCGCTGCTTCGTAACCTCCCTGTAATCCAAAAGTAATAATCCCGCTTTGACCTTCTGGTAAATATTGCTGGGCTAAATCATAATATTTATTCGATTTTAATCCCGGATAATTTACCCAGACTACCTGGTCTTGTTTCTCAAGCCATTGGGCTAAAGCCAGAGCATTTTCACTGTGTTTTTTAATTCGGATCGGTAACGTTTCCAATCCCTGAATGATTTGAAACGCATTAAACGGACTCAAAGCTGCTCCAAAATCACGTAATCCTTCAATTCTTGCTTTTGCAATAAAAGCTGCATTCCCTAAAGCCTCATGGTAAACCAAACCGTGATAGCCTGCAGAAGGTTCTGTAAATTCAGGGAATTTTCCGTTGGCCCAGTCAAAAGTACCGGCATCGATAATAACACCACCCAATGAAGTTCCGTTTCCTGAAATATACTTAGTCAAGGAATGAATTACAATATTAGCTCCAAATTCAATTGGTTTGAGCAAATACGGCGTTGCCACTGTATTATCTACTATAAAAGGTACTTGTAATGCTTTGGCTTCTGCTGCAATTGCTTTTAAATCCAATACATCTAATTTTGGATTACCGAGTGATTCCACAAAAACAGCCCTTGTATTTTCTTTTGCCACTTTTGTAAAGTTTTCTGCTTTTGACGGATCTACAAAAGTGGTCGTTATTCCTAATCTTGGCAGAGTCACTTTTAAAAGATTATAAGTTCCCCCATACAAACTGTTTGAAGCCACAATATGGTCACCGGCTTTGAGTAAAGTCAGTAATGTTGTCGAAATTGCCGAAGCCCCTGATGCCGTAACAACTGCAGCTATACCGCCTTCCAGTGACGCAAGTCGCTGTTCCAGAATGTCATTCGTAGGATTGTTTAATCGTGTATAAATAAATCCTGACTCAGCCAGACTAAATAAATTGGCCGCATGATCTGAATTATTAAAAACATAGGATGATGTCTGATAAATTGGTACGGCTCTCGTACCTCCATTTTTAGTTACGTCGTGTCCTGCGTGTAAGGCGTTTGTTGCAAATTTTTGTGTACTCATAATTTCTTAGTTTTTAGATGATTACTATTTTTATTTTTTTATTATTAAATGAAAAGATTTTCGTTTTCGGCAGCATACATGTCTGCGAGCAATGAATTTGTTTCATCAGCATATAATTTACCTTTTTGTAAACTTAAATCTGATTTTTGATTTACTCCGAAAACATTTTTCGGGTTAATTGACTTTAAGATTCTATAGATGATTTTCATGATTTTTAATTTTAATTAATGAAATAAAAAAAGCCCTTTCGGTTGGCTGCCAAAAGGGCTATAGTCAGAAACTATAACAAAGATTTTATCTTTTACTTTCGGCAACAATAAGTAGGGATACACATCGGCATCTTACAACACATCATCATTTTATTTCTTACTGTATTATTCATTTTTGATTTTTTTAACCCTATTTAAGTAATTCCGGTTCCTGTAAAAATAGCCGGCAACTTTCACCTTTACAATTTTAAATACTTTAATTGTATTCAAAAAAAAACCTCCGCAATGCAGAGGTCTTATTGTTATTTTTAGATTTAATACCAAACAATAGCGAACTCAGCGGAAGTTTCCGACATCATACAGCACATATTTTTGGCGATTAAATTCATTTTGTTTCTCTTTTGTTTCGCAAATTTGAGAACTTTTTTTCAATTCACCAAATAAAAAACAAATTAATTTCTATTACCCTATCAATTTAATACACTAATGTTAATTTTCTCTTTAAAAAAATAAAAAAAGTTGAACTTTAATTTGCAAATCAAAATGGTTTCATACCTTTGCACGCGAAAACAGAGGAAAAATTTGAACTGATTGCAACCTCTTCATAATGAAATGGTTCGTTATGAATACTGAAAGATTGATTTCAGTAGTAAAAAATGCTAAAGCAGAAACTCTTCTTTAGCATTTTTCAGCAATTATTTTCCTCGCTTAATTTTAATTTAATACATTATTATGGCTTATTTATTTACGTCAGAATCTGTTAGTGAAGGGCATCCAGACAAAGTTGCAGATCAAATTTCGGATGCATTAATTGATAATTTTCTGGCATTTGACGCTGACTCAAAAGTAGCTTGTGAAACATTGGTTACAACTGGTCAGGTGATTTTAGCAGGTGAAGTAAAATCGAATACTTATCTTGATGTACAACAAATTGCACGTGAGGTAATCCGTAAAATCGGATATACTAAAAGTGAATATATGTTTGAAGCAAACTCTTGTGGAATTTTATCAGCTATTCACGAACAATCTGCTGATATTAATCAGGGAGTAGACAGAGCTAAGCCAGAAGAGCAAGGAGCAGGAGATCAGGGAATGATGTTTGGTTACGCTACAAACGAAACTGAAAACTACATGCCATTGGCTCTTGATTTATCTCATAAATTATTGCAGGAGTTAGCGATTTTAAGACGTGAAAACAACGAAATCACGTATTTACGTCCGGATGCAAAATCTCAGGTTACTTTAGAATACAGTGATGATAACAAACCAACTCGTATTGATGCGATTGTTATCTCAACTCAACATGATGATTTTGATGAAGAAGCTACGATGTTAGCGAAAATCAAAAAAGATATTATCGAAATTTTGATTCCAAGAATTATTGCTAAAAACCCAACGCACGCACATTTATTCAACGATAAAATCAACTACCATATTAACCCAACAGGAAAATTCGTTATTGGAGGGCCTCATGGAGATACTGGTTTAACGGGAAGAAAAATTATCGTTGATACTTATGGTGGAAAAGGTGCTCACGGTGGTGGTGCATTCTCCGGAAAAGACCCAAGTAAAGTTGACAGAAGTGCTGCTTATGCTACACGTCATATCGCTAAAAACTTAGTTGCTGCAGGTGTGGCCGACGAAATCTTAGTTCAGGTTTCTTATGCAATTGGAGTTGCTCAGCCAATGGGTATTTTCATTGAAACTTACGGAACTTCAAAAGTAAATTTAACGAATGGTGAAATCGCTAAAAAAGTAGAAGCTATTTTTGATATGCGTCCTTACTTTATTGAGCAACGTTTGAAATTAAGAAACCCTATCTACAGCGAAACTGCCGCTTACGGACACATGGGACGTAAACCGGAAACTGTAACTAAAACTTTCTCTGCTCCGGGCGGAAACGAAAAAACAGTTACCGTAGAATTGTTTACATGGGAAAAACTTGATTTTGTTGATCAGGTAAAAGCTGCATTTGGACTTTAATTGAGAATATTAGACTAACTAAGATTGTTAGATTTTTGACAACTACTTTATTCTTAAACATACAAAAACCCGATTTCTTGATTTGAAATCGGGTTTTTTATTTTTTATCAAATAGACTTTTATCTTTCCAATTTTACATTTGGCAATGTTTTAGGACGATTGGCATCGTTTGATAAAATCCATCCTGTTCTGTACATCCACTCTGTCATTTTACGCAGTTTTACGTAATCAATATTTTCAGATTCGTCCATTGGAGTATGATATTCGCTATGTAAAACACTTGTAAAGAACACAGCCGGAATCCCTTTGCGGGCATAAGGCAAATGATCTGAACGAAAGTAAAAATACTCCGGATGTTCCGGTCGGTCCCAAAGTTTATCCAAATCAAATTTTGGCCCTTCATCATTCGCTTTTTTTGCAATTGCTACCAGATCGGATGAATTTTCATGAGGTGAACTTGACCCTAATAATGCTGCCTGATTTACATTGTTTCTTCCAATCATATCACCATTTAAAACAGCGATAATATCTTTTTCAGAAACAGTTGGATGCGATGCATACCAGCTCGAACCTAATAAACCTCTCTCTTCAGAACCATGAAACACGAACAAAGCTGTTCTTTTTCCCGGTTGTTTTTTATACGCTCTTGCAATTGCCAGCATCGCCACACAAGTACTTGCATTATCATCGGCTCCATTGTAAATCGAGTCCTGTCCGTATTTTTGCCTTACACCGTCATGATCCTGATGACCGCTAAAAAGCACATACTCATTTTTAAGCTTCGCATCTGTTCCTTCAATTTTTCCAACCACATTTACAGATGGATATTTATACGTTTCAGAAACCACTTCTGTAGATAATAAATCTTTAGTGGTTTTTAAATATTCTAACTGATCCTTATGCAGCCAAAATGCAGGCATTCTTGGAGGCACCGGTATTTTATCCCTGAAACCTTCAATCCCGTAAACCCCTCTTGTCATCTGCGGTTCAACTTGTGACCAGCTCTGTTCTCCTAAATCATCAGCTACAAGTATAAGTGCTGCAGCCCCCTTTGAAAGTAATAAATCGTAATATTTTTGCTTCACCAAACCTGGGTAACGTCTGTCAAAAAGAGAAATTTCATCTGAAATACCTTCTTTAGAAGCTAAGATAACAACAGCTTTTCCTTTAATATCAGCTTTTTGTATTTCAGCATTAGTGGCTGCTCCTAAATAAAGCAATGGAGCCTCAACCTTACTATTGGTTGTTTCAGCTACTAAAACCTCACTCCATAATTTATAGGATTTCTGACCAATTTTAAACTTTGTATTTGCTGTAACCTGATGTCTGTACAAATCAAAAAACTGAAAATACGTTCCGTCATCACCTGCGGGAGCCATTCCGGCTTCTTTTGCTTTGTTGGCCAGCCACATCGATACTTTAAGTTCATCTAAAGTTCCTGCTTCACGACCATTAAAATGATCGCCGGCCATTTGGTACATATCAGTTCTGAGATCTTTATCTGTAATTGCAGAAACTAATGGCTTTTTAATTGCCTGTGAAAACATCACACTGCCTGAAGCAATTAAAAGGAAGATTAATTTGTTTTTCATATTCTTTAATTTAATATCCCAAACTTAGTAATTTATAAAGATAAAAAAACGATTTATGGTCAAAATATTGCTAAAAATGTAACAATTAAACTAAGAACAACATTTTTTATTTTATGAGATTAAGGTGATGATAAAAATAAAAAATAAGACATGAAAAAGCCTTTGAAATAATTTTCAAAGGCTTTTATTAGAAAAGAGCTGTGACAGCACTAAGCTGTGACACCTATTTCAGTTTCTACAAATTATACTTCATCGAAAAAATAATATATCGTGGCTGAACCGTATATTGAGAAACTCGTGTAGAAAACTGCGAGAAGTTGTCATCGTTAAGATTTCTGGTATTTAGCAAATTGGTGGCCGCTATTTTATACTCCCATTGACTGTTCTTTTTTTGATAAATTAAACTGGCACTTAAAAAATCATATTCGTTATCAACAGACTTGTTTCCGTTGTAATAATGATAGAATTCGTATTCTGAAACGAATGAAAAGCTGTCTAAGAAATAATAATCTAATTTTGCAAACGGTTTATCGGTATAAAAAGTCGAACCGCTGTATTTGTTGATCAGCATATTATAACCAAACTCAATATTGGGCATATTTTTATAATTTGTCGAAGCTTTTACGGTATAACTTTGCGTAAAACTCTCTGTTGTTGCCGGTTCTCCATTTTGTCTATTATTGAATTTTGACCAATTAAGGTTTGCACTTGCCGAAGCTTTGTAATTCTTTAAAAATGAACGGCCATAACTTCCCAATCCTGAAAAAGTTTCATCTGCCAAATTAGAATTATAAGGGTTTGACTCCTGATTGATTCCGATAAATTTTGCTTCGGTTTTAATAGCATCTACTTTTCTGGTATAGGTTGCATTTGCAAAAATGTTCTCAAAATTGAACATATTATATTTAAAATAACGAAGTGAATGCACCTGTGAAGTAGCATTTTCTAATGAGCGATCTCCGCGGAACAAACTGCTGTAATCTGACAAAACATAACCTTCAGCCAATTGATTGATATCTGTAAAATCATTCGTCAGGGAAAAATTATAGGTCAGGGTTTCTGATTTTTTGATTTGATACAGAGCAAAGAAATCCGGCAATACTTTTGTGAAATTCTGCGAATAATCTGTACCTGATTGTGTGTTTGTCATTGTATACGAATGCAGGCTGACACCGGGTGTCAAGGTAAATTTACCAGCCAGAATCTTATAATGGAATCCTAAAAAAGTATCGTTAAAATTATAGTTTACATCATTATTATTTGATGAATCATTCAGGTCATTTTTATCTCCGTTATCCAAAATCTGAAAAATATGGGAGTTGAAATTCTGGTACGAATATGTATTTCCTAATGTTATATTGATGTTGCTTTTGGGTGTTACCATGTAATAGTAATCCAGTTTGGCATCTACTTTATTAGTTTTTACAAAACGATCCTGATTTAGATCATTTCTTTGCTGACCTGGAGTGTAACCTAACAAATTAAAAGGCTGTGTACGTAGATTAGCATTATAAAAAGGATTTTCATCCTGATATAAATGCTGCATTTCAAAAGCAAAAATATTTTTGTCGCTTTGCGTATAATACAAACTCATATTTTGATTTATAGAAGTAGGATTTTGTTTTTTAGCCGTAAAAATAGTTTCTGAACCTGCAATATTATTAACTACCTGTTCACGCAGCAAATCTGTATCTTCATTCTGTTTTGTCAGCTTAGTTAAAATATCATAATCGAATTGAAATTTATCATTGGGTTTATAAGTCGAGCTTAATTTAAAAAGCCCCAGATTATTTTTTTGATGAGTCTCTTCATCCCTTTTCTGCTGATCTCCAGAACCTAAATAGGTAGTTTGGGATTTGGTTTCTAAATCGGTTTTTGAAGTTGAAAGAATTCCGAAACCGCTTATATTCCATGCTTTATTAACCGAATAAGCAAAATTGGTAGCTCCAAATTTCGTTTCAATTTCCTTTGCCCTGTTATTCCTTAAAAGTGATATTCCTACGTCATTCGAAGAAATATTAAAATTGCTTCCGCCCTTTTTCATCATATTTTTAAATCCGCCTGTGAATTTAAAATAATCCTGGGCTGTCATTGGCAATTCTCCAATGTTATTAAAATTTGTAATTAGATTAATACTGTATTTTGGACTGTAATAAAATAATTTCGGATTGATAACGTAACGGCTGTCAAGCTCTGCAACACCAATCCCTGCAGTGACATCACCAAACCAGAAGTTCTTTTTTCCTTCTTTCAGCTTAATGTTCATCGCCACATTATCCTGATCATTTTCAAGACCTTTTAAAGCGCTGACCTCGTTATAATTTCTTAAAACCTGAATTTTATCTATTGCATCGGCAGGAATATTTTTAACACCTAATTTGGTATCCCCGTCAAAAAAGTCTTTACCTTCTACCATTAATTTACTGACCTTTTTTCCTTCTACTTCAATCTCGCCATCGGCATTTACCTCAACTCCCGGCAATTTTTTCAGCACATCTTCCAGTTTTCTTTCTGTTCCGGATTTAAAAGAATCTGCATTATATACAATGGTATCACCCTTTATAGAAACCGGCATTTCACGGACAATCTCAACTCCTTCAAGCTCGATCCCTACATCATCCATTACTATATTCTGAGCTATATTTTCGGTTTTAGTTGTGATTTGAATTTCTTTCGATTTCATTCCGAGGTAACTAATCTTTACGAGATATGCGGTATTGGGTTTCAAAGTCAATTGAAACTTTCCTTTATCGTTCGTGATTCCATAAGAATCCATTGCTTTTGTGGCCGAATTAACCGCCATAATATTGGCCATTTCCAAAGGATTTTTTTGTCCATCCTGAATAAAACCATCAAAACGAACACTTTGGGAAAAGCAGATAGAAGTAAATAAAAAAACGAAAAAACAGAGAATTTTATACATTAAAAAAATGATTAGGATAAATAAATTTTAAGATTTAGAAGTTTTATCTTCCCATTGGCGGTGGTCCTCCGGCACGTCCACGATTCATTTCTCTAAACTCTTTCATTTTTTTTACTACTGTTTCATCATATTCTTTCTGAGAAATTTCTTTTCCTTTTGTCGGTTCTTTTATGTCAGCCTTTTCTTTGGCATTCAAAACAATTTTTGAACATAAAATGGTTGTCGTTCCATCATTAACCTCTAAAATCAGACCAGGTAGTCCCCAATAATTTTCAGGCCCCTGATTAATTGGAATTTCTGGCGAATACCAGGCTGTTACAACTATTTCATTTGGAATTTCAAAATTGTCTTCGAAGTTGGTTTTCTTATCTGTAGATTCTTTTTTATCATTCTTATCATTCACCTCTTTATCGTCTTCCTTTTTAGGTTTCAAATTTCTAAAATCGGTTTTACTGGCTTCTTTTACTGCAGTTGCTTTATAACAATTATAACCACCAATTTGTTTGGTTTCAGATTCTAATTTCCAGTTTAATTTTGGCAGCGAATCTTTGACCAAAAATTCTTTTCCCATAAACTCTTTATCAACCGTATAGGTTTTATTTTTTACATCTTTATAAAAAGTACCTCCACCGCCCATCATTGAGCTTATCATCATTCTCATTCCACTGCCTTGTTGTCCCGGAGCCTCTAATTTTTCTTCTTCTTTGTAAATAGACGCCGCTTTATTGAAGTTTAAAATAAATGTCTTTTCCAGCATTTTTTTCATCCTTTCTTCCATGTTTTTTTGCATTTCGGGGGTAATGTCACGATTGCCGCGCATTCCTTCAAATTTTGGTGCCTGGGTTTTTGACTCGTAAACGGCCATTCCCTGAAAATCTTTCTGAGCCTGTACCTGACTAAAAGCAAGTACTAAAAGCAAATAATATGATAATTTTTTCATTGTTCTTTTTTTTAAAATTGGGTAAATCCGATAAAACTTACATTCAAATGTATTACTATTTTTAAAATGCGGAAAATTAAATATATCAATACTGATAAGGTATAGACAAAATTGCCTATTAATTAGACTATTAGATTCAGGAAACGTTTAAAATCAAATATTGCCTAAAAATCAATTTTAAACCTCCTAATACTGTAGTTTTTTGTAATTTGGCTTTCAGAAAACCAATTGAAATGAGAAAAACTGCACGCAAAATTTTATGTATACTTTTTATTGCCTGTAATTTCTCTTTTGTCTTAGCTCAAAATCAGAAGATAGCTTCAACACCGGATTCACATTTTACTATTGATGCTGACGTTTTTTTAGGCTATGATTCTTTTGGATTTTCGTATCAGATCAAAGACAATGTTTTCAGCAAAATAAAAGGAGAGGAATTCTTTGAGTACAAAAATGTTTCGTTGGGAAAAATCACCAGAGCAGATATTGTGAATCCGCTTAAAATAGTTTTGTATTACGAGGATTTTAACAGTGTCGTTTTGCTGGATAATCAGTTGAATAAAATTACAGAAATCAATTTTTCTCAAAATAATATTCCTATCGTGGTTACGGCAATTGGCATGTCAACCCAAAATCAATTATGGATTTTTAATTCGCTGAATCAACAAATTGGTCTTTTTGATTATTTAAAAAACGAATACAAAACAGTTTCCACTCCTTTAACGGAAAATATCCAATTTTACCAAACCGATTTTAATACTTTTTATTGGATTGATGAAAAAAACAATTGGTTCTCCTGTGATATATTTGGCAAAACAACCTCTTTAGGAAAAGTTTCTGACTTTGATAAAATACTGATTTTAAGCCCTAACCAATATATTTTCACCAAAGCTGGTTTATTGTATTTTAAAGACATTCATAAGGATGGATCTGAAACCGTTTCTGAAATTGGAATTCCTGAAAAATCATTAAACAAATTCTATTACAAAGACCAAATTTTATCTATTTTTACAGCCAAAGAAATTACCAATTATAAAATCGTAATACCGTAATGCACATAGCAATAGCAGGAAATATAGGCGCAGGAAAAACAACTTTAACTAAATTACTGGCCAAGCATTTTAAATGGGAACCCCATTATGAAGATGTTGTTGATAACCCGTATCTGGATGATTTTTACCATCAGATGGAACGCTGGTCATTTAATTTGCAGATTTATTTCTTAAACAGCAGATTCCGTCAGGTGCAGCAAATTCGTGAAAGCGGAAAAAAAATCATTCAGGACAGAACGATTTACGAAGATGCTTATATTTTTGCTCCCAACTTGTATTCTATGGGATTAATGACAAGCCGTGATTTTGAAAATTATACATCCTTATTTGAATTAATGGAATCATTGGTTAAAGCTCCTGATTTATTGATTTATTTAAGAAGTTCTATACCAAATTTGGTGGGACAGATTCACAAACGCGGACGCGATTACGAAAACTCTATTTCAATTGATTACTTAAGCCGACTAAACGAAAGATACGAAGCCTGGGTTCAGACGTACACAAAAGGGAAACTATTGATTATTGATGTTGACAATATTAATTTTGTTGACAATCCTGAAGATTTAGGAAACATCATTAACCGAATTGATGCTGAATTGAATGGATTGTTTTAGGAATATATTCTTTAAAAACATAAAATGCCTCTGAAATTTCAGAGGCATTTTTATATTCATTTTATTGCTCTTGCCAATAATCAACATCCGGTGTATTTAATAGCTCTTTGCCTTTCTCCCATTTAGGAAATATAAAGCCTTTGGGAAGAGAATATTTTGAAACTAAAAATTTTCTGCTAATCGTATCAAATTTCGCAGCACGAAAACGCATAATTTCTTCTTGTTTATTTAGCCCGGAAATCCAAATGTGACCAAATAAATAAGGCAAATCTTTCTCTTCTTTTTCTAATCCAATAACAATACGATTGTAATGTTCCACACTCCTTGTTTTAGGATTTATATATGGTTTATTAAAAAGTTCTTCAGAATTATTAGGTAAAACTATGTCTGCTTCAAACCGTTGTTTATTATCCTTTGTACTTCTTTGAACGAATATATGAACTGGAAATTTATTTTTATATTTTTTACTATTATTACGAGCATCAAATGTTTTCTTCCATTCTAATGTCGCAAAACTAGTTTTATCAGAATTGCTGGAAACCAAAGATTCATCTTTTGAATATCAAGTTATTCTACTTGCGCTTTGCAATTGGCAAATAACAAAAGAGCCATTAGTAATGTTATTGTTTTCATAGTACAGGTATATAATGTACAGGTTTCTGCATTGCTTTGCTGTTCGCAACCACGCATTGAAAACTATTCTTTTAGTTTTTTAGCGTTTTGTCTGCTACTATAATTCTTTCTATGGGGTTGTGATTGTATGTATCTGCATGCCATATCCTATCGCCTTCAAATTCTATTTGATACAGTATCTCACCCGTCATAGCATCTAATTTGATGATTTCCCAAGTTGATTTATTAGTAGTTTTTTGAGTATCTAAAATTAATTGCCAATATTTTTTTTCTTTTCCTTCTTGTGCTATTTCCGCGCCATAATATATATCTTCTCTTACTAAAGGTGATTTTCGCTCAAGAATATAGGCAATTACTTTTTCATAACTAAAATCCCAGCCTTGATTGTGGTCTACTGTTTTTTCAAGTTTTCCCTCTTTGTCAAAAAAGTATTCTTTACCAATTAATATCCTTGTATTGAATGAAGACATAATACATTTTCTTTCAATGAACTTGTTTGTATAATAGCTTTTACCAATTATATAATATGAACCTTTAGCTGTAAATGAAAAGCCGAAACCTCTTAATGCTGTTGAACCTGTTAAAAAAGTCACACCTTCAATTCCGTCTTTCCTATAATCATAAAAATCAAATTCAATCACATTTTTTTTATCATCAATTTCTTTCTTTTTAATTAAGCCCTCTTTATAATCTTCTAGATTTAGTTTTTCAAATTCTGGAGTGATGCTTGGTCGTTCCATAGTATTGTTATTTAGTGTTTTTGTAGCAGTTTTGTTTTCTACTTGCGCTTTGCAACTGGCAAATAGCACAAGAGCCATTAGTAAAGTTGTTGTTCTCATGGTGTGGGTATATAATGTGGCGGTTCTGCAGTGGCTTTGCTGTTTGCAACTACACATTGCCAATGGTACAAAAAGTATTGTGCACTCCACGGTCCATAATCCATCAAATTACGGGTCGTTTTTTCTTTAAAAGAATGCTTGCCGTTTCTTTGTGGATTTGTTTCGCTGTTATATATTGGATTGATGTGATTTTTACTTTCCCAGGTATGTGGTAATTTTAGAGAATGGTATACTTCATGGGCAGAAGCGGTAAGGTCTGCACCATTTAGCATCACAATATTTTTTGGTTCACTTCCGCTGGTAAAACCGCCAAGAGAAAATCCTGCTGGAGGTCCTTGAGTATTGTTCGCGTCAATATAAAAACCACCTTGTGGCAAGTAAAAAATTCTCATGTAATTGTCATATTTGTTTCCAACTCCTGCTTTTGCCTTTAGTTTGGTGTATAAATAGTCATCTAAATCTTTCCAGCCTCTGGGCACAGTAGCACCGTGCAAATGGTAGCATTTTAATCTTCCGCCAACTACAAATTTACTATTAAAATCATCACGAATAATTGTATTTATACCTGCTATATCACTCAAATCTAAAGTCTCCAAACTAAAAACGGGATCAATGAGCGATTGACGCAAATATTTTCTAATGATGGTTTTTTGCCCAGCTTCTGTTACGCCTGGTACTAAAAAACCTTCTTCTTTTGTTGTTGGAGTAGAATCAATATCGGTTATTACATTAACAAGTACTATTTTTTTTATTTTTCGTTTACTGGCATCGTTGGGCAAAACTTTGAGTACTCCTGCCAGTTTTCTAACTTTGCTGGTATTTGCAGGGTCAGGGTGCGCCATGATGGTGTAGGCTTTAATTTCTTTGTAAGCCGTTGCAAAAGTTTTTTTGCATTTTATTTGTATGTCCATCGTGTTAAAAGTACTTGCACCCGTTACTGTTTTGGTTATTTGCAACTGTTTCATTCGGTCTTCTGGTCGCGCAGGTGCATTGGTTGCTGGTACATTGGTTGCTGGTACATTGGTTGCTGGTGTCGCAAGAAGTGATGGCACAACAGGTGCTGTGCCTGTGAATACTGTAATATCAAAAAATTCATTTTCAAATTCAAGTATCAACTCCTCTGGGGCAACTATAACTTCAATTTGCAATTGCAAAATTGCAACAGCATCTACATTTTCATTTTCATTTTTATAAATCGATAGTTTAGGTTCTAAATAATCAATACTTGCACCTGAGGCATCTAACCTATTCAATGAGGTAAACTTTCGATATTCGCTTATTAGTTTTTCATACAAATCTTTAACACCATTGCGGTTCGTATCTCTTGTATCTCCCACAAATGGGCTGGCAACTGTATTGTTGTTGTACGTTCCTAAAATAGTTTGGTAATCTACATCGCCAGCAAGGCTGGTTTGTCCAAGATTGGTTCCGCTACCTGTTCTCATCCAATCAAACATAAATTCACCTTTCCAGGCTGGGGTAGGTCTAAACATCACTGTTGCTTGCGCATCAATTACGCCTGCGGGTGGGACTACAAACCTTGGGCTATTAAATTCTACATTTGCCATATCTATTTTTTATTGCCTTTGATTTGGACTTTTTTATTTGAAGTCAAATTCAAATTTTCTTCTGTAGCTACTATTTCAATCTTTTCGGCTGTTTCCAGAAAGATTTTACTTTCACTAATGTAGTTCCCTTTAATCCTAACATATAAATTCTTTGCGGTTTTATTTATTGCCATAAAATGATTTTTTAAAGATTAAAACATATTTGATTTTTCTGCACTGTTTACTTCAACAGTTTTTTGACTACTTTCCAAAAGCATATTTTCTTTAGTACTAAAGACACTTACTTTCTCTCCATGTTGAGTAGATTCTAATGAACTTCGAATATGTTTTTGTTCAATAATCTCCGTTTTATTATTAGCACTTTCAGTAAAATCTCCAGCAGCTGTTTGAGAAATATCGTGACCCGCTGTTTGAGAAATATCTTTATTTGCAGAATTATCAATATTTTCTCCTGCACTTAACGATATATTCTTACCCGCAGTAACAGTAAAATTATCTCCGGCATTAACTGTAAAATTCTTTGGCGCATTCACATCAATATTTCCCTGACCATCCATTTTCCAGGTATTGCCACTCGGATCTTCAATCAAAATACTTCCTTCACCGTCGTTCAAAATAAATTTGATTCCTGAACGCGTGTGAATCGCCTTTACATTATTCTGACCGTCTGCATAACCGCTGGTAGCACTTCCATTATACTGCGTTCCTAAAACATACGGATTCTGTGCATTGCTTCCTTCAAAGCCTACTAAAACCTCTTCACCGATTTCGGGAATAAAGTAAAATCCTTTTCCTGAGCCTGAGTGTGGCTGTATCATTCGAAGCCACTCGCTTGAATTGTTTCCGCCTGCCCAGTTGAATTGTACTTTTACACGCCCTAATCCTTCCGGATCGTTGTTGTCTTTTACCTTCGCGGGCTGTGTTTCTGCTTTCGCAAATACATGTACGTCTGTAAAATGTGGTGCTGCAACATCTGCCGGAATAGCTTTGAAATTACAGGCATAGTTTCCATGGACCTGTGAAATATGTGTTACTTCTGTCACAATAAGTTCGTGCTCTACAGTTTGGTTTATGATGCTGAAAACCTGTCCAAGTCCTAACGGAAAATAAGAGGTTCCGCTGTAGTAGACACTATTGGCGTCGCTGCCTGCTGTTTGCAGTTTGACCATTTCTTCGATTTCCTCACTGCTTTGGGCATTGGTCGTGTAAGCTCCATTATTAAGGTCGTTTTGGGTAACAGTTCCCTGATTGTGTCCCACAACGGCAGAGAAACTGTCTTTGCTTCCTGAGGATGTTCTTGCTGCCGAATTACGAATATTGGCTGCACCATTGTAATCATACCCTCCCAAAGAAATTTTATGGGAAGCCATATTGGTCTGGATTTTAAAACCATGCAGCGAAGATCCGTTGATGAGTTTTATTTTACTGGTTTTGGTTTGTCCAAATTGCATTCGCATTCCGTCAAAATAAAACCATTGGCCGTAACGTCTGGCCAATCGTTTTAAGAAATCAAAATTGGTTTCATTGTATTGAGCCATGTATTTGAACTCCTGAAGATAGGTGGATTTTATAGCATCTCTTTCGTAAAACTCTCCAGGACCTTCTGCTAAAATATCCAATACGATATTATCCATCCCTCTTTGCTGGTAGGTTCTTGATTTTTTCATGTCGTCCAGAACGATAGTATGGCTAATACCTTTTACATGTAAACCTTCGGCGCTTCCGTGAAGATCTACAGAGGAGAGTTCTGTTATGATTCCTTTGCTCATCAACCGGATTCCGGTGAGGCTTTTAAAGGTAAAGATAACTTCATCTCCAAGATACGTTCGTAAAGCCTTGGCCTGATCTGCCGGATTTATGATCGCCTTGCCTGTATATTGCCACACAAAAGAAAAATGATGGTGATCTGCCATCTTTTGTGACAGTTCTAAATTATGATAAACGACGTTTTGGGTAAAACTCCCTATGCTGATATGTACCTGTTCTGAAAAATGTCCCATAAGTTATTTGGTGATATATTAAGTAAGAATTTGTTTCCAAAAATAACCCTTAAAGTTAATTATCCAAATATATTTCCTAATAATTTATACGGTTTTTTTTACATATTAAAACTACAGCTATCAAACCTAATTTATACTGCAAAAAAAACGCTGTAAAACAAAAATCTTACAGCGTTGACAGTTCTATGAATTCAAACTTTATATTTAGTATGCTCAATAATTTTCTATAATCATTTATATTTCAAAAAAAAATTATTTGGCAGCTTCAATTTTTGCTTTTACCTCCGCTTCACTTCCTTCAAAAACTTCAGTAGTTGTTTTGCCATTTTCTGTTTTTGTTAAAGTTCCTGTAGTAACTCCGTTTACGGTAGCCAAATTAACTTCAACACGTTTTTTATCATATTTACTGGTATCAAAACAATCTGTTTTTTGATGAACGTATTTTCCGTTTGCATCAAAATGAGCCAGGCATTTTGCAGTTTCTTCTTCAGAGCAGCCTTTTTCTTTACACATTTTAATACATTCTTCTTTGGTCATGCCAGACAGATCTCCACATTTAGAAACTCCACCTGCATGCATTTCAGTCTTCATGCAACACTTCATTTCTTTAGGAGGCAATCCACAATGCGGAATATTTGTTTGAGAAGAATGACCATCACCCAAGATAGGCGCAACCACCAAACCAATCAAACAAGTTAATTTGATCAGGATATTCATTGAAGGCCCTGAAGTATCTTTAAACGGATCACCAACAGTATCTCCGGTTACTGCTGCTTTATGAGCATCAGAACCTTTATAAGTCATTTCGCCGTTGATCATTACTCCTGCTTCAAAAGATTTTTTCGCATTATCCCAAGCACCTCCTGCGTTGTTCTGAAAAACAGCCCAAAGCACTCCTGAAACGGTAACTCCAGCCATATATCCTCCCAACATTTCTGCAATTAACTGATTATTGTCTATATAAACCAATTTTCCTAAAAGTACAATGGCAATTGGGAAACCAATTGTTAAAACTCCAGGAAGCATCATTTCGCGTAAAGCGGCTTTTGTAGAAATTTCAACACATTTTCCGTATTCCGGTTTTCCGGTTCCTTCCATAATTCCCGGAATTTCCTTAAACTGGCGACGCACTTCGTAAACCATATCCATCGCTGCTTTTCCAACAGAATTCATCGCTAAAGCGGAGAAAACAACCGGAATCATTCCACCGACAAACAACATGGCTAAAACTGGCGCTTTGAAGATGTTGATTCCGTCAATTCCTGTAAACGTTACATAAGCTGCAAATAAGGCCAATGAAGTCAAAGCTGCGGAAGCAATTGCAAATCCTTTTCCTGTTGCAGCAGTTGTGTTTCCTACAGAATCTAAAATATCTGTTCTGGTACGAACTTCTTTTGGCAGTTCACTCATCTCTGCGATTCCTCCCGCATTATCTGAAATTGGTCCGAACGCATCTATTGCCAATTGCATAGCCGTTGTTGCCATCATTGCAGATGCGGCTAAAGCAACTCCATAAAATCCAGCCAAAGCATACGAAATCCAGATTGCTGCAGCAAACAAAATTACGGTTGGAAAAGTAGAAATCATTCCCGTTGCTAAACCAGCAATTACATTAGTTCCGGCTCCGGTAGATGATTTCTGAACAATCGCTAATACTGGTTTTGTCCCTAATCCTGTATAATATTCTGTTACGGATGAAATGGCTCCACCAACCACTAATCCGACCAATGTTGCGTAAAAAACACGCATTGATGAAATGTCTTTAGAACCTTCTCCAAAAAAACTCATTTGCATTGTTTCGGGCAACATGTATTGTACTAAAAAGTAGCAGGCGATCGCGGTTAAAACAATTGAAATCCAGTTTCCTATATTTAATGCTTTCTGTACTTGTGCTTCTTTTGCATTGTCATCTGATATTTTTACGACTGTAGTTCCAATAATGGAGAATAAGATTCCGAAACCGGCAATTGCCATCGGAAGTAAAATTGGCCCAATTCCACCAAAAGCATCATTGATACTTCCGCCCATATCTTTTATCACATAATTCCCCAAAACCATTGCTGCCAAAACTGTCGCCACGTAAGATCCAAACAAATCAGCTCCCATACCCGCCACGTCTCCTACATTATCTCCCACGTTATCTGCAATTGTGGCCGGATTACGAGGATCATCTTCCGGAATTCCTGCTTCAACTTTACCAACTAAATCAGCCCCAACATCAGCTGCTTTTGTGTAGATTCCGCCTCCAACTCTGGCAAATAATGCAATTGATTCTGCACCAAGTGAAAATCCTGCTAAGGTTTCAAGAACTACGGTCATTGTTTCTGTGTCTTTCCAGACTCCGCCAGAAAACAAATTAAAGAATATGATGAAAAAGGTGGTTAAGCCTAAAACCGCCAAACCTGCAACTCCAAGTCCCATTACGGTTCCGCCTCCAAAAGAAACTTTCAAGGCCTGTGGTAAACTTGTTCTGGCTGCCTGAGTGGTTCTAACGTTTGTTTTGGTTGCGATTTTCATCCCTATGTTACCTGCATAAGCTGAAAATAATGCGCCAAAAATAAATGCAACTACGATTAATAAATGTGTTTTTACACCTGGAATAAAAGTAATTCCTGCCAAAGCTAAGCTTGCAATAATTACGAAGATGGTCAATAGCTTATATTCGGCTTTTAAGAAGGCTAAGGCTCCTTCGTAAATGTAATCTGAAATCTCTTTCATCTTGCCATCGCCGGCATCTTGTTTTAAAACCCAACTCCTTTTTATTCCCATGAAAAGTAATCCTAAAACTGCCATTACTATAGGCAGGTAAATCATAAATGCATTCATATTTTATTGGTTTTGGTTAATAGTCAACAAACTAACAAAACGAATTTAAACAAAAAAGCAATACTCTTAACGGAGTATTGCTTTTTTTACAAAATATGATGCCTGAAATTATTTAATACTAAATAATCCTTCTGGTTTGTTTTCAATTTGATTAAAACGATCTGTACATTCTTTAATAATAGCGAATGCTTCGTTTACGTCTCCCCATCCTTCTACATCTACTTTTTTGTTTTCAAGGTCTTTGTAAACCTGGAAGAAATGCTCGATTTCTTTTAATAAGTGTCCGTTAATGTCAGAAAGGTCGTTTAATGAATTCCAGATTGGATCAGAAACCGGCACACAGATAATTTTTTCATCCGGTCCTTTGTCATCTGCCATGTGGAAAACTCCAATTGGCTTAACTTCTATCACACATCCCGGGAAAGTTGGTTCGTTGATCAAAACCAATACATCAAGAGGGTCACCGTCAAGAGCTAAAGTTTCAGGGATAAATCCGTAATCTGCCGGGTACATCATCGAAGAGAATAACATTCTGTCGAAACGCATTCTTTTGATTTCAAAATCGTACTCATATTTATTTCTGCTTCCTCTTGGTATTTCGATCAATACATCGAAAGTTGTTAGTTTGTCTGCGGTCATTTTCTTTTTTTATTATATCTATAATTTCTTCCCGATGATATTTAAATTTTGGTTGTCAGGAACCCACTTTTATTTCATCGGAATATTTTTTTATTTTTGTGGGTTTCGGTTGCAAAAGTAACCTAAAGAATCCTTTTTTACAATGAAAAAAATACATTAATCTCTATACTTTATTCATTAATTAACATACTTTCCTTTTATATAACAGATAGTTAATATGTAATCTTACGATTTCGCTTATTTAAGTAATAATGCCAAAGCAAATAGGTCGCATAAGACCGATACGGGCTCCATTGTTTCGTATGGATTTCCATTTGCTCTTTGTCATGAATATTCAATAATTCTTTGATCGTATTTATGACTGCAATATCTCCAAGCGGAATTAAATCCGGTTCCTGAAGACAAAACATCAGATAAATATCGATGGTCCAGTTTCCTATGCCTTTTAATCTAATGAGTTCTTCCCGAACTTCTTTTGCCGATTTTGACGCCAGGCTTTCGATATCTAATTCTTTATCTAAAACTGCTTCGGCTAAAATTTTAATGTATTTTGTTTTCTGACGGCTCACACCAAGATTTCTAAATTCTTCATCAGATAAAACCAACATAGTCTGCGGATTACAAGCCGTATATGCTTTAATTTTTAAGAATGTAGCTTTCGCCGAATCTATAGAAACCTGTTGTTCGAGAATTAATAAAACCAAAGTTTCAAAACCCTGAGGCCTTTTGGGAATTGTTGGCAATCCATATTTCTCGATAATATCCTGAAATATTGAATTCTTGGTTAATAAATAATCGATGGCTTCTTGCATAACGTTATTTTTTTAGCCCCGATTACTTCACTTAACTTTCATTTTAATCGGAGTTCAGTGAACTTCGTTTGTAGTGAAAATCCTTTTGTGCCGGGGTTCGGCACAAAAGATTGCAACGAATAGCGGGAATAGCTTCTAAATTAATAAATATTTAAAATCAAACTTAATTTAAAATAAAAAGAGAAATCACACAAGCTCAAATAATGAGTTAATGTGTGATTTCTCCTTCGTCGAAATTGACAAATATTATGTTTCTTATTTATTAGAAATAGAATCCGAAAGATCCTTTTACTGCAAATTTAGCAGCATCCGGCATATTCAAATAATTACCTCTCCATGAAAAATCAATTCTGAAAACTTTAAAGATATTTCCAATTCCGGCATTATATTCCCAATATACTTTTTCCGGGGCATTATAAGGTAATCCTGACGCATTTAAAGCGCGATTTTCATCAGAAATTGTTCCATGAACGGCTCTGATACCTACAAACTCTCTCCAGTTCAGTTTTCTCATAAATGGAATACGGGCAAACAATCTTCCTCCAAAATCATGATTCCATTGCAATGTTGTATACTGATCCGTTACAAATTCATAGAAATTCAGGTTGCTAAATGTATTTTCGATTGTAAAATACGTTTGGTTCCCCGGAATTACACTCATTAATCCTAACGGAATGGCACCAAAAGTCTTTCCCGTTTCAAGGGTAATATTTGTTCTTCCTAATGGTCCTATAATAATGGGCTGCCTATAAAATAATTGTACTTTTTCATAAGCAAAATCACTATTCATAACTCCTTTAAGTCCATAACTGAAATTCACAAAGAAATGACTGAAAGGACTATCAACAAGATCCCGCTCTACCCCATAACCAATGGTTTTACGATTTGGCATAAACTCGAACTGGATATTGGCCTCAGTTTGTGTCACTTTATTTTCAACCACACCAGAAGGATCCGAAGCAGACGGCAGAACTTTGTAGTAGTCCAAACTAAATGTCTGAGATGCCGATTCTAACGTTCGGTACGAAAAACCTGCTGAAACAATAAAGTTTTTCTTAGCCTCCATTTCAATAGAAACGTTACTCAAATTAATATTGGTTAGTTTTCCGTTGCTTCCAGTTGTAAACAAAGCCGAAGAAGCAAAACTTCTTCCTAAAACATCATTTGTAGTGGTTAAACTCGCGCCTATTTGTTCGATGTCACGCCTGTTTCCTCCGGAAATAATTACTCGGTTTTTCTTATCAACCATCCATTTTCCCGAAACACCGTATTTGAACTTATTATCATCAAAGCCATAGGCAGTGTAGGCTTGTATACGCCAAGGATCATTTGGGCCAAAATATGTTCTTCCTCCAACTCTTAATCGTAAACCTTCGACTTCATTATAACCAAAGGTTGAAAAGATAGGTCCGTAATCAAAGTTTTTAAATTCGACATAACCACTTCCTAAAATGGAAACTAAACTATAAAGCTGTTTAAATTTCTTGACTGTCTGTAAAGTATCGAGCATTTTATAAATACCCTGCTCATCTTTGTTTAGCTTTTCAAAACGATTTTCTTCCCAAAATTCATCCGGTCGTTGATAAACAGCGTTGTCTATAAAATTGACTTCTTCTTTATAAAATTTTTCCGGTTTTTGAATGTTGAATTTATGATTGCGATACAAAGTCGTTCGTTTTCCATAAACTCCTTTTGATTTTTCCTTTTTGTTTAAAGCAAAATCAGACATCATATAGTCACGTGTCAAAAGAAAAACCGAGTCGTTTTCAACTTCAAATTCCTGTTCGATATAAATATCTTTTACCCAGTTAATATTAGCACTTTTAGTAACGCCCATATTAATTTTCTTAATGGCAAAAGTTGTGTCGTTTACCCAGAAATCTCCCTTAAAAGTTAATTCGTTTTTACGTCTTGGATAAAAAACAATATTATAACACCATTTTTTGTCTATAAAAGCACTGTCTTTCAGTACGTAATTATAAACATCTATTCCTGTTTTCGAAAGTGGGCTTGTAAAACTCTTATCAAAAAATTTAAGGTGATTATCGTAAATATTATAGTCCGAATAAAGATCTTTTACAAAAGACAAAATCTGCTGATTCCCATTGAATCCGGACATTTTGTTTCCTGTAATGTTTTCCTTTACTTTTTTTAATTTATTATCCCCGTAAACGTCATAAACAGATTCGTTGATAAAAATTGGTAAATAGGTTTTTCCGGTAACATCAGAAGTATCCACATGCTTGAAAACAAACTCCATTCCTTTAAAAAGTTTATTTTTCATAAAAGCACTATCAATAGTGTTCATGTCAAATTCGACTTTTTCGTACTTCTGCATTTGATATTGATTGAATTGGTAGAGACCGTTTTTACGTTTTCTTTCCCATATTTTTCTCAAAATATCCAATGCCGGATTATTCTTTTTTGATGTTTTCCCTGTAAAAATGACAACTTCACTAAGTGCCTCGGGCTCGTTTAAAACAATCTTAAAATCATAGTTTACAGCTTTTTCTAAAGGAATTTCTTTATCTGAAAATCCTGCCGAAGTAACCAGTAAAGCAGTATAAGTATTTGGCGATTCTAAATAAAAACGACCATCTTCATTTGAAACGATACCCGTATTTGAACCCTTGAAAACAACATTTGCAAACGGAATAGGCTGATTGGATTTGTCCATAACAATTCCACTCACTTTAGTTTGCGCTAAAGCATTATTTGCAAAAGCAAATACAAAAAACAGACTAAGGAAAATTATTCTTTTCATATTACGGCAAAAAAAAACTTCATCAATGAACTATGACTGATGAAGTTTTTATGAATTTTGTATGTATTATTATTTGTACATTACTTTTTTCACTGCTTTTACTACATCAGCTGCATTTGGCAGCCAGTCTTTTAGTAAAACAGGAGAGTAAGGTGCTGGTGTATCAGCTGTTGTAATACGCTGAATTGGCGCATCAAGAAAGTCAAAAGCCTGCTCTTGTACAATATAGGTGATTTCAGATGAAATGCTGGCAAATGGCCAGGCTTCTTCTAAGATAACCAAACGATTTGTTTTTTTAACTGATTTTAAGATCGCTTCATTATCCATTGGACGAACGGTTCTTAAATCGATGATCTCACAAGAGATTCCTTCTTTGGCTAATTCATCAGCAGCAATAAAAGCTTCTTTGATAATTTTTCCAAAAGAAACAATCGTAACATCTTTTCCTTCACGTTTAACATCGGCAACTCCTAACGGAATTGTATATTCTCCGTCCGGCACTTCTCCTTTATCACCATACATTTGCTCAGATTCCATGAAGATTACTGGATCATTATCACGGATAGCTGATTTCAAAAGTCCTTTAGCATCGTAAGGTGTCGAAGGAACTACAACTTTAAGTCCCGGAGTGTTAGCAAACCAGTTTTCTAAAGCCTGAGAGTGAGTTGCTCCTAATTGACCTGCAGAAGCAGTTGGTCCACGAAAAACGATAGGCACATTAAATTGTCCACCTGTCATTTGACGCATTTTAGCAGCGTTATTTATAATTTGATCAATACCAACTAAACAGAAGTTGAAAGTCATATATTCTACAATTGGTCGGTTACCATTCATTGCAGAACCTACTGCAATTCCTGTAAAACCAAGTTCAGCAATTGGAGTATCAATTACTCTTTTTTCGCCAAATTCAGCAAGCATCCCTTTTGAAGCTTTGTATGCTCCGTTATATTCTGCAACTTCTTCGCCCATTAAATATATGGATTCATCGTGACGCATTTCTTCGCTCATCGCTTCGCAAATGGCCTCTCTAAATTGTATTGTTCTCATAGTTGTATATTATGTTCTTTTTTTCTGATGAGCAAAAATAAATATTTTAAATAACTTAAAAGCATAAATTAAGTCTAAAAAAAAGGAAGATTCTGCATTAATTATAGTTTACTGCTGTTTTCAACCTAAAAAGTACCTTTTCCTTAATTACGAAATCGATTTCTTTATAAAGATTATTCAAATAATTATTTTTTTCAGACAAACTTATTATAATTTGTTGGATTCTTCAATGCTAAAAGTTTCTTTTAAGTAGTGCAATCAAAAGAAGCAGGCTATAATTATACAAAGTTTTAAAAAACGGAAATTACTTTTTAAAAATCACAACTATTTGAAAATTTAATGTTTGCAATAAAAATCTTTCTAAACGGCACTTTTGATTCATTCTAAAATAATGTTTTTAATCTAACACTCTTTATATTTTCCGGTCTTAAGCGAAATCGTAATAGTTTTTAAAAATATTATGCATGCATAGTATAATTATTCCAAATTAAATTCTAAATTTGTAAAAGCATATTATAAATTCAAAATATATACTTATGAAAATACTAGTTTGCATCAGCCATGTGCCTGATACTACTTCAAAAATCAACTTCTCCAATGGTGACTCAGAATTTGATACCAATGGTGTACAATATGTAATTAATCCTAATGACGAGTTTGGTTTAACACGTGCAATTTGGTTTCAGGAACAACAAGGAGCTAACGTAACCGTTGTAAATGTAGGAGGTCCTGATACTGAACCAACTTTACGCAAAGCTTTGGCAATAGGTGCAAACGAAGCGATTCGTATAAATGCAAACCCTACTGACGGATTTTTTGTTGCAAAACAATTGGCCGAAGTAATCAAAAATGGCGGATACGACTTAGTAATTGCAGGTAAAGAATCTTTAGATTATAATGGTGGAATGGTTCCCGGAATGATTGCCGGAATTTTAGGTTCAAACTTCTTAAATTCCTGCACAAGTTTGACTGTTGATGGTAATAACGTAAAAGCAGTTCGTGAAATCGACGGTGGAAAAGAAACTGTAAGCACTACTCTTCCATTAATCATTGGAGGACAAAAAGGCCTTGTTGAAGAAAAAGATCTTCGTATTCCTAACATGAGAGGAATTATGACAGCAAGAACAAAAGCCCTTACGATTCTTGAGCCTGTTGATGCGCCGATAAACACTAAGGCAGTGAAATTTGAAAAACCAGCTCCTAAGTCAGCAGTGAAATTAGTTGCTGCAGATAACTTAGATGAGCTAATCAATTTATTACACAACGAAGCAAAGGTGATTTAAGATATTTTATTGAATGAATTAAGATTAACAATTTTTGATTTCAGATTTAAAATCAAAAATTTAGTTACTCTAAAATCGTTAATCACAAATCTAAAATCGTTAATCACAAATCTAAAATCGTTAATCACAAATCTAAAATCTAAAATTATTATGTCAATACTAATATATGCAGAATCTGCAGAAGGAAAATTTAAAAAAGTAGCTTTTGAATTAGCTTCTTATGCTAAAAAAGTAGCTGAGTCATTAGGCACTACTGTTACGGCTTTGACTGTAAACATCAGTGATGTTAGCGAATTAGCTAAATATGGGGTTGATAAAGTTTTAAAAGTAAACAATGAGAAATTAGCTGGCTTTACAGCGAAAGCTTACGCTGATGTAATTAAACAGGCAGCTCAAAAAGAAGCCACTAAATTAGTTTTGCTTTCTTCAACAACAGACAGTATTTATCTTTCATCATTGGTAGCCGTTTCTTTAGAGGCCGGTTTTGCTTCAAATGTGGTTGGATTACCAGTTAGTACATCTCCTTTTCAGGTAAAAAGAAATGCTTTTTCAAACAAAGCTTTCAACATCACAGAAATTAGCACAGATATTAAGGTTCTTGGACTTGCTAAAAACTCTTACGGAATTTTTGAAAGTACAGAATCTGCAACAGAAGAAGATTTTAATCCTACAATCGGAGATAATGATTTTGGTGTAAAAGTAGAATCTGTCGAAAAAGTAAGCGGTAAAGTATCTATCGCTGATGCTGACATTGTAGTTTCTGGTGGACGCGGATTAAAAGGTCCTGAAAACTGGGGATTAATCGAAGATTTAGCTGCTGTATTGGGAGCTGCAACAGCATGCTCTAAACCAGTTTCTGATTTAGGATGGAGACCTCATAGTGAACACGTTGGACAAACAGGCAAGCCAGTTGCCACAAATTTATATATTGCCGTTGGAATTTCAGGAGCTATCCAGCATATCGCAGGTATCAACTCATCAAAAGTAAAAGTGGTTATAAATAGTGATCCCGAAGCTCCTTTCTTTAAAGTAGCAGATTATGGTATAGTTGGAGACGCATTTGAAATCGTGCCAAATTTAATTGAGAAATTAAAAGCTTTTAAAGCACAGCATTCATAATTTAAAAATCTCTATAAAAATATAGCCACCTAAAAACAAGATAATTGTATCTTTGCTTTAGGTGGCTTTTTTGTTCCATATTTTTTGATTAAAATTGCACCTTTATTTCGAATCAAAAAAAGTATTAAAATGAGGTACTAAGTGCCTTTTTTACAAACATATATGAGTCTAGTAAAACTATCAATAAAAGGAATTTCATACAGTCAAACTCAAAATGGCGCTTATGCCTTAATTTTGAACGAAGTCGATGGCGAAAGAAAATTACCAATTGTTATTGGTGCTTTTGAAGCCCAGTCAATCGCTATTGCATTAGAAAAAGAAATTAAACCTCCTCGCCCATTAACACATGATTTATTCAAAAATTTCGCTGAAAGATTTGATATCGTTGTAAAGCAAGTCATTATTCACAAATTAGTTGACGGTGTCTTTTATTCAAGTTTAATTTGCGAAAGAGATAAAATCGAAGAAATTATTGATGCAAGAACATCTGATGCAATTGCTTTAGCATTGAGGTTTAGCGCTCCAATTTTTACTTATAAAAATATTTTAGATAAAGCAGGAATTTATTTGAAATCGAATACTGCTGACGCTGATCAGGGTTCTCAGGAACTTGATGATGTACTTTCTAATCCCGAAACTTTTGGGCATGAAGAAGAAACCAATCAATCCGGAGATGTTTATGCTAAACACAGTTTACAAGAGCTAAACGAACTTTTAGATCAGGCCGTTTCTCAGGAAGATTATGAAAAAGCAGCAAAAATCAGAGACGAAATTTCAAGAAGATAATTTTAAGGCTATAAGCCATAAGCTTTAGGCAATAAGCTTAAAGCACAAAACATAAAAAAACAAGCTAAAAGCAATTAGGAAAAAGCCTAAAGCTTACGGCTTAAAGCTTAAAGCAATCATGAAACAATACTTAGACCTGGTAAAACACGTTTTAGAAAACGGCAATCAAAAAGGTGACCGAACCGGAACCGGAACTAAAAGCGTCTTTGGCTACCAGATGCGTTTTGATTTAAGCGAAGGCTTTCCAATGGTCACAACCAAAAAATTACACTTAAAGTCAATTATTTATGAATTGCTTTGGTTTTTAAAAGGAGATACTAATATCAAATACCTCCAGGAAAACGGAGTAAAAATATGGGATGCCTGGGCAGACTCAAATGGTGATTTAGGACCGGTTTACGGGCATCAATGGCGCAATTGGAACAGCGAGGAAATCGATCAGATTTCTGAGTTAATTACCGAGTTAAAAACAAATCCAAACAGCCGAAGAATGTTAGTTTCGGCATGGAATCCATCAGTTCTTCCGGATACTAAAAAATCATTTGAGGAAAATGTAGCAAACAATAAAGCTGCCTTACCTCCCTGCCATGCCTTTTTTCAGTTTTATGTAAGCAGTCCGGATCTCGAAAAAGGTGAAACAAAAGGAAAATTATCCTGTCAATTGTACCAACGAAGTGCTGATATCTTTTTAGGCGTTCCTTTTAATATTGCTTCTTATGCTTTATTGACCATGATGATTGCCCAGGTTTGCGATTTAGAATATGGTGAATTTATTCATACTTTTGGTGACGCCCACATTTACAACAATCATTTCGAACAACTGGAATTGCAATTAACACGTGAACCAAAACCATTACCAAAAATGATTTTAAATCCTGAGATTAAAAACATCTTTGATTTTGATTATAATGATTTTACACTTTTAGATTACGAACCACACGCGGGAATAAAAGGAAGTGTTGCTGTATAGTTTTATAAAAAAATCCGCTTAAATTTAAGCGGATTTTTTTATAAAACTAAAACACTATTTTCACTTCCTGCAA
Organism: Flavobacterium sp. LM4; assembly: GCF_002017935.1. Taxonomy (NCBI): domain Bacteria; kingdom Pseudomonadati; phylum Bacteroidota; class Flavobacteriia; order Flavobacteriales; family Flavobacteriaceae; genus Flavobacterium; species Flavobacterium sp. LM4. Next base: position 2,101,475 of record NZ_MUFW01000001.1, on the reverse strand, counting down.
AATCATTCCATCTGTATGAATCTGCTTCAGGATCATTCACATACAATCCATCAATTACATACTTAAACTCATAAATAGCATCTTTTACCAAGTCATAAGTAGCTTTAAAAGTTCCGTTTTTTAGTTTACTCAAAGTTCCTTCCTCTATGTTCCAGTTATTAAAATCTCCTACCACAGCTACAGAATCAGCATCTTTGGCATCAATTGAAAATGTAACTTTCACAACTGGTTTAGTTTTTACAAATTGCTTTTTTAAAGACATAACAGTTTCATTTTTAGGTTTATACCTCAAAGTTCGCGAATTCAGTTCAGTAAACAATGCCTATCGATATGATTTATCATTCTGGCAATTAGAAACATTTTTTTTACAATATCCCTATTTTAAAGCCTTAAAATTTTTGAATTCGGATTTATCGCCAATTTTGAAGCAAATATTATTTATTGAAAATAGTGAGTTCTCAAAATAAATTATAACTTTATATTCTAATTTTTAATAATTTATGGAAAAAGAAGTGCACGAACAATACGAATATGCCCGTAAAAGAATTAGACAAAAAAAAGTATTATATTTTCATTTTGTACTTTTTCTGTTAGGAAGTTTATTCTTATTTGTTGCTGATGTTTTTTTTGGATTACGTATTGGTGAAGAAAAAAATTGGTGTATTTGGATCATTACATTATGGTTTTTTATTTTTATTTTGCACTTCATAAAAATTTACATAACCGATAGATTTATGAATAAAAAATGGGAAAGAGAGCAGATCGAACGCTTAGTTTCACTTCAGCAAAAGAGAATCAATCAATTAGAATCTTCCATAAGTGAAACTCTTGAAAATAATATTTAGTTTTAATATACTATGCTTATAATGATAGCGGCCGTTGCCGAAAACAATGCCTTGGGAAAAAAAAACAAATTAGTCTGGCATCTCCCAAATGATTTTAAAAGATTCAAATCTCTTACGACCAATCACCATATTATAATGGGGAGAAAAACTTTTGAAAGTTTCCCGAAACCGTTACCAAACAGGACGCATATTGTAATATCCCGTCAGGAAAATTACAACCCAGGAGGTTGTATTGTGGTTGACAGTATTGAAAAAGCAATTGCACTATGCCCAGAAAACGAAGACTCATATATTATAGGAGGAGGAGAAATTTATACTTTAGGATTACAGTATGCTGATATAATAGAAATAACACGCGTACATCATACTTTTGACGCTGATGCCTTTTTCCCTAAATTTAATGAAAGGGAATGGCAATTGGTAGAATCCGAAGAAAACTTCAAAGATGACACCCATCTTTATGACTATACGTATGAAACGTATATCAAAAAATAAAAAAACATCCTCAATTTCTTGAGGATGTTTTTATTTAAATCCAATGATTAGAGCAATGACCTACTCCTGAAACAATATTTGATAACATAAAATAAAAATTACAAATATTAAAAATACTCCGGAAAGGAATATGATAACATTTGATATTTTTTGAGAGTACATCTCAAAAAAACCCTTAATACCAAATACCACGAAGGTACTAAAGGCAAAGAAAATTAAAATTTCCAAAAACAAATTTAATCCTAAGAACGTATTTTGCACTTTAAATATAATACTGCTCTCAAAAACAGTACTTTCAAAACAGCTTACAAGAACAAATGAGATGCTAAGCGCAAGGAGCACCCATTTGATTTGGGTCATTGTATCTCTATTTATCATTGAAAAAATATTAACATTTTTACAGATGCTAAATTGACCAATAAATACTTTACCTACAATACCCACTTTTAGTGATTTTATAACCAAGTCTGAAAAAACATTTTCTATCGTAATTGAGAAACACAATTGCAGTTAAATACTTTATGTTATATTTGCGTAAATAAAAAAAATGTCTGAAAAAATAACTCCGTACAAAAACTCAACATTAGGCAAAAAAGAACAAGTTGCACAAATGTTTGACACTATATCAGGAAACTACGATAATTTAAATCGTGTAATTTCGTTTGGAATAGATGTAAAATGGCGTAAAAAAGTTTTGAAAATAGTTTCTGATTCAAAACCAAAAATTATACTTGACATTGCTACCGGAACCGGAGATCTTGCCATTTTGATGGCACAAAGTAATGCCGAAAAAATTATTGGCCTAGATATTTCAGCCGGAATGCTTGAAGTTGGCAGAAAAAAAGTAGAAGAAAAAAAACTTTCAAACAGAATTGAATTAGTCTTAGCTGATTCTGAAAATATGCCTTTTGAGGATAATTACTTTGATGCCATAACTGTTAGTTTTGGTGTTAGAAATTTTGAGAATTTAGAAAAAGGCTTTGCCGAAATTTTAAGAGTTTTAAAACCAAATGGTGTATTTGTAATTTTAGAAACTTCAGTTCCTGTTAAAACACCTTATAAACAAGGATATCGTTTTTACACCAAAAATATACTTCCAATTATCGGAAAATTATTCTCCAAAGATAATTCAGCTTATGGATATTTATCAGAATCCGCAGCTGCTTTTCCTTATGGAGAAGCTTTGAACAATATTTTGAGAAAAATTGGGTTTATAGATGTTGTGGCAATGCCGCAAACTTTTGGTGTAGCAACCCTATATTCTGCTTCTAAAAAATAGTATGAAAAAAACAGTAATCTTAATTTTATTAGTATTATCGACACAGGGATATTCTCAATTTGCTAAAAGTATGTTTAGCAAAGACCCTATTATTAACCTGGAAAACTGGCAAAAACAACGCCTATACTTTGGGTATTATTTAGGTTTTAACAGCTTTGATTTCAAATTCGATTACAAAGAAGTCGTACAGGATATCCAGGTAAAAAAAACAACAGGGTTTAATGTTGGGGTTGTCGCAGATTTAAGATTGCAGGAATACATCAATTTACGTTTTGAACCAGGTTTGTACTATACAAAACGAGATTTACATTTTGCTAATTTCACTTCAGAAAATGATTATTTAAGAGAAGTTAACAGTACTTACATTCATTTTCCTTTGTTATTGAAATTTTCAGCTTTACGCACCGGAAATATACGCCCGTTTTTAACAGGAGGACTTTCTACAACTTTAAATTTATCCAGTAATTCAAAATCCAGAGATGATAATTTCGAAGGTACATTTAGAGCAAAAACCTGGAGTTCTGCTTATGAAATTGGTTTCGGTATAGATATCTTCTCAGAGTATTTTATTTTTTCGCCATCTATCAGGGGTATGTTTGGCATAACGGATGAATTAATCAGGGACAATAAAACACCTGAAAATCCAAATAGTCCCTGGACAGACAACATAGATTCTATGAAATCGAGAGCAATTTTAATAAATTTTACTTTTCATTAAAACAAAAGCTTAACAATTTCGTTTAAACTCACTAAGAACAATAGCGGTGGCGGTGGCTACATTTAAACTTTCAGTTTTTTGTAGTGTCCCAAATCTGGGAATTGTGAGTCGGCTTGTTACCATTTTTTCAATCTCTGCTGAAATACCATTGGCTTCATTACCCATAATAATGATTCCGTTTTGAGGCAATACAGATTGATAAATATTTTCACCATTCATAAAAGTTCCAAAAACAGGCAATTTTGCGTTTGTTATAAAAGATTTCAAATCAACATAATTAACATTTACTCTTGTAATAGACCCCATTGTGGCCTGAACTACTTTAGGATTGTAAATATCAACTGTCTCTTTTGAGCAAATAATTTGTTGAATTCCAAACCAGTCGCAAAGCCTTAAAATGGTTCCTAAATTTCCCGGATCACGTATATCGTCTAAAGCTACAATTAAGCCTGAGTCGATTATAGGATTTTCGGCAGGAATTTTGAATACAGCCAAACATGTATTTGGAGTTGACAAAGCGCTTATTTTTTTAAGTTCTTGTTCAGTAATAGAAACACGTTTTGAAAACGCAACTGTTTCAAAATCATTTTGTGTGGTAAATAAATGCTCTAATTCAAAATTGGATTGCAACAATTCCTGAATTACTTTTATTCCTTCAGCAAAAAATAATTGATTAGCAAAACGTTGCTTTTTTTGATGTAAACCTGATATAAGTTTTATTTGGTTTTTACTAATCATAAAATAATGTACTTTTGAATTAAATATTTAAAAACACTTGAAAAAGATTTTTACAAAAATAACAGCATTTATTCTAATAGCAATATTTATTTGCGCTTGTAATGCTGTGAAAAGAGTCCCAAACGGAAAAAGCTTACTTACAAAAAATGACATTATTGTAAATGGCAAATCTACAAATGATGAAACCGCTTCAAATCAAATGTATCAAAAACCTAATAGTAATTTATTAGGATACAAGCTACGATTAAATCTATATAATCTGGCGAAATTAAATCCCGATTCTTCCTATCAGGCAAAATTTAAAAACAACCCGGGCAAATACGAACGTCAGTCGAAAATATTATCTGCTAAGCAAGTTGATCGTCTTGGGCAATCTTTTTTGTACAAAGGAATTCATGAGTTCTTAAAGAAAACCGGTGAAGCTCCTGTAATTATTGATACCTCAAAAACTAAAAAAACTTTACTTCGCTTAAAATCTTATTATTTTAACAACGGATATTTTAATGTAGCAACGAATTACAACATAGACAGCGTAGGTTATAAAAAGGCAAAAATTAATTACAATATTACAACCGGACCTGTTTACACTTTAGATTCTATTAGAACCAGTATTAGCACTCCGGCTTTAGATTCATTATATACAAAAAATCCTGAGCCTTCTGTTTTAAAATCAGGAAATCAATTTAAAACAAGTGATTTTGAAGAAGAAAAAAATCGTATTACTACCTATTTTAGAAATCACGGTGCCTACTTTTTTCAACCAACTTATGTTACTTTCGACGTTGACACTATTGGTAAAAAAAACAAAGCAGATATAAATCTAATTATTAAAAACAACAGCATACAAGAAAAGGATTCCAGCAGAACAGAACCTTTTAAATTGTATAAAATAAGTGACGTTAATATTTATACTGATTATTCTCCCGCACGTGCAAAAAGCCAAATTAAGGACAGTACTACCTACAACAACTTTAATTTGTATAGTTATGAAAAATTAAAATACAAACCCCGCGCTATTACAGATGCGATTTTTATTACCAAGGGCGGAACTTATGCTGATTTTAGAACTATTCTTTCAACACGTTATTTAAACAATCTGAAAATTTTCAATTATCCATCGATACAATACGAAGTTGACAAACGGGATTCTACATCACAATCCTTAATTGCAAAAGTTTATTTAACGCCAAGAAAAAAATACAGTTTTGGAGCTACTTTAGATTTAACCCATTCCAATATCCAGGATTTTGGAATTGGAGCCAGTGTTTCAGAAACAATTCGAAATGTCTTTAACAGAGCTGAAACCTTAGAAATTTCTGCCCGTGCAAATATAGGTTCATCAAAAGACATGGCGAATCCTAATGATAATTTCTTTAATGTTTCTGAATATGGAGTTGACATGAAACTTAATTTCCCGAGAATTCTAATGCCTTTTGGCACTGAAAAGATTATTCCAAAAAGCATGATTCCATCTACATCAATAGCGGCTGGTTTTTCTAAACAAAGGAACATCGGACTGGACAAAGAAAGTTTCACCGGGGGTCTATCCTATCTTTGGTCTCCAAAAAGATATAATTCTGCAAAATTAGATTTACTAAATGCACAATATGTCCGTAACCTAAACCCTGCTAATTATTTTAAGGTTTATACTTCTTCTTATGATGAATTAAACAATATTGCAAACGTATATAATGTTACTGAATCTAATGTTGATAATAACGGAAATTTGAAAATAAATGAGGGAACAACAGGTTTTACAGATGATGTTATAAATAAAAGAACAGCACTAACACCATCAGATCCGGAATACAAAGATGTTGAAAGCATAGAAGAAAGAAGAGTACGTTTAACTGAAAATGATTTTATTTTAGCCACCAGTTATACGTTTACCAAAACAACTAAAAAGGATTTAGCAGATAATACCTTTTATCAATTTAAAACCAAAATAGAATCTGCAGGTACTTTGTTATCGGCTATTTCAAATGTGGCAAGTTTACCAAAAAATTCAAATGGCGATTACGAGATCTTTAATCTGGCATATTCCGAATACTTAAAAACCGAATTTGACTACATCAAGCACTGGGATTTTGGAAAAGAAAAAGTATTGGCTGTGAGAAGCTTTTTTGGAATAGCAATTCCTTTTGGAAACTCAGATTACATTCCTTTTTCGCGAAGTTATTATTCCGGGGGTTCAAATGACAATCGTGCATGGCAACCTTATGCATTAGGTCCCGGAAGTACAAATGCCGTAAATGATTTTAATGAAGCCAATATGAAAATCGCTCTTAGTGGCGAATTTAGGTTCAAAATTTTCGGAGATGTTAAGGGGGCAATTTTTGCAGATGCCGGAAATATCTGGAATGTTCTCGATAATGTAACTGATGAAAAAGCAAAATTCTCCAGCTTAAACGATTTCGATGAAATTGCTTTAGGATCCGGATTTGGTTTACGGTACGATTTAAGCTTTTTTGTTATTCGTTTAGATTTAGGCTTTAAGACTTATAATCCGGCGCATGACAAGGGAGACAGATGGTTTAAAGAATACAATTTTGGGCACTCGGTTTTAAATTTTGGGATAAATTATCCATTCTAATGCTAATTAATTCTTATTTTTGCAACCTAAAAACCTAAAAACAACTAAAAAAAATTACAATGGCACACAATATTAAACCAGGAGTGGCTACAGGAGATCAAGTACAGGAAATCTTTAATTATGCAAAAGAAAAAGGATTTGCACTTCCTGCAGTAAACGTAACAGGCTCAAGTACAATTAACGGAGTTCTTGAAACTGCTGCAAAACTTAACGCACCGGTTATCATTCAGTTTTCAAACGGAGGAGCACAATTTAACGCTGGAAAAGGATTATCTAATGCAGGTGAAAAAGCAGCAATAGCTGGTGGAATCGCAGGAGCAAAACACATTCATACTTTAGCAGAAGCCTACGGTGCAACTGTAATTTTACATACTGACCACTGCGCAAAAAAATTATTGCCTTGGATTGATGGTTTGTTAGATGCATCTGAAAAACATTTTGCAGAAACAGGGAAACCATTATTCAGTTCTCACATGATCGATTTGTCTGAGGAGCCAATCGAAGAAAACATTGAAATCTGTAAAGAATATTTGGCCAGAATGAGCAAAATGGGAATGACATTAGAAATCGAGCTTGGTATTACAGGTGGAGAAGAAGATGGTGTTGACAACTCTGATGTAGACAGCTCAAAATTATATACGCAGCCAGAAGAAGTTGCTTATGCTTACGAAGAATTATCTAAAATAAGTCCTAAATTTACAATTGCCGCTGCTTTTGGAAACGTTCACGGTGTTTACAAACCAGGAAACGTAAAATTAACTCCAAAAATCTTAAAAAATTCTCAGGATTACGTTCAAAACAAATTCAACACTGGACACAACCCGGTAGATTTCGTTTTCCACGGAGGTTCAGGTTCTACACTTGAAGAAATCAGAGAAGGAATTAGCTACGGAGTTATCAAAATGAACATCGATACAGATTTACAATTTGCATACACTGAAGGAATCCGTGATTATATGGTTAAAAATCTTGAGTATTTGAAATCTCAAATTGGTAACCCTGAAGGTGCAGATGTTCCAAACAAAAAATATTATGACCCAAGAAGATGGGTTCGTGAAAGCGAAGTGACATTCAACGCAAGACTTGAACAAGCTTTTGCTGACTTAAACAACGTGAATACACTATAATAAAAAGTTTAAAGTTTCAGGTTTCAAGTTTCAGGTTTCGCAACTTGAAACTTGAAACCTCAAACAAAAAAAACATTCAATATGGCTTGGTTTAAAAGACAGGAAAAAGGGATTACGACTGCTACAGAAGATAAGATGGACGTTCCGAAAGGATTGTGGTACAAATCTCCTACTGGAAAAATTATTGACGCTGATGAATTAGCGAGAAACTTATTCGTAAGTCCTGAAGATGATTTTCACGTTAGAATTGGAAGCGCAATCTATTTTGAAATTTTATTCGACAACAATGAATTTGTTGAGTTGGATAAAAACATGACATCAAAAGATCCTTTGCATTTTGTGGACACAAAAAAATATGCTGAGCGATTGAAAGATGTAATGGAAAAAACACATCTTAAAGACGCTGTACGTACCGGAGTAGGAAAATCGAAAGGAAAAGAACTTGTAATCTGCTGTATGGATTTCGCTTTTATTGGTGGATCTATGGGAGCAGTTGTAGGTGAAAAAATCGCAAGAGGTATTGATCATGCGATCAAAAACAAATTACCTTTTGTAATGATTTCTAAGTCAGGTGGTGCCCGTATGATGGAAGCTGCTTATTCTTTAATGCAATTGGCAAAAACTTCTGTAAAATTAGCACAACTTGCCGAAGCCGGCTTACCATACATTTCTTTATGTACTGACCCAACTACTGGTGGAACTACTGCGTCTTATGCCATGTTAGGAGATATAAACATCTCTGAACCAGGTGCTTTGATTGGTTTTGCCGGTCCGCGTGTGGTTCGTGATACTACCGGAAAAGATTTGCCGGAAGGTTTTCAAACTGCTGAGTTTCTTTTAGAGCATGGTTTCCTAGACTTTATTACGCCTAGAAAAGATTTGAAAGACAAAATCAATTTGTATATTGATTTAATTCAGAATAATAGTATTAGATAGTTTTTTAACTTCTAAAAATATCAAAATCTCATCCGCTTACTTGCAGGTGAGATTTTTTTATATCTTTATTTTAAATCTTATTTATATGAAAAGAGTTTTTATTGGTTTTATGATTTGTTTTCTTCTTTTAAATTGTAACAAGAAAGAAAATCAACAAGAAAACATTCCTTATATAATTTCTCAGGAAAACCATGCGATAATTCACGACAAAGACACTATGCCAGCTCCTTTACCTCCTCCAGGTTGGCTTGTATATGGAACTAATACATTTATAATTAACTCTGACTCCACAGCCTATTACTTTCAACGCAAAGGAATAGGAGCAGTCTGTGGAACACCAACAGCTGATACAATCCCATACTTCACAAACTTACAGCCCGAGGATATAATTGAAATTTCGAATAAAAACATTTACGATTTTATTAAATTGAATTACAAAGATGATTTTCGAAATCAAACTTTTATTGCATCTCAATCTGACACCTTAAAGGCGAAAGTTTTTTTCGACTTAAATAGATCTCTAAATTTTTTCAAAAGAGATCGTGATTTTGTTGTTATCCGAAGAACAACACAAGAAGAAGATACTGTCTTAAAATACAAGAAAGTTAATGGTTACTACAATTATAGAAATATTAAATGGGACAAAACAAGAATTAAATTTCCTGATTCAATTTATAAAGCCTCCTATTCGAATTAAAAAAAAATAAAGACTTAGCAACTCAGAATCTCAGCACTTAAAAAAACTACATTCCCGTTCTAATCGCTTCAACCGGATCAAGATTTGCAGCAGAAATAGCAGGCAATATTCCTGAAATTAAACCGATCATTGCCGCAAGACCTGTTCCTAAAATTATATTTCCAAAACTTAGAACAAATTCAAAATCCAGTGCTTTTATTAAAATAAGTGCAATTCCCCAAACCATCAGCAATCCAATTATTCCTCCAATTACAGAAAGAATGATTGCTTCAAATAAAAACTGAAATAAAATAAATCTGTTTTTAGCTCCTAAAGATTTCTGAATTCCAATTAAATTGGTTCTCTCTTTTACGGAAACGAACATAATATTCGCAATTCCGAAACCTCCAACCAAAAGAGAAAATCCGCTGATAATCCATCCCACAACATTCATCTGTCCTAAAATTCCATCAATAAACTGTAAAAACCAGAATCAATTGATAAAAAGTAGACAATTTTTAGATTAAAATTTCAATTATAATTTTTTCGCAAATTTCATTAATTATATATACATATATTCTTACTAATAAAATTTTATTATTAGTGATTTTATTATATTTTTTAAAAATTTTAATATTAATGAAAAAAAACATCAAAAAAAAACTTTAGTTCTATTATTACTTATTACACTATGTAGTCAATTTACTTCTTGTAGTGAGGCAGACATTCCTATTGACAGAATTCAGACAGTCGAAAATCTAAATAGTGAACAAAAGTTGCTTATTGAACAATCGAAAAAATGGTATCAAAATAGGACTCTAAAAAAAAGTCAATACATACGACCAGTACATTTCCAGGAGAACCTGATTGGACTAAGGTAACAAGTATTGGACTTAGATAAAATAGGAGTCAAGGGATTTGAAGAATTCGTTCGTATACCCTTAATCAACTATCAAGTCAACATTTCGTATACTAAAAGAATGTCACCATATGGTTTTAGAGATTTACTTATGAGAAAAGAATCTAATAACAATTACATCTTGAATATAATTGAACTTCATCCAGATTCAGACTATATAGAAAAAAAAGAAGCTGAATCAGGAAATTCAACAAAAGACATCAGAACTTTAATAAAGAATGAAGATTTTACAGGATATTTTTTGGTTTATTCTTATGAAACTAATAAGCTTATTTTTGGCGAAAGACGAGAAAACGGTATTCCAACTACCAGACTTCAACAATAATTTTATAAAAACCAATTAATGAAATCAAACTATATCCAAAATACATTATTAATTTCTTTTTTATTGATGGTAAATATATGCCTTTCGCAAAACCAAATTGATGAATGGTGTAAAGTAAATCCATGGCTATGCGATACATCAGGAGCCCTTCCAACAGAACTCAAAGAAATAATAATTATCCCCCAAAAGCAAAATCCTTGGTGGCCATTTGGGTTCCCAGCAACAACAGCACCTCCTGCAGGATGGGTCATAATAATAAATCCTCAAACTCCCGCAAACAAACCTTGCGCTGGAGACCCAATGAAAAACCCTACTTTAGCACCTTCCCGACCAGGCAACTATAAAGGTGGTACATTTGGTTTTACAAGAATTACTGCAGATGGAGAACCAAAATTTCATGACGGTATTGACATTACTGCAGCCCCTAATAGAGATGTATTTCCTATGTATGACGGAGAAATCACTGCAATTCAAAATTCTTTTGCAGCTGATGAGTATAGAAAAAATTCATATGGAAATTATGTAGAAATACGTAGCACAGTAAATGGAAATATAATATATTTGAAATTTAATCATCTCAATCAAGTTACTTCAGGTTTATCAGTCGGAAGCATGGTAAGTCAAAGCAAACCTATTGGAAAATCAGGCACGACAGGTAATGCTGCTAGTCCAGGAGTAATTCCTCACGTACATATACAAGCAAAAGATGAAAATAGAAACAAAATAGATCCAGAGCCACTTTTAGGCACTAAATTTAATAAAGAAACAGGAGAAGGAACTAGCCCTTGCAATTAAAATTATGAAAAAAACAGCATTAATCATATTCGTACTTCAATTGATCACAACATCAATTGCTTTTTCACAAGAGTCGAAAGACATTACAGAAATAACTTTAATGAAATCTACAAATAAAACTATAGGTCTTGCTCTTGGTGAAAGCACAGAAAAAGCAATTCAGATTTTTGGAGAACCTAATAGCATATCAGATTTCTATTCTGAAACAACCGACGAAACTTTAAAAACTTACAATTACGGCAAAAACAAACTTTATTTTTCTAATGGAAGATTACAGTCATTTGAGATTCGTGAAAGTGCCAATATTTTAGTTGGAAAGATAAATGGTGACAGTTTTAAAATAGGAGACAAAATAAAAACAGTTACAAAACAAATACCATTAGGACCACCTAGTGACAAGAGATGGACAACAGAGAAAACTTACTCATTTTACAACTACCCTTTATCATCTAATCCTACTGGCAAATTTAACAATATGAATTATAAAACCATATCCAATAATTATTTAAAAAAAGAAAATAAAGGTATTGATATGTACATACAGCTTCTTTTTGACATTAACAATGCTCTGATAGCAATTGACATAATAGAGATATAATTTTTTTTGCAAAAAAATTATCCGATAAAAAAATTAAGATGGGTTAACTCGAAAAAACATGCCTTTTTTGAGTTAATACCATCTTTTTGTGTTATGATGTAAACAACAAATATTTTTACTGAACTAATTCAAAACCATTACTTTGAGTATTGTTTTTAAAACATTGTTCACATTTTAAATAATAAAAGTTTACATGCCGGTCCTAATCGCTTCAACCGGATCCAAGTTTGCGGCCGAAATTGCAGGCAAAATTCCTGAAATCAATCCTATAAGGGCAGCCAGAGTAGTTCCGAGAATTATGTTTCCAAAGCTTAAAACAAATTCAAAATCAAGCACTTTTGTTAAGATAAGCGCAATTCCCCAAACCATTAACAGACCAATAATTCCTCCAATTACAGAAAGAATAATGGCTTCAAATAAAAACTGAAATAAAATAAATCTGTTTTTAGCTCCTAAAGATTTCTGAATTCCAATTAAATTGGTTCTTTCTTTTACGGAAACGAACATAATATTGGCGATTCCGAAACCTCCAACCAAAAGAGAAAATCCGCTGATAATCCATCCCACAACATTCATCTGTCCTAAAATTCCATCAATAAAATCTGTAAATCCGGAAAGTACATTGATGAAAAAATTATCCATCTCCCCTGCTTTCATCCCGCGAATTGCTCTTAGTTTTTGTGCAACTTCGGCTTTGTAAGCATCCATATCGATTCCTTTTACAGGTTTTAAAACAATTACGGGTGTCATTGCATCGCTATCCCCGTACATTCTGCGTAAAAAATTAGCCGGAAAATAAACTGAAGTATCGTTACTATCACCAAAAAAACCTGCTCCTTGTTTTGTCATTACGCCAATAACCGTGAAGCGTTGTCCGTACAAACGAATACTTTTTCCGATAGGATCACTTTCTCCAAAAAGTCCGTTGGCGATATCATATCCTAAAACAATTACCGGAGTTCCTGAATTTGATTCTGATTCGTTATAAAATCTTCCTTTCTCGAAACTTAATCCATCAATATCGACCATTTCAAATGAAGAAGGAATCATATTTACATCAGCAACAGTTTTTGAATCGTATTTTAAACTTTCACGATTCACAAAAAGCTGATAACCTACCTGATCTGTATTATTTAGCGAATTTTTTAAAGCGATGTATTCATCATATTTTACATTCGGAAACTGTTCTCTCTTCCATTGTGGAATTTCAGATGGACCAAAGTTATATTTCATTAAATAAATCGTATTCTTATCTAAACTGCTCAGATCTTTAGAAATTTTCCTGTCTAAAGAATCCACAGCAGCAAGTACAGCAATGATCGAAAAAATACCAATTGTCACGCCCAATAGTGACAATAAAGTTCGCAACTTATTATTTCGTAAAGCATTAATTGCAAAACTCAGACTTTCTTTTAATAACCTAAGATAAAGTAGCATATTTTTGTTTTTTTCGATAAAGTAAAATTCAATAAATTTAAATCAAAAACCTAACAAAAGGTAACTAACTCATCAGTAGTTTTTTTTAATATAATGTTACAAGAATTCCTTTAAATATATTATCAAAAAAAACTACTTTTGCAGTCTGAAAATTATAACTACACAATGAGTACAACTAAAACAATACAATCAGCATTAATTTCTGTTTTTTCGAAAGATGGATTAGAACCAATCGTTAGAAAATTACACGAACAAAACGTTACTCTTTACTCGACTGGCGGAACTGAAGATTTCATTAAAAACCTTGGCATTCCGGTAGTTTCTGTTGAAGATATCACTTCATTCCCTGAAATTCTTGGCGGAAGAGTAAAAACATTACACCCGAAAATTTTTGGCGGAATTTTAAATCGTCAGGATAACGAAAGTGATGTTCAGCAAATGAAAGAATTTGATATTCCTCAGATTGATTTGGTAATTGTTGATTTATATCCTTTTGAAAAAACGGTTGCTTCAGGTGCAAGCGAACAAGATATTATTGAAAAAATTGATATTGGCGGAATTTCATTAATCCGTGCGGGTGCAAAAAATTTCAAAGACACTGTAATTGTTGCTTCGGTTAACGAATACAGCCTGCTTTTAGATTTGATTACAGAACAAAATGGAGCAACAACTCTTGAAAACAGAAGATTGTTGGCAACAAAAGCTTTTCACGTTTCTTCTCACTATGATGGAGCAATTTTTAATTATTTCAACACAGACGAAACGATCTATAAAGAAAGTATCGCTGACGGACAAGTTTTAAGATATGGCGAAAACCCACACCAAAAAGGATTTTTCTTTGGAGATTTTGACGCTGTGTTCAAAAAAGTTCACGGAAAAGAATTGTCATATAACAACTTATTAGATGTTGATGCTGCAGTAAATTTAATCAATGAATTTAAAACTGACGGACCAACATTTGCTATTTTAAAACATAATAATGCTTGTGGATTAGCTTCAAGAAAAACAATTAGCGAAGCTTATTTAGCAGCCTTGGCTTGTGATCCTACATCTGCTTTTGGAGGTGTTTTGATTGCCAACAGTAAAATTGATTTAGCTACAGCGCAGGAAATTAACAAATTATTCTGTGAAGTCGTTATTGCTCCAAGTTATGATGATGACGCAATTGCCGTTTTACAGGAAAAGAAAAACAGAATCATATTAGTTCAAAATGAAGTTGCATTACCTTCAAGACAAGTAAGAACATGTCTTAATGGTTTGTTAATTCAGGACAGAAATAATATTACAGATACTAAAGAGCATTTAAAAACCGTTACAATTACAGAACCTACTGCTCAGGAAATAGAAGATTTAATATTTGCTTCAAAAATTTGTAAAAACACAAAATCGAATACGATTGTTTTTGCAAAAAACGGAACATTAATTTCTTCAGGAACAGGTCAGACTTCAAGAGTTGATGCTTTGGTCCAGGCAGTTGATAAAGCAAAAGCTTTTGGATTTGATTTAACTGGAGCTTCTATGGCGAGCGATGCATTTTTCCCTTTTCCGGATTGTGTAGAATTAGCCAAAAAAGCAGGAATAACGGCAGTAATACAGCCAGGAGGTTCAATAAAAGATGAATTAAGCATAAATTATTGCAACGAAAATAATCTTGCAATGGTATTTACAGGAACACGTCATTTTAAACATTAATTTGTTTAACTTTGTTCGATAAATTAATTATAACATTTTAAACCCCTAACAAACTTATGGGATTTTTTGATTTCATGACCGAGGATATTGCGATAGACCTTGGTACCGCAAACACTTTAATCATACATAATGATAAAGTTGTTATTGATAGCCCATCTATCGTTGCACGCGATAGAGTTTCTGGCAAAATCATTGCTGTTGGAAAAGAAGCCAACATGATGCAAGGTAAAACGCATGAAAACATCAAGACCATAAGGCCTTTGAAGGATGGTGTAATTGCCGATTTTGATGCTTCAGAAAAAATGATCAATATGTTCATTAAAAGCATACCTGCATTAAAGAAAAGAATGTTTACTCCAGCTTTACGAATGGTAGTATGTATTCCTTCTGGTATTACTGAAGTTGAGATGCGTGCTGTAAAAGAATCTTGTGAAAGAGTAAACGGAAAAGAAGTTTATTTGATTCACGAGCCAATGGCAGCAGCAATTGGTATTGGTATCGATATCATGCAACCAAAAGGAAATATGATTGTAGATATAGGTGGCGGTACAACTGAAATTGCCGTTATCGCTTTAGGTGGAATTGTATGTGACAAATCTGTGAAAATTGCGGGTGACGTTTTCACAAATGATATTGTTTATTATATGCGTACACAACACAACCTTTTTGTTGGAGAAAGTACCGCAGAGAAAATAAAAATTCAAATTGGAGCCGCTATCGAAGATTTAGAAAGTCCTCCAGAAGACATGTCAGTTCAGGGTAGAGATTTACTTACCGGTAAACCAAAACAAGTTGATGTTTCTTACCGCGAAATTGCCAAAGCATTAGATAAATCCATTCAGCGTATTGAAGATGCTGTAATGGAAACTCTGTCTCAAACTCCTCCTGAATTAGCTGCTGATATTTACAATACAGGTATTTATTTAGCTGGTGGAGGATCGATGTTAAGAGGTCTTGACAAACGTATTTCACAAAAAACAGATTTACCTGTTTACATTGCCGAAGATCCATTAAGAGCAGTTGTTCGTGGAACAGGAATGGCACTTAAAAACATTGCAAAATTTAAAAGTATCTTAATCAAGTAAGATAAAAATAACAATCAATATATTTTTATTAGAGTCAAATTGAATCATTTGACTCTAATAAAATTTGAACCCAAAGCATATCCTGAAACAAAATAACCGAACAAGAAATGCAGCAAATTTTTAATTTCATTATAAGAAACAGTAATCGATTGCTGTTTTTGCTGCTTTTAGGTATTTCGTTGGCACTCACAATCCAATCTCACTCTTTTCACAGAAGCAGAATGATCAGTTCTGCTAACTTTATTAGCGGCGGCGTTTATGAAAAAATAAACAATGTAAATGAGTATTTGAATTTGAGAACTGAAAATGACGAACTGGTACTTGAAAACGCAAGATTAAAAAGTCTTTTATTTAATAAAGAAGACACCACCAAAGCGCCAATGATTGATAGCATTAAAGGTGTCAAACCAGCTGATATCATTGTTTCGAAAGTAATTCATAATTCATATAGTACACATGAAAACTATATTACTTTGAATTCCGGATCAAACGAAGGAGTCAAACAAGATATGGGGGTAATAAATAGTTTAGGCATTATTGGTATTGTAGACAATACTTCACCAAATTACTCAACCGTGATTAGCATTCTGAATATGAAATCGCAGATTAATGCAAAACTAAAAAAATCAAATCATTTTGGTTCTCTAACCTGGGATGGAAAAAGCACAGGTACTGTACAATTAACCGATGTTCCCAGACTGGCTTCTGTTAGAAAGGGAGATACTATTGTTACAGGTGGACAATCTGTAATTTTCCCTGAAAACATTAATATTGGTGTAGTTGATAAATATTATACCAACACAAAAACGACATTCTACACCATTGATGTCAAATTATTTAACGACATGACTAATTTAGGACATGTTTATATCATTAAAAGTAAGGGAAGGGAAGAACTAATTAATTTAGAAAACAAAAACAAGGAAAAAGATGAATAGCACATTGTTAGTCAATATTTTTCGATTTATTATGTTACTGGCAATTCAGATTGTTATTTTTAATAATATGAATTTCCTAGGATACATAAGTCCTTTTCCGTATATTCTATATATCATTTTATATCCAGTAAACAGTAATAGAACCGGTTTAATAATTTCCAGTTTTTTATTAGGCCTTACTATGGACATGTTCTGTAATTCAGGTGGAATTCACGCTGCTTCATGCGTAATTTTATCGTATTACAGACCTTATATTTTTAAGTTTTCCTTCGGATTAAGTTATGAATATCAAACTATAAAACTAAATGAGTCATTAACACCTGAACGATTTTCATTCATTTTGGTTTCTGTTTTACTACACCATATAGTATTATTTATTCTTCTGGCCTTTGAATTTAAATTCATCTTGGATATTTTACTCAGGACCCTATTCAGTTCTGTTTTCACGATACTCATTTCTATCATAATTATATATCTTATTAAGCCAAATAAACGATGAGAAAAGTCCTGCTGCCCACTTTAATTATTATTGCAGCATCTTTGCTAGTGATCAGGATATTTTATTTGCAGGTTATTGATGATTCTTTCAAATTGAAATCAGAAAATAATGCTATTAAAATAAAATATGATTACCCTGAACGTGGCTATATTTACGACAGATACGGAAAACTGCTTGTTGCAAATCAATCTTCTTATGATATCATGGTAATTCCGAGGGATATTAAAGACGATCTTAATATTGCTGAATTCTGTGAGTTATTACACATTACAAAAGAAGACTACGAAAAAAGAGTAGCAAAAGCAAAGGTTTATAGTCCCAGATTACCTTCTGTATTTTTACCCCAATTAAACAAAACAGAATTTGCCGCTTTTCAGGAGAAAATAAGAAAATATGAAGGTTTCTATTTTCAAAAACGATCCCTACGTGATTACGAAGTAGATTATGGCGCTAATGTTTTTGGAGGTGTCACTCAGGTAAACGAAAGCCAGATTGCAAAAAACCCTTATTATAACAGTGGTGATTTAATTGGTAAACAAGGCGTTGAAGAAAGCTACGAAGAAGTACTGAGAGGGATAAAAGGCGTAAAATATATCCAAAAAGACAAGTATAATCGAGAAATTGGTTCCTATAAGGATGGGAAGTACGATACTATTGCGGTGCAAGGAGAAGATATTAATTTAACTATTGATGCTGAACTTCAAAAATACGGCGAAGAATTAATGATCAATAAACGAGGTGGTATTGTTGCTCTTGAACCTAAAACAGGTGAAATTCTAGCACTTGTTACCGCTCCTTCATATGATCCAGGTATTTTAGTTGGAAGGCAGCGTTCTAAAAACTATACGCTGTTATATCATGACTCTATAGCAAAACCTTTATATGACAGAGGACTGTTAGCAGAGTATCCGCCAGGCTCACCTTTTAAAATCTTAACCGGTTTAGTTGCATTACAAGAAGGCGTAATCAATGAGCAGACTACTTTTATGTGTCATCACGGTTTTAGCTACGGAAGAGGACGTTTTATGAAATGCCATGGTTTTGGACCGCATCAATTACATAATGGTATCTATAATTCATGTAATACCTATTTTGCCCAATCTTACATGCTTACCATCAACAAATACAATAATCCGGCAAAGGCAGTGGATGTTTGGAGCGATCACGTTAAAAGTTTTGGACTTGGTCAGTTTATGGGCTATGATTTGCCAACCGGTAAAAGAGGGAATATTCCTACTTCAAAAACGTATAAAAAAATATATCCTAATGGAGGCTGGCGAAGCACTACGATTGTATCAAATGCAATTGGTCAGGGGGAAGTTTTGATGACTCCAATTCAATTAGCAAATATGATGGCAACCGTTGCCAATCAGGGATATTATTATACGCCTCATATTATCAAAAAAATAGAAGGCAAAAAGATTGATGCAAAGTTTACTACTAAACACGTAACAACCATCGATAAAAAATATTTTCCCCCTGTTATTAGTGGGCTATTCGATGTTTATAATCTAGGTACTGCACATGGTTTAAATGTGCCCGGAATTGATATTTGTGGAAAAACGGGAACAGCTGAAAATTATGCCAAAATAAACGGTAAAAGAGAAAAACTTAAAGATCACTCTATTTTTGTGGCTTTTGCACCTAAAGATAACCCGAAAATCGCCATTGCCATTATGATTGAAAATGGAGGATTTGGAGCAACAGTAGCAGGTCCAATTGCGAGTTTAATGATTGAAAAATATTTAAAAAGAAAAATTTCAAGAACCGATTTAGAAGTTAGGGTTTTAAACAAAAGTTTACAAAGTGAATATGCAAAATTAGGCGGACTTTCAGAAGTTATTAAGAAAGATCTAAGAACAAAGGACTCTATTGCAAATGCCATTAAGCTAAATATACAAAGAAAAGATTCTATCGCAAAAAGCAAAAAAATAATTTCAAAAACTAAAGTAGATTCTATCAAACGAAATTAATAAGGACTTCCATTTCAAATGAAAAATCAAAGCGTAAAAAATAATATTGATTGGATAAGTGTTATTATCTACAGTGTTCTGGTTATTCTGGGTTGGCTAAATATATATTCATCTTCCCTTTCTTCTACAGAAGGAACTTATGAAAAGCAGTTAATATTTATCGCCTGTACGATACCATTAATTTTCATTGTTTTGTTTGTTGATGGAAAATTCTATGAAAAATATGCCAGTATTATTTTTGGGGTTTCACTACTATCATTGGCCGGATTATTTCTCTTTGGAAAAACAATTGCCGGACAAAGATGCTGGTATGCCATAGGAAGTTTTACACTTCAGCCTTCAGAATTTGCAAAAGCAGCTACATCATTGGCATTGGCTAAATATCTAAGCGACACACAGATTAATTTAAAAGAAACTAATCGCCAAATTCAGGCACTTGCCATAATATTTCTGCCTGTAATTTTGATTTTACCACAACCAGATCCCGGGAGCGCTTTAATTTATAGTATTTTTATTATTGTTTTATATCGGGAAGGTCTTCCATCCTGGTATGTCTGGACAGGTTTTATCACTATCCTTTTATTTGTATTAACACTCATTTTAGAACCTTACGTTGTTATTTTACTCGCATTGGCGGTACTTATTATTATATATTTTAAAGGACGGACAGTTGATCGAAACATTATATTAAGCAGCATACTTCTGGCTATTATTTCGGCTTTTGTTTTTTCTGTAAATTATGTTTTTGAACATGTGTTTAAACAACATCACAGAGACCGTTTCAACATATTATTAGGAAAAACGGTTGATATGAAAGGTATTGGATACAATACTAATCAATCTGAAATTGCTATTGGATCTGGTGGGTGGCTTGGAAAAGGGTTTTTAGAAGGAACCCAAACAAAAGGTGGTTTTGTCCCTGAACAGCACACAGATTATATATTTACAACTGTGGGTGAAGAATGGGGTTTTGCCGGCTCCTTTATTGTTATTGCCTTATTTGCCGGATTACTTTTAAGAATTATTTATTTAGCCGAAAGGCAAAAAACAAAATTTAGCCGGGTATACGGATATTGTGTTGCAGGAATTTTATTCATTCACTTTTTTGTAAACATTGCCATGGTAGTCGGTATTTTTCCAACAATTGGAGTTCCTTTGCCTTTCTTTTCTTATGGTGGCTCCGGACTATGGGGATTTACGATTTTGCTTTTTATATTCTTAAAAATGGATGCCAATAAAGTCAATGAATGGTAACCAAAAAAATAAAAAAATCCGAAGTATAAAGCTTCGGATTTTTTTATTACATATAACTTAAAATTTCTTTTTTATAAGCATCATACTCTCCCTGCAGAATCAAGCCATTATCCAATAACTTTTTATAATTCTGTAATTTATCAAAAAGTTCTTCTTTTGACAAATCACTTAGTTTGCGTTCCCCAGTTGAAGCAGGAATTGGCTGGATTGTCTCAAAAGTTTCATACGGAGTTGTTGCCGGAATAATTTCTGCAAAATTTGACACTTCTTCCGTTTCAACCTCTTCAATATCATCTTCAACAATGCTTTCGCTTTCTACTTCTGGCTTTGCATTTTCAAAAACCGGCGCTTCAATAGTTACCGGATTTTTTAGCAAATCTAATTGTTCTTTTGCGTAAGTATATATTTTTCTAGCCTGAATTTTTGGGATATAATCTATCGAAATCGAGAAATCAGTATTTGTGTTAAATGAGAATTCTGAGCCCAGAATATTTTCTTTTACAAAAGCACCCGCTATATTGTCCCAGGTATAATCTGTAAAATCCATCGAAAGCCCTAAATTTTTAGGCTCACAAATAATAATTCTTTTATTCGTTAATACAATACTGTCAGGAAAAACAGTAATTGCTGGTTTTTTTTGAACCGCGATATACCCTACTTCTTCTCCCTTCATTAATAAATCACTGAGTTTTGAAGTAATTTTTTCAATTGCTTTCGGATCTTGTTCTTCGTTCAGAAATTTTTTAAATTGTTCTTTCATATTCTATAAACTACTAAGTTGCAAATTAATTGAGTGTTATGTTTTTGACATTCCTTACAAATGTAATGCCTAATTTTCTAATTGCTCCGCCCGTTCGGTAAAATTTTACCCCGGGTCGATAATTTCATTCTGAATTTTCTTTGTCAAACTTTTGAAAACCAATTCGTACGAATGATCAATAAGTTCTTTAACAAAAGATGTCGGTAAATTTCCGTTTAATGCAATCGTATTCCAATGCACTTTGCTCATGTGAAATCCCGGTTTAATTTCGTCATATTCTGCTCTGAGTTCCTGCGCACGTTCCGGATCGCATTTCAAATTAGCTGAAGCTTCATTCTTTTCCCATTGGGATAAAGAAGATAAGGCAAACATTTTTCCGCCAACCTTAAACACCAGAGTATCTTCATCAAAAGGAAAATGTTCTGTTACGCCTTTTTTAGAAAGGCAATATTCGTAATATGTTTCTAAATTCATGATTGCTTATTTACCAATTTCACCTAAATGAGTGTATTTAAAACCTTTTTCATATTTGAGACCATAACCAAAAATCCGATCCATTGCAGAATGTGAAAGTAAAATAATTCCGGCTAATTGCAAGTCTTCAATTTTAAAATACGACCCTAAAATATAAAATAAAACTGCAATTCCTTTATGATGAAATACATTATAAAAAAATGCTCCGCTTTTGTCTCCCAATATATAACCCAGCATCGATACATCAGGACCTAAAATTAAAACTAAAAACCACCACCATTCAAAACTTAAAAGACTGAACAAATAGATTCCGAGAATAAATAAAGCAGTTTCCTCTAACTTGATAATTATATTCATCATAATATTTTTTCCATCATTTTTTCAGGATGGTTGAGTTTTGTAAATCCGAATTTTTCATATAAAAAGTGTGCATCTGTTGTTGCGAGACGCCAGATTTTGATATCTTTCAGTAACGGTTCCTTCATCATATTTTCAATTAAAATTGACGAATATCCTTTTCCACGATGCTCTTCTGTAATAAAAACATCCATTACATATCCAAAAACAACATAATCTGTAATTACTCTTGCAAAACCAATTTGTTTGTCATCCAAATAAATTCCAAAACAAACCGAAGCATCAATCGTAGTTTGTACTTCATCTATTGTTCTTCCGGCAGCCCAGTAAATATCTTTTAGAAAATTTTGAATGAATAAAATATCAAGTTTGCTTTTGTCTATAGAAACGGTAATCTGATTCATAATTTTGGAACATTCTATTCTTTTAAACAATTTTTTTAAGCTGTTTCGTATTCATTACATTTTCATTTCTTTATCGTTTTTAATTGGCTGAAAAAAAACGAAGAGCACTACTAAAGTTACAGTTGAAAGTTTGAAATAGCATACAAAACAGGCTTGCTGGGACTTGCATCATTTTCAAAAGAAGCAATTTGCAGATTGAGCAAATAATCCCCATCCTGAATTTCGTTTGGTACAAAAATCATTTCTGTAATTGTCGCATCTAAAAGCGCATCGCTGTTTAAATTATGTGTATTCTTAACATTCCAAAAAGCTTTGTGTGCCAATAATTTCCCTTCATCATGCTCACGATCAACACTTGGCAAGTCAATTAACAAATGCTGAATTTCGCTTTCGCGGATAAAAATCGCGGCTTCTTCAGACAAATAGGGAGGATTTGTATTTGAATACTTTCTTGATTTTTTATCTTTTAGATTGGGAAGCGTTCTGATGATAATCGCTTCTGTTTTTGAAAAACCCGAAACATTCATAACTTTTGAAATCTGCTCTTTCGTAATCACAAAATCTTCTCCCATTTTTTCAGGCTCAACAGTAATTAATCTCGCAAAAAAGAAAAACTTTTTTAAAGACTGATTTATACTGTAAAAATCTTTGGTAATATGTCCCAGACATTCTGTATGTGTACCGTGCCCATGCGGATTAAAAAAGATATTATTGAAGTTGGTAGATGATTTCCCTTCAGAAACTTTCCCAATCCAGTCACCAAAAACTACTGGTTCAATAGCTGGTTTTTCGATGTACCACGCAATTGGATTTTCCTCAGTATTTGTTAACGGAATAGAAATATCAATAGGCTTTGATAAGTCGATTTCAAAATTGCTGATTTTTGCTATCATATTGTTTAACCGCAAGGTTTATTATTCTTCCAAATTTAAGTAAAAGAGATCACTTGCTATTCCATCGGTTAAGAATTTTCCTTTAGCTGTAGGTTTCAAAATATTATTTTCAATCGAAACCAAGTCATCATTTAAAAATTTCTTGCTTTGTTTTTGCAAATAATTCAAATAATCCAAGCCAAATTCATTCTCTATTCGATCTAATGAAACACCCCAAATAGTTCGTAAACCTGTCATAATATATTCATTATAACGATCTGAAACGGTTAGAATTTCAGTTTCTATAGGCAAAACATTTTCCTGAATAGATTTTAAGTACAATGAATTATTGGCGACATTCCAGCCTCTTTTTTCTCCATCATAGCTATGCGCCGAAGGGCCTATTCCTATGTATTTTTTTCCTAACCAGTAAGCCGAATTGTTTTTGGAGAAATAATTTTCTTTTCCAAAATTCGATAATTCGTAATGGATGAAACCGTTTTTCTGAAGCATTTCAACCAAAATCATAAAATGATTTGAAGCTGCTTCATCTTGCGGTTCGGCAATTTTTCCGGTTTGAATTAATTTCCTCAAGGCAGTTTTCGGTTCAACTGTCAGCGCGTAACTCGAAATATGCGAAATGCCAAAATCCAAAGCAGTCTGAATATTCTGTTTCCACATTTCGTCGCTCATTCCAGGGATTCCGTAAATCAAATCGAGCGAAATGTTCTCGAAGTATTTTGTTGCTTCTTCCAGACATTTTTTGGCTTCCGCCGAATTATGAGCACGATTCATCATCTTCAAATCGTCTTCATAGAAAGACTGAATTCCAATACTGAGACGATTTACAGGACTTTTAGACAATTCTAAAATTCGTTCTGAAGACAAATCATCAGGATTTGCCTCAAGTGTAATTTCAGGTTTTTTGGTGACTTTGTAATTCCTGTAAACTTCTGAAATCAAAAAGTTGATTTCTTCATTACTTAAAACAGATGGTGTTCCTCCTCCAAAATATATCGTTTCTACAATCTCATTTTCAAACTCATTTTTACGCATGGCAATTTCTTTAGCTAATGCTAAAACCATATCGTCCTTCTTTTTCATTGAAGTTGAAAAATGAAAATCACAATAGTGGCAAGCTTGTTTACAAAATGGTATATGAATGTAGATTCCTGACATTTAAATCTGAACTTCTTTAACAGTTTCTATTTTTATTCCAGAATCGTTCTCTTTTTTATACCAATAAATGAATTGATCAAGATTTTGTTCTTCTGTATTAGCATCCATCTCTGAAAATTTATAATTGTTAGGATTAATTTTATCGACCAATGTAGGGTTAAATTCAGCTATCTTTCTAAAGATAAATTCAACATTTACTAGTGTTTTTAGATAGTCGTAATTATCTTTTTCTAGAGGTCCAAAATAAGAGTTGTTCCAAAAAGTAGAAAAATTTCTAATTAGAAGTTTTATATTTACTTCATTTACAATTGTAGACTTTATATAGGCTTCATATGCATTTTCATCTGCTAATTTCCAATAATGCATAATCATTCTATTAGGGGCGTTTGTTGGATTTTTGTAAATAAGATTTTCAAGATTAAAACTTGTTTGGGCTTTTTCTGCAATGAGTTTTTCTAGCTCTTTTTTAAATGCTTTAGTGTTATCAAATTTTCTCGTAAAATGACATAATTGATTTACATCAAGTTTATTTGCTAATTCAAAAGAAATTAAATCGTTATCATTCTCATTATCTTTATCTAAAACATTTGCAATTGATTCAATTAAACGAATAGTATTTTCATTTTTAAAAAAACTTGAGTTAATATATTTATCAAATAAAAAAAGATAAAATGTATTTCTTCCATCTTTATGTTTTACAGAAGTAATTAAAGATTCCATTTTATAAATTATTTTGTATTCTTCAATTCCATGGTTTATAAAATCTGAGATTATATCGATAATGCCTTCTGTAGTATTCTCTTTTAATAAATCTTTAATTTGCTCTATTTTAAAATTTGACATTTTTCTAATAGTATGATATGAAAAATATTTTTCAAAATGATCTTGAAGGTTTATATGAGGAATTAAATTGTCATTTGGTACAGTCGCAATATTTGATGGAAATAGTCTATCTAAAAACCACTGATAATCTTTAAACTCTTCAATTAATTTTTTTCTTGTACCATTCGGATAATTCTTTTCATAAATATCATCATTAAAATTAATTGTAGGGTACTGATTAGAAAAAATAGGCATAAAACCATTATCGAATTGATAATTTTTTATACAGTTATATAATTTAATATTTTTAATTTTTAGCCATTCTATCCAATAAATATCTATTGTATTTGCCTCTCTTTCAAGTGTAAAAGCGCTTATAAAAAAGCTATTCAAAATTTTAATTATTTCTCTGGGAGAATCATATTTTGCTTCTGAAAAAGCAAGACTAATATCATTAAATGTTTCTTCTTTTTTGTCTTGTAGAAAAGGTAGTTTGTCGATGACCAATTTTAATTTAACATCAAAAAAGTATTGTAAATCTTCTTTTTCAATTCTTGGTAAATGAATAGGGATATTAATGATTTTATCTAAGAATTGATAGCCATCTTCAATATCATTTCCATAGCGATCTTTAATGGCTTTAGCAACATGATCACTATCAATATTTACTATAAAAATGAAGTTTTTAAAATTGGCATTTAGTTTAATTAATTTTAAAATCGTATAGATTTCTTCTTTATCTAATCGATCTAAATCATCAATAAATACAACAACTTTAAAATTTACTTTTTCTAAATCTTCATTAACCTTATCTTTTAAAATTTCAAGTGTAATTTCTTCGCCCTTTAAATCTTCACCTAACGTTTCAAGAATCACACTTGGATCAAAAGTTATTTTTGTACCAAGTTTAGTTGGAATACCGAAAGAAGATGATATTTTAATTGATTTAAGATATCTGCTGTATTTAATAAGTTGCTTGCCAATTTTTTGGCTGTTAGTTTCTTTTTTTACATAAAATCTTTTTGCTAAGCCATCAAAAAAATCAAACATCATTTCATCTTCATTTGAATACCTCCAAGGATTAAAATGGAATTTCAAATATTCTTTGTCTCCATCTTTTTTTTCAAAATGATCAATTTTATTTTCGATAAGATTTAAGAATGAAGTTTTTCCCTCGCCCCATTTTCCATAAATTCCAATAGTAATTGGATCAGGATTGCTAGAATTTAATTGTATCAGTTTTTGAACTTTTTCTGCATAAAATTTAAAATTAAATAAATCTTGTTCAGGTTTATTTATTGCATTGTCATCTAAAAAATGAATATTGTTTGACATATTTTTTTAAAACTGATTATTGAAAACTATTTTTTAACCCGATCCTCATTCTGTTTCACAAAAGCGTCCCAGCCCGAATAACTTTTGCCTGCCACAATTTTACCTGAGTTAAAGAAATGGCAAACCGCAGCTGCCAAACCATCAGTTGAGTCGAGATTTTTGGGTAATTCTTTTAAGCCTAAAAGCTGCTGAAGCATTTTGGCAACCTGCTCTTTACTGGCATTTCCGTTTCCGGTAATGGCCATTTTTATTTTTTTAGGTTCGTATTCCGTAATTGGAATATCTCTTGAAAGCCCAGCTGCCATTGCAACACCTTGTGCACGGCCTAATTTCAGCATAGACTGAACGTTTTTTCCAAAGAAAGGCGCTTCTATCGCAATTTCATCGGGATGATGCGTTTCAATTAATTCGATAGTTCTTTCAAAGATGATTTTTAATTTTTGGTAATGATTGTCGTATTTAGAAAGCTGCAATTCGTTCAACTGCAGAAATTCCATTTTTTTATTGGTTACTTTAATCAGTCCAAAACCCATAATCGTGGTTCCGGGATCAATACCTAATATGATGCGTTCTTTTGTCAAGTGTTTTTTGTTTGGGTTGCACAAAGTTCTGCTAAGTTAACACAGAGATTAACAAAGTTTTTTTAGTTTTCTCTGTGTGTCTTTGTGATTGCTTTGTGAATCTTTATGGGATAGCATTATTACAATACTTTGTATTACTTTTGCGGCATGATTTCAATTCCTCACAAAGCTAAGCAATTCCTTGTTCTTGTGGCCAAACTTTTGATTGTTGGCGGTGCATTTTATTTTATTTACGATCAGTTGGCGAACAATGATAAACTGGACTGGCAGAAGTTCATTACTTTGTTTCGAAAAAATCAGTCGGTTTTGGGAGTTGGATTTATCTTGCTTTTAAGTGTTTTAAACCGCTATTTTGAAATTTTAAAATGGCAGAATTTAGTCAACGTTATTTACCCAATATCTTTAGGAGAAGCCACAAAACAGGTTCTTGCGGCTTTAACCGCCGGAATTTTCACCCCAAACGGAGTTGGCGAATATGCAGGAAAAGCGTTGTATTACCCAAAATCTGAAGCTAAAAAAGTGGTTTTTCTGAACTTAATATGCAACGGAATACAAATGATTCTCACTATTATTTTTGGCATTTTTGGTCTGTTGTATTTCAATGCGCTGTACAATGTCATTACCACGAAAACAGTATTGATTTTATTTGGCGGATTTTTGCTGATCCTGATTCTATTGTTTTCAATAAAAAAGATAAAAGTAAAGGGATATTCAATTGAAAAACTAATTCATAAGATCAATGAGATTCCAAAACATATTCATCAGAAAAATATCTTTTTAGGTATTTGCCGTTATCTGGTTTTCTCACACCAATATTACTTTTTGTTTCTCGCTTTTGAAGTTTATTTACCCTATTTGACCTTACTGGCGGCCATCACTTCTGTCTATTTTTTGGCCTCTTCATTACCTACTTTTCAGTTTTTAGATTTTGCGGTAAAAGGCAGCGTTGCAATCTATTTCTTCGGAATTTTAGGTGTAAACGAATGGATTGTGGTTTTCATTAGTACACTCATGTGGCTTTTAAACGTCGTTTTACCTGTACTTATAGGCAGTTATTATGTATTGAATTTTAAAACCAAAACAGCAGCATGATCCCGATATTGTTCGTCATATTAAAAATTTATGTGATAACAATCGGCTTGCTGATTTATGGTTTTTTTAAAGTCAAAAAATATCAAAAATCAAATTTAGAACCCAAAACAAGTTTTACGATTATAGTCCCGTTTCGCAATGAAGCAGAAAATTTGCCTATACTTCTGGAGAGCTTTTCGAATCTTAATTATCCTAAGGATTTATTCAAAGTGATTTTGGTTGATGATGGTTCTGACGAAAAATTTCACATTCCACATTTTACATTTCACATTTCACAAATAGACAACATTCGTATTTCAAATTCACCCAAAAAAGATGCCATCACTACCGCAATGCAGCATGTAAAAACCGATTGGGTAATTACTACCGATGCCGATTGTATTGCCTCTGAAAATTGGCTTCTGATATTCGACAACTACATTCAGAAAAATGAAATCTCGATGCTTGCAGGAGCTATAACGTATGAATGTAAAAACTCTTTTTTAGATCATTTTCAACAATTAGATTTAACCAGTCTGCAAGGAGCTACAATTGGGAGCTTTGGACTTAACCGGGCTTTTATGTGCAATGGTGCCAATTTTGCTTACACGAAATCATTGTTTGAAAAGCTAAACGGGTTTGACGGAAACGATAAAATTGCCAGTGGAGATGATGTTTTTTTATTGCAAAAAGCGATTGAGAGATTTCCAAAAGAAGTTCATTATTTAAAAGCTAAAGAAGCTATTGTTCTCACTAAACCAACTGAAACCTTGAAAAGCTTATTTTATCAACGAGTACGCTGGGCGGCAAAAACAAGCTCATATCAAAGCCTCTTTGGAAAGTTATTGGGGCTGGTTGTCTTTCTTGGTAATTTGAGTTTTGTACTCGGATTTTTCTTTGTTTGTTTTGGGATTTGGCCCTATCCGGTTTTTGTTTTGTTTGCTTTTTTAAAATTTGTGACAGACTTTGTCTTGCTTTATGTTACCAATCTTTTTTTGACTAAAGGAAAAATAAAAAGTTTGCTTTTGAGCAGTTTACTTTATCCTTTTTTTAGTACAACAGTAGCTTTGTACAGTTTGTTTGGTTCTTATGAATGGAAAGACCGCCGTTTTAAAATATAATTTTATTAGAATCCCGATGCCCTAGCCCAGATGGAAGCGACATCCTTTTTGTTTTTTCTTTAAAAACAAAAAGATATAGCAGACAGCAGGAATAGCTTCTTATTTATTTACTGTCTTTTTCCTTGAGAATTACAGGCAAAATAAATTGTGATTTTACCGGAATTCCGCGTTTAATAGCAGGATTTACTTTTGGAAAATCGATCAATCGGGCACGAAGAATACTGTCTATTTTTATCGTATCATAAGTGGCTGAATCTTTAGGGAATTGCGGTTCAAATTTCAGGGTAGCATTAGGAAAAACAGTTACTTTGACTTCTATGGTATCTAATTCGGGATACAAAATTGAGAGTGTGTCGATGTCTAATTTTTCCTGAATAAGCTGTGACATGATTTCGAAAAAACATTGTTGACGCTGTTTTTTATCGTTAATCTTCTCACAATCTGCAACTGATGGATATTCGTCAACTTCTTGCCAGTTGATTGATTTTAATTCTTTTTGAAGTAATTCTTTTTCAGACGGAACCTGCTTGTCAAAATATTGACAAGAACTGAAAAATATAAAAAATAATAAAAGAAAATACGGCTTCAAGATTTTGATGTTGAATTGAACTATAAGGTATAAAAATACAATTATTTTTTTTGAGAACCTTCGTATTCCAGATATTCTTCATAGTTTTTATGATGCGTATTCTTTATTTGTATTCCACTATCTTTTCGTTCACGAGACAATAGACATAAGGTTAAATAATTTTAAACTCTATTTTTATTAATATTATAAAAGCATATCAAATTCTTCATCAAAAAATTTTGAACTTTTTTCTTATTACATTTATATAGTGTACTTTTCTTTTAGCGGATTAATTAAAGATTGCTTTCTCCTTATAAATAGATTGGAATATTATCTGAAAATAAAAAAATTTAATTACAAAAACATTATGGATTTACTATTGGTATTACTTGGTTTTATATGTATGCTTATCGGAATTATGGGTAGCTTTTTACCTGTATTACCGGGCTTACTGAGTTGCTGGGTTGGATTATTATTGCTCTATTTAACAAAAGCAGTCGAAAACAACTATTGGGTTTTAGGAATCACTTTTATAATCATGGTTATCATCACAATTTTGGACTATATAATTCCTGCAAAAGGAACAAACCATTTTGGAGGCAGTTCTTTCGGTGTTTGGGGAACTAATATAGGCTTAATAGTCGGCATTCTTGCACCCATACCTTTTGGAGTAATTATAGGGCCTTTTGCAGGTGCATTTATAGGAGAAATGCTGTATGATTCGAAAAATCATAAAAGGGCATTTAAGGCCGCAACAGGTTCATTGATTGGGTTTTTAGCATCCAGTTTTATAAATTTTTTATTATGTGTAATTTATATGGGGCTTTTTCTTAATGTAATCTGGCAGAACAGAAGTTTACTTTTTTAAACGTATAATTTAAATTTAAGTTTTTTCTTATATTTTAAAACTTTACATCTAAAAAATAAAAATATTTTTAAATATTTATTACTTTATTTTAATAAGTAGCCTTTATATTTATTGATATTATCAATAATTGTTAATTAAACTACAAAAAAGGCAAAGCAAAATATTTAACTTATTTTTTGGATATGTTAATTTATTTTATATTTTTATCATTATAAACGACAAAATACCACATTTAATCGGTTATTGACAGCATTTATTAATTAATCCAGTATACAATTATGACCCCAAATCTACAAATTGAACTACGCCGCTTTATCTCGTCCAATGTTATCTCAAAACTGAACAAATTTTACTTCGAAAATGATGCTTTATTAATTAAGGCTATCGACGTTTCGTTAGGAACTGTGTTAATGGGATGCTACAACAATTTTAATGAGAAAACATTAGAAGAAATGACTGAACTTGTTCAGGACTCAGCATTTTACAAAGAAGTCGATTTTGCTTCTTCCCGAATTTTATCTGTAGACGAAAATTACAAATTAGAAGGAAATCAACTCTTAGAACAGATTTTCACCAGTAAAAAAGCCAGAATTACCGAAATGATTTCGAATGAAGTTGGCATAAAAAGTGAAACAGCACGTGAAGTGCTGAATTTTTCTACTTTACTCGTTATTTCTTATTTGAAGTTTAATGCGGAAGTAACCACAAGTTTAAAATTACTTTTAGATGAACAAAAAAGAGATATACTGAACAGTATACCTCCTGGAATAAAAATTATTTTAGGATTTTCTTGTTATGAAACTGTAGAAGAAAAAAATAATTCGCGTTTTGCAAGATCAATTTTTAATCTATTTGGAAACATTTAATTTTATAAACTAAAATTAAATTTTCTCAATTGGTCTTTTCTTCAAAAGCTTCAATAAAACGGGGAATGTAGAAATAATTACAATGATTATGATGATATATTCAATATGATGTTTCAGGTCAATTCCTTGTTTTAAAAACACTCCATATAGGTAATGGCCTGCGAATATCAATATAAAAGACCATAAAAAGGAACTCAAAATATTATAGAACATAAATTTCTTCTTATCCATAGAAACTATACCTGCCACAATTGGAGCAAATGTTCTGAAAATTGGTAAAAACCTTGCATAAATTATAGCCTTACCTCCATACTTTTCGAAGAAATCTTTCGATTGTAAGAGGTATTTCTTTTTGAACCAGAAACTGTCTTCTTTCTTAAACAAATAATAACCGCTTTTGGCACCAAACCAATAACCGGTCATATTTCCTAAAACTCCCATGATTGCTACCAAAAACGATAGTAAAAAGACGTTTAGGAAATCATTCGGAATAAAAATCATATTTTCAATCAGTTCCCCACTGTAAATTCCTGCTAAAAACAACAAACTGTCTCCTGGTAGAAAAAAACCCGCAAACAATCCTGTTTCTGCAAAAACAATAAACAATACAATATACAAACCTATTTGAATTCCGCCTATGCTTAAATTAATATAAAACTCAGGATTTATTAATTGAGACCAGTCAAAATTATTCATATACTATGGGGGGTTTATTATTGAAATTATAAGGCTGTGAAATTAACAATAATTTAGTTTAACCACAATAAATTACGGTATTTTAAACATAAATTAACTATTAAAAAGCCCAGGCTTTAAACCCGGGCCGTGAATAATTATTCTCTCTCGTATTTACAACAAGTGTGTAAATTGTCATAATCTTTTTGAGTTGCTTTTACCTCTTTTGTATCGTGGCCTACCTTTGCAACTGCATTGTTTAAATCTGCTGTTGATGATTTCTCTTCATTTAAAATCACCGTCAGTTGATGTGAACTGATATCCCAATTGGCAGTTTTTACCCCCGGCACACTAAATGCTGCTTTTTCAATTCGTTTTTTACATTGTTCGCAATTACCATTTACCTCTGTAGTGTATTTTAAGTTTTTATTTTTTTTAGTTTGAGCCTGAGCTGAAAATCCTAAAAAAGTCACTAATGCTATTAAAATTATTCTGTTCATTTTATTAAATATTAATGTTATTGATTTTTGAAATTGATATTGTAATTATTTTATTTTAAAACGCAATCCCGCATAATACA
This sequence comes from Flavobacterium sp. LM4, assembly GCF_002017935.1. Taxonomy (NCBI): domain Bacteria; kingdom Pseudomonadati; phylum Bacteroidota; class Flavobacteriia; order Flavobacteriales; family Flavobacteriaceae; genus Flavobacterium; species Flavobacterium sp. LM4. The sequence goes on along the minus strand of NZ_MUFW01000001.1, from coordinate 2,068,020 downwards.
TCTGCCCAAAAATTGGAGCATATGCTACAGAAGCATCAAAGTTAGAGCCAAAAGGATCATCAGCACCCAAAATTGCTTTTTTCTGTTTGTAATTTCCAATGTTTTCCCCTCCAATATAGACTTCAAAAACTGATGAAAAAACTCGGGTTATCTGTGCATTCATAACAGCATACGAAGGTGAAAAATCTGAAAATTGATCGGACACAGGATTTGATGCAGTATATGGCAATTGTTGTTTTCCGGACCAATTAAAGGTATAATCAAATTTCCATTGTCTATCATCATTTAAATTAGTTTCGTATTCCAGGTTTCCTAAAAAACGATGTTTTGCCTGAAGTGGTCTCTGAAAAGTCCCTCTTAAATAATCTGTTTGGATATCATAATATTTGTATGCTGTTCTTAGATTCAAATTATGAATCAACTCATAGTTAAACTCTACTTGCAAACTATTTGCGAATGAATTTCCTTTTAAGTTATAGAACAAAACTTCCTGCGGACTTTGCATCAAATCGACAACGGCCTGATTTTGAAAATCAGTTCTGTAGATATCAAAACCTGCCTCAGCATTTTTATTAAAAAGTTTAAATTTCTGAGAAAAACTCAAACCATAGTTCCAGGCAATTTCAGGATTCAAACCATAAACTTTTCCGTTATTATCTAAAATTGAAAAAGTTCTTGAGCTTGCAAAAAGCTGTTGATTTTCAGCAAAAATATTTGCCGAACGTTTTCCTCTTCCAGCAGAAAGACGAAGAACCCCATCTTTCCAGGGATTGTAGCGAACATGAAGACGAGGTGTAGCAAAAAAACCCAAGCGGTTATGATTATCTACTCTTGCTCCCAAAATCAGACTGAAATTATCCGCATTATCATAGGTGTATTCAAAAAATGCTCCAACAGAATTATCAATTCTACTATAATCGTTTATGTTAACAAATTCCTGATATTGATCATAAGTAAAATTCAACCCCGTTGTAAATTTATGCATTGTATTATTGATAATCGAATTGAAAATTAAATTCGAATAAAAACTATTCTGCTTAATATCATACTGATTTAAACCGAAATACGAATCTTGTTTATGACTATTAAAAGCATTTTGAAAACCAATACTTTGATATGGCATATCTTTAAAAACGTATCCAATTTTAGTAGAAACATCAAATCGTTCTGTATTGATTTCTGATCCCCAATGATTTGTTGTTCCACGATCTCTGTCTTTATCAAAATCCACTTCCCCTGTTTGTTTTTTATCATTCATATATCTGAAATTGATAAAACTTACCAAACCGCTTTCGGGATCATAATATTGATATCGGTTTAAAATATTGATTTGTTTTCCTAACGGATTATCCAGAAACCCGTCATCGTTCATATCATTTTTTGCCACGCGTGCATTTCCGTGCAGAAACAAACTTGTTGCCCACTTATCTGATAATTTTTTATTGAAGTGGGTATTCAATTCAAAACGGGCATCAGTAGATCCGTAAGCATTAAGAAAAAAGGGAATATCGTTTAGAGGCTTTAAAAGCTCTGTATTTATTTGTCCCGAAATACTTTCATATCCATTTATTACACTTCCTGCACCTTTTGTAATCTGAACACTTTCTATCCAGGTTCCGGGTGTAAATGACAATCCGTAGGCTTGAGAAGCACCGCGAACAGAGGGAATATTTTCTTCGGTAATCATCAAATACGGGCTTGTCAATCCCAGCATTTTTATTTGCTTTGTTCCCGTTAAAGCATCCGAAAAATTAACATCGATTGACGGATTGGTTTCAAAACTTTCTGCAAGATTACAACAAGCAGCTTTCAGTAGTTCCTTACTTGTAATAACAGTTGTATTAGCAGTAAGGGTATAGGATTTCTTAATTCCTTTTTGCTTTTTAGTTATTTTTACTTCCTCTAAATCTTCTTGCGAAAACACAGAAACAGAAAGCAAAATCATCATAAAAAGCATGATGTTTTTTTGCATAAAAAAGATTTTAATGTTATTTAGAAATTCTGATTTAACGATTCTTAACAAAAAAGAAATATTAAAACAAGACAATTACAAGCCACAATAAAAGGGCTTGATTCTAAACATTAAAATCAGGAATAAAAAATGTATTGATTGTATAATTTGAATAAGGGGGGCGCATTTGCATCAGCATAATACGAAATAACCTGATTGTTTTTGAAATTTGGTACAGACAAAAAAGCAATTGGTTTATATTCCTTAATTAACGCTGAAAAAGCAAGTTGATAAAAGAACACCTTAACAGTAGCATTATCTGATTTCTTTTCAAATTTAACCACTTTGTCTTTACAACAAGAAGACTTTTTCTCTTTATCTCCGCAGCACTTTTTAACAGGAGATACTGTAGTACTTAATGAGACAGAAGCAATCTTTCCTCCGCAATAATGCACATCAAGAGCAAATCCAATGTTGGAAACCAACAATAGGAAAGCTAAAAATAGTCCTGTACATTTCTTTAAATTCATACTGCAAAAGTATTTAAAAGCCTTTAAAAACAATCTAATAAAATGTTATTTTTTGATATTTTGTTTCTGATAGTAAAAAGCAGGAATGAATAGCAGTACAAATATGGGTTGAATAATAAACCTTCTCACATAAAAAAGTAACCAATTTGCCTTTGGAAAATAAGTTATAATTATAAAAAACATCCCAAACAATACCAATAAAAAAAATCCATACATAATAGTGCTGAATTTTAACCCCTCGAGATCCCTAAATAAAACATAAATAAGCATTAATGATAAAAGAGTATTAAAAAAATAACGAAAGAAAAGTCCATAAAAAAGTTTAAAAACATCTACTTCAGGAAATGGTGCATTTTTAAAATTGGATTCAAAATAATTCAAAAAAGGATCATAAAATAATTGACTTTCAAAAGCCCTTATTCCTATAAAACACAATACAATCAATGTTGCTATTAGAATTTTAGCTTTATGTTCATATATTTTATTTAGCATACTTTGAAAATTTATTAATCCAAAATATCCATAATAAAAAAACCAACCCGTAAATAATTAAAGGAAAAAGGACTCCATGCAAAATATGCACATTCTCCGGAAAACGATATATCAAAACGGTTAAAATAGCGATTCGAATCACATTCAAAATATAAATACAAAGGCTTCCTGCCAAGATGAATAATATAGTTGCTTTAAATTTTCCTGAAAAAGCAACTACAAAAGAGACAAACAGAATAAGCACGCTTACCGCATTACAGCCTTCCACAATTCGAACTGTACGTTTTTTATTATACCAAACTTCCAGAAAAGGAGATAATTGGTTTTTTTGAATTTTGATATCACAATTAAACAAATTCATTATTTGTTCAACATTTCGGCCAACAATATTTGTAACTCCATCCACATCATTCGCTTCAAAACTGTTTAAATAAAGCTTGTACCCTAAAGTGAGTATAATATAAGCTAAAAAAAAAGTACCTATAAAAAGAAGGAAGGGTTTAAATTGTATTAAATATTTTTTCAAAAGATTTTTTTTTCAAATTTATATATTTTTTGAGTTCAGCTTTAAATACTTTTGTATAAATATTTAAATTATGACATTTCAGGAATTACAACCCAAAGTAAGCGCTATTGTAGCTGATTCAAATAAGGACAGAGATGATAAATTATTAGCAATCTGTCAATTACTAAACACAAATATAGAATATTATAACTGGGTTGGCTTTTATTTTGCCAATCATGAAAACAAAACCTTGCATTTAGGACCCTACGTTGGTGCCGAAACAGATCATACCGTAATTCCTTTTGGAAAAGGGATTTGCGGACAAGTTGCCGAAAGCAACGCTAATTTTGTAGTGCCCGATGTAAAAGCACAGGATAATTATATTGCCTGTAGTTTTACTGTAAAATCTGAAATAGTGGTACCATTATTTGTAAACAGCATAAATATCGGTCAGATTGACATTGACAGTCACGTGATTGATCCTTTTACAGAAGCTGACGAGAGGTTCCTTGAATTCGTAAATCAAGAAGTTGCTAAATTATTCTAGAAGCCCTATTTTTATATAAAAAATAGACCTGAATGCAAAAAAACATCTTCATAGTATTTCTTCTTTTAGTTTCAGCAAATCTATTTGCACAAATTAACATGGTCTCGAAAAAAATTTTTCTTGATACGTTAAATTGTGAAGCAAAACCAGAAAACTATAGTTACACTCGGGTAATTACCAATTATTCTCAAAAAAGTGTCCGATACGTTGTTACTGATTTTTATAAAAACGGAAGAAAAAAAATGACAGGCGCAACCTTAGAAAGAGATTTTTTGAAAAAAGATGGGGAATTTATCTATTATTACAAAAACGGCGCAAAGGAATCGGTTGTAAATTATTCTGAAGATCATAAGTCTGGTAAAGAAATTAACTGGTACGAAAATCAAAGCAAAAAGTCTGAAAAACGGAACCTATGGGATCCTAAAAAGAAAACATCACAAACCTTAATTCTTAATTATTGGGATGAAAACAATAACCAAACCGTAATTGACGGAAATGGTGAATATGAAGAAACAGATAAATTTGTAACACAAAAAGGAACTCTTAAAGACGGACTAAAACAAGGTGTTTGGCAAGGAAACAATATCTTAAGCAAAATTTCTTTTACCGATAATTACGACAAAGGAATTCTGATTTCAGGAACAAGCATAGATGAAAACAATGTAAGCTTTTCGTATACTTCTTTAAATGAGAAACAAATCGGCAAAAAAAATCAGAAACTAAAATAGCAGCTAAAACTAATCTTAATTTTCATAACACTATTTATTTAAAAAATCAATGAGAAAAAAACTTTTCATTCTTACTATCTTATTTCCAATATGGCTTTTTTCACAAAATTCTTCAGATAAAATCATATATTTTGATTCAATTGGGAAAGACGCTTCAAAAGAAAACCACACCTCCTATAGAATTATAAAAGATTACAACACCGAAAAAAACCTGTATCAGATTAAAGATTATTATAAATCTGGGGAATTAAAAATGGAGGGGAGCTCTAAAACTAAAGATGGATATTCAAGAGAAGGCGAATATGTTTATTACTATGAAAATGGTAAGAAAAAAAGAACCGAAAATTATCTCAAATCAAGATTGAATGGAAGTTTTTCAGAATGGTACGAAAACGGAAAACCTAAATTAAAAGGTGAATATATTGAATCTGAAAAAGGATTTAGCTCAGATTTAAAAATTTATGATTTTTGGAATTCTAAAAACGAACATACTGTCAAAAATGGCAATGGTATCTATGAAGAAAATGGAGAGAAATCTTCGTCTAAGGGAAATTTAAAAAATGGATTTAAAGATGGTGAATGGAAAGATATTAATGAAGCTACTAACTATCAATACACTGATATTTATAATGAAGGAAAGTTTATTTCTGGAAAAAGTACAAACTCGGAAGGTAAAGAAAGACAATACAACGTTCTGGAATCAAAACCATTACCACAAAAAGGAATTACTGATTTTTATAAATTCATTGGAGCTAATTTTGTAAAAACAAAAGAAGCAGTAATCAATAAAATATCTGGAAAAATAGTTGTTCAATTTGTAATTGAAAGAGATGGTAAAATTGTTGACCCAAAAATTCTAAAGTCATTAGGATATGGTCTTGATGAAGAAGCAATGAGAGTAGTTACGAGTTATGAAAACTGGATTCCTGGACAGCAGAGAGGTGTACCTGTCAGAGTACTATACTCTATACCTATAGCAGTTTCAAATTAGCAAATAAAAAGATTTAAAATTCTTCAAAAAACAACATTCTTTTTTAGATTCTTTTATTTTTGTTTGATTCTTTTGTTTTTTTAATCTAATTTTGCACCCGTCTTACAAAAGTTGTCTGACATACATAAAAATCATTAAATAATATTGGAATGTATTTAACCAAAGAAAAGAAAGAAGAGATTTTCGCACAACACGGTGGTGCAACAAACACTGGAAGCGCAGAAGGTCAAATTGCATTGTTCACTTACAGAATTTCTCACTTAACTGAACACTTGAAAAAAAATCGTCACGATTACAACACTGAGCGTTCTCTTGTACTATTAGTAGGTAAAAGAAGAGCTTTGTTGGATTACTTGAAAAAGAAAGAGATTAACAGATATCGTGAGATTATCAAAGTATTGAATATCAGAAAATAATCAATATAGAAAAGAGGTGCGAAAGTGCCTCTTTTTGTTTTTACAAAATACAAGTCTTTCAGGCTGTTACAAGAAAAAAAGTTTGGTTTTTCATTGGGTTTTAGATAACAACAACTACACACAACAACACTACAACACAACTAAAACCCATTGTATAATCAATAAGGAAAAAAATTTATGATTCCACAATTATTTGTAGAAAAGATCGATTTAGGTGATGGCAGAAGCATCACAATCGAGACAGGACGTTTAGCCAAACAAGCTGACGGTTCTGTAGTAGTAAGAATGGGCGACACGATGATTCTTGCAACAGCAGTTTCAGCTCGCACCAGCAACCCAGGCGTTGATTTTTTACCGTTAACGGTAGATTATCGCGAAAAATTTGCAGCAGCAGGTCGTTTTCCTGGAGGTTTCTTTAAAAGAGAAGCACGCCCAAGCGACAGCGAAGTATTGACAATGAGATTAGTTGACCGTGTATTGCGTCCGCTTTTCCCAGACGATTACCATGCTGAAACACAAGTTATGATTCAGTTAATGTCTCACGACGGTGAAGTTATGCCAGATGCATTGGCAGGGTTAGCGGCATCTGCAGCATTAGCAGTTTCAGACATTCCATTTTACAACTTGATTTCTGAAGTTCGTGTTGCACGTATCGACGGAAAATTAGTAATCAATCCAAGCAGAGAAGAATTAGAAAAGTCTGACATCGATATGATGATCGGAGCTTCTATGGATTCTGTTGCCATGGTTGAAGGTGAGATGAAAGAAATTTCAGAAGCTGAAATGATCGAAGCTATTAAATTCGCTCACGAAGCTATCAAAGTTCAAATTCAGGCTCAATATCGTTTACAGGAAGCTTTTGGTAAAAAAGAAATCCGTACTTACGAAGGCGAGAAAGAGAACGAAGAAATTTACAAAAAAGTAAAAGCAGCTGCATACGATAAAATTTATGCTATTGCAAAAGTCGGATCTGCAAAACACGAAAGAAGCGCTGCTTTTGCTGAAGTAAAAGAAGAAGTAAAAGCTTTATTTACAGAAGAAGAATTAGCTGCTGACGGTGATTTAGTTGGTAAATATTTCTACAAAACAAACAAAGAAGCTGTTCGTAATGTAGTTTTAGAATTAGGGATTCGTTTAGATGGTAGAAAAACTACAGATATCAGACCAATTTGGTGTGAAACTGATTATCTACCAAGAGTTCACGGTTCTGCTTTATTTACTCGTGGGGAAACTCAGGCTTTGGCAACTGTAACTTTAGGAACTTCAAGAGAAGCAAACCAAATTGATTCTCCATCTGAACAAGGCGAAGAGAAATTCTACTTACACTATAACTTCCCTCCTTTCTCTACTGGTGAAGCAAAACCATTAAGAGGAACTTCAAGAAGAGAAGTTGGTCACGGTAATCTGGCTCAAAGAGCATTAAAAAATATGATACCTGCAGATTGTCCTTACACAATTCGTATTGTTTCTGAAGTTTTAGAATCTAACGGTTCTTCTTCTATGGCAACGGTTTGTGCCGGAACAATGGCGCTTATGGATGCCGGAGTTCAAATGGTAAAACCAGTTTCAGGGATTGCTATGGGATTAATTACTGACGGAGAGAAATTTGCGGTATTGTCTGATATTTTAGGAGATGAAGATCACTTAGGAGACATGGACTTTAAAGTAACCGGAACTGCTGATGGTATCACTGCTTGTCAAATGGACATCAAAATTGATGGTTTACGTTATGATATTATGGAGCAGGCTTTATCTCAGGCTCGCGACGGACGTTTGCATATTTTAGGAAAATTAACTGAAACTATTGCTGCTCCAAGAGCTGATGTAAAAGCACATTCACCAAAAATCATCACCAGAACTATCCCTGGAAACTTTATTGGAGCATTAATTGGTCCTGGAGGAAAAGTAATTCAGGAATTACAAAAAGCTACAGGAACAACTATTGTAATCAACGAAGTTGACGAACAAGGTGTTATCGAAATCTTAGGTACAGATCCTGCCGGAATTGAAGCTGTATTGGCTAAAATTAAGTCAATCACTTTCAAACCACAAATGGGAGAAGCTTATGAAGTAAAAGTAATTAAAATGTTAGATTTTGGAGCTGTTGTAGAATATACTGCTGCACCAGGAAATGAAGTTTTATTACACGTTTCTGAATTAGCTTGGGAGCGCACTGAAAACGTTACAGATGTTGTAAACATGGGCGACGTATTTCAAGTAAAATACTTAGGTGTTGATCCTAAAACTAAAAAAGAAAAAGTGTCAAGAAAAGCACTTTTACAAAGACCTCCACGTGAGGAGAAAAAAGAGTAATCAGATCTTAGTTTACTAAAGGTTTATTCATAGAAAACCCCCAATTCATAATTTGTATTGGGGGTTTTACATTAATCCCTAACACTAATTTTTTCCCATTTTGTGTAAATGCTTAAAATGCGAAAACATCATTTCAAATAAGGTCTTATGATGATAAGGCTGTTTGAATTCTTTTGTCGTATCTTCGATTATTTTATTTATTTCACTATAATTAGTATGACAGATATTAGGAAAGAGATGATGTGCCGCATGGCAATTTGACCCACCGCTTAAAAACCTTGCCCAACCTTTATTGGCATCCCAATCACAACTAGTGTATAATTGATGAACCGCCCAGGTATGCTCAAGAAATTCTCCCTCAGGCTGTGGATAATCTGCTCCATCAAAAAAATGCGTCCCCACAAGCATGATAATAAACACCATCGATGTAAAAGCACTAGCGGTTAGAAAAGTCAACACAATAAAAGTCCAGGAAAAGTCAGCGTACAATAACGGAAGCGCTAACACTAAAGAAAAATAAAACACTTTATACAGTAAAAATCTAAAGTATAATTCAGCCTTTGAAACTCCTCGTTTCATCCAGTCGTATTCATCTGAAAACAAATACACCCAATCGCTCATAAAAACAGAATGCAGTAAAGTAAACATATAAACAAATGGCGCATAATATGCCTGATATTTATGCTTTGGTTTCCATGGATGCGTTGGGCTCAGCCTCAAAAATGGATTTTTATCTATATCAATATCACTTCCTTCAACATTTGCATACAAATGATGTGACCGAATATGCCTTAATCCCCAAAGTAAAGGATCAATTCCTACTGTCAGAAAACTAAAAAAGTGCAAAACTGAATTTGCTTTTTTATTTCTGAATGCCGTATCATGAGACGCATCATGTCCAAAACTAAATCCGATCAATAATCCTGACAATTGAAAAACTACATATAAAAACCAAAAAATAGTTTTATTACTGTTCAAGAATAACAACGAATAAGACGAGTAGCAAATTAGAGTCCAAAATAAACCTTTAAACCAAAATCTTGCATCTCCATGCGAAACGGTTTTATCTTTGAGTTTATCATTAACTTTTTCTTTTAAAGCAAGAAAAAATAGCTTTTCATCTGCCGATTTATTGAAATATTTAGCTTTCATAATTATAGATTATTTTAAAATTACAGAGCAAAACTATTGCAATTATCACATCTGTATTTGCAAAAACTAATAAAAGTATTTTCTATATTTGTGATTATCACAAATTATGAAACATCAGGAATCTTTTTTAAAAGCAATTAGAAGTAAAGTTTCTAAGTCTGAATCGTTAATAGATGAAATCGCCGCTATCCTGGAAATCAGTTACGATGCATCACACCGAAGAATCTCCCAAAAGAGTAAATTCTCTATCGACGAGACCATTAAACTAGCTAGCCATTACAATATTTCTTTGGACAATTTATTTTCGAAAAAAGAAAAGGTTATTATCGAAAAAACAATTGAGATTGAAACCTTAAAGGACATGCTGCAGTATTTCAAATCATCTGCTGAACAGATAGCATTTTTAACCAAAAATCCAAAAACAACATTGTTTTATTCCGCGAAAGATATTCCGCTATTTTATTTTATGGACGGTACAATTTTATCAAAATTTAAGGCTTTTGTATGGTTAAATCTTTTAAAAACAAACCAGAAGAAAGTTGCTTTTGAAAATTTCGTAATCGATGAATCTTTTTCGGAATACATGCAAACACTAAAAAAAACATATGAAAATACTAGCGTAAATGAAGTTTGGAATGACACTACAATCAACAGCAGTTTACAGCAAATTTTATACTTTTATGAATCAGGGCTACTGAATCTAAAAAGTGCAAATGCATTATGTAAAGACTTAAAAAGGATTGTACATTTAATTCAGGAAAAATGCAATGCTTCTAATACTAATTTTGCCCTCTATTATAATGAACTCATATTATTAAATAACAACATGATGATAGAAACTCCTGAAAAACTTACCATGTTTGTTCCATATACCCTGCTAGGATATTTCATTACTGATAATGAAGAAAGCTGCAAGAATGTACATCAGTTTTTTAAACAGCAAATTATCAATTCAAAACCCTTGAGACAATCCGGAATTAAAGAACAGAATCTATTCTTTAACAGAGCAATACGAAAAATAGATCATTACCAGGAAAGAATAAATTCTGAAGTTGATTTATTATTTTAAAAATATTTTTTCTTCATCTGTAACTTTTTTGCATCTTCTTACGTATAACCATTTGTACACTTTAAAAAAATAGGGAGACAACAACATGAGACAACTTAAAATTACCAAGCAGGTAACCAATCGTGAAACTGCATCGTTAGACAAATATCTACAAGAAATTGGAAAAGTTGACCTAATTACCGCCGATGAAGAGGTAGAATTAGCACAAAGAATAAAGGCCGGTGATCAAAGAGCATTAGAGAAATTAACAAAAGCCAACCTACGTTTCGTAGTATCTGTGGCTAAACAATATCAAAATCAAGGATTAACTCTTCCTGACTTAATTAATGAAGGAAACTTAGGATTAATTAAAGCAGCTCAGCGTTTTGATGAAACCCGTGGATTCAAATTCATTTCTTACGCTGTATGGTGGATTCGTCAATCGATTCTTCAGGCTTTGGCAGAACAATCACGTATTGTTCGTTTACCATTAAACAAAATTGGTTCTATCAATAAAATCAACAAAATGTATGCGCTATTAGAGCAATCTAATGAACGTCCGCCTTCTGCTGAAGAAATTGCAAAAGAACTTGATATGACTGTAAATGACGTAAAAGAATCTATGAAAAACTCGGGTCGTCACTTATCTATGGATGCACCTCTTGTTGAAGGTGAAGATTCTAACCTTTATGACGTATTACGTTCGGGAGAATCTCCAAACCCTGACAGAGAATTAATTCACGAATCTTTACGTACTGAAATCGAGCGTTCATTAGAAACATTAACTCCAAGAGAAGCAGACGTAGTTCGTTTGTATTTTGGTCTTGGCGACCAACATCCAATGACTTTGGAAGAAATTGGAGAAACTTTTGACTTAACCCGTGAGCGTGTACGTCAGATTAAAGAAAAAGCAATCCGTAGATTGAAACACACCTCAAGAAGTAAAATTCTTAAAACCTATTTAGGTTAAACAATATTTGTTTCAGGTTTAAAGTTTCAGGTTATTTTTTGTAACTTGATATATGAAATATGAAACCTTTGTAACGCAAACAACAGTTTGATTGACTGTTCGTTTTTTGATTGATGATTGAAACTCCGGCTGATTACCGGAGTTTTTTATTTTTTATAATTACCTTTGCAAAAAATAACACAACAACCACACAATGAAAAATACACTTATTGCTCCTTCTGTTCTTGCAGCTGATTTTGCCAATTTACAGCGTGATATCGAAATGATCAACAACAGTCAGGCTGACTGGTTTCATATTGATATTATGGATGGGGTTTTTGTTCCGAATATTTCTTTTGGAATGCCAGTTTTAGAAGCTATTGCTAAACATGCAAAAAAAACCATCGATGTTCATTTAATGATTATTGATCCGGATCGATATATTAAAACTTTTGCAGATTTAGGAGCAAATATCCTAAGTGTACATTATGAAGCCTGCACTCATCTGCACAGAACTCTTCAAGCTATTAAAGCTGAAGGAATGAAAGCAGGAGTCGCAATCAATCCTCACACAAATATAGATTTATTAGAAGATGTAATCAATGATATTGATTTAGTTTGCATTATGAGTGTAAATCCCGGTTTTGGAGGCCAGTCGTTCATAGAAAACACTTATGACAAAGTAAGAAAACTAAAAGCATTAATTAACCGTAAAAACGCTCCAACACTAATAGAAATTGACGGCGGTGTAACCAATAAAAATGCAAAACAATTAACAGAAGCAGGAGCTGATGTATTAGTTGCAGGAAGCTTTGTTTTTAAAGCAGAAAACCCAACATCAACTATTGCCGATTTAAAAGTCCTTACTGCTTTTTAAGTTTTTTAAATTAGGGAAGAAATCAATTCCGGTCATTTTTTCTAAAGTTTCAACTGGGACTACAAATTCATAAATTCCTTTTTGACTTTTTTCATTCGGAATTAAAAAAGCAATAGCCTTATGTTCCTTTCCTGATTTAGTCACAACAATTTTATAAAAATATTTAGGAACAGAAACCTCTTCTGTTCCTATTTTTATATCAGAATCTTTCAAAACTCCTCCCGTCACAACGTATACATCATTATATTTTTCTGCCCAATAACGAACTTTGTTTTCTAAGCGATTCCATACACCGCTATTAAATTCATGATTCTGAGGCGAAATATTCGAAGTATAAAATGTATCGTCGTATGCTTTTTTATCAAATTCCATGTCTCCTGCAGGACAAAGATGCCCTTTATCGTATCCGGATTTTTTATAATTTCTCCAATCTGCCGAGCCAGTTGTTACCTTCGGATCTTCAATAAAATAAGGTCTTTTGAAATCATTATTTTTCAAGTACTCTTTTTTCAATTCGTATGCTACCCATTCTGCCTGCTCAAATTTTTCATTATATGACAATGTGTAATAATCATGTTTTACAATTTGCTTTGTTGTAGAAGTAGGTAAATATGCGATTGTATAACCCGCTTTTGAAACATCTTGTATTGAAGTAACAAAAGTATTTTGTGCCAACAGTGTTTCTTTTTCGTTTTTCTCTTTTTTACAAGAGACAATAAATAGTGTGATTATAAATAAAACGAGTATCTTTTTCATGTTCAATGATTATATTTTTGAAAAAAAGCTCCATAATTTTAAAAAATATGGAGCTTTGATTATAAATTCAACTAATTTTCAAAAAATTATGATTTAACCAGTTTATCTTTTTTAATTTTAGACGAATTAGTTTGTCTATTAAGATTGGTTTTAGCCTGTAAATCATCTAATACGTTCAGAGCCTCTTCAACATAAACATCTTTTGCCAAAGCCTGATGCCAGGCTTCTCTTTTTTCTTTTAAAGAAGCGTCATTAGCAATTTCAGCATTTTCATAAGGCAACGATTTAAAAACTAAATTATTTTTATAATCAGCGATTGGTTTATATTTCTTGCCCTCACTTTCTACTTGCTCTTGTGTTGCTTTAAAACTTTTAATATTTAAACTATAAGTATTCTCTTTGTTTTTAACATCAATCCATTTTGCATTATCTTCAATTAATTTAAATTGAGGATTTTCAGCAATTCTGTTTTTACTATTAAGGATCGCCTGATTAAAATTTTCATTTGAATTCCACATAGTATAGTTTGCAGGATCTATTTTATCCCAAGGCATTGCATTATCCATATCGCGTTCACCCATTTTTAAATAAGCATAACGATCCGGCATAACAACATCACTTTTTACTCCTTCTAATTGGGTTGAACCACCATTAATTCTGTAGAATTTTTGGGCTGTTGCTTTTAATGCTCCAAAATCTCCAAACTCACTATTACGAACAAACTGATTTAAGTCGATAACTGTTTGCACTGTACCTTTACCATAAGTTTGTTTACTGCCAATGATAACACCTCGCTTGTAATCCTGTATTGCTGCTGCCAATATCTCAGATGCCGAAGCAGAGAAACTATTTACCATTATTACCAAAGGTCCATCCCATTCAATTTTTTTATCCTTGTCATATAAAACCTCTTTCTTTTTCCCCGCAGATTTTACCTGAACAATTGGGCCTTCTTCAATAAATAATCCAGCAATATCAACTACAGTAGATAGTGATCCTCCACCATCATCACGCACATCAAGTACAATTCCGCTGATGTTTTCTTTTTTAAGTCTTTCAACTTCTATTGCGATATCTTTACCGGCATCTCTACCATCTTTATTTTCAAAATCAATATAAAATTTAGGTAAATAAATTACACCATATTTTAATCCATTTTTTTCAACAATACTTGATTTTGCATATGTTTCTTCGATTTCTACAACATCTCTAATGATTGAAATAACTTTGATTGTTCCATCTACTTTTTTTACAGTAAGCTTTACTTCTGTTCCTTTTCGTCCTTTAATTTTTTTCACTACATCATCAAGACGCATCCCTACTACATCTACAGGCTCTTCATTACCTTGCCCTACTTTTATGATTAAATCACCCGCTTCAAGCTGTTTTCCTTTCCATGCAGGCCCTCCTGAAATTAGTTCATCTATTTGAGTAAAGTCATTTTTCTTAGTCAAACGAGCACCAATTCCTTCTAATTTTCCGCTAATATTTACATCAAAACGATCTTTTTCCTCTGGTGCAAAGTAACTTGTATGAGGATCAAAACGAGTCATAATTGAATTGATGTAAACCGAGAACCAATCACCTTTGTCCAAATCTTTTATGTTCCCAAAAGACTCATCCAAAGATTTTAAAGAACTTTCACGTGTTTCTTTTTCCAAAGCTTCAAACGATTTTATTTTATAAGCCGGATCCGTTTTCTTTTTATCTTCCTCTAATTTTTGTTTTGTTACTAAAGATGAAAGAGTTGAGAGTTTAATTTGTTTTCTCCATCTTTCATTTATTTCAGCTGTATTTTTTGCATACGGAATCGTCTCATAATCTGCATTAAAAGTCTCATCTATATTATAATTGAATGGCTGTGCCAAAAGAACTTTATACCTTTTTTTGCTTTCTTCCATACGCTTCATTAATCTCGTATAAGTAAGATTAAAAAACGTCAAATCTTTATTAATAAACTGATCATCCAGCATTAATTCATATTGCTTAAATTCATCAATATCAGATTGCAGGAAAAAACGTTTTGAAGGATCAAGCGCTTCAATATAATCTTTAAAAATTCCTTTTGAAAATTCATCATCTATAGGTGGCGGATTATAATGTCCCTTTTCTATAACGAAGGCCAATAACTCCAAAAGCATTTTGTCTTTATTTGGATCCGGATCTATGGTTTTATCTGCATTTACTTTGAATGCAAACAAAGTTACAGACAAGCATAATACGGCTATGAGGATTTTATAATTTCGTTTCATAAATTTAATAATAGCATTCATCAATTTTTTAATCTAAGTTATGGTAAAAACCAAGCCAAAAAAGCCAAGTCTACTATAATTTTTTGTTAAAGATATGAAAATCTTTGAATCGCAAAAAGCTTAGATAAGTTAGTTGACAAATTTTAGTTCATTTGTTACTATTCTAAGAAAATCTGTTCCTACATTTGTCTTCAAAATCTTATATTCACAATAATTCTTACCATGAAAAACAAAAAGCCTTTAATATTAGTAACAAACGATGATGGCATTTCAGCTCCCGGAATCAGAACTTTAATTGATGTTATGGCAACTATTGGTGAAGTGATTGTTGTTGCACCAGATAAGCCTCAAAGTGCTATGGGACATGCCATAACTATCAACAATACTTTATATTTAGATAAAATATCAAAAGAAAACGACACTATTACAGAATATAGCTGCTCAGGAACTCCTGTAGATTGTGTAAAACTGGCAGTCAATGAAATTTTGAAGAGAAAACCTGATTTATGTGTGTCCGGAATAAATCACGGCTCAAATTCTTCTATAAATGTGATTTATTCAGGAACTATGAGTGCCGCTGTTGAAGCAGGAATAGAAGGGATTCCGGCTATAGGATTTTCATTACTAGATTATAATTGGAATGCTGATTTTGAGCCAGCCAAAACATTTGTGAAAAAAATAGTCTTAGAAACCCTTGAAAAAAAATTACCTCATGGTGTTATTTTAAATGTTAATTTCCCGAAGTTAAAAGAAAAAGAAATCAAAGGCATTAAAATCTGCAGACAGGCAAAGGCCCTCTGGGTAGAAAAATTTGACAAACGACAAACGCCTTTTGGAAAGGACTACTACTGGCTTTCAGGCGAATTCGTAAATCAGGATAAAGGAGATGACACTGATGAATGGGCATTAGAAAATGGATACATTTCTGTTGTTCCTGTTCAATTTGACTTAACTGCACATCATGCAATTCAACAACTAAACACATGGGCTCTAAATGAATAAAAAGGACATATTTACAGGCTTTATTATTGGGATTTTCACTTCTTTATTTGGAAGTTATTTGTTCATTACCTTTTTTACAAAATTTGATCTTTCTACTGGAATACAAACAATTAAAGAAAATGGATATTTAGGAAAAGTCATCACATTAGGCACAACTTTGGATCTTATCGTTTTTGCGGTTTTATTAAAAAAGGACAAAGAGTTTATGGCTGGCGGAGTCATTTTAGCAGTGATTGTTTTGGCAATTTCAACTTTACTGACTTAAGTTATATCTTTGCATTACATTTTTCACCTTCATTAAATTCAGGTGATTATTCAAGAAACACTATCTACTCATGAAATACTACATTATTGCAGGTGAAGCCTCTGGCGATTTACACGGTTCTAATTTAATGAAAGCCTTATATGAAGAAGACCCCAAAGCTGAAATTAGATTTTGGGGAGGAGATTTAATGCAAAAAACAGGCGGGACTTTAGTAAAACATTATCGTGAATTGGCCTTCATGGGATTCATAGAAGTGGTTTTTAATTTAAAAACCATTTTAAATAATATTAAATTCTGCAAAAAAGATATTTTAGAATTTAAACCGGATGTCATCATTTTTATTGATTATCCGGGATTCAATATGCGAATTGCAAAATGGGCAAAAGCATTACATTATAAAACTCATTATTACATTTCTCCTCAAATTTGGGCCTGGAAAGAAAACCGAATTACTGCGATAAAAAATGATGTAGATAAAATGTTTGTAATCTTGCCTTTCGAAAAAAGCTTTTACGAAGATAAACATGAATTTCCGGTAGAATTTGTTGGGCATCCTTTAATTGATGCGATTCACAACCAGCCTGTTTTTGACGAAAATATCTTTAGGAAAGAAAATCAATTGAGTGACAAACCAATTGTAGCAGTTTTACCCGGAAGCCGCAAACAGGAAATTACCAAAATGTTAAGCGTAATGTTAAGCGTTGTTGATGACTTTAAAGAGTATCAATTTGTAATTGCAGGTGCGCCTAGTCAGGATTTTGATTTTTACCAACAGTTTATTTCGAATAAAAACATCAAATTTATTTCGAATAAAACATATGATTTACTTCGATCTTCAACAGCTGCTTTAGTAACCTCAGGGACAGCAACTTTAGAAACTGCACTTTTCAAAGTTCCGGAAGTTGTTTGCTATAAAGGAAGCTGGGCATCCTATCAAATTGCAAAGCGCATTATAACCTTAAAATATATTTCACTGGTCAATTTAATCATGGACGAAGAAGTAGTAACCGAATTAATTCAAAATGAATGCAATACAAAAAGAATTAAAGACGAATTACAAAAATTACTAACACCGGATTATCGTCAGGATCTTTTAAAGAAATATGATATCTTAGAACAAAAACTTGGAGGAATTGGAGCCAGTAAAAAAACTGCTAAACTTATAGTTGAAGATTTAAAAAAACAATAAATTTTATCGTTTTGAAAAAGGCACTATTTCTAATCCTATTTTCTATTTTGTCAGTATCATGCAAAACAGGTTCAACTAATGTTAGTAAGGAATCTAAACATGAAACAAAATACATTGTAAATAATTTGATTGAAACTGCTACTGATAATATTGGTACTCGTTACAAAGCTGCCGGAACTACCAAAGCTGGTTTTGACTGTTCGGGATTAGTATATTCTACTTTTGAAAAAGAAAACATAAAACTACCCTGAAGCTCTTATGAACAATCGAAGATTGGAAAAATAATCAAATTTGATGATGCCAAAAAAGGAGATTTAATTTTCTTTAAAACCAATAAAAGCAAGCAAATTAATCATGTTGGACTCATAACAGAAGTCAACCGTGAAGAAATAAAATTTGTACACTCCTCTACGTCAAAAGGAGTAATTATTTCTTCAACAAAAGAAACTTACTATAAAAATTCATTTGCTCAAATTAACAGGATAGTTGAATAAGCTCAAATAAAAAAGTATTTTTCTTACATTTTTTTATACTTTTATGATATGAAAGTATTAAAATTTCCTCTGACAAAAATCACAATTTGTTTTATAATTGGTATTTTGACCGCCTACTTTTGGCAACCGCCTCTATTGTCAATAAATTCTGCTTTAGCTACTGTACTACTTACGTTTACTGTCTCTTATTTTTTATCCAGGAAAAAAAAGCAATTCATTAATCTATTTACTATAAATACATATGTGATATCATTTTTAATCGGCAGCGTAACTTTATTATTTCATACCGAATCATTACAAAAAACAAATTATACAAATTGTAAAAAAGCTTTTGAAAAACCACAAAATATAACCCTTTGTCTGCGTGAAAAATTAAAAGCGAATGATTATAATGACAGATATATTGCTTTAATCAGTAAAATTGATAATCAGCATTATTCAGGACGCATCATTATAAACATTCAAAAAGACAGTTTACCCAATTCACTTATAATTGGAAATATAATTCAGCTAAAAACTACCTTACAAAACAATTCTTCTCCCAAAAATCCGAATCAGTTTGATTACAGTAAATACTTAAATGACAAACAAATCTATGCACAGGTTTATGCTGCAAAATCAGAAATCAGCATTAATAAAAGAATACGAAAAGACATTTGGTATTACACAGCAAAATTGCATACAAGGATTGTAAACAATCTTACCCAAAACCATTTTAATCCGAATGAAATGAATGTCGCCTTAGCCCTTATCTTAGGGCAGAGACAAGAAATATCACCTGATATTGTTCAGGATTATCAATTTTCAGGTGCTACACACATCCTTTCGGTATCAGGACTGCATGTAGGTTTTATTATGTTGTTTATTGCTTTTATTCTAAAACCAATTGGCAATACCCCAAAAGGTTCTTTTATAAAGTTAATTGCGATTTTAACTTCACTAATTATATTTGCCATAATTTCAGGTTTATCTCCCTGTGTCTTACGATCTGTGGTGATGTTTTCATTTTTGGCCATTGGCAATCATTTACGCCGAAATGGCAATACCTATCATACTTTATTAGTTTCAATACTCTTAATATTACTTTTTGAGCCTTACTTTTTATTGGACATTGGTTTCCAACTAAGTTATTTGGCACTATTTTTTATTCTCTGGCTACAGCCAATATTAAAAAGTTTATGGAATCCCAAAAACAAAATTACCGCAAACATCTGGAATGTCTTAACTGTATCATTTGCTGCACAAATTGGAACCCTGCCACTGTGTTTATATTATTTCCATCAATTTCCCGGACTGTTTTTTGTAACTAACATTATTATTATTCCAATTTTATCTTTCATCATGGTTATCGGAATAATAGTCATGATTTTGGCTATTTTTAATATAGCACCACAATTCCTGGTCAAAATCTTAGAAAAAAGTATTTATCTGCTAAATAAGGTCATTCATTTTGTAGCTTCATTTGATTCATTTGTAATAAGAGACATTAGTTTTAACACTTATTATTTATTTGCTTTTTACTTATGGATAACATTAACTATAGTTTGGATAAAAAAACCAAATTATTTAAAACTGACTGCAGTTTTGAGTTCTGTAATTATTTTACAGCTTTCTTTTTTGCTTACAAAAAAAGAAGTCCAGAGCCAACAAGAAATCATTGTTTACAACATAAAGAAAAAAACAAGTATATCTGAAAGAAACGGAAAAAATGTTACTCTTTTTTACAACAATGAGCCGTTAAAAAAAATATCAAAAAATAACGTTTTAAATTCTTATTTAATTGGCAATTTTAGCCTGTTGAAAAAGGAAACAAAAATTAGAAACACTTTGTATTTTAATAATAAAAAGATTTTTATTATTGATAGTTCAGGTATTTATTTAGAGAATGTGCAACCAGATATTTTGCTGCTAATACAATCTCCAAAAATAAATTTAAATCGTCTTTTAAAAAGCACTCACCCTAAAATTGTTATCGCAGATGCATCAAATTCATATTCGATTCAAAAATATTGGAAAACGACTTGCGTGAAACAAAAAATCCCTTTTCATTCTATTACTGAAAAAGGATTTTACAAACTAAGTAATTAATTATTGTGCATTCAATATTAAATTAGAATCGTTTATCCAACCATCAACTCCTGTGAAATTGTACGGCAGCTTACCCAATACACTAAAAGATCTTTCATCATTTCTTATAAAAGCTTTTGCTAAGTACACTTCGGGCAGATTTGCGACTCCAAAGGCATTTTTCAATTTAATATTCTGATCTCTTTCCTCGGTTGACATTTCAGTATCAGATAAGTCAAGTTTTACTAAAATAACATTTTTTCGAGACCATTTCTCAAAATCTTCCGTGTTAAAAACTTCATTTTGCAAATTTTCAGGAGCATTTGCTGCTGTAAATAAAATTAGCATTGGTTTTCTTATTTCATTGCTTAGAAGTATAGCATCTGTAATGTTAGTTTTCCACTCTAATACCTGCGATTTCATTGAAATATTAATCAGAAAGAATGCAAGAATAAGTAATTTTCGGGTCATATTTAATTGGTTTTCGATTATATTAATAAAACTAAATTAACATAAAATAAACATCGAAAGATCCATTTGAAAACAATATTTATTGCTAAAAAGCATTAAAATGAAATCAATAATTTATGATTAAAATTTTAAATTTAATTGAATTTTTAATACTTTAAAATTTCAATTATTCAACTACTGCCTAATTTCTTTTAAATAAAAAACCCTTTCCAGCAATTACCAAGAAAGGGTTGTACGAATAAAGTAAGAAGCTTACCTAAGCTACTATTCACTTGGATGCAAAATAGCTTCTGACTCAGAAATCCATGCTTTAGCACCTCCCGGCTTATATCCAATTTTACCAAGAGCCTGAAAAGTAGTTTTATTTTTTCTGATGGATGCACTTGCAAAGCAAACTTCGGGTAAATCTTCAACGCCAAACGCATTTTTAAGCTTGACATTTTGCTCTTTATCCGTATCTGAGGCATTAGCATCAGATAGATCTAATTTAACTAAAATCACATTATCTCTAGACCAAACTGCAAAATCAGGTGTTTTAAAAACTTCATTTTGTAGATTATTTGGAGCACTCGAAGCAGTAAAAAAAATCAACATCGGCTTATTTTCTTCATTACTTGCAGCGATAGCAGTATCCATACTGGTCTTCCAAACTAAATTTTGGGCTTGAAAAGTTATTGTCCCTAAAAAGAAAATTAATAGAAGTAGTTTTTTATTCATAATATAAAGATTTGGTTGGTTAGCAAAACGAAATTAACATTATATTTTAATTATACAAGATTTTTTACACTTAAAATTATACAATACATTTTTTTAGCCATAATATTTTATCAATATAAAATATTTATCGAAACTACTACACAGAAATTAAAACACATTTTCTTACTAAAACAAAAAATCCTCTCACTTTGAAGTGAGAGGATTTTTAATATTTATTAAAAATGTTTTTTTACATCTTTTGAGATTTAATTATTCCATCAGCTACAGCAAGCCAAGCCGTTGGACCTCCGGCAACGTACCCCGTCTGTCCTAGCCCCTTAAAATTTACTTTTCCATCCTTGCTTTCTGCACTGGCAAAATGAACTGTTGGATATCCTTGGATAGCAAAAGCTTGTTGCAATTCAGCATTTTGAGTTTTAATCTCTGGTGTTTGAGCAGTTCTTCTTGGATAGTCCAATTCAACCAGAATTACATTTTCTTTCGCCCATTTTTGAAATTCTGGTGTTTTCAGGACTTCATTTTGCAAACGGATACACCAACCACACCAATCACTTCCAGTAAAAAACATGAGTAATGGTTTTTTTTTCCTTGTTACTTACCGTTATTGCTTCCTTTATGTCAGTATGCCAATTTAGCTCCTGAGCCTTTACAGCAAAAGAACCAATTATAAAAAATACCAGTATAAATATTTTTTTCATGTCGATTTATTTTCTTCAAATTTAAACAAAAATACTACTGAAAAATGCCTATTTTACTTCTTGCATTAATTTTTTAACAAAGGGAGACAAAACAATAAGTCCCACCCCTGCAATCAATGCATAGATAGCTAATTGATAATAACCATCTGTATATGATTGTAATTTAGACAACAATGAAGACCCTGTATTAGATTTCGACATTTCAGCACCTAATTTTCCAGCCGCTAACTGTCCAAATGCACTTGCAAGAAACCACAAACCCATCATCATACCAAATAATCTTTTTGGAGATAATTTGGTAATAATAGACATCCCAATTGGCCCCAAACAAAGCTCTCCCAAAGTAGTAACTAAATAAGCTAAAGTAAATATGTTTAATGAAGTCATTCCATTTTCATCTGCAAAAAACCTGGTGTAGTAAAAAATGAAAAAAGACGCGGCTAAAAACAAAAATCCTATTCCAAATTTAATAATCGTATTAGGTTCAATTTTCTTATTAGCAAGCCAAAGCCAAAGCAGACCTGCCAGCGGACTAAAAACAATTACGAAAAAAGTATTCGAACTATTATTTACAATATTAGGATCTATATGAAAAAACAACAAACTACTTTTTAAATTATCTTTTGCAAAAAGAGACAGAGAACCTCCACTTTGCTCAAATATAGCCATGAATAAGAAATAACAAAAAATAAATATAAAGGCTGCAAATAACTTCTTTTGCAAACTAATCTCTCCCAGTTTTATCAATTCAAAAATAAAGTATCCAACTGCAACAGTGCCTATAGTATACATGAAATAATCTGTATAACTTGTATTCTTTACCATTATAAAAATCAACGGAATACTTAATATAGAACCTACATAAACTGCAATCTCACGAATTTTTCTTTTTTGTGCCGGCAATTCTAATAATGGAGAATTTCCAATTGGACCTAAATTTTTCTTAGTATATAAAAAAGTGATCAATCCTAAAACCATTACTATTGCTGCGGCCAGAAAACACAATGACCAAGAGTGATATTTCCCTAAATAAATACACAAAGCTCCTCCAAAAAGCCCTCCAATATTTATACCTGCATAAAACATTCCGTAACCGGCATCTCTTCTTGGATCTTTTTCATGGTAAAGTTCACCCACCATAGAAGAAATATTAGGTTTAAAAAAACCAGTTCCAATAATCGAGAAAGCAATTCCATAATAAAACATCGTTTGAGGGGAAAAAGCAATAAGCAAATTCCCAAGGATCATCACTACACCCCCAAAAAACAACGATTTTTTAAAGCCTAAAACTTTATCTGCAAAGATACCGCCAATAAATGTAAATGCATAAACAAAAGCCTGAATAGCACCATATTGCAAACTTGCTGCGTCATCTTTTAAAAGCAGCTGATCCACCATAAAAAAAGTAAGAACCCCACGCATGCCATAAAAGCAAAAACGTTCCCACATTTCAACCATAAATAAAGACCACAATTGTTTTGGATATTTCCCTTTAAAGTCTTGAATTTGTTCTATTGTTAAATTTTGTTCCATATATTTATTTAAGTTGAATTGTATTAAATACCTCTATTCCGTATGTTTATTATAAATTTTCTTTAATAAAATTAGTCATTTTATTGTAGAGCTGAATTCTGGTTTTCCCACCATAAATACCGTGATTTTTATCCGGATATACCTGAGAATCAAATTGTTTGTTAGCCTGAATTAAAGCCTCCATCATTTGCATCGAATTTTGAACATGAACGTTATCATCACCGGAACCGTGAATCAATAAAAATTTACCTTTTAATTTATCAACGTGGTTGATTGGAGAATTCTGATCGTATCCGCTAGCATTTTCTTGTGGAGTCTGCATATATCTTTCTGTGTAAACACTATCATAAAAACGCCAGTTGGTTACCGGAGCAACTGCAATTGCCATTTTGAAAACATCTGCGCCCTGAAAAATACAGTTTGAAGCCATGAAACCACCATAACTCCATCCGAAAATGCCAATTCTTGAAGCATCCACATATGGATAAGCACCTATTACTTTTGCTGCATCGATTTGATCTTCTACTTCAAATTTTCCTAATTCTTTTTGCGTTACTTTTTTGAAATCAGCACCTTTAAAACCTGTACCTCTTCCATCAACACAGGCTACAATGCAACCTTGCTGAGTAAGTGATAAAAACCAATAATCATCAGTGTTGTTCCAGTCGTTATTTACCTGTTGAGATCCCGGACCTGAATATTGGTACATAAAAACAGGATATTTTTTAGAAGGATCGAAATCTTTTGGTTTTAAAATCCAGGCATTTAATTCATTTCCTTTAGCCGTTTTTAAAACAAAGAATTCTTTTGCAGGTAAATTATAAGCTGTTAATTTAGTAGCAAGTGCCTTATTATCTTCAATCACCTGAATTTCTTTTCCGGTTTTCGCTTCATTTAAAGTATAAGTTGTAGGCTGTAAATTACTGGAGAAAGTATTAATAAAGAATTGGAAATTTGGACTGAAAGTAGCTGAATTTGTTCCAATTTTAGCAGTTAAAGCTGTTTTGTTTTTTCCGTCCAATGAAATACGGTAAACTGCTCTGTTGATAGAACCATTTTCTGTAGACTGGTAGAAAATAGTTTTTGTTTTTTCGTCGAAACCGTAGTATGAAGTCACTTCCCAGTTTCCTTTTGTAACCTGATTTTTAAGTTTTCCGGCTTTATCATATAAATAAATATGATTAAATCCATCTTTTTCGCTGGTCCAGATAAAACTGTTATCTTTTAAGAATGTCAAATTATCTGTAACATCAATATATGCCTTATCTTTTTCATTCAGAACCACTTTTGCTAAACCCGTAGTCCCATCTACAAACAACAAATCAAGATTATCCTGATGGCGATTTAAAACCTGAGCTGATAAAGTATTATTATCATTTGTCCATTGTAGTCTTGCGATGTAAAAGTCATTATAATTTGCTAAATCAACTTTTTTAGTGCTATTTCCCGCTACATCAAAAATATGCAAAGAAACTTCTGAATTTTTTTCTCCTGCTTTAGGATATTTGAATGTTTCAATCGACGGATATAAATCTTTATGAAACATAGACATCGAAAATTCCGGAACCTGACTTTCATCAAAACGGATATAAGCTAGTTTTTTACTGTCTTTACTCCAGTCGAATGCCCGGACAAAAGCAAATTCTTCTTCATAAACCCAATCCGTTATACCATTTATAATTGCGTTTTTCTTTCCATCAGTGGTGACTGCTGTAGATTTTTTTGAGGCAACATCATATACGTAAAGATTATTTTCTTTGGCATAAGCAATTTTGGTTCCATCCGGCGAAAAAGTTGGTTCCTGAACCTGAAAATCAAAAAGTTTTGTTAGTGATTTGGATGTAATATCATATAAAAAATAATCTGCTGTAAACGAGTGGCGAAATATCTGATTGGAGTTACAGGCAATTAAAATCTTTTTTTCTGACGCATCAAAAGTATAGCTGTCTATACCGTCTGCAAGTACCGCATGATTTTTTGTATCTATTAAATTTGATACTTTTTTGAGGGTTGCAAAATCATATAAATCAATCTGCATGCTTCTGCTGGCCTGATCAACATTTAAAACAGTATATTGATCTGTGTTTTTTAACGATTGCAGTTCGTCCATTCCTTTAGCACGAAATGCTCCGCTATAAATATTTTCGACTGTTATTTTTTGTTGCCCAAAAACCGTAGCAACTAAAAACAAAAGCATTACAGTAATTTTACTTGAATTCATCAGGATTATTTTAAATATAAAAAAGAGTCCAATTTTAGTAAAAAAATCGAACATAATACACATTTTAACTGTTAAATGTTAAAAAAATAAAATTTAAATCCTTTTTGAATAAAAAAAACATTTCAAATAAAACGCTTAAAATGGTATCTTTGCAACCACTACACTACTTAATAGACTGAGAATGAACAACGCCGTTGCCGGATTTTCTAAATTATCCAAAAAAGAAAAAATAAACTGGATTGCAAATGAATACTTTTCAACCCCCGAAGAAGCCTTAAACATTATAAGAAATTACTGGAATACAGACGAAAAGCTTCAGCAATTACATGATGAATTTATTGAAAACACTATAACCAATTTATATATTCCGCTTGGTGTTGCTCCAAATTTCATGATTAACGGAAAGTACAAAACCATTCCGATGGCAATTGAAGAAAGTTCAGTAGTCGCAGCCGCCTCAAAATCTGCAAAATACTGGGCAACACGTGGAGGTTTTAAAGCAACCGTAATAGATACCGAAAAAATAGGACAAGTTCATTTTACTTTTAATGGAGATGCTGAAAAATTAAACGCTTTCTTCAATAAAATAAAGCCAAAATTCTTTTCTGACACGCAAAATATTACTAAAAACATGCAACAACGTGGTGGTGGAATTCTGGACATTTATTTAAAAGACAAAAGAGACCTGCTCGATAATTACTTCCAGTTACATGCAACATTTGAAACGAAAGACAGCATGGGAGCAAATTTTATTAATTCATGCCTGGAACAATTTGCAACAACCTTAAAAGATGAAGCACAAAATGCAAACTTAGAAATTGAGGTTATAATGAGCATTTTGTCAAATTATGTTCCAAATTGCATTGTAAGAGCCGAAGTTTCATGTCCAATTGAAGATCTAACCGAAAAACACATTCCAAATCCCAGGGATTTTGCCGAACGATTTGTGCAGGCTGTTCAAATTGCCGAGGTTGAACCATTCAGAGCCGTGACACACAACAAAGGGATCATGAATGGTGTTGATGCTGTGGTTCTGGCAACAGGAAATGACTTCAGGGCAGTTGAAGCCGGTGTTCACGCCTATGCATCAAAAAATGGACAATACGCGAGTTTATCTCATGCTAAAATTGAAAACGGAATTTTTACTTTTTGGCTTGAAATCCCACTGGCTTTAGGCACAGTTGGCGGATTAACTTCATTACATCCCCTGGTAAAATTGTGTTTAGAAATTCTCCAAAAACCTTCAGCCAAAGAATTAATGGAAATTGTTGCCGTAGCGGGTTTAGCACAAAATTTTGCCGCTTTGCGCTCTCTAACTACAACTGGTATTCAGGAAGGCCACATGAAAATGCACCTCAATAATATAATCAATCAATTTGAGGCCAACGAAGAAGAGCGCCATTTAATTAAAACTCATTTTAAAAAAACGGCCATATCTCATAACGCTGTAGTAGAATTTATTGAAAATCTAAGAAAATAATATTATCATCCAGAAGCATAATCTATGGATGAAGCTATTCCCGCTGTCCACTAATTCTTTTGTGGCTCCCGATAGCTATCGGGTCCGCCACAAAAAGATATCGTTACCATCGGGGCTAAAAAACAACGAATGAAAAGAACCTTTTACAGCAACGGAAAACTCTTAATAACAGGAGAATATTTAGTCCTTGACGGCGCAAAAGCTTTTGCATTACCAACAAAATTTGGCCAAAATCTAATTATTGAAAACGGTTCAAATCAGGAAATTCAATGGAAAAGCTACAATATTGATGAAAAAATTTGGTTCGAAGATACTATTTCGTTCAATGAAATAATTAATAATGTAAAGGCAGAAATTGAAACCGTAAAAACAACGCTGATTACTATATTACATGAAGCCTATCTTTTAAATCCTGTTTTCATTGATAATGCTAACGGATATAAAGCAATAACACAACTGACGTTTCCTAAAAACTGGGGATTAGGAACATCTTCAACTTTACTCAACAACATTGCACAGTGGACACAAATTGATGCTTTCACGCTACTCAAAAACAGTTTTGGAGGAAGTGGCTACGATATCGCCTGTGCACAAAACGATAGTCCGATTATTTATCGCTTAGAAAACAGTTCCCCTATTGTAGAATCCATAAATTTTAATCCGGATTTTTCTCAAAACATTTATTTTGTATATCTCAATAAAAAGCAAAGCAGCAAACAAGCCATTAGTGCTTACTATAACAACAAAAACAATCATTTAAGCAAAAACATACTTGACAATAATAAAATTACTGATGCGGTTATCAAAGCAAAAACATTGAAAGAATTTGCTCAATCTTTACAAAATCACGAGATTCATATTAGTGATATACTCGAGCTGCAAACTATTAAAGAAAAGGCTTTTCCTGATTTTAACGGAGTTGTTAAAAGTCTTGGTGCGTGGGGTGGTGATTTTGTAATGGTAATTTCTAAAGATAACCCAAGACATTATTTTGCATCAAAAGGATATGATACAATACTTACTTATGATGAAATGATTTTACGAGAGTAATTGTTTTGTCAATAAAAAAATACTAATTAAAAATTTACTTTCTGATCACTAATAGGCTCAGATTCCAAATGTCTGACTTTCTCATTTTCCAGTTCATTAGATTCGATAAGAGTATTATGCAGGCGCTCAGCCATTTTCTCTATACTATTGGTAATCGAATCATAAACTAATTCCATTCTGCGATGTTTTTCTTCTTTTACAGCTCTTAAAACATCTTCAACAAAAACCTTGTCATACTTTTCAGCGACAGAATCGCGGGTATTGGTTAGTCGTATAACATAATCGTTACTTAATATGGTAACTTTAAAATGCTGTTCTTCATTACTTAAATAGTACTTGCCGCCTAATTCATCGACATTAATGTCTGTGTTACTAACTTTTAAAAGTTCAGTTATTATTCCAAAAATATGATTCTCAATTTTGGAATACACCTTAGGTTTTTTGCTAAAAAACTTAAACATAAAACAAATTAAATACCTGATTATTAAAGCATTTACCTATCATCTTTTTCGTAATTTTTTTAATATTTCCTAATTAAATTTATTTTGTTAAAACAAAAATTCTGACAAATTAACTGTAATAAATTGAATATCCCAAATTTTTTAAATCATATTTCTATTATCCCTATATGATTAAGGCTATGAAACTCAGTTTATTACAAAAATATCTTACAAAACATTTTTTTAGAGCAAAGAAAAACCCGAAACATTTAAAACGTTTCGGGTTTGTGTCTTACTTTATTTTACTAAGATTAGTAATTAAACTGTAATCTGTTATCTTCTATTTTAGCATTGTTCTTCAAAGCCGGCAAAATTCTGCTTGCATCAGATGCGCTTTGAGCTTTTACTTTCGATACATATTCAGCATGATTAGCAATAGCTGGTGCTTTAATAGTACTGATATTTTTTACAACATAAACTCCCGTATTCCCCTCGATTGGAGCCGAAATTTTATTAGCTGACAATGCAAACGCATTACCTACAACTTTAGGCTCCTGACCAACTCCACCTGGTAAAGTAGGGTTTTCCATAGTAACATTTGTTGCTTGTTGAACTTTAACCCCAGCAGTTTTAGCGATAGCTTCGATACTTGAACCTGTCATTTTCGCTTTTAATATTTCTGCTTTTTTCTTGTTCTTTAAGATTGGCTCTACATAAGGTCTTGCTAATGTAACAGATACTAAACCTGATTTGTTTTCGCTTTTGTATTGTGCAATTACGTGACCAATATTTGCGATTTCAAAACGTTTTACATCTCCTTCTTTTGTTTCTTTATCAAATGCCCATCTTACAATAGCACGTTGGTTTCCTAATGGACCAAAAGACTCATCCATAGCTTTAGCTGATATAGGAGCTTCAACTTTTAACCCTAATTGTTTAGCTGTAGCATTAAAATCTTTATCAGCGGCATCCATTTCAAATTTTGTTGCCAATGTAAATATTTTATCAGAAGTAGCTTCAGAAGGCTGAATTTTTTGAGCAATGGTAGCTAAACGAATTCCGTCTTGTTTATCAGTAATTTTAATAATATGAAATCCGAATGGAGTTTCAACTAAACCAACTTTTCCAATTCCGTTACTGAACACAAAATCATTGAAAGGTTTTACCATTTGGTTTGGACCAAAATATCCTAAATCACCGCCTTGCTGAGCAGATGAATCATCAGAACTTGTAAAAGCAAGCATCATGAAACTATCAGGATTTGCCTGAACTTGTTTTAAAATATCTTCTGCTTTAGCTTTAGCCTCTTCTTTTGTTCTTTTTTCTTTTTGGTTTGGAGTCTGAGATCCTTCATAACCAATTAAAATGTGACTTGCTTTAGCATTAACACCCGGCTTAAATCCTAAAGATTTAGAAATAGCATAGTATTTTCCAAAAACATATGGTCCATAAATTTGACCCGGAGCTAAACTAAATAATTTATCCGCATCTACTGCAGGTAAAGAATTTTTAGCAATATAGGTTGAATCATAAGGTACATCTGAATTAGCGTTTACAAATTCAGCTACGTTTGTAGCATTTCTAAATCCAGGTAATGTATCATTTTTACCGGTTTTAGCATTATACTCTACTCTTCCGTTTAAAAGCGCAGTAATTTTAGCTTTAATTTCAGCTTCATCTTCTTTTGAAGGTTTGTCTTCAACTAATACATATTGAATTTCACGAGTTGCATCAGCTTTGAATTTTTTCTCGTTTTTCTTCATGTAATCCACAATCTCTGAATCAGAAATTTTTACTTCACTATCCTTAATAGAAGAGTATAAAGCGGCAGCATACGCAAAATTCACTTTGTTTGCTTCCATTTCATATTTCAGCTTTCCTTCGCTGGCAGTAGTATAAAGACCTGATTTTACAAGAGTGTTGTAGATTTGGAATTTTGCATTTAAAGTAGCATCTTTTTCTTTTTCAGTAATAAACTGAGCTGCTTCAGGATTTGCTTTAAAGTATTCTTTGAATTTAGTAATATCAAACATACCTGCAGCATTTAAGAACATTGGATTTTTACCAATATTAGGATCCGCTTTTAAAACTTCCAAAAGGTGTTTTTCTCCAACTCTCAATCCTAATTTATCAAACTGGGTTGATAATAAAGCGATTGAAACTTCCTGATCCCATACTCTGTTTGCAGCTTCAGTGGAAGTAATTCCTTGCCCACTTTTTTCAACATTACTAACTTTAACTCTAAAGTCTTCAAATGAAATATCCTTTCCATCGATGCTTCCTACATCTTTTGAACTTTGACCAAAAGTACCGCTATTGAAAAGATCTTGTATTATAAATGCAAATAATGCAAGTGCAATAACTCCTATCAATAATGCGGAACGCTGTCTAATTTTTGCTAAAACTGCCATTTTTATTATCGTTAATTTTATATTCAGTTTGCGAAAATACAATTATCTGGT
Source organism: Flavobacterium sp. LM4 (assembly GCF_002017935.1). Taxonomy (NCBI): domain Bacteria; kingdom Pseudomonadati; phylum Bacteroidota; class Flavobacteriia; order Flavobacteriales; family Flavobacteriaceae; genus Flavobacterium; species Flavobacterium sp. LM4. The sequence goes on along the minus strand of NZ_MUFW01000001.1, from coordinate 2,036,424 downwards.
TAATAACAATACAACTAGAGTTTTATTTTCGACTTTTTTTTTAAATTATTAAAAAAATTATTCTTTTATAGTCATTTTTACTAATTCGATTTTCTTGTTGGAACATTCTTCTATCACAAAACGATAATTTCCAATACTAATTTTTTCGCTTTTATAAGGAATATCTTTCGTATAGTCAACAATAAATCCTCCTAAGGTTCCATAAGAATCACTTTCCGGGATTCCTAATTTATAGGTTTCATTTAAATATTCAACCTCTAACCTTGCCGAAAAAAGATATACTCCCTCCTTTATTTCCTGTTCGATTAATTCTTCATCCAGATCATGTTCATCTTCAATTTCACCAAAAAGTTCTTCTACAATATCCTCTATCGTAATAATTCCTGAAGTCCCGCCATATTCATCCAGAACAACAGCTACATTTCGCCTTTTTTTGATCAGTAAGTTCAAAGCATCTTTTATCAAAATTGTTTCAGGCACAAATTCAACTGCCATCAAAACTGACTTTATTGTTTTTGGTTTTTTAAACAAATCAAAAGAATGCACATATCCTACAATATCATCCAAAGAATTTTGACTCACAATAATTTTAGAATAGCCTGTTTCTATAAATAAAGATTTAAGATCAGAAACACTGTCAAATAAATCTATATCTACAATTTCTGTTCGGGGGGTCATTATATCTCGTGCCTTTACGCCTGAAAACTCTAATGCGTTCTGAAAAATTTGAATTTCAGAATCGACTTCTTCATTGTCTTCAGCAGCGTTCAGCTGCTCAGAAATATAATTCCCAAGTTCAATTTTACTAAAAAACAACTGTACCTGATCCCCTTTTGTCTTAAAAAATTTTCTTAGAATAAAATCAGAAATCCAAATAAAGAAAGTTGAAATATAATAGAACAACCGGTAAAAAATATAAGCCGGAATGGCAAAAATCCGAATTAGAGAATTGGCATAAATCTGAAAAAAAACTTTTGGAAAAAACTCTGCCGTTATTAAAATAATAAAAGTGGAGATTAAAGTGAGGAGAAACAAATTCGTATAATCAGAAAATTGATACCCTAAATTTGTAATGCATTTCAGAATCAAATCTGCGGTAAAAAAACCATAAACAACTAACGCTACATTGTTACCAATAAGCATTGCCGCAATAAATTTGGATGGTTTTTCTGTAAGTTTTGTTAATATTCCGGAAACAAAATTATCTTGTTTTTTTTCGATTTCAAGATAAATTTTATTAGAGGAAATAAAAGCTATTTCCATTCCTGAAAAAAAGGCTGATAGTATTAAACATAGTATTATAATACTAATTTCCATTTTTTACTATTTTTTATAATGATCGTCAAATTTCTTAGAAAACTTTCTTCTGAAGAAAAACATAAAAACACTTACACCTGCAATCAAAAAACTAAGCCAGGGAGTTCCATCAGCATCGTTTAACTTTGTAATTCCATCATAAATAAAAGCACCTGCAATTAATAAGTAAACGTATTGTGTATATTTTAAGTAATTCATAATTTATATTTTATTCTTCGTCGGCTTCAATTTTTCCGCTTACCCGTTGTGAATTTATCACTTTAAAATCTTTGCTAAAATCTATTCCCTGACCATGCGAAACTCCTTTTGCATCCGTAAGCTTAAATTTTCTTTCGGTGTAAAACCATTCGTTTTTCTGATCAAAGTATAGTTGTTCTGTCTCAAGCACCTGCCCGGCCTCAGACGTAATCTTTACTTTTCCCAGCAAATCAATTATGCCCGTTTGCTTGTAAGAAACCGCATAATTTGCCACTATAAAAGTACGTTTTTGTTTTTTATCATATAATGTAACATCAATTCCTTTAGGAAATTCTGTAAAAGGAAAATCAACACTAGCATAATCCAACATTTTACGGCTTTTCAAAACACCGGTTATACGGCCAGAATCTGTATATTTTATATTGATTGTATCAGCATCTGTTGCAGGAAAAAATTCTGAAAAGTTAATTTTCTGAACTTCTTTAAAATTACTTTCGCAACCAAAAAACAGTGTCACAGCAAGAACTGTGACAACGGTTATAATAGTATGTCTTTTTGGTAAATTCATTCGCCAAATGTAGTAAATTGTATTGAGCTTATAAAAACATAAATTTAAGCATTAGTTGAATTTACTTTTTACGAACCATTTGTCATTAAAAGAGAAACTTAAGCTAAAGTTTAGGTAATTTTCCTGAATCAAATTTGAAGAAACCGTTCCTTTTTTACCATATTCAATTCCAAAATTTACATTAGAAAAAGTTCCCGTAATAGGAAAACCAGCTCCTAATGTCACACCAACATCTTTTATTGATTCATTATTTACAATAAGACCAATTTTTTCATATTTCAATCCTGCTCTATAGGTAACTCGGCTTAAATAACTTGTAAATGAACCGTAGTTGGGAAGGTAATACCCCCCAATTGCATATTTTGCATATTTCTCATAACGCACATCGTCACTTGTGTTATAATAATTTTGAAACTTACCATTACCCTGAAAAGCTACAGTAGTACCCACTAACCATTTTCTTGCCTCACCAATACCTGCACCAATGGTTAATTTGTTTGGTAATTTTAAAGTAGAGCTATTCAGGTCATCTACTGAAGTTGCATCACCATCAACCTCAATAGTTCTTTCACTGTCTGATTTTAGATTGCTTCCAAAAGTATAAGACAAACTGGTAAATAATTCTGTTTTTTTATAAATCTTAGTTTGATACATCGTACCAATATTAAAATTAACCCCGGATAAGGTTGAAGTATTAATTTCTCTTGTAGCGCTTGAAACTCCTGTAATGGCTTCTATACTGGTAGTTTCAATTTTACCAAAGTTGTATTGCATATCAGCACCTACACTCCAATTTGGTTTTATTTTGTAGCCTAATGCCAAAAAGACTTTATTCAAGCCTCCTTTTCCTTCATATTGAGAACTTGTAAGACCCTCTGTACCTGAATTATCATTTCTAATTTTATAACCAACTGATGAAACCGGAATCAATCCAAATCCTGCTCCAAATTTACCCATTGGGATTCCTAAAAGTAAATAATCAAAGGTTGACCTTGTAGAACTGGCTGTCTCCGTTTGTGACTTTACTTTTGAAGTTCCGTAAGTACCGCCAACCGTAAAAGTAGTTTGCATAAGACTGGCATAACTTGCAGGATTCTCAACATTTAAGTGAATACTATCCTGCTCAACCGAAACACCTCCCATTGACCTGTTTTCTAAAGTTCCTTTAAATTTGATGTCCCCAATTCCGTAGAATGAATAAGGTGAAGCAGTACCTTGCTGAGCAAATGAAACGAACGAAATAAGCAAACAAGCGCTTAGTATAATTTTTTTAATCATTGTTGATTTTATATTGAAATGTTTGGTTCAAACTCTCAAGTAAGAAATTTGAATTGGCAAATATGGTATTTTTTAATCGTTTAGCCAAAAATTCTGCATCACCTCCCGTTAAAATTATTATAAAATTTGAATAATTTGCGCGATATTCATCGATAAAACCGTCAATCTCATAGACGAAACCATTGACAATCCCAGAATGTATTGCCTGAAAAGTACTGTTTCCTATATAGGAATCCGGTGCTTCCAGACTCAGCAAAGGCAGCTTAGCTGTGTAATTATGTAACGTTTCGTAACGCAATCGCAGGCCCGGAGAAATTGCTCCGCCTAAATAAGTATCAAATTCGTCGATAAAATCGTAGGTAATACATGTTCCGGCATCAATAACTAATCTGTTTTGTTTGGGGAATTGTAAAGTGGCTCCCGCAGCCAAAACCATCCTGTCTATTCCTAACGTTTTTGGGGTTGCATATTTATTTACAAAAGGAAAAACATCCTCATGGGTCAAAAAATGAATATTAAGTTCTTTTTCTAAAGCCAAAAAAGATTGTCTTTCGATATTTCCGACTGATGCAACGACTAAATCAGAGCAGTTTTGAAATTTTTTTAAAATTTTTTTAATTTTTTTTTCGAGTTCATTTTTCTCAAAAACAAATTTTTCCAAAACAGTACTCCCCTCAAAGACAGCAGCTTTAATTCGGGTATTACCAATATCAACTGTTAAAACCATATTTATTTATTTACCACGGCGAAGGTACGAATTGATTTTTTTTAAAAAAATGTTTTGGATAAACGAAAAATGATTCTATCTTTGCACCCGCAAACACGTTCACAGAAACATACGGAAACTGAAACAAAGTGAATTAATAAGCACGGTACCTTAGCTCAGATGGTAGAGCAATGGACTGAAAATCCATGTGTCCCTGGTTCGATCCCTGGAGGTACCACAAAACCCGAATAGCAATATTCGGGTTTTTTGTTTTTATTAATTTTATATTGATTCCGGATTAATTCCAAATAAACTACCTCATCCAACCTTCAATTTTATAATTTTTAGAAAATAGTTTTCGTTCATTTTTGCCATTATCAGGTTTAAACCAAACCTCAAATCTTGCAGCATACGGATCTCCCCAATCGCCTTCGTAAATTGCAAAATCGTCTCCAGTGCTAAATTTCTTTATACTATCGGTTGGATTATAAATTTGAATTGAACTGGTTCTAGGCAAGTCATCAGTAGAGAGCGCTTCATTATGAGTAATTTCAAATGCTTTTAAATAAATGCGACCGCTTTCAATTTTTCCTATCCAAAAATCATATTCATAAAGTCCAGGCTGAAAAGAATTATAAAGTTGAAAATCGGTTTTTTCTACAATTCTGTTACTGATGCTGTCAGAACGCTGTCCTTCAAACTTTGCATAATGATCCAAATCAACCGGATCATCAATTTGAATGTTTTTCGGAATTGTTAAGTTTTTAGCCCATGTATCTGGTATTTCCTGTTCTATAAAAAATGCCACGACCATATAACCTATAAACATCACAATTGTTCCACCAAACAGAACGAGAGTTATAAGACCTTTAAACCATCTTTTATTAACTAATTGATATATTACTGAAATTAGCAAGCCAAATAACCCAAATACTACCCAAACAAAACCTATTCTGGTCAAAACAGAACTCTCTAAAACATCTGAAGTTATTAAAAACAAAATAGACAAAAACCAAAATAATATTGGTTTCCACCAATTTTCAAAAAAACTTAAAAAATATTTTGTCATATATGTCTCGGCTTTTATTCTTATTCCCTAGAATGTTTTGATTACATCTGCTAATTTACATGGATTTTTACGAAAAAATAAAATAAAGTTGGACTCATATATGGGTTCAATTTTAAAAATAAGTCCAATAATATTGTAGTCCTGATATTTATCTAATTTCAAAATCATGACAAAAAGCCTTTCAAAAGAAACAGAAACCAGACTGATAGATTTTTTCACAAACAGCATTAACCCTAAAGATATGGCAAAAACAATACGACAAATAAACTATATCCTTTCTTTGCAGGTAATGAAAGACTTCGAAACAATGCCAGGAAAAAACAATATTGAGTATAATTTTTATTGTATGAATAGATTAGCCGAAGTTTTAGATCCTTATTTGGATGTTGAGTGAAGAAAGTATTTTAAAGTATGGAAAACCATAAAGCGAAATAGTTATTATAAATTAGATTTGCACTAATAAATTAAAAAAAATGAAAAAACTACTGTTATTTTTTTTACTGTTTAATTTTTTTGCTTTTGGACAAAAAAATATAGATATTAAATTATATATGAAAAAATCAATTTTAAAATACAATAAAGAACATTTAAAAGATCCTTCTAGTTATCAGCTAATAACTTTAACCATCTTATCAACGGAAACTCTTGGTGATATGAGTGCAAAATTATTAGAAGAAATCCCTATAGCCTTAAAATCAATAAATGAAGAAATTGAAAAAAATAATTCGGTAATACTTCTACGTAAGGAAAAAATAAAAGAATTTAAAGAAAAAGGAGATAAAGAAGTTGAAATTGAAGATTGCCTAGAAACTATCAGAGTTTATGAAGCAGATAATATTAAACAAAATGATAGTAAAAAGGAATGGGAATTAATTCGCAAAAAAACTGAAAAAGACTTGGGGAATAAGTATATTGCTTATTACTATGTAGAACACAAATATAGAGCGAAAAATAGTTATGGAGGTTTCGATATTCAAACCGATGTAATAAAATTTGATTCTTCATTCAACATTAAAGGAGTAGAATAATATTCAGAAATAATTCTAAGTTTTTTAATAATAGAATCGCAGGATCTGAATAAAATCAGATTTAAGGATAGTGTCAGCAAACAAAAAAAGCCACTTTTAAGTGGCTTTTAATATTTTTATATAATTTTTTAAAGTGCTGAAATGATAACTCTTTGCACGAAATCATTTGTATTTAAAAAGGCTATTTTAGATTTGAAAACATCTAGCGTAATACTGTCTTTTAATTTACTAAAACATTCGTTTGCAAAAGAATTTGTTACTACATCTACTCCTTCAAAATCTAAATAAACTTTTTCATTAGTTTCTATTTTGTCGATAATCGATACACGAATTTTTGCCCCTAAATCTCTTGTCCCAAGACTTGGACTAATGTCTTTAAAAAGGATTGTATGTGTCATTTTGATAGTATTTGTTATGTAAAGTTAGGGCTTTTTTGTTGATAACTATGTTTGTTTTTTGTTATTATTTTTTTTGCAAAAGTAATTAATTTTCAAATAGATTTTCAAAAACTTGTTTTTTATAATCATAAAATTGACTTGTGAATTCTTTGTAGTCAACATCTACATTAGTATTTATTCTAATATAAACGCAAGTACCTTGCCAATTGGGAATGTCTTTTACAATGGTTTTCTTTTCACTTACATTAAGTTTTTTCTTTCCTGATATTAAACTTAGCCATCCTTTATTAAGTCTTATAAAAGATGCTGTAGCAAATAAGCCATGTCCTTGACCTTTGCCGTTTGTTATTCCGCTTTCAATACATTTTGTTATGGCTTCTTCTTCTGTAAAATCATGTTTTTGATTTAAAGATTTATGTATTCCCATTCCAAAATCGCAAACAATTAAGCGAATCGAATTTAGATTTTCAAAATATTGCGCAACTACCCAGCCGACTTTTTCATCAGTATGATTTAATACATTGTCTAAAATTTCATTAAAACAATAATCCAAACTAGCATACACATTATCATACATTGAGCTTTTTTCTCTTAAAACTTTAAGAATGCTGTTTAAAACTTCAATCTGATTATCTGAAGTGTATTTTTGTATTTGAACGGCATTATAATGATTGAACTTGGGAATTGAAATAGGTAATTCAACATTTAGGTTTTCAAAAAAATTCATTTTTGCCAAATAAGTTATTATTGCTTTATTAGCCCCTAGTTTTATTGTCCCACTAACTTTATGTCCTAAGTGCTCAAGGTACTTAATAGTGCATAATAAGAGAATTGCATAATCGGGATAAATAAAATCACAATCTGAAAAATCAATAATTAGTTTGGTTTCTGGTTCGCTTTGATATTGTTTTATTAATGCGTCACATACTGCAATAGTTTGATTATGGGATTTTGCAATGTCTTTTATTTGTAATTTATACGAACTCATTTGCTAATTTTATTTTAACAAATATAAATAAATCAATGTGACTTAATTAACGGGATGTAGAGTTTTTTTAAGTCCATGATAGGAATTATCATAGCTTTCTTAAAATCGTTGGGCAATGGCTGAGCAGTACTTAAAGAAAAAAAATGCAAGTATCTAAAAGTAAGATAATTGCATTTTAAAAGTGCGGATAATAGGACTCGAACCTACACGCCTTGCGGCACCAGATCCTAAGTCTGGCATGTCTACCAATTTCACCATATCCGCTCAATTAATTCACTAAACTCTTATTTTAATAAGGTGTTCATTGAACTGGTGTTTGTGGGTGCAAAGATAAGCATACTTTCGAATATTCAAAGAAAAATTTGAAAAAAAATATTAATTCTCTTTTTTGTATATTTGGTTTTCTATAAAAATAATTTAAATGGAAAACATTAAGTCCTACGTTCAACAACATAAAGATCGGTTTATCAATGAATTGATCGAATTATTAAAAATTCCGTCGGTAAGTGCCGACACCGCATACTCTCAAGATGTTATTGACACGGCCGAAGCTGTAAAAGTAAGTTTATCAAAAGCAGGCTGCGATTTTGTCGAAATTTGCGATACTCCGGGTTATCCAATTATTTATGGAGAGAAAACAATCGACCCTAATTTACCTACCGTTTTAGTATACGGCCATTATGATGTTCAGCCGCCGGACCCAATGGAATTATGGACTTCTCCCCCTTTTGAACCCGTTATCAAAACCACCGATATTCATCCCGAAGGTGCTATTTTCGCCCGTGGTGCCTGCGACGACAAAGGCCAAATGTACATGCACGTAAAAGCACTTGAATATATGGTACAAAGCAATACACTGCCTTGTAACGTAAAATTCATGATCGAAGGCGAAGAAGAAGTAGGCTCTGCAAGTTTAGCCTGGTTTGTAGAACGCAATCAGGAAAAACTGAAAAACGATGTAATCTTAATTTCAGACACTGGAATGATTTCGAACCAACAGCCATCTATAACGACAGGCTTACGAGGTTTGAGCTACGTAGAAGTTGAAGTTACAGGACCAAATCGCGACCTGCACTCCGGTTTATACGGCGGGGCTGTAGCGAACCCCATTAATATTCTGGCAAAAATGATCGCTTCACTTCACGACGAAGACAATCATATTACGATTCCGGGATTCTACGATAAAGTTCAGGAATTATCTGCTGAAGAAAGAGCCGAAATGGCAAAAGCGCCTTTCAGCTTAGAAAAATATAAAAATGCTTTGAACATTGCTGATGTTTATGGCGAAAAAGGATATGTAACCAACGAACGAAACTCGATCCGTCCAACATTAGACGTAAACGGAATCTGGGGCGGTTATCAGGGTGAAGGCGCCAAAACGGTTATTGCCAGCAAAGCCTATGCGAAAATCTCGATGCGTTTGGTTCCTAATCAGGACTGGCATGAGATTACAGAACTGTTTACCAAACATTTCACCAATATTGCTCCGGCGGGAGTTACCGTAAAAGTTACACCGCACCACGGAGGTCAGGGCTATGTTACGCCAATTGACAGTATTGGATATCAGGCAGCAAACAAAGCGTATACGGAAACTTTTGGAGTTCCGGCGATTCCGGTTCGTTCCGGTGGCAGTATTCCAATTGTGTCATTGTTCGAAAAAGAACTAAAAAGTAAAACTATTCTAATGGGCTTCGGTCTCGACAGTGATGCAATTCACTCACCAAACGAACATTTCGGAATCTTTAATTACCTGAAAGGAATTGAGACTATTCCGTTGTTTTACAAATATTTTGTAGAGCTTTCGAAATAATTCTTTTTATAAAAATTCAAAATCCGTTCAGCAATGAGCGGATTTTTTTTTTGAGTTTTCAAGTTGATATTCCTATTGAAATTTGCTATTGCTATTGATTCGGGCGTTACCTACGGCCGGGCTATCCACTATATCTTTTTATTTTTAAAGGAAAAATAAAAAGGATACCGCTGCTATCCCTAACGCAATCCCAAAGCATTGAAAATTATAGTTTTATTTAAATATTAAAACTTTTTTCTTTCATATTTAAAATTTTATTCTACATTTGTAGAAACAAATCTATAAATGTAGAACAAAAGCTATGAAGAACCTTTTTGTAATATTCTTGTGTGGTGCATTTCTTCTTGGCTGTAAGCCTCATTTAATTAATCAAAAGATTGAAAAGAAAAAGCAGGGAGTATGGATTGAAGAATATTCTGAAGACAGTACTCATTATAAATCGTACGAATATTACAAAGACGACCAGCCCGTAAAAAAGTGGAAATCCTACATCAACGGGAAAATCTATAAAACCGAAAAATACAAAAACGGAATCTGTACTGTAAAATATTATCATCAAAACGGAAAACTGCAATCAAAAGGAAAAACCAGTGTCGAAATTGATTCAGTCGAAACACACTGGTTTTATTTTGGAAAATGGAAATACTATTCGGATAAAGGAAAGTTAACCGATATCAGAAAATACAATAAAGGGAATTTAGTTTCAGAACAAAACTTAGAATAAAAACTTAGAAACTCAGAATCTTAGCAACTTAGAACCTAAAAAAATATGCAATTATCAAATTCAGAAGAACAATTAATGGAGCATCTCTGGAAGCTTGAAAAAGCTTTCATGAAAGATCTGCTCGAAGCGTATCCGGAACCAAAACCTGCCACAACCACCGTTGCAACACTTTTAAAACGTATGATTGACAAAAAGTTTGTGGCTTACAACGAATTCGGAAATTCAAGGGAATATTATCCGTTGGTCAAAAAAACAGATTATTTCTCTAAACATGTAAAAGGGCTGATTAGTAATTTCTTTAATAATTCGGCTTCGCAATTTGCTTCTTTCTTTACAACTGAGACCAATTTGTCAGCTTCAGAACTGGAAGAGCTTAAAAAAATAATCGATTCAGAAATTCAAAAGAAGAAAAAATGATTGAATATCTATTAAAATCAGGATTACTGTTTTTGCTTTTTTATACAGGATATAAAGCAGGGCTGGCAAGCGAAAAAATGTTTCGTTTTAATCGGGCTTATCTGCTTTTGAGTTTGATTTTTAGTGTTTTAATTCCATTACAAATCATTTCATTTCAATCTGCTGCTTCCAATAAAATAGGGTCTTTCAGTTTAGATGAATTAGTGGTTCAGAAAAGCAATGAAAATTTAAAAACAGTAGTTGATTATCTAAATCTGACTAATGTTCTTTTTGGAATCTACTTTCTTGTGGTTTCGGTTTTAATTATTCGTTTCATATTGAATCTGTATACATTCTATAGAAAAATTAAAGTAAATGAAACACAATTCATAAACGAAGAAAAAATCATTCTAATCGAAGAAAGTACACTGCCACATTCGTTTTGGAATACAATTTTCATTAATAAAGCAGCATTCGAAAACAACAAAATCCCAGTAGAATTAATAGCGCATGAAAAAGCGCACTTGCAGCAAAAACATACTTTGGATATTCTTTTTATAGAAATTTTACAAATTGTGTTTTGGTTTAATCCAGTCCTTATTTTGTACAAAAAAGCGATTAAACTTAATCATGAATTTCTGGCAGACGAAGCAGTTAATATTCGATACAATTCAATTTCAGAATATCAGAATTTATTACTTGAAATAGCTTCAGATAAAACCAGTATTAATTTGGCGAGTACTATCAATTATTTAATAACCAAAAAACGTTTTGTTATGATGACCAAAAAACAATCCAAAATCAAATCGGCCCTAAAAGTATTTACTATAATTGCATTTTCAGGTTTACTATTATTTGTATTTAGTCATAAAAGTGTTGCTCAGGAAAAGAGTGAAACATTCAAAGATGATAATCAGGCAGTGGCTGTTAATTCAATTGAAAAACAGCCTGTATTTCCCGGCGGAATGGAAACGTTTTATAAGTTTATAGGCGAAAATTTTAAAATGCCGTCAAAAGCGGCTAAAAACAACGTTTCAGGAAAACTTTACCTGCAATTTGTAGTTGAGAAAGAAGGCTCTTTGTCTGAGATAAAAGTTTTAAAAGATTTAGGCTATGGACTGGGAAGAGAAGCGATTCGGGTATTGAAACTTTCTCCACAATGGACTTCGGGTTCTGTAAAAGGAAAACCGGTCCGGGTTTTGTATAGTCTGCCAATCCAAATTCAGGCAGCAAAAAAATAAAAACATTTGTGTTATTTTATTTATTAAAATTGCAGTTGTTTTAATCTAATAAAAACCATCCAAACTGTGGGAATGCCAAAAAAACTTTTACCTGTACTTTCGTTGCTTATTGCCCTTATTTCCTTTGAAATAAAAGCTCAGAAAGAAATTAACTCAGCTACTAATGACTATAAAAACATGTCCGAGTTAGATGAAACTCCAGTCTTTCCGGGTGGTATTCAGAAATTTTATGACTTTATAGGAGCTAATTATCAAACACCAAAAATTCAGGGATTAGCAGGAAAAATCTACGTTACATTTATCATTGAAAAAGACGGTTCTTTAGTAGATATAAGAGTTTTAAGAGATATTGGTTATGGAACAGGAAGAGAAGCCATCCGTGTGCTTCAAAATTGTCCAAAGTGGATTCCTGGAAAATACAAAGGAGAACCGGTTCGGGTTTTATACTCTTTCCCTATTAATATTGAAGCAACTGAAAAGATTGAAGAAAAGATATATTCAGTAGCAGAAGTCTTTGAAAAACCAACTTACCCGGGAGGTTTGCAAAATTTTTATAAAGATCTTTCAAAACAGTTTAAAACTCCTGAAAAAGTGGGATTAAAAGGAAAGCTTGTTATAGCTTTTGTAATTGAAAAAGACGGTTCAATTGGACAAACTACAATTTTAAAAGATATTGGTTATGGTACAGGAGAGGAAGCCATACGATGCTTAAAATTGAATAAAAAATGGATTCCGGGCAAACTCAAAGATGGAACAGCCGTTAGCACTGCTTACAGTCTGCCTGTTACAATTCAATCAGAAAATTAGTTAAAAAATCCGCTCCTTTATACAAGAAGCGGATTTTAAAATTCAAAAACTAAAAATAAATCCGTTAAAATAAGTCCGGATTATATCCAAAATATGGCATGTTTTGCTCGTTAAAAATAACGCCGTAACTTTCCAGTTCATCTAAAATAGGCAAATACACCTCTTTATTGATTGGAAGCTGTACGCCCGGAGTTGTAATTTTTCCATTCAAAATCAATAATGTAGCTATGGCAACAGGTAATCCAACGGTTTTTGCCATTGCCGTATACGTCTGATCATCACCTATGCAAACCATTTTTGAGTCGATTTGTTTCTTCTCTCCATTCAGTTCGTAACCAAATTTATGGTACATCACAATCATATCTTTATCATCCTGTTCAAGCGTCCAGCTGTCAGTCAGTATTTTTTCCAGAATCTGTGCCGGAGTTGCATTGGGAAGATTTACTTTTTTATTTGGGTTAAATAAATCCAGTTCTAAAAGTTTATCCCACATAATATCGTCCTGATCGATTTTTAAAATCAAACGCATTTTTATTTCGACCGAATCTGTTGGGTGATAAGGCAAAAATGAATTGGTAAACTGACGGTAACTCATGTTTTCAGAATCTTCCATGATATAACTGTCGTCTGTCATGCCCAGTTGCACAAACATGTTCCATGCTTTTGAAAAACCAACTCTTCTAATTGTTCCTCTGTATAAAGTCAAAATATCATCTAAACCATATATTGACCGGTATTTAAGTGAATCACGGTTAGAATAGGCCTCAAATTTTCCGTAACCTTCAACTTCAAGAAATTCAGTTCTGCGAAATAAACTTCCATAGGGAATGTATTTATAAGTTCCTTCCTGAATAAATTTTGCTGCACCACCCTGCCCTGCTAAAACTACATTTCTGGGTGCCCAGGTAAATTTGTAATTCCACAAATTGTTATCTGACTCAGGAGCTACCAATCCCCCGCAGAAAGATTCAAAAAGCAGCATTTTACCGCCTTTCGATCTAATTTCGTCAATAACTTTCATGGCGCTCATGTGGTCTATTCCCGGATCGAGACCAATTTCATTCATGAAAATTAAATTGTTTTTTCGGGCTTCTTCGTCAAGTTCCATCATGGCATCGCTTATGTAGGAAGCAGTAACGAGATGTTTTTTGAATTGCAGGCAGTCTTTTGCAATTTCAATATGTAAATAAGCCGGAAGCATCGAAATTACAATAGAAGCTTTTTCTATAGCAGCTTTTCTTTCTTCAACATCAAAAATGTTCAGGGCAATTGGAGTAGCATTAGGCTGTTTATTGATTTTCTTTTCGGCCAAAGCCAAAGATAAATCGGCAACTACAATATGTAAATTTTCACTTTCAGATTTTAAAAGCAAATATCGTATCAGGGAAGATGCGGATCTTCCCGCTCCAATGATTAGAATAATTCTCATAAATTTACATATATAACACAAAAATAGTAAATTGTTACAAAAATAACAATTGAAGAATGATAAACTTTTTAAAATAAATGAAACAAAGTAAATCAGATTTTTTTGAAAAGTGTATTTGAATTGTTTTTTGTTTGGTCGAATTAAGAGTATTTTTGTGATAATAAAAACACTCTTCGTTGAGTGAAATTGATTAGAAATTTAATTTTGATACAATAAATCAGATCAAAAGAATAATCGGAAAGAGCTTCGACTAAGTTTATCCTGAGCGAAGTCGAATGGACCCAGCCTGATACCTGATTAAATTTCAACAACGTCATTAAATACATAAACATGGAAAGAAAAATAATTATTACAGCAGCTCTTTTTGGAATGATAGCGATTATCTTTGGTGCTTTTGGTGCGCACGCTTTAAAAGAGATATTGTCTCCGGAACAATTAACAAGTTTTGAAACCGGAGTTCGTTATCAAATGTATCACGCTTTCTTTTTGTTCTTTGTCGCTTCCAGAAAAGAGTTGTCTTTGAAGACATTAAAAGTAATTTATAATTTAGTGCTGGGAGGCGTTTTATTATTTTCCGGTTCGATCTATTTACTGACTACAAAAAATGTAACTTCAGTTGACTTTAAAATTATAGGATTCGTAACTCCAATTGGTGGTTTCTTATTAATCTTCGCCTGGTTTGTACTTTTAGCTACTTTTTTTAAGAAAAAATCATAAAATTGGTTTAAAAAAATTCTATCTAAAATTTAATACCTAATTTTGTTGTATATATAACACGCAACCTAATTACTGTGAGTTTTTTATTTTATTCATTAGTATAAATAAATAATGTAACACAAATTCCTGGTTAATTGGATTTTTAAAATTGACATTTTAAAGTAAATTATAACACAACAAAAATTTATGGAAACGAATACACTTTCCTCGCAATCGATTTCGCTCATGGATTTAGGAATTACAAATGCTAAAGTTCACTATCAATTATCTGCAGATGAACTGCATGCGATTACGCTACAATCAGGGCAGGGTGTTGAAGCTTCTACAGGTGCTTTGGCCATTAATACAGGCGAATTTACAGGACGTTCTCCACAGGATCGTTTTATTGTGAAAGACAGTATTACAGAAGACAAAGTATGGTGGGGAAATGTAAATATTCCGTTTTCACCAGAAGCTTTCGAAAAACTATATGATAAAGTAACCCAGTTTTTATCAGACAAAGAAGTTTTTGTTCGCGATTCATACGTTTGTTCCGATTCAAATTACAGACTAAATGTTCGGGTAGTAACAGAAACAGCCTGGTCGAACTTGTTTTGCTACAATATGTTTTTAAGACCTGAAGAAAGCGAGTTGGCTAACTTTACTCCTGACTGGACGGTAATCTGTGCGCCAGGTTTTATGGCAGATCCTGCTGTAGACGGCACACGACAGTCTAATTTTGCTATTTTGGATTTTACCAAAAAAGTAGCCTTAATTGGCGGAACAGGTTACACAGGAGAAATGAAAAAAGGAATTTTCTCTGCCTTGAATTTCATTTTACCGGTTTTCGAAAATACGTTGCCAATGCACTGCAGCGCCAATGTGGGTGAAGCCGGAGATACTGCTATTTTCTTTGGTTTATCCGGAACAGGAAAAACAACCTTATCTGCAGATCCGGAACGTAAATTAATTGGTGACGATGAACACGGATGGACAAGCGAAAATACCGTTTTTAACTTTGAAGGCGGCTGTTACGCCAAAGTAATCAACTTATCTGAAGAAAATGAACCGGATATTTTTAGAGCTATAAAAAAAGGAGCGCTTTTAGAAAATGTGGTTTTCAAAGCAGGAACTAACGAAGTTGATTATGATAATGTTTCGATTACGCAAAACACACGCGTGAGCTATCCAATAACACATATCGATAATATTCAACCGGGTTCTATTGGCCATAATCCTAAAAATATATTTTTCTTAACGGCAGATTCTTTCGGAATTTTGCCTCCTATCTCAAAACTGACTCCGGGTCAGGCCGCTTATCATTTTATTTCGGGCTATACAGCAAAAGTAGCCGGAACTGAAGCAGGTGTAACTGAACCTCAACCTAATTTTTCTGCTTGTTTTGGAGCACCATTTATGCCTTTGCATCCAACAAAATATGCTGAAATGCTAAGCAAAAAAATGAAAGACGCTGATGTAAAAGTATGGTTAATCAATACTGGATGGACTGGCGGAGCTTACGGAACCGGAAGCCGTATGAAATTAAAATACACCCGTGCGATGATTACGGCAGCTCTAAACGGAGAATTGGATAATGTGGAGTACGTAGACCACAAGGTATTTGGAATTGCAAAACCGCAATCCTGCCCAAATGTTCCAAGCGAAATATTGAATCCGAGAAATACTTGGGAAGATCCTGCGTTATATGATAAAAAGGCAATCGAACTGGCTCAGAAATTCAAAGCTAATTTTGCCAAATTTGAAGAGTTTGCGAATGCTGAAATTTTAGCAGGCGCACCAAAAACAGAATAAGGAAGATTATTTAATTCAAACTAAAAAAAGCTGTTCGTCATGAACAGCTTTTTTGTTTAGTTTCCAATCGCAGCTAAAAAATAAAAATAAACACTAAACACTGTACTGCGACTGAAAACAACACTGAAAATTTATTTTTTTACTTCGTCAATACGCTTCTGGATCAAATCCCATGCGTAATAATGAAATGTCATTCCGTTACTCATAGCTACAAAAAGACCGTTTTTGTATTTTCCGCCTAAATTAACGCTGGTTACATCGGCACCATCGCATTCAATTGTTGACGTTGGAACTTCTGCCAGTAATTTATAGCTGTCTGGATTTCCGTTAACGCCTTCTCTCGGATACACCATAAACGTGTTTGCTTGTTGGTTTGATACTAAAATATATCCCGTAGTAGCTGTTTTTTTGTAAATCGCAATTCCTTCATGATCTGCTTTGAAATCTTTCTGACCGAAGAAAGCCAATTCTTTATTGTCGTTTAAAGCCGGATCTGCTTTGTATTTTCTGATTCCAACTTGTTCATCGCAATAGTAAATTGCGCCTAATTCATTATCAACAGCAATGGCTTCAATTTCTTTCTTTCCGCTGTAAGCTCCAAATTTGCGAACTACTTTTCCAACAGCGTTTTTACCGGAACCCGAAAGTTCATACTGCCATAAATAACTTCCTGAAGGACCAGATTTTCTTCCCACAATAGCAAATATTTTACCGTCAGTTGGTCTTGTGTATAAAGAAACTCCCATTGGGTCACGCAACTCTTCCCCTTCAAAAACCGAAATTCCTCCGTTGTCAATTGGGTCTAAATTCGGCAGGCTGAAAACTCTGATTTTGTTGCTTTCACGCTCAGTTGTAACAGCGATATCAACTTTTTTTCCGTCAATAATCAATCCGTAAGCGATATCAACATTGTTCGGGCGTTTTAAAGGAATTGATTTTTTAAGAATTTTTCCATTCAGATCAAAAGCATACAAACCACCGTCTGTATCTTTATCTGTTCCCACAATAATACTTTTTGTAGCATCAGTTGGGTGAATCCATATTGAAGGATCGTCAGTGTCATGAGGCAAAGCTTCGGTAACAGCTGTTGGTTTTACCGCATTTGGTGCAACAGGAGCCAGTTTATCATCTTTACACGCTGTGAATGAAAGTGCTAAAAGTAAAAGGGCAATTATAGATTTATTCTTCATTTTATAATGTATTTTATGCAATTAGACAGAGCCGTTAAACTCTGTCTAATTTAAGAATTTTAAAAAACAGGTTTTACAAGTCTAATTTCAATCCGAAATTGTAACGGGCCTGATAGTATTCAGCTTGTTTTGTATTCGATTCAATTCCCTGATAGTACCGCAACGGCTGATTTGTTAAGTTGTTGGCTTCTGCAAAAAAGCGAAGTTTAGGTGTAATTTTATAAGAAGCATTCGCATCTAAGAAAAATTGTTTGTCATAGAAACTGTCGTTGTATGCTTCTGAACCTAATTCATCTAAATAATCGGATGTGAAGTTAGTAGAAATTCTTGCAGAGAAACGTTTGTTTTCCCATGATAATGATCCGTTAAACATGTGCGGAGCAGTTCCAGGAAGACTGATGTTGTTTCTTTCATTTCCGTCTTCGTCAGCAATTCCTTTTGCTTTGGATTTAGTGTATGTATAGTTTAAATAAATACCAAAACCTTTTAAGAATTTACCAGGCAGGAAATCTAACTGACGCTGAAGCGCTACTTCAAAACCATACACATCAACCTGATCTCCGTTTCTGGATTGTAAAAATGACCAGTTTTCACCCGCAGGAATTGGATTTACCTGAGTAGGGAAATCTGCAGCAAATTTTGCATCTGTATATTGATTATCGCTGTAATTGTAAATGAAATCATTTAATTTTTTGTAGAAAACACCTCCTGAAATTAATCCAACCGATTTGAAATAATTCTCAACCATGAAATCATAATTGTATGAATACGTTACATCAAGATCCGGATTACCAGCCGTAATTTCTTTATCTGCCGCAATATTGTTTACATAAGGCGCCAATGCATAATAGTTTGGTCTTGCTAATGCCGTAGTTGCAGCAGCTCTTAAAACTAAATCTTTTGTAGCATTGTATTGAAATGAAAGACTTGGCAATAAATTAGTATAAGAGTTTGTCGTATTGATTTGACTTTCTAATTCTTCTTCATCTAAAACGCGGTTTCCTGTATAATCGATGTGTGTGTTTTCAACACGGAAACCTAAAACCATTGAAAGTTTATCATTAAAATCCTGATCCCATCTTACATAAGCAGCAGTAATTCTTTCTTTAGCGTTATAGTTTACAGCCAAATACTCAGCCGCATCTGCTTCTTTATCAAATAAACTGGCGTTGTTAAGGTCTAAACTTCCTAAGAAATTAGCCGAAGCAAAAGTTCCCGGTACATATTTACTTCCCGGATTAAAGTTTTTTCCATCAAAATAGCTGGTTGGAACTTCAGATAATAATTCCATTCCGTCATTGATTGGCTCGTAAGCGTAGAAATTATTATTTCTTTCTTTTTCTTTTAAACGTAATCTAAGCCCTGTTCTTAGTCTTCCTTTTTCGCCCGCAATCACAGAAAATGGAAAACGGATATTCACTTTTGCACCAAATTCGCTTTCGCTTGTCTCATCTGTGTTTTCTGAAACTGAATTAAATTTAAATTCATCTGTAGATTCACCAACAGATGTCAGTAAAGGAAATCTCGGATCAGATAAATCCTGGAACATCTCTAAACCTTTCTGACGGTATTCGATGTAACGCTCTTCAGGACGATACTCTCTTGCTTTTGCATAGTTGGCCGACCAGTCTAAATCTAATTTTGAACTGATTAAATGCTCTCCACGAATCGAATAATTCTGAACTCGCTGATCTTCTAATCTTCTGTTTTTGTTGCGATTATTATCTGCTCCACCTTTTGTCTGGCGTTTTACACGACCTTCAAAACCAATAATTTCTTCGCCATTATAAAGCGGCTCAATATCATCATAAGTAGTTCTGAAACGGTTTTCCCTGTCGTCTCTCCAATTGTAAATTGCATTGGCGAAAATAGAGTTGTTCTCATCAAATTTATAGTCTAAAGCAATCGACCCACTTCTACGGATACGCTGTACGTCATATTTTCTAATTTCTGAAGCCTGCAAATACTGGTTTCCGAAATCGTCTTTTACCCATTCGTTTTCGATGTTATCAGAACCGTAATCAACATTATTGTACGAGCCACTAACAACTACTCCTAATTTATTGTTGGCAAATCTGTTACCATACACTAATCCTGCTGTATAAGAAGCATTTTCACGAATTGGAAGATAACCTCCGGCAAGTGTTGCAGAAATTCTCTCACCATTTGGAGTTGCTCTGGTAACTAAATTTACAGAACCTCCAATAGCATCAGCATCCATGTCTGATGTAAGTGTTTTATTTACTTCGATAGTCGAAATCATATCAGAAGGAATCAAATCCATCTGAACGTTTCTGTTGTCCCCTTCTGCAGATGGGATTCGGTCACCATTTAACGTTACAGAGTTCAAAGACGGAGCTAAACCTCTAATAATAATGTTACGTGCTTCACCCTGATCATTTTGCATCGTGATACCCGGAACACGTTTTAAAGCATCACCCACATTGGCATCCGGGAAACGGCCTACCTGATCTGATGAAATTACGTTTCCGATATTCTTGTTATTTTTTTGCTGGTTCAGGGCTTTTGCCTGACCTTTTAAAATATCTCCCACTACAACCTCATTCAATTCTGTTCCTGTAGTTTTAAGCGCAAAATCGATCACGTTGTTTTTACCCTGTTCTACTGTGATTTCCTGAGTAATGGCAGTATATCCAATATATTTTACAGTTACCTGATACGTTCCAATATTAATATTAAGCAATTCAAAACGGCCATTGTAGTCAGAGACAGTGTATTTGTTCTCCCCAACAATCTGAATCATCGCTCCCGGTAAAGGAAGTTTGTCATCAGCATCTAATACCTTTCCTGATATTATTGCTTTTTGAGCATAACTCGTCAGCGTTAATAAAAACAGCATTGCTGCCACATAAAAATTTTTCATTGTGTGTTTGGTTTAATTTTCGGTTGCGAAACTAAAACCTGAATGTTATTAAAGCTGTTAAAAAAAATTAATATAATGTTATGATTGAGTGTTTCAAAACAAAAAATAGTAATGTTTATGTAACATTGAAATAGCATATCCATTGAGTAATTAGTGATTAGTTTAATGTGTGAGTTATTCACGAATAACATTGTAGTTTTTATAAAGACCGAAATTTAGATAGCTAAATGAATTTTATTTCTTATTCGATAAACAAAAAACTAATTACTATGGACTTAAAACAATTATAAAACACCAAATAATTGATTTACAAGTAAAAACAAATCAACGATTTTCGTTGCAATTGAATTTTTGGCGTTAAATTTGCCTTATCAATCAAAAATCATCAATCATGTTAAAACAATTTTTTATCCTGTGTTCAGGAGCCGACAGAAAGCTTCTCGAAAGCTGTTCAGAAGGCGAACAAACCAAATATGTTGGTATTGGCGCCACCGTTTTTTTTACTGCAGTAATGGCTTTTCTGGCCAGTGCTTATGCACTTTTTACCGTTTTTGACTCTATTTATCCGGCTCTGATTTTTGGGTTTGTATGGAGTTTACTTATTTTCAACCTGGATCGTTTTATCGTTTCTACTATTAAAAAAAGAGATCGTCTAATGGATGAATTTCTACAGGCGACTCCCAGAATTATACTGGCAATTATTATTGCTATTGTAATTTCGAAACCACTCGAAATCAAAATTTTCGAAAAAGAAATCAATACCGTTTTATTAAAGGAAAAAAACGAAATGGAACTTGCGAATAAAAAGCAAATAGGAACTTATTTTCAATCGGATTTGGATAAAAATAAGGCTGAAATTGCTGCTCTAAAAGATGATATTCTGCAAAAAGAGAAAGAAGTAAATGCTTTATACTCAACTTACATTACAGAAGCCGAAGGGACTACAGGAACTAAAAGATTAGGAAAAGGCCCGGTTTATAAAGAAAAGAGAGAAAAACACGATGCTGCTTTAAAGGAATTCGAAACTTTAAAAGCCACTAACGAAGCCAAAATTGCCGAAAAAGAAAAAACAGGCAAACAGCTTCAGGCCGATTTAGACAAAAAAGTTTCACAGACACAGCCAATCATTGAAGGTTTTGATGGATTAATGGCGAGAATCAATGCATTGAACAAATTACCGTGGCTACCGTCATTTTTTATTATGCTATTATTTTTAGCAATCGAAACTTCTCCTATAATTGCCAAATTGCTGGCTCCAAAAGGCGAATTCGATATTAAACAGGAAGAAGCTGAAACTGCCATGAAAGCCACTTTGGAACAAAATAAATACCAGCGTGAGTTACTGATTAAAACAAGTGCGGAAATGCACAACAAAGTATATGCTGATATTGCCGAAGATAGGAACCTGTACAATCTACAGCGAAAAAATGCAACCGAATTGTTAGAGCTGCAATCGCATAATTTTGTAGAAAAACAAAAGGCAACTTTATAGACACACAAGAAAATAAAAAACCTATTTTACTGAAGCAAAATAGGTTTTTTAAATAATATTGAATCGTTTTTCTTAAACATTTTTCAAATTGATGATTTCCTGATCTGTCAAAAAACGCCAGTTTCCTCTTGGCAGATTCTTTTTAGTCAAACCTGCAAAAGACACACGATCAATACGCAAGACATCATAATCAAAGTTTTCAAAAATAGCACGTACCACTTTTACATTCGATGAACGCAGTTTAAGACCAACTTCACTTTTTGGTTCGTTATCAATATAACTGATTTCTTCAACAAATACCCGGTGTCCATCAAGAACCAAACCTTTGCTTATTTTCTCTAAATCCTCAAATTTCAGGTTTTTATCTAATGAAACCTGATAAATTTTAGACGATTTCTGACTCGGTAAGGTAAACTTACGAATCATGTCTGTATCATTCGTAAACAATAACAATCCCGTAGTATTTTTGTCCATTCTGCCAATCGCAGCAATTTTTGCCGTTGTAGAACCACGAACTAATTCAAGAACGTTACGATATTCCTGACCTTCGTCAAGAGCAGTCGTAAAGTTTTTAGGTTTGTTCAACAAGATATATTCTTTCTTTTCAGGAGTTAAAACCACTCCGTCAAAGTTTACCACATCATTTAATTTTACTAAATAACCCATTTCAGTAACCGGAACGCCATTTACTTTAACGTTTCCTGACTGAATGTATATATCTGCATCACGACGCGAACAAACACCTGAATTCGAAATATATTTATTCAAACGTATTTCGTCAGAAGCTTTTTGTCTTTTTGGAGCCTGATTTTGTTTTTTAATTTTTTGTGCTTTCTCTTCTTCGGCTGCCTTAACAGCAGGGTTCACTTTCTTCGGCCCTTGAGCACGCTTTGCCATAGGAGGTTTTGGCTTGCCGGAGTTTGATTTTGAGCTGTTTGGTCTCGATCCGCCTCTTTTATTATTCCCTTCCTTGTTGTTCATAAATTCTGTAATTTGTGCAAAGATAGTTTTTTCCTGCTAATAAATCTTAAGTTCAATGTTGTTAGATTGATAGCAATACAGTTTTGATGAGTCAGGAGCTCACAATTGGCATTTTTAATCATTATAAAGGATGTCTCACAGAGATTAACAAAGGTTAAGATCAAGTTTCGCAAAGTTTCTTTAATAAATCTCTGTGTGTCTGCGGAATTCTATGTGAATCTCTGCGAAATAAACCCTAAAAATTCGAAATCAGCTGCTTTCCGTGCCACAACACACTCGGGTTAATCAAAACAATGCAAAAAACGCCCGAAACAATCAAAAACTTAAGCACATTATGAAGTAATAAGTATTGCTCTTTGGAATTTGATTTCCATAAATAAAGCAGAAAAAAAAGTAATGTTATAAAACATACATAGAAATAAATATCCATGTAGCCTACGTCATAAACATTGATTAATACGTAAACCGGAAGTATCGTTAGAAAGGTTAAAACCGTAATAACTTTTTTCGAAATAGCTTCATTATAAAGTATTGGAATAGTTTGGTAATTATTGGCCAGATCACCTTTTAAATTTTCAAGATCTTTTATCATTTCCCTAATCAGTAATAATAAAAAAAGAAATATGGCGTGAGATGAAATAATGGTAAAATGGCTCCTGTGGTTTTCTATTTCTTCAAATGAAATTTGGTTATAAAAATATAACAAAATGGCAAAAAAAGGCAAAACAGCCAGAAAGGCAGCTGTTAGGTTTCCGATAATAGCATATTTTTTTATTTTATGAGAGTAAAACCAAATGAGGAAAATATAGCACGAAAAAAATAAAGAAGCACGCCATGAAACAATAAAAGCCATCAAAACAGCCATAAAATTCAGAGAGAAATAAACCGAAAGTTTTGTTTTTTGACTTACCAGACGATCCAGCATGGATTTGTTGGGTCTGTTGATTAAGTCTTTCTGACTGTCGTAAAAATTATTGATAATATACCCCGAAGCAATTGTAACTGCCGAAGCAAATACAATGAGAAACAAATAAGAATCCAATAAAATATCAAGTGCTCTTTTTTCAGGTGCGAGTATAAAAATAGCTGATAAATATTGTGCTAAAATGATAATAGGAATATTGTAACCTCTTACTACAGAGAACAGACTGACAATTTTCATTACTAAAAGTTTGTGCTGTCTGCTTAACATCATACGGAATTAAAGTTTGGAAAAGTATAAATTTAAAATTGATAAACAACTTCTAACTTATACTCTTTTAATGAAACTTTAGCACGCTCTAAATCTTCGGTAAAACCTAAAATGTAACCGCCACCGCCAGAACCGCAAAGTTTTAAATAATAATCATTGGTATCAATCCCGTGTTGCCAGATTCCGTGAAATTGCTCCGGAATCATAGGCTTAAAATTGTTTAAAACGACTTTAGAGAGCTTTTTAGTATTGGTAAACAACGATTTCATATCCCCGTGCAAAAAGTTTTCTACACAGGCATCAGTATATTTTACGAATTGGTTTTTTAACATCGCACGGAAACCTTTGTCTTTCAGGTTTTCCATGAAGATATTGACCATTGGAGCCGTTTCCCCCACAATTCCTGAATCTAATAAAAACACTGCTCCTTTTCCGTCAAAACTCTGCGTCGGAATACCGGTTGCTTCGATATTATCTTTAGAATTAATTAAAATCGGAATGCTCAAATAACTGTTTAACGGATCCAGTCCGGAACTTTTTCCGTGGAAAAAACTCTCCATTTGAGCAAATATATTTTTTAACTGCAATAATTTTTCACGGGTCAGATTCTCAAGAACCGTAATTTTATGTGTAGCATATTTATCATAAATAGCTGCAACCAAAGCACCGCTGCTGCCCACTCCATATCCTTGCGGAATACTGGAATCAAAATACATTCCGGTTTCAACATCGCTTTTTAAAGCGGTCAAATCAAAAGCAACCAAATCAGGCTGTTCTGTTTGTAAGTTTTCCAGATAAATGGTATAGCGTTTTAAACTTGCATTTGAGGCAATGGCTTCTGCAGAAGGGTTTTCATCTTTCTTTAGTGCTCCATTGTAAAAATTATAAGGAATAGAAAGTCCTTTAGAGTCGCGAATGATTCCGTATTCTCCAAAGAGTAATATTTTTGAGTAAAATAATGGTCCTTTCATATGTTTATTTTATGTCTTTACTTTATTTGATTTGGGTCTTGTCTGGTGTCGAAAAAGTTGATAATAGTTATTTGTTTTGAACTAAAAACATAATAAAAAGTAGTCTGTCTTGTTAGAACACATTTTCTAATCATTTTGTTTTTTTCACTGTAAGGAAAACTTTCCGGATGTAAAAGAATTGCTGAAATTGATTTATCAAATTTTTTCAGAAAATCAATTTTTCTTTTTGTTGACCA
The DNA here is from genome assembly GCF_002017935.1 of Flavobacterium sp. LM4. NCBI lineage: Bacteria > Pseudomonadati > Bacteroidota > Flavobacteriia > Flavobacteriales > Flavobacteriaceae > Flavobacterium > Flavobacterium sp. LM4. The sequence goes on along the minus strand of NZ_MUFW01000001.1, from coordinate 2,011,013 downwards.
TTTTGTTTCGATGTAGCTCAAAATTTTTTCGAAAGATCTTTCGGCTCTTAGAGCAAATTCGATATTTCTCAACCTAAACCGTGTCTTTTTAAAATTGATTCATAACCCACAACTTCTCCTCTTTCAAATTCCTGCATGCTTAGTTCAAGATCCTCTTTTTGCTCATCAGTCAAGTCATCCCACCAATCTTTCTGTTCTTTTTTGAAAATTTTTCGAATAGATTTTAATATAGTCGGATCTTCTGTATCTACTAACAACTTTATCAGTTCAAGTTTTTCTAATTGAATGTCCATAATCAAAAATTTAACTAAAGATACGCAAAATTATAATGCAATTGCGCCATCACCAATTTCGTCGCAAATGTACTGACCATTTTGACAAAAGCCAACTAATTCGTTCTTAATAAATTGTAATACTTTTTCTTTTACATTTTCAGGATAAAGCACATGCACGTTTGCACCGGCATCAAGGGTAAAACAAACCGGAGTTTTTGTTTCGGCTCTGAATTTCCAGATGGCGTTAATAATTTGTAATGTGTTTGGCTTCATGAGGATAAAATAAGGCATCGAAGTCATCATCATGGCGTGTAAAGTCAGAGCTTCACTTTCTATAACTTTGATAAAATCTTCTACATTTCCACTTTCGAAAATAGCGATTAATTTATCAAGATTCTCGTGTGCCTGCGCAAAACGGCTGTAGGCATACGGATGATTGTGCATTAAATCATGTCCAACCGTGCTCGAAACCTGTTTTTCTCCTTTATCAACCAATAAAATGGTATCCTGATAATTATGGAAATTTTCGTGAATTACATGCGGAAATTCAACTCCGAATAAATCAGAGCTTCCTTCTATATTTGCCTGTTCGCCCCAAACGACAACGTTTCCTTTCACGCTTCGGCATGCACTTCCTGAACCTAAACGGGCTAAAAATGATGCTTTCTGATAAAAATAATCGTCTGTCATTTCCGGGTTGAGCTTTTTTTCTAAACTCATAAAATTCATTGCCAAAGCCGCCATTCCGGATGCAGAAGAAGCAATTCCCGAGCTGTGCGGAAAGGTATTATGTGTATCAATCGTAAAATGATACTCTTTCAAAAAAGGCAGATATAGTTCAATTCGCTCTAAAAACTTTCTGATTTTTGGATTAAAATCTTCTTTTGCTTTTCCTTCAAATAATAAATCAAATGAAAAAGCATCCTGACTCTCTTTCTTTTCAAAAGCAAGTTTCGTAATCGTTTTGCAATTATTCAATGTAAAACTTACCGATGGATTCGCCGGAATCTGGTTGTCTTTTTTTCCCCAGTATTTCACCAATGCAATATTGCTTGGAGCGCTCCATTGAAAGTTTCCGTTTTCAATTGTTGAAGAATATGTTTTAGGAATAAAATCAGCTGGTGTAAACATGAATTATAAAATTTTGACAAAGATAACTTTTTCACCATATAAGTTATATAAGAAATATAAGCAGCTTTTACTAAAATGAACTTATATAACTTATATGGTTTGAAATTTTTCTTTTTGACTATTTTTGATTCAAAATTGATACAATGAATAAGTTCGTAAAAATAGCAATAGCGTTAGTAGTTTGTTTAGCAGTAGGATATTCTGCAAGTCTGGTAACAAGACCGAGTGTAGTAGGGTGGTATCCTACAATTGAAAAACCAATTTTTAATCCGCCCAACTGGATTTTCATGCCGGTCTGGACCTTACTTTATGTTTTTATGGCCATTGCCGCAGGATTGGTCTGGGATAAAATAAAAGAGCAAAATGAAGAAGTAAAAAAAGCTTTAGGGTTTTTCATTATCCAGTTAACGCTTAATGCTGTCTGGTCCTACTTATTCTTCGGATTAAAAAATCCGATGCTGGCTTTAATAGAAATCGTTCTTTTATGGCTGATGATTTATGAAACGTATTTAAAATTTACTAAAATCAATAAAACGGCTGGGTATTTATTAATCCCGTATTTGGCCTGGGTTGGCTTTGCAGCGATTTTGAATGCGAGCATTTGGTGGTTGAATAAGTAACTTTTGTTTCAGGTTTCATGTTTATTTTGTTTCAGGTTAATCTCACTTTTATGAATAGATTGAAAGTTTTTCTGATTGTTTTGGTTTTAGTTTCATTCAAAACGTTTGCATGTTTAAATTGGGAACTAAAAATATTAAAGAATAAAGTTGAAATTTACCGTGACCGTACGTATCAATATATCCCTTATGGTCATCAATTTAAAATTAAAGATTTTCCGGCTTTAATTTGGGATCTTGAAAAAGGATATGAAAAAACAAAAGACATAGATTATTTGTCTGATAAGGGCTATGTTTTAATTATTCAGGGGAAATATCAGGAAGCCTTAAAATTATATTTAGAAATTGAAAAAATAAAACCAAACAGATATTCAACAGCTTCTAATCTTGGAACTCTTTATGAGTTAATGGGAGAAAATCAAAAGGCTTATGAGTGGATTAAAAAATCAATTCAATTAAATCCGGAATCTCACGAAAGATCTGAATGGCTTCACCTTAAAATTTTAGAAGCCAAGATTCAAAAACTGCAAAATCCGTCAGGACAATTTTTTATCAATACAAGTTTTGATTCGGAAGTTGCTCCAAAAACCAAGCTTTCCTACGAAGAATTGGATAAATTGAAACATGCTTTGTACTTTCAGTTAAACGAAAGGGTTTCATTTATAAAACCGAAAGATCAAATTATTTCAGTTTTATTGTTTGAATTGGGAAATATTACAAATGTAATGAGCGAGTATAATTATAAAGACGCTTCCGAAATATATTTGCTTTCAAAACAATATGGATTTGAAAATGAATTAGTTAACAAAAGACTTATTTTGTGTTTAAAACAGATCTCTAACTATTGTTCTCAACAGGGAAAGCAAATCGATGAGGTTGTAGTTGAACTAACACGTAAGAACAATATTTTAAATTGGCGATTATCGAAAAAGAATGAGAACTTAACTTTAGCCTTAATCTGTGTCATTATTTTTTCTATTCTATTAATGGTTTGTCTGGGTGTATTTTTCTTAAAATGGAAAAAACTTAAAAAATCTACCTCAACTTCTTAAACTCTTCGTTTTTAGTATACAAAAAATCCATTGTAGCCAAAATATTCGGATTTTCTAATAGGGTTTTAGATTTTGGATCGGCATCGCAGAATTCAATAAAAAGCGCTGTTTCTTCGGGCTTTAATTTCAGCTCTTTTGTCAAAAAATCAAGAGGCAATGTGCTTTTTACAAGCTGGTTTAAACCAATTTTTGGGCTTTCCTTTTTAGGAGTTTCTTCTTTTTTGAATAAATTCCGAATTTGTTTTCCAAGGTAAATAAAATCTGTTCCGAGGGGCATAACTGCTTCTTTATAACCAGCAATTTTTAATCCTTCTTTTGATTTGTGAGAGTTTAGCTTAATCTGTTCTATTTCTTCTTTAGTCAGCCAGACTGTTTTTGATTCCTTATTCAAAACGACAACTTCTTTCAGCTCTTCCGGTTTGGCAATCATATTGACTGTAAAATCATTGGACTGAATGTTTTCTGCTGAGACTTTTAATCTTGTAAATAAAAAATCTTTTGAGAAGAAAAGCAGACTGTCTTTTATCTTTACAGCAATTGAAAATTCGCCCGATTCATTTGTTCTGGTGCTGATTTTAGCAGTTTTGTTGATTACTTCTATATTTTTAAGCGGAAGATCCTGAGCAACTACTTTACCATGAAGCAATTTTTCAGTTTGTGAAACAGATAACTGATAGGTAAAAAAAGAAATTGTGGTAAGTAATTTTACTCTCATACAGATTAATTAGCTGAGAGTAAAATTATTAGAATCGTCTTAATAAAAACTTATGAATTGTGTAAATTCTTGTTAATAATTACATTAGGATATCGAAATGGAGTGAATATTAAATCAAATGTTTTATAAAATATCAATCAATTCTGAAGCCGAATTTATAACCAATTTTGCACCGCTGTTTTTCAATTCTTCCTGAGTTCTGTAACCCCAGGTAACGCCAACAGGAAACATATTTGCGTTTACTGCTGTCTGCATATCGATATCGGAATCGCCTACAAAAAGGATTTCTTCGGGTTTTAAGTTCCATTTTTTGCTGATTTCGACCGCTTCAAACGGATTTGGTTTTTTAAGCGCTTCTGTACTTAAACCAACTGCAGCATCAAAGTGATTTGGGAATATTTCAGAAGCTATTTTCTTGGTCAATTCATCGGCTTTGTTGGAGAAAACCGCCATTTTAATATTTTGCAAAGCCAAATTATTCAGTAATTCGACAATACCTTCATATGGTTTTGTTTTCAACGTACAAATTTCACGATATTCGTTAACCATACTTGCAAAACAAATTTCGATCTGATCGTCTGAATTGTTTGATGCAGGCAATGCTTTGCTGACTAAATTTCGTAAACCGCTGCCGATAAAATATTGATACGTATCGTAAGTATGTGTTGGATAATTCAGACTCGTAAGTACTGAATTCATCGCATCTGAAATGTCTTCTAATGAATTGACTAATGTGCCGTCTAAATCAAAAATAATTCCTTTAAATTTCATGTTGCATTAAATATTTTGTGCCAGAATAAACCCGCTCGTCCAGGCATTCTGAAAATTAAATCCTCCGGTTATGGCATCAATGTTTACAATTTCACCAGCAAAATAAAGGTTTTCGTGAATCTTGCTTTGCATTGTTTTGAAATTGATTTCTTTTAAATCGATTCCGCCAGCCGTTACAAATTCCTCCTTAAAAGTGCTTTTTCCGTTGACTTTAAATTCGCATTGGGTTAATTGTAATGTTAGGTTTTGTAATTGGTTTTTAGATAAATCTGCCCATTTCGTTTCGGTTTCAATTCCTGATGCCAAAACTAAACTCTCCCATAAACGGTTTGGAAAGTCAAATGGGGATTTTTTAGAAACTGCTTTTTTTGCGTGTTCCTGCTTTAAATCTTTCAGGATTTTTTCGGCATCTCCGTATTCAACATCGTTTAACCAATTGACAAAAATTGTGAATTGGTAATTTTTATCAAATAAAGTACGCGCCCCCCAGGCAGAAAGTTTCAGGATCGCAGGACCGCTCATTCCCCAATGTGTAATTAATAACGGTCCTGTCGATTCGAGTTTGGTATCTTTTACATTTACGGTAACCTGAGCCGCGACACCAGGCAATTCTTTAATTCGGGAATCTTTGATATTGAAAGTAAACAACGAAGGAACCGGACTTACAACAGCATGCCCGTGTCCCTGAAGCATTTCCCATATTTTTGGATTGCTCCCGGTTGCCATTACTAATTTTTCTGTTGCAAAATTATCAGATTGTGTATCGATTTTCCAATGATTTTCTTTTTTGAAAATCGACTGAACGCTTTGCCCTGTCAACACTTTTATACCTAATTTTTCAGTTGCTTTTAGAAAACAATCAATTATCGTTTGCGAGGAATTAGAAACCGGAAACATTCTTCCGTCTTCTTCGATTTTTAATTCAACACCGTGTTTTTCGAACCATTCGATTGTATCTCCTGAACAGAATTGATGAAACGGGCCGCGAAGTTCTTTTTCGCCTCTTGGATAAAATTTGACCAGTTCATTCGGTTCAAAACAAGCATGTGTTACGTTGCACCTTCCACCACCGGAAACACGAACTTTGGAAAGCACTTCTTTTCCTCTTTCTAAAATGGCGATTTTAAGTTTTGGGTTTTTCTCAGCAATATTTATTGCGGTAAAAAATCCTGCAGCGCCTCCGCCAACGATGATGATGTCGAAATTTTTGATCATATTTTATCTGGAAAATCAGAGATTATTCCGTTTACGTGATAGCTTTTTACTTTTTGAATATCTTCTTCGGAGTTTACTGTCCAGGGGAAAACCAGAAATCCTTTTTCCTGAATTTGCAGGACTTTTTCTTTATTGAGTAACTGAAAATCAGGATGAATGGCTTTTGCTTTTATGGTTTCGGCGAAAGCCAAAGCTATATCAAGATCTTCCTCTGTTAAAACACCAATCGGAATATTTGGATTTAGGTTCTGAACTTCTTTTAAAGCATTCCAGTCAAAACTTGAAATGATAAAATGTTCGTAGTTCCAGCCTTTTTCATTGATGTATTCTTCAATTAAAGAAACAACTTGTTTTGAAGTATCAGCATTTTTTAACTCGACATTGATGAAACATTTTTTGTCAACTAAATCAAAAACTTCCTCTAAAGTTGGGATTTCATGCTTTTCGACAACCAAAAATGACTTTAACTCGGCTAAAGTGTATGTATTAATATCACCTTTTCCGTTGGTCATTTTATCGATGGTTTCATCGTGCATGACGATGATATGTCCGTCAGCGCTGAGGTGAACGTCTAGTTCAATTCCGTCTGAATGTAAGTCTAAAGCTTTTTGAAAAGCCTGAAGCGTATTTTCGGGTTCGTATGCTTTGGCACCTCTGTGAGCTATTTTTAGAATATTCATTTTTATAGGTTCAGAGTTGCAAAGGTACAAAGTTGCAGAGGAAAAATAATAGCCACGAATTCACGAATTATTTTTGACATAATAAATTTGTGAGTCCATGGCTATATAATTTTTAAACACATAGAATCATAGATTTTTTTGTCTAAAAAGATCCAAATAAATGATTCATCATTTACACATAGTTTTAAGCACTAAAACTATGTTTTTTAAAACAAGTGAAACGCCTTTATTGAATTAGAAAACTATGTTTCTATGTGTTTAAAATAATTTTTTATTCCAATTCTAAAACTACGGCTGATTTTGGTTCCAGCATAATTTCAGAAACTAAATCAAATGTTTTGCCGGTAAGAACATCTTTTCCTGATGTATAGTTTTTAATGTTTTCTTTAAAACGATTGGTTTTTACAACCTGTTCTTTTACATTATTATTGAAAACCACCATTACCGTTTTAGCATCGGTATATCTGAAATAAACATACGTATTGTTTTCCGGAATATAATGTGTCATTTTTCCGGAATGAACCGCTTCATTTGTTTTTCTCCAGTTAAATAATTTCGAACTGAAATCAAAATAAGCAGCCTGTTCAGCCGTTCTTCCTGCTGCCGTAAAAGCGTTGTTTTTGTCACCAGCCCAGCCACCCGGGAAATCCTGACGAATATCGGCATCCCCACCTTTAGCTTTATCACCGCCCATTCCAATTTCGGAACCGTAATAAATCTGTGGAATCCCGCGAACAGTAGCCACTAAAGTCATGGCGAGTTTGTATTTCGCTAAATCATACTTAAAAGTGTGATTCATACGATCTGTGTCATGATTTTCGGCAAAAACTAGCAGATTGTTTGTGTTTGGATATAAATAATCCATCGCAAAATTATTGTAGAATTTAATCAGGCCTCCGTCCCAGGTAGGCGTGTCGTCATTGAAAACAGAACCAATCTGACTTTGAAGCGTAAAGTCCATTACACTTGGCAAATTCGAGTTGTAGTTCTTTATCGCTCCAATTTTGCTGTCTTTCTGCCAATACGCCAGACTCGCCTGATTGTGCATCCAGATTTCACCCACAATATTAAAATTTGGATATTCATTCGTAACCGATTTTGCCCAGTTTGCCATTGCCGCCGGGTCAGAATAATTATAAGTATCTACTCTGAATCCGTCAAGATCAGCAAATTCAATCCACCATATTGCGTTTTGAGTCAGGTATTTTGCTACTAAAGGGTTTCTAAGATTCAAATCCGGCATTGAAGGTACAAACCAGCCATCAATACAAATTTCCTGATCGATTTTTGAAGCATGCGTATCCGGAATTACTTCTCGTCTGTGATTGGTTTGTGTGTAATTTTCAAATTGGTTTATCCATGATTTTGTTGGTAAATCTTTGATCATCCAATGGGTTATTCCCCAGTGATTGGTTACATAATCCATAACTAATTTCATGTCTCTTTTATGCATTTCTGCAGACAAACGAGCGTAATCGTCATTTGTTCCGTAACGCGGATCTATTTTGTAAACATCAGACTGTGCGTAAGTATGGTATGAATATTCCTTGTCGTTATCTTCGCATAAAGGCGTGCTCCAAATAGTCGTTGCGCCAAGAGAAGAAATATAATCCAGATTCTTGATGATTCCTTCGATATCTCCACCGTGACGTCCGCCCGGCAAAGCACGATTTCCTTTTTCTGCTAAAGAAGCATTGCTGTCGTTTTTTGGATTTCCGTTAGCAAAACGATCCGGCATAATCAGGTAAATCAGGTCTGACGAGTCATAACTTTTTCGGTCTGCTGAATTGGCTCTTCTTTCTTTAAGGGAATATTTTTGGGTAAAAGCTACTTTGTTTTTCAATTTAAAGGAAAAAATTAATTCTGAAGCTTTTACATCTTTTGTATCTATGGTTACAAAAAGATAATTTGGGTTTTCAGTTTGTTCAACATTTTTAATCGCAACATTATTTGATACCGAAGTTTCATACTGCGAAATGTTTTTTCCGTAGAACATAATCTGCAGTTCCGGATTTTTCATTCCGGCGTACCAGAAAGGCGGTTCTGTTTTTTGTATTTGCGCTTTCGCGGAAGCGGGAAACAGCAGGATCAATAGGATTAATTTGTAGAATATATGATTTGTATTAAAATATGTTTTTTGGATATTCATAATTTGAATTTTAAATTAATGAACGTAATTAATTATTGGTATTTTCTATTGGAGGTGGCGGAGGAGGCGGAGGGAAAATGGAGTCTGAAGTTTTATAATTCACCTGTTTATTGATTTCTTTTAAAATAAGCTGTTTTTTTATCTTATAAATCCATCTCGAAATAGAATCGATTTCTTTCGGTACATTATAGCTATGAACAACTATCATTTTGCTATTTTTATCCTTTTTGATTGCTATGGCGTAAGCATCTCCATCTAAATAGCTTTCATGATATTCTGATTTGTATTTAAATAAATTAATTTTCTCAATGTAATTGAATAAGTCTGATTTTTCATGCGGATTTAAAATTCCATAATATTGAGTTTTTTCTTTTATAACAGAAGTGCTATCGTCAATGTTTCGTCCAATCCATTCTTGATATACATAAACAGTATCACTATCTGTGAATCTAAGAGAAAAGAGTTCACTAAATGTATCTGCATAAGAATATTCTAATGAATCAAATGCTTTTTCTTTTTTGTTGCAACCTAAAAGTAATAAGCTTGTGAAAATGATTATTGACGGATATTTCATAGCATAGAATTTTTAAATGAAATTATAAAAAAAAGACAAGCAATTCTGGGGGAAATTACTTGCCTTTGAAAGAATTATTTAGCTTCAATAATACTGATCGCATAACCTCCACCCGGAGCAGATAACTGCGATAATTTTGATTTACTGGTTACAGCAATTTTCTTGATGGTATAAGCCTGCGGATTTGTTTTGTAATGCGCCTCTTTTGCATCAGCATAAATGGTTGCGGTGTATTTTTTACCTTTTTCAAGGAAACTGAAATCGATGTTTGAAGTACGCGGCGTTTCTCCGTTTACGTTTCCAACGAACCAGTTGTTTGTTCCTTTGGCTTTACGGGCAACAGTAACAAAATCGCCCGGCTCAGCCTCGATATATTTGCTTTCTGACCAGTCTACCGCTACATCTTTTATGAATTGAAAAGCATCCGGAAAACGGTTGTAATTCTCCGGAGTATCAGCCGCCATTTGCAACGGACTGTACATCGTAACGTATAAAGCCAATTGGTTTGCCAATGTGCTGTTTACGTGAGAGGTATTTCCGGGATTCATTTTACTGATATCCATTTCGAAGATTCCAGGCGTATAATCCATTGGTCCTCCGATTAATCTTGTAAATGGTAAAACCGTTACATGATTTGGTTTTGAACCTCCAAAAGCCTGATATTCTGTTCCTCTTGCCGCTTCGTTTCCAATTAAGTTTGGATATGTTCTGCAGATTCCTGTTGGACGGATTGCTTCGTGAGCGTTGACCATAATTTTATACTCAGCCGCTTTTTCGACTGCATATTGGTAGTGATTTACAATCCATTGGCTGTAGTGGTTTTCACCGCGAGGCAAAATATCACCTACGTAACCGCTTTTTACAGCATTGTATCCGTTATCGTTCATGAATTTGTAAGCTGCGTCCATGTGGCGTTCGTAGTTACGAACAGAACCTGAAGTTTCGTGGTGCATAATGATTTTTACGCCTTTAGATTTGGCATATTCATGCAGACCTTTCACATCAAAATCAGGGTAAGGCGTCAGGAAATCAAAAACATAATCTTTAGAATGTCCGAACCAGTCTTCCCAGCCTTCGTTCCAGCCTTCGACTAAAACAGCGTCAAAGCCTTGCTGTGCCGCAAAGTCAATGTATTTTTTTACGTTAGCATTATTTGCTCCGTGTGTTCCGTTTGGTTTAGCTTTTGAGAAATCAGAAACGCCTAATTGAACCGTTGGAAAATCGTTTGTGTAGGACCATGAGCTTTTTCCTGTAATCATTTCCCACCAGACACCCACATATTTTACAGGTTTAATCCATGAAGTATCATCAATTTTTGATGGATCGTTTAAGTTTAAAGTCATTTTTGAAGCTAAGATTTCTCTCGCGTCATCGCTTACCATAATCGTTCTCCAAGGTGAGTGGCTTGGTGCCTGCAAATACCCTTTATCACCTTTTGCATCCGGTGTTAACCATGATTCAAAAATCATGTTTTTATCGTCTAAATTCAGGTGCATACAAGAATAGTTGATCAAAGCTGCTTCGTGCAGATTGATATAAATCCCGTCATTTGTTTTTAACATCAAAGAAGTCTGAACTCCTGTTGGTGAAAAGTTTTTCTGCGAAACGTTTGCCGTATAGGCTTTTTCGGACAAACCTCTGATCTCTGATAATTTTGATTTGGTATAATCGTATTCCTGAGTATCATAATCTCCCGGAATCCAGAAAGCCGTGTGGTCTCCCGCCATTGAAAACTGAGTTCTTTCTTCCTTAATAATAAAATAAGTCAGGTTTTTTTGAGCTGGGAATTCATATCTAAATCCAAGTCCGTCATTAAACAAACGGAAACGGATTATGATTTGTCTGTCAGTACTTTTTTGATTTAAAGTTACCGCCAGTTCGTTATAATGATTTCTGATGTTGTCAACTTCTCCCCAAACCGGTTTCCAGGTTTCATCAAAAGTGCTGGTTTTAGTATCCACAACCGTAAAATCATTCAGTAACGATTTGGTATCGTTTTTAAGTTCAAGCCCTAATTTACTGGTTTTTACTACCTCCTTGTTTTTGTATTTCAAATTGTAAGCTGGAGTTCCGTCATTTTGAAGAGAAAATTCCATTACGAACTTCCCTTCCGGTGATTTTAATTGCTGTGCATTTGCAATTGAGCTGAATGCAAACAAGATTAAACTTGCGAAAAATAAGTTTTTCATATGATGATATTTATTGATTTTTAAAGGTCATATGTAATTCGCATATCCTAATTGGTATATTCGACCAATTTCCGGTCATGCTCATTTCATATTTCTAGTTTTAAAGTATTGTAATTTAATGAATTTTAGCGAGTTGCTTGCTTGCGATTACAGGTTTTCCATTTACGATAATAGTTAAATCCTGATCACCATCTACCATAAAAGTTGTTTCAGTATGATTTACTGTAACTTTTAAAATTTGATGCCTGAAATTAATTTTAAAAGAATATCCTTTCCATTCTTTTGGAATTTTTGGAGAAAAATGAAGCTGATCATTTTTAACACGCATTCCGCCAAAACCTTCTACGATGCTCATCCATGTTCCCGCCATTGACGTGATATGACAGCCTTCTTTAACTTCTTTATTATAATCGTCCAAATCCAGACGGGATGTCCGCAAATAAAATGTGTATGCCATATCCATTTTATCTAATGCTGCAGCCTGAATTGAGTGTACACAAGGTGAAAGCGAACTTTCATGCACTGTAAACGACTCATAAAATTCGAAATTGCGTTTTAATTCTTCTCTCGAAAAATGATCTTCGAAGAAATAGAAGCATTGTAAAATGTCAGCCTGTTTGATGTATGGTGAACGTAACACTCGATCCCAGGACCATTTTTGATTAATTGGACGCTGTGAACGATCTAACTCTTTTACCGGAACTAATTCTTTGTCCAGAAAACCGTCCTGCTGCAAATAAATCCCTAATTCCTCCGATTTCGGGAAATAAATGTTATCAGCTACTTTTTTCCATTCCTGAATTTCTTCGGCAGACAGTTTTACTTTTTCAAATATCCTTTTATGATCTTCCGGATATTCTGAAGCTACTTTTTCAATTTGTTCCGAAGCAAAATCAATACACCATTTTGCAATATAATTGGTATAGAAGTTATTGTTGATGTTGTTTTCGTATTCGTTTGGGCCTGTAACTCCCAAAATAACATATTGATTTTTGTCATTAGAAAAAGAAGCTCTCTGGTGCCAGAAACGTGCAATTCCGATTAAAACTTCCAAACCTTTTTCAGGAATATAGGAGTAATCTCCGGTGTAACGGTAGTAGTTGTAAATCGCAAAAGCAATCGCTCCGTTTCTGTGGATTTCTTCGTGGGTGATTTCCCATTCGTTATGGCATTCTTCGCCATTCATGGTCACCATTGGGTACAAAGCTGCACCGTTTTTGAAACCTAAATTATCTTTTGCATTCTCAATCGCTTTATCCAGTTGGTTGTAACGATAGGTCAATAAATTTCGGGCAACTTCCTGATCTTTTGTAGCCATATAAAACGGAATACAATAGGCTTCAGTATCCCAATACGTTGATCCGCCGTATTTTTCTCCGGTAAATCCTTTTGGTCCAATGTTTAATCGGCTGTCCTTTCCGGAATAGGTTTGGTTCAACTGAAAAATATTGAAACGAATTCCCTGTTGTGCTTTTACATCGCCTTCAATTGTAATATCTGACATTTCCCAGATTTTTGCCCAGGCATCAATTTGGTTTTGAAGCAAAGTATCATATCCTAAAGAAACTGCAGTTTTGATACATTTTTCGGCTGCAGCCAAAGTGTTTTCATGATTTAAGGAAACGGTATAACCGCCAATTTTCTGAATCGATGAGGTTTGCCCTTTTGCAATGATGGTTCCATACGTATATTGCACTTTATCGATAGTAGAATCAATTGCAGAAGGCGAAATATAAACGTTTTCACCATTGGCCAAAATCGTATTGTGCATAAAAGTAGTTACTTTAAAATGCGTTTTAAACGTTTTTGCTGTTACAAAAGCTTCACTATTCGATTTTTTTACCTCTAATGGCTTCCAGAATTTTTCATCCCAATTGGCATCTTCATTTGTTACACCTGCATCAATATACGGTTTGTATACAATTTTAGCGTCTTTGTTTAAAGGGGTAATATCGTATTTGATGATTCCTGCTTCATCTAAACCCAAAGAAAGAAAACGACGGACATTAACGGAGATTTCGGTTCCGTTTTTTAAAACCGCTTCAAAAGAACGATTGTACCATCCTTCTTTCATATTCAGTTCCCTGCGGAAATTCCGAACCTCATCACATGTGTTTAAATCCAGGTTTTCTTCATTGATTTCAATGTTAATTCCAATCCAGTTAGGCGCGTTTAATACTTTGGCAAAATATTTCGGGTAACCGTTTTTCCACCAGCCTACTTTGGTTTTGTCAGGGTAATAAATTCCTGCAATGTAGCTTCCCTGAAAAGTCTCGCCAGAGTACGTTTCTTCAAAATTGGCCCGCTGTCCCATAGCCCCGTTACCAAGGCTGAAAAGACTTTCAGAAGATTTGACACTTTCTGCGTCAAATCCTTCTTCTATGATGGACCAGTTGTCTGGTTTTATATAATCTTGGTTCATTTTTTTCAATTTAATGATTTAAAAATTTAAAAATTTAAAGATTTTCGAATAGTTCAAAATCTTAATTTTTAAATCTTTCAATCTTTTAATTCTTCAATTAAAGTTTCTATAAAGGTTGTGGAGATTTGGGTAAAATCCTTAAAAATATAATCAGCTTCATGCAGTATTGTTTCCTCACCAATTCCTACACTTGCCATTTCTGCGATATTTGCTGCCTGAATTCCTGCAACAGAATCTTCAAACACGATTGCATTTTTTGGATCAATATTTAGTAATTGAGCCGCTTTCAGGAAAACTTCGGGGTCTGGTTTTGCATTTGTAACATCATTTCCGTCAACAATAGCATCGAAGTAAAACAGAATTCCTGTTTTTTCCAGAATAGGTCTTGCATTTTTGCTGGCAGATCCCAGTGCAATTCCCTGATTTTTATCTTTTAATAGTTTTAGAATATTTAAAACTCCCGGAAGAATTTCGCTTTCATTCATATCAACCAAATACGATAAATATTCCTCATTTTTTTGAATCAGCCATTTGTCTTTGTCTTCCTGAGAAGCTTCAACATTCCCTAATTCAAGAATGATATCTAACGAACGAACGCGGCTTACCCCTTTTAAAAGTTCGTTGTGCTCATGGGTAAAATTTATATGTAATGCCTGCGCGATTTTTTGCCATGCCAAAAAGTGATATTTGGCGGTATCGACAATGACTCCGTCAAGGTCGAAAATGAATGCTTTTTTGCTCATTGTAAAAAGGGATCTTCTTTATGATTTTAGGATAGTGTCATCTGCATCTTTTACCTTGCAGACTAATGCAGCCGCGATTAAGAAACTTACTCCACTGGTAATCAAGGCGTAAATAGCATCACCATGATAAAGATATTTTACTATAGGCCCTCCGATCAATGCATTTACAATTTGCGGAATAACAATAAAGAAATTAAAGATTCCCATGTAAACACCCATTTTTTTAGGTGTAATCGAACCGGCAAGAATGGCATAAGGCATAGCCAGAATACTTGCCCAGCCGATTCCAATTAAAACCATAGGTAAAACTACCCAGTTTTCATCAGGCATGAAATAAATGGAGATTAAACCGATTCCTCCTATAATTAAAGAAAATGAATGTGTTGCTTTTCGTCCGATTTTTTTTGCGATATACGGCAGGAAAAACAAAGCTACAATGGCAGAAACAAAGTTGTAAACACCAAACAAAATTCCGACCCAGTCACCTGCGTTCTGATATTCCTGGCTAGAAGTGTCGCTAAGCGGTAATTTGTAAATGTGGTGGGCAATAGCAGGAGTTGTAAAAACCCACATACCGAATAATCCAAACCAGGAGAAAAACTGCACCCAGCTGAGCTGACGCATTGTTACAGGCATTTTTGCAAAATCTGTGAAAATATCGGTGATTTTTGATTTCTCCTCTGTATCAGAAATCACGTCATTTTGCGGTTCTTCAAAATTTGCCAACTCTTCCGGTGAATATTCTTTTGTGGTAAACAGCGTAACCAATATAGATCCAATTAATATTGCTGCTCCGATAATAAAAGACAATGTAAGATTCAGAGGTACATTTCCTGCAACAGTATTGTTTGAAACGTGAAACCATTTCGTTAAAACATAGGGCAATGCTGAACCAATAACCGCTCCAAAACCAATTAGGGATGTCTGAATACTAAAACCAGCTGTACGCTGATCTGTTCTTAAATTATCCCCAACAAGAGCACGGAAAGGCTCCATGGCAATGTTGAAAGAAGCATCCATAATCATCAGCATTCCTGCTCCTACCCATAAAGCCGGGAGTACTGCAGTAAAAATATTAGCTTGTGGCATTAAAATTAATCCAACCGAAGCTAGAATTGCCCCAACTAAAAAGAAAGGTTTTCGTCTGCCAAATCTTCCCCAGGTTCTGTCACTGTAATGACCGATAATTGGCTGTACTATTAATCCCATCAGGGGAGCAATAATCCAGAACCATGAAAGTTCGTGTACGTCTGCACCAAAAATTTGTAGAATTCTGCTGGCATTTGCATTCTGAAGTGCAAACCCCATTTGTATTCCCAGGAATCCGAAACTCATGTTCCAAATTTCCCAGAAACTTAATTTACGCTTTTCCATTATCGCAATTTGTAAAAATTATACGATAAGCGCTTTGCTTATCAAAACTTACTATTTATTTCGAAGTAAAAGTAAAAGCTTTGAACTGGGCTGTAAATATATAAATATATTTACGTTTTTTGTTTTATAATGGCAAATAAGAACGAACATTTTTTACTACAAGGTTGTAGAATGAATTAAATAAAAAAAAAGTACTACTAAAATGAAAAGTGATAAACGATAAAACAAAATTCAGGTTTAGACAGCTTATATCTCTTTCTATTTTAATGCTTTAAGAATTAATCTGTAGACTCTCTTTTTATAAGATGCGTTTCAATCACTTCGGTAGTATAATTTTCATTTTCTTCTTCATCGTCATGTTCGGCTTCCAGTCTTTCAATAAGCATTTTAGCCGCTTTGTTGCCCATTTTTTCTCCGCTCTGGCTTACTGTTGTTATACTTGGCGTAGAGTATTTTGAAATAATTCCGTCGGTAAAAGCAATTACAGCCAGGTCATCAGGAACTTTAAGTCCCATTTTGCTTGCTGTTTTTATAATGGTTACGGCAAAAAGCTCATTTACGGCAAAAACGGCATCAAAAGCCCTGTCATGTAAAAGCTGGCTGATTGTAATTTCGCAGGTATCTACATCTTCAATTTTTATAATTAAATCTTCATTGAATGGTAATCCGTTGTCTAAAAGTGCTTTTTCGTAACCATCAGTTCTGAGTTTTCCAACACTTACATAATCAACAGTCGTGACAAGGGCTATTTTTTTTCTTCCGCTATCAATAAGACTCTGAACCGCTTCGTATGCAGCAGATTTGTCGTCAATAATTACCTTATCACATAAGATATCATTGGTAACGCGATCAAACATTACTACAGGCATTCCCTGATTGATTACTTCTGTAATATGATGAAAATCCCCTTTGAATTGTGTTTCTTTTGAAAGCGACATGATAAAACCGTCGATGCTTCCGTTGGCCAGCATTTCCATATTTAATACTTCTTTATCAAAAGAATCATCCGATAAACAGATTACTACACTATATCCATTTTCATTAGCAACCTGTTCAATTCCGTTGATTACGGTAGAGAAAAAATAATGTACAATTTCAGGAATGATAATACCAATACTTTTGGTTTTTCGGTTTTTTAAACTAAGGGCAATGTTGTTGGGTTTATAGTTGTAAAACTTTGCAAAAGCCTGCACTTTTAATCGTGTTTCTTCACCAATTTCAGAGCTGTTTCGCAATGATTTTGAGACCGTTGAAATAGATACATCGAGCTCTTTAGCAATCTGTTTTAGGGTCACTTTTCGTTTCATGATGCTAATTTAAAAAAAATGTTATTGATAATAAAGGTATGTTTAATTTTCATAAATCATAATTTTACTCTTAAAAAAACGACGTAATATATAAAGTTTTCAACACTACCACGTTTGCGTAGGCCTATAAAAATGACTTGGTGTTGAGCATGTTAATTAATTCCTAATTTTGAAATTCGAAGTAAAATTAAAAGCTTAACTAACAATCTAAAACTCAAACTAAATTAAACAAAAAGTATGAAAACAATTTCTCAAAAGTTGTTATTTTTATTCCTGCTGTTTCCGTTTTTGATGCTTGCTCAGAGCACTATAAACGGTTCAGTTGCCGATAAAGCGACGGGACAGCCAATCCCAGGAGTAAATGTAAGTGTACAAGGTGCTCCGGGAGGAACATCGACTGGTTTTGACGGTAATTTTCAGTTATCGAATGCAAAAAGCGGCAATAAAATCGTAGTTTCATTTATTGGATACAAAACGGTTATTGTTGATTATACCGGACAAAAAACAGTAAATATCCTATTAGAAGAAGATACCAATCAACTTAAGGAGGTTGTAGTACAGGTAGGTTACGGAACCGTTAAGAAAAAAGATGCAACAGGTGCCGTAACGGTATTATCTGCTGCACAGCTTAACAAAGGGCCGGTTGGATCTGCAGATCAGCTTTTGGTTGGTAGAGCAGCAGGTGTCAGAATCACTTCTGATGGCGGTGCACCCGATTCTAATCCAAACATCAGAATTAGAGGAGGAAGTTCTTTATCAGGAAACAACAGTCCTCTTATAATTATTGATGGCGTGCCAATTGACAACACCAATCCTGCAGGAATCTCTAATCCGCTAACCTTAATAAATCCTAATGACGTAGATACATTTGCCATTTTGAAAGATGCATCTGCAACCGCAATTTATGGTTCCAGAGCATCAAACGGGGTGATTATCATTACTACTAAAAAAGGGGTCTCCGGAACTCCTAAATTCAACTTTTCATCTAATGTAACAATTGGAAAAGTTAACAATCCTGTTGATATGCTAAGCGGAACTGAATTTACTTCTTTCATGCAAAAATACCATCCAACATATACCAATTTACTTGGTATTCCAGACGGAACAGGCGCAACTGATATTCCAGGAACTCCTCAAATAGAAGGAAGAATTGTAGCTAATACGAACTGGCAGGACTTAATTTACAGAGAATCTGTTTCTACAGATAACAACTTTAGCGCAAGGGCTAACTTGTTTGGTAAGATTCCATTTAGAGCTTCTGTCGGATATGCCAAAAATGAAGGTGTAGTAAGAACAAATGATTTAGACAGA
The DNA here is from genome assembly GCF_002017935.1 of Flavobacterium sp. LM4. Lineage (NCBI taxonomy): Bacteria > Pseudomonadati > Bacteroidota > Flavobacteriia > Flavobacteriales > Flavobacteriaceae > Flavobacterium > Flavobacterium sp. LM4. Next base: position 1,992,488 of record NZ_MUFW01000001.1, on the reverse strand, counting down.
TATTCTGCTTCTATTAAACTTTCACCAGTTCTGCTGGACAACAATTTAAAAATTGATTTTAATGCCAAAGGTCTTTCTGTAAAAAAGAACGCAATAGATGTTGATGCCGTAATTGGAAATGCCTTAGGAATGGATCCAACTAAGCCGGCTTATGACAATAGTGCAAGCAACAGATTTGGCGGATATTACCAGTTGCTCAACACAAATAACTCCCTAAGCGGACAGTTGAATCCTTTGGCGGTTTTAAATCAGAGATCACGTCCGGAAGAGGTTCAGAAATTATTAGGAAACATTGAATTAGATTATAAAATGCCTTTTCTAAAAGAACTGAGAGCTGTTGCAAATGGAGGTATCGAAGCTTCTAAAACCAAAATTGAAGAAGTTTACACGGATAATTCTATTCAGACCTATCAATTAGATAATTCTGCTGCAACTACACCTCCAACGTATGTGTTTAATCCGGGGTTACATTATGCAGAAAATCAAACAGTAACCAACAAAACATTAGATACCTATCTGGCTTATACTAAAAATTTAAACGGATTTGTATCAAGAATAGATGCTCAGGCAGGATATTCGTATCAAAACTTTGTAACAGACGGTAACAAAGAAATTTACAGATATAGCACCGTTAACGGATTAAGAGAGTTAACTCCAAATCTGGCAAACCCAAACAACCGATATTACAACGAACGAAATCTGCAATCGTTTTTTGGAAGAACAAATTTTGATCTGGTAAATAAATATTTGTTTACATTGACTTTAAGAGCAGACGGTTCCTCTTTATTTAAAGAAGACAGCAGATGGGGGTATTTCCCGGCAGCAGGTTTTGCGTGGAGAATTAAGGATGAAACGTTCTTAAAGGATTCAGGGACTTTTAAAGAATTAAAATTAAGATTAGGCTATGGTATAACAGGTCAGCAGGATATTACAAGTGCTGCAGGTTCTTATCCATATAGTGCTTTGTTTGGTTCAACCAGTGCTTCAAGTACTTATATTCCGGGTGTAAACGGATACTTTGCAAAGCCTTACAACGAAGATTTGACCTGGGAAAAAACAACAACTTACAACGTAGGGGTTGATTTTGAATTATTTGAGAACAGTATCGTTACCGGTAGTATTGACGCATATCAAAAATACACGAAAGATTTACTTTCTGTCGTTTCGGCTCCTCCGGGACAGGCATTAACAAACGAATTTATTTCGAATGTTGGGGAAATGGAAAATAAAGGTATCGAAGGAAACGTGAATGTGAAAGTGGTAAGCAGTACTGATTTCAATTTATCTGTAAATGGTAACATTGCGTACAACATTGGCAAAATTACCGATCTGAATAACAGACTTACGAATGTAGACAACACTTCAACGATTCCAAATGGAACAGGTCAGAAAATTGCGTATAATACTGTGGGTGAACAGCCGTATTCTGCATGGGTTTTTGAACAAATTTATGATTCAGACAGAAGACCAGTTGAAAATGCTTTTGTTGATAAAAACGGAGACGGAACTATTGATGATAATGACCGAATTTATGTAGCACTAAGACCTAACTGGACCTACGGTTTTGGTTTAACAGCTAATTATAAAAAATTCGACTTAACCACAACCTTCAACGGTCAGATTGGCGGAAAAGTATACAATGCAAGAAAACTGCAATCAGGATATTTAGACAAGGCTATTCCGCTTAACTCTACCAATTTAACTAACGTTTTAGATACTGATTATGTCTTTCAGAATGTAAACGGAAACATTCCTTTTTCTAATTATTATTTAGAAGATGCGAGCTTCCTGCGCTGCCAGAATATTACGCTTGGGTATAATTTTGACAATGTATTAAAAGGTGCGGTTTTAAGATTATATGCTGCTGCAAATAACTTATTTATTGTGACAGATTATACTGGTGTAGATCCGGAAAACTTCAACGGAATTGATAATAATTTCTATCCAAGATCCAGAACTTTCAGTTTGGGTCTGAATTTAGACTTCTAATAAAAAAATGTACAAATGAATCAATTTAAATTTAAAATAATAGGAGCAGCTTTTGTTCTTTTCTTATTCACTTCCTGTGTGGATGATCTGAATACAGAACCAAAAGTAGAATTGACTTTAGATAAGCTTTTACAGCAGGATCCAAAAGCGGTAGACGGTTTGGTATCTAAAATTTACGGAACCTTTGCACTTTCCGGACCAGACGGACCGGCATCTACGGATGTTGTTACAAAAGATGCGGGTGAAGCGGCTTTTTTAAGAAGTATCATCAACCTGCAGGAATTCTCTGCAGATGGCATGAAAAATCGTTGGGGTGATGATGGTTTAGACCAGCTAACCACCACAACCGGATGGAATCCAAATAATAAGTTTTTCAGGTATTTGTATGACAGAGCTTATTATACAATTCCTCAGGCCAGTAATCTGATTAAGATTTTAAAAACAACTTCTGTTGCAATTCCTGAAAAAGAAAACCATATAGCAGAACTTCGTTTTTTAAGAGCGTTAGCTTACTATTATGTGATTGACTGTTTTGGTAAAGGAGTTATCACTACCGAAGATGACATTAACACCTCGACACCTAAAAAAGAATCAACAAGAAAAGAACTTTTTGAATTTGTTGAATCGGAACTGAAAGATATCGAAGGAACCATCACAGCGACAAAATCGTATGGCAAAGCCGATAAAAACGTAGTAAGAATGTTATTGGCCAAATTATATTTAAATGCTGAAGTATATACAGGCACTCAAAGATATGATGATGCATTGTTATATACGAAAAAAGTCATTGACGAAGGAGGTTACACAATTGCGCCAAAATTCGTAAGTATCTTTTCCGGAGACAATAATACGTCACCTGAAATTATTTACACATTAATTGCCGATGCTGTTGTGAGTCAGGGTTATGGTAATACAACTTACATTGTAAATGGAAATTTAAGTACCGAAACAATGAATCCAAATGATTTTGGAGCAACTGATAACTGGGGAGGCCACAGAGCTACCAAAGCCTGGTACGGATTGTTTAATAACGGTGATTTAGCAGGCTCAACAGATGACAGGGCAAAATTGTTCTGGACAACGGGACATTCCTACGAAATGAACAACTATAAAACATGGACAGACGGTTATCCAAGTGTGAAATTTAGAAATTCCAACTTTTCAGGACCTTCCAATGCGACCAGTTTCTCCAATACAGATTTTCCATTATTCAGACTCGCAGACGCTTACTTAATGTATGCTGAGTGCGTTGTAAGAGGAGCTGCCGGCGGATCTGCCCAAACAGCATTGGATTATGTTAATGCCGTAAGAAACCGATCAAACGCCGGAGCGATTTCGACCGGAGAACTAAATTTAGATTTCCTTTTAAAAGAAAGGGCAAGAGAATTGAACCTTGAAGGACACAGAAGACAAGACTTAATTCGTTTTGGAAAATTTACCGGAGGATCCTATTTATGGCCGTGGAAAGGCGGTGTAAAAGACGGAACTTCTATTCCGGATAATTACAATCTGTATCCGATTCCAACAAGCGCTTTACAGTCAAATTCAAATTTAACCCAGAATCCGGGGTATCCTCAATCTTAATTTACAGAAACATGAAAAATATATTAAAACAAAGCATATTTCTGGTGTTGTTTACCACAATACTGTCTTGTAATCCGGATGATTATATAGTTGCAACTGCTTCTGAGGCACCAAAATTAGTGACACCCGCAACAGGTTTTAGCATTATTTTGTCAAAAGAAACTGAGAATAATGTTGCGACAGTAGTAAAGTGGGACGCTGCAAAATACACCGGTTCTCAAACTGTAATAAACTATACGATTGAAATTGCAAAAGCAGGAACTAATTTTGCCAACCCAATTTCTGCAGCAAGTACAACAGAACTTTCTAAAAGTTTAAAAGTATCTGAATTAAATCAGGCTCTTGTGAATGGAGGTTTTATTGAAAAACAGGTAAATGATGTAGAAATTCGTATAAAATCTGTTCTGGGAATATCAGGAATCCCTCAATACTCTAATGTTAACATATTTAAAGCCACTCCATATCGCGTGCCTTTGGCTTCGTCTCACTGGCTGGTTGGTGCGGCTACTCCCGGCGGCTGGTCATGGGAAGGTGATGCCGAAACTGAATTTCCATTAGTTATTGGAAAAACCAATATTTACAAGGTTACCGTTGTTCTTAAAAGCGGAGAAGCTTTTAGAGAATTTTTAGGAAATAACTTTACAAATGACGGCAACTGGGATTCTAGCCATAACTACACTTACTACAGCGGATTAGGCTTTACTATTGATTCAGAATTAGTAAATGCAGGTGATGGAGATGCCAATTTTAAATATACCGGACCAACCGGATCCAGGGTTTTAACAATTGACAACGCTGCAAAAACAATAACATTGGACTAATTTTTAGTCTCAATATTGAAAAGGCTATCTATAATGGTAGCCTTTTTTTATAATACTAACTAAACCAGTCACTCTTATTATGAAAAAAATTATACTCACATTAGTTCTTTTACTAACAATAAGTGTCTTTGCTCAACAGCAAAATGTGACCTATACTGTAAGCCCTACTACTTTTGAAGAAACAAATACGATTACCATAACCATAAACGGAAGCAGTATCAATGAAACGACCTGGGGCATTGCCGCAACTCACGAATTGTATTTATGGGCATGGGGTTTCGATATTAATGACACCACTACAAAAGGAACACCAAATAACGGCTCATGGACCGCTTCAAGCGCAGCGAGTATGTTTACGTATAATGCAGGAACAGACACTTACACCAAAACTATTACTCTTGTTAACTATTACAATGCAACCGGAATTGGCAGAATCGGTTTTTTGGTCAAAGCCAAAGACGGAACCGGAGATAAAAAATCACAGGATATTTTAGTCGAAGTAGGTACTTTTCAGGTTACACTTACTTCTCCTGCAGAAAACAGCTCAGCTATTTTAGTATCAGGGGCTAATTTTAACATTGCTGCGACAAATACCAATGGTTTTGCGAGCTATGTATTAAAATCAAACGGAAACACTATTAATACAAATGCAAGTACGGCGAGTTATTCCTTTAGCCACACTAACATTACAGCGAATCAGAGTTATGAATTATTGGTAACGCAGGGCGAAATAACCATTTCAAAAAAGTTTTCGGTTATTGTAAATCCTAATACGGTTTCAGAAGCTATGCCTACCGGTTTGGCTGATGGAATCAATTACAACACAGCCGATGCTACAAAAGCAACTTTAGTTCTGGATGCGCCCTTAAAAGATTTTGTTTACGTGGCCGGAAGTTTTAATAACTGGCAGCCTTCATCGATGTATGCCATGAAAAAAGACCCGACTTCAGGGAAATTTTGGCTTGAATTATCAGGGCTGGTTTCGGGAGCGAATAATACGTTTCAATATTGGGTAGGAGATGCTACACCATTGGCCAATTCTCCTTCATTAGTTAAAGTGGCAGATCCGTATTCTACTTTGGTTCTGTCTCCTTATGATGATGCTTCCATTCCTGCCGCCAATTATCCAAATATGCCTGCTTACCCATCAGGACAGCAATTTGAAGTAACCGTTTTAAAAACCGGACAAACACCATACAACTGGCAGGTGACCAATTTTACAAAACCTGAAAAAGATAAACTGGTAGTGTATGAAGTTTTGGTTCGTGATTTTGATGCCAACAGAAATTATCAAAGCCTCATTGACCGTATAGATTATTTTAAAAACCTGAAAATAAACGCTATCGAATTAATGCCGGTAATGGAATTTGAGGGCAACGAAAGCTGGGGTTATAATACTTCTTTCCACATGGCTTTAGATAAATTCTACGGAACTTCGGATAAATTAAAAGAATTAATCGATCTATTCCATCAAAACGGAATTGCAGTTATTCTGGATGTGGCTTTAAATCACGCTTTCGGAAGAAATCCGATGGTCAGAATGTGGATGAATGATCCTGACGGAGACGGTTTCGGATCACCAACCGCAGAAAACCCTTATTTTAATACTGCTGCCAAACACAGTTACAGTGTTGGAGAAGATTTTAACCACCAGTCCATCAGAACTCAGAATTATGTAAAACGTGTTATCAAACAATGGGTTGAAGAATATAAAATTGACGGTTTACGTTGGGACTTAACCAAAGGGTTTACGCAAAATTGTACGGCTTCAGATGAAACTTGTACAAATGCTTATCAGCAGGACAGAGTTGATGTTCTAAAATCATACGCAGATTATTCATGGAGTCTGAATCCTACACATTATACTATTTTCGAGCATTTAGGAACTGATTTGGAAGAACAGCAATGGGCAAATTATAAAATTGCAGAATCGCCAAGCAAAGGAATCATGATGTGGGGTAATCTGAATGGTGCTTATAATGAATTATCTATGGGATACACAGGTAATATTTCCAGAATGACAAGTTCAAGCCGAGGTTTTACTTCAAATCGTTTAATAGGTTATACCGAAAGCCATGATGAAGAGCGTCTGATGTATAAAAACATTCAATACGGGAATTCAACAAATTCAGCACACAATGTAAAATCATTAAGCACGGCTTTGTCAAGAATGTCAGCTATTGGAGCAGTTTCATTACTGGTTCCGGGACCAAAAATGATCTGGCACTTTGGCGAATTAGGCTGGGATTCTTCAATCTTCACTTGTAATAACGGAACCGTAAACGATGCTTCGGCGACGATTTCAGGAGACTGTAAATTAGATACCAAACCTCAACCACAATGGACAGGAAACTGGCTCGGAAATACTGCCCGAAATAAAATTTACAACGACTGGGCCAAAATGATTACGCTCAAAACCAAAGAACCGGTATTTTCAGGAACAGCTACAATGGCAAATACAAGTTCTTTGTATCCAAACATTAAAATTACCAATGCAGCTTTAAATTCTACTCAGCTTAAAGATGTATTGATTATAGCCAATTTTAATGTAACAACACAAAACGTTGCCACTGGTTTTTCGTATTCTGGAACCTGGTATAATTTAATGGACAATAGCACAATAAGTGTTGCCGATGTGAATGCTGTAATAAGTATTCCGGCAGGTGAATTCAGAATTTACGGAAATAAACAAGCCAGTCTGGCTATTGAAGATTTTGAAAAAAGAAATTCAGTGAGTTTGTATCCAAATCCGGTTTCAAATTATTTTACATTGAATTCTACTGCTGTAAAAGTTGAAATTTATGCAGTCACCGGTCAATTGGTAAAAAGTTTTGTAACCAATGGAAATCCTGATTTTCAATTTGGCGTAAGCGATTTAAAACCGGGCTTATATATTGTAAAAGCACTTAATGAAAATAATGAAGTACAAGTAATGAAGTTTATTAAAAAATAAACTTTTGGTTAGTTTAGTAATGCAAAAAGGCTGTCCGCGTATGGACAGCCTTTTGTTTTTTATTACTCTTAGAGGTTAGTTTTCTTTATCATATTCTCCTGTTAAAGAAAAGTAACCAAAAACTCCAAGTCCCAAAACAATTAAGGGAGTCAGAATAAACAGGATGATAATCCCAAATACTAAATCCTCTTGCTGGTCAGATAAAAATTTTGGCAGACCAAATTCAAAAACACAAAAATAGGCAGCAGCAATTGCTAATACGATCCACAGAATTCCCAAGGCTCTTTTTATAAAATTCATTTTTCAGCAGATTAAAGGTGAGAGTTTTTATTTTTATTATCGATATAAATCATTCCAATTACAAAACAAACAGAGGCAATTACAATAGGATACCAGAGTCCATCCAGATAAAAGTCCTGTTTTCCTGCTGCTTTTGAATGAGTCACAAAATAAGTCGAAATCGCAGGAAGCAAACCACCGAAAATTCCGTTTCCAACATGGTAAGGCAGCGACATGGATGTATATCGAATTTTAACCGGAAACATTTCAACCAAAAAGGCCGCGATTGGCCCATACACCATCGTTACAAATAATACCTGAATAAATACTAAGAAAATCAGACTCCATTCGTCACTCGAATTAATAGTAACAGAGGTAGTAACCTGAGCGTCTTTTTTAGCAGCAAAATGCGTCTTTTTTTCAATAGAAACGGTTCCGTCAGTAAATTCTTTATGAGTCGTGTAAACGGAATCTTTAGCAGGAGTTAGTTCAACGGTAGTTTTTGTTTTTTCTGTAATTTCTGTTTTAAGCGTAGTATCTGTTGTGGTGTACATTGCCTTATAAATTGGTCTGTACAGCAAAATGGCCAGCAGCATTCCCCCCATCATAATATATTTACGGCCTAATTTATCACTCAGCCATCCAAATACAATAAAAAACGGAGTACCTAATAAAAGTGCAATTCCTAATAAAGTATCAACCTGTGAAGAATCTATGTTCATTACAGTTTTCATAAAACTCATAGCGTAAAATTGTCCGGTATACCAAACAACTCCCTGCCCCATTGTAGCTCCAAATAAAGCCAGCAATACAAATTTTAAATTGTAACGGTTTCCAAAACTTTCCTTTAACGGACTGGCACTTGTAGTTCCTTCTTTTTTTGCTTTTGCGAATTCAGGAGACTCATCCATATTTTTTCGGATGAGGTAAGAAACTCCAACCATAACGATCGAAACCCAAAACGGAACACGCCATCCCCAAGTGTCAAAATCCTCAGCAGAAAGAACCGTTTTTGTTGCCAGGATTACCATCAGTGAAATAAACAAACCAACTGTTGCGGTAGTTTGAATCCACGAAGTCCAATAGCCGCGTTGTCCAACCGGGGCATGTTCGGCAACGTATGTGGCTGCTCCACCATATTCTCCGCCTAATGCAAGTCCTTGCAATAAACGTAAAATCAGAACTAATAAGGGTGCAAAAAATCCAATAGTTTCATAACTCGGAATACAGCCTATCAAAAAAGTAGAACCACCCATTAATAACAAGGTAGCCATAAAAGTATATTTACGACCAATAATATCTCCCAGTCTTCCAAAAAATAAAGCGCCAAAAGGACGAACTACAAATCCTGCGGCAAAAGTCGCCAATGTCGATAAAAATGCTGCTGTAGGGTTGTCGCTGGGAAAAAACTTTGTTGAAATTACAACGGCTAAACTTCCAAAAATATAGAAATCATACCATTCAATCATGGTTCCCATTGAAGAAGCTGAAATCACTTTCCAAATGCCCTTTGTAGATGTATTACTCATAAAATGCAAATAATGTAATTGATAATAAATAATTAATTAAAATATTTTTTTACGAATATAAAAGATATTTATTTATTTGACTGATACTTTTTTAACAAAAGCAGATTAATTGTGTATTTTACATTTTTAAGCAATGAGAAAGCTGTGGTAAATGAAAAGAAAATGTTGACAGCAAATGACGCAAAGAACATTAAAGGTTCACAAAAGTTGTAATAAGCATTATAAACCTTTAATGCGCTGTGCGGTTTTAGAATTAATCAGAGGGCAAGAAACATGGAATTTTTTCTTACTCTGTATGTTTAATTACCTTATTTTAGGAGATATTTTTTAAAAAACTTAAAAGCCCTATCTCTTTTTTAATCATTTTAATCAAAAGCAATCCGAAAAGCAGCAAAAAACCAAACCCACTCACTAGTATGTAAAGATAAAACCCATTTGAAAAACTTTCTTTAAAAACAGGTAAGAGGAGCGTAAAACCTGCAATATATATCAGATAAACTACCGGTGTAAAAACGTAATGAATTTTTTTTCTCCATTGATAAAAATGTTGTGCCAGCTTACTGTATTCAATCAAAGAAACATCTGATTTCAGGTTCTTTAATTTTTCCATACTAACCCACTCTAAAACAATACGAAATATAAGCATCGTAATCATAATGCTTAATCCTAAACTAAATAACGTTTGTTTATAAGCACCTGCCCAAACATAATAAAAGATTAATATCACAGCGGTTACGCTTAAAATTACTCTGGTCCAAAAATGATTGCGTTTAATTTTTTTGGTATATTCCTCTGCTTTTTTAACAATATCAGCGACCACTGGTTTTGAATCTGGATCGATTTGCTGGTTCCAAATAGTTTGTAAGTCTTCAAATGTTTTCATTTTGTACGCATTGAGTTAAACTTTTTTTAATTCGATGAATTCTAACGCGAAGAGCTTCCTCGGTTATACCAATTACTTCTGCTATTTCAGAATATTCTACGCTATCTAAAGTCATTAGAATTATCATTTTATTTATTTCTTCAAGTTTTTGTATGCACTGATACATTTGTTGAAGTTGTTCTTCTTTTTCATCCGAATACGATTCTGAAACAACCTGAGGCTGAATGTGAGTCCTTATTTCTTTTTTAGAAGATGATTTTCGCAAGTAAAGGAGACAGGTATTTACAGTGATTCTGTAAATCCATGTACTAACACTTGATTCATTACGGAAAGTGTCTAATTTCTCCCATATCTTAATGAAGATTTCCTGAGTCGCATCCGAAGCCAATGCTACATCTCCACAAAAATAACCTTTACATAAACGAAACACCTTAGGATAATGGCTGTTGTATATGTTGTTAAATTGTTCTTTGATACTCACCTTATTTTATTTCTGATTTTACTTTTTCCATAAACCACTCCGGCTGATCATACATTACAAAATGAGCCGATTTTTCTGCGTAATAAATTTTAGCAGACGGTAAATTTTCGTATTGACTGTTATATGTATTTTGTACGGTATTAATATCTGGATTTGTCGCTGCGAGAATCACTACCGGAATTTTAATTTTAGCAATTTCTTTTCGTAAATCTAAATTAAGCATGTCAATATAACCATAAACATAGGTTTTTCTATCCGCAGTTTTCATCCATTCTGCAATTGTTTTTTGCTTTTCTTTATTAAAGCACATGTAAGAAACCGACTGGGTATTCATAGCATTGAACGCATTTGTATCCATAGCAAGCATCATCTTGCTCTGCGGATTGTCATAAGGAATAATATCTCCTTTGTAATTAGGAATCATTAAAGCTGCATTTGCAGGTAATGCATCAACAATAATTGCTTTTTTGAACAGATTTGTTTCCTGAGACGCTAACCACAAACTCAAAGTTCCTCCCAAACTATGACCAATTAATATGGCTTTCTTTAATTTTTTAGTTTTTACATAAGCAATAACCTGATCCTTTATAGTAGACAACCAAGGGCCTTCAATCGGAGGAACATTCCCAAATCCTGCAAAAGTAAAAACGTGGCATTCGTAGTTTTTAGACAATTCGGCTACCACTTCATTCCATACTTCTCCTGTACAGCCAAAGCCAGGGAATAATAAAACAGGATTACCTTTTCCTTTCACCTCTAACTTAAAGGCAGTTTGAGAAAAAACAGGTCTTGAAACGATAAGCATAAATACGATAATTAAGATTGATTTTGTTTTCATGATGTTTGTTTTTAAAAAAATTTACCTTTTGATGCAGCACTATATTATTTGTTACATCAAAAAATCTACTTTTTTAAAAAAAAACTTTCAATACCTGATTTTAGTGGCTATACGAATAATAAAAATTTATTCAGATTATAATTTTTGCCTCATTTCTTAACAAATTTTACGACTTATAATTGGCTTCTCTAATTTTAAATCCAAATAGGGATCTAAAGCTTCGGCTAATTTATTCATGCAATAAAAACTGTTTTGAAGATTGTTAATTTCAGCTTGCAAGGTTTCGAATTCTCTCAATACACTTAACTTGCCGTATTACCTTAGCCATGTCTCCGGGATTAATGTTATTTTTGAAAAAATCGATTAGTCTGATTTCTGTTTCTTCTGAAAGATTATTTATACTCATAATTTTAGAATTTAAATATTGTAAAAATCATCAGAACTTTATTTAATTTGAAATCCTATTGCGGTCAAGCCTAATTATTTTTTTAATTTTATAGCAAATCCAAAAGCTACAAATGATTAAAACCAAAAAATATCAACTCACAAAAAACGAATACTTTTTATTTCTTATCAAACTTGTATTAAAAAGACGATGGTGGCTATATGCTTTTATATTATTTCTTGCTGTTGCACTTCTTTTTAGGGATAATAAAGACACATCAGATAATTTCATAATCGTATTTGGTTTTGCCTATCCGCTAATTACATTATTTCAATTTTGGAGATTTGCAAATTCAAAGGAAAACAAGATTATTTTTAACGAAAGACAACATAAAATCTTTCCTGATAAAATTGTTTCTCATATGGGAGAAATATCTGAGAGTACAATTGATATAAACAACTTTATAAAAGTTTTTGAATTAAAAGATCTTTATCTTTTATATCTATCAAAAGGTCAGACATTATTTTTTCCAAAACGAATTTTCGAAACTCCAGAAGATGAAAATTGGTTTAGAAATGAGGTGTTTTTGAAGATCAAAAACAGATAAAATTTTGGTAGAAGTCTTTTTCTTCCAAACATAAAAAAAATCTCCAGCTATTGATTGGGTTATATTATTCTTTAAAATGAAGAAATTCATCTAGTTTGTTCATTTCGAAGAACGAGAAATGACAAGTTTGTGGTTAAAGAATTGCGGAAAAAACCTTTGGCAAAGTTTTAAACTTTGATAAAGGTCTCTCATATCGTTTGGAATTTGGTACTTTAAAAAATTAGAATTTATTTCTCCAACAATTCTAAAATCTTATCCACATTCACTTCACTATAATCATTAATATAAAAATGGCATGGCGGAAGTTCTTCTTTTGTATGTGTACTCAAAACACCAACCACTTTCATTCCGGCATTTAATCCTGCTGTAACGCCCGAAAAAGAATCTTCGAAAACCACACAGTCAGACGGAGAAACCCCTACACGCTCTGCTGATTTCAGATAGACTTCGGGATTTGGTTTATGAAACATAACGTCTTCGCTTGACATCATCGAATCCATTTTTTTATCAAGGCCCAGGAAATTGGCAATCAAATCTAAATTGGCCCGAGGCGCAGATGTTGCAACAGCTGTTTTAAATCCGCAGGATTTTAGTTCGCTTAAAAATTCTAAATAATGCGGAATCGTTTCTACTTTGTCTTTATAAATCTCACGAAACATCGCTTCTTTTTCATATTCCAGTTTGGCCAATTCTTCTCCCGTAATTGGACGTTTGAAGAAATGTGTCATGATATATCCGTTATGTTTTCCGTACATATGTTCTTCAAATTCTTCATTGGTATACGGAATTTTATATTTATCAAAAAAGGTTTCAAAAGCGACGACATGATGTGGATTGGTGTGACAAATTACGCCGTCCATATCAAAAATTACACATTGCTGGCTCATATATTTATTATATTTTTTTAACGGTTGCAAGATAGCGGTTTTTCCACGGAGATTCACGGAGGTTTTTCGCAGAGATTCACAAAGTTTTTTTGAATCATGCAGAGTTGCAAAGTTTTTTCTCGCAGATTTAAAAAGATTTAAGCAGATCAAAGAGATTACTTATTTCTAAAATCTTAAAAATAAAATCTGAAGAATCTGCGTGAAAATATTTTTATCTACTTACAGGATTTAGAAAAAGCTTTTTAAATCTCGCAAAGGCGCTGAGACGCAAAGTTTTTTTTCTCGCAGATTTAAAAAAGATTTAAGCAGATTATTTATTTCTAAAATTTTAAAAAGTAAATCTGCTAAAATCTGCAGAATCTGCGCGAAAATGTTTTTAAATTGACTTTGCGAGATTAAATTTTGAGAGGCTAATTTGGATTTAGCGACATCCCGGAATACACTAAAAACAAAAAAGCCTTTCCGTTAAGAAAGGCTTCTTTTTAAAAGCGGTCTGGACGGGACTCGAACCCGCGACCCCATGCGTGACAGGCATGTATTCTAACCAACTGAACTACCAAACCCACTGCTTTATTGTGACTGCAAAAATACAATAGAACTTTGATTCTGCAAGGTTTTTTGCGTTTTTTAAACAAATAAAAACGTTAATTTTTTAACGCCCTGATTTCTATGAAAATAGAAACTTCAAAATGCCTTAAATCAAAAAAGCCATCCACAAAGTGGAAAGCTTTTCATTGGTCTAACTACTAAACCGAGCTGAGAGTTACAAATTCTCAGCAAAACAACACAACTAATCTTAGATACCGTATTTGGGCAAAAAAGCCTTTCCGTTAAGAAAGGCTTCTCCCAATATTGCGGTCTGGACGGGACTCGAACCCGCGACCCCATGCGTGACAGGCATGTATTCTAACCAACTGAACTACCAAACCTCTGCGTTATTGCGGTTGCAAAGATAGTACAGAATTTCGTTTCTGCAAGCGTTTTGATAAAAAAATTTGAATTTAATTTAAAAATATCATCCAAAGTTTTGTTTTTCAACCAAATATGTCGTCATAATTTTTTCGAAATTATCGCCTACATTGACCGGAACATACTTAATTTGGTTCTTGGCACAGGTTAACGCCAGTTTTTTAAAGTAAGCTGCTGCCCTGTTTTCATATTCCAGCTTTACATTATCGGCAAAAATCGAAACTTCTTCGCCTGATTCTAAGTCGATAAACTTTCTTGGCGTGTTATCGAAGTCAAATTTCAGCTCGGTTTCGTGATCGACAACGTGAAACAAAACGACTTTATGTTTGTTGTGTTTTAAGTGCTGTAAGGCATTAAAGAGTTTTTCATCATCTTCAGACTGAAACATATCCGTAAAAAGAATAATCATCGAACGACGATGCATTTTCTCTGCGATTTGATGCAGATACGTAATCGTATCTGTGCTTTTTTTTACTTTTGGCTGTTCTAATAATTGTTCCAGTTTGTTTAATAACATTCTGTGGTGACGATCGCTTCCTTTTTCAGGGGCGTAATATTCGTAACTATTGGAGAAAACGCTTAAACCAACGGCATCACGCTGTTTCTTTAAAATATTCATCAAAACTGCTGAAGCCAAAACCGCAAAACCAATCTTTTTTTCGTAAAAAGACTGATTCGATTTCAGTTCAGGATAATGCATCGAAGACGAATTATCGACAATAATATGACAGCGCAAATTGGTTTCTTCTTCAAAACGCTTCGTATATAAACGATCTGTTTTGGCAAATAATTTCCAGTCGATGTGCTTGGTGCTTTCGCCTGCATTATACACTTTATGCTCGGCGAATTCAGCCGAAAATCCATGAAACGGACTCTTGTGCATTCCGGATATAAAACCTTCCACAACCTGATTTGCCAGCATTTCAAGGTGCTGAAAACTGGAGACTTTCTCTATTTCCGATTCAATTTTCATTCGGTTTCTTTTTTAATATTTTGTGCTTTATAAAGCAAATCTGTCGCCATAAACAATTTACGTTTCAGAATCGGACTAAAATTAGGGTTTTCTTTTAAGAATCGCTGTATTTCATCAAAAGCATATTTCGATGAATATCTTCCAACGGTATTGTCCAGCCAGTCTTTCGGAAAGAAAATATCTCCCGTGCGCTGGATTTCTTCTGTCAAATCTAATGAAAATCTGATGTATTTTCGAGCACTTTCCTGACGAAGTGGATGATTTATGTTTGCCAAACCAACAGAAACCCAGGATTCTTTCTCGCGATTTGCATCGTCTTTTAACGATTCCATAAAAGCATTTCGAACCGATTCGTCTTTTGACAAGGACGGAAGCAGAAATTCAAAGCGTTTCTTTTTATCCGGATTTGTGATTGAAGTTCTCGTTTTCTCCAAAATTTCATCCGCTTTTTTATGCTTAAAAATTGCCAGATTCATTGCCATATTGCTATAATCATCTTCGTTTAATTTCAATCCCGAAATTACAACTTCTTTATTCCAAATCTTATATAATCTGGCTTTCGCCGAATCTGAATAAGCAATCGAACTAAATAATCCGAACAGCGTTTTTTTAATGTTCGAAGATAAATTAGCCTGTAAACGTTCATCTAAAATACCCACAAGCTGATTCTGAACTTTCTTTTGCTGTTCTCCGGTAAAAAACCTCCAGTAAATCGTGTTTAAATTCCCTGATGCAATTCGCAACACCAATTCATTTTCTTCGGACTGAATTCCTTTTACAAAACAATCAAAAGCTCTGTCTGGAGAAATGTTCCCCACCAAAGTATTTTCATAAAGATTGCTGTACGCTGAAGCTCTTGCAACCTCATCTTTCAATGTCGAAATATAATTTAAATGAGTCCCGTCAAGCGGAAAAACGCCGTATCCAAAACCATTATAATTGTAAATAATGGCAAGCGGTTTTTCAAGTCCGGCAGCTTCTTTTACGATCAGACTTTTAGCTGTAATATTTGCGGTTACCACTTTTACATCATTCGAATAAACGAAACCAATCTGAAAAACCTGTGGCCAGATACTGCTGGATTTATCTTCTGCTTGCTGTATAATTTCAAACTTCCTGATTCGGTTTTGATCGTCGTATTCTATTTTATCTGTAAAAATGGCTCTTCCGGATTTGTTAACCCAGACTTCGCTCCATTTCTTCATATCCAGTGGTGATTCGTCATCAAGGATTGCTACGAGATTATTCCAGTCGGCATTGTCGTTGGCGTATTTCTGAATGTATTTTTGGATTCCTTTCTGAAAAGCGGCTGCCCCCATTGAGGCCTCTAACTGACGCATCATAATTGGCGCTTTGTTGTAAATTATGGCACCATAAAGAGATCCTGCATTTTTTAAATTCTCCAGATGCTGCTTTATCGGATGCGTTCCCAACGATCGGTCTTCTGCGTAAGCGCTTCCATAATGCGCCGTCAAAAACTGCAGATTATGATTGACTTTCGGAAAAATCGGATTCATAATTTTGTCTGCCATAAAGTTGGCAAAAACCTCTTTCATCCAGACATCATCAAACCATTTCATTGTTACCAAATCGCCAAACCACATGTGCGAGGTTTCGTGTGCGATCAATTTTGCACGGTTTAATTTTTCGCTGTCAGTTGCGCTGTTATCCAGAAACAAAGTCGATTCTCTGTATTGAATTGCACCAACGTGTTCCATTCCGCCATATTGAAAAACCGGAATAGCAGCAAAATCCAGTTTCTGAAACGGAAATTTATAATTAGTATACTTTTCTAAAAAATCCAAAGACTGCTGATGCAGATTAAAAATCGTATCGGTACTGCTTTCCAGTTTACCTCGGTCATTTTCACGGAATAAAAAAGTCATTTCCAGACCAGGTTTCTGCGTCACGGTATTGAATTTTCCAGCTACAAACGAAAACAAATACGTACTCATTTTGTCTGATTCACCAAAAGTGTACAAAGTAAAATCGCCTTTTTCAACAGTCTCTTTTACATCGGCTCCAGCCAAAACCTTCCAGTCTTTTGGAACCGAAAGACTCAATTTATAAGTTGCTTTGATGTCCGGCTGATCAAAACACGGAAACAATGTACTCGCCCGATCTGGAACTAACAAAGTGTACAGAAAATCATCGTTTCGGTTTAAAGATAGATTTCCGGCGGTGAATGAAACATTAATTGTATTTTTTCCTAAAGTCAAACTTTCAACCGGAATTACAATATGCCCTTTTTCATGAACAATCGCTATATTTTTTCCGTTTGCAGCAACTGATTTTATGTTTTGGGTTTTCTCCTTAAAATCTAAATACAAAGGCTGACTTAAATCTGCCAAATTCAAATTTAAACTCAATTCAGAATTGATATTTTCACTTTTCTGATGCGGAATTTCAAAAGACAAACCGTAAGAAACATTTGAAATCTTCTGTTTTCGAAAAATAGCCAGCTGCTCAGAAACGCCATTTTCTAAAAAAACACTTTCTTTTTGTTTTGATTGGCAAAAACCGGATGTAAGAATTGTAAAAAGGCAGAGAAAGCTGTAGAAAATTTTCATTTTTGGAGGAATATAAGATTAGTAAAAATAAAAATTCCTCGACAAATTCACGAATTTTTGCTTTGCTATTTTTACTTATTAAACAATGCGTGAATTCGTGGCAAAAAACATAAAAAAGGCCCAACTTTCGCCAGGCCTTTTAAACATACTAATTCAAACTATCCAAAATTATTCTGTCTGCTGAAAATCAAAACTTAAATCTCCGGCATTATACGTAGTGGCAATGGTCGTTGGAAAAGTCTGCGCTGTGCCCGAAAGCCATCTGTACTCATTAAAAGTGATATTTCCGGCGACAATAGGATATGTAGCAGCAGAATTATCGGCTTTATTCTTTTTATACCAGTCATTAGAATTCATAGAGATCAGGTATTTTTTGTCTTTCTCCAAGTCAAGTTCACTGATTACTTTTTTAACCTCAACATCCGCAGTCGCAACATTTAAAGTTTCGGAACGCAATACTGTTTTTGTTGTATAATCCCAAATGGTAACACGCAAAGAAGGATTTGTAGCCGGAAGTTTTAACGTAATCGCTTTTATTTTTCCTTTAACTGTTGGTGTAAATACCAATCCGAATTCGTAATCCCCCGAATTGATAAAATTGGTTGAAGTTGTAAAACCGGTTTGCGTATAATAAGCGGCTAACGGATTTTCTGTCTGAAATTTTGGTGAATTATCATCATCATTACTGCATGAAACAGTAAATACTGCAATTGATAAAATGGCAAAAATAGTTTTAAGCGTTTTCATAATAATTTTAATTTTAAAATGGTTCAAATGGTTCTTTTTTAATTCAATAACATTTATTTTTGTAAAGTTCAAAGTCGGAAAAAATGATTTATTTTTGCTTTCAACTGAATTACGGGACAAATTTGAATCAATAAAATCTCGTTAAAAACACCCAATAGACAAACAACGTTTTAAATAGACAGACAACACCAAACAGGCTGTAATGATGAAGAAATACTCTTGTATTATCGTTGATGATGATGAAATTGACAGACTTACGGTACTATCTTTTGCCAAAAAATTTCCGGTTTTGGATATTCTAGGTGTTTTCGAATCTGCTGAAGAAGCACTTCCGTTTATACAAAAACAAAAAGTAGATATCTTATTTCTGGACATTGATATGCCGGGTTTAAACGGAATCGAATTCAGAAAAGATGCCCTCGAAATTCCCGTTTGCATTTTTATAACCGCACATCCGGAACATGCTGTAGAAAGTTTTCAGATCGAAACCTTAGATTTTATAGTAAAGCCATTAAAACTCGATCGTTTTACGCAAACGATGAAGCGCATTGAGGAATTTATGGAAATCAAACTCAAAGCTTCTCTTTTTGAGGCCAGCATCGGCGGAGATACTATTTATATCAAAGAAGGTCACGAGCAGACCAAAGTAAAACTGCATGAAATTCTCTATCTCGAAGCTTTAAAAGATTATACCTTAGTTGTTACAGAACGAAAAAGGCATTGTGTTTTATCGAGTATTGGAAATCTTTTAAAAGAAAGTCATTTTCAGTCCTTTATTCGTATTCACAGAAGTTTTGCTGTGCAAAAACAATTTATTCAGAAAATGAATTCGACCGAAATTATTTTAAACAATAACATCTCCATTCCGGTTGGCAGAAGCTACAAAGACAACTTAAACCTGATTTAGATGAAGAAAGCCGGTTTTTTGATTTTGTCTTTTTTTATAATTGTTTCTGTTTTTGCACAGCAGGAACCAAATTTAGCAAAATATAAAACTACGGAACAGAAACTAAAAGCCTGGCTTAAATATTCTCAGGCTCTTTTAGACAAAGAAGAATATTCCAAACTTATCATCGCTTCACAAAAAGGTATTGCACTTTCAAAAAATTATCACAAGTATTTAAGCACATTTTATCTGCATCAGGGAATTGCTTATGAATTCAGTAACAACCAATATAAAAAAGCGTTGGTCAATTATGAAAATGCTCTGAAATATGCCCAAAAAGTCCGTCATATCGAAAATCAGACTTCTTCTTTAATGCGGCTTAATTATATCTATTACTCTTTAAACGAAAACAGAAAAGGCAAAGCATTAATTGAAACCATTAAAAAAGTACTTGACACCACGAAAAGTAATTATGTACGCGCGGTTCTTTACGGAAGTCTGGGCGAATACTATTTGAATACTTCTGAATATGAAAATTTCATAGGCTATCAACTAAAAGCCATAAACTATAAAAAACGGCTGGATAAAAACATCCCAAATACAGAAAACATAGGTGTCTCCTATTGCCAAATTGCGAGTGCTTATGTTAAAATGAAACAATTTGATAAAGCCATTGAGTATTTAAACGAATCAAAACCTTACATTAAAACATCTCCCTACGTAAGTGCTTTTTCGTGCAATTATTTATTACAGTGTTACGCTTCCAAAAAACAGCCGGACAGCATTAAAAAATATTATAAATTAATTTACACCTACCCCTCAGCAAAAGATTCCCTGTTTCTTAACTTAAGTTTTGCCAACCAAAGCATGTCTAAATATTACGCAGATGAAGGACAGATTTACAAAGCTCATTATTATGCCAAAAAAGCTGTTTTATTTGGACAAAAGTCAACAGACGAAGAAATTCTTATGGAGGCAAACACCATAATGGGCAGGGTTTTATATGAAAAGGGAGATTATAAAAATGCTATTAAAACACTTCAGGAAGCATCAAAGGATGCATTAAACTACGACAAGGAATTCTTTGTTATCATCAATCAGAAACTGTCTCAAAGCTATGCAGCTCTCGGACTTTGGAAAGAGGCTTTTTATTATAAAGAAATCTACTCCAAATACAATGACGAGATGATGCGAGAGTCGGCTAAACAAAATATTGCCAATGCCGAAGCACGATATCAGAATAAAACTAAGGGGCAGGAAATAAAAAACCTTTCGGCTCAGAATACCATCAAAAACATTCAGATTAACGATGCCAGAAAACAGCGTTTCTATTTGATTTCGGGACTTGTATTGGTTTTTATAATCGGATTATTGTTGTTCAGACAAAATCAAAACCGTAAAAAAACAAATCAAAAATTACAGCTCCTGAATCAGGAACTCGATGAAGCCAATAAAATCAAAGCGAGATTCTTCGGAATTCTAAACCATGATTTACGAAGCCCGATTTCAAATCTGATTCACTTTTTACATCTTCAAAAAGAAAATCCGGAACTCATTGACGAAGAAACTGCTTTGAGAATGCAGGCGAAAATAATTTCCGGAGCCGAAAATTTACTATCCTCCATGGAAGATATTTTGCTTTGGAGCAAAGGCCAGATGGAAAATTTTAAACCGCATTTTAAAAATATTCCAGTCGAAGTTATATTCGAAGATACAAAGAAGCATTTTTCAGCCATAGAAAATATCGAAATTTCATTTGAAAATTCCGAAAACATTATTTTAAATACCGATGAAAATTATCTGAAAGCCATTATCCGAAATCTCACCGGAAATGCTGTAAAAGCACTGGATAAAAACAAAAACGGAAAAATAATCTGGAAAGCCTGGCAGGAAAACAATCAAACGTATTTTTCAATAACAGATAACGGCCCGGGAGAAAATCTGGAAAAATTCAAAGCTCTTTATGATGATTCAGAAGTCATCGGAATCAAGTCTGGTCTGGGATTACATTTAATCAGAGATCTGGGAACAGCTATTAACTGTAAAATCGAAGTCAGCTCTAAACCGGGATTCGGAACTACTTTTACGATTTTATTCCAATAAAAAAGGCCCGACTTTCGTCAGACCTTCTTTATATAAATCATAATCTTACGATTACAACAAAGCATCTAAACTATCTGCGTAGGTTTGTTTCGGAGCAACTCCTACTTGTTTTCCTACTACTTCACCGTTGTGAAAAACCAAAACGGTTGGAATGTTACGCACCCCATATTTTGCAGCGAATTCCTGGTTTGCATCAACATCAACTTTTCCAACAACAACTTTACCTGCGTATTCGTTGCTTAATTCATCAATGATTGGACCAACCATTCTACAAGGACCACACCATGCTGCCCAAAAATCTACCATTACAGGTTTATCTGATTTCAAAACTACTTCGTCAAAAGTAGCATCTGTTATTGCTAATGCCATAATAATTTTATTTAAGTTACTTCTTCAACTATATTAAAGGTAACAATTTTTAATGGGTTTAAAACTTACTACAAATTTAGAAATTTTATATCATTCCAACGTCATTCGCAAATTAGTTTTGATTATAAATGTATTGTCAATATTTATATTAACAGTAAACCTCTTATTTAAAGCATAGTATTTTCTAGAAAACATCAAATTTAATTGTAAATAACCTCTTTTATTTAACGTATCTTTAATATTCCAAAACCGTTTCTGATGAAAAAAACGTTACATCAAATAAAAACCTTTTTGCAGTCGGTCCGTTTTAAAAAGTACGCCAAACGTTTTGGCTTCTTTATTTTAGGATGTATTGCGCTTGTTGTAATTGCATCCGGAGCATTATCCTTTTATTTCAATCGGAATAAAGCTGAAATCATAGCCAAAATCAACACTAAAATCAATGAGAACATCAACGGAAAATTTCATATTGGCGATTTTCAGTATAAATTTCTGACCGGTTTCCCGAATTTCACCCTCGCCCTAAAAGATGTCGAATTAAAAGACAATCAATGGAATACCCATAAACATACGTTACTAAAAGCCAACGAAATCGAAGTCCGTTTGAACGTTTGGAGTTTGCTTCAGAAAGAAATCAACATTCATAAAATCCTGATCAACGACGCACAGATTTATGTCTATAAAGCCGAAAACGGCTATTCGAACGCCAATATTTTTAAACCCAAAAAGAAAAAAACACCCGAAGCGACATCAGAAACCGGAACCACTATCGATCAGGTCGACCTCAACGACGTTCATTTTATATTGGACAATCGCATCGGACATAAATTATTTGATTTCGATATCGCCAGTTTAAAATCGAAAGTAAAATACGATGACGAAAACTGGCAAACCGATGTTCTCCTGAAAACCAATATCAAAAGTCTGGCTTTTAATACCGTTCACGGAAGTTTCGCCAAACAAAAATTACTCGAAGGCACATTCGCCGTTGCCTATTCTGGCGAAAAAGAAAAAATAGATGTGAAAACCGAGAATCTCAAAATCGGAAAAGATGCTTTTGACATTGTTGCTTTTTTCAATTTAGCCAAAGGCAATGCGCTTTTCGGAATCAATATCAACACTAGTATTTTATGGAGAAATGCTTCCAATGTACTTTCCGCAAACATCAGTTCTAAGCTTAATCGATTTAATTTAAAAAAGGAAATCGATGTGAATTGCGACATCAAAGGCGATTTTAATGCCGAAGGCGATCCGAAAATTGTCGTTCAGGCCGAAGTTAAAAACAACGAACTCAGCATTCCCGACGGACTAATTACCGATTGCGGTTTCAAAGGTATTTTTACCAATAATTTTAAGCCAAAAGCAGGTTTTAGCGATGCCAATTCGGCCATCATTTTAACGCGCTTTTCAGGAAAATACAAAAACGTTCCGCTCACAATTCCGCAATTATCGATCAACAATCTCGAAAAACCACTCGCAACCGGAATCGTAAAATCTGATTTTGACATCGAAAACCTCAACGAAGAAAACACCGAAAAATGGATTAATTTTACCGATGGTCACGCCTCCGCCAACCTAAGATTTCAGTTTGATATTATCGATCTGTACATCACCAAACCTCGTTTTATTGGAAATGTAAACGTCCAGAATGCCTCTTTTCATTTTATTCCAAAAAACGTTCATGCCGAAAAAATCAACGTACAGCTCGAACTTACACAAGAAGCACTGCTCATTAAAAAAATCGCCTACAAACACCAAAAAAACACGATTTTTATCGACGGAAGAATCGATAATTTCCTGAATTTATATTATGACGCTCCCGAAAAAATGGTCGTAAACTGGAACATTTATTGTCCAAGTATCGACATCAGACAATTTCTGGGCGTTTTGGCCTCTTCCCAAAAAAAGAAAGTCACTGCCAAAAAACGTTCCATGTCAAATCAGTTACGGACTGCGATCGAAAAATGCATTGTAGACATCAGCATCAAAGCCGACAAAATCACCTATAACAAACTGACCGCAACCAACACCAAAGCCCGAATCCAGATGATCGATTCGCGGCTTGTCATCAAAAATGGTTCGCTCCAGACTTGTGGCGGAAGCATCAATTTTAGCTCCACCGTTTCTCCAAATGGCAAAAACTACAATTTCTCTTCAAACGCACAGGTCAATCAGGTTGATATTACGAGCTTTTTAAAATCTTTCAGCAACTTCGGAATCAAGTCTTTTACGCCAAACAACATCCGCGGAAAACTCACCAGCAACACCAATGTAACCGGTTTAATCAACAGCAACGGCGAATTGATCCCAAATTCGGCACACGGAAATCTGGTTTTCAAGGTCAGTCAGGGCGCTTTACGAAACTTTGAGCCTATTATGAAAATCGGGAAATTTGCGTTTCCGTTTCGCGATGTCGAGAACATCACGTTCAGCGATTTATCCGGCAATTTCAAACTTCGTGGCGAGCAGGTCGATGTCAATAAACTCACCATTAGTTCCAGCGTTCTCAACTTCGATGCCCAAGGCGTTTATTCCTTTGGGCGAGGCACCAATTTAGCTCTCACCGTCCCCTCCGAAACTCAAAAGACGATGCCAAACTCGCCACCAAAGCCGAGCGTGATGCTGTCCGTCAACGCGGAATCGTCCTGCACCTACTCGCCGTAGACGATGCAGGGAAAATGAAAATTAAATGGGGGAAGAAGGATAAATAGTAAATAAATAAAACGCATTTTGTCATTCCGAGGTACGAGGAATCTTCATAAGAAACTCGACAAAGATTGGAATTTGGAATTTAAATTTTAGAAGCTATTCCTGCTCTCCACTCTATCTTTTATGCCGAACCCCGGCACAAAAGGATGCCGCTTCGATCAGGGCTAGGGGTCTTGATTTCATTAGAAATTTTTGAAAATATATTAAACGCCAGTCAGAAATGATTGGCGTTTTTTATGGCTAAAATTCAAATTATTGTTATTCATAAAAGTCAAAACGTGCCTCTTATGCCGTTGTACCAAAAGCAACATTTGAATAGTTTTGTTTACTTCAATATCACAAAATCAATGAGTATAAATATCAAAATTGGCGACCGAATCCGTGAGCTAAGGAAAGTGAAAGGTCTTTCTCAAGAAGCTTTAGCAAATCTTGCCGAAGTAGATAGGACTTATGTAACAAAAGTTGAAACTGGAAAAAAAAATGTAACGGTTAAAATATTGGAAAAAATAATTATTGCTCTCAATACAGATTTTGGGACTTTTTTTAACGATAAGGCATTTAAATAATGATAGAAACTAAATTAAAAAAATATAAAACCCAATCAGAAAACTTAAACGTTTTAAATGAACCTCAGGTTTTAGAATTTGAAACAAGAAATAATTGGACAAATAATAAAGAAAAAGAAATCAATGATAAAATCAACGTTATTTCTCTGTTTTCTGGAAGTGGCGGATTAGATTTGGGTTTTTTAGAAACAGGTAAATTTGAAATAGTTTTTGCTAATGATTTTAATTATCAAGCCTGTCAAACTTACACTCATAATATCGGCAATCATATCCTTTGTGATGATATTGCAAATATTAAAAATTTACCACAAGCAGATGTTATAATTGGTGGTCCACCATGTCAAGGATTTTCAACTGCCAATCCAGCTCGTTCTTTTGACGATCCAAGAAATCAACTTTTTAAAGAATATGCGAGAATTATAAAACAAGTACAGCCTAAACTTTTCTTAATGGAAAATGTTTCTGGAATGGTTACAATGCAAAAAGGAAAAGTTTTTGAACTTATACGAAAAGAATTAACAAATTGTGGCTATAAATTAAGTTATAAACTACTTAATTCAAGAGATTACGGCGTTCCTCAAAGTAGAAGAAGAATGATAATTATTGGGGTCAGAAATGATTTGGAATTTAAATTTGAATTTCCAAAACCAACACATAATGAAGAAAATTATAAAACTGTTGGTGATACCTTGCTAAAAAATACAATCCCAAAAAATTGCCCTAATCATACAGTTGGTAAATTAACTGAACTAAATCTTAAAAGAGTTATGTACATTCCTGAAGGAGGCTCTATGAAACATTGCCCTGCAGAGCTTCAAAACAATAGCGATTTAAATAGAGCGATGAGAAGATTAGATTCGAAAAAAGAAAGTTATACAATTGTACACAACAATTGTGATCATTACTACCATCCAACTGAAAATAGACGAATCACTATTCGAGAAATGGCAAGATTACAAGGCTATCCTGATAATTATATTTTTCTGGGAAGTAAATCGGAGCAATCCAGACAAGTTGGTAATAGCGTTCCTGTTGGATTGGGTAAAGCAATAGCAAAATCAATATTTAATTTTTTGAATAATCTGTAATGAAAAAATATATTCAAGTTTTAGGAAAAGTTTTTGAATCTTATCTTCTATTTAATTTACAATACATTAAAGATGAATATTTACTTGACACAAGGAAAAATCGCATAGGGAATCCAAAGAACAATTTCTACGTTTCTGGAGGGGATTCTGAAATAATAAAAAAATTTGAAAAGCTCAATGATCTCAGCGTTTTTCTGGATAAAAACACAACAACTGAAGAGGTAGACAAAGTATCTGTAAAAAATTACTTTAGCTACTCAAACATCCTTAATAGCTATCAGGAAATTGAAAAGAAGAAAAAACAATTAGGTAGAGAACCCGAAATAACTTTTGAAGAATTTAAAAATCTCTTACCCGAAAATCAAAATAGTAATTCTCATTTTTCTATATCTGCTAAATTAGGAAACGCAAAAAATAAGAATATTAATATAGCACATTGGGATAGTGGTAAAGAATTTATTTGGAAGATATTGTTTTCCGAAACTCAATTTTTTGGTTATATTTTTGAATGGAATGATGAAATTTCTATTCTATGGGAATTTAATCAAAATAAAATAAATTCATTAGATATATCGGAAAATGAGAAAAAACCAGTGAAAATTTTGCAAAAAATCTTTTATGGTGCACCAGGAACCGGAAAATCTCATAAAATAGAAACTATTCTCGAAGATATTCCTGAAGATCAAAAGGAAAGAATAACATTTCACCCTGAATATGATTATTCATGCTTTGTTGGCGGCTACAAACCTTCGTCTGATAAAAATGCTGATGGAACAACTGGAGATATTAAATATGAGTTTGTACCTCAGGTTTTTACAAAAATTTACATTGATGCGTGGAAAAACCCTAATAAAGATTATTTCTTAGTAATTGAAGAAATCAACAGAGGAAATTGTGCGGAAATATTTGGCGATTTATTTCAATTACTTGACCGAAATAGTAATTATTCAATTTCTCCTTCCAAAGAACTAAAAGATCATCTTGAAAACAAATTAACCGATCCTGAAGAAAAACAAGGAATTGAAAATGGAAAAATGAAACTTCCAGCTAACTTACATGTTTTAGCTTCAATGAATACTTCTGACCAATCTCTTTTTCCTATGGATAGTGCCTTTAAACGAAGATGGTCTTGGGAATATATACCTATTTGCTACGATGATATTCCAGAAAACGAGTCTTTCAAATACATTGTTAACATTGACGAAATCACTTATTTTGAATGGATTGATTTTATTAAAAATGTAAATCGTTTTATAAAAAACAACCCAAATCTTGGAATGGATAAATGCATTGGAAACTATTTTATCAAATCAGAAACTAAAACCATAACTTTAAATGAGTTTGTAAATAAAGTTATTTTCTATTTATGGAATGATGTTTTTAAAGATGAAGACAGTTCTGAGTCGATATTTGAAAAAGGAACTTGTTACGAAGATTTCTTTCCGTTAAATACTAATGCAAAAGATCAAATACTAAAAATTTTAAAAAGAATAAACATTGAACCAACAATTGTATAAATGAAAATTCTAATTGAAGGCGAATATTACCCTACAGAGAAATTAACTTCTGTTTTTGATGATCCAAAATTTTATAATCAGAATGGCAAAAATGTTGGACAAATAATTTCTGTAGGATATTATCATTCTTTTGAAAAAAAAGAACTGGTTTATATGTTGCCTAAAGTCTTTATGAAAGATAATCAACAAACGGTATTTGGTATTTCTAAAGATGATTTGTTCAATTTTGAGAATTTCGAATCATTTAAACATAATGAAGATTACAGATGGATTCGACAATTATTAGTTTATTTTTATAATAGCCTTACTGAATATAAAAGGCGAATTAAAGACACTTCAATTATTGAATCCTCATTGGCTTTTGAACTAAACACTAATTTAGGTGATTTAGAGTATTCTTATTTGGATTTACTTTTAAGCTTTGCGAATTTTTTTAAAAAAAACAAAAATGCAATTCTATATAAGTATATTGAATATAAATCTAATCAAGTAAAAAAGCCTAAATGGGATAAAACAATTAGAAAATCCTTACCTCTACTTTCCTCGAAAAATATTCCAATTTATTTTGAAATAAAAAACAAAAAGAAAACTATAAATACTGAAGAAGAACTTCTAACTTATTTCTTCTCAATTCTAAATCATTTTAATAAAGAACACCTTCTACATCTTAAAATTGACCTAAACTTTACTCTCATCAAAGGAGAAAAATTTGAAAAATTGCAAAGGAATGGATTATCAAAACTAAGAAGAATAAAATATCGTTATTTCTCAGACACATTAAAGAGAATGTATATTTTGTGTGAACTTTATTTTTCCAAAACAGACACAAGTAGTAGTAAAAAGAAAAAAGAAGAATTTATATCAGTAAAAAATTATAACATCGTTTTTGAAGATATGATTGATAAGCTATTTTCTGACAAATTAGATGAAAATAAAGAAGTTGACAACATTTCATTAGACGATTTAAAATACAATAATGATGGTAAAGTAATAGACCATATTTTTAATTATGACTCGTTAATAGACACTTCTGATATTTTCTATATTGGAGACTCTAAATACTATAAATCTGGAAATGAAGCTGATAAACTATCTAAATATAAACAGTTTACATATGCTAAAAATGTAATTCAATTTAACATTGATTTACTAAATAATAATGATGTTTATAAAGAAAACATTCGGTACAGAGATGAGATAACGGAGGGCTATAATCTTACTCCAAATTTCTTTATTTATGGGTACATTGAAGATATTCGAAATTTTGATGAACATAATTTAGAATATAAAACAGAAATTCCCGTAAAATCATTTCATTTTGAAAATCGGTTATTCGATAGAGATACTTTGTTCGTACATCAATACAAAGTCAATTTTTTATATGTTCTAAAATCATATTCTAACTTTGGTGAAAATAAAATCAAAGAATTTAGAATAAGGACAAAGGCTGAATTCAGAAATCAGTTTATTTCTTTTTTTGATGACTGTTCTAAATCTGGATTTAAAATTTATGAAAAAGAAATGAGCAAAGAAGATGCTGAAAAAATTATGACAAATAATTTCAGATTACTCAATGGGAAGTGTTTTTACACTACTGATCAAAAATTTTTAATTGCAAAACATGAAGAAAATAAAAAATTTGAGGGAGATTCTGGTAATGATAGGCTTGTGGAATTAATTAAAAGAGAATTATTCACTGACAAAAAACTAAAATGATTTGAAATTACTGGCTTCAAATATTCTAAAGAACCTTCAAAATTTTTCATAATCTTTCCTTAACTCACTTGCCATTTCATCTAAAAAAAAATAGCTTTGAGAAACAATCATTAAATACAAACCGTTATGAAAATTCAAATCAATACCGACAAAAACATTGAAGGACACGCAAGATTAGAAAACTATTTTTCTGAAGAATTAGAAAAAGGCTTAGCACGTTTTGAAGATAAAATTACCCGCATAGAAGTACATTTTGGAGATGAAAATGGAGAGAAGTTCGGCTTGAACGATAAAAAATGTGTTCTTGAAGTCCGTATCGCCAATTTACAGCCGCTTACTGTTACAGAACACGCTGATACACTTGAAAAAGCGTTTAGCGGTGCTTTGGCAAAAGCCAAAAAATCACTGACTACTACTTTCGAAAAAATGAAAGCACATTAAAATATAGAATTCCACTTTTTTAAACCATATAAGTGATATAAGTTCATTTTAATTTAAGCCCTTAATGCTTATCTGAACTTACATCACTTATTTGGTTTTTTACTTTTGACCTTCGACTTTCGACTTTCGACTAATTTAAGATTTCGGCAATGGCGCTCCCACGGCAATATCGCATCGGTGTCCCGGCTGTCCGTGTACCGGGTTTGTTCCTTCTTTTGTCGCTACGGGTTTTGCAGTTTCGGTACTTAACAAAGCAGGAACGGCATTGTTTGCTGGTGGTGTTACCGTAAAAGATTTTTCGACTGTTCCGCTTTGTGGAGCAGCAGCGGTAGTGGTTGTAGTAGCGGGTTTTGTAACTGGCGAATTTAAAGGTGCTCCTACCGGAATATCACATCGGTGTCCCGGCTGTCCATGTGACGGATTCATTCCTTTGGCTACTTTTACAGGCTGTGCAACGGCTGTCGTAGTTACCACTTTTGGCTGACCCGGATTTACCTGAACCGTTTGTGCAGATTGTGTAGTTACAGTTTGTCCTTGTTGCGTTGGTGCCGAATTCAATGGCGCTCCAACGGCAATATCACAACGATGTCCCGGCTGTCCGTGTGCCGGATTTAATCCTTTTGTTTCTCCTAAAACCGTATTCGGGTTTGTAGCCGGAGCCTGTGCCACCGGAGCAGCTGTTTTAGAAGTGTCTTTTGCAAGTCCTAATCGGATCAGTTCAGATGTTGAAGTGTTTTCCTGAACTTCTAATTCTTTTTTGCAGGAAATAAAAGCTAAAGAGGCAATAATGATCGAACTTATGTAGATTTTTGAATTCATGATTGAGGTATTTTAAGAGCACTCAAATATAAATTTTTTCCACCATATAAGTGATATAAGATAATTTAAGTTTTGAGTTACTTTGTTAATAGCCTTTGAAAGACATATAAGAAAATCAAAATGAACAAATCTCATCGCTTTGTAATTATTTAACACATAGAAACATAGTCTCGGAGCGCTGAAAAAAGGCGTTTCACTAATTTGAAAACACATAGCTATGTGTAAAGAAATGTATTTCTTTATTCAACTCTTTTTACTACATAAAACTATGTTTTTCTATGTGTTAGAATAAACTTTTATGAACTCAATAACAAGCAGTAAAATTTAAATTTCACAATACTAGACACAATACTAAAATGAACTTATATTACTTATATGGTAAAAAATAATACCTTTAAACTTAAATACTTTATACATGAAAAAGACCATCCTATTACTTTTATTTATTACTGTTTTTGCAAATGCCCAAAATGCCGAAAAAGACAAAATTAATCAAACACTTGACGCCTGGCACAAAGCAGCGGCCGATGTAAAATTCGACGCTTATTTTAATGCCATGACCGAAGACGCGATTTACATTGGAACAGACGCTACCGAAAACTGGATTAAACCTGATTTTAAAGCCTGGGCGAAACCGTATTTCGATAAAGGAACAACCTGGAATTTTACGGCTTTGGAACGTCATATCTTTTTTGACAAAAGCGGAAAAATAGCCTGGTTTGATGAGCTGTTAAATACACAAATGAAAATTTGCCGTGGTTCAGGAGTTTTGGTCAAAGTAGGAAAAGAATGGAAGATTCAACATTACGTTTTATCCATGACGATTCCGAATGATGAAGTGGATTCAGTAGTAAAAATAAAAGGGCCCATCGAAGATATTTTGATTGCCAAACTTCAAAAAAAATAAGCAATATCTGTCATTCTGTTTGCAATCATCAGCTTTCGGGCACTTTAGAACTCAGGATGTCAATTCTATTATAATATATTTGACAATAATAGCGTAAATTTAGAAGCACAAAATAAGATACTCTCAAAAAAAGAAGCTGAATTTTATAAAATTTACTAAAATAAAAACCAAGCCTCTATTTTGTCAGACCTTAAATTTAAAATATTTATTTTTTTTTAACTTTGCCCCCAAAAAAAATAGGGTTAAATAAAGTATTTGAAAAATGAAAATAGAAAAACGCTGGATCATCTCCTTTATTATGATAAGTATTGTTTGTATCACGGGGGCATTTTGGCCAACGGTTACAGAAAATGATTATGTATTGTCTGAGTTTGGTACTACTGAACATATTGTTCCGGCAGATGTTGCCTGGATGCTCACATCCTCTTGTCTGGTTTTAATCATGACTCCGGGATTATCTTTCTTTTACGGCGGAATGGTGGGCAAGAAAAACGTGATTTCAACGATGTTACAAAGTTTTATTTGCTTAGGAGTTGTTACGCTTTTATGGGCTGTAGTCGCTTTTAGCCTTGCGTTTGGAGAGCCTGTTGGTTTTGGTTCAGGTGATCATTTTTACAGTTTTTTCGGAAATCCAACTACTTTTGCCTTTATGGATTATGTGGGCGTTTTGCCTCACAAACAATTGGCTAATACGATTCCGTTTATGCTTTTTGCTTTGTTTCAGATGAAATTTGCAATTATCTGCCCTGCGATTATTACAGGATCATTTGCAGAACGTGTTCGTTTTATCTCCTATTTAATTTTCATCAGCTTATTTACCATTTTTATATACGCTCCTTTATGTCATGCCGTTTGGTACCCAACCGGTGTTTTAGGAAGCTATTTTGGTGTAAAAGATTTCGCCGGAGGAACCGTAGTACACATGAGTTCCGGATTTGCCGCTTTGGCCGGGGTTATCGTTTTAGGAAAAAGAAAAAACAGTCAGCATATTCCAACCAATATTCCGTTTGTATTATTAGGAACCGGAATGTTATGGTTTGGATGGTTCGGATTCAATGCAGGTTCTGCACTTGCAGCAAATGGAACTGCTGCCATGGCTTTTGCTACTACCACAACCTCATCGGCTGCAGCCATGTTAACGTGGATTTTCTTTGACCGAATGAACGGAAGAAAAGTTTCTGCTCTCGGTGCCTGTATTGGAGCTGTTGTTGGCTTAGTTGCCATTACTCCTGCCGCAGGTTTTGTCTCGGTTCCCGAAAGTATGTTTTTCGGATTCATTACAGCCTTGGTTTCAAACACAGCTGTAAACTGCAGTTTTTCGAAAAGATTCGACGATACTTTGGACGTTTTTGCCTGTCATGGTGTTGGCGGAATTATGGGAATGATCCTTACTGCCATATTCGCTCATGGCGAAGATGCAAGTTTGCTTCACGGTGGATGGAGCGTTTTTGGACATCACATGATGGCGTTAGTATTGGTTTCAATATTTACTTTTTTCGGAGCTTATTTCTTATTCAAAGTAACAAATTTCATTATTCCGTTAAGAGTTTCAGAAGAGTCAGAACACATTGGTCTGGATTTGTCTCAACATGATGAAACACTGGATCCAAAATCATCACATATAACCGAACCACATTACTAACCAAAAATAAGCCGCAGCTTTCTCAGATTAAAACCTGAAAATACTGCGGCTAAAATTTAAACTTCAATTACACCTCGTCCATTCGTTTATATTCCTTAATTTTGCGGAAAATTTTTGTAAAAGTGGGAAGTAAAAATAAACTAAAAAGATTCAGGGAAAACGAAACATTTGAAAACGTTTTCCAGCCAACCAGAGAAGAAGTTGTAAGCGATTCATTTCCGTTAAGAGGAAAATGGAATACCGATTTCTTTAAAAATGACAATCCATTAGTTTTAGAATTAGGATGTGGAAAAGGCGAATATTCTGTTGGACTGGCAGAAAAATACCCGGACAAAAATTTTATCGGAATTGACATCAAAGGTGCCCGTTTCTGGAGAGGCGCCAAAACTGCTGTTGACGACGGTCTTCATAATGTGGCGTTTGTACGAACTCAGATCGAGTTAATCAACCATATTTTTGCTGAAAATGAAGTAGACGAAATCTGGATTACTTTTCCGGATCCGCAGATCAAATACAAAAGAACCAAACACAGAATGACCAATTCTGAGTTTTTGAAATTGTATAAAAAAATCCTTAAAAAAGACGGTGTTGTAAACCTGAAAACCGACAGCGAATTCATGCATGGTTATACTTTAGGATTATTGCATGGAGAAGGACACGAAGTTTTATACGCCAATCATAACGTATATAAAAATGAAGGAAGTCCTGAAGTTGTAACTTCAATTCAGACCTTTTACGAAAAACAATATTTAGAAATTAATAAGGCAATTACGTATATTCGTTTTAAAATTAAAGACTAATTTAATTTTAAAATCATTTTTCAACCATTAAATAACTGAATGGCATTACTCACTCCATTAATTTCAGGTTTTATTGCCGCATTTATTGGGATTATTCCTCCGGGACTAATCAACATGACTGCAGCTAAAATAAATTTGAAAGAAGGAAAAAAAAATGCCTTATGGTTTGTTATTGGTGCCGTTTTAGTCATTTTTTTTCAGGTTTCCGTAGCGGTTTTATTTGCTCAGGTTATTAATAGCAGACCGGATGTCGTGGCATTACTGAGAGAGGTTGGTTTTGGTATCTTTTCAGTTTTAACCATTTATTTTTTATTTATAGCAAAAGGACCCAAAACCAAAAAATCAAAAATCAAAAAGAAGAGTAAAGAAAGCCGCTTCTTTTTAGGAATGCTCCTTTCCGGATTGAATTTTTTCCCAATTCCGTATTATGTACTGGTAAGTGTTACTTTAGCTTCTTACCATCTTTTTGTGTTCGAAAACAACATTATTTTTACTTTTGTATTAGGTTCTGTTTTAGGCTCTTTTGCCGTTTTATACAGTTATATCGCTTTCTTTGGAAGAATAGAAAAGAAGACAGATTATATGATGCGCAATATGAATACGATTATTGGAAGCATCACCGGTTTAATTGCTCTTGTGACACTTTTTAATATTTTGAACTATTACTTTAGTTAAAAATTATAAACCTCAGATTAGAAGATTAAACTGATTTTGAGAAATGGGGCAAAAAAAGTGATTTGCACAGTTTCCGCATAGTAACAGAGAATTATTAATTAATCTCTTTGATCTTCTAATCTGTGGCAAAATTCAAACTCTATGGCTGAAGATAATTTTTTTGAAAAAGTCTACACAATCGCGCGACAGATTCCGTACGGAAAAGTAACTTCCTATGGTGCTATTGCAAAAGCATTAGGAACTGCACGATCAGCCCGAATGGTTGGCTGGGCAATGAATGCTTGCCATAACATGGAAGATATTCCCGCACATCGCGTTGTTAACAGAAAAGGACTCTTAACAGGAAAACATCATTTTGACGGAACCAACTTAATGCAGCAGCTTCTAGAGAGCGAAGGCATTGAAGTAGTCAATAATCAAATTATAAATTTTGAAAAACATTTTTGGCAGCCCGAAATGACGTTATAACCAATTCCAGACACTTACTCCATCACCACATTTTTGGATCCATCAACTTCTTTTTCTTTGTCTTTTTCATACACATCCGAAAAAAAATTGACTTCACCTGTATCCTCACTTACCCATGCAGTAAAATAACCTATATAAATCGGAATTTTATTTTTCAATATACAGGTTGTTTCAATTTCACCATTCATCGCAAGATCTATTTTTTCTGATGGCCAGTCGGCATCGTCTTTTAAAATTACATGCGCCAATTTCTTAGCTTCTTTAATATTGATACATCCATGACTAAAAGTACGCTGTTCGAACTGAAATAAACTTTTGGCCGGAGTATCGTGCATGTAAATATCAAATGGATTTGGAAACAAAAATTTCACCAGTCCCAAAGAATTTTTAGGACCCGGTTTTTGTCTTACCTTCCCTCCATTCCACTCCATATTATGCTCTTCCAGATAATTTTTATTCGAAGCCATGTTAAGCTTTAATTCGTTATCAATTATACTCTGCGGAACATTCCAATATGGGCTAAATACCACTTTGTCCATTGTACTGCTGAAAATTTCCGTTTCAGACCATTTAGTCCCAACAAAAACATCAGATGTAAATTCACTATGTCCGTTTTTAACATAAAGCAATCGGTAAGATGGAATGTTTACCATAATATAATCACTTGCATTTATCAGATTTTCGGGAATTAAACGACAACGTTCCATGTTTAGCTGTATCGTTTTGATTCTTTCTGATATTGGCTCGTTCATTTGTTTGATATGATCCAGCGTCAATTTATAATTTAGAGCAAGACCATATCTTTTTTTATAATTTAAAACCCCGGCCATAAGTTCTTCATTATAAATAGTGCTTTTCGAATCTTTTTTTAAATCACCATCTATAAATAAACGCTCACGAATTTGCTTTACTGCAACGCCGCTATCAAAAGGTTTTAAATCTTTAAAAGTTGCACTGTCAATATCAATTTTTTTCCAAAGTTTTTTTCTTTCTATTTTTTCGTATTTTTCTAAAGCCAGTTGAAGTTTATCATACTGTCTTGATAAAAGGTAAGCTTCTTTTTTTAATGGCTTAGTCTCGTTTTTAATTGAATCAGGATTACTATTCTGAACTGTTTTTAAAGAAGATTTTGAAAAGGTTGCTGAAGATGTGCTATCAATAAAATTTTCAGGATTAGTATTTTCTTTCGAATACAAATTGCCAACTATTGATTTTCTTCCTTTATTCTCAAAACAAAATGAAGAGAATAAAAAGCCAATTGCTATAATTAGTAGTGTGATATTAAAATGTCGCATGGTGTAATTTTTAAATATTTTATAACTAAATTTTATTTAAAAAAAACAGCGAAAACATATTAGAAGCCTTCAAAATGAGTTTTCACTATATTTTTTAAAATATTGGAAATCAAAAATTTAGGGTACTTCAAAGTTACGTTACATGAAAACAAATCATTTTATAGAATATCCTATACATGTATTAAAATTCACACCATGCTGATAATCAAGTATAGTAGGAAAAATTTTAAACTATTAATTATCAAATCAAACAGATAACAAAACTGGTTTTGTCTTCATCTGTTTGATAACTTAAATAACCGCCATGAGCTTCGATAATATTTTTGGATAGTGTTAATCCAATTCCGGCACCATCTTTTCGGGTAGTGAAAAAAGGTAAAAATACTTTGTCCTGAATCTCTCTGTCGATTCCTTTTCCGTTATCTGAAATAATGATAAAAAAACGATTATTTTCAGTATAACTTGACAAAAACATTTTTTTCTCTTCGCGGTCTTTTAAAGCATGAATACTGTTTGTAATCAAATTGATAATTACCTGCTCCATCTGATTTTTATCAATCAAAATCGAACGTGAGCTATTTATTTCATTAATCAGTTCAATATTCTCCGCTTTTAAAATTGGGTTCATAATTCGGAGACAATCATTAAAAAGCGCATTTATTGGTGTCATCACTTTTGTTGGGGTTGGAAGCATCGCCAGCTTTCTATAATTTTCCACAAAAACCTGTAAATGATCACTCCTGTTTATGATTGTCGAAATACTACTTTTGATATCATCAAAATCATCTTCTTCGAGTTTTTCCTGATCGACAATCTGAAGTAAATTCTGCGAAAGCGCACGTATTGGCGTTAAGGAATTCATTAATTCATGCGAAATGATTTTCATCAGATTAATCCACGCTTCTTTTTCTTTTTTCTCAATAACACGCTGAATGCTATCTAACAGAATAATAAAATACTCTTTATTATAGGTTTTGGTAAGCGAAGTCTGGAGCACAAAAGTCTGCAAATCCTGTTCTTCAATTTTAATCGAAATAGCCGATTTTAATTCGGCAAATTCTGTTTTTTCAATTTCATCACAAAGCGACGGCAAATAATTTTTAAGGTATTTCCATTGACTTACTTTTGGCACTTTAAACAAATTCGAAAAACAATTGTTCATCAGGAAAATATTCCACTCGTCATTGTCTTTTTCTAAAATTAAAGTTCCTGTATCGATACTATTCACAATCGATTGATACACTAATTCTTTTGAGGTCTGTTCCTGCTGTTCGATTTTTAAAGCATCATATAAAAGGTATAAACTTTTAAAATTGTCTTTTTTATTCTCTTCCGGAAAATTCGTTGAAAAGTCCTTTTGAAGCATTGAAAGCAAAGTTCTGTCGTAAAACATCAATTGATTCTTGACATAAAAGTACATTTCGAACAACATTACAACAGCAAAAAGCCCAACTAAAATAGCATTGTAATAAAACACCTTATAAATCAAAAAAATGCAAAAGAAAAAGAGAATCATGACAAACAAGGCTCTCACAAATAAGGCGTTATAAAACTTCCAGTTCTTCATGAT
Organism: Flavobacterium sp. LM4; assembly: GCF_002017935.1. Lineage (NCBI taxonomy): Bacteria > Pseudomonadati > Bacteroidota > Flavobacteriia > Flavobacteriales > Flavobacteriaceae > Flavobacterium > Flavobacterium sp. LM4. The sequence goes on along the minus strand of NZ_MUFW01000001.1, from coordinate 1,954,422 downwards.
TTCAAATCGTATTTTTCAATTCTTCTGTATAACGCAGCTCTTGACAAACCTAATTCTTCAGCTGTTTTGCTGATGTTTCCATGGTGTTTGAACAACGCTTTCTCGATTGGGGATTTCTCCATTTCAGATAACGGATTTTCATCATTTTGGAAAAAATCTTCAAAATCTAAAATATCTAAGTCATGGACAGAAATGGTATTATTATCTGATAAAATCAAAGCACGTTCAATTTTATTTTCCATTTCACGGACATTTCCTTTCCATGGATATTTTTCTAAATACGGGCCAGCATTTTCTTCAAAAGACCAATTTTCCTGATTGTATTTTTCGGCAATCTGATCGAGAATAAAATTAGCCATCGGAACAATATCATCTTTTCGTTCTCGTAAGGATGGCAGATGAATTTCCATTGTATTGATGCGATACAACAGATCTTCACGGAAGGTTTTATTTTTTACTTCAGCTTTAATATCACTGTTCGTTGCAGAAATAATTCGGACATCTAAAGGTCTTGGTTTGCTTTCGCCCAAACGTGTAACGGTTTTAGTTTGCAAAACATGCAATAATTTAGCTTGCAGATGCAACGGAATATTACCAATTTCATCCAAAAAAATAGTACCACCAGAAGCCATTTCGAATCTTCCCGGAGTATCAATTTTAGCATCGGTAAAAGCGCCTTTTGCGTATCCAAAAAGTTCGCTCTCAAATAAGTTATCACTTAAAGAGCCTAAATCAATATGAACAAATGGCTGATTTTTTCTTTCCGAATGCTGATGGATAAACGCTGCAAAAACATATTTCCCCGTTCCGTTTTCTCCTAGAATCAAAACATTCGCATCGGTTCTGGCTACTCTTTCAGCAATAGAATAGGCTTGTTTTATTTTTTGGGAAGTTCCAACAAAGTATTTTTTTTCAGTTTTTTCTATGACAGGCTTTTTGGTGTTTTTTCTGCTTTCGGCGACAGCCTTATCAATTGTTTCAAGTAATTTTTCATTGTGCCACGGCTTTAAAACATAATCAAAAGCACCAATTTTTATTCCTTCAACAGCGGTTTCAATTTTACCAAACGCTGTCATTAAAATCACAATTGTTTTAGGCGAAAGTGCTTTAATTTCTTTCAGCCAATGAATTCCTTCGCGTCCGTCTTCAAAACCAATTCGGTAATTCATGTCTAATAAAACCACATTTATTTCATTTTCGCTTAAAAGAGAAATGATTTTTTTTGGATTATTTGTCGTAAAAATGGTTTCAAAATGTTTTTTGAGAATCATTTTTGCCGAAAAAAGAATTTCTTCCTGGTCATCGACGATTAATATTTGAGCTAGTTTTTTTCGCATCTGTCTTTTTTTGTCCGATTTTGAACGGTCAACTGTTCATTATCGAACACTCCTTTTTTGAATGGTTTTTAAAGTTCTTTTAAAATCAATACTTTACAAATTATAAATTTAGTGGCACAGTATTTACCTATTGATTATCAGCAAATTATTTAAAAAATGGACAAGGTAATTCCTCGTAAAAATAGAAAATTTAGATATCTCACAATAGCAATTGGAGTTTTTTTAGTTTTGGCTGTTATCCTCTTTTTTTCGTTTAACACCAAAAGAAGTTTAAATGTAAAAGCCGATGAACTATCGGTTCAAAAAATTGAAAAAGCTTTTTTTGAAGATTTTGTAGTTTTTCAGGCCAAAGTTGAACCTTTGAATGTGATGCTTGTCAATGTTACAGAAGGAGGTTCTGTAAAAGAGATTTTTGTTGAAAATGGCGCCATGGTAACCAAAGGACAATCACTGGCTCGTTTATACAACCCAAATACAGAGTTGAATTATCTAACTCAGGAAACGGCAATTATTGAGCAGATCAACAATTTGAATACCGGGAAACTGAATATTAGAAATCAGGAATTGAACTTAAATAAAGATTTAGTTTTAATCGAACACGATTATAACGATGCCAAAAGATTATACGATATGAATTCTAAATTGTTCGAAAAAGATGTGATTTCAAAAAATGACTGGAATACTTTTAAGGAAAGTTTACGTTTTCAGGAAGAGCGAAAAAGAACTATTCAGCAAAGTATTCAGAAAGAAAAACAAACCAATCAGGTCCAGATTTCGCAAATCAACCGCTCGATTCAAACGATGGAAAAAAGTTTGGATATTTTGAGAAACAACAAAAAGAACTTTTTGATTACTGCTCCGGAAACCGGAAGATTGACATCCTTTGAACCTGTTTTGGGAAAAACATTCCAGGCAGGAGAAAGCATCGGAAAAATCGATTCAAAAAAAGGGTACAAACTTGCTGCCGATGTTGATGAATTTTATTTGGAAAAAGTTCGCGAAGGCTTAAAAGGTCAGGTAGAATATAAAGGAAAAACACTAGAAGTTCTGGTAACAAAAGTAATTCAGGAAGTAAAAAGCGGGCATTTTACCGTAGAATTGGCTTTCACTTCTAAAGAAGAAATCGTTTTACAAGACGGATTAAGTTTTGGCGTAAAACTGATTCTATCAGAGAAAAATAAAACATTAGTAGTTCCCAAAGGAAGCTTCAATCAGGAAACGGCCGGAAAATGGATTTTTGTAGTTAAAGGAAATAAAGCCGAAAGAAGAAACATCAAGTTAGGCAGAGAGAATCCATCCTGTTACGAAATTCTGGAGGGATTAAAAGAAGGCGAATCTGTGATTACTTCCTCTTATACAGATTATAAAGATGTAGAGGAATTATCGATAAGCAATACGCAATAAAAAAGTTTCAAGTTTCAAGTTTCAAGTTTCAGTTTTCAAACCAATTCACAATTCACAATTAAAAAGAGTTTCAATCATCAATCAAAAATCATCATTAACAAATTTAACACCTAAAAAATTATGATAACAATTCAAAATTTAACCAAAGTTTTTAGAACTGAAGAAGTAGAAACATCAGCATTAAGCGGTATTTCTCTAGAAATTAAAAAAGGTGATTTTTTAACTATCATGGGACCTTCAGGTTGTGGAAAATCGACTTTACTAAATATCATTGGGCTTTTGGACAGCGCTACCAATGGAAGTTATAAATTATTAGATCAGGAAATGATTGGCTTAAAAGAAAAAGGAAGAGCTGCAGTTCGTAAAGAAAACATCGGATTCATTTTCCAGAATTTCAATTTGATCGACGAACTTTCTGTTTACGACAATATCGAGTTGCCTTTGCTTTATAACAATGTAAAAGCATCTGACAGAAAACAAAAAATTGAAGCTATTGCTGAGAAGTTAAATATCTCACACAGATTGAAACATTTTCCACAGCAGCTTTCAGGCGGTCAGCAACAAAGAGTTGCTGTTGCCAGAGCTTTGGTAAATGATCCAAAAATTATTTTAGCCGATGAGCCAACCGGAAACCTGGATAGTAAAAATGGTAATGAAGTAATGGAGCTTTTGACGGACTTACACGCTAAAGGCGCAACAATTTTGATGGTAACCCACTCTGATTATGATGCTTCGTTTTCGCAAAAAACGATTCATATGAAAGATGGTGTAATATTCTCTGAAAAATTGAATCAGAGAAATGTGGATGTTTTTATGGACGCTAAATAATTTCAAGATGATAAAAATTATTGTAACAGCAATCGTAATTCTGATAGAGTTTGTTTGCCAAATATTCGCAATTATTTAAAAACTAATCGGTTTAAAAAAAAACTGAATAACCATAAACACATACACCATGATTTTTAACTGGTTTAAAATATTTATTTATCATTTGAAACAAAACAAATTGTTTTCGTTTTTAAATGTTTTGGGATTAAGCATCGGAATTGCAGGTATAATTTTTGCGATTTTATATTGGAATAACGAAAATTCTTATGACCAATGGAATCCTGAGAAAGAAAATGTATATGAAGTTCTAAATAAATTTGGCGCAAATGCCGATATATGGAACTCAAGTCCTGTGCCTTTTGGTTTAACCTGCAAAGCAACAATTCCTGAAATTGAATCTATTTCATTTTACACAGGATGGTATAGTGAAGATGTCATAAAACATAAAAATCAGAAATGGATAGGCAAAAAAATTATAGTTGCGGATTATGACTTCTTTAATTGTTTTCCATTCCCAATTCTAAAAGGAGCCAAAAAAGACATCTTAAAAGAAAAAAACAGTGTTGCTATTTCTGATGAAACCGCAGAATTAATTTTTAAAGACGAAGATCCTATTGGTAAAATCATTACAAAGGACAATAAACCTTATGTTGTAAAAACGGTTTATAAAATCATAAGGCCTTCGTCTGTAGAACCTGATTATGTTTTTGCAGGTTTGGTAACCAAGGACGACATTAATAATTGGGGCAACTTCAGTTACACCTTAATGATTAAAACCAAAAAAGGGGTTAATAAGGAAACGGTTTTAAAAAAGATGCAACACGTAAATTTTGTCAATAGAATTGTAAAAGAAGCTAAAAAAGAAGGAGTAACACCAGAACAATTTATCAAAGAAAATGGCAACATTATAGTTATTATTGACCAATTGGCTACAGCACGTTTACATGGTACAAAATCTCCTAATGGCCCTAATTTCCCTGAAGGAAAAGGTAACTTACAATTGCTTTATATCATGGTAGGTTTGTCTATTTTGATTCTTACTTTGTCTTTAGCAAATTACATCAATCTCGCAACTGCCTCAGCAATAAAACGTGCCAAAGAAGTAGGGGTTCGTAAAATTGTAGGTGCTTCAAAAAACCAGATTATCAGTCAGTTTATTTTTGAAACGGCTATCGTTGTAGTTCTTGCAATTTTGTTCGCCTTAGCCATTGTAGAACTTTCATTGCCGTATTACAATGAATTTTTAAAGAAATCTTTGACTATGAATGGCAGTGAATTTTACCTGCAGCTCATTTTAATATTTGGATTAGTAATCATTCTTGCGGGTATATTCCCTGCCATTTATATCTCAAATTTTGAAACTTTAAAAGTATTGAAAGGGAATTTTTCAAGAAGTAAAAGCGGAATTTGGATTCGGAATTCGATGCTTATCTTTCAATTCGGAATTGCGGCCTTCTTCATTATTGGGGCTTTGATTGTCAATTCTCAGGTTGATTATATGATGGATAAGGACCTTGGTTTTAGTGGCGATCAGGTTCTCAAAATTCCTTTAAATTATCCGGATTACAAAACAAAAGCGCAAAAATACCAAACTACAAAACAAGAAATCCTTAAGATATCAGGAGTTCAGGAGGCATCCACTTTTGCAGGTACTTTTGGAAACGGCACCAATTCCAGCTCTGGTTTTACGCATAATGGCGTTTTTGTACAGCCGCGAAATGTTGAAATGGATTTTGGCTTTTTAGAAATGATGAAAATTAAGATTGTCGAAGGCCGAAATTTGTCACCAAAATTCGCTTCAGACACGATTGACAACTGGCTGATTAACGAAACTCTGGCTAAAACATTAAACTTAAAAAATCCTATTAATACTATAATAAGTTCTGGTTGGGGAAATGAAAAAGGAAATTTAAAATTTAAGGTTGTTGGAGTTGTAAAGGATTTTCACATTACGGGATTTCAAAGCAAAGTACCGCCTATGGTTTTTATCAATCTTAAAACTTTAAAATGGAATAACTTTGATAATCTTTATGTAAAAGTTTCTCCAAATAATCTAAGTGAAACACTGGCTCAATTAAAAAGCTATTGGGAGAAAAACGTAAATCCTGACTATCCTTTTGATTATGAATTTGTAAACAAAGGCTTTGCAAAAACATATGAGGAACAAGTAAAACAAAAAAATTTATTTTTCATTTTAAATCTAGTAGTTATTGTTATTGCCATCTTCGGATTATTTGCCTTGGCTTCGTTCTCGATGGAAAGAAGATTAAAAGAAATCGCTATCAGAAAAACATTGGGTGCAGAAACCGATATTTTGCTTAAGGAATTATCAAAACAATATATCATTTTTTGTTTACTGGGATTCTTAATCGGAATTGTTCCTGCTTATATTTTATTGCAAAAATGGCTTGAAAATTTTGCTTTCAGAATTGATGTTTCAATTATTCCGTTTGGTATTTCTCTGGTTTCCTTATTGCTTTTGACTTTAATAATTGTTTTAACAAAAGCTTATCAGGTTACTAAAATCGATATATTAAAATATTTGAAATACGAATAAAGCAGTCAATCACTTTTGAAACCCGGCAGAATTATTTTGCCGGGTTTCTTTTTTGATTCATTTCCTCAATCTGGCTATCAACAAATACAATTCAAAACATTAAAAAATCCGAACATAATCTGTTATCTTTGCAATCTGAAATTGGTTTAAATAAATATCACTTTTAAATTGATTTCAATCATTAGAAAAATACAATATCAAAATGAAATTAGATAGAAAAGAAATTCTTAAAGCTTTAGAAACGATAACTATAGCCGGAGAAGGAAAAAATATGGTCGAAAGCGGCGCTGTTGCCAATGTAATTACCTTTGGTGATGAAGTGGTAGTTGACCTGGTGCTTCACACGCCAGCTATGCATATCAAAAAAAGAGCTGAAGATGATATCAAAAAAACAATTCATGAGTTGGTATCGCCGGAAGCAAAAATTAAAGTAAACATTAAAGTAGAAACTCCTGAGAAAAACGAAATTAAAGGTCGTGCTATTCCGGGAATCAAAAATATTATTGCCGTTGCTTCAGGAAAAGGTGGTGTTGGAAAATCTACAGTGACAGCAAATTTAGCTGTAACACTGGCAAAGATGGGATTTGCAGTTGGTGTTCTTGATGCCGATATTTATGGACCATCAATGCCAATTATGTTTGATGTTGAAAATGAAAAACCAATTTCGATTACTGTTGACGGAAAATCTAAAATGAAGCCCGTTGAAAGTTATGAAATCAAAATACTTTCTATAGGATTTTTTACAGCACCTAGTCAGGCTGTAATATGGAGAGGGCCAATGGCGGCAAAAGCCCTGAATCAAATGATTTTTGACGCTGATTGGGGCGAATTAGACTTTATGCTTATTGACCTGCCTCCTGGAACGGGAGATATTCACCTTTCAATTATGCAGTCATTGCCAATCACCGGAGCAGTTGTAGTAAGTACACCTCAGGCAGTGGCACTTGCAGATGCAAAAAAAGGTGTTTCTATGTTTATGCAGGATAATATTAATGTTCCGGTTTTGGGAATTATTGAAAATATGGCGTACTTTACACCAGAAGAATTACCTGACAATAAATATTATATCTTTGGACAGGAAGGAGCAAAAAATCTTGCAGAAGATTTGAATGTTCCGTTTTTAGGAGAAGTACCAATTGTTCAGTCTATTCGTGAAGCAGGAGATTATGGCCGCCCAGCAGCTTTGCAAACTGCTTCAGTAATTGAAACTGTATTTGAAGAAATTACCAGAAATGTAGTTCAGGAAACAGTAAACAGAAACGAAAGCCTGCCTGCAACAGAAGCCATAAAAATTACAACAATGGCAGGATGTTCAGCAGTTAAAAAAAATTAGATAATTGAGACAATGAGTTAATTAGATAATTTGAAAATAAGATAATGAAATAATTGGGATCGTTTTAAGAATTACCTAATTGACACATTCTCTAATTGACACATTCTCTAATTAGCAACATTCTCTAATTGATACATTAATATTATGACAACAGAAGAATTAACAAGCAACGTATTATTAGCTCTTGATGAAATCAGACCTTTTTTGAATTCTGATGGTGGTGACATTACACTGATTTCAATTGAAGACGATAAACATGTAAAAGTTCGTCTTGAAGGCGCATGCATAAGTTGCAGTGTAAATCAGATGACTTTAAAAGCGGGTGTAGAAACAACTATAAAAAAATATGCTCCACAAATAGAAACAGTAGTCAATATAATGTAATAAACGGGTAACTTATTCTTTTTTTAAATTTGAAATAATCAATAAGAATAATAGCCATTTAACCTCTTTTGTAATATTTTTTTATACAAAGCTGTTAAAACACATGTTTTTTTATGATTTTGATAAAAAACAATATAAAGATTTAAGGTATTCTATTGAGAAATTGTTGCATTTTTAACTTAAATTTGCAACATAACCCCTTAAAATCTTAAATCATGAAAAAATATTACATTCTATTTATATTATTTTTTTCTATTAGCATAAATTACGCACAACAAAGTTCAGAGACATTAATTGTAGACAAAGCATGGCTTAATGATTCAGAAGAATGGTCCGATTATACCTATTCTGGAAAGATTGTATTTTCTATCAACAACAATGAAGAAGGCAGCCTTAGATTAGGTAATTATGATTTTTTATATGATTTTTGCGAAGGGAAGCCAAAATTTTCAAATAAGGCGGCTTACAATTCAGCAGAATTTTCACATCCAAGAAAAATATCATCTTCAACAGATAAACAAGGAGTAGTAAATAATACTTATGAAGGTACTTTGATTTTTCAATTGGATAAAGATTATTATTCAGTAATTGCCATTGTTACATTATTAGAAAAAGGCGGAAATATATTAGGGGCTAAAATGCACCTGAAAGAAAGCAGCAGAAAAGAATTTGCATTTAGCTTAAAACCAAATAGTTAGTAAATAATTTTAGAGTTTGTTCACGTTATCAAATTCTAAGTAAGTAAAATTCCAATATTTTAAAATGGATGTATTAATAAAGATTAAAGATCGAGAAGGAGTTATACACGAATTACAGGCTCCAACTGATATGGCAATGAATATAATGGAGTTATGCAAAGCATACGAACTTCCTGTTGAAGGAACCTGTGGCGGAATGGCTATGTGCGCTTCCTGCCAGTGTTATGTTCTAAATGATGTTGCATTACCGGAGATGGGAGATGATGAAGAAGCCATGCTTTCTGAAGCATTTTATGTTAAATCTAACAGCCGCTTAGGTTGTCAGATTCCAATTACTACAGAATTAGAAGGACTGGAACTTGAACTGGCTCCGGAATATTAAAAATATAAAAAAGCGAGAATGTATAGTTCTCGCTTTTTTTGTATTATCAAAAAATTACTCTTCTATAAGTTCGCTTATAGTTTCTGCTACTTCTTGCGTTTTTCCAGTTGCGTGAAACCATAAAAATATATTTTCACCTAACTTTTTTTCATTACCATTTAATGGAAAAAGAATCAATTTATCCCCACAGCCATTTGTTGCAATGGCAATTGCGTTTAGAGGAAAACCACTCCATTTTTTAGCTTGTTTTGTTTCTAAAACAATGTGATTACAAGTTCTGCTTATTCTTTTTTTATCAGATTTATCAAAAAAGGGATATAGTTGCCAGTGATCATCTTCTGTTATTAATTCACCTCCATTGAGGTTGATCATTTTTTGTTTGAATTCATATGGAAATTCAACCTCTAACTCCCTTTCTGCCTCAATTATGTATTTTAGATCTATTGGAAATGCCATATATTGTCATAAATTTAAACTGCAAGTTATGATAAATTATAAAACAAAAAACCGTAATCACTTTTAGGAATTACGGTTTTTTTATAACAATTTTTGTAACCTCTGATTTATACCAAACCTGCCTGAATTAAATATTCTGCAATCTGGATTGTGTTTGTAGCTGCTCCTTTTCTTAAGTTATCAGCAACGATCCACATGTTTAATGTATTTGGCTGGCTTTCGTCACGACGAATTCTTCCAACAAAAACTTCATTTTTACCTTCTGCAAATAAAGGCATTGGATAAGAAAACGCATCCAGGTCATCCTGAACCACTACTCCATCAGTATTTTGTAAAATTTCGCGAACTTCTTTTACATCAAAATCATTTGTAAACTCAACGTTTACAGCCTCACTGTGACCTCCAACAACAGGAACACGAACTGCAGTAGCCGTAACTCTGATGGTATTATCTGCAAGTATTTTTTGAGTTTCACGAACTAATTTCATTTCTTCTTTAGTGTATCCATTAGCTTCAAAACTATCGCATTGTGGAATTGCATTTCTGTGAATTGGATATTTGTAAGCCATATCACCTTCAACTCCTGCGTATTCATTTTCTAATTGTCTCACCGCTTTTACACCGGTACCGGTAATCGATTGGTAAGTCGAAACGATAATTCTTTTGATATTGTATTTTCTGTGCAAAGGAGCCAATGTCAATACCATTTGAATCGTAGAGCAGTTTGGGTTTGCAATAATTTTATCTTCTTTCGTCAAAGACTCGGCATTGATTTCAGGAACGATCAGTTTTTTTGTCGGATCCATTCTCCACGCAGATGAATTGTCAATTACCGTTGTTCCGGCAGCAGCAAATTTTGGAGCCCACTCTAATGAAGTATCACCTCCGGCAGAGAAAACAGCAATATCAGCTTTTAAATCAACCGCAGTCTGCAAACCAACAACTTTATATTTCTGACCTTTATATTCGATTTCTTTACCCACAGATTTCTCTGAAGCAACTGGAATTAATTCTGTAACAGGAAAATTTCTTTCTGCTAAAACTTTCAACATTATTTCGCCAACCATACCGGTGGCGCCTACAACCGCTATTCTCATTTTATATTTTTTTATATGAATGTTCTAATTTAGAATGTAAAAGTAAGGATAATAAAAACGATTACAATTCGATTCACAAAAAATAACAAATTGTTACAAATTAAACAAAAAGAAAAAACCGTCCCAATTATGGAACGGTTAAGTTAGACTTTAGTGTAGCGGTATCTATATTATTGTTTATTTTTCAAAAGATCCCTAATTTGTGTAAGCAATTCTTCCTGCGTTGGTCCGGCAGGCGGTGCAGGAGCAGGTGCTTCTTTCTTTTTCAGATTGTTTATTCCTTTAATAATTAGAAACAAAACAAAAGCAACAATTATAAAGTTAATTACTGCCGAAAGAAACATTCCGTATTTTATGCCTCCAAAAGCCGTTAATTGTTCAATACTTGATAAATGAGCAGCTTCTAAAGCAGGTTTTAATATCAATGGTGTTATAACATCATCAATTAATGAGCTTACAATTTTATTGAAAGCAGCACCAATAATTACACCGACAGCCAAATCAATTACGTTGCCTTTCGTTGCAAATTCCTTAAATTCTGAAACAAATCCCATAATTCTTTATTTTTATGTAATTAATAGGTATCGAAAATACGTAATTTTATTGAAAGTTTCTTTAAAAACTATCTGAAAAATACCCTTTTTACTCTTTGTGAAATACTGGTCAGAATTTCATAAGGAATTGTTTTTAAAGCTTCTGCTATTTCTATTACTGTTGGAGATTCTCCAAAAATGGTAACCGAATCACCTTCTTTACAATCAATTTCGCTAACATCTACCATCAGCATATCCATACAGACACTTCCTACAATAGACGCCTTTTGATTTTTAATCGTAATATAACCTATCTGATTGCCCCATAATCTTGAAATCCCATCAGCATAACCAATCGGAATTGTTGCTATTTTGGTTTCTTTTTCTGCCATGAATCTTCTTCCATAGCCGACACTGTCGCCTGCAGGAATAGTACGAACCTGCGAAATAATCGATTTTAAAGTCCCTACATTTTCCAGGTATTTTTGTTCTGAGGGATCGTTTGAAACACCATAAAGTCCAATTCCCAAACGTACCATGTTGTATTGCGCATCCGGAAAATTACTGATTCCGGAAGTATTCAGAATATGACGGATTGGGTTTACTCCTAATTCATTCATTAATTTTGAAGAGAGTTTTTCGAACAATCGAATTTGCGACATTGCAAATTCATAATGCTTTATATCATCGCTAGTCGCCATATGCGATAAAATACTCTGGATGCGTACTGTTGAATTTCCTTTTAAAGCAGCAATCAATTCGTCTATTGTATTTTCTTCAAAACCCAGACGATGCATTCCGGTATCGAGTTTGATGTGGATCGGAAAATCTTTTAGATTCTTTTCACGGGCAATCTTCAAAAAAGCATTTAATCCTTTCAAACTATAAATTTCAGGCTCTAACTGATATTGAATAATCGATGCAAAACTCGTCGATTCAGGATTTAAGACCATGATTGGTAATTTGATTCCGCCATTTTTAAGTGAAATTCCTTCATCGGCAAAAGCCACTCCTAAATAATCAACTTTATGATGTTCCAGCAATTTTGCTATTTCCAATCCTCCGTTTCCATAGCCAAATGCTTTTACCATAACCATAATTTTAACATCACTTGCTAATTTAGATTTAAAGAAATTTAAATTATGGCTAATGGAATTCAGATTGATTTCAAGAATCGTTTCATGCGTTTTCTCTTCCAGTAAAGTTACAATTTCTTCAAACTGAAACGACCTTGCTCCTTTTATTAAAATGGTTTCGTTATTAAAATTCAGATTTTCAAAATCATTGATAAATTCAGCAGTGTTTTGATATGTGATACAATTCGAAAATTTGTTTTTAAATAACGAAATGGTTGTGCCGATTCCAATTATACGATTGACTTTATTATCTGCAATTAGTTGGGAAACTTTAGAATATAATTCTTCGTTTGAAAATCCGCTTTGAAAAATATCAGATAAAATAACTGTTTTGGATGCATTCTTTTTTTGGCTTTCTAAAAAATCCAGTGCTATTTTAATCGATTGAAAATCAGAACTATAACTATCGTCAATAATACTGCAATTATGAATTCCATTTTTGACTTCCAGACGCATTTCAACCGGATACAATCCGTACATCCGATTTTGAACCGTCTCAGCATCATATTCAAAATTAAGCAATACCAATAAGCAGGAAATTGCATTTTCCAGTGAAGCGGAATCACTGAAAGGGATTTTTAAGTCATGACTTCTCCCTTTGTAATGATACTGAATATGCGTCGTTTCATTTTTATTTTCTCTTTTCGAAACAAAAACATCGGCTGTATTATCGATATAGCTCCATGAAAAAAGTTTTCGGGGATGCAGCATATATTCGGCCGAAAATTGAGATAAACAGGAATCTACAATTTCATTTTTCTGATATATAATAACCGGACAGTCTTTAAACAAAAGCAGTTTTTCATCAATCTTTTGTACTAGATTTAAAAATCCTTCGTCGTGTGCAGTTCCAATATTGGTAAGTAGTCCTATTGTGGGTTTTATGATTTGCTCTAATTTTTCCATTTCATTCACCGTCGAAATTCCGGCTTCAAAAATGCCTAAATTATGTTTCTCATTAATCGCAATCACCGAAAGTGGCACTCCAACCTGTGAATTATAACTTTTAGGACTTCGTATAATATTATAATCAGGGCTTAATAAAAAATTAAGCCATTCTTTTACGATCGTTTTTCCATTACTTCCCGTTAATCCGATAACAGGAAAGTCAAAAAGATGCCGGTGATGAGCGGCAAACTTCTGAAGGGCATCTAAAGTAGATTTTACGACTAAAAAATTGGCTTTTCCGACACAATTTTCAGGAATATATTCAACTACAAAATTCTGAACTCCTTTATCTATAAGTTCAGAAACATACGAATGCGCATCATTATTTACTCCGGACAATGCAAAAAATAAAGTTTGAGAACCGTTTTGCAGTGAACGGCTGTCAATCGAAATCTGTTCAATAAAAACAGTTAGATCTGAGCCAATCCATTCGGCATTAAGAACCGAAACAAGGCTTTTTAAGTTTACGCTCATTTAGAAGTTTCTTTTTTTTCAAAATTAAACATTAAAGACTGAAAAGAGTTGTGATTTTCTTAAAAAATAAAGGGTTTACAAAAAGCTATTTATATTTCAATTATATTTGTTAGACACCTCAAATTACTGCATTTTGAAAAAAATACTTCCGATATTCTCCTATATATTACATCCAATTTTTATATCGATGTATGCGACCTTATTTTATCTTTTTTATAAGGATGATGCCTTTACTATCCAGGAAAAATATTTTGTTTTATTTCAAATACTCATTATTACCGTTATTGTCCCTTTATTATTTTTTCTATTGCTTCGCTCCACCGGTAATGTAAAATCGGTCATGATACATGAAACCTCGCAACGAATAATACCCTTAATTTTACAGTGTTTTTTATTTATATTACTGGTAAAAAGAAGCATTGTTATTACTCGCTACCCTGAACTGCATTTCTTTTTTCTGGGCGGATTATTCAGTACTATTATGGCTCTGATTTATTCTCTTTTTAAGATAAAAGCCAGCCTGCATATGATGGCAATTAGTGGTTGTGCCGTTTTTGTAATTGGACTTAATATGCATTTGCAATTACATAATCCGTACTGGCCGGCACTTTTAATTTTACTGACCGGAATCGCAGCTTCATCTCGCCTTGAAATGAATGCCCATACGTACAAGGAATTGTTAATAGGATTTTTAATCGGAATAATTCCGCAGGTTTTATTTCTGTATTTGTGGTTATAAAATATAAAAAATAAGCCCCACACTCATGGTTTTCATTTTTACGCTTTCTCCTGAAACAGTTTTAACGTCTTTAAACAAAGGATTCAGTCCATAATACAAATAAGCATTCCAGGTGTTGTAACCCGCAGAAATAGTTGCGCCATACTGAAACCTGTTGATATCGGAATTATTTCGAACTATATAAGTGTTTTCGCCATCATCTACAACAGATTTGCTGGCTAAAACATAGCTTAATTTTAATCCGGCATAAACCCTCCAAAACTTATGACTTTCATAAGTAGAATTTCTCCATCTAAACTCAATGGGAAGATCTACCAAATATTGCCTGTATTTATTTGAAACAAACTCATTATAATCATTTACTCCATAAATTAGTGTTCCGTCCTGGCTTTCAGAAATAGTCAGGTTTTGAAAATAATTCTGATACGTTAAACCTAAACCTGCTGCAATGGCAACAGTTCTTTTTTTGTTGATTGGCATATCTCTTAAAAAACCGGCAGAAATCTCGGCAGAAAATTTATCCTGTTTAAGCCCTTCCGGATTCTGAGTCAACAGATTATAGCCCACCGTAAAATAAAACTGATCTTCCCTGTACAATGAATCAATTTTAATTACCGGCTTTTCTTGAGGTTTTTCTTCCTGCGAAAAAACATTGAAAAACGATATCAGAAATAAACAACTAAAAAATAATCGCATAGTTTGTTTGAGTTTTATGAGGATTTTAAATAAACGTTTTTTAGAAATATTTATTTGACACACAAATATAATGATTGTTTATGATTTGGTTACAATGCTAATTATTCTGTTTTCACTCTTCATAAAAATATTCTGTTGCACTATTTTCAATAAAAAGCGTTAAAATCAAACATTTTTATATTTGCCTTTTATACCTTTGTACCGTAATGAAAAAAAGACAGCTCATAACCGGTTTTACTTTGGGTCTGATGGTATTGCTATCAATACTGTTTCAGTCCATCCATAGTTATGAGCACATTTCAAAACAGCTTTCAGAAAAAAAATGTCATCATAATTACAATGATGTAAATGGTGAAATTACGCATCAGCATCATGACGATGACTCTTGTTTTGTTTGTCATTTTTCTTTTGGAAGTTACATTACTCCTGAAAATTTCACGTTTCAGTTTTTTAGTAATCATCAGGAAATCCCTTATTTCTTTGGATTTTCAGAAAGTATTATTTCCTTTTCAGGAAGTCTTTACACACTGCGGGGTCCTCCTTCAGCTATAGTTTCATAAAGTTTCGCCCCAAGAAACAAAACCCTTTTAATTGAATTCAAAGTTCAGTTAGGTTTCCTGATTTTCATTTCTATGTAAATTCAGTAAACTTCACGTTTCTTTTGCTTCTCTTTAAAAGAAAAATCCATTAACTATAGCAATCATTTTCAAATGAAAAAAATAATAATAGCCCTAATTTTTGGGTTTTCGGGTATACTTTCTGCCCAGAATTCGGTTTCAGGAACTGTTACCGATAATCAAAATCAGCCATTACCGGGTGTTTCTGTTTACGCTCCCGAATTACACAAAGGAACTACGACTGACGAAAACGGGAAATACGAATTAAAGAATCTTCCAAACGGAAGTTTGCGTATTGCCTTTTCTTATGTGGGATATTCAAATCAAAATAAAACCATTGCAAAATTGACAAAGGAAAACACGCTCGATGTGACGCTTTTAGAATCAATTCTGGAAATGGACGAAGTCGTGGTTTCTACTCCTTTTAACAAACTTCAGTCGCAAAACGTAATGAAAATTGATCATGAAAGCATCAAGACATTACAACAAAAAGGAACTTCTACATTGATTGAAGGCCTGGCAACAATTCCGGGAGTTTCTCAGATTTCTACAGGGACTTCTATTGGAAAACCTGTAATTCGCGGACTGAGCGGAAATCGTGTTTTGGTATATTCTCAGGGCGTTCGTGTCGAAAACCAACAGTTTGGAGATGAACACGGTTTAGGTTTAAACGATGCCGGAATCGAAAGTGTCGAGGTAATCAAAGGCCCAGCTTCTTTATTGTATGGTTCTGATGCATTGGGAGGCGTTTTGTATTTCAATCCTGAAAAATTTGCTGATGCGGGTACATTCAAAGCTAATTTCAGTCAAAAATATTTTACGAATACACAGGGAAGCAACTCTTCTATCGGATTAAAAACGTCTACAGACAATTGGAAATTTCTCGCCCGTGGAAGTTTCAACACACATTCTGACTATAAAATTGCCGATGGCGACCGTGTAACGAATTCGCGTTATAATGAAACTGATTTTAAAACTGGAATTGGTTACAGCAACTCCACATTTTCAAGTGTTTTAAGATACAACTACAACAAACTGGACATCGGGATTCCGGAAGATGGAATTGCAGAACAATCTTCGAGCAAAGACACTCAGTTTCCAAAACAGGGAATTTTCAATCATTTGTTTAGTTTAAACAATGTAATCTTTTTTGAAAACTCAAAACTTGACGTTGATTTAGGTTACATCTCAAATGACAGAAGCGAATTTGAAGATAGCAACGACGCTGCACTTCGAATGAAACTAAACACTTTTAATTATAATGCAAAATATCATTTTCCGAAATTCGGTAAAATTGAAACCATTTTAGGTGTTCAGGGAATGCATCAGACCAATACAAATTCCGGAGAAGAATATTTGATTCCGAATGCAACAACCAATGATTTTGGTGTTTTTGGAACTGCTAATTACGAATGGAATAATAGCGTTTTGCAAGCCGGTTTACGTTTTGATAACCGAAATGTTACTTCAGAAGCACACGGAATTGTGGGAGAAGAAGGCTCTTTTGAAGCTTTAGACCGATCTTTTGACAGTTTTAATGCTTCTTTGGGATACAAAACAAAATTAGCAGAACCGTTAACACTTCGATTAAATGTAGCTACCGGATTTAGAGCTCCAAACTTAGCCGAGCTGACTTCAAACGGTGTTCACGAAGGAACCAATCGTTATGAAATAGGAAACAGCGATTTGAAAACCGAACAAAACGTTCAGACCGATTTGAATTTAGAATACAAAAATTCGCATTTTGAATTCTTTGTAAACGGATTTTATAACCACATAAACAATTACATTTATACTTCACCAACCGGAGAAATCAGAGATAACAATAATGTTTTTGCCTACATTCAGGATAATGCAAAATTATTTGGAGGAGAAATTGGACTTCATTTTCATCCGCATCCTTTAGACTGGCTGCATTTTGAAACCAGTTTTGAAACCGTAACCGGTAAAAAAGACAACGATGATTATTTGCCTTTAATTCCGGCCAATAACTGGAATAATACCCTTAGGACCGAATTTAATATCAAAAACTGGTTCAAAGAAGGTTACGCCTCTTTAAATGTTTCTTCGACTTTTGATCAGGATAATGTGAGTGGTTTTGAAACAGCATCAAAAGGCTATACTTTGGTCAACTTAGGTTTTGGAGGAACCGTAAAACTGGGAAAAACTGCTTTTGACGTAAATCTGAACGGAAATAATTTGTTCGATAAAAAATATATTGCACACCTTTCAAGATTAAAAACAGACGGAATCCCAAACATTGGACGAAATATTGTTTTGGGAGTTAATTTTAATCTGTAACATTTTTAAACCATATGAGTCTTATAAATAATTTTTGGAGAATCAATTTATTCTTCTAAAGATTGGTGTCAGGCTGAGCCACTTCGGCTTCGCTCAGGATGACAATAATTTTGATTATCCCTAAACTAAAATGAACTTATATGACTCATATGGTTTAAATTATTTTTCACAACAAAATTTGCTATTTTTGTTACAAACACAAAAATCAACTATGAAAAAAACATTTCTTATAATGGCAATAACTACTGCAGGAATTTCTTTGGCACAAAATAAAATTCAGTATCCCGAAACTAAAAAAGGTGAAACTGTTGATGTCTATTTTGATACCAAAGTTAGCGATCCTTACCGTTGGCTGGAGGATGATAAATCTAATGAAACCGGTGCCTGGGTAAAGGCTCAAAACGAAGTTACATACGGTTATTTAAATCAAATTCCATTTAGAGATGCATTAAAAGCACGAATGGAAAAACTATGGAATTATGAAAAAATAGGTGCTCCTTTTACAGAAGGAAAATTTACGTATTATTCCAAAAATAACGGACTTCAAAATCAGTCGGTTGTTTACAGAAAAGACGAAAAAGGCAAAGAAGAAGTTTTCTTAGATCCAAATACATTTTCTAAAGACGGAACCACTTCGCTTGGCGGACTGGATTTTTCTAAAGATGGCTCCAAAGCTGCCTACGCTATTTCTGAAGGCGGAAGCGACTGGAGAAAAGTCATTATCATTGATGCTCTTTCTAAAAAAGTTCTGGAAGACACATTAGTTGATGTAAAATTCAGCGGTGTTTCATGGTATAAAAATGAAGGTTTTTATTACTCCAGTTATGAAAAGCCAAAAGGAAGTGAATTATCGGCCAAAACAGATCAGCACAAATTGTATTTTCATAAGTTAGGTACTTCTCAAAAAGACGATAAAGTTATTTTTGGTGCCGACCAAAAAAGAAGATATGTTGGAGGATCTGTTACCGAGGACGATCATTACCTGGTGATTACAGCTGCCAATTCTACCTATGGAAATGAGTTATACATTAAAGACTTAACAAAACCTGACAGTCCCATAGTTACTATTGTAGACAATTTTAACAGCGATAATAATATCATAGAAAACGAGGGAGGCAAATTGTTTATTGATACCGATTTTAACGCTCCAAACAAGCGTGTAGTAACTGTAGATGTAAGCAATCCGAAGCCTGAAAACTGGAAAGATTTTATTGCTGAAACCCAAAACATTCTGTCTCCGTCTACAGGTGGCGGGTACTTTTTTGCTAATTACACCAAAGACGCAGTTTCTTTTGTACAGCAATACGATTACAGCGGAAAATTAGTCCGTGAAATCAAACTTCCTGCAGTTGGAACAGCAGGCGGATTTGGAGGAAAAAAGAATGAAAAAATATTGTATTACAGTTTTACTAATTACACTACCCCGGGAACCATCTTTTCGTTTGAGCCAAAATCAGGCAAATCGGAAATTTATCAAAAACCAAAAGTAGATTTCAAAAGTGATGATTACGAGTCAAAACAAGTATTCTATACTTCAAAAGACGGAACCAAAATCCCAATGATTATTACCTATAAAAAAGGGACAAAACTAGACGGTAAAAACCCGACAATCCTTTACGGTTACGGCGGATTCAATATTAGTTTAACACCAAGTTTCAGTATTGCCAATGCAGTCTGGCTGGAAAATGGAGGTGTTTACGCCGTTGCCAATTTAAGAGGTGGTGGTGAATACGGAAAAAAATGGCATGATGCAGGAACAAAGCTCCAAAAACAAAATGTTTTTAATGATTTTATCGCTGCTGCAGAATATCTAATTGCTCAAAAATATACCTCATCTGATTACCTGGCAATCCGTGGAGGATCTAACGGAGGTTTATTAGTTGGCGCAACAATGACTCAGCGTCCTGATTTAATGAAAGTAGCTTTACCGGCAGTTGGTGTTATGGATATGCTTCGCTACAATGCCTTTACAGCAGGTGCAGGATGGGCTTTTGATTACGGAACTGCTCAGGACAACAAAGAAATGTTCGAATATTTAAAAGGATATTCTCCGGTTCACAACGTTAAAAAAGGAACGCATTACCCAGCTACAATGGTAACGACAGGAGATCATGACGATCGTGTAGTTCCGGCACACAGTTTTAAATTTGCTTCTGAATTACAAGATAAACAAACGGGAGACAATCCGGTTTTGATTCGTATTGACGTTAAAGCAGGTCACGGTGCAGGAAAATCTGTTGCGGCTACGATTCAGGAAAATGTAGATATCCAGGCGTTCACGCTTTACAATATGGGTTTTAAAACTTTACCTAAAAAGTAAATTTTTAATCTAAGATTCTTTTAGCCACGAATTCACGAATTATTTTTGTGAATTCGTGGCTTTGTTTTTATTGTTCCCGCAGATTTTGCAGATTCTGTTTAAAAAAATCTGTGCAATCTGCAAAATCTGCGAGAAAGAATAATTGATGACTTTTTATCGTACTAATTTTTACTCCCGCAGATCAAGCAGATTAAAAATAAAATCTGTGTGCATCTGCTTAAATCTTTTAAAATCTGCGTGAAAAATAATTCGTAATTCAGGGAATTCAGCACAGCATTTTTAGACAATAGATTAAAATAAATTCGTGAATTCGTGGCTAACTTTTTCAAATAGCCTTAAATTTGAAATAACTTAAAAAAACAACAAATGAAAATCATAAAATGGGGAATCATAGGTTGCGGAAACGTAACCGAAGTTAAAAGCGGTCCGGCATTTCAGAAAGCGCCAAACTCAGCTTTGGTAGCCGTTATGCGAAGAGATGCAGCCCTTGCCGAAGATTATGCCAAACGCCATAATGTACCAAAATGGTACTCCAACGCTGTCGATTTAATCAACGATCCGGAAGTTGATGCCGTTTATATCGCCACGCCTCCGTCTTCACATAAAGAATATACGATTTTGTGTGCCAAAGCCGGAAAACCGGTTTATGTTGAAAAACCAATGGCTTTGACCTTTGAAGAATGTAACGAAATGATCAGTGCCTGCAAAGAACACAATGTTCCGTTATTTGTAGCTTATTACAGAAGAAGCCTTCCCCGCTTTTTAAAAATCAAAGAAATAATAGACGAAGGGAAATTAGGAAACATACGTCACGTAAATTGCGTTTTGTACCATCCATTTGAAGAACGTTATGACGACGAAATCAATCTTCCGTGGACGGTTTTGCCACATCTTTCAGGCGGTGGAATCTTTGTCGATCTGGCCTGCCATACTTTAGATTTTTTAGATTTTGTTTTAGGCCCGATAAAATCCGTACGCGGACATGCCACTTCTCAGCTAAAAGCGTATCCTGCCGAAGATTCAGTTTCGATGTCCTTTCTATTCGAAAACGGAGTGCACGGTACGGGATTATGGAATTTCGCCAGTTTTGAACGTTACGATGTTACTGAAATTGTAGGTGATAAAGGAAAAATAGCCTTTTCAACTTTTGGCGAGGATCCTATTAAAATTGAATATGCAAATGGTGACAAAGAAACCATTACCATTGAAAACCCGCTTCATATTCAACAGCCTTTTATTGAAACCGTTATCGAAGAACTTTTGGGCAACGAAGGAGCTTCTCCATCGAAAGGAGTTTCAGGTGCAAGAACCACATGGGTTATTGACGAAGTTTTAAAAGAGTTTAGGGGATTGAAGTAACAATAATTCGATATTATTTGTCGTTTCGGAGGAGGAATCACACTAGAGATTCCTTATAGAAATTCGCCAATCTTTGTCGAGTTACGAGTGTGATTTCTCCTTTCGTCGAAATGACAAAAAAGCACAAAAAAAGAGAATATTCAAATGAATATTCTCTTTTTTTGTAATATAAAAGTTCTGTAAATTATAAACTGTATTTAAGACCAACAGTCAAACCTAAACCAGAAATTCCAACATAAGAACTAATATCGTTCATTGCATCATCAGGTCTGGTTGTATCCTTTTCTATATTTGTTGTTGCTGTATTAGGATTAAATAAATAGTGATTTGAATTCGTTGTCAATTTATCAACATATTTAACATGACTTGCTGAATAAGAAGCATCTGGTCTAAAAGTAGTTGAAGTATATAATTTATCAACTCCATTTTCAGTATAAACTTCAGTTTCTTTAGTGTCCCCATGTACAGTAAAGTTACGGTACTCCACTTCAGCAAATACCGAAATATTTTTTCCTAACTTATATGACGTACCAATAGCTGCCATAAAACCTACAGTCGGTTTTGGCTTTACAACATCTTTAGAAAATGTCTTTAATATTGGTGTTCCAGAAGCATTTGTATACGTACGGTTAGTTTCGATAGTTAAATCCCCATGAACAGGAACAATAACCCCTACTTTAGTATAAGGCTCAAAACCTTTGTGCTCTCCTAAAAACAAAACTAAAGCCGGAGATAAATCAAATGCTCTGATTCGGCCTTCAGCCTTACCAGAAACAAAAGTTGGCCCGGCAGCTACTAATCTGTGAGTAGTTTCAGCCATTTTTTCATTATTCCCAACATAATAGTTTATACCCATTTCAACACCTAAACGTGTATTGAATCTGTATCCTGCTGCCAAAGTTGAACGGAAACCTTGTCCAAAAGATCCATGATTAGCTTCTCTTGAAACCAGAGTTGTACCATCTGCTGCGTAGACATCATTATTAGGTAATGTTCCTGAAATAATTGGAAAATCAGTAGCGGCAGTTTGAATGAAATAGGAACCTCCTAATTTAAAATACCAGCTTTCCGGTTTATCGGCACCTTCAGTTTGCGCTATTGTGGCCATAGAGCAAATCATAAATCCGATTAAAAATAAATGCTTTTTCATAGTTTTCTTTATTAAATTATTACAAAATTATAACAATTAAAATTTCTTTCTTTACAGCATTCCCACTCTATTAAAAATAATTATTAATTTGAATAACAATCCAAAAATAAATTACTATGCGCGCATAATTTTAACCTAAAAAATACATTATCAATTAAATTTTAACTGTTAAATTTTAATTGAGTTTGAAATTAATCTGCATTTTTTCTAATTCCTCTAATAACTCATTAGATATTCTAACTTTTAATCTACGGCTTGGCATCGATAATTTAGTCACTACCTTTATTTCTTCTACTTCTGTTACTTCTTTTATTTTGGTATCTTCAAGAGCGACATCTCCATCATCATTTTCATCTGTAAAAACTGCGTCGTCTGTCTCTTCAAACCCATTTGCTGTTTCAACCTCAACGAGACGTTTTACCTTTTCTAATTCCATAATTTCAAAAGTCACTGAATTATCCCCTTTGTACGCATTGAACAACTGGCTTAATCTATGAATAAAATCGGTCTGCAAATCTTTAATATTTAATAAAAGAATGAGTTTTTTAGCAAATGCTTCCAAAACATCCTGCAACTGTCTTACCTCAACAAACTGAAGTCTCGGCTCCGATTTTTTACCTGTATCGTGATTCACCCAGCCATCTTTAATTAATACCTTTATATGAGCAAAATTATTCTGAATCAGGAAATGACGGAATTTAAGATATTCTTCATTAAAAATCTTAAACTCATAACTTTCATCATAGCCTTCTAAATTAAAAGCCGCCCAGCCTTTTCCGTTCTTAGCCACACGATGCTGTACGTTATTAATGATTCCGGCAAATGTTAGATTTTTGCCTACGTATTCATTCATACTTTTCAGTGCTTCCAATCGTGCATTGCAGAAGTATTTCATTTCGAACCTAAAATCATCCAATGGATGTCCTGAAATATAAATTCCGACAACTTCTTTTTCTTTAGCCAGTTTTTCCATCGTGCTCCAGTCTTCACATGGCGGTACAACAGGTTCCGCAATTTGAACTTCGCTGGTTTCTCCAAACAAACTTACCTGCGACGAGTTTTCGTTTTCCTGAAACTTTGATCCGTAACGCATCGCTTTTTCGTAGAATGTAATTCCGTCGCCATCATCATGAAAATACTGTGCTCTGGTTGTTCCTTCAAACGAATCAAATCCTCCAGCCAAAGCAAGATTTTCAATTGCTTTTTTATTGGCAGCACGCAAATCAATTCGTTTTGCCAGATCAAAAATGGACTTATATCTTCCGTCTTTTCTGCTTTCAACGATTGTGGCTACAGCTCCGGAACCTACACCTTTAATCGCTCCCATTCCGAAACGTACCGCATAATCATCGTTTACGGTAAATTTATAGTACGATTCATTAACGCAAGGCCCTAAAACCTGCAAGCCCATTCGTTTACATTCTTCCATAAAGAACGAAACCTGCTTGATATCGTTCATGTTATTCGAAAGCACCGCTGCCATATATTCTGCCGGATAGTGTGCTTTTAGATACGCCGTTTGGTACGCAATCCACGCATAACAAGTCGAGTGCGATTTGTTGAAGGCATAACTCGCAAAAGCCTCCCAGTCTTTCCAGATTTTTTCGAGAATTTTAGCATCATGACCTTTTGCTGAAGCCTGTTCAACGAACTTCGGCTTCATTTTATCCAGTACGTCTTTTTGTTTCTTCCCCATCGCTTTACGCAAAACGTCGGCTTCACCCTTTGTAAATCCTGCCAAAGACTGAGACAAAAGCATTACCTGCTCCTGGTAAACGGTAATTCCATAGGTTTCAGACAGATATTCGGCACAGGCATCTAAATCGTATTTAATTTCCTCGTCACCGTTTTTTCTTCGAACGAAAGAAGGGATATATTCCAATGGTCCCGGACGGTACAAGGCATTCATCGCAATTAAATCCCCAAAAACAGTTGGTTTCAGATCCTTCATGTATTTCTGCATTCCGGGCGACTCGTACTGGAAGATTCCAACGGTTTCACCTCTTTGGAAAAGCGCATACGTTTCAGGATCATCAATCGGAAAAGTATCCGGATCCAGATCGATATTTGTTCTGTATTTTACCAGTTTTACGGTATCTTTTATAAGTGTAAGGGTCTTCAGACCCAGGAAGTCCATTTTTAACAATCCGGCACTTTCTGCAACTGAGTTATCGAACTGCGTTACATATAAATCCGAATCTTTTGCAGTCGTAACAGGAACATAATTCGTAATATCTGACGGTGTAATAATTACCCCACAGGCGTGTATTCCTGTGTTACGCATCGATCCTTCAAGAATTTTTGCCTGCTGAATGGTTTCTCCAGCCAAATCACCTTCGTTGGCAATGGCGATTAATTCTTTTACAAGTTCAAATTCATCAGCACCTTTTAATGCTTTTTTAACCTCATCTTCTGATTCTGAAAGGAAACGAGCCAGATTCCATTTACCCGGCATCATTGCGGGAATCAACTTAGCTATTCTATCAGCTTCAAACAACGGCAGATCCAACACACGCGCCGTATCACGAATCGCTGATTTGGTTGCCATTTTACCATAAGTGATAATCTGAGCCACCTGTTTCTGTCCGTATTTGTTGATTACATAATCCATTACACGTCCACGACCCTCGTCATCAAAGTCGATATCAATATCGGGCATCGATACACGGTCAGGATTTAAGAAACGCTCAAAAAGTAAATCGTATTTAATCGGATCAATATTGGTAATACCAAGGCAATATGCAACGGCAGAACCCGCTGCAGATCCACGACCAGGACCTACCGAAACATCCATTTTTCTGGCTTCAGCGATGAAATCCTGAACAATCAAAAAGTAACCCGGATATCCTGAATTCGAAATCGTTAATAATTCGAAATCTAAACGTTCCTGAATCGATTCAGTAATTTCACCATATCTTCTTTTAGCACCTTCCATTGTAAGATGTCGCAGGTATTTATTTTCCCCTCTAACTCCTCCATCAGCTTCATCTTCAGCAACTACAAATTCTTCCGGAATATCAAACTTCGGAAGCAATACATCTCGGTAAAGCGAATAAATTTCTACTTTATCAACAATTTCCTGAATATTGATAATCGCTTCCGGTAAATCGGCAAAGAGTTTTTTCATCTCTTCTTCCGACTTATAATAGTATTCCTGATTTGGAAGTCCGTAACGGTAACCACGACCACGACCAATTGGCGTTGCCTGTTTTTCACCGTCTTTTACACACAATAAAATATCGTGTGCATTGGCATCTTCTTTATTTAAATAATAGGTATTATTAGTTGCAATTAATTTGACATTATGCTTTTGAGAAAACTCAATCAGGGTTTTGTTGACACGATTTTCATCTTCCTGATTGTGGCGCATAACTTCCAGATAGAAATCTTCTCCAAATTGTTCCTTCCACCAAATCAAGGCTTCTTCTGCCTGGACTTCACCAATATTTAGAATTTTACTCTGGATTTCCCCGTATAAATTCCCGGACAAAACCATGATATCTTCCTTATATTGTTCGATAATTTTTCGGTCAACTCTTGGAACATAATAAAATCCGTCAGTAAAAGCAATCGAAGACATTTTAGCCAGATTGTGGTAACCATTTTTGTTTTTGGCTAATAATACAATCTGATTTCCGTTGTCTTTTTTACTCTTATCTAAGTGATTATCGCAAACATTGAATTCACAGCCCACAATCGGCTTGATTTCGGTTTCTGTTGGCTCCTCTCCTGCTTCAACCAAAGCTTTGTTTTTGCCTGAAGCAGCTTTATTATGATTCATAACAGCACTCACAAAATGGAATGCTCCCATCATGTTTCCGGTATCGGTCATAGCAACGGCCGGCATTCCGTTTTTGGCTGTAGCCGATACAATATTCCCAATTCCAATAGTCGATTGAAGAACCGAAAACTGTGTATGATTGTGTAAATGCGCAAATTTTGCCGCTTTGAAATCAGCTTTTGCAGAATCTGAAACTATTGTTGGCGTATCATCAACTTGTAAAGCCTTGATTTGCTCACGGATTTTATCAGAAGCTGCTTTTAGATTGATATGTTTTAAACCAATTAAAGGAAACTCTTGTGGGTTTCTTTCCTGAAACTCTTTGAAATAATCCTTTGAAACATCAAGTTCTTCTTTGGTAAAAATCTCTCTTCTAACCAGTTCGAGAAAACAACGCGTAGTTGCCTCAACGTCGGCAGTTGCATTGTGCGCTTCTGCGAAAGGTTTATTAAAAAGATATTCGTGTAATTCGGTTAGGGTCGGAAGTTTGAATTTTCCTCCACGACCTCCGGGAAGCTTTAATAAAGAAGCCGTCACTTCAGTACAGGTATCTAAAACAGGCATTGAACTCATTTGAGATTCTACTCCCATTCTATGAAATTCGGCTCCCATGATATTAACGTCGAAACCTAAATTCTGACCTACGATGAATTTCGTTTTACTTAAAGCGATATTGAATTTCTCTAAAACTTCAGCCAGCGTAATTCCATCGGCTTGCGCCAATTCAGTAGAAATTCCGTGAATACGTTCAGCATCGTATGGAATATTAAATCCTTCCGGTTTTACCAAATAATCCTGATGCTCGATAAGCTGTCCCATTTCGTCATGAAGCTGCCATGCGATCTGTATACAGCGAGGCCAGTTATCAGAATCGGTAATTGGAGCATTCCAGTTTTTGGGTAATCCAGTAGTTTCGGTATCGAATATTAAGTACATAGCTGTTATTGAAGGGATTGCAATTTTATAAATTTACAAAAAATTGAACTTCAAATTTAGGGATTTTTTTGGGGTATTCCAGCTTAACTTGTTAACACCTTTCAGTCTCTCAATTTTGAAAACTTTTTATCAACACTAAAAAGTCAAATATTATATTTTTTCGCATTACTAAAGTACTGCAATAAATTGCAGGGTTTTAAACCCCGATCTGAGACCAATCAAAAAAGGTTCGCCATTACAGCGAACCTTCCCAACAATTAAAACTATTATTTTTTAATTAATTACTTTCAAATATACCAAATATTTCAGAAATTTTTAAAAGTAAAATCACTATTGCAAGGATTTTACACCCAATGATTGTGGGTATTGCATAAAAAATTAAGTCCATAATGATGTAGAAGTTTTTTGGACTATTTCAGCATATTAACACTATATTGAAGAAAGAATAAATTCTCCAAAACACCGCGTTATAAAACGAAAAGGCCTTGATTTCTCAAGACCTTTTATTTAATTTAAATTTAGTTAAAATTCCATCCTAAAGTCAATCCCCATGCTACAGGTGTAACATCCGCATTTTTATCTGTGCTATATAATCCATTCAATTTTCTGGCTTCAATAGATGTCGGTTTATATCCTATAAATGACTCTTTGCTATCCTGATCAAGTATTGTTCCGAATCCTTTTTCAAGAAATAATGCTGTATATAATGAATTTTTCTTTCCGATATCAAACGTAAATCCGACCTCAAATGAAGACATAAAAATCCCTTTGGTTGGGTATTCTCCAGTTGCTGAATAACTACTTTGTGTTCCAAAACCATATTCTGGTAAATCAGTAATAGTTAAATTGACACCCGGGTAATAAGCAGTTCCACTAACGTAATCTGCAGTAGCACTGATTTTATAACTAAGAGGCAAAAAATACTTTCCTCCAATCCGAAAACCAAAATCAACTCCTTTACTCATGCTTGATTTAAATTCTACAAAAAGCGGAATTTGAATGGCCTGTAAGGTTTGTTTTTCGTTATAGTTATTTGCTGTAACCGTATAAACAAAAGCTGAAGTAGAAGCATCAACTTCGTAATTTGTCAGAGAAGATAAAGATGAAGATATCTCCTGTTTATATTGCGAAAACTCTAAACCAGCTCCAATTCCGATATTTTTTGTTACCGAATAAATATATCCTGCTTTTACTGCTCCTCCCATTTTTTTATCTGCGACAATTCCGTCTACATCACTTTGAATCTCACTCAATCCTGATTGAACGCCTATATAAAATTGAGCTGTAATTACCTGAGAAAAAAGAATCGCTATAATTAGTATACACTTACTATTAAATTTCATACTTATATTTTTTTCATTCGCATGACCCTCCTCATTTTTAAAAATGAAGAGGAAATGCATTTACTTTATTTAGTTTTTTACCAGAAGATTTTTCGTGAAATAACTGCCGTTTGACAATGTTAGCGTTATAATATAAATTCCTTCCACAGTTGGCGCTTGTAACGTTGTAGTACTTTCATTCGTAGTGATACTCTGTAACAACGCACCATTTATAGCAAAAATGTTAATCTTAGCATTTTGCATTTTAGAGTCCTCCAGCGTTGTGACCAAATCAAAACTAGTATTACTCTTGACAGGGTTAGGGACAATTTTAACGGCCTCAACTGCTACTGTAGACGTCAAAGTTAATGGACATGTAGTAATTACAGTTTCATCATGTTTTGTCGCCATAGCATAATACGTCCCGTTTAAAGCACCATTTTCTTTGAAATACTGATTAGTTTGACCTGAAACTAAAACTCCATTTTTATACCAGCTATAAGATTTAAAATCATTAGAACTATTATCAAAAAATATAACACTTTCAAACTGCTTTCTAATTAAATTTGGCTGACTGTTTACTATAGGTAATACCACTACCTGAGCAGCATTATAATTATTGTTCCCAGCTTGAGCAGCAGTAATATTTGCAGATCCATAATTTTCAAACACTAATGAACCATTTGAAATCGTTACAATATTACCATTAGAAGAAGTATAACTCACAGCCAAACCACTGCTTGAAGTAGCTGTTAATACAGTTGTAGTTTCTCCATCACAACCAGATCCCAAAGTTTGATTCCAAGTTATTTGCTGATCTGCTTTTGTAATTGTAAAATCTGCTGGCGCATACATTATAGCGTAGTTGGTATTATTCAAACTGCTTGCAATAGCATACGTCCCAACGTTGTTTCCAGTTGCTCTGGACAAAGAGCCTGTAAAAGTATCTCCAGTTTCTAAACTTGGTACAACCGAATACGTCAAGACAGGATCTACTGCTCCATACACTTTTGTTTTAGCATCTGCGGTTACTGTGATTGCTTTAGTCGTAATTGTTAAATCTGCTGGCGCATACGTTATAGCGTAGTTGGTATTATTCAAACTGCTTGCAATAGCATACGTTCCAACACTATTTCCTTTTGCTCTGGACAAAGAACCTGTAAAAGTATCTCCAGTTTCTAAACTTGGTACAACCGAATACGTCAAGACAGGATCTGCTGCGCCATACACTTTTGTTTTTGCATCAGCGGTTACAGTAATTGCTTTACTCGTAATTGTTAAATCTGCTGGCGCATACGTTATACCGTAGTTGGTATTATTCAAACTGCTTGCAATAGCATACGTTCCAACACTGTTTCCAGTTGCTCTGGACAAAGAACCTGTAAAAGTATCTCCAGTTTCTAAACCTGGTACAACCGAATACGTCAAGACAGGATCTGCTGCGCCATACACTTTTGTTTTTGCATCTGCCGTTACTGTGATTGCTTTAGCTGTAATTGTTAATTCTGCTGGCGCATACGTTATAGCGTAGTTGGTATTATTCAAACTGCTTGCAATAGCATACGTTCCAACGTTGTTTCCAGTTGCTCTGGACAAAGAACCTGTAAAAGTATCTCCAGTTTCTAAACTTGGTACAACCGAATACGTCAAGACAGGATCTACTGCTCCATACACTTTTGTTTTAGCATCTGCGGTTACTGTGATTGCTTTAGTCGTAATTGTTAAATCTGCTGGCGCATACGTTATACCGTAGTTGGTATTATTCAAACTGCTTGCAATAGCATACGTTCCAACGTTGTTTCCAGTTGCTCTGGACAAAGAACCTGTAAAAGTATCAGTTCCTACTAAACTTGGTGAAACCGAATACGTCAAGACAGGATCTGCTGCTCCATAGATTTTTGCTTTTGCATCAGCGGTTACAGTAATTGCTTTAGTCGTAATTGTTAAATCTGCTGGCGCATACGTTATAGCATAGTTGCTATTATCCAAAGTGCTTGCAATTGCATACGTTCCAACGTTGTTTCCAATTGCTCTGGACAAAGAACCTGTAAAAGCATCTCCCGTTTCTAAACTTGGCACAACCGAATACGTCAAGATAGGCTCTACTGCTCCATACACTTTTGTTTTAGCATCAGCCGTTACTGTGATTGCTTTAGCTGTAATTGTTAATTCTGCTGGCGTATACGTTATAGCGTAGTTGGTATTATTCAAACTGCTTGCAATAGCATACGTTCCAACGCTGTTTCCAGTTGCTCTGGACAAAGAACCTGTAAAAGTATCTCCAGTTTGTAAACTTGGTGAAACCGAATACGTCAAGACAGGATCTGCTGCGCCATACACTTTTGTTTTTGCATCAGCGGTTACAGTAATTGCTTTAGTCGTAATTTCACCTATTTCACCCGATGTTGTTTGAGAATTTAATACATAATTTAATGCATCATCTCCACTAACTGCCAAGTTGCTAACCGTTATAGTTTTATTTGTTCCGACGTCTTTCGTGTCATATTCTCCTAATGATGGGTTGTTTAAAGTTACTATATCATTTTCTAAAATTCCATTAAGATCATAATTTTCATCTGATAAGACTGCTTTAGTTGTTGCATCAAAAATTTTGGTTACGCTTCCTTTTAATGAAACATCTAATTCTTTAGGTTCAACTTTAGCTATATTAGCTATTAAAGAGGCAGCGCTTAATATGTAGTTTTTAGCATCTGCTCCAGATAATCTTAAAGCATTAATGGTAACTGCTTTATTTTCTCCTGCATTTTTATTATTTAACTCACCAGCGACAGGATTATTTAAGATTACATTATCGCCATCGACAACCCCTTCTAGAGCAAAATTACTAGTATTTAATGCTACAATAGTATTCGCATTATAAACTTTTGATATTTCGCCTTGTACTATAACATTTAAAGGCTTTGGTTCTATAATTAAATCGGCTTCTACTATTTGATCGTTATAATTTGGTTTGCTTAAAGTAGCATACACTTTATAACTACCCACGTCTATTTTATTGTTGTTAGTATAGCTTACAGTTACCTGATCAGGAAGAACACCATCAATAGTTAATGATTTTCCGGTTCCATCATAAATGTAGGTGTTGGGTGTTAAAACTACATCGGCAGCTAAATTTCCTTTTAAAATTATTAGTTTGGCAATAAGCTGTTTGTTATTATAATTTACACCTCCATTGATATTAACTGTAACATCATACGAGCCAACATTGACATTATCATTATTTGTATAAGTTGGTGTAACTCCATCAGGAAGTATTCCATCAAGCGATAATTTTTTAGGAGTACCATCATACACTTCTTCTTTTTCTAATAAAAATATGGCATTAGAAAGATCCCCTTTATTAATAGTCATAGAAGTAGTTAATACAAGCATGTTGTAATTAGAACCCGAAAGGGTCGCTTTTACATCGTTATAAGCACCAGCGTTCTTTTGAGTGTTTGAGTAAACTACATTTACTCCATCAGGTAAACTTCCAGATACTTCCGGGTGCTTATCAAACCCATCATAAGTAAACGTATTTGGAGTGAATGTAATGCCTGAAAGGACTGTTTTATTAATTTTAAGTGTATTAGATAATGTCAAATCATTATAATATTGACCTCCGCTAATGATTGCTTTAACAACGTATTCTCCTGCATTTATTTGTCCATTACCTTCATAAGACACACTAGCTCCTGTTGGTAAATCATTAATATTCAGGTATTTTTTAGAACCATCGTAAGTATATGTTTCTGGGTTTAAACTGGTAGAAATATCTCCTTTTTCAACTGTAAGTATAAAGCTTTTAGATGTAGAAGCATAGATTTCGTCTCCATTTTGAGTAACGGTTATTGTAGCTTGCCCAACTCCTACGATATCAATTTTATTATCTTTTGTTATGTAAGCTACCGTATTATTATCACTAGTATAGGTAAGCGGCATTAGACCACTTGATGCGGTTCCTATTACAAAGTCAGCATCTGTATATTTTTTAGTTATATCACTAGCATTAATCGTTTGTACTAGTTTTGACTCATAACAACCCATATCTATTGTAGTGTTGAGAAAACGACTGCTATTTGCAATATCTTTATTACCTGCAATAACTAAGTTATAAAGCGTGTTATCTCCTTTATCGATCGCTGCAGATGTTGCTTTTAAAGCAAAGTTATTTGTACTTATATCAATAAAATCCGCAGGTTTTGCATAGCTATTATTAGCTAATGTCATGGAGCTGTATTGAGAATCTGTTTGAGCTTTAGATAGCAATGAGTTTTTAATTGTAACTGTCCCTGATGTTCTATTTATATCTTTGTTAAATAGGTTGTCTTTAAATATAGAGTTAAACACTTCTAAAGTAGAAAGTCCAGTAGTAGAAATATGAGATCTATAAACTATACCGTCTCCAGAATTGGTATCTCCAAAAGTAGCATTAACGATTTTCACATTCGCATTATCAATTAAAATTGAAGAAGCATTTGCCGCATAGTGCTTAGCAAAATTACCGTAAAAAAGCGTATTGTAAATTGAAGCAGTAGATTGATCTGAAATATAAATACCACCAGCTAAAAGACCTGAAGAGTTTTCTGAAATAACACAGTTTTTTATAGAAACGTTTGAACTGTGTACACGTATACCACCACCATAAGTTCTATTAATGGACTTTCCATTTACCGTTACACTTCCTGCACCGTTAGTATCTAAATCCGACGCCGCACCTTTCAAAATAGTGAAACCGTTTACTTCGTTATCTCCCATTGCATTAGAAACTGTAATGATATGATTAATGACGTTTGAGCCATCTAAAATCGTTTTATTATTTTGAATGTTTCGGTCTGCTATACTCTCTCCTGCAATATTTCCATCAAAACCTCCATATAGTTTTACGCCATCTAATACTAAAAAGCTATTATCTCTGCCTTCATCAATAAAGTTGGAATTGTCTCTGAAACTGTATTTTGGTGTATAAGTACCTTTAGCTACATAAATTTTATTTACAGTATTGGGTGTTTCTTTATTAAGAATGGTGGCATATCGTAAAGCTAATGACAAATCGTTTAATGCTAATTCCCATGAGGACCCATTGCCACCCACAGAGCCTTGTTTTACATATAAAGTATTATTTGTTAAAACAGTATTCGGTTTTATTGTTAAAGTTCCAGTTTTATAGACAAAATCATAATAATTGGAAGACAAACCACTTGGTGTTATACCATCTGTATAAACACCTATATCCGTTTTACCTACGGCATTACCTGAATATTGTAGTGTTCCTGTAAGCTTAGAACTATCTTCACCATTAACAAAACCAGTGTAGCTTACACTATAATCTCCATTTGGTAATGCTAAATTATTGAAAGATTTAGACTTGTCGTTTGCTTTTACCGTTAACGTTGCTTTTGCTACCGTTAAAACAAAAGTTTTTTCGGTTGGAGCATAAACTTCATTACCAACTTGAGTAATCGTAATGGTAGTTGTGCCTGGATTTAGTATGTGAATCTTACCGTCTTTAATAGTAGCAATAGTAACGTTACTACTTTTGGTGTACGTTAATGGTAAACTACTAGCTACTGCTGCCGATGGATGGATAAAATCTACTTCTCCATAGGTTTTAGTTAAGTCTGTAGCTGTGATAGTTTGAGGTGTACGCAATTCTTCTGCTCCAACATCAATAGTTGCAGTCAAACGAGTATACCCATTAATATCATACGTTGAAAGGCTATTAAAAGAATAATAGCTATTATTCCCTTTATCTTTTGCAAAACTATCTTCTTTTAGCGCTATACTATTTGTTTTAAAAATGGCATCCAAAGTGACAGTTGTAGAATTATTATAAAGACCTTCCGTTATATTATCATCTTTTTGGACAATACTATTGTATGATGTTATTCTGCTAGAAACACCCTTGTTATTATTCATATATATAGAGTTGTACAATGAGGTTGTAGAACTTGCGTCATTAACAATAGCGGGAGCATCTCCATTATTTCCAGATATGGATTTATTTTCTGTAATTGTACAGTTATATAATTTTGGACTACTATTATTAGCGTTCCACATTGCCGAGCCATATCCATAGTATCCGGAGTTTAAAGATTCGCTTCCATCAACACCTACTTTATTATTTTTAATAATACAGTTTATAAGTACAGGGCTACTGTTATCGTTATATATACCGCCACCATATGTGGTGAATATATAAGAGGGGAAAGGAAACAATGAATTATCCTTAATTATACAGTTTACAATAGTAGGAGAGCTATTTTTATTATAAATTCCTCCGCCTTGACTTGATTGATTAACACCAGAGCCTCCAATTGTAAATCCATCAATAATATCAGTATTAGTTAATCCATTATTGTCATTTGTTATTACCCTATTTTCCCTAGCTCCTTGAGAAAGAATACTCTGGGTAAATTTTCTTTTGTGAGTAAGTGCTGTAATGCCATTGTCAGGGTCAAAACCACCATACATACTAACCCCCTTAAGCATTTTGAAACTTTGCCCACTATTAGAGTTATACTGCCCAATAGATACAAATATTTTTGTTGCTTTAGTTCCAGTTAAATTAATTATTCTTGCTATTTCTAGCGCATCCCTAACTTCTCCTAAGGCATTAGTCCAAGAACTTCCATTACCTGTAGCACCTTTTTTGACGTATAGCGTACCATTTGTTAAAGTAACATCAGGTACAATGGTTAACTTACCGTTACTGTAGCTAATTTCATATTTAGAAGAAGTGTATCCTGATGGGATTATTATATAAGTATCACCTATAGCAGTAGCAGTTAAAGCAGTACCACCATACGCAAGGTTGCCACCTAAACTATTATCAAATGTGTCATCAAAAACAAACCCAGAATAAGACACAGTGTATCCGTTAAATACCACGCCATCGTAAAGTTTAACTTTATTATCTGCAGTTACTGTTAAAGTTCTTTTTCCTGCCGTTAAAATGAAAGTTGAACTTACAGCGTCGTATTCATCATTTCCTGATTGTTTTACTGTTATAGTAGCTGTACCAACACCTACTACTTTAATTTTACCATCCTCTATTTTAGCAATAGCAGTATTACTAGAAGAAATATATTCCAGTGGTAATTCGCTTGATGCTTTAAAATCAGGTATAAATGGTTCATCTCCGTAAGCTTTTGTAATATTATTAGCTGCGATGGTCTGAGTTTTATTTCTCTCAAAAACTCCCATATCAACAGTAGCATCAATAATACGAGATTTCCCTTTTAAATCTTTGGTTGGGAAAAAAATATTAAGTGGGATATTGTTACCAGTATTTAGGGCAAGACTAGTAGTTAATAACTCATAATTCGTATCAAAAACACTAGTGGTTTGAGTTATACCGCCTACACCTTGTATTAAACTATTTTCATTATTAATACTACTACTTGCATCATTAAAAATATTTGAACTATTTTTTACACTAATTGTATTTACAATTCTTGGAGTAGAAGCATTTGCATTATACAAAGTTGCTCCTTGTGTGCCTGTGTTATCAGCTATAGTGTTATTCAATAGGGTAGGTAAGGATGCATCGTTGTAAATAGACGCTCCTTTAGGTGCTGTATTACTAATAATTAAACAGTTGACCCATGTTGTATTGGCGCTTTCATTATATATAGCCCCTCCATTTGCAGTAGCAATATTTGATTTTATGATACAGTTTTCAAATTTTGGAGATACTTTTTTGTTATATATACCACCTCCGTTACTTGCATTACCGCTTGTAATTGTAAAACCATTTAAAACAGCAGCACCAGTTAAGCCGTTGTCATCATTTCTAATAACCGAGGCATTATTATTACCTTTTAAAATACTTCCATCATTTAAATTACCTGTAATACGTTGATGTGTTAAGTTTGTAACAGCATTATCAGGGTCGAATCCTCCATATATTTCTATATTTTTAGGCATTATATACGATTTCCCTGAAGCTAACTGATAGGTTCCTTTAGCTACGTATATTTTTTTAACTTTTTTAGGGTCAGTGTCATTTGTATGAACAGTGTTAATATTAGCAGCTCTTGTTAAAGCAACCTCTAAATTACTTAAAGGACTACTCCACGAAGAACCATCGCCATTTACACCTTGTTTTACATATAAAATGTTATCTGTTAAATTTAAATTCGATTTTATTTCTATAGTTCCTTCTTCAAACAAAACCGTGTATTTGCTAGACGAAATACCTTGCGGTGTAATTTTATATACACCTGGTTCAGTTGCAGTTGTAGCATTACCTGAAAATGCAAGAGTACCAGAGATACTATTTGCTACACTATCACCAGACTCAAAACCAGAATAAGTTACGGTATAATTACTATTTCCATAAACACTACCATCAAATAACTTTGTTTTATCAATAGCTTTAACTGTAAGGGGTATTTTTGTTACATTAACAACTATTTTAGTCCTGGTACTTTCACAATTATTAGCATTGGTTTGGCTAACCCAATAGGTGGCAGAATTTTCGGACGACATATTTAAAGAAGGAAATACTGTTGATGCTGTACCTCCTACTTCTTGTGAATACCATTTTAAATTACTACCATTTACCACAATCTTAACGCCTTGTTGACCAATAATAAAATTTTGAGGCGATTGTGCAGTTGGTGCCTCGGTGGAACTTATAGATACAGCAACACTTGCTCGCTCGCTCTCACAACCATTAACGGTTTGACTAGCATAATAAGTCGTTCCAGAAATTAAAGTTGTATTACTAGCTAATGGACTTCCTCCTAAAGCTTGACTGTACCATTTAATAGTTGAACCTGTTGCTTGTAAATTATTTAGAATGGCTTGATTACAAAAAGCTTGTGGTGAAACAACCGTTGGTTTTGATTTACCAGAAACGCCTAATACGTTTTCATAAGCACCAATATCAATAGCATCAACTTTTCTCGCACTTCCCGCAATATCCTTGCTCGAATATTCACTCAAATACAATGAACTATTTCCTTTATTTAATATGGGGCTGCAGCCTGTGAGATTAAAATTATTATTTGCTTCATCCGCAAAATACAAGTTCGTTTCAAGAACATTGCTCTTACTACCAACATAATTATTAGTATATCTAAAAGAATTGTTTTGAACATCGGCCGAAGTACTTGGCCCACCAACATCTTCTAAAATATTATTGTAAAGTTTAATGTTTTTACTAAACATATAAATACCAAAACTTGATTTTTCATTCCAAACAGTGTTATTTACAAAATCGACAGTTGCATTATCATAAAACAAAGCCGTAAAGCCTTCGTTTCCTGTAAAAGTATTATTACATATTTTACTAACTCCTCCCAATGTGGCAACTATTCCACTCGATTGTCCTGAACTATTTGTAGTCCCAACATTAGCCCTAATCGTATTATTAAAAAAATTGGTTTTTGCAGAACTTTCAATATCTACAACAGCACCTATATAAGCCTTATTTCCTGTAAATGTATTATTATTTACATTCGCTGTAAGTGCGTTAATTAAAAAAATGCCCCCTCCTCTTTCAACAGAACTGTTGTTATCGAATGTGTTTTCGTTTAGACTTAACTGACCCGCAATAGCTGCGCCAGGCGTACTAGCAAATATTGCTCCTCCAAATTTCTGAGAACTATTGGTGTTGAAATTATTCTTGTTAATAATAGAATTAACAGTACTCGTTTCGAAATAAATTCCTCCTCCTTGTTTAGTAGCTGTATTGTGTGTAAATGTATTTTCTGAAATTTTAACATTATTATCACTGCTAGATACTAAAGCGCCACCATATCCAGAAGCAGAAAAAACACTTGTATCTGTAACACTATTTCCATTAAATGTATTTCCACTTATGGTTGTGCTATTCCTGTTTTTAAGTAAACACAAAGCACCTCCTAACAAAGATGTGTTTCCTGAAAATGTGTTTCCCGAAAATGTAACGCCATTTGTGTCATATAATACACATGCTCCTCCCATACCCTTTGAAGCAGAATTATTAATAAACTTATTTGATGTTACTTCGGCATTTATAACATTTTGAAGCTTAATAGCACCTCCACCATCAGCGAGTGTATTATTTGCTATCAGCAAAGCATTATTACTAGTAAATGTAGAATTTGTAATTTTAAGATTACTAATGTTTTCACCTGCATAAATAGCTCCTGCAATTGCTGCACTGTTGCTATTAAAAGTACAATTATCAATGATTCTTGTTGCCGAATCTGCATTGCTCACTTTTTCTATGAAAATAGCTCCTCCGAATCCAATATCAGTTTGATTATTATTGGCTTTATTGTTAGTAAATGAAGCTCCACTTATATTTAAAGATCTTCCGCCTATCTCAACAACAGCGCCCCCTAAAAGCGAGCTGTTATTGTTAAAACTTCCTCCTGTAATCGTTAAATAGCTATCATTGGAGACAACTGCACCTCCATTATTAGTTGCTGTATTATTAGTGAAAGTAGAGTTTTTAATAGTAGTACGAGCGCCCTCTTGTAAACTTACAGCTGCACCAAAAATACCAGTATTATTTTTAAACGTTACATTTTCTAATGTTAAAATCCCTCCTACATTGTATATACCACCTCCATTACTTTGTGGGTAAGATGTATTAGATATTTGCACTCTTTTAATATCACCTCCTGGGACTGAAGGGACACCAGGTAAAGAGCCAAAACCTGCTAGTTGCAAACCAATTGAAGCAAGTTGGTAGTAAGGGCTTTCGTCCATTGCCACAAACCAATCTGGATATTTAGCTTTAAGATTGTCGTTAAAAGAATTACCACCAACTTCTTTAGATACATTATAATATCCAAGTACATCACACTTTCCATCACTAATGGTTACTCCGTTTACGTAGTAATTCTCATTCTCTTCAAGAGCATGGATAAACACAACATGGTGTGCATAATTACCGCCACCTAAATTTCCACTAAGAATAGTTTCATTTGTTGTAATGTTCCTTTCGCTAATGCTTGTTTCGCTACCAATAAAGCCTCCATATAATTTTACATCTTTTTTTAAACCAAAAGTATTGTTCCTATCCTTCGGATTGTCGTTAGGCGCTGGAGCAACTTTAGGAGTATATGTACCTTTAGCAATCCACACTTGGGTATTCCCACTAGATAAACTAATCGTTTTCTGTAAGTTGTCAGAAGCGTTGCTCCATGAACTTCCATCTTTAGTTCCGGCACCATTTACCGTTACATATTTTATTGTTTGCGATAGAACAGCTTGCGCAAAAAACAGAAAAAATAAGGTAATTGTTAAAGTAATTTTTCTCATAAGCATGGTATTTAGATTTGTTTAGGCAACGTTCAAAAAAATGAAACGCTATTCTAGATTGTTTTTGGAATCTTTATTTAAGGCGACAAAACTAATGTCCCGCAACTAATTTGGAGTAGCCCATTCGGACAAATCAATAGCCCAATCGGACATTTTAAGTCGTTTTTTAGAAGCAAAATCTCTGTTTGTAAGTATATACATCAAGATGATGCAGTTTTAAAAAAATAAAAACTTCACACACCAAATTTTTTAAAAGTCAGATGAATTTCTTTAATTCGAACACCAAATAGTTCTTAAAACTTAAGTAGTAGTTTAATTCACTTCAGTATCGGGATGCAATTCCGAAGGAAGTTTTCCGTATTTTTTTTTGAAAGCAGCACTAAACTTGCTGTGACTTTCATAACCTACTTCCTGAGCAATGTATTTAATTTGCATGTTCGTGTTAAGAAGTAATTGCAATGCCAGTTCCATTTTTTTCTCAATATTGTATTGAAGAATGGACGTTCCGTAGACCGATTTGAAATCCATTTTTAATTTTGATGGAGACATGCTTAAATTTTGAGAAAGTACCTCTATGCCAATGAAGGGTTTGGATAAATTTATAGAGACTAAACGCTCACATCTTGATATTTTTTTATAATCTATAGCGCCTTTATTTAGATACTCTTCTTTACGTGAATCGATAAGTGCATTTTTAAAAAAACCCGATATTAAACTAAAAGTTTGCGCTTTTAAAAGTGTTTCATTAAAAATATCATCGTTAAATGTTTTAACTGTATGCAAAATTTCATGAGATAATCGCTCACCATCTGGCACTATATCCTGATAAGAGATAAAACCCTTGTCCGAATTCAAAAACTTTTTAAAAGGAACAGCATCATCCAGTCTTTCAAAAGGAACATTCTTTTTTATCCAATCCGGGCTGATATAATAAATATAAAATTGACACTTTGAACCTTTGTAAAAACAAGCACCTACATCAGTACCTGGTTTTTTGAACCCCCAAAATTTATTATGAAAAGGCATTTTATCAATAAAAACATTTTGAATCTTTACATCGCTCTCATAAACGGTAAATGTGATCGAATAATGTTCGCTTGGAATATCTTTGGCATAAGCCGATTTAATTACACTATCATGTTTAAATTGTATGTTCGTTATAGTAAGCCACAAACCCTCATCAATTTTTCGATAATGCATATCTCCTTTGATAAAAGGATTATTTCGATAAACAACTTGTTCTTGAACATGATGCTTGCTTCCTGGAGACTTTATAGTACTCTCAATAAACAATTCAGGTGTATTCGCTAAATAGGGAAACTCAAAAAAACCGTCTTGGTAATACTTAAAGTTAGGCTTAATAAATTGGTACCATTTTGATAAATTCATCTTTTTAATTTATAAATCCTGTGTAACTAAGCCTCCCATTACAGGCACCCTTAACTAATTGCCTCTTAGAGAGACAATATCAACCACAATAAACAGGAATAAATTCGTTGCAAATTAACTAAAAAAATTAAGCTGTAAAACTGTTTTTCAAAAGTATGACACCAGATAGGTCCTTTTCAATAAAAAAGAATTCTCAGTAGAGATAGAATCCTTGTATAAGCGAGAAATTAAATTTCATTTTGCCCTTACAAATTCAGTTATTCATTTTGAATCCTCATTACGCCAAACTAATTAAAAAATAAAAAGACTTCCTGATTACCACCAACCTTTCGGTAATAGAAATAGCTTATCAATTGGGTTTTGAATATCCCCAGTCTTTCAGTAAACCCTTCAAAAAGAAAACAAACCTGACATCATTGCAATTTAAAAATTCATTTAATTAATTCAAGTTGCTAGTTATAAAATATAAAAAGTAAGCATCAAAAGTGAGAAATTTGGTTTACGACAACTAAAGACTCACAGATATGATGCTTACAAAAGACAAAATTATTTCAATTTTTTGTTTAATCGATGATATTTTACAAGGAATTGAGCACAAAGAAGATGTTAGAAGACAAGTAAGTGACAGTGAAATAATAATAACAGCCATAGTTTCCTCGACAAGTTTCTATGGCAATCATTCTTCTGCAATTCAATTTATGAAGCAATACGGTTATATCCCTGATATGCTTGAGAAAAGCAGATTCAATAGGCGGCTTCATAAAATAGGTAAGCTTCTTTATGAATTATTTGAAATTATAAGTTCTTATTTTAAAGACTTTTGTTGCGAAATGCATTATATAATTGATTCTTTTCCAGTAGCGGTATGCCATAATATGAGAATTTCAAATTGCAAAATTCTTAAGGATAAAAAGTGGAGAGGTTACACAGCAAGTATGCGCAATTATTTTTACGGTGTCAAAGTACAATTAGTAACAACAAAATCAGGTATTCCAATAGCATTTCATTTTACACCAGGAAAAACAGCTGATGTAAAATCATTAGGAAGAATGATTGACAAATTACCTGCCGAAGCTTCAATATATGGCGATAGTGCTTATTTAGATTATAGTTTAGAAGATAAAGCTTTGGAACGAAAAGCAATTTTATTAAAAATTCAAAGAAAGTCGAATTCTAAAAGAATAGATACTTTGGAACAAAAAAAGGAAAAATTAAAAATGAGAAAAAGGGTAGAAACAACAATTAGCGATATCAAAAAACTTTTCCCAAGAACAATACACGCTGTGACACTCGATGGGTTTATTATAAAGCTTACACTCTTTGTATTCGCACTACAATTAAACAAATCAATTAACTAGCAACTTGAATTAATTAGTTTCCAAAATTACCTCATAGAAATCCTTACAAGCAAACGTATTTTAATCTTAAAACCTTAAATTTTCATAAAAATATATCTCTTGGATGTCGTAGTATTTAGACCTTTTATTGAGTCTAAATAGTGGCTAAAAAAACTACTTGAAAGTATCAAAAATCGACAAAAAGATATGTTTCAAAAAAAATAAAAAACCAACAATTATTACTATTTTCATACTATTTGTTACATATTTTTAAATAAATATTTATATTTTATACTGGTTTTAAGATAAATTTGCAAATTGTTAAAACAAAAAACAATCAGGCAAAATTGGAGCTGAAAAAGAAAAACAAAAGCAGACTTTATTTCATTTTTCTGCAAACATTGAACTTGCAAAAGCCAATTTGCAATTTGTATTTCAGTTTGGGTATCGTATATAATGAAA
The DNA here is from genome assembly GCF_002017935.1 of Flavobacterium sp. LM4. Lineage (NCBI taxonomy): Bacteria > Pseudomonadati > Bacteroidota > Flavobacteriia > Flavobacteriales > Flavobacteriaceae > Flavobacterium > Flavobacterium sp. LM4. Next base: position 1,911,184 of record NZ_MUFW01000001.1, on the reverse strand, counting down.
TATTGAAATTGACGCCTTTGTATCTTTTTTTACTTTTGTTTTGCTAATATAATGAACAGGATAGCTGTGCTTATAGAAATTACAATTAAAAAAAAATAAAAAATGAGTAAGACATTATTTGACAAAGTATGGGATTCACACGTTGTGCGTAAAATTGAAGATGGACCAGATGTGTTTTTTATTGACCGTCATTTCATTCATGAAGTTACGAGTCCTGTTGCTTTTTTAGGATTAAAATCAAGAGGCGTTAACGTTTTATACCCGGAACGTACTTTTGCAACTGCAGACCACAATACACCAACTATAAACCAACATCTACCGGTAGCGGATGCTTTATCAGCTAACCAGCTGAAAGCCCTTGAAGACAATGCGAACGAATACGGAATTTCACACTGGGGATTAGGTCACCAAAAAAATGGAATTGTACACGTAGTAGGTCCTGAAAACGGAATTACTTTGCCAGGTGCTACTATTGTATGCGGGGATTCGCATACGTCTACTCACGGAGCCTTCGGAGCTATCGCTTTTGGTATCGGAACATCTGAGGTTGAGATGGTACTTTCTACGCAATGTATCATGCAGCCAAAACCAAAGAAAATGCGTATCAACGTAAATGGTAAATTAAGCAAAGGTGTTGGTCCAAAAGACGTTGCGCTTTATATTATTGCTAAATTGACTACTTCTGGAGGAACAGGATACTTTGCTGAATACGCTGGAAATGTTTTTGAAGAAATGTCTATGGAAGGCCGTATGACTGTGTGTAACCTTTCTATCGAAATGGGTGCTCGTGGAGGTATGATTGCTCCTGATCAAACTACTTTTGATTTCCTTGAAGGAAGATTATACGCCCCAAAAGGTGAAGCCTGGACTAAAGCAGTTGAATACTGGAAAACTTTAAAAACGGATGCTGATGCTGTGTTTGATGCTGAATTAAACATCAAAGCGGAAGATATTGAACCAATGATTACTTATGGTACTAACCCAGGAATGGGAATTGGTATCACAAAACATATCCCAAATGCAAAAGAAGTTGAAGGTGGTGAGGAAACTTACAAAAAATCTTTAGCTTATATGGGCTTCAATGAAGATGATGTAATGATCGGAAAACAAATCGATTACGTTTTCTTAGGAAGCTGTACAAACGGACGTATTGAAGATTTTAGAGCTTTCGCTGAAATTGTAAAAGGAAGAAAAAAAGCAGATAATGTTACAGCCTGGTTAGTTCCCGGATCTCACGTTGTTGAAGCACAAATTAAAGAAGAAGGAATTTTAGATATTTTGACAGAAGCTGGTTTCGTATTACGTCAGCCTGGATGTTCTGCTTGTTTAGCAATGAACGACGATAAAGTTCCGGCTGGAAAATATGCAGTAAGTACTTCAAACAGAAACTTTGAAGGTCGTCAGGGTCCTGGTTCAAGAACTTTATTGGCAAGTCCAATTATGGCTGCTGCGGCTGCTGTTACAGGGAAACTAACAGATCCAAGAGAGCTTTTTTAAAAGATTTATAAATGAAGATTAACGATTTTTGATTTCAGATTTCGTTAATACAATTAAAAAATCTTTTAAAATTCAATTTACATTTTATAAAAAAAAAATTAACGCCTACTATTTTACATTCGAATAAATCTAAAATCAGAAATCGTTAATCAAAAATCAAAAATCACAATGGCATACGATAAATTTAATATACTTACAAGCAGTGCAGTGCCGCTGCCAATTGAGAACGTAGATACAGATCAGATTATCCCGGCTCGTTTCTTAAAAGCTACAAAACGTGAAGGTTTTGGAGACAACCTTTTCAGAGACTGGAGATATAACGGAGACGATACTCCAAAAGCAGATTTCGTTTTAAACGATTCAACTTACAGCGGAAAAATTCTTGTTGGAGGAAAAAACTTCGGTTCAGGATCTTCAAGAGAGCATGCTGCATGGGCGGTTTACGATTACGGATTCCGTGCTGTAGTTTCTTCATTCTTTGCCGATATCTTCAAAGGAAACTGTTTGAATATTGGGGTTTTACCGGTACAAATCAGTCCTGAGTTTCTTGAAAATATTTTCAGCGCCATCGAAGCTGATCCAAAAACAGAATTGGAAATCAATCTTCCGGCTCAGACTATTACTTTATTGTCAACAGGTGAGCAGGAATCATTTGCAATCAACGGATACAAAAAGAACAATATGATCAATGGCTTTGATGATATTGATTATTTACAAAACATTAAGGAAGATATTAAAGCTTTCGCTGACAAGCTTCCTTACTAAACACAACCAACTCAAATGCAGTTACGTAAGTTTCAATTCTAAAGTTGGGCTTCGTAACTGCTTTTTACAATTTTACAAAATTCGATTCGATAATTATCAAATCGTACAAAAGTCATATCATATTTAGAATGGAAAAAAGAAAAATTGAAATAATGGATACAACACTCCGTGATGGTGAACAAACCTCTGGAGTATCTTTTTCTGCCGCAGAAAAACTGACCATTGCACAATTATTGTTGGAAGAATTAAATATTGATAGAATCGAAATTGCCTCGGCTCGTGTAAGTGAGGGCGAATTTCAAGGTGTAAAAGGCATTATGTCATGGGCTGAAGAAAAAGGCTATGCCAATCGTATCGAAGTATTAGCTTTTGTTGATGGAGGAGTTTCAATTGAATGGATGAAAAAAGCAGGTGCCAAAGTGCAAAATCTTTTGACTAAAGGCTCTTTAAATCATCTGACACATCAATTAAAAAAAACACCTGAACAGCATTTTGCCGAAATCGCACAGTCTATTGCTTTAGCAAATGAAAACGGAATTTCAACCAATGTTTATCTGGAAGACTGGAGTAACGGAATGCGAAATTCACCTGAATATGTTTTTCAATATTTAGATTTTTTAGTACAACAGCCTGTAAAAAGAATTTTACTTCCTGATACTTTGGGTGTATTGATTCCTACTCAAACTTTCGAATTCATTTCACAAATAACAGCAAAATATCCACAAATACATTTTGATTTTCACGCACATAACGATTACGATTTAAGTGTCGCCAATGTAATGGAAGCTATAAAAGCCGGAATTCACGGACTACACGTTACAGTAAACGGAATGGGAGAACGTGCAGGAAATGCTCCGCTTGAAAGTACTGTAGCCGTAATCAATGATTATCTACCAGAAGTTAGCATCAATATCAAAGAAACTTCTTTATACTCTGTAAGCAAATTGGTCGAAACGTTTACCGGATACAGAATCCCTGCCAACAAACCAATTGTAGGGGATAATGTTTTTACGCAAACTGCAGGAATTCACGCTGACGGAGATAACAAAAATAATCTGTACTTTAATGATCTTCTTCCTGAGCGTTTTGGAAGAAAAAGAAAATACGCTCTTGGAAAAACTTCAGGAAAAGCCAATATCGAAAAAAATCTTCAGGAACTGGGTCTACAATTAAATCAGGAAGATTTGAAATTGGTTACCCAGAGAATTATAGAATTGGGCGACAAAAAAGAAACTGTAACAAAAGAAGATCTTCCATACATTATTTCTGATGTTTTGGACAGCCACACTTACGAAGAAAAAATCAAAATCGAATCTTATATGCTGGTTCATTCTAAAGGAATGCGACCATCAACTACGCTATCCTTAAATCTTAATGGAGAAATAATTGAAGAAAATGCTCAGGGCGATGGTCAGTTTGATGCCTTCATGAATGCATTAACCAAAATTTACAAAAGCAAAAAATTGACACTCCCAAAATTGATTGATTATGCTGTGAGAATCCCACCCGGAAGTAGTTCTGACGCTTTATGCGAAACTATTATTACCTGGGTAAATAACGGAAAAGAATTCAAAACCCGCGGATTAGATTCGGATCAGACAGTTGCTGCCATTATTGCAACTCAAAAAATGCTGAATGTTATTACGCAGTAAACTGAAATAAAATAAATAATTGAAATAGTAAATAAACCCATAAATCAATAAAATGAAATTTAACATAGCCCTTTTAGCCGGAGACGGAATCGGACCAGAAGTAATTGATCAGGCAGTAAAAGTATCAGATGCTGTTGCACAAAAATTTGGACATGAAATTACATGGAAACCAGCTTTAACCGGTGCTGCTGCAATTGATGCAGTAGGTGAACCTTATCCGGATTCTACACACGAAGTTTGTAAAAATGCTGACGCAGTTCTTTTTGGAGCAATTGGCCATCCTAAATACGACAATGATCCTTCTGCACCTGTAAGACCGGAGCAAGGTTTGTTAAAAATGCGTAAAGCATTAGGTTTGTTTGCCAACGTAAGACCAACTTTTACATTCCCTTCTTTATTGGATAAATCTCCATTAAAAAGAGAAAGAATCGAAGGAACTGACTTGGTTTTCTTAAGAGAATTAACAGGTGGGATTTACTTTGGTGAAAAAGGAAGAAGAGACAACGGTGATACTGCTTTTGATAACTGCGTTTACACAAGAGCTGAAGTACAGCGTTTAGCTAAAAAAGGTTTCGAATTGGCAATGACTCGTTCTAAAAAATTGTGTTGTGTTGACAAAGCTAACGTTTTAGAAACTTCACGTCTATGGAGAGAAACAGTTCAGGCAATGGAAAAAGACTATCCGGAAGTTGAAGTAAGCTACGAATTTGTTGATGCAGTTGCGATGCGTTTGGTACAATGGCCAAACTCTTATGATGTATTGATTACTGAAAACCTATTCGGAGATATTTTAACAGATGAAGCTTCTGTAATTTCTGGCTCAATGGGATTAATGCCTTCTGCCTCTATGGGAGCCGAAGTATCTTTATTTGAACCTATTCACGGTTCTTATCCACAAGCCACAGGATTAAACATTGCTAACCCAATGGCTACTGTTTTATCTGCTGCTATGATGTTCGAAAACTTCGGATTAATGGAGGAAGGGAAAGCGATGAGAGATGCTGTAAACAAAGCTTTAGAAGCTGGAATAGTTACAGAAGATTTAGCTGATGGAGGAAAAGCATACGGTACCAAAGAAGTAGGTGACTGGTTAGCTGCCAACATCTAATACTTTACAATAAAGATATTAAGATATAGAAAGGCGTCAATTTTCATTGACGCCTTTTTTATTTATAGCTGAGATTAATTTTTATTTTAAATTACAAATTATGATTACTTTTATAAGAATAAATGATAATGAGATTATAGATACTAGATTCATTATCCAATATTTATACTAAAAATCAATTATGATAAAAATAAATTTAAAAATCCAGTTTCTACTTTTTGTTATATGCCTATTTTTTATTGGTTTAGGCATAAATAACATTTTAACAGATGGTTTTAAATCGGGTGTAAATCTTTTTTATCAAATTTCACCAATAATGCCTTTTGTCTTCTCCGCATTTATTTTTGGAAATAATATCTATTCTAAAAAAGCTTCACAAAAATAGTTTATGAACAAAAAAGGCGTCAATTTTCATTGACGCCTTTTATATATTTAGAAAAAAATATTAATATCCTCCTCTGTTACCACCACGGTCATTTCCACCACGGCTGTTTCCTCCACCATAACCTCCGCGTGAATCTCCACCACGGCTGTTATTATTGAAGCTTCTTCTTTCACCTTCAGGTTTTGGCTCAGATTTATTAACAACAATTGCACGTCCCTGAACAGTTGCACCGTTCAATTCATCAATTGCTTTTTGAGCTTCGCTGTCGTTTGGCATCTCAACAAAACCAAATCCTTTGCTTCTTCCAGTAAATTTATCAGTAATGATCTTAACTGAATCTACTGCTCCGTAAGCCTCGAAAGACTCTCTTAAATCTGCTTCCTCAATACTGAATGGAAGGCTTCCAACAAAAATGTTCATATGTACTTATTTATAATAATAAAACAAATGTAATCTTATTTTTTTGTAATCTACTATATATTAGCTTATTTATGTTTTTATTTTGATTTTATCACAATATATTGCTATAAAAATAATCAATTAATGAGAAACCGAAATTTTATTAAAATCCATATAGAAACCAATTCCATAGTTTTTTATATAAATTATGACATACTTCATTAAAATAATTTAAACCAAAAGGCACTATATTAGAATATAAATTTGAATTCTAAATATTCGAAAATCTGAAAATTCTACTCTTCTTATATTTAATGTCTTTTTGAACCTACAATTCAGAAAAAAATTATATCTTTGCGCCCTTAATTAACAGAGGTCGAGTACCTCAAAATTTAATCATACGATTATGTCAGTAAAAATTAGATTACAAAGACACGGTAAAAAAGGAAAACCTTTTTACTGGGTTGTAGCTGCAGATGCACGCTCAAAAAGAGATGGTAAATACTTAGAGAAAATTGGTACTTACAATCCAAACACTAACCCTGCAACTATCGATTTAAACCTGGATAGCGCTGTAAAATGGTTACACAATGGTGCACAACCAACTGATACTGCAAGAGCTATCCTTTCTTACAAAGGAGCTTTATTGAAACACCACCTTGATGGAGGTATTCGTAAAGGAGCTTTAACTCAGGAACAAGCTGACACAAAATTAGCTGCCTGGTTAGAAGCTAAAGCTGGAAAAGTTGATGCTAAAAAAGACGGTTTAACAAAAGCACAAGCTGATGTTAAAGCTAAAGCTTTAAAAGCAGAACAAGAAGTAAATGCTAAACGTTTAGCTGCTGCAGCTCAGGCTGAAGCTGATGCTATCGCTGCTGCATCTGCTGCTGAAGCGACAGAAGAAGCTGCTGAAGTAGAAGCTGCTGAAGAGAATAACGAAACAACTGAAGCATAATTTTATCTGGCGATAATGCGTAAAGAAGAATGTTTTTATTTAGGTAAAATCGCTAAAAAATTTAGTTTCAAAGGTGAGGTTCTGATCTATTTAGACACAGACGAACCTGAGTTATACGAAAATCTGGAATCAGTGTTTGTTGAGCACAACAAACACTTGGTTCCTTTTTTTATTGAAACAAGTTCTTTACACAAAAACGATTTTCTAAGGGTTCGTTTTGAAGATGTAAATACCGAAGAAGATGCAGATGCCTTAGTTGGAAATGCTGTCTATCTTCCTTTAACTATGCTGCCAAAACTTTCAGGCAACAAGTTTTACTTCCACGAAGTTATTGGTTTTGAAATCGAAGACCAGCGTTTAGGTGTTTTCGGAAAAATAACTTCTATTAATGATTCTTCTGCCCAGCCACTTTTTGAAGTTCTGAATGGTGAAGTTGAAATACTAGTTCCGATGATTGACCATTTCCTTGTAAAAATTGATCGTGACAATAAAAAAGTTATCATGGATCTGCCTGAAGGATTAGTAGAGATGTATCTTTAATTTAGATTTTTAGACTTCTTAGATTGTTGGATTTTTAGATTATTCATTTCTGAAAGGAAAATCAAAAATCAATAATTGTTAACCATCATCCTTAAATTATCATGTTCCAATTCAAGCAATTCTCTGTTCAGCAAGACAAAACTGCCATGAAAGTAGGTACCGATGGCGTTTTACTTGGCGCATGGGCTCCAATAAATCATAATCCATTTAGTGTTTTAGATATAGGTGCAGGAACCGGAATTATCGCATTGATGCTTGCTCAAAGAACGAATGCGGAACAAATTGATGCGCTGGAAATTGACGAAGAGGCGTACGAACAAGCGGTAGAAAATTTCGAAAACTCACCATGGGGAGATCGTCTTTTTTGTTTTCATGCCGGTTTAGACGAATTTATTGAAGAACCGGAAGATGAATACGATTTGATCGTTTCAAATCCGCCTTTTTATTCCGAAGATTATAAAACAGAAAACGAGCAACGCGACTTAGCCCGTTTTCAGGATGCAATGCCTTTTGAAGAATTAATTGAAGCTACCGATTTATTACTTTCAGAGAACGGAATATTTGCGCTGATTCTCCCATTCAAAGAAGAAGAAAAATTTATAGCTTTAGCAAAAGAAGCTGAATTATATCCAACCAAAATTACACGCGTTAAAGGCACCCCAACTTCAGAAATTAAACGCAGTTTATTGGCTTTCAGCCGAAATGAATCTCCACATATTGAAATCGATGAATTGATTATCGAAATTGACAGACATATTTATACTGCTGGGTATATTGAATTAACAAAAGAGTTTTATTTGAAAATGTAATCTTTTGAGATTATGGTTAAATAATTTAAATCCAGCCATTTTTAATTATATCTTCATTTTTTGCTTTAAGAATACAACAATATATAATGTTTTTGTTATATTTATATTTTTTAAATTTGTTCAGTAAAACTATTAAAAATGAAACCAGACCAATTTCAAGCACCCGATTATTACAATTTAGATGATCTATTGACAGAAGAACACAAACTGGTTCGCGAGTCGGCGCGTGCATGGGTAAAGCGTGAAGTTTCTCCCATCATAGAAGAATATGCCCAAAAAGCCGAATTCCCTAAACAAATTATAAAAGGACTTGGAGAAATTGGAGGATTTGGCCCTTACATTCCGGTTGAATATGGAGGAGCAGGCTTAGATCAAATTTCATATGGATTGATCATGCAGGAAATTGAACGTGGTGATTCAGGTGTGCGATCTACCTCATCTGTTCAGTCTTCATTAGTTATGTATCCAATCTGGAAATACGGAAATGAGGAACAGCGCATGAAATATTTACCAAAACTGGCCACCGGTGAATTCATGGGATGTTTTGGATTAACAGAACCCGACCACGGTTCTGACCCGGGAAGCATGATTACCAATTTTAAGAACATGGGTGATCATTATCTTTTAAATGGTGCCAAAATGTGGATTTCGAATGCTCCGTTTGCCGATATTGCTGTCGTTTGGGCGAAAAATGAAGAAGGAAGAATCCACGGATTAATCGTAGAACGCGGTATGGAAGGTTTTACAACACCTGAAACCCATAATAAATGGTCGCTTCGTGCATCATCTACAGGTGAGTTAATTTTTGACAACGTGAAAGTTCCTAAAGAAAATCTGTTACCAAATAAATCCGGATTAGGTGCACCGCTTGGCTGTTTAGATTCGGCACGATATGGGATTGCCTGGGGAGCAATTGGAGCAGCAATGGACTGTTACGACACGGCTTTGCGTTATGCCAAAGAAAGAATCCAGTTTGGAAAACCTATTGGAGGAACACAATTACAACAGAAAAAACTGGCAGAAATGATTACCGAAATCACAAAAGCACAATTATTAACCTGGCGTTTGGGTGTTTTGCGAAATGAAGGAAAAGCTACAACAGCCCAAATCTCAATGGCCAAACGAAATAATGTTGACATGGCGATTCATATTGCACGCGAAGCCAGACAAATGCTGGGCGGAATGGGAATTACAGGCGAATATTCGATCATGCGTCACATGATGAATCTCGAAAGTGTTATTACCTACGAAGGCACTCATGACATTCACTTATTGATAACCGGAATGGATGTAACCGGAATTTCAGCATTCAAATAAGACCTCTCTATTAAAATATATTGAAAATCAATGCAAAAAGCTTCTTCTAATCGGGAAGCTTTTTTATATTTACCGAAAATACCACGTCTATGAATATTGAAACCATCAACAATCGCATTCATCCTCAAAAGGAAATGCTTTTACAACATTCTTTGTACAATAAAATTCAAAGCATCGATGACTTACACCGTTTTTTAGAAAGTCATGTTTTTGCAGTTTGGGACTTTATGTCATTATTAAAGGCTTTACAGGCTAAACTTACCTGCACAACTACGCCGTGGTTTCCAACAAAAAATCCCGAAACCCGATATTTAATCAACGAAATTGTTCTTGCCGAAGAAACCGACCTGACTATTGATGGAAGGAGACAAAGTCATTACGAAATGTATTTTGAAGCTATGGAAGATTGTGGCGCTGATACTACTGCAATTAACAAATTTTTATCCGAAGTAAATTCGCTTCATAATATTTTTGTGGCCATCAAACAAAGTTCATTACATCCTGATGTAAAATCATTTTTAGATTTCACCTTCAGAGTTATTGAACAGGGAAAACCGCATGAAATTGCCGCTGCCTTTACTTTTGGACGAGAAGACCTAATTCCGGCTATGTTTACCCAAATCTTAAAGAACTTTCAAAAAAATCTTCCGGAAACCGATTTAAGTAAATTACTTTATTATTTTGAAAGACATATTGAATTGGATGCCGATGAACACGGACCAATGGCCATGCAAATGATTACGGATTTATGCGGAAATGATGCTGAAAAATGGTCTGATGTTGAAGAAATTTCAATTCTTGCCCTGGAAAAAAGAATCGGACTCTGGAATGCCATTGAAGAAGAAATTTCAATGAAAGCTGAAATGGTATAAAACCATAATTGCTTTTTTAACGTAACTATTTGTTTAGAAATGATGACCAATCTAATTTATTCAAATTATGAAACCACAGTTCAAACAAATAGTTATTGTTTTACTTTCTATATTTCTTTTGAGTTGCAGTACAGACGAATCAAATACTGAAACCGCTGTTACTCCCGTGCCAGTTACACCTCCACCATCAGTCCCAAATCCGGAAATTCCAAGCGGACCCATTGCTAAATCCATACATTATTTAGCCTTGGGAGACAGTTATACGATTGGTCAAAGCGTTTGCGAAACATGCCGATTTCCGGAACAGCTCAAAACGAGCTTAAAAATGTTTTATACACAAACCAATTTTTCATTAAAAGTAATTGCTACCACAGGCTGGACAACCACCAATTTAATTTCGGCCATAAACCAACAAAAACCCGAATCCAATTATGATTTGGTGACACTGTTAATTGGTGTTAACAACCAATATCAGGGAAAAGATTTCTCTTTGTATGAAAAAGAATTTCCGGAACTGGCAAACAAAGCCATTATGTTCGCAAAAGGCGATAAAAAAAACGTAATTGTAGTTTCGATTCCGGATTATGCTTACACTCCTTATGCAAAAAATTTAAGTGATAGCCAAAAGACAAAAATCTCCACAGAAATAAATCAGTACAATAATTTTGCTGAGAATTATTGCAAGGCAAATGAAATAGTTTTTGTTGGAATTACCGATATCACAAGACAAGGACTGAGCAATCCAAACTTGGTTACTTCAGATGGACTGCATCCTTCTGAATCTGCTTATGCTGCGTTTGTTGAGCGTCTTTTGCCCAAAGCCAAAATAGCATTGCAAAATTAGATATTTATTAAATTTTAGAAGCAAAAAATCTGTTTTCAATAAGACATTTAGTACCGCTATCCATTTTATCTTTTGTGGCGAACACCTCCACAAAAGGATATCATTCCTATCGGGGCTAGATTAGAGAATTTTCAATTTAAAGAACCCATTTTTTTACATTGGCGGAGGTGGAGGTGGAGCCGAAAGACGCCCTAAATCACCAAAGTCTAAAACTTTTTTTGTTGGGAGAAATTTTAATTTGGCATTTATTTGTTCTAATGAACCTATGAATATTTTGAGCTCTTTTGGAAATTTATTTCCATATAAAGAAATCTTTTTTCGCTTATCTCCTATAGAAATACCCAAAACATAAGCCTGACGATCATACAAATGCTCTTCTGTATAAATACTATCAAACTTTGTAAAATCTATTCCGTTAAATAATTTAATAAGTTTTTCTCTTTCTTCTGATTTAAGGATTGCATAAGCGTTTTCTATTGGATAAGGATCACTTTTATGAACATAAATCGTATCACTTTTTGCAAATTTTATTGAATTAATATGAAGTGAGTCTGCTGAAGTAAAAACAAAATTATCAAAAGGAAATGGCTTGGCTTCCTGATTATCAGAAGGCAATGATCTGACTTCTTGTTTTTTAGAACAGGAAATTAATATGAATAGAAAATTTAAAAGTATAATTTGTTTTTTCATAATATTAAAATATAAAATAATTCGTACCGATCATACAGCTTTCTTAGATTTCCAAATAAAACCATCGAGCAAATAATGTGTAAACTGAGGTACACTCAACAGAGGAACCAGCACAAACTGCCAGCCCGAGAAATCAAAATTACTGACGGAAATATTTTCATTCCACACAAAAAACTCCCAAAGAAATTCTTCTGAAAAAGCAATTACCAATAAAATCAGTCCATAAATAAATACGGCATTGTAATTTTTTAAAAAGCCAAGAACTCCTGAACCGTTATCAACTTTGCTTTCAACTTCTCTAAAATAAACCAACGCCATATACGGAATTCCGTGTGAGACTACATTAAGCAAAGTAAAAACAAGATCATCATTAAAATAGACAATTCCGAAATACCAGGACAAGGCTGTTCCCAAAATAATACTGTTTTTCGGAACGTTAAAAAAGCTATTTTTCACTGAAATAATTGCAGTACGAACCACATACAATAATAAAATGCCAATGTAAATCCAAAACAGGATTTCCAACAAGGCCTGATTCTTAAAATGAAAAAACTCATCTTTAACAAACCAGTTAAATTTTCTATTGGGAGATAGAAACCAAAACAACATCGGGTAAACGGTTGCCGCATAAATTGCCAGATTATCGGTTATAACTGAAACCTTTGTTTTTTCTTCATTACGGGCATACAACCGCATAAAACCATATTGCTGCCTAATGAAATGAAAGACGGCAACATACGCCAGAAAAGACCAAAAAACCAGACTTCCAAAAGAAAACAAAATCATGCTTATCACAAAACAAACAATCGGCAGGAGAATTAGCAGTTTCTTCTTTTTCTGAAATTCATCTGCAACAAAATACGTTTTAAACAAAGTCGCATAAACATGAGCTACATCGATAAAAACAATTAGAAAAAGCCAGGTATAAAAAGAATAATCATCTTCGATTTCAATTATATAATCCTGAAACATAAAAATGATCGCCAGTACAAAAAATGACGGTCCAATGATAAACAGTAAATCTGTTTTGGCTCTATGAATCCAGGGTTGCATCATTTAAAATTTGGTTTACAGCATTAATTCCCTGATGAAAAGCTTCTTCAAAAATGGAGATTCCGGACAGGTCGGTGTGAGCAAAATAAATTCGGTTTTCGATGTTTTTTGCGGCATTCTCTTTGGCCTTGCCAAAAATAAAATCAGGTACTGGCGAAATCATTCCATGCCCTAATATAAAAACTTCCATTTCTTCAATATATTCTTCGATATCCGGATGCGCAATTTTCAGATCGTCAAAAACGACCTGTTTCCAGTATTCTTTGTCTTTTTTGTAGATTTCTTTTCGGGTTTTCTTCAAATCACCTGATGAAAAGCTATAGTAATAGGTAATTACTTTTTTCTCATGAACCTGATTCAGCGTCTGATGTTGTGCATACACATAACCCAAACCTTTCGCGTCATAAATCACATTATCCCACGAAAGCAGAAAACTAAAATTGTCCGGCAAATCATTTACGGTTAAGGTCGCCAAAAGCCAGGGTGTATAATGAAATCCCTTTGTAAATTCTTTACGGTTTTTTATCAAATACTGATTGACAAACTGAGGTGTTGCCATAATAACTTTGTCTGCTATAATTTCAATCGAAACTTTTTTAGCATCATCAAATGCTTTGGCAACCACTTTATTATTTTCGACTTTTACCTCATAAACCAAATGGTTTTTCAGGGTTTTCTTCTCAGTATATTTTTTAAGATGACTGGCTAATCTGGCATTCCCTTCAGGCCATGTTAAAACGCTCTCATTTTTATCGGTAACCGAGTCCTGTTTTCTTCCGGCGAAATAATGAATCCCGGCCCAGGCAGAAACGAATTCTATTCCCAAACCAAAGTCATCTTTGCAGCAATAATCGATATAATTAAATAATGGTTTCGATTTGAAATTATGCTTTTCAAACCATTTCTGCATCGTTATTTTATCCAGATTTCGGGCATTTTCATCTTCCGAAGAAAGATAAATCGGAATATCAAATAAGTACTTTTGATCTACTCCTTTTACCACTCGAAACACATCCATTTCCTTAAAGAATCGTATAAACTCCTGATCATCTTCAAACGAATTTCCTTCTTTTGGAACCACGCCTTCCTGCCAGTTGTTTTTGTAAAACAATCTTTCGTCAGGCGCAAAAGTCAATTGCAGTTCATCGAAAACCGGAAGGCCTTTTTTATCATAACCTAAGATAATTTTTTCTTCTTCCAAAAACTGCAGCAATTCTTTATCATCAAAATTTGGAAGAGGCAAATAATGCGCTCCCAATGGATATTTTGAATATTTATTTTGACCGTTTGAGGAATTTCCGCCCAGATGATCTGCCATTTCAAGGAGCAAAAAATCTGAAATGTCTTTTTTGTGAAACTGGCGCGCAGCACTCAAACCCGAAATACCACCTCCAATTATTAAATACGGAATCTGAATTTGCGCTGTCGGCTTCGGAAAATCCTTAATCCATAACCGATGCCCCAAAAGATGGTTAGTCCCTGATAAACGAATCATCAGAATAGTTATTTTATCGGAACAAAACTGTAAAAACGGAATTAAAAGCAAAGAAGCACCAATTCCTTTTACGAAATTTCGCCTTCCTTTATTGCAATTTTCCCCATTCTTCATCAAAATAGCGTACTAAAATCTGGTTATCTAAACGATTGATTTCTATTTGGTTTGAAATCATATCGTTGGTAAAATAATTAAATCGGTCGAACTGATAATTATAGAATTTCAATCCGGAAACTTGTCTTTTTACATCATTAAAAGTAGTTCCAAAACCATTTATAGCAATAGTATAACCCCATTCTCCAAACGAAGGAACATAAGCATGATAAGCATCAACCTGAGGAAAAACCTGCATGACCGTTTTATTGATACACCAAAATGATTTTGGCGCAAAATAAGGTGACGTTGTCTGGATTACAATTGCTGCATCAGGCTGTAAAATAGCTTTTATTGTCTGGTAAAAATTCAGCGAATATAATTTACCTAAACTATAATTGGAAGGATCCGGAAAATCTATAATAACAACATCAAACCTCTCCTTACAGCTTTTCGCCCAAATGTAAGCATCGGTATTTATAACAGTAACTTTTTTATTATTTAAAGAATTTTGATTGAATCCTGTTAACACTTTGTTGGTTTTAAAAAGCTTCGTCATACCTTCATCCAAATCGACCAAAGTGACTTTTTGAACATCTTTATATTTCAGGATTTCACGAACAGCCAAACCATCTCCTCCGCCTAAAACCAGAACATTTTTTACGTTCCTGGCAATCGACATGGCCGGATGAACCAAAGCTTCATGATAACGATATTCATCAGCAGAACTAAACTGAAGATTATTGTTTAAATACAGTCTGTAGTCGCTTTTATTATGCGTTAAAACAATTCGCTGATATTGGGTTGAATTCGTGTAAATGATATTTTCTCCGTACAATTTTCCTTCAGAATAATCCAAAATTGAATCTGAAAAAATAAAAACTGTCAGCAAAATCAAAAACGAAAAAATGGCTTTTACCTTTAAAAAATAAGGCTTTTTTAATTCCTTTTTCAAAAGAAAACATAAAACAATGGCAATGCTCACATTGATCATTCCAAAGAATAATGAAGTTCCCATTATGCCTAATTTTGGCACTAAAACCAAAGGAAAAAGTATCGATGCCAATAAAGCTCCAATATAATCGAAGGTGAAAACATTTGAAACCAAATCTTTAAATTCGACTTTGTCTTTTAAAATATTCATTAAAAGCGGAATCTCTAATCCGACCAAAAAACCGGTTACAAAAACAAATAAATACAATATCAATTGAAAAGATGCGACACTTTCGAACAATAGAAACAAAACTACCGAACTCAATCCCCCGATCAGTCCCACTAATATTTCAATCTCAACAAAAGTATTGAGTAAATTTTTATGAAAAAACTTTGAAAAAAAAGAGCCAATACCCATTGAAAACAGGTAAACTCCAATAATAAATGAAAATTGTTTTACCGAATCGCCCAATAAATAACTCGCCAGTGTTCCTGCAACCAATTCGTAAATGAGTCCGCAGGTAGCGATTATAAATACGGCAAACAGTAAAAGAAATTCAAACCTGAGAAACTTTTTACCCATGAATTGCGGCACTAATAATCATTGAAAGCCCAATGATAAAAGCTGCCAGAACAATCGCTACAGCAACATTATTTTTTTCCACAACTTCTTTCCATGTGCTTTCAGGAGTCAGTTTTTCGATGATAAAATATCCGATCAATAAAATGACTATTCCTAAAAAAGAATAAATTATTGAATTAACTATTGGCTGTGCGTGTATAAATTCCATATTGTTAAATTTTATTTGTGATAAAAACGGTTATAGGATGTACGGCTTCCCGTTGACTTGTAAGTTTCAGTAGATTCGCAGTCGCAAATACGGTTTCCGGCAATTGCAAAATACAGATAGACTCCAAAACAAAAGAGTCCAATTGCTATTGCAGGTGAGTTATTGTATATAAAATCAGAAATTCTTTTCATATCTATTCTTCGTAACGGGAATAAGAACTGTCTGCCCATCGTTCTTTTTCGAAATTTAATTTAAAAAATCGGATAATGAAGTAAATAACAATCATGCCGATAACTACTAACCATACATTTCGGCTCGAAGGTTCGTTCCAGACTACATTTACCCGCATTTCGCTGTTATTGATATCCTCAGGAGCTTTCATTGGTGTTATCAAAAGATGGTATTTTCCGGCTTTTACCCCGCAAATATTAAACTCCTCAGAACTGCTTCCTTCTGCCCATCTTTCTCCATCAGAAAATCCATGATAATATTCTATGTCTTTATTGGCATAAATTTCATCATTTGTATCCTCATTCACTAATGCAACATTCAGGTTTGCCCATGAATTATCAACACTTGTTGAAACCTTGATCGTTAACGGAGCCGAACCTCCTTTTAAAACAAAAGCATCACTTGTAACCTCTTTATTGTCGAATTCGCTAAATTTTATTGTTTTAGAAAAAACATTCTGTTCAAACTGATCTTTATAAATATACCAGTTTGCGGTTATAATCAGCAAAGCAAAAAGGCAGAAAATAATACCCGTATTTCTAAGATCAAAACGGTATGGCTGAATCATACTGACTCCTGACTGATATGGCAATGTTATTCCCGGAAAAGCTTTCTTCATTTCGCTCTTTCTGACATATTCTCCATGGAAAGCCGTTTGAACATTCTTCATTCTTTCCACCGAAACAATGTATGGCGGATTTATAAATTCAGTAAGATGTGTTAATCTGTTAACCGGGATCTCAAAATCAAAAAATCCCTGTGCGTTAACTATTTCAGCATCCGAATGTTCAAATAAATCATAATCGTTACCCTCATACTTCAGAATTTTAGTCCCTTTTTTTAAATCGTCAATCTTTTCCATTTCGGTAAGCATCATCCAATGCCCGTTTGAAAGCGACAGATAAAGAAACTCTTTGGCTTGATTTTGCAGAATAAACTCTGTCCATCTGTAATCAGGATGCACTTTTTTCCTCAAAATACCAGTCACTTTATATTGGCTTCCTTTTAAAAAACCAGTATCGCCAATGGACAGCGGAATAACTTCTGGTTCAGCTTTATATTGTGACTTTCTGCGAAATTTTCCCTCATCGTCGGCTACATACAAGCTTAGACAATTAGGACAGACAAAATTAAGTACTTCAAAACCAACCTCTAATTCGGTTTCAGTATTACAATCGTAACAAGGAATTTTCATGTTTTATCGGTTAATTTCAAAATCCTTAATAATTTTCGCTTCAAAATAGGAGATATAATCTGCCACTACACTACGCACCTTATGCGAGTTATCCTGAAGATAATTGCACAAATAAACATCCAAAGTCAACTGATTGTATTCTGGCCAGGTGTGTATACAAATATGAGATTCTTTTAAGCAAACGGAAATGGTAAAACTATCGTTATCAAAATCATGAACCACCATACCCACCTTTTCTAATTCGTATTTCTCTAAAATGGAATTGGTTACAGCAACAAAACCCTGACTATCAGTTAGTGCTAAAATTTTATCGACATGAAGGGTAACCAGTTTATGAAGACCTGGCGAATAAGGAGGTAAATCCATTAAAGTTATATATTGACAACGGCGCCAAATATATAATAATTTATTTAATAAAATTATGTAAAAAAGAATCACGAACAAAACTATTTACCCTTGTAATTGTTTTTCAAGAAGCAGAAATCTGTTTTCAAAACACCTTTAGTCCCGCTATCCATTTTATCTTTTATGGCGAACCCCACCACAAAAGGATATCATTTCTATCGGGGCTGGATTAGAGGTTTTCGTATTTTTAATCACAAAAACCTAAATCAATATTATTTTAAAAAAAATTACGAACGTTTACTGTAGTACGAAAAGATTATGATTAAAGATTTTAAATAAGGAACTATCTATTAGTTTTTCTTATACTTTCGACATAATTACTCATAGGTTTACATGATGGATGATTATCAATTTCTAGTTTTGCTTTTTCAATTATCTTTTGAGGCGCATCAATTTTATAAAGTAACACCCTAATTCCTGTTACAGTTTGTTTTCCTTGATAATCTGTTTTTCTGTAACTAATTTTTAATCCACTTTTTTTAACAATATTTAAAAGAGTTGGAATTAAGTGTTGAAAATTTTTTGGAGATGAAAATGTTAAATCATCAACATATCTAGTATAAGTAATATTGTTTTCCTCACATATTTTTATAAGTTCATAATCCGTTTTAAGAAAAAAAATATTTGAAAGATGTGTACTAGTGGGAGTTCCCTGTGGTAATTCACCTTTCCAAGTTGTTAATTTAGTAATATAAAAAGCAAACTGTTTATTATAACCTAATTCAATAAACAAATCATGAATTTTCTTTGCCTTAACAGAAGGATAGAAATCTTTTAAATCAGTTACAAAAACGTATTTATTACCTTGATGAGGTTTTGCATTTGTTACATTACTTCTTTTTTTTACCCCACCATGCACATTACCTGGCAACTCAATTTTAGAAAGAATTCTATCTTTTATTTTTGATTGAATAAGATTCAATCTTTTCTTTGATGGTCGAATTACTCTCTTCTTAACAGTTCCATCGAGGTAAGTTTTAGGTTTCCCAGTTTTATTATCAATTTTTTGTTCAACACGCTCTCTATAATGATCATCGATAGATTGTATTATTTCGTCAAGATCTTTACTTTTTTCACCTATAATGGATGGTAAAAACAATTTATATTTTGTCTCTAAAGAATTCATTAATAAAGGATTTAACGGATGGATTTATAATTGCAAAAGCTTCTCTTTTTTCTGGAGCAATATCTTCTTCATTTAAAGACATAAAGAACAATATAGGTAACGGAATATCAAGATTTTCACTTATAACTTTTAAAGTCGATAAATTAGGTTCTTTTGAATTGTTTTCTATTTGAGAAAGATATGTCTGAGTGATTCCACAAGACAAAGCAAACTCGCTCTGAGTCTGCCCTTTCTGTTTTCTTGCGTCTTTGATGACTTGACCTATATTCATGATAATTAGTATAAAAAAATTAAAGGGGTGTCGGAAATTAGCGATATTTAAAATCATGATTTACAGCATTAAATTAAAAAATCTAATAAGAAGAGCGATAATATCTGATACTTCAGATTTATAATTTTTATCAGTCAGTCCTTTTTTCTTTCTTAATCTATTTAATTTAGCTATTGCATCATTTAATAAATTAACATCATTCTCCGATAGAGAGCACTGGTTCTTTGCGATGGTTAAAGCGTTTATTAAACCATCGATGTTTTGAAGTCTTGATATTCTAGACATATTATTTAAGTTTTAGTAATAGCTTCGTTGCTATCTGCTTATTTAACACTCGTTAATTACTAAATGCGTAGACAATGCTCTCTATGCACCACTTCAAAATTCTGCTTCCAAAAAAGAAACTTTAGTAACAATTCAAATTATCTTCTAATCTACTTAAAACTTCTTTTGATTGTAATTGAATTTGATATCAATTCTTTTCAATGATAAGCGGCGCTCTTTTCAGGGGGCGTCGACAGCTTTCAGCAACTTTAGATAATTGTGTCCTAAATCCCAATAAGGGTTGTTCGAGAAAATGAACAAAAATTTAAACTCTCCATTTAGCAATTAACTTTCAAAACATATTTCAAAGAACTATGATGCAAATATACAAATATATTACTGGTAGTTAATAAAAAAAGCTAAAAAATTTTAAAAAAATATTTAAACAATTGATAAAAAGCTTTTTAAAACAATATGATCGTAAAACAAAAATCCCGCAATCTCAATAAATGAAATTGCGGGATTT
Organism: Flavobacterium sp. LM4; assembly: GCF_002017935.1. NCBI lineage: Bacteria > Pseudomonadati > Bacteroidota > Flavobacteriia > Flavobacteriales > Flavobacteriaceae > Flavobacterium > Flavobacterium sp. LM4. Next base: position 1,890,968 of record NZ_MUFW01000001.1, on the reverse strand, counting down.
AATTCTCGCAGAGAGGAAGGGATTCGAACCCTCGATACAGTTACCCATATACTAGCTTTCCAGGCTAGCTCCTTCAACCACTCGGACACCTCTCTATTTTGGTTTGCAAATAACATGAAAAAAAACGAGTTAGAAAAGTAATTTTCAAAAATCCTTTCAATACTCGCTATTATTTATTGCTAAAGTGAAATCTCGCCCCGTAAAGCCGTTTCAAAAATGGTTTTAAACTCCGTTTGCGGAATCGTAACCGTATGGCCTAATAGATACATCAATTTAGTGATGGCAGCTTCTGTCGTAATGTCTTTTCCTGAAATAACGCCTAAAGATTTCAATACAGTACTGGTTTCATATTGTCCCATATTCACGCTTCCGCCTGAACATTGTGTTACGTTTACGATATGCAAGCCGTTTTGAATCGCTTTTTTGATCAGGTTCAAAAACCAATCTTCAGTTGGAGCATTTCCGGAGCCGTAGGTTTCCAGAACAATTCCTTTTAAACCTTTAGTCGCTAAGATTGAAGCCAAAACGGTTTCGCTCATTCCGGGAAACATTTTTATAATGGCTACATGATTGTTCAGGTTTTTATGCACAATCAGTTTCGCATCTGTTTTTATTGGAAGAAATAAATGTCGGTTTAATTTAAGATGTACGCCTGATTCTACCAATTCAGGATAATTGGGTGCCGTGAAAGCTTTGAAATGTTCTGCATTTACTTTTGAAGTTCGATTTCCGCGGTATAATTTATATTCAAAATACAAACAAACTTCTGTAATTACAGGCTTTCCGTTTTCCTGAAGGGAAGCAATCTGAATAGCTGTAATCAGGTTTTCTTTTGCATCGGTGCGCAAATCTCCAATTGGCAGTTGCGAACCTGTAAAAATAACCGGTTTGGTCAAATTTTCCAGCATAAAACTCAATGCTGATGCCGAATAGGACATAGTATCGGAGCCATGCAGCACCACAAAACCGTCAAAAGAAATATAGTTTTCCTCGATAATAGTGGCAATTTTAGCCCACATTTGAGGATTCATATTCGAAGAATCAATTGGATTTTCAAACGAAACCGTTTCGATTTCGCAATCCAGTTGTTTTATTTCGGGGATATTTTTGAGCAATTTTCCAAAATCAAAAGCTTTAAGTGCCCCTGTTTCAAAATCTTTACTCATTCCGATGGTTCCACCGGTATAAATTAAGAGTATTTTAGCTTTAGATGACATCCTGGTATTTTAATTTACTCACTACAGGATTGGCATACATCGCTAAAAATCCTTGTCTGGCTACGCCATTGTCAGTTCCAATACGCATTTCTAAACGACGTTCAAAGAGTAATTTTTCGTTTTCTTTATATAAATGTGCATATTTATCTGTTTCATTCAGAATATCATAGGCAATAAAATTGGTTGGCCATAATTGGTAATTCTGCAAAATAGAATCATCAATTGTTTGTGCCAAAGCCTGAATCTGTTTATTTGAATTGTCATTCTCAGCAACAATCTGATCAATTTCGGTATCTAAAACATCTCCCACTGAGATATGTATTCTTTTTTTAGTTCCCATGATACCGCTTAAAATGGTCATGAAATCCTCATTTTTATCTTTTACGTAAACCTCATTGTTGGCTTCTGCCATTAATTGTGGCATTTTCAGCACATCAGTAGGATCGTATTCGTAGGAAATAGCAACCGGAACAATCTTTAATTTTTTGAAATAATCCATCGGGTTTGCTTCATCTGAACCCATTGCGATCATTTTTAAAACACCGGGATTGGTTTCGTCATTTCCGTCTTTGGTACGACCTTCTCGTTGTGCAATCCAAACCGAACGATTTTCGCGAAGCAGTAACTGCCCCATATATTCGGCCAGTAATTTAGAACTTTGCAGCATTTCACGCGGCGTTAAACCTCTTAAAACCAAAAAGTTTCTATTCAGTTTTGCCAGTATGCTCAAAAATGCTTTTTTTACCAGATTATCACCAATTGCCGATGCTGTCATTACTAAACCGTGTTCGAAAAGACAAACATTCAGTAAAGTCGTATCCAGTAAAATATCACGGTGATTCGAAATAAATAAATAAGGAGTGTTTTTTTCTAACTTTTCAAAACCCGAAGTCGTAAGTCCTTCTGAACTTTTTTCGAGTACTTTTTGAATGGTCTGATAAATAAAATTGCATTGAAAATCACGGATAGAGTGCGTTTTCCTTAATTGTTCTTTCCAGACTTCATCGTTTAATTCCGGGAAAGTAAAATTCATCATGGTTTTCATCATCGGATGATTGGCAACTCCATGAAGTGCTTCATTTACTTCAGAATCATAAAATGGTCGAATCGCGTCAAATTTCTGCATTATAAATATCAATTTAGGTGGGCAAAAGAACAAAAAAAAAATCAAAGTATTGTAATCAGGGGATTAAATCCCGAAAACGTCTTTAGAGTTTTGCGTTGTTGCTTCTGCAATTTCAGTTTCTGAAAGTTCGTAAATTTCAGCCAGTTTTGCAATTACATTCGTTAAATAACTGCTTTCGTTGCGTTTACCCCTGTATGGAATTGGCGCGAGGTAAGGTGAATCGGTTTCTAAAACAATGTGTTTTAAATCAATTTGGTGTAAGAATTGGTCGATTTTTCCGTTTTTAAAAGTTACTACGCCTCCAATTCCCAATTTCATATTATACGAAATCGCCTGAAGCGCCTGCTCATACGTTCCGGAAAAACAATGAAAAATTCCGAACAGATCAGCTGATTTTTCTTCTTCCAGAATTTCAAATATTTCATCAAAAGCGTCGCGGCAATGAATCACGATGGGCAGTCTGTATTGCTTTGCCATCTGAATTTGCCTTTTAAAAGCGATTTGCTGCTCCTTTAAATGCGTTTTATCCCAGTACAAATCGATTCCGATTTCACCAACGGCATAAAATTTCCGTTTTGAAAGTTCTGTTTCAACATGCTGCAGCTCGTCCAGATAATTGTCTTTCACGTAAGTGGGATGCAAACCCATCATCAAAAAGACATGATCCGGATAATTTTGCTCCAGATCATACATTGATTGTGTGGCTGCAGCATCAATAGCGGGAATAAAAAAACGGGTTACTCCTGCGTTTATGGCTCTCTGAATCATTTGGTCACGATCCTGATCAAATTCTTCAGAATATAAATGCGTGTGGGTATCGGTAATAATTGTCGTTGAATTCAATTGTATGTTTTTTAAAGTTGTCAAAATTACGACAATATTAAAAGAATAGCAATTGTGCAGATTGGGACGCGGATGAAACGGATTCACTTTTGTAAAAACGCGGATTTAACAGATTTTTTTATCTTTTTTGTCATTCCGAGGAACGAGGAATCTTCGCTAGAAACTCGACAAAGATTGGCGATTCTCTGGATGGAATTATTTATGGAGATTCATCGTTCCTCAGAATGGCAAAAAGCAATAAAAAAAATTCGCAAAGTATTTTAAAAACTTTGCGAATCTCTGTGTAAAATTCTCAGTGTTTCTTAGTAAAATATCTAATCCAAAGCATCCAAAAGCTCCTGAACCTCATCATAGTCTTCATAGTCCTGAGAAATAGTCTCCAGGATTTCTTTACATCCATTATAATCTTTTTGTTTTAATTTTAGTAAAGCCAGATTCCAAAGTGATTTGTCTTTGTAAACAGAGTTTCCTGATTTCAATTCATTAAAAACTCCCTCTGCTTTTTTATATTGGCCTGTTTGCACCAAAGAAACACCATAGTAATATTGAATTTCGGATGTTTTTTTGTCTTTCAAAACTGCCTCAAAAAACGGAATCGCTTCTTTGAATTTTCTGTCATTAAAAGCTTTTTCGGCCTGTATCAGGTTTACATTTGTATTGCTTCTTTCTGTAAAATGAGCTTGTCCGGGATGGTTATAATCATTAAAAGACGGATTTTGATTGTAGTCAAAAAAGAACAATCCGAATAAAATTGCCACAGATGCCGCCGCCGCATAATACCAGGGACGCATCAATACCACTTTTGGCTTTTCTTTATTGAAATGTTTATTCGCAATATTGGACAGGTTTTCTTTAAACGCTTTTCTTTCCTGCTCATGCCCGAATTTATTTTCCAGTTGTACCTGAACCTCTTTGAAAGTTCTGAATTCAGCCGCAAATTCCGGATTTTCTGAGATCTCTTTTTCAAAGCTGTTTCTTTCCTCAACAGTGATTTCTCCCAGCAGATATTGATCAAATAATAGGTAGCGTTCTTCGTTCATGGCTAATTATTTTTAAGAGATTTAAAATTTTTTGCTTCCTGAATCCATTGTGTCAGCTGTCCGATACATAGCGATTTCTTTTTACGGACATATCCGTAAGTTACGTTTAGTTTTTCGGCAACCTCTTCCATCGATTTAATGGCGAAACTCAGTTTTAGCACCTCCTGGCATTTATCTCCTAATTTTTGGAACATCATATCAAAAAGCTGCTGTTTTTCATCAAATTGTTCGGCTTCCTGAACCAATTCAAGAGCAGATTCATTGATAGATGCAAAATCTTCATTAATTGTTACCCCTTTATTCGAAGTTTTTTTCAATTCGTTAAGCCATTTCCTTTTGCACAACAAAAAGAAGTACGCATCAAACGGACAAGTCAGCTGTAATGTATTGGCTTTTGCCTGATTAAAAAGCAAAATCATGATTTCCTGAACTACATCCTGAGCCTGATCCTTGTCTCCGGAATTATTCATTATATAGAAAACCACTTTGGGAACGAAATTTTTATAGATAGAACGGATTATTGCCGAGTCATTTGCCGCTATACCGTCAATATACATTTGGTCAGAATGTGTTTTACTTTTTTCCATATCGAAAATTATTAGCTAAAGTAAAAAAAAGAATCTGAAAAAAGTTACAGAAAAGAAGGTAACAATAATAACCGCAAATTGATATAGAGTAATAAAAGGTTATTTAGAATTAAAAATCACATAGAAATGGGAAGTTATCAATTTACAACCGAGAAAGATTTTGCCAAGTTTCAACAGATACTGTCGAACAAAATTCGCAATGGATTTATTGTGATTGAAAAAAACGACAAACTTCCTTATGTGGTTTTATCCAAAGAAAAAAAACAAATCAATTCTTCTTTGCAGCTGACTTTGGTTTTTGCAACCATAGGACTTTGGTCAATAGTCTGGCTTTATTTACTGATTAGTCTTCGCAAAAAACAAATTTTGGTGGCACTAGACGAAGACGGAAATGTTTTTGAAGAAAAGTGCCTTTCTAAATAGTTTCAAAAAAACTTCGAATAAAGGGGTAACAATTGTAAAGGCGATTTGATATAACGGTATAAAAAGAATTTTTAAAAATAAGGGTAACAATATCAACCCTGAATTGATATAAGAATATAAAAATTAAATTAACAACCGGAATCTGAAAACCAACTGATCAAAATCAGTTCAGATTTATAAAAATTAGAAATCATGAACACAAATTTTAAAAAAATCGGACTATTATTTTTAGCATTAGCAACATTTGCAAGCTGTGATGACAGCAACAGTGAAGACGAAAAAATTATACCACCATCGGCATCAGAATTTGCAGCTGTAAGAGATGAGGCTTTGGCAGGAAAAACACAACATTTTACAGCAACAGCAGGTGCAGGTGCTATTACGCTTACATCAGCAAAAGGTGTAAAAATCACCATTAACGGAAACTGTCTTACTAAAGCAGGAAACGCTGTAACAGGTGCTATTAACATTGATTTTGTTGAAATTTTTGACAAAGGAAATATGCTTGTAACCAATAAACCAACTATGGGTTTAATGGCAGACGGAAAGAAAAACCTATTGATCTCCGGAGGTGAATTCTTTATTAAAGCAACGCAAGGTGGTGTAGATCTGGCAACTTCTTGCTCTATAAATCTGGTTGTACCAACTAATTTAACTGGCGGTTTGGATAATGCCATGACACTTTGGTTTGGAAACATTGATGAAGATGAAAACTTAGTGTGGAGAGAAGCCAAAGACGGTGCTGACGGTACAGGCGGAAAAGGCGGGGTTCAGGGCGAAGGAAACAATTATTATGTAACTTTTGGAAACTTCGGATGGACAAATGTTGATAAATTCTACAGCGATCCAAGACCTAAAACTACTATTTTAGTAGATGCTCCAGAAGGTTATGACAATAACAATTGTGCAATTTACTTATCTTATGACGGAGAAGGACAAAATGCATTGGCTAAGTTAGATACTTACACAGCTGCCGGATTATTCAGCGAACACTATGGCCAGATTCCTGTTGGTTTAGCTTGTCACATCATTTTTGCTACCGAAGATAACGGTCAATGGCGTTATGCTATCAAAGGTGTTACAATTGCCGCTAATCAAACCTACAGCTTTACTTTGGCTGAAACAACAGTAGGTTCAGAAGCTCAACTGGTAGCAGCAATCAATGCCATTCAGTAACTTTCAAATACTTTTTTTAGGAAAAAGTGATGATTTGCTCATCACTTTTTTTTACATTTAATGCTGTTTTAAACTAACTCTGATGATTTTCAGAAGCTAATCCTGCTGTCCGCTGTATCTTTTTCTGTCTAAAGAAGCCAGAAAAAGGATGCCGCTCCCATCAGGGCTAAAAAACCTCCTCGACCATGAAAAAACTTTTATGCTGTTTTATTTTTCTATCATCAGCAATGGTGTTGGCGCAAACCAAAGTAAAAGACACCATCACCCGAAGAGCAAATATAAGCTATACCCAAAAAGGCAACTCGGTAACGTTTAAACCCGAAACACCTCCATTAATTCCAATTGCCGGTGCGCCAAAACCAAGCTACTCTTATTTATGGAAATGGGAGACGGACATTACAGCAAACAGGCAGAACCCAAACACGTCTACAAAAACAAGGGGAATTACACCGCCCGATTAGCCGTTACCAACAATTATGATAACGGAAAACCTCCTGCTACACGGCCAAAAAAAGTCGCTGTTAACGAAATAGCAGATGATCCTTATCAGGACATCGCCTCGATTGCCGACCAAAACGGATTTGCCATTCAAAAAAACTGTGACCCCATTCCGGAACAGGAAATGCTAGTTGTAGTGAGTTATCAAAATCTGGAAAATTATGTCTCAAATGGGAAACTGTATCTTTTTTATAATGAGAAGCAATTCAAAAACAATAATTTCGAACTGGTCGATTTTCGAAACTATGCAGGCGAACGTGAAGTAAAAGAAAACACAGTAGCTTCAATTGACGATCTCGATGATACGAAATCCTATCTGGCTTCTGCCGAAAACACTTTTAAATTCAAAAAATATAAAAATACTACAACCGAAGAAGATTTAGAGGCAAGTTTAAAAGAGGCACATACTCTTTATCACAATGTTTCGATCCTGGAATTTGACGAAGCCAATCCAAATGAAACCCGAAATGTCTTTTATACTTTCAAAACCACTCCGGAAATGATCAAAGATACCAGTGCAACAGTTACCATGCGCGGGATTTTTGTGCCAAACCGCAGTTTTAAAAACCATAAAGTCAAAAACCTCGAAATGGAAATCGTAACCTCTCACGATCCCAACAAAATGGGGTCTAACGGAAGTTTGATTAATTATAGATTCGTCCGATTTAAAAGAGTGAAATTTAAAACCCGTTTTCAAAACAATGGAGAAGGACCTGCCAGAAAAATTCGTTTAGAAACCGATATTCCGGATATGTTCGACAAAAAAACATTCCAGATTGAAGGCATGTATCCTGAATGCCCTATTTGTCCAAAAGGCGAAGAACCAACCGTAAGCTGTCTCGACACTATCATTAAACAAAAACAAATCATTTTTACTTTCAAGAATATTTATTTGCCGGGAACTGAACAAAAAAACGTTCAGGAAAAAGACAGTACTAAAGGTTTTGTACGATATTCAATGAAATTTAATGAAGACTTTCATAAGGTAAAAACCAAAAGCCGAACAGCAATAATTTTTGACAAAAATGAACCTATCATTACCAATTACGCCACTACCCGATTTTTACCCGGAATATCGATTGGCGCTAAAGCCGGGTATAATTTCTATCCTGATTTAGATAATTCAACGAGCTATTTTGTTGGTGCAACTATTTCTCCTTTTAAATCCTACCGCTTTTACTGGCAGGCAGAATGGGTAAACAGTTTAAATAATTATGATAGCGCAGCTAATGTGGTTACTGAAGTAATTACCAATGCCAATGGTGTAAAGCAAAGACAACGCACCACAACAAGTACAGAAAACAAAAGCGTTAATTGGGAAGTGCCGGTTCTTATTCGCTACAACATCAATAACTACATAGGAATTGGTGCCGGTTTTCAGGCAAACATAAATGTTGCACAGGAACAGCGTCAGAGCAAAAAAATAGACCTTTACGAGGGAGATTCAGATAAACTTATAATTAATACCAGAACAGAATCAAATTCTGCCAAAGCATCAATGGCAAATTTAAACACAGGACTTTTATTCGATTTAACTGCTGGATTTGCAAGGATTGGCCCTAGTTTAGGGGCTCGGTATGTGATGAACTTTGAAAAGGATTTTAATTATTTTCAGGTTTATGGGATCTGGAAGTTTTAAAAGTTATTCCGCAGAGATACACAAAGACAATACAGAGATTAGCAAAGTTATTTTAAATCTTTGGGCATCTTTGTGAAAAACCTTTGTGTATCTCTGTGAAACAACAAAACACGCAGCAAATTATATGAACTTATATCGCTTATATGGTTTAATTTTCTTCTTCCTGAATCTAACTGTTTTTGGGCAAAACCCCGAAGACAAAATTTACAACGCAATTGATTCATTTGTTGCCCATCCTTCAGCGAAAGCGCTGCAAAACTTAACCAATACCGAAACCGCTTTCTGGAAAAATCCAAAACCAAAAACCAAAGACGAATTATTGTCCATAGTGGTTTTAAACTGCAACAAGGCGTATTATCAAAATCAGTTTGGACAGACACACAATGCGGTTTCAGGTTATGAAAAAGCCTGGCAATTGTACCAAAAATACAAACTTAACAATTACGATATTATTGAGTATTGCCTGAAACCCCTGGGCAATTTATACACTGTTTTGGGCGATTATGACAGTGCTGAAAATACGATCAAACAGTATTATTTTATTGCTGAAACAGAGAAAAACCAATCACAAAAAATAGCAGCAATCCTCAATTTATCGAATGTTTATCAGAGTTCGGGCAAGATCTCAATGGCCATTGAACTTTTGGAAAATACTTTAAAAACTGAAAAATTATCGAATGTCCAGAGAGGAATTTTATTGAATAATCTGGGAAGTAATTATTTACTAAGTTCAGGAGGAAATTTATTATTCCCCGAAAAAAGAGAAAAGACTGAAAAAGCATTTGAATCCTCAATAAAATTTCTTCAAAAAGAAAAAGATGAATATGAAACTTTATCGAATTCTTATCGAAATCTTGCAACACTTAACCGAAAAAGACGAAACTTCGAAACAGCAAACTCTTATATAGAAAAAGCTGAAGAACTGTTTTTAAAAACGCCCAACCATCAGCCTCGAAAACTGGCTAAACTTTATTATGAAAAAGCTTTATTACTTTTTGATGAAAGAAAATATGACGAAAGTACAAAGCAAATTTCGGGTGTTTTTAAACTTTTAATTCCAAGTTATAATTCTAAAAACCTTCTGCCAAATCAAAACCAGTTATATCCGGAAACTGTTTTGACAGATGCAATCGACCTTCAGGCAGAAATGCTACAGCTTAAACAGCCAAAAAAGGCATTGAAAGCTTTTGAACTTTCGTTTTACATTGAAGATTTACTGATGAACGGTTTGGTTTACGAAAACTCCAAAATCCTGATGCAATTGCGATCACGAAGCCGAACTGAAAAATGTATTTCGATTTATAAAAATTTATATGAAAAGGAAGGAAAAACTGAATATATGAATAAAGCCTTTCAATTATCTGAACGAACTAAATCTGGAATTTTAAAAAGTTATCGTTCGAATATTAAAAACGCTTCCGCAGAAGAAAAACAGCTTTTGCAGGAATTTCAAAATTTAAATAATGCCATTTTAAAAGAACAGCAAAAAGGAGATGCTGCAGATATTTCGAAAATCAATAATCTTATCCAAAAGCAAAATGAATTGACGCTTTCACTGAAGAAAATTCAGGCTGAAAATGAAGATTATATTCCGGAAAATTGTGATTTAAAATCATTGTTCAAGAAATTACAAAATGACAAAGCCATTATGGTTTATTATTTCATGGGTGTTGAAAAATTGTATTATTTTACTTTACAACACAATCAAATTTCATTAAACAGAGTTCCTATTGGAGACGGAAAATTAGCTGATATTCTTTTTTTTCTGGACTATTTTAATGACGCCAATGCTATTATAAATGATATTGCGGGTTATAATCGTTCCGGAAATAATGTTTATAATCTATTACAATTGCCTGGTAATTCGATTTATCAAAACCTAATCATTGTTCCTGATGGCATTTTGAATTTTCTTCCGTTTGAAGCATTGATTACACGTACATCAAATACAACAAATTTTGCCAAAATGCATTATTTGCTGAACGATTTTAAGATCGCCTATAATACTTCGGCGAATATTTATTTAAATTCCAAACCCATTTCTAAATCCGAAAAAACCGTTTTGGGTGTTTTTCCTGTTTTCGAAAAAACGGCTTTTGAGTTGCGTTATTCGAAGAAAGAACTGGCATCAATCCGGAGTAATTTTAAAGGCAAATATTTAGAAAACACCGATGCCCGTTTCGATAATTTCAAAAATAACGTTTCTAATTATTCGATTCTGCATTTAAGCACACATGCTTCATCGGGTGATATTCAAACTCCTGCAAGTATTAAATTTTATGATCAGGAAATTTTATATTCAGAATTGTACAATCTTAATATAAATCCGGATTTAGTAGTGTTGAGTGCCTGTGAAACCGGAATTGGAAAACTTTACAAAGCCGAAGGAGCGATGAGTGTAGCAAGAGGTTTTCAGTTTGCAGGAGCACACAATTTGTTGTTTTCGTTATGGAAAGTAAACGATTATACAACGTCGGTTTTTATGACTGATTTCTATAAAAATATCAAAAATAAGCAAACTTACTTTGAAGCCAATACAAACTCAAAACTTGATTTCTTAAATGATAAATCGATTCCAAACGCTAAAAAATCTCCTTATTACTGGAGTTCGTTTGTCTATTACGGCTCTATTTCGCCAGAAGAAAAATCAGCCTATTATATCTGGTACATCATTAGTTTATTGGCTGTAATTGGTTTATTTTTGGTTTTCAATCACTATCTAAAATGGAAAATCTTCACGAGGTTCTCAAAAAAGAGAAATACAAAAAAATAAAATTCAAAGTTACCAAAACACAGCATTTATCTATTAAAGCCAAAATCAATGGTGTTTCCGGAACTTTTATTTTAGACACCGGCGCATCAAATTCCTGTGTGGGTTTTGAAAGTATTGAAAAATTCGATTTAACCACAAAAAAATCTAAAACTAAAGCTGCAGGTGCCGGCGGAACCGGAATGAAAACACAAATTTCGAAGCACAATATGCTTCAGTTGGGTTCCTGGAAAAATACCGATTTTAGTCTGGTAATTTTTGACCTATCACACGTTAATGAAGCTTTGCAGCAATACAAAGCAAAACCTGTTCATGGCATCATTGGCGCTGATATTTTGCTGGAAGGAAAAGCGATTATTGATTATTTTAATCATTATTTGTACTTAAAGCAATAATAAAAACTAATCAAAAACAAATAAAAAGTTATCAACAATTAAAACCAAAAAGAGAATCTTATTTGATAGTTATTTGACAAATAGATGTATTTTTACTTTTAATCCCAATAAATTCAAGGGTTTCTTATTTGATGGTTATTTGATTATGGAACAAAAAAAGTTAATAAATATCGTAAACGATTTAACTAAACAGCCTAACGAAAGTGAATGGGTTGAATTTAAATTAAACTATCATTCAGCTGAAGAAATAGGTGAAAGAATATCAGCATTATCGAATGGAGCTTGCTTACATAACCAACCTTTTGGTTATTTGATTTTTGGAGTAGAAGATAAAACTCATAAAGTTATAGGAACAACTTTTAAAATAAAATCACATAAGAAAGGGGGAGAAGATTTGGAAAGCTGGCTTATTAATCGATTAGCCCCAAAAATTGATTTCAGAATTCATGAATTTGATTATGATGATGGAATACGGATTTCTATGATTATAATTCCAAGCGCTGACAATCGTCCAGTAGATTTTCTACATATTCCATATATCAGAATAGCTAGCTATACTAGAAAATTAAGTGAATTCCCTGAAAAAGAAGGGAAAATTTGGAGAAAATCTCCCGATAAACCATTAGAAAACCTTGTTGCAAAAACAAATGTTACTTCTTCGGAAATAATTAGTTTACTTAATTCTCAGACCTATTTCGAATTATTAAAACTCCCGTACCCAAATACTCAGGAAGGAGTAATTGAAAAATTCATTTCTGAAAAATTTATAAAAAAGAGTAAGGGCAATTATGATATAACTAAATTAGGAGCTATTTTATTAGCTAAAAATCTTGAAGAATTTGACGAAATAGGGAGAAAGGCGGTTAGAGTAATTGTATATAAGGGAAAGAATAAAGTCGAAACAATAAGAGAACAAATTGGTAAAAGAGGATATGCCGTCGGGTTTGACGGACTCATTGACTGGATAAATGGCCAGTTACCTGCGAATGAAGAAATAGGAAGAGCTTTTAGAAAAGAAACAAAAATGTATCCCGAGATTGCAATAAGAGAATTAGTCGCTAATGCTCTTATCCATCAAGATTTTAATGAAAAAGGATTTCCTATGATTGAGATATTTTCAGACAGAATCGAAATTTCCAATCCAGGTTTACCTCTAATAACACCTCAGCGTTTTATTGATGAGTACATATCCCGAAATGAAAAATTAGCAGATATCTTAAGAAGATTTGGTATATGCGAAGAAAAGGGAAGCGGTATAGATAAAGTGATTTTTTACAATGAAATGTACCAATTACCTGCAGTAGACTTTATTGTATCTGAAAAAAGAACCAGAATTACAATGTTTAGCTATAAAGAACTTAATCATTTAGATAAAAAAGATAAAGTTAGAGCTTGTTACCAACATGCATGTTTATGTTATGTGTCAAATGACATAATGACAAATCAAAGTTTAAGAGAGCGTTTTCAAATTGAAGAACAGAATTCAGCAATAGCCTCAAGAATTATAAAAGACACAATAATTGAAGGTTTGATAAAAGATGATGATCCTTCCAGTAATTCTAGAAAATATAAAAAATACATTCCTTTTTGGGCATAAATAATCTCTCTTAAAATTTACATATAAAAAATCCCAAACTCCTTAACTGGAATTTGGGATTTTAAACTTTTATAAATTTGATTAATTATTATTCGAATGTTTTTTCAATGAAAGGTAAGAAACAATTCCACTGCTCATCATCAAGATTCCTCCAAGTATAAAAGGCATTCCCGGAAATTCAAAAGGCGCGTCCTGATGCGTAAAATAATAAAAAAGACCCGACATTACCGGTGGACCGATAATCGTTGCAGCACTCATTAAACTGGCAATTGTACCCTGAATTTCTCCTTGTTCTGTTGGCAAAACATGGCCGGAAATTATGGCTCGCAATGCAGGTCCGGCTATTCCCGCAAGACAATACGGAATCAAAAAGAGAAACATCATCCAGCTTTCTGAAACAAAAGCAAACAAAAACATGGCAAGGGTGTATAAAGACATTCCAATATAGATACTTTTTTTGTTTCCTAATTTTTTACTGGTCCATCGTATCAAACCGCCCTGAACGAGACTTACTAAAACTCCGACAACGCCCAGCGAAATTCCGACCATCTTTTCGTTCCAGTTAAATTTATACATCGTAAAATAACTCCAGTTACTTTCCACGGCATGTGCTGCTATGTAAATCAAAAATAAGGCAATCAGCAATCCATAAAGCGAAGGATATTTCCTTAAGTTCAAAAAAGCACCAATCGGGTTAGCTCTTTTTAGATTAACTGATCTCCTATTTTGTTTTGATAATGATTCGGGTAGAATAAAATATCCGTACAGAAAATTAAGTAGACACAAAACTGCTGCTGCATAAAACGGAATTCTCGATCCGTAATGTCCCAGAATACCACCCAGAACTGGCCCAATTATAAATCCGAGTCCAAAAGCTACACCAATCATTCCGAAATTTTTGGCTCTGTTTTCCGGCGTACTCACATCGGCTATATATGCCGAAGCGGTTGAAATACTTGCCCCGGTTAATCCGGCAATTATTCTTCCTATAAAAAGCCATGTAATGGTTGGAGCAAATGCCAGTAAAACATAATCCAGTGCAAAAGCAAAAAGGGAAATTAAAATTATAGGTCTTCGCCCAAATTTATCACTTAAATTACCAATTAACGGCGCAAACAAAAATTGTGTCATCGCATAAGCAAATGTCAACCAGCCTCCATATTTTGCAGCTTCACTCACATCTCCGTGTATTAATTCTTTAATCAGTTTTGGAATAACCGGAATGATGATTCCCCATCCGGTAATATCGATTAACATGGTGATGAAGATAAAGCCTATTGCTGCCTGTTTTTTTTTGGTTGACATAAATGAGTTGGTTAGTTAGGCAAATAAACAAAAAATCCGTTTAGAAGTTCTAAACGGATTTTTTTATTTCTAAGAATTTATTTGATTACAACTCTAATGCTCTTTTAGCATCTCCGTTCATCAATAATTCTACCGGATTTTCTAAAGCTTCTTTAACAGCCACTAAGAAACCAACTGACTCACGTCCGTCGATGATTCTGTGATCGTAAGAAAGAGCAACATACATCATTGGGTGAATTTCAACTTTACCGTTTACAGCGATTGGACGCTCGATAATGTTGTGCATTCCCAAGATTCCTGACTGAGGAGGGTTGATGATTGGAGTAGATAACATACTTCCGAAAACACCACCATTAGTGATTGTAAAAGTTCCACCAGTCATATCGTCAACTGTAATTTGACCGTCACGAGCTCTTAAAGCCAATCTTTTGATTTCAGCTTCGATTCCACGGAAGGTTAAAAGTTCAGCATTACGAACAACAGGAACCATTAATCCTTTTGGTCCGGAAACAGCGATTGAGATATCAGCAAAATCGTAAGCGATTTTGTAATCACCGTCCATCATAGAGTTCACATCAGGATATAATTGTAAAGCTCTTGTTACTGCTTTTGTAAAGAAAGACATAAAACCTAAACCTAAACCACCATGTTTAGCTTTGAAAGCGTCTTTGTATTCATTACGAATTTGGTTGATTGGCGTCATGTTTACTTCGTTAAAAGTAGTAAGCATAGCTGTTTCGTTCTTAGCCGAAACTAATCTTTCTGCTACTTTACGACGTAACATTGATAATTTAGTACGCTCAGTTCCACGGCTTCCACCAGTTGGAGTTCCCATAGAAGGCACTGCATTTACAGCATCATCTTTAGTAATTCTTCCGCCTTTACCAGTTCCTGAAACAGTTGCCGGAGCAATATTTTTCTCGTCTAATATTTTTCTTGCTGCAGGAGATGGAGTCCCGGCTGCATAACTTGTTGCTGCCGGAGCCTGAACCGGAGCTGCTTTTGGAGCCTCAGCTTTTACTTCTGCTTTTGGAGCTTCAGCCTTAGGAGCTTCTGCTGCTGGTGCAGCTGCAGAACCAGATGGTTTTGCCGCATCAGTATCAATTAAACAAACTACAGCACCAACTGCTACTGTATCACCTTCTTCAGCTTTTAGTGTAATTACACCGCTCATTTCAGCAGGCAATTCAAGAGTAGCTTTATCTGAATCAACTTCAGCAATTGCCTGATCTTTTTCTACATAATCTCCGTCTTTTACTAACCAAGTTGCAATTTCAACTTCTTTTATTGATTCCCCTGGTGATGGGACTTTCATTTCTAAAATCATCTTATTTTTGTTTAAGGTTGTATTGTTTAAAGTTTCATGTTAATGTTAAAACTGAAACTCTAAACTTGAAACATTTTTTTATCTGAATAAATTTTTATCGAATACCATTCTGATTGCATCTGCATGACGGCGTTTTGCACGTGTATAACTTCCTGCTGCCGGAGCCGCGTAAGCTTTTAATGAAGCAAGTCTCCATTTTACAAGATCAAAGTTCATTAGCATAAAACTGTAAGCTCCCATGTTTTTAGGTTCTTCCTGTGCCCACACATAATCATCAGCTTTTGGATATTTTGCAATGATTTCTTTGATTTGTTCTGCAGGGAAAGGGAATAATTGCTCGATACGAACAATTGCCACATCTTTTCTTCCGTTGTTTTCTCTTTCAGCAGCAATATCATAGTAGAATTTACCGGTACAGAAAACCAGAGTTTTTACGTCTTTTTTGTTTACTGTATTGTCATCGATAGTTTCCTGGAAACTTCCTGTTGCTAATTCTTCAACTGAAGACACACATCTTGGATCTCGCAATAAACTTTTTGGAGAAAAAACCACTAAAGGTTTACGGAAATCTGTTTTCATTTGTCTTCTCAACAAGTGGAAAAAGTTCGCTGGCGTTGTACAATCGGCAACATACATATTGTGTCTTGCGCAAAGCTGTAAGTAACGCTCCATTCTTGCAGAAGAGTGTTCAGCTCCCTGACCTTCGTATCCGTGTGGCAATAATAAAACAATACCGTTTTGGTTGTTCCATTTATCTTCTCCACAAGAAATATACTGGTCAATCATAATTTGTGCACCGTTAGAGAAATCTCCAAATTGTGCTTCCCAGATTGTTAAAGCATTTGGGTTTGCCAAAGCATAACCGTAATCAAATCCTAAAACTCCGTATTCTGATAAAAGTGAATTGAATACTCCGAATTTTCCTTTTTTGTTTTCGATATTGTTCAGTAAGATTACTTCTTCTTCAGAATCTTCTACTTTAACTACCGCATGACGGTGTGAGAATGTACCACGCTCTACGTCCTGACCAGAAATTCTGACATCAAATCCTTCAGTTAAAAGAGAACCATAAGCCAATGCTTCTGCAGTTCCCCAATCTAAGGTGTTGTTATCGTATCCTGTTTTTCTGTCAGATACAATTTTGTTGATTTTATTGATGAATTTTTTATCCGAAGGTAAAGTTGAAATCGTATTGATAATTGAATCCAGGCCTTTTTTATCGAAAGAAGTATCTACCTTTTTCAACATTACATCATCAGAAACCTGCTGGAATCCTTTCCATTCATTTTGCATAAATGGAGTAATGATTGTCAACGCCTTTTTACGGGATGCTTCTAAATTTTGTTCAAGATCTGCTTTGTATTCTTTTTCAATTGTGTTTACATAATTGGCATCAATAACGCTTTCTGATAAAAGCTTTTCAGCATAAATATCTCTTGGGTTTTGATGTTTTGCAATGATTTTATATAAAACCGGCTGTGTAAAACGAGGTTCATCACCTTCATTATGACCGTATTTTCTGTATCCTAATAAATCGATAAATACGTCACGTCCAAACTCCATTCTGTAATCTAATGCAAAAGATACTGCGTGTACAACAGCTTCTGCATCATCGGCATTTACGTGTAATACAGGCGAAAGTGTTACTTTGGCAACGTCTGTACAATAAGTTGATGAACGCGCGTCTAAATAGTTTGTTGTAAATCCAACCTGGTTGTTGATTACGATATGAATGGTACCTCCGGTTTTGTAACCGTCTAATTGTGCCATTTGGATAATTTCATAAAGCAAACCTTGTCCTGCGATTGCAGCATCTCCGTGAACAGCGATTGGTAATACTTTTGAAAAATCATCAGCGTAATATTTATCTTGTTTTGCTCTTGTGATTCCTTCAATAACAGCTCCAACCGTTTCTAAGTGTGAAGGATTTGGTGCTAAATTGATATTGATGCTTTTTCCTGTTCTTGTTTTTTTGTCGGCTGTAAGACCTAAGTGGTATTTTACGTCACCGTCAAAATATTCCTGATCATAATCTTTACCGTCAAATTCGCTAAAGATATCCTGAGTAGATTTTCCGAAGATGTTTGCCAAAACGTTCAAACGGCCACGGTGCGCCATTCCCATTACAAACTGCTCTACTCCTTTTTCAGCAGCTTTTTCGATCAAAGCATCCAAAGCCGGGATGATGGTTTCACCACCTTCTAATGAAAATCGTTTTTGGCCGACATATTTAGTATGCAAAAAGTTCTCGAAAGAAACAGCTTCATTTAATTTATTAAGGATAGTTTGTTTTTCTTCAACAGAGAAATTAGGCTGATTGTTGTTAACACCCAATTTATCCTGAATCCATTTTACAACACCAGGGTTTCTGATGTACATATATTCAACACCAATATGCTGACAGTAAATTGCTTTAAGACGGGTAATGATATCCTGCAGAGAGCAAGGAGCAACACCAATAACCTGTGCAGCATCAAAAACTGTAGAAAGGTCTGCAGTAGTTAATCCGAAGTTTTCAATATCCAAAGTTGGAGATGAAGTTCTACGGTCACGAACCGGATTGGTTTTGGTAAATAAATGACCACGTGAACGGTAGCCATCAATCAATTTCAATACGTTAAATTCTTTTTGTAATTTTTCAGAAACTTTACTGTAATCTGCGTTGTCGCTAGTAGTAGTTACATACTCAACGATTGTTTGCACAGGATTTTCGTCGTTATAAGTAGTCATTCCAAAGTCAAAGCCCTGAAAAAAACTTCTCCAGCTTGGCTCAACGCTGTCTGGGTTTACTAAATATTGATCGTATAATTGTGCAAAAAACTCGGTATGCGCTGCATTTAAAAATGAAAACCTATCCATAATATTTGAGTGAATATACTTTTTGTTATATAGAATGGCAAAAGTACAACAATCGATATTATTTAAATGATTTTTTTACGTACTTTTACGTAAAAATTTGTTAAAAATAGCCTAAACTATGAAGAAAATTCATCTTTCAATCGTTTTCAAATCATTTTTTGTGATTTTGATTAGCCTATTTTCAAATCTTACAATTGCACAGGACGAAAATAATGTAATCGATAACAATAAAGAGTTTTGGGACAAAGTGCAATTTGGTGGCGGATTGGGTCTTGGATTTGGCTCCGGATATACTGATATTTCTGTAATGCCAAGCGCTATTTATAATGTTAACGAAATTGTCGCAGTTGGATTAGGACTGCAGTTTGGCTATTTATCTTCTAAAAACCAATATCATTCTTACATATATGGGGGGAGTCTTGTCGGATTAGTAAACCCCATTCCCGAAATGCAGTTATCTGCTGAACTGGAACAAGTTAGGGTTAATACAAAATATGAACGCCTTGATAACGTACCCGGCTATTCAGATAATTACTGGAACACGGCACTATATCTTGGTGCTGGTTACAGAACCGGAAGCGTAACTGTAGGTGGTCGCTATGATGTTTTATTTAATGAAAAAAGAAGTTTGTACGGATCTGCGTTTATGCCTTTTGTGAGGGTTTATTTCTAAAGCTCAAATTACACAAAGACAACACGTTTTAGAAAGATCATGATTCTACTTATAAAAATTCCTGAACCAAACTTTCTGCCATTCTCTTTTTAGAATTAAAAAAGAAACCTCTTCAGCAAGAACAACCAAATCTGACCCGTCAAGTTGTTTGATTTCATTTTCAGGAACATCAATTATGTATAGCAAATTGAGGTATTCAGCAAATTTGTACTGAATCATTCGGTAGATTTTTTCGTGAAGCTGGATTTTTAATTCTTCCGGAGTGATGCTCAGCGGAAAATCTATGCCTTCGTTTGCCAAATTAAAATCTTTATTGAGCTGTTCAATTAATTTCAGATACAAAGAATCTTTTTGAGCTTCTTCGAATAATAAATCGGTATTTAATGGTGAAACATACATATTTTTTCAATTTCAAAATTCAATTTTAATGGCAATGGCAACTTTAAAATCAATTCAATTACAATCGATATTGGTTTTTATGGTTTTTGATTTCCAATAATCTACAATTTTAGACAAAAGAACATCGCCGCCTGCATAGAAAAATACAGCTCCCATTGGCGGATTGGCGGCGGGAATTAATCCGAAGGTTTTAGGCACCCATTTCCAGCATTGAAAATAAGTTCCGGCAAGCTCAATAAATATAACACAAAGGGCGATGAAATAATATAAATTCTGCCATTTTTTTCTCTTTAGAAGCAAAAAGAAAAAGATTCCGAAAACCAATGAAAAAACATCTTTCAGAAATATTCCAACTAATAAAAACAGTAATGTAAATCCAACTGCGAAATATTTTCTAAGAAATTTGTCGTTCTTAACTGCCCATTCTGCATGTGCAAAAACATAACCTGAAGCGTATACAATTGCATGACCAAAAGGAACATATAAAGGAATAACTGTAGTTCTGTAATGGTACATTCCGAGCAAAGTGCAAAAAATCACTTCTCCTATATAAGACAAGAAAACCATCACAAACATCAGTTTTCTTAAATAAGAACCGGAAACCCAAAAGAAAAAGGAGAAATAGAGTATTGCTAACAAGTTTGTAATTTGACGACCGTCAAAATATTGCTCATTAAAAAAAACACTGTCAATACCTAAAGCGAAAAGGGTAAAAAAAGGGAAGCAAGCAGCAAAAAACAATTGTTTTTTGGCATCACAATTTTGTTCATTAAAAAAAACAGAGCTTACAATAGCATTCATAAATTCTGATTTATTTTAAACCTTTCTGCCCATTAGGTTTTCTCCAAAAGTTTTCAGAATATTTTTCTTTTCTACACTGATATCCATTTTATCAAGTGTTTCAAAAGCCTTAAAAGTATACATTTCTATAGCTTTTTGAGTAGCTTCTGACGCACCGGATTCGTTAAAAATTGCTTTGGCATTTTCTATTTTATCAGTGTTATCCTCCAACTGCAAACTGAACAACTTTTTTAATTCTGCTGCTTTTTCAGAACCAGAAAACTCAACTGCCTTTAAGTACAAATAGGTTTTTTTGTTTTCGATAATATCTCCTCCTACTTGTTTTCCAAAAGTTTCAGGATCACCAAAAGCATCTAAATAATCATCCTGAAGCTGGAAAGCCAATCCTAAATTAAGTCCAAAATCATAAATTAAACAAGCTTCTTTTTCTGAGGTTTTTGCTGCAATGGCACCCATTTTCATTGCTGCAGCAACCAAAACGGCTGTTTTATATTCTATCATTTTCAGATATTCAGGAATTGTAACATCTGAACGGGTCTCAAAATCAACATCCCATTGCTGACCTTCGCAAACTTCAAGGGCCGTTTTACTGAACAGCTTTGCTAAATCCCTGAAAACTTCCGGTTCGTATTGTTCAAAATACTGATACGCCAAAATAAGCATAGCATCTCCAGAGAGAATTCCGGTATTCAGGTTCCATTTCTCATGTACCGTAACTTGTCCTCTTCGCAACGGTGCATCATCCATAATATCATCATGCACCAACGAAAAATTATGAAAAACCTCTACAGCCATTGCTGCCGGAAGTGCTACTTTATAATCAGTGTCAAAAACTTCGGCTGCCATTAGAGTTAGTACCGGACGCATACGTTTTCCGCCAAGACCTAAAATATATATAATGGGTTCATAAAGGTTAGTAGGCTCTTTGGTTCTGTTTTGACTTTTTAGATAACTAATAAAAAAATCCTGGTACTGACTAATATCGTGCATAAAATGGAATTCTGATTTACGAAGCCCAAAGATACAATTGAAATATGAATTTATTGTTTTTAAAATTTAAATGCTCATCAGAATTTAATATTACCTCATTTTTAATCCTTTAAAATTATTTTAAAAAAAACATGGAAACTTTTTTGGTGTTATGAGTTTCCTTTCTATATTTGCAAACGGAAACTAATAACACTAAAAAAGTTTCCAATATAATTTAAGCTTTTATAAACTCAATTAAATCAAATATTTATGAGAACAACATGGACCGTAGATTCTAGCCAGTCAGATGTTTTAATAAAAATGAGGCATTCGATAATTGCTTATTTGGGAGGAACTGCAAACAAATTTGATGGTTATGTAAATATCGAGGATAATGAAATTGAAGATGCATCAGTTGCTTTTTCATTAGATATAAACAATAAAGCAGATAGTTTTCAGCAAATCGACTCTCATCTGCAACTGAATGATTTATTTAATGTAAATGAGCATCCAATAATTAGTTTCAAATCAACATCTTTTCAAAAAGTAAATAATAATATCAACTTTTTTAAAGGAGACTTAACCATAAAAGATGTTACACGAGTTGTAGAACTTGACGCAGAGTTTATTGGTGTTAATAACTATAACGGAGAGAAAAAAGTTGCTTTTGAAATTAAGGGAGACATTAAACGTCAGGATTTTGGTTTAGACTATAATTCCTATAATCACAACGGAGGATTGGCATTGGGAAAAGATATCAAACTTATTGCAAATTTAGAATTCAGTATTTAAACCCTACATAATGAATAAGTTAATGTAAAATTATTACAAATATAATGGAAACTTTTTTTGTAACTTTAGTTTCCTAAATACTTTAGTAATAGAATTTGAAAATTAAAATGAGAGAGAAAATTATTTCAAAAGCAAGTGAATTATTTTTGAAACTGGGTTTCAAAAGCATCACAATGGATGACATCGCTTGCGAAATGTGCATTTCTAAAAAAACTATTTATAAATACTTCTGTAACAAAGAGGTGTTGATAGAAGAAAGTATTGGGGTGTTGCATAAAGAGGTACATCAAAGCATTGATGCAATAGTAAAAAAAGATTACAATGCTATTGAAGAAAATTTTGAAATTCGAAAAATGTTCAAAGAAATGTTCAATAGCGGAGACACCTCTCCAATGTATCAGTTAAAAAAACATTACTCTGAAACCTACAATAAACTAGTTAATAGAGAGATAAACGAATGTAATACGGTTTTTAAGCAAAATATCGAAAAAGGAATCCGAGAAGGATTTTACCGATCAGAAATACCCGTAGATAAATATGTGAAATTTTATTACACACTGATCTTTGAGATAAATGGAAATACGATTTCTGAAAAAGAGGCACAAGATTTAGAATTAGAAGCACTTGAATACCACACCAGAGCAATGTCGACTCCCTTAGGGATTCTAGAATTAGAAAAACAACTTAAAAAAATTATTACTTAAATATTCATCAATCTATGAAAAAAATCATTCTTATATTTTTGTGTACAATTGGTCTGTCGGCCAATGCACAGGTCACCACTTTAACTCTGAAAGATGCTGTTAATTATGCACTGCAAAATAAAGCTGATGCCAAAAAAGCAAAATTAGACGTTGAAAACAGCGAATACCAAATTCAGGAAGTTCGTTCAAGAGCTTTACCTCAAATTTCGGCTAACGGAAATTTAACTCATAATCCTATCTTACAGACAAGTGTAATTGACGGGGGTTCTTTTGGACAGCCTGGAACTACTATTCAGGCAAATTTTGGACAAAAATGGACCTCTGGAGCGGGAGTTTCATTAACCCAGGCTTTGTTTGACCAATCTGTTTTTACAGGTTTAAAAGCTGCTAAATCTACCCGTCAATTCTATCAGATCAATGATCAGTTAACAGAGGAACAAATAATTGAAAGAGTAGCAAACAACTATTATCAGGTATATGTTCAACGTCAGAAATTAATTTTATTAGACAGCAATTATGTCAATACAACTAAAGTTCGTGACATTATTAAAGGGCAATTTGATAACGGACTGGCAAAAAAAATCGATTTGGACAGAGTAAATGTAAAACTGTCAAACATCAGCACGCAACGTCAGCAAATCTTGAATGCCGTACAGTTACAGGAAAATGCTTTGAAATTTTATATGGGAATGCCTATGGAAACTCAAATCGAGATTCCACAATCTGAATTTGAAGTAACTCCGGCTGCATTAAGCGAAGCTCCTAATACTGCAAATAGAACTGAGTATCTGCTTTTGAAAAAACAGGAGGAATTATTAGTATTTCAGAAAAAATCAGTTGAAGCAGAATATTACCCAACTCTTTCTTTGTCTGCGGGATATAATTATATAGGACAGGGGCCTGAAATACCTTTGTTTGCAAAACCTGCAGATGGTGTATATTGGTCTGATTACGCATCAGTTGGTTTGAATTTAAAAGTACCCATTTTTACAGGATTTGGCACCCGTGCCAAGGTAAGACAGGCAGATGTAAAAATCAGATCACTTCAGGAGAATATTAAAGATACCCAACTTTCACTTGATTTAGAATACAAAAATGCGACGACTCAAATTCAGAATAGTTTGATTACAATTGAAAATCAAAAAGAGAATATGACTCTGGCAGAAGAAATTCTGAATAACACGAAAAATAATTATTTACAAGGACTGGCTTCATTAACAGATTTATTAGATGCAGAAAATGCATCGATAGAAGCACAAAACAATTATACCGCAGCTATATTAGATTACAAATTAGCTGAAGTAGCACTTATCAAATCAAAAGGCGAACTAAAAACTCTTATTAAATAACTAATTACAATGAAAAAAACTATTACAACGATCGTAATCATAATCGCAGCTTTGGGTGTGATAGGATATGTTTTAAGCAACAATAAAAAGGAGAACAAAGCAAAAACAGATATAGTGGCAGAAAAAAATGCTACTGTTTCAGTAAAAGTTACTCCTGTAAAAACAGAAGAGATCTCTTTAGATTTTGTTGCAAACGGAAATTTTGCTCCAACTCAGGAATTGACTTTTGCTGCAGAAAAATCAGGAAAAGTAATCAGCGTTCTAGTAAAAGAAGGAGATTACGTAAGAGTAGGTCAAAACTTACTGACCATGAGAGGCGATGTGATTAATGTAAGTGCACAACAAGCACAGGCCGTTTATCAAAATGCAAAATCTGATTTCAGCAGATACGAAAATGCTTTTAAAACCGGCGGGGTTACCAAACAGCAATTAGATCAGGCAAAATTGGCTTTAACAAATGCAGAGTCTAATTTAAAACAAGCCAATATAAATGTAGGTGACACAAAAGTAAAAGCTCCAATTAACGGATTTATCAATAAAAAATACATTGAGCCGGGATCTATTTTAACAGGAATGCCGGCAACTGCATTATTTGATATTGTAAATACATCTAAATTAAAATTAACAGTTACTGTAAATGAAAACCAGGTAGCGAGCCTTAAAAAAGGAGACAATATCAATGTAACTGCAAGTGTTTATCCAGACAAAACATTCTCAGGAAAAATTACTTTTATTGCTGCAAAAGCAGATGAAACTTTAAGCTTTCCTGTTGAAATTGAAATTGCAAATAACTCAAATAATGATCTAAAAGCCGGTATGTACGGAACTGCAAATTTTGCTTCAAAACAACAAAAACAAAACTTAATGGTGGTACCAAGAAATGCATTTGTTGGAAGTGTAAGCAGTAACGAAATTTTTGTTGTTGAAAATGGTAAAGCTAAATTGAGAAAAGTAACTGCCGGAAGAATTTTAGGTGATAAAGTAGAAATTATCAACGGATTATCTGATGGAGAAAAAGTGATTACCACAGGTCAGATTAACTTACAAGACGGAAATACAGTAGAAATTATTAAGTAAAAAAGTAATTAGTGATTAGTACTTAGTCCCTGGTTCATAGAATTAGGAAATTATTAAAAACTCTAAAACAGGGAATCATAAGACTAATAAGAAACTAAGGACTTAAAAAAAGAAACATATGAAATTAGCCGAAATATCCATAAAACGTCCGTCGTTGGTAATTGTATTGTTTACAATTCTGACACTTGGTGGATTATTCAGTTACAGCCAACTGGGCTACGAGCTGATCCCAAAATTTGAACAAAATGTTATTACCATTTCTACAATTTATCCGGGAGCTTCTCCAAGTGAGGTTGAGAATACGGTAACAAAGAAAATTGAAGATGCGATTGCGTCCTTAGAGAATATCAAGAAAATTGACTCAAAATCTTACGAGAGTTTGTCTATTGTGTCCATTACTTTGACTTCAAATGCAAAGGTTGATTTCTCTATGAATGATGCGCAGCGAAAAATAAATGCAATCATTAGTGATTTACCAGATGATGCTGAAACGCCTGCATTAACCAAATTCTCGTTGAGCGATTTACCAATTATGACAATTGGCGCCAATGGAAAAATGGATGAAGCAGCATTTTATGACTTAATTGATAAAAAAATTGCGCCTATTTTATCTCGTGTACAAGGTGTCGCACAAGTAAATATTATTGGTGGTTCTGAGCGTGAAATTCAGGTAAATCTGGATGCGGTAAAAATGCAGGGTTACGGGCTTTCAATCCCTCAGGTTCAGCAAACTATTTTGTCTTCAAACTTAGATTTCCCAACAGGTAACATTCAGACCCGTGATCAAAAAATATTAATTCGTTTAGCGGGTAAATATAAAAATGTTGAAGAACTAAGAAACTTAGTAGTTTCTTCTCAAAACGGAATTCAAATTCGTTTAAGTGATATTGCTGACGTTCAGGATACACAGAAAATAGCTGAAAAAATATCACGTGTTGATCAAAAAAGTGCGATTGTTTTACAAATTATTAAACAATCAGATGCGAATGCGGTTGCCGTAAGTGAGCAATTACTAAAAACAATTGCAATTCTTGAAAAAGATTATGAAAAAAACAATTTACAATTAGAAGTAGCAAAAGACAGTACAATTTTTACTTTGGAAGCTGCTGATTCAGTAGTTCACGATTTATTAATAGCCGTAATTCTGGTGGCTCTAGTAATGTTGTTCTTCCTGCACAGTATTAGAAACTCATTAATTGTAATGGTTTCGATTCCGGCATCGTTAATTGCAACTTTCATCGGAATTTATTTAATGGGATACACCTTAAACTTAATGAGTTTATTAGGATTGTCTCTGGTGGTAGGTATTCTGGTCGATGATGCAATTGTGGTTTTGGAGAATATTTACAGGCACATGGAAATGGGTAAAAGCCGAATTCGCGCTTCGTATGATGGTACAGCCGAAATTGGCGGAACCGTAACTTCGATTACCTTAGTAATTGTGGTGGTATTCCTGCCTATTGCAATGAGTTCTGGTTTAGTTTCTAATATTATTACACAATTTTGTGTTACTGTAATTATTTCAACTTTACTATCGCTTTTAGCTTCTTTTACTATTATTCCATGGTTGTCATCTCGTTTTGGGAAATTAGAGCATATTGAAGGAAAAAATTTATTCGGAAAAATTATTCTTGGTTTTGAAAATTATTTAACACGTTTTACAGACTGGGTTTCTCACTTATTAACATGGTGTTTAGATCATTATGTAAAAACTCTTGTTGTAGTACTTATTTTGTTCTTTGGATCTACAATTGGATTAATGGGTGGCGGTTTCATAGGTGGTGAGTTTTTCGCTGCATCAGATAGTGGTGAGTTTTTAGTTCAGATCGAAATGCCTAAAGACGCTTCGTTAGAACAAACTAACTTTATGACACAAAAAGCAGAAGCCTTTTTGAAAACGCAAGAATATGTTCACAGTCAAATTACAACAGTAGGACAAACTAGTGAAGGTCTTGGAGCATCACAAGCAACCGCTTACAAAGCAGAGATTGATGTTAAAATGATTGAGCAAAAAGATCGTACAGACGGAGCTTCTGTATACGCTGCTAAAATTAAACGTAAATTAGAAAAAGTATTAGTTGGTGCCAAAGTTAAGACGGTTCCGGTTGGTATTTTAGGAACAGCAGATAATGCTACTTTAGGCTTGATCGTAACAGGTCCTTCAACAGAAACTGCAATGGCTTTTGCTAAATTAGCTGAAGCAGAATTACGTAAAATCCCCGGAACAACAGAGATTAAATTAACCGTTGAAGATGGTAATCCTGAAATCAATGTTAAGGTAGATCGTGATAAAATGGCTGCTTTAGGATTGACTTTACAAACAGTTGGTTTAACGATGCAAACTGCTTATAGTGGAAACACAGATGGTAAATACAGAGCAGGCGAATACGAATATGATATCAACATTAAGTATAATGCTTTTGATCGAAAAAGTATTACAGATGTTAGTAATTTGATTTTTATTAATTCAGCCGGACAACAAATTAAATTATCCCAATTTGCAACTATTACAGAAGGTTCAGGCCCAAGCCAGTTAGAGCGTAGAGACAAAACGGCTTCGGTAACAGTACAAGGACAAAACGTTGGGGTTGCTTCTGGAACAATTGTTACCCAATGGCAGGAAAAATTAGATAAGCTTAAAAAACCAATTGGTGTAAACTATATTTGGGGAGGTGATCAAGAAAATCAAAGTGAAGGTTTTGGTACTTTAGGAATTGCTTTACTGGCTGCTATTATTTTAGTTTATTTGGTAATGGTTGGTTTGTATGACAGTTTTGTTCACCCTTTTGTAGTACTATTTGCTATACCATTATCCTTTATCGGGGCGATGTTAGCTTTAGCTTTGACCAACAATACATTAAACATCTTTACGATATTAGGTATTATCATGTTGATTGGTCTGGTGTGTAAGAATGCGATCATGCTTGTCGATTATACCAACCAGAGAAGAGCTGCAGGAGAATCGATCAGAACAGCATTAATACAGGCAAATCACGCACGTTTACGTCCAATTTTGATGACGACAATTGCGATGGTGTTTGGTATGTTCCCAATTGCATTGGCATCTGGAGCAGGAGCTGAATGGAAGAACGGTTTGGCATGGGTAATTATCGGGGGATTAATTTCTTCTTTATTTTTAACCCTGATTGTGGTTCCGGTAATTTATAATATTATGGAGAAAATTATTCATAAATTCTCTAAAGGAGATAAAATTGATTATGAAGCTGAAATGGTTGCTGATTATGAGCACATCGAATTAAGCGAAGACGGTTTTAACCCTAAACACACGCATTAGTTAATTGTTGATTTGATTTAAATTGAAAAACCTGTTCATTCATTTGAGCAGGTTTTTTTCTTACAATATCAAATGGGCTTAAAATGTTAATTTTTTAAATAAAAATACGTTTTAAATTTTGATTAATATTTTATTTAGAATAAATAAAAATAATTTGCGTAGTTGCTATTCAAAACCTAAATTTGCGCTATCAAAAACAATTCTAAATAAGATGAAAATAAGATTTACAATACCACTATTAAGTTTATTCTTTATTTTGTTAACTGGTACATCAATCAGTGCACAAGAAAAAACAACTATAAAAGGTAAAATAACTTTAAACAACAATGAAACACCAGAAAATGTTTCTGTCATATTAAAAGGTACCCGTTTAGGTACTATTACGGACGAAGCTGGAAATTATAAAATAAAAAATGTAAAACCTGGATCTTATACCATAAAAGTATCAGGTGTTGGCTATTCTACTAAAGAAAAAAACATAATTATCAATGACGGTGAAGAACATATTGAAAATTTCACTATCTCTACTAACTCGGAAGAATTAACTGAAGTAGTTATTAATGCCGGTAAAACAAATCATTTTGCCCGAAAAGAAAATCAGCAGATATCCAGACTGCCTCTTAAAAATCTTGAAAATCCACAAGTCTATACAACAATAACTGGCGAGGTCTTAAAAGAACAGGTAGTAACTAATTTTGATGACGCTTTAAAAAACGCTCCTGGAGTAACACAACTTTGGGCTTCTACCGGTCGTGGAGGTGATGGTGCAGGATATTATTCGCTGAGAGGATTTTCTGTACAACCAACGATGGTTAATGGATTACCTGGTTTAACAAATGGAAGTTTAGACCCGGCAAATATTGACAGAATCGAAATTTTAAGAGGTCCTTCCGGAACTTTATTCGGAAGCAGTTTAATATCATACGGAGGGGTAATTAACACCACAACCAAAAAACCTTACAAAGGATTTGGTGGCGAAATAACTTATACAACTGGAAGTTATGCTTTAAACCGAGCAACAGTAGATCTTAATACTTCATTAAATGAAAAGAAAACATTAAATTTCAGAGTAAACTCTGCATATAATGACCAAAATAGTTTTCAGGATGCGGGTTTTAGAGAATCGTTCTTTATCGCTCCGTCTTTATCTTATGAATTAAATGATAAATTATCATTCTTAGTACAAACTGAATTTATGAGCAATGAAACTACTAACCCAACCATGTTATTTTTTGACAGGGGATATCCGTTAAGAGTTCATAATATTGACGAACTAAAATATGACAATAAACGCTCCTATACCAGTGACGAGTTAACTATTAAAACACCTTCTTTTAACATACAGGCTCAAATATTTTACAAACTTTCTGATCAATGGACTTCACAGACTGTTTTCTCAAATAGTACCTCAAAATCTGAGGGTTACTATTCCTACCTGTATGAAGGGACACAATATTTCCCAACTATTACTGAAGGAATAGTCTTGGGTCGTTATTTTAATTATCAGGAAAACAACAACAAAACTACTGATATCCAACAAAATTTTATTGGTGATTTTAAAATCGGAAGCTTAAGAAACAGACTGGTTGTTGGCTTAGATTATTACAAAAGAACTTTTGCAGACCATAGTTCAAACTATGCTGCAAACGGCTACATTTATATTGGGGATAATTTAGCTTCTTTCAATAGTGTTTTTGGTACTTCAAACGGAGATACGGGTGTTTTGACTAAAGAAAGGTCTGATGCACTATTAGGTAATGCCCCAAGAAACAGCAGTAAAACAAAACAAGAAACTTACAGCGCCTATTTTTCAGATGTGTTAAACATTCTTCCCAATTTATCAGCTATGGTAAGTTTACGTGCGGATCGTTTTATGAATGCTGAAAATGACGGTTACAACCAAACCGCATTTTCTCCAAAATTTGGAATCGTATATCAGCCAATTTTAAATACGGTTTCTATTTTTGCTAATTACATGAACGGATTTTCAAACGTAGCTCCGGCTGCAGATGTCAATGGCACAGTTACAACAGCAAGAACATTTGGACCTGAAAGAGCGAACCAATTGGAAGCAGGAACAAAATTAAATCTTTTCAAAGATAAACTCTACGCAACTGTAAGTTACTACCAAATAAAAGTAACTGATCAGGTTTACAGCATTAGACCAAATGCAACTGACGTTACTTATTATACCAATGGAGCACAAGAAAATAAAGGTATAGAAGCTGAAATAGTTGCCAATCCAATTAATGGTTTAAACATTATTGCAGGTTACAGTTACAACGAATCTCTTTTAACTGCAGGTGATTTAGATTTTATCGCCCGCAGACCTGAAAGTGCCGGACCGGTGCAAATGGCAAACCTTTGGGCTAGTTACAAATTTACAACAGGAGTACTAAGAGGATTTGGATTAGGGTTTGGAGGAAATTATTTAGGAGACAATAAAATCATGAACAGATGGACATCTGGAGAATTTACAATACCTGAATACGTTGTTTTCAACTCTTCTTTGTTCTACAACGCAGAAAAATTTGGAATAAACGTAAAATTAAACAACATTGCAAACAAAGAAATCTATGACGGATGGTCAACGGTTCATCCAAAAGATCCTAGAAGTATTGCTGCAAGTTTCACATATAGATTCTAATAAAAATTAGTAACAAAACACCTTTCTGTTTAATTAGAAAGGTGTTTTAAAATTCATAAATCATGATAACAACAGCAAGTCTTATCGTTTTTTTAGCTTTTTACACCTTATATTATACTTCGAAAAAAGCTGTTCTATCCTATGATTTAGGTTTCGAAAAATGGATGCAGAAAAACCCAAAACAAACCAAAATCACCGGATTAGTTTTACTCTTGACTGCTTATGGTTTTTGGCTTTTTACAAAATCTTTGGGCTGTGGTACTTTACTATTTTTTATTCAGCTTATGGCAGTAGGGAGTTTAATTGTAGTATTGACTCCGTTAAAAAAAATAAGTCGCTCATCTTTATTGATTCTTTTTATAATAATCGGTTTATTAGAATTTTATTACTCCTAATCATGCCCGCAAATCCAAAATACTTAACACAATCAAAGTGGCAACGGTTTGCCAAAATTACTGCTGCCATTCTGGGCGGCTATTTTGTTTCTGTAACATTTCATTTGGCTTTAGCCAGCTGGTTGAATCGTGCAGATGTTCTGATTACAATGGCTTTTAGCGGCTTCATTCTTTGGGTAGCCCTAATGATTGTTGCTTTTTTAGCCAAAAACGGATGGAAAATCTGGTTGAGTTACCTATTCCTTTCATTTGTTTTCTCTCTTTTAATCTATTTAGGACAAACGTATAATTAACACTATGAGTAATCGTAATTATAATATTTATTTTCACACCCATACCGTTAGCGGCATTGTCATTAGTGTTGTTCTTTTTGTGATATTCTTTGCCGGATCATTTTCTTTTTTCAGGGACGAAATCATCAATTGGGAGCGAAATGAATCGACTTCTTATTCAAAAGAAATTGATTTAAACTATGATACCGCCTTAAAAAAACTGGATAATGAATATATTTTGCACGGGCGAAATATCACTATTTCTAAGCACAGTAACGAAAAAAGGGTTAGCATTTATCTGGAAGGAACAAAAGATACTTTGGCTTCGGCTAAACAAAAAGAAGGAAGCTTTTTTTATTTAGATACCAAAAACTATAAAAGATCAACTTATGAAGAATCTTATTCATTGGGAGAGTTTTTATACAGACTTCACTTTTTGGCTCAGATTCCTTATCCTGTGGGATATTATCTATCGGGATTTATCGCTTTGTTTTTCTTATTTGCAATAGTAACAGGAGTTTTATTACACTGGAAAAAAATTGTGTCTAACTTTTATGTTTTCCGTCCAAAAGAAAAACTAAAAACATTATGGACAGATGCTCATACCGCATTAGGAATGATTGGTTTACCTTTTCAATTTGTATATGCGGTAACAGGTGCTTTTTTTATGATTAAGCTTCTAATAGTAGCCCCGGCTGTAATGGTCCTTTACAAAGGCGACCAGGATAAATTATACAAAGAACTTGAATATAAGGATCCTGAATATAAGTTTGATAACAAAAAATTAGTATCTCCTTATAGTATTGATCAATTAGTTACAAAAGCAAAAAACAATTGGAAAGATTTTGAAATAAACCGTGTTATGATTCAAAATTATGGAGATACCAATATGCATGTTATCGTAGAAGGTGAATTATTAAGCACCAAAAAATTTACAGGAATCGGAAAAGTAGTTTACCGTATTTCTGATTCAAAAGAGGTTGCAAAGAAAAATCCTGAAACGGAAAACAATTATTTAGATGTTGTAAAAAATGTTTTGTACCGCATCCATTTTGGTGATTATGGTGGATATGCCTTAAAAATAATAAGTTTTGTTTTAGGCATTATAACCTGCTTCGTTATTATTTCGGGAGTAATGATTTGGTTAGTTGCAAGGAATAAGAAAAATATGCCTGAAAAAAAACGACGTTTTAATGAAGTTGTGGTCCGAATTTATTTGGCTATTTGTTTAAGCATGTATCCTATTACGGCATTGGCTTTTATAGCTGCTAAACTGTTTCATCCTTTAACTCAGTCTAATTTATACAGTATTTATTTTATTGGATGGTTATTGCTTACAATCTTTTTTATCATCAAAAAGAATGATGCTTTTACCAACAAATGGTGTTTAATCTCAGGAAGTATTTTAGGTTTGTTAATCCCGATAACAAATGGAATAATTACAGGAAATTGGTTTTGGAATTCTTTTATACAAAACCAGATTCAGATTTTCTTTATTGATGTTTTTTGGATTGTTCTGGCTTCAATTACACTATATGTTGCTTTTTCATTAAAACCAAAAGAAAGCAACTAATTGTGACAATTAATTAATTGAACAAAAAAGGGAGAAAATTTTACAAAATTTTCTCCCTTTTTTCATTAACTAAAATTATATTAATTTCTATTTGCTATAATCTTTTCTTCTAAGCTTTTAACTGAATTAATTTTGCTGTTTGAATAATCTACCTGGCAAATGTTTTTGTCATTAAAGAAAATCCATTTTCCACTTTTCAAGCCATCTTTGTATTCAGCGATAGCTTTCTTATTTCCGTTCTCGTCATAAGACACCCAAACACCATCTAATTTACCTTCTTTAAAAAAACCTTCCTGTTGTACTTTACCATTTTCATAATAATAAGTAGCTCTTACTTTGTTTCCAACAGCTTCCAACTCAGGTTTTGTCTCTTGTGCAACTAAAATTCCAGAGAACAATATTGCAACTAAAATTACACACTTTTTCATATCTTTAGGTATTAATGTTATCAAATCTTTATCAAATATAATTAAATGTTTACATTAAAAAAACTTTTGCTTAACAATTTGGTAACATTAGATAAAATCTTAACATTGGAAATCAACCGAATATAAAAAACCCAACGCTGAAGCATTGGTTTTACTGGTATTTTTAAAAATAAACAAATTACGACAACGTTGTAAATTTGGAAGAATTATTTCAATAAAGCATCTAGCTGGGTTTGCAATGTTGCAGATGATGGTCTGTCGGCATCCGGATTTATAATATTACCGTTTGGATCAATTAGTATAAATCTTGGGATTCCATTTACACCATAACTTGTTACAAAATCAGATCCCCAGTCTTTGTCAGCAAATAACTGAACTCCGCCTAAATTTTTATCCGTAACAAATTTCTTCCACTTGTCATGATCTTTTGCTGTATCAATTGAGATGCTTACAAATTCAATATTTTTTCCATGATATTTTTCTTCAATTTTTTGCAGAAAAGGAATTTCAGCTCTACAAGGCCCGCACCATGTTGCCCAAAGATCAATGTAAACATATTTCCCCTTTAAATCTGAAAGTTTTGTTTTACCTCCTTTATAATTTTCATAATCAAAATCAGGTGAAGGTTTTCCTTTGAGTTTATTCGTTTTAGCATTGCTTTCATAAGCCTGTGCCGCATACTGATTAAATTGTGCAAATGAATTTTTTAATGCAGTCTGAAAATCTGCATCATATTTTCCTTTTTCCAGCGTTTCATTATCCCATTTTTTCTTTGCTTCTAAAAGTGTAGCAAATTCAGCTTCATCTTTAGAAAAAGCTTCATTTTGAAATTTTTCATTGTTTAAGGAATATTGAGCCAGAAAATTACTTTCGTCTACCCCTTTTCCTTTATAAACAATCGTTTCATCAAATTGCTTGGCATCCATAGTCAGATTTACCTCAGAATTAGGTTTTAAATACAACCCTGAAACTTCATGACCGTCTGAAAATTGATAAAAACCTTTTGGAGCTTCGAAGGTTGCATCAAAAACTCCTTTCTTATTAATTGGAATGACTTGTTTAAAATCATTTGCTCCTCGGATAAC
This sequence comes from Flavobacterium sp. LM4, assembly GCF_002017935.1. Taxonomy (NCBI): domain Bacteria; kingdom Pseudomonadati; phylum Bacteroidota; class Flavobacteriia; order Flavobacteriales; family Flavobacteriaceae; genus Flavobacterium; species Flavobacterium sp. LM4. The sequence goes on along the minus strand of NZ_MUFW01000001.1, from coordinate 1,855,707 downwards.
TAAAGTATCACTGTTTCTATTGGCAATTTTCGCAGTAAATTTTATTTGATTCTTTGTTTGGGCATTAATACTAAAAACACTAAGCACAATTAAAGCTAAAAGAAAAACTTTTTTCATAATCAATATTATTTTGTTTTGAATAGACCAAATCTAAAGAAATTATATGTGAGAAAATTAGCCGTTAACAAAATATTTCAATTTTATAAGCATCAAGTTATTACTTTACTATATTAATTTGATTTTTGTGTTTACTTTTGCAGTCTAAAATTTTGATCAATGTATAGAAGTCATAATTGTGGCGAATTAAATGCCTCAAATATTAATACCCAAGTTACACTTGCAGGCTGGGTTCAAAAATCACGCGATAAAGGATTTATGAATTGGGTTGATTTACGTGACCGTTACGGAATTACACAACTTATTTTCGATGAAAGCCGTACCGATAAAAACGTTTTTGAATTAGCCAAAACTCTTGGTCGTGAATTTGTAATTCAGGTAAAAGGAACAGTTATTGAGCGTGAAGCCAAAAACAAAAATATCCCGACTGGTGAAATCGAAATTTTAGTTTCCGAATTAACCATTTTAAACGCAGCTTTAACACCTCCATTTACAATTGAAGATGAAACGGACGGTGGTGAAGATATCAGAATGAAATATCGTTATTTGGATATCAGAAGAAATCCTGTAAAAAACAGCTTGTTATTCCGCCACAAAGTGGCAATGGAAGTTCGTAAATATTTATCAGATTTAGATTTCTGTGAAGTTGAAACCCCTTACTTAATCAAATCAACTCCTGAAGGAGCGAGAGATTTTGTTGTACCAAGCCGTATGAACGAAGGACAGTTTTATGCTTTGCCACAATCTCCACAAACTTTCAAGCAGTTATTGATGGTGGGCGGAATGGATAAATATTTCCAAATCGTAAAATGTTTCCGTGATGAAGATTTACGTGCAGACCGTCAGCCTGAGTTTACACAGATTGATTGCGAAATGGCATTTGTGGAGCAAGAAGATATTTTGAATGTTTTTGAAGGATTGACAAGACATTTATTAAAAGAAATCAAAGGCATTGAGGTAGACAAATTCCCAAGAATTACCTACGATTATGCCATGAAAACATACGGAAATGACAAACCGGACATTCGTTTCGGAATGAAATTTGGCGAATTGAACGAATTTGCACAGCACAAAGAATTCCCTGTATTTAATGCGGCAGAATTAGTTGTAGGAATTGCTGTTCCGGGAGCAGGAAATTACACTAGAAAAGAAATCGACGGGTTAATTGACTGGGTAAAACGCCCTCAGGTTGGAGCATCTGGAATGGTTTACGTAAAATGTAATGAAGACGGAACATTCAAATCATCTGTAGATAAATTCTACAATCAGGAAGATTTGGCAAACTGGGCAAAAGCAACAGAAGCAAACCCAGGAGATATGATTTTCGTCCTTTCTGGTCCTGCAAATAAAACACGAGCTCAGCTTTCTGCTTTACGTATGGAACTGGCAACTCGTTTAGGATTGCGTAAGCCCGAAGAATTTGCTCCGTTATGGGTGGTAGATTTCCCATTATTGGAATTGGATGAAGAAAGCGGTCGTTACCACGCAATGCACCATCCGTTTACATCTCCAAAACCGGAAGATATGACACTATTGGAAACAGAACCAGGAAAAGTTCGTGCAAACGCTTACGATATGGTTTTGAACGGAAACGAAATTGGTGGAGGATCTATTCGCATTCACGATAAAGCAACGCAGCAGTTAATGTTCAAATATTTAGGATTTACCGAAGAAGAAGCAAAAGCCCAATTTGGATTCTTAATGGATGCATTCCTGTTTGGAGCACCACCACACGGAGGATTAGCTTTTGGTTTAGACAGATTAGTTGCTATTTTAGGAGGTCAGGAAACTATTAGAGATTTTATAGCTTTCCCTAAAAACAATTCAGGTCGCGATGTAATGATCGATGCGCCTGCTGCCATTGACGATTCACAATTGAAAGAATTATCAATTAAACTGGATTTAAAATAGTTCTACAATTTTTGATAAATATATAAAGAGTGACAATTAATCTGTAACTCTTTTTTTATTTTACTAAAACTTATTGTAAGAATTTAAAAAAATTAAATTTTTAATAAGTAGTCCGTTTATTACAATAAAATTAGTGCTGAAATTGCTTTATCCTTAATAAATGAATCTTAATTCAAAGAAATTCATATGAATTTTAATATAATTTAAGCACAGAAAACACTGTAAATCAATAATTTTTACAAAAAATTAACACCTTAGTGTCTTTTGTATGAATTTATATATTACATTTGCTTTATTATAAATTATTATTACAATTACAATGCGTACAGGTACAGTAAAATTTTTCAATGAGTCTAAAGGTTATGGATTCATTACAGACGAAGAAACAGGAAAAGACATCTTCGTTCACGCTTCAGGAATTAACGCGGAAGAATTACGCGAAGGTGACCGTGTAAGCTACGAAGAAGAAGAAGGAAGAAAAGGGAAAGTTGCTGCTAAAGTAGCAGTAATCTAAGAAAAATATAGCAATTTATTTTTTTTGCCTCTGAATGGTTTAAAAACGTTTCGATTTATTTCGAAACGTTTTTTTTTGCTTTCTTGTTAAAAAAAATACAAAAGTCTGACCTTTTATTTATAATCAATAAAAATTACACTTAATCCATATTACACACTAAACTTAAATCATTTTTTAGTTTGTGATTTACAGAGTTGAAAGCTATCTTTGTGGCTTATTTTTTAAGTAAAAACCCTAAGTTTATGCAATCTGACCAATACAGTTATCTTCCTATTTTAATGCAGCTTATCTTAGCCGTTGGTTTTGTAGTAGGAACTATCATTATTTCCGGAAAATTAGGCCCAAAAAGGACTTCTGAGACAAAAGATAAAAACTTCGAATGCGGTATCGAATCTGTAGGTAACGCCCGTATTCCTTTTTCAGTAAAATATTTTCTTGTAGCCATTTTATTTGTATTGTTTGACGTAGAGGTAATTTTCCTTTATCCATGGGCAGTAAACTTTAAAGAATTAGGAATTGAAGGGATGTTAAAAATGATTGTTTTCATGTCTCTTCTTTTAGTTGGTTTTTTCTATATCATCAAAAAGAGAGCATTAGACTGGGAATAAAAAATATTTATTTTTAAATTATAAATGCTGAATTATAAATTATTTGAACATTCAAAATTTATAATTCAAAATTCAAAATAACATACAAAATGAGCGATTCAAATGTAAATATGGTTGCCCCTCCTGAAGGTGTTGTAGGTGAAGGTTTTTTTGCCACAAAACTAAATGACGTTGTAGGTTTGGCACGAGCGAATTCTCTTTGGCCATTGCCTTTCGCAACTTCATGTTGCGGAATCGAATTTATGGCAACTATGGCATCACATTACGATTTGGCACGATTTGGTTCTGAGCGTGTGAGTTTTTCTCCTCGTCAGGCTGATATGTTAATGGTAATGGGAACTATTTCTAAAAAAATGGCACCCATTTTAAGACAGGTTTACGAACAAATGTCTGAACCTCGCTGGGTTATTGCTGTTGGAGCCTGTGCTTCATCAGGCGGAATTTTCGATACTTATTCGGTTTTACAAGGAATTGACAAAGTAATTCCGGTTGACGTTTATGTACCGGGATGTCCCCCAAGACCGGAACAAATTGTTGACGGCGTAATGAAACTTCAAGAATTGGTAAAAAGCGAATCTGTGAGACGAAGAAGCTCTCCGGAATACCAAGAATTATTAGCTTCCTATAACATTTCATAAGATGGCTTTAGAAAACAACCTTATTCAGGATAAACTTGTAGAAACATTTAATGAAAATGTTTTTAACTTTCAACAAGAAAGAGATATTTTTTCACTGGAAACCTCTGCTGATAAAATTACAGCCCTGATTCTTTTCCTGAAAAATGACGCCGATTTACGTTTTCACTTTTTAACCGATTTATGCGGTATTCACTATCCAGATAACGAATCAGAGCGTCAGTTTGCCATCGTATATCATTTGCATAACTGGTACGAAAACAAACGCCTTCGAATTAAAGTTTATCTAAATGGCGAAAAACCAGAAATCAAAACTGTCTCAAATATCTTCTTAAGTTCAAACTGGATGGAAAGAGAAACATACGATTTCTACGGAATCAATTTTATTGGCCACCCGCAATTGAAACGTATTTTGAATATGGATGAAATGGTGTCTTTCCCAATGAGAAAAGAATTTCCGATGGAAGACAGTGGAAGAACTGATAAAGACGACAGATTCTTTGGAAGAACAACAACAAATTGCTAAATAATTCAACATTATAAATGTCAGAACTATTATTATCACCAGAGCATCGATATGCTAAAATAATTAAGGACAAACTAAACGAAGACGGAAGCGAGCTTTCAGTACTGAATTTAGGCCCTACACACCCGGCTACTCACGGTATTTTTCAAAATATCCTGTTGATGGATGGTGAAAGAATTCTGGAGGCCGAACCCACTATTGGATACATACACAGAGCTTTCGAAAAAATTGCAGAAAATCGTCCTTTTTATCAAATTACTCCTCTTACAGACCGTATGAACTACTGCTCCTCTCCTATTAATAATATGGGATGGTGGATGACTTTAGAAAAATTACTGGGAATTGAAGTTCCAAAAAGAGCTCAATATCTAAGAGTTATCGTTATGGAACTTGCACGTATTACAGATCACTTAATTTGTAATTCAATTTTAGGAGTTGATACTGGTGCTTATACCGGTTTCTTATATGTTTTTCAGTTTAGAGAAAAAATCTACGAAATCTACGAAGAAATTTGTGGTGCACGTTTGACAACCAATATGGGAAGAATCGGTGGATTTGAAAGAGACTGGTCTCCGGAAGCTTTCAAAAAACTCGATACTTTCCTTGAAGAATTTCCTGTTGCATGGAAAGAATTCGAAAACTTATTCGAAAGAAACAGAATTTTTATTGACAGAACTGTAAACGTAGGTGCAATCTCAGCAGAGAAAGCAATGGCTTACGGATTTACAGGCCCAAACTTACGTGCAGCCGGAGTTGATTATGACGTTCGTGTTGCACAGCCTTACTCCTCTTACGAAGATTTTGATTTTATTGTTCCTGTTGGAAAATCAGGAGATACTTACGATCGTTTCTGCGTTCGTAATGCAGAGGTTTGGGAAAGTTTAAGCATTATCCGTCAGGCTTTGGACAAAATGCCTCCAGGAAACGAATATCATGCAGAAGTACCGGATTATTATTTGCCTCCGAAAGAAGATGTGTATACTTCAATGGAATCCTTGATTTACCACTTTAAAATTGTAATGGGTGAAGTTCCTGTACCGGTTGCAGAAATTTATCACCCGGTTGAAGGTGGAAATGGAGAAATCGGATTTTATTTAGTAACTGACGGAAGCAGAACACCTTACAGATTACATTTCAGAAGACCTTGCTTTATTTATTATCAGGCTTATCCGGAAATGATCAAAGGCGCATTACTATCAGATGCCATTGTTATTTTGTCAAGCTTAAATGTTATTGCCGGAGAATTAGATGCATAAAATGAATTATAAATTTTGAGTTATAAATTATAAATGCCGAAAACATTTAGAATTTAAAATTTAATATTCAAAATAATAAAAAATGGAACGTAAACATTACAAACAAGAAATAAACATGACTGAAGCATTGATGTCCCGCATCAATGAACTCATCAGTCATTATCCGGAAGATAAAAGAAAGTCAGCTTTGTTGCCTGTTTTACATGAAGTCCAGGATGCACACGACAACTGGCTGAGTATTGAATTACAGGATAAAGTTGCGGAAATTTTGCACATCAAACCAATTGAGGTTTACGAAGTGGTTACTTTTTATACCATGTACAACCAAAAACCAATTGGAAAATACATGTTCGAATTCTGCCAGACTTCTTGTTGTTGTTTAAATGGTGCTGAAAATTTAATGGATTACACTTCTGAAAAATTAGGCATTAAAATGGGTGAAACAACTCCCGACGGAATGTTTACCATTGCCGGAGTAGAATGTTTAGGTGCCTGTGGATACGCTCCAATGATGCAACTTGGCGATTTCTACAAAGAAAAACTGACAGAAGACAAAATCGATCAGTTAATCGCTGATTGCAGAGATGATAAAATAATATTACACGATAAATAAGATGTCAAAAAAAATATTATTAGACAAAATCAATATTCCGGGTATTAAGACCTACGAAGTATATCGCCAAAACGGTGGTTATGCTTCTGTAGAAAAAGCCTTAAAAACACTTACACCTGACGAAGTTGTTGAAGAAGTAAAAAAATCAGGAATCAGAGGTCGTGGTGGAGCTGGTTTCCCAGCTGGAATGAAATGGAGTTTTATTGATAAAAAATCAGGAAAACCAAGGCATTTAGTTTGCAACGCCGATGAATCTGAGCCAGGAACTTTTAAAGATCGTTATTTGATGGAATTTATTCCTCACTTATTGATCGAAGGAATGATTACCTCAAGTTTTGCTTTGGGCGCAAACCTATCCTACATCTACATTCGTGGAGAATACATGTGGGTTTTCAAAATTTTAGAAAAAGCAATCAACGAAGCAAGAGCTGCGGGTTGGTTAGGAAAAAATATATTAGGTACAGGGTACGATTTAGATTTATATGTTCACTGCGGAGCAGGAGCTTATATTTGTGGGGAAGAAACTGCACTAATTGAATCACTGGAAGGTAAAAGAGGCAATCCTCGTATTAAACCGCCATTTCCAGCTGTTTCTGGACTTTGGGCAAATCCAACAGTCGTTAACAATGTTGAAACTATTGCTGCTGTGCCATGGATTATTAATAATTCTGGTGATGAGTATGCTAAAATAGGTATTGGACGTTCTACAGGTACTAAGCTAATCTCGGCTTCAGGGCACATCAAAAATCCTGGTGTTTACGAAATTGAATTAGGATTATCTGTTGATGAATTCATGAATTCTGATGAATATTTAGGTGGAATGTCTTCCAGCAGACCTTTGAAAGCTTTAGTACCGGGAGGTTCTTCAGTGCCGATTTTACCAGCTGAATTAATTTTTAAAACAGCCAATGGTGAAGACCGTTTAATGTCATACGAATCTTTAAGTGATGGTGGTTTTGCTACCGGATCCATGTTAGGTTCAGGAGGCTTTATCGTGTACAACGACACATCATGTATAGTGAGAAATACATGGAATTTTGCCCGTTTTTACCACCATGAATCCTGCGGACAATGTACCCCATGCCGCGAAGGAACAGGTTGGTTAGAAAAAATATTACATCGTATTGAAAACGGTCACGGCCGTGAAGAGGATATTGAATTATTATGGAGTATTCAGAGTAAAATCGAAGGTAATACGATTTGCCCGCTTGGCGATGCGGCTTCGTGGCCGGTGGCAGCTGCTATCCGCCATTTTAAAGATGAATTTGAGTACCATGTTCGTTTCCCTGAAAAAATAAAACACAGAGATCATTTTGTTGCTGAACCGTTTTCACAAGTGAAACATTTGGTTGGTGGTAAGATAATCGTATAAATTTAATTATGACTAAATTTTTATTTATTTTTTTATTCTTTTTAAGTACAATTTTAAGTGCTCAAAAATTTGATGGTTATGTTATTTCTAATGAAAATGATACAATAAACTGTTCATTTGATGTACAGACAAATCTTTTTGATCAAACAATGTTTTATCCAACTTCGGTTCTGAAAAGTGTAAAGATTATAACTGAAAAAGGTGAGAAAGTAAAATATTATCCAAATCAATTAAAGGCGTTTTTAATTAAAAATACAAAATTTGGAGATTATAGATTTGTCAGTATTGACGCTGATAAACATAAAAATTTTTATCAAGAAGTAACTATTGGAAAGATTTCCTTATATAGATCATATGTTAATAATATGCAACCAGGGGCATTTCCAATTGAAAAAACTTTTTATTGTAAAGACAATGAGCTTTCAAGTAAGGAGACAAATTTTTTTAATTTCAGAAATTGGTTTGGAAAATTTATAGAAGATTATCCTGAACTTCATCAGAAATGGATGGACTCTGATAATTATTATAAAAAAAACCAAGTTGCTGATGTGGTTAAATTATATAATGAACATTTCAAATAATAAAAAAGTATAAAGCAGAAAGTTATAAAGTAATAATATTAAAAGGACAGCAAATCTTTTGAATATCTAAACTTTCGACATTCAAATCATTAAGAGAGATGAAAGTAACCATAGACGGTCAAAGTATCGACGTAGAACCAGGAACTACTATCCTGCAGGCTGCACGTATGATTGGAGGAGATTTAGTTCCGCCAGCCATGTGTTATTACTCAAAACTAAAAGGAAGCGGCGGAAAATGCCGTTGCTGTTTAGTTGAAGTTTCAAAAGGAAGTGAAGCTGACCCAAGACCAATGCCCAAATTAATGGCATCTTGTGTAACAGGCTGTATGGACGGGATGGAAGTAAACAGTAAATCTTCTGACCGCGTAACTGAAGCCCGTAAATCTGTAACGGAATTTTTATTGATCAATCACCCACTGGACTGTCCTATTTGTGATCAGGCCGGAGAATGTGATTTGCAGAATTTAAGTTTCGAACACGGGAATCCAAAATCACGTTATATTGAAGAAAAAAGAACGTTCGAGCCAGAAGATATCGGTCCGAATATTCAACTTCATATGAATCGTTGTATCTTATGTCAAAGATGTGTACAAGTTGCAGATCAATTGACAGACAACAGAGTACACGGCGTATTAGACCGTGGTGATCATGCTAATATTTCAACCGGAATCTCAAAAGCTATTGATAATGAATTCTCCGGAAACATGATTGATGTTTGTCCTGTTGGCGCTTTGACAGATAAAACTTTCCGTTTTAAATCAAGAGTCTGGTTTAACAAACCTTACAACGCACACAGAGAATGTACCACTCCGGGATGCTGCGGAAAAACAACCGTTTGGATGTTTGGAGGCGAAATTCAGCGTGTAACGGGTCGTAAAGATGAGTATCATGAAGTAGAAGAATTTATCTGCAACAGCTGTCGTTTTGACCATAAAGATGTTAATGACTGGGTTATTGAAGGACCAAGAGAATTTGAAAAAGATTCTGTTATCAACCAAAACAACTACACTCAAAAATTAGAGAAAGTACAAATAGACACCGAAAAGAATATTCTTTTGGGTAGAGATGTTGACCGTAAAAAAATTAGTATGGCTGAAATTCCGTTGAACACTAACAACAAAAATTCTTAAACATGGTAGATAGTGCATTTATTATAGAGAAAAGCGTTGTTATTGTAGTGGTTTTTGCCGTAACTATGATTATGGCCATGTATTCTACTTGGGCAGAACGTAAAGTTGCTGCTTTTTTACAGGATCGTGTAGGACCAAACCGCGCCGGATGGGGAGGATTATTACAGCCTCTTGCAGATGGTTTGAAATTATTTTCGAAAGAAGAATTTTTCCCGAATACGCCAAATAGATTTTTATTCGTTGTAGGGCCGGCAATTGCCATGAGTACCGCTTTGATGACAAGTGCTGTTATTCCGTGGGGAGACAGATTACATCTTTTTGGAAGGGATATTTTATTACAGGCTACTGACATTAACATTGCGTTATTATACTTCTTTGGCGTTGTTTCAGTCGGAGTTTACGGAATCATGATTGGTGGATGGGCCTCTAACAATAAATTCTCTTTGATGGGAGCTGTTCGTGCCGCTTCGCAAATGGTTTCTTATGAAGTTGCGATGGGATTATCGATGATTGCTTTGTTGATGATGACCGGAACTTTAAGTTTAAAAGAAATCTCTGAGCAACAGGCCGGAATGAACTGGAATGTGTTTTATCAACCTTTATCTTTCCTTATTTTCCTTATTTGTGCTTTCGCAGAAACCAACAGAACACCTTTTGATTTGGCAGAATGTGAATCGGAGTTGATTGGTGGTTACCATACTGAATATTCATCTATGAAAATGGGATTCTATTTATTTGCTGAATATGCCAATATGTTTATCTCTGCAACTATTATCTCGGTATTGTTTTTTGGAGGTTATAACTATCCGGGAATGCAGTGGATGGTTGAAAATGTTGGTGTGAATACCGCTAACATATTAGGAATAGCAGTTTTATTTGCTAAAATATGTTTCTGGATCTTTTTCTATATGTGGGTGCGCTGGACGATTCCGAGATTTAGATATGACCAATTAATGAACTTGGGATGGAGAATTTTGATTCCGCTTTCTATTATTAATATCATGATTACAGGTGTTGTTATTTTAAGAAGCGAAATTGCTGCCTATTTAGGATTTTAATAACGGAGAGCCCTAGCCCTGATAGCAGCGGCATCCTTTTATTTTTTTCTTTAAAAAATAAAAGATACAGCGGATAGCAGGAATTAGCTACTAAATAAAAAACAAATAGATTTGAATTTGGTCTAATCATCAAATTGAATCACAAAATATACTTTAAATGTCAATAGAAACTATATCATTATCGGGTAGAAAAAAGTTGGTCTCTAACAAAGAGATGACTTTTTGGGAGCGATTGTATCTTGTGGCGATTGTAAAAGGTTTACTGATTACCATCAAGCACTTTTTTAGAAAAAAAGCTACTATTCATTATCCGGAACAAGTACGTGAAATGAGTCCGGTTTATCGTGGCCAGCACCAATTGAAACGTGATGAGCAAGGTCGTGAAAACTGTACCGCTTGTGGATTGTGTGCTTTATCATGCCCTGCCGAAGCGATCACAATGAAAGCTGCTGAGCGTAAAGCAGATGAAAAACACTTGTACAGAGAAGAAAAATATGCTGAGATTTATGAAATCAATATGCTGCGTTGTATTTTCTGTGGACTTTGTGAAGAAGCTTGTCCTAAAGATGCTATTTATTTGACGACTTCAAAAGTTTTGGTTCCTTCCAGTTATGAAAGAGAAGATTTTATTTTTGGAAAAGACAGATTAGTGATGCCTCTTGATGTGGCGATCAAAAATGCTCAACTTAATAATGCTAACTAAATGATACATATTCCTGATTTTGCACATGCAACTACTGTACAAGTTATATTTTGTTTCTTAGCGTTTATCACGGTAATTACTGCTTTTTTGACCATTTTTAGCCGAAACCCAATTCATAGCGCTATTTATTTAGTGATTTGTTTCTTCTCGATTGCAGGTCATTATTTATTGCTAAATGCCCAATTTTTGGCTATCGTACATATTATAGTGTACTCGGGTGCTATTATGATTCTGTTCCTGTTTACGATCATGCTGATGAACCTAAACGAACGTCATCAGGTACACAGACCGAGGATTACACGTTTGGGTGCTATTGTTTCTTTTTGCTTAATTGTGATTGTATTGATTACAATTTTCATTAACTCAAAACCAATTGTTGGCGAATACGACTCAACCGGAGAAGATTTTCAGTCTATCAAAGTATTGGGTAAAATATTATTGAACGAATATATGGTTCCGTTTGAATTTGCTTCGATTTTGCTTTTAGTAGCCATGATTGGAACAGTATTATTGTCTAAAAAAGAAAAACTAAATAAATAATGGGTAATATATTAAATCAAATAGGTATTGAAAACTACATCTTTTTAAGTGTTGTACTTTTCTGTATTGGTGTTTTTGGTGTATTGTACAGACGAAATGCTATTATCGTTTTCATGTCTATCGAAATCATGTTGAATGCAGTTAACCTTTTATTTGTTGCTTTTTCAACATATCATCAGGATGCACAGGGACAAGTTTTTGTGTTCTTTTCGATGGCAGTTGCTGCAGCAGAAGTTGCGGTAGGATTGGCCATTTTGGTTTCTATTTTTAGAAATTTGGGCTCAATTAGTATCGATAATTTAAAAAATTTAAAAGGATAAATGGAAATGGATACCAATTTAGCTTTAGTCTTAGTTTTATCTCCTTTTTTAGGATTTTTAATCAATGTTTTCTTTGGGAAAAATTTAGGAAAAACAGTTTCCGGAATTATCGGAACCGTTGCCGTAGCAGTTTCTTTTGTGGTTACTCTTTTACTTTTTAATCAAATTACTTCAACTGGAAAAGCCATTCAGGTCACTTTATTTGACTGGATTCAGATTAGTAATCTTAAAATCAATCTCGGGTTTTTATTAGATCAGTTATCCTTACTTTGGCTGCTTTTTGTAACCGGTATTGGTTCTTTGATTCATATATATTCTATCAGTTACATGCATGATGATGAAAATATGCACAAGTTCTTTTCGTACCTGAACTTATTCATTTTCTTTATGATTACCCTTGTAATTGGAAGTAACTTATTGGTATTATTTATCGGTTGGGAAGGTGTTGGACTTTGTTCGTACTTATTAATTGGATTTTGGTATAAAAACCAGGATTACAACGATGCTGCGAAAAAAGCTTTCATCATGAACAGAATTGGGGATTTAGGTCTTTTGATTGGAATGTTTATTTTAGGATACACTTTTAAAACATTAGATTATACCGAATTAAAACAAACTATTCTAACGATTCATTATGAGCCGCAAATTGCCTGGAATGTATCAATTGCAGCTTTATGTTTATTTATAGGAGCTTGTGGTAAATCTGCACAGATTCCGTTATATACCTGGTTACCGGATGCGATGGCGGGACCAACTCCGGTTTCTGCATTGATTCACGCAGCTACGATGGTAACTGCAGGGATTTTTATGGTAACGAGATTAAACTTTGTTTTTGATTTAGCTCATGACGTCCAGACTGTAATTGCAATAGTTGGAGCTGTTACTTCATTAGTTGCTGCAACTATTGGTTTAGTTCAGACAGACATCAAAAAAGTATTGGCTTACTCTACAGTTTCTCAATTAGGTTTAATGTTTTTGGCATTAGGATTTGGGGCTTATGAAGTAGCTGTTTTTCACGTGATCACACATGCTTTCTTTAAAGCTTGTTTATTCTTAGGTTCAGGTTCTGTAATTCACGGATTGCACGGAGAGCAGGATATGCGTAAAATGGGAGGATTGCGTAAAGCAATGCCAATCACGTTCTGGACCATGTTAATTTCTTCATTGGCAATTTCAGGAGTTCCATTCTTTTCAGGATTCTTTTCTAAAGATGAAATTTTACTAACGGCTTTCGAACACAGTAAAACATTATACGTTATTGGCTCAGTTGCTTCAATTATGACGGCTTTCTATATGTTTAGATTAATGTTCTTAACTTTCTTCAAAGAATTTAGAGGAACTGAAGAGCAAAAACATCATTTACATGAAAGCGGTTCCTTAATTACTATTCCGCTTATCATCTTAGCTATTTTAGCGGCTTTTGGAGGATTAATCAGTTTACCTGGACACAGTTGGTTAAATGAATATCTTGCTCCGCTTTTCACGAAAGTAGCCGGCGAAGAACATCATTTAGGCGCAACTGAATATACTCTTATGGGAGTTGCTGTTTTAGGCGGGTTACTAGGGATTTTAATTGCTTACATCAAATATTTCAAACAAGATAATGTTCCTGAATCTGATGAAAATATTACAGGCTTGAGCAAAGTTTTATATAACAAATATTATGTTGATGAAGCTTATGATGCACTGTTTGTTGCTCCGGTAAACTTTTTATCAAAATTCTTTAGGGATTATATTGAAACAGGTTTATCTGCACTTGTTTTTGGATTAGGCAAAGTAACCAATGAGATTGGTTTTCAGGGTAAAAAATTACAAAACGGAAGTGTCGGATTGTATCTTTTTGCTTTTGTTTTGGGTCTTTGCGCCATTGTTTCCTATATATTTTTAGCTCAATAATTTTATAACTATGAACGTTTCTCTTATATTAATTATTCTTTTAATTGGTGCATTTGTCACTTATTTTGCTGGTGATAAACTGGCATCAAAAGTAGCTTTGTTCTTTAGTTTGTCAGCATTGGGCTGTTCTGTTGTCTTGTTGAATCATTTTTTGGCAGGAGAAAACATCAGTTTAATCAACGCCTGGATTACTAAGCCTAAAATTTCATTTGCTTTAAATGCTGATGGTTTAGCAATCGCAATGGTTTTATTAACGGTAGCACTAACTCCAATTATTATATTCTCCTCTTTTGGAAATGAATATAAAAATGCAAAAGGTTTTTATGCTTTGATTTTATTTATGGCTTTTGCAATGACAGGAACTTTCCTTGCTGCAGATGGTCTTTTATACTATATTTTCTGGGAGTTAGCATTAATTCCAATTTACTTTATTGCTCTCATTTGGGGAATGGCGATGCTGAAGAACGCAGAAAAGCAGTTGTGAAATTCTTTATTTACACTCTTGCCGGATCCTTATTCATGCTGGTGGCTTTTATTTATTTATCTCAAAAAGCAAACGGAAGTTTCTTAATTGAAGATTTATACAAAGTAGAATTATCCGTTTGCGAACAGCTTTGGATTTTCCTGGCTTTCTTTTTAGCTTATGCTATTAAAATTCCAATTATTCCTTTCCACACCTGGCAGGCAAATGTGTACCAAAAAGCACCAACTGTTGGAACTATGCTTTTATCAGGTATCATGCTTAAAATGGGATTGTACAGCGTTATCCGCTGGCAATTGCCAATTGCACCTTTTGCTTCTAAAGAATTAATGAATATTATTATCGGTTTGGGAATTGCAGGCGTCATCTATGGATCAATTGTAGCTTTAAGACAAAAAGATGTAAAGAAATTATTAGCATACTCCTCTCTTGCTCACGTGGGATTAATTGCGGCAGGATCTTACACTTTAACTCTTGATGGCTTACGCGGAGCAGTTTTACAAATGATTGCTCACGGTTTTGTGGTGGTTGGATTATTCTTTGCTGCCGAAATCATTTTTAGAAGATTTGCTACAAGAGATATTACTGAATTAGGCGGAATACGTATTCAGTCACCTAAATTCACTTCGATGTTTTTAATTCTGGTATTGGCTTCAGTTGCATTACCGGGAACTTTTAACTTCGTAGGTGAGTTTACCGTTTTATACAGTCTTTCTCAAATTAATGTGTGGTTTGCAGTTTTGGGTGGAACCACGATTATTTTAGGCGCTTATTATATGCTTAAAATGTTTCAAAATGTAATGTTGGGTGAAGCTAATGCTAAAACTTTTTCTGATGTTACTCTTAACGAAGGAATTTCACTGGTTGTAATTATTGGCATTTTATTGTTCTTTGGATTGTATCCAAAACCAATTACTGACTTAATAACACCAAGTTTAGAAACGATTTTAAACGTTATCAATAAAAATTAATATTTTAAATAAAAATAAATTAGGGCATCGCCAGTTTTAGATTTCCTAAATCAAAAAAGCAAAAATGAATACATTAATAGCAATTACAGGATTGGGTATTTTCTGCCTATTATTTGAAATTCTTAATTTAAGGAAAGCCATTGTTCCGATAACAATTGTTGGATTATTGGCTGTTCTGGCACTTAATTTTTCAGAATTTGGATCAACAGAAAGTTACTATAACAATATGATTACAGTGAGTAAGTTTTCTACTGCTTTTTCATCATTATTTATTGTATTGACTATTTTTCTTGTTGCCTTAAGCCATAATTTTTACGAAAATCATCAAAATAAAATTTCAGATTTTGTTGCTATAAAAGTTTTTTTATTAGCCGGAGCAGTAGCAATGGTTTCTTTTGGAAATTTAGCCATGTTCTTCTTAGGTATCGAAATACTTTCTATTTCTTTATACATTCTGGCAGCAAGTGAGCGTTTAAATTTAAAAAGCAACGAAGCAGGAATGAAATACTTTTTGATGGGTTCATTTGCTTCAGGAATTATCCTTTTTGGAATTTGTCTGATTTACGGGGCAATGGGAAGTTTTGATGTAATGGAAATCAGTGAATATTCTTTATCTGCAGAATTGCCAATCTGGTTCCCGATCGGAATGATTTTGCTTACTGTAGGTATGTTGTTTAAAGTTGCCGCAGTTCCTTTTCACTTCTGGGCACCTGATGTGTACGAAGGCTCACCGGCTTTAACAACTGCTTTAATGAGTACATTGGCAAAAGTAGTAGCTATTGCAACACTTTATAAATTAATAGCTGGGCTAAATTTAATTTCATCTCTTGAAAATCAGGAACTTTTAGGAACTTTTGAAACTATAATTGTTATCATTTCAATTGCTTCTATGACTGTCGGAAATATAATGGCATTACGTCAGGTAAATGTAAAACGTATGTTGGCTTTCTCAGGAATTTCTCATGCAGGTTTTATGTTAATGACTTTCTTAACTGTTGCAACTTCTGCAGGAGTTCTATTGTATTATACTACAGCTTACGCCTTGGCAGGTATCGCCGCTTTTAGTGTAATTTTATACGTATGCAAAAATCAGGACAATGAAGATATTACCAACTTTCACGGTTTAGGAAAAACAAATCCGTTGTTGGCTGCAATCCTTACTGCTTCTTTACTCTCAATGGCAGGTATTCCAATTTTTTCAGGTTTTTTTGCAAAACTATTTTTATTCAATCAAACCATTCAGGCTGGTCATATTACTTTAGTTATTGTAGCCGTTATTAATTCTATTATTAGCGTTGGTTATTATTTTAAATTGATATTAGCTATGTATTCAAAAGAGCCTAATCAGGAGCGTAGCGGAAAACCATTCCTTATTTATGCTGTTGCCATCATTTCAATTGGTTTAAATATTGCGTTAGGTTTGTTCCCTTCATTAGTTTTAGATTTATTGAATTAAAAATTTCAATTCTTATAATTACAAATCCATCAGAAAAATTTCTGATGGATTTTTTATTTTAATCAATAATTTGTAATAAAAAATGATGTTAAAAATTTTATCCAAACCTGCAGACTTCAAAAAAACTACTTATATTTGATTACAATTAAATGTATTAAAATATGAACTTCAATTCGAAAAATCCATTTTTAAGTAACAAGCGTTTTTCATCAAATGCTGTTTCTAAGTCTTCTGAGCAAGTACACGGAGCACAGATTATCGATTACAATCAGGAAATGACTATATCCGGTACTATAAATAAAACAGCCATTTTATTCTTACTGTTATGTGCCGGAGCAATTTTAACATGGTGGATGGCATTTAATGGAATGAATGCAATGTTACCAACTATTGGAGGCGCCATTATATCCCTTATTTTGGTAATAATTTCAGCATTCAAACCTCAGGCCTCTCCTTATTTAGCTCCAGGTTACGCTATATTTGAAGGGTTGTTTATTGGAGGAATCTCCGCTATTTTTGAGGCAAAATTTCCAGGAATTGTATTAAATGCTGTAGGAGCGACCTTAGTCACTTTTTTAGTTTGTCTGGGTCTATATAAATTTAAAATCGTAAAAGTAAATGAGCAATTTAGATCAATAGTTATTGCTGCAACATTGGCGATTGCAACTTATTATTTAATTTCCTGGATAGTTTCAATGTTTACCAGCTTTACTCCTGTTCATCATGGAAATTCATTGATGAGTATCGGAATTAGTGTTTTTGTAATCATTGTTGCTGCCTTAAACTTATTTTTAGATTTTGACCAAATCGAAAAGGGTGTTCAGCAAAGAATGCCAAAATTCATGGAATGGTATGGCGCTATGGGATTAGTAATTACATTAGTTTGGTTATACATAGAGTTCCTTAGATTATTGTCAAAATTTGCAAGCAGAGATTAACTTTTTTCTCAATAAAAAAAGGGCCTTTTGAAATTCAAAAGGCCCTTTTTTATGCTGCTTTTTCAAATGCTATAAAATGTGACAATTCGCCATTCAAATTAAAAACAGGAAAACCATGAATTGTACAGTCATAAGTTTTTCCGTTTTTTTTATAATTCAAAATTGTCTTTTCAAAAGGAATTTGTTTTTTTATTGCTGTTCTGATTTCCCCTAATATTACACTTGAAGTTTCCGGTCCCTGAAACATCTTTGGTAATTTTCCAATCACTTCCTTTTCTGTATAACCTGTCATTTTACAAATTCCCTCTGAAGCAAAAATTATTTTTTGTTCTAAATCGGTAATTAAAACAACCTCATCTTTCATTCGTTCATTTATTCCTAAATCAGTTATATTCCATTTAAATTGGCTGGAAATACGTTGTATTTTTTTTACATCCGAAGAGAAAGTTTTCAGTTCATTTAAAGATTCATAATGAAAATCCCAACAAAGTATCGGAACTGAATTGCAATTTAAATTTGCTTCAGATTCAGTAAAAAACGCTCTATAATGATTAACAGAATTCATAAAAAAAATTATATCTAAAATTAGCTAAAAAAATTGTACTGCTTAGCTTTTTATTCACTTAATGATTTTTTAATCTAATTAAAAAGCAAATTTTAACTGAACAACTACCGATTTTTTTTGTTCTGTATTTAGATTACTCAAAGAAATCCCCAATAATCTGACAGAATCTTTCATTCGTTCCTGATACAATAACTCTTCAACCGTTTCAAGAATTAAGCTTTTATCAGAAATAAAATAAGGCAGTGTTTTACTTCTTGTTTGCTGTGTGAAATCGCTGTATTTAATTTTAAGTGTGACCGTTTTTCCTGAAACATTGTGCCTTTTTAATCGCTTTTCCAACGAAACAGCTATTTTTTCGAGTTGTTCCAGCATAAAAATTTCCGATGTAAGATTGACATCAAAAGTATGTTCTGAGGCAACAGATTTGGTATTCCGTGAAGGTTTTACTTCGCTGTTATGAATTCCCCTAACAACGTGAAAATAAAATTTTCCTGATTTTCCAAAGTGCTTTTCTAAAAACTCAAGTGATTTGCTTTTCAAATCTAATCCTGTAAAAATCCCCAGTTGGTACATTTTTTCTGTCGTCACTTTTCCGACTCCATAAAATTTCCGAATCGGTAATTCTTCTAAAAAAGGAATTACTTCATCAGGGTTTACCGTTTTTTGACCATTAGGTTTATTGTAATCACTCGCAATTTTAGCTACGAATTTATTTATAGAAATTCCTGCAGAAGCAGTGATTCCAACTTCATTCAAAATTCGTAATCTGATTTCCTGAGCCAATAAGGATGCGCTTGGATTTCCTTTTTTATTCTGAGTTACATCAAGATAGGCTTCATCAAGCGAAAGCGGCTCCACCATATCTGTGTATTCATGAAAGATTTTATGAATCTTGGAAGAGATTTCTTTGTAACGATCAAAACGAGGCCGGACAAATATAATTTCGGGACAATATTTTTTGGCCAAAACACCACTTATAGCACTTCTGACACCAAATTTTCTGGCTTCATAGCTTGCTGCAGAAACTACTCCCCTATTCTCTGAGCCACCAACAGCAATGGGTTTTCCACGCAAAGCAGGATCATCCATTTGCTCTACCGAAGCATAAAAAGCATCCATATCGATGTGGATTATTTTTCGATGAATTGGAGTTTCAGACATAATACAAATTTAAAGAAGAACAGGTAATCTGAGCTATCAAAACTGATCAAATGTTTTTTAGTAAATTGAAATTTTTATATAATTCCTGATAACAACGTTTTTTCATGATCAAAAAAAGAAATAGCTACATTTGAAATATCTTAATAAATTAAGTGTTAATTTTAATTATTAAAAAAAATACGGATAAAAAAAATAAAATAAGTTTTTTTATATATCTATAATTGAGAAAAATATTTTTATATATTTGCCATACAGAAATGAATTACACCAGACATTTGGTAAAGTGAATTGAAAATCACAAGCAGAAAAAAAAATTAAATATCATGAAAGAAAGGCATGAGTTCTTAAGAAATAAATCATAATGGACTCGGCATCTCTATAAATACTATCAGAAAACAAAAAACTCGCATAGAATAGATGCAAGTATTTTGGGTTCATGATGAACTATCTAAACCAAAAAACCAATTGACCAATTAAATCACCTTCCCAAGGTGATTTTTTTACTTTTTGAAAATTACTGTTACAGGTAATCAATGAAGCAAGCTTTAAAGTAAAAACTTTTAAATTACACAAATTAATATTGTTTAAAAAGTAAACCCGAATGAAAATTTTCATTCGGGTTTACTTTTTATGTTTACTTTTCAAAAAGACGTTTGAGAAGGTCAATAAAATTACTAAACCTCTAACTTAGCCCCGATAGGGCTGGAAATCCTTTTGTGCCGTGGTTCGGTGCAAAAGATTACTTCGTCAGTTCGCAATCGATCGTGTGAAAGGAATAGCGGGACTGTTGGTGTTTGAAACT
Source organism: Flavobacterium sp. LM4 (assembly GCF_002017935.1). Taxonomy (NCBI): domain Bacteria; kingdom Pseudomonadati; phylum Bacteroidota; class Flavobacteriia; order Flavobacteriales; family Flavobacteriaceae; genus Flavobacterium; species Flavobacterium sp. LM4. The sequence goes on along the minus strand of NZ_MUFW01000001.1, from coordinate 1,835,553 downwards.
CAGTTATTCTGCTTCTAAAATTTATTCACCCAACATTTCCATTAACTCCAAAGCTCTTTTGGTTGATTTTACATTCTCAAAGGTCAATAAAAGTCGTAAACCGCTTGGCGTTTGTTTTTCTTTCATTGTGCAAAGACTGCTTTGTTTTTGTACAAATTGTAAAACCTTTCTAAATTTCGAAGATTGATAATAATCTGATTGTTGATCCGAAACAAAATAACCAATCATTTTGCCTTTTTTCATTACCAGTTTCTCGATACCAATATTTGTAGCGATCCATTTGATACGAATACTATTCATCAGGGCATTGGCTCGCGGTGGCATTTGCCCGAAACGGTCAATTAGTTTGTTTTGAAAAGTAACCAGCTCTTCTTCGTTTTTGACTGAACCCAATTCGTTATATAAACTCAAACGTTCGGTGACATTATTGATATATTCATCAGAAAATAACAACTCGAAGTCCGTATCGATCTGTAAATCTTTAACGTATTCCTTCGTTTCAATATCATTTTCTTCCGGATATAAATCTTTGAATTCGTTTTCCTTCAATTCTTCGATGGCTTCGTTCATGATTTTTTGGTAGGTATCGAAACCAATTTCGTTGATGAAACCGCTTTGTTCTCCGCCTAATAAATCTCCGGCACCACGAATTTCAAGATCTTTCATCGCAATGTTGAAACCACTTCCCAATTCACTGAATTGCTCCAATGCCTGAATTCGTTTTCTCGCATCTTCGGTCATGGATGAATACGGCGGACAGATGAAATAACAGAATGCTTTTTTATTACTTCGCCCAACACGACCACGCATTTGATGCAAATCTGATAATCCGAAATTGTTGGCATTGTTGATGAAAATCGTGTTGGCATTTGGAACGTCCAATCCGCTTTCGATAATTGTGGTTGCTACCAAAACATCAAAATCTCCGTTCATGAAACCTAACATCAATTCTTCGAGTTTTGCTCCCTCCATTTGCCCGTGACCAATTCCAACTCTTGCATTTGGCACCAAACGCTGAATCATTCCTGCCACTTCTTTGATATTTTCGATTCGGTTATTGATAAAGAAAACCTGTCCGTTGCGCTGAATTTCATATGAAATTGCATCACGAATTGTTTCTTCATTAAAACCAACTACATTCGTTTCAATTGGATAACGATTTGGAGGAGGCGTTGTAATTACTGATAAATCGCGCGCTGCCATTAATGAAAACTGCAACGTTCTCGGAATTGGTGTTGCTGTTAACGTCAGCGTATCGACATTTGCAGCAATGGTTTTGAGTTTATCTTTTACGTTTACACCAAACTTTTGTTCCTCATCGACAATCAATAAACCCAGGTCTTTAAAAACTACATTTTTGTTTACCAATTGATGTGTTCCAATAACGATATCGAGTTTTCCTTCGGCTAAATCTTTTAAAGTCTGCGATTTTTGTTTGGCAGTTCTAAATCGGTTTAAGTACCCAATTGTGACCGGCATATCTTTTAATCGTTCTGAAAAAGTTCTGTAGTGCTGATAGGCCAAAATTGTGGTCGGAACCAAAACGGCTACCTGCTTGCTGTTGTCAACTGCCTTAAAAGCAGCACGAATCGCAACCTCTGTTTTACCAAAACCTACGTCTCCACAGACTAAGCGGTCCATAGGACGATCACTTTCCATGTCTGCTTTTACTTCTGCTGTCGATTTGGTCTGGTCCGGAGTGTCTTCATAAATAAACGAACTTTCTAATTCGTTTTGAAGATAACTGTCCGGCGCAAACTGAAAACCTTTCTCCAAACGGCGTTTTGCATAGAGCTGAATCAAGTTGAAGGCAATATGTTTAACGCGTGCTTTGGTTTTCTGTTTTAAAACTTTCCAGGCGTTCGATCCAAGTTTGTAAATTTTTGGAGACGTTCCGTCTTTTCCGTTGTATTTCGAGATTTTATGAAGCGAGTGAATACTCACATATACAATATCATTATCGGCATAAACCAGTTTTATAGCTTCCTGGGTTTTTCCCTCAACCTGAATTTTCTGCAAACCGCCAAACTTCCCGATTCCGTGATCGATATGTGTTACATAATCGCCAACTGAAAGTGCTGTTAGTTCTTTTAACGTGATATTCTGCTTTTTCGAATAGCCATTTTTGATGTTGAATTTATGATAACGCTCAAAAATCTGATGATCGGTATACGCCGTAATCTGATTTTCTTCATCAATAAAACCCTGGTACAAAGGCAGTACAATCGTATGATATTGTTTTCTAATATTCTCCGAATTGGCTTCGTCTAAGCTTTCAAAAATATCATGGAAACGTTTTGCCTGCGTTTCATTTGAACAGAACAAATAATTTTTGTATCCGTTGAAATGATTGTCGCTCAGATTGTTTAGCAGCAAATCAAATTGCTTATTGAACGAGGGCTGTGGCTGAATATGAAATTCGAATTTCTTGGCTGTTTTATAAACCGGTTTTGACAATTCTACTACAGAAAAATCCAAAGACCGCTTTATAAATGAAGCCTGATTTAAGAATAATTGTTCCGGCATAGCGTGTTTTATTTCTTTGGACAATTTCTCAAAAGCTTCTTCAGCCCTTGCGAATTGTTTGTCTAATTGACTAAAAAGCCCTTCTGTATTTTGAATAAAAATAACGGTACTTTCCGCAATATAATCTAAAAAGCTTTCGCGATTTTCCTGAAAAAGTTTGTTTTCGACATTCGGGATAATCGTAATTTTTTTATGTGTTTCTACCGATAATTGTGTTTCTACATCAAAGCTTCTGATACTGTCTACTTCGTTGCCAAAAAACTCAATTCGGTACGGATGATCGTTTGAGAAAGAGAATACATCGACAATTCCCCCACGAACCGAAAATTCTCCGGGTTCTGTAATGAAATCAACCCTTTTAAATTCATATTCAAATAAAACTTCGTTGATAAAATCAATCGAAATTTTATCGTTCAAGGCTACTTTTAAAGTGTTTTTATCAAGTTCCCTTCTCGTAACCACTTTTTCAAAAAGCGCTTCCGGATAGGTAACAATTACAGCTGGTTTTTTTCTGGAATTGATTCGGTTTAAAACCTCAGCGCGAAGCAAGACATTTGCATTATCGGTTTCATCAACCTGGTACGGGCGCCGAAATGAGGCCGGATAAAACAAAACATCCTGCTCTCCGATCATTTGTTCCAGATCATTCAGGTAATATGCAGCTTCTTCTTTATTGTCTAAAACAATCAAAAAAGGCAGTTCGGTTTTCTTAAAAACGGAACGGATTATAAATGAAACCGCAGAACCAAGTAATCCTGAAAGATTCATTTTTATTTGATTTCCTTCCAGTAAACTTGCTGCGATCTGCTCAGCTTTTGGCAGATTATCGTAGGTTGTATATAAGGCGTTTTTACTCAACTTTAGGTAAATTTTTATCTATTGGTGGCATCGAATTCGGGATTGCTCGTGTAGTATCTAACATTCTTAAGAAATCTGACTCTCCTTCTTCTTGTGGAATTTTGCTTTTTTCAACAATTTTATCCATTTGTCTTTCTAATGAAACTAACTCTTTATTGATTTCGCCAATTAAAAAAGTAACTTTTTCATCCGGAATTTTATCTAAATGAATAAACAAATCCATCATCTTCACTTTTGTAATCAAAATAGAAATTCGACTTCTGATTTGAGGCTGATTGAATTGTGCCGGAATATTATTGTTTAATGCCATTGCTTTTTTGGCAATCGCAGCAGATTTTTTTTGAAATGCTCCAATAGTTTTCTTTGGCTTTCCGTCTAATTCTTTTAAAAATTCACCCCACTCTTTCCAATCATTTACATTTTTTTCTGAAACTTCATTAATAGGTTCGTCAATAAACGACCAGCCTTTATCTATATTATTAAAAATGATTTCCTTTTTTTTGGCTTCCTTTTTATTTTCAGCTATACGTCTTTCATTTTCATCCTGACATGAATTCAATATGAAAGCGAAAAGCAGAAGAAGAGATATTTTGTATTTCATTTTATAAAACATTAAGCTACAAAGTTACAAGTAAATTTTACAATTATGAATTTTGAATTACAAGCATTTTGTTAAGTTTAAGAAATGCACATCAGAACGAATTATACAAAAATAAATATTATTTGTTATTAAATTCATAATTTAACATTCTTAAAAGCACTATAATTTACGAATAAACTATATTTGCTCTTTAAAATCTATTCAAATGAATCCAAAAATATTAATTATTGGTGCTTGTGGTCAAATTGGAACAGAGCTGACTCAGAAACTTCGTAAATTGTACGGAACCGAGAATGTAATTGCTTCTGATATCCGAAAATTAAATACAGACGTCGTTAACTCCGGTCCTTTTGAAGTAATTAATGCTTTGGATTTTAACCAAATTGAACATCTTGTAGAGATCCATCAGATTACTGATATTTATTTAATGGCAGCCCTTTTATCGGCTACAGCTGAAAAAAACCCTGCTTTTGCCTGGGATTTGAATATGAACTCTTTATTTCATGTTTTGAATCTGGCGAAAGCCAAAAAAATTCAGAAGATTTTCTGGCCATCCAGTATAGCAGTTTTTGGTCCAACAACACCAAAAGAAAATACGTCTCAATATACGATTATGGAACCTTCGACAGTTTACGGAATCAGTAAGCAAGCCGGTGAAAGATGGTGTGAATACTACCATAATATTTACGGAGTTGATGTTAGAAGTATTCGTTATCCGGGTCTAATTAGCTGGTCGACTCCTCCGGGCGGCGGGACTACAGATTATGCCGTAGATATTTTTCACAAAGCTATTGCCGATAAAAAATATGAGTGCTTTTTATCCTCAGAAACCAAAATGCCAATGATGTATATGGATGATGCAATTGACGCCACAATCAACATCATGAAAGCTCCGGCTGAAGAAATCAAAATACACTCTTCTTATAATTTAGCTGCCATGAGTTTCACGCCAACTGAAATTGCTGCTGAAATCAAAAAACATATTCCGGAATTTGAAATTACTTACAATCCGGATTTCCGTCAAAAAATTGCGGACAGCTGGCCTGCTAGTATCGATGATGCTGATGCAAGAAAAGACTGGGGCTGGAATCACAAATTTGATCTGGAATCTATGACCAAAGATATGCTCGAGCATTTGGGCTAATTTCAAAATTAAAACAAAAAAATACCGAAGTTAAAAACGCTTCGGTATTTTTATATGTTTTTTTCTAAAACTCAAATTCTCCAATCAGAATTTTGCTGTCACTTTCGCGCTTATTTTCTTTCTGACTCTGGAAAACAGCAATTTTTCGTTCTTGCCTTCCATCAGAATAGTACAAATATACTTCTGCCATCACAGTTGCCGGACCGGAAAGAATATTCTGTCTCTCTCCGAAAAAATTGGTTTTAATTTTATATTTACCTTTTATGGCTTTTTTTAGTAAAAACTGTTCAGGACCAAAACCCTGAGTGAAATCATTACTTAATCTGCCTCCAATTTCTGTAGATTTATGAGAATAGGAACAATCTTCCCCCCTCGGATCTGTAATCCATAGGTCTATATCTGTATTGTCTTTATTCCAGTTGATTACAACACGAATGTCTATAGGTAGATTTGCTTTTAAACGATTATCTATTTTACTGGCATCAACATTTTTATTCTGGCTTAGGATATTATTAATTTCCATAATCAAAATCTCCTCTATACCATTGTCTCTTACTGAAATTTCATCGGTATATTCCTGATACAGCATGGATTTATATACATTAAGAGCCTCCTGAGGTTTTTTATTATCAATCAGGGCCAATGCATAATCTCTGTGACTTTGAGAATCGAACGGCCTCCATTCCAGAATTTTCTGGGTAATCCACAATTCTTTTTCATAATTGCCTCTCTGTTTTAGCAGATAATATATCGTTTTGTATAATTCTTCATTCTCCAGATCAAGCTCTGCTAATGTACTTAAAACTTTTAAAGAAAGCGCTTTATCTCCTTTTTTGAACAACAATTTAGAGACATCAAAATAATACGTTACCTGCTTTTCATATTTTGAACGGTTTTCAAGATATTTTTGGTAAATCAGCTCAGAGGACTCCAGATTTTGAAAATCTTTCATATACTCTTCTTTGCTTTCTACATCTACCAAAGTTATTTTGCCTTTTGCTTTAACTTCCGCTTGCGCAACAGCTCTATCTTCAACAATGCTTTCAGCATTATAACCCGCAGAAACAGGTACAGATGATTGATTTTTGTTAGCAGATTCACTTACCATTTGTTTAGAAATCTTAGGATACTGCTTTTTTTCGACAGGTTTAAACTCCGTATTCCACCAGGCCGTTAGTTCGCGGGTTATATCAAAAGATTTGGATAGAAGGTTTTTTCTTTTTTCTAAAATCTCTTTTTTATTTCTTGAAACGATTTTGTTGTATTCAGATAATAATTCCTGAGGGGGTGTGATGCTGTATCGCACATAATCATTGACATCATCCAATACAATAAGACTGGTGTTCTTACTTACCACCCCAAACTGTTCGCTCAGATTTCTGATTTCATCACGGTTTTGAGTCGAATTGAGTTCAAGATCATTGATTTTTCTTTGCGCCCAAAATTGTGCAATTGGCCAGTTTTCTACCTGAACAGCTGTATTAAAATCTACAGGTATTTCAAAGTTTTTATTTCCTACAGAAAAAAGAGCGGTCAGCTTACCCAAATTTGAAGACGAAATTCCAAATATATTGACTGGCTCATTTACTGCCGTTCCAATATTTGGATACAGCTCCTGAACATTCGCATTTTCTTTAAATCCTAAAAATTTAACCGGAAGTTTTTTGTAGGTTTTCAGCGCCGATTGAGTGTCTAATTCATTAAGATTAATAAAATTTCCTCCTGATTGCGATGCTAAAAGTTTAAGCAGGTTAAAGTCGGAAGTAGGCGTACTTACGATACTGTTAAGTGGTTTCTTGAATTTTAAAGTCAAATCACCAAAATTTGAAATTCCGTCAGAAAATAAAAGGTATTCTTCTACTCCTGGAATTTCTTTTAATGCACCAAAGTCGGTTCCACCATCGTATTTCAGGTCAGCAATTCTATTTTTTAATGTACTCCAGTTTCCACCAGAAACAGTGAATTCTTCTGTCTTTTCCAGAGTATTATTTAATAGAACAAATGATACCAAAACATCTTTGTTATCGGAAAAAAAGGCCATCAGAAAATCCAGTTCTTTTTGATGGTTTCTCTTTGATCCGCTGAATGAATTATCCCAAATAATGGCAATTTTATTAGATTTCGGCTTTTCTTTTACAGGGAAATCCATCGAAACACTGGCAGCAAAATAAAATTTATCATCAGAAGCTTTCTGCAGCAAAACACTGGAAGATTGATTTGCTTTTGGGATTGCTATTTTAAGACTTTCATTTGGGGTAAAGTTTTCTTTACTAATTTCAGCAACCCATTGATTTCCTTGTTTCTGAAAAGCAAAACTACCATCTGGATTTTCAGTGATTTTGGGAGTTATCAAGCTTTCATTAACCAACACTTTCAGATTAAATTTTGGAATGCTAACTGCATTGGCAAAACTTAAAAAATAGTGATACTCTGAAGCAGAATTTTTTAGTTCCTGATGATAAGTAATCTTAATGGTTCTGCTGCCTTTCGCCGGAATCGGATAAATTCTTGTACGGAAATTATTTCCGGCTACTTTTTCAATAATCCCCGGATCTATGTTTCTTTTTTCAATACTTTCAAATACTTCCTTAGCCCGTTCTTTAGGAACGGGAACTGCATCTCTTAATTTTCCGTTGATATCTAAAGCGTAGCCGCTTATGCTCACTCCTTCAGGTAACGGAATCGTAAGTTTGCCTTCTAAAATTCTGTCCCCCAGATTGTAAAATGTGTAAATGGCTGTTGTTGTGGCAAGATTCCCCAAAATTTTGGTTTCAATTTTTGCTTCCTGCAGAATGACCGGATGTTTTTTTAGATTTTCTACATCCAGAGTTGGGATTTGAGAAAAAACTGCACCAAATACCATTAATGCACATATAGTAAAAAGTTTATTCATATTAAAAAAAGTGATTTTTTATTTGATTACAAAGGAGAAAAACTAATAAATTCTTAATAGGTTCTAATTAGAAAGTGCGAATATGTTTAGCAACAATTCCAAAATTAAAACCCTGTACCTCATCTACTCCGCTGAAATTGACCGCAATCAACTGACCACATTCATTAAATACTGGTGCACCGCTTGCACCATGTGTCGAAGTGATACTGTATTGAATTTTATTCCCGTCTGATTCTTTACTTATTTTACCATCATAAAGCTGCACTTTTATACCTGAATTTGTCTTTGCCAAATCCATTCCTAAAGGATAGCCCACCATTATTGCTTTTTGTCCCGGATTTAAAGAAGCGTCATCCTCGACTGCATTGTCAAGATTGATGATGTTTACAACACTTTCCGGGGTTTTATGATCTGTTAGTCGTACAATACCTAAATCAATATTGGTATCTTCTGAAATTTTTTCGATCTCGCAACTAAGCCATTGGTTATCTGAATCATGAAGTGCTACCGCAATATCTATCGTTTTTACATATACCTCAATATCTTCTTTCGATACGTATTCTTTAACCGGAATAGCAGCTGCAATATCTGTTGTTACTGTTGTTGTATCTTCTTGTGTATCATTTGAACTAACAAATTCTTCACCCGCTGGCTCTTGGCTTGTTTCTTCACTTTCGCCTTCACCTTCATAATCACCTTCGCCTTCACTTTCGTCATAAGCAGATGCAACTTTCCAGTTTGTTTCTATAAAACTTTGATACTCCTCTTCTGAAACATCAGTAGTAAGAATTGAAGCAATTTTCAATCCTAGATTTCTTATAGTAGTATTTGTTTTTTCCTGCTCTTCATTTGATGAATTCCATGGCTGTAAAACATGGCTGTTAGTCAGTATTTTTCCATCTCTGTCTACGAAAAAACCTGTTCCGAAAACCGTTTCTTCTTTTGCATCCTCAGTAGTAAGCTGAATTTCTTTTCCTTTAATTTTTGCAAAATAACCATAACTGTGTTTTATCAGCACAACTGCACCTTTATATTCGTCGTATATTTTTGTATCTGAGTCTAAACAAATAGTAGCAGGTGGCTTTTTAAAATATTTAAAACCAAAAAAAGTTGCTGTTGATAGAATGATTATCGAAGCGAAAATAATTTTGTAAAGATTTCTTTTTTTATTATTGCCGTCATGTAAATCATTGTTGGTTCCGATTTTTCTAATTTTCATTTGTAAATAGGTAATTTTTATTAATATGTTTCTAGAGTGTCAATTGACAAAATTATTGATATTTGCCATTTTTTACGGTCCGAAGGTAGTAATTTAATTGTTAAATTATATTAATAAAAATACTATTGTAGACCTGATTTTTCGATTTCAACACCATTACTATCTGTAAAAACATTTGGGCTAGCTACTCTTGATGTTAAATAATTAGATCAAAAGATAATCTCTTAGGTTACAATCATAATTACCATCAGAAAATCGCAGACAATTGATTGGCAAGTATTGATGAAGCTCACTCGAGAAAAGACTGGGAATTGAAACATTCTTGATTCGGAACTGATGACTCAGGATATGATTGAGCATTTGAGTTAAATCTCGTTGTTTATTTTAAACTTGACACATTCAGAATCATATAACTTCAATTAACTAATGTCTTATAAAATCATTTATGTTTTTATTTGAATAAAAAATTACGAACTACATTTCTCTAAAATAATCGGCTCTGTCTCTATTTTTTGAGTGAATGGGTTATTTAGGCGTTCCTTTTTATTAGTTTTTTTATTATAAAAACCATGCCATGTAAATTCAATTTTTGAAGTGTTTATCAAATTAAAGGTAGCGCAAGGTTTTGTTGTTGCATAATTTTCAAAATCCATATCTTTTGGTGCTGGAAAGAAGGGCGGATAACTATAGTATAGACCGTATTCTTTATCATTTATTTTTCTGACAATTAATACAATTCTAAATCCATCAGAATATGAAAAAACAAAGTTAGCTTCGTGTTTTTCAAAATAAACATTCTTCTGTGGATTGGAATTATCACAGGTAAGTTTCCATTTTGCTGCACTATCTTCAAAAGGAAATATCTCGGCAGTGACAGTGCTTACTTCACTTACTTCAGTATTAGTTTCTTTACTATCAGAAATTGTATTTGCTGAGTCTTTATAATTTAACTTCTTTATTAATTCAATCTTTCCGTTGGAACTGTTTATTTTAAACTTTTCCCATTTTTCAGCTTGAAATGCAAATTCAGATAATCCGCTATAAGATTCTAATTTAAAAATCTCTAAGTTATTGTCTAAAAAAGCCAAGGTTTCGAATCGCTGTTCTTTAGGAAAATCCGGATCTAACTGGTACTTATAAAAAACAATAGAATCTTTAATAACATTGTTAATCTTTGTAAATAATACAATTTGGATGTCACTGTTTTTGTTTTTTGGGATGTATTTTTTTCTTTTAAGTTCTAAAGTGAATTTATCAGACACTTTTAATGTTTTTATGAAGCCATTACTTTTATAGTTTACATATTTCTTATTATGTGCCTTTAAAACATTTCCAAATTGTTCAAAATAGCGATAATTATCACCTCCTGCTTCTACATTTCTTATAAACTCAGCATCCTTTACCAATGGTTCACCAATAAATAAACTGTCTGAAATTTTATATGTCTCTTCGATTACTTTTGTTGAATCTATAGATTGCATATTTGCTGATAGATTATCTACTTTTTTACATGATAATAAAAAAGGGAATACTAAAATGATTAAAAGGAATGATTTATTATTTTTCATATTATTTTTCTTTTACAATTAAAACTGCTGGTTCATTAAAGCCAGAATGCAAGTGACTATTGTGATGTGGGTCATGAGTTGTACCTGCATAAGAGTGTGTCGAATCCGTACCAGTAATCTGTATATTAAATTTAAAATTTTTCATTGACGCAATAATCTTCTTCTGTTTTTCACTATCATCAAGGTATTGTGTATCTATACTCTTTCCATTAACATGAGATACACTCGGGAAACAAGAAGCTTCTTTAAAGCAACTACCAGTAGTTTTTACATTAGTATAACCACATTCAGCCAAAGCACCAATAAACCCAGCCAAAGCACCCGGCGATGTATAACGTCTTTGTGTATCGCTGAATGCATATGCAATTATTACCCCATTTTTTTGATAATTTAAGCTATCAGGCATTCTTACAACTTCAATTTTTGGTTTACCTTCAGCACATTTGTACAAATTCCAAAAACTCTGTCCCTCATTGGATCCATATTCAGCTATATCATCATTCTCATACTTAACCCTCTTTCTTGTTTGTCCTTCAACAACGTCAACTTCTGACGCTATAGGACTATGAGTTGGTTTATTGTTAAATCTTTGTCCGTTTTTTTTCTGAATTGTTTCATTCCATTCTACAAAACATATTTCATTTTGTACATTTTTAGAACCATGGTAAATATATTTATATTTATTTTCAAAACCGGTTTTTATCCTCTTTGGAATGTGTTTTTCTATAATTCCATTCTCATAAACGCGATAAGTCACAATACCATCAGGAGCATTGAAAGGAATACAATTAACATATCCAAATTCTCTTAAAAATCCTTTTTTAAGATGCAGTGCTTTACTTTTTGCTTCTAACTCTTCTTTTAAAAACTCTTCGTATTTTGTTTTAACCTCAGCAAATGTTTTCAAATGAGTAGGCTGCCCATAAGGAGATCCAGGTAAACTAGCCCAACATAAACTAGCAATCAATGCTGCTTTTTCTAGATTTCCATCAATAATTAATTGCAATATATCTCCGTAAGCATTTTCAAAAATCTTTCTTTGTTCTTTCTTTTCAGTGTTAATTTGTCCATTGTCTCTTTTTGGATTAAAGAATGTTAATGGCCTTTTTGACAAGTAATTATGTTTTAAAATTGCCAAACACAATTTATCTTGAGTTTCTTCATCGAATCCATTAATATCATAGAAACTTCCTTGTTTGCTTATTAATTCATTATAAACATCACCTTTAATTTGATAGGCTCCTGTGGCTGATGACGAATAACCACTTTGTGATATCACAATTTGCGGATGCTTACTCATATTTTTATTATGAGGAACAGCTGTAAAATCGTCTCCGCCAAATAATCTTTTATACCCTCCTTCGTCTTGGGTTCCTTCACCTACTCTCAACATCCTCATAAATGCCCGAACTCTTGCCTCACTCTCACAAACCCCATATTTATTATCTTTACTGCTTTGATTGTTTAAACTCTCGCCCCCCACCAAAACAGCACTTTTATACTCCGCCAATCCTAACAAAGCGCTTTTTTTGGTTACAGCAATAGTTCCCGTAGCGGATCTTGCTCCATTGTACAAAATCTCACCATGGCTGTCTTGCACAACAGCATAAACAATACACATGGATAGTTTTGGATTTATTTTCTCCCATTTTACGGTTGCTTGTATTGCACCGCTCTTATCTACTTTAACTTCAGAAGAAGGAATTTCGAAAAGACTTTTACCCTTACTGTAAATTGTGATTTTTAATTTTTCGTTTTCTTTTATTCCTCTCGATTTACCGTAAAAATAACTTATCTTATCATAATCTACATGATAATGTCTGTCTTTTCCATCCTGAGTACCAATATGTGCCGAATAAATCTCTCGTTTATCCTCCACATTCAAGTGGTTTTTAGATTCAAAAACGTTATTAGCGTTGGCTAGTTTTAGTTTTGGCACTGCAATTTTCACAAATAACATTCCCCAATCTCCTGCTTTGCCTCTCACATAACTATCTAAAGTAAACGGAATAAGATTTCCGTCGTATTTAGGAACATTGATAACTTTGCAATAATCATTTTCAAATGCATCATTGTCCCAAATTTCTATCGTTAAATCTTCTCCTACCAGATTTTCCTGCTTAACCCAGATATTTACTGTTTGAAGCCAACTTGATTTTTCGATCTCGATACCATTACTGTCTGTAAAAAACATTCCAAGTACTTTGCCCTGTTTAACATCAATACTTAATGTTACTCCTGTTCCATTATTAATACTGCATTTTATGTTTTGCTTTCCGGCAACGGAAGGGATTATCGATATTGTTTTTTTATCTATCGTTTTGTGTGGTATGGTGGTTTTCCATGATATTAACTCGTTGTCTAACAAATTGGGCATTACAAAAGATTCAGCGACTAACTGAGTGGTTTTACCTACCTTGGGAACTTCTACATAACTAAAAGCCATAACGTCATTATCTTTTACTTCAAAACGCCAGTCGTCTTCCTCATCAATGGCTTATGTTCCATATGCATTGGCTTTCATTACATAGGCTTCAACAACATATTTCTCTTTTCGAATAAACTCATGTCCGGGTATAACGATAGTTTTTCCGGCACCGATAAGGCGTCCGTTTAAATTCCACTTTACTTCTTTTAACTCATTATTAATAGCTTCATTAGCTATTTCATCATTCGGAATATAATAACTAAAAGCCCCTTCTTTTACAGAAAACGACATTGGAGTTCCTGGTCTGATTACCTCAGCATTATGACTTATTCCCGATACTGAATTAGCCATTGTTTCTGCAATAAAACTTTGCGTATTTACTTCTCCAGAATCTAATTTATACTCTGCTATAATTTTATATTGTGCCTTTGTATTTATTGGAGTAAAAGAAACACTATTATCTAATTTTAGTGATTTTATAATATTTCCTGAAGCATCTGTAGCATATAATTTTAAACGTTCAAGCTCATCATTTGTTGGCGGCATCAAAAACTTTGCAGAAAAAGTAACTGGGAAATTTTGTCTTATACGTATTTTTCCATTCACAGATTTTGTAAAGTTCTCTCCATCTATAGGTTTCAACTCGTTTCCAACAAGTTTATTATAAACTACTTCAATGTCTATAGAACAATCCGGGTCGTTTTTATCATATTTTCCTTTTTCGAAATCTTCTTTTTTGGGTTTACCATATCCTTCAACACGATATTTGCCTAATGCTGGAAAACTGTTTTTAAAATTAGTTCCAACTTGTTCACTAGTAAATAGTTTTTTGTCTTTATCACCTGTATGTCCTTCATAAATTACCCAGGAGGTCAGGGCAAGATTACCTTTTTTAACTTTGGCCTCAAAACTACATTCCGTATTGGGACGTACAAATAGCTGTTCAACCTTTTTGCCTTCTGAAGAGGACACAGGTTTAAAATCCGGATAATTTTCTAAACTTTTTAATGTTATACCCGAAACGCTTGGGTAAGCTGTTTCCAAAGCAGGTTTTTTTACAGCCGGATTTATAAGAGCCAATGCTGCCGGGTTGGTATTCTCGGCGTGTTCTTTCATGACACTGTTGGTTTGTCCATGCTTTACTATTTCAATTTTACCGCCAATCGTACATTGTAAAGTAGAGATTTCTGTTAGCGCTTTATTACCCAAGATCTGTGTTTTCTCGTATACTTTACTCCATTTCGGAGCCGGACTAAGTGTGCAGGGTAAATATCCGCTTGAAGAAGGCTGAAGTTTACATTTACCAAAAGTAGCTGCTGCAGGATCAAATGTTTTATCTGCTTCTGTGGCAAAAAATTTCTTGTCCTCATCATTAAGAACTACTTTTTGATGCGATGTAACTAATAATTTTGCTGTTTGTTTAGGATTTTCAGCCTGATTACAAGCACATGTTGCTCCATGTACGACAAAATATTTATCATCATGTTCGCTTTTGGCAGCTTCCTTTTTCTCCTCTTCTTTTTTCTTTTCTTCTTCTTTTTTCTCCTCTTCCTGTTTATCACTGGCTGCTTTATCTTTCTCTTCACTATCTGCCCGCTTTGCGTTCATAGCGTCGATTCTTTCTTGTGGAGGCGTTAATAGTGTTTTCCCTTCGACTGCATCAGCACCAAGCCCGTCTTTTACTTCACTATTCATATTATGATACGTGCGTAAATCATACGAATCTTTTATTCCTAATTCTGACGAAATAGTCTCTAATGTATCTCCTTTTTTTACTAAATAAGGTATGGCAGTACTCATTTTATTTTATTTATTAGTTAAATAATAAACTCGTTACTAATTGCGATTGATCGATAATTTTTCCTGATAATTAAAATACGGATTATTGATTTTTATCTCTGTTTCAGAGCGCTCAAAATCAAGTTTTGTGGTTACAAACTGAGTTTCGTTAGTAACCCTTGTTGTAATTAGGGCAGCTTGATCGCTTAACTCCTGAAGATATTTGTTTGCAATACCATACGCTTTGATTTTCTCAAAAAGATTTTCGGTTTGAGCTTCTTGCCCGTAGTATTTCAAAATATTTGTATCCGAATTCAATACGCCTTTTCCTTTCCAGGATAAGGTGGTTTCTAAAGGAACAATATCCCATTGAAATTGATATTGTTCTAAATTTTCTGTTTCCTGAAAACAAAGCATTACTACTTTCATCAAACCCAAAGAAAAGAAGTAGTTGGTCATTGCGTAACCATCTTTGGCAACGTTATCTAAAAATTGACTCCGAATGTATTGAAATCCATGACCCTCATACTGTAAAGAAAGTTCTTCATCTTTTAAGGAGATTCTATCTGATATTTCCTGAAAATTAGCGAGTAAAAAGCTACCCTCTTTCACATCAAACAAAACAGGAAAAATTGCTTTTTGATATTCATAAGCGACTTTTTCAAACTTTAAATCTATCTTTTTTTCATTTATTCTAAAGCCATTTCGTCTTACTTCAATCTTAAAATTTTTAGCTTCTAATTTTTCAAATTCAATTTCGTAGTTGCTGGTAGCAGTAGACTTTTGTTCAAATAATTCAAAATTGATTGAATTGGTAACTCTAAAATTATATTTGATATCAGATTTCATGGGGCTTGTAAATTTTGAGCCAAAAGTAAAAAATTAAATTAAATTTGTAGTAATTTTATTATTTAATATTTATTTTTGAGCAAAATTATAATCCAATACTTATATTTAAAACCAAAAAAGCCAAACCTAGAAATAAATCTAACTTTGGCTTCTTTAATAAACTAATTTATAAATCTCTATTTCACTTAAAAAACATTATTGGCAGGCTTTGTATCAGCCATTAATCCGCTCGGATCTATTGTGATTTTTTTGATTGCCGTTTTGTTTTTATCAATTGTAAAACTGTAATTTGATTGTGCCCACGCCCAGTCGTCCAAAACGGTTCTTTTTTCGTTTGGATTTGGTTTAATGAAATTCATCATTCGTAACGGAATATAGAACGTCTCAGAAGTGCCATCTGTATAATCCACTTTTAAATCAATTGGCATTGGCATTCTTCCGATTCTTTCTAAAGTAACGGTTGTTTTTCCTGAATTATCAACAACTTCTTTTATTCCGTAATCAATCGTATTGGTTGTTTGTACCCAATCTGTCAAATACCAGTCTAATTCTGCCCCGGAAACTCTTTCAGCAGATCTTTTGATATCATTTGGAGTTGGGTGTTTGAATTTAAAATCGTTGAAATATCTTTTTAAAGTTGCATCTACATTTTCTTTTCCAATCACATATTCTAATTGTGATAAAAAGATACTTCCTTTAACATATGATGAAATGCTATACGGGCGGTTTTCGTCATAACGGTCTCCGTGTGTGGTCTGAGACTGTTCTTTACCGGAATTTACCAGTTGATAATATGCCGCATAATTTCCTTTGAACGGATTTGAAACTTTTTTATCTCCGGCTAATTCATTCAAAGCACTGTCTTCAATGTAAGTTGTAAAACCTTCATCCATCCACGGGTGTTTTGATTCGTTTGAAGCTAAGATGTGCTGAAACCAGGAATGACCCAATTCGTGCGTAGCTGTTCCCAGAATACCTTCAAGAGTTCCGTTTCCTAACATCAAAGTACACATGGCATACTCCATTCCGCCATCTCCGCCCTGAATGAATGAATATTGTTTATACGGATATTGACCAACTCTGTGGTTGTAATAATCCATCACTTTTACCATTAAAGGCTCTAACTGTTTCCAGTTTTCTGTCGTTTTTGGATTGTTTTTGTAGAAGAAATGCAAATCGACATCATTTGGTCCTTTTACAATATCATGGGTATATTCTTTGTCAGCTGCCCAGGTAAAATCGTGAACGTTTGGTGCGATAAAATGCCATGTTAAAGTCTTGGTCTTTTTTGGATAAACTACTTTTACGCCTTCATCTTCGTAACCGTGACCAATTGAGTTTTTATCCTGTAAATATCCTGAACCTCCAATCGTGTAATCTTTGTCAATAGTGATTTTTACATCAAAATTACCCCAAACGCCGTGAAATTCTCTTGCAATGTAAGGATCGGCGTGCCAGCCTTCAAAATCAAATTCGGCTAATTTTGGATACCATTGCGACATTGAAAGTTCAACTCCTTCAGAATTATTTCTTCCTGAACGACGAATCTGAACCGGAACCTGTCCATCAAAATCTAATGTAAAAGTGGACTTAGAACTTGGTAAAATTGGCTTAGCCAAAGTTACTTCTAAAATGGTTCCTGAAACTCTTGTCTGAGCAACAACTCCATCTTGTTTGAAGTTGGTAATTTTTAAGAATCCAATTTCGTTTGGTTTCAAAGATTCAATACGGCTTTGTTTTACCTCTTTTCCGTCAGCTCCTTTTATCTTAGTTACCATTCTTCCGTCCGGATCTTTTATAAAATGCAAACGGGCATCCATTTCGCTTCCAGGCTGAAAAGCATTAAAAAATAAATGATAGTATACTTTTTTTAAAGTATCAGAAGAATTATTGGAGTAAACCAATTCTTGTTTTCCTTTGTATTGATAGTTTTTAACATCCATCGTTACTTCCATTTTATAATCGGCATGTTGCTGCCAGTAAGAAGTACTTTGAGCAAAAGAAGTATGGAAACTTAAACTTAAAAAATATAGTAAAATAATTTTTTTCATTTGAATTGCTGTGGTATTTAAAAAATTACAAGCTTACAAAAAAATCTTTTCTGTAAACTTGTAATTTAAGTTTTTAAAATTTTAGCTTTTATTTTTTAGACATTTTTTCGGCCAATAGTAAAGCATTATAAGCATTGACCATTTTAGCTGTTTTTGATGATTCAGCAGATGAAACCGCAACAGGCTCCTGATTTGGATCTGAATTTTCACCTAATACAACCTTAACAGGAAGAGCAACTCCGGAATCCATCAAAATTTGTTTTACCTGTGAAGCTTTTAATTTAGGATAATAAGAACGAATTAAAGTCGCAACTCCTGCAGCATTTGGAGATGCCATTGAAGTCCCCTGCAAATACTTATATTTATTGTTTGGAACTGTAGCATAAATTTCTTCACCCGGTGCAAAAACATCAACATTTAATTTTCCGAAGTTAGAGAAATTAGCAACTACATTTTGTCCATAAGCCTTATTAATAGCTCCAATTGTTATTAGATTATCTGCAAATTCTTTACTGTTATCTTCAGAATCATTAGGATAATTAATATTTTGTTTTTCATCGATATTATAACCGTCATTACCTGCAGCATGAACAATTAAAACATCTTTTTTCTTTGCATATTTTATAGCGTCATACACCCATTTTTTATGTGGAGAAAAGCTTTTTCCGAAACTTCCGTTGATTACTTTTGCTCCATTGTCTACAGCATAACGAATTGCCAAAGCAATATCTTTGTCATATTCATCTCCATCCGGAACGGCTCTTACGGTCAGAATTTCTACGTTGTTAGCCACTCCGTCTCCACCTAAATTATTACCACGAATTTGCGCAATAATTCCGGCAACGTGGGTTCCGTGAAGTGCTTTTTCTTTGTCCGGGCCAAATACAATATTGTTTCCGTATTTAGTGCTTTTGATATCATCAGCATTATCCCCTAAAACTTTTCTTCCGTCAAAATCTTTGTTTAAATTGAAATTCAGTTCGTTATAAACTTGTTCTCTGTAATCTTCTAATTCAGCTTCAGGGTCAAAAGTTGGTCCGGCATTGGTAAAAATTTGCATCATTACCATCTTACTTCTCGCCACTTTCGGATCAGTAGAGGTAAGGGTATTCAGATCTTCAGCTTTATAAGTTTTTTTATTTAAAGCCGCTTTTATAGTATTGTGAACATCCAGCAAAAAATCGACTTGTTCTTTATCTTTTAAAGCCTTGTCGTATTTTTCAGTATATTGTGCCAAAGCATTTTTGTATTGTTCAGAACCGTCATCGCCTTTTTTAACAATACGGGTCATTTCAAGGTTTTCATTGACTACATCTCCCAGAAAATTCCATCCGTGAATATCATCAATATATCCATTTTTATCATCATCGATTCCGTTGCCCGGAATTTCCTTTGGATTTGTCCAAATCATTCCCTGCAAATCTTCATGCTCAATATCAACTCCTGAATCTACGACTCCAACAATTACTTTTTTACCTGTTTTTCCTTGTAGTAATTCAGCATATGCCTTGTCTACACTCATTCCCGGAATAGAATCTTTGATTAAATCAAGATGACTCCATCTTTTTAATTCATTTTCAGTTACCGGTGCTTTTTTAACAATCGTTAAAGGAGCAGTAATAAATTCTTTCGGAGCTGAAACTTGCGCTTGCAAAGTAGCTCCACAACCTGCTAAAACAAGGAATGCAAAAGCAGATAAATTGAGTGGTTTTATATGACTCATGTATCTATATATTAATGTAAAAGTTAAAGATGGGACTAAATTATACTTTTTTGTTACAAAAAACTAACTGTTAACACTGTGTTATGAATTTTAAAAATACAATGAACATTTTAAAATAAGAAAATAGCTTATAAATTTGTATAATTGCACCTTCAAATCTTAAAATATTACTTTATGAAGCCAAAACTACTTTTATTACTATTTTTTGTGAATTTTTCAATTTATGCTCAATACACTTCTATCCCGGATGTTAACTTTGAAAACAAATTGATTGCTCTTGGTATTGATTCCGGAACTACCGATGGTCAGGTGCTTACTAGTAATATTGACAAATTAACTTCTCTTGATGTTTCAAATAGTTCAATTACTGATTTGACGGGCATTCAGGATTTTGTGTCTTTGAAATATTTCCATTGTCATTATAACAAATTGACGACATTAGATCTTTCTAAAAATACCGCTTTGATATATTTATATTGCAGATCAAACCAATTAACATCATTAGATCTCTCTAAAAATACCGCTTTAGAAACTTTAGATTGTCATACTAACTCATTTATAACATTAGATCTTTCTAAAAACATAGCTTTGAAAGATTTAACTTGTTCCTATAACTCGTTGACAACATTAAATGTTTCTAAAAATATTTTTTTGGAAAATTTAACTTGCGATAATAATCAATTAGCAACAGTAGATGTGTCTGAAAACACTGCTTTAAAAATTTTTGTTTGTCATAATAATCAATTACCAACATTAGATCTTTCTAAAAACACCGCATTAATACAATTAACTTGCAATTCAAATCCATTAACATCATTAGATCTTTCTAATAACACCGCTTTGGTATATTTACAGTGTATTTACAATACATTGACAACATTAGATCTTTCTATGAATACCGCTTTACAAAATTTATCATGTTTTTCTGGATCATTGACGACATTAGATCTTTCTAAAAACATAGCTTTAAAAAGTTTAGATTGCCATTCTAATAAATTAACAACATTAGATTTTTCTAAAAACGTTGCTTTGGATAGGTTACATTGTTATTCTAACCAATTAACAAGTCTTAATTTAAAAAACGGAAAAAACTCTTTGTTAACAGATTTAAATTGTAAATCGAACCCCAGTTTAAATTGTATTGACGTAGATGATGTTTCCTATTCAAATACTAACTGGTCTATGTTTAAAGATGCTACTGCAACTTATAGTTTAAGTTGTTCTACTTTAGGAACAAAAGAAACAACTTTTGACAAAATAGCTGTTTACCCTAACCCTGTAAAAGGAGAATTGCATATTGACAATACTGTTCTTGAAAAAGCAACTGTATATGATACACTGGGAAAACTAATAACAACAACTAAGTTTACTAATGGTTCAAATAATAACACCATTAATTTAGCAGGACTTCGAAGTGGTCTTTATTACCTTTATTTGGAAAACGAAGGAGCAACTATTGTTAAAAAAATAATAATCGAATAAAAACAGAAAGTTACTATAAATTCAAAAACCATATTTTCAGTAGTTTGAAAATATGATTTTTATGTTTTATAAGATATCCTCGCAGGTAAAAACGTCTTTTAACCTCACTCCTTTTTCAGTATGTTCTACCGTTATAATTTGATTATGTGCATCATGTTCTAAAAACAAATAATAATTTTTGTCAGCAGCAGCATTTAGCAATTTTGATTTCTCCGGCATTGTCAATAAGGGCCGTGTATCATATCCCATAACGTAAGGCAACGGAATATGTCCGGCAGTCGCTAACAAATCGGCGCAAAATACTATCGTTTTATCCTTATATTGAATATATGGAATCATTTGTTTTTCGGTGTGACCATCAACATAGTAAATATCAAAACCTAATTCTTTTGAGAAACCAAAATCACTTTGAGGTCTTTCAACAAAATTTAATTGTCCGCTTTCCTGCATCGGCAAAATATTCTCTGCCAAAAAAGAAGCTTTTTCACGGGCATTCGGTTTTGTTGCCCATTCCCAATGACTTTCATTTGTCCAGAATTTGGCATTTTTAAAAGCAGGTTCGTAACCGTTTTTATCAGAATTCCATTGTATACTTCCTCCACAATGGTCAAAATGCAGGTGTGTCATGAAAACATCGGTAATATCGTCCCTATAAAAACCATATTTTAAAAGAGAACTATCCAGAGAGTGAGTTCCCCAAAGCGAATAATAACCAAAAAATTTGTCTGATTGTTTATCCCCCATTCCGGTATCAATTAAAATCAGACGTTTTTCATCTTCGATAAGCAGACAACGAGCCGCAATATCAATTAAATTATTAGCATCGGCAGGGTTGGTTTTATTCCAGATTGTTTTAGGTACAACGCCAAACATTGCACCTCCGTCTAATTTAAAATTTCCTGATTCTATTGGATAAAGTTTCATGAATTTGAATTCTTAAGATTTAGACAAAGCTAAGAAATCCAATTTTTATTACTAAATATCAATTCGAAACTTAAACAAATAATTATTTTAATGTAATAGAAGTACTCGCAATGATTTCATTTTTATCAAAGAAATTAATAAAGTAAGTGCCTTTTGTAAATCCATTTCCGTCTGAATTTAAAACTCCATAAACATTTACTGGTTGTCCCTGGAAATCTATTGCAACTATAAAGCTATAAACCAAAGCTTTGCCATTACTAAATTCAATTAGCTTATCGGCGCCTAAAACAGCATTTTTCTGATCTAAAACCTGAACATAATAAGCTCTTTTTCCTGTCTTGGCTACAGGATTTCCCGAAATGGAGAAACTAGCCTTGAGTTTACTAGTGCTTTTTGCTTTGTCAGTTTCCAGTTCTTCTCCAGATTTTTTTTCGTGAAGCGCTATAACTTTAAAGTTATTTAATTCTAATTTTGAAGCTGACTTTAAAGTTGATTCCAGTTTTTTTCGCTGTAATGCCAATGTATCATTTTTGATTCTTTGCTGATACATAGCTGAATTTTGATTTTCAATCTCTGTCAACAGGTTTTTATTTTGGGCTTTGAGGTTTTTGATTTCAGAAACTTTTGACTGTAACGAAATATTCAAAGTAGAAAGTTGTTTTCGGTAAACTTGCAGTTGTGAAGAGGAAGGATTTTTTGAAGCCTTTATAATTTCCATTAAATTTTCAACATTTTTCTTTTCAAGTTCTAATTCTTGTGACAGAGCTGTTTTTTCTATTAAAGCCTCATCATAAGCTATTTTTAAAGTATTTAAGGAGTCTAATATGCTTTTTTGGGCAAATGATTTTTGATCCATTTCAGTCATATTTTTATTCTCAGCAGAATTAAATAAGCTAAAATTATTCGTTGATGTGTTACTAAAAATATAAAATGTGATTCCAAATCCAAAGACAAATAATACTGCAATAATCGCTTTTATTGCCCAACTCTTATTGTATTTATTCATAAAGCTATTTTAATTTTCTGCAAAAATAGCGATATTTTACTACTAAAAGTAAGTACAAGTACGCTTTTTATATAATTAATACAAACAACCCGTTGGATGAAATTAAAAATAAGTGTCAGGCTGAGCGGAGTCGAAGCCCTTTCGTGTTCAAAAGCCTTCGACTCCGCTCAGGATGACATCAATTACTTAAGTTATAAATGATGTTTTACTCCCGATTTTATACTTTTTATAATCAAATCAATTTTTTTAATCAATTTCACCCAACAGGTTATAAACAATTATAACCTGTTAAAAAAAACATCTTGTATATCATAATGAATCTCACTAACATCCAATCAAAATAATTTATATCTATTTTAACATTTGTTATAATAATGTGAAGCGTTATGGAAAAAGGTTTTTAAGTCGTATCTTTGCAAATAATTTCATTTCGACATTGAAATTCAGTATTTTAAAAAGGGGGATTTTTTTTAAAACCCTGATTGAAAAATGAAAAGATAACAAACATAAAAACAATGATAAAAGTTTCTGATACAGCCAAAAAGAAAATCATCGATTTGATGAATGACGATGGTTTTGATGCTTCGCATGACTATGTACGTGTAGGTGTGAAAAGCGGTGGATGCTCTGGTTTGTCATATGATTTAAAATTTGACAAAACCAAAGGAGATGACGATAAAGTATTCGTAGACAATGATATACAAATTGCTGTTGAAAAAAAATCATTTCTCTATCTCGCCGGGACAATTCTTGAATTTTCTGGTGGATTAAACGGAAAAGGTTTTGTTTTCAATAATCCAAATGCCAGTAGAACATGCGGATGCGGGGAATCATTCTCACTATAATTAATAAAGAATAACAAGACTAATAAAGAATAATTATTTGATTTTTTTGAAAATTATATCTTTAAATCTTTACATCAAAAATGAGTAAATACACAGAAGACGATTTAAAAATCGAACTCGAAACTAAAGAATACGAATACGGATTTTATACTAATATAGAGTCAGAGACTTTTCCTATTGGCTTAAATGAAGATATTGTAAGGGCTATTTCTCTTAAAAAAGAAGAGCCAGAATGGATGACCGAATGGCGCATTGAAGCTTTTCGTGCCTGGAAAGAAATGATCGAACCGGAATGGGCCAATGTCCGTTATGAAAAACCGGATTTTCAAGCCATTTCTTATTATTCAGCTCCAAAACAAGTAGATCCTAACAAAACTTTGGATGATGTTGATCCGGAACTTCTTGAAATGTACAAAAAGTTAGGAATTTCTGTAGATGAACAAAAAATGATGAACAATGTCGCAATGGACATTGTAGTCGATTCTGTTTCTGTGGCTACAACTTTCAAAAAAACTCTGGGAGAAAAAGGTATTATTTTTTGTCCGATTTCTGAAGCTATTAAAGAACATCCTGAATTAGTTAAAAAATATTTAGGAACTGTTGTCCCTCAAAAAGACAACTTCTATGCAGCGTTAAACTCAGCAGTTTTCTCTGACGGAAGTTTCTGTTATATTCCAAAAGGCGTTCGTTGCCCGATGGAACTTTCAACTTATTTCAGAATCAATCAGGCAGGAACCGGGCAATTCGAAAGGACTTTGGTTATTGCTGATGAAGGAAGCTATGTTTCGTATCTTGAAGGATGTACAGCTCCAAGTCGTGATGAAAACCAATTGCACGCCGCTGTAGTGGAATTAATCGCTTTGGATGATGCTGAAATTAAATATTCTACAGTTCAAAACTGGTTCCCTGGAAACAAAGAAGGAAAAGGTGGAGTTTACAACTTCGTAACCAAAAGAGGTTTATGCGAAACAAACGCTAAAATTTCATGGACTCAAGTTGAAACGGGTTCAGCCGTAACGTGGAAATATCCATCTTGTGTATTAAAAGGAGATAATTCAGTAGGAGAATTTTATTCTATCGCCGTTACCAATAATTACCAACAAGCAGATACCGGAACAAAAATGATCCATTTAGGAAAAAACACTAAATCGACTATTATTTCTAAAGGTATTTCGGCTGGTAAATCACAAAACAGTTACCGCGGTTTAGTGCAAATCTCGCCAAGAGCAGAAAATGCAAGAAACTTTTCGCAATGTGATTCTCTTTTAATGGGGAACAATTGTGGAGCACATACTTTCCCTTATATCGAAAGTAGAAATCCATCGGCAAAAATTGAGCACGAAGCAACGACAAGTAAAATTGGAGAAGATCAGGTTTTTTATTGCAACCAAAGAGGTATTCCGACTGAAAAAGCGATTGCCTTAATTGTAAACGGTTTCAGTAAAGATGTTTTGAACAAACTTCCTATGGAATTTGCGGTTGAAGCTCAAAAATTATTAGAGATTTCTTTAGAAGGATCTGTTGGATAATTTGAAGATGGAAAATAAAAAAGTCATCATATTAGGTTCGTCAAGAAAAAACGGAAACACAACAAAAATTGTGGATGAAATTTCTAAAGAAAACAACCTTGATGTAGTGAATTTAAGTGATTATACTATATCCTATTATGATTACGAAAGTAAAAATATAGGGGATGATTTTCTTCCTTTAATAAGAAGAATTCTCGAACAGTACGACACTTTAATTTTTGCAACGCCCATTTATTGGTATAATATGAGCGGTATTATGAAGGTCTTTTTCGACAGGATTTCAGATTTAATCCGAATTGAAAAAGAAACCGGAAGAAAGCTAAGAGGAAAGAAAATTGGAGTGATTACAAATTCACACGATAATGTAATTGAAGATAGTTTTTACATTCCGTTTCAAAAAACTGCCGATTATTTAGGCATGGAATATTTAGGACATGCGCATTTTAATGCCAACATCCTAAACCAAACAACAAAAATAGAATTGACATTTATATAAAATAAAAAAAACAATGTTATCAATAAAAAACCTTCACGCCGCAATTGGTGATAAAGAAATCCTGAAAGGAATCAACATAGAAGTAAAAGCTGGTGAAGTACACGCCATCATGGGACCAAACGGTTCTGGAAAAAGTACACTTTCTGCAGTTATTGCCGGAAACGAAAACTACGAAGTTACAGACGGAGAAGTTATTCTGGACGGAGAAGATCTTGCTGATTTAGCTCCTGAAGAAAGAGCACACAAAGGTGTTTTCCTTTCGTTTCAATATCCGGTAGAAATTCCTGGAGTTAGCGTAACTAACTTTATGAAAACGGCTATCAACGAAACTCGTAAAGCAAACGGACAGGCAGAAATGCCGGCAAACGAAATGCTGAAAGTAATTCGTGAGAAATCTGAATTGTTAGAAATTGACCGTAAATTTTTATCTCGTTCTTTAAATGAAGGTTTTTCCGGAGGAGAGAAAAAAAGAAACGAGATTTTTCAAATGGCAATGTTAGAGCCAAAATTAGCAATCCTTGACGAAACCGATTCTGGTCTTGATATCGACGCTTTAAGAATTGTAGCTAACGGGGTGAACAAATTAAAAAGCGACAAAAACGCTATTATTGTTATCACACACTACCAACGTTTGTTAGATTATATCGTTCCGGATTTCGTTCACGTTCTTTACAACGGAAGAATCGTAAAATCTGGCGGAAAAGAACTAGCATACGAATTAGAAGAAAAAGGATACGACTGGATTAAAGCAGAAAATTAATTCTGAGTCGTAAAGTTTTAAAGTCTAAAGTCATAAAGTCCAAAAACTAAATGAGTAAGTTCCGATCTTTTGAGGAAATAAATTCTTGGCAAAAATCTCGAATCTTCAATAAGAAAATATATTTGATTACTGAAAATTCTAATTTCAAAAAAGACTTTGATTTTGTTAGACAAATAAGACGCGCATCACTTTCTATATCATCAAATATTGCAGAAGGTTTCGAGAGAAATACAGACAAAGAGTTTATTTACTTTTTATATATAGCCAAAGCATCTGCAGGAGAAGTTAGATCTCAATTATATTTAGCTTTTGATTTAGAATACATTATAAAAGAAGAATTTGAAATGCTTTTAGAATCGATAACCGAAATTTCGAAACTAATAAGTGGTTTTATTAAATATTTAAGTCAAAAATTATAAAGTCAAAAGTTGAAAAATTTTACACATTCAGCTTTCTTTATGAGTTATCACAAAATAGTCGACAATCTAAAGTCTTTCGACTTTCGACTTTCGACTTTAAGACTAAAAAAGAACAATGGATTTAAAAGAAAAATTAGTATCGTCTTTTATGGCTTTTGAAGAGCGTGTTGATGTACATTCAGATTTACATGACATACGTACAAATGCCTTAAAAAACTTCGAAAATAAAGGTTTCCCAACCAAAAAAGAAGAAGCCTGGAAATATACATCGCTAAATGCCATCTTAAAAAATGACTTTACGGTTTTTCCAAAGCAGGAAAATGCAATCGAATTCAATCAGGTAAAAAAATACTTTTTACACGAAATTGACACTTATAAATTAGTTTTTATAGATGGTGTTTTCAGTTCGCATTTGTCTTCTACAACACATGACGGAATCGATGTTTGTTTAATGTCATCGGCATTGACCAAACCAAAATATAAAATGGTTATTGATACCTACTTTAATCAGATTGCAAGCAAAGATGACAGCCTGACTTCATTAAATACTGCTTTTGCAATTGAAGGTGCGTTTATCAACATTCCAAAGAAAAAAGTCGCCGACAAACCAATCGAGATTATGTATTTCTCAACAGGAAATGAAGCAGCTTTAATGGTTCAGCCAAGAAATTTGATTATTGTGGGTGAGAATTCACATGTTCAAATTATTGAACGTCATCAAAGTTTGAACGAAAATCCAGTTTTAACCAATTCGGTTACAGAAATTTTCGCTCAAAAACGTGCTATTGTTGATTATTATAAAATCCAGAATGATAATAGCGAAGCTAACTTAGTTGACAACACTTATGTTTCCCAACAACAAGAAAGTCATGTTTATGTACATACTTTTTCATTTGGCGGAAATATAACTAGAAACAACTTAAACTTTTATCACTTTGGCGAAAGATTGACAAGTACTCTAAACGGAATTTCAATTCTAAATGATAAACAACACGTTGATCATTATACTTTAGTAAATCATGCACAGCCAAATTGTGAGAGTTTCCAGGATTATAAAGGAATATTCTCTGATCGTTCAACAGGGGTTTTTAACGGCAAAATCCTTGTAGACAGAGAAGCTCAAAAAACGAATGCTTTTCAAAAAAGCAATAATATTCTATTGAGTGACAAAGCAACTATCAATGCAAAACCACAACTAGAAATTTTTGCTGATGACGTAAAATGTTCTCATGGTTGTACTATCGGACAATTAGACGAAACTGCAATGTTTTACATGCAATCTCGAGGAATTCCAAAAAAAGAAGCTAAAGCCTTATTGATGTACGCATTTTCAAATGCTGTTATCGAAAGCATAAAAATACCGGAATTAAAACAGCGTATTACTAAAATCATCGCTATGAAATTAGGTGTGAATTTAGGATTCGATTTGTAGAAACCTATTCCCATAAATGCAAAACCGACAAATTTTAAGTTTGTCGGTTTTTTTATGATATATTCTTTCGTTTAAAGTTTCCTAATTACAATTCAAATCGTTTTCCCTGTTGAGGAAAAATAAATTTCAATCCCAGATCATTTTGATTTTTTAATTGCTCTTTAATTAATTTAATGTTTTTACCTGGCGGTTTCAAATGTGTAACCACTATTTTAAATCCATTCAAGGAATTTTTTCCGGCTAATTTCTCTAATTCATGAAGTTCATTGATCAAATACTTTGGAGTCAGATGGCCAAATAAAAATTGATCCGGCTGCTCATTCGGGAAGGAAACTTCTATAAAAACACCTTTTAATTGCTGGCTTTGAATTAATGGAGCAATTGCAGTCCATAACTCCTTTAAATTATTACTTTTCTCTACTGCATCCGCACCAGTATCTCCAAGATATAAAACATAAGTATCATTATTTCTAATTAAAAAAGCAGTACTTTCAAATGGATTCACATGACTCAATGGAAAAGATTTTACAGTCATAGTCGTATTGGTAATTGGAGTTTCTTCGCCAATATTTAAAGTCTGAAAATGATAGCGTTTAATATGAAAACCAGGTCCCTCATCTCCAAAATTAGCCCAGGTCTGGTCATTAAAATAATGATTTTCTATCATTTCCATACATCGTTTTGTAGCATAAACCGTTTTTGAAGAATCAGCGGGTGAATTAATTATCAACCCTGAAACATGGTCTAAATGTGCATGCGAAATCAAATATCCCTTAATATATTTTCGTAATACTTCACTGGCTGAAATTTTGAATACTTTATTTTCAATCGCTTTTTCTATCCCCGCATTTATAGTCCCGGCATCCAGACAAATAAAATCTTTTGTATTGATGGGTGCCAATAAATAAGCTGAAAGATTTTTTTCATCAATACCTCCTTTTACTCCCAAAGGAACCACCTGAAAAGTCGATTTTTGCTGTTTTTGCGCAATCGAATTCATTGAAATTAAAATGAAACAAATCAAAAGTGTCTTTATAGTAGTCATATGATAATTTTATTACTGCAAATTTCATTAATTAACCTCAATAAATAGTGGTGTATTTATGAAAATCATATCAAATAACTCTAAATTTACTTTTGATTACATCGATATTATTCATTTCGAAATAATATCTTTACATAAATATATCACAATTTCAACTAAAAAAGTTACAATGACAACAATAGCATCGCAATTTGGAATAAATGAAGCTCTGGAAAAATTGGGCATCAAATTTATAAATGAAGGAACCTCAACGGGTTTAGAAAATTTTTCATCAGGAGAAATTTTAGATAGCTATTCGCCTGTTGACGGAAAATTAATTGCATCAGTAAAAACTTCAACAGCTGAAGATTATGAAAAGGTAATGCAATCAGCAACTGAAGCTTTCAAGACATTTCGTTTGATTCCGGCACCACAACGCGGAGAAATTGTACGCCAGTTTGGAGAAAAATTACGCCAAAACAAAGAAGCTCTTGGAAAATTAGTTTCGTATGAAATGGGTAAATCATTACAGGAAGGTTATGGTGAGGTACAAGAAATGATTGATATTTGTGATTTTGCTGTTGGTTTATCACGCCAATTACACGGATTAACGATGCATTCCGAAAGACCCGGCCACCGTATGTACGAACAATATCATTCATTAGGAATTGTAGGAATCATTTCAGCATTTAATTTTCCGGTAGCTGTTTGGTCCTGGAATACTGCCCTGGCATGGATTTCCGGAGATGTTTGTGTTTGGAAACCTTCTGAAAAAACACCTCTTTGCGGAATTGCCTGCCAAAATATTATCGCACAAGTCATTAAAGAAAATAACTTGCCTGAAGGAATTTCGTGTCTTGTAAATGGTGATTTTACCATTGGCGAATTAATGACCGCGGATACCCGAATCCCTTTAATTTCTGCAACCGGATCAACACGAATGGGAAAAATAGTAGCTCAGGCTGTTGCCGGACGTTTAGGTAAATCATTATTAGAATTAGGAGGAAACAATGCTATTATTGTTACTCCCGATGCAGATATTAAGATGACCGTAATCGGAGCTGTTTTTGGTGCTGTTGGAACTGCCGGACAGCGTTGTACCTCAACCAGAAGATTAATTATTCACGAAAGTATTTATGACAAAGTAAAAGAAGCGCTGATTGCTGCCTATAAACAATTACGCATCGGAAATCCGCTGGACGAAAACAATCATGTAGGACCGTTAATTGATATTCATGCTGTAGAAATGTATGCTAAAGCCCTGAACAGAGTTGTTACAGAAGGCGGAACAATTTTAGTTGAAGGCGGCGTGCTTTCCGGCAAGGGTTATGAAAGCGGCTGTTATGTAAAACCCGCAATTGCCGAAGCAGAAAACTCCTTTGAAATAGTACAACATGAAACCTTTGCTCCAGTTTTATACCTCATAAAATATTCGGGTGAAGTTGATAATGCTATCGAAAAACAAAATGGTGTGGCTCAGGGGCTATCCTCTGCAATTATGACAAACAATTTACGTGAAGCAGAAAGATTTTTATCTGTTACAGGCTCTGATTGCGGAATTGCAAACGTCAACATAGGAACTTCTGGTGCCGAAATTGGAGGTGCTTTTGGAGGAGAAAAAGAAACGGGAGGCGGAAGAGAATCCGGTTCTGATGCCTGGAAAATCTATATGAGACGCCAGACAAATACAATTAATTATACCACAAGCCTGCCATTGGCACAGGGTATTAAATTTGATTTATAGTATTTAATTAAATCATAAAAGGCTTCCGAAATTTGGAAGCCTTTTACTTTTAAAAAATAATGGTTAGTTAGTTGGTTATTATTTCTTAATTATAATTTTTGTAGTCAAACTGTTTTCGGTATAAACTTTTACCAAATAACTGCCATTGGCAAGATCACTCATGTCAATTGTGTTATTATTTCCTGCTTGTGAATTTACCAGTGCCCCCGTCAAATTATACACTTCTACTTTTTGAATCGCTTTATCTGAATCGATATTCAACTCGTTTGAAACCGGATTTGGATATAAAGCTAGTTTAGCAGAAGCCACTTCTTCTTCTACTGAACCATGAGATGACATACGCGCCGTAGTGTTATATGTCGTACTAATGTAATACAGATTTGCTACAGAACCCTTTGTTATCGTATTTGCTCCTGCAGGAAGAGAAACTGTAACTACTCCTGATGTTGCCGTATAAGAGATATTATTAACTTTTATTGTTCCTGTAAAGTTAGAATCGAATACCAATGTTAATGTTGAGGCAGCAGTCGTTGTATAAGTTATAGCTGTACTGGACTCCATTTTTAAACGAGCCGTTAATGTTAATCCAGCATAACTTACTGAACCTGCAGTAGAATTCATATTCCCTGTAATCGTGTAAAACGAACTTGTTTTTCCGGAAACGGTAAAATTATGTATTTGATTTCCTGAAAAGGTACCTGTAACAGTAATAGTACCTGATCCGTTTGCAGCTGTCCCTGTCCCGGTCGTAACAATTGAATAAGACAAAGTTGTTGTTGGTGTTCCTGTTATGGTAATTGTTTTTGCAGAACTATTTTTTACAAAAGTAATACCTGATGCAGGCAATCCCGTTACAGTGGCATCTGTTGCACTTCCTCCCCAGGTAAAAACTATCGAACTAATTGCTGTACCGCTTGTCACAGTTTGATTATTATTAGAGGTTGAAGTTAGCGTTTGGACACTTACCGGGGTAACCGTGATTGTACCTGATCCTGTCGCTGCTGTACCTGTTCCTGTAGTAGCAATTGAATATGATAAAGTTGCTGTTGGTGTTCCAGTAATAGTGACGGTTTTTGCAGAACTATTTTTTACAAAAGTAATACCGGATGCAGGTAATCCCGTTACAGTTGCATCCGTTGCACTTCCTCCCCAGGTAAAAACTATGGAACTAATCGCTGTACCGCTTGTCACAGTTTGATTATTATTAGAGGTCAAAGTTAGCGTTTGAGCACTTACCGGCGTAACCGTAATTGTTCCTGATCCTGTCGCTGCCGTACCTGTTCCTGTAGTAGCAATTGAATATGATAAAGTTGCTGTTGGTGTTCCTGTAATAGTGATTGTTTTTGCGGTAGTATTTTTCACAAAAGAAACTCCTGAGGACGGCAATCCTGTTACCGTAGCATCTGTTGCGGTTCCTCCCCATGTAAAAACAATAGAGCTGATTGCGGTTCCGCTTATCACAGTTTGGTTGTTATTAGTCGTTGACGTAAGCGTCTGATTACTGACAACACTTGTTTCACCCTGTACTGAAACTAATGTTCCTGCATAATTTGTAAGAGCCGATTTTAATGCTGTAATTACTGTAGAAGATACATCATCAACCGAATTATCAAAAGTCCATTTTAAATCTCCTCCGGAAACACGGCCTGAATACTGTGTTACTTTAGTTTGTGCTACCGCAGGCTGGTCTATTAACAGATTTTTAACATATAATGCGGCATTAGTATCAAAGTTATTGTAACTATTCCCTCCCAGTTTTGATTTTATACTGCTGCTAATAACTTCGCCTCTGGTTGCAGTTTCTATAGCATCAAACTCTACAGGATAATTAGTGGCATTATACGGAACGTAACGTGTCTGACCAGTCATAGTATTGTTGAATGCTTTAATTGTGCCACCGGCTTCGCCAGAAAAAGTCCCCGTAGTATCATAAAAGATATCTGTTCCTTGTTTAGAGGTAAGCATAGGATATTTACAATTTCGGAAAACATTTCCTTCCATGAATAAAGAAGAACCCAATGTTGATCCGGCTCCATATTTTGAATTTCCATCATAATAGTTGTTATAAATATGTGCAGAATAATAACGAACTCTTGGATGTCGAGAATCTGAGTGATCAAACCAGTTATGGTGATACGTAATATATAAGCCTGTTGTGGTTCCTTCACTCAAACCTAAAAGACTCGCTTTTCCACTATCCCAAAAATGATTATAAGATAATGTAATATAAGTTGACGACTTGTTATCTAAAGCTCCGTCGCCCTTTATTTGATCCGCATCGCTTCCAGCATCTCCATAAAATAAATCGCAGTTATGAACCCAGATGTGATCATTGTCCTGCTGCATTCCAACATTATCTCCTGCTGTACTATTACAGTTCATAAATCCAATATTACTAACTTCAATATTGGAGGCAGACTTAAGGCGTACTCCCCAGCCATTGGCAACTGCATCATTACCAACACCTTCTAAAGTCACATAACTTGATGCATTATTGGCATTTTCGATAACGACATCTCCGCCTTCCATGACCGACATATCTGTAATATTTCCTAATAAGCGAATGATAAACGGACGAGTATCTTTCCCTTTTTTAATGGCATACAAAATATTTTGCAGACCTACACACGGATTTGCACTTGCTCCGGTAATATCAATTGAAATTGTATTCTTTGTATTTTGTGAAATGTATAGAATCACCGCTCCATCTTTAGGAGTACCATCGACTTTATATCCTCCGGGAACGCGGCCACCATCAAAAGCAAAACCATTGCGATCCTGAGCTAATACCGTCAAAGAACCCGTTGTAGTCCCTGTTCCTTCAACTCCGGAAATAACCGGTTTTACTTTTACCGTATAAGTTCCTGCTTTTAGCCCTGGAATATCGGCACGATAATAAGCCCCATAGCTACGAATTAATTGATTATCAACTTTTTGGTCTGTAAAACCGTTTCCGGTATAATAAACATTATAGGTTTGTGCATTACTTACGGGTTGCCATTTTACAAAAGCCGATTCAAGCCAGCCAACCGCTTCATTAATTTGCTGTGACCGTGTTTGTAGAGAAACAAACAAAATGGCCAATAAAAATATTTTTTTTCTCATGTGGTTTTGGTTAATTGATAGTTATAAAGTGTTTTTTGTTTTTATCGACATACCATTTCAAAAAATGTAATCGATTACTCAAAAATATATAAAATATAATTATTGATAATATTTTTGTAATAAAAAAACATATTAAATAAAAATAATTGCAGTTAAATAAATTAAATGTAATTTGTTGCATAAAATGTAATAAATTACACACATCAAAAGATCCTTGTTTTACAATACCTCACAAACTGTGCAAATACATTTTTTAACAAATAATAACTCAAACAATGTTTTTTGTTTTATAAATTTAAATCTGTTAAATATTAAAATTTACATAAGAAAAATATTATTATTTGTAATTTCAGAAGCTGAAAATCTATTTAAAAACTATGCTAAAACCTATTCTAAAAAAACACATTAAGCTATAAACAAAAAAAGGCTTCCAGACGAAAGCCTTTGCTGAAATTTAATTTTCAATTATTTTTTGATGATTTTTTTAACAACAACTCCTTCATCCGTAACCAATTTTACAAAATAATTACCTGTAGCCAAACTACTTACATCTACAGAATCAACTTCATTTACAATGCTTTTTACCACAGTTCCTGATAAGCTATAAATAACAACGCTGCCCACTCTTTGATTCTCTGAAGAAATATACAATTGATCCGAAACAGGATTTGGATACAAGAATAACTCAGAAGCTTCAACACTATCCCCTAAACCTAATGCTGGATAAGATGTTTTGATGTAATATAAATTTGGATTCGAAGTAGACCCTTTGACAATTGTGTGTGCACCTGCAGGAATTGATGGTATAGTCGCAATTCCATTTACTATATTGTAATTGTTTGAGTCAAGTTTAATATTTCCATTATAGGTTGGATCAAATACCAAGGTTAAAGTAGACACAGCAGTCGTTGTATAAGTGATGCTTGTTGCGGATTCAATTTTCAAACGTGCTGTTAAATTCTCACCATCATAAGACGTAGATCCGGCAGTACTATTCATGTTAGCTGTTGATCCAAAAGTATAAAATGAGCTAGTTTTTCCCGTTTTTGTAAAATTATGTATTTGATTCCCAGAAACAACCGTATTAACCGTAATCGTTCCAGATACTGCAACAGGAGTTCCTAAAACACCTGAAGTAATTGCCGTAAAAGTAGCAGAACCAGTAGCGGTTGGCGTGCCAGATATTGTAATGGTTTTAGCAGCAACATCTTTTGTCGCCGTAAGACCTGCAGACAATCCGCTAACATCAGCATCTGTAGCATCTCCACTCCAGGTTAACACTATAGGAGCTATAGCAGAACCAACTGTTATTGTTTGGTTATTGTTACTTGTAGAAGTAAGCACTTGGCTGCTTGGAGGCAACATTGTGATTGTTCCTGAATCTGAAGCAGAAGTTCCGGTACTTCCGATAGTAGTAACCCTATATTCCATAGTTTCAGTAGGGATTCCTGAAAGAGTTAATGTTTTCGCAGTAGTATTTTTTGTTGCTGTGATTCCATTAGGCAATCCCGTTGCAGCTGCATCCGTAGCGTCACCACCCCACGTAAATACAATATTAGTTATTGCAGTGCCACTTGACACTGTTTGATTGTTGTTGTTCGTAGTAGCAACTAAGGTTTGATTTCCTGAAACTGCAACTTCACCCTGAACTGCCACCATTGCCGAAGTATAATTAGTAAGAGCAGTTTTTAACGCTGTAATTACAAGTGAGGACTTATCATCAACCGAATTATCAAATGTCCATTTTAAATCACCGCCAGATACACGTCCGGCATATTGCATCACTTTTGTTTTTGCATCAGCAGGCGATTCAATTACCAGGTTTTTTACATATAATGATGCATTTGTATCAAAATTATTATAAGTATTAGCGCCCGATTTTGATGCAACTGTAGCAGGAACAACTTCCCCTCTTGTTGTTGCTAAATAAGCATCAAAATCAGTTGTAGAACTAATTTTACCAGCAATATTATATAAAGGATTTGGATCTCCATAAGCCACAAAACGCATGCTATTAGTACCTAAATCAATATCAAATGTATTATTAAATGCTTTTATACTACCTCCTGCTTCTCCTGAAAATGTTCCCATTGTACCTGCGTTATTTACCTGATTCGCAGAATCCCAAACATCAGTACCCTGAAGCGATGTCATCATGGGATTCTTACTATTACGATAATAATTCCCTTCAATAAACAAAGAAGATCCTAACGTTGAACCCGAACCATACTTAGAATTTCCATCAAAATAGTTATTATAGATGTGTGCAGAATAATAACGAACACGAGGATGTCGGGAATCAGAATGATCAAACCAATTGTGATGATAAGTAATATAAAGTCCGGTTGTAGTTCCTTCACTTAAACCTAAAAGACTTGCTTTCCCACTATCCCAAAAATGATTGTATGATAATGTGATATAAGTTGAATTTTTATTATCTAATGCACCATCCCCTTTAATCTGATCAGCATCACTACCGGCATTTCCATAAAACAAATCATTATTATGAACCCAAATATGATCATTGTCCTGTTGCATTCCAATATTATCTCCCGCTGTGCTATTACAGTTCATAAAGCCAAGATTACGAACTTCAATGTTAGAAGCTGATTTAAGACGAACTCCCATTCCATTTACTACAGCATCATTTCCTACACCTTCCAATGTAATGAAACTACTGGCATTGTTGTTATTTTCTATTGTAATATCACCACCTTCCATTACAGTCATATCTGTAATGTTTCCAATTAAACGAATAATAAAAGGACGTGTATCTTTTCCTTTTTTAATCCCGTATAAAATATTTTGTAAGCCAACACAAGGATTTGCACTTGCTCCTGTAATATTCATCGAAATTGTATTTTTTGTATTTTGAGTAATATAAAGAATCTGAGCTCCAGTTTTAGGCGTTCCATCTGAATTATATCCTCCCGGAATACGACCACCATCAAAAGCAAAACCATTGCGATCATGAGCTAAAACAGTTAAAGAAGAGGTTGTTGTTCCTATTCCTTCAACATTAGCAGTAACAGGCTTTACCGTTAAGGTATATGTACCAGCAGCAATACCAGGGATATCTGCACGAAAATAACTACCATAACTTCGAATAAGAGGCCCATCAATCTTTTTGTTTGTTTCTCCGCCACCTGTATAATAAACATTATAACTGTCTGCTCCTGCAACAGCAGACCATTCAACAAAAGCAGACTCCAGCCATCCTGATGATTTTGTAATAGTTTGCGCCTCAACTTTTACCGAGATAAAAAGTAAAGCCATGTAAAGTAAAATTCTTTTCATAATTGTGGTTTAGTTAAATAGATAGTTTAAGTGATCAAAAACACTATTAAATGTAATCGATTACACGAAAATAAGTAAAATTTTATAATTCAAAAAAAATTTACACTAAAAATACATATAGTTAAAAAAATACACTTAATAAATATCAACACAACATCTATAACGTTATAGTTTAAACTAAATGAAAAGCCCGTAAATAAAGTCATCCCTAATAAAAACTGAATTTTATTTTAAAAATCAGTTTGGAAAATGAAGAAATTCAAACAACAGAATATTCCTATTTATAATTTCGCCTTAAAGCAAATCAATTAAATCATCGTTTTTAAAATATCATTTATAACTTAAGGAATTGATGTCATCCTGAGCGGAGTCGAAGGCTTTTGAACACAAAAGGGCTTCGACTCCGCTCAGGATGACACTATTTTTAATTTAACCTAACGGGTTTTAATTATTTAATTCTAAATCTAACCCGTCTAAGTTTTTGGAAATAAAAAAGGCGACAATTTGAAATTTCAAATTGTCGCCTTTTTATAAGAAAGCTGCTTTTATATTATTCCTTATAAATTAAAGGATGCTCCCAAACTAAAAGTAAACTGATTATTTAAGTGATCAAACATATCATTATCATCACTGTATTTTGCAATTGGAAACCCAAGTTCAGTAAAAACACCAAATCCTTCTGTAAAAAGGTAACGGCCTCCTACGTGACCTCCAAAATTTTTCAGCCCTAAACTTAGTCCGGGATAAATGTCTAATTTTTCATCGACATTAAAAACATTTCCAATATTAGCATTTATTCTGAATTTTGCGTCGAAACGATCTTTAAAATCTGGTTTTACATTATTATATGGAGTTTCACTACCATTATAAAATCCTGAAAATTCGTTTACTCCCAATAAATAAGAACCAACAAAACCATAAGAAAAATTTTCAGCCAAACCAAAATCAACTGAACCCTGAATTCCTGAACCTCCATCCTGAATATTCGCACCTACATTAACTTTTATATCTCCTTTTCCTTTAAAAGCTTCCTGTGCTTGTGTAATTCCGAATAATATCAGAAATAATAATGTGATACCTTTTTTCATAAATCTTAAATATTTTTTATTAGCAAAAATAGAATTTTACAACTTAATTTCTTCCTCTTTCATTAGAATACAATTCGTTTAAAGGTTCACTTTGCCAAAATTCTTTTGTATCCACGTTCATTATAGTCAATGGCCCTTTGAAAGCCGCCCCTGTATCTATATTCCAAACGCATGCTTTATTAACCGGAACTGTTTCTCCAATACGGCTAACCGGAGTATGACCTATAAAAATTTCCTTATATAAGGTAAATCTTTTGGGATAATATAAATCTTCTTTATTCATATTTGGATCTACCGAAAGAGCTGTTTCCCATAAAGTTCTGTCCCAATAAAATAATTTAGGGAAATATTCATAAGCAACACCATTTAAATTCGTAAAACCTGCATGTACGAACAATCGATTTTCTTCATCAAGATGATAATCCTGCAATGATTCTAAAAATTTTATATGTACCTCTTTTTGTTTTTCATTTAATTTTGCATAAGCCAAAACTGTGGCTTCCCCTCCATGCTGATACCATAGTTCATTGTTTTTAGCATTTTTAAGCCATTCTAATAATAACTCATCATGATTACCTCTAATACAAATACAGTTTTGTTTACTTTGAAGATGAATCAAATAATCAATTACCTGTGGAGACTGACTCCAGCCATCAACATAATCTCCAAGAAATATTAAGGTGTCTTTTTCAGTAACTTCAGCTTTTTTCATCACTTGTTCAAGGGCAAGTAAACCACCATGAACGTCGCCAATAACAAATGTTCTCATTTTTAATTATTTAATCCGGAATACAAAAATATAGAAAATGATCTGCTTTAAACATTAACTCGTCAATCTAATTTATATTGCTAATACAAACGTAAATCCCGAGAACCTTATAAATTTGTTTTAGGTTCCCGGGATAATTTAGAATTTTATAAAAAATTAAACTCCAAGTTTTTTTGCAATTTCTATTGGAATTCCTCCTTTGTTAACCATTAAGGCAGTAGTTTTATATTTTACAAAGTTTTTAGTCACAAACAAGAAACCTTTATAGTCATTTGTTTCTCCCCATGAATTTTTTACAATATAATACTCTTTCCCAGTTTGATCTTTTGCCAAACCAATAATATGCATCCCATGATCATCTGTAGTTTGGTAATTATCAAAAGCAGTCTGACGCATTTCCGGAGTGATTTCTGGTTCTACTTTTGGTCCGTTAAACATATCCGCTTTTTCATCAGCCGTCATGTCATCATATTTTTTAGTAGAAACGTAAGCAACACCATTTTTCCAGCTAAAACTTTTCTCACTCACATCAGTTGCCCAGGCTACTGTATAACCCTTCTTTAAAGCATTGTCAATAACATCAGTCATATCATTTACTTTAACATTGTAAACCTGATCAAAAGACCAGTTGTCCGGCACAGCCAAAAGTGTTTTTTGATAATAAGGAGCTGTAGTAAATGATGACATCTCAACATATTCATCCGGATTAATTCCTACCACTTCTTTTGCAAAACTTTGGGGTGTATAGTTTTTTCCTTTGTATGCAAAATTATCCGGAACTTTACCTAAGTAAGAATCAATAACAGCGGCATACGCTTTTTCCCAGCTTGGCGTCAATTGACCATTTGGATTTTTAACAACAGCCGTCAAGACTCCTTCAATAAGAGCTGCCATTTCTGCAAATTTATTTTTATCAGTCCCATAGTTTAGCCCTGTGTAAACTTCTCTTGGAACTGTTCCGTATTTTTTATACATGTTAATTACATCATGCAAAGATCCTCCGTCACCCAAAGTAACAGCTCCATGCATGCGTACATAATTTTTTCCTTTTTCAACATATACATTTCTTGCAGAAAAAATCTGAGACAATTCAACTGGTTGTTTTCCTAAACGAATCATTTCAGATTCCAGAAAAGAATTTGTAGAATAACTCCAGCAAGTTCCCGAAGAGCCTTGTAATTTTACCGAAGTCGTTCCTAAATTAATCACTTCAGTGAACTTAAAATTTTCTTTGCTTTTATCACTTGCATTGAGCTTTAGTGAATTTACTAAAATGTCTTGTGCAAAACCGCCACTGACACCTACCAAAAAAACAGACGCAGCAAAAACTGATTTCATCGTAATTTTATACATAATCAAATGATTTAAATAGTTGACTCATTAGTAGCCCCTATTTTATTTTTGTTACAAATCAATTAAATATTAAGTAAAAAAACTATTATTTTTCAGTTAATATTTATACAATATTTTTATTAAGCAGCCAAACCTTACAAATTCTTCAAAAAGCAATCATTGATCAAAAAAGTGCTTTTTTAATATTTTAATTTCTTAATAAATAGTATTTTTAGTTTATAAATACCATCAACAGTCCACGAATGTACGAACTCGAAAAGGAGAAATATTTAGGCAATACGAAAAACATTTTCAACACCACACAAGGTATTTCAGTGGTCGAAACTGAGTATCAAAATAAAGTTTACGAAGGTTGGCATTCACATAATAATGCACATATTACACTTTTTCTGAAAGGCGGAACAACCGAAAAACGAAAAAATTTTAGTGAAACAGTAGGTTCGGGCTCATTATTATTTTATCACAGTGATGAATTACATCTAAATAAAAATACTCTTTTTCCGTCCAGAAATATTAATATCGAAATTGAAGAAAATTTTCTTAAAAACCTTCAATTAACCGAAAACATTCTCGAAAAAGCAATTCAAAATTCTGTACTTACGAAATTTTTAATTTTGAAAATTTTTAAGGAAACAATCACTGCGGATGCATTTTCCAGCGATAGCATTACGATGTTATTTTCTCAATTATCGAATACTCATAAGCATTTAGACAGATATGAAAAAAGTCCGTATTGGGTAAAAAGCCTAAATGAATTATTAAACGATTGCTGGAATGAGAATCCAAACCTTCATGATCTGGCGCAGGTTTTACAACTAAATCCGATTACGATATCCAAACATTTTCCAAAATATTTTGGGTGCACGCTGGGTGAATATATGCGCCGAATCAAAATAAACCGTTCGCTTTCACTTATACAGTTAAACCAAAGCAATTTAACTGAAATTAGCTTAGAATGTGGGTTTGCTGATCAAAGCCATTTTATCAGAACCTTCAAAAACCTAACCGGATTTTTACCAAAGCAATTCCAAAAACTATAAGGCAGGCAAATTTCATTCTATTTTTTGGTTAAGCATCGATCTACATTTGCTTCAAATTAATACTTAAACCAAATCGAAATGGAAACCCTTACTACAAAACAAAAAATATTTAAATCACCTGTAACCAAGATGATTCTTGCATTGCTTGTTTTTATGACAGTTGTTATTATCGGACAACAGATTGCTTCAAAATTACTTACCTTGACTCCACTAGACAAAGACTATAGAAACCTTTTAAAAGGACTTTTTGTTTCGACATCATGTGTGTTAAGCTATATTCTTTTCTTTAAAAAATACGAAAAAAGAGCTGTAACAGAATTTGCTTCAAAAGGAATTGCAAAAAATCTTATCATTGGAATTTCGGTTGGCTTTATCCTGCAATCGTTAACTATTTTAGTAATTTACCTAAACGGAAGTTATAGTGTTGCGGCTGTAAACCCGGTTTCATTTATCCTGATTCCTTTTGCCATTATGTTTACAGTGGCTATTATAGAAGAAATATTGGTTCGCGGAATTATATTTAGAGTTTTAGAAGAAAAACTGGGAAGCCATATTTCGCTTACCATTTCATCAGTTCTGTTTGGTGTTTTTCATCTGGCAAATCCTCACGGAACTTTGCTTTCGGGAATATGCATAACCACCGCAGGTTTTTTATTTGGAGCTGCTTATATTTACAGTCGCAGTTTATGGCTGCCAATTGCTTTACACTTTGC
Organism: Flavobacterium sp. LM4; assembly: GCF_002017935.1. Lineage (NCBI taxonomy): Bacteria > Pseudomonadati > Bacteroidota > Flavobacteriia > Flavobacteriales > Flavobacteriaceae > Flavobacterium > Flavobacterium sp. LM4. The sequence goes on along the minus strand of NZ_MUFW01000001.1, from coordinate 1,792,888 downwards.
CTGGAACTTTACACAGTCGGGAATATTTGGCGCCATTACATCAGGAAACGAAAAAACAAATAGCTTACTTGAATCCAAAATACAAGGTCCTGAATATATTACAGGTGGTGAATTTGGCCCTGAAGGATCAATTCAGGCTATTGCCTTCTGTGTGGTTGCAACAATAGCATTTTTAATTTTAATTCATAAAGAAAATAAAATTATTAAACCATCCCGGAAAAGATAGTACTTGTAATTTATGTCTCACAAATTACCTATAACCCCCAGATAATTAAAAATTATCTGGGGGTTATATTTCATCATGTCTAATCTTTTTCCCCAACAAATAAAACAAAAAAATCCACCCGATAATCGGATGGATTTTAAATATCTATTTTGAAAAAAATTATTCTATTTCAGAAACTCTCATGGTATTTACCATTCCTTTATCTTTGATTGGCATCGCAGCAAGATTAATTAAATAATCTCCTTTTACAGCATAACCTTTTTCTACAGCAATTTGATTTACATCAGTTACTGTATCATCAGTACTATTTTCATTATCATAGAAAAATGATTTAACTCCCCATAATAAATTCAATTGTGTTAAAATTCTTCTGTTTGAAGTAAACACTAAAATATGTGCCGATGATGGTCTCCAGGCCGAAATTTGAAAAGCAGTATACCCACTATTTGTCAATGTACAAATGGCTTTTGCCTGAATTGTATTAGCCATTAAAGCCGCTTGTTGGCAAATTGTTTTAGTAATAAAACGTTTTGTTTTTATTTGTGGTGTGTTTTGTGGAACATGAATAAGCGGAGAGTTTTCAACAGCTTCACAAATTTGAGTCATTTTTTGAATTACCTGTACAGGATAGTTTCCTGTAGCAGTTTCTCCTGACAGCATCACCGCATCAGCTCCATCCATTACAGAGTTTGCAACGTCATTCACCTCTGCTCTTGTTGGCGTTAAGCTTGTAATCATTGTTTCCATCATTTGAGTAGCAACGATAACAGGAATTCTGGCAGTTTTAGCTCTTCGAATTAAGTCTTTTTGAACTAATGGTACTTCATGCGCAGGAAGTTCAACTCCTAAATCTCCACGAGCCACCATTAAAGCATCACAATATGCTACAATTCTATCCATGTTCTCTAAAGCTTCCGGCATTTCAATTTTAGCAACGATCGGAATTTTAACATCTGAATGTTTAGCAATTAATTCCTGTAAGTCTTGTAAATCACGAGGCGTTTTTACAAACGAAAGCGCAATCCAGTCTACTTTTTGCTCAATAGCAAAAATAGCATCCGCAATATCTTTTTCTGTTAATGCCGGTAAAGAAATCTTTGTATTTGGAAGATTAACTCCTTTTTTAGATTTTAATTCTCCCCCCTGAATAACTTTAGCAACAACTTCTGTCTTTTTATCCGTTGAAACGATCTCAAAAATAAGTTTCCCATCATCAAGTAAAATACGCTCTCCTTCATTCACATCATTTGGAAAGTTTTGATACTTCATAAATACTCTTTGAGCATTTCCTACAATATCTTCTGCAGTTGTAAAAGTGATTAAATCACCATCATTAACTGTAGTTCCTTCTTCCATTACTCCTACTCTAAGTTTAGGTCCCTGCAAATCTCCTAATATTGCAGTAGTATAACCAAACTCTTCATTTAAGCCTCTAATAATATTAATTTTCTCTTTTACACCTTCATAATCAGCATGCGAAAAATTAACTCTAAATACATTTACACCAGCGTCGATCATATCTTTAATGATCTCTTTCGTTCCACATGCAGGTCCAAGTGTGGCTACAATTTTGGTTTTTTTGTTTGTAAGCATTTTTTTTAAAAAATTAAATTGTTTTTTGATTTTATTTTATTGATATCTACAGCATAAATAGCTGCGATACTCTCAATTGTATTTAGCTTTTGCTGTATTTCTGAAAAGTTTATAGCCTCACCGCTATTATCTATTTTCAGGAAAAAATCTACTTTTTTGAATTCAGGAAGTAAATGAATTGTTGTTGAAACCTCACTATTTTCATTGGAAAACAAATTCTGAAAATCATTCGTACTCACTGAAATGATTTCATTTTTATTCTGAATCAAATTCCATGAAAGGGCTTTGTCGGTGTCATAATAATAGAATCTGGAAAAATTTGTTTCTCCTTCCTTAGTTTGAGCATGGATCTCGTTTTTACTCTTACTTAAGTTTATCGGAAGTTTTTTATTAATAAAATACGCTAATCTATAATCTTCTAAAGAAGTATGGATCGCCATTAAATAATAATCAATTTCGTCAAATTCGTCTAAATCTAATCTATGAATAGCCATTTCATAAAATATCAAGCTGTAAATATACTATTTCTAACGTAGCATCAATAGTTAAGAACAGCATGTTTTTGTTAATTTATAAACGAAAACGTTATAGCATTAGGAATATTACACTACTTTTCGTGTTATTTCTTATCCATTTTTTCCTGAAATGCAAAATATGCACGTTGCGAAGCTTTCTCTTCTGCTTTCTTTTTTGAAGTTGCTCTTGCCCTTGCAATTATTTTATCGTCTATACTTAATTTAACGCCAAACAAACGCTGCCCATCAATTCCGTTATCTTCAAAAATATCATAATGAAAGATTCTCTTCTCTTTTTGACACCATTCGATAACCAGACTTTTATAACTAATTACTTTTCCTTCAAGTCGTGCTATATCAACATAGGGTATAATGACTCTTTTTTGAATAAATTTTTCACAAAAAGAATAGCCCCGATCTAAATAAATAGCACCTATAAGTGCTTCAAAAATATTTCCGTGAATATTTTCACCAAAATGCTGAATAGGCACTTTACTCTCAACAAACCTTACTAAATTTAAATCTTTACCTAGTTCGTTCAAGTGTTCCCTGCTTACAATCTTAGAGCGCATTTTAGTCAAATAACCCTCATCACCGTTGGGTGCCTTATTAAATAAATGTGCAGCAATAACAGAACTTAACATAGCATCACCCAAAAATTCAAGTCTCTCATAATTAATGGGATTTCCGGATTCATCCAATTTATTAGAGGAGCGGTGTGTAAATGCTTTCTTGTAAAACCCTATAGTAATTGGCTGAAAACCAAGAATTTTCTGAATAGTGTCAAAAAAAATCCCGTCTTCTTGAGAACGGGATTTTGAAAATATTTTTTTGATAATATTCATAGACAAAACTAGTCAACTAATTTTTTAAACAATACACAAGCGTTGTGTCCTCCAAAACCGAAAGTGTTACTCATAGCAATATTTACTTCTCTTTTTTGAGGTTTGTTCAAAGTTAGGTTTAATGACGGATCAATATTTTCATCAACAACAGTATGATTAATTGTTGGAGGAACAATACTGTGCTGCATCGCTAAAATAGACGCAATTGCCTCAATAGCACCAGCTGCACCAAGTAAGTGTCCAGTCATTGATTTTGTTGAATTTATGTTGATGTTTTTTGCATGGCTTCCAAACACAGCACTGATCGCTTTTAACTCAGCTACGTCTCCAAGAGGAGTAGAAGTTCCGTGTGTGTTGATATGATCAACATCTTCCGGGTTCATTCCTGCATCTCTTAAAGTATTTTTCATTACTGCAATAACTCCAATTCCTTCAGGATGTGGTGCAGTTAAGTGGTAAGCATCAGATGACATTCCACCTCCTCCAACTTCACAATAAATTTTTGCGCCTCTGGCTTTAGCATGTTCGTATTCTTCAAGAACCAATGCTCCTGCTCCTTCCCCTAAAACAAAACCATCTCTGGTAGCATCAAAAGGTCTGGAAGCCGTTTCCGGGCTTTCGTTTCTTGTAGATAAAGCGTGCATGGAACTAAAACCTCCCATACCTGCAATAGTAACTGCTGCTTCTGAACCTCCTGACACAATAACATCACACATTCCTAAACGAATATAGTTGAAAGCGTCAATTAAAGCATTTGCAGAAGAAGCACAAGCTGAAACAGTTGTATAATTAGGCCCCATATAGCCATTACGCATAGAAATATGCGCTGGCGCAATATCGGCAATCATTTTAGGAATAAAGAAAGGATTGAATTTTGGAGTTCCATCCCCTTTTGCATAATACATTACTTCATCCTGAAAAGTTTCCAAACCTCCAATTCCGGCTCCCCAAATAACTCCAACTCTTTGTTTGTCGACATTTTCGTCTGTTAATCCAGCATCTTTAATAGCTTCATCACTGGCCGCAACTGCATATTGAGCAAATTTATCTAATCTGCGCGATTCCTTGCGGTCCATATAATCTTCAATATTGAAGTTTTTTACTTCGCAGGCAAACTTAGTTTTATGTTTCTCTGTATCATAATACGTAATAGGGGCAGCACCGCTAACTCCATTAATAAGTGCATCCCAATATTCCTGGATATTATTTCCAATAGGAGTAAGAGCACCTAGTCCTGTAACAACAACTCGCTTTAATGCCATAAAAATGTATTTTGTGTCTTTAACAAATAAAACCCATGCTTTCTTAACTATAGTATTTACTTAAGAGCCATGGGCATTACAATATAAATATATCTTTTGATTGTGTACCAATCTAAATTTAAATTTTAAAAAAAATAATAACACCCGGTTTATACCATATAAACCGGGTGTATATTTATTATTTTTTAGCTTCCTCGATATAAGAAATAGCTTGACCAACAGTAGCAATGTTTTCTGCTTGATCGTCCGGAATTTGAATATCAAATTCTTTTTCGAATTCCATAATAAGCTCAACAGTGTCTAATGAGTCAGCTCCTAAATCATTAGTGAAGCTTGCTTCTGTTACAACTTCGTTTTCGTCAACACCTAATTTGTCTACGATAATCGCTTTTACTCTTGATGCAATGTCTGACATAATCTTTAATTTTAGAATTTAATTTGTTGGCAAAAATAAAAAACTTTATTTTAAAACAACTATTTAGTTAATAAATGTGTTACTAATTTATAAAATTAATTTCAAGAAAGGTCTTTTAATACTATTTATTTTGATTTTTTATTCCGTTTTTTGCATTCTCAAAATAAATTTGATTATGAAAAAAATTGTTGTTTTTGCCTCAGGTTCAGGCAGTAATGCAGAAAATATTATCAAACACTTTAAAGAAACTAAAATTGCAAATGTTGTTTCGGTCTTTACAAATAACCCAAATGCAAAAGTTATTCAAAGAGCAAAAAATCATCAAATTCCTGTCGAAATCTTCTCAAAAAACGAACTTTTAGAACGAAATGTATTACAAAAAATACAAGAAATCGACCCGGATCTGATCGTTCTGGCTGGATTTTTATTGAAATTCCCTGAAAACATAATTGAACTGTATCCAAATAAAATTATCAATATTCACCCTGCACTTTTACCTAATTATGGAGGAAAAGGCATGTACGGAATACACATACACAGGGCTATAGTCAATAATAAGGAAAAAGAAACAGGGATTTCTATTCATTATGTAAACGAACATTATGACGAAGGTGCCATTATTTTTCAGGCAAATGTTGCCCTGACCGACCAGGATACTCCTGAAACAGTCGCAGAGAAAATCCATGAATTAGAACAAAAACATTTCCCTGAGATTATTCAAAGGTTATTAAGCGAATAAATACCAATCCAAAATAATTACAACACAAAAAATCAATTTTAGATTAGCTTAATCAATCTGAAATCTGAAATACAAAACAATGACTCACGAAGTACACATATATACAGACGGTGCTGCAAAAGGAAATCCCGGTAATGGCGGCTATGGAGTCGTTATGGAATTAGTTGGAACACCCCATAAAAAAGAGTTTTATGAAGGTTTTCGTTTAACAACAAATAACCGAATGGAACTTTTGGCTGTAATTGTTGGTTTAGAAAAACTGAAAAAGCCAAATATGAAAGTGCTTGTGATTTCAGACTCAAAATATGTTGTCGATTCCGTTGAGAAGAAATGGATTTTAGGCTGGGAAAAAAAGAAATTTGCAGGCAGAAAGAATCCAGATTTATGGAAACGGTTTTTAGTTGTTTATCGCAAACATCAGGTTGATTTTAAATGGATTAAAGGCCATAATAATCATCCTCAAAACGAACGCTGCGATCAATTGGCTGTAATGGCATCGATGCAGCCTAAACTTTCTGTAGACACATATTACGAAACCATTGGATCTAAAGAATAAAAAAACGCATCAAAAATTGATGCGTTTTTTCGTTACTTACTTAATTTTTTTATCCTTCTTTATCAATATCTTTTGCTGTTTTAAAGCCAACCAAAAGTCCAATACCAGCCATTACAAAAATAATTGAAGGGTAAACTGCTCCATCATTTAATGAAGTGTAGGTTGTAATTAATAAAGCAATAAAAATTCCAACACCACTGCCTATTAACAAGAAAGCAAGATTTACAACAAAAATTTTCCAGGCAGAACCGCCTTTCCCTCTTCCTTTTAAAAATATACTGGCATCAACACCTTTTTCGATAAGAGCCAGACGTTCTCTGTTTCTTGTTGAGTAAATAAGATAGACAATCCCAAAGATTGTTGCACAAAAACTAAATGGTACTAATATTTCCGGTCCCATAATTTATATTGTTTTAATTGATTGATACTTCATATGACGATATCCTTTAAATTGAGGTTACATGTTTTGGTGAAAAATTTCAATTTTTAAATTAAAAACTCCAAAACCTGATGATTTTCAGCTAATTTTAAACATCATTAACAAGGATTTAATTTCAAAATACGAGTCGAAATGACAAAACGCATGAACCATTTTATGAATGTAAGTTTTTGTCAAAGTTCAATCCTTAATTATATATGTAAAATATCGAAGTTGAAATTTTGGAAATTTAAAAAACTGGAATTTATTTTTAAAATTCTTGTAACCTAAAAGAACAAATTGTCGTCCTATATAATATGAGTACAATACCTGATCAACATTATATCGATAAAATCCTTCAGGGCGAAACAAGTTCTTTTGCCGTGCTGGTTGACCGTTATAAGGATATGATTTTTACATTGGCCCTCAAAATGGTTAAAAACAGAGAAGAAGCCGAAGAAGTTTCTCAGGACACTTTTATCAAAATATATAATTCACTGAGTAAATTTAAAGGCGATTCTAAATTTTCGACCTGGATTTACAAAATAGCATATAACACCTGTTTAGATCGTCTGAAGAAAAGCAAAAAGGAAGAAAACAATATTTCGATAGATGAATTTTCGGCACACTTAATTAAAACGATGGACAATGCTTTAAGTGCTTTGGAAGAGAAAGAGCGAAAGCAGACGATTCAGAATTGTCTAAATTTATTAACAAGTGATGAGAATTTTCTGCTAACTTTATTTTATTTTGAAGATCAGAGTTTAGAAGAAATAGGTAAAATCATGAATATTAATGCTAATAATGTCAAGGTAAAATTATTTAGAAGCCGACAAAAGTTAGCTGTAATTTTGAAAAAGCAATTAGAACCAGAAATAATAGAATGTTATGAAAGAAAATGATAAAGAAATAGAAAATCTAATTGAGAAAATGATGGCCGAAAACACTTTAGAATCGCCATCTGCCGACTTTACATCCAATTTAATGTCACATATTCTTGTGGCTGAAAAAGCAAAAATTAAGCCTTATAAACCTTTGATTTCCATTTCAACATGGATTTTTATCGGAATTGCTTTGGCTGTTTTGGCTCTTTATAATGTCTTTTTTGCCGGAGCAGAAAATAATATAGAAATTGGAAAAACGTATACCGATAAAATTTCGGCAATTGTTTCCGGGATTCATATTTCTAAAACTACATTGTATGCAATCTTAATTGTTCCTTTTATGATTTTGGTTCAGGTTGGGGTTTTAAAGAATTATTTTGATAAGAAGTATCAGGTGTGAATTATTTAAAAGCACCTTCCCTTTTCCTTATGTAATCTTTTCCGATATAGCAATCCACGCTAACATCATATCTATTTAAAAATAAAAAATATTTTATTGTCGAATACCCACCAGTCTTTATAACTGATTTATTCAGTTCTAGTTCATCTTTTCTAATTGATGGTTTCGAATATTTTTTTAAAAATTTATCAAATCCTAAATCTGAATATTCTTTTTCTATAACTGGGTTGAGTTTAAAACTTGCCAGATAAATTCGCTTTTTAAACAATTCTTTATCCAAAACAAAATTTTTGTTTAGAACTGCGCTTAAAAAATCTTCAAAGGATTTAAATTTTTTAAAATAGTACTCTTTATAAAAAAAGAATAATTCATGATTGTTGGTTTTATAAACTTCATTGTTTTTTGCCAAACCATATAAATCCAAGCCCAAATATATTGATGGTAATAATTCTCCATCTTTATATTCCTGCATAACTGATAATTTTTCAATCATATCTTCAGAAAAATTAGGTTCTTTTTTTTCACAAGAAAACAAAAAGCAAAACAGCAATAAAAGTAAAATTTTCTTCATCGTTAGGATTCATATATAAACAAATCTAACTAAAAACATTTACAAAATATAAGTTGCATTTTAAATTGGGAAAACATATTTTAAGCTTTCTGAAAAAACAATTTTAAACAATTCATTTACAAGAGTTTTACCTCGAAATCGTTGTCGTTTTTTTATGAAAATTTTGAGATTACAAACCTTTGCAATATTGTAACTTATAAAGTATCTTTGCACCTTAATTCGAAATTCATAAAATGAATAAATTATTGATTGTTGGAACGGTTGCTTTCGACGCAATTGAAACTCCTTTCGGAAAAACAGATAAAATATTAGGTGGTGCTGCAACGTACATTGGTTTATCAGCCTCATTTTTCAACCTGCAATCGGCCATTGTTTCTGTAGTTGGTGACGATTTTCCTCAGAAACATTTAGATTTACTAACTTCAAAAAATATCGACATCTCCGGTATCGAAATTGTAAAAGGCGGAAAAACCTTTTTCTGGAGCGGTTTATACCATAACGATCTTAATTCAAGAGACACTTTGGTAACAGAATTAAATGTTTTAGCTGATTTTCAGCCAAAAGTTCCTCAAAACTATAAAGATGCTGATGTTGTAATGTTAGGAAACTTACACCCGTTAGTACAAAGCAGTGTTTTGGATCAAATGGAGAAAAAACCAAAATTAGTGGTTTTAGACACCATGAACTTTTGGATGGACTGCGCTCTTCCGGAATTACTGGAGGTTATCAAACGTGTTGACGTTATTACAATCAATGACGAAGAAGCAAGACAGCTTTCAGGTGAATATTCATTAGTAAAAGCGGCTGCTAAAATTCAGGAAATGGGACCAAAATATGTGGTGATCAAAAAAGGAGAACACGGTGCGCTTTTATTCCACAACAGAGAAGTGTTCTTTGCGCCAGCTTTACCGCTGGAAGAAGTTTTTGATCCAACCGGAGCGGGAGATACTTTCGCTGGCGGATTTTCAGGATTTATTGCGCAAAGTGAAAATATTTCGTTTGGCAACATGAAAAACGCAATTATTTACGGTTCAAATTTAGCTTCATTTTGTGTCGAGAAATTCGGAACTGAGAGGATGGAAACATTAAGCAAGGCCGAAGTAGCGATTCGATTACAGCAATTTAAGTCGTTAACTCAGTTTGACATAGAAATATAATGCTTACTAGCCTCGGTAAAACGGGGCTTTTTTATTACGACAATACAGACAACTTACAACAACACACAAATACAAAAACAATGAGCGACGCTTTAAAACACGAATGTGGTATAGCCTTAGTCAGACTTCTTAAACCGCTTGAATATTACAAAGAAAAATACGGAACTGCTTTTTACGGAATTCAGAAAATGTACCTGATGATGGAAAAACAGCACAACCGTGGTCAGGATGGTGCTGGTTTTGCAAGTATCAAATTAGATGTAGAACCTGGTGAACGTTATATCAGCAGGGTTCGTTCAAACCATTCACAGCCAATCCAGGATGTTTTCAAACAAATCAATGAACGTATCAGTGAGGAACTAAAAGCAAATCCTGAACTGAATGACAATATAAAAGAGCTAAAAGCAAACATACCTTATATAGGAGAATTGTTTTTAGGACACGTTCGTTACGGAACTTTCGGCAAAAACAGCATCGAAAGCGTACACCCCTTTTTACGTCAGAGTAACTGGATGCACCGTAATCTGATTTTGGCAGGAAACTTTAATATGACAAATGTTAAAGAACTCTTTCAAAATCTGGTTGAACTTGGACAACATCCAAAAGAAATGGCTGATACCGTTACTGTCATGGAAAAAATTGGTCACTTTTTAGATAAAGAAGTAATGCAATTGTATCAGGACTGTAAAGCAGAAGGATATTCAAAAAGAGAAGCCTCTCCGGTAATTGCAGAACGCCTGGATCTTGCAAAAATACTAACACGCTCAGCTAAAAATTTAGATGGTGGTTACGCAATGGCTGGTTTATTAGGGCACGGAGACGCATTTGTTTTTAGAGATCCGGCGGGTATTCGTCCGGCCTATTTCTATCAGGATGACGAAGTTGTTGTTGTAGCTTCAGAAAGACCTGTTATTCAAACTGTATTTAATGTTCCGTTTGAAAGCGTTAAGGAAATTGAACCTGGAAATGCCTTAATTATAAAGAAAAGCGGAAAAGTTACCATGAATCAAATTCTGGAACCAACCGTTAAAAAGGCTTGTTCTTTTGAAAGAATCTACTTTTCAAGAGGAAGTGATGCTGAAATTTATCAGGAACGTAAAAATTTAGGAAAATTAATTTTGCCTGCAGTTCTTAAAGCAATTGACAGCGACACAGATAACACCGTTTTCTCTTATATTCCAAATACAGCTGAAACCTCTTTTTACGGATTGGTTGAAGCAGCCCAGGATTTCTTAAACCAAAGAAAGAACAATTATATCTTAGAAAACAGAAATACATTAACCGCTGAGACACTTCAGGAACTTTTAGCCGTAAAAATACGCACAGAGAAAGTGGCCATTAAAGATGCTAAACTTAGAACCTTTATTACAGAAGACAGCAGCCGTGACGATTTAGTAGCTCACGTATATGATGTTACATACGGAGTGATTAAGCCAGAAGATAATTTGGTCATTATTGACGATAGTATTGTTCGTGGTACAACATTAAAAATGAGCATCATTAAAATGATGGATCGTTTAAAACCAAAACGTATTGTAATTGTTTCTTCTGCCCCGCAAATTCGTTATCCGGATTGCTACGGAATTGATATGGCAAAACTGGAAGGCCTTGTTGCTTTTAGAGCGGCTTTGGATTTATTGAAAGAAAGAAATTTATATCATATCGTTGATGAAGTATATGCAAAATGTAAAGCACAGGAAAATTATGTAGATACAGATGTTGTAAATTATGTAACAGCGATTTATGATCAATTTACACCTGAAGAAGTTTCAGACAGAATTGCCGAGATGTTAAGCTCTCCTGAAATCAATGCCGAAGTAAAAATTATCTTCCAAAAAGTAGAAGACTTACACATTGCCTGTCCGAAAAATCTCGGCGATTGGTATTTCACCGGAGAGTATCCAACTCCAGGCGGAAATCGTGTTGTAAATAGAGCATTTATTAACTTTTATGAAGGAAAAAACGCAAGAGCATACTAAATAAAAAGTTAAAAAATGCATTTCATCGGATTTTTATGTATTTCATCCTATATTTTTGGGAAAACTGCAATGCTAATATATCTTTGAAGAACCATAACATTAGTAGGTTAAGTTTATGGTAGATTTGGGGCAAAAAAGGTGGGAGCAATCTCACCTTTTTTATTGGGATAAATTTAAATTTTTAGAAACCAATCAGTTAATCGGATATTATTGCATTTAACCAGAAATATTTGAAATAAATAATATAGTGCCATACATTTGATCTACCATAAAATTAAGTAGGTTAAGTATATGGTAAATTTGGGGCAAAAAAGGCGGAAGAGATTCCGCCTTTTTTATTTAATAAATTCTCCCAAACTGAACATAACAATTTCAGAAACATAAATAAAAAAAATAGACAAACAATCTTTTGATTATCCGTCTATTTCTATATTACTTACTCTATTCTTTTATTTGTCTAAAGCAAATCTTCTTGCAACTTCTGTCCAATTAATTACACTAAAGAAAGCTTCAATATAATCTGGTCTTCTGTTTTGGTAGTTTAAGTAGTAAGCATGTTCCCAAACGTCCATTCCTAAGATTGGAGTTCCACCGTTACCAGCAACTTCCGGCATTAATGGGTTATCTTGATTTGGAGTACCTACAACTTCTAATTTTCCTCCTTTTTGAACTGTTAACCAAGCCCATCCTGAACCGAATTGCGTTGCACCAGCTTTAGCAAATTTTGCCTTAAACTCTTCGAAAGTTCCAAAAGAAGCCTCAATTGCAGCTAACAAATCACCTGTTGGTAATCCGCCACCGTTTGGAGACATAACAGTCCAGAATAAATTGTGGTTGTAAAAACCTCCACCGTTATTACGCACTGCTGCGTTAGATTTATCTAAATTGATTAAGATATTTTCTATTGTTTTTCCTTCTAAATCTGTACCTGTAATTGCAGCGTTAAGATTTGTTGTGTAAGCATTATGATGTTTAGAATGGTGGATCTCCATTGTGCGTGCATCAATATGTGGTTCTAATGCGTCATATGCATAAGGTAATTGTGGTAATTCAAAAGCCATGATATATGATTTTATGATTTATAATAATTTATTCAAATTTATACATTTAACTTTGGAATAGAAAATTCTATTTCGTTATAATTGAATTTAGTTAAGTGATAATTGTTGTTTTTACACTAAAATCGATGTAAAAGCCTTTACTTACCGTTAAAAGTTGTCATTGTATTTTCTAATCCTGCAGTACCAAAAGATTTGATAATTTCTGAAGCGACTTCGAGCCTTTCAGGTAATTTTGCTTTTTCCCCTTCATCCCAGTCTCCTAAAACGTAGTCAACCTGCTGACCTTTTTTGAACTGATCGCTAATTCCAAATCTAAAACGGGTATATTGTTGTGTATTTAAAACTAAATTAATGTTTTTAAGTCCGTTGTGACCTCCATCGCTTCCTTTCGGCTTGATGCGGATAGTTCCGAAAGATAAGTTTAAATCATCTGTAATGATCAGAACATTTTCTAACGGAATGTTTTCTTTATCCATCCAGTACTTTACCGCTTTTCCACTAAGGTTCATATAAGTGTTTGGCTTGAGCAGCAAAAAGATCCTTCCTTTAAACTTGTATTGGGCAAGTGCACCGAGTTTGACAGTTTCGAAGGAAAGGCTTTCTTTTTTGGCTAAAAAGTCCAGTACTTTAAATCCAATGTTATGCCTTGTGTTAACATATTCGGCTCCGATGTTTCCTAATCCTACGATTAAATATTTTTTCATATAATCTGTGTTCTCTTCTTTTTGTGTTGATGAAAACAGTTTTGTAATCCATTTTATCATGCTTGCAAAAATAGGTTTAATTTGGTAATTAGAAAATGTGTCAATTAGATAATTTGATTTACATTGTCATTAACCGCAAAGAACGCAAAGGTTTTTTTCGCTAAGTTCGCTAAGTTCGCTAAGGGCAGCACGCAGATGACGCAGATTTTAAACCGATTTACGCGGATTTTTATTTATAACACCAAATTTACCCCCATTTTTGTCATCCTGACGAAGGAAGGATCTCCGCAAGAAGCTCGACAATCTAAAGAAAATTGTTTTACTGGACTTCGACTTCGCTCAGTCTGATATGTTGTAGATTTTCTCATCTCAAAAGCTTATAAAAACTAAACGTTTAGCTAGCCCTGACAGAAGCGGTATCCTTTTTCTGGCTTCTTTAGCCAGGAAAAGATACAAGTGGATGGCAGGAACGTCTGGCCTTGAAAAAACGAAAAGTATCTGCTACAAACAAAAAATGTAAAAATATAAAAAGCTTCGACTTCTCTCAGCCTGACATTTGAAAACTTAGAACCTCAGCATCTTAGCAACTCAAAATCTTTAAAGCAAAAAAAGCACCAACCTTTCGATTGATGCTTTTGTATTGATTTGAAAAAAATTATTTTTTCTTTCCTTTTGCAGGAGCTTTTGCAGCTTTTGCAGCTTCCTGAGCAGCTTTCATAGCAGCACGAGAAATTCTTACCTGAGCTACAACTGTGTTATCCGGGTGCATTACTTTGTATTCTGGTGATCCAACTTTAGTAACGTATAATTTGTTACCCATTTCAAGTGGCGTAATATCAGCTTCAACAAAATCAGGAAGATTTTTAGGTAAAGCTTTTACTTTTAATTTACGAGTGTTTAAACGTAAAACACCACCTGCAAGAACACCTTTAGATGTACCAACGATTTTCACAGGAACTTCCATTGTGATTTCTTTATCATCAAATAATTGAAAGAAGTCGATGTGTAAAATTTTGTCAGATACCGGGTGCACCTGAATGTCCTGCAAAATTGCATTGAATGATTTTCCTTTTCCAAGCTCAATCACAACTGTGTGTGCGTTTGGAGTGTAAACCAAGTTTTTGAATGCCGCAGCGTCCGCTGAGAAATGTACTGCCTGATTTCCTCCGTATAACACGCAAGGAACCGCTCCAGCATTACGTAAGGCTTTAGTTGACACTTTGCCCACGCTTTCTCTTTCTGATCCTTTAATTGTAATCGATTTCATTGTAAAAAAATATAGTTATTAATAAAATATTCTAATTCTTGTTGTAGTGAGATTGCTTCGTTCCTCGCAATGACTACATTATAAATTTTCCACTGATGGAATTGTTGTGGTGCACCATGTGCATAACTTCTGCAAAAAGAGGCGCACAACTCACTACTCTTATTTTATCTGAATGTCTCTTTAAAGGAATAGAATCTGTTACGATTAATTCGCTCAATTTCGAGTTTTCAATTTTTTCGTAAGCTCCACCTGATAAGATAGCGTGGGTACAAATTGCCCTTACACTTAATGCTCCTTTTTCGATCATTAAATCGGCTGCTTTCGCCAAAGTACCGCCAGTATCGATCATATCGTCTACCAATACTACGTTACGTCCTTTTACTTCACCAATAAGCTCCATAGTATCGATAACGTTGGCTGCTTTTCTTTGTTTGTAACAGATTACTACATCTGATTCTAAAAACTTAGAGTAAGCGTATGCTCTTTTTGAACCTCCCATATCCGGAGATGCAATGGTTAAGTTTTCTAGTCCTAAACTTTCTACATATGGTAAAAAGATCGTTGATGCAAATAAATGATCTACCGGTTTTTCGAAAAACCCCTGAATTTGATCTGCGTGTAAATCCATTGTCATTACTCTTGTCGCTCCGGCAGCATCTAATAAATTAGCTACTAATTTTGCTCCAATCGGCACTCTTGGTTTGTCTTTTCTATCCTGTCTTGCCCAACCAAAATAAGGCATAACAGCTGTAATATGTCTTGCTGATGCACGTTTTGCAGCATCGATCATTAATAACAATTCCATCAAATTATCGGCTGTTGGAAAAGTCGAACACACTATAAAAACGCGCAATCCTCTAATTGATTCTTCGTAAGATGGCTGAAATTCTCCATCACTATACGTTGACATCGTTACTTTTCCTAACGGAATTCCGTATTGTTCTGCAATTTTTTCTGCAAGATAAACACTTTGTGAACAAGCAAAAATTTTAGCTTCTGGTTCTAGGTGCGACATTATAATTTGTTGTTTTTGCTCCGCTGCGCTTTGTACAATTCGGCTTCACCATTTTCGGTAAAGCAAAATACATATAATTGCCTCGGGTGTAGTTAGTTGTGTGTGCTTCGTTTTAACGAGGTGCAAATTTAGAAAATTTATTGGACACTGAAAGGAAAAATTTAAGTATTTTTAGTAGCACATTTAATTTTATTTTTTACATTTGCACCGTGTTAAAGGAATAAGCACAGTTTATGACTTCATAATTACTTATTCTATTGCGTTAAAATAACTGATTTATTAGTTGTTTTTTCGTCTGCTAAGCCCGGATGGCGGAATTGGTAGACGCGCTGGTCTCAAACACCTGTGGGAAACCGTGCCGGTTCGACTCCGGCTCCGGGTACAAAAACCTCTTCTTAACGGAAGAGGTTTTTTTGGTTTAAAACAGCACTAAAAGAGTTGATGATTTTATAACTACTGGATTTTTATCCAAATATTAAGAATTCATTAAATAAGAAATACAACTTCAGTAGTATTTTGAATTTGAACTTGGTTTGCGATTGAAGTATAAATATCAGTTGAATTTTCAGGAGTTTCAATTGACACCACTAATGAGTAACGTAATTGTGAATTGTATTTATTCTGTTTTTTTAACTGTTTCCACCATCCAGATGCTAAAGGAAATACTGCTAACTTATTGCATACAGCGATTTCGGCAGCAGAACCTTTCCAGTAATTACTATGCACAGAACCCTTGAATACGGTATCGGCACCTAGAAACCATCTTGTATCTTTCATTTTATCATAATCTCCATCAGATAATTTATCAACTCCCAACTCTTCTTTAAGGTTTTCAATATTAATTCTATTAGTTCTAATTTTAAAGTTTTCGAAATCTTCGGTTGGATCTATGAGGATAAACTTTAATGCACAAGATTGATAAGAATATTTAGTTGAATATCCTTTATCGCCAGGGTTTGGTTCAATATAGTACGACAAAGTTACCCTCAAAGTTACATCAACAGCACCTAAATTAGCTAATATTTCTGATGGCCAGGGAAATTCATAGTAATGAATATTATTAGTCTTTATTGTCCCATCTAATTTATAAGGCTGTATTATTTCCTCTGAAATAAACGTCAAATAATTTGATTTACATTCTATAGCTTTCTCTAAATTAGGTATACCATAACCAACAGTCCTTAATAATTTTTGTTTATCTCTAATTTTCCTTAAATCAATTTGAAATTGATTTATCATCCCTTCCGACCAAGAGGAGGAGTGAATCATTAAAGCCCTCAAAGTTTCTGGCCATGCATTAGGGTAAACATCTCTCAACTTGGCTAAAAAATTAGAAGCAAAGGCGGTAGCAGCACTAGTCGCATTAAATCTTGAAAAGGCATTTACACTTGAATTTGTTGAAGTAGAAATAACATCCAAATCTTCATTGTAATTGATACCGCCATCTTGAAGTTTTTCTAAATTCCCTCCTTCAAACACAACTTCAGGTTTTATTGGCCAAAAATTCCCCCAAGAGCTAGACGTTCGGCTGTAAGGTGAAAGTTCAAATTTATTTGCAACGGTATTTGCATTCGGCAAAATCTTCTCTGTAAAAGCACCTATTGTAATTACATTCCATGCTTGTGCGGGACTTTCGATTGATAAATTTAAATTGCTTTCTGGATAATTTAAATAATCATCTTCTTCTCTAACATTACCAGCACTGACTACAAAAATCTTTTTATCTGTATGATCCTCTCCAAAAACTATATCATCTAAATACGCAGACCAAGTAGAAGGTTTCCCAAAATCATTTTGATTTTTCCCAGTTATTGCCATGCAATAAATTCTTTTATAATCAGGATTATTTACTGTCGCAATGCTGACCGCATCTTTTGTTACATAATGCCAAAGGTCTAATTCATTTTCAATACCATTTGGTGGAAGAACTTTAATTGATTCTAACCTATGCTTAATTATTAAATGGGAATTATTTTCTAAAATTTTACTTAAATTTCCATATAAAGCTATACCAGCCATACTTGTACCGTGTCCATTATGCCCTGAATCATTTTTACCCCAATTTTCATTAACAGTAAGACGGTCACCATCTAATAAACCTTCTTTAATTAATAAGTGACCATTATTTATTCCAGAATCTAATATTGAAATAAAACTATTTGTATCTTCAAATTGGACATTGTTAACTGCTGACTCGATCCAGTGTTCTCTATTAATAATTGTTTGGCCAAGCCAAAAACTATTTAATTCCTCTGCTCGCCTAATTTCAGCAATTTCTCCAATTGAAAATATAAGTTCAACTAACTGATTATAATTCAATTTAACATTAATAATTACTCTTTCAGGGAAAATCGTTGAGATTTCCGAAATATGAATACCTAAAAGTTTACATATATAATTTAATTGTTCACGTTTTGCATCAATCTCAGACTCATTAATAGCTAACCACAGCTCACACCAAAGACGTTCTTCTTTAGGCATATACTCGTATGCACTACTCCAAATAAATTCAACTGTACTCTTTCGAATAGCTTCAATTTTCTCTACTAATGGCTGGTTTTTAGGAAGACCTTTATCTGTGATTTCTCCAATATATTTTTCTATCTTTCCTAATAGTTTTTCTTTTTTACTTTCAGGAATATATAGTGTAGCTATTTGTGATTTATTTTCGAAATTAGTTTTAACATTCAATAATTTAGCACCATCAGAGCTCAAAGAATCAAGTTCTAATAATTGCTTTTCAGCACCAAAAAATGTTATGTATTCTCCATCTTTAACAGGTATACCTGCTTCAGATTTTTGAAGAAATTCCTGACTATACGCTTCCCAAATTTCATTTAAAGAAGATAGTATAAATTTACCATGAGTTTCTCTATCTCTTTCTGGTAATATTGATTTAATTGGTGGTCCGGGAGGAGTTGTATAATCTTGTGAGGAATGTACATTTTTCACAAATAGATGAGGCTTGAAATTTTCACTCATAAACCATTACAGATTATAATTGATTTTTCTATCCTTCATCATTTGAACCAATAATTTTTGAGTTACAGAATTTTTATCTGCTAAAATAATTTCTTTTAACGCATCATTACATGCATTTGTTATTTCTGCATGACTTAATCCATTTGCTGAATCAACTGCAGTTTTTAAAGAGAAATCTCCAAGAAATTTATGAAGTTTAAGTTTTATTAACTCTTCTATTTCATCTTTGTTAGGTAAAGTATAAGTAATAATATCATCAAAACGTCTAAACAAAGCCGAATCTAATATTTTTATATTATTTGTTGCTCCAAAAATGATACTTTCTGATGAATCCTGTTCGATAAACTGTAGAAACGAATTTAGTACTCTACGCATTTCACCAACTTCATTATCTCTTCCTCTTTCAGCCCCTATAGCATCAAACTCATCAAATAAATAAACACCTCGATTAGAAACCATCATGTCAAAAATCTGTCTCAATTTTGAAGCAGTTTCCCCCATATATTTTGTCATTAGCTTATCCATCATAACAACATATAACGGTAACTTTAACTCACCTGATATCGCAGAAGCAGTAACTGTTTTTCCAGTTCCTGGTAGTCCAGAAAGCAATACTTTTCTGCGGTTGTGCAAACCATGTTTAAGAATTTTATCACGTTGCTTATATTCTCTGATTATTCGATTTAATTTACTCGCAACATCTTGAGAAAGTATCAATTCATTTAATCTGTTTTCAGGATAATAAACAAGGACTAAATCGCTTAAGTCAGGATTTATCCTGATTACTTTAAAACCATCCGTTTTTGATCTGTCAACTAAATCTTTTATCTCCTTGGCAATAGACATATGACCTTGCCTAGCTTCGTGCGCAGCTACCTGAAGAGCGATAGAAGTGAATCTTTCATTATCGTTTTTATAATGAGATTGCAATAATGATTTTAATTGTTCCGATGTTGCCATATCGCAAAAGTAATGAAAAAAGGTTTCGTATGTACTTTAAGTTGACTTTAGTAACAATACGTTAGAAGAATTTGCAGAGGTTGGCACATTATAAAAAACTAAACCACTCTGCACTGAAAGTGCAGAGGTTTGTTTGACGAGGGACTGAAAGTCCCTCTTTCTATTTCATTCAAGAATGAAATTTGAATTATCATCCCCTTCTTTTCTTCTATCATGCTCTAAATATTCATTTACCATTTCATCAGTAATATTTCCTGTACTCCAAACTCCGTAACCACTTGCCCAAAAATGCTGACCCCAGTAACGGGCTTGAAGATCTGGAAATTCCATTTGCAATTTTCTTCAGGTACGTCCTTTTAAACTTTTTAGAATCGAACTAACATTCTGCTTTGGTGCATACTCGATATGCATGTGAACATGATCTGAACTCACAACTCCTTTTAAAATTTCAATTCCTTCAGCCTCGCATATCTGTATTAAAAGTTCACGGCAACGCTTTTGAATATCTCCCTTCAAAACTTTAAACCTATACTTGGTTACCCAAACAACATGACATGTTAATCGGCTTACTGTATGCGAACTTTTTCTTACATCTGCACTCATAATCTAAAGATAAAGATTTTTTCGCATTACTAAAGTACTGCAATAAATTGCAGGGTTTTAAACACGAATCTGAGACCAATAAAAAAGCCATTCCGAAGAATGGCTTTATAATATTGCTCCCCCTCTTGGGCTCGAACCAAGGACCCTCTGATTAACAGTCAGATGCTCTAACCAACTGAGCTAAGGAGGAATCACCTTAAAGGTAAATATGTTTGCTAAAAAAAGTTTGCTCCCCCTCTTGGGCTCGAACCAAGGACCCTCTGATTAACAGTCAGATGCTCTAACCAACTGAGCTAAGGAGGAAGTTGTTGCTCTTTTTAGCGAGTGCAAATATAATTGATTTTTTAGTTTCTCAAAAATATTTTAACTCTTTTTAAAAAATATTTTTTCTACTTCATAATTGCCTTGTAAATATCATTCCCGTTGGCAAACAAAAGCAGTGCTATAAGTATTACGAAACCAACCATTTGGGCATTTTCAAGGAATTTATCGCTTGGTTTTTTGCCACTAATAATTTCGTACAATAAAAACATCACATGACCTCCGTCAAGGGCCGGAATTGGCAATAAATTCATTACGCCAAGCATAATTGATAATAAAGCAGTGATTGACCAGAAAGCTTCCCAGCTCCAAAATTCAGGAAAAATATTAAAAATTGCAGCAAAACCACCTACTTCTTTATAAGCTTCTGTTTTAGGATTGAATATCGTTTTAAGCTGACCTGCATATTCAACCAATCCGTTTGCTCCTGTTCTAATTCCAATTGGAATAGATTCTGCAAAAGTATATTGCTCACGATTAATTTTATAAAGATTCAATTTTTCAAGATTAGAATAAGGTAATCTATGAGGATACTCTATTCCTGCCTGAGATTTATTATTGAACTTTATGGTTGTCTGAATGATTTTATTATCCCTTTTTATTGTTACAGGAACAGTTTTTCCACTAAAATTTTTAAACTGTGAAGATACTTCATCTGCATATTTTAGAGGAATCCCATTTACGTGAGTTATGATATCAGCTTTTTGTAAAGTTTTAGTGTTAGGAGAACCTTTCTGGAATCCACTAACCACAAACGGAATTCTCATTTCTACTAAAGAATGTTTTACTCCAGAGTTACTAATCTTATTAATGATGTTAATAGGAAACTTAATCGTTTTTGTTTCGTTGTTTCTCTCTACCGTGACTTCTTTCCCCATGTATAAGTTCTTAGCGATATCATTGTAACGATCCATTTTCTTTCCGTTAACAGCAATAATTTTATCTCCCGTTTGTATTCCTGCCTTTTCAATTGCAGGATTGGTTACCCAAATACCATCTTTCAAATCCGCATTAGCCACATACGTATCACCGTAAACAAATGCCATACCTATATATATAATAAAAGCAAGAATAAAGTTTACCGTAACCCCTCCCAACATAATAATCAAACGCTGCCATGCCGGTTTCGAACGAAATTCCCATGGTTGAGGAGGAAGAGCCATTTGCTCTTTGTCCATACTCTCGTCTATCATTCCGGAGATTTTTACATACCCTCCAAGCGGAAGCCATCCAATTCCGTAAACGGTTTCGCCTATTTGTTTTTTAAACAACGAATATTTAACATCAAAAAATAAATAAAATTTTTCGACTCTGGTTTTAAATAATTTTGCAGGAATAAAATGCCCTAATTCGTGAAGAATAATAAGTAATGATAAACTCAATAGAAATTGAGAAAGCTTGATAACTATATCCATTTTGTATTTTTAGTTCTTAATTTAACGCACAAAAGTAACGTTTCTATTTTAATTTGACAGCGCAATATAATACATAAGGTTTTAAATGTTTGTTAATTAATAAACATTTGAATTTCTACTTTTACAAAGATGCTTTAACTTTACTTTTTAATCGCTATCCTATTCAATTGGTAGCATAAAACCATTAAAAGTTACAGATATGGCTTCATTATTATTCTCACCACTTACTATAAAAAATATTACGTTCAAAAACCGGATTGTTATTTCGCCAATGTGCCAATATTCTGCAGTAGAGGGATTTGCAAATAATTGGCATTTGGTTCACTTAGGAAGCCGGGCCAGCGGTGGCGCAGGTTTGATTATTCAGGAAGCTACAGCCGTTTCTCCCGAAGCCAGGATTTCTCCTGCAGATTTGGGAATCTGGAAAGACGGGCACATCGAAAAACTAAAAGAAATAAATGAATTTATAGTTTCTCAAAATTCGATCCCGGGAATTCAACTCGCTCATGCAGGACGAAAAGCCAGTGTTTCGGCTCCATGGCTGGGAAATAAAAAGTTAGAGAAATCAAATATAGGATGGCAAACTGTCGCTCCAAGCGCAATACCCTATCACGAAAATGAGCCATTTCTTCCGGAAGCTTTAGATAAAACCGGAATTCAAAAAGTGATTTCTGATTTTAAAAACGCTGCTAAAAGAGCCGTTGAAGCCGGATATCAGGTTATCGAAATCCATGCCGCACATGGTTATTTATTACATCAGTTTTTATCGCCTTTAACGAATGTGAGAACAGATGAATATGGCGGAAGTTTTGAAAACAGAATTCGTTTTACCTTAGAAATTGTTGAAGCCGTTCAGACAGAGTGGCCTTCAGATTGGCCTTTGTTTGTCAGAATTTCAGCGACAGACTGGGCGGAAGGAGGCTGGAATCCTGAAGAATCTGTACAGCTTTCGCAACTATTAAAAGAAAAAGGAGTAGATTTAATCGATGTTTCATCCGGCGGATTGGTTTCACATCAAAAAATTGCTATTGCCCCGGGTTATCAGGTTTCTTTTGCAGAAAAAGTAAAAAAAGAAGCTAATATTTTAACCGGAGCAGTTGGTTTGATTACCGAAGCCAAACAAGCTGAAGAAATTTTAAATAACAGTCAGGCCGATTTAATTTTGTTTGCCAGAGAATCACTAAGAAATCCACACCTGCCATTAGATTTCGCCGCTGCATTAAACGACAATATTCAATGGCCAAAACAATACGAAAGAGCTAAACTATAAATTTATTAGCCACGCTTTACGAATTATAGTTTTAAAAATAAATTCGTGGATACGTAGCAGAAAAAAACATATAACAATGCAAAAAATAAAAACAGCACTATTATCATACGGAATGTCGGGAAAAGTTTTTCACGCTCCTTTTTTAGATCTTCATCCCGGTTTTGAATTATTAGGTTCATGGGAAAGAAGCAAAAAACTGATTCAGGAAGATTATCCAACTGTAAAAAGTTATCCTTTAATTGATGAATTATTGGCAGACGATGTAGATTTGGTTATTGTAAACACGCCTGTTGGAACTCATTTTGAATATGCTAAAAAAGTGCTTCTGGCCGGAAAACATGCCGTTGTTGAAAAAGCATTTACTACAACCGTAGCTGAGGCTGAAGAACTGGCTCAAATTGCCAAAGAGAAAGGTTTGAAACTGGCTGTTTTTCAAAACAGAAGATGGGACAGCGATTTTAAAACGATTCAGAAAATAATCAACGACGGCCTTTTGGGAGATCTGGTTGAAGCCGAATTTCATTTTGACCGATACAATCCGATATTAAGTCCAAAAGCTCATAAAGAAACTGTCAATGACGGAGCCGGAATCCTCAAAGATTTAGGGCCTCATTTAATTGATCAGGCCGTTTGTCTGTTTGGTTCTCCAAAATCTGTTTTTGCAGATATTCGTTATACCAGAGAAAACTCAGTTGTAGATGACTGGATCGATTTGTTATTGATTTATGAAGATTTCAGGGTACGTTTAAAAGCAGGCTTTTTTGTGAGAGAAGCACATCCTGCTTATACCATTCACGGTAAAAAAGGTTCTTTTTTAAAACAGCGTGGCGATGTTCAGGAAGACGAACTCAAAATAGGTAAAAAACCAAACCATGACTCCTGGGGGACAGAATTAGACAGTTTTGAAGGACTCTTGCACACCGAAATTGATGGAAAACCAATCCGTGAAAAAATCAAAACACTTCAGGGCAATTATTTTGAATATTTTGATGGTGTTTACAATGCCATTGTAAATAATAAACCGGAACCTGTTACCGCTCAGGACGGTGTAAAAGTAATGCAGGTTATTGAAGCCGCGATTGCGAGTAATGTGCAGAAAAAAATTATTGATCTACAATAAATGTTATATAGAAATTATTGCCGTACTTAATAGAATTGAAGGTTTTGATCTTAAAAAGGGCTTCGACTCCGCTCAGCCTGACAACTAAATTTAAATTAAAACTAACTTGCTAAAAAACCTTTTTGTCATGAAAAACAAAAAAGAATTGTTACCGGAAGAATATGATCAGCTGCTTAAAACTCTAAAAAACCGTTTTGAGAAAAACATAAACCGTCACCAAAATATGGATTGGGAAAAAGTGCAGATAAAACTGGAAGCTAATCCTGAAAAACTATGGTCTCTTAATGAAATGGAGAAAACCGGAGGCGAACCGGATGTTGTAAGTTTTGACGAAAAAACAAACGAATACATTTTTTTTGACTGTGCTGCAGAAAGCCCCAAAGAAAGAAGAAGTTTTTGTTATGATCGTGAAGCACAAGAATCAAGAAAAGAATTCAAACCAAAAAACAATGTTATTGACATGGCTGCCGCTATGAGCATTGAACTTTTATCCGAAGAACAATACAGGGAATTACAAAAGCTTGGAAAATTTGACCAAAAAAGTTCCAGCTGGATAAAAACGCCTCCTGAAATTAGAAAACTTGGCGGTGCGCTTTTTTGCGATTATCGTTATGAAACTATTTTTGTGTATCACAACGGAGCTGAATCGTATTATGCAGCAAGAGGTTTTCGGGGAGTACTAAGGGTTTAAATTCACAATTTATAAACAATAACGTTGTATATTTAATAAAAAATTCGTTGTTCTTTAACTTTAAAATAGGAATTCCGTACCTTTGTATATACAAATTTAAAATGTATTTCTGTGATAGATTTCAATCCATTAGCCTTATTCCAAACCAAAGGAAAAATCAAAAAAGTCTATCGGGTGGCAAAAGCTTCCTATTTGAATAGAATTCGTTTTGCTGTTGGAATGTTTTATTTTGGAATGGGTTTGAGTTTTGCCACCTGGGCAAGCAGAATTCCGGATATTAAAACGGCTTTGCATTTAAGCGAGGGAGAATTAGGTTCTGTTCTTTTTGCACTTCCGGTGGGGCAATTGATTATCATGCCTTTTTCGGGCAAAATGGTAACTAAATTTGGAAGTCACCGCATTTTGATTTTCTCTTTAATCATGTATGTTTTCAGTCTGACCAATTTAGGTCTGGCGGCAAGTGCGCTTCAGCTTTCCTTGGGATTATTCACCTTTGGTATATTTGGAAACTTAGCTAACATCGCCGTGAACACTCAGGGCGTTTATACTGAAACACTTTTCAAAAAAAACATCATGTCATCCTTTCACGGCATGTGGAGTTTTGCTGGATTTACAGGCGCTTTGGTGGGGCTGGGTATGCTGTCACTTCATTTAACTCCTTACCATCATTTTATAATTGTAGGAATTGTTGTTTTGTTGATGGTTGCTTTCAATTTTAAATTTTTGGTTAAAGCAAAAGAAAAAATTAAACCCAAGAAAGAAGGTAAAAAATTATTTACCAAACCCGATAGCTCCTTATTATGGCTCGGAATAATTGGTTTTTGCAGCATGGCAAGCGAAGGCGTTATGTTTGACTGGAGCGGAATTTATTTTAAAGATATCGTAAAAGCTCCGGGTGCTTTGGTAATTTTAGGTTACACTTCATTTATGATTATGATGGCCAGCGGGCGCTTTATTGGAGATGCTATGAATAATAAATTTGGCCGAAAACGCGTCATGCAAATTAGTGGCTGCATGATTTCTTTGGGTCTTTTTACGGCTGTCTTCTTTCCGTACATTATACCTTGTACAATTGCTTTTATGATTGTTGGTCTGGGTGTTTCTACTATAGTCCCAACTGTTTACAGCCTTGCAGGTAAAAACCCTACTGTGTCAGCAGGTGAAGCCTTAACCATAGTTTCAAGTGTTAGCTTTCTTGGATTTCTTATGGGCCCTCCTGTTATTGGGTATGTTGCAGAAACCTTTGGGCTTAAATTTTCTTTTGCCTTTATTGGAATCTTTGGCGTTTTGATTGCTTTTATGGTTTCTAAAATAAAAGTATCAGCATAATCTAAATCATTTCGCAAATTTTATAAGAAGATAATTCTGCATATAAGTAATTTTTAACAAGAAAAAACAAATAAAAAGCAATTTTATAGTATCTTTGTAATATAATTCACATCTAACTTTAAAGTTATTAATGTTTGAAAAAAATTAATACCACTAATTTACTTATTTTCAATCATTTATATTTCCAAACTCAATTTGATTTTTTTGACTGAAATTTCTGAAATTCAAAGTTTCAGTCAAAAAACTATTTACACCCTTTTCCTTTTACAGGAAAAGGGTTTTTTTAAACAAATTTGGTTTCATGCATAAAAAATTATTGGTTCTTACCTTATTTATAACTTTCAAAATTGCTTCTGCTCAGGAAAAAACTATTTTTTCAGGACTGGTTATCGATTCTAAAACTCAAAGTCCATTAGAAAACACCGTAGTCAACATTCAAAATTCAACATTGATGCAACTCACCAAAAAAGACGGAACATTTGAACTGCATTCAGATCTTTCAGGTGAACAATTACTTTTAGTACACACTCAAGGTTATAAAGATTTACTACTAAAAGTTAATTTCAATTTTGGGCAAAAAGTAAATCTCGGAATCTTAGTATTAGAAGAAGATCAAACAGAAAATTTACAGACAACTATTATTTCGCTTTTAGAAAGCGATTTAGAAGAAGATAATACCTCTTCTGAAACTACCTCCGGACTTTTACAATCTTCGAGAGATGCATTTTTACAGATAGCAGCATTCAACTGGGGTCAGGCGAGATTCAGCGTTCGTGGATTAGACAGTGAAAACGCAACTATGATGCTTAATGGCATGAAAATGAATAAAATTTTTGACGGCAGACCACAATGGAATAACTGGGGAGGATTGAATGATGTACTTAGAAATCAGGACTTTTCAATAGGTGCAGCTCCTTCCGACTATACTTTTGGAGGTATTTTAGGTACTCAGCAAATTTTTACACAGGCATCTGCTTATAGAAAAGGAACCCGAATATCTTTCTCGGGAACCAATACAAATTATAACTGGAGAACCATGGTTACCTATGCTTCAGGAATGAAAACCTCCGGTTGGGCGTATGTTTTTTCAGTTGGAAAACGCTGGGCCGGCGAAGGCTATTTTGAAGGAACAAATTATAATGCGAACTCTTTTTTTATAAGTGTAGAGAAAAAATTAAACCCGCAGCATTCTTTAAATTTTACCGGTTTTTATACCCCAAATGTCCGAGGGAAAAACGCTCCTAATACTAACGAAGTAATCAATCTAAAATCTGAGAAATACAATTCTTATTGGGGCTATCAAAATGGTGAAAAAAGAAATGCAAGAGTAAAAAATGTAGAAGAGCCACTATTAATGCTTAATCATTATTTTAAAATAAATGACCACACCAACCTCACTTCGGCTGTTATGTACCAATTCGGAAAAATCGGTAACAGCAATATTGATTACCAAAATGCAGACAGTCCTGACCCAACTTATTACAGGAAATTGCCCAGTTATTTTAGTTCACTTTATGCTGTCGACAATGGAGAATTTTCGGGAGAATTTACTCCTGATTACAAAAATGCGGCAATAAGTAAAACCTTGTTTTTGGCAAATTCGCAGATTGACTGGGATGCAATGTACAAAGCCAATCAGAAAGCTGTAGCAAATTCTGAAGGAATTATTACAGGATATGAACCTTCAAAAAGCCATTATGTTCTTTATGAAGACAGAACCGACGACAAAACTTTAGCGTTTAATTCAAACCTTACTACGCAGCTTACAGAAAACATTTTTTTTAGCGGAGGAATACTTTTTAAAAATCTAAAATCACATAATTTTCAGAATCTTCTGGATTTATTAGGCGGTGAATATTTTGAGGATATTGATTTATTTTATAAAGGAGACCAATCTCAATCGGATCTAAAAAACCCGGATCGTGAGGTAAAAACCGGTGATACTTATGGCTATAATTTTAATTTTTATGCTACAACGGCAGAAGCTTTTACGCAGTTTCGATTTGTGTACAGAAAAGTCGATTTTTACTTAGGAAATTCTTTTTCAACTTCAAAATACCAGAGAGAAGGTTTATACCAAAACGGCATTTATCCGGACAATTCATTCGGCAAAAGCGAAAAAGTAAATTTTGAAAATTTCGGATTCAAAGGCGGACTTAACTATAAAATTTCAGGAAAACAATGGCTGTTTTTTAGTGGAATGCATCAAACCAAAGCGCCTTCTCTCCGAAATACTTTTTCTAATTCGAGACTAAACAATTCAATTGTAAACGGAATCGAAAACGAAACTATAAGTAGTGCTGATCTCAATTATGTTTACCATTCCCCAAAACTAAAAATGCGTATTTCAGGTTATTATGCATTGATAAAAAATACAACAAAAACATCCTTCTTTTATGCCGAAGGAATTTTTGATGACGGAGCCGGCTATGACAATACAGATGCTTTTGTGAGTCAGACACTGACCAATTTAGACAAGAAAAACATCGGTGCCGAGTTAAGCCTTGAATATCAGGTTTCATCTACTCTTAAAAGTATTTTCTCAGCGGCTTACGGAAGTTACACCTATAGCAGCAATCCAAATGTTTTGATTACCAATGATGCCAATGCAGTGGTTGCAGATACGGAAAACACATTTGATTTTGGTAAATCCTTACTCAAAAATTACAAACAATCCGGTATGCCGCAACAGGCTTTTTCATGTGGAATAGAATATCGTGATCCTAAATTCTGGTGGATTTCTGCTAATCTCAATTACATTACAAACAGTTATGTCGATGTTTCTCCAATTTCAAGAACCTCCCGGTTTTACATCAATCCTGCCAGTGGTTTTAATTTTCCCGAGGCTTCAGAAGAACGGGCAAAAATGCTGTTAAAACAAGAAAAACTAAATCCGGTATCCCTCTTAAATATAACCGGTGGAAAATCCTGGCGCATTTACAATAAAACAATCGGACTTTTTGCCAGTGTTAACAATATACTTGATTTTAAATATAAAACAGGCGGGTTTGAGCAGGCAAGAAATTCAAACTTCAGAGAATTGAATCAGGATGTTTCCAGCGGAACTCCTTCTTTTGGACCCAAATATTTTTATGGCTACGGAAGAACTTATTTTGTGAATATGACTATTAATTTATAATTTAAAAATACTTTTTCAAATGAAAATCAGCTATAAAAGTTTCATATCAATATTATTCCTATTCCTTTTTTGTAATTGTAATGAGGATGTCAACATTCCAAAATTAGAATGCACGCAGCCTGATTTAATCGTAAACAGAACCGTTGAAAATGTGCTGAAAACGGCAACCATTACTGCTACAAAATATGTTTACGATGATATAATTGAAGCTTATGTAATTTCAAGTGATGAAAACGGAAACTTTTTTAAAATCCTGTATCTTCAGACTCTGGCGACAGACACCAAGCCAGCTGTTGGATTCAGCGTTGCTATAGATGCGACAAACACTTTTATAGATTATCGTGTTGGAAATAAAGTGTACATCAAATTAAAAGACCAGTTTACCGATTTATTTTATGGAGGAATGCGAATTGGAAGTCTGTATGAAGGCAATTCAGGAGCCGCTTCGGTAGGAAGAATTTCTCAAAATGATTATAAAAAAGTAGTACATGCTTCGTGTACGATGCTCGATGAAGATCAATTAGTCAATTCAATTTCTATTGAAGAAGCTTTAGACGACAGCAAACTAAACACGCTTATTGAATTGTCTGATGTTCAGTTTCTGGAAGCAGCTATTGGCCGTCATTATTTTGAAGAGGCGAATAATGTTGGAGGATCTACCAACTGGGGCCTTAGAGATAAATCCGGAAATCAGATCATTTTCAGGACCAGTAGTTTTGCTGATTTTTCAGACCATTTAGTTCCTGAAGGCAGCGGAAAAGTACGCGGAATTTTAACCAAATATGCTTCCGATTATCAATTAATGATCCGTTCAGAAAAAGATGTTGTTATGGATGGAAAAAGCAATATTCCTTTTTTTACCGAAGATTTTCAAACGGTTACCAATAATGTCAATTTTGCATTACCAGATTGGAGCAATATCGTAGAAAAAGCTTCAAAATTATGGAGAACTATGGTTACCTCCGGAAACGGTTATGCAGAATTTAACACTACAAGCACAACAGCTGCTCAAAATATTGCCTGGCTGGTAACGCCAAAAATTAATTTAACTCAATATAAAAATACGGTATTGTCTTTTAGAAGTGCACAACATGACTTAAAAGTCAATTCGGCTTTGAACACTTTAGAAGTTTACATCTCAACTAATTTTGACGGATCAAATGTAACCAAAGCCACCTGGATAAAATTAGATGCCAAAGTAGCGTCACTTTCTACGCCAACACGCCAGTTTATTAGTTCCGGAGGGATTGATTTATCTGCTTATTCAGGAAATGTAAATATTGCATTTAAATATATAGGATCCGGAAAAGACAAGACACTTAACGGAGCATTTATGGTGGACGATGTGAAAATGTTTGGAGAAAAAAATTAGCTAATAACTAAACATCAAATAATAATTAATTCAAGTTGGTAGTTAATAGCTTTGTTTAATTGTAATCCAAAAACAACTAAAGTTAGTTAATAAATTTTTTAATCTGTATTTTAAAGAAGCAACCAAAATAATAAACACCTTTAAAATCAATAATAAACCAGTTAAAATTTAGAAAATATAATAGATTACAAAGTACAAATGGTTTATGAATTAATTTTAAAAATTATTTTAATCATAAATTGTTAATTTTTTATAGAATTTTGTATTTTGGTCGTCCCAAATCAATTGAAATACATATGAAAAAAATCTACTTGTTTGCCATCATCGCAATGGTTTCTACCAGTTTATTACACAGTCAGGACAGCCCAGTTCGCTTAAAACAAATTAACATTGTAAAAACAAATTACCAAAATTCTAAAGACGGTGAAATTGTAAACAAAACAGTTCTTTTTAAAGACGGAAAAATTGAAAGCATCACAACTTCAGATGTTATTCAGAAATTCTTTTACAATAAAAATGGATTATTGGATATGACCGTGAAGGATAAAATTGGGAGCGACTGGAAAGAAGTTATTAATTACACTTATAACGCAGATAACAATATTACAAAATTTGTAAACAAGTATCACGAAGGTAATGACTACATAACTAAAACCGTGACCTTTTCATACGACGGTGCAAGAATAAAAGCAATAACAAAGAAAAGTACAAATCACCAGAATATCCTTGAAGATATCGAATATATTGTAGAAAACGGCATTATTGTAAGACGCACCTCACGTGACAGAAATAAGGCCATTATTGGTAAAATTGAATATGTCTATGTAAATGACAACGTATCAAAACATAAGGGGCTTGTTGGAGATAAGATCTCTAAAACGTATACTTTTGATGATAAAAAGTCTGTAGATCAGTTAATCGTTCAGAATTTATTTGGCGATAATTATAAAATTATTGTTCCAATGATTTCATATCATGAAAATGAATTTAGCTTTGAAACAATATCTTATAATAATGAAGTAAATTTCAGCCCTACTTCTACTGCTTTAGTTGCCGTAAGCAGAAAGTACAAATACAATAAATTAAATTTTCCTATTTCATGCTCTCAAATTGAAGAAAACGGAATTGTAAAAACAGAAAAAACATTTATTTACGAATAAACACTGTATTTCAGTTTACTTTAAACCATTTAGAGAATTAATTTTCTAAATGGTTTTGTTTTTATACAAGGTCTGCAACAATTTCTTAAATAGAACTTAAAAACAATATTCTATAAGTGTTAGTAGTTTACAAATCATTAAATTTGCAACTTATTCAAAGCTATGTTAGAAAAAGAAGTTATAAATTTTGAGAAAACAGCTATTGTTGGTATTGTAACTCAAAATCAAAGTGAAGAAAAACTTAACGAATATCTGGATGAATTAGAGTTTTTGACTTTTACCGCCGGCGGTGAAGTGATTAAACGCTTTTCGCAAAAAATGGAACGCCCGAATCCTAAAACTTTTGTGGGTACGGGAAAAATAGATGAAATTAATCTTTTTGTAAAAGAAAACAGTATATCAACTTTAATTTTTGATGATGAATTAACGCCATCGCAGCAAAAAAATATTTCTAAAATTATAGATTGTAAAATTCTGGACAGAACTAATCTTATCCTGGATATTTTTGCGCAAAGAGCCGAAACATCGTATGCCAGAACGCAGGTAGAACTGGCACAATGCCAATATTTATTGCCAAGACTTTCTGGTTTATGGACACACCTTGAGCGTCAAAAAGGGGGTATTGGTATGCGTGGTCCGGGTGAAACTGAGATTGAAACCGACAGACGTATTGTGCGTGACCGAATTTCGCTTCTGAAAGATAAAATCAAAACCATTGATAAACAAATGGGAGTTCAGCGCAGCAATCGTGGTGCAATGGTGCGTGTAGCGCTGGTAGGATATACCAATGTTGGAAAATCGACTTTAATGAATGCCATTGGAAAAAGTGATGTTTTTGTCGAAAATAAATTATTTGCAACTTTAGACACGACTGTTCGAAAAGTCGTGATTAAAAACCTGCCCTTTTTACTTTCGGACACGGTAGGTTTTATTAGAAAATTGCCAACTCAATTGGTAGATTCTTTTAAAAGTACACTTGATGAAGTTCGCGAAGCCGATTTATTGCTACACATTGTAGACATATCACATCCTGAATTTGAAGATCATATTGCCTCTGTAAATCAGACTTTGCAGGATATTAAAGCACATGAAAAACCAGTTATTATGGTTTTCAATAAAATTGATGCTTACAAACATCTGACGATTGATGAAGATGATTTAATGACTGAAAAGACGCCAAGACATTTTACACTTGAGGAGTGGAAAACAACCTGGATGCATCGTTTAGGCGAAGATAATGCTCTGTTTATTTCGGCTGCCAATAAAGAGAATTTCGAAGAATTCAGGGAAAGGGTTTACGAAGCTGTCCGACAGATTCATATTACGAGATTCCCTTATAATAAATTCCTGTATCCGGATTACAAGGATGCAATTGAGAAGGACGAAGAATAAAAATTCCTTCAATTAAAAGCAAGATTATCCCTTTTGAAAAAATCAAAAGGGATTTTTTGTTTAATACTATCCCCTATTTTATCCATTGTCTTCTAACACCATTTAGACGTACACCCATTTTTTCATAAAAATTATCAAAAAATCAGGAAACCATAAGACTGCTTTTTTTATAATTCTAAATGATACAAATCAAACTCATAATAATTTTGCAGAACCCACATTTACTTCGCTAAAGCATTTTATATTAAAGATTTAATTTGTTCGATTTCTGCTTACAGAACAAAAAATATATATCTTTTTTTATATAAATATCACTAAAAGTGGGTATTGCTCTACTGACATCATAAGTATATTTTTACAAGTGTATATATTACAAATATTTACATTTTAACAATCTATAAATGGTTAAAAATATTCAACGTGAATCATCTCTCCCAATCTAATATCCTCTCTAAAGTCTGCTTTTTATTATCCTCTTTATTGTTTTTAAGCTGTTTAATCAATTTCAAAATATTTATATACAGTAGTTTCTTTAATTATTTTTCATTTATAATAGGAAGTGGAGTAATTTTTACACTAGTTCTTATTTGGAAATATCGAACTACAAAGAATAGTATCGGAATTAAAATAACATTGCCCTTTGTTCTTTTTTTAGCTTGGGCACTATTTGTCTTTGTGCAAACAGGAATAGCAGTCCAGTCTAAGAATTATCGTATTGCAATACTATTTGTGTTTCTTATTTCTTTTATAATTTTAAGAAAAAACCAGACAATCGTTTTTTATAGAGCCGTTGCCTTTATTGCTGCATTACAAGGCATCTGGTGTATCCTGCAATATTTAGGCAAAATTCCCAGTGAAAATGCCAGCTTTGAAGTTACAGGAAGTTTTGCAAATCCGAATGTGGTAGCCATGTATATGGCATTGTCTCTTCCGGCATTACTCTGTTTATGCTTCAAGACGTCTGTCTTGAATTTAAAAATCATTCATTATCTGATGCTTTTAACCGTATGCATTGGATTATTTCTTTTAGAATGCCGTACAGCATTATTAGGTGGTGCATTTTCCTCCGGACTGTTTCTGATATTCTATTTTGATATACTCAAACGCTATAAAATTAAATACGTTTTATTTGGAATTCTGACAGTAGCAATTTTATGTATCCCTGTAGCAAAACAATTATACATTGATAAAAAGGATTCAGCAGACGGCCGCAAACTTATCTGGACTATTTCTTCACAAATGATATTAGATTCTCCTGTAAGAGGATATGGGACAGGAATGTTTGAAAAAGAATACAATCTTAAACAAGCTAAAGCCATACAGGAAGGAAAACTAAATCAAAAAGAGTTAAAAAATGCTTCGTTTGTATTGATGGCTTACAATGATTATTTAGAACAAGGCATAGAAGGCGGTATTACTGCCATAGTATTGTTTATTACAATGCTAATTTCCTTTTTATATCCATCCAAAAAAAACAACGACATAGTCTTAGAAAGTGGTGCTAATGAAAATCTAAAAATACATTATGCTGCTTATGCCGGTTTTGCTTCCTTTACGTTAATGGCAATTTTTAATTTTATAATCGAAGCAATTCCCGTTATGCTTCTTTTTTGTTGTTACGCAGGAATTTTATGCAATAGTGCCAATCAAAAAAAAATTGTTGAATTAAACATTGCACCAAGCAGATTCAAAACAGTACTTCTCATAGTTATCTGTATTACTGTTTATATCACTTACAGCCAATTAAACCAGGCTAAAGCAAATCGTGAGAATAAAAAAGCACAAGAGTTTCTAATGGCAGGAAATTTTGATGAAGCTGAAAATTTGCTTTTACCGTTGAGGGA
The DNA here is from genome assembly GCF_002017935.1 of Flavobacterium sp. LM4. NCBI lineage: Bacteria > Pseudomonadati > Bacteroidota > Flavobacteriia > Flavobacteriales > Flavobacteriaceae > Flavobacterium > Flavobacterium sp. LM4. The sequence goes on along the minus strand of NZ_MUFW01000001.1, from coordinate 1,757,683 downwards.
AACTCAGCAAAACTCTGTGAGTTTTTGTATAATTTATGGCAATCTTCTGTATGCGCAGCATAAATATGGAGAAGCTTTATACCAATTTAATTGTGCCAAAAAATTCAGTGCTAATCCTAAGCTTTATGACATGTCTGCCCGATGTCTGCTTAAATTAAAGGATAGAACAGGAGCAATATCAAATTTATATCAGCTTACGACACTCTCACCTAAAACAATGAAATATAAATTCAATCTGATGCAAGTTTTGAGAACCGACAAACAAATAAAATTAGCCTGTATGATGGCGCAGCAGATTGTGAATATGCAACCTGTTCAACGCAATGAGTTAACTGAAAAATATCAAAAAGAGGCAAATCTATTTTTGAAAAGCTGCCAAAATAATACCGCAAATTCAATTTAAACTTTAAATCCAATCTCAAATTATGGGTAAAATTATAATGATGTTATTGCTTCTTTCGAGCCTGTATGTTTGCAGCCAAAATAACTTACCAAAAAATGTAACAGCAGTATTAGAAAAAGCAGGAAAAAATCGGGGTGAGCTGGAAAAAGTAATTCAGCAGTATAATAAAAATACAGCAGACAGTCTGAAGCTAAAAGCCTCTTATTTTTTGATTTCAAATATGGATATTCATTCTTCTGTCGATTATTACTGGACAGATGGAACAGGAAAACGCATTCCTTATAACGAAATGGATTATCCTGATTTTGTAACTGCTGTTAAAGCTTTTGAAGCAATAAAATCAAAATATGAAAATATAAAACCAGTACCCTATGTTTATAAAGATATTGATACTATAAAAGCTGATTTCTTAATCAGGAATATCGAAAATGCTTTTGCTGTCTGGAAACAGCCTCAATCCAAAAACATATCATTCACTGATTTTTGCAATTATATATTACCATACAGGGTGGGTTCAGAACCTTTGCAGGACTGGCGAGCTGTTTATCATGAAAAATTCGGATGGATTGAGGATAGTTTAAAAACACAAAACACTGAACAGGCATTACATTATTTTGCAAAAGATATGAGAACATGGTTTGTCAACACCTGGGATCAGGAACAGCGAAAAGAACCTTTACCTCATTTGGGCCCCATACAGTTACTAAACCGCAAAAAAGGAAATTGTGATGACATTGGTAATTTAATGACTTACACGCTCCGTTCTCAGGGATATTGCGCTTCACTGGAAAGTGTTCCGTATTGGGCAACATCCACAGGTACTCATTTTTTCAATAGTACTTTTTCGTCTGAAGGAAAGCTGATTCCTTTTGATGTTTCCACAGCTAATATAAAAATCGATAATTTTTCGAGAGAGCCTTCTAAAGTCATACGCATTACCTATGCAAAACAGCCGGATGTATTGGCTAATATCATAGATCGCGAACAAATACCTCCGGGATTTATGCGCAACAAAAATTACATGGACGTCACGGCAAACTACTGGCAAACCGGAAGTCTGGAAACACCACTTTTTACCATTCCGTCTCAACCGTCAATAGCATACGTATGTGTATTTAACGGTATGAAGTGGAAACCTACCTGGTGGGGGAAAATAAATAAAGGCAAAGTAAAATTTGATAATTTATGCAAAGGAGCCGTTTTTTTACCTGCTTATTTCGTAGACGGAAAAATACAAGCTGCCGCATATCCTATTGCTTCCGGATACCAGCACCAGCTGACACTAAAGCCCGATTTGGCAAATACCCGAAATGTAACTATTGAAGAACAGGACAAATACCTCAAGTTTAGATTAGACAAAAAATACACCCTGTATTACTGGAACAATAACTGGATTTCTATGGGAGAAAAAACGGCTGTAGAAGGAAGTTCTTTCCTTGTTTTTGAAAAAGTTCCTAAAAATGCATTATTACTGCTAATTCCCGAATATTCACAAGGTAAAGAAAGACCTTTTATTATAACTGACAACCAGGAAAGAATCTGGTTTTAATTCAAATAATTATTAACTATTTAACCATCAAACCATGAAAAAAACAATTTTTGGACTAGTAATTAGTCTTGCTCTTTTTTCGCATTCAATGAATGCACAAAACAACCAAAAACAAACATTTAAAGATCAGTATCTGCAACAAGCTGAAAAGAATGCTGATGCAGAGGCAAAAGCACAAATGGTCTTAATTACCCGTAAATACAAATTAGATTCTGAAACTTATAAAACGCTTTACCAGACCTATTACAATCGTAGAATTGAACTGGAGAAAGCCATGATGTCAACGGAGAAATCCAAAAAATCGCAAAACAATCTTACCCATGTCATTTTAAAATACGATTCGATCTCTAATCATTATGTACAAGCCTTAAAAAACAAAAATCTTATCGGCGATAAAATATTGCGTCCGGATGATAATTCAAAATTTGCAAGTGCTGTCAGAAACAGGGAAAAGCTAAAATTGGACAAAACACAAATTGACAGCCTTATCTATCAAAGTAAGCTGATGGCTGAAAAGAAAGCAGAAAACGAATCTTTGGATTTAAAGTCTTACGAAAGAAAAATATTGCCGACCATTCTTACGGATGAACAATACACTCAACTGTTAATTGACTTGAACAAAAAAACGGCTAATGCCTGGGCAAAAGGCTCCTGGCAAAAAATGAAAGAACGGGGGATTGATCAGGGACTGGACAGTACCAAAGTACACAATGAACTTTTCAATTACAATTTAGCCAAACTGGTAAAAAAAGAACGTTTTGGCAAGGATGTTCCAAAAACAAGCGAAAGCATGCGTAAAATGAATACAACTCTTCCGGAATCCCTTAGAAGATTACAATCTGATGAAGCCCGTAATACCTCGAAAAAACCGGAAGAGACCAAAACCAAATTTGCATGGTAAATTCAAAAACTTTCTTTTTAGAAAAAGTCATATACAAAACATATAGGTTTCTTAACAATTATTAAAAAAACCGTACATGAAAAAAATTATCCAAATAATAGTGCTCCTGTTATCACTGCAGCTCTGGGCACAAACCAAAAATAAAGTTGTCATAACCTCACTGGATATGGCAAAAATGCAGCTTAACGAAAATCATTCTTTTTACAATCCTGAAAAAGGATTTCTTTCCTGTAAAAAGGCCGCAGAAGAAGAAGCCATTCCTAAAGCAATGAATATGCTCGCTATTCTTTACAGCGATGGAGTGGGAACAGAACAAAATCAGGAATTAGCATTGAGCTGGTTCCTTAAAGCAGCAGAAGCCGGTTATGCAAAAGCCTGGTTTAATGTGGGAACGATGCACAGAGAAGGACTGGGAACTCCACAGGATTTCAAAAAGGCTTTTGAATACTATTCTAAAGGTGCTGCCTTAAAAGCAACCAGCAGTGTTTTTGGCAAAGGTTATATGCTCTACAAAGGTTTAGGCTGCCAGCAGGATTACAAACAGGCGTTTGAATTGTTTAAAGAATCAAGCCAATACGGTAGTCTGGGTTCAATGTATCTATTAGGAATATGTTATCGCAATGGGTATGGAACGCCTAAAGATTTGGTCGCTGCCAAACAATGGCTTACCAAAGCAGCTAATTATGGCTATGAGCCAGCACAAAACGAAATGATGGAAGCAGAACCTGAGTTTGCCGATTATAAACAAACGCTAACCTCTTATTCAAAGAAAAAAGAAACACATCCGGAAGCTAAAAATCATTTTGAGGCTGTAAAACACCAGATAAATAATCCGGAAACACTGGACGGAAATTATACCGGGTACATTGTTACCTACGATTGGAGCGGACAGCATATTATTGCCAAAGAACCCTTAACTGTCGATTTGAAATCGCAGAGCGATGGTACTTTTAGCGGTACCTGGACAGAAAACGACAAAACCAGTGTAGATTTACATGGCAAAATTACTGATACGGAAGTATTGTTTGATGACACGGCTTACAGCAAAATTGATCATTACAGTGCCAAAAAACCAACTGAATTCGTATTTAAAAATGCCCGTTTACAAACCCTAAACTACCAGGGGACACATTATCTGGCAGGAAATTTACAATTATGGTCTGTAAGGCAAAATGAGCCTGAAAAACCGATGTATATCAGTTTGGTCAAAAACAAACAGGATACTGGTGCTCCATCATTAAAAAATGATCCGTTAGTAATTTATCCTAATCCGTTCAACGACAGCTTTTCATTTAACCTGCGTTTAGAAGAAAAAACTGCCGTTGATATTGCTTTGTACTCTATGGCAGGAACTGTTTTATATACTGAAAAATTATCTCTTCCTGCAGGGAATCACACCCACACCATTGCGGTAAACGTAGCCGATGGATCTTATATTTTAAAGGTAAATTACAACAATAACAGTAAATCGACAATAGTAATTAAATCTAAATTGTAAAATGAAAAAAATACTGTTTTTAATACTATTTTTGACGGGTATAACGCCTGTTTTAAAAAATAATGCTATAAATTTGGTTTGCTATTCCTCCTATGGACAGGAGGATTCCTTGGGACTGGAGGAGGTCGTTATTTGTAACGAGCCAGATCAGATTACAGTTGATGATTATGGCAGTTATACTATGACCGAAACCTGTGTATGGTCTAATAAAGATGGTATAGATACCAATGATTGTGAATGGAATTGCTCATCTGTTCGTAGTGAGAATGAGCCTCCTGATGATAATGATGATAAACCAGACTGCACTGGAGAAATAGGCGGGTCTGCCTATCTAGCAAGTTGTGGCTGTATAGGAGGATCAACAGGGATTGAATCTTGTGATTCTGACCCTGGTAATCCTGATCCTGGAGGCCCTGGAAACCCCTGTGGAAATGAGGTTATGTGTGATAGTGGTTATCAGCTAAATTACACAACCTGCAACTGTGTATGTACCAGGACATGTCCTACAGGATATAGATTAGAAAATTGTGAATGTGTTAAAATAAATACACCTCCGCCACCTGATCCCGATTTAGATCCATGCAACTCTGCCGCAACAGCTGCAGGAACAGTAGCTAGTAATATTATGAAAAATAATAACGTAAAATCTGCATTCGACAATTTACCTGCATTTACATACGCTACTAACCCCGAACAAAACGAATTTATATTTAACATAAAAAAAAATAGACGGAAATATCACGACAACTCCAATTAGAGAAATACTGCCCGATGGGGGGTCTAGTATGGACTTTACAGTAAATGTAATTGCCGACATTCATATTCATACACCTCCAGGGGCTTTTGCTCCTTCAGCTCAAGATTTAAAAGCTTTAAACAATAAACGGGGGCTAACAAGTAATTTCACAACATCGTATGTTTCATCTGCTGATGGAAACATTTATGCCTTATACATTAATGATGCTGCTAAACTAAATACTTTTATCAATAACAACTCTGGATTTGTTGGAACTGATAATAATTTTGCACACGGAACGAATATAGGAGATTTATTTTGGGAGACAAATGATAACCTACAAATAGCGGGATATACACCACAGGAAGCTTTTACAAGAGCTACTGCTCATGTCCTGCAGAATGCTGGTGTCACTTTATTAAAATCTAATGCAACAACAATTAATTTTAAAAAAATTGACTTGAGAGAGGATGCTCCAGCCACGAGCCCGAATGGAATTCCTGTTTACAGTATTATTGATTGTAACTAAAACTTATAAAAATGAAAAAAATACTATTTATGCTATTTACTGTTTTGGTAGCCTGTAAATCCAAACAAGAAATTAGACCTCTGGAAAAAGAAAACATTATAGCTATTTCTAAAGATAAAAATCCAAACTATAAAACACTAAAAGAATTTCAGGGAGATACCTTAAAATACCTAGAAACAAATTTTCTTCAAAACCGAGATTTTTACAAAGGAAAACCTTTAGACATATTATTAAATGATTTGGAAATTGACATACAATATTGTTCAAATTCTTATGGTTCAAATTTATACTTAAGTAACGGTCTAAGTTTAAATTTTCATACCCGAACAGAAAAAAGAGTAAAAATAAAAGATAAAAAGAACCCACTTGTATTAACTATTGATTGGGAGACTCCCTTACCCCAAGAAAAAATAATTGAACTATTACGCAAAAATAATGGTCAGTGGACAGAAGAAGAGAAAAATTATTACGGGCAAAATATAATAAAAGAAATAGGTATGGTTGTACCCAATTACTAATAAGCCTTAAAGGACTTGTCTAAAAAGCCAGACAAGCCTCTTTATTTTATTTTTTTGAAAACAGGATCAGTTGATCTATAAATTAACATTTGAATTCATAAAATGAAAAAATTACTATTTGTACTATTTACTGTTTTGATATCCTGTAAATCAAAACAAGAAGCCGTAACAAAACAAGATGTCACAATTGCATCAAAGTCTAAAAATCCAAATCATAAAGAACTGAAAGAATTTCAGGGAGATACTTTAAAATACGTACAAACTAAAATTTTAGACAGAAAAGAATATTACATCGGTAAAAAATTTGAAGTTCTATTAAATGATTTAAACATACCTATTGAAAGATTCATGTACACTCCCAATTTTAATAACATAAAAAAAGTCAGTAATACCATTTTTGAAATTTATGATGGTTTTGAAACCAGTAGAAAATTAGAGAAAGGGGAGATTCCTGTAAACATCATAATAACCTGGCAGACACCACTTAATGCTGATGAAGTAGATAAATTAATAATAGATAGAACCAAACGAGCTGAATGGACTCCTGAAAAAGAAGCGTATTTTAAACAGCAAATTGTAGGTAATGTAGTGAGAACAAATTATAATCTTGAAAATTATAAAAAGAAATAGGCAGATTTTAGAAAAAAAGAAGCCGTTTATCATTTTAGACGGCCTTCTCTTTTTAATTTAAGAAATAAACAATCCGAATGATAAACTATGTAATAAATAAAATTAAGCAAAAGTATATACTATCACTTAATATTTTTTTAATATTATTTGGATCTTCTTGCTCAATTAAAATTGAAGAGCAAATAGTTCAGGACTTTATTAAAGAAGAGAATTTAAAACGCACACAAAACACAGATGCCTCCTACTTAATTGAAGAAGCAGGTTCGAATGAAAATGTTTTAGAATATTACAAAATAGCATATTTAGATCGGGATTCAATATTTCACAACAGAAGAATTGATTCTTCTCCTCGTAATTTAAAAGTATGGCCAATAAATATGGCTGAAATAGAAGAATTAAAATCAATTTATAAAAACGATACTTTAGGATATCATTGGAAGTTAAAAAACTTCAATTCTCTAGACATTCCAATAATAAAAAGAAAAGAATTCGATTCTAAAATTGCGAATCAAAGTTTTTCTTTAAACACGTCAGGAAATGTTATTTCAAAACCTATTATTTCTGAAAATAAAATGTATGCCCTTTTATATTATTATAGTTTTGTACCAATGGCGAGCATTGATAAAAAAATATGTTTAGTTAAAAAAACAAAGGATAAATGGGTTGTTATAGCTGAATTTTATGATCCTAATGTCTTTAACTAAAAAAAAATCGACATCAAATTAGTTGGTGATGACCCTAACGGAAATACTATCATTATAATAAACGATTGCAAATAAACCAAAAAATGAAAATGAAAAAAATATTTTTTATAGTACTAATTGTTTTGGTTTCCTGTAAATCAAAACAAGAAGCCCTAACAAAACAAGATGTCACAATTGCATCAAAGTCTAAAAATCCAAATCATAAAGAACTGAAAGAATTTCAGGGAGATACTTTAAAATACGTACAAACTAAAATTTTAGACAGAAAAGAATATTATATAGGTAAAAAATTTGAAGTATTATTAGACGACCTAGATATCCCAATAAAAAATATCATGTTTACCCCTGATTTTAGTAACACCAAAAAAGTAAGTTATACATACTTTGAAATTTATGATGGTTTTGAAACCAGTAGAAAATTAGAAAAAGGGGAGATCCCTGTAAACATCATAATAACCTGGCAGCCTCCCCTTGACGCTAACAAATTAATTATTGATCGTACAAAAAGTGGCCAATGGACACCCGAAAAAGAAGCATATTTTAAACAGCAAATTGTAGGTGATGTAGTGAGAACAAATTATAATCTTGAAAATTATAAAAAGAAATAGGCAGATTTTAGAAAAAAAGAAGCCGTTTATCATTTTAGACGGCCTTCTCTTTTTAATTTAAGAAATAAACAATCCGAATGATAAACTATGTAATATAAATGAAAAATTACAGTTGTTTTAAAATCAATATATTTGAAAAAAGCCCACATTTAGTAATCTACATAAATTATCCGGTTACAAACGCTTTATTTAGTTCACAGCAATAAGCTGGTACTCGTTGCAAACGAGCACCGGATGGATTCATATTACCAGATTCCCTTATAATAAATTCCTGTATCCGGATTACAAGGATGCGATTGAGAAGGACGAAGAATAAAAATTCCTGATATTGTAAGTGCAAAAAAATAATCTATATTTTTATTAAAGTATAAACCAGATACAACAATATATAATAACAAAAGGCTGCTGAAAATTTTCAGCAGCCTTTTGTTATTGCTTTTAAAACTTTTAAAATCCGAAACTAATCCCTAGTCCAAAAACTTGTCTGGTTTGAAATCCCCTGAAAGCATTATCATCGTAAATGGCCTGGAAAGAAAAATTGGCTGATAGATATTTATTAACTTTCATAATGATATTTAAAGAGTAATCCATATCAACATTTTGTGGATCTTCTAAATAGTTTGAATAAACATTCAGGGTGTTTTCTGCAGTTACGTTGGTCATAATAGCCAGTTTGTAATAAATCGAGGAATAAAAACCTAATTCGTAACGTACACTTTTATTAGCATCAACTCCAAAATAAGTTCCATCTACGTAACCAGTTCCTGAAGTGTAAGCATTATCTACAAAAGTGAATTTTGAGGTTAATGGTGCAAAGTTTATTTTTAGATTGGCATCTTTTGACCAGTAAATACCAGGACCAGTAGTCAGATAACCCGGAGACAAAAACTTAGTACTTTCTGTTCTGATTTCTTTTCCGTTACTATCCTGACCATAAATATATCCTGTTGTGAACTGTGTCCTAAAATTCAAAAAATAGGAGTAATACCATTCTCCAAAAGCTTTTTTACCTACAATAGAGTTAAATTCTAAACGGTCATCCGTCTTTTTTGCGAAATCAGCCGTTTTAGTCTGTAAAAGTCCGTAAGAAGCCAGAATTTTGTTATCCCAGGTTATATCGTCTTTTTTGTAATTGAAGTCGTAATTAATTCCAAGAGTCCCTGAAAAACTGTCTTCTCCTCCTGCAATCCAGTTGTTGAAACTCGATTGATTTAACAACAGTGATACGGTTCCTTTGGTTTTCCAGCCTTCATCTACAACAGTATCGTTTATAATTTTAACTGCTTTTTCGGTATTCTGAATTAATTCTTTTTCGGTGTTTTGTGCCTGAACTAAAGCTAAATTTGCTAAAACGAAGAGTAATAGAAGTATCTTTCTCATAATGTTTAGTTTATATTGTAGTAACAAATATACTAAAAACCAGCAAAAGCCTTAAGATAAACAGATAGCAAAAGTACGTTATTTCTTAGATTCTTTGTACAAGGGTACTGCAGAACAAGCTTCTCCGTACATGATACTTTTTGCAAATGGCTGAAGATATGTCGTAACTAAAATATAAGCACGCATAGGTACCGGTTTTCTGGAACAGCCTTTTACAATAACAGGTTTGTTTTTATAGGATGAATAATCTATTGCAGGCAAAATTTCTTCGTATAAACTTCCGTCCAGATCTTCTATTGTTCCATTGACTACTTTTTTTGCAAATGGAGCTAATTGTACTGCAACTAAAATTAATGCCCAAGCCGGAATAATAGCATCTGTACTGCAATTTACGGCGACATATTGATCCTGATATTGCGACCAGTCATGATTTTTAAGATGCTCCCTAAAGTCTTTTTCTTTTAATAGAAATCCTTCAAGAAGCCATTGCGAAATATCAATCTGCACGCGCATTCCTTTTGGATAATAATCCTCCAGATCAAAAACTTCTAAGACGCTGTTGGCAACTTTATTGATAATTTCTTCCATTTTTTTAGTCTGAAAGCCGAAGCCTAAAAGTCATAAAGTCTTATAATTTAAGACTTTATGACTTTTAGGCTTATGACTATTTTTAAAGCATTCCTAATTCTAATTTTGCTTCCTCGCTCATTAAATCTTTGGTCCATGGCGGATCAAAAGTAATTTCAACATCTACATCTTTTATATGTTCAATTGTTTTTACCTTTTCTTCCACTTCACGTGGCAAACTTTCTGCAACAGGACAGTTTGGAGATGTTAAAGTCATCAGGATTTTCACTTCGTAATCCGTATTCACCATTACATCATAAATCAATCCTAATTCGTAAATATCTACAGGAATCTCAGGATCGTAAATCGTTTTTAAAACTTTTACAATTGATTCTCCTAATTCGTTTGTGTCTATTTCTTGTTCCATTTTATTTGTTTTTTCTTTTTCACCATATAAGTGATATAAGTTCATTTAATTTTTGAAACCTATTTGTGTCGGATAATAAAAGCGCATTTAAGAAGCGAACTTAAATTTACTTATATAACTTATATGGTTTAATTTTTATTTTTTTTAATCTTCTAACCAGCGATACAATTCGTTGACATATGTTTTTTGGCCTTCGTGAAAAATATTTGTAACGTTAAAGTTTATCATTAGTCCAATTGGAGACTTTAAAAGTTTCATATAAGACATTAATTTGGCAATATGAACTGGAATAATCTGATCAACAGCTTTTAATTCAAGTACTAAACAATTTTCTATAAATAAATCACATCTTAAATCTGATTCCAATACTAAGCCCTTATATTCAACCGGAATAATCAACTCAGATTGAAAATTTATTCCTCTTAAAGATAATTCTCTTATCAAGCACTGATGATAAATGTTTTCTAAAAGCCCTGCGCCAATATTTTTATGAACTTCAATCGCCGCTCCATTAACCTGATAAATTAAATCCGTTAAATATTTCTTTGTTATCATGTAATTTTTTCACAATAATAAGAAATAAAAAAGAACGATAAAACTTACTTTTTTTTATTTTTCACCATATAAGTAATATAAGTTAATTAAATACTGTAATCTTATATGATTTTCTTTCTTAAGTAAACCAGTAAGCACAAAGCTTATATTTTCTAATATGAACTTATATGGTTAAAAAAACTTTTAATTTTTGTTTTTTGAATCAAAAGCCAAAGCGTACATTTTAATGTTTTTTATCATTGAAACTAAACCGTTTGCACGTGTTGCAGATAGATGTTCCTTTAAACCAATTTCGTCTATAAATTGCGTATCCGCATTTATAATGTCTGATGCTTTTTGATTGGAGAAAGCGCGGATTAAAATTGCGATTATTCCTTTTGTCAAAATCGCATCGCTGTCTGCCGTGAACACAATTTTATCGTCTTTTTGTTCTCCCTGAAGCCAGACTTTCGACTGACATCCTTTGATTAAATTTTCGTCGGTTTTGTATTCTTCTTTGATTAACGGAAGACTTTTTCCTAATTCGATGATGTATTCGTAACGCTGCATCCAGTCATCAAACATCGAAAACTCGTCTATTATTTCGTCTTGTATTTCTTTAATTGTCATAATTATTCTTTAGCAAAATCAGTCAGCAAATTAACCAGTTTTTCAATCTCCTTTGGAGGGGAACCATTGTCAAAACCTTGTGTTTCGTAGGTTTTCTGATTTTGGGTTATTTTTAAATTTCCAATTGCAGCGCCATCATAAAAACGTTTTTCGGTTGGTGCTTTCAATGTTGGAATTTTTTCTAAATCTATCTTTTCAAATTCGGTTACAATTTTTTCCCAATTTGCCTTATCTATTTTATTTTCTACGGTTTGTGTATCTCTTCCTTTAGTAACTAAAACCGTTTGATTTTGCACCACTATCTTTTTATAATAACCTCTCGACATAGCCGAATATTCAATAACTGTTGACGTCATGTCTGTTTTTTTTTGGCTGGAACATCCCGTTCCGATAAACATAACCACAAGCAATAAAGATAGTATTCTCATAAGATGAATTTTTAGCTTAACATGGTTTTTGCCTTTTTAACAGCCTCAACCATTACATCAATTTCTTCTTTGGTGTTGTAAAAAGAAAAAGATGCACGAATGGTTCCCGGTATGCAAAAGAAATTCATGATTGGCTGCGCACAGTGATGTCCGGTACGAACTGCAATTCCTAATTTATCAATGATTGAACCAATATCATAAGGATGAATCCCGTCGATATTAAACGAAACTACCGAAGCTTTATTTTTTCCATTTCCGTAAATTCTCAAGCCTTCAATTTCAAGTAAACGTTTTGTAGCGTGTTCCAAAAGTTTGTTTTCCTGAAGCTGTATATTTCCAAAGCCTATATTATTCAAGTAATCAACAGCTGTACCTAAAACAATTCCGCCAGCGATATTTGGTGTTCCGGCTTCAAATTTATGAGGCAGATCGGCATAAGTTGTCTTTTCGAAAGTTACTTCTTTAATCATCTCTCCTCCGCCCTGATAAGGAGGAAGTTTGTTTAGCCACGCTTCTTTTCCGTACAAAATTCCGGTTCCGGTTGGCCCGCACATTTTATGCCCTGAAAAAGCGTAAAAATCACAATCCAAATCCTGAACGTCCGGTTTTAAATGCGGAACAGCCTGTGCTCCGTCAATTAAAACAGCAGCTCCAACGGCATGTGCTTTAGCAATCATTTCCTTCACAGGATTGATTACACCAAGTGCATTCGAAATATGGTTTACGGTAACGATTTTGGTTTTATCAGATAATAAAGATTCGTATTCGCTCATGATCAGCTCTCCTTCTTCATTGATCGGAATCACTTTTAAGACAGCTCCCGTTTTTTCACACAACATTTGCCACGGCACTATATTGCTGTGATGTTCCAGAGAAGAAACTAAAACTTCATCACCCGGTTTTAAAATAGAAGCAAAACCATTCGCTACTAAATTGATTCCGTGTGTTGTCCCCGAAGTAAATAAAACCTCGTGAGAAAATTTGGCATTGATATGATGTTGCAATTTTACCCGTGAAATTTCATAAGCGTCAGTCGCTAACTGGCTTAAAGTATGAACTCCACGGTGAATATTGGCGTTTATTTCCTGATAATATTTCGCTTCAGCATCAATCACGATTTGTGGTTTTTGCGAGGTTGCCCCATTGTCGAAATATATTAATGGTTTTCCGTTTACTTTTTCAGAAAGTATGGGAAAATCAGCTCTTATTTTTTGAATATCCAGCATAATTTATTTAGAAAAATTCTATTTACAAAAGTACTAAATCTAAATTGTTTTATCTGCCAATTCTATCATTTCCTTTTATAGTACTATCAAATTCAAAATTGTAATGCAGATTCCTCAAAAATTAATTCTTTTTTTCAGAGTTTCTTTCCAATAATTTAAAAACCAGCCTGATAAAATCCTGTCTATAAATTATTTATATTGCATTCAAAACAACTGCAAAAAATTATGAAAAAAGTCTTTCGTTTACTTGGCATTCTTCTTCTTTTAATAATTCTTTATTTTGGTTTTACAACTTATCCAAAACTGGATCTGATTTCAGGCTTTTCAGCCAAAAGTATTGCTTCGGGACATTTTTTGGATAACCGTTCGAAAGAGTTAATCGAAAAAACCGACAATGATATTAACCTCATCGACCTGGCAACAAACACAATTGATGATGCCGGAAAATTTGCTACTTCCAATGTCTACGGATTAAAGGAACGAAAAGCCATTTACCGTGAAGGTTTGGGAGCAACTTTAATAAATGATGATTTTGATGTTTCAAAACCCTATTTGCTTCCCAGAAGATTAAAATCTAAAACTTTGCCTTTCCCTTACGGAAACATCGAGCCAAAAGACACTATTTTTTCGAATATTGATTATAACCAATTAAAAAAAACAATCGACAACGCTTTTGACAAATCGGGTGGAAAGTTAAAACGAACCCGTGCCGTAGTTGTCTTGTACAAAAACAAACTGATTGCCGAAAAATACGATACCGGTTTTACGAAAGACAGTAAAATTTTAGGCTGGTCAATGACAAAAAGCATTACAAGTTCGGCTTTTGGAGTTTTGGCGAAACAAGGAAAAATAGATATTTATAAACCTGCTCCTGTCGCAGAATGGCAAAATGACGAACGAAAAAACATCACTATCAATGATCTGCTTCACATGAATTCCGGTTTGGAGTGGGAAGAAAATTACAACACCATTTGCGATGCTACCAAAATGCTTTTTCAGGCAGAAGATATGGGGAAAGTCCAACTGGACAAACCCGCTGAATTTAAACCTAACACACATTGGAACTACTCTTCGGGAACGACCAATTTATTATCACTGATTTTAAAAAGACAATTTAAAACCCAACAGGAATATCTTGATTTTTGGTACAGTGCCGTAATCGATAAAATCGGAATGAACTCTATGATTGTGGAACAGGATATGAGCGGAACTTTTGTAGGTTCCTCATACGCATGGGCAACTGCACGTGACTGGTCAAAATTTGGATTATTATATCTAAATAAAGGCAATTGGAACGGTAAACAAATTCTCGACGAAAGCTAGGTAAAATACACCGCAACCCCAACCAATACTTCTGAAGGAAAATACTGCGCACAATACTGGCTAAACGCCGGCGGGAAATTTCCTGAAGCTCCCCGCGACATGTTTTACTGCAACGGATATCAGGGACAAATGGTTGCTATTATTCAGTCAAAAGATATGGTGATTGTGAGAATGGGATTGAAAGAAGATCCTGCTTTTGATTTTAATGGTTTTTTGAAAGGGATTGTTGAGAGTTTGAAATAATAGTCAAATGAAAAAAATAGTATTCCCTATTGCAATGATGATTACTGGTTTTATTTTAAACGGCATAGCCTGGTCTGAAAATATTGGTGCGCCTGTAAACACAATTTGTCTTTGCCTTGGATTAGGTTTGCTTTTTTTCGGATTTATATTTTTATTGTCCGATTAAGAGTTTAATTAAAAAAAACTTTTGAAAACATAATAACCCCGATTACTTCACTTAGTTTTTATTTTAATCGGAGTTCAGTGAACTTCGTTTGTAACAAATAGCGGGAAATAGTTCATAAATCTTTTGAAAATTATTTTTTAGCCACAAATCTTGGGTCAGATTCCATAACGGTTCCGCAATTATCACAGGTTCTTAATTCTTCTGAATTGTAGAAATGTTCGAAATGTGGGAGGAAATCTTTTTCGATATTGTGCAGTTCAAAAAACACTTCATATAATTTATGGTTGCAGTTATCACAATGCCAAAGCAAACCATCCGTATAACCCAGTCCGGCACGTTTTCGCTCAATTACCAAACCTATTGAACCCTCCGAACGAACGGGTGAATGCGGAACTTTTGCAGGATGCAGGTACATATCGCCTGCATTCAGAATCATTTCCCTGCGTTCGCCATCCTCCTGAATGACTACTTTTATATTTCCTTCCAGCTGGTAAAAAAGTTCTTCGGTTTCGTTGTAATGATAATCTTTTCTGGCATTTGGGCCTGCGACAATCATCACAATATAATCACCGGAGTCTACATATAAATTTTTATTTCCAACAGGCGGTTTTAGTAAATGACGGTTTTCGTCTATCCATTTAGTCAGGTTGAAAGGTTTTGCTATGGCCATTTTTTGAGATTCTAAGTTTCTGAGAGGCTAAGTTAAGGAAAATTTGTAGAGACGCACTGCAATGTGTTTATGGATCTACATTTCTTTTATCAGATAAATATAAACCGGAAAATGGTCACTGAAACCTACTTCATTTGTACTGTGCCGTAGCGGATATCCTTTGTATTTTCCTGAATTCTGGATAAGATACGGTTTATTGAAAATTCCGGCTTTCCAGAATTTGAATGATGAAAAATCAGGTTTTATAAGTGATTCCGTAATAATGATCTGATCGAAAATATCCCAGGAATCCCGAAAAGCTGTTGTTCCCATGCCCCGTTTCGCCATTTCTTCAAAAGGATTATAAGTGCCAAATTCCGGAACTTCTGCTTTTTTGGCTTTTGCCCCCAAGGCAACTTTTATACTTTTGTTATAAGGACCGTCATTTAAATCGCCCATTGTAATCACTTTTGCATTTGGATTGATTTGCTGTAACGAATCCATTATTTTGCGGTTTAATTTTCCGGCTGCTTCCCGATATTCACTTGTGGCTTTTTCACCTCCGGAACGCGAAGGCCAGTGATTAACTATAATACTGATTTCTTCTCCTTCTAAAAAACCCGTTATCAAAAGCTGGTCACGGGTAAAAACACGGTTGTTTTCCTTTTTTATTGCTGTCTCTTCATCAGGTGATTCTTCGTTTTTTTCTTCTTCTTTCTCTTTATTTTTTAATATATATAAAGGTATGTTTGAAAAAGTAGTGGGCTTGAAAAATTTCTTCTGATACAATAAAGCCACATCTATTCCGCGTTTGTCCGGCGAATCAAAATGGATGATTCCGTAATCAAAGGGCGATAATCCGGGCTGTTTCACTAAATCTTCCAGAACACCTCTGTTCTCAATTTCTGAAGCTCCAACAAAAACAGGCGCATTTGGGTTTTCCGGTTTGCCAATTTCTGATAGGACTTTTGAAAGGTTTTGCAGTTTCTGATTGTATTTTTCTGTTGTCCAGTTTTGACTTCCCAAAGGTGTCCATTCATCATCATTGGTGTAAACATCATCAATTGTGTCAAAAAGATTTTCGAAATTGTAAAAAGCTACTGTATGGATTACATATTTTTTAGCCTGACCAAAAGACGTAATTGAAAAAAAGAAAATCAAAAAAATTCTAAGTATTGTTATTTGCATAAAAATGGGGTTTTTAAATCGCTGAAATTAATGAATTTTTACATTTGTAAGAAATTTCAATTAATTTTATTTTTTTAAATCTCTATCTTTGTTATCAATAAATCAAAAGCCAAAAAGAAAATGAATACAAGCAGATTCCTTCCTATAAACAGCCCTTTTGCTTTTTGTAAATTCGTATTCCTTATTTTTGCTTTACAATCCTTTACCTGTCAATCACAACAAAATATGATAACACCACCTTATTTACAAAAAGGAGATACTGTAGCTCTTTTGGCAACAGCCCGAAAAAACATCGACGATAATTTAAAACCTACCATAGATTTACTAAAAAGCTGGGGATTAGAAGCTGTAATCGGAAGTTCAATTGGTCTGGATTACCATCAACTGGCAGGAACAGATGAACAGCGCGCTGCCGATTTTCAAAAACAACTTGATAATCCGAATATTAAGGCGATTTGGTGTGTGCGAGGCGGTTACGGAACTGTCAGAATGCTGGATTTACTGGATTTTACCAAATTTAAACAACATCCAAAATGGGTTGTTGGTTTTAGCGATGTGACAGTTTTACACAATCATTTGAATACGATGGGATACAAATCGATTCACGGCGTAATGCCGGTTACGATTCCGCGTGCGACTCCGGCAGCCATTAGTTCGATGAAATCGGCTTTGTTTGGTGAGCCTTTGTCTTATTCGGTTGCGCCTCATACTATGAACCGTTTTGGTCAGGGAACAGGTGAATTGGTGGGTGGAAATCTTTCTATCTTATACAGTTTATTAGGATCACCATCGGCAATTGACTGCAAGGACAAGATTCTTTTTATTGAAGATTTAGACGAATACCTCTATCATATTGATCGTATGATGATGAATTTACGTCGAAATGGCTGTATCGAAAATCTGAAAGGAATTATTATTGGCGGTATGACCAAAATGAAAGACAATGAAGTTCCTTGGGGGAAAAATGCACTTGAAATTATTGACGATGTGACTAAAAAATACAATATTCCGGTGATTTTTAATTTCCCGGCCGGACATATTCAGGACAATCGTGCACTAGTTATGGGAAGTACGATTTCAATTGAAGTGAATGCTTCCGGAAGTAATGTTGTTTTTAAGTAAAAAATTTATGAGTTAATAATTATAGGTTATGAGGTTAACAAATAATTTCATGGCCTATATTTTTTTACAACACTTTATTATCACTTATATCTCACAAATTTTAACTCATAACTCCAAAAAATGGCAGAACACAACGAACTTGGGAAAAAAGGTGAAGATCTTGCCGTAGAATATCTGCTTCAAAATGATTATAAAATTTTAGAACGAAACTGGATTTTTCAAAAAGCCGAAATTGATATTATTGCTAAAAAAGATCATTTTTTGGCCGTGATAGAAGTAAAGACCAGATCGAGTTTAGATTATGGTTCTCCTCAGGATTTTGTGAAACCAAAAAAGATTCAGCTTCTCATAAAAGCAGTAAATGCCTACATAAACGATAGGGAAAAGGATTTTGATAATGATTTAGAAATTCGTTTTGACATTATTGCCATCCATAAAACCGAGGAAACATTTGCTATTGAGCATCTTACTGACGCATTTTATCATTTTTAACATATTTTTTTATTGTTATATTTGTAACAAATTGTTTTTTTATTTATCTTTGCAGAGATTTATAACATCAAAAACAACCAAACTAACACAATTACGTTCAAAAAACAATTAAAGATTATGAAAACCGTTTCTTCTATTGTAGAAAATTACATCAAGACCAAGCCATTTTTACTCAATGCTCTTTCTCTTGGAATTATTAACCTGACTTCTTTGTCGCGCAACATCATGACCGAACTGGAAAGTGAATTTGGTAAAGAAGTAAAACAAGGTGCTGTAGTAATGTCCCTAAAAAGACTGACAGAAGAGTTAGATTTTAAACTAAACCACAAAATCAACAAGGTCATTAAAAACATTGGAGAAATCACAGTTCGTTCTGAATTGACAGATTACACTTTTGCAGCTTCTGACACTGTTTTAAACAAACAAGCTGATTTGATTTCTGATATTAATGTACTATCTGATATTTTTTATACCTCATCACGTGGCGTAAACGAAACCAATATCGTAGTAAGCAGCAGTATCAACCATTTAGTTGAAAAACATTTTATCCGCGAAAAACTGATTCAAAAATTGGATAACCTGGCTTCAATTACCGTAAAATTACCAAAAGAAAATATTGTAGTTCCCGGGATTTATTATTTCATTTTTCAGCGTTTAGCATGGGAAGGAATCATTATTAATGAAGTAATTTCTACTTCAAACGAATTTACAATTCTGGTAGGAGAAGAACAAGTTGATGTTGCTTTTAAAGTAATCAAAGACTTAAAAAATTAATTTGTTTTGCCAAAACCCCAATCAAAAAAAAAAATAAAAAAAAAGACAATATACGAAGAGACTGTTCATACAGTCTCTTTTTTTATGCCGTTTCGCAAGTAGCATTGTGCAGAACCGGAAAATTACATGAATTGGCTATAAAACACAATTGATTCGCTTTTATATGCAGCTCTAAAGCTTCCTGCATTTTATCTACATTTGCAATCTTCACTTTCGGATGTAAACGAACTTCTGTAAAGCGACCACTTCCATCGGCAGTAACTTCGAGTGTTGCTTCGGCATTATCGGTATATTCTAAAACTTCAATTCCGTTTTGGGAACACACATATAAATACGACATCATATGGCAGGAAACCAAACTGCTTAAGAGTAAATCCTCAGGATTGTATAATTCGGGATCGCCTTTGAAAGCTTTTGCGGCTGAAACGTCTAAAATTGGTTTTCCTTCGATTTTAATTTGATGGGTTTTGCTGTAATTTTTTTTTACTGATTGTTCCTGATTTTGGTTGGAAGTCCAATTTATTGTTGCTTTAAAAAAATGTTTCATTTACTATTATTTACTTTTGTTAAGTTAAGATTTTATGTGGTAAAGAATTAATCTCGCAAAGGCGCAGAGTAGCAAATTTTTGCCCCAATCTTGTCATTTCGACGAAGGAGAAATCTTCCCGAGAAACTCGACAAAGATTGGATTATCGTTGCGGAATTACTTGCGAAGATTTCTCCTTCGTCGAAATGACAAAAACGAATAATTCGTAAAAATTAGTGTAATTCGTGGCTAACTTTTAATCCATAAAAAAAATCAAAATCTTGAGGTTGTTTTAAATCGCCTTCCGCTATTGGCTCAGCAACTAAAGTGTATTTTTTCAATTTAACGCTCTAAATTGTCTAACATAGCAAAAGCATCTACAGGAGCTTTCTTGTCTTTTATTCGTTTTAAAACTACTTCTTTATGCCACTCAGGGATTTCTTGAGTTTCCTGAGAGTGTTTAAAGGCAAGAAAATCAATGTATTTTTCGACTTCTTCTACCAAAGCATCAGGTAAACTTTTAAGCTTTGCATTTACTTGTTTTATGGTTGTTGCTGTCATAATTAAAAAATTTGTTATTGTAAATTACTTTTTAGATAAAGCATCTATTAGTTCTTTTACAATGTGTGTTTCTCTTCAGAAAGTTATTGAACCAAATTTAACTATAATGCAAGTAAAAACAAAACTAATTCAGAAATTAGACATGTCTTTATATCTTGGTAAATTTCTTTGCGGACACGGATTACAAATCCGCGTTATCTTACTAAGAAGTTTTTGTATATCCGAGCGATCTGAATCGAGGCGTAACTCGTAGAAAGCACTATCTTCCGAATGTAAAAGTATCTAAAAACCTTAAATTTATAACATCCCAAAAATCTGCCATGGTCTTGAGTTGTTATAGACAGTCTTTTATATTAATTTGACCAACGTTTGTTCGTCCATAACCATCTAATTCTTTACAATGTACAGTTAATTGACCGTCATTTTTCAATGTAATTGTATGTTTTATTTTAGATGTTCCAGCTGGTGATGGCTTAATGTTGTTCAAAGAGATTTGTAATATATTTTTCTTGATATAATCATTTTTTTGAATCGTTACTAAAATTCCAGTCTGTTTATCAACTGATGTTTTTCCATTTTTTTCAAAAGTAAAAGGTAATTTTGAAAATGCAGGAATTACTGTAATATATCCATCTTTAAAAAGGATTCCAATTTCAAACGGCGCTACCTCAAACTTTTTTGAATTATACTTTTGTAAAATTTTATTTCTTGCCGAAATTATTTCGCTTTGCTTATTATTAATTTTGAGTAATTCAGTATAGATTTTTGCAACTCCTAAATCGTTTCCTTTTTTTTCTTCAGCCTTCGCTTGATAAATATAATCCGTTTCTAAGTAGTCATTAAAATTGATTGAAATATCGTCTCTCTCTTCAATTGCAATTGTTTCTACAAGTTTGTGTACACTTTTTATTCTTTCAAACTCTTCGACATAGTTTTTTACTACTTGCGAATCATCAGATATTAAAACGTTCTCCCAATTTCGGTTTTCAGCATAATACGTCCAATTATAAGAACCCGTAATCACAATTTCATTGTCAATTATACAGAATTTGTGATGAACCATATTTTCAACATTTGAATAGTAGAATTTAGCTTTTAAGTCGATTAACTTTTGAAAATTTACGCCTTCTTTTTTGTTGTTAATTCTATCGTTTAATACAATTAATTCTAAGTTGAAGTTAGGCGTTTCTAATTTTTTTATAATGGCATTATAAAGCTCATGATTAGTAAACCATGTTACTGCAATTTGTAAACCTTTCTTTGAATTTACAATTCGATTTATTAATTCGCTTTGAATATTACTGAATAGTTGCAATATATTGATTTATAGTTGTTTGTAACATTTTCTTGTTACAAGAGGTTTGGAAATAAATTAAGTCCATTATTCGGACTTGCTAAATCTTGTGTAACTGCTGTTAAGCGAAAGCTTAATCTTTGTGAAACGGATTTTCTTCGAAAAAGTCAGCAATATTTTTCTTTCCGTCAGTATTATAAATATCTATAAGGTTAATTTTCAACATTAATAAATTAAACTGCATAATGATTGTCGCATCTAAATATGCTTCCCAGTCAATTGTATTAATTTCAAATTTGGAATCTGCAATATCTTGACCTACTTCGAGAACATTTATTTTTGTTTTGAGTCCAGTTATAAAGGCATCATCAGACTTCCTTTTTATTGTTAATTTACAATTAAATTCTGTTTCGGATATATTTTCATAAATCTTTTCTAAATAATAATCTGCTTTAAATTGTTCTGTTGTCATATTTGCATTTTAAATGATTGATTAGTTCTTAGTGTTTCATAAAGCTTGGATATAAACAAAATAAACTTTCTATGCACCTAAAAGATGATTAATTGTCGAAAGTCATTTTTCGTTTTACACTTCATCAAATGTAAAAAAGAATTACAAAAATCAATCAAGTATAAATACTCAAAAATCTAAACAAAAAAACCTCGAAATCAAAAATTTCGAGGTTTTTTAAAATTAACTAAATTTCAAAAATTATTTTTTACAGAAAACTTAAAAGTTGTCTTAGTCTTATAATTTTCGCCAGGATTTAAAACTGTCGTTGGAAAGTTTTTCTGGTTTGGAGAATCCGGATAATGTTCTGTTTCTAAACAGAAACCTGTTCTTTGTGCATAAGTTCCGCCGTTACGCATTGGTAAAGTTCCGTCAAGGAAATTTCCAGAATAGAACTGAATTCCAGGTTCGTCTGTGGTCATTTCTAAAACTCTTCCGCTTGCAGGGTGGTAAGCTGTTGCAATAACTGTTTTGCCTTTTTCTGTATTATTTAGTACCCAGCAGTGATCGTAACCTTTTCCTCTTATCAATTGTTCATCTTTAGCATCGATTTCTTTTCCAATTAATTTTGGTTTTCTGAAATCGAATGGCGTATTGGCTACATCCTGTAATTCTCCTGTTGGAATTAAAGTAGCATCTACCGGAACAATTTTATCGGCATTTAAAGTAATCTCGTGATCTAAAATTGTTTTAGAGAAATCCCCCGATAAGTTAAAATACGTATGCTGTGTTAAATTTACAACTGTCTTTTTATCAGTAGTAGCTTCGTAAAGTACCTCAAGTTCGTTGTTTTTAGTTAACGTATAAGTCACTACAACTTTTAGATTTCCAGGATAGCCTTCTTCCATATCTTTGCTTAAGTAAGATAATTTCAAAACAGCAGCTTCTCCTGATTTTGTTTCTTCTGCTTTCCATACTGCTCTAAAAAAACCTTCCGGTCCTCCGTGCAGCGCATTAGGTCCGTTGTTTGTAGCCAGTGTATATTCTTTACCGTCTAATGTAAATTTACCTTTTGCAATTCGGTTTCCGAAACGTCCGATCAATGCACCAAAGAACGGGTTTGGCTTCATGTATTGTTCCAGAGAATTAAATCCGGTTACTACATTTTCAGAAACACCGTCTTTATTTGGCACTTTCAAATCAGTGATAATACCTCCAAAAGTGATGATATCCACTTCCATCCCATTTTGGTTTTTCAGCTTATAGCTTTCAATTTTTTCTCCTTTTGGAGTTGTTCCGTAATCAGATTTTACAATTGTTACAGAATCTTTTGTGTCTTGAGTTGTGGTTGCATCCATTTTTTTATCGCTTTTACATTGAACAGAAAGTGTTGTCAAACCGATTATCGCAATTCCGAAAACACAACGTTTTAATACATTCATAATTTTTTTGGTTTAAAGTTGTAAAGTCAAAAGTCTTAAAGTCAAAAATCTAAGGTCGAAGTTACAAAATTTACCAAGGTTTCATTCGTTACATTGGCACTTTTAGACTTTCGACATTAGACTTTTGACTTAGTTTATATTACAATCCGTGTTGAAACGTATGGTAGTACGCTTCGTTGGCATTAATTTTATCTTTAAAATCTCTGATAGTCGTTTTTTCATCAATCACCAACAATTCAATTCCGGCAATGTCTGCAAAATCTTCCATAAACTCAGTTGTAACTGACTGGCTGTACACTGTATGGTGTGCTCCTCCAGCCAAAATCCATGCTGTAGCTGCAATATCCAGGTTTGGTTTACAATCCCATAAAACTCTTGCAACCGGTAATTTTGGCAATTCAGCCATTGGTTTAACCGCAACAACTTCGTTTACGATTAAACGGAAACGGTTCCCCATATCCACTAATGAAACATTGATTGCTTCTCCTGCAGGTGAGTTGAATACCAAACGTGCTGGATCTTCTTTTCCGCCAATCCCTAACGGGTGAACCTCGCAGGAAGCTTTTCCGTCAGCGATAGATGGACAGATTTCCAACATATGTGATCCTAAAACGTATGATTTTTGTGGTGTAAAGTGGTATGTGTAATCTTCCATGAACGAAGTTCCTCCTTCAAGACCAATGTTCATTACTTTTAATGCACGAACCATTGCAGCTGTTTTCCAGTCGCCTTCTCCACCAAAACCATAACCATCGGCCATTAATCTTTGTGTAGCGATTCCCGGTAATTGTTTCCATGCTCCCAGATTTTCAAATGTATCTGTAAAAGCTCCAAAACCTCCTTCTTCAAGGAAAGCTCTTAAACCTAATTCAATTTTTGCTGCCTCTACTAATGAACTTCTTTGTGCTCCGCCTTCTTTTAAAGAATCAGTCAAATTATAAGAAGCTTCATAAACCGCTAATAAATCGTTTAATTGCTGCTCTGTAACTTTCTCGATATGTTTGGTCACATCAGAAGAATCAAAACCGTTAACCGACATTCCGAAACGGATTTGAGCTTCTACTTTATCACCTTCCGTAACGGCAACTTCACGCATATTGTCTCCAATACGAGCCACTTTCAAGTTCTGAAGTTCGTCCCATCCTAAAGCAACTCTTGTCCAGATCCCTAATTTTTTCTGAACTCTTTCGTCTTCCCAATGCCCAACAACCACTTTACGTTTTTTGCGCATTCTTGACATGATAAAACCAAATTCACGATCTCCGTGAGCAGATTGGTTTAAATTCATGAAATCCATGTCGATAGATCCCCACGGAATTTCAGCATTGTATTGGGTATGCAAGTGGCATAATGGTTTTTTCAAGATGCTTAATCCGCCAATCCACATTTTTGCAGGTGAGAAAGTATGCATCCAGGTGATAAGTCCGATACAGTTTTTAGTAGTGTTTGCTGCCAGACATACATCTAAAATCTGAGCCGGAGATTTTACCACATCCTTATAAACTACTTTTACAGGAATTTGAGACGATTCTCCTAACCCTTTTGCAATTATCTGAGAATGTTCTGCTACTTTTCTTAATGTTTCTTCACCGTATAATTCCTGGCTTCCTACTACAAACCAAACTTCTTTTTGAGAGATATCTATCATCTTTTAATCGTTTATTTATTCTTTATTCTTTAATTATTTCTGAATGAATCCAGATCGTTCTATAACTGTTGTTTATAATATTTAATTATACTTTTATTATTTAACTATTACTTGATGGGTTTCTGTTTTACCATCAATATTTATTGTCAATACGTATATTCCTTTTTTATAATGACTAACATTCAATGATGCAATATTATTAACCACTGTAATACCATCTACTTTTTGTCCATTCAGATCATAAAGAATGGCATTAATTGTGGATGTTTTTGCAGGTGCATTATTTTCATCAAATAATGATATATTTAGAATATTATCACTTGGATTTGGATAAACTTTATATATTGTTGATTCTCCTACAGCTGTAGCATTTAATGTATTTGTCGTAGATGAGCCAAATGGTGGACAACTACCAAACATAACATAATTGCCATATGTACCTGAAGAACATCCCAAAGTTGCAGTAACACCATAAGTGAAAGAATTTTGTGTATATGTATTCGATATTTTGAAAAGAAATACGTTATAGGAACTCTGAACATAAGTAACTCCTGTTGGCAAATAAGAAAACGAATAGTTATATATATGTGAAGTATCAGAATTTGTTATCGTTAATGTCACAAAACGATACTGACCACAAGTTTCATTTGTTTTTTGAACGTTAAATTGTGGAATTCCTAACCAAACATTTTTTGTAACAATTTGTCCGGAAATATTTGCAGTAATGGTAGATTGTCCAGAAGTTGTATTTAATGCTTTTACAACTACAGTTGAATTTGTTGAACTAACAATACTTAAATTCGCAGAAACACTCCAGACAACACTTGAATTTGGTAATAGATTACTAACTGTATAAGTATTATTTGATGTAGTATTACAAATTGCATCAGGTCCTGTTATTTGTGCCGCAATACAATTTCCACTTCCTACTCCAACAGCAAACCAGGATTGACATACCGTTATCGCTTCTAAAGAATTGGCTCCATATAAATCATTAGCTGCCTGTAGCGTTAAAGTTCTCGCTTGTGAAAAATTTGTAGTTGAAGTAAAATATACAGTTTCTGCTCTATACACAATTTTTGCAGCTTTATCTTTACCAATACCCGCTACATTATAACTATTACCTAAATCATTAGTTCCCGATTTACCTTCTGCTAAAATGTAAAACCAATGGTTTAAAACACCACTATTGCTATGAACACCACAATAATCATTGGAACTATTTGCAGTTCCGCAATTTGGATTAGACCAATAAGTACCTCCATAAGTGTCCGGATCTCCATAATATTTTGGATTAGACATAGATCTAAATGCAGACCCGGGTATAAGTTCTTCACCCATTAAATATGTCTGCTTATTAGGATCCGAATAAAATTCAATCATTGCTCCCCAAATATCACTTAATCCTTCATTAATTGCACCGGATTCATAACCGTAAAATAAATTTGCCGAATTTTCACAAACACCATGACCTATTTCATGACCTACAACATCGATACTTGTTATGGCACTAAACGGATATGAACCATCTCCATAAGTCATAGCTGATCCATTCCAAAATGCATTGGTGTTACTACCATAACCCATAGCTATCAAATCTGCATGTACATAATTTTTGAGTATTGCTCCATTAGCATTATAACTATTTCTATTGTGTTTAGACAAAAAATAATCATATGTTTTCTCAGCCCCCAATGAGCATCTAGTGCAGCATTATCCTGATTTGAATTATTATATTCGGCACTTGTCCAATTATTATCGTTATCTAAAAAATCTGTTGCACTAGCATAATTTGCAGTTCTGTTCATATTATAGGTTTCAATACCATTCCCACGAGTATAATCCCTTAGTCTGTATTGACTTCCTGTTTGTTGTGTTTCTATTACTCTTTGTCCACTATATTTAGTATCTCCAGTTCCTTGAATATGCTTTATTATTGCATCCTTAAGCAGTATTTCTCCATTATTGGCATCTACATATACATAATCTCTGCTTACTGGATTTGAAGCATAAATGTTAAATTTATAAGCAAGTGTCGGTATTGGATTTTCTCCAAATAAATCTTTTTCTACAATTATCAGTTCCCCTTTTGGATAATAAGTTGCAGATGGATCATTTTGTTCCTTCTTAAAAAAATCTTCATTTTCTTTACTCTCCCACATATATTCTTTTGCATCAATATTTTTTATAGCATATGTCAATGCTTCTTTTTCTGATAATTTAGCTTTTGTCTCCAGATTTTTTACATCTACATACCTGCCATTTGCGGTTTTTACAACACCATTTTCAGAAACTACATTCTGAATACCAAATTCTACTTTTAATCCTTTGTAATATTGTTTGTATTTTTTTGATTCAAGTTTGTTTTCAATTCTGGTGTTTTTAGAATCTAATACAAAATCATCATCCGTTTTAGACTCAAATTGTTTTTTTAAAAAAGCATTTACCGATTTGTCATCCGCATTAATTTTGGTTTCCTTGAAATTAATGAGTTCAGGTTTACCCTTTGAATTCGTAATTGTAATTTCATTTTCTTTTACCTGACAGAAAGCAGAAAGTGTAATAAAAAACAGACAACTAAAAAGTGAAGCTTTTTTTTTCATTTTTTTTGGTTTTAGGTTAATTAATTATTTTGGTTATTATTTGATTCAAAAAGTATTGCCATGCGTTTTATAAATGATAAACATCTAAATTCAGCTATGGTTATTAAATAAAATTCTCAACAATAATTTAATTCACAATCTGCTTTTTCATTGATTCCAAAATCTCAATTACTGTCCGTAATACGAATCTTTTCCGTGTTTACGATTGTAATGTTTCTTTATTAAGGAATCTTTCAATCTTGGCGCATTCGGATTTATTTGTAAAGTCAGGTACGCCATTTCGGCTACGACTTCTAAAACCTTGCTGTTGTAAACCGCTTTTGCTGCATTTTTTCCCCAGGCAAACGGACCGTGGTTTCCAATTAGAACCATTTCTACTTCTTCGTAGGAAAGATTTTTTTCTTTGAAACAATCCAAAATCTGAATTCCGGTATTGTGTTCGTAGTTTCCTTCGATAAGCGAATCTGCCATTGGCGGGGCGCACGGAATATCAGCCGTTAAATGATCTGCATGTGTTGTCCCAAAAATTGGAATATCACGTTGCGACTGCGCCCAAGCCACCGAATAGGTCGCATGTGTATGCGCAACACCTCCAATATTCGGCCAGTTTTTGTATAAGTAAGCATGCGTTTTTGTGTCTGATGATGGACGCATGGTTCCTTCGATAATATTATTGTCAAAATCGACAATCACAATATCTTCCGGTTTTAAATCTTCGTAAGGAACGCCGCTTGGCTTAATGGCAAAAACACCATTTTTTCTGTCGACTGCGCTTACGTTTCCAAAAGTATATACCACCAGATTCAATGCATTTAACTGCATGTTGGCTTCGTAACATTCTTGTTTTAAATCTTTATAAAGAGAACTCATTTTCTGTAATTTTAATAGATGGATCGGCATAACTACTTAATTGGTCGTATGCTAAAAGTAATTTGTTGTAAGCAGCCACTTTGTCAAGTTGTGGCGTGTATTCACTTTCAAAAGGGCTTCCCATTTTTTGACTGGCTTCAATCACATTTGGATAAATTCCTGAAGCTACAGCAGCATAAATTGCAGCTCCCAAAGCAGGCGCCTGATCTGATAGAGCAACTTTTATTGGCTTGTTTAAAACGTTAGCCAGAGTCTGCATGATAAAAGGCGATTTACGGGCAACACCACCGATACCGATCACGCTGTCAATTTTTACACCTTCTTCTTCAAAACGATCGACGATTTTTTTAGATCCAAAACAGATTGCGTTTACTAAAGCTTTAAAAATATGAGGTGCTTTTGATCCTAAAGATAAGTTTGAAATGGCGCTTTTTACTTCCTGATTAGCATCCGGAGTCCTGCGTCCGTTGATCCAGTCTAAAGCGGTTGGGATACTTTCAGACAACGGAATCTTTTCAGCTTCTTTGGTTAATTCTACAATTAATTTATCACTGAATTCTTCTCTTAATTGTTCTTTTTGGGCATCATTTAAAAGAGAGGATGAACCTAATAATTGTTCTGTTGGCCACATCAATAGTTCTTTGTACCAGGCTAATAAATCGCCAAAAGCAGATTGTCCTGCTTCAAGACCAATAAATCCGGGAATCACAGATCCGTCAACCTGACCGCAGATTCCGCGAACGGTTTTGGTACCTACTTCTTCATAAGAACCCACCAAAATATCGCAGGTTGAAGTTCCCATAACACGAACCAAAGTGTTTTCGCCAATTTTTGCACCAACTGCTCCAGAATGTGCATCGAAAGTTCCTACCGCTACAACTGTATCTGTAGAAAGTCCTAAACGATCTGCCCATCCTTTGCTTAAATTTCCGGCAACTAAATCTGAAGTATAGGTTTCGTCGTATAAATTTCCACGAAGCTGTGCTAAATACGGATGTAATTTTTCTAAGAATTCAACCGGAGGAAGTCCGTTCCAGTCTTCGTGCCACATTGCTTTGTGACCCGCAGCACAACGGCTTCTTTTAAATGTTTTTAAATCTTTGTCTTCAATTAACAAATAGGTCATTAAATCGCAGTGTTCCATCCAGGTGTGTGCTGCATTTTGAACCGCTTCATCTTGTCTTGCAATATGCAGGATTTTTGCCCAGAACCATTCTGATGAATAAATTCCACCTACATATTTTGTTACGTTCTCTCCGCCCCAGCTAACTGCCAGTTCGTTGATTTCGTTTGCTTCATTTATCGATGTATGATCTTTCCATAACACCATCATCGCATTTGGATTCTCCTCAAAACCTTTTGTCAAAGCCAATGGAATTCCGTCTTTTGTAACTGGTACAGGAGAAGATCCTGTAGTATCTATACAGATTCCTTTTATTGCAGCAGGATCAACTTTGCTTTCCTTAACAACATTTTGAATCGTAATTTCCAATCCTTCAATATGATCCAAAGGATGCTGACGGAACTGATTAATCGATGCATCACAATATTGCTTATTCTTCCATCTTTTGTAATGAGAAACATTGGATGCCAATTCCTGCCCATTTTCAGTATCTATTAGCACCGCACGAACAGAATCTGTTCCGTAATCTAATCCTATAACGTAATTTTTCATTTCGAAATTCATTTTATGATGACAAATATAATATAATTAATTTATAAGTGTACAAAAAACACTTAATAAAAATTAGCTTGTTGTTTTTTACAGATAATGCATCAAAACAATGATTTATGTTTAAAACAAAAAACAAACGTTACTTATACATTTATTATGTTGCGATTATTTCATCTTTATTTTCAAAACAGTTACAGAATACGCTGGAAAATTGTATTGAATTTGGTTTCCTTTTACTTTAAATTCACTCTCTTTAGGACTAATTTTAGTAGGCGCTGCAAAAGAGTTCTCATCGTTAAGCCCATCTCCTTTCAAAATTACAGCTGTTCCTTTTGTATCTAATTTGGCTCCTTTTAAATCAATTGATGCATTTTGATCTGATGAAGCTGTATTCACTATTTTCAGAATTACTTCTTTTAAATTCAAATCTTTCACTGCCGATGCAAACAAATTATTTTGACCTGTTACGGCTTGTCCATCTTTTGTAATATTGATTAAATCGGTTCCCTTATTGTTAGAAAACAATTTCTGAACATAATAATTTGGTGTTCCAAATGATTCTAAATTGTTGAACCAAATCATGTCCGGAGTCCACTGCCACCCTTCTTCGTGTGCTAATAAAGGTGCATAAGAAGTTAAATGAACGACCTCAGCATTACGTTCCATTCCAGTCATAAATGCTGCTTCAGAGAAAGCACATTCCCAGTTGTTTTTATTGTCCGGACTCGCAATCGCAACACTTTGTGCTGCATATTCTCCAGCAAAAATCTTTGGTCCTTTTCGATCGTAACTATCATAACGCGTTACATTTTTACGGAACCATGCCGGATCTTTGTAATAGTGTTCGTCAACGATTTCAGCATTCAGTTTTTTAAGTTCGGTCATGCCGTAATCAAAGAAATCTCCTTCAGGGAAAGGTCCTGTTCCTGAAACAATCGTAATGTTTGGATATTTGGCTTTAATCGCTTTTTGAAACACTTTGAAACGTTCAATATAATCCGGACCCCACTGCTCATTTCCAACTCCGATGAATTTTAAACTGAATGGTTTTGGATGTCCCATATCTGCCCTGAGTTTTCCCCAAATGGTTTCGGTTCCGCCATTCGCAAATTCAATTAAATCTAACGCATCCTGAACATACGGATCGATCTGATCCATCGGGACTAATTGTCCTGTATTGAACTGGCAAGCCATTCCACAGCTCAAAATTGGAAGCGGTGATGCACCAATGTCTTCTGAAAGCTGGAAATATTCAAAGAATCCTAAACCAAAACTTTGGAAATAATCCGGTGCTGGTCTGTGCGCAAATTCCATGTTCCAGCGGTTTACTGCCGTTTCTCTGTCTTCTATTTTTCCAACCGATTTTTTCCATTGATAACGTTCTGCCAAAGTTCTTCCTTCAACAATACAACCTCCTGGGAAACGTAAAAATCCCGGTTTCAAATCGTATAATAATTGTACTAAATCTTTACGAAGTCCGTTTTTTCTTCCCGCCCAGGTATCTTCCGGAAATAATGAAATATTATCTAAATCAATTACTCCGTTTCCTTCAA
Organism: Flavobacterium sp. LM4; assembly: GCF_002017935.1. Taxonomy (NCBI): domain Bacteria; kingdom Pseudomonadati; phylum Bacteroidota; class Flavobacteriia; order Flavobacteriales; family Flavobacteriaceae; genus Flavobacterium; species Flavobacterium sp. LM4. The sequence goes on along the minus strand of NZ_MUFW01000001.1, from coordinate 1,725,835 downwards.
AAGTGATTTTTAATTTTGCTTTAGCTTCTGTTGCATTTGATGTTAATTGAGCCGTATAATTTGACCAGTCTTTTGATGTTGGAACAATTGAAGTTTCTCCTAAAACTTTATTGTTTTTGTCAATAAACTGGAATTTAATTTTCGAAATAGTACCTGAAATCTTTAAAGCTTTTAAAGTCAGATTGTATTTCAAATCTTTCTTGATTCCCATTCCTCTGAAACCTTCGTTAATCAGTTCATAACCATTTGCATCATTAATTGTAACGCGGCAATAATTATGGTTGGTTCCTTTTTGGGAATACTGAATCACATTTGCAATTCCGGATTGTTGGTTTAATTTATGACGGTCACTGTTCGGTTCCTGCCATCCCATCATTGGAAAAAGGAATTCGAATGATCTGTTTTTAATCATTTCTGCATATAAACCTCCATCTGCCGCAAAATTGATGTCTTCGAAAAACACACCGTACATTGTCGGTTCAATTTTGGTTACTGTTTTTGCAATATCTACCTGAAGATTATTTTTTTGTGCCGATGCGAGAATACTGCTAAATAATAGTCCGCAGATTGTCGCTTTTGTGATTAATTTAGTGTTCATTTTTATTGTCTTTAATTTTATATTTTGCGGTTTTTGAACCATGAGTTTTACTGATCCAACAAATTTGCGCTGATTTAATTTTTCTAACACATAGATTCATAGTTTCCTTTTCATTAAAAAGGCATTTCATTTGTCTAAAAATACATCGCTTTGTGTTCAATTTTTTCTCCCGCAGATTATTGCAAATTGGAGCAGATTTTATTCCTTTAATCTTTGGCTTTATTTTAATTATAATTGATTTATCTATTTTAAAAGAGGCCATAAATCAGCGTCCCATTTCATTTCTTTTACAACTAATCTTGGTGTTCCGTTGGTTTTCTTTTCGTAAGCGTGATAAAAAATATAATCTTTACCATCAAAAGTATAAGCGCTGTTGTGGCCAGCACCAAAATAATTTTCATCGCCTTGAACCACAATACTTCCTCCACCTTCATTTAAGGGTTTTCCGTCTTTATCGACATAAGGTCCGGTTGCGTTTTTAGATCTTCCAACCACAACTTTATAAGTGCTTTTTTCGCCGCGGCAACACAAATCCCAAGAAAGAAATTGATAATAATATCCGTTTTTCTTAAAAATAAACGGGGCTTCAAGCGCGCCGTCGCCTGGATCAGAATCGGATAATTCAAAAGTTCTTTTGCGCTTTGAAATGGTATGCCATTCGTGAGGCTGTGCAATTGATTTTAAATCTGGATTTAATTTTACCATTTTCAGTCCTTCCCAAAAAGAACCAAAAGAAAGCCAGGGTGTATTATTTTCATCAAAAATCAAATTTGGATCAATGGCATTCCACATGTCACGATTAGGCTGTGACTGAATTACAATTCCCTGATCGACCCATTTGTAATTTTTATCAGATGGATCTAATGTTGTATTAGTCGCAACGCCAATCGCCGAAGTATTTTTGGCGAAAGCCGAAACCGAATAATACAGGTAGTACATATTGTTATGAAACGAGATGTCCGGTGCCCAGATATGGTTTTTAAAATCGGCTGCAACACCGTCTGCCCAAACTGGTTTTTCTTTGAAAACCTGAGGCTGTTTGTCCCATTTTTTTAAATCTTTTGAACTAAAGACACTAATTCCGTTTCCGGTACAATATAAATAATAAGTATCTTTTTGTTTAATCACAACCGGATCGTGAACAACAATGTCTTGCGCTATTGCTGCGGATCCTATTAGAATAAACAGGAGCGTGAATATTGATTTTATTTTGGTATACAATTGCATGATTATTTTTTATTTTACAATTCTTATTTGATAAATTTTAGACGTTTTTTTGCCGTCTTTAGACTTAATTTTTAAATTAATAATTTGAGTATTGTCTAATTTGAATTGAATTATTTTGTCTTTTTTTGCGATAATCTCCGCAGGTTTTTCATTAATAAAAACATCGAGGTTATCCGTTTTAAAGTCTCCTAAAAAACTAATTTCAATAAATTTACCCTTTAGATTTTTATTTACCATTTGATAGGAAATATACGAGCTGGTATTTCTCCAAAAACCATCTTCCTCATAACCAGAGTCACTCTTTTCTCCTTTGTAATGATGATCTACCTCAGGCTGTTGTTCTCCACAATTTATTTTATCGACCGTGTTAGCTTCAATTGCCATAGCTTCGATTTCCTGTTGCTTTAACAATGCCTGCTTTTCTTTGTAATCTTCTTGTTTATAGGTTTGAAAATACATCTGATAACGGGCATCGTGTATTTCAAAGAAGGGTTGTAATTCTAATGAATCTAACTTAAAGCGCATATTGCCTAAATCTTTAAGTTTTGAAACATAAGTTCCCTCGTCTCCTACCAATGCATAAGCTTTGTCTAACGAAACGTATTTTCCCTGAGCAACATGTCCCATTCGGCTATCATCAGCGAACAAACCATCTAAATTTTCAGTAGAAGTTTTAGCAGCCAATACAATAGGACCATTTACAAATGCTGCCCAATTGGAGCCATCTGGCAATTTTTCTAAATGCGTTGAAGTCTTAAATGCAATGGTTATTTTATCTCCTGATTTCCATTTTCTTGCCAGACTAACATAATTAGCTGGTTTAGCTTCTGGCTTTTGCAATTTTCCGTTTACTAGAATTTCGAAAATCGTTGCCCATTTTGGATAACGAATGTTCAAAACAAAAGATTTAGGATTCTTAAGTTTTAAAACAATCTCGCTGTTATTTTTATAAGGAAATTTTGTGGTTTGCTCTAATTCTATTCCTTTTTCTTTCCAGTTTAAAGTGGATGGAATAAATAGATTTACAAAAATATCATGTTGTGAATGGCTATAAATTAATTCTCCATATTTAGAATGATTTTCAAGACCTGTACCAACGCAACACCACATACTGGTTTCTGGCTGCGAGTACACGCGATAATGATTTGGCCGAATTGGAGTAAAGTACACAAAACCACCTCTGTTAGGCTCCTGGCTGGAAAGAATGTGATTGTAAAGTGTACGCTCATAAAAATCAAGGTAACTCACATCGTTTTTGTCTAAAAACAACGCTTTACTTAAACGTTCCATATTGTAGGAATTACAAGTTTCCGGGCCTTGATTGGATTTTAGCATGCCGCTAAAATCATTTATAGGATTGAAATGTTCAGCAACGCTATTTCCTCCAAAAGCGACAGTTCTTTTTTCGGTTACATTTTTCCAAAAAAACTGCGCGGCATCGGACCATTGTTTATTATCCGATAGCTTTCCAATTTTCTCAAAACCAATAACTTTTGGTATTTGTGTATTAGCATGTAAACCCGTTAGTTTGTCTTCCTTTTTAATTAATGGATCGAGAATGGCTTTTTGCGAAAGCTTTTCAGCCGTTTCAAGATATTTTTTGTTTTTTGTGATGCTATATAAATCAGCAAAAGATTCGTTTATACCACCATGTTCTGTTTTTAAGATTCTTTGAATTTGCTCATCAGAAAGAGGTCGGATCAATTCGATAAACCAATCTCCTAATTTTATTACAATTTCTTTTGCCTTTTCATTACCCGTATAATTGTAGGCATCAATTAAACCTGCAAAAAGTTTATGAATATTATAGATTGGAACCCAGGTATTATTTAAACCAAAACCACTACCGTCTATATCTCCTTTATGAATTCTATCCCAAAAGACTTTTCCTTCAGGAATACCTCCAACATAACCAGTTCCGTCCTTTTGCTGGCAACGATCCAATTCAGAAATCATATAATCCAAACGGTCTTTAATTTCTTTATTTCCCGTAGAAGCATACATCATTGATAATGCTGCTACATAATGACCTCCTATATGTCCATCAAGACCTATGTTTTCCCAGTTGCCATATCTATCCGCTTTTGTAGGTAAACCGGCAGCTATCAAATAAGGTGCTAGTAGTCGATCTGGATTTAAGTCTAATAAATATTTAAGATCAACATTTTGTGCATTTTTGAAAGGACCACTCGTTAGTTTTATCTCTTGCAATTTAAATTCCTGCATCTGTGCGATTGAAGGGAGAGTAATTAAGAGAGTTGCGACTAAATAAAATGATTTAGTCGTTATTTTTTTCAAACTCACTTTAATATAGGAGAAAGCCATGTGTTTAAAATATAATTATTAAAAATATTTCTTTTGTTAACCATATATGTGATATAAGTAAATTTAAGTTTTGGTTAACTGTAAACTTTGTTAGATCATATAAGCAGTGCCTATAAAAACTGAAAAACTAAACTGTACACTAAAAACCTGAACACTGATGACTAAACTACTGAATTCCTTCAGATGTCATCACAACTCGTTTCATTGTTCCGTCTTTGTTATAAAATAATTTATCAACGCAGACTGATCTTCTGAAACTTCCTCCGAGTGGAATGGAAGCTCCATTGTGATAAATAAAATACGATTGTCCTTTAAAATCAATTATTGACTGATGGTTAGTGTTGCTGTTTCCGGCTAATTCATTCAAAATTCCTTTAAATTCCCAAGGACCTGTAATTGATTTGCTCATGGCGTAGGCGATTTTCTCCGGAAACTGATACGCATACGACAAATAATACCAGTTTTTATGTTTGTGAATCCACGGCGCTTCGGTGAAATTTGGCAAATCGATTGTTTGGATTGGTCCGTCTAATTCTATCATATTTGCTTTTAATTTAGCATAATGACAGACGGTATTTCCCCAAATCAGATAAGCCTGGCCATCATAATCAATATAAACTGTCGGGTCAATATCATCCCAGCTTATTTTGGTGTGCGTTGTCATATCATTTGTAATTAGCGCTTTTCCTAAAGCATCTTTGAAAGGACCAATTGGATTGTCTGAAACTGCTACTCCAATCGATTTTCCGGGTATTGAACCGTGTTCTACCGTTACATACCAATAAAATTTTCCGTTTCTTTCAATTACCTGCGAAGCCCATGCATCTCCTTTTGCCCAAGCAAAATCAGTCACTTTTAACGGCACCTGATGTGATTCCCACTTTTTCATATCTGAAGAAGAATACACCACCCATTCATTCATCTTATAAAAATTAAAATCGTTTGGCGCTTCATCATGACCGGCGTATAAATACACTTTGTCTTTGTAAACCAATGCTGCAGGATCACCAGTATATTGATCTTTTATAATTGGGTTATTGAATTTTGCAGGATCTATTTGTGCCACTACTGTTGTGCAGGAAACAATTAAAACTAAAAACGACAGGCTTGTAATTAGGTTTTTCATTATAGTTAATTTGCAACATTATTTTTTTGCAAAAGCCCTTCCGGCTATGAAAGGGCAATTGGATTTTTAATTATTTTTTTTTACCCCAAACCGGTAATCCGGCTGTTGTTAATCCGGAATAAGTTATAGTCACTTTTCTGGTAGCTGATTCCCAATCCCAGGCGTCACTTACTTTACATTTTACACCATTTACGGTTAATGTTTTAGCTGTGCTGTCATACGACCAGGTACCTGTAATAGCCCCGCTCACTTTTTTATCAGCCGTTAAATAAATAGTAACTGATTTTTGAATAACCTCATATTGGTAATTCATTGTAATTTGTTCCCATGTTCCAATAAAAGAAGCCTCTGTTATAGTAGTTTCTGGTACAGCAGCATATCTTTCGGCATCAACTACGGGCCAGCCGTCTTCTGTCCATTTAATAGCTCTTACATGTCCCATCATAATAGCATTTGATACATTAATCCCTGAAACACCTACAGGTAAACGTGCCTGCGAAGCATAATACCATTGTTTAGTATCCGGATTTTGAAAAACAGAACAGTGAGCAAATCCAACCCATCCGGTATGATTATTAAAACTATAAGGATGCGTAAGCATTGGCCAGCAATCTGCTCCGTTTGTTACATTAGCACCGTTGATTCCTAAGAAAGGGCCTGTAATGCTTTTGGAACGACAAACTCTGGTATTGTAAGGGACTTCCAAACCATCATAAGCAAGGAAAAGATAATAGTATTGATTATCAGGATTGTATATAATTTCAGGCCCTTCTGAACCCTGCCAACGACTTGTTGAGCTTCGGGATGCTATGCGGGTTCCATAATCACTTAAGGTTTTCAACTGATCTGGTTTTCCGGTTGCCGGATTCAATTTTAATGATGCAATACCCGAATGCCAGGAACCGTAAATCAGGTACTGATCTCCCTGAGGTGTTTCTACAAAAGTTGGATCAATAGCATTGAATTTGAAATAGGCATTTTCCCAATTTCTGGCTCCTGTATAAGAGTATGGTTTTATGCCATCAGGTTCAGAGCATACCACCATCCCCTTATCTACCCAGACATTAGTTGCCAAATCATCTGATTCTGCCAATCCGATAAAAGCTCTTTCTGACCATGAAGTTTCAAAACTGGTTCCGGTAATTGGTTCGTCAACAACAATACTATAATACAGTCGGTATTTGCTGCCTACTTTTTTTATATAAGGTGCCCAACAACCATATCGTGGATTTGCTATTGCCGGCAAAGTAGGAACCATTCGGGCTCTTTTATTGTTTAAAGAATCTTTTACCCAGGCAGGAACTGTAGCCATAGCTGATCCCATATATTCCCAGGTTACAAGGTCTTTGGAACGTCTGTAAGGAAAATGACCGTGACCTTCATGTGCATTTCCATAAGAAGCATCGGTTTGATACATATAATAGTATTCACCGGATTTTTCGACTGAAGGATCGTGAACGTTGGCTAAATTCCATTGTGCTCTGCTATTCCAGGAAGAAATTGAAGTATAATTGTCAGCATAAGTTGGCCCCGGAAAAGTAGGTGTAACCACAGGTGGATCTACCACTACAGGCGGATCTGTGTCTTCATTTGCAGGGTCATCTTTTGAACAGCTTACTACAGCAAGAGCAAACAAAAAAAAACCGATGTACGAAGCCATTTTTAAAATGGAATTTGATTTTTTCATCTTTTGTATTTTTATTTTCCTTCTAAAACAACTACTGAGAAAGGAGGAATAATGATTTCTAATTTTCCTTTTTTATTTTCGAAACCTTTAAAAACTGTTGGTACAATTTTATTAGGTGTATCGAATGAATTGTAATCTTGTAATTTTGCTGATGTTATTATTGTTCCAGTGAAGTTTTTTACGCCAAGGTCTTTAACATCAATCTCAATTTTGTTTTTATTTTTGGCATCCACATTTACTAAAGAAATATGAATTGCCCCATTTTTATCTTTTGAAGCCGAAGCCGATACTGCAGGAAGTGTTTCTCCATTCACCGTATATAATGGCGACTGAAAACTTACAGGTAATAGTTTTGCATCCTGATGAACAGCGTATATTTTCATTACATGATAAGTAGGTGTAGTAATCATTTTTGCTTTGTCAGTTAAGATTACAGCCTGCAAAACATTTACACATTGCGCTAAGTTTGCCATTTTAACTCTGTCAGCATGGTTGTTGAAAATATTCAATGTTGAACCAGCTAAAACTGCGTCACGCATTGTATTTTGCTGATATAAAAATCCCGGATTTGTACCTTTTTCTACTTCATACCAACCTCCCCATTCGTCAACCAGCATGGCTACTTTTTTCTCAGGATCGTATTTATCCATTATAGCACCGTGTTTGGTAACCAATTCTTCCATTTTTAGAGCAGATTGCATGGTTTTGAAATATTGTTCTTCTGTAAAATCAACTCCGTCTCCTTTTTTATTCCAGTTGATTACAGCGTAATGATGTACACCAACTCCTCCTAACATATTAAGTGGAATGTTTTTCATTAAAACTTCTGTCCAGTTATAATCGGCACTGTTTGATCCTGATGCAATACGGGTAATGCCTCCGGTATTTTCCCAATCCGACATGAAAGTGGCAAATTTTCTATATTCTCCTGCATAATATTCCGCAGTCATATTTCCTCCGCAGCCCCATGCTTCATTACCTATTCCCCAGAATTTAACTTTCCATGGTTCTGTTCTGCCATTCTTTTTACGCAAATCACTCATCGGACTTTTACCGCTAAAATTGGTATACTGAACCCAGTCAGCCAATTCCTGAACGGTTCCGCTTCCAACATTTCCTGATAAATAGGGCTCTGTTCCTAAAAGCTCACACATATTTAAGAAATCATGTGTCCCAAAACTGTTGTCTTCCGTTACTCCACCCCACCATTTGTTTACAATAGTTGGTCTTTGTTCCTGAGGTCCAATTCCGTCTTTCCAGTGGTAAGTATCGGCAAAACAACCGCCAGGCCATCTTAAATTTGGAATTTTCAAATCTTTTAAAGCCGCAATAATATCATTTCGAACTCCTTTGGTATTTGGTATTTTTGAAGTATCCCCTACAAAAAAACCTCCGTAAATGCAGCGCCCTAAATGTTCTGCAAAATGCCCGTAGATATTTTTGTTGATAGTTGGAGCCTTGTCATCATTTTTTAATGTGACAATCGTAGTTTCTTTTTGTGCGAAAGTAATTTGATTACAAAATGTAAATACAAATAGAATTAAAAATGTTTTTTTCATGTTATGGTATAGATAGTTATAAAGAGGGAAATTAATCAATTTTCCTCTTTATATTAATTTTTTAATACGAAAGCGTTGGCCATCCTCCTGACCATGTAAAGTATACAATTTCCATTTTTGGATTTCCATTGTCTGCTTTATTGTAATAATGAACAGCCCCTTTTTGGGTTCCGGTAATTCTGGATAAATGACCTGGTCCGATGTAATCGCCCTGAGAAGCCAGAACTGTTGTTCCCCCTCCGCTTTTTAGGGATACCCCATTTTTGTCAACAAAAGTTCCAAACGGACTTGTTGAACGGCCTACAACAATATAATAGGTACTGTTTACACCATTGCAGCAAGTACCTCGGTTTACAAACATATAGTAATAGCTGCCTTCTTTAATTAAACAAGGTGCTTCCCATGAAGCATTGTTTCCTCCTGCTACAACTGTTCTTGTTCCTGTTGGTTTTCCTGTGGAAGGATTAATCTGAACTACCCCAATTCCGGCATGCCAGGAACCATAGGCCATATAAACATTACTGCCATCAACTAAAATAGAAGCATCAATTGCATTCACATCTGATGAAGAATTAGAAGAAACCACAACGCCTCTATCTGTCCAGGTTGTCCCTGCACTTTGTGAAATTGAAGGAGCAGTTACTAACCCAATAGCAGAAGTAGCCGATCCGAAAGTAGAACAAGAGTAATACATGTTCCATCTGTTATTGAACCAGGCAACATCCGGTGCCCAAAATGTTTTGGTAAAACCAGGTACATACCCTGTTATCCAGCTTGGAGTAGATGTAAATACAGAGGTTCCCCATGTCCAGTTTGCCAAATCTCTTGAATATGTCATCGGAATATTATCTCCTGTCGTAAAAACATAATAATTGACCCCGCTTTTTACTATTGTGCTTGGGTCGTGTGAAGGAACATTTCCTACTACTGTTTTTGCTGTTAAATTTGTAATCTGAGAATCCTGAGTCACAGAAGCTGCTTCTTCGTTTGGAGAAACAACGTCTTCATTTTGACAACTTCCTAATAATATTGCTAATAAAACCAAACTTATAATTGTTTTCATTGTGATAATAATTTAGTTACTGTATGAATTTAACTTCTCTGTATTCTATGTCTTTAAAAAACATAATATCACATAGCAGTTTAAGCTGCCATATGATACTATGAAATCTCACTAATTCAATAAATATTTAATAACCATCATTTTGGATAGTCCCTGGATTGTAATCTTTTTCTTTTTGTGGTATCGGAAAATATTCTCTTCCTTTTACATAAGAATTGAATTCGTCATCTCTGGATTTTAACCATGCTAATTTTGTAAGGTCTTCTAACCATCCCCAGCGACGAATATCATCAAATCTGTGTCCTTCAAGAGCAAATTCCAAGAAACGCTCATGAGCTATCTGTTCTCTCATCGTTGTCTGTGTCAATCCTGGTTTTGCAGTTGCTAAATTTGGCAAATTAACGCGATCTCTTACTTTTTGAATATAAGTATAGGCTCCAGGTGTATCACCTGTTTCGTTTAAACATTCTGCATACATAAGTAAAATATCTGCATAGCGTAATATTCTTTCATTAATTCCTGATTTCCAGCCAAACTCATCTGTTTTTGTATCGGAGTTTTCATATTTATTACAAAAAAGATCATTTAAATCTCCTGGGCTACTTGCATAATGAGTAGCGAAATCAACACCGTACAATGTAACGCCACCCGGTTTATTATACATTATTGTGGCAATCAGGCGGGGATCTACTTCATTGGTAACTGTTTTTTCAATTTGAAAATCATTGAATAATGTTCGGGTAGGCTGAACATCTCTCCAGCCAAAACCTCTCGCACCATAAGTAACAGCTCTTGCGCTTGCAAGATTCCATGTAGGACCAGGTATACCTCCGTGAGGAAAAATATTTGTCCCTCCTAAAGAAGAATCAAATTGAACCTCAAATAACGATTCAGAATTGTTTTCGTTAGCCTCGGTAAAATTATCACGATAGTTTGCTACTAAAGAATATACACCTAAATCTATTACCTGCTTAAAAGTTGTTTTAGCATTTTCAAAATCTTTAGTAAATAAATACGCTTTTCCTAAATATCCTAAAGCAGCACCTTTTGTTGCACGGCCTTTAAATCCTGCATCCAATCCTGTTACATTGTTGTATGAAGTCGGCAATAAATCAGTAGCCATTTTAAAATCGGCAATTACTTGTGCCCAGCCTTCGGCTTGTGTTTTTTGAGGATAAAAAGCGGCCGGTTCTGTTGGAACAGGTACATTTTTAAACATATTTACTGCATGAAACAAATATAATCCTCTCAAAAAATAAGCTTGTCCCAGTATTCTTTTTTTAAGTTCAGCATCTTCCATTGCAATTCCAGGCACTTTTGAGAGCACTTGATTTGCACGATTAATACCTATATAATAAGTTTCATAAGCCCATCCATAAATGTCAAAATTATAAACATCACTATTAAAACGTCCTACATTTAGCATTGCCCCCCAAGGACTTTCACTTCGTGAATCATCTGCTTTAAGATCTAAACATAATGGAGTACTTCGCTGATACGCACCATCTGTAACTAAAGCTGCATAAGTTGCATTTAAACCTTGCATTGCATCGGCATCTGTTTTCCAAAATGAACCTGTTGTTTCTAAATTAGGATCTGCCTGAACTAAATCTTCGTCGTTTACACAACTCGTTGCCAACACAAAAAGTGAAAGTGACAATGTAGCGTAACTTAATATTTTATATTTCATCTTGTTATATTTTTGTTTATTAACTAAATTAAAATTCAATCTCTACACCCATCGAAATTGTTCTTGGGTTTGGAAATGACCCTCCTTCGTAGGCTCTGGAAAATAATCCGTCACTAATGAAATCCGGATCATAACCTCTGTATTTTGTCAGAGTTAATAAATTTTGACCACTAAGATAAACTCTGGCTTTGTTAATAAATTTAGTATTTGCTAAAGAAATGTTATATCCTATTTGAGAATTTTGCAGTTTTATGTAATCACCGCTTTCGATAAATCGGTTAGAATCTCTACCGTTAGAATTAGGATCACCAATAATAGGTCTTGGTACATTTGTATCTGTGTTTGTTGGTGTCCAAAAATTTAACATATCGGTATGGGCATTAGAATATTGTCCAGCCATTAAGTCACGGTATGTTGAATTAAATATTTTATTTCCAGCGTTACCTTGCCAAAACATAGAAAAATCGAAATTTTTGTAAGAGCAGCTAAAATTTAAACCATAAGTATATTTTGGAATAGCAGATCCCTGAAAAGTTCTGTCTTCATTCGTAATTAAGTTGTTTCCATCTACATCTCTAAATTTAATATCGCCGGCTTTTGCATTATTTTGCGTTGGAGAAGATGCAACTTCTGCATCACTCTGAAAAATACCAATAGCTTCAAAAGCATATAATTCTCCTATTGATCTTCCTACTACTGTCTTTGAAGCGGCGCCATAAATTGGATCATTGTTTTTGTTTAGTTCCAGTACTTCATTTTTAAGTGTAGAAAAATTTGCTCCAACACTATACTTGAAAACATTATCATTATTAGCATACGATAAAGAGAACTCCAGTCCTGAATTTTTTACTTTCGCAACGTTTGTTGTAATAGATGCAGGGAAAGTTCCTGAAGATAAAGGCGTTGGTCCTTCTGCTAAAAGATCAGATGTTATTTTTTCATAAAATTCTCCTGTGAATTGTAATTTGTTTTGAAACAGTCCTAATTCTAAAGCCACAGAGCTGGATTTTGATGTTTCCCATTTAATATTTGGATCCTTTGCCGAAACAACAGTTGTTCCTGGTACCATTGTAGAAACACCTGCACTGGTAGTAAAAGAATAAGGGACAAAAGGATTAACCGTTTCAGCATAACTATATGGTCCAAGGGTATTATTACCTAAAATACCATAACCTCCTCTTAATTTAACTAAATTTACCCAAATAGGAAGTTTTATAAATTTCTCACTGCTTAACTTCCAACCAGCAGAAAAAGAATATGCATTTGCTGTATTATTTTTTTCAGCAAAGAGAGAAGATTTATCCTGTCTGAAATTACCCTGAATAAAATAACGATCATCATAACTGTAGTTTACTCTGCTTATGTACGATTTTGCTGTTATTTTAGATTCATATTCACGAGTCGTTACCTCATCTGCATTTTCTAAATGTACAATCTCTCCTGTTGCAAATCCTAAACCACTTGAGATATGATTGTAATGGTTAAAATTTTCCTGTGTTATACCTGCTAAAAGCTCAATCTTATGTTTATCTATGTTTAAATCATATGTAAGTGTATTATCCAAAAATGTTCTGGTTTCGCTACCGTTACTGGCATCAAGTATTGCTTTTTCTTCATTTACAACAAAATACCAGCCTAAATCACTTGGGGGATTAAAATATCTGTTTTTGAAGTCTAATCGGTCTGCACTTACATTTACTTTATATTTTAAACCTTTAAGAATTTCTAATTGTGCCCAAATATTTCCCACAAAACGATTTCTTCTGGTTTCGTTTTGCAGCAGATTATTAAATCCTATTACGTTTAAAGAAATTGCCCTCTGCGTGTTTGAGTCTGCACCTCCGTAACCTCCAAGTCTATTTTCATCATATACTGGTATAGTTGGTATTGCTGTTACCAATCCGGATACTGCTGTACCAAAATAAGTGTTGAAGTTTTCTTTATCAGACTGTGTATAACTAACTTTTGTACCATATTTAAACTTTCCTTTTGTACCGCTTAAATTCAAATTATAAGCATATCTTTCGTATTGCTGAGGAGATTTAAGATAACTGTCGTTTTTAAAATAATCCAAATTCAGATTATATGAAAGTGACTCTGCTCCACCCGAAACTGCAACTGAATGATTTTGAATTACACCTGTATCAAAAGCCTCATCCTGCCAGTTAGTATCTACATTATTTATATAATATGGACTAGTTGGATCATTACCAGGTGCAATATTTATTGCCACCCCATTTTGAAGATCTCTGTTTTTTTCTGCTTCATTTGCAATAGTCTGATATCCAACTCTATCTGTTAACGACCATCTTTTAGTTATATCCTGTATGCTAAGGATAGATTTGTATTTGATGCTCATTGCTCCTGATTTTCCTTTTTTGGTAGTAATAATAACTACACCATTTGCACCTCGAACTCCATAAATTGCAGCTGTTGAGGCATCTTTAAGCACTTGCATAGACTCTATATCACCTGTCGCAAAATCATAAGGACTATCAACAATAACTCCATCAATAACCCAAAGAGGATTGTTATTAGTAAATGAACCAATTCCTCTAATTTTTATATTTACAAAACTACCAGGTTCTCCAGAAGACTGCACTGTAACACCCGCAACCTGACCTTGCAAAACTTTTGCAACATCATATGCTATTACCTTTTTAGCGCTTTCCATATTTACCACACCAACGGCTCCTGTAATGTCTCCTTTCTTTTGAGTACCATATCCTACTACAACTACTTCATTTAACTTATTGGTATCTTCACCTAATACAATATTTACTTTTGATTGACTACCTACTGTTACTTGTTGGTTTTCAAATCCAATAAATGAAAAAACCAACACATCAGTTGGCAATGCTTTAATAGAGTACTGCCCATCAAATCCGGTTGTGGTTGATGTTTGAGTTCCTTTTATCATAATGTTCACTCCCGGCAAAGGCAATTTGTCTTGTCCTGAAGTAACAATCCCGCTAATCTCTTTGCCCTGAGCCGACATAAGATTAACAGAAAATACTAGCATAAATAATGCTACGAGCCATTCTCTTTTTGGCAATAAAAAATTGCAATAAAGAAACATTTTTTTGTTTGTTATCATACTGGTGTTTTTAAGTTAGTTAGTGTATAATTATAAGTGTTAATTTTACATTTGTAAATTTAAATAAAAAAAAAGTGCAAAAACAAATTAATGTAATAAAAAAAGTGAATAAAAAAAACACATATTGCAATTTAAGTGTTAAATCAACATTTAAAATTTGATGGTCTTTTAAAAAAAATGCCTTTTAATCATTTTATTTGTGTAAAAACTACACTTTTTATCAAAAAGCAAACATTTAATCAAAAAAACAGATGTTAAGAAAAAGTTATAAATAATGTGTTTTGAAAGAACAAAAATTAATTAAGCATATATATTTGTAATAAAAAACTTAACTATTAGCATTAATTTTTACTTAAAATGTGTTTTATAAGGAATAAAACAATCTCTTTTTAGTACAAAATAGATTTAATTGTACTTTTACACATTTTTAATCTGAATTAAACATAAAATTTCAAGAAATTTTCTAAATAACTTTATTAAGTGTGAAATCGACATTAATAAATTATGAAACATATTGAGAAGTTTATATATTTACCGATAAAATATAAAATATGCTAAACAGTTATAGCTCTGCGGATAAGGTTTTATTAGCAGTAGATTGCATCATTTTTGGATTTGACCACCAGGGTTTAAAAATACTTTTGATTAAAAGAGACTTTGAACCTGAAAAAGGGAAGTGGTCCTTGATGGGAGGATTTTTAAAACGTGATGAGATATTAGACAATGCAGCCATTAGAATTCTGAATACCTATACCGGACTACACGATATTTATATGGAACAGTTGCACGCGTATAGTGAAATAGATCGTGACCCTGTAGACAGAACTATTTCTGTTTCCTATTATGCCCTGATTAATATTGAAAACCATAATGAGGAATTGATTAAAAATTATCATGCAGAATGGTTTAGCATAGCTGATGCGCCAAATCTTATTTTTGACCACAATGAAATGGTACAACACGCCATTAGAAGATTACGTTACAGAACTTCAATAAAACCAATTGGCTTTGAATTATTACCGGAAAAATTCACCATGCGACAATTATTAGAATTATACGAAGCAATTTTGAGCAAAGAACTCGACAAACGGAACTTTATCAGTAAAATCAATTCTTTGGAAATTTTAAATAAACTGGATGAAAAAGACATGCAGTCTTCCAGAAAAGGATCTTATTTGTATACTTTCAATAAAGAAAAATATGAAGAAAAATTACTTAACGATTTTGTCTTAAATTTATAAAAACGAAACACAAATTTTACATAAACCGCAAGTATCAAAAAAATAAAACCCTGAAAGCCCACAAACTTTCAGGGTTTTGCATTAAATAAAACTACTATTAAAACTAAACTAATTATTCTCTTTTTTTAACTATTACCTTTTTGATAATCTGCCAGAAATGTAGCTAAACCAATATCGGTTAAAGGATGTTTCAATAAACCTTCGATTGCACTCAAAGGACCTGTGATAACATCTGATCCTATTTTTGCACAATTAATAATGTGCATTACATTTCGAACAGAAGCTGCCAGTATCTGGGTCTCAAATCCAAAATTGTCATAAATCAGCCTGATTTCTTCGATCAGATTCATACCGTCTGTTGAAACATCGTCCAGCCTTCCAATAAACGGAGAAACATAAGTTGCACCGGCCTTTGCTGCCAGCAATGCCTGTCCTGATGAAAACACAAGAGTACAATTGGTTCTGATTCCTTTATTCGAAAAATATTTAATGGCTTTTACACCATCTTTTATCATTGGGATTTTTACCACGATTTGCGGGTGTAATGCTGCCAGTTTTTCTCCCTCGGCAATCATTCCTTCAAAATCTGTTGAAATCACTTCAGCACTTACATCACCGTCAACCAATTCGCAGATTTTTATATAATGGTCCAGAATATTCTGAGCTCCGGTGATTCCTTCTTTTGCCATCAATGACGGATTCGTAGTAACACCATCCAAAACTCCTAAATCATTGGCTTCTTTAATATCTTTTAAGTTTGCTGTATCTATAAAAAATTTCATGTTTTCTTTTTGCTTTTAGTGAATTAAAAATTGTTTTCTTTTAAATATTTACTGATTTCCTCTGCTGCATTTTTACTGGTAAATCCAAATTTCTGATCTAAAACTGAAGCCGGAGCAGAATAGCCGAAATGATCCAGACCAAATACTCTTCCGTTGTTTCCAACCAGACTCTCCAGATTAACCGGAAGCCCTGCTGTAAGTCCGAAAACCAATCCGCTATTTGGAATCACGCTTTGCTGATATTCTTTTGATTGTGACCTGAATAATCCTTCAGAAATTATCGAGGCTACATTTATTTTTACCTGCATCGTGCTTTCCAGTTCAGCTGCCGCATCAATTAAAGTTGCCACTTCTGAGCCATTAGCAATTAAAGTGATATCCGGATTTTGAACTGATTTTACTAAATAACCTCCTTTTTTGGCTTCAGAAGCTTCTTCAAATCTTGAATTTCCATTAGTTGGAAGATCCTTAATGTCCTGTCTGGAAAGAATTAAACCGGTTGGTGTTTTCTTGTTTTCTAATGCCATTTGCCAGGCTACAGAAGTTTCAAGAGCATCAGCAGGACGCAAAGCCAGTAAACTTTGATGTCCTGAATGGTTTTTAATTTTTTCCAGTAATCGTATTTGTGCTTCCTGCTCGATTGGCTGATGCGTTGGCCCGTCCTCACCTACACGGAAAGAGTCATGCGTCCAGACATATTTTACCGCTAATTCCTGAATCGCTGCCAGACGAATTGCCGGTTTCATATAATCTGAAAACACAAAAAATGTAGCTACAACCGGAATTACTCCTCCGTGCAATGCGATTCCGTTGGCAATTGCAGCCATTGTTAATTCGGCAACACCAGCCTGTAAAAAGCCTCCGTGAAAATTATTCTTTTGCAAAACCGATGATTTTTTTAAGAAACCGTCTGTCTTGTCACTATTCGATAAATCTGCTGAAGACACAATCATATTCTCAACGTTTTCTGCCAGATAACCCAAAACTGCTGCAGAAGCATCACGCGTTGCTGCATTTGCTTTTTGGGTAATACTGCTAAAATCAAGATTTGGCAAATCTCCTGAGAAAAACTGTTGGATTTTTTGAGCCCGTTCAGGATTTTGATTCTCCCACGCTGCCATTTTTGATTTTCTTTCAGCTGATTCTGTAGTTTTACTTTTTAAAATAGCAGAATAATGTGCTGCAACTTCTTCATAAACCGCAAATGAATCTTCAATATTTGCACCTAAATTCTGTAGTGTTTTATTAAAATCAGCTTTTGTGGCGCCAATTGGTTTTCCGTGCAGTTCACATTGTCCTTCATACATTGATCCGTCTGCTGTCACACATCCTTTACCCATTATGGTTCTTCCTATAATCAGGGTTGGTTTTTCAGTTTCGTTAGTGGCATCTGTCAGGGCTTTACGAATCTGGTCATGATCATGTCCGTCAATCGTAGTTACCTTCCATCCCCATGATTCGTATTTCATGGCTGTATCTTCTGTCGTAACCTCATCGGTCATTGACGAAAGCTGTACGTCATTAGAGTCATAAAACATAATAAAATTGTTCAATCCCAAATGTCCTGCAATACGTCCTGCTCCTTGCGAAATTTCTTCCTGAACACCTCCGTCAGTGATGAATCCGTATATTTTATGATCGAATAAATTATCAAATCGTGCTGATAAAAATTTGGCTGCAATGGCTGCCCCTATTCCCATTACATGTCCCTGTCCTAAAGGTCCCGAAGTATTTTCAATTCCACGTTTCACATCAATTTCAGGATGTCCGGGCGTAACAGATCCCCATTGTCTGAAATTTTCTAAATCTGTTTTTTCATAATTCCCCAGCAAATGGTACTGTGCATACATCAAAGCCGAAAGATGTCCTGCATCCATAAAAAATCGGTCCCTGAAAATCCATTGCATATCTAATGGATCGTATTTTAAATATTCAGTATATAAAATGTGAAGAAAATCTGCACCTCCCATAGCTCCTCCGGGATGGCCTGAATTTGCTTTTTCTACCATTGAGATCGCTAAAGCACGTATATTATCTGCCGATAACTGGTCTATTTTGTTGTTCATTCTTGGTTATTTTTGTAAAGTTTTTGTGGTTTTTTCAATAGAGTTTTCGACTTGCAAATACCGGATTTGAAATCAAAATAATTTCAAAAATAATTGGGCAGAAACAAATCAAATAATAAGTGTGAAATTTACATTTACAAATGTATGTAAAATAATTTCACAAAAACAAAAAATATTTTGTTTATTTTTTTTACTAAATTTTTGAGGATTTATTAAGTACTGAAGAAATAAGCTGTCTTTTAAACAAAAAAATAATTTAAATACTTTACGTCAGTATTTGATTTAATGAAACTTGCTGAATATAATCTATATCTTGAAAAACATTACATTTGACTTTTATCAATCTTAATTTGTGTGAGCAATTTAATAAAGTACAACTAACAAAAATGAAAAATATATTTATACAATTATGTATTGTGTTTTTCTTTTCTTCATACATATCAGCACAAGAAATTAATAAAAATGAATACTCAAATAAGATTTTGGGTGAATGGATTCAATTAAATTTCGACGCTGAATCGGGAGATTATAGCAAATCACAAATATTATATAATTTTAAAACCAATAATACTTTAGAAATAATTGACAATAATATTTTGAAAGGAAATTATAATTACGAAATAATATTGACCAATAATTACCAAAATATTTTTGTTTCTACCACGAACGACAAGCAACTTGATGTCTTAAAGATTGTTGATAAAGAAGATAGCGATTATGTCGATGTTTATTCCATAAAAATATTATACAATGATGCGATTAAATTGATTATTGGAATGGAATTTCCAGGAGCCACATATAATCATATGACTTTGGAGAAAAAATAAAAAATATTAAATTAAAAAATAGCCCCTTTAATTTTTTCCCGAATAGTCTTTTTATAATCTTTAGGGTAGGTTCTGGCTCCCATAAAAATATCGGTCATGGCATTGGATAGAACAGCACCATAATTTTTGGCAACGAAATTGCGCAATCTTTTTTTGCCATAGAAAATTTTGGCCAAAGTGACTCCGGCTTTTATTTCGGGTAAAATACCATTTTTTAATTTTTCGTGATACAGTTCTGATGACTTTACAGGATCAAGTTTACCTTCTATAATGGATTGTGCTGCTAAAACTCCGCTTAATATGGCGTTTGAAATTCCTTCGGCAAGTACAGGGTCTGCAAATCCTGCTGAGTCGCCAATTAAAAAAACATTTTTACGAACAAAAGTATCTGTTCGTGGAGAAACCGGAATGACAAATCCGTGGGCGTCTTCTTTCACAATTTCTGTAATTCCTAATGTTTTTAAATAGTCTGCATAATATTTTTTCAAATCAATCTTCTGGTTCGCTTTTGTCAAAATACAAACCCCTACAGATAAATGATTTTTTTTCGGAAAACACCATCCATAACCATACGGGATAGCATCTATGTCAAAGCGGACGTTTTTTGATAATCTTTCAAAATCAGCCAAAGGAACTTCAATCTCATATTCTAAAGCCGGGATAACCGTCCGGGTTTCTTCCCATCCTGCCATTTTGGCTATCGGGCTTAATGCACCATCTCCGGCAATAATAAATTTTGCCTGTACATCACCTTCAGAAGTATGAATGGTTTGAATTTCACCGAAAGTAATAGCTCTAACTTTATGGTTTTGTAAAAGAGTAACACCATTTTCTTTTGATTTTTCGACTATCAGATTATCAAAAGCATCACGCATAATCATGCTAATTATGGGTCTGTCTCTTTTTGTTGTAAGCTTGATGTTTGTATTTGAAAAATAAGTATCGACTTCATGGAATTCTTTTTCAATGACAGATGAAATATCAAAAGGAATATTGTTTCTTCCTCTGTGAACTAAACCGCCACCGCATGTTTTATATCTTGGCAGCGTTTCTTTCTCAATTATGACAGTCGTAATTCCGCTTTTCGATAATTCAAAAGCAGCAGAAGCTCCGGCCGGACCACTTCCAATTATGGCTACATCAAATAATTTCATTGTTTTTTTTCCAAAACTAAAGCAATCATAGTAAAAAACAAAATTTGATTATTTTCTGAACTTAACTAAAGTCTTGTTTACGGTCTGTATTCAATAAAAAATATTAATTTTTAGTCTTTTTCCTAGCTATTATTGAGTACAATAATTTAAAAAATTCTATATATCCAAAATCGATTGAAAACTTAAAGTGAATTTCGCATAATTAGGGAAGACTTGTTTTCTATTTGTTCGTTTTTTCCTTTAAGAACCATATCTGCCAGTATTTTTCCCATGGCCTCAAAATGGGTAGAAATGGTGGTAATTCCGTTTGCAACGACTTTTTTCAAAGAAGTTTCATTATACGAAATAATTCCAAAATCAGTTCCTAATTTAAGGTTATGATTCCGTGCATTTTCAATTACCCCAACCAGGTCACGATCATTTGGAATCACATATAAATCTCCTATTGCGATTTCATGATCGGTAAACTGGGTAATAATTTCGTAATCAAAATGATGTTCTGTACAAAAATTTTCAAATCCGGTTTTCATTCCTAATGGCTCACGGAAACCAGGGAAAATTAAAATCAGTTTTTTGTATTTGCCCAGTCGTAATTTTCCTTTTAAAAGTCCTTCAAAAATATCTTTTTGATGATTTTGATAAATGGCAGGATACGATTTTAAATCCGGATTGGTCTGATCTAGGATAATCACTTCGTTTACTGGTAGGGTTTTTATGGTCTCAACTATCCCTGTCAGATTGGTGGGCATAATGATATATCTGGTATAATTGCCGTTTCCGTCATTTATTAATTTTTTGAAGACTGGAACATTGAAATGATGGAAAAAAATATCGACCTGAACGTTTTTTCCAATATTTTTTAAGAACGAATTATAGATGTCTTCTTTGAATATATTAAGCTCGTCAAAAAGTAGAAAAACCCTCTGTTTGATGCTGGTTTCAACACTTTTAACGTAATAGCCTTTGCCTGGAATTGCATAAATTATCCCTCTTTTTTTGAGTTCATCATATGCCTGCAGCACGGTATCCCGCGATAAAGAAAAAGCCAGGCAGACCTTGTTGACAGAAGGAAGCCTGTCCCCTTTTTTTAGCTTCTCTTCATCAATTGCTTTTTCAACTGAAAGAATTATCTGTTTATATTTTGGTAAACCCAGATTATTTTGAATCGAAATTATACTCATGAAAAATATTTTTTTTGCAATAATACAAAAAACTGGTAGGTACTGGTATACAAGAAGCTAAAATAAATATAATTTTGAATTTTCACTTTTGATAAAAATAACATGAAATTAAAACATATATCGCATTTCCATAATCACTCTAATTGCAAATTATTTGGTTTATCTTCCGATAACGAAGAAATTCATTGTTTTGAACTGACCAATAAAAACGGAATGAAAGTACAGCTTACCAACTATGGTGCAACTGTAACTTCACTAAAAGTCCCTGCATTAGATGGAAAACTGACAGATGTAGTTTTGGGTTTTGATAATGCTAATTCTTATATCGAATCGTATAATTTACCGAGTGCGCCCTATTTTGGCACAACAGTGGGACGTTATGCAGGGCGTATAAATAAAGGACGTTTTACTTTAAATGATAAAACATTTGAACTGGCGGGAAACAATAACGGAAACGCTCTACATGGAGGAAATACCGGTTTTGGTCAAAAAATATGGGATGTTAGGAATTTAACAGACCTGTCGATTACTTTTTATCTGATCAGCGAAAATTTAGAAGAAAATTATCCCGGAGAATTACAGGTTTTTCTAACCTATACTTTAACGGAAGAAAATGAGTTAAAACTTGAATATAAAGCAAGTTCTTCAGAAGACACCATTATAAATCTTACCCATCACAGTTATTTTAATCTGAATGGACATGATTCGGATGTACTGGATCAGGAAATGTTTATTGACGCAGATAAAATACTGGAAACAAACGAGGAGAATGTTCCAACCGGAAAATTCATTGTTCTTGACAGTCACAATTTCGATTTCAGAACTGCAAAAAACTGTCCGGCTTCTATTGACAATTCGTTTGTCATTAATTCAGATGTATCAATTGCTGCTCAGTTATTGAGTCCGAAAAATAATTTAAAGATGAGCGTTTATACGGATCAGCCCAGCGTTCATATTTATGTAGGCGGAAACTGTTTTGATATTTTAAAAGGAAAAGAAAACGTAAATTACACTCCGGTCAGCGGAATTTGTTTTGAAACCCAAAATTTCCCTGATGCACCAAATCATGATCATTTTCCTAATTCGGTTTTAAAAAAGGGAGATGAATACCAACAAACAACTATTTATAAATTTGAAAATATAAAATAGAAATTATACCAAAAACAACTCAGAAAATTAAAAATAATGAACGAGATTTTAATACAGAATACCACTGCTTTTTTTGAGAAATCATTCGGGTCAGCCCCTCAAAAAATTGTACTTTCTCCGGGGAGAATCAATATTATCGGCGAACATATCGATTATAATGACGGTTATGTTTTACCAGCAGCAATTGATAAAATTATCTGTTTTGCTTTTGAAAAAAGCAATTCCAAAACATCCAAAATTAT
The DNA here is from genome assembly GCF_002017935.1 of Flavobacterium sp. LM4. Classification (NCBI taxonomy): domain Bacteria; kingdom Pseudomonadati; phylum Bacteroidota; class Flavobacteriia; order Flavobacteriales; family Flavobacteriaceae; genus Flavobacterium; species Flavobacterium sp. LM4. Next base: position 1,702,821 of record NZ_MUFW01000001.1, on the reverse strand, counting down.
CGCTATCGATCTTAATGAAGAATTTGAAGTTGATCTTACTCAGGAAATTCAATTGAGCGATGTGGTATGGACAAATTATATCCTTGGTGTTATCAAACAACTGCAGGATAATGGCTTCTCTTTCGATGGTTTCAATTGTGTTTTCAGCAGTAATATTCCGGTTGGTTCAGGATTATCCTCATCAGCTGCTTTGGAATGCGGAATGATTTTCGGAATCAAAGAATTATTCGGTTTTAAAATTGAGAAAGTAGATATTGCCTTATTAGGACAAAAAGCAGAGCACTGGGTAGGTATTAATTGCGGTATTATGGACCAGTTTTCAAGCGTTCACGGACTTGAAAATAAGGTAATCAAATTAGACTGCAACACGCTGGAATTTGAATATCACAATGCTGATTTCAAAGATTATTCACTGGTTTTGTTTGACAGTAATGTAAAACACTCTCTTTTTACATCTGAATACAACAACAGAAGACTGGAGTGCGAAGAAGGGCTTTCGATCATCAAAAATCATTTTCCGGAAATCAAAACTTTCAGGGATTGTACCGAGGAGCAGGTTTTAAGCCTTAAGGATAAAATGTCTGAAGTGGTTTTTAAAAGAGTCCATTTTGTAGTTAAAGAAATTCTGCGTGTTACTGAGGCTTGCGAGGCTTTGGATAACGGAAATATTGAACTTTTAGGACAATTGCTTTTTGATACCCATGACGGATTATCAAAGGATTATGAAGTAAGTTGTGCCGAACTGGATTTTATTGTAGAACAGGCCAAAAAAGAAGACGCAGTTGTTGGTTCCCGATTAATGGGAGGCGGTTTTGGAGGCTGTGCAATTACTTTAATCAAAAAAGGACATGAAAACAGAGTAAAAGAAGCTTTTACAAGCCTTTATTTTGATACATTTGGAATTGATTTAAAAATTTATGATGTGAAGGTCTCAAACGGAACATCACTTTATACCACAAATTAAGAATGAGAAATTTTGATATTAACGAAGATCCGCACAGACGTTACAATCCATTACTAAACGAATGGGTTTTGGTTTCACCTCATCGTGCAAAAAGACCATGGCAGGGTCAAAATGAAACTATTTCTACCGAAAAATTACCGGAATACGATCCAACCTGTTATTTATGTCCCGGAAATATTCGCGCCAATGGTGTGAATAATCCAAATTATGAAAGTTCGTTTGTTTTTGAAAATGATTTCGCAGCCATGAAGCAGGACGAAATCATGTTTGAAGACGACATCAGACAAACTTTTTTTAAAGCACAGCCGGAAAGAGGAATTTCAAGAGTAGTTTGTTTTTCACCAAGACACGACCTTACTTTACCTGAAATGGAAGTTCCCGGTATCGAAAATATTATCCGCACGTGGCAAAAAGAATATACTGATTTAGGCAATATTGACTATATCAACCACGTTCAGATTTTTGAAAATAAAGGAAGCGTTATGGGATGCAGCAACCCGCACCCACACGGACAAATCTGGGCTCAGTCGTCTTTGCCAACACAGGTTGAAAAAACACAGAATAATTTAAAAAGTTATTTTACTAAAAACAATAGCAACCTGTTACAGGATTATCTTCAGGCTGAATTAAAAAAAGAGGAACGCATCGTGATCGAAAATGATCATTTTGCAGCATTGGTTCCGTTTTGGGCAATCTGGCCATACGAAACGATGATTATCAGCAAAAGACATATTACCAAAATCACTGATTTTACAGCTGATGAAGTTACTGCTTATGCCACTATCCTAAAACAGCTTACGACAAAATACGATAATCTTTTCAGCACTTCATTCCCGTATTCTTCAGGAATTCATCAGGCTCCTACAGACGGCGGAAAACATGAAGAATGGCAATTTCACATGCATTTTTATCCGCCATTATTGCGTTCTGCGACTGTAAAAAAATTCATGGTAGGATATGAAATGTTAGGCGAATCTCAGCGAGATATCACTCCTGAAAAAAGTGCTGCCATTTTAAGAGAGCAATCAGATATACACTATAAAAACAAATAAGATGAAAATAGTTGTTACAGGAGGATTAGGTTTTATTGGTTCTCATACAGTTGTAGAATTACAAAACGAAAATTTCGAAGTAATTGTTATAGACAATCTTTCTAATTCTTCGATTGAAGTTTTAGATGGTATCGAAAGAATTACAGGAAAAAAACCACTTTTTGAACAAATTGATGTAAGAGATAAAGCAGCCGTTCAGGATTTCTTCAAAAAATATAATGATGTTTCAGACGTTATTCATTTTGCAGCTTCAAAAGCTGTTGGCGAAAGTGTTCAGAATCCATTGCTGTATTATGAAAACAATATCAATTCTCTGGTTTACATTCTGCAGGAATTAAACAAAAAACCCGAAGCAAACTTTATTTTCAGTTCTTCCTGTACCGTTTACGGTCAGGCCGAAAAGATGCCAATTGCAGAATCTACGGCAATCCAGCCGGCAATGTCTCCATACGGAAACACCAAACAAATTGGCGAAGAAATTATTACTGATGTCACTAAAGTAAGTAATCTGAATGCAATTTTATTGCGCTATTTTAATCCGGTTGGTGCACATGAATCAAACGAAATTGGTGAACTACCACTTGGCGTTCCGCAAAATTTAGTTCCGTTTATTACCCAAACCGGAGCTGGTTTACGAAAAGAATTATCAGTTTACGGAAACGATTATCCAACTGTAGACGGAACCTGTGTTCGTGATTATATTCATGTTGTCGATCTGGCAAAGGCGCACGTAATTGCAATGCAAAGATTGGTAAACAAAACGAATACCGATAAACTGGAGATTTTTAATTTAGGAACCGGAAAAGGCAGCTCTGTACTTGAGGTAATCCATGCATTCGAAAAAGCAAGCGGTCAAAAATTGCCTTATAAAATTGTAGACAGAAGAGAAGGCGATGTTACCGAGGCGTATGCCAATACCGACAAAGCCAATAATGTTCTGGGCTGGAAAACACAACTGAGTCTTGATGATGCCATAGCGAGCGCCTGGAAATGGGAACAAAAAATCAGACAATAAAAAGTTTAAATAAAAACTGATATTATATCTTTTTGTTATAAATGTAAAAAACACATTTATTTATGTTGCCCGTAACTATTTTTACTTTACTTTTGATTTTCGATTTTTATAAAAAAAGCACCAAATTAAAATACATATCGTATTTTTTTCGGATTAAAAGAATAAATTAATTAGTTTCGTAAGTATAATAAACTATTTTTGACATTTCACATTAAAAACAAACTTTAAAACTATCAAAAATCACTTTATATTAATTTCAAATATTACTAACAAATGAGCTCAAAACTTGCTTTTGCAGATTATGCAGTATTTATTATCTATTTTCTCGTTGTGTCCATTTACGGATACATCATCTATCGCAAACGCGAAAAAAACGAACACGATGCCAAGGCTTACTTCCTTGCTGAAGGAACTCTTACATGGTGGGCGATTGGAGCTTCTTTGATTGCTTCAAACATTTCAGCAGAACAATTTATCGGAATGAGTGGTGAGGGTTTCTTTCTGGGGATTGCAGTTGCTGCTTATGAGTGGATTGCCGCTATTGCTCTTATTATTGTTGCCGTTTGGTTTATCCCGGTATACCTGAAAAATAAGATCTATACGATGCCACAATTCTTAAAAACACGTTACAACGAATCTACTGCTTTAATTATGGCGGTTTTCTGGTTGTTTTTATATGTTTTTGTAAACCTTACTTCTATTTTATATTTAGGAGCCGTTGCTATTAACGGTTTAGCAGGTGGAGAATATCTGCATGCTATTATGATTGGTTTGGCTGTTTTTGCTTTAATTATCTCTTTGGGAGGTATGAAAGTGGTAGCTTATACAGACGTTATCCAGGTAGCGGTTTTAATTATTGGAGGTTTGGTTACTTCTTATATTGCTTTGACTGTTGTAGCAGAAAGTTTTGGTTTCGGAAAAGACGCTCTTGCCGGTTTCAACTTATTGATGGAAAAAGCTCCTGAGCATTTCAAAATGATTATTCCTGAGCCAACGGCTGCTTCTACTCAAAACGATATTGACAAATACCTGACTTTCCCTGGAATGATGTCCTATTTGGCAGGTATCTGGATCATCAACCTTAACTATTGGGGATGTAACCAGTACATCACGCAAAGAGCATTGGGTGCTGATTTACAAACTGCCCGTACAGGTATTTTATTCGCAGGTTTCTTAAAACTATTAATGCCTGTTATCGTAATGTTACCGGGTATTGCAGCTTATGTTTTATACCAAAATGGTGATTTACCACAATTGGTTGGTGGAAAAGACGGAGCTTACTCAGCCATGTTGACATTCTTGCCAACAGGTCTTAAAGGATTATCTGTTGCCGCTTTAACAGCAGCTATCGTAGCTTCATTAGCAGGAAAAGTAAATAGTATTTCTACAATTTATACGTTAGACGTTCACAAAAAATACATTCAGAAAAATGCCAGTGACAGACATCAGGTAAACATTGGTAGATATGCCGTTTTCGCAGCGATGCTTCTGGCTGTTTTATTTACATGGAATGACGTTCTTGGAATTGGTGGTGTTGGTGGATTCACGTACATCCAAAAATATACAGGATTCATTAGCCCCGGAGTATTTGCTATGTTCGTTTTAGGTATGTTCTGGAAAAGAACTACAGGAGCTGCAGCTATTGTAGGTGTAATTTTAGGATTTGTATTATCTGTTTTATTTAATGAATATGCTCCTGCATTGTTCGGAAACGAAACTTTATTGTACACAGCTTATAAAAATGCTAAGGGTATCTACGAAATTCCGTTCCACATCTGTATGGGATTATCATTCTTCTTTACAACACTTGTAATGGTAGCAATGAGTTTTGCAGGACCAAAAGTAAACCCTAAAGCTTTCGAAACAGAGCCTGGAATGTTCTCTGTAAAACCACAAACTACAGTATTGATCGTAATTACTTTATTAGTTATCGTAGCTTTATACGTTAAGTTCTGGTAAAATAATTATATTTAAATAATTACAAAAAAAGACTGCTTTTAAAAGGCAGTCTTTTTTTTACATCATGCAAATAATTTGAGAGAAAAAACATATATTTGGCTACCCAAATGTCAACAACTATATGTCCTATATTCCAGAGCCTTCTTATAAGGATTATTTAACCTATACCATTAAAAAAGGCGATACCTTAGTGAGTGTCGCTAATAAGTTAGGCCTTGATACTTATGCTCTTAGAGCTTATCATAATAGATTTTGCCCATTGCAGGATTTGATAGAAGCTGATTTTCCATCGCGGCTTGAATACCTTATTTTACCACCTCCCGAAATAAAACTTTCTGATGAAGAAAGAGAAAAACAGCGTAAAAAAGTAGTTTTTCATGACGCTCCTTTCAAAATGTCTTTGAATAATGCACAAGTCAGTAACTCATATGGTGTACTATATACGATAGAAAACGGATCAGAAACGCATACTATAAAACAGGAAATTAACGTTGAATGGAAAGCAAAAAACGAAAATGGCTTTTATTTTTTTGAAGTAGACAGAATTGGAAATATCTACATAAACGATACCGCCGCCAGCACTATGGCCGAAGAAATTGCCGAAAAAGCTTCTGCTGCCCTATACCCTTTATTGGTTGTAGTGGACCAAAACGGAAAATGGGTTTACATTAACAACTTTAGCCAGATTGAAGAACGCTGGCAGGAAACCAAAAAACAAATCCTCAAATATTATGAAGGAGATTATGTCGAAAAATACCTCTCTATTTACGACAGAAATTTAGAAGACAGCGATACCTTATATCTCTCCCTTTCAAAAGACTGGTTTTTAAATGCCTTTTTTAACGGACTCCATACAGAATACCCACCTTCATTATCGATTCAGAAAGAAATTGATTTCCCTCTTATTGCTAAAACTGAAAATATAAAATATCTCGTTGATCAAAAAGTAGACGATCGTCTGGATGTTGATAATTTTTTAGTGATCGACGTTAATGGAAAACTTCATGATGAACGAACCAAAACCGATTTTGAAAACGAATTAAATTTACCTGTAAAAGAATATTCAGAGCAACAAGCTGTTGGCAGCTACAGGGCAAAATATTTTTTAAACCCTGAAGATTATATTCCCGAGAGCATTTTTATATCCTGCAATTTAGAACTCGATGTCCCGCAGAAATACTCGGTTTCGATTGCTAACTTAAACGAGCGTAAAGAAATCAGCGCAACGCCGAAACAGGAATTATTTATCGAAGAAACCCAGCCTCAAAAAAAGTGGTGGCAATTTTAAACAACCTAAATTATGAGCGAAAAACATTTTGTAGTCCAGGGGGCTACCTGCAAATGCAAGTTTAGTGAAGACCCTTCTAAAACGGATAAAATTAAGGTTAAATCACACAAAAAACATTTTGGAAATGATAAGGAAGGATCAGAAAAACTAATTGCTACTACTAAAGAAATTGGGCAGACTTTAGAAAAAAACACCTTTGGAAAATGCAAAAAACAACCTGCGGGCAATAGTTTTTTGCCTTGTCAGGCTGTAATAACTAAATGGAGCGGTTTTTATGAAAATGTAACCCTTAGCAATCAAGGCAAAATACTCCTGGAAAACAGCAAAGCAACCTGCCCCATTGGAGCTCCGGATTGTATCGAAATTACAGATCACGGACAAACTGCAGAACCCGGCGAACAAAATTTTAAAAATGCCGAGCCTATGGTGCATAATCTTGTAAACCCAATGGTGGATGTTAGGGAAATGTATACTAAAGAGGCTAAACATGAGGGATTAAGTTTTAATAATTAATTTGAACAAAATTTAAAATGGCAAAAGGTGTAAAAAGAATAAAATGGACAGGTGATGGAAAAGTAATTTCCAACTTATCTACTCCTAATAAAAAAATAGTAATTCATCCAGATCAATATGTTGCTTTTGAAGTAGATTTATGGCACGAAGGAACTCCCGAGGCAGATAAGAAGAAAACTTTAACCTGGATTCTGCAAGACCGAAAAAAGAAAACCATTATTGTACAGAGGGTACAACCAGCCTATGCTCCCAAAAAAATTAGTATTCCCAAAGCTTTGTGTGGACCTTTTGAATATTATTTAGAAGCAAGTATTTCAGGACAAAGAGATTTAGTCAATCATACAGGCTTAATTGTTAGCGGTAATTGTCCCACAAGAATACTTAGCAGTAAGTGGTCCATAACCAAAGACGGAAAAGATGTTAGAAAAGATCATTTTTTCAATTATGGAGAAACGGTTTATCTAAAGTTAATGACTGAAGGTCTAAACGGTCATCAAAATTTAAGTATCGATATCTTTAGGCATCTGGATTATCAGTCAGATCCGCTTATATACCGATATACAAGTGTCGATGTTATTGATGGAGAAATTAATCTTGAGATTAAAAGTACAAATACATGGTATCCTAAGCTTAAGTATATAAAAGAAAAAGAAGAGTTTTACATCAAAGTTTTTGACCCTTCCAATAGACTTTATATTCCGGATGAAAAATATAATGACACAGTACACGCACGTTTTTTAAGAATTAACAAAAAAATTGTTTCTGAGGAAATAAAACCACCAAAAAATTTATCTCCTTTAAAAAATGGACAACCAGAAAAAACCAAAGAACGATTTGAACTTTGCAAATTTGAGACCATAAGCATAACGGAACCCTCGAAAACAACACTTCTTTTTAATAATGGTGAAAATTTAAAAAACGCATCAAATCCCAAAATTCCTATAACGAAAACTATCTTTTTTGAATTTGACAAATATGGCATAACTTCTGATGCCAAAACAAACCTCAACAATGTCTTACAATATTTGCTAGGGGGGCAACATTCTTATATCAAAATTGAAGGACATGCCTGTGTTATCGGAAAAGAACAATATAATCAAAAATTATCACAAGAAAGAAGTGATGCTGTAAAAAAGCTGTTCGTTGATGGTGGCTTAGATCCTAACCGAATCATCTCTACAGGTCGAGGTGAAGTAAATCCTACTGATAATAAACAAGGCAGAGATAACATAAAGCATAAAGATGAAAAAGAATATATGGAAAACCGTCGTGTAGACGTTACTTTTGATACTTTTGGTCACGATGCACAAACCATAATTTATAAAACTATTAGATCATCTCATGATGAAAACTTTACTCTAGAAGTTTCAGAATACGAAAACAAAGCTTGCTTTAGGGAAAAAGACAAACACAAAAAAAACATCAAAATAAATTCTCTTGAATATATTAAAGCAATAGATAAGGTTACAAATAAATTAGATTTTCCTGTAAAATCTAATTTAGAAACATGGAATCCTGCTCCTCTACAATATATTTGGCCAGCAAGCTCGACACCTAATTTATATGATATACATGTCCATTCTTGTCGCTATTTTTCAAACGACAAGAATATTACAATTCGGGTAATGGCTTATCCAGATATTAAATGGAAATTTAATTTCTATGTAAATTTGAGTAATGCTTTAAGCATAAAATGGCAAAAATTACATGAGAGCAAACATGATGAACTTAGAAAAAAGGCTTTAAAATTAGCTAACGAACAGAAAGGTGAATATACCGAAGTGGATTTTGGCGTTAGTTTAGAAGCAAATTTCGATAAAGATGAAAATGGTAAATATCAAAAAACTCCTGATTTAACCTTTAAATATAACGAGAAAATTAAATCTCTTTTTTCTGTTATTTCCTCAGTAAAAAAAATATCTCAAGGGATAACTACAACTACGAAAGGGAAATTATCAAAGGGAATAGGGAGAAAATTGCCTTTTGATATTACATTAAATGCCCCAGCAGTATTTTTTGGTTCAGAATGGGAAGCCGATATAAATAATAACCACAGTGAAATAGGTACAAAAATTAAATTTTTCTTAGAAGCCAAGCCTTTAATAGAGTTGACTTTAGTTATTGATCTTTTGAGTTTAGCTGTCCAAGCCGGAGTTGCAGTTGTAACATTAGGAAGTGGTAACGCATTAGCTTTAGAAGTATTCAATATGGTAAGGAGTTGGGCTGAAAAAGGTTATGAAACTGAAAATGTTGTAGTAAATTTTAAAATGTATATAGATCTGGAAATTAAAGGTTCAGTTTCTGGACTTATAGACACTACTTACAGTACTATTAAAGATGATAGTGAAGCAAATTTTAACTTAGATTCTAATATTTCTATTGAATTAAAATCTGGTTTAGAATTAAAAGGGATGGTTGTAGTAATAGGAACAGTAAAAAAACCAGAATTAGAAGGTCATATAGAAGGTACATTTAAGGCAAGTGCAAAAATGGGGCTAACATCTGGTCATTCTCTAAAATATAATTCGCAAATAGGAGTTTATTATACTCCAACCTTGAAAGTAGATCCATGTGTAGGTCAAGTCATACTTATGATAAAAGTAGGATTTACGTATAAAAAAGTAAGTTCTGACTGGAAACCTGTTAATTATAACAGAACCCGAACTTTTTATGATGAATTTGATATCATGGAAAACTTAGGGAAAATTACAGGTTATAAACCTCAAATATTATTTTGGGAAAAAAAGCATAAATAATTATGAGAACGAAAATAATTATTCTTTTTAACTATCTAATAATACTACAAAGTTGTAATTCAGAAAAAATTGATTTAGCTTCTATTAAATTACCAATACACAAGAGTATTTTAATTAAAGATGAAATAGACGTAAAAAAACACCCATTTATTTATGACCCTAATCTTATTGCTTATGAATACACAGATTCTAAAATGTTAACTTATAATCAAAATGATTTATCTAACTCAGTAGACTTTGATATTTCAGCAACTTATTGTGGAAAAAATTATCTCAATTTGCTTGTTAATGAAAAGGCAAAAAAAATAGAAGGGTATCAATTACATACCTATACAACAGAAGAAAGTGAAAAACTATTTAATTCACTTAAAAAAAAATTAGGTTTACCTAATTACGATGATAATGACAAAATTGATCGTCACATTGTATGGGAAAATGAGGATGAAATTTATGTTCTTAATATTGGATATAATTCTATAATACAAAATAAAAAAACTGATGAAGCTAATTTAATTGTTCTAATTAATCAATTAGACAATTTGATAATGCATATAAATAGTGCAACATTTTACGAATTTTATCTAAAGGAAAGAAAAAGACAAAATAAAAATTTAAAAAACTACAGTTATCTGACTTTTGCTAAAGAAGAAAACAATAATGGAAATGATTTTTATTTAAAAGGAATTAAAGGATTAAAAATAAACCAATGAAAAAAATAACAATTTTAGCAGCATTAAGCTTGCTTTCATGTAATGGACAACAAGAAAAAAAAATCATAGAGTCTAAAAAATCACCAATGGAAGCAAAAAAAAATAATTCTAGGGAAACCCTTAATCTCACAGATTTAAAATTTAAGTCCAATGTAAACGAAATATTAAGTAGAATTGGATTGACATTAAACGATAATGCTTTAAATGAATATAATATTTCAGGAGATTATGACGAATTTAAATTTACTCCTCGTCAAATAAATTTATTTGGAAATAATATTGATTTTGAAAAAAACGAAACTTCCTTCTTTTATAACAAAAAAGATAAACTTGTTTGGTGTTATGAAATAAATATTTTAGATAATGATGATGCGCTCAAAATAATTAAAAGTTTTGAAAACAAATACGGTGTAAAACCTGCATTTTCAAAAATTTCTTTGTCCACAAAAGAGCATCCTCTTTTTTTAGATGAAAATGGAGAATTCAAAAAAGATAAAATGGAGCAACGCATTTTAGTCTGGGAAGACTTAAAAGAAAAGGCTACTTTTTTCCTCATTTATAAGGTTAATTATGACACAAAACCTGTAGAAGGTAGCTTACAAATAATCGCAATAGACAAAGACAACAAAAAATATAAAGATTGGGTTTCATACCGTTCTTTGGATATGTATTATAAAAATTAGATTTTAAAATTTCTAAAGAGAGAAATTAAATGCTCATGAGGAATCAAACTACAAAATCAGTTATAATTAACTGACAAATTAAGCCCTATGAAAAACAATAAGTTTTCAATTAATTGAACTAAAAATGATATACGAGCCCTATTACACCTTAGACTTTTCAGTCGCAGCCTGCAATTTTGAAATTTTGATAAACGATATTCCTGTACTAACAATGGAAGTTGGAGGGCAAATTTCTAGTAATGTTCCGGTAAATTACGCTATTTATAATTCTGGGGAACAATTTGTAAAAGCGATTATAAAACCTCTTTCCGGACAACAAAATCTAGATCCTGAAGCCTCTTTAAGATTTAACGTTAGGTTATACGATGTAGCAAATAATGAATTTAAACATATAAAAGATTTCCCGGAAACAGCAGTTCAAAAAGTGGAAGAAAATCAAAAAATTCCGTTATTGACCACTTCAACAGAATTTACAGCTGAGATTACATACTCATTAACCAAATGGACTGATGGCGAAAATTTAGAAGATGTAGCTAATTTTAAAGAAAAACTTATTACAGCATATGATAAATTGGCTGATCTTCTTAAAGAAGAAAAGTACAGTGAATTTGCCGAAAAAATTAAGGTTAGAGAAAAAAATATGGCAACATCAATGTATCTAAGCAGTTCTGAATCTAATGCACGAATTAATAGTTTAATTGAAGATGCTAAAAATGGATTCACAGTAATGCCTTTTCCCAAAGACACAATCTTAAGATTTTATGGATATGGCAAATTAGCAACATTCAAAAAACTAAATGGTGAACCAGCCTTCTATTTATTTAATAACGAAACGAAAGAAGAACTTATGATCGATCAAATGTTTTATATTCCTAAAGGAAAAACAGAACCTGAAATTATTTAAAAGCAATATGAAAACAATTAATATTATTGATTATCATAAGTCTCCTGATTACATGATACAACTCGCAAACTGATTTTGAAATTTTTTAATAATAGTATAAAAACCAATCCCTCATTTATGTTTAAAGGTTTGTTGTATGAGGATATTAAAGTCCCTCTTTGTGTAATAAATTGTATCGAATTTTATACATTATGAAAATAAATCCGATAATTATATTCAACTCTTTTCTTTTCTTATTCTTTGCAGGGGGATTGTGGTTGGATTACTTTCTTTTTAAAATAAAAATAGGCTATCTACCAATTATTATTGTATCTGGTATTCTAATAATTATTTTATATATCATGTATACTATAAACTTTGGTATATCAATAACAGAAAAAACGGCAAAGAAAATAGATGATTCAAAAAAAAAATTAAATTATACCGAAGAAAAAATTACAATAGATATTCCAATTTTAGAAGAAAAAACTGTTGTTTTTTGGAAACATATAGAAGCTATATTTTTATTGAACAAACCTCCATTAGATGGAGAATACCATAATTTTGAATATCTGATAATTTCAAATTCTGAACCCATTGTTATTAAATATGATGTTCAAAGTTGGTACAATAAAATATCCATTTTACCTAAACCAAAAAAGAAAGGTCTCCCAATTATTAAAATTAATGATTATAGTAACATAGATTTCTACACTTTTAATGAAGCAATAAATAAATATTTAGTAAAAGTGAATCCAGAAACTTCCTCATACTTAAAGTTAAAATTCGGAAATAAGATCCAAAATATAAAATCAGAAAATACAACAAAGAAAAATATAGACGAACAATTAAAAACCTTTGGTTTTTATAAAATTTTTGATCGCGAAAACAATTTAAACGATTATAATCTAAATACGTTCCGAAAAGAAACTGACAATAAAAATTAATCATGAATAGACCATCATACAATTTAGAAATTAAGGCATTTCATTACTTGATAATTCTCTTTGAATTCGAAAAATTATAAATAAAATATATAAATTATTATAATGTTAATTCAAGAAAAAAACAAACATTCAATTATACATAATAATTTGGGCTTTAAAATAAGTAGTCCCGTATCTGAAACAGTATGTTTTATTAAATGGTCCACGATAGAAACAATAATTTTTTCTCCAAATACTCATTATGAAAATTCTGCACAATGGATCGTTTATTTAAACAAACCTGCTCAATACAGTTTAAATCAAAATGCATGGTGGCTTAATAAAATTAGTTTTTTTCTAAAGAATAAAAAATACAAAAAGCTTAGAATGCGAGATGATATGAACAAAGATTTTTACGAATTTCCCGAAATCATAGAAAGATATTTAAATAAAAAAGAAGAGATAAATTATTATGAAGACAATAGAAAAGGTGAATTAGTTTCAAAAAAAATAACTATAAAAGGCGATAAAACTATTACAGAGGAATATTGGAAACCAAAGAGATCTAACGAATTACCTTGGAAAATGTTGTATGATAGATATAATAGAACTGTAGAGGAAATTTATAAAAGAGATGGATCAATTTAACATTAAAATATAGGAAAAACAATGTAATCTACTGAAAAAAACCATAAAGAAAAAATAAAAATGGCGGAAGATTGGCTTAATAATAACGATTATGAAAATAGAGCTCTTGTTTGAAGAAACATTTCAATTAGAATATCAAGCATATGGAAAAATTATTATGTTTTTACATAAAGCAGACGGAGAAGGAATCATAAAATTGAAAAACAAAAAGAATCCTGCCGAGGTTATACATTTAGACTTTAGATTTCAAAGAAAAGAAAAAGGAGAAAAATTAACTGTAATATAATTATTAGAATAGATATGAAAAACAAATTATTGGTACTTGCTGCTTTTTTTGCATTAATAAGCTGTAAAAAAGAATTTAAAGTAAATGATGCTTTTAGAGAAGAAATACTTTCTAAGGTTCACATACAAAAAGACACTCTAGTCGTCTTTAATACATTATTAGATAGTTTAGATCAAAAAAACATTTCGTTTTGTGAATATTTCAACTATTCTCATTATTCTCTTTCTGATTCATGCACATTGATATTAGATAAAAAATATGAGGTAAGGCTTGGGAATTATTCTCCCGAATATTTTGAAGAACATCATAAAATGTTAAGTAATGCAATTAAAAACTATGAAAAAAGATTAGGAATTGATGAAAACTCAGCGAGAATTGGAGAATATATAGAGGTAACTAACGATATAATAAAAAATCATTGTATAACTCAGGATAAAAAATAGAAGATGATCCTAAGTTAATTTTTGATTTTATCGTATTGTAATTATTGTACAAGTTTAATAAAAGAGTCAGGGAAGATGCCTAATGAGTCTGCAGTAAAAACTATCTCACATATCTAATTGTACATTTTTGTACAGAAGAATAATACCAACATTACTGTTCGATTTTAATAATCCTTTCCATTTTTTTGTACACATATTTGAAAGTTGCATCTCTTACCTTTTTATTATTATAAAAACACTTAAACATCATTTTTAATTCCCCTAAAACATAATGAACAAATTATTATTAAAAAAAATATTTCTAATTCTTGCACTATCTGTGTTTTCCTGCAAACAGAAAGAGGTTTCAAAAAACACTACTTTATTTCTCACAACCAATAACGGAAACCTATACAGCATAGATTTAGCAACCGGAAAATGTAATTGGGAAAACATAAAAAATATAGAAGACACCCGTAGTGACTCCTATTTTAAAATTGACAACAATACCATAATAAAATCGTATGAAAACGGACAAATAATTGTGTTCAATAAACAGACAGGTGCTATCATAAAAAAATATCAAGAGAACGAGTCTATACCTGAAAGTCCCTCACTTTTTATGTTTTCGCAATACCCGCTTGTGTATGAGAGTAATTTTATTTTTTCTAATTTAAATGGAAAAGTAAAATCTATTAATTCGAATACAATGCAGCCAAATTGGGTATATGATGTAAAAAATAAAGTGTTTGTATCGCCAACTGCTATTGGAGATAAAATTATTGTAAACACCGGCTATAATCTCTGTGCTGTAAATGCAAAAAACGGGCAATTTATTACCAACCTGAAATTTGTTCATCCGCTACCGCATGAACCAGTGGTAAGTGATGGAGAAATTTTTGTTATCGATGAAAACGGAAATGCTTTTTGTCTTGATCAGGAATTAAACACAAAGTGGCAATTTGAAGTAAATAATTATATAACCGACACACAATACGATGAGAACGCCAATACTAATGTGACTACAGATACCAATATTAACACCTTAACTAATCTTACTGCAGGAGAAAAACTAATTGTACTGGGAGATGCAGAACATATTATTGGTATTGATAAAAAAACCGGACAAATGAAATGGTTAGCAACCATACCAATTATCAATTGGGAATCACCAGAGGATGTAGCTCAGGTTAGAAAGAATTTACGAGAAGATCAGGATCTCCATAGTATACTGAATGACAAAGTGGGAGTGCTGAAATCATTACAAATAATAGACGAAGAAGTTGTTGCAAATACTTCTTCCTGTATTGCGGTATATGACTCAAACAATGGTAATTTAAAAAGAAAAAAGTTTCTTTTCAACAACGAGATTGTAGGAGCAATAAAAGCTACTAATGATTTTTATTATTATTTGCGCAAAGATGGGGTTTTATATAAACTCAACAAAACACTAAAAACAGAAACCATTGTTTATAAAGGAATAAAATACAAACCCGAGGATGAGTATACAAGCCCATATATGCAGATTGAATAAATAATTATCCATTTTATCAAACATTAAAAAAATAAAGATGCTGAAAAAGACGATAATAGTACCTATCGACTAAAATCGTACAGAACCGCTTCACTTAATCATTTTAAGTTTGGCGGGGTTTCTTTTTCTAAATATGCTGTACCTAAGTAACAGATCACAATTATTACAAATTAACGCGTATTTTTTTTTAGATTAAAAAAAGCTCAATACTTACCCCAAAAAAAGGGTTTCACACTTATGGAAAAGCTAATTGAACTATGGGTTAAATCAAATAAACTTTTTTTATATATTAAATCTTGCGATAGTAAAAAAATCTGCTTTTCTTGTTTTAATTAAAGGATCTGCTTTTATACAAATCAAATTCAAAGCTGAATATATCAAGCACAATTTCATGGTTTAAATCCGGATGGCATAAATACAAACCCTCTTCTAATACCCGATCCGGAAAAGTGTCAGAAAATGAACCACAGATGCTAAGATTATTAATAACCACAAATTTTGAATTATCATTTGTCAGCTTTATTCTGAAATAGCCATACAGATTATCACTGTATTCGACTGACAGAATTTCAAAAATAAAATTCGTTAATAAACCATGTTTGTCTGAGAAGTAACCCATATTTCCTAAACTTTCATTTTTTATTATTTTCATAATTACTGATGATTTTTAATTTATAACTACGGTAATCTTTTTATTTGCATTAAATATTAATTTTTTCTAATACGGTCTGTTTTTTGTTTTTTGCCAAAAATTTCTTTTCTCCGCAATGTAATCTTCGTTTCTTCGTATAATCTTTTTTGATACAATTCAATGATAGCTTCTTCAATATCGTTATTCGTATTTCTGCCATTAAAAACATGAGTAATGTAAGAATTACTAAACGGCATCCCTTTTTTATTCCATATCGCTTTCTCTGCTAAAAGCTTTTGAACATCTTTTGAGTAGCCTGTTTTAAAGACTTTCTTCATTTTATTCCTTTGTCTGGCTGTAATCATAGATAAGTTTTATTTGAATCATATAATTATTGTATTTTTACTACGTATTTACTACGAAGTAACTATTTCAAATATATATCATTTATTGATATATTGTATCATTTTTAATACAAAAATTTAAAAAAAATGCAAACAGAAGGCGAAAGATTACGCTACTACATTGAAAGCAAGGAGGTTAACCTTAGGCAGTTCTGTATAGAAAATGATATATTATACACCTCTTTACATCCAATTTTGACGAATTCCAGGTCATTGGGAATGAATATTTTGAAAAAAATTATGCAGGTTTATCCTAATTTAAACATAAACTGGGTTTTAACAGGTATGGGTGATATGGAAATTACAGAAGACAACATTTTGCGTGATCCAAATTCAGTTTATCAAAATTCAGATCCCGGATATGTAGCTTTCTTAAAATACTTTGATAAAGAAGCCACTACAGATAAAATCATTGCCCTAATCGAAAAGAAATTAGAGGATAAGAAAAAGAAGTAATACAGAATATTTTGCGAAACGTATTCTACTAAAACAAATTAGTAAAACCACTCAAACTTTTTTAATCACATAAGTAACTATTCCCCAAATAATAAGCTGGTTGTCTTCCGTAACTTTTATGGGGCTGTAATTTGAATTTTCAGGCATGAGGTACAAACAGTCTTTTTCGACCTGAATGCGTTTTACGGTAAATTCGCCATCGATAAAACAAATCGCAATCTTATTATTTTGTGGTTCCAGGCTTCGGTCGACAACTAAAACATCTTTGTCATTAATCCCTGCATCAATCATAGAATTACCTTTGACCCTAATGTAAAAAGTAGCCAGCGCATTCTCACTTAACTCCTTATTAAGATCAATACTGGTTTCCATAAAATCTGCAGCCGGCGACGGAAAACCAGCCGAAACACCTTCAGTACTGTACGGAATCCTGATTTCACTTTCGAAATCAGCCTTAAAGAAGGTCAGTTTTTGTTCTTTTTTTACAGACATTTTACTTCCAATAATTTTTTGAAATCAGTAGTATATTTAGGCGAGAGATAATTCTGATTCATGTTCCAGGTCAAACTAAGATCCTGCGAAGCCAGTTTAACTTTTCTTTTTCCAATTTTATCATTCAGCTGATCCATCACCTTCATCAAAGCCAGATGTTTTGGGTTTTCTTCTTCAAACAACTGAAACTGCTTTTTATCTTCATCAATCAATTCTGTCACTACAACTCCTGCTTTTTTAAACCTGATGCTCTCATTTCCTTTGTGTAATTTCTTCAGTAATTCTACAGCCGCATTTGAAATTGTCAAAGTCGAATTACTGGCATAAGGGAGCGTTACGGCCATATTAAAGTAATATTTAGAACTTTTAATGGTATGCCTGTCAATAACCAGCATTACAATTATAGTATGACAGCACGAATTTTGCCTGCGAAGCTTTTCGGCACAAACAGAGGCAAAAGTAACAATACGCTCACGCAGCAAATCAAAATCGGATATTTGTTTTGGAAAACTTCTGGTAGTTGCAATACTCTTTTTTTGATCCGGCAAAGGCTCCAAATCCAAAACCGATTTCCCTTCCAGTTCATATTTCAGGCGAAGGCCAATCACGCCCATTTCTTTTTTAATCCAGGCTTCGTGTTGTGGCTGAATAAAATCCAGGGCTGTATGAATGTTGCGAAGTTTGACTTTCTTTTTTGTTCGATGGCCGATACCCCAGACATCTTCAATTTTGGTCCATTTTAAAGCTTTGATTCTTTTTTCATCGGTATCAATAACATAAACACCCTTAGTTCTGTCCTGAAATTCCTTGGCAATTTTATTGGCTAATTTTGATAACGCCTTCGTTTCGGCAAAGCCAATGCAAACCGGAAGCCCAACCCATTTTTGAATACGGGATTTTATTTGAAGGCCATAATCCTGATAACTTAAAACTCCAACACCATCAAAATTCAGGAAGGCTTCGTCTATACTGTAAATTTCTACATTGGGCGTAAACTGCTCCAGAATTTTCATCACACGATCACTCAAATCTCCATACAAAGGATAATTTGAAGAAAACAATTTGATGTTTTTTTCTTTTACCAATTCCTTAATCTTGAATGCCGGCACACCCATAGGAACTCCAACCGCCTTAGCCTCATTGCTTCTCGAAATTACGCAGCCATCATTGTTGGACAATATCGCAACCGGTTTTCCGTTGAATTCCGGTTGAAAAACACGTTCGCAGGAAGCATAAAAATTATTACAATCAACTAAAGCATACATCTTGCAAAATTACGCAATAGTGCAATATGCTTTTTGATAAGAAGAGTTAAATTTTATTTTAAGCAATACGCTTATCGTTGAAATAATTTAATTTTTTTAGAATTAAACTTATTTCTGCTTAATTGTTTTCAGGAAGAGTGTTTTTACCATACTATTGAATGCAAGTGTAAACACCCTGTCCAGGCTTTAAAAAAATCAGAAAAACCAGAAAACTGATCATACGTGATTTTTAAATTCAGAATCAATAAACTTAATTTACTGATTATAAAATATTTATACGAAACAAAATCAAAAGAATTGAATTACTGCAAAGCCAGTTTTTGAAAGCTTTGATACCATTAAATTAAAAAAAACAGAATAAAAATTTAATGTTTTAATTTAAATAAAAAACTTACATTTGAATTTTAACTTAAATACATTTTTTATGAAAAAAACAGTACTTGCATTATTGCTTTTTACAGGAATTACATTTGCTCAGGACGTAGATGTTGTAAAAGGAAGCTTTGATTTTTTAAAAGATCAAAAAGAAATCAACGTAGAATTTGATTATAGTGATTTTACTATGATGAAAGACAAAAAAACTGAGGCACAATATGTAGAAGAAAGAACTGCAGAATTAAATGAAAAAACAAAAGGAAACGGAAACATCTGGAAAAAGAAATGGGAATCTGCAAAAGAATTAATCTGGACTCCAAAGTTTTTAGAGCTTGTAAATATCGTATTAAGTAAAGAAAAGAAAGATGTTACTTTTCAGGAAGGATTAAGTACTCCTTACACTTTAATAGTAAAAACAGTTTGGTTATACCCGGGTTGGGATGTGGCAATGATGAAACAGCCTGCAAAAGTTACTACAAATTTAAAATTTGTTGAAACGGCAAACAAATCAAATGTATTATTAGAGATTACAAGTGAAGAGGCTCCAGGAGATCAATGGGGAAATAACTTCAGCAACGAATCAAGACTTGGCGAAGGTTATGCTAAAACAGGTAAATCACTTGCTAAATTACTTTTGAAAAAGGCTTACAAATAATACAATCCAAAATAAAAAAAAAACCCTGGTTCACACCAGGGTTTTTTGTTTTTATTTCTTTTCCATATCAATAAGATAGGCCATATTTTTTATCACATTGTCATGTTTTTTAACAAACGGATTTTCTTCATTCCAGACATATCCTGCTAAAACAGAACAAATTTTCTCTTTAACATCTGGATTTTCAGGCTGATGAAAAAACAAGGTTTGCAGGTTTCCAGTGTACCATTCTTTCACATAAGTAGTAAAAACACCAATACCGCGTTTCATATATTCTGTAAATTCAACTTCCCAGTCAACTTCGATACCTTTTGACTCTTTAAGGTATAATTTTGCAGCCAGCATTCCTGATTCTGTAGCAAAAGCAACTCCTGATGAAAAAACAGGATCTAAAAACTCAGAACTGTTTCCTGTTAACGCAAAACCATCTCCGTACATTTTTTTTACGGCTCTCGAATAATTCTCCAATTTTACAGGAGTGAATAAAAATTCCGTTCCCTTAAATCTTTTTATATAATAATCTGAAAGCTGAATTGCATTTCGCAGAGCCTCTGCATTGTCTTTGTTTTCAGAAAGCGAATTGATAAAATCTGTCGGTCCTACAACGCCTAAACTGGTGTTTCCGTTCGAAAATGGAATGACCCATAGCCAAACCTCAG
The DNA here is from genome assembly GCF_002017935.1 of Flavobacterium sp. LM4. NCBI lineage: Bacteria > Pseudomonadati > Bacteroidota > Flavobacteriia > Flavobacteriales > Flavobacteriaceae > Flavobacterium > Flavobacterium sp. LM4. The sequence goes on along the minus strand of NZ_MUFW01000001.1, from coordinate 1,682,245 downwards.
TTTCCAAAATATCAAAAGAAATCAAGGTTCCCTCCTCGCCTTCCGGTCTGTTGATATCTTTTACGTGTGCAAAAATTGAAGAATGCGGATCTAATTTAGATGGGGTATCAAGATCTAAAAGTCTTGGCAATACACGTCCGTATCCACTGGAATCAATAATAAATTTAGCATGAATTTCTTTTAGATTTCCATCCTTATCTTTTACAATCGTTTTCGAATTTTTTCCTTCAAAAGACACTTCCAATACTTCTGATTCAAATTCAAGATCAATTCCTTTTCTGATTACTTCCTGTGCCATCGTATTATCAAAATCTGCACGGGGAACCTGCCAGGTCCAGTCCCAGCCCTCACCAAATTTTTTACTGAAATCAAAAACACAAATTTCTTCGCCCCGAATAAAACGCGCTCCAAGCTTCTTTTCAAAATTCATTGCATCCAGACTTTCAAAAAGTTCTGCTTCAGAAAAATGATCCATAACCCTAGGGATAAGGCTCTCGCCAACCACAAGTCTTGGAAACTTTGTTTTCTCAACTACTTTTATTTTAACTCCATTCTTATATAGGTACGATGCCGATACACATCCTGATGGTCCCGCACCTATGATTAAAACATCTACAAACTCCTTTGTCATATTTTCGAAATGTTATGATTTATTTAACTTACATTTGCCATCATCAAAATAACTACATTTATTTTGATAAATAAAATTAAATTAGCACAATCAAAACAGGTTTAATGAATACAATTAATGAATATTTAAGTTTAGCAGAATTTGAAGCCATTATCTTTGGTAATAATAAAGTTGTTATCAGCGATATTGTTTTAAACAGAGTCAATGAAAGCTTCAATTTCCTGAAAGAATTTTCAGGAAACAAAGTAATATACGGTGTTAATACAGGCTTCGGACCAATGGCCCAATACCGAATTAAGGAGTCCGATCAGATTCAATTACAATATAATTTAATCCGAAGCCACTCTTCTGGAACAGGAAAACCACTAAGTCCTGCCTGTGCAAAAGCAGCAATTTTAGCACGTTTAAACACTCTTTCGTTAGGAAATTCTGGCGTACATTCGTCAGTAATTCATTTAATGGCAGAACTTATCAATAGAGATATTACACCTTTAATCTTCGAACATGGCGGTGTAGGTGCCAGCGGCGATTTAGTACAATTGTCACATTTAGCATTAGTTTTAATTGGCGAAGGTGAGGTTTTTTATAAAGGAGACCGAAGACCAACTCAGGAAGTTTTCGAAATCGAAGGACTAAAACCAATTCAGGTAGAAATCAGAGAAGGACTGGCATTGATTAACGGAACTTCAGTAATGACCGGAATTGGGGTTGTAAATGTACATCACGCTAATAAATTATTAGACTGGTCTTTAAAATGTTCTTGTGCCATAAACGAATTGGTTCAGGCTTATGATGATCATTTCTCTCAGGAATTAAACCAAACCAAACGTCATAAAGGACAACAGGAAGTAGCAGCAAGAATGAGACAAAATCTTTCTGACAGTACATTGATCCGTAAAAGAGAAGATCACTTATATTCAGGAGAAAACACTGAAGAAATATTCAAAGAAAAAGTTCAGGAATATTACTCACTACGTTGCGTGCCTCAAATTTTAGGTCCCGTTTTAGAAACAATAAACAATGTCGCTTCTATATTAGAAGATGAATTTAACTCTGCAAACGACAATCCTATTATAGATGTAAAAAACCAGCACGTTTATCACGGAGGAAATTTCCACGGCGATTATATTTCGCTTGAAATGGATAAATTGAAAATTGTTATTACCAAATTAACAATGTTGGCAGAACGCCAGTTGAATTATTTATTAAATTCAAAAATCAACGAATTACTTCCTCCTTTTGTCAATTTAGGAACATTAGGTTTCAATTTCGGAATGCAGGGTGTTCAGTTTGTGGCGACTTCAACAACAGCAGAAAGCCAAATGTTGTCTAACCCAATGTACGTACACAGTATTCCTAACAACAACGACAATCAGGATATCGTGAGTATGGGAACAAACTCGGCGGTAATTACATCAAAAGTGATCGAAAACTCTTTTGAAGTATTAGCAATCGAAATGATTACAATTGTTCAGGCAATCGATTATTTACAGCAAAAAGACAAAATTTCGTCAGTAACCAGAAAATGGTACGATGATGTTCGAAACATAATTCCTGTATTTAAGGAAGACCAGGTGATGTATCCTTTTGTTCAAAATGTAAAAGATTACCTTATAAACAGTTAAACCATATATTATTAATCTTGAATCTTAAACCCATGAAAAAATCATTGCTTTTTTTATTGTTAGTATCTATTCAATTTGTTAATAGTCAGGAATTGGCTTTAGTTAAGAAAAATGGCAAATTTGGTTATTTTACTAAAGCAGGAACATTTCAGATAGAACCTAAATATAAGGTTGCCAAAAACTTCTCAGAAGGCCTTGCTGCTGTAGAAGATAACGGAAAATGGGGATTTATCGATGCACAAGGAAACTGGGCAATCCCAGCTACTTTTGACAATGTAAAATATTTTAATAGCGGAATCTGTATCGTATCCAAAGATAAAAACTGGGTTTACATTAATACAAAAGGAGAAGTACTAAAAGCACCGGCTTCTGAAAAATTATTTGATTTTGATGGCGGTATAGCTTTTATCAAACAAGGAAACAAAGTAGGGTTAATCAATTCTAAAATGACGGTTATATTAGAACCAAAATACGATTTGATCAAACCGTTTGAAAATGGGTTTGCAAGAGTAAAGAATAATGACAAATGGGGAATTATCAATACAGCAGGAAAAGAAGTCGTTGAACCAATTTATGCCGAAATCGGAAATTATTACAAAACCACAACCTGGGCAAAAAAAGGAGAGGCTTTTGGATTAGTAACCGCCGGAAAATTTATTCCTGTAGACGGTGCAGATAAAATCTGGGATTTTGAGTCACAAGATATAACGTATGCCAGAAAGGGCGGAAAAATTGGTTACATTGACTTAAAAGGAAAATGGATAATTTTACCTATATATGATAAAGCAAAAGCTTTTTCAAAAAATTTAGCTCCGGTATGTATAGGGTCAAAATGGGGATATATCAATTTGAAAGCAGAATTCATTATTCCGCCAACTTACAAAGATGCCGAAGTTTTCAGTAAAAACGGATTGGCTCCTGTAAAAGAAAACAACTGGGGTTTTATTGATGAAAAAGGGAAACTGGTAATCCCAACACAATACGGAATTACTGCCAAAGGTTTTGCAGCATTGTTTACAGATCAGGGAAAAGGCTTTATCGATGGCATTGCAAGAGTACAAAACGAAGGCAAATGGGGTTTTCTTAAACCAGACGGTACCGTTTTAGGAAACCAATGGTTTGAAAATGCAGAACTTTTTACAAATAATAAACCAAAAATCTAATTCCGGTTTATTCAAAAAAACGGAATTCAAAAAAAAATATTTTTAATCTATGAAATGTGTATTAGTAACGGGCGGTTCAAGAGGAATTGGAAGTGCTATTTGTAAAAAATTGGCCATTGAATCTGATTATCATATCCTGATTAACTACCATTCCAATAAAACTGCTGCCGAAGAAACACTTCAGGAAGTTCAGAAATTAGGAGCAACGGGGGAAATCTTAGGTTTTGATGTTTCGAATTTTGAGGAGGTTCAAAATACGCTAACAAAATGGCAGGAATCAAATCCTGAAGCTATTGTTGAAGCTATTGTCAACAACGCCGGAATTACAAAAGATGGTCTTTTTATGTGGATGACTCCTGAAGACTGGAATGGGGTTGTCAATACAACTGTAAACGGTTTTTTTAATGTGACGCAGTTTTTTATGCAAAAAATGTTGCGTAATAAATATGGCCGAATCGTAAATATGGTCTCCGTTTCAGGTGTAAAAGGAACAGCAGGCCAAACCAATTATTCTGCTGCAAAAGGCGCTATAGTTGCAGCAACAAAAGCATTGGCACAGGAAGTTGCAAAACGCAATATCACTGTAAATGCAGTTGCACCTGGTTTTATCAGAACCGATATGACAAGTCAGTTAGACGAAAAAGAATTACTAAAACTAATTCCGGTAAATCGTTTTGGAGAAGCTGAAGAAGTAGCCGATTTAGTGAGTTTTTTAATCTCAAAAAAAGCAAGTTATATTACAGGTGAAATTATCAACATAAACGGAGGAATATATTCTTAAAAAATTACTTTAAAAGAAGATGAACAGGAGAGTTGTAATTACAGGAATGGGAATTTATTCCTGCATTGGTACCTCATTAGAAGAGGTAAAGGAGTCTTTATACAATGGAAAATCAGGTATTCAGTTTGATCCTGAACGAAAAGAGTTTGGTTTTCAATCTTCCTTAACAGGAATGGTTCCAAAACCTGATTTAAAAAACGCACTGACCCGCAGACAACGAATGAGCATTGGTGAAGAAACCGAATATGCATATATGGCAACTATCGAAGCCTTAAAAAATGCCAATATTGACGATTCTTTTTTTGATACTCGAGAAGTTGGAATTATGTATGGAAATGATAGTGTCTCAAAAGCTATTATTGATGCTACAGATATTATTCGGGATAAAAAAGACACTGCTTTAATTGGTTCAGGAGCTATTTTTAAATCGATGAATTCAACAATAACAATGAATTTATCTACTATTTTTAAACTTAGAGGGATTAATCTGACTATAAGTGCAGCCTGCGCAAGCGGTTCACATTCTATTGGATTGGCTTATTTTTTAATAAAAAGTGGTTTTCAGGATATTATTATTTGTGGCGGTGCACAGGAAATTAACAAATATGCAATGAGCAGTTTTGATGGCTTAGGTGTTTTTGCTTCAAGAGAAAACGAACCTACAAAAGCATCAAGACCTTTTGATGCCGGCCGTGATGGTTTAATTCCGAGTGGCGGAGGAGCAACCTTGATTCTAGAAAGCTATGAATCTGCTATAGCCCGTGGTGCCACTATCATTGCAGAAATTGGAGGTTACGGCTTTTCATCAAACGGAGGTCATATTTCTACTCCAAATGTCGAAGGACCCTCAATTGCTATGCAAAGAGCACTTGATGATGCACAGTTAAAACCAAGTGATATTGATTATATAAATGCTCATGCAACTTCAACTCCGGTTGGTGATGAAAATGAAGCCAAAGCAATTTTTGAAGTTTTTGGTGAGAAAAATCCATACATAAGTTCTACAAAATCAATGACAGGTCATGAATGCTGGATGGCAGGAGCCAGTGAGGTAATTTATTCTATCATAATGATGCAGCACGATTTTATTGCACCAAACATCAATTTAGAAAACCCTGATGAAGATGCATTAAAATTAAATTTAGTTAAAACTACGTTAAATAAAAAATTTGATATATTTTTGTCGAATTCCTTCGGGTTTGGAGGAACCAACTCTGCGTTGGTAGTTAAAAAGTTTAAATGAAGATGAACAAAGAAGAGATTATAAAGAGAATTAATGGTTTTTTGGTAGATGAATTTGAGGTTGACAATGATGACATTCAACCAGATGCCAATTTAAAAGACACACTTGGGCTTGACAGCTTGGATTATGTAGATTTGGTCGTTTCTATTGAAGCAAATTTTGGAGTAAAACTAGTTGAAGTCGATTTTGTAGGAATTGCCACTTTCGAGAATTTTTATGACCTTATCGACTCTAAACTAAAAGTTAAAGTTGCTTAATGAGTCAATGGGATGGCAAATCAAAAGGAACAGTTTTAGGTTATAGAATATTCGTTTTTTTAATACAAAAAGCAGGTATTAAAGCTGCTTATGTATTACTTTATTTTGTTGCTTCTTATTATTTTTTATTCTTAAAGAAAAGCAACAAAGCGATTTTTTATTATTTTAAAGAGAGGCTCCACTATTCTAATTTCAAATCTAAAAAAATGGTTTTCAAAAGTTATTACACTTTTGGTCAAACCATTATTGACAAAGTTTCCATTTCGGCAGGAATGCGAAATAAATTTACCTATGAATTTGATGGAATCGAAATTCTGAAAAATTTATTGGCAGAGAAAAAAGGTGGAGTTCTTATAAGTGCCCATGTTGGAAACTTTGAAATTGCCGAACACTTTTTTGGAGAAATCGATCTTGATTTTCAGATTAATCTGGTCACTACCGATTTGGAACATTCTGCTATTAAAAAATATCTGGAAAGTGTTACTCAAAAATCAGCCGTAAAATTCATCATTATCAAAGATGATTTATCTCATATTTTTGAGATCAATGCCGCTTTGGCAAACAATGAATTAGTTTGTTTTACAGGCGATCGTTATTTTGAAGGAACAAAATCACTTTCTGAAAAACTTTTGGGACAGGAAGCAAACTTCCCTGCAGGTCCTTTTTTAATAGCTTCACGATTAAAAGTACCCGTAGTTTTTGTTTATGTAATGAAAGAACCCAATTTACATTATCATTTATATGCAAGAGAGGCAGCCGTAAAACATCGTGATGAAAAAGGACTCTTAAAAGCTTATGTTGAAAGTGTAGAAAATATTCTGCAAAAATATCCGCTGCAGTGGTTTAATTATTTCGATTTTTGGAAAAATAATTAAATAAAAAACCTCAATTAAAATGACAAACAGCTATTGTTTTTTATAGTTGTAAACTTAAAATAATGTATGGAAGAATTTGACTCGGTTATTATTGGTTCTGGTGTTGGTGGTTTAGGAACTGCAATTTGCCTGGCAAGAGCAGGACAAAAAGTTTTAGTTCTCGAACAACATTATGTACCTGGAGGGTGGAGTCATAGTTTTACACTAAAAGGACAACGTTTTAGTCCGGGAGTACATTATGTTGGACTTCTGGATGAAGGGCAATCAACAAACAAACTTTATCGTGGTCTGGGAATTGCCAATGATATGGTGTTTTTCAGAATGAACAAAAATGCTTTTGAACATTGCCTGATAGGTGATAAAACTTTCGATTTGCCTGCAGGAATAGATAACCTCAAAGAAACGCTTTCGGCACATTTCCCTTCAGAAAAAAAAAATATCAATGAATATCTTACATTAGTAGAAAGGGTAAGTTATGAACTTCAGCTAATTCCCAAATTAAAAGGCTGGTGGCAGAAAATAACCGTTCCTTTTCGAACCAAACACTTTGGAAAATTTGCCCTTTTCCCCTTAAAAAAAGTTATCGGCTGGCATATAAAAAATCCAATGCTAAAAGCTGTTTTAAATATTCAGTGTGGCGATCATGGACTTTCGCCAAACAGAGCCTGCTTTCCTGTACATTGTTCAGTAATGAGTCATTATTTTGATGGCGGATTTTACCCAATGGGCGGTGGCGGCGGAATTGTAAAAGCCATGACTAACGGAATAAAAAGACATGGAGGCGAAGTAAGGGTCGAGCAAAATGTAAAAAAAATAATAATTGAAAATAATAAAGCAATTGGTGTACAATTAGAAAACGGACATCAGATTTTTGCAAAAAATATTATTTCAAATGCTGATCCGTCAATTACCTATCTTAAGTTGATTGGCAAGGAATACTTAAGCAATTCGCTGCTGAAAAAACTGCAAAAAACAAAATATTCAGTTACTTCCCTAATTTTATTTTTAACGCTGGACTTAGATGTAACACGCTACGGGATTGATTCCGGAAATATGTGGGTCATGAAAGATGAAAATGACGATGCAAATTTTGAGGATTTAATGAGCGACACTATTGCTGATGGGGATTCTTTCCCAGCACTGTTTATGAGTTGTACAACACTCAAAGATCCGCCAAGTTTTAACGGGCGCTATCATAATTTCGAAATTGTAACGTATGTCAATTACGAACATATCCCTAATTTTTCAGATACAGAAGATTATCACAATGAGGAGTACATTGCGTTTAAAGAAAAAGTTACTGAAAAATTAATGAACAATGTAGAGAAAATTATTCCTGATGCAAAAAAACATGTCATTCAGGCTGAATTAGGAACTCCAAAAACAAATGAATTTTACATTAATTCGACCAATGGAAATGTCTACGGTACTGAAAAAACCTTAAATCAGGTTGGACCATTTTCATATAAAAACAAATCTGAAATAGAAAATTTACATCTTTGTGGCGCATGTACCTTATCACATGGCGTTACAGGAGCAACTTATTCAGGACTTGCGGCAGCAGCCTCCATTTTAAAATGTACCTCAGATGATTTACTAATTGAAGATGAGAACCAAAAAATACGTATTTATGATGCCGAAGACAGAACAACCTGGCCAGATTGGATTCATACCAAACGAACTGATAAAATACGAAAATTCGTTTAAAAAAAATACTTACTTTTGCCATCTACCAAAGCAGCCAGCCTAATGAAAAATGTTCTCGTTATTTATTATTCGCAATCCGGACAATTAAAATCTATTGCAAAAAACATTGCAAAGCCATTTTTAGATTCCGAAGAAATAAAAGTTACTTTTCATGAAATACAATTAGAAAAACCATTTCCGTTTCCTTGGGACAAAACTTCCTTTTTTGATGCTTTTCCTGAAACATTTCTACAAATTCCCACAACATTAAAACCCGTTTCTGAAGAAATTCTAAACACAAAATTTGATTTGATTTTGCTGCACTATCAGGTTTGGTATTTATCACCATCCATTCCAATGAATTCATTTTTAAAAAGTAATGAAGGCAAAAAAATCTTAAACAATACTCCTATAGTTACTATTAACGGATCCCGCAACATGTGGATTATGGCTCAGGAAAAAATTAAGGTGTTATTGCAACAGGCAAATGCCCAATTGGTAGGAAATATAGCTTTGGTAGATCGTGTTGGAAACTTAATTAGTGTTATTACTATTATTGAATGGATGTTTTCAGGTGTAAAGAAAAAATATTTAGGCTTCTTTCCATTACCTGGCGTGTCTGAAAAAGATATTCAGGAATCAACAAAATTCGGAGAAGCAATACTTTCAGAATTTAACCAAAATAATTTAGTTAATTTACAGCCAAAATTGGTAGCTTTGGGCGCTGTTAGAATTAGTTCATATTTAATTAAAGTTGACAAAACTGCAAATAAAATTTTTAAAAAATGGTCTAAATTCATTTTTAAAAATCAAAACAACAGAAAGCGACTTCTTAAAATATTTTATATTTATTTATTCTTAGCAATATGGGTAATCTCGCCAATAGTATATATATTGCACCTCATTACCTATCCTTTTAAACTAAAAACCATAAAAAGACAAACCCAATATTATCAAGGAGTTTAGAATCCTAATTTAAATTATGTTTGAAGTATATATTACAAAAGCTGCAAAGTATTTGCCAAATGAAGCCGTTTCGAATGATGAAATGGAAAACTATTTAGGACTAATAAATGATACTGCTTCAAAAGCAAGACGTATTATTTTGCGCAATAATAAAATTGCCACTCGTTATTATGCTGTTGATAAAAATGGAAACAGTACACATAACAATACGGAACTAACCCGAAACGCTGTTGTACAATTGTTTGATGACAATTTTACACCTCAGGATTTGGAAGTCCTTTCTTGCGGTACTTCATCACCAGATGTTCTGGCCCCTTCTCATGCCGCTATGGTTCATGGTTTATTAAAAAATAAATCGGTTGAGTTGAATTCTTCGTCGGGAATTTGCTGCTCTGGTATGAACGCCTTAAAGTTTGGCTATCTTTCGGTAAAATCAGGAAATTCTAAAAATGCAATCTGTACCGGATCCGAAAAAGTTTCGACATGGCTTGCTGCCCAAAAATACAATCACGAAATCATCAATTTAAAAAATCTTGAAGAACAGCCAATTATTGCTTTCAAAAAAGATTTTTTACGCTGGATGCTATCTGATGGCGCCGGAGCTTTTCTATTAGAAAATAAACCACGCGAAGGTGCTGTCTCATTAAAAATTGAATGGATGGAATCTTATTCATATGCATACGAACTTGAAACGTGTATGTATGCCGGGGGTGATAAATTAGCTAATGGAGAAATAAAACCATGGAGTGACTTCACCCCAGAACAATGGTTAAACGAATCTGTATTTGCAGTTAAACAGGACGTAAAATTGCTGGACGAATTTATTTTACCAAAGGGGGTTGAAAGTATGAGCCATGCTATGGAAAAAAATAATATTACAGCAGAACAGGTTGATTATTTTTTACCACATGTTTCTTCTAACTTTTTTGTTGAAGGATTGAAAAATGGATTAAATGAAAAAGGAATTGTTCTTACCGATGAAAAATGGTTTATGAATCTTTTAAGGGTTGGAAACGTTGGTTCTGCTTCGATTTATATTGCACTTGAAGAATTATTGTATTCAGGAAAATTAAAAAAAGGAGATCGTATTCTTTTATCAGTTCCTGAAAGCGGAAGATTCTCTTTTGCGTATGCGTATTTAACGGTTTGCTAATGGAAACAACTTTACTTTTAGAAAAAGAAGCTGTCGAAAATCTATTACCACAAAAGTTTCCTTTTGTAATGGTAGATCGTATGATTTCTTATTCTGAAACATCCTTGATTGCTGGTTTGAATATTCAAAAAGATAATATCTTTTTAAAAGATACCACTTTTTTAGAATCAGGTCTAATTGAACATATGGCACAGTCAGTGGCGCTGCATACCGGTTATACGTTTTTTTTGAAAAATGAAATTGGACCAACTGGCTATATCGGTTCAATTAAAGATATTGAAATTAAAAAGTTACCCCAAATCAACGATACAATTCAATCGACAGTTTCGATTTTACAGGAGTTTGCCGGAATCACTCTTGTTAACATTGTGACTTTTTTAAATAATGAAGAAATTGCAAGCGGACAAATGAAAACCGTTTTAGCTAAATAATATAGATTATGAAAGTCGGAATTGACATCCAAAATTACTTGCCTCATCGAGCTCCAATGCTGATGGTTGATTTGATTTTAGATATCGACACCAACTTTGTATCAACCATATTCTTAATCAAAGAAGACAATATTTTTGTCGACAAAAACATTTTTGTTGAAGCAGGTTTAATCGAAAATACAGCACAAACATGTTCGTCAATTGTAGGCAAAAAATACTTTTTTGATGAAGACGGAACAGAAAACCAATATGTAAATGTTATTGGTTTTATCAGCGCCTTAAAAAATCTGAAAATCTATTCGCTACCAAAAGTTGGCGATACCATAACTACCAAAGCTACCCTGGTTTCAAAATTTGTTGGCGACGATTATACTTTATGCACAATGAGTTGCCAAAGCATGCTCAAAGACAAAATACTTTTAGAATGCGAAATTAATTTGTTTATTCAAAAAACAATTTCTGCAGCAATATAAGCTAAATTGAAAAATTAAACCGTCATGGAAAAAGAAAATGTCCCGCAGCACGATGGAAATTTAAGCAAAAAGGATCTACGGGAACTCGTTTATGCTACAGATGAAAACGGCAATTACACCACAGCCCTGAGCACAGGCTGGGAACCAAAAGCTATTGCACTTTCTAACGCGATTGATGATATAAAAGAACGTGCCGAAGAAGCAAAACAGAAAGTACTAAAGGGCGAAATAAGTCCTATTTGCTATTATATGGAACTTAACAAAATGGATCTTTCTATCCTTGCGGGTTATGTAGAAATGTGGAAATGGCGTGTAAAAAGACATTTTAAACCCGCTGTTTTTGCTAAACTGAACGATAAAATTTTACAGAAATATGCCGATGCTTTTGAGATCTCAATAGCCGAATTAAAAAATATAAAAACAGATTAATGCAAGTTACTTTTACACATCACCAATCTGCTCATTGTGAAAACGGAGTAGCTTCAAACCTGTTAAAAAACAAAGGACTCCATATTAGCGAACCCATGGTTTTTGGAATTGGTTCCGGGCTTATTTTCGTTTATCTGCCTTTCTTAAAAGTCAATCATGCGCCTGCCATCAGTTACCGTACTTTGCCGGGACAGATTTTTAATAAAGTTGCCAATCGTTTAAATCTAAAAATAAAAAGACAAAAATTTTCTTCGGTAAGCTCTGCCAATAAAGCTTTGGAAGAAAATCTTAAAAACAATATCCCAACCGGATTACAAGTAGGTGTGTATCATTTGAGCTATTTTCCTGATGAATACCGCTTTCATTTCAACGCACACAATCTAGTCGTTTACGGAAAAACCGAAACCGATTATCTAATCAGCGATCCGGTGATGGAAACCGTGACTACTTTAAAACATGACGAACTGGATAAAGTGCGTTTTGCCAAAGGAGCATTTGCTCCAAGAGGCCAGATGTATTATCCAATTCAGATTCCAAAAGAAGTTGATTTGAAAAGTGCAATTATTAAAGGAATCCAAAATACCTGTCGATATATGCTGGCACCTATGCCAATTGTGGGTGTTCGCGGTATTAAATTTGTTTCTCGCCAAATCAGGAAATGGCCTGTAAAACATGGTGTCAAAAAAGCAAATCATTATTTGGCACAAATAGTTCGCATGCAGGAAGAAATTGGTACCGGAGGCGGTGGTTTCCGATTTATTTATGCAGCATTTTTACAAGAAGCTTCGGTTGTTTTGGGTAATGAAGAATTAAAAAATCTTTCGAAAGAAATGACTCAGATTGGCGATTCCTGGAGAGATTTTGCCGTAGAAGCTTCCCGTATTTACAAAAACAGAAGCGCCAAAGAAGATGCGTACAACGTTATTGCCGATGAGCTTTTGGACATCGCAAATCGCGAAGAAATCTTTTTCAAAAAACTAAAAAAAGCAGTTAGCTAATTATATTTTGAATCCCATTATAAAAATAGAATCCCTTTCGAAAAAGTATAAAGATGCAGAAATGTATTCTTTGAACGAAGTTTCGATGCTCATAAATGAAGGTCAGATTTTCGGATTATTAGGGCCAAATGGCGCTGGAAAAACGACTTTAATTTCGATGCTCTGCGGTTTGATAAAACCCACTTCGGGTAATTTCACTATTAATGATCTGAACTACAGCAGCCATTCTTCAAAAATTAAAAAAATAATCGGGGTTGTACCACAGGAATATGCTTTATATCCTACACTGACTGCCAGAGAAAATCTGCATTATTTTGGAAGCATGTACGGTTTGAAAGGAACTGATTTAAAAGATAAGGTAATCGAAACTTTAGATCTTTTAGGTTTGTTGAAATTTGCCGACAAACAGGTTCAGACGTTCTCTGGCGGAATGAAACGCCGCGTGAATCTGATTGCCGGAATCCTGCACAATCCGAAGGTATTGTTTCTGGATGAACCAACGGTTGGAGTTGACGTTCAGTCTAAAAATGCTATCATAGATTATTTAAAAATATTAAACCAAAACGGCACAACGATTATTTATACCTCACATCATTTGGCTGAAGCCGAAGATTTCTGTTCTGATATTGCGATTTTAGATCAGGGACAGATTTACGCCCAAGATACTCCACTGGCGTTAATTGAATCTGTAAAAGATGCACGAAATCTCGAAGATGTTTTTATTTCATTAACCGGTAAAGCCCTGAGAGATGATATATAAAATCTGGATGTCAATCGTTAAGGAATTTCTTTTACTGAAAAGGGATTTAGGCGGCTTAATCATATTGTTTGTCATGCCTTTGGTATTGGTAATTACCGTAACCCTTATTCAGGACAGTACTTTTAAAGCCGCAACCGAAAATAAAATTCCTATTTTATTAGTCGATCAGGATAAAGGCAGCGTTTCAAAAACCGTTTTTGAAAACCTGCAAAAAAACAAATTTTTCAGCGTTGTCACGCAAATTGACAACAAACCCATTACGGAAGCAATGGCAAGGGAAAATGTTTATAAAGGAAAGTTTCAGCTGGCAATTGTTATACCCAAAAATCTAAGTGCCGATTTGCAGGCAAAAATCGACCAGAATGTACAAAATATTGTGAGCAAAATGGGGTTTTCAGATGCTGTTACAGCACCTCAGCCTTCAAAAGTAATTCAGCAAAAAGAAGTAAAATTATATTTTGATCCGGCCGTTCAGCTGAGTTTCAAAAATTCGGTGATGAGTTCGATTGACAAAATGATTTCACAGATCGAAACCAAATCGATTTATACGGCCTTTCAAAATCAGTTTGGAGAAGAAAATGCACAATTTGAACAAAAGAGTTTTATTACGTTCAAAGAAATAATTCCGAGAATTAACAACAAAGAAATATTGCCCAATTCGGTTCAGCACAATGTTCCGGCATGGACACTTTTTGCAATATTTTTTATTGTGATTCCGCTTTCCATCAATATCGTAAAAGAAAAATCACAAGGAACATTTGTACGTTTACTGACCAATCCGGTTTCTAATCTGGTTGTCATTATGGGCAAAACGGTCACCTATTTAGTTATTTGTATGATTCAGTTTTATATGATGGTGGCAGTTGCGATATTTTTATTTCCTCACATTGGTCTGCCTTCGCTGAATATTGAAGGACATTTATTTTTAATGAGTGTTGTCGCTTTATTTTCAGGATTTGCTGCTATTGGATTCGGAATATTATTGGGAACCATTGCAGGCACTCAGGAACAATCGGCCCCATTTGGTGCTACCAGTGTAATTATCCTGGCTGCCATTGGCGGTGTTTGGGTTCCCGTTTTTGCGATGCCGAAAATCATGCAGATTATCGCCAAATCATCTCCTATGAATTGGGGACTCGAAGCTTTTTATGATGTTTTATTGCGTAACGTTTCTTTCTTTGAAATCATTCCAAAAATAAGTTTGTTATTTTTGTTCTTTATAATCACAACTTCCATTGCCCTATATTATGACAAAAAGAAAAGAACAGTATAACGAAGCCACAGACTTAACTGTTTCGCACGAAATCAGAATTCGTTTTAACGAAACTGATCCGCTTGGGATTGTCTGGCACGGCAATTATATTACCTATTTCGAAGATGGACGCGAAGCTTTCGGACGCCAGCACGGACTTACCTATTTAGATATTGGTAATACGGGTTACACTACTCCAATTGTAAAATCGAAATGCGAACACAAATTGTCCTTGCGCTATGGCGATGTGGTAACGATTGAAACAACGGTAGTAGATACACCCGCTGCCAAAATGATTTACCGATTTAAAATTATTGATGCCCAAGGAGAAGTGGCTTGTACAGGAGAAACCATTCAGGTTTTTTTAGATAAAGACGGAAATTTAATGTTGACAAATCCTCCTTTTTATGAGGAATGGAAACGAAAAGTAGGATTGTTAAAATAAAACACGAATTAGCACGAATTAAAAATAAAATAGTCTAACCCATCTTCTGGATTTTCAAAATCTTGTAGGTATTGAGAAAAATGACACAACAAATCTTATTTATAATAGTAATATTAATAGGAGCATTTTATGCGAGAAAATATGGTCGTAAAGCGAAATCCGATATTGAAAAGTTTCAAAAGTGTAAAGCTAATAAGGAGGAAAATGACAAAAAACTTGATTATTTAAATCGAAATGTTTTTTTTGGTCTTGAGAATCAAAATTCTGGATTCGATTCTGAATCTATAAAGTATTTTTTAGAAGACGATTTTAAAATAATATTAGATAGAATTGAAGATTTAAATCTTGGCGTTAATGGCATCGAGCCATGGTTTGATGAGGAATTTTATGATGTAATTGTTGTAGAAGATTGGGGTAATAATCCGTTCGACCCTAATTGGTATAAAAAGGCGTTCGAAAACTTAAAAGAAGAAAAGAAAAATCTTCTCTATGCAGCTAGTTATGTTGTGCCGCTTAACTTGTTATAGAGAATTATTATGAACCAGTCAAATCCAAAAAATAATCTGTAATAACTACATAGCATTAAATTAAAATTTAAAAGTATACCACAAGGTTTCTAAAAACCTTGCAGGAAAGCAACAAAATGACAAGAGAAATATATATCAACGAAACCAATTGTATCACGCCTTTAGGATTTGATGTTGACTCCAACATTGAAGCAATATTGCGCAGTGATTCCGGAATTCAGCTTCATAGTGACGTTTCTTTGATGCCAAATTCATTTTATGCTTCGATTATCAGTGATGAAAATATAAATAACGCTTTCGCGGAAATCAGTTCTGAAACAAAATATTCCCGTTTAGAAAAAATGATGATTCTCGCTTTAGAGCCGATTATCAAAAATTCAGGAGTCGAATTAAATTCGAAAACTGCTCTTATACTTTCAACCACAAAAGGAAATGTTACGGCTTTAAAAGACAATTCTGGTGACAGTTTTAACAATGCGCATTTAGATGTTCTGGCAAAAAATATTGCCAATTTCTTCAAGTTTAAAACGCAGCCAATAGTCGTTTCCAATGCCTGCGTTTCCGGAATTTTAGCTGTTTCGGTCGCCAAAAGAATGATTCAGTCTGAACTTTATGATACCATTTTTGTAGTCGCCGGCGACGAAGTTTCAGAATTTGTTTTGTCGGGTTTTAATGCATTTCAGGCAATGAGCGAACTGCCTTGCAAACCGTATTCTAAAAACAGAACCGGAGTTAGTTTAGGCGAAGCAGTCGCTGCTGTTTTAATTTCGGCGGAAGCCAAAAACACTAAAATAAAAATCATTGGAGACAGTTCGATAAACGATGCCAATCATATTTCGGGTCCGTCAAGAACGGGAGAAGGTTTGTTCAGAAGTATTCAGAATGCTTTGAAAGAAGCACAAATTGAAGCCAACAAATTAGATTATATTTCTGCACACGGAACCGCAACGCCTTATAACGACGAAATGGAAGCTATTGCTTTAAATCGTTTAGATTTACAAAACGTTCCAATAAATAGTTTAAAAGGTTTTTACGGACACACATTAGGTGCTTCAGGATTATTGGAAACGGTTATTGCGATAGAATCCGCAAATCGAAATATGCTTTTTGAATCAAAAGGTTTTGATGAAATTGGCGTAAGCGAAACTATTAATTTGATTGAAAAAAATGAAGAGGCAACTATTCATTTCTTTTTGAAAACAGCTTCCGGATTTGGCGGTTGTAATACGGCGGTAATCTTTGAAAAAATAATGTAAATGACAAAAACACTAAACTTTATAGTACTCTTTTTCTCGATTATC
This sequence comes from Flavobacterium sp. LM4, assembly GCF_002017935.1. Classification (NCBI taxonomy): domain Bacteria; kingdom Pseudomonadati; phylum Bacteroidota; class Flavobacteriia; order Flavobacteriales; family Flavobacteriaceae; genus Flavobacterium; species Flavobacterium sp. LM4. The sequence goes on along the minus strand of NZ_MUFW01000001.1, from coordinate 1,665,249 downwards.
TCTTTTGTTGGATGCAAAAAAAACGCTGATGAAATACAAAGACAATATTTTGTTGATGATTCAAAAAATGTTGAAATTTTGTCTGTTAACTATTGTGTAGATAATTTTGGAAATGTAAGTTCCGTAGCTATTATTCCTGAAAAAACAACTTATAAAAATAAAGAGAAAATAAAAGAGGTTATAGATGATCTTAAAAACATTTATTTCTCTCCGGATAGCGAACAAAGAAATGAGTGTCATGATTATAATTTTATATTTATTAATCCAAAATATGAAAATAACAAACTCGACTCTTCAAAAATTTCCAAATGTTACGAATTAAGAAAAGGCAGTTATAAATATGTAGACGGTTCTTTTCCTGAAATCACAATTATACGTAATGATGAATTTCAGATAGAAAAAAATCAAAAGCAAACCTCTAAATTCAAAATTGAGTGGCCAAATGACACAAATTATATTTTAACCTATTTAACAGGCAGCAATAAAAGGCTGGATTTTTTTATTGGCAGAAAAATCTATGTCGAAATTATCGATATTCTTAGTGATGGAAGTTATGTTTACAGAGCTACTTTGACAGATGGCTCACTTGCAACAGGAATTTTAAAAAAAAATAATTCCTGATAATACTTTTTTCAAAAATGACTCAAAACACCTACATACATTCTTATATCAAAATCGAAAACAACGAAATTGTTTTGGACGGAGAAACGATATTCAAAACAGAACCAACCGATTTTGGCGATTTCTCTAAACAAGCTTATCGTAATTTTGAAATGCAATATCCAAAGTTTTTCAAAATGGATGCTTTGAGCAAATTGGCTTTTTTAGGTGCAGAGTTGCTTTTGAGTCCAATAACTTCTTCTGAAGCAGAAAACAATATCGCTTTGGTTTTGGCCAATAAATCATCAAGTTTAGATACGGATGTGAAATATCAGGAATCGATTTCAGACAAAGAAAACTACTTTCCGAGTCCGGCAGTTTTTGTCTATACGCTCCCAAATATTTGTCTGGGCGAAATAAGTATCCGCCATCAGCTGAAAAGTGAAAATTCTTTCTTTATATTTGAGGCCTTTAATCCTGAATTTATGTCGAATTATTCGAACATTCTTCTAAATTCAAACAAAGCAGATACGGTGCTTTGCGGATGGGTTGAATTTTTTAATGACAATTACAAAGCTTTTCTTTGCACCATAAGTGGTAAAGAAAACACAAAATATACAAACGAAACGATCAATACTTTATACAATAAATAATCATGGAAGCATTAAAAGCAGAATTAAAAAATAAAATTATTACAACTTTAAATCTTGAAGATATAGCAATTGAAGATATTGCTGATAACGATCCTTTGTTTGGAGACGGTTTAGGTTTAGACTCAATTGACGCACTTGAACTGATCGTAATTTTAGACAAAGATTACGGAATCAAATTAGTTGACCCAAAAGAAGGAAAGTCCATTTTCCAGTCAATTGAAACAATGGCTGCTTACATTAGCGCAAACAGAACAAAATAGACTCTTAAAACTTGCTTAGATTTTTAAGCTGTTTAGACAAAACTGTCTAAGCTAAAAAAATAACAATCCAAACAAGTCCAAAAATCTAAGAAGTCTAATGTCTAATACTCTAAGAATTCAAAAAATGAAAGGTGTCGCAATAACCGGAATGGGAATTATCTCTTCGATTGGAAATTCAGTCGAAGAAAATTATATTTCGCTAATCGAAAATAAAATTGGTATTTCCCGAATCCAAAATATTTCGACCGTTCATGCCGATAGTATTAAAGTTGGAGAAATTAAAAATACCAACGATGAATTGGTCAATGAATTGAAACTTTTACCTGATAATAATTTTTCAAGAACAGCTATGATTGGTGTTTTTGCGGCCAAACAAGCTGTAAAAGAGGCCGGAATTACATCGATAAATGAATTTAGAACAGGACTTATTTCGGCTACCAGTGTTGGCGGAATGGATATGACTGAAAAACATTATTACGATTATTTCAAACATCCTGAACTTATAAAATACATTAGTTGTAACGATGGCGGCGATGTTGCAGATAAAATTGCTCAGGAGTTAGGTTTAAAAGGAATGGTCACAACGATAAGTACAGCTTGTTCATCTGCAGCAAATGCAATTATGTTAGGTGCCCGATTAATCAAAACCGGAAAACTGGATCGTGTTATTGTTGGTGGAACTGATGCTTTGGCAAAATTTACCATTAATGGATTCAAAACTTTGATGATTTTATCTGATGATTACAACAAGCCTTTTGATAATAACCGTAAAGGTTTAAATTTGGGTGAAGCTGCTGCCTATCTGGTTTTAGAATCAGATGATGTAGTACTGAGACAAAACAAAAAAGTTTTGGCCCGCGTTTCTGGTTACGGAAATGCAAACGATGCTTTTCATCAAACTGCTTCATCAGAAAACGGCGATGGTGCGTATCTGGCAATGAAAAAAGCCTTTGAAATTTCGGGTTTAAAACCTTCTCAAATTGATTATATCAACGTTCACGGAACCGCAACGCCAAACAATGATTTATCTGAAGGAAGAGCTTTACTCCGAATTTATGAAAATGAAAAAATTCCCGATTTTAGTTCTACAAAGCCCTTTACGGGTCACACTTTAGCAGCAGCAGCAGCAATTGAAGCCGTTTACAGTGTTTTGGCGATTCAAAATAATATCGTTTATCCTAATTTGAATTTCGAAACTCCAATGGAGGAGTTTGATCTGAAACCACAAACTATTTTAAAAAACAAAAATATCGAACACGTTTTATCCAACTCTTTCGGTTTTGGTGGAAATTGTTCAACTCTTATATTTTCTAAAAGCGAATGAAAACATATATAAATGGAATAGGTTGCATTTCGACTCAAAAAACATTTGATACTGTTTTTTTAGAAGAGGCCATACATGATAACAACGAAAATGTTCTTAAAATAGTTTCTCCGGCTTACAAAGATTTTATTTCACCGGCAGCCAGCAGAAGAATGGCAAAAGGCGTAAAAAACGGAATCGTAGCTTCGGCTTTGGCTATGAAAGATGCGAATATCGAAAATGTTGATGCCATTATTACCGGAACAGGTTTGGGCTGTATTGAAGATTCTGAAAAATTTCTGAAAAACATTCTGGATAATAACGAAGAGTTTCTAACCCCTACTTCCTTCATTCAATCAACACACAATACCGTTGGCGCACAAATTGCACTTTTACAGCAATGCAAAGGTTATAATTTTACCTATGTAAACGGAGCTGTTTCTTTTGAATCGGCCTTAATTGATGCTAAAATGCAAATCGAAGGAGACGAAGCCAATTCAATTTTGGTAGGCGGAGTTGATGAAAATGGCGATTATACAACAGCTCTTTTTAAATTAAACGGACGAATTAAAAAAGATACTTATGAGTCTTATGCCGTTTTAAATTCTGAAACAAGCGGTGCAATTTACGGAGAAGGCGCCAGCTTTTTTGTTTTGGAAAATGAAAGAAAAGAAAATACATACGCAAAACTTCTCGATGTTACTATCATAAATACGTTGGAAGAAAACGAAATTGAAACAGAAATAAAATCTTTTCTAAAAGCAAATAAGCTGGAAATTTCAGATATTGATGCTTTGGTTTTAGGATTTGATGGGAATGTCGATTTTGAAATTTATTATAAAAATCTTGCCGAAAATGCTTTTGCACAAACACCTGTTTTATATTATAAACATTTAAGCGGCGAATACGATACGGCTTCGGCTTTTGCATTATGGATGGCCTCAAAAATTATAAAAACACAGGAAATTCCAGAAATTATAAAAGTCAATTCAGTTGAAAAACCTGCTTATAATACTATTTTGTTATACAATCAATTAAACGGAAAAAATCATAGTTTTACGTTAATCTCAAAATGATAACGCATAAAAACATCTCACTATTTTTTATTTTTTTATTGCTTTTATTGCTTCTTCTGAACCTTTATACAGCAATTAATTTTTGGTGGTTTGCTATTATTGTTTCCATTTGGTTTGTATTTAATATTGTCGGTTCATCTCTAATAGCATCAAACTATCATGTAAAAGCTTTTTGCAGGAATGCTTTAGAAAAGGAGAAAAAAATTGCCCTTACATTTGATGACGGACCGGGCATTTATACTTTAGAAATTCTTGATCTTCTTAAAAAATATAATGTAAAAGCGACATTTTTTTGCATCGGAAAAAATATTGAAATGTATCCTGAAATTGTAAAACAAATTATAGACGAAGGTCATTTGACTGGAAATCATTCCTACGGACATTCTCCTTTTTTTGATTTTTATAATGCGAAAAAAATTATAGAAGAAATTCAAAAAACAGATACGCTTTTAGAAAAATTAACTTCAAAAAAAATTAACTTTTTTCGTCCACCCTACGGAGTTACCACCCCTTCAATTCGGAGGGCTTTAAAAATAACCGGACACAAAGTTATTGGCTGGAATATACGTTCACTTGATGGCGGTACAAAAAATAAAAAATTAATTTTCAACCGAATAATAAAACGAGTTTCTCCCGGCGGAATTGTACTTTTGCACGACACGGCTTCGCACTCTGTCTTGGTATTGGAACAGTTTTTGCAATTTTTACAACAAAACCATTATAAAGTGGTTTCTGTAGAAGAACTTTTGAACCTTAAAGCTTATGAAAACTAAATTATATATATTTCTTTTTTTCCTAAACATTTTTAGTATTTCTATTTTTGCACAAGAGCAAAAAATGACTGCTGCCGAAATAGCTTCATTTAAAGAAGATGTAAATATTGTTTCCAAAAAAATCAAAACTTTGAGTACCGATTTTATTCAGTACAAACATTTGGATTTTTTATCGAAAGACATTGAAACCTCCGGAAAAATGATTTTTAAAGAACCTTATTTGCTTCAATGGCAATACAAAAAACCATACAATTACAGTATCGTTTTTAAAAACGGTAAAATCCTGATTAACGATGAAGGAAAAAAAAGTTCGGTTGATATTGGAAACAGCAAAATCTTTGGCCGAATCAATAAACTAATTGTGGGAAGCGTAAGTGGCAATATGTTTGATGACAAAGAATTTACGATTTCGTACTTTAAAGTGAAAGGACAAAATCTGGCGAAATTTATTCCAAAAGATGCAACGCTTAAGAAATACATCAAACAGATTGAACTTACTTTTGATAAAGAAGAAGCTACAGTCGTACAAGTAAAACTATTGGAATCATCAGATGATTATACCCGAATTGTACTTAAAAATAAAGTGATCAATGCAAAAATCGACGATTCAGTATTTAGTAATTAACAGCCTTTTGGCAGTTGTTTTATTTTCCTGTGGCTCCGTCACAAAAAATTATACACCAAAAAAATTAGACAAAACATCCTACGAGGTTCCTTATTTCTCAGATTCAAAAACGGATTATGTATACAAAACCAATATCACGGTTTACGGAAATGAATTGTCTGGAATTTTCATTGCCAAAAAAATAAATGATACAACACACCGGATTGTTTTTACAACAGAGTTTGGTAACAAATTGTTTGATTTTGAAATTTCCGAAACAACTTTTAAAGTAAATTCAATTGTGTCAGAATTAGATCGTAAAATTCTAATAAATACTTTAGAAGAAGATTTCAGACTGCTTCTTAAAAACAAATATTTGATTCAGGAACAATTTGAAAACGATTTTTTTAACATTTACAAATCGGCAGATAAAAACCGTGATAATTACCTGTTTCTGACCAAGAAAGACCAAAAGTTAGAAAAAGTGATTCACTCATCTCAAACAAAAGAAAAATTTACTGTTCTTTTTAGTTCAGAAAACAATATTTTTGCAGAAAAAATTCAGATTATTCATCAAAATATTAAGTTGGAAATCACGTTAAATTATTTAAAATCAGAAATTTAAAATCACTAATAAACTTTGAAACAATTAAAAATGAGAAAATCAATCCTAATTGCATTCGTTTTATTTATAGGTCTAATAACAGCACAGGCACAGATAAAAGTAAGTCCGGGAGTCAGAGGCGGTTTAAACTTTTCTACACTAACCAATATTGACGACAATAGTACCAAAACAGATTTTTATCTTGGAGGATTAGTCAACATCAAGTTCAATAAGTATTTTTCGCTACAGCCTGAATTATCGTATTCAAGACAAGGCGATAAAGGAACATATTTGGAGAATGGTAGTTATAGAAATATAAATTATGAGCTAAATTATATAACAGTTGGAGCCGTTGCTAAATTTAACTTTAACGGAAGCGGATTTCACGTATTAGCAGGGCCATCTTTAGACTTCAAAATTGATGATAATTACATCAATTCTAATCCTGAAGGTTTTGACCTGGCGCTAGTTGGAGGCGTTGGATATACGTTACCAAACGGATTAACATTTGAAGCAAGAATTAAACAAGGTTTTATTGATATTTACGGTTATGATGGTGTTTATGATGATAATAATAACGGAAATTATGATGAAGTTATTTTAAATCAGGTACTGCAGATTGGTATTAGTTATACATTTAAAGGAAGATAAGATACATGAAAAAATTAATTGCCATCGTTTTTATTTTATTCATAAATTCAATAAATGCTCAGGTAACATTTAAACCAGGTCTAAGAGCCGGAGCTGCTTTTTCAACGTTTTCAAATACACGTTCTTCCTATAAAAGTGATTTTTATATTGGAGGGTTTGGTGAAATTAAATTAACCCGGATTTATGCGTTACAACCTGAAATTACATATAGCAGACAGGGTTCTAATAACGTTAAAACTTTTGTTGGCTACACTAATGATGGCGAACAAATTGTGGAATCAAAAAATTTAGACATTGATTATGTTTCGATTGCGATGATCAATAAATTCACTTTTAATGGTTTTCAGGTTCAGGCTGGTCCAACTCTGGATTTTAGAACAAGAGATAATTTACGCTATGAAAAGTCTGATGCTGATTTAACTCTCGTTGTTGGTTTTGGTTATAAAGTGCCTTTGACCGGATTAACAATTGAAGCTCGTATCAAAAAAGGTTTAATCGATGTTATAGACAGTGATTATTACAGCAGCAATGATAACAGCGATTATTTGTTTGGAGATTATAATACAAATGTGAATTTTCAACTGGGTGTTTCGTATGCCTTTGGTAAATAAAAAAATATGGTTTTAAAAGATTTTTACAAAATACTTTCAGAAGAAAAAACAGGAGATTCTAAGTACAATTTTACGATTTTGGTCAACGAAAAACACGAAGTTTTCAAAGGTCATTTTCCTGGAAATCCAATTATGCCTGGCGTTTGCATGATTCAGATTATTAAAGAACTTACTGAGACTATTACAAAAGCCAATTTGGTAATTCAAACACTTGCTAATGTAAAGTTCATGGCACTTATTAATCCAGAGGTTACTCCGGAATTGCGTTTAGAACTTGATATTGTAACTACCGAAGATGATTTGGTAAAAGTAAAAAACACTACTTATTTTAACGACACCGTTGCTTTGAAACTAAGCAACGTGTATAAAAAGATATAATTATGAAACTACTACTGACATTTATCCTATGGTTCAATTTTGCAGGAAATCCTGACTTGGCTTCCATTCGCAAAATGTATACAGACGTTTCAAAATCAGAAACCAATGCTAAAGAATTTTTAGACAAACTTGCCGGAATATCTGGCAATGATGACAAAATTTTGGTAGCTTACAAAGCCGCTTCGATTTTGCTGGATTCTAAATTTGAAAAAAAATTAGGCGCAAAAATGGAACGCTTTAAAGAAGGTGCCAAACTTCTTGAATCTACTGTAAAAAGTGAACCCAACAATATCGAAATCAGAATGATCCGATTGAGCATTCAGGAAAATGTACCTGGTATTACGGGTTATAAAAAAAATATTAAAGAAGATAAAAAATTCATAACTGAACATTATGATGAGCAAAGTAACTCTTTAAAAGAATATCTTAAAAACTTTATATTACAATCTAAAAGTTTCTCTGAAAAAGAGAGACAATTGGTGAAGTAGATAAAGAAAACACAACCCATGAAACCTATTTTATTACAGCAGGAGCTACTAAGTTTAACGCATTTTTGTGTGATTGTTCCAACATACAACAATCACAAAACGTTAAAAAGAGTACTGGATTCCGTTTTAGATTACACTTTAAATGTAATAATTGTTAATGACGGTTCTACTGATGAGACGAGTGAAATTTTAAAATCATATTCTCATCTGATACAAATTCATCATCCTGAAAACTTAGGAAAAGGAAGAGCCTTGAGAAACGGTTTTCGAAAAGCGATTGAAACAGGTTTTGAATATGCCATTACAATAGATTCTGACGGTCAGCATTTTGCTTCTGATATACCAAATTTTATTGCTGAAATTCAAAAAGAACCGAATTCTTTATTGATTGGCAGCAGGAATATGACACAGGAAAACGTACCAAAAAAAAGTAGTTTTGGAAATAAATTTTCAAATTTTTGGTTTCAATTTGAAACCGGAATTAAACTTGATGATACGCAATCGGGTTACAGATTATACCCTTTACAATTATTGCCGAAACAATTTTATACCAATAAATTTGAGTTTGAGATTGAAGTTATTGTTCGTTCTGCATGGAAAGGTGTTTTGGTAAAAAATATTGCAATCGAGATTTTATATGATCCTGCTGAACGTGTTTCACATTTTCGCCCTTTTAAAGATTTTACCAGAATCAGTATTCTAAATACTGTTCTGGTTCTAAATTCGCTTTTGTATATCAAGCCCAGAGACTTTTTTCGGAAAGCAAAAAAAAAAGGTTTTAAAAAGTTTTTTCTTGAAGATATTTTAGAAAGCAACGATTCTAATTTCAAAAAAGCGGCTGCAATTGCATTAGGTATTTTTATCGGTATATCTCCATTTTGGGGATTTCAAACCGTATTACTTTTATCATTTGCCACCTTACTCAGACTCAATAAAGTCATTGCTTATCTCTCTTCAAATGTTAGTTTTCCACCTTTTATTCCATTTATTATTTATGGTTCTTTAAAAATGGGAAGTTATTTTGTATCCAATAAAACCACTTTGGTTTTAGACAGTTCACTTACACTTGACGACATTCAGCAAAATGCTACACAATATATCGTTGGAAGTCTTATTTTAGCAACCGTTTCTTCACTAACTATAGGTTTTTTGAGTTATTTACTTTTAACCTTTTTTAATTCAACTAAAAATAAAAAATAAACATGCATCACTATTTTTACGCCATTCATTTATTTGTTAACCGAAGAAAATCCCTTTCGGTTTTATTGGCTGTTCTGATGCTTTTTGTCTTGGGATTTTTTGCTTCTAAAATTAAATTTGAGGAAGATATTACAAAGCTTATTCCAACAAACGACAAATCTGATGTTACTGCAAAAGTGCTTAAACAACTTAATTTTGCAGATAAAATTACGGTTATTTTCAAGTTAGAAAAAAACGGAACCAGTGAAGATTTAAAAGAAATGGCTGCCATTTTTTCAGATAGTGTTTCTAAATCATGTAAGCCATATATAACTGGAATTCAAGGAAAGGTTGACGAAGAAAACATCCAGGAAACAATAGATTTTGTGTACAACAATCTCCCATTATTCCTTGACAATAAAGATTATGCCGCTATACAAAACAAACTCAATAAAGATAGTATTGTAGCAACCGTTCAGGGAAATTATAAATCGATTATCTCGCCTTCTGGATTTTTGACCAAAGATTTCATTTTGGAGGATCCGCTTGGGATTTCTTTTATCGCTTTAAAGAAATTGCAACAACTAAATGTTGGTGATGACTTTACCCTTGATAATGGATACGTGATGACCAAAGACAAAAAGAAATTACTACTTTTTATTACATCAAATCTCCCATCGAGCGAAACTGAAAAAAATACTGTTTTTGCTGCAAAGCTAAAATCAATTCAGGACAATCTAAATCAGAAATTCAAAGCAAAAACTTCAATTAGTTATTTTGGTTCAGCTTTGATAGCTGTTGCCAATGCCAACCAAATTAAAAGCGATATTATCCTGACGACAACAATCGCGATGATCACTTTAATGTTGATCCTGATTTTATTCTACAGAAAAATATTAATCCCATTAATCATTTTTATTCCTACCGTTTTTGGAGCTCTGTTTGCTATTGCTTTTTTATTTTTTGTAAAAGAACAAATTTCCGCAATTTCCCTAGGAATTGGTTCAGTTTTATTAGGAATTACGATTGATTATTCCATTCATATCCTTACGCATTACAAACACAACAGTGATGTAAAAACGTTATACAAAGACATCACTATGCCTTTGATTATGAGCAGTTCGACTACGGCTGTCGCATTTTTATGTTTGCTATTTGTGAAATCGGAAGCGCTTAATGACTTAGGGATTTTTGCTGCTGTAATTGTTATGGCTTCTGCATTTTTCTCCCTCTTAATTGTTCCGCATTTATACAAACCGAAAGAAAATAATTTTGAATACAAGAAAAATGTAATCGACAAGCTGGCGCATTTTTCATTTCATAATAATAAATTCCTAATCGGTTTTTGTGTTCTCATTACGATTATCTGCTGTTTTACTTATAATAATGTTGGCTTCAATAACGATTTGTCACAGCTTAATTTTGTTCCGAAAGAAATAAAAGCTGCAGAAAAAGAGCTGGAAGAAAGCACCAGCTTAACATCAAAAACAATATATGTTGCTTCGTACGGAAAAAGTATGGAAGAAGTTCTGCAAAACAACAGCCGCCTTTTTTCAGATTTGTCTGCAGCAAAAGAACAGCAAAAAATATTAAACTTTAGTTCAATTGGCGGAATTATGCTTTCGCAAAAAGAACAGCAACAGAAAATTGAAAAATGGAATTCTTTTTGGGATAGTAATAAAAAACAACTCTTAAAATCCAATTTAATTTCCGAAGGTTCAAAATTAGGATTTAAACCTACAACATATAGTACGTTTTTTGACCATTTAGATTTTAATTTCAAACCGATTTCAGCAGCTGATTATCTAAAAATTCAAGCGCTGCAACTGCATGAATTCGTAACCGAAAAAAATGGTTTTTTCACGATTTCAACTTTAGTAAAAGTAGCTCCAAAACAACGTGACGCTTTTGTAAAGATGGCTGAAACTAAAAAAAATCTGATTGCTATCGATCGTCAGCAGATGAATGAAACGTTTTTCAGCACTTTAAAAACTGATTTCAATTCTCTTATAAATTATTCGTTTATTGCCGTGATCCTGATTTTATTTTTCTTTTTCCGAAGAATAGAACTGGTTATTGTAAGCTGTATTCCTATTGCCTTAACAGGAATTGTGACAACAGGTATAATGGGCATTTTTGATATTCAGATGAATATTTTCAGCATGATTGTCTGCACGCTTATTTTTGGCCACGGGGTCGATTTTAGCATTTTCATGACGAGCGCACTACAAAAAGAATATACAACCGGAAAAAACGAAATTGCAATTTACAGAACCTCTATAATTTTAGCAGTAATTACTACCATTTTAGGAATTGGTGCCATGATTTTTGCAGAGCATCCGGCATTAAAATCTATTTCATCTGTATCCTTAATTGGAGTTTTTGCCGCACTCATTATTACCTTTATCTTCTATCCGATTCTTTTTAAATTATTCATTTCAAACCGCCCAAAAAACGGGAATGCTCCATTTCAATTAAGAACCTTTCTTCACGGTATACTCTCTTTTTTCTATTATGGATTTGGTGGTGTTTTAATGTCAATTTTTAGTTTAATCATTATGCCGATTATTCCCCTTAATGAAAAAACAAAAATGAAAGGATTCCGATATGCGATTTCTAAATTCATGAAATCAGTATTATATTCAAATCCGTTTCTTCATAAAAAAGTCATTAATCCCTTTAATGAGAACTTTGAAAAACCGGCTATTATAATTGCAAATCATTCTTCATTTCTAGACATTTTAATATGCGGAATGCTAAGCCCAAACATTATTTTTTTAGTAAATGACTGGGTTTACAACTCCCCTATTTTTGGCGCTACGGTTAGAAAAGCAGGATTTTATCCTGTTTCAGAAGGTCTTGAAGGCGGGGTTGAACATTTACGTCAAAAAATAAACGAAGGATATTCATTAATGATTTTTCCGGAAGGAACCCGTTCAGAAAGTAATGAGATTAAACGCTTTCATAAAGGTGCTTTTTATCTTGCTGAACAGTTTAATTTAGATATTCTTCCTTTGGTTATTCACGGTGCATCTGAAGCAATTCCAAAAGGTGATTTTGTAATTCATGACACCAATCTTACTGTTTCTGTTTTGGAAAGAATTGCACCTGATAATCTTTCGTACGGAAAAAATTATACGGAAAGAACCAAACAATTGAGTTCGTTTTTTAAAATCGAATTTCAAAAAGTCCGTGAAGAATTAGAAGGTCCGGAATATTTCAAAAAAATGCTTATAAACAGTTATGATTACAAAGAAGCAGAAATTATAAATAGTATAAAAAGCAATTTAAAAACACACCTGGAAATTTATTACCATTTAAACAAGCACATTTCGGCTAAAGCGAAAATATTACATTTGTCTAATGATTATGGGCAATTAGATGTATTATTGGCTTTACAGCAACCCCAACGAAAAATATATTCTTATAATTCAGATGAAGAAAAAACATCTGTTGCAAAAAACAATTATTTCGTTACAAAAAGAAAAATTTATTATCAGGAAAATCTGGAAACAGCTATTCAAAACCAATATGATGTTATTTTGATTTCGGAAGAAAATTATAATAATGATATTGAAAAAATCATTTCTGTATCTTCCTGTGTTATTTTAGTAAATTGTCAAAGTTTAAAAACCACTTTGATTAACTTAGGTTTTGAATGTGTTTTAGAAGAAAATTCAATAGTCATATTAAAGAAAAATTAGAATGAAAAATCATTATGACGTTGTAATTGTAGGCAGTGGTTTGGGCGGATTAGTATCGGCAATTATTTTAGCCAAAGAAGGCTATAGTGTATGCGTACTCGAAAAAAACAATCAGTATGGTGGAAATCTTCAGACTTTTGTACGGGACAAAACCATTTTTGATACCGGAATTCATTATATTGGTGGATTAAGCGAAGGGCAAAATTTGTACAAATACTTTAAGTACATTGGCATTATCGATCATTTAAATTTAAAAAAAATGGACGAAGATGCTTTTGATGTTATCTCATTTGAAGATGAAAACAAAGAATATCCGCATGCTCAGGGATATGAAAATTTTGTAAATCAATTAGCAAAACATTTCCCCGAGGAAAAAAAAGCTATTGAAAATTATTGCGAAAAAGTTAAATCAACGTGCGATTCATTCCCGTTATACAACTTACAATGGGAAGGAAAATATGATAGTGAAATACTGACATTAAACGCTAAAGAAACAATTGACCAGTTTACCCAAAATGAAAAACTAAAAGCGGTTTTGGCCGGATCAAATTTTTTATATGCCGGAATTGCTGATAAATCACCTTTTTATGTTCATGCACTTTCTGTAAATTCTTATATACAGAGTTCATGGCGATGCATAAACGGAGGAAGCCAGATCACAAAACAGCTTTTAAAACAGCTTAAAAAACATGGTGGTGAATTTTATAAATATAAGGAAGTTACCCATTTTAGTGTCGAAGATAACAAAGTGATCTCTGCCAAAATGAAAGACGGAACTGAAGTTTTTGGAACTTATTTTATATCGAACATTGAACCTAAAACTACCTTGAAAATGGTAGGTGAAGAAAATTTCAGAAAATCTTTTTATAGCAGGATCCAGAGTCTTGAAGGAGTGATTTCTGCTTTTAGCCTTTATATTGTTTTTAAACCTAAAACCTTCAAATATATCAATCATAATTATTATCATTTTAAGAATAGTAATGACGTTTGGAATGCTCATGAATACGATGAAAATTCATGGCCAAAAGCATATATGGCTTCAATGAATGCCTCTAAAAATATAGAAGAATGGGCAGATGGAATGACTTTTATCACTTACATGAAGTATGATGATTTATTACCATGGGTAAATACTTTTAATACTACTGCCGAAGAAAACGATCGCGGCGAAAGCTATGAAGAATTTAAATCCAGAAAAGCTGCTCGTTTTTTAGAAGAAATCGAAATAAAATTTCCTGGAATTAAAGATTGCATCAAATCTGTACATACTTCTACCCCACTATCCTATCGTGATTACATTGGAGGACATAATGGCAATATGTATGGTTATGTAAAAGACTCTAATAATCCAATGAAAACTTTTATTGCATCAAAAACCAAATTGGATAATTTATACTTAACGGGGCAGGGTATCAACATGCATGGCGTTTTAGGTGTCACTATCGGTGCAGTCGTAACCTGTTCTGAAATTGTTGGAAAAGAGTATCTGGTTAATAAAATCAATCTGGCATCTGAATAAAAAACATATGAAGAATCGATTCATAATCCATTTATTTTTCCTTTTTTTATTAATATTTGTTTCGTGTGGGACTTCAAAGTCTATGCGACATAAGCCTAATATTTCAAATTATAATACCACAAAGCCAATTGTAATAAAACAATCAGATAGTGTTTTTATTTCTGGGAAAAATTCGATTTCAAAAAACAAACAAGGTCTTTGGGAATTATATGTAGAAGGAGATCCGTTGGAAATTGGCCTAACAACCGGAGCCTTATCCGATTCTCTTCTAAAAAAACAACAGCAGATTTTTTTTTCCAGAATTGAAGATATCATTCCGTCAAAATTTCAACAAGCTTTACTTCGAAGTTTTCTAAAATGGTACAACAGAAAATTATATCAGAATGTACCAAATGAATATCAAGCAGAAATTTACGGAGTTTCACAATACACTTCTCATAATTTTGATAACATCGCCAATCAATACCAGCTTAGTTTGTACCTTCATGCTGCACATGATATTGGTCACGCTTTGCAGGATTTGGCTTTGGTAGGCTGCTCTTCTTTTGCAGCCTGGGGCGAAAAATCTGAAGATGGTAATTTAATTCTGGGGCGTAATTTTGATTTTTATGTAAATGATGCTTTCGCCGAAAATAAAATAGCGGCGTTTATAAATCCAAAAGAAGGGCATCCCTTTATGATGGTTACCTGGCCGGGAATGGTTGGTGCTGTTTCCGGAATGAATAAAGAAGGTGTAACGGTAACCATAAATGCCGGAAAATCTGAAATTCCATTGACTGCCAAAACACCAATTTCTCTGCTCACACGAGAAATTTTACAGTATGCCAAAAATATTGATGAAGCGATTGCTATTGCAAAAAAAAGAAACGTATTTGTTTCTGAGTCAATTATGGTTGGAAGTGCTCAGGATAACAAAGCAATTCTGATTGAGGTTTCACCTGAAAAAATGGGTGTTTTTGATGTTCCAAACAGCAAACAATTGATCTGCTCGAATCATTTTCAGAGTGAAACTTATAAAAATGACAAACGAAATGCGTTGCAAATTATCAATAGCCATTCGAAATATCGCTTTGAGAGAATGCAGGAATTGTTTGTTGAAAATCCAAAAATTAATCCTCAAATTGCTTCAGAGATTTTAAGAAATAAGGAAGGTTTACAAAATATAGCATTGGGTTACGGCAACGAAAAAGCACTCAATCAATTGATCGCACATCACGGAGTTATTTTTAAACCGAAAGAAAAATTAGTCTGGGTTTCTGCAAATCCGTATCAGTTAGGTGAATTTGTGTGTTATAATTTAGATTCCGTTTTTAAAGAAAGAAAAAAGAACCCTATTGTTTCATTTGAAGATAAAAACCTGAATATTGCCAAAGATCCATTTTTGGGAACTACTGCATTTAAGAACTATAAAAAATTCAGAATCGAAGATCACCAAATAGATTTATATTTAAAAAATAAAACGGAAGTTCCGTTAGATTTTATTCAGGCTTATCAATCTTTAAACCCTGATTATTGGGTTGTATATTATAAAGCAGGGTTGTATTTTTACCAAAAAAAGAACTTTCTGCTTGCTCAGGAAAACTTTCAAAAAGCATTAACCAAAGAAATCACAACTGTTCCTGATAAAGAAGCAATTGAAAAATATTTAAAAAAACTCAAAAGAAAATTACAATGATTCCAGCAATAGAAAAAAATTCTTTAGAAGAAATTAAAAATTTTCAAGAGCAAAAATTAGCAGAAACTTTAACCTATATTAGTCAAAATTCCCCTTTTTACAAGAGGCTTTTTGCAGGACAAAATATTGATATTTCGAAAATTAAAACCCTTGAAGATTTACAGCATTTACCGGTAACTACTAAAGAAGATTTACAACAATACAACGATGATTTTTTGTGTGTTCCGCAACATAAAATTATTGACTATGCTTCGACTTCAGGAACTTTGGGCGATCCTGTAACTTTTGGTTTAACCGATTCTGATCTGGAACGGCTGGCGTATAACGAAGCTATTTCATTCGCCTGTGCCGGAATTAGAGAAGGCGATGTTGTGCAATTAATGACAACAATTGACCGTAAATTTATGGCTGGTCTGGCTTATTTTTTAGGTTTAAGAAAATTGAAAGCAGGCATTATCCGTGTGGGCGCCGGAATTCCGGAAATGCAATGGGATTCGATTTTAAAATACAATCCGAGCTATTTAATTACCGTTCCTTCTTTCCTTTTAAAATTAATTGAATACGCCGAAATACACGGAATCGATTACAATAATTCGAGTATAAAAGGTGCTGTCTGTATTGGGGAATCTCTGAGAGAACAGGATTTTTCGATGAATATTTTATCCAAAAAAATTACGGATAAATGGAACATCAGGTTGTTTTCGACTTATGCTTCTACCGAAATGAGTACGGCTTTTACAGAATGTGAATACGGTCAGGGCGGTCACCACCATCCGGAATTGATTATCGTTGAAGTTCTGGACGAAAATAATAGGCCTGTAAAAAATGGTGAAACGGGAGAACTGACTTTTACTACTTTAGGAATTGAAGCCATGCCGTTACTCCGTTTTAAAACCGGGGATATTGTACAGCTCCATAACGAACCTTGCTCCTGCGGGCGACATACTTTGCGTGTTGGGCCGGTTGTGGGCCGTAAAAAACAAATGATCAAATATAAAGGCACAACACTTTATCCGCCAGCGATGGATGATGTTTTGAGCAGTTTTGATACTATTGAAAATCATCTTGTCGAAATTTCTACCAACGATTTAGGGACTGATGAAATCCTGATTAAAATTGCAGCTAAAAATCAGACACCCGAATTTTTACAGGAAATAAAAGATCATTTTAGAGCGAAATTAAGAGTAACTCCAAAAATAGAATTTGCTACAAAAGAAGCTTTAAATCCTTTGGTTTTTAATCCAATGAGTCGAAAACCAATTCGTTTTTTTGATTACCGAAATACGATATAGAACTTTTTTTTACCATATAAGTAATATAAGTTCATTTAAACTTTGCGCAAAACAGGGCGGCAGAACTATGTGCATTTCAAATTAGTAAAATGACTTTTTTGAATTTCAATTATCTATATGTTTTGAAATTTACGTTCCAGTTAAATGAACTTATATTACTTATATGGTTTAATTTCAGCTTATTAATTGTTTTGCTGTGAATTAAACTAAATGTTGTAATTTTGCACAAAATAGTGAAGATGGTCAAGATTGGCAACATAGAATTACCCGAATTTCCTTTATTACTCGCACCGATGGAAGATGTTAGTGATCCGCCGTTTCGCAGATTATGCAAAACGCACGGAGCTGACATGATGTATTCTGAATTTATTTCATCAGAAGGATTAATTCGTGATGCTATCAAAAGTCGGATGAAGCTCGATATTTTTGATTACGAACGTCCCGTGGGAATTCAGATTTTTGGCGGTGATGAAGAAGCAATGGCGCTTTCGTCTAAAATTGTTTCTACCGTAAAACCGGATTTAGTCGATATTAACTTTGGATGTCCGGTAAAAAAAGTAGTCTGCAAAGGTGCCGGAGCCGGTGTTTTGAAAGATGTCGATTTGATGGTTCGTTTGACAAAAGCCGTGATCAGAAGTACTGATTTGCCTGTAACCGTAAAAACACGTTTAGGCTGGGATGAAAGTTCGATTAATATTGACGAAGTTGCCGAAAGATTGCAGGATATTGGTGTTCAGGCTTTAACCATTCATGCCAGGACACGTGCCCAGATGTACAAAGGCCACGCTGACTGGTCGCATATTGCACGTGTAAAAAACAACCCAAGAATTACAATGCCTATTTTTGGAAACGGCGATATCGACAGTCCTGAAAAAGCATTACAATATAAAAACGAATACGGTATTGACGGCATCATGATAGGTCGCGCAGCTATTGGCTATCCGTGGATTTTTAATGAAATCAAACATTTCTTTAAAACAGGCGAGCACTTGCCTGCTCCAACTGTTGCTGATCGTGTAGAAGCAGCCAGAAATCATTTGCAATGGTCTATGGATTGGAAGGGAGAACGATTGGGAATTGTAGAAATGCGCCGTCATTATACCAATTATTTCAAAGGAATTCACTCTTTTAAAGAATATAAACAAAAACTGGTTACTACTGATGGCCCTGAGGATTTGTTCTCTGTTATGAAAGAAATTGAACAGGTTTATGCAGGATATGAATTTGTTTAAAACATAAAAAAAGACCTTCGTAACTGAAGGTCTTATATTTTATTTATCATCATAATGAAATCGACATTGTAATATAATACACTTTTGATCAATTCCTTTGGTTCCCGAAACTTTATAAACCAACCGATGCTCTCCATTAATTCTTCTGGACCAAAAACTTTTTAAATCGTGTCTTAAAGGCTCTGGCTTTCCAATTCCTTTAAAAGGATTCTCTCGAACTGATTTAATTAATTCCTTTATTTTTAAAACTGTATCATTATCGTTTTCAATCCAATATTCAAAATCTTCCCATCCATTTTTTGTAAAACAAATATCCATATAAGATCATTATAATTCATCTAAGTTATAAGAAGTCAATTTTCCATTTTCTATTTGTTCAATAGATTCAGATAGTCGTTTTCTGTTTGCCTTAGTTGATAGTAAATGTTGTGTTTCTAATATTGAATTATACTCTTTCATCGAAATTATTACAACCGCATCTTCTTCAGAATTTCTTGGAACTACGATTATTTCTGAGGATTCTGATACTTCATCAAAATAATTTTTGATATTTTTTCTTAATGTTGAGATAGTAATTGCCTTCATAATTAAGTACTTTATATTGTACATTCAAATGTACAATATTTTACATTTGAAAACTCTATTTTCAGAATATTTAACTTTAAATATAAAAGACCTTCTTAGCTAAAGGTCTTTTATATTTTTTATACTTGTACTCGTTTCCACTTTCCTCTTTTATAGAAAAAGATTCCGGCTAAAGTAATCGCAGTTTCTGCAACCGGAATGGCAATAAAAACTCCAGTTGGTCCCATATTAAAATGTTTTGCCAATACATAAGCAAGCGGAATCTGAAACAGCCAAAACCCAAAGAAATTGATTCCGGTTGGTGTCCAGGTATCACCTGCTCCATTAAAAGTATTAATCAAAACCATCCCGATTCCGTAAAAAATAAATCCGATGCTCATCGTACGCAATGCTTCAGCGGCAATTGTTTTGACCATTTGATCATTCGTAAAAAAAGAGATAATATAGTTCCCAAAAACTAATGTAATAATCATAATTGAAGCCATGAAAATCACGTTGTATTTTGCTGTTGTAAAAACCGATTTTTCAGCACGTTCGATTTGTTTGGCTCCTAAATTCTGTCCGACTAAAGTTGCCGCTGCATTACTCAATCCCCAGGCAGGCAGGATAAAAAACATCATAATCCGAAGTGCGGTCTGATAACCTGCCGACCCATGATCTCCTCCGGTTGTAGCTACCAATTTTGCCAGGAAAATCCAACTGCAGGATGCGATTACAAATTGTAAAATTCCCGGAGCTGCAATTTTTACCAAAGCTTTTATTTGTGTAAAATCCGGAGCGAAGTATGAAATTTTGATTTTTAAAATTCCGTTCCCTGAAAATAAATGATATAATTGATATACTACTCCAATACTTCTTCCGATGGTAGTCGCCAAAGCTGCACCAATTAATCCAAAAGCCGGAACCGGTCCTAAACCGTTAATTAAAATCGGGCATAAAATAATATTGCAGATATTAGCAATCCAAAGACTTTTCATAGCTATTGCTGCATTTCCTGCACCGCGAAATATTCCGTTTATTAAAAACAAAAGCATAATGCATAAACTGGAACCAATCATGATTTGGGTAAACCTGAAACCGTGTTCTGCAGATTCTAATGACGATCCCATAAGTACTAGAATGTCTTTCGCATACATAATTCCGAAAATGCTCAATACACTATTAACGGCAAAAGCAATAATAATAGCCTGCATTCCGGCTTTTGCTGCAGCGACCGGATCTTTCTCTCCAATTCGTCTGGCCACAACTGCTGTCGCTGCCATGCTCATTCCAATGGCAAGAGAATATATAATTGTCAAAACTGATTCGGTTAAACCAACAGTCTGAATCGCAAAACTACTGTGTTCCAAATGCCCTACGAAATACAAATCGACCAATGCAAAAACGGATTCCATCATCATTTCCAAAACCATTGGAATGGCTAACAGAATTACTGCTTTTTTGATGCTTCCGGATGTATAATCAAATGATTCGTCTCCTTTCAGCGCTTGTTTTAATGTGGTAAAAATTTTAGAAAATAGATTTTTCTTTATAACTGTTTCTGTCATGATATTTTAGGATAAATGATAAAATTGGTCCAGATGTAGTAATCTGAACTGAAAAAAGTAAAAGCGTAAGTATCCTAAATTATTCTAAAAATAAAATTAGGATTAGGCAGAAACAATCATATGCTGTAGAATTTTTAAGGTGGTAAATATAAGTAATATTTTTGATGAAGAAATACTAATCTAACAGCTTTTTACTCACACGGCTACTGGCAATTAAAGAAGCTACAAAACCAAGAGTAACAATGGTTCCCATTACAATTAGTACATTTTCAAAAGAAAAAACAACGGGATAGGCCAAAGTTGGCGTAATCATAATCAATTCATATTGCTGCTGCAGCAGTACTAAAATCATACCTAAAAAAAGACCAATTATCCCTCCAAAAACACTTAACAAAGTTCCCTGAAGCAAAAATATTTTTCGAAGATAATTGATTTCGGTACCTAAATTAAAAAGGGTTTTTAAGTTTCCTTTCTTTTCTAAAATCATCATAATTAATGCCCCTACCAAATTAAAAAGTGCTACAATTATGACCAGCGTAAAAATCAGGTAGACAACAATATTTTCTGTGTTGAGCATTTTGTATAAGGACTCATTAAGCTGGGCTCTGTTTTTTAGCGTAATTTTATTTTTGAAAATGGTCTGGAGTTGAGAGCGTATTGCTTTCTCATCAGCATTTAATTTCAATTTGAATTCGATACCGGAAATCTGATTCGGTTTATACATTAATAATTCTTGCGTCAAGCCTAAATCTGCAAAAATATATTTAGAATCCAGTTCTTCACTAATGGAATAAATTCCGACAGGCAGTACATCTGTTTTATTGAAAGCTTCTTCGGGATTTTCGATTGCTCCTTTTCCTGGTTTTGGCGCAAATACCTGCAACGGATTTTCAAAGTCCAGAATTCCCATCGAAAAATCCTGTGAAATTCCATATCCAATTACAACCTGATAACTGTCCGGCTTTAGCCATTGACCATTAAAAAGTTTTTTTTTGATATTGTTAACCACAGGATAAAGGCTGTCAACACCTTTTAAATAAGTAACCTGCTGTTTGTCTTTAAATAAAAACAAAACGCGTTCTTCGATAATTTTGGTGTATGAAGCAACTCCTTCTATTTTTTTAATTTGATTTTCCTGAGCAGGCGTAATCAAAAATGACTTTCCGTAGGTGCTGGTCATTTTTAAGTCAGGATCAATTTCATTCGTGAATGAAAGACTGAAAACTTTCAATCCGCTAAAAACGGATAAAACCACAAACAAAGCCATGGTACCAACAATAATTCCGAGACTGGCAATTAAATTGATGATATTTATAGCATTATTTTTACTGATGCTAAAAAGATAACGTTTGGCTATGTAGAGAGGGAAATTCAATTTATGATTTTCTTCTTTTTTCTAAAAGATCACGGTTTTCAATTGGATTTTCTCTGTTGGCTAAAGCATTGTCAATTTTCTCAATATAGTCTAAAGAGTCGTCGATAAAGAATACCAGATTTGGTACACGTCGCAATTGCAAACGCACACGCTGAGATAAATCGTGTTTTATTAAAGTTGAATTTGATTTTATTCCTTCTAAAGTTTCTTGTGCTTTCTCTTGTGGAAAAATACTTAAATACACAGTCGCCACAGATAAATCTGTTGTAACACTTACTTTGGATACCGAAATTACTAAATTATTAATTCCGTTTTTTCTCACTTCACCTTGCAAAATATCAACCAAATCTTTTTGGATGACACCGCCTATTTTTTTCTGTCTGTTTGTTTCCATACTACAAAAATACTATTTTTAATTTCAATCGTATAATTTCATATTCAACATTCAAATGATTTTTATACGATTAATGCTGCTTTGATCAAATTCTACTATTTGATTCTAAAATTAAAATCTTTTATTTCTGTTAAAAGACATGAAAATCATCCGAAATGTTTTTTAGAGAATATCAAATCTCAAAAAAACAAAGCCTTAAAAAAGAAAATTTTCAAAATTAAAACCTCAAAAAACGAATCTGACATAAATTACAAAATTCACATAAAAAAGAAAAACAATCATCTTAAAAAGTTGTATTTTGGATTAAAAAAATGAATAATTTTTATTAAATTACTTAAAATGGCATTTATTTAATAATTCAAGTATGGCGAAATTAGCACCTAGTTTAAATCATAAAGGTTGGGATGAAATGTTTTCTAATAAAGGCGTTCGGGATTCTTATCGTCAGGTTTTTCAAACTTTACAAGGTTTGAATCATAAAACGCTGACAAGTAAGCAAAAACAGGCTTCTGATTTATTCATGAATCAGGGAATTACTTTTACGGTCTATAGTGATGATGAAAATGGAATAGAAAGAATATTCCCTTTTGATATTATTCCCAGAATCATCACACAAGAAGACTGGTTAGAAATAGAATCAGGAATCAAACAACGTTTATTGGCCTTAAATTTATTTTTGGAGGATATTTATAATGAGCAAAACATTATAAAAGACGGGGTTATTCCGGCCGGATTAATTGCTTCCTGTCCGCATTATATTCAGGAAGTTCAGGGTATAAAAGTACCTCATAATATCCATGTGCACATTGCCGGAATCGATTTGATCAGGGGAGCAAAAGGCGAATTTTATGTGTTGGAAGATAATTTACGTTGCCCAAGTGGGGTAAGTTATATGCTCGAAAACCGTGAAATTACAAAACGAATTTTTCCGGATATGCTTTCGTCGAATCATGTGAGTATGGTAAGCAATTATCCGATGATTTTTCACAGTATTCTTGTTTCACTTTCACCCCGAAATGTTTCGAATCCAAATGTCGTTTTGCTGACTCCCGGAGTTTATAATTCTGCCTATTATGAACATAGTTATCTGGCACGTCAAATGGGGATTCCGCTTGTTGAAGGTCGGGATTTAGTAGTTAACAATAGTAAAGTGTACATGAAAACCACTTCGGGCTTACAGCAAGTTGATGTCATTTACAGACGTCTGGATGATGAATATCTGGATCCTTTGGTTTTTAAACCAGACAGCGCACTTGGTGTTCCGGGATTAATCAGCGCTTATCGTCAGGGAAATGTAGCCTTGGTTAATGCCGTAGGAAACGGAGTCGCAGATGATAAAGCTGTCTACGCTTATGTTCCGGATATGATTAAATATTATATGAACGAAGAACCAATTTTGAAAAATGTTCCAACATATCGTATGGAAAATTTAGACGAACGCGAGCATGTTTTTGCCAACATGGAAAGTATGGTTATAAAAGAAACCAACCAAAGTGGCGGTTATGGAATGATCATGGGAAACAAAGCAACTCAGGAAGAAATGGACGAAGCTAAAATTGCGATCACCAGCAATCCCCGAAATTTTATTGCACAGCCTATTATTCAGCTCAGCACGGTTCCGTGTCTGATTGACGGACAGCTTAAATTACGCCATGTCGATTTAAGGCCATATGCCTTATGCGGTCCAAAAGGAATTCAGATTGTTCCGGGCGGTCTAACGCGTGTGGCACTTACTGAAGGTTCTTTGGTTGTAAATTCATCTCAGGGTGGCGGAAGCAAGGACACCTGGATTATTAAATAATATAAACATTCAAAAAAAAATTAAAGATATGCTTAGTAGAGTTGCTGATGGAATGTTTTGGCTTAACCGGTACATGGAAAGAACAGACGGAATGTTACTTACCTTAAACACTTCCTATATTTTATCTTTCGATAAAGAAATTAATGATTCTCAGGGCTACAAACCGCTTTTAGAATATTACACGAGTTTATCTAAGGCCAAAATTCATTCTATACAATATGACACACCTCATGTGTTGAAATACATAATTTGTGATAACCAGAATGACAATTCGGTAAAAAACTTAGTCATTAAAGCACGAGAAAATGCCAGAGGTTCTCAGGATAAAATTACCAAAGAATTGTGGGAGCACATTAATTCGATGTATCATTTTATGAACTCTCCTGATTTACCCAAAAAACTCGAAACCTCTGATGCCTTAAGCGTAATCACAAAACTCAATAAGGACTTACTGCTCTACAACGGAATCCTTCAGGTAACTATGCCACGTGGTTTAGGCTGGTGTTTTTCGAGTATTGGCAAACATATCGAAAGATGCCTGCAAACTATATCGATGACTCAGGCTTACTTTGCTCCAATCAATTACAATCTGGAGGGCGAAGAAGATCTGATGTATTGGAGAAGATTATTATTGTCACTTTCGGGATACGAATTATATCTGAAAAGTTACAGTAATATTTCTCATAATCGAAAAGTGATACACCAGGTAATTTTTAATATGGATTTTGCACACTCTGTAATCTACACCCTGGATTTCATTAATACTTACTTGGATTGTTTGTTTAAAGACACGAATTTAAGTGAAGCGCGAACATTGATGAACCAGTTTGGACGGTTGAAAAGTTATATTGAATTTACAGATTATCAACACCTGACCAATCAGGAATTAGAGGATGTTTTGCAAAATACCAAAAACCAGTTAATTCAGTTTTCGACCGATTTTTCAAAATTATTCTTTTCTTACACTTAATAATATGGCGCTTTTTAAAATAGTTCACCTTACAAAATACCAATATAATTATCCTATAAAAGAAAGTATTAACGAAATACGTTTGTTTCCTCATCATTTTGAAAACCAGGAAGTATTGCAATATCAGCTTTTAATTACTCATGCACCTAACGTTGATATCTCTCAGGATTATTATGGAAACCGTGTTGGCAATTTTAATGTGTTAGACACTCATAATGAAATGACCATTGAATCCCGAATGCTGGTCCGGGTAAATCATTCCCTTAAAATTCCCGAAATGGATTCCACCTCCGTGAAAGATATTCAGGCTGAAAAAGAAAAAAGTATTTTATTATTACGCCTTTGCTACATCGATAAAATTGAAAAACAAACAGAAATTGAAAGCATATTAGAAAAAATAGGTATAGAAAATAAATCTATAATTGAAATTGCTCAACAGTGCAATACGTATATTTTTGAACACTTTATCTATACCAAAGGAATTACCAATATTGAAACTACTGTTGATGAAATTTTAATGCTTAAAAAAGGGGTTTGTCAGGATTTTGCCCACGTGCTATTGCATCTTTTACGTACAGCCGGTATTCCATCACGATATGTGAGTGGTTATATTTGTCCTAATGAAAGTGGGCTTCGAGGTGAGGGCGCTACGCATGCATGGGTAGAAATTTATACCAAAACTCAGGGTTGGCTGGGTTTAGATCCAACTAATAATATCTGGACAATGGACAATCATGTTCGTCTTTCAGTAGGGAGAAATTTTAGCGATTGCACACCCATAAAAGGAACCTTTAAAGGTCTGGCCAGACAAACGCTGTCTGTATGTGTTTCTATTGGATATGAAGACGGGCGGCATTTTGAAGAAATAAATGATGTACAATTACAGGAAGTTTCATCAAGGGTGCAGGAGCAATTAAATTACATGGATCAATTACAGCAACAGCAATGACAATATTAAGTTACAAATTTCAATAGCAAAATCTTAATTAACAAAAGTCATAAAAAAAGGAGCTCGATGAAGCTCCTTTTTTTTTATCTGTTTTGTAACCATCCTTCAGGGTTATTATTTGATGTGTTTTGAAGAATCAAAAACTTAATGATTGTTTTTCCTGTGTCACCACTTGTTCTTACTTTTCCAATACTTTGTTTAACTTTTACTTTATCACCTTGCTCAACTGATACTGAACTTAGGTTTTGATAAACGGTGAAATAATCTCCATGCTGAATAAAAACAGCTCTGTTTACAGGAGATAATGCTATAACTTTTGAAACTACTCCTTCAAATACGGCACGCGCTGTTGCTCCTTGTTCAGTAGTAATCTCTACACCGGAATTATGAACAGTTAGTGTCGAATACAGTGGATGAGGCTGATCTCCGTAACCAAGAGATATAAATCCTTTTTCTACCGGCCATGGTAATTTGCCTCTGTTTGCCTTAAAGTCAGCTGCTAAAATTTTGCCTTCTGGTGTTAATGCAATTCTATCAGATGAATAACTTTTAGCTGGTGCTGGTTCGCTGCTTTCAGTGGCTTTACCTTCTGCTATTCTTTTTCGTCTTTCTTCTTCCGCTTTTCTATTTGCTTCAGCAATAGCAGCACGAATCAACTGCTTAATTTTTGCATCAATTGCTTTAGATTCTTTCTGCTTTGCTTTAGTATCAGCAATAATTTTACTCTTGTCTTTTTTAATCGAATTAACTAGCTTTTGTTGTTCTTTTTTTTCAACTTCTAAGCTTTGTTTTTCTTTCTGATTTTCAGCAATTATCTTTTTCTTTACCTGTCGTTGACCATTCAGTTTAGCGTTGTAATCCACTAATTCTGCTGTTTTAGATTGAATTTCTAACCCTTGGTTTTTTCTGAAATTGGTGTATTGTTTTAAATATTGTGCTCTTTTATATGCCTGTAAAAAACTCTCCGAAGATAAAATAAACATAGCCCTGCTTTGTTCAGAACGGCTTTTGTATGATTTAAGGATCATTTTAGAATAATCTTCTTTTAGTACCGCCAATTCTCTTTTAAGCTTATTTACTTTCAATTGATTAATATACATATCATTGCTTAAAAGTCTTTCTTGTTTAGCTGTAGTATTGATCAACTTCTCTTTCAGTTTGATTTTGTTTTGCTGAATCAAAAAAACATTAACCGCTGATTTTTCTTTTTTCTTTACAGACTGGAGCATCTTTTCATTATCTCGGATTTCCTGCTGAATCTGAGCTTTTCGCTCTTCAAGTTTTTCTTGTTGCGAATCCTGTGCCCACACAAAAGTTGTGGCGCATATAAAAATTAGGCTTAGGAGAAATTTTGGCATCTTTCTGATATCTTTTTGCAAATTTACTTAATTATAATTTTTTTATAGCCACTTGGAACACTATATGGAAAAGAAAGTTCTTCATTAAACGAAATACTATTATAATTTAAATTAATATCTGTTTTACCTTTTGGCTGAATAGCATTAATTTCAATACTGGTTGGAAGCGTCCCCTGATTAAAAACCTTATTATCAGAATATTTAATTTCTAACATCATATTTTCTGAAGCTTGCGAAATCTGTTCTTTTTGCAGCAGATATTTTTCCGGCTCCAAAAAGAAGTTCTTTTTCAGGTTCGTTGCTTTTTCATCTTCTAAACGAATAAGATTTTCTACAATGGTTTGCGTATATTTTCCTTTTCTTAAATCGTCTAAAGCTTCTCCAACTAATAAATTTTGCACTTTAGTATAATCCAGTTCTGTGCCAAGCCATTTGCTTAAACTTGTAAAATCACCTTCATAATAAGTACCATTTATTTTCTCATAATAACTTACGGCAGTAGGTGTAATCAATGCTTTTGCCATAGTAATCCCCAGAAAACGAACACTTACTAAAATTTGTTCATTGTTCTTGATTTTAATTTCGGCAGTAACATTTTGGCTTTGCTTTTCATCAACATATTTTGCACTTGCCTTGATATATAAAGTAGAAAAATCTAATTTGTTCTCGTAATGCTTCTCTATTGATTTATTATCAATTTTAGTTGGTGTTTCAGTATTATTATTTTGTACAGCAACCGATTTTGTTTTACAGGAAATCATAAAGATTGCTGCCAACATTATTACTATATATTTTTTCATCTAAATTTTACTTTTTTTGTTTTAATAACTCATTTGCTTTCAAAAAGTATTCCTCTTTTTTCTTAGCATCTCCCAATCCATTGTACGCCTCTCCTAACTGAATATTAAAATTTGCTTCCATCTTTTTATCATCTACTACATAATCAAGTCCCATTTCTAAAACGGTTTTTGCATTCTTAAATTGCTTCAATTCATTATTTCCTAATCCTGCATAATAATAAAATTGCGGCTGACTTGGATATACCTCAATCATGCTCATCGCTCTTTTGGTCATTGGCTCAAATTGTTTAGCCAGGGTATATACTTCAAGCAAAAGCATATTAGTCTCACGATCTGTATCTGAATTGGCGCTTAAATTTTTCTCATAATATTTAATAGCATTCTCATATTGACCTTTGTTGTGATAAAATTTTCCAATTTCTTTAGCAACATCTACATTTGGATCATTGTCAAAATAACCGATAGCTTTTTCTAAATCTGAAGCATACTGAGGATTTTTATTCACATAAATCAAAAACTCATTCAGCGTTCTGTGCTTGATTTTCGAGTCAATTTTTGGATTGGATAAAATAAAATTCATTGATTTTATTGCGCTGTCTCCCTCATTTTTATCTATATATCCTTTAAACAAACTTACCTGCGCCCAATCTGATGATGGGACTTCCTTAGCCAATTGTTTTGCAACTTCCAAAGCTTTATCCGTTTCTTCTGATTGTGAATATAAAATAATCAGATTTACATAATTAGATTCTTTTTTGGGATTTTGTTTAATCTGATTGATTAAATTATCAATTTCAACATTCTGATGTTTTCCTTGGGATAAAATCTGCAATTTATATCTTTCGCGATCTTCAGATTTTCCGAACTTATCATTCATTTCATTAATCGTCAAAAGCGCTTTGTCAAATTGATTAGTAATCATGTACAACGAAATCAGATCATCTTTATATTCTTCGTCAAAAGGAATAATTTTCTGAATCGTTTCAATTGCTAAAGAATAATTTTTGGTTTCATAACTCACATCATAAATCCCCAACCAGTACCATTTGTTTTTTGGATCTAATTGTGTCGCTTTTTCAAACGAATTTTGAGCCGCTTGGTAATCCTTTAGCTTTAAATAATTTTTACCTAATTCAAAATAAGCAACAGCGTCATTGGGTTTTAATTTAATGCATTTTTCTAACGAAACAATTGCTTTGTCATAATTTTCAATTCCTTTCTGTTTTAATGATTCATAAAAAGAGTCCTGATATTCATCTGTAGCCATAGCAATATCTTCCGGTTCAGTCTGTGCTGAAACCAAAGCCGAACTGCCAAGAAAAACGATAAATAAAAATACTAAAACCCCTCTTTTCATCCTTTACATAATTTCATTAAAAATTACTATCTTATTCTAAAACAGAATAATCACCAATGCTGATACTGGTAAACTTACCATCATAACTAACATGGTTTCCAATCATTGCATTATTCAAATCAGCATTTTTTATATGAGAATTTGTCTGAATCAAACTATTTTTGATTGTACTGTTTTCAACACGTGTTCCTTTTCCTAATGATACATTTGGCCCCACTGTTGCATTTTTCAAGACTACGTTTTCTCCAATATAACAAGGCGGAATAATGGTTGAATTTTCTAAAGTTACATCATAATCAACTAAATGTTCTCCATCATTATGCAAAAACCCTAACATCCTGGTATTGGTTTCGACCGTTACGTCTTTGTTTCCGCAATCCATCCACTCGTCAACGCTTCCTGTTTTAAAAATTTTTCCGTTAGCCATCATGGCCTTAATTCCGTCATTGATTTGATATTCTCCACCATTTTGAATATTATTATCCAAAACCCCCTGAAGTTCTTTTTTCAAATCGCCGACTTCTTTAAAATAATAAATTCCTATAACTGCTAAATCACTTACGAAGTCTTTTGGTTTTTCTACCAATTCAATAATTTCATTATTAGCGTTTAATTTTACAACGCCAAATGCTTCTGGCTGATCTACTTGTTTTACCCAAATTACAGCATCAGCAGCCGGATCCAATTCAAAATCGGCTCTGATTAAAGTGTCTGCATATGCAATTACTGCCGGTCCTGACAAAGAATCTTTAGCACACATAATTGCGTGTCCGGTTCCTAAAGGTAAATCCTGACGATAAATAGATGCTTTGGCGCCTAAACTTCCTGCCAGCTCTTCCAGGCTTTCAACTAAATCCTGTCCAAAAAAAGCTTCATCACCTAATATGAAGGCAACTTCTTCGATTGGTTCTTTTAAAATTTTAGCAATATCTTCGACCAAACGGTGTACGATTGATTTTCCTGCAACTGGAATTAATGGTTTTGGAACAGTTAAAGTATGTGGACGAAGCCTTGACCCGCGACCCGCCATTGGAACGATTATTTTCATATTTTTTTATTGAGATTAAAGATTGAAAAAAAGGCCGTTGAATCCTTAAATTATCAAAACTTTAAATTATTAAATTTCTATTTTACTCCTGTGCTTCCAAACCCGCCTTCACCTCTTGAAGTCTCAGATAATTCCTGAACTTCAATCCATTCAGCTCTTTCGTGTTTGGCTATAATCAATTGTGCAATTCGCTCACCGTTTTCGATTACAAAATCTTCATTAGATAAATTTACTAAAATTACCCCTATTTCTCCTCTGTAATCTGCATCAACAGTGCCTGGAGAATTTAAAACGGTAACACCTTTTTTTGCAGCCAAACCACTTCTGGGACGAACTTGTGCTTCGTAACCTATTGGCAATTCAATAAAAAGTCCTGTTTTAACTATTACTCTTGCTAATGGTTTTAGCGTTATTGATTCTGTTAAATTAGCACGTAAATCCATTCCTGCCGAAGCAATTGTTTCGTAATTAGGTAAATCGTGCTGTGATTTATTGATAATTTGTATGTTCATTTTAGTCTAAAAAATTAAAAAGTAAATTACTTTCTATTCATAATTGCTTTGATAGTCTCTTTTTCGTTATGATAAACAAAATACATGAAGCAAAGTAATAACGGAATTCCAACAAAATAATTTCCATCGAACCCATAAAAAGAAATCGCTGAAAACACAATTGAAATTCCTAAATATGCTCCAATTTTATTCATATCATACGGTATTGGATAGTATTTATTTCCTAAAACATAAGAAATCAGCATCATACTTCCATAAGCTGAAATTGTTGCAATCGCTGATCCGTAATAACTGTATTTTGGAATTAAAAAATAATTTAAAAGTAATGTTATAACTGCTCCAACAATAGAAATGTAAGCTCCTATTTTCGTCTTATCTGTTAACTTATACCAAACAGATAAATTGTTGTAAATTCCTAAGAAAAAATTTGCCAGAATAATTAACGGAACTACTTTCATAGCTTCCCAATAGGATTTATTATCAAGCAGAAGAAGTTTTAAAAGATCAGCAAAAACGATTACGCCTAATAAAATAAGAGATCCTAAAATCACAAAATATTTCGTGATTACAGCATAGGTTTGAGGTGCGTTTTCATTTTTTGCATGACTAAAAAAGAACGGTTCTATACCGAGTCTGAAAGCTGTAGCAAACAAAACCATAAACAATCCTAATTTATAACAGGCAGAATAGGCACCTACTTCTGACTTTGCTAAATTTTCTGGTAATAAATAACCCAGTAAAATTTTATCAAAATGTTCGTTAACGGCAAATGCAATTCCGGCAACCAAAATTGGCAAACCATATTGCATCATTTTTTTCCAAAGTACTGGATCAAATCTTCTTCCAAGTGAAAGATAATTCGGCGAAAGCACAATAAATGTTGCCAAACTCGCCAAAAGATTTGCGATAAATATATAAGCTATTTGAAAATTTTCAACATATAAATTATCCCAGACAGAATTTGGATTTTCAGTTGCAAGTTTTGGTAAATACAGTAAGAAAAATACATTTAGTAGAAGGTTTATGATAACGTTTCCAATTTTAATAGCAGCATAAATCATTGGTCTCTGATTAGCTCTAAGTTTAGAAAAGGGCACTATAACCAAAGCATCCAATACTAATATCCAAACAGAATAGGTAACAAATTGTGTATCAACTTCAGCTAAATTGGCCAAAGTATTTCTAAAGATTAAAGCTGCAAACAAAAAACCAATTGAAGTCCAAAATATTGATATTGTTGCTGTTGCAATTACATTTTTTTTATCATCCTCAGCACTGTAAAATCTGAAAAAAGCGGTTTCCATTCCGTAAGAAAGTATTACGTTAAAGAAAACCATCCAGGATAATACAATCGAAACTTCACCATATTCAGCAGTTGGTAAAATACCAGTATATAACCTAACTAATAGAAAGCTTAGCATACGGGGCAATACTGTAGCTAATCCATAAATAGCTGTTTGTTTGAATAGATTTTTATATAATCCCAAAATAAAAAATAATAAGGTTTGCAAAAACAAAAATAACCAATTCTTTGGTTTATTAATGGTTTTAAAGGTTCAATAAAAAACACTTTTATACTAATTTATTACTTTAATTTTTTTTATATTATTAAAACAAAATTAAAATTAGTAGAACATTTACAATTCTATTAGATGTTGTCCGGTAAAATTTCCTGCAACGAATCCAAAAAATTATATATCTAATTGAAAACTAACTACTTTTAATAAAATCTGATTTGTCAATTGTATTAATATCAAGAAATAAGTCATTCCTGATTTATTATTCTTTAATTTTCTTGTAGTTTTTTTGAAAAAATCTCTTAACATGTGAAATATATAAAAAATAACTAAAAATTATGTAACCCTTTTTTTACACTCTGTTCTTAAATTTGCTAAACAGGGATTGAGTAAAGCTAAATACAACCCTTATAAAAAAGAAAGCACTGGGACTAATAAAGCTTGTTTGTTCCCATAAAAGACAAAGCAAGGGATTGATTCTGCTGAAATGTAACCCTTAAAAAACAGAGCATTGGGACTAATAAAGCTAGTTTGTTCCCATAAAAGACAAAGCAATTGCAGATAATAATCTGTCCAGTAATTTTATAAAATGGTAGTGATTCTCACTTTTTTGGGGAAATTGAGAATCACCATTTTATAAGTAATATTAGAAAAAATAAAATTTTAAATATATTAAAAGAGCCAGCTGTTAAATGCTGGCTCTTTTTGCTTTTATTACATCATCATAATAATTTCAATTTCTGATTAACATATCTCAAATAGTTTAAAAAATATAGCAAGTTTACTATTGGGTGAGTTTTTTTTCGTCCAATATCTTTACAAAATGAAATCCTCTTGGTGCAAAACCTTGGTTGTAATAAAAGCGATGTGCCGGGAAATTACCTGTAAAAGCGTCCAAAACAATACTGCTACAACCTAAGTCAATTGCTTTTTTTTCAATATAATCCGTTAACAGCTTTCCTATTCCTTTAGATCTAAATTCGGGATGCACCACAAAATTATCTATTTCAAGATATTTACCTGTCCATAATTTCGTTCCTGACCAACAACCTGTAATTCCAAGACAAACATTATTTTCAAAAACGGCAATCTGAATATAATTATGTGCTATCATTTCTGATAAAAATGTTTCATATTTTTCTAATGAAAGTTTTGGATAAAGAAATTTGATTGTTTCGATTTGAACTAACATTTCTTTGATTGTTGTAAGTTCTTTTATTTCTAAATTCATTGTAAATGTGATATGATGTTCAATAATACGTTTTCTAATCTTTTCATTATCATCCTTAATTAGCTATAAATGTAACAAATAATGGTTTAGGTAATTAAATGCAGCGTTTTAAAAAATAAAGTTAAAAATCACTAAATGTGGGTATTGTGATATTAAGAATATAATTAAATATTTGTAATAATAAAAAGCAAATGTTTTTTATTAAAAAATTGTAATAAACACAGGGAGTAATACAGCTGATATGTGACCCTTTAAAAAAACAGAGCTTTGGGGTATATAAAGCTAATTGGCTCCCATAAAAAATCAAAGCATAGGGATTGAGCGTAGCTGATTTGTAACCCTTAAAAAACAGAGCATTGGGATTTAAAGCTAATATTGTTCCCACAAAAAACAAAGCATAGGGATTGAGTACAGCTGATTTGTAACCCTTAAAAAACGGAGCATTGGGATTTAAAGCTATATTGTTCCCACAAAAACAAAGCATAGGGATTGAGTACAGCTGATTTGTAACCCTTAAAAAACGGAGCATTGGGATTTAAAGCTATATTGTTCCCACAAAAACAAAGCATAGGGATTGAGTACAGCTGATTAGTAACCCTTAAAAAAACGGAGCATTGGGATCTTATAAAGCTAGTTTGTTCCCACAAAAACAAAGCAAGGGATTGAGTACAGCTGATTTGTAACCCTTAAAAAAACGGAGCACTGGGATTTAAAGCTATATTGTTCCCATAAAAACAAAGCAAGGGATTGAGTACAGCTGATTTGTAACCCTTAAAAAAACAGAGCACTGGGATTTAAAGCTATATTGTTCCCATAAAAACAAAGCAAGGGATTGAGTACAGCTGATTTGTAACCCTTAAAAAAACAGAGCACTGGGATTTAAAGCTATATTGTTCCCACAAAAACAAAGCAAGGGATTGATAGAGCTGATATGTAACCCTTAAAAAAAACAGAGCATTGGGATCTTATAAAGCTAGTTTGTTCCCATAAAAGACAAAGCAAAGTGGTATTATTTCCACTGACAATCTTTAAAATGGAACTGATTCTTGGGGAAAGAATTCTCAGGAATCACCATTTTAAAATTTGATTTAAGAATTATGGGGAATTCTTAAAACACAAAAAAAGAGCCTGCATTTGATTGCAGGCTCTTTTTTGTATTTATAAATTCTAATCTACTTATCCATTCAAGGCTTCAGCACCACCAACAATTTCTAAGATTTCATTAGTAATAGCAGCCTGACGAGCTTTGTTATATGTCAATTTCAATTGATTTCTTAATTCAGTTGCGTTGTCAGTAGCTTTGTGCATTGCTGTCATACGCGCTCCGTGTTCTGAAGCAAATGAATCACGAATACCTTTATATAATTGTGTTTTTAATGATTTTGGAATCAAAGTTAACACGATTTCTTCTTTTGAGGGCTCGAAAATATAATCCCCTGTAGAAACCACTACATCAGATTTAATTGGAGCTAATGGCAAAAATTGCTCAACCTGAACAATTTGAGTTGCAGCATTTTTAAACTGATTGTAAACTAATTCAATTCTATCGTATTCTCCTGATAAGAATTTTTCAGTTAATTTATCAGCAATTGCAGCAACATTTTCAAAAGTTAAATGATCAAAGATTGCATTATGATGACCGTGAACTTTATGCGTTTTAGTCAAAACGTCGTTTCCTTTTTTCCCTATTGGAAAAACATCAACTTCTTTTCCAGCGTAAAACTGAGTACGGTTTTTAATCTCTTTAATAATATTTGAATTGAATGCACCACATAAACCTCTATTCGAAGTTATAGCAACAAGCAATACTTTTTTTACTTCACGTTGTGTTGTGTAATCACCACCTACTTCACCTTCAAGTGTAGCAGAAAGATTTTGCAGCAACTCCGTTAATTTCTCGGCATAAGGGCGCATTGCAGTGATTGCATCTTGTGCTTTCTTAAGCTTTGCAGCAGAAACCATTTTCATAGCCGATGTAATTTGCATCGTCGATGAAACGGAAGTAATTCTATTACGGATTTCCTTTAAATTTGCCATTTGTTAATTAAAAATGTGACAATTTGAAAATTAGATAATTAGACAAAGTCCAGAGACATTTTCTAATTATCTAATTGACTAATTCTCTAATTAGATATATTTTGCTGAAATTTCTTTTGCCGCTTTTTCGATAACATCAGTAATGTTGTCATCTAATTTACCCGCTTTCAACGCGTTAAGCGTGTCTTTATGTTTACTGTTTAAGTAAGCTAAGAAATCAGCTTCAAATTCTTTTACTTTATTTACAGGAACGTTTCTTAATAAGTTTTTAGAACCAGCGTAAATAATAGCAACCTGATTTTCAACTGTATAAGGATCGTTCAAACCTTGTTTCAAGATTTCAACGTTTCTTTTTCCTTTTTCAATTACGTTTAAAGTAACTGAATCAAGGTCAGAACCAAATTTAGCGAAAGCCTCTAATTCACGGAATTGAGCCTGGTCCAATTTTAATGTTCCAGAAACTTTTTTCATTGATTTAATCTGAGCATTACCTCCAACACGAGATACAGAGATACCTACGTTAATCGCAGGACGAACCCCAGAGTTGAACAAATCTCCATCAAGGAAAATCTGACCATCTGTAATCGAAATTACGTTTGTTGGGATATATGCAGAAACGTCACCAGCCTGAGTTTCGATAATTGGTAAAGCAGTCAATGAACCACCACCTTTTACGATAGACTTGATAGAATCCGGTAAATCATTCATGTTTTTAGCAATTCCGTCATCAGCAATTACTTTACAAGCACGCTCTAATAAACGAGAGTGTAAGTAGAAAACGTCTCCAGGGTAAGCCTCACGTCCCGGTGGTCTTCTTAATAAAAGAGAAACCTCACGGTAAGCAACAGCTTGTTTAGATAAATCATCATACACAATAAGGGCAGGACGACCTGAATCTCTAAAGTACTCTCCAATTGCAGCACCTGCGAAAGGAGCATAAACTTGCATCGGAGCCGGGTCAGAAGCATTAGCTGCAACAATAACTGTATAAGCCATTGCGCCTTTTTCTTCTAACATTTTAGCGATTCCTGCTACAGTTGAAGCTTTTTGTCCAATTGCAACATATATACAGAATACAGGTTTTCCTGCATCGTAAAATTCTTTTTGATTTAAGATCGTATCGATACAAACAGTTGATTTACCTGTTTGACGGTCACCAATTACAAGCTCACGTTGTCCACGACCAACCGGGATCATAGCATCTACTGCTTTTACTCCAGTTTGTAACGGCTCAGTAACTGGCTGACGGAAAATAACACCAGGTGCTTTTCTTTCTAAAGGCATTTCGTATAAGTCTCCACCAATTGGTCCTTTTCCATCAATAGGAAAACCAAGAGTGTTTACAACACGCCCTACCATTTGCTCACCTACTTTAAGAGAAGCGATACGTTGAGTTCTTTTTGCTGTTGATCCTTCTTTGATACCCGTTGATGGCCCTAAAAGTACCACACCCACATTGTCTTCTTCAAGGTTCAATACAATAGCTTCAAGTCCGTTTTCAAATTCAACTAACTCACCATATTGTACATTAGATAGCCCGTAAATACGAGCAATACCATCTCCAACTTGAAGTACTGTTCCTACTTCCTCTAGCGTAGCACCAGATTCAAAACCTTCTACTTGCTTTCTTAATATTGCTGAAATTTCAGCAGGTTTGATTTCCGCCATCTTAATTTATAATTTAGACACTTTTTGTGTTATAAAAACTAATTACTTAACTCTCTCTTTAATACTTGTAATCTGTTTGCAACTGAAGCGTTGTATTGCTGATCACCTATTCTTAAAATAAATCCTCCAATAATTGTTGGATCTACTATATTCTCAATTGTTATTTTTTTATCTGACAAAGTTGCAACTTTAGCCAAAACTTTAGCTTCTAAAGCAGCATCCATTGGGATTGCTGTCGTAATTTTTGCTACTTCTATTCCATTGCCTTCATCAAATACTTTGCTGTATTCTAATGCAATTGCTTCTAAAATTTCAAATCTTTTGTTTTCGAATAATAAATGAAATAAACCTTTAGTTACACCATTAACATCTGCGAAAACTTCTAAAAGAGCACTTTCTTTAACTTCAACTTTTGTAGTTGGGTTTTGAATAAATGTACTCAATTCTGTATTAGTTTCAATTGCAGAAGCAATTGATTTCATATCGTTATTGACAGCTTCGGCAACACCTTTAGAGTTTGCTAAGTCTAGAATTGCTTTTGCATAACGAATTGCTGCTCTTGTACTTGCCATAATCTTAGTTTAACTTTACGTCACCTAACATTTTCTCTACTAATTTAGTTTGAGATTCTTTGTTAGATAATTCTTCTTTCAATAATTTTTCAGCGATGCTTAATGATAAAGTTGAAACTTGTAATTTCAATTCTGCCATTGCAGCATTTTTTTCACTTTCGATAGCAGCTTTTGCCTGCTCGATCATTTTTTGACCCGCTTCTTGTGCTTCGTTTTTAGAATCAGCTATAATTTTCTCTTTCATTTCACGAGCTTCTTTTAACATCGCGTCACGTTCTGAACGAGCCTCATTCAAAATTCTTTGATTATCAGCCTGTAAGTTTTCCATTTCTCTTTTTGCATTTTCAGCAGAAAGCAATGCATTTTTGATACCTTCTTCTCTTGCAGTAATAGATTCCATAATTGGTTTCCATGCAAATTTCACTAAAAGCAAAATCAATACTAACAAGATTAATGCCTGCCAGAAGAATAAACCGAATGAAAAATCGTTAATTAACTTATCCATTTTATACTATATTAAAATATTTAATTTCTTTTAAAGTAACAACATCTTTAACCAACCGTCAAAGATGCTGTTATTTCTTTCTTTATTAGTTTTTTCCTAGGATTAAAGCAGCGAATGCCAAACCTTCTAATAAAGCCGCGATAATAATCATCGCAGTTTGAATTTTACCAGCAGCTTCTGGTTGACGAGCAATAGCGTCCATAGCAGATCCACCGATTTTACCTAAACCTAAACCTGCACCGATTACTACTAAACCTGCACCTACTAAAGTTGGAATTGTTCCCATAAGTATTTATATATATAAAATTAAACTTCTAAATTAAATAATTGCGTTTTCTTCTGCGTGGTGGTGATCATCATGGTGGTGATCCTGAACAGCCATACCAATAAATAATGATGACAGCATTGTAAAGATAAAGGCCTGTAAAAATGCAACTAAAACTTCAATAACCGAAATAAATAATGTTAATCCTAAAGAGATTGGTAAATCTGCAGCTAAGTTTTTACCTACAAAAATCATAGCGATCAAACTCATAATTACTACGTGACCTGCAGTAATGTTTGCATACAAACGAATTAATAATGCAAATGGTTTTGTTAGTGTTCCTAAAACTTCAATTGGAGCTAAGATAATTTTCATTGGAACCGGAACTCCTGGCATCCAGAAAATGTGTCCCCAATAATCTTTGTTTGCACTAAATTGTGTAATTAAGAAAGTAAATGCTGCTAAACAAACTGTAATAGCAATATTCCCTGTAACGTTAATTCCCAGAGGAGT
Organism: Flavobacterium sp. LM4; assembly: GCF_002017935.1. Classification (NCBI taxonomy): domain Bacteria; kingdom Pseudomonadati; phylum Bacteroidota; class Flavobacteriia; order Flavobacteriales; family Flavobacteriaceae; genus Flavobacterium; species Flavobacterium sp. LM4. The sequence goes on along the minus strand of NZ_MUFW01000001.1, from coordinate 1,625,643 downwards.
CATTCCTAATAAGTTTAATAACCATATAAAGAAAAATACAGTTAACAGGTAACCCATATATTTACGATACTTTTTTTCTCCAATGTTAGGAACTGCGATTTCATCTCTAATAAAAATAATAAGCGGTTCTAAGACTCTTCCAAATCCCGTTGGAATTGGCCCTTTTTTGTACGATTTTGCTAAACCAGTAAACATGAAGAACAATAGTATTGAAACAAAAAGCATTGAAACAACATTTTTAGTAATAGAAAAATCTAAAGGTTTTTCGTTTTCAGGATGTCCGTGCTCGTTAAAGTTAATTGTTCCAGCTGCATCTGTTTTGTAAATTTTACCATGAACTAACTTGTAGAAGTTTCCGTCAACTTCTGCAACTGCTTCACCATGGTGCAATTTTGAAGAAGAGAAAATTTTCAATCCTCCATCAATTAAAATAACTGGTAATGAAAAACCATAGCTTTTGTTTTCTTTCTCATCTTGAAAGAAAACAAAGTCGTGAGAATCTTGTAAGTGATGATCAATAAAAGCATCCACTTTTACTTTTGGATCAAGAGCTACATGCTCTTCTCCTTGATGAGCGTTATGTGAAACTACTTTCTCTTCATGAGCTGTTTCAGTTTGAACATGCGTTGAGTCATTCTCTGGATTTGCAAAACCCATAATTGGTAGAGAAGCTACAAAAGCGGCAAGAATAAAGCTGAGCGGTTTGTTTGAAATCACCATATCGTGGAAAATCTTATTTTTTTACGTTTCTAAAATTTGGTGCAAAGGTACATTTTTTATTAATATTAAAAAGGATCTGAAAAATTATTTTTGAACGTTGTTTTACAGAATCGCTAATTTAAGGCTTTTCATTTAATAATCGGATAGTTAAAAGCGTCTGAAATAACAAAAACAGCACAAATGTTATAAAAAAACTGATTTTTTCAACATCTGTTTGTATTGTACTGTTTTTTAAAATTGGCTGTAGAACTAAATATGCTAATAACATTTGTGCAAAAGTTCCAAATAAAAAAATCATTCCAACTATTTCAAAATTCTTCTTTTTTACTAGTAATAATATAAGGTATAATAATATAGAAATCCCGAAAAAGAATAAATATTGTAACTCTAAACTGTAATGAAAATTTTGAACATTAATTTCCAAAAAAAAGAAAATTACTTTGTGTAAAATATAAGCTGCCAAAGCAAGACAAAAAAAAGAAAATATCGGTTTTTTATAATTTATAAGCATTTGAACTAATTTGATGCAAATATGCAACTCTACTTTGTTTTATTAATATCGTTTACTTGTCGAATTACATTATATAAAGCAATTCCAACACCTAACAATACAAAAATAGTATTATAATACACTTTACGGCTTGGATGGTTTTCGTCAAGCCAAGTTCCGAAATAAGAAAATGCAAAAATAATAATACCCATTTGAAATGGAATATTAATAAATGCCAGCCATTTATTTCTTCTATTATTATTCGGTTCCTCTTCCATCTTCCAACATAATTACTTGATTCGCTTGTGTCAGCATCGTACAAGTAGCTGTAAAATCTGCTCCTGGCTCTATAGAAAGTTTTCCAACCGCAACTTCTCCATGAATTTTTGCAGTAGCTTTTATATTAAGGATTTCTAAAACTTTTAGTTTGCCTTGAAATTCTCCTTCAATATCAGCATTATGGCAAATAATATCGCCTTTTATAATTCCTGATGATCCGATAACGAGTTTGCCCTGTGACGTAAAATTTCCAATCAATTCTCCATCCAGCCTAAAATCAGCTTTAGAAACAATATCACCAATAATAGAAGTTCCTTCAACAATTCTGTTGGTTTTTCCTAAAAGCTCTGTGCCGCTTTTTTTTGCTTTTTCAAACATAATTATGGAGTTTTAGGTGATAAATAAGTCTGAAGATTTTTCTTCATCTGAACTATTTTATAATTATCACTTGATATAATAATTGCAGGATGTGTTATTTTATACTTGTTATCTTCACGAAAAAGCTCCGAAAGATCTTTTGCATAAGCTTCTGACTTAATACCGTGAATTACGAAAAAACTTTCTGTCCTGTTATATCTATCTAAAGAAGTTGTTAGTCTTTCGAAATTTTCAACTAATAAAAAAACTTTAATAGCTTCTTCGATTTTTTTAGCTGTTTTGGTGTCACTGTTAGAAACCAGATATACAATTTTCCAGTTTTTTGCATCAACTGTGGTAAAATCAAGTTTTTCTAAGCCTGGAATTTGTTTTTCTAAAATTTCTCGGGCACTTTTACCTTCGTCACTATTTGGATAATTATCCGCTACTGTTTCCAGACCTTTTTTGTAGGCTTCCAAACCGTTTGCTTTTGCCAAAGTATTTGCTTTTAGCAATTCAAATTTAGAAACAATTTCATCACCTGAAAATTGGTTAATCAAATTATCAATATTATCTAAAACAAGATCATATTGCTCATCTGTAAATAATTTATACCATTTCTCATATTCCTTTTCGGGCGATAAGTTGCCGCTTTCAGGATTTGTATTACCTAAAATTTGGGCATATCTCGAGTTTGGATAATTGGTAGTAATATCAAATTTTATCCTTTCGGCTCTTGCGGGATTTGTAATTTGATAAATTTTATATAAATTATACATCGATGGAAGAATCCATTTTTCTTCAGGATTATTAAGAAGCAATCGCTCAAATTTATTGCTGGCCAAATCGTACTCCTTAAATTTTTCCTTATAAATTAATCCTAATTGGTAGTAGGCAAAATTGCGCTCTTTACCAATACTATCCATAGCAATCTGAGTTGTTGGAAGTTGTTTTTCGTAAAATTCTGTTGTGTACTTTTCGATAACGATTACCTCTTTCAAAGCATCTATCGAATCCTGTTTCCTATTCATTTCATCCGTAAGGGCTGTATCTTCATTTGATCTTGAAGCAGATAATCTCCAGTTTCCTGATAATCCTCTGTTGCCCCACATTTTTTTGAATTGCAATTTTCCGTAAGCTACCGTTGATGGGTTGTAGAAATAGAAAGTACTTGAAACATCATTTTCTATTGGCGGATTGAAACCTCCGGGTATACCAACAGGCGAATTATTTCCTGTTGATTGAGGATTTACGACTTCCTGAGCACTGTTAGAATTAGTGTTTTGTTCAATATTCGCTAATCGTTCTTTTTCTTTTTCTTCTAAGATGCGTTTCGCCTCGTCTTTCTTTTTTAATTCTGCTATATAATTTTCAAAATATAATTTTCTCTCCGGATCCGAAAAGCTTTTTACCTCAATAATACTGTCATTTCGTTTTGCTATCGCTTCATATTTGATAACATTGTCCAAATTTTTTCGGTTTTTCTCAATAAAGGCAAACTCTCTAGTTTTTGGGTTTAATTTTATTAATGTACTGTCATAATATTTGGCAGCCATTGTATAATCTGTATTCTTAAAATACATATTACCTATATTTCTGTAAGTCGATGCTATCAAATAAGAGTCTTTCGATTTTCTTGACAATGATTTATTATAAAATTCCAAAGCATTTTCCTGCTGCTTCTTTTTATCATAAAAAACCCCTATTTCATAAAACAGAACATCATAGTATGGTCGGTTTTCGCGGTCAGCAACTAACTTGTTATAAGTCTTTAAAAACAGAGTATCATTATCGCTTTCATAATCATACATCTGCGCTTTTTTAGCATATGCCTGCATCATATATTTTCTGTCGGCTTTTCGATTCATATCGATTACACCATTGTAAAAATAAACAGCACTGTCTTTTTTTCCTGCTTGCTGATACATCTGACCTAAAATAAAACGATAGCGTGCTTTGTCTTCATTTCTTTTAGAAAACTTTTCGGCAATTTTAAGTTTGATAACGGCACTGTCTTTTTCTTCTAAATGTAAAAATGCCTCTGCCAATAATGCATTTGCATCAGAAAATGTTTGTTTATCTAAATCTGTTTTTTTCAATAACAGTTTGATGTTTTTTATCACAATTGCGTCATTTCCTAAACGCATATTGGTTTTTTCACGCCAAATTTTTGCGGTATAAATATTACTGCTATTTGGATATTTATATAAAATATAATTGAATGCTTCAAGCGCCGGAATGAAACGCTGATCATAATAACGTGCTTTTCCAAGCATTAAATAGGCCTCATCAATCTGACTGTTTTTTTCTCTTCCGCCAATATTCATTGAATGCTTCTGAATCGCTTTTGTTGCTTTTGTTTCAGCCAGTTCAAAATCGGGATTTTTGGTTTTTTCCTTTTCAGAAATACTTTCATCGATTTGCATTTTTTCGATTGGAAGCATTTCCCAAAAATTATCCTGATCGTTATTTTGAATGGTTTTCAATCCTTTATCCAACGCTATCCCGCCATTATACAAAATGTTGTATTTGGTACTCAAAGCATGTGAGTTTCTAGCCAAAAAAGTATCTCTTTTGGTAGAACAGGCTATCAAAAAAAACAAAAAAACAAAAGGAAAACTATATTTCAGCGTATTCTTTTTCAATAGAAAAGAGTTTAGATCATTTAACTTCTAAAAAGGATTTTTAGTATAATGACTGGTAAAAATACGCTTCTTTTTGAAATATAGAAATTTATACCGCAAAAAACGATTCTAACTCTTGTAAGGTTTCTTTTGAGGTTTGAATATCTTTTACAATTTCTCCTTTATTCAAAGCTACAATTCGATCACAAACCTCAACCGTATGCTGTAAATCGTGACTGGAAACGAGAACTGTAACGTTTGGATTTTCAGCTAATTCTTTAATGATTTTTTTTAACCGGCTTACTGTGGTTGGATCTAAATTGGCAAAAGGCTCGTCCAGAATAATTACTTCGGGATTACCAATAAGCGTTGCTATAATTCCAACTTTTTTCTGGTTTCCTTTTGATAAATCACGCAGGTACTTTTTGTTTTTTAAAATTTCTCCGTTAAAAAATTCCTCGTGCTGGGCTAATAAAGCATCGACATCAGCTTTATTCTGATGACGCAAATCTCCGATAAAATAAAAATATTCTTCGGGTGTTAAATATCCAATAAGGAAACTTTCGTCCAAAAATGAACCTGTAAAAGATTTCCAGTTTTCACTTGTGTTTACCTGAATATTATTACTGCTAATATTTCCTGTTGAAGGCTGAATCAGATCTAGTAATAAACTGAAAAAAGTAGTTTTTCCTGCTCCGTTATTTCCCACTAAGCCAAAACTTTGCCCTTTTGGAATTTCAAGATTGTTTATGTTTAAAACTGTTGTTCCGTTATATGTTTTTGAAAGTTGATTTACTTGTATCATGGTAATTTTAGATTTTTGAATTAAGATTATTAGATTTATCAATTAAGACTAATTATCTAATTGACACATTTTCAAATTGGCTAATTAGTTCTTCTGTTTGTAAGCGCTGATCGTGCTGTATTTTTCGATTTTATATCTTTTTTCAATTATAGAAAAAACAGTATTTCTAAACACAAAACCTAAAACTCCTGCACCTGCAACCAGCAACAATCCAAGGGTTTTGTCTCCTAAATATAGTCCGGTTCCATAAAGTCCTAATGGTAATAATAATTTCGGCAGTGTCAATAACATAGCGTTTATATTGAATGCCTTTTTATCTCCAAATGCGCCTCCGGCATTACTTAAGTCAATTGGTGTTTTTGTAAATGCCCCGCCCAGAAGGACCAAATGCGAATTGACTCCTATATTATAAATTGCACCAACCACAATGGTCAGATAAACTTCCCATCCATAAAAAAGGTAAAATGATGCTAAAATGGTCGAAACAAAAGTAGCAATGACAACCAGCCACCATTTTGAGGTGATGTATCCCCGATAGGGAATATTCTGTGTCATCATGAGTTGATAATATGAACTGTCCCAACTTGGTACAAACTGACCAAAGACAAACATAAATCCGCCTGAAACAAATATTCCCGCAAAAATATGCATGATTTCCGGTTGATTCGTATTTCCAAAAAAGATCAATCCGTAAAACAAAAAGAGAATACTCATAAAAATTGTAGTTTTGGATCTTTTGTTTCTTTTAATCAGCTTGATATCATTTTTTAGAAATGTCCCTAAAGTTCCAAATTGATTTAGCCAGACAAGGTTTTCTGTTGTAGCAATATCTTCTTTTTTAGAAAGGCCGGCATCTAAAAATAAATTGTTCTTAAAATATTTGAATGTAAATTGATACAGGCCAATTAATACCAAAACCGGAATTAAAAATAATCCTTTAGCATCATAAAATGACTGAAAAACTGGTCCGGTAAAAAACGTAATATCAAAGAATTTATAATATTGTGCAGCACCTAAAGCCAATGTGATTGCGATAAAAACAACAAATAATTTATCGATATTACTCAAAATAATATTCAAAAAATTGTTGATGTATACTAGGGAAAAAGCAGCTATCAGCCAAAAAAGAATCCCCAAAACATCATAACCTTCAATAATAAGTACTACCGAAAAAGGAACAAAAAAGAGAGCATGTGCCCAATTAAAAAATGATATTGCTGTTTTACCTAATGAAAAATGGACAATCGTTGGTTTTTTGAAAGGCAGAACCAGTAATGGCTTGATATTTAATACCGGAATGGCCTGCATTAACAATCGAACTACTAAATCGAATAAAAAATAATAAATCAAAAATTTATTGACTGTGAGTAAGGGTTCGAGATTCATTTTCTTTAGGATGTAAAATGCTCCTATTCCCATTCCGACAAAAATGATGGAAAAATAGACCATTAAAAAACCTATCAGAATTTTCATTGCTAAATTAGCACCAAACGATGCCGATCTTGTAAAGGCTTTCCATTCGAGATAAATAAACTTTTTAATCATGGTTATTTGGTTTAAGTTTCGTAGTATGTAATCAAATGTAAGAAAACGTTACAAAATATTTTGAAGCTGAAAACTTCTTACCAAATTACAAACCGTGAGCTGAAATTTTTAGATTAAAAATCCCTGAACGAATACGTAAAATCAAATGTTGCACAATCTTAGCTTGTAAAACTCTTTTCAAATTGTTTCTTTATTTTGAAATGTTTTGCTACTAATCGAAAACTATTCAAATTATAAAATATAAAAATTATAACCAGAAAGATTGAATAACTGTCACTATAGTTGTTTTCTAAAGATGGCAAAATAGGAAAAGCTCCAAGCATAAATCCCAAAAAATAAACAATTGTTAAATAAAATCTACGCTTAAATATTTCTGAAAAAGTGGTTTTAAATTGATGTTTTTTCAGCATAATTCTTCCTGTTACTGTTATTATAAAAACAATACACAGTAAGGCTTTCAAAGCTATTATTGTAAAATTTGCGCCATCATCTGTAAACGTTACATCAAAATTTAATGCTTTCTGAATCATAAAAATTACTAATAAACAAAATCCTGCCTTATATTCGTCTATAGTAAATTGTAAAAATCTATCCATAAAAATTTTGGCTCCTGCATAATTTCCAAGCCAAACACCATAGGTTTTTGGCTTAAATTGTTCTTTCCAATTTTTGAAAACTTCTTTAAAAGCAATTTCAAAATCAGTTGCGTTTTCGGTCATTTCATACTCGATTTCAGAAGCAATATGGTCTGTCATCTCTAATTTTATATCCTCATAAATAATTCCGTTTAACACTAAGGCTTCGTCTATTTTTGCAATTTGTTCGATGGTTAATTTCATGTTTCCAAAAATTAAAATTCAAGTTTAGGACTTACTAAACTTTGCATGTTTTTGATAAAACTCTCCAATTCTGTCAATCTGTTGATGGTTTCCTTTTGCCCGGATTCTGTCAGCTTGTAGTATTTTCTCATACGATTATCTACTTTTTCGATTTCAACATCCAGCAAACCATCGGCTTCTAATTTATGAAGAGCCGGATACAAAGCACCTTCGGTAATATTAAGTTCACCATTTGTAATCAATTTTACTTTTTGGGTAATTTCGTAACCATACATCCTACCATTTTCTTCTAGTAATTTCATTATTATGGTGTTAAGACTGCCTTTGTATAATTGTGAGTTTTTCATTTTTATCTTAAATTTGACAAACAAATATACATAAGAAAATTATACATTGATAACTTATGTATGTTAAATTCAGCCTTTTTGTTTTCAGGAAACATTTTGTCTTTAGTATATTTGCATAAAATATCATATCATGCCTTCATTCTTAAAACTCATAATTAAAGAGGTAAAACGCGAAACTATTGATGCTGTTTCAATCCTTTTTAATGTTCCCGAAGAACTAAAACCAGATTATAAATTTATTGCAGGACAATATATAAATTTAAAATTAACTCTTGATAATCAGGAAATTCGTCGTGCTTATTCTATTTGCTCAGGACCTGAAAGCGGCGAATTGAGAATTGCTGTAAAAGCGGTTAAGAATGGTTTATTTTCACAATTTGCCAATACGAAACTTAAGGCCGGAGATGTACTTGAAGTAGGTCATCCGGAAGGAAAATTCACGTTTGAACCTGATGCTGAAAGACAAAAAAACTACGCAGCTTTTGTTGCAGGAAGCGGAATTACTCCTGTTCTTTCTATCATAAAATCGGTTTTAAAAAGTGAACCAAAAAGTACTTTTGTATTGGTTTATGGAAACAAAACTCCCGATGAAACTATTTTCCATCAGGAACTGCACGATTTACAACTACAATATGTAGGACGTCTTTTTGTGCATTATGTATTTAGTCAGGCTAAAGCGGAAAATGCATTGTTTGGAAGAATCGATAAATCGGCAGTAAATTTTGTCTTGAATAACAAACACAAGGAACTGGAATTTGATAAGTTTTATTTGTGTGGTCCGGAAGAAATGATCAATACGGTTTCCGGAATTTTAAAAGAGAAAAACGTAAAAGACTCCGCTATTAAGTTTGAACTTTTTACTACCTCATCTCAAGAGCACGAAATAAAAACTTCCTTAGAAGGACATACAAAAATTACTGTTTTGGTTGATGATGAAGAAGTTACTTTCGAAATGTCTCAAAAACAAACAATTTTGGATGCAGCCTTAAAACAAGGAATCGATGCTCCGTATTCTTGTCAGGGCGGAATTTGCAGCAGCTGTCTTTGCCGTATAACTCAAGGGAGTGCCGAAATGACGAAAAACTCAATCTTAACCGATAAGGAAATTGCCGACGGTTTGGTACTTAGCTGTCAGGCACATCCAACTTCGGAAACTATTTATGTAGATTTTGATGATGTATAATCGTTGAAATTTCAAAAAAAATAAATTCCAAATTCCAACTTTATAAATTGAGATTTGGAATTTTTTTTGGCTTTTTTAAAACTTATATTTTCTTAATTTTATCTCAAACCAAGCGGTTTCATTAAATAAAAAAATAAAATTACAAAGTGATTTCATACATTTATAGCATTAATTATATTCTATTATGAAGTACTTTTTGTTTTTATTATTCTTTTTATATACTACTACTGGTTTTTCACAATCAGAATATCAAGCCTTTATTGATAAATATGAAGAATTTGCTTTGTATGCAAAACCAAATAAAACAAATAATCTCTCTAAATATTTTGCAAAAAGAATCGATTCCAGATTGATTGATTCTTACCAAATTACTGATACGATAAAAAACAAAAAATATATTTATTTAACATTTAACCTTGACAAATTAAATAAACCAATTCGTATAATTGTTAATTCTCCTTATTCAGAATTAAACAAAAGTATTCGTGAAGCTTTTAAATATTTTGATATAGAAGATCTGAATATTGCTGAAAAGAGCCAACTAAATATTTATACACTTCAGATTCTTTCTCAAGAAAATAATAAAATGGTTGTTAATTGCAGTACAAATGTAGTCTATGACAGGAATCCAGTATTTGAAGGCTGCGAAACGTCTGCAATCAAATCTAAGTTGTCTAACTGTTTTAATAGTCAGCTTTCAGCATATATTGCAAATACTATATCTCCTGTACAAATTACTAAAGCTAAAATATTAGGTAAATTAAATTTACGTGTTAAATTCTTAATAAATGAAAAAGGAGTTATTGAACAAATAAACTGTAAAGCACCAACAGATAGTCTTAGCCGGGAATTAAATCGCATCATTGCATTATTTCCAAAGGCCAAAAGCCCGGCCACCAGAAATGGTATACCAACAAGTTTTACTTATGAAAAAACAATTGATCTTCAAATAGAATCCAAAAATGATGAATATACCAAAGAAGTAGAAGAATATAATGAACAGTTGTATTCAAATGATTCCTTTTTAAATCCTAATAGTGACTTGGCGCTCCACTTTAAAAAATATATAAGTAACAAGGAGTTAAATGATATTCCTCTTATAGATTTTCCTGTGCTTAGTATCTATTTTGATATTGACAAAAAAGGCAATCCAATTAATATTAAAACGAATGCAAATACAGAGCTTAATAATCAGCTTGTTGCTATTTTTAGATATTTTCCCTTTGAAAAGTTAAATATCAAACCTCTAAACACTATAGATTCTTACAGTTATCCTATTATCATTAATAGATATAATAAAAATATTATTATGTCTAACGAGAAGCCTTTTGTACATACGCCTCCAATTTTCGATAAAGATTGCCATTTATCCAGCTCAAAGGAGTTGGACAATTGTATGAATGAAAATATTAAAACAATTGTTGTCAATAATTTTAAAAGAACTATCGGAAATAAAACAAAACTCACCGGAATTATCAAAACTAGTTTTTCATTTCAAATAGATGCTGAAGGAAAGATTACAAATGTAAAAGCAACTGCTCCTAATCCAAATATTTGCAATGAACTGGAGCAATTGATAAAAAACATATCTGCGGTTTATAAACCACAATATTTAAATGGAATTGCTGTATCAAGAATTTATAGATATTCTTATAGTTTTGATGTAGGAGCTAATAAAGTTAACGAATTTAAAAATTTGGTAAGAACCTATTATTAATTTGTTTATAAAAATTAAATAATATTATAAAAAAGCATTCCAAAAAAACATTTCCTTTTGCCTTTTATTTTCTTCTTTATCCTCCCCGTAACTGAACCAATCTTTTGTTTTTTCTTCTAATAATGATTTTAGTTCAACTAAGTCATAGGTTTTTTTAGCTGGAGTAGGCTTTATATCTAATCCGTTACTGATTTCTAAATCTATTTTTACAGCCATAAATGAAGTATATAATCTTGGAATTGTAAGTCCTAAAATCATACCCGGCAAACCATTTACAGAACATGGACCGCCAGAAATGGTTATATCATCTGTGTAAAAAGCAAATACATATACCCCGTCAGTCCTTTTTCCTATGGCTTTCCGGCAATTATAGCCCATAATTTCTCTGTGTTCATTTGTGATTTGCCATTGTATATTCTGTATACTATCTGCTATTACAAAATTGGTTCCTACTATTTGTTTTTGCACGTTCATTTTTCCTGAAGAAAAATCATGGTACCAGATGTTTTCTTCATCAGCCTCTTTTTGATGTTTTGGTATTCTTGTTTTTGGACTCCACCTGTTAAATTTATAAATGCTTTTGTTATCTGCAAAAGTGAAAGTGAAATAGGATATTTTTAAGTCCGAAAGATTCTCTTTCATCATCTCGTCCCAGCTGTCATTACTCATTGTTTTTTTGAGATTGGTATTTACCTCATATTCAATTATAGCCTTATCTACAAAGTGTTGTGCTTTTGAGATAATTGTAAACATTAATACTGCAATAAAAAAAAGTGGTGATTTCATAATCTTTCGGTATATTTTTTTATGTTTCTTATTGCTGTCCCTTACTTTTACTGAACAGCATCATAATTATTTTTTTGCTGCTGTGTCTTTGTTTTTAAAATTCCAGGTTAGGCCTACCATAACATATCTTTTTAATCTGTCATTTTGTTCCTCCCCTATTATATTTTCATAAACATATCTGTTAATACCTATATTTTGATTCAAAATATCCCTTACCATAATATAAGCCGTAAACTCATCATTTTTAAAGGTACGCTGCAGTCTTGCATTCCACAATTGATTGGTGAGATTGGTTTGAAAATCAACCGTCTTTTGACGAGAGAATAAATTGTAATCTGTTGACAGTTTCCATTTCTCTCTAAAATAAACTCCTATCTCTAAGCTCAAATTATTAGTGTTAAATGATTTTATTTCATCGTTTTGAGAAGTAGAATTTCTATTATTTGAAAAATTATTACTTAAACTAAACTCGTACTTCTTTTCTTTAAATTTATTCAGATAAATTCCAAATCCTGAATTTAAAGTATTCGAATTATTGATTTTATTATTAATACTAAGTACGTATTTGTTATAGTTTAGACTTGGATTTAGATTTACGTATAAATCTATTTTTTTTACCTTAAATCCATATCCAAAGTAAAAATTACCGGAAAAATTACCGTTTGTATTGATAGGTGTGGTAATTGTTTTAGCATTTTCCGGATCAATATCTTTGTTATAAGAAATTAAATTAGAAGTCGAACTAAAAGTAATATTTTGATAAAATTGCGATTCTGTCAAAATACTGTAAGTGTTATGAAATATAGATATCCTGTTTGTAAAGGATTGCTTTAAATCCGGATTACCTAAAATTTGATTAAAGAAATCCTGATTGTTTCTCAAAGGCTGTAATTGATTTATAGTAGGCTGTTTAGTAGCACCTTCATAGCTAAAACGTAAATTACTATTGCTTTTGTACTTATAAGAAAAATTTGCCGTTGGGAAAAAGTTAGTATAATGACGCTTATATTCTTTATTTAATGTTTGATCCAGCAAATCAAATGAAGTAAACCCAAAACCGCTTCCAAAACTATAATTTATCTTTTTAGCATTATAGCTCAATTTTATATTAGGTCTGTGTGTTGTTATTGTTTGCCTGAATTGGTTTGATAAAGATTCAACAACCAAATCATAATCACCTGTATCCTTGGAATAATCATAGGTTAAATAATTGCTTTTACCTGTATTGTGAGTAATCTGATAGCCAAATTGCAATGCAAAATTTTTATTAAGTGGCTCTGTGTAAGTAATGTTTAATCCTAAATCTTGATTTGTTTTTTCTCCTATTTTATTTTGATCAACATCATCCCTTGAAGAAAAAACTCCTTCATTATAGCTTTCATTAAAAGATTTCAAAAAATTATCTGAATTTGTATGCAACATATTCCAATTGCCATTTAGAGAAAATGTACGACGTTCCTTGGTGAATTTATGTCTAAATAAAATATTAGCCTGCAAAGACTGCTTGTCTGAATTTGTTATAAAAGTTTTTTCCTGCTTGTTTTTTAATACGCCATTTCCTGTAGTGGTTCCGTTTATAAATTCATCGCTTTCTGTATTATAAAAGTTAGTTTTGGCAGTAAATTTTATGGAATTTAAAGAATCTAATTTTACATCATAAGTAGCATTTACCTTGAAATTACCTCTGTTTACATTGCTCACTGTCGATGTATTTTCGTTTAACTGCGTTTCACCTACTTGTGTCCGGACATTCCTAATATTATTGTTGGTGTAAATTTGCTTATTATATTTTGGAGATAGATTCAGAGTCTGTTTATCATTCCACTTGTTGCTGTACTGCAGTCCTGCATTGGTGTTTTTGATAAACCCGTTTTGAGTGTCAACATACGGCTCTTCATCATTATTACCACCTGTCCACTCATAACTTACATTTCCATCATCATCCATATTCATGCTTATATCATCGCGTCCGCCAAACTTATCATTATCCTGCCAGCTAAGTCCGTCCTGACCCGTGTTTCCGTTTAATAAAAAAGCAGATAATTTTCTTTTACCTTTAAAACTGCTAAACATCGAATTGATATTGTACCGGGAATCAGTATCAGAAAATGGTTGATTTGCAGCATCAATTTTACCAAAATATCCTTTCTTTTTATCTTCCTTTAATTTCAGATTAATTGTCTTTTTTGTTTCGCCATCATCTATTCCGGTAAACTCAGCCTGATCACTTTTTTTATTAAAAACCTGTACTTCTTTTACAGCATCGGCCCTTAAATTTTTGACAGCCATACCTGGGTCATCTCCAAAAAACTCTTCACCATCAACTAATACCTTTTCTACTGTTTCGCCCATAGCTTTTATGGTACCATTTTTATCAACTTGTATACCTGGCAGTTTCTTTAGTAATTCTTCAACGTTTGCATTGGCGTCTACTTTAAAATCACTGGCCCTGTAACTCGTGGTATCTCCTTTAACTCTTATAGAACCTGTATTTATTATTATTTCTTTTAGGAGTTTCATTTTACTTATTAGAGCAATTGTTCCTATGTTTTTTTCACCATCTTCTAGAGTTATTGCATCCAAATAGTCTGCATATTGACTATGGGTAGTCATCAGGATGTAGTTTCCTGCTTCTATATTTTTAATATTAAATTTTCCCTCTTTATCAGATCGGGTAAATCTGTACAAAATAGAGTCTTTGGGTGTTAATAAAGCAACAACAGAATTATAAATGGGTGTCTTTTCACTTTCATCGGTTAAAATACCTGAAAGATTTGTTTTTTGAGAAAATGATGAAAACGAGAATAAGAACAAAATTGTAATTGTTACTAAAATTTTTGGCATAAATAGTTTGCGATTATAATATTAAATATCATTAAGCTTATTTGTAAGACCTAACTCACAACAAGCCAAAGTAATATATTTAAGATTACGCCTTTAAAACCCTTTGTTAAATAATTTATAAAATTATTCTCTCAAAAGAAACAAACTACAATAAACATAATTTTTAAGCTAATTACATTAATTTGTTTTAATGTTTTAACATTTTTAAAACAGATTCTACTGTTATAGTTCTCATAGCATCTTGATAACCCTCAACAATTTTATTTCCGTAAACAGAAGTTGGGATTTTTGGATATTGGTTTCGATCCGAAGTTAATGTATTTTCCAAACTTTGGTTGAATGGTAAAAATCCGGCATACGGATGTGTGGCTCCCCAAAGTGTGACCACTTTTACACCCAGCATTGCTGCAATATGGCTGTTTCCAGAATCCATAGAAAGCATGACATCCAGATTGCTAATCAATTTTAATTCCTGTTGGAATTTAATTTTACCTGCCACATTTATTACATTTTCAAACGGCTCTGAAAGTGAATCCAGGATTTCGATTTCTTTTTTTCCTCCGCCAAAAAGCAGTATTTTATTGTTTGGATTTTGTGCAAGTGCTGAAACAACTTCCTTCATTAAATCCAGAGGATAAACTTTAGAATCATATTGGGCAAAAGGTGCAATTCCGATTAGTTTTTGATAATTTTCTCCAATTAAATCTGTAATTTCTGCACTTAAAACAGCTTTTTCAGGGAACTCAGGATTTGATAAATCTAATGGAAAACCCAGTTCTTCAAACACTTTGGCATGCCTTTCAAACATCGTTGGCAATTGTTTGAAAATCTTCTTTTCTGCGCGGGTTAATTCTTTTTTTCCTTCACGTCCTTTATCAACAGTTGCTCTTTTTTTTCCGCTTAAAGCAAAAAGCAAACTCACAACCTTAGATCGTAAAACATTGTGAAGATCCGCAAAAGCATCGATTTGAAGCTGTTTCAAATCTCTGAATAATCTCAAAAGTCCGGGAAATCCTTTGTGTCTTTCTTTTTCATCAAAAGCAAAAAACTCCAAATTCGGAATTCCGTCAAAAAAAGGTTTAAAAAAAGGACGAGAAATTACAGTCAGTTTTACTGTTGGATATTGTTTTACAAACGCTCGTAAAACAGGAACCGTCATGGCGACATCTCCCATTGCGGATAGTCTCATGACGGCTATATGCTTGATTTTGTTGTTTGACAACTCTGCCAAATTATTTTTTATTTTGATATAAAACCGGATTCAAATCATCGTCGTTGTACATTTTCATTTGTTTGTACACTTTCATGAATTTTTCTCCACTTTCGATATCCGTCAATAATTCTTCAATTGCTGTAGACAAGTCTGTTCTTTGCTCCAAAAGAATATTCAATTTTTCCTGACATTTATCTCTGTGTTCCTGTGTAGCTTCTGCACGAGTTGCTTCTTCGTTCATATGATAAATTTTCAATGCTAAAATTGACAGTCTGTCAAAAGCCCAGGCAGGACTTTCAGAATTAATTTTTGCCCCGTCTTTTGCTTTTATATGACTGTATTTTTGCAAAAAGTAACTATCAATATATTCCACCATATCAGTACGTTCCTGATTAGAAGCATCAATTTTTCTTTTTAAAGTCAAAGCTGCTACAGGGTCAATTTGCGGATCACGTATAATATCTTCGTAATGCCATTGTACAGTGTCTATCCAGTTTTTTAAATATAATAAATGCTCAAATTTGTCTTTAGGAAACGGATTGTTTATTGGTTGATCAACGCTGTCAAATTGATGATAATCTTTGATGCTTTGTTCGAAAACAGTATATGCTAATTTTGAAAACATGTCTTTATTTTTTAGAGTTACAAAGATACTTTTTATACTTTTATAGTACGATAAAAACCAATAATTTTTCGTCCCGGTATTCTTTACCGTTAATCATTCTAAAAACCTATTATGAAAATTCATAACATCTCTGAAAATAATAGTGTTCTAAATCACTTTTTAGGACAAATCAGAAACATAAATATTCAGAACGACAGTATGCGTTTTCGACGAAATATAGAACGAATAGGCGAAATTATGGCCTATGAACTGAGTAAAAATCTTTCCTATAAAAATGTCGAAATACAAACCCCTCTTGGTATCAAAAAAACTACTGAAATTGAAAATGATTTAGTCTTATGTTCTATTTTGAGAGCCGGACTACCACTTCATAATGGTTTTTTAAATTATTTTGACCATGCTGAAAATAGCTTTGTTTCTGCTTCCAGATATCATCCTAATAATGATGCTGAATTTGAAATTTTAGTCGAATATCAGGCACTCTCAAACTTAAACGATAAAACTGTCCTGCTTCTTGATCCAATGCTGGCTACAGGTCAATCTATAGTCGCAGTTCATGAAAAATTAGTTCAAAATGCTGTTCCAAAAGAGATTCATATTGTAGTCGTTATTGCCGCTCCGGAAGGAGTTGCCTATCTTGAAAAAAAGCTTCCTGACAATTGTCATTTGTGGATTGCTGCCTTAGACGAAAAATTAAACGAGAAAAATTATATTGTTCCCGGACTTGGTGATGCCGGTGATCTTGCTTATGGAAATAAATTATAATTGAGAGAAAAAAGTAAACAAACTACAACAAATAAGTACATAAAACACAATTTCTTTATTTAGTTTTTGCTGCATATATTCAATATGGCTCGAGGCCATAATAGTCAACGGCGTAATACTAAACAATAATAAATCATTGCTTTTGTCTGGTGAAAGAATGAAAACAAAGACAGCAATAAAAAAACAAGCTACCACTTTTTTGTATGAAGTATGTACAATTTGAGGTCTGTCTGATAAGGTTGTTAACATTGAAACTACAAAAAACAAAACTACTGCAACATAGATTGAGAATGCACCATTTTCATAATTATTTTTAAAATACTCAATCCTTAAATCGAAAACTGCCCTATCCTGAATAAATTTTATGGCATCAAAATTAAACATTAAGGATGTCGTTAAAAATAATAACGCAACTCCTATAAGAGCAATAAAAGGTAAAATCCAATTTCTGTAATCCCGGGATACATGAAAAATTATCGATATAAAAACCAATACCAGGAAAAGAACACACCAAAATTGAAATAACGAAGCCACTAAAATCCAAAAAGAAGCATCAAATATTTTTTCTTTTGAAGCCTTAAGCGATTGTAAAGAAATTAATCTTCGAAGTGCCAGCAAAATAAAAAAGTTAGCATATAATACATTTGGATTATTAAATATTGTTGGAAAAAACAATAAAAATAACAAATAGAAAAGTATAGCGTAACCATTGTCTTTACTGAGTCCGTTCTTTTTTACGATAAAATTTATCAGAAAAAAAGAAGCTAAAATAAAGCACAATAAACTTATTTTTTGAAACGCCAAAAAATAAGAACTCATCCATAATGGTCCCTGAATTTGAAACATAAAAAAGAAAACCAGTATCAAAATTACGACCAAAGAATAATTTAATGGCGTAGATTTTTTAAAAACACTTGTTATCATAAGGATATTTTATACTTTTGTGACTGTAAATATAATACTTGTTTAAAAAGGAAAACCAACAAGTTGAAAAAGATTCTTTTTGAATTTTGATTCAATGCGTTAAAAACAATAATAACATATAATTTTATAAATTATGACAGCTTTTTTCGAAGGAATTCAATACTTATTCGTTAACATTTTGTTTGCTCCTCTTGACTTTTTACGTCGTTTGGAATTAATTACATGGTTTGGTGCAAACACTATCAACTGGATTTTCATGATCATCTGTTCATGCGCAATCGTTTATTGGATTAAACAATTACGTATTTTTGATGATGCCGGAACAGAAAACCAAGATACAACAGCTCATTCATTTTTAAAATAAAAACCAAACCCTTTAATTAAAAAGGGCTTGTTGAATATTTTTAAAGTAAATCGAAGCCAATATCTTTTCTAAAATACATCTTATCAAAGCTTAGTTTATCTATGTTTTGGTAAGATTTTTTTATGGCCTCCTGGAAATTATCTCCGTATGATGTTACTGCAATTACACGTCCTCCATTAGTAACGACATTTTCGCCATCTAATTTTGTTCCTGCATGAAAAACTATCGAATCTGTAATATTTTCTAAACCTGTAATCACTTTTCCTTTTTCGAAATCTTCAGGATATCCTCCAGATACTAACATGACAGTAGTAGCGCTTCTTGGATCAACTTCTAAATTAAAATCTCCTAATTTTTGATCTGCAACAGACAAGAACAATTCAACTAAATCAGATTTTAATCTTGGCACTACAACTTCAGTTTCAGGATCACCCATTCTTACGTTGTATTCAATAACGATTGGTTCGTTTTTCACGTTGATTAAACCAATAAATACAAAACCTTTGTATTCGATTCCGTCTTTTTGGAAACCTTCGATGGTTGGTTTAACGATACGAGTTTCAATTTTTTCCATCAAAACAGCATCCACATAAGGAACGGGAGAAACGGCTCCCATTCCACCAGTGTTTAAACCTGTATCTCCTTCTCCAATTCTTTTGTAATCTTTTGCTGTTGGAAGAATTTTATAGTTTTTACCATCCGTTAAAACGAAACAGCTTAATTCGATTCCATCCAAAAATTCTTCTATAACTACTTTTGAACTTGCTGTACCAAATTTTGCATGAACCAGCATGTTACGCAATTCTGTTTTAGCTTCTTCAAGATCCTGAATAATCAGAACTCCTTTTCCTGCTGCTAATCCGTCTGCTTTTAAAACGTATGGTGGCTGCAAAGTTTCTAAAAAATCACATCCTTTTTCAACTGTTTCAGCAGTAAAACTGTCATAAGCTGCAGTTGGAATGTTGTGTTTCATCAGGAATTCTTTTGCAAATTCCTTGCTTCCTTCTAATTGCGCCCCCAATTGAGATGGTCCAATAACCGGAATATTTTTTAAACTTTCGTCATTTTTGAAATAGTCGTAAATACCTTTTACCAACGGATCTTCAGGTCCTACAACTACTAAACTTATATTTTCTTTAAGTACAAGTGCTTTTACTGCTTCAAAATCTGTGGCAGATATTGCTACATTTTCAGCAATTGCAGCTGTTCCTGCATTTCCAGGTACTACAAAAAGTTTTTCGCAAAGCGGGCTCTGAGTCATTTTCCATGCAAATGCATGCTCTCTTCCGCCTGACCCCAATAGTAAAATTGTCATGGTGTTGTTGTATTTAGTTGTGGTGCAAAAATACTTGCTTTTGTACGTAAAAAATAATTAAATCTTTAAAAAGTTGTTCGTTCCGCACTGTTAGTAAATCCTAAACATTATTTTTGATGAAAATATGCTGAAAAAATGATTCGCCTTTTTGATATTTCGCTTCAATTAAATGGTTTTCCAATAAAGAAAGCTAAAACCGAATTGGATAAAATTGTTCATTTTTCTGAAGAAGAATTTGCTTCGTTTCTTGAAAATAAAAAAGTAGAAATTGTTGATTTTCATCTCAAAAACAACTCTTTTTACAAAGAATTAGCCGGAAATACAATTGCTGAAAATTGGAAAAACCTTCCTGTTTTAAACAAACAAAATTTACAAAAACCTCTTGAAGAAAGACTTTCAAAAGGGTATTCTAAAAAAAACATTTACCTCAACAAAACTTCCGGATCGAGCGGAACTCCTTTTGTTTTTGCTAAAGATAAATATTCGCATGCTTTGACCTGGGCTTCGAATATGATGCGTTTTGGTTGGTTCGGAATTGATTTTAATCATTCCTATCAGGCGAGGTTTTATGGTATTCCAATGGATTTGATTGGTTATCAAAAAGAGCGTTTCAAGGATTTTTTGACGCACCGTTTTCGTTTCCCGGTTTTTGATTTATCTGATGCAGTTCTGGAAAAATTTCTGCAGAAATTCAAAACCAAAAAATTCGATTACCTCAACGGATACACTAGCTCTATCGTTTTATTTGCTAAATATCTGGAACAGAAAAATATGGTTTTAAACGAAATTTGTCCAACTCTGAAAGCTTGTTTTGTTACTTCAGAAATGCTTTTTGAATCGGATAAAAAACTTCTCGAAAGACAATTCGGCATTCCAATTATCAGTGAATATGGTGCTTCTGAACTGGATTTGATTGCTTTTGAAAATCCTCAGGGAGAATGGCAGGTAAATGCTGAAACTTTATTTGTCGAAATTTTAGATGAAAATAATAATCCTGTTCCACATGGAACAGAAGGCAAAATTGTGATTACTTCACTCTTCAATAAAGCAACTCCTTTCATAAGATATGAAATTGGCGATATTGGAATTCTCGATGAAAAGAGCACCCCTCAAAAACCAATTCTAAAAAAGCTTATTGGAAGAACCAATGATGTTGCCATTTTGCCAAGTGGTAAAAAATCCCCGGGATTGACATTTTATTATGTAACCAAAAGCATTATCGAAGATGATGGAAATGTAAAAGAATTTATCATCAAACAAACCAAATTAGATACTTTTGAAATTGAATATGTTTCTGAAAAAGAATTAGTTTCAGAACAAATCGATAAAATAAAACAAGCAATTGATTTATATCTCGAACCCAATCTAAACTTCACTTTCACTAGAAAAATAGTTTTAGAAAGAACCAATCGAGGCAAACTAAAGCAATTCAAATCTTTTTTATAACATAAATAAAATCTTACATTTGTTTTTAATTTAAAAACTTATGGCTGATCAATCTTTACTCTCTGAAGAAACAATTTCTAATAAAATATACTTCATTCGCGGACAAAAGATAATGCTAGATCGTTATCTGGCTTTACTTTACGGCATTGAAACAAAACGACTAAAAGAGCAAGTCAAAAGGAATCGAAACCGTTTTCCTGAAGATTTTATGTTTGAGCTTACCAAAAAAGAATTTGAAAATTGGAGGTCGCAATTTGCGACCTCCAATTCTGAGAAGATGGGCTTACGATATGCTCCAATGGTATTCACAGAACATGGTATAATTAATGCTTTCAAGTGTTTTAAATAGCGACAAAGCAATCCAAACCAATATTCAAATTATGAGGATTTTCACGAAAGTGAGACAAATGCTTTTGGATACGACAGAAATAAAAGTTGATATTCTTCAGATTCAGAAGAAGTTGGAGAATCATGATAAAAATATTGAATTAGTATTTTCGTATCTGGATGAACTAACTGAGAAAAAAGAAAATGAAGGAGAAAGAGTAAAAATTGGATATAAAAAGTAATTGTTTAAGGTTATAAATGTGAACTTAAAAACTAAATCTTCTTTATATATCGGCGTTTTACAATCAACTGCGTATATAAAAACCTTATAATCAGTAAAATAGCAAACACAAAATTATATCCATGGAATTGGCTGTAAACCCCAAAGTTATGTTTGATTAATTTGAATTTTGAAGAGGAAACAGAATCCTTTCTAATTCTATAAAAAGCAAGAGATTCCGGGATAGGTTTTGCCGTTTTTATTTGTTTTAAAATCGTAAGCCATATTCTCCAATCTTGCCTTTTTTGGGACGTTTCCAAAATAATTTTGCCAAAATAATCTGCATCGTAAATGGCTGTTAAATTGCCAACATAATTGCAGAAAAACAACTGTTTGTAAGTTAATGGATTTGGTGATTCAACTCTTCTGTTTAAATTATTTCCTTCTTCGTCAATTGAATCGTAAAAACTAAAAGTAAAATGCAGATTATTCCTTTTTAAAAAATGTATTTGCTTTTCTAATTTCTCAGGAAACCATAAATCATCGGCATCTAAGTAGGCAATATATTTTCCTATTGCTTTTTCTAAAGCGGCGTTTCGGGCAAAACCATTTCCACGATTTTCAGGTAATTTAAAGAGTTTTATTCGGCTGTCTTTTTTAGCAAATTCTTCAATTATCGAAATTGTGTGATCAGTTGATGCATCATCGGCCAGAATCATTTCCCAGTTTTGATAACTTTGATTCAGTACAGACTGCAGCGTTTCCCGAATATATTTTTCGGCATTATATGTGGGTGTTATGATAGAAACTAACTCACTCATCAATATGCTTTTTCATCACCTTTAATGATATGGTAAACCGTAGTTACAATAATTTTCAAGTCTAATAAAATGGACCAGTTTTCGATGTAAAAAATATCGTATTTTACCCTGTTTATAATATCATAATCAGATTCGATTTCTCCACGAAAACCTTTTACTTGCGCTAAACCAGTAATTCCGGGTTTTATAAAATGGCGCACCATAAATTTATCTACTTTAAGTATATATTCCTGATTATAGCTTACCATGTGCGGTCTTGGTCCGACTACTGACATATCTCCTCTTAAAACATTAAAAAACTGTGGTAACTCATCAATACTGGTCTTTCGAATAAACTTTCCAATTTTAGTAACTCTGGGATCGTTTTTAGAAACCTGATTTGTATAGGTTTCATTGGTTATTTCCATTGATCGAAATTTATAACAATTGAATTCATTGTTATTGAGTCCGTTACGCCTTTGTCTGAGTAAAATTGGTCCCTTAGATTCCAGTTTAATTAAAACTCCTAAAATTGGAAGAATCCATGAAAGAACACCCAAAATAATTACTATTGAAAAAGTAACATCGAAAGTTCGTTTCATTATTTTATACAAATTTTCATCTAGTCGAATACTCCTAAGTGCAATTACAGGAATATAATCATAATATTGTAAGATGAAATTTCTAAAAAATATTTGATTCCCATCAGGAATAAACTTTAATGTCTTCAAATTACTGTCAGCAAAATCAATAAGTGCATTCATCTGATCCTGAGATAATCCAATAATGGAACAATACATTTCGTCCATATTTTTATTCATCACGAATTCAAACATTTCTTCAATATGCTCATCTTTTACTTCTTCAAATTCAAAAACATGAATCAGTTCATATCCATAATCAGGATTCTCGGTAAAAAAATATTTTAAAGGCGAAATACTTGCTTTATTACCTAACAACACAACTCTCCTGTGATTTCCGCCAAAAACAACGCGATAAGTCTGCAGGAAATAATAGATTGAAAACTTAATAAATAAGATAAGAATAAATATAAACCATAAATAAAACAACAACGTTCTAAAACTGGTTTGCTTAGCATAAAAGAAGGCAAGCGCAAAAACGACAAAACCAAATAAGCAGGCTTGTTTTAAAGCACAATTTAAAATTGCAATTACTTTTGTATAACGATAAACTTCGTAAAAACCTAAATCAGAAGCAATACCAATCCAACCGACATTTAATACGATTAAAAATAAAATTTGATTTTCAGGAAAATGTGCGATATAAACCGCAAAAAAATTGATAATAAGCAAATCAATCAAATAGGAGAATGGCCGAATATAGCCTGAATATTTTCCTGTTTTTGTCCGCATTTATTTTATATAATTTGAAAAATCTTTATGCTCTTCTTTTGAAAGTTCTTCTTTTGAAAGTGATTTAAAATAATCATACGTAATTTTCATTCCTTCTGCGCGGTTTACTTTGGCTTCCCATCCTAATAATTCTTTTGCTTTTGTAGTGTCCGGCTGGCGTTGCAGAGGGTCATTAATAGGTAATGGATGGTAAACTACTTTTTGGTTTGTCCCGGTAAGTTTTATAATTTCTTCAGCAAAATCCTTAATAGTTATTTCATCCGGATTCCCAATATTAACCGGATATACATAATCTGAATGCAATAATCTGTATATTCCTTCAACCTGATCGTCTACATAACAAAACGAACGGGTTTGCATACCATCTCCAAAAATCGTTAAATCTTCTCCACGAAGTGCCTGACCAATAAAAGCCGGAATTACGCGGCCATCATTAAGACGCATTCTTGGTCCGTAAGTATTAAAAATACGAACGATTCTGGTTTCAACACCATGAAAAGTGTGGTAAGCCATTGTTATGGATTCCTGAAAACGTTTTGCTTCATCATAAACTCCGCGAGGCCCAATCGTATTTACATTTCCATAATATTCTTCAGTTTGCGGATGGACTAAAGGGTCTCCATATACTTCAGAAGTAGAGGCAATTAAAATTCTTGCTTTTTTTACACGGGCCAAACCTAATAAATTATGAGTTCCTAATGATCCTACCTTTAAGGTTTGAATTGGAATTTTTAAATAATCAATTGGGCTTGCAGGCGAAGCAAAATGCAAAATATAGTCTAATTCGCCCGGAATATGAACAAATTTGGTAATGTCGTGATGGTAAAACTCAAAATGTTCTAACTTAAACAGATGTTCAATATTTTTAAGATCTCCTGTAATCAGGTTATCCATTCCAATAACATAATAGCCTTCTTTGATAAACCGATCACACAAATGTGATCCTAAAAATCCTGCAGCACCTGTAATAAGTATTCTTTTCATATTGATTTGTTTCGAAAAGCAAATTTACTTTTTTCAATTTTATAAAAATAAATTTAGCATTTATCTTTTTTCTATTATTGACTAAACTTTTGAATGTTGATTATTTATTATTAAAAATTTGTTCCAGTATTTTAATTGTAATTAAATAAGTTGGCTTTACCCCTGTGGTTCCTAAACCTCCTGAGGCCAGAGTACTTCCGGTTTCTAGGGGATTATCAGAAGCATAATAGGCATATCGAACCTTAATATCATGTGGCACACTTTTTCTGATTTTTGAAGCCGACTGTATGGCTTTTTGGTAATAAGAACCTTCCATTTCAAGGCCAATTACACCCCATGTCGATTCATGAAAGAATTTTAATAATTCCCTGTTTTGCAAAGAAGTCCCTAAAACGGTAACCATTGCGCCTTCAAAAACGGCAATATCATTTCCTTCAAACATGGCACCTGTTAATTCATTTTCGAAGAAATAATTATCGGCCGTCCCTTCATTTATATGCGCTGAAGGAATCATGATGTCTCCTTTTCCTCCTTCCAGGATTCCTGCCTTGCCCATTATCGAAACTGATTTTACATTCAATAACGTTTCTTTTTTATACGGTTTCAAAAGCTCGTCAATTGTTTCATAAGCCTGTTCGCCAAATGCATAATCCATTACAATAATAACGGGTTTTTCTTCATCGAATTTCGTTTTTGGAAAAGCTGTTTTGGCCCAGTCAATTTTGGCTGTATCAAAAATCTGAACATCGATATTGGTTCCTGAAGTGTCAGGCAACGAAATCATTCCGTTTTTTATAGCCAGTTCTTCTACAATAGCCCTGGTTTCCTTAGCTGCAGATTTGCTCAACTCTTCATAAATAAAGAAATCAGATTTGTCCTTGAATTTTGGTTTCAGCAATGGTGTAGCAAAAATGGAATTCATTACACTGTGCATATTGGCGCTTATAATGTGAATTGGTCTCTTTAAAAGATCGTTTGCCTTTAAAACCTCTTTAATATTTGTTGCCCAGATTTCGCCGTGAATGTGATGTCCTAGCCGTTCTCTTAAAACAGGGCTAAAAGTAATCGTTCTTTTGTTATTGTCGATCATTTCTTCAATGGCTAATTTTCCAAGCCAATAAATTACATGAAGGAAACGATCCGGTGCATTTTCTGACCCGAAAGCGTCATAAATATCTAAAACTTCTTCGAATGTTCTGGCTAAAATATTGGCCACATGCGATATTGCTTTTTCCCTTTCTACCAGAGGCAGTTTTTTGGTTTGCATTACAGCTTGTTCCAATTTTAACCAGTCACGCGAAACTTCGCCACCGTCATCTAATAAAACCCTGTTTTTAATTTTATGAGATTCGATGAAAATAAAAGTCAAATGCGTTAAAATATCATAAATATCAGAGCGGCCTCGTGTGATTTCAACATTCATTTGTTCCTCATCAATACGGTAGCAATTTCTTCTTCTTTTTGGAGGAACAATGGGCTGAAAATGTGATTTTGAATATCCTTCATCTGAAGTTAAATTGATAAAACGGCATTGCTCGATTCCTATCGGAAGACGTTCTATAACATATAAAAGCCCATTTAGTTCAACTTTTTCTTCACCAATATTTCCATAAATTTCAGGGCGTAAAGCCAATAATGATTCCCGCAGACTATCGCCTGAGACACCCATTGGCTTATAAAAACCACGATTGAATAAATGGCGCATTGTAATGTACATTTTTTCGATCGCTGCAGATGATTCCTGCGCTCTTGATCTTGATATATGTTTAGTTTCTTTCATGTGTTTTTATTTTTAAAATCCTCTTTAAAAAAAGATTATCCAGGAACATAATGTAAGGAAAGTTATGAATTATCTATTTAATTCATTCAAAATAGTTTTTATCAAATTGTTAGAAGAACTGTTTCTCTATTTCAAATTATCCGCTATATCCCTATTATTTGATAACCTTGGCAATTTATTCTGTCCGCCTAATTTTCCCTGCGATTTCATGTATTCCTGAAATCCATTTTTAGAAACTTTGGTTATAACTACTTTCTGCAAAACATTTCCTGTAATTAAATCATCGTAATAAATGTTTTGTTTTCGCATCGAATCGTCAATTGCTTCTGCAAAAGATAGTATATTTTCCGGTTCATTTTCAAATTCTATAAGCCACTCGTGATAAGGCAATCCCTTTGATGGATTAATTTGTGGTGCTACTGTAAATTCGTTAATGACAATTTTGGTTCCTGCTGTCGCTTCTTTCATCGCATTTTCGACTTCGTTTGCAATAACATGTTCTCCAAAAGCAGAAATATAATGCTTGATTCTGCCCGAGACAATTACGCGATGCGGAAATAAAGTCGTAAATTTAACGGTATCGCCAATATTATAACGCCACAGCCCTGCATTTGTAGAAATAATCAAAACATAATTTACATCTATTTCTACTTCGCCAACAGTATAACTTTTTGGGTTTTCTTCAAAAAATT
Organism: Flavobacterium sp. LM4; assembly: GCF_002017935.1. Taxonomy (NCBI): domain Bacteria; kingdom Pseudomonadati; phylum Bacteroidota; class Flavobacteriia; order Flavobacteriales; family Flavobacteriaceae; genus Flavobacterium; species Flavobacterium sp. LM4. The sequence continues at coordinate 1,598,279 of NZ_MUFW01000001.1, read as the reverse complement.
CATCAGCTTTTATAAACTCATAGAAAATTCCGGAGTTAAGTAACAAGAGCATTCCTTTTTCTTTTTGAGAATCCTGATAGGCAAAAAATCCTTCAGAAGCAGGAAATAGCTCAATACTGTCTACTTTTCTGCCAATCATATTTTCAAATTTAGCCCGATAAGGCTCATAATTTACTCCTCCGTAAATAAACAGGTTAAAGTTCTTAAATATATCACCTATTTTCTTTCCACCGCTTTTTTGTTGTAATCGCTCAAAATACATTTGTACCCATGATGGAATTCCGGAAATTACAGACATATCTTCTTTTATTGTTTCATCAACAATAGCATCAACTTTGCTTTCCCAGTCTTCAATGCAGTTGGTTTCCCATGATGGCATTCTGTTTTTCTGCAGGTATTTCGGTACAAAATGAGCAACAATTCCTGAAAGTCTTCCAAAATTTATTCCGTGCTTTTCAGTCAAAATTGGACTTCCCTGTAAAAAGATCATTTTACCATCAACAAAATCGGCATTTCCTGTTTCGTTGATATAATGCAAAATAGCATTACGTGCCGCATTGATGTGATAAGGCATTGATTCCCTGGTTAGCGGAATATATTTGGCTCCGGATGTTGTTCCGGAAGTTTTGGCAAAATAAATAGGTTTTCCCTTCCACAGAATATTTTCCTTGCCTAATTTTACTTTTTCGATATACGATTTTAAATCTTCATAATCCCGAATTGGAACGTTCTTTTGAAAATCTGTAATTGTTTTTATAGTATCAAAATGATGATCTTTTCCAAATTCGGTTGCTTTGGCCTTCTCAATCAAAATTTTAAAAACTTTCAGCTGAGTTTCAACCGGTTTATTAGACCATACTTTTGTTTGATTGTATATTTTTCGTGCAAATATTTTTGCTGCTATAGATTTAATTGACATTTTGTGTGTATTATTTCTTTTTGTTTGCTTTGCTACCGCCTGACTCCTTCTCTATTTTGGAAACTTCTTCCCTAAGTTTAATTTCTTCTTCAGAAGCCTTCATATTAGTTATCTGTATTTCAGATTCAGCTAAAATAGAGTCTTTGTTGAACTTTGCATATTCTAATTCACCTGTCAATACTTTTTGAATCGATTTGATATAGGCTTCATTTTTCTTTAATGAAGTTGTTAATGAATCAGACTTTATAGCTAATTCTAAAGCATTTTTTTTTAACTGTGTTGACGAATATCCGGGTATAAATTCACGCAAAGGGGTAAATGCAATGATAAAAGTAGTAATGAGAATTAAGAATATTCCGCCTAAAGAAAAAACAACAAAAACATTCATTAAAGTAAGTCTGAACGAAAAGATTTCTTCAAATGTATTTTCATTCAAAATTACCAATCGGTTTTTTACGAACAATTTTTTTCTGAAGTTCTTTTTTTTCTTGGTCATTGCGGATGTTTATACTCGCAAATATAACAATTATTACATTTGGTGGTATGTGTCAAATTTGATACAATACTTCTTATTTTTTTATTTTATAAAATATTTAACGCTCTTCAAAATAAACATTTTAGTCTAAAAACTATTCTGATACGTATATTCTATATACATTTGCAGCAAAAATTTATAAATTGCTTCGGCACTAATTTTACTATTATGGGAAGATTTGGCGTTACAGAAATCCTTATTATATTGGCAGTTGTTTTATTACTTTTTGGAGGTAAAAAAATTCCGGAATTAATGAAAGGACTAGGAAGCGGAATTAAAGAATTTAAAAACGCAGCCAAAGATGATCAACCTACTGCTAAAAAAGAAGAAGAAGTTAAATAAAACTCTGTAAAGAGTGTTTTGAATCCCAACTGAAATCATAATGGTTTTAGTTGGGATTTTTTATGTCCAATTTTTAAATTATTTACATTCAAAAGCTTGCATTCTTGAAGGATTTTTCCTGAAAATAAAAATTTGCAAACGAAAATAATTAGTAATTAATTCAAGTTGCTAGTTATAAAATATAAAAAGTAAGCATCAAAAGTGAGAAATTTGGTTTACGACAACTAAAGACTCACAGATATGATGCTTACAAAAGACAAAATTATTTCAATTTTTTGTTTAATGGATGATATTTTACAAGGAATTGAGCACAAAGACGATATTAGAAGACAAGTAAGTGACAGTGAAATAATAATAACAGCCATAGTTTCCTCGACAAGTTTTTATGGTAATCATTGTTCTGCAATTCAATTTATGAAGCAATATGGGTATATCCCTAATATGCTTGAGAAAAGCAGATTCAATAGACGGCTTCATAAAGTAGGCAATCTTCTTTATGAATTATTTGAAATTATAAGTTCTTATTTTAAAGACTTTTGTTGCGAAATGCATTATATAATTGATTCTTTTCCAGTAGCGGTATGCCATAATATGAGAATTTCAAAATGCAAAATTCTTAAAGATAAAAAGTGGAGAGGTTACACGGCAAGTATGCGCAATTATTTTTACGGTGTCAAAGTACAATTAGTAACAACAAAATCAGGTATTCCAATAGCATTTCATTTTACACCAGGAAAAACAGCTGATGTAAAATCATTAGGAAGAATGATTGATAAATTACCTGCCGAAACTTCAATATATGGCGATAGTGCTTATTTAGATTATAGTTTAGAAGATAAAGCTTTGGAACGAAAAGCAATTTTATTGAAAATTCAAAGAAAGTCGAATTCTAAAAGAAATGATACTTTAGAACAAAAAAGGGAAAAATTAAAAATGAGAAAAAGAGTAGAAACAACAATTAGCGATATCAAAAAACTTTTCCCAAGAACAATACACGCGGTGACACTGCAAGGGTTTATTATAAAGCTTACACTCTTTGTATTCGCACTACAATTAAACAAATCAATTAACTAGCAACTTGAATTAATTATGATTTCGGGTTTTTTTATTTATATAAAAAATCTTACTTTTATCGTCCCTAAATTTATATAAATATGAAAAACCTATTTTTATTGGTGAGTTTTTTTCTATGTGTAGAAAATTATTCACAAGCAACAAAACCTTTTCCTGCCAATATTACTTTTAATAATGGCTTAATGGCAACGACAAAAGATAGCCAGGATGCCAAAGCCAATTATGATACCTGGAAATCCAACTTTACGGAGTCCTGTACGAATGGAAGATACAGGGTAAAATTTAATTCCTCAGAAACCGTTTCAGAAGGAATTGCCTATGGAATGCTGCTTAGTGTTTACAAAGGCGATAAAGATCTTTTTGACGGTCTCTGGCTGTACTATAAAGATAATGTTAATGCCAATGGAGTAATGAATTGGAAAATCAATGGATGTTCAGGAATCAATGGTGCCAACGGTGCTACAGATGCCGAATTAGACGCTGCATTTGCATTAATCGTTGCCGATTATCAATGGGGAAGCATCGGAACAATAAATTATAAAAATGATGCTAAAACTTTAATTACTGCCATCAAAACGCATGAAATTGAAGCCAACACTTTTGTGCTAAAACCTGGAGATGCTTTTGGCGGAAGTTCAATTACCAATCCTTCCTATTTTTCTCCTGCTTATTACAGAGCTTTTGGTTCTTTTACGAATGATACCGCTTTTTGGAATGCTGTTGCTTCCAAAGCTTATACGATAATCAACAATAATTTAACTCTAAATAACGCAGTTGGCGGATTAGTATCTGACTGGTGTGATGGTTCCGGAAATTATTCAGCAGAAGCACAATCAAAAGGATATGTAAATGCCGGTAAAACCTATAACTATGACGCATGTAGAACGCCTTGGAGAATTGCTGTTGATTATTTATGGTATGGAACTCCGGATGCTAAAACGTATTCTAAAAAATCCTCAGATTTTGTTAGAATAACTCTTGGTGGAACGGCAAATATCAAAGATGGTTACAATCAAAATGGAACGCTAATTGGACAATGGCACAACGCTCCTTTTGTGGGTGCTTTTGCTTGTGCAGCAATGGCTGGAGAAAATCAAGGCCATTTAGATGCTTCTTATGCTGATTTAAAAAGTACAAACGAGCCAGGCAACTACTTTAATCACACAATGAAAACATTGTATTCGTTTTTATTAACCGGTAATTTTTATTTGCCTCCGAGCGCAACTTTATCCAATAATGATTTTGATATTGAAGAATCTACAGTTTCGCTTTACCCAAATCCGAGTGCAGATAAATTTACTGTTCTGGCGCCTGAAAATTCATTGATTACAGTTTTCACTCCGCAGGGAAACCTTATTTCAGAACAAAAAACAACTTCTGAAAATACTGATATTAATTTAGCTAACCAATCCTCTGGTTTGTATCTGATAAAAATTACAAACGGTGCTAAAAGTATCACCAAAAAAGTCATCATAAAATAACTTATAAACTAAAAACTCCCAAACTACATTGTAATTTGGGAGTTTTTTTATTGTTAAGATTCTTACTTACACTTATTTCTTTCAAAAATACGAATCAGCTGCTCTAGTGCTGTTTTAGTTTTAAAATCTTCTTTTTCAATAGCAGCAATGAGTTTTGGACATCCTGCAAACGCCTCTTTAGACATTTTTTTGATATTTGAACCGGTTTCCGTATGAACAGCGATGCCGGCATTTGATTTTAAAAACCCAAAATACAATTCATCGCTTTTTTTCTTACCAAAAAAATAGGTAGTATCTCCTGACTGACCTGAAGTTTTACCTTTTACAGCATTATATTGCATCGTTCCTGCAAAATCAACACATCCAATTTTGATATCTCTGTCATAGAGAATATAAAACCATTTTTTCTCTTTTGATTTAGAAAACTTTCCGGAAAATGCACCTGCAGAGGTTAAATAGAATCTTTCGGCTAAAAACTCATTCTCACCATCTGTATATTCTATTTTTTTGATAACATCACTTGCAATTTTTTCCTTTTTTGCTTTTTCATCTGTTTTGAAAATTACTTTAGAATCGCCATTTTCGACCATTTCGGCCAAACCTGCTTTTTTAGTTCCGTCTTCCATATACAAAACTGCCTGAATAAATTTAGCGTGACCAATAGTCGAGAACAAAACTGCGATTACAATTAAGATAATTTTTTTCATGATTTGGGGATTTAATGATTTCTTACAAATATATAGTATTGGGAAGAATATTTTTTAAAAAGAAAACTCCAAAAACTGTGATTGTAATTTGACGTTTTTATTTAATAATCTAGTTTAAAAAATTTGCAGGGAAATCTTTATATATTTGATGAAATTTATATTTATGAAAAAACTTTACTCTTTTTAATTTTATTTTTACAGTTTTTAATAGCTTTTTCACAAAATATTGGAGACATAATATTGCCATTGGGTATAAGTCCAGGTTTTAATGCAACCGGTACTGTTTATAAAAGTATTATTCAATCTGATGGGAAAATACTTGTTGGGGGCTACTTTTCAACTTATTTAGGCCTTAAACAAAATTTTTTGATTCGTTTAAACTCAGACGGAAGTAAAGATGAATCATTTGAAATAGGAACCGGACCTAATAATTCGATTTTAACTATAGCTCTTCAAAACGATGGAAAAATAATTATCGGTGGTGCGTTTACTTCTTATCAGGGATTTGAATGCAATCGTTTAGCTCGTTTGAATACGGACGGAAGTAAAGATAATTCTTTTGATGTTGGAACTGGATTTGATAATATTGTAAGATCTGTAGTTATTCAGACAGATGGTAAAATTCTTGTCGGAGGTAATTTTAATTCTTACCAGGATAAAAGTCAGAGAAAAATAATTCGGTTAAATAGTGATGGAACCAATGATGACACATTTAATATTGAAACAGGATTTAATGGTAACGTTAATTCAATTATTTTGCAAAATGATAGTAAAATAATTGTGGGAGGAAGCTTTACTCAATATAAAAATTTAACTTCAAATAGTCTTATTCGGTTAAATGATAATGGAAATTATGATACTTCTTTTGTTACAGGAACAGGATTTAACGGGAGTGTTCAATCCATAGCAATACAGACAGATGGAAAAATAGTTGTTGGTGGAAGTTTTACCGTCTATCAAAGAAATACCTACAATCGTTTAATCCGTCTGGATACTAAGGGAAATGTTTCTAGTGGCAGCTTTAATAACGCTTCTGGATTTGATGGTACTGTATATACGGTAGCCATTCAAAATGATGGAAAAATATTGGCTGGGGGAGATTTTTCAAAAAAAATTCGTCGTTTTAATACTAACTTAACTATTGACAATTCTTTTAATATTGGTGAAGGCTTTTCTTCTGAGAAACTTCCTAATATTGTTTATGGATGTACCGTATATTCGATTACAATACAAGCCAATGAAAAAATTCTTGTAAGTGGTCTTTATACCAGCTATAATGCATTTACTCAAAATAGTTTTACTTGTCTGAATCCGGATGGTAATCGAAATACAGATTTTGGAATAAAGATAGGATTCAATGATAACATATATGCTATAACCAAACAGGATGATGGAAAAATTCTTGTAGGAGGAGAATTTACATCCTATAATGGAATTGCTCAAAAATATTTAATTCGATTAAATCCTGATGGTACTAAAGATGAATCTTTTAATATTGGTACCGGATTTGACAATAGTGTTAACACAATAGTACTACAAACGGATGGAAAAATTCTTGTAACAGGGAAGTTTACTGAATATCAGGGAATAGAAGGTTTTTGGTATATCATTCGTTTAAATTCAGATGGTAGTATTGATAATTCCTTTAAGTATTCATCTAAATTGGGTATTATTAATAGTGTAGTATTACAGCCTGATGGAAAAATAATTTTTGGAAGAGGTTTTGAACAAAATTCTTCAGATTTTTATTTGGTTCGTTTAAATACAGACGGTTCTCGCGATACTTCTTTTAAAACAAAATTTGATGTATATCTCTACACAATTGGCATCAAATCTATCGTTTTACAACCAGACGGAAAAATACTTGCCGGCGGAGACTTTTACGCCTTTAATGGAAAAAACCAAAAGTATTTAATTCGTTTAAATAGCGATGGTAGCAAAGATGATTCCTTTAATATAGGAACCGGATTTGATAGTCAGATTTTATCTTTAGTTTTGCAAAATGACGGAAAAATAATTGTGGGAGGTGAGTTTACAAATTATCAGGGAGTCTCTCAAAGAAATTTAATTCGTTTAAATAGCGATGGTAGCAAAGATAATTCTTTCGATATTGGAACAGGATTTAGCTATGATGCCAGTACTACACCAAGTGGAGTTATTACTACATCAATAAAACCCAATGGAAAAATTCTTGTAGGAGGTACTTTTTAATTCTTATCAGCAAAACAATCAAAATAGTCTTATTTGCTTAAATTCTGATGGGTCCAAAGATGATTCCTTTGATATTGGAACAGGGTTAAATTACGCTGTCAATGCTATACTTCAGCAAGATAATGGAGAACTTCTGGTAGGGGGCAATTTTACTACTTATAAAAAAGATCATAGATCTGCTCATTTAATTGGCATAAAAGGAAATGAAGTTACCTTATCTAACGAAGATTTCATTCAAGAAAACAAACAATTTTCTTTATCGCCAAATCCAACCAAGAGTATATTAAACATAAACTCCTTAAACGAAACAAATAATTATTCTGTAAAAATTTATAATTTAATAGGAAGGTTAATTTATACCAACGAAAATGTAAATTCATCAATAGATGTAAGTTCATTTACTCCTGGTTTGTATTTGATTAAAATTAAAACAGAAACCGGAGAAACTTCTCAAAAATTCATAAAATTATAATTTCCACATTTTATAAAAACAAAACTCCCAAACTACATTGTAATTTGGGAGTTTTTTTATGTGAAAATTTTAAGAATTTTAAAATTGGAATTTCTATAATATCATCGTCAGCTGAATCCTCTTTCTATCCTCATCAACCTCAGTAACTTTAACATCAACATGCTGGTGAAGTTTAACCACCTCATTTACATCACTAACAAAACCTACTTTCAATTGCGAAATATGAACCAGTCCGCTTTCTTTTATTCCGATATCTACAAAACAGCCAAAATTGGTAATGTTCTTCACATTTCATGGTTTAAATCTTTATCTGTTTTTTTAATTATACTTCATTTTAAAAAAAAATGATATAATATCAAAAATATTTTTAACTTTATTAAAAATATATTTAACTTTGTTAAAATGAAACTACCTGTTAATTGCCCAAGTTGCGAAAATGCTTTACGAGTAAGCATGATGAAATGCGATCAGTGTCAAACCGAAGTAAGTGGTACTTATGATTTGCCACTGTATTTAAAATTAAGCAGAGAGGATCAAGATTTTATTCTGGAATTTTTTCTTTCAAGTGGAAGTATCAAAGAAATGGCTAAACAAGCAGGAAACTCTTATCCTACTATGCGGAATAAAATGGATGACCTCATTGAAAAAATTAAAAAATTAAAATCATAACCATGAATTGGAAATTTCTATTAAATCCGTTTTCAAAATTTTCAGAGAAACAATTGTTTATTACTGGTGTTTTGTATTTCATTATCAACTTCTTTACTTGCTTTTTTACAAAAATCCAAATGGATAGCCTCTTTCATTTTACTGAAAATGAAAACCTAAGCCTAACCTCTGCCTTTTTGTTGGTTACTATTAGTAATGTTTCTGCCATCATTTTTCTTTTTTTATTGGCGCTCATAATTAATAAAAAAACACGATTTATTGATATTACAAATACCGTTTTAATTTCGCAAGCACCTAACTTTCTTATCTTACTATGTATAAAAATTACTAGCATGAATAGTTTGGCTAAAAATCTAAAAACAAATGCCGAAGCAGCGAATACTTTAAAAATAAATCCTCTAGAGTTATTACCATTGGTCTTTTGCATGTTGATACTACTCGCCATTATTATTTACGGTTTTGTTTTGATTTATAACGGTTTTAAAACAGCTACTAACTTTAAAAAATGGCAGCACATTGCCTTATTTATAGTATTATTATACTTTTTTATACTTTTTCATCAGGTTTATATTCAAAATTTGAATCTTTGATATAACCTCTAAAAATCAAAATTCTATTCTTATTAACATCCCTTTCAAATTTAAATAATTTGTAAAAGGCTAACAATCTATTGTCTAAAATAAAAAATTGAAAACCATGAAAACAAAAATTTTAACCCTAATGCTATTAAGCATTCAATTTATTTTCGCTCAAGAAATAACAGGCTCGTGGCAAGGCGAATTAGACGTTCAAGGAATGAAACTTCCATTGATTATTCATATCAAAAAAGATGGTAATAAACTCATTTCAAGTCTAGAAAGTCCAAAACAAGGCGCTACTAATATTCCAATTTCTACGATAAGCTTTATTGAAAATCAACTCTTATTTGATGCTGCTTCTCTAGGTCTTAGCTATTCAGGAAAATATAGTAATGAAACAATTGATGGTATTTTTAAACAAGGTGGTATGGAGATGCCTTTGATTTTTACAAAACTAAAGAATGGTGAAACTGTAAAGAAAATAAATAGGCCTCAAACTCCTAAAGCACCTTTTAATTATGTTACCGAAGAGATAAGTTTTGTAAACCCAACTGATAAAAATACGTTGGCAGGAACAATCTCTGAACCGAAAAATTTTGATAAAAAAAGACCCATTTTAGTCATGATAACAGGTTCTGGTAGGCAAAATCGTGATGAAGAGCTTTTTGGACACAAACCTTTTGCTGTTATTGCTGATGATTTTGCCAAAAAGGGAATTGCAACTCTTAGAATGGATGACCGCGGGGTAGGTGGCTCTTCACAAGGTAGCAAAAGTGAAACGACCTATAATTATGCTACCGATATTAGTGCTGCTGTAGACTTCTTGATAAAAAAAGGCTATCAAAACATTGGATTAATAGGACATAGCGAAGGTGGAATGATTGCTCCAATAGTGGCATCATTGAATAAAAAGGTATCTTTTATGGTTTTAATGGCTGGTCCTGGAACACCTATCGATGAATTGTTAGCTAAACAAATTTATTTATCATCGAAATTAACCGGTATGAAGGAAGAAAATTTGGAAAAAGAACTACAATCAAACCAAAAAACATTTGCCTTTATAAAAAATTACGCTGGAAATGATTACGAAAAAGATTTAAAAATTTTTCTAACCAAAGAAGGGGAAGAAATAAACGAAGACAATATGAAACAGTTGAAAAATACTTGGTTTAGATACTTTATAAGTTTTAATCCAGATAAGTATGTATCACAAATAAAAATACCTGTGCTAGCAATCAATGGAAGTTTAGATTTTCAAGTTCCCGCAAAAGATAACTTAGCCGCAATTGAAAAATCATTAAAAAAAGCCAAAAATAAAAATTTTGAAACTTATGAATTCGAAGGAATGAATCACCTGTTTCAAGAATGTAAAACTGGTGCACTCGCTGAATATGCCGAAATAGAACAAACTATCTCTCCTAAAGTGCTTGATAAAATGAGTACTTGGATTCTAGATAAATAGAATAAAAAGCCCCGATTTTTTTTTCGGGGCTTTTGTATTTATAGTACCATCGTCAACTGGATTCTCTTTCTATCCTCATCAACTTCTGTCACTTTTACATCAACATGTTGGTGAAGCTTAACAACTTCGTTTACATCGCTTACAAAGCCGGCTTTTAGTTGAGAAATGTGAACCAATCCGCTTTCCTTGATTCCGATATCAACAAAACAACCAAAATTGGTAATGTTATTCACAATTCCAGGTAAAATCATTCCGGTTCTCAAGTCTTTAATCGATTTTACATTCGCATCAAATTCAAAAACCTTAGCCGATTTTCTAGGGTCTAATCCAGGTTTTTCAAGCTCTTTAATGATATCTTTTAAGGTTAATAACCCAATTTCAGGAGTAATATAGTTTTCAGCCTTAATTAGGGCTGTTTTTTCTTTGTTTGCAATTAAGTCATTTACCGAAAGTTTCAAATCTTTCGCCATTTTTTCTACAACAAGATAAGCTTCAGGATGCACTGCCGAATTGTCCAATGGATTTTTTGCATTCGAAATTCTGATAAATGCTGCACCTTGCTGATACGCCTTATCTCCTAAACGAGGCACTTTTTTTAGCTGTTTTCTGTCTTCAAAAGGCCCGTTTTCAGAACGGTATTGTACAATGTTTTCAGCAAGCTTCTCTCCTATTCCACTCACATAACTTAGCAAATGTTTACTGGCAGTGTTGATATTGATTCCAACTGAATTCACACATCTTATTACTGTATTATCAAGCTCTTCTTTTAATTTCGTCTGGTCCACATCATGCTGGTACTGCCCTACTCCAATTGCTTTTGGGTCGATTTTTACCAACTCTGCCAAAGGATCTGAAAGTCGTCTTCCGATAGAAACAGAACCACGAACCGTAACATCATAATTAGGAAATTCTTCTCTCGCAATTTTTGATGCTGAGTAAACCGAAGCCCCAGCTTCTGAAACTATAAAAACCTGCAGTGGTTTGTCAAACGCGATTTTTTTGATAAAGAACTCTGTTTCTCTCGAAGCCGTTCCATTTCCAATAGAAATTGCATCAATATGATAGGCATTTACCATAGAACGGATTTTTTTGATCGCCATTGCTTCCTCATTTTGAGGCGCGTGCGGATAAATGGTTTCGTTATACAATAAATCGCCTTTCTCGTCCAGACAAACTACTTTACAACCGCTTCTGAATCCTGGGTCAATCGCCAAAATTCTTTTTTCTCCCAACGGCGGAGCCAATAACAACTGACCTAAATTGTTAGCAAAAACCTGAATAGAATTTGCATCTGCCTTTGCTTTTGCTTCCTGCAAAGTTTCATTTCCAATAGCCGGATTCAATAAACGTTTGTAACTATCTTCAATTGCCAGTTGTAAATGAGCCGTAGTACTATTTTGTTTTTTAATGATGATTTCATCAATAATATCGTAGGCTTCATCCAGATCAACATCAATTTTCATCTTTACAAAACCTTCATTTTCTGCACGAAGCATAGCTAATAAACGGTGTGAAGGAGCTTTTGTCAAAGGCTCTTCCCAATCAAAATACTGACTGAATTTTTGTGCGCCCTCTTCCTCTGCTTTCTTTTTAACGACTTTAGTAGCAATGGTTGCTTTTCGCTGAAACAATCTTCGCAGCTGCTTACGTACATAAATATTTTCATTGATCCATTCGGCTACAATATCTCTCGCGCCTTGCATCGCAGCTTCTTCATTAATTACATTTTCATTAATATATTGCGTTGAAATAAAATCAACATCGACATTACTTTCTGAGATAATGATTTTTGCCAAAGGTTCCAAACCGAATTCGCGGGCCACATCGGCTTTTGTTTTTTTCTTCTTTTTGTACGGAAGGTAAAAATCTTCTATCTCCTGCAAATCAAAACTATCTTCAATCTTTTTCTTTAATTCCGGCGTAAGGGCCTTTTGTTCTTCGATAGATTTTAAAACCGCTTCTTTACGTTTTATAAGTGTTTCGTATTCTTTTTGAAGCTTTGCAATCTGTTCAATTACAACTTCATCCAGATTTCCGGTTGTATCTTTTCGGTAACGGGAAATAAACGGAATCGTGCAATCTTCTTCTAATAATTGAACGGTTTTTTGAATGTTAATTGCTGCTGTCTGAACAGATTTCGCAATGAATTGAATATTAGTCATACTTTTAATGAAATATATTTCTTAATTACAAAATGATAGAATCTGCCAATTAAACTTTTTGGATGATTTATCATTCACTTGGCTAAAATAATATCTTTGTTTTTAATTTTAAGCCTATGAAAGTTTTATTACTGTATTTTTTAATTATAAATTTTACTGTCTTTATTATAGCAGGATATGACAAATATCAAGCACGGAAAAATAAACGCAGAATCCCTGAAAATACACTTTTTTCACTGGCTTTTTTTGGAGGTTCTATTGGTTTATTATTAGCAATGTTATTGTTCAGACATAAAACGAGTAAATCATCCTTTATCGTGAAGTTTTGCGGAATTTTGGGTATACAGATTACTCTTATAATTGTCTTCTTAAATTACAAAAAGTAGATATTAACAATGTTAATATCTAAAAAAGAACTTTATAATTACTGATATACAATGTTTTAAATAAAAACGCCGGACAAATTTAAAAATCCACCCGGTGTTTCTTTCAATAGGTGCGAAGCACCGAATTTTTTTGACTTTTTATGAACAGGCAATTTTATTTACCCTATTTTGATGTCTTCCTCCTTCAAATTCAGTATTCAAAAAAGTTTCAACCATTTCTACTGCTTGTGGAATTGATGTAAAACGCGCCGGAATGCTGATAATGTTAGCATCATTATGCAAACGGACTAAAACGGCAATTTCTTTACTCCAGCATAAACCGGCTCTTACTTTTGGATGTTTGTTCACTGTCATGGCTATTCCGTTTCCGCTTCCGCAGATAACGATTCCAAAATCAGCTTTTCCTTCAGATACATCAGTCGCAACCGGATGACCAAAATCAGGATAATCTACAGAATCCTCAGAATCTGTTCCGTAATTGGTTACTTCATATCCTTTTGCTTTAAGCATAGCTACAATTGCTTTTTTATACTCCGGTCCTGCGTGATCGTTTCCTATCGAAATTTTCATTTTAAATACTATTAAGTTGTGTCCTGCAAATTTAACCAAAGAATCCAGAAGTAATTCTATTTGAAAAAGAAAAGTTAGCTGCGATTACATAAATTTCAACTATTATTACATCCAGAAATTTCAGATTGTATTTTTCATCAGTGATTAAAATAGACTTTCTCTTATAACTTTGCATCATATTACTAATACTCATTTTAAGTTAAAATATACTATAAATATAAATCACTTTATATCAAAACATTATCGGTTATTAACAATTTTAACTTTGGTGTAAGTATTTCATAATCAGTAAGAAATAAATAAAATATTTGTTAAATTTTTGTGATGTTAATATAAGTTTGTAATTCGTTGATATTCAGTTAACTTTAAATTAACAGAAAATGTTAATAAGTTCAGATAGAAAATTAGAAGTTTTTTTTGGATGTTTAAAAAAAATACCTAATCCAAAACTGAAATTTAAAATACAAGAAAAGTTTCATGAATTTTTAGAAAAGTTATCAATATCAAAATTGCCATTTTCAACAATAATCCACATATCAACTTATTTACAAAATGAATTAAAATTTGGTTGTGAACCGTTGTTAATTAAAATACAAAAAGTCTTATAAATTAATCATTTAACAAAATATAAGTATGTTGATAACTCTATATAACTAAGAGTAACTTCATTTCAATACTTTTAAAAATAAAATTATTGCACATATTAACACACTATAATAACCATCAAAAATTAATTAAATTTAAAATTTTCTTTTTATTGTATTTAATATATGTTGACAACTTTGAAATTTAAAAGAGAAAAAAAAATTTTGAATTGAAATTTAGTTTGATTCAGACAATTTTGAGATTATTTAAAAATTGGTGAATTTTTTTAAACTGATCAATGTTTGATTTTCCGTGATTGCTTATTATAATTTTTATATTTACAGCTAAATTTTTTAAATCAATTCTTTTATGAAAAAAACTTTACTCTTAATTTTATTTCCTTTATTCAGTTTTAGCCAAGCTCAAATTGGTAACGACATATACGGAGATGCAGAAAATAATCAATTTGGTAGCAGCGTTGCTATTTCAGCAGATGGAACCATTATAGCAAGCGGTGGTATAGGTTTTAATACAGTAAGAGTATATAAAAATGTAGATGGTAGTTGGATACAGCTTGGTGCTGATCTTAAAAGCAGCTGGTTATCAGGTACTAGTATTTCACTTTCTAGTGATGGCACTATTATAGCAGTTGGTAACCCGGAAAATTCAAATAATGGAAATAATGCAGGAAGTGTTGATGTATATAAAAATGTAAGTGGTACCTGGACGACAATAGGAAATTTGTATGGTTTAACAGCGGGAGATTTTTTTGGAACTAGTGTTTCAATTTCTTCCGATGGTTCAATTTTAGGTATTGGCGCTTATAATAAAAATGGAAGCGCAGTTAAATCAGGCCAAGTAACTGTTTTTCAAAATATTTCAGGCAGCTGGACACAAATAGGAAATGCAATTAACGGTAAATTAGCCTCAGATCGATTTGGAAAAAAGCTTAAAATATCGGCTGATGGTTCTATTTTAGCAGTTGGTGCTCCTGAAAGTGATGGTAATGGGGAAGATTCAGGACAGGTAAGAGTATTTCAGAATATTTCAGGCAGTTGGATACAAATAGGAAATGATATTAATGGAGAAGGTGCCGGTGATTTGAGTGGTAATAATTTAGCACTATCTTCAGATGGAACTATTCTAGCAATTGGAGCTCCCAGAAATGATGGTAATGGATCAGATTCAGGTCACGTTAGGGTTTATTTTAATAATGCAGGTACCTGGAAACAAATAGGAAGTGATATCAATGGAGAAGAATATAGGGATTATAGTGGTCAGGATGTTTCTCTTTCTTCTGATGGAAAAATTTTAGCTGTTGGTGCCATTTATAATTATGGAAAAGCTGGAAAAAATACCGGACATGTTAGAACCTATCAAAATGTAGCAGGCGTCTGGAAAAAGTTTGGAGCTGATATTGATGGAACAGCTGTAGATGATAATAGTGGAGGAAGTGTTGCTCTTTCTTCAAATGGCAAAGTTTTAGTAATAGGAGCTGTAGCTAATGCACTAAAAGGTCCCTATACAGGTCAGGTTAGGGTGTTTAGTTTAACAGGTATGTTAAGTACAGATAAATTTGTTATGGATAACTTTAGTATATATCCTAATCCAGCATCAGAAGTAGTAAATATTAACTTAAGTGAAATTTTAACCTTAGAAAAAGTAAATATTTATAACACTTTAGGTCAATTGGTAAAAACAGAAAAAAGTAATGCTGTTTCAGTAAGTTCTTTATCAAACGGAACTTATTACTTTGAAATTATTACCGATAAAGGAAAAGGAACTAAGACTGTTTTAGTAAAATAGAAATAAATAAAAGTTTGAAAGCTGCCATAATGGTAGCTTTTTTTGTTTAAATAATTTTAAACGATTTTAAGAGGACTATTAAGATTATCCAGAATCTGCTGAACTTCTTCGAAATCTTCAGGATTAACTTTGAGTTTGATTCCACCCAATGCGCTAGTATACATTGGAACAACCGACAAAGTCATTTCGTTTTCAAAAAAATATGGAATTCCTTGCTGCTCTAATAAGTGTTTAAGAATGACCGTTTCATAGTCATAATTGAATATAGCAATAGTTTTAAAGCTTTCCATAAAGGTCTTTTTATAAAGGTACGAAATAAGCATTATTAAAATCTGGTATAAGCGTTAATTAAATATATCAACTAAAAATGACCTTTAAATAAAATTAAATAACTACCTACTAAAGTTATAATTTTAATAATTCTAATTGTTAAAATCTGTTATCTGGTATCTTATTTGTAATTTTAAACTTTATAAGAAAAGATATATGAGTAAGAAAATTAGAAAACCGATAAAAAATGAGAAAGATTTCTCAGGAAAAATACTGAAGATTTTATCGAAAAGCCCTAATAAAGCATTTAATTACAAACAAATAGCTGCAAAGCTTGAACTTGATGATACAAAAAGCAGAAACCAGATCATAAAAGACTTAAAAATAATGGCTGGTTCCAAAAAAATTATTGAATCTGAGCCTGGGAACTATTTGGTGAAAGCGGAGAGTCAGGATTATTACGAAGGAATAATAGATATGACAAGCCGTAAAACAGCTTATTTTATTTGTGAAGATTTTACCGAAGATGTTTTTATTCCGACCAATAATCTGAATCGCGCATTAGACAAAGACAAAGTTAAAGTTTACGTTTACAACCGAAGAAAAGGAAAAAGACCCGAAGGTGAAGTAATTGAAGTTGTTGAAAGAAACAAAACAGAATTCGTTGGAGTAATTGATATTCAGCCCAATTTTGCTTTTGTATCAACGGCAAATCCAAAAATGTATACCGATATTTTTATTCCTAAAGATAAAATAGGAGAAGCAGAAAATGGTGATGTTGTTTTAGTGAATATTGAAGATTGGCCAAAAAGAGCCGATAGTCCTTTTGGATCTGTAATTAAAGTTTTAGGAAAACCTGGAGAACATAATACAGAAATTCATGCGATTTTAGCAGAATATGGTTTACCATCTGATTTTCCGGTAGAAGTAGAGGTTTATGCACAAAAAATAGACACTTCAATTCAGGAATCTGAGATTGCAAAACGTCGTGACATGCGTAACACGCTTACGTTTACGATTGATCCCAAAGATGCCAAAGATTTTGATGATGCCTTGTCTTTCAAAAAGTTAGAAAACGGAAATTACGAAATTGGAGTTCATATTGCTGATGTTTCGTATTATTTAGAAGAAGGAACAATTTTGGATGATGAAGCTTATCAAAGAGCAACTTCGGTATATTTGGTAGATAGAGTAGTGCCAATGCTTCCTGAAGTTTTGTCTAATTTTGCCTGTTCACTTCGTCCAAATGAAGAGAAATATACGTTCTCTGCAGTATTCGAAGTTTCTCCAACAGCGCAGGTTATCAATCAATGGTTTGGCAGAACGGTAATTTATTCTGATCAGCGTTTTGCTTATGAAGAAGCACAATATATTATTGAAACAAAAGACAAGACAATTCCAATTGATATTTCGATTACAGGAGAATCGTATGTTGTTCCGGATGAAATTGTTGAAGCAACTTTAAAATTAGATGAATTAGCTAAGATTTTAAGAAAGAAAAGAATGCAGAATGGCGCAATTTCTTTTGACAAAGTAGAAGTAAAATTCAATCTTGATGCTCAAGGAGAACCAGAAGGTGTTTATTTTAAAGTTTCTAAAGATGCCAATCACTTGATTGAAGAGTTCATGCTTTTAGCCAACAGAAAAGTGGCGGAATATATTGGAAAACAAAAGAAAACATTTATTTATAGAATCCACGACGAACCAAACGAAGACAAATTAATTGCGATGGCAGGTGTAATTGCTAAATTTGGTTATAAAATTGATTTTCGTAACAAAGGGGATATTTCGAAGTCTTTGAATGCATTGATGGAAGAAGTTAACGGTAAAAAAGAGCAAAATCTTATTGATACCCTTGCTATTAGAAGTATGAGTAAAGCCAAATATTCGACAGATAATATTGGTCATTATGGTTTGGCTTTTGATTATTACAGTCATTTTACTTCGCCAATTCGTAGATATCCTGACGTTATGGTACATCGATTATTACAGTTTTATCTTGATGCAGGAAAATCTGTAGATGAAGAAATTTACGAAACAAAATGTCTGCATTGTTCGAATATGGAAAGTTTAGCGACTAATGCTGAAAGAGACAGTATCAAATATATGCAGGTGAAATACATGCAGGATCATCAGGACGAAGAATTTTTAGGAGTAATTTCAGGAGTTACAGAATGGGGAATTTATGTTGAAATTATTTCAAATAAATGTGAAGGTATGGTAAGAATCAGAGAAATAAAAGATGATTATTATACTTTTGATGAAAAGCAATATGCCTTGGTTGGAGCAACTTCAAACAGTATATTGCAATTAGGAGATGAAATTTACGTTAAAGTAAAAAATGCAGATTTAGTTAAAAAACAATTAGATTTTCATTTTTTACGAAGAGCTGAATAGTTGTTAAATTTAAAAATTTATAAAATGAAAAAATTAATTATAGTCGTTGCAATTTTAATTGTGCAATTGTCTTTTAGTCAGGTTACCAAAGAATTAGGAGATTTTGATTCGGTAAAAGTATTTGATAAATTACATGTAAAATTAGTTCAGTCATCTGAAAATAAAATTGTAATAAAAGGAGCAAGAGAATCAGAACTTGAAGTTGTTAACAAGTCAGGTTTATTAAAATTAAGAATGCCTTTTCCAAAATTATTATCAGGAGACGATTTAGATATTACATTATATTACAAACATATTGAGCTTATTGATGTTAATGAAGGGGCTTTGGTTTCCAGTGGTAAAGTTATAAAAGCAACTTCATTTAAAGTAAGTGCCCAGGAAGGTGGCAAAATTAATGTAGATTTGGATGTAGATAAACTAAATGTAAGTTCAGTTTCCGGTGGAGAAATTACTTTATCTGGTAAAGCTTCAAATCAGGTCGCAAAACTGGGAGCTGGAGGATATTTATTAGCAAGTAAATTAAATACATCTCAAACTACTGTAAGCGTTTCTGCTGGAGGAAAAGCAGATGTAAATGCTTCTACATTAGTTGATGCAAAAGTTAGCGCAGGAGGCTCTATTTACATTTATGGAAAGCCAAAACAAATTAATCAGAAGACTGTTTTTGGCGGAAAAATTGAAGAAGTAAAGTAAACTAATTATATTTTAATGATAAATGATATTGTAGCTGGGCTGCCATGGGGACTTTTTTTAAGTTTTATGGTAGGCCCGGTATTTTTTATACTATTAGAAACCAGTATTACCAAAGGCTTCAGAGCTGCTATAGTCTTTGATTTTGGTGTAGTACTGGGTGATGTATTTTTTATAGCAATTGCATATTTAGGAAGCTACAGATTAATTCAGAGTTTAAAAGACAAGCCAGCTCTTTTTATCTTTGGAGGTATAATTATGTTAGCATACGGCATAATTTCTTTTGTAAGATTAAAGAATGAAGAAAAAATTGACGATGAAGAAATAGATAGGGATATCATTAAAAGAAATTACGGAAGTTTGTTCATAAAAGGCTTTTTACTAAACGTTATCAACATTGGAGTACTAGGTTTTTGGTTAGCGGTAATTATTTCTGTCGGACCAAAATTAGAAATGCAAAACTCCAGAATGTTTACTTTTTTTACTTCTGTTATTATCACTTATTTATTGGTTGATTGTCTTAAAATTTTACTAGCCAAACAATTAAAATCTAAAATGACACCAACCAATATCTTAAAGATTAAAAAAGGTATCAGTATAGTTCTAATGATTTTTGGATTTGTTTTGATGATTCAAGGCTGGTTTCCGAAAGAAAAAGAAATGGTTAAAAATGCTTTTGAGAAGATTGAGAAGTAGACGAATTATTATGATTAAAAAACTACTTTTATTCTTCTTTTTTTCTTTCTCGTTAAATAGTATAGCACAAAAAGATTCTGTAGTTGTTGATAAACCCAGTATAGCTGTAGTTTCTGCTGATAAATTAAATGTTGTTTACAGAGGAGTTTTAAATCCAATTTCTATTGCGGTTCCAAATTGTAAATCTTTTACTGCTTCTGGTTCAGGGTTAAATAAAAATAAGGAAGGAAAATATTATCTTTCTCCTGGTCAGGGACTTTACTCCATAATTAAAGTTGATATTATATTAAATGATAATTCAATAATTAGTGAAGAGCATAAATTTAAGATAAAACAAATTAATAATCCTTTAGCAACTATTAACGAAAAAAGCTGTTATCAAAAATGTATTTTAGAAATGACAAGAAATGAACTTTCTAATGCTACAATTGGTTTTAGTTTACCACAAGATTTGCTTTTTGATATGGATCTTTCTAATTATAAAATAAACAGCTTTATTGTAAAATTACCTCACAATGTAAAGATATTTATTTCTGGTAATCAGGTAAGTAAGGAAGTTTTAGATAAAATTAAAAAATTGAAAAAAGGATCAATTTTTTCAATTACTGATATCGGATATTCTTTCCCTGGATCTGAAAATTATCTTTTACCAAGACTTCTTCCAATCAAAATTATGGTTGTAGAAGAAGAAATAAAAGAAAATTATTATGAAAGTAAAGAGTTTATCAGAGATAGTATTCGAAGAATAAAAAATGAAAAGAAACTTTTAAAAAGATAATTAAATCCTCTGATTTTCAGAGGATTTTTTGTGCTTAATCAGTAATTTTATCATCTGCCTGATTAGAAATGACACAGATGCAAAAAAATTAAATATAAAAAAAACTTCAAATTGCTTTAGAGGTTTTGAGGTATCGTCCGAATTCGAAGCAATATTTTTAATTAATTTTTTTAAAAATTAGACATAAAAAAACCTCTAAATTGCTTTAGAGGTTTTAGAGGCATCGTCCGGATTCGAACCGGAGTAGGAGCTTTTGCAGAGCCCAGCCTAGCCGCTCGGCCACGACGCCATTGCTTGAACGGATGGCAAAAGTAACCAAAATCTTTAAAATTCAAAAGTTTAAAGTAAAGTATTTTAAAAATTTACTGAAATGTATTCAAAAATTACTTTCTAATTTCCGTCATTTTTATAGTAACTGATTCAACATCACCACCAATAGGAGGATTTATTTTTGAAACCCAAACTGTTGTTTTTTCTGCAGTTTCTATTTCAGCAAGTACACGAATATTGATTCTTTTGGCCACATGTTCTAGTAAATGCGAACGAATTGCCATTTCTTCAGTCACAATTTTATTCAAATGAACATAGTCAACAGTATCCAAAAGATGATCTGTTTCAGCCGATTTTTGAAGATTAGTTTTCACTTTTAGATCGACTGTGTAGTCAGATCCTATTTTTCCTTCTTCAATCATACATCCGTGGTAGGAAAAAGTTCGGATGTTTTTTAGTTTAATAACTCCCATTTTTGTATTGTTTCACGTTTAAAGTTTCAGGTTTTGCGCCACTTAAATAACTTTAAATCTGAAACCTGAAACCTTTTTTTTATCTTTGCTAAAATTACTATAAATAATGGCATCAGAAGAGAAATCACTCAATTTTATTGAACAAATCATAGAAGAAGATCTGAAATTAGGTCTGTCAAATTCTAAATTACGTTTTCGTTTTCCACCCGAACCAAATGGTTATTTACACATTGGACACGCAAGTTCTATTGCATTAAATTTTGGTTTAGGAATTGATTATCAGTCACCTGTAAATTTGCGTTTTGATGATACCAATCCTGAAAAAGAAGAACAGGAATTTGTTGATGCCATTAAAAAAGATGTAGAATGGTTAGGCTATAAGTGGACAGAAGAGCGTTATGCTTCTGATTATTTTCAGCAACTATATGACTGGGCAGTTTTATTAATTAAAAAAGATAAAGCCTATGTTGACAGCCAGTCTTCTGAAGATATGGCGATTCAAAAAGGAACACCATCAACTGAAGGTGTTAATAGCCCTTATAGAAATCGTTCTGTAGAAGAAAATTTAGAGTTATTCGAAAGAATGAAAAGCGGTGAATTTGAAGCAGGTACTCATATTCTTCGTGCCAAAATTGACATGAAATCTACCAATATGTTAATGCGTGATCCTATCATGTACAGGATCTTGCATAAGCATCATCATAGAACAGGGGATACCTGGAAAATTTACCCAATGTACGATTGGGCACACGGTCAAAGCGATTATTTAGAAGCCATTTCACATTCATTTTGCACACTGGAATTCTTGCCTCATCGTGAATTATACGATTGGTTTTTAGATCAGATCATTGATGAAAATCAGATTCGTCCAAAGCAAAGAGAATTTGCAAGACGTAACTTATCACATACCGTTGTTAGTAAAAGAAAATTACAGCAACTAGTTAAAGAAAAGCATGTTAACGGTTGGGATGATCCAAGAATGTCAACTATTTCCGGATTAAGAAGACGAGGTTATACAGCTGCTTCATTGCGTAATTTTGCTAATACAATTGGTATTGCAAAACGTGATAATTTGATCAATGTATCCGTTTTAGAATTTTGTATTCGTGAAGATTTGAACAAAATCGCACCTCGTGTAATGGCCGTTTTAGATCCTGTAAAATTGGTAATTACAAATTATCCTGAAGGAAAAGAAGAGTGGCTGGAAGCTGAAAATAATCAGGAAGATGAAAATGCTGGTTTCAGAAAAGTGCCTTTTTCTCGTGAATTATATATCGAAAGAGAAGACTTTTTAGAAGAAGCTCCGGCGAAGTTTTTCCGTTTGACTTTAGGAAAAGAAGTGCGTCTTAAAAATGCGTATATCATTAAATGTGAGGCAGCTCAAGATGTTAAAAAAGATAATAATGGAAATATTACAGAAATTCATGTTACTTATGATACTGATTCTTTGAGTGGAAGTGGGACAGAAGCAAGCCAAAGAAAAGTTTCCGGAACATTGCACTGGGTTTCTATTCAGCATGCAGTTGAAGCTGAAGTTCGACTATATGATCGTTTGTTTACAGATGAAGCACCAGACAGTTATAAGGATAAAAATTTCTTAGATTTTGTAAATCCAAATTCATTAGAAATTGTAAAAGGATTCGTTGAACCAAGTTTGGCTACAGCTCAAAATGAAGATAAATTTCAGTTTCAACGTTTGGGTTATTTTACTGTTGATAAAGACTCAACTCCTTCAAAATTAGTATTTAACAAAACTGTTGGATTAAAAGATGCCTGGGAAGAAAAAGGTAAAAAAGAAGAGAACAGTATCAATAATTCTTTAAAAGACATCAACAAATATTTTAAAGTTGAAACGGATGAAGAACGTGAGGAAATTGCAAATACAATAGGTTTAAGTATACAAAATGTATCTAGTTTTTCTTTATTACAAAATTCATTTAAGAGAAATATCAACAATAATAAAGGCTCACTCTTATTTGCTCATTTCATTTTAAAGTATTCTCATTTAGATTATTATGATTTTGAAGAAGAAGATATTAAAAAATTATTTTCAATGTCATTGAGAAGTGAGTCTACATATGTACGTAGAGAAGCACTTTGGAAATCAAGAGATTTGAAAGAAATTGAATTAAGAAATAGTTTTTATAGTGATTTTTTAAAATTAAAAGAAAATATTCCTAAAAATGCTTCGGAAAGTGAAATCTTAGTTATATCTGAAATTACTAATATTTACAAATAAATATAATCTATTGAAAAGCGCTTTTTATAAGCGCTTTTTTATTATTTATGTTTTCTATATAAAATATATTTTTAATAAATATTTTATATTAAAAGTAGCCTTCATAAATTGATTTTAAAAGGTTTTTTTATTTCTTCCGATATAGAATTCATCTTTTTTAAAATAGTTAAAATAAACGCTTTATTTTAATTTTAGCTCTTCTTTTAGCCATCTTTACAGCTTATTAACAATGGAATGTTTATAAAGTTGCTATCTAAGATTTAGTTTTAAAAAATGTATGGATTTCTTCAAAATAAATGATGAAATTATATTAAATCAATTTTATTTATAATTTTGTATATTTTAAAGATTATATTTATTATATATTAAATCTATTGTTTTTTTAATTTTAATAGATTATTTAAACTAAAAGTGACCTTCATAATTTAATTTTAAGACCTTTTTTTACTTATTTCATCTCTTAACTCATCTTTTGAATAATTGTTGATTTTTGAGCTTTATTTTAATTTTCGCCATCGTTTTTGTCGGTTTAACGGGTTGTTAACATACAATTGTTTATAAAGTTGCTATTTTTATCCAAAGATCAAATCTGAAATTTATAATTAAAAAAAGCACTTTAGGAATCGAATCTGGTTTTTTAAAAAATTGAAAAATTTACTTTTTTGTTTTTATAATTTATTCAATGCTGATTTCTGAAATTGGTTTTATCATTTATAAATTTTTATTTTTATCATTTTTTATTCCTCAAATTTAATTGGAATGAAGTATGTATTTTTCAGAAGTATATACGGCTGAAATAAGCTTTAAGTTTTTTGCGTGTATTATTGAAAAGTATTAGAGGCTATTGCTTATGTTTATTAACTTTATGTAAATTACTTTTAGACAATATTTTAGAATATCAAAAATTAGTATCTTTATTAATCATTTAAATTAAATATTATGTCAAACAATTCAAATACTATTGCAGCAATTTTGGCCGGAGCAGCAGTAGGAGCAGCTATAGGAATTTTGTTAGCTCCTGATAAAGGCTCAAACACAAGAGCAAAAATTAAAGAAAATCTGGGAGATACTGCCAACAATTTAAAAGACTCCTTAGAAGCAAGTTCAGAAGTTTTGCGTGAAAAATTTGCAAGTGCTACAGAGAATCTTGATGGAACTTTTGATGAATTACTTTCAAATGTAAGCCATAAAACAGAAGAAGTTATTTCTTTTTTAGAATCTAAACTAGCTGATTTGAAGACGCAAAACGCTAAATATCAAAAGTAATAATCCAGGCAACACAAAACTTACCTGATTTATAGTTGATATAATTTTTTTATAATATTTGATATTCAGTTTGTAATCAGTTTGTTTTGTGTTTCTTTTTTAATGAAATTTAAAATTATGGCTTTTGAAGAATTAAAAGAAAATACAGAGAATATTCAGGAAAGTACCAAAGCTTATATTGACAGTAATTTAGCGTATTATAAACTCTGGGGATTTAAGGTTGCGATGAAATCAACAACTTTAATTTTTAAATTTACTTTGATTTTATTGTGTTTTAGTATGGTTCTTATTTTTGGATCTTTTGCCGCAGCGTATGCTTTTGGTTCTTTATTTGAAAGTAATGCACTCGGATTTTTAGCAGTAGGAGGGATCTATTTTGTGTTTACAATTTTACTTTTTTTTATAAAAGACAAGTTTGTTGAAGGTCCGATTTTAGAGAAATTTTCTGAAATCTTTTTTAACGATTAATTTATGGAAGTAAAAAAATACTCATCGTATGCTGAAATAGAAAAAGATCTTGAAATTTTAAAACTCGAAAAAGAAATCAGTTATCAGAAATTGGTTTTAAGTTTTCAAAAAACTAGAGAAAATATTACACCACAAAATGTTATGAATGGCATTTTTTCTTCATTCAAAGATTACCTTTCAAATTCTTATGGAAGTATTTTTCAATCGATTTTACCTTATATAATCGGTTGGTTTATAAATAAAAAAAGAGGCAATTGAGCCTCTTTTTCGTTTTTGATATTTATTAATTTTCTGGAGTTATATCATCTTCATAACCGCTTTGTGGCTGTATTGGTTTTGGTTTCTCCACTTTTTTATTGTTTTTCTTCATCATTTCCCCAACTTGGTTAGATGCTGAGAATGAAGCTACCATATTATTCAACATATCACTTCCTGCTTGTGGTGAATTAGGCAACAAAATTAAATTAGAATTAGCATCAGCTCCAATTGCCTGAAGCGTATCATAATGTTGAGTGACAACAATTAGGGCAGAAGCTTCCTGGGAATTTATTCCAACATTATTCAAAACTTCAACACTTTCTACTAAACCTCTTGCAATTTCACGACGCTGATCTGCAATACCCTGACCTTGTAAACGTTTACTTTCTGCTTCGGCTTTTGCTTTAGCAACGATTCTGATTCTTGAACTTTCAGCTTCAAATTCTGCAGCTGTTTTTTCTCTGTCGGCAGCGTTGATTCTGTTCATTGCATTTTTTACCTGGATATCCGGATCAATATCCGTAACCAAAGTATTGATGATATCATAACCATATGTAGTCATAGCTTCGTTCAATTCTCTTTTTACAGCTATGGCGATATCATCTTTTCTTTCAAAAACATCATCCAGTTTTAGTTTTGGAACTTCGGCACGAACGACATCAAAAACATACGCCGTGATCTGATCGTGAGGATATTCCAGTTTATAAAAAGCATCGTATACTTTTTCCTGAATAACTTTAAACTGTACCGAAACTTTCATTTTGATAAAAACGTTGTCTTTGGTTTTGGTTTCAATAATAACATCTAACTGTTGAATTTTTAGATTTACTCTTCCGGCAATTCTGTCAACAACCGGAATTTTAAGTTGCAAACCTGAATTTCTAACACTCTGAAATTTTCCAAATCTTTCGATAATTACAGAGGATTGTTGTTTTACTGTAAAGAATGACGATAGGAAAATAAAGAATGCAATTACAAAAATGATAATGAATGGGATACTCATAGTGATATTGATTTAAGTTTTTAGGTGCGGTAAATTACGAAATTTCTTCGGGTTTGAATATAAAAAAACGCTAAGAACATTTTATTAATGTTACTTAGCGTTTGCATTTTGAAAGTATATTTTTTTACAAAGAACTTATTGCCTTCTGAATCCTAGATATAGTTTCTTCTTTTCCGATGATTTCAACAATGTCAAATAGGTGAGGGCCTTTTAAAGCTCCAACCAAACTTAAACGAAAAGGCTGCATCACTTTGCCAATTCCAATTTCGTTTTTAGTTAACCAGTCTTTTACAATTGCTTCAATATTTGCTGAATCAAAACCATCAATATATTCTAGAGTTGAAATCAATTCCTGCATTAAAGCCGGTGTTTCTTCTTTCCAGTTTTTGCTTGCTTTTTCATCGTATGATGTTGGTGCGTGGAAAAAGAAATCTGTTAAATCCCAAAATTCAGAAACAAAATGAGCACGTTCTTTTATCAAAGAAACAATTCTTGTAATATCAAATTTAGAAATATCAATTCCTTTTTCTACTAAAATAGGAGTGAAGCTTTTCGCTAAATCTGCATCATTTTGTTTAATTAAATATTGGTGATTGAACCATTTGTTTTTCTCCGGATCAAATTTTGCTCCCGATTTGTGAACTCGGTTTAAGTCAAACGACTCTACTAATTCCTCTAAAGAAAATAATTCCTTATCAGTTCCGTCATTCCATCCTAAAAGAGCAAGAAAATTTATAACTGCTTCCGGGAAAAATCCTTTCTCTCTGTAACCTGATGAAATGCCTTCTTCCGTTTTCCATTCTAATGGAAACACAGGAAATCCTAATTTGTCACCATCTCTTTTAGATAATTTTCCGTTTCCAACAGGTTTTAAAATCAAAGGTAAATGTGCAAATTCCGGAGCATCCCAACCAAAAGCTCTGTATAATAAAACGTGTAGTGGCATAGACGGCAACCATTCTTCTCCACGAATTACATGTGAAGTTTCCATTAAATGATCATCAACAATATTAGCTAAATGATAAGTTGGCATTCCGTCACTTTTAAATAATACTTTATCATCAAGAAGATTCGTTTCGAATTTTACATCACCACGAATGATATCTTTCAAGTGTAAAGTTTCATCAACCGGAGTTTTAAAACGGATCACATAATGTTCTCCATTTGCAATTCTTTTAGAAACTTCTTCTGCAGAAATTACCAAAGACGTATCTAACTTTTCACGATTATGATGATTGTAAATAAATGTTTTTCCTTCGGCTTCGTGTTGTTTTCTATGTGCATCTAAAGCTTCGGGAGTATCAAAAGCATAATACGCCCAACCAGAATTGATCAATTGATCAGCATATTGTTGGTATAAATCTTTACGATCACTTTGTCTGTACGGACCAAATTTTTCATTTTTTGCAACGGTTTCATCAGGCGAAATTCCTAACCATTCTAAAGCTTCCATAATATAAGCCTCAGCTCCCGGAACAAAACGAGTCTGATCTGTATCTTCAATCCTCAGATAAAAAACACCGTTATGTTTTTTGGCAAATAAATAATTAAATAGGGCAGTACGAACTCCGCCAATATGTAGAGGTCCTGTTGGACTTGGTGCAAAACGCACACGAACTTGCTTTAACATTTGTATAAATTTTGATGCAAAGATACAACTCTGAATTAGAAAATTAGAAAATGTGTATAATGAGATAATGCCTTGTTTGTAGCTTAATTGACTAATTTTCTAATGGGTCATTTTCTAATTAAAATTACTACTTTTATGGGTTATAAATTAAACAGATTCATTTTGAAAACATCATCTGCCATATATCAAAAGCTGGAAGCTTTTATTAAAAAATATTATACGAATGAATTGATAAAAGGAATACTTCTTTTTACCGGTTTTGGACTTTTGTATTTTTTATTTACGCTTTTTATTGAGTATTTCCTTTGGTTAAAACCCCTCGGAAGAACACTTTTATTTTGGCTTTTTATAGGAGTAGAAGTTTATCTTTTGTTTCGTTTTATTCTGTTTCCAGTATTTAAGTTATTCAAACTTCAAAAAGGAATAGATTATAATCAGGCTTCTGCCATTATTGGAAATCATTTTACTGAAGTGAGTGATAAGCTGACAAACTTTTTACAGCTTTCGGCTTATGAGAATTCAGCAGAAAGTTCAGAGTTGATGTTGGCTTCGATAGAGCAAAAAGCAAATTCGCTACAACCAATTCCGTTTGGAAATGCAATCAATTTTAATTCAAACAGAAAGTATTTGCCATTAGCACTTATTCCAATTTTACTTTTTGTAGTGTTTTATATTTCAGGAAACAGCAATATTATTTCTCAAAGTTTAAATAGAGTAGTGCATTTTAATGCTACATTTTTACCTCCGGCGCTTTTCAAATTTGTGGTGCTAAATCAAAATTTGCAAACAGAACAGAACAAAGATTTTGTTGTAAAAATGGAATCTGTTGGAAACATCGTTCCCGAAAATGTGATGATTCATATTGGTGATGAAAGTTATTTTATGGAATCTTCTCAGCCAGGAAAGTTTGAATTCAAGTTTGAAAAACCAGTTGACAATGTTTCTTTTTCTTTTGAAGGAAATTCAGTTTCATCTGAAGAATACGAATTAAAAGTAATCACAGTTCCATCAATCGCCAACTTCGAAATGGTTCTGAATTTTCCATCTTACTTAAAAAAGAAATCAGAAACCATTCAGGGAACCGGAAATGCTATCGTTCCTGAAGGTACTTTGGTAACCTGGAAAATGAATACACAGTCGACTCAGGAGATTGTTTGGAAGGATGAAAACGCAACTTTTAAGTTTAACAAGGCTGAAAATGAGTTTAAATTAAGTAAAAATATTGGTCAAAATACAGAATATCAAATTCTTACTTCTAATAATAAGGTTAAAAACTATGAGAAATTAGATTATCACTTGTCAGTTATCAAGGATCAACACCCAACAATTACTGTTTCTCCTGCGCCGGATAGTTTAAAGCTGGATAAGAATTATGTTTTAGGAAGACTTGGTGATGATTACGGATTATCAAAATTGCAGATAGTTTACTACGAACGTAACAAACCTCAAACAGCAAAGCGTGGAACTATTCCGGTAAAGCAAGCTGTATTTGATCAGTTCGTTTTTTCTTTTCCAAGCAACTTGACAGTTGAAGAAGGAGTATCTTATGAATACTATTTTGAAGTTTTTGATAACGATGCACCACATCATTTTAAGAGTACAAAGTCTTCTGTTTTTTCAGACAGAGTATCTACTACAGATGAAATTCACGATCTGGAATTGCAACAGCAAAATCAAAACATTAATAGTTTATCTAAATCATTAAAAAATCAAACTAAGCAAATTTCCGAAATGGATAAAATCCAGAATACAGGAAAAGAAAAAGATAATTTAGAATTTAAAGATCAGCAAAAAATTAATGATTTTATTAAACGTCAAAAACAACAAGACGAAATGATGAAACAATTTGCTGAAAAAATGAATAAGGATTTAGATAAATTCAAAGACGATAAAAAGGACAAAACTTCAGAAGATTTACAAAAGCGTTTAGAGGATGCAGATAAAGATTTAGAGAAAAATCAGAAATTATTGGATGAATTGAAGAACCTAAATGATAAATTAAACAGCGAAGAACTGTTTGATAAAATGGAAAAGTTCAAACAAATCAGTAAAAATCAATCTAGAAATTTAGAACAATTAGTTGAATTAACCAAAAGATTTTACGTAGAAAAGAAAGCAGGACAAGTTGCAGAAAAATTAGATAAGCTTGCAGAAAAACAAGAACAGCTTTCTAATAAAGATAAAGAAAACACATCTGAGAAGCAGGAAGAAATCAATAAAGCATTTGATAAAATTCAGGAAGATTTAAAAGACTTAAAAGAAGAAAATAAAACATTAAAATCTCCTCTTGATATTCCTTCTGATGCATCAAAAGAAAAAGATGTGAAAGATGATTTGCAGAAAGCATCAGAAGAATTGAACAAAAAAAAATCATCTTCGGCTAAACCAAAACAGAAAAGTGCAGCAAAGAAAATGAAGAGTATGGCACAACAAATGGACTCCAGTATGGAAGGTGGAGAACAAGAACAGCTTGAAGAAGATGTTGCAATGCTTCGCCAGATTCTGGATAATTTGCTGGCTTATTCCTTATCACAGGAAAATGTAATGAAACAATTTAAGTCTATGAAATTGGGTTCTTCTATATATACGAAGAATATAAAAGTGCAGCAAAATTTAAAACAACAGTTCAAACATGTTGATGATAGTTTGTTTGCTTTGTCTTTAAGAAACCCAAAAGTAGCTGAAGATGTAACCAAGGAAATTGGAAACGTACAATATAATATAGACAAAGCGATCGAATCTTTAACAGATGTTCAGGTTCCAAAAGGAGTTTCTCACCAACAATATGCAGTTTCATCTGCCAACAAGTTAGCTGACTTTTTGAGCGATTTATTAAACAACATGCAAATGTCAATGTCGAAACCGGGATCAGGAAAACCAAAGCCGGGTGATGGACAAGGAATGCAATTACCAGACATTATCAAAAAACAAAAAGGGCTTGCTGATAAAATGAAAGATGGAATGAAGCCAGGTGATAAACCAGAAGATAAACCGGGACAAGGTCAGGGTCAAAAACAAGGACAAGGAAAAAGTGGTCAGGGAAAAGATGGAAAAGAAGGTCAGGGAAATAGTGGTAATAATGGCTCTTCAGGAAAAGATAGTAAAAATGGGAAAGGAGAAAAGAATAATAATGAAGGAGAAGATGGAGAAGGGGACGCTGAAAAGATAATGGAGATTTACAAAGAGCAAGTTAAACTTCGTGAAGAGTTGCAAAAAGAGTTAGCTAAAAAAGGATTAGATTCTCAGGGAAGACCTGTTATTGAACAAATGAAACAATCTGAAAAGCAACTTTTGAATAAAGGATTTAAGAATGAGAACTTGCAAAGAATCTTAAATATACAACAAGAATTATTAAAATTAAATAATGCTGTTCAGCAACAAGGTCAGGACACGAAGCGTCAGTCTGAAACAAACAAAACTGAATTTACAAACAAAACAAATGCGTTACCAAGCTCATTATTGGATTATTTAAATAGTGTAGAGATTTTAAACAGACAATCGCTACCTTTGCGCTCAAATTTTAACCAAAAGGTTCAAGAATATTTTAATACCAAATGATCAATTTTAATTACGAAACAGATTTTAATTTAGAAAACGAAGAAGCCTTTACTGATTGGTTGAGCGCTGTAATTGTTTCTGAAAAGAAAAAGGAAGGAGAGGTAAATTACATTTTTTGTGATGATGAATATCTTCATAAGATCAATGTAGAATATCTGAATCACGATACATTAACAGATATCATCAGTTTTGATTATACAGTTGGAAACGAATTAAACGGTGATATTTTTGTTTCTGTTGAAAGAGTAGAAGACAATGCAAAGGATTTCAATGTTTCTTTTGATGAAGAATTGAAACGAGTTTTAGCTCACGGCATATTACATTATTGCGGATATAAAGATAAAACAGATAAGGATGCAGAGTTAATGCGTTCCAAAGAAGATGAAAAAATAGCGATGTTCCACGTGAAACTTTAACTTAAATAGCTCTTTTTTAAAGTTTAAAATTGATGTTCCACGTGAAACATTGTTCTAAATTTTATATCAAATAATTAAACGTTCCACGTGGAACGT
This sequence comes from Flavobacterium sp. LM4, assembly GCF_002017935.1. Lineage (NCBI taxonomy): Bacteria > Pseudomonadati > Bacteroidota > Flavobacteriia > Flavobacteriales > Flavobacteriaceae > Flavobacterium > Flavobacterium sp. LM4. Next base: position 1,565,812 of record NZ_MUFW01000001.1, on the reverse strand, counting down.
TTTTTTAAGTTTTAGATTTTTATTAAATTCGTTCCACGTGGAACATGAAAATCTTTGTTTCAAGTCTAAGGTTTAATTAGTTAATTGTTCCACGTAAAACAGTTTAAATTCGAAACTAGTAAATCAGAAAGTGGTAAAAATGTTTCACGTGGAACATGTCTTAGGTTTACCGGAAACATGAAAGATGAATAATGGGAATAAAATATATGTTTCACGTGGAACATAATTCAGGGGTAATTTTGAAACCTGAATCAAAAATAAAGAATGTTAATTCTGAGAACTGACTTAACCGGTTTCCAGAGAATAATAAAACAAAATGTTTTTAGAAGAATACGATGTTATTGTGGTCGGTGCTGGCCATGCAGGATCTGAAGCTGCAGCTTCGGCTGCAAATTTGGGATCAAAAACTTTATTGGTTACAATGAGTTTGCAGAACATTGCACAGATGTCTTGTAACCCAGCGATGGGAGGAATTGCAAAAGGACAGATCGTTCGTGAGATTGATGCGCTTGGAGGTTACTCCGGAATTGTTTCAGACAGAACAGCAATTCAGTTTAAGATGTTAAATAAATCGAAAGGACCAGCAATGTGGTCGCCGAGAGTTCAAAGTGACCGAATGCGTTTTGCTGAAGAATGGAGAATGATGTTGGAGGGAACTCCAAATTTGGATTTCTACCAAGAGATGGTAAAAGGATTGATTATCGATAACGGAAAGATAAAAGGAATCATAACTTCGCTTGGAGTTGAAATTCGTTCGAAATCTGTTGTCCTGACAAACGGAACTTTTTTGAACGGATTGATTCATATTGGAGATAAACAATTCGGTGGAGGAAGAGCGGGCGAAAGTGCCGCTTTTGGTATTACCGAAGATTTGGTTGCAGTAGGTTTTGAATCTGGAAGAATGAAAACAGGAACGCCGCCGAGAGTCGATGGACGTTCTTTGGATTATTCTAAAATGAACGAAGAAAAAGGAGATGCGAAACCGGATAAGTTTTCGTATTCTGATTTGACCTTTCCATTGACCGAACAAAGATCGTGTCACATGACGTATACTTCTTTGGATGTGCATGATATTTTGAGATCAGGATTTGATCGTTCTCCAATGTTCAACGGAAGAATAAAAAGTATCGGCCCAAGATATTGCCCTTCGATTGAAGATAAAATAAATCGTTTTGCCGATAAAGAAAGACATCAATTGTTTGTCGAACCAGAAGGATGGAAAACCTGTGAAGTTTACGTGAACGGATTTTCAACTTCTCTTCCAGAGGATATTCAGTTTAAAGCGTTGCGTTCTGTTGCCGGTTTTAAGAATGTAAAATTTCTTCGCCCGGGCTATGCAATCGAATATGATTATTTTCCACCGACACAGTTGAAACATACTTTAGAAACAAAGTTAGTTGAAGGGTTATATTTTGCCGGACAAATAAACGGAACAACAGGATATGAAGAAGCAGCATCTCAAGGTTTAATGGCAGGAATAAATGCACATTTAAAAGTGCACGAAAAAGCGCCTTTAATTTTGAAACGTGATGAAGCTTATATTGGAGTTTTGATTGACGACTTAATTACGAAAGGAACAGAAGAACCTTATCGTATGTTTACGTCAAGAGCAGAATACAGAACATTGTTGCGACAAGATAATGCCGATTTCAGATTGACCCCAATGTCATATGAAATTGGTTTAGCTTCTGAAGCTCGTTTGCGTAGAATGGAACGTAAATTAAACGAGTCTGAAAAAATGGTTCAGTTTTTTAAAGAAACTAGTGTTTCGGTTGCAGAAACGAATCCGATTTTGGAAGCGAAAGAAAGTGCACCAATTTCTCAGGGTGATAAAATGTTTAAAGTTTTTTCACGTCCGCAATTAGATTTGGAGGATATGATGAAATTTGAAAAAGTGAAAGCTTACGCTGAAGAAAATGATCTTGATCAGGAAATTTTGGAGCAGGCAGAAATCCAGGTTAAATATTCCGGATATATCGAAAAGGAAAGAAATAACGCAGATAAATTGACTAGACTCGAGGAAGTAAAAATCCCTGAGAATTTTGATTATAATAAGATTAAATCAATGTCTATTGAAGCGAAACAAAAATTAGGTAAAATTCGTCCTGTAACAATTTCACAGGCATCAAGAATCAGCGGAGTTTCTCCGAGTGATATTTCTGTGCTTTTGATTTATATGGGTAGATAATTTTTTTTTAGGTTTCAACTTTTGTTGCAATTTGAAACTTGAAACCTGAAACAAATTTAAAAATTGTTCCACGTGAAACGTATTCTCAAAATTTATTAAAATAGTTGAAAAAGAAATTTTATCTTTTGAGGAAAAAGAAGTTTTACGAGAGATTTGGAATGTAGAATATCAGTAAGATTGATATATAAAACAGCCGAAGAATTTGATATTTATTTAAACGGACTTTTAAATACAAAACATTATTTGCTGCTTGATGATGAAAACAAAATCAATGGTTGGGCTTATACTTTTTTAAGAGAAAATGAAGATTGGTTTAGATTAATTTTGAATCATAAATTTCAGGGGAAAGGAAACGGTTCTCTTTTGATTAATTTAATTAAAAGCAAAAATAATAGCTTGAATGGATGGGCAAGTGATGGCGAAAAAGAAGTTAAACAAAACGAGTCTTTTTATAAATCTCCAATGCAGTTTTATCTCAAAAATGGTTTTACAATTATCCCGGAAATACGAATTGAAAATGAAAAATTATCAGCTGTTAAAATTAATTGGAAGGGCTGAATTCAAAATATAAATATTAAAAGAGACAAACCCTAAAAGTAAAAATTCCACTTTTAGGGTTTACTATGAAATTAAACCAAAATACCTATAATTTAAAAATGGACGTTTTAAACAAAAAACATTTTCTGACTGTAAAAGACCATTCAGTTTCAAAAGAAATTTTCGATTTGTATTATGATGAAAATCTAGATATGCTAATTACATCTCCCCAACCGGATTTAGAAAATCTTGGAAGATATTACGAAAGCGAAGATTATATCTCGCACACAGATAATAAACGTTCCGTTTTTGAAAAAGCGTATCATTTTGTAAAAAATATTGCTTTAAAAAACAAACTGAATCTGATCAATTCAGAACAAACTCAAAAAGGGAAAATTTTAGACATTGGTGCCGGAACCGGAGATTTTTTATTAACGGCAAAAAATGACGGTTGGGAAACTTTTGGAGTAGAACCAAGCGAAAGAGCAAAAGAAATTGCAAAGAAAAAAGGAATTTCATTTGTGGAGCAAATCAGCGAATTGGAAAATAATTTTTTTGACGTAATTACAATGTGGCACGTTTTGGAACACGTTCCAAATTTAGAATTACAAATCCAGGAATTGAAGCGTTTATTAAAGCCAACTGGAACATTAATTGTTGCGGTTCCAAATTTCAAATCTTTCGATGCAAAACATTACGGAGAATTTTGGGCAGCTTTCGATGTACCGATTCATTTTTGGCATTTCTCGAAAAAAGCAATAAAATCGCTGTTCGAAAAAGTAGACATGAAATTGGAAAAAGTTCTTCCGATGAAATTTGATTCTTTTTATGTGAGTCTTTTGTCCGAAAAATATAAAACCGGAAAAATGAATTTTATTCGTGCTTTTTTTATCGGTTTACGATCAAATTTAAAAGCGTCTTCAACAAAAGAGTATTCATCGCACATTTATGTCTTAAAAAACAGCTAAAACGTAAAATAAGCTTATTTACGGCATGTTTTTAAGTAAAACGAGGGTTTGTGTTGTCTTTTTTAAGAAAACAGCTCTAATAAAAGATATGAAAGCCACTTTTAATAGTGATATCTTATCGTTGATTTTTTGTCCATAAATAAAACTAATATGATAAAATTATAGCATTTTTTGAACTTTATGTCGATGCTATTTATTTTTTTATATTTTTGTCTTTCATACATAAAAAATAGAAAATTCAGAAAATGAAAAAAGCATTAGTAATTATCGCGCTTTCGGTTTTAGTTGTTTCATGTGAGAAAGCGGCTGAAGTAAAGGAAGTAAAAACAGCTTACGTAGATACTTCGGTTTTAATGAAAGAGTACACTGAAGCAAAAGACCTTGAAGCAAAATACAAAGCACAATCAGAAGAAAAAGGAAGACAACTTCAAGCTGAGATAAATCGTTTCAAACAAGATGCTGCTAATTTTCAAAGTCAGGCACAGGCAAACGGTCAGGCCTGGGCACAACAAAGAGGTGCTGAATTACAAAAAAGAGAACAACAATTGGGTTATGCTCAACAACAATTAGCGCAGCAATTGCAACAAGAAAGCGGAGTTGAAATGGATTCTCTTGTAAGCGGTGTGAAAAAATTCATTAAAGATTACGGAAAGAAAAACGGATATTCCTATATCTACGGTACAGGTGATGCTGCAACTGTTTTATATGCACAAGATAAATACGACATTACAAAAGAAATTATTAAAGCTTTGAACGATAAATACAAAGCGGAGCCAAAAACAGATGAAAAAGCTCCAACTAAAGAAGAGGCAAAGAAATAACAACTAAAATAACTAACTATCCTAAAACCTAAATCTAATTAACAGATTTAGGTTTTTTTATTTTATAAAAATGCGATACTTTTAGTCTTCAATATACGCCCAATGCAAAACGTTTCAGAAGCAGCTGCTTATACTTTACAATTTATCAATCAAACGCAAAAATCGATATTCCTGACAGGCAAAGCCGGAACAGGAAAGACTACACTTTTACGTGAAATTATCGCTACTACACATAAAAATACGGTGGTTGTGGCACCAACAGGAATCGCCGCCTTGAATGCTGGCGGAGTAACCATTCATTCGATGTTTCAACTGCCATTTTCGGCTTTTATTCCTTCGTATGATGACAATTCCCAATTCACTGAGACTGTAAAATTTGAAAATAAGGAAACTTTACGAAGGCATTTCAAAATGAATAATGTAAAACGTAATGTGATCCGTAACATGGAATTGCTGATTATTGATGAAGTAAGTATGTTACGTTCTGATTTGCTGGACGCCATAGATTTTATGATGCAGACGGTTCGCAAAAATTCTCAGGCTTTTGGTGGTGTTCAGGTACTTTTTATTGGAGATTTACTGCAATTACCGCCAGTCATTCGGGATGAAGAATGGCGAACTTTACGCAATTATTACAAAGGAAAATTCTTTTTTCATTCGCATGTAATTCAGCAAAATCCACCGCTTTACATTGAATTATCTAAGATTTATCGACAGACTGATGATTCTTTTATCTCGGTTTTGAACAATCTTCGAAACAATCAGATTACGCCTCAGGATATTCAGATTTTAAACGAATATGTTAAACCTGATTTTGATTTGAAAAATAATCCCGGCTATATTACGCTCACAACACACAATGCAAAGGCTGATTCGATCAATGAACAGGCAATTGGTGATTTGGCCGGAAATGAATATACCTATCAGCCTTTTATTGTTGGCGATTTTCCCGAAAAAATATTTCCGGTTGAAGAAAATCTGAAACTAAAGGTAGGAGCACAGGTGATGTTTGTTAAAAACGATTTATCTTTTGATAAAAGGTATTTTAACGGAAAAATGGGTGTTGTAAAATCACTTTCACCAGAAGAAATCTTTGTGCATTTTCCGGAAGAGAACAAAACGATTGAGGTTGAAAAATACGAGTGGAAAAACATCCGGTATAAGATAAATGAGCTTACGAAAGAAATAGAAGAGGAGGTTTTAGGGACTTTTGCGCATTATCCGCTAAAATTGGCGTGGGCAATTACAGTACATAAAAGTCAGGGTCTAACTTTTGAGAAAGCTGCGCTTGATGTATCGCAAGTTTTTTTGCCAGGACAAGCGTATGTTGCATTATCACGTTTAACTTCCTTAAAAGGGCTTATTTTGCTTTCTCCGCTTCAAATGAATGGTATTTCAAACGATCAGGAGGTAATGGATTATGCTTTGAATAAAGCAACCGAAGACGTTCTGGAAAAACATTTGCATTTTGAAACCAAAAATTTTATTCATAACTATTTGATTAACAGTTTTAACTGGATAGATTTAGCTCAGGAATGGCGCAATCACAGATTTAGTTACAACGAAAATGCTGCTAATTCCGAAAAATCAAAACATTCTGTTTGGGCACATAAGCGTCTTGAAACAATTGAATTGCTAATAGATCCTTCGCAAAAGTTTGTGCATCAGCTCAATAAAATTTTTAGTAAAGAAACTGTTGATTTATTTTTCGTCCAGGAAAGGGTAGTGGCTGCCTATGAGTATTTTTTTAAACCGATGGATAAACTGGTTACAGATCTTCTGCAGAAAATGGCCGAAATTCAGAAATTCAAAAAAGTAAAAGAATTTTATGAAGAATTAGCTTTATTGGACGATCTGCAAACAAAGACTGTTTTACGCTTAATGAAGGCCAAATTATTGATCGAAATAGTTGTTGCGGGTGAAACCATTTGTAAGGAAAAATTAACGTCCTCAACGATTAAAAATTACAAATCAGATAAGATTTCGAAAATTCGTGACGAGTTTAAAATGAGCAATACCGATATTTTCAAGTTAGATGAGCCAATTGTACGCTATACCTCGAAAAAATTAGATAAGAACGAGCCAAAAGCAATTAAGAAAACCACCGTTGAAGAAACATATGATTTGTGGATTGAGAAAAATTCAATTGCTGATATTGCCCGACTTCGAAAACTTACGATACAGACTATTGAAATGCATTTAGTTAAATTGATTCAGGCAAAAAAAATCGAAATCTCGGATGTTTTACCCTATGATAAGATATTGGCACTGCGAGATGCTTTCGAATTTTATCAGGAGGAATCTCTTAACGGATTAAAAGAAAAACACGGTGATGAATTCACCTGGGATGAGTTAAAAATGTTTAAAGCCAGTATTAATTAAGTATCTTTAAAATTAATGTTCCACGTAAAACATAGACAATACAGATTATGAAAAAGATAAAAATTATATGCCTGTTTCTATCAGTACTTACAATTAATTTAGTTAAAAGCCAGGATTTGAAACCGGAATATCAAAAGTTTATTAAAACCTTTATTTCGAATGTAAAAAATGATAAAAAGCAAGCTCTTGCTGCTATGATTTCGTATCCGTTCAAAAGAGAATATCCAATTCCGGAAATTAAAAGTAAAGAAGAGTTTGTAAAACGATATTCTGAAATTTTTGATGCTACTTTGAAGAATGAAATCATAAAATCGGATCCTGCTAAAGACTGGTCAGAAATGGGCTGGAGAGGTATTATGCTCAATCAGGGTACAATATGGATTGATACTGACGGTCGCCTGATTTCGATAAATTATCAGTCCAAATTCGAAAAGGATCTTAAAAATAATATAATCGCTAAAGAGAAAACGAAATTACATACTTCAATAGCTAAGTTTAAAGTGCCTGAATGTATATTAGAAACTAGTAAATTCAGGATTAGAATAGATGATTTAGGAAATAATAACTATCGTTATGCTTCCTGGTCTTTGAAAAAGAAAATGACTGAAGAACCTGATCTGGTGATTTCTAAAGGAAAAGTGATTTTGGATGGAAATGGTGGAAATCATCGATTTGAATTTAAAAAAGGACAATATATTTACGAATGTCATATATCGCCTCTACGAGAAAATGGCACTGCTCCGGCAGGATTGACTATTTACCAAAACAAAAAAATAATTCTTTCTCAGGACGCTGAAATTGTTCCACGTTAAACAAAAAATCCTATTCGTTCAGAATAGGATTTTTTATATATTAAAAAGAGGCTCTAATTTCGTCTAATTCTTTTTTCTGTTGTAATAGTTTAAGCTCCAGTTTATCAATTTCAAGTTTTTGCTTAGTTGACTTTATTTTTAATTTCTGAATTTCTTCTTCAGAATTTTTGCTGCTTGCAATTTGACTGTCAGTTTTTTGATTTGCAGCTTTTTGTTTTTCTATTTTCTTTTGTGTTTTCTTAATAGATTTTTCTGCGCTATTAACCTCCCGCTGATGCTTCTCAATTTTTTTCTGCTCTTTATTTATTTTATTTTGATGCTCTTCCGCTGTTTTAGCCTCCTGAATCGCTTTTTCTGAAGGAACGCTGGTCTCCTGTGCAAAAAAAGATTGTGACGTCATAAGAAGGCATATAATAATAAATAGTCTAATGGTAAACTTCATAATCTTTGTAGTTCTAAAGTGAATAATAAAACAAATGAATTTTTCTCTCTAAGCTTTATAAATTTTCGATTAAAATCCAGGCGTCAGGATTTTCAGCTTTACGAATTTCTCTTTGTGCTTTTTCAGCTTCAGACATGGTAGCGTAACTTCCATATAACACAGGGAATAATCCGTGTTTATTTTCGCCAAGCATTCTGGCTTCGTAGCCATTTTTTATTAATTGGTTATATGCTTTTTTAGCGTTTTGCTCACTTCTAAAAGCCCCTGCAATAATGTGATATGGCATTGTTTTATCTACTGCTTCTGTTTTTGAAGTATCTATAGATAGCGTTACTGCAGGTAAAGGATTTTGAATCATAAAGGTAGCTTCCTGAATTTTGTTCTGCACCTTTTTCTGAACAGTACTTTCAACAACTAGGGTTTGTGTTGCAATTTCTTGTTCATACAGCGGATAGCCAATGCTTCCTGTAATTCCAAGACCCAACACAAATATGGCCGCATATTTTAAATACGAATTTGAAGATTTTCTTTCTTCGTCAGCATAGAGAGTTGCAGGTTCTTTTTTCTCGATTCTTTGAATTTCTTTCTCGAAATTTTCTCTTTTTACCAAAGGTGAAACAAAAGGGCTCAATCCAAATGAACTTGTTAAATAATTATTTTCTTGGTTTGGACTGAAAACGAAGTTGTTATCACTATTGAGACGAATTTCACCAATATTTTTTAAATGTAAAATTCCATCCTCTTCTAAGGTTTTTTTCCAATTTAAAATTTCAAAAGCAATGGCACTAACAGCAAAACCATAAGATGTTTTTTCTGAATTAGCTATATGATTTGCCAGTAAACCATCATTGTTTTTGATTTGACTGTTAAAAGAGACCATTTTCTTCGGTGGAAAAAACGAATTTGTGCTTTCATTAAGCTGTGCCGACTGAATTTCGGTTAAAAAAGCTCCGAATCCTGGAACCGTTACACACTGATAACGATATAATAACTGCGCGATGTAAGTTTCGATTTTCATAGTAACAAAGTTATAACTCCAATATAGTTATCAAAATTTTATTCACAATTTTTATTAACAATTTGTAGGTATTTGGTTTTTAAATGATTAAGTATTTTTTTTGTTTTTATAATATTATAAAATATCTTTAAAAATTTATTTTTGAGTTACTTTTGAACGTATGATTATTAAATCTAATTTAATGATATTCTAATAAATACCCATTTGTAGGTATTCTTTTTCTTTCATAAATCCATAGATTTGAATATTACAAACCAATAAAATAAAATTATGAAAAATTATGATGTAAAAGGTATTCTTTTAGAAGGTAAAAAAGCAGTTATAGCAGTAGCATTACCTGAACCGGCAAGGAATAATATGTATGGAATATACAAAATCTATAATATTTCGGATGAGGAAGGAAATAAAATTGTAATTCATTTTAAAGATTTTTTAGGAAAAGATTTTACAGGGGATGGCGGTGATTTTGTATCGTTTATAATTGATTTGAATGAAACTGAAAAAAACGGAATTTTAGAAATTGATTTTACTAAAGAAATTAAAGTTGCTTTTCATCATCAAAATAATGAATTAACGAGAACTCCTCAAAGAATATATACGGATAAATATAGTGGTCCATTTATTCCAGACACTACAGGAAGAGGAACAATTCGTGAAAGTGTATAAAAAAAGATTACATAAAACCATTAGTTTTCTGCTCATTTTACTTTGTATGGTGAGCATTTGTTTTGGGCAAAATAAAGTCCTCAGTACGATCGATAAGAATATTGAAAAAGGGAAATCAAAAGAGGCACTAAAACAACTTTCTCTAATAAACACAACTGCTTTTTTACCGGAAGATTTGGGGTATTATTATTTTCTGACAGCAAAAAGTTATAGTAAAGAAAACAACGATGTAAAAGCGATTGAAAATTATTTAACAGCTAAAAAGCAATATTTAAAAGCCAAAGTTGTAGAGAAAGCAATGGAAATTAATCTCAATATTGCTTCATTATTAGTTAGTTACAAAGACAATACACAAAAGCACCAGTTCTATCTCAAAGAATATATGGATTATGCCGTAGCAACAAACAATGATGCTAAAATTCTTAAGGGATATGTTCAAATAGCTTCTTTAAAAATAAATAAAAAAGAAGCTGAGGAAAGTTTGCTTTATTTTAGAAAGGCAATAGCTTTAAACAAAATCGTCAAGGATAAAAAACTGGAAAGTAAAATCTATAATAATCTTGCAGTTCTTTTTAGTGATGTATTATATAAACCAGATTCCAGTTTGTATTATCTCCATAAAGATAATTTGCTTTTGCATCAGGAAAAAACACCAAATTCAAACTACATCTGTTATAATTTGATGAATCAGGCTTCTAACTATTCACAGCTTCGTCAATATGATAAGGCAATTGCTTTATTACATCAGGCTGATAAAATAAAACTAATTGAGTACAAGAAGGTTAATAAAGAGAACATCAATAATTTCCTTTACTTAAATTACAAAGATGCTAAAAACATGGATAAGGCATTGCTCCATCTAGAAATTGCAAATAAATATCACGACTCTCTAAATACGGAACAGCAAAATATTGCTATCAATAATTTTGATACCAAATACAAAACTCAGGAAAAAGAACTCGAAAATCTTGAATTAAAAACAAACATTAAAATAAATAATATTATTTTATATCTGATTTTAAGCATATTGATTATTGTATTGGTAGTAAGTGTTTTAGGATATAAAAACATTACTAAAAAGAAAAAAATTGCTGAACAGGAAAAACTAATCGGGATACAAAAAATCGAAAAAATGCTTAAAGATCAAGAGCTTAATGAAATTGATTTAATGCTTGAAAGCCAGGAAAAGGAACGTCAAAATATAGCTAACGAATTACATGATAATTTGGGGAGTATGCTGGCCACATTAAAACTAAATTTTCAAAATCTGAAACATCAAAATGCGACTACAAATCAACAAGAAAATAAGCTTTACGATAAAACTGATGCTTTATTAGAAGAAGCATATCAAAAAGTACGCAATATTGCACACCTTAAAAATCTGGGTGTTATTGGTAGTGAGGGATTGTTGGTTGCGGTTAATAAAATGGCGGATAAAATGAGTGTTTTAGAACATTTAAAAATTAATGTTATTCCGTTTGGTCTAACAGAAAGATTAGAAAATACTATAGAAGTTACTTTATTCCGAATGATTCAGGAACTGTGCACTAACATCATAAAACATTCTGAAGCAACCGAAGTTAATATCTATTTAACTCAGGGGGCACCTGCTGAAATTAATATTATTATAGAAGATAACGGTAAAGGTTTTGATCCGAAAATCATTGTGAGTAAATCGGGAATTGGTCTCAAAAATATGGAGAAAAAAGTAGAACAAATGGGCGGGACATTTACGATAGATTCAATTTTGACCAAAGGAACATCCATCATTATAGACTTACCATTATGATCACAATAATCATTGCCGAAGACCATCAGTCTCTTATTGACGGTATCAAACTTTCTTTGGAATTTGAAGGTGACATTACCGTTGTAGGAGAAGCCAATGATGGGGATGAGCTAATACAATTGGTTCGAAAAAAAAGACCACAGGTTGTTATTACAGACATTCGAATGCCAAAATGTGATGGAATTTCTGCTACCAAAATTATTAAGAAAGAATTTCCCGAGATTAAGGTCATCGCTTTTAGTATGTTTGACCAGTCTGAAGCTATTCAGCAAATGAAAGAAGCAGGGGCATCAGGGTATATTATGAAAAACTCCCCGCTCAAGAAATTGATTGAAGCTATTAGAGCTGTTTTAAGCAACGAAACTTTTTTTGACGACACTATTATTGTAAAAGATGAATTAACTAAACAAAACATCCTTTTAAGCAATCGTGAGAAAGAAATCCTTAGACTTATTGGCGAAGGAAAAACATCTAACGAAATTGCCGATGTACTTTTTATCAGTAAAAGCACTGTTGATACCCACCGCAAAAACATCCTCAAAAAAATGAATCTCTATGGCAAAACAGACTTAATACGTTTTGCAGTAGAACGCAAGTATGATTTTTGAGTTTTATTTTTACTCAGCTTTCCATTTGTAAATTAAATCAAAATAGTTTTTTCCAAATAATCCCCATTTGTAGGGATTTTTTTGTGCGCTGTAATTTGGAATTTTGATTTAATAATCAACCAGTTAGCCGAAAAGGGGAATTAGAGTAGGCGAACCAAAATTATAGAAAATTATGAAAACAAAAATTACTTACTTAGCAGCATTAATGACATTTTTTTCATTAATAAATACAGAATTTTCATTTAGCCAATGCGAAGGAAACCAAGTTGAATTAGATGCAATTAAACTTAAATATGAATCTAAGTACAAAGATGTTGAAAAAAAAGCTGAAGATATTAAGGATGATGCACCAAGTCCTAATATCGCAGAACAATCAATTCAAACTGATTTTGTAGTTGAAATGAAAGAACAGCATTTTGCCCTAGATTTAGTTTCAATTACAATGAAAGACAAGAAAATATCTTTTGGAATACCTCAAATTACAATGGAAATGAAATCTATAAAATTCGATGAGGTTTATACAAAAATGGTTTTAAAAAAAACAGGGCAATATCCTCAAATCCATTGTAAAGACACGTGGATACACCTCCCATTTGGCGGTAAAACTAAAGGGGTTCCAAAGTGTACAACTATTTGGAAAGATATTTTGACTGAGGTTCCAGAAGTTCACACAAGAACGGTCGAAATAAAAACAAATTTACCAAAATTTAAAATGGCAATAACTGAATTTATTACCGCTATTCCTGAGTTTAAGATGGTAAGACAGGATATTAAAATGAATTTACCTAGCATAACCATAAAAAATGTGAAGGCAGAAACCAAACAAATGGAAAAAGAAACTGAAGAATTGAAGAATTACAGCCAAGATTTGATAGGGGAACAAAAAAAAGATTTTGCTACTGCAATTTCAGGAAATTTTCAATGCCAACGAAATAATCTTTTAATAAAAAGAGATGAGTTAACGAATAGTTTTTTAAATTCAATTAAGGAAATTGATTTGAACATAGAACAATTAAATACGAATGGTTTTGATCCCTCAAATCTGAAGTCATCTGATGGTCAAACAGTTAATCTTCTAGAGTTAAAAAGGCAATTAGTAGACAAGGAAAAAGAGGCTTTAATCAGTATCGATAATGCAATTAATGAATTAAATGTAACAGAAAAGAAAACTCTGAATGAATATTTAGCCGTCTAAAATTTATATAACTGCTGTTTAGCAACATTTAAGTTTGGTAGATTATCAATCTAAATTATCATGATAACAGTTACAGGAACTTCTTGTAACTGTTTTTATTTGTATTTTATTTTTGAAAGAATTTACTTCTAATTCATATATTTGCCATCTTGAAAAACTAAACCTGTTTTTCAAATTATCCATCCTTCTAAAATTATACAAGCCATGACAGAACAAGATTTATTTTATTTATTAGCCTTACTCAGGGTTGAAGGTGTAGGAGATATTATGGCTAAAAAATTATTATCAAATTTTGGAAGCGCTGAAGAAATTTTCAAAACAAAATCCAATAAAATTGTAGCTATTGATGGTGTTGGATCAGCATTACTAAAAAATTTAAAAGATAAATCTGTTTTTGAAAAGGCGAATCAGGAACTGGAATTTATTAAGGAAAATAACATTCAAACTTCTTTTTTTAAGGACGATAAATATCCGGAAAGGTTGAAGCATTGCATTGATGCCCCGGTTTTAATTTTTTCGGCAGGAAATATCAATTTAGAAAACAAACGAATAATAAGTATTGTGGGTACACGCCAAATAACCTCTTACGGAACGGAATTCTGTAAAAAACTGATAGAAGATTTGGCTCCGCTTGATCCTATAATTGTTAGTGGTTTTGCGTATGGAGTTGATATCGTGGCACATCAGTTAGCGATGGAAAATGAGTTACAAACTATTGGAGTTCTGGCGCATGGATTAAATCAAATTTACCCGAAAACGCATAAAAAATACATGACAAAGATGGAACAAAATGGCGGTTTCATTACCGAATTTTGGAGTTCTACCAATCCTGATAAAGAAAATTTTGTACGACGCAATCGAATAGTTGCAGGCATGAGCGAAGCAACAATCGTTATAGAGTCTGCTGATAGGGGTGGTTCGCTTATCACAGCAAATCTGGCCAATGACTACAATCGGGATGTTTTTGCTGTTCCTGGCCGTGTCACAGATAAATATAGTCAGGGCTGTAATCAATTGATTAAAACACAAAAAGCAAATGTACTCACTAATGCTGCCGATTTGGTTTATATGCTCAACTGGGATATCGAAAACAAGTCAAAACCGGTACAAAAACAATTGTTTGTAGATTTAGAATCAGACGAGCAAAAAATTTACGATTACCTGCTTAAAAATGGAAAAGAATTGTTGGATATAATTGCGCTTCACTGTGAATTTCCAATCTATAAAATTTCCGGGATGTTATTGAATATGGAGCTAAAAGGCGTTATTAGACCTTTGCCAGGAAAGTTGTTTGAGGCGATTTGATTTTAAAAGATCATAATTTATTTATGTGACTTGAAAGCATTTGTAAAAAATAGGATCATTGAGAGAAGAGAAAAAATTGCATTCACTATAAAATTTTCTAAAAATACTAATGTGAGGATAATAATCTCGAAATGAACAATAGAAAGATAATAGTTAGTCTTTCGCCGAATAAGGAAAATGATCAAATATCCAATGATAAAAAGAATTTGAGAAAGGGTAAAAATTAATGAAGTGAAGAAAACCTGATTGGATATATCATATGCCCATCCCACGGTTTTATTTATTCCATAAGATTGCTCATATCCAAATAGATAAGCCAGTATAAATCCAAATCCGAAAAGCAATATTAAGAGAAAAAACAGGTATTTTGTAAATATTTTTTTCAGCATTTTGCTTAATAAATTTGACCCAATGAGTTAAAATTTTCAATATTACCCAACAAGTTTTCACAATCCTGCCGGGTTTTAATATTTTAATTATTTTTCAAATCCGAGCACTTCACGAACTCTGGCCAAAACGCCATCAGCAACAACAGAAGCTTTTTCAGCACCTTTTTTCAAAAGCGCATCTACTTCCTCAAGGTTGTTTATGTAGTAATTGTATTTTTCTCTTTCAGTTTTAAATTTTTCGGTAATCAATTCAAACAGCGCTTGTTTGGCATGACCATAACCATAATTTCCTCCAAGATAATTGGCTCTCATTTCGGCTATTTGAGTTTCATTTGCCAATAAAGAATAAATAGCAAACGCATTACAGGTATCTGGATTTTTAGGATCTTCAAGCGGAGTACTGTCAGTTTCGATACTCATAATTTGTTTACGCAAAACTTTATCATCAAGGAAAATATTGATAATATTATTTGCAGATTTACTCATTTTCCCGCCATTAGTTCCTGGAATCAATTTGCCTTCTTCCTGAATTATAGCTTCCGGAAGTACGAATGTTTCTCCCATTTGACGATTAAAGCTTGAAGCGACATCACGCGTGATTTCTATATGTTGTTTTTGATCTTTTCCAACTGGAACAAATTCAGCATCATATAATAAAATATCTGCAGCCATTAACATCGGGTAGGTAAAAAGCCCGGCATTGACATCACTTAAACGATCAGATTTATCTTTAAATGAATGTGCTAAAGTCAAACGCTGGTATGGAAAAAAGCAACTTAAATACCACGTCAATTCAGCTGTCTGCGCCACATCAGATTGTCTGTAGAATGTAACTTTATCGGGGTTTAAACCACATGCAAGCCATGCTGCTGCAGTACTATAGGTGTTTTCTCTTAATGTTTTCCCGTCTTTTATTTGAGTAATCGAATGTAAATCGGCTATAAACAAATAAGATTCGTTTGCCGGATTATTTGATAATTCGATTGCGGGAATAATTGCTCCCAATAAATTGCCTAAGTGTGGGGTTCCGGTACTCTGAACACCGGTAAGTATTTTTGCCATTCTGGTTCTTATTTCTAATTGCAAAGTTCGCAAACTTTTTTGCAAAGGATGCAAGGTTTATTTTTTTCTTCTGCAAAAATTAAAAAAGTTTTCTAAAAGTTCTCTGAGATTTCAGCTTTTATTTTCAGAAAAATTTAAATATTCTAAAAATCTAATGGTCTAAAATCTAAATTTACATCGGTTTTCTTACATTTGAAGCTATGAAAGGAATTAAAATTGTTTTTTGGATTATTTGGCGTATTTGGTTTTACATTGTAATGGCGATTCCAATATTAATCATGCTGCCGTTTTTGCTGGCTTCAATTATAACTGAAAAAGGTTATCCCTATTTCTTTAAAATGGCTCGTATTTGGGCAAAGTTCATTCTTTTTGGGATGGGTTTTTATTATAAAATTGAACGTCTTCAAAAGCTTGAAAAAGGAAAAAGCTATATGATTGTTGCCAATCATACTTCAATGACAGACATTATGCTGATGTTGGCAGTGGTACGTAATCCATTTGTTTTTGTTGGTAAAAAAGAGTTGGCCAAGATACCGTTATTTGGGTTTTTCTATAAAAGAACTTGTATTTTAGTCGATAGAAATTCTTCAAAAAGCAAAAATGAAGTTTTCAAAAGAGCTCAGGACAGATTGAATCAGGGACTTAGTATTTGTATTTTTCCCGAGGGAGGAGTTCCTGACGATGAATCAATTTTACTCGATGAGTTTAAAGATGGAGCCTTTCGATTAGCAATAGACCATCAAATTCCAATTGTGCCAATTGTTTTTGCCGATAATAAAGAACGGTTTTCTTATACTTTTTTAAGTGGAAGTCCCGGAAAAATGAGAGTCAAAATACTTCCTTTTATCGAAACAAAATCTTTAACAAGTGACAATAGAAAAGACCTGAGGGATCAGACCAGACAATTGATTTATAAAGGTTTACTTGAATTTAAGAAAGAAGAATTTAAATAAATTAATAAACCCGACAAAATTTTTAGTTTCTGTCGGGTTTTCTTTTTGAATTAAAACCCCTTTTATATTCAAAAATTTTATCTGTAAATTTATTTCTAAGAAATAAAGCGTATGTCTTTTTAATTTTAGGAATGTTTTTCTTTTTCGATTACAAATATTGACCGATTTTTAGATGATTAAAAATTAAAAATCGATAAAAATCTTCAAAATAATAAAAACCCGCTAGTAACCAAAACAAAAAAACTAACGGATTTTTATTGAAATAACCAACCCAATTTATTCTAAAAAGTTTCGAAAGTATTTTAACAAACACCATTCGAAATTGTACGTTACTAATAAGATGGTAAAATTTATAAAAGGTTGCGTCTTTAGTTTTACTTTTAAATAAAAAACCCGACAAGTTAAATTTGTCGGGTTTTATAAAGTATGTAATTTGCAGATTTTTAAAGATTAAGCATTAGCAGATTCTTTAATATGTGCTTTAATTTTTACTTCTAATTCATCAGCTAATTCAGGATTGTCTTTGATTAATGATTTAACAGCATCGCGTCCTTGTCCTAATTTTGTTTCTCCATAACTAAACCATGATCCCGCTTTTTTAACTATTTCGAATTCTACCGCTAAGTCTAAAATTTCTCCTGTTTTAGAAACTCCTTCCCCATACATGATGTCGAATTCTGCAGTCTTAAAAGGCGGAGCCACTTTATTTTTTACAATCTTAACTTTCGTTCTGTTTCCAATCACATTTTCTCCATCTTTTATTTGTGAAGAACGGCGAATATCTAAACGAACAGAAGCGTAAAATTTCAATGCATTACCACCAGTTGTAGTTTCAGGGTTACCAAACATAACACCAATTTTTTCTCTCAATTGGTTGATAAAGAATACAGTACAGTTTGTCTTACTGATAGTCCCGGTAAGTTTTCTTAAAGCCTGAGACATCAAACGTGCGTGAAGACCCATTTTAGAATCTCCCATTTCACCTTCAATTTCACTTTTTGGAGTTAAGGCTGCAACAGAGTCAATTACAACTATATCAATTGCTCCTGAGCGAATAAGGTTTTCTGCGATTTCTAAAGCTTGTTCACCATTATCTGGCTGAGAAATGATCAGGTTTTCTATATCAACACCTAATTTTTCAGCATAATTTCTGTCAAAAGCATGCTCAGCATCTATAAAAGCTGCAATTCCTCCAGCTTTTTGAGCTTCTGCAATCGCATGTAGAGTTAATGTAGTTTTACCTGAAGATTCCGGACCGTATATTTCAATTATTCTTCCTTTTGGATAGCCATTTACTCCAAGTGCTAAATCAACACCCAGAGAACCTGAAGAAATTGTTTCAACTTCTACAATGGCTTTGTCCCCCATTTTCATTACGGTTCCTTTTCCGTAAGTTTTATCTAATTTATCAAGCGTAAGTTGTAGCGCTTTTAATTTGGCATCTTTCTCTGAACTCATCTCTTTTTTTTCTTTTTCTTTCATCTAAATTTTTATAATTCTTCTCTTTCAAACATACTATCAGAAAATCAATAACCTTCTGATTTATATTTATATGGCTTGTAATTTTGTAAAAATACTTCTTTTTTTTGAAGTAGCAATCAAATATGACACCTTAAAAAGTAAGATTTTTAAGACACAAACAAAGCCTTCAATTCTGTAGCATCTTCGGGTTTTATTTTTCCTGCTAATAATAAACTTAATTGCTTGCGACGTAATGCAGCATCAAAACGTTGTTTTTCAATTTCTGTTTCTGGTTCAATTGGTGCTACTTCTACAGGTCTGCCGGTATCATCAACAGCGACAAAAGTATATATGGCTTCGTTGGCTTTTGTTCTAAGTCCGGATTCTCGATCTTCTACCCAGACATCAATAAAAATTTCCATAGAACTTTTGAATGATCTGGACACTTTAGCTTCAACAGTTACAACACTTCCTAATGGAATTGCTCTATTAAAAGCTACATGGTTCACAGATGCGGTAACAGTAATCCTTCGTGAATGTCTTCTTGCGGCAATACTGGCAGCACGATCCATACGTGCTAATAATTCACCTCCAAAAAGATTATTTAAAGGATTTGTTTCGCTAGGTAAAACTAAGTCGGTTAATATTGTCAAAGATTCTGAAGGATGTTTTGGATTCATTTTTTTGATATAAAATTTAAAATAATTGTGTTGATTTAGTTCAACCAATAAACAGCCATAACGGCTGGAATAAAATAGATTACAATAGTTCTTGCACCATCATAATCTTTTGCTAATCGTTGTCCGAAAAGCATCATTAATAAACAAATACAGGAAAAGATAGCTCCATAAAAACCAAATTCCCGACCACTGTTTGTTAACAATTGTATAGCACCAACCACGCATAGAACACCGGAAATTAATTCTAAAACTAAAAGATGAAGTAAGGCGAGTGGTACTTGTTTTTTTAATATTGTTTTTGCAAAATGCTCTGTGAGCCAGCTAACATTATCTTTCCAGTAAAAAATTTTCTCATAACCTGATTGTAAAAAAGTTAAGGCTAAAAAGGCTAATAGTAAAATGGATGCAACATTATTCATACGGAAATTATTTTTTATGAATTAAACGAGTCAGTTTTATAGATAAATCAGTTAAAATTATTTTTGAATTTCCGTTTCTTTCAATGTGATACATCGCATCTGAAAGTTCTTTGAAAATATCGTGGATGTTGTTTCCGTTTACAAAAGGAGCAAAATTTTCCAGTTTAAATTTGTCCACTTTTGGTTCAATATAAACTAAATCCGGAGCTTCATAATTCAATAAAAGAGCCTGACGAAACATTTCAATACAAAAATGAATGAATTTTTTCTGGCTTTCACGACCTAAAGCTGCAATTTCTTCACTCCAGGAAATTAAATCCTGAATAGCGGCAGCATTTCCTTTAGCTCTGAACGCAGCACGGACCCAATTGACAAACCATTGCTCAAAAGGATATTCGGAATCATCTTCTTTTAAGATAGAAATAGCTTTATTGAAATTTCCCTGAGCCTGATGTGCAATTTTTTTAGCTAAGTTCTGATCTATATTTTCCTGAGAAATTAACGCTTCTGAAATTATTTTTTCAGGCAAGCCATTAAAGTGAATTACCTGACAACGTGATCGAATGGTTTGTATTATATCTTCTTCATTTTCAGAAATGAGAATAAAAATGGTCTTATCAGATGGTTCTTCCAGCAGTTTCAAAAGTTTATTTGATGCTGCAATATTCATTTTATCGGCCATCCAGATAATCATGATTTTGTATCCTCCTTCGTATGATTTTAACGAAAGTGATTTTAAAACTTCCTGAGCATCTTCTACACGTATCTCACCTTGTTTGTTTTGTACACCCAAAATTTTATACCAGTCAAATAAGCCACCATATGGCATTTCCTGAATAAAATTTCTCCAATCCTGAATGAAATCTAAACTTTTGGGTTTTGTTTTAACATCTTCAGTTGTTACTGTTGGATAGATAAAATGTAAATCGGGATGAGAAATGTTTTGAAATTTTAGATTGCAGGAATCATTCCCATTTGAATTTTCATTCCCTTTGTTATTGCATAAAATGTATTGGGCATAAGCAATAGCAGTCGATAATGTACCACTTCCTTCTGGCCCAATGAAGAGTTGTGCATGAGGAATTCTCCCTGAAGAAGCACTTTTTATTAAGTGGCTTTTGATATAATCCTGACCTAAAATTTCTGAAAATTGCATAGAGCAAAGATATAAGAAAATGAGAGAGTCAAAAAAATTATAAATTAAACTTTATTTATTCATTTAATTTCTAGTTGTGTAATTTGTTTTTAACTTAATTGTTAATTTTTATTCTCTTAAGTTTTGTTAACATTGATGTTATTTCGAAGAGATATTAAGAATTTTTTGTTAATAGTTTTTTCAGATCCAACATCAAATCATGTTTTTTTTTGATATTTTGTTCAACATACAAACATCATTTTTTTCTAAATCCAAATAAAAATCTTACATAAAAAGGCCTTGATATAATGAAACAGTAATAGACGTTAAGGGCATATTTTACTGATATAAAAACATGATTTTAAGTTTTTTTTAAGTCTTTTTTTTAAAAAAAAAAATATTAAAGTTGCAGATTAAGTTAATTTATATATTTTTGTTTTCATCAACAACGAACTTTTAATAAGAATCTATGAAAGGGAAAATTATTTTTTTAAGTGCATTTTTTTTATTGACTACAGGGGCTATAAATGCCCAGGCTAAAAATGCTCCTCGCAGTATCATTAGTACTACAGCTCTTATTCGTAAATATCACGATCAAAAGGAATTGAGTGGAATGCAAAAAGGAGAATTATTAGAGTTGTATATTGAGCGTATTAAAGTTTTAGTAAAAACACTTCCTTACATTGCTTTGGTTACCAAACCTGGTGTTACTATGGCAGACTTAGGTATACCAGACGATAATGAACACAAAAAATCTTTAGAAAATCAAGCTTTAG
Source organism: Flavobacterium sp. LM4 (assembly GCF_002017935.1). Taxonomy (NCBI): domain Bacteria; kingdom Pseudomonadati; phylum Bacteroidota; class Flavobacteriia; order Flavobacteriales; family Flavobacteriaceae; genus Flavobacterium; species Flavobacterium sp. LM4. The sequence continues at coordinate 1,544,206 of NZ_MUFW01000001.1, read as the reverse complement.
GAACTAGTGCATTTTTAGATACTACTGTAGATTTTCAAAGAAAAATGATGCCTTATTCAGACAAGGCAAATTTAATAGCAGCAATTTTATTTTACGAAGGAACATTGAAATCTTTACATGAATTCAACGAATTGAACGAAATGTAATTTTTTAAATATTTTTGAAACCCTTTTTAAAATGTTTACGTAAATGGATTAAATTTCATTTAGCATTTTAAAAAGGGTATTAAAAACAGCTCGTTCTCGATGTATTCTGATTTTTTTGGAAAACGCGGGATGAGTTTTTATAATTTACGCATACCCAAATTTATTATTAACCCTAATACCCCCTTATCATGAAAAAATTTACTCAAATTATCTGCGTTCTTTTGACAGTTGCAAGTATGAGTGCTCAACAAGAAAAAGGAATTATGGGCTACAACAATTGGTTGAATAACTGGACCGAATTTAAGCCTAACAAAGTTGAATACGGTGAAGCCAACCAAATTTTAGCTGGAAACATTTCAACAAACACAAAACTGCTTAAGAAAAACATTTATGTTTTGCAGGGAAATGTTTATATTACTAACAATGCTGTTTTATCAATTGAGCCGGGAACATTAATTATCGGTGATTTCGAAACAAAAGGAACATTGGTAGTCACAAAAGGTGCATCAATTATTGCAGACGGTTTAGAGACTGACCCAATTGTATTTACTTCTAACAGAAGTCAGAAAAAAGCTGGTGACTGGGGAGGTATTGTGATTCTTGGCGATGCTCCGATTAATAAATTTGGAAATGTTGGTTCTTATAATTTAGATCTTGATCCTACAAAAACTACTTATGGTGGTGATAATGTTGCAGGAAACTCAGGGATATTAAGATTTGTAAGAATTGAATTTGCCGGTAAAAAAGTAAAAGGTTCAGGAACTTTCAATGGTCTAACACTTGCTGGTGTTGGAAATAAAACAATCTTAGAAAATGTAATGGTAAGTTATTCTGCAGGAGATTCATTTGGATTTTTTGGAGGAGATCTTAATGCTACTAAATTAGTTTCTTATAAATCTATCAATGATGATTATAAGTTTACTCAAGGAGTTCAATGTCGTTTGCATAACTCACTTGCAGTAAGATCTTCTTACTTATCAAGTAACAAAGATGGATCCCGTTGTTTAGAAGTTGCTTCATATGAGAAAAAGAGTGAAACAGATTTTACTAAAAAACAAACTTTAGTTGTAGCATCAAACATTACAATGCTTAATGATAGTGAAAATATAAATGCAGATATTCAGTCAGGTTTAGTAAAAGAAGCTGTATATATTGCTGAAAATGCTTCATTGGAAATAAAACGTAGTGTAATTTCAGGTTTTAATCCTGCAGTTTTATTAGATAGTAAAACAGAGATTAACGATGCTAATCTCAAGAAAATTAAATTTGAAGAAATGTTTTTCAACCTATGTAAAGGTAATATATTTACAGAATTCAATTCTAACAATGAAGATTTAGAGAGTTGGTATGGTAACAGTGTGTTTTTTAACGTATACTCTCAAAGTGATAACAAAGAAACTTTTATAGATATTTTTAATCCAAAAAAACCAGATTTCAGACTTCAATTAGGAAAAATTACTGCTTCAAGCGGTAATAGATAATAGATTTAGATTTTTATTTCAAAGCGTAAATTTTATTAATAAAAGTCCCCAGACAATTTATGTATATGTCTTAAGACAGGACCCAAATAAAGATCAAATAGAATATGGCTCCAAGTATTAAAAAGTATTTTATATATACAATATTTTTGGTTTCCCCTTTATCGTTAAGTTTATATGCCCAATGCAAAATTGAAAAACCTATAAATTCAAATGTTGCTGTTGGTCAACAAGATCATACGTTAAAAAATTTAAACCAAATAACGGAAATTACATCTGTAATTGATTTAGAGTATTCTAAACAGTTTATAGTAGAGCTATCCATCCCCAAGGGTAGCTTTGCTGTAGAAGCTGAAGGAATTGACAAAACAAATAGAGCTGTCAATTCAGAAAAAGAATCAAAAAAAATCTCATCTTATTCTGTTCTTGCAAAAGATATTATTGAGAATTATAAATATGACTTTTCTGAAACTTTTATAGACATTTTGTTTTTTGAAGATATAGACTTAGCAAGAATTCGTACTATATGATGCAAAAAACTACTCTTTCTCTGATAAAAACATTACTTTTTTCAGGAGTATTTTTATTTACCGTTTACCATTCTAATGCGCAAACAATTTCAGCCAGTAAGTTTGATTTTGTAAATATTTGCGCAGGAGATATAGTAAGCGGCATACCCTTTAATGAGTATAATGTGACCTTTACATATAGCGATTTCTCTTCAGATGTCGTTTTTGATGTAGAATTAAGTGATGAGAACGGAGTATTTGTAACTTCGGCTCCAATTCTTGGCGTTTTGAATCCTCATATGCAAAAAGATACAAGTATAGAGGGAATGTTAATTTTAGATTTGAGAATTTAATATCAAGCGAAAGAGGCTATCCTGATTATTCTAAACAAAATATTTACAATATTCAGTGGTCACACTCAAAAGATTCCAAATCGAATCCTAATTCGAGTTTTTCTGCTTCTGTGAATATGGGTAGTAGTAAATATTTCAAACAATCCATTAATCAGGCTAATATTGGTTCCAGTTTAAACAACACACTTAGTTCTTCCATTTCGTGGAATAAAACATTCAATACTATCCCACAAGCCAGAATAGCCTTAACTGCAACGCATTCTCAAAATACACAAACCGAAGAAATAAATATGACTTTACCTTCGTTACAGGCAAGTGTTGATCGTATTTATCCATTTGTTGGAAAAGACGGTGTCAAAAAAGGTCTAATTAAAAATATTAACCTACAATACAATCTGAGTGGTAAAAACAGTTTTGTAACTACTGATTCTTTATTTTTTAAACCTCAAATGTTTGATAACGCACAAATTGGAATGCAACACAGCATCCCTCTTAGCACCAATTTTAAAATATTCAAATATTTTAGTGCTAGTGCATCAACAAATTATCAGGAGACCTGGGTAACAAAAACAATTAACAGATCTTTTGATAGCGACTTAAATACTGTTGTTGATAAAACAGTTAATGGTTTTGATGCCTTTAGAACGTATAACTTTAGTTCAAGTTTAGGAACCACTATCTATGGTACTTTCAAATTTGGGGACACAAAGAAAATACAAGCTATACGACATGTAATGCGCCCATCATTCTCCTACTCCTACACACCTAGTTTTGAAAGATATTATGACACATACGCCATAGATGCAACCGGAGCCACTTATAAAGATTACACCCGATTTGAAAACGGAGTTTACGGACAACCAGGAAAATCAAATTCTAATATAATCGGTTTTGATTTAAGCAATACTTTTGAAGCAAAAGTAACAGATAAGGACAGCACTAAAACAGAGCCTAAGAAAGTGATGTTGTTAAATAATTTAAATTTCAGCACCAGTTATAATTTTAATGCTGACGGAAAAACAACATTCGCACTTGAGCCTGTTCGGGTTAGTGGAGGAACTCAATTGTTTGATAATAAAATGAATGTCAATTTTGCCGCAACATTAAACCCTTATGCTATTGATAATTCCGGACAGCAAATTAATGTATTCAACATCAATAATGGAGGAAGCTTGTTTAGAATGACAAGTGCCAATATGACCCTGAATTATTCTTTTTCAAACAAAAACGACAAAAAGGATGAAAACAAACAAAGTGAGCGAAATGGAGGCCGTAGTGATGATTTATTTGGAACAAACACCGACCTTAATGACACCAGGAAAAGCCAATTTGCCGAAGAAGATTCTGAGAATGTAATTACAGAATTCTTCAATTCAAAACTTCCCTGGGACATGACTATGGCTTATTCGTTGACTTATACAAATACAAAAAGAGAAAATAAGATTTCGGGTAATTCTTTAATGATTTCTGCAAATATGGATATTACCCCTAAATGGAAAGGCGGAATCTCAACCGGTTATGATTTTGTACAAAAAGGCGTTACTTTTACCCAACTGCGTTTTGAAAGAGATTTATTAAGCTGGAGAATGTCTTTTAACTGGACACCTCTTGGTACCTATGCTAACTGGAATTTCTTTATTGGAATAAAATCAGGAATGCTTAGTGATATTAAATGGAATAAACGAAGCGCTTCTAACAGATAATCAAAATACAATTTTAATCTTTTTGTGATATGAAAAAAATAATCTTTACCGAAAAAGCACCGGCACCAATAGGACCTTATAATCAGGCTGTTTTATCAGGAAACACATTGTATGCTTCCGGACAAATAGCTATAAACCCGTCTACAGGAGAACTTGTTACAGAAAACATAAACGATGAAACACATCAGGTTATGCAAAATATTTCTGCCATTCTTGAAGCCGCAAATATGACATTTGAGAATATTGTAAAGGCTTCTATTTTTATTATGGATATGAATAATTTTGCAGCAATAAACACTGTTTACGGATCTTATTTTAATGAAAAAACCGCTCCAGCACGTGAAACGGTTCAAGTGGCTTGTTTGCCAAAAAATGTAAATGTTGAGATTTCTATAATCGCTGTGCAATAGCCTCTAATAATAATTGTGCCGTTGCTTCATTGGTTGCCAATGGCACATTATGTACATCACAAACCCTTATTAACATATTTATATCTGCTTCGTGCGGGTGACTGGACAAAGGGTCTTTAAAAAAGAAAACCATTTGAGTTAATCCTTCGGCTACTCTTCCGGCAATCTGAGCATCTCCGCCCAAAGGCCCTGAGAGCATTCGCCTTGTTTTAAAACCGGCTGCTTCCGCTTTGCCTCCTGTTGTACCAGTACCAATTAAACTTACATTCTCATTTTGCAGAACCTCTGTATTTTTAATTAAAAAATTAATCAAGTCTGCTTTTTTACCATCATGTGCAATAATTGCAATTTCCATTCTAAATTCTTATTTATTAGCAACGTGATAAGCTATCAGACCGTCAATTGGACGTCTCAAAACATTACCTAATTTAAGTTCATACTTATCAAATATTTCCTGTAATTCATCTTTTAAATAAAAAGCTATAGAACCAACAAAATGAACAGGAACTTCCTGGCAATTATCATATTGTTTAATATAGTTTTTAACAAAAGATTTCATCCCTTTGAAAATTATTTTTCTACAAAACTCAGACTCTTTATGCTGAATCAAAAACTTGGCAAAAGTTGCTAAATAAGCATTTGGGTTTGGCTCTTTATATAATTTATTTTTAATAAAATCAGGATCCAAATCGTATTCTTTTTCAAACTCAACTGCCAGTTCTTTAGGCATTTTATTGAAATAATATTTTCTGATCAATTCTTTTCCAAAAACATTTCCGCTACAGTCATCCATCGCAATATAGCCTAATGACTGTACTTTTTGGTGCAATATTTTCCCATCAAAATAACTGCAATTAGAACCAGTACCCAAAATACTAACAATTGCCTCTTCTCCTTTTGGTGTAGTTGCATAAACTGCTGCATAGGTATCCTCATGAACCTCTACAATTGCATTTTCAAAATACACTCTAAACACCTCTTTTAATGCAGTTTGCATTCTTTCAGTTCCGCAACCTGCACCGTAAAAGAACAAATGTGTAGCTTCTTTTCGATTTTGAGAAATATCAAAACGATCATTTACTCTTTCAATAATTTCAGGACCATCAAGAATTTCCGGGTTCAATCCTAAAGTTTGCGTAGTAAACAATACTTTACCATTATCATCAATCGCTATCCAATCAGCCTTAGTAGAACCGCTATCAACTATTAATTTCATTTTAGTTTAGTTTTTTTTAGTTAGTTTAACTTTAATTAAAAGTGTGTTTTTCACATTAATTAAAGACATAACAAAATAAGAAAATCCCGTTACTTTGAGATAACGGGATTTTATCATTTAATAAAATATTATTTTAAACCTGCGATATGCACAGATAAATCAATCAATTTACTAGAGTACCCGTACTCATTATCGTACCATGATACCAATTTGAAGAAAGTTGAATTTAAACCAATTCCTGCAGTAGCATCAATGATTGAAGTTCTTTTATCAGAAATGAAATCCTGAGAAACAACTGCATCTTCAGTATATCCTAAGATACCTTTTAATTCATTTTCAGAAGCTTTTTTCAAAACTGCCATAATCTCTTCGTATGAAGTTTCTTTAGCCACTTTTACCGTTAAATCTACTGTAGAAACGTCAGCAGTAGGTACACGGAAAGCCATACCAGTTAATTTCCCGTTTAATTCAGGGATAACTTTTCCAACCGCCTTTGCAGCACCTGTTGAAGAAGGAATGATATTGATTGCCGCTGCACGTCCACCTCTCCAGTCTTTTCTAGAAGGTCCGTCAGCAGTCATTTGAGTTGAAGTTGTAGCGTGAACAGTAGTCATTAAAGCCTCTACAATTCCGAAATTATCGTGAATAACTTTAGCCAAAGGAGCTAAACAGTTTGTAGTACAAGAAGCGTTAGAAACAACTAAATCAGAAGCTTTTGCAGTTTCGTGGTTTACACCCATTACAAACATTGGAGCATCTGCAGAAGGAGCAGAAATGATTACTTTTTTAGCACCACCTTTAATGTGCTCATTTGCAGTTTCGATAGTTGTGAAAATACCAGTACATTCAGCTACTACATCAACATCAACTTCATTCCATTTCAAGTCAGCTGGATTTCTTTCAGCAGTAATACGGATATTTCTTCCGTTTACATAAAGTTTTCCTTCTTTTACTTCTACAGTTCCGTCGAAACGACCGTGAACTGAATCATATTTTAATAAGTAAGCTAAGTGATCTACATCTAATAAATCATTGATTGCAACTACTTCTACATTATCTCTGTTGAAAGATTCTCTGAAAACGATTCTTCCAATACGTCCAAATCCGTTTATTCCTAATTTTACTTTTGACATTTTACTCGATTTTGTTTTTGTTTTTATTTAACTATTTAAAGTTTAATTTTCTCACTATAAACTTCGTTTCTTTTTATGTTGACATTATATCTGATACTCTTAATAATTCTCTGTCAATTTCAGACTTTCCTTTAATTGCCTGTTCCAACGGAGTCAAAGCTACTTTATCCTGCTGTAAACCAACCATGTAATTTGATTTACCATCTATTAATGACTCTACTGCTTTTACTCCTAAACGACTTGCTAAAACACGGTCGAAACATGAAGGAGAACCTCCACGCTGCATGTGTCCCAAAACAGATACACGCACGTCATACTCAGGTAAATTAGCTTCAACATAGTCTTTTAATTCGAATACATTTTTACCAATTTTATCACCCTCAGCGATTACTACTATACTTGATGATTTTCCTGAAGCTTTACTTTTTTGAAGAGAATCTAAAAGCCTTTCAAGACCTAAATCTTCCTCAGGAATAAGAATTTCTTCTGCCCCTGCACCTATACCGGCATTAAGAGCAATGTGACCTGCATCTCTACCCATAACTTCCACAAAAAACAATCGGTTATGTGAACTTGCAGTATCTCTAATTTTATCGATACAATCTACAACTGTATTTAAGGCAGTATCGTAACCTAAAGTATGACTTGTTCCAAAAATATCATTATCAATTGTACCCGGAATACCCATAACAGGAAAACCGTATTCAGAATTAAAAATTAACCCCCCGGTAAAACTTCCGTCTCCACCTATAACTACCAAAGCATCAACCCCGGCTTTTACAAGATTGTCGTGTGCTTTTTTTCTTCCTTCAGGTGTCCTGAATTCAATTGAACGTGCCGATTTTAAAATCGTTCCACCTTTGTTTACAATATTATTTACACTTCTAGGTCCCATTTCTTTGAAGTCTCCTTCAATCATTCCCTGATAACCTCTATAAATTCCCAAACATTCTATATTATGATAGGCGCATGTTCGAACAACTGATCGTATTGCGGCATTCATTCCTGGTGAGTCTCCTCCTGAAGTAAGAACACCTACTTTTTTTATTGTTTTTGGCATTATTTAAGTATTAAAGTGTAAAATTAGCAAACATTCACCACTTTTCAGTAGATGATTATTATAAATTGGTATAAATCACCAAATTCAAACGTTTTCGGTTAATAAGTTTTTATATCGCAAAAAATTCATTTAAAATAATAAAAGTATCCTTTTTTAATTAAAAATGTAAAATTAACAATCCAGAAATGAAGTGTTACAAAATTTTGTATTTTATAATGATTTAGAAAAGATGTTTAAAATATTATATCACAACCTTTTGACGAATAAAAATATGTGCTAATTTTAGATTCAAAACCCATTTCTGTTAAAAGCCTTCAACTCATAATGACAAATTTTCATTAAGAATGTTTTTATACTCAAATTACATTTCAGATCTGTCTTTTCATCAAATCAAATGTAATCAATTTCCCAATGGGTTAAATTTATAATGATATTTTTAAAAGTCATTGTCTGGTATTAGTCCCTGATTGTTGTTATTTTGTTGTTGTTCTTGTTTCTTTTCTTCTTTTTTATCGGACTTCTTTTTATCCTTTTCAGCTTCTTTTTTAGAGTTTACAAAATTAATATAATCTGGGTTTAAATTAGAATCCTGCAAGTCATTGGAATTTTTACCCGTTTTTTCTAATTTATATTTTTTGAAAATTTTATTGACTAACTCGCTAAAAGTATCAAAATCTACTTCGTAACTAATACCAACACCTTGTGTGTAACCAATTCCCTGACCTACATAACTAATATCATTTTCCTTATTAAATAAACGAAGGTTTGCAGTTCCATCTTCATTAATTCTGTATTGTACTTCAATATCACCTACAATTGCCGATTCATTTACACCTCCTACCGGCACTCCAAGTTTTCCGTTAATAGCAATACGTTCATTAATTTGCGACGTTACAGTTGCTACAACCCGACCATCAGCCTCTTGACCAATACGTCTGTCTGCAGAAACATAATTAAACCCAACATTGATTTTATCATTATCTGACTTAATTATCCCTCCCAATAAGCTCATAGCTGTTTCAGACAATGTTCCTGACAAATCTCCCTGACTAAAACCATCTGTACTCATAAAAGAACCAGTGGATAATAAATATAATGCCTGAGTCTGACGAATGTCTTTGTCATCCAGTTTATATTGTATTTCTGATTTTAAAACATTACTTACAGAAGGAAACTGAATATCAAAATTTGGTTCCGGACTAGTTAAATCTCCTCTTAAGCCTATAACAACCTCTACCGTAACCTTTTTATTAAATGAAGAATTCTCTAATAAAACAGCAGGATTTGCTATAGTTGTATATACAGCTTCTAAATTTAATTGTGCTTTCATAGGGTTACCCTCCCAAATAATTGAGCCTCCCTTTCTAACAGCGAATTTTTTATCTATTAATCCGCCATATTTAAAATTATAGGTTCCTTCATAAGCCTGAAAATCCCCCCACATGTTAAACTTACCAAGAGTATTGATTTTAAACAGTAGCGATCCATATCCTTTACCTTTCATACCGTGTCCGGAATCCCTGTCTAAAATAACCTCTATTTCTGCATCGGGGGTAATATCAAAATCAAATTCTAATTCCAGGCCATTATAGTTTTTTGTTTTCTCTACAATACCATTAGCTAAATTATATTTTTCCTTGGGCGTTACAAAATGGATAAAACTTTTTTCTTCAACACTTTGTACATTACTTATGGGTATCTTTATCTGTGTATCTTTACCAGATTTTGCATCAACTTTAATAAACAAGGCTTCTGTTGGCCCTTTGATACTTGCAGTTCCATTAATAAAAGCCTTTCCAAAATAAGCAGCATCTTCACTGTCTTTTGTATCTAATGCCAATAATCGTTTTGAAGTTATGGTTAAATCTAATTTCCAGTCTCCAAAGTTCTTATGTTCAATACTGCCATTCAATAAACCTTTTGTTCCAAACTTGGTATCCGTCAACTGATTGTTTCTAAATAAGAATTTTTCATCTGTTAAATCTACTACAGTACGATTGTTAAGTTCATAATCTGTATTAAGGTATGTAACAGTCATACCTGCTTTTTCAACATACAGCCTTCCATTAATTTCAGGTTTTTTAAGATTACCGGCAATTGCAGCATTTCCTGAAACAGTTCCTCTTATATTGGACAAAACATTTCCTCCAATTGTTCCCAGAGTAGCCAAATTAAAACCATCCAGTTTTAATTTTAAATCTAACATGGTTTCTTTATTCTGAATAGCAAAACTGCCTTCTGCTTTAAAAGATTCAGTAAAATTATTTTCAATAGATGAATTTATAGTAAACTTTTTAAACGCTTCATCTCCCGAAATATCGAACTTTAAAGTTCCTAAATCTATTTTATTTAAATTTAAATGATCAATTTCAATAGAAGCTGTAGGCTGGTAGACATTTTTATTCTGCTTATAATTTATACTTCCATTCAAATTCCCATTTACTACAAATTTATTATTTAAAGGAGTAATTTTATTGATATCAACATCTTCAAAATTCAAAACAACATCCTTATAATCAGCTCCTTTTATAACTCCATTCAAATCAATTTTTTGATTTTCATGTGACAATATGATATTATCAATAGTAAAGTTTTTAAAGTTTTTATCGAAAACTACCTGATTGTTATCTTCCTCATCTTCATTTAAATACCATAAGTAGTCTTTAAATTTCATTTCAGATTTATGAATTCCAACTATATTATTTTTGTTTTTATCTATAGTATGATATAAGTTCAAATTATAATAATCCTCTCCTTTGTTTCCTCCTTTAAACTCAGAACGAACAAACAGTGTATCTTTAGAAGTTACATTAATCAGGCTGAAATCACGAACTTTATAGTAAGGTGTTTTTATACTATCCAATTCGACAAAAGCATTATACAATGGGTTTTTATTATCAATATTGATTCGGACGTTATCAAATGTATTTTTTGAAGCCGTTATTTGTTGTGAATTAAATCTAAACTTAAATTCCTGTTTATCAGAATCTATCTTGCCGCGCAAAACTGTACTTGAATCAATTTTAATATCCGGATACAGCATTTCAACTACTTTATTGTAAACATGAAAATTGAAACGCAAAAACTGCCCTTTCTTGACTTTATGAGGTTTATAATTTGTATAAAGGCTTCCAACAGAATTCATTACCAATTTATCTAACTGATCAAACTGAAATTTACCTACTATTTTCCCGTTTACAACATCTGTCGAATTAACGGTTATTGTGCGTAATTTATCCGAATCAAAACTTGAGTTCACAGTTACTTCATCAAAAACATACGTTGATTTCGGGTTTTGATAGACAGCATCTTTTATATATATATTTCCCTGTAAATTTTGAATAGAATTACCAGTGACCTGAACAATAGCATCTCCAGTAAATGTGGAAATTGAATCCTTAACCAGTTTCAGTTTTCTTAAATCCGAATTTTCTACATTAATATGAAAGTCGTATTTGTTTTCGCGTTTACTCAAATCAACCAAACCATCAAATGTCAGGTTCAAATTAGGGTCATTAATAGCGACCTGCCCTTTATAATAAGGCAATTTAAAATTCCCATTTACTACAATATTATTATAAGTATATTTATTGTAGTCGAGTTTGGCAATATCTCCTTTTATAATCGTGTTTAGATATTTCTTAGAAAAGCCAACTCCGTCAACATCTAAATTTAAGGTCGTTTTACCAATATCTTTTCTATTTAATAAGGCACCCACATTGAAATTATCCAAAATAACATTTCCTGAATAGGAAGCTTTATCAATAAAATCAATATTATTCATATTTAATTGAATCTGACCGTTCCCTAAATCAGTTGCCATTTTAAATTTGGATTCTAAATCTGTTGTCGATACTTTTACTGTACCCACAATATTGAATTTACCAATTCTTTGCAGTTCCTTTGGAAGTTTTTTTCCTAAAACATCTGGCAGCAAAACAACTAAATTATCATAACTCGAAATCAGTTTATCAAACTTACCATTCATAGAAAACTTTTGAGTTTTGTTTCCTAAAAGATTTCTGAAATTAATATTACCTGTTATTCTTGAGCCATTTGTATCTCTTAATCTCAATCCTTTTAAATTAAGATTATTTAAGGGCCCTTCTATTTTAGTTTTAATTTTAAAGTGCTGATTTTTCCCTAAGCCTTTATAAAAATAGCGTATATCGTTTGAAGCTAAAGAAGCTGAATCTAATGCCACATCAAACCTTACTTTATCAGTGAATTCTAAAAAATCTTTAACTTTATAATTTAAAATCGCCTTACCGTAAATATTGGATCTTTTGGTTGTTATCGCTAAATTTTCGAGTTTAATTTGTTTTTTGGAATAACTAAACTTTGAACTCAGATTTGTTACATAAAGACCTCTGTGATCTAAAAAAGAAAATCTATGAATATTGGTGTTTATTTCAGAACCATATATTTTAAATTCACTGATATAAGTATTCAGTTTTTTAAAGTCAATAATCTTTGGCGTTTTTTTATTCTCATCAATTGCAGAAAATGCTCCCTGAGAAATATAGGCATTCCTGGCCGTTAACAAAAAGTGTTTTTTGGATTTAGTTGGTTTTCCTGATTCAAATAATCTTATAAAAACATTGATATTATTTTCATCTTCATTTTTATACGTTTTCAAATTAAAAATCAAACCTGTTAAGCGAACATCTCCAAAAATCAAATCACCATCAATCAATCGGGTTAAACTTAAAATATCGGTGGTAATAATATCCGAATAAATTAAAGTTTTTTTATGATGGTCGAGAATCAATACTTTTTTAAGTTTAACACCTCCAAAAACATTTATGGCCACTTTATCGATACTGATATTCGTTTTAAAATCGGTATTTAGTGTTTCAGCTATGTAATGCGCAATTTTGGTTTGCACCACAGGCAAAGACAAAGTAATAGCAGATACCAGTATAAGCAAAACTAAGCCCATTAGGGTTCTGGATACTATTTTCTTTACTTTTTTGATAGCTGCTTTTATTTTAGTTTTCTTTTAAATTTATTTTGAACAGACAAAGTACGACTGTTTTTGATAAAAATTCTTTAATTTTGGCTCCTCCTTTACAATCAAAGCAAATTAAAAATTTGATTTGTCAAATATAATTCAAAATTTGTGCCTTTATATGCAAAATTCAGAGGTTTTTATTCTTGCCATCGAAAGTTCCTGCGATGATACTGCCGCCGCGGTTTTACATAACGACAAAGTACTCTCAAATGTTGTAGCGAATCAGTTAATTCACAACCAATATGGCGGTGTAGTTCCGGAGCTGGCTTCCAGAGCACATCAACAGAATATTGTGCCTGTAATTGATGCTGCATTACGTAAAGCAAATGTACAAAAAGAGCAATTAACAGCCATTGCTTTTACCCAAGGTCCTGGTTTAATGGGCTCATTACTCGTTGGAAGTTCTTTTAGTAAGTCATTATCACTGGCATTAAAAATTCCGTTGATTGCTGTAAATCATATGCACGCACACATTTTAGCCCACTTTATAGATGAAGAGGGCTTTGACAAACCTGAATTTCCTTTTTTAGCTCTAACCATTAGCGGAGGACATACACAAATTGTAAAAGTTAACGGTTTTTTTGACATGGAAATCATTGGTGAGACTACTGATGATGCTGTTGGAGAAGCTTTTGATAAAAGTGCCAAAATACTTGGACTTCCCTACCCTGGAGGACCTTTGATCGATAAATATGCAAAAGAAGGTAACCCGAAAGCATTTGCATTTACAAAACCAAAAGTACCGGGATTAGATTTTAGTTTCTCGGGATTAAAAACCGCTATTTTATATTTTATCCAAAAGAAAAAAATAGAAAATCCGAATTTCATTGAAGAAAACATGAATGATATTTGCGCCTCTATTCAACATACTATTATAGAAATTTTAATGGATAAATTAAAATTAGCTGTAAAAGAAACAGGGATCAGGCAAATTGCTATTGGCGGAGGTGTTTCGGCAAATTCAGGAATCAGAACCAGATTGAAGGAAAGTGAAGGTAAATACGGCTGGAAAACCTTTGTTCCGAAATTTGAATATACAACAGATAATGCTGCAATGATAGGAATTGTTGGTTATCAGAAATATTTATCAGGGCGTTTTGAAACTTCAGCAGTTGTTTCAAAAGCACGAATTCAATTTTAATTATGCAATTATTTTACAATCCAAATATCGACGAAACGACTGAAACTTTTTCTTTTGATAAAGAAGAAAGCCGTCATATCATAAAGGTTTTACGAAAAAAAGATTCCGATATTCTACACGTTACAAATGGTTTGGGATTATTATTTGAAACCGAAATAACACTTGCCTCAGATAATAAATGCATTGTGGAAGTGCTTTCTATAAAAAAATCTCCGAAACCAAGATTCCGTTTACACTTAGCCGTAGCGCCAACCAAAATGAATGATCGTTTTGAATGGTTTTTAGAAAAAGCAACCGAGATTGGTATACAGGAAATCACACCCGTTTTTTGCGATCGATCTGAGAGAAAAGTGGTTAATAAAGAGCGTTTTGAAAAGATTATTTTATCAGCAATGAAACAATCTAATGAAACTTTTTTACCAAAACTAAACGAAGCCATTTCATTTAAGGAATTTATTAAACAAAAAAATGAAGGCCTGCAATTAATTGCTCATTGTGAAGAGACTGATAAAAAATCATTGAAAGAAGTCTTGAAACCAAATGAAAATGTTACCTTATTAATTGGACCCGAAGGAGACTTTTCGGAAAAAGAAATTATACTGGCTCTTGAAAATAATTTCCAGCCTGTGACTTTAGGAAACACTCGTTTACGTACTGAAACTGCCGCCGTGGTGGCTTGTCACAGTGTTGTATTTTTTAATGAGAATATTAATTAAATCGTCAACTTGTCATTTTGACTAAGGAGAAATCACACTAGAAACTCCGCATTTATAATCTTCAATCTTTGTCGAATATTGAATGTGATTTCTCCTTCGTCGAAATGACAAAAAATATAAATAGTTATGAAAAAAATATTTTTCTTGTTTCTATTCGCTTCCATCTCTTCATTTTCACAAGAAATTGCTTTGCTTAAATACAGCGGTGGCGGTGATTGGTATGCAAATCCTACTTCGTTGCCAAACTTAATACGGTTTTGCAATTCGAACATTCAAACACAGATAAAAGCAAAACCATCAACTGTTGAACCAGGCAGTCCGGATTTACTTTCGTATCCTTTTGTGCACATGACCGGACATGGAAATGTTGTTTTCAGCAATTCTGACATCAGTAATCTCAGGAATTATTTAAATGGTGGCGGTTTTCTTCACATTGATGATAATTACGGAATGGATCAATATATTCGAAAAGAAATCAAAAAAATATTCCCTAACAATAATCTGATTGAAATTCCTGCCAGTCATCCTATTTTTCAAAAACCCTTCCCTTTTCCGAACGGGTTACCAAAAATTCACGAGCATGATGCAAAAAGACCTCAGGCCTTTGGCATTTTTGTAGAAAACAAACTGGTTTTACTTTATACTTACGAATGTGATCTTGGTGACGGTTGGGAAGATCCGGAAGTAAATAATGATCCGGCAGAAGTACGTCAAAAGGCATTAAAAATGGGGGCCAACATTATCAACTATATTTTTACCAATTAATTTCCAGACAGTGCAGCTTACTCACAAAGAAAATCAATTTGAAAGAAAAACATTTCCAATAACCCTTGTTTGTGATCACATCTATTTTCAGCAAAATATTGGTTCTCTTTTTAGGATCAGTGAAGCTTTTGGTGTCGAAAATATCATCTTTTTAGGAAAAGATATTCCATTAACTCCCAGAAAAATAAACAAGACTTCAAGAAGCACTCATCTCCACGTGCCCCATATTGTTATTGAAGAAACAGCTGAATTAGTTGACTATTTAATCGAAAATAATTTTGAAATTATTGCGTTAGAAATTACGAGTAACAGTAAACCCCTAAAAGAAGTCATAATTCCTGAAAACAAAAAGATAGCACTCTTGATAGGAAGTGAAATTGAGGGAATCTCTGATAAGCTTTTAGAAATTTCAAATCAAATCGTTCACATTAATATGTTTGGAAAAAACAGCAGTATGAATGTTGTTCAGGCTGCAAGTATAATTTTGTACGAATTAACTTCCAAATGAAAAATTTAACTTTTTATAAGAACTAGACTACATAAGGGTTCGTAAATTTCTGGTTAATAATTTGTTATAAAAATTTGGTAGTTTACAATATTTGTTATAAAATTGGGTTAATATTTAACCTAAAAGTAATTTTATAACAAAAACCCCTTTATCATGAAAAAATTTTTTTTTTCCGCAATTACAGCTCTTATGCTGTTTTCTTGTCAAAATGAACAAACAGAATCATCAGATTCAAGTTCAAATTTAAATTCAAGTGTTGCTACCAGACGTGGATGCGCGTCCCAACAAGTTTTAGACGCACAGTTAAAAGCGGATCCAATGCTGGCTATCAGAATGAATGAAATTGAATCATTTACAAACAAAAGCATCCTGACAAACCGTTTAGTAAATGGTAAAATCGAAATTCCTGTTGTAGTGAATGTTTTATACAGAACCGCTGCGCAGAATATTTCAACAGCACAAATTCAATCCCAAATTGATGTTTTAAACAAGGATTTTAATGCCTTAAATTCAGATTACAACAATGTTCCTGCGCTTTTTTCTGGTGTAAAAGCAAATGTTGGAATTACATTTGTTTTAGATCAGGTGATTAGAAAATCGACTACCAAAACCCAATGGGGAACAAACGATGCTATGAAAAAAACTGCTCAGGGGGGATTGGCTCCAACTTCGCCAACAACCAAACTTAATTTATGGTCATGTGTTATTGGTGATGATATTTTGGGATATGCGCAATTTCCGGGTGGACCATCATCAACTGATGGTGTTGTGATTGATTACAGATATTTTGGATTATCAGGTGCTGCCAATGCTCCTTTTAATTTAGGAAGAACAGGAACTCACGAAGTAGGTCACTGGATGAATTTACGTCATATTTGGGGAGATGCAACTTGTGGAAGTGATTTGGTATCAGATACTCCTGTTCATAACGAAGAAAACTATGGTGTTCCAGCTTACCCGCATTACAGTACATGTCCTGGAACTCCTGTAGAAATGACAATGAACTACATGGATTATACTAATGACAATGCCATGTATATGTTCTCAACAGGCCAAAAAAACAGAATGGCTGCTATATTTGTTTCCGGAGGGCCAAGAGCTTCTTTTGGAATCTAAAAAAGCATACATCATAAAACATCAAAGCGAGATATAACAATCTCGCTTTTTTTGTTTGCAGCAAATAATCTAAAAAGCTTTTCCTATATTTATGGTCAAAATTCAAAACATGATAACATCAAAGATTATTTCAAATGGAATCTTAAGAGCTTTAACAACTATTTTGATTATTGGAGCTGTCTTATATTTTTTGTATGAAATACAAACCGTAATTGTATATCTGTGCATCTCACTTATATTATGTTTGATCGCAAATCCTATGGTTCAGTTTTTAAAAACCAAATTAAAGTTTGGCAATTCCCTGGCTGCTACAACTGCTATCCTTTTTTTTATTTTAATGATGGTTGGTTTTATCTTTTTGTTTGTTCCGTTAATCATTTCACAAGCCAACAATTTAGCATTGTTAGACTCCAATCAGCTGCAATCACAATTTATTGAAACTGAAAGAAGCATAGAAACCTATTTTAATATCAAACATGTAGATATAAATCAAATGCTTAAAGAATCAAAAATAACATCAATGTTTAATTTTAGTTATTTTACGCGGTTTATAAACTCTATCTTAGGATTTGTTGCCGATATGGGAATGGGATTAGTTTCGGTATTTTTTATTACTTTTTTCTTTGTAAAGGATCAGGATGATTTTAAAGCAAAGGCCAGAAAAATTTTGCCTGATAATAATGAAGATAAAATTATAAACTCAATTACAAAAATAAATCACTTTTTAACACGCTATTTTATTGGGTTATTATTACAATTAACAGTTGTGTTTATTTTGTATTTGATTGTATTAATCATTTTTGGAAATAAAAACGCCTTTGTAATTGCCTTTTTATGTGCTATTTTAAATATCATTCCGTACATAGGACCAATTATCGGAACAATATTAGCCGGAATTTTAACCATGATTAGTTTGATTGGTGCTGATTTTCAATCTGAAATTTTACCAACAACTATTTATGTCATCATAGGATTCCTGATCGTCCAGGCTATTGATAACAATATTAGTCAGCCTATAATTTCTTCAAAAAGTGTAAATTCGCATCCGCTGGAAATATTTCTGATTACGATAATCAGCGGAATTACTTTTGGAATTGTAGGAATGATTATCGCCATTCCGGTTTTTACAATGGTAAAAGTAATTTTGAAGGAATTTTTTCCTGATAACAAAATTGTGACCGTATTAACAGAAAGAATTTAGCATTGAACTATTCGATTTTAAACAAAAACATTCAGGAATTTATATCTAAAAATAGTGGTGCATCCATTTCAAAATTAGCACTTCAGAAAAATCCTTTCCCAGAGGTTGACTGGATTTTAATTTTGAATCAAATTGAGGCCAAAACAAAAGCTAGGGAAAAATTACCCACATGGTTTTCTACAGAAAACATAATTTATCCGGGTAAAGTTTCTGTAGAACAAACTTCTTCAGAGAAAACTGCTTCTTATAAAGCTTCATTAATTTCAGGAAATACGCTGATAGATCTTACCGGTGGTTTTGGGGTTGATGATTATTATTTTTCTAAACAATTTAAAGTCGTTACACATTGCGAAATCAACGAAGATTTATCGGCAATTGTAAAACATAATTTCACGCAATTAGGTGTAAAAAATTGTTTTTGCTACGCCAACGATTCTGCAAATATCTTAAATGAGTCTGAACCAGACTTTAAATGGGATTGGATTTACATAGATCCTTCCCGTAGAAATGATGCTAAAGGTAAAGTGTTTATGCTAAAAGACTGCTCGCCAAATGTTCCGGAATCATTGGATTTTTATTTTGAAAAAACAGATTCAATATTAATTAAAACAGCTCCTTTATTAGATATTTCAGCAGGTTTATCAGAATTAAAATTCGTAAAAAACATCCATATTATTGCTTTGGAAAACGAAGTAAAAGAATTGCTTTTTGAAATTCATAATCATTATACTGGCGAAGTAACCGTAAAAACTGCTAATATTTTAAAAGCAAACATTGAAACTTTTGAGTTTGTTTTGGACAAATTAGAATATGCATCATATCATTTACCACAAAAATTTCTGTACGAACCCAAT
Organism: Flavobacterium sp. LM4; assembly: GCF_002017935.1. Taxonomy (NCBI): domain Bacteria; kingdom Pseudomonadati; phylum Bacteroidota; class Flavobacteriia; order Flavobacteriales; family Flavobacteriaceae; genus Flavobacterium; species Flavobacterium sp. LM4. The sequence continues at coordinate 1,524,883 of NZ_MUFW01000001.1, read as the reverse complement.
TCGGCAATTATGAAATCGGGAGGTTTTGATGAAGTTAGTGCTTCCTTCCAAATAAATAAACTTCATAAACATTCTCATTTATACACTTCTGATGAATTAATTGCTTTTCCAGGACGGAGTTTTGAAATTGAAAAAGTGTTATCATACAACAAAAATGACATGAAATCGGAACTTTTAAATCAGCAGGCAAATATTACTACACGGAATTTTCCTGAAACAGTAGAAAGCATTCGAAAAAAGTGGAAAATAAAAAATGGAGGAAATTCATATTGTTTTTTTACAACTGATAAAAATAATAGCAAAATAGTTTTAATTTGCAGAAAAATAACTTAAAAATGAAACACTTAATTACACTAACTTTTTTTCTGCTAACTTTCTCCACATTTGCCCAAAAACCTTGTGAATATGCTACGAATGTAACGGATTCAATTGGTACTTATAAAGTTACAAATGAGTATTTAATCAGTGAAAAAAACTTTGGCGGAACATCAAATTATATCTTTTTTTCTTTGGCAAAAACTGATGCCTTGCCAACATTAAATCTTCAATTAATTCAAAAAAGCAAAGATTTTATAAAAGCGGATTGTTTTGACAAAAACTCGAAAGTATTTTTACAATTGCAAAATGGCAAAATTGTAACCCTATTGCACATTAATCAGGAAAACTGCGGAACACTTATTCGTGATAAAGAGTTTAACAACAGGATAAATTCAGGAATTTTTGTGTTTATGAAAGATAATTATGAAGAATTGAAGAAATCACCTGTTACCATTATGAGAATCAAATATTTAACCGACACTCAGGATTATATTGTACGAAGTGAATTAACGTCTGAAATGAACGGAAAAGTATATCATCCGGATACTTATTTTATGGAAAACATCAGATGTGTTGAATAATTAATCGCAATTCCATTTTTGACTGGAAACCTTGTCTTTCAAACCTGTTTTTAAATTATAATGCCACCATTCTGAATCAAAAGAATTAAAGCCATTTTCAGCCATTATTTTTCTAAGGAATTTTCTATTAGAAATTACTTTTTTTGAAAGTTTAGTATAGTTATGACTTGCCTGAATTCCAAAGAAATCAAAGGGAGTTCCCATGTCAACTTCCTTACCTCCGGCATCAACTATAGAAATATCAACGGCTCCTCCTCTATTATGAATGGAGCCTTTTTTTGGATCTGCTACATATTCAGGATTGGAAACAATTTCCCACATTTTTTTTTGAATAGACAAAGGTCTGTAACAGTCATACAGTTTTATTCTATAGCCTTTTTTCATAAACTTTTTATTAGCTGCTATCAAAGCCTTAACTGTTTTTAAACGCAAAAAACATTCGGCACAATCATAAACTTTGGCTTTTAAAAAATTATCCTCAGTTGCATATTTCATATCGTAGATAAAATCTTTACTGTACTCTTTTAAATTAACAAAAGTACTATCGGCAATTGTAGTTTCAGATGTATACACTTCATTTTGAGCTATGGAAGAAGAAGTCCAAAAAAAAGATATCAGAAAAAAAAACAAATTTGTAACTGTAGTTAATGGTGATTTTACTTTCATAATGAAGATTACTGTGTTTAGGTAAATATAAACAAAATTTAAAAAATGCCCATATTCTCAGGTTTAATCGTAAATCCTAAACGCACCATACTTTTATGTTCCCGGTAATCAATTAAACTTTCCGTATATCCTACAAACCACTGAAGTGTGAGGTAATAATTCTCATCTTTGTAGGGTCTCCAGTTTACCTGTGTCTGCAGGGATCCGTAATTGATAAGGCCGCTTCCTTTTCTAAAAAGTATGTCTGCACTCCATCGACCCGGTTGTAGCTGGTAGGTTGCGCTTGCTTCACCATAACCTACATACTTAGTTAGTCCAGGATTATCTTCCTTATCAACAAGAGGAAACCATCCTCTAATGCCAACTGTCCATCGTGGCGAAACCTGAGATTTTAACGAAAAAGCCAGCATATTCCATGTTCTGGAATAAATAGAATCCCTGCCGTTTGATTCATGTTCTAATGAGATTGCGCCATAGGTCAGCCTTCCTCCTTTTAAATAAAATGGACGAACAATGGCTACACCTGGATTAAAATTGATTTCTGAAAATGGTTTTGAACTTGCGTAAATATCCCAAAAAGCTTTTTGAGTGTACATTAAATAAGGAAAGAAACCACCCCACAAAGGTTTTGAATTCAATCGTAATTTAAAGCTAACCTGATATTTTACATCAGCAGAGTTGCGGTCAATATCAGCATTTATTGGTATTCCTGTTAAAAAATAATTATCTCTGTGAACAGAGAAACCAGGTTCTTTTAAAAGTGAATCTGCTGCGCGAAAATCTTTTCCGTGTTCTAAAATTTGAGCGTTCGCCTTGATTGAAAACAAAGCAACGAAAATTAATACGTATTTAAAGTACATTCTTTATGTAAATTGTAGTTATTTTTGGATTTATACTAATTTACGGCATTCAAAAAATCATATTAACTCAATAAATAAGAAAGTTAACCCAATAAATTTATTACAATTCCCTGACCGTAAAACATCATTTAAAAAATTAGAACTTATATCCATTTTTATTGAAATCTCTAATCTCTACGCTCTCTCTTTTTGTATTTTATCAGGTTAAAAAAAATTCCGCACTGTACTAATATACCATTTTTATGGCCTGCTGTATAATACCGTTTTTTTTTACCTTTTAGAAAAAGACATCACTACTCTTAAATAAGCAAGACCGTTTCCCCTTAAATTTTGTCCGTTTCAACTATTTTTTTTAGCGTTCACTCACTAATGACTTTTACGTTTGTACTATCAAATTAAAAAGGCATGTTGCCTGATAACATTTAAAATAGTAAATCATGAAAAATTTATTTTTGCTCTGCATTGTTCTGGTATCCACAAGTTCTTTTAGCCAAAGTTTTTTCGACAGACTACATTTTGGTCTTAAAGCTGGTGGTAATTACAGTGATTTTTACAATGCTGATTTTGACACAGAAGGTCTTCCCGGATTTCATGCCGGGGCGATTATAGCCTTTGATATTAATAAAAACTGGTCGGTACAGGAAGAGTTTTTATACTCTACACAAGGTGCAAAGTTAAAAAGCAAATTCTCTGATGACAAAGACCTAAAACTATCTTATATCTCAGTGCCAATTGTCGTAAAATATAAAACAGACTTCGGGTTATATTTTGAAGCAGGTCCTCAAGTAGGAATTTTAGCTTCTGAAGATTTTAAAGAAATAACCAATGATGATTTCGCAGAAAAAATTGATGCCGGTATGGTCGGAGGAATTGGGTATCAATTTTCGAATGGTTTAGGTATTGGAGCCAGATACTACATGGGATTGACCGATGTAAGCAAAATAAAATCAACCTCTGTAAAAACTGATTTTCAAAATCATATGTCACAAGTCAGTCTTTTTTACATTTTTTAAAGCAAATCAATTTCATTTTATAGCTAAAAGACAAATAGTACCACCTGTTGCAGGCGGTATTATTTGTTAATTAAAATTATAAGAGCAGTATTGCTATTTTTTGTACTTTTCCTCCATTAGAATACAAAAACAGAATAAATCCACACTTACAACAGTAATGAATAATATCGCAAAATCTTTCTCTCCTTTAATATTGAGGGAAATTTATAAAATGAACATTTTTTTGACGGTTTTAATATCGTTGATTGCATTATTTTTTCTGTTCATTTTTAAGAATTCGGCTATTCTCATACTGTTCATGACCTTAAAAAGTGTTTTTTACATTTTTACAGTAACATTTTCACTCTCCGCCATTTTGGAATTCTGCGCCGTAAAATTTCCAAATGATATTATTAAATTCAGGATTTGGCGTTATGGAACAAGTTTTTGTACATCCATAATACTTCAAATGTTATTATGGCCGTTTTTCGCTTACATGGCTAATATTGTCTGGAGTTTTTACGATATTGAACTTATTATGACCTTTTTAATGGAAGCTTTTTTTATTGCTTTTCTCGTACTTTTACTGCAGGATTTTGCCATTTTAAGATTAGCTAAAACACAAACTGAACTTGAAAATTCAAAATTACAGCTTCGCACTGCAGAAGCTGAGAATCTACTTTTAAAACAGCAGATACATCCACATTTTTTATTTAATTCGCTCAATACACTAAAAGCGCTATACAAAAAAGATCTCGCTCTTGGAGAGCATTATCTTATACAGCTGGCCGGTTTTCTAAGAGCTGCGGTTACACTCAATGACAGTATGGTTACAACTTTGCAGGAAGAACTGGATTTTTGTCAAAACTATCTTGAAATGCAGAAAATGCGTTTTGGCGAAGCATTAGAATGGAATATCAAAATTAATGATCCCAATATGCTCAAATTCAGTGTTCCTACTTTTTCTCTTCAGCCCTTGGCAGAAAATGCTATCAAGCACAATCGGTTTACAAAACAACAGCCTTTAAAAATTAAAATTGAGCAAAAAGAGCAATATATATCAGTATCGAATACAATGAACCTAAAGCAATCCGGTGAAACATCTTTAAAAAGTGGACTGGCAAATCTGGCTGAGCGCTGCTTCATCTGTTCTGGAAATGAAATTATAATCAACAATGACGGCGTTACTTTTTCTGTAAGCTTTAAAATAAATACCGATGAAAATCATAATTATTGAAGATGAATCACTGGTAGCAGAAGATCTGGCATCCAGTCTGAAAAACTGTAGTGACGAGATCGAAATCGTAGCCTTATTGGGATCTGTAAAAGAAGCAATTGTTTACTTCAGAACAAATCCGCAGCCAGATCTTATCTTTAGCGATATTCAGTTAGGAGATGGTCTGAGTTTTGAAATTATAAAAACTGTGCCTCTTAATGTTCCTGTAATTTTTTGTACTGCTTTTAATGAATATGCACTTGATGCTTTTAAGGCCAATGGAATCGAATATATTCTGAAGCCTTTTAGTGCAGCCGAATTGAAAGCCGCCCTGGCTAAATTTCACAGCATGCAGCAATTAATGAGCAGTCAGATTGCTGAACAATATCAGAAAGCAATGGAGATAATTTCAAATCTCGAGCAGCCTGTTAGCACCTCTATACTGGTAAAATACAGAGATCGTCTCCTTCCTTTTTCCTTAGATAAAATTGCTTTGTTTTATGTCGAAACCGAAACAACGGTTATGCTCGCACATAATGGAAAAAGTTACACCCTGACTGAAAGCCTTGAAGATATGGAAAAGAGAACCAACCAATTTTTCTTCAGAATGAACAGGCAAGTCCTTGTAAACCGTAATGCAATAGCAGATGTAACAGATTATTTTCCGCGAAAGCTAAAAATCAACCTTTCATTACCTTTTCACAAAGATATTTTTGTCAGTAGGGAAAAAAGGTCAAAAGTATTAGCATGGTTAGGAAACTGATCTTAGCAAAAGCATTCGCTTATAAATCAACTTTTGAGTTTTCCTTTAAAATAAATACTCAAACACTCAAGGAGGAGGCATAAAGCTAAAACTTAAGCAACCTCAATACTTCTAATGTATCATTTTCTTCGTTTCCTTTAATCAAAATCCTCACGTATAATTTCTATAACGGTTCACCCGCAAAATTGTCCGTTTGACTTTATTTTTTAAGCTTTATAAGAAATTGCTCTCTTACTTTCGCAGTATAATATCTTATTAAAACTAAATATAATGATTCAAAATAAAATTTTCTAAAAAGGTGATTCATGAACCTTCTATGATCCGGAACCAGAATATGGCTTTAAGGAAAGATAAAAAACAGTCTTAGATGTCTTTAAAAGCTCTATAAAAACCCAAATAACAAAACTACCATTTAAGGTAAAAGATGAAAAACGAAGTAAAACCCAAAATTAAAATTATGAAAACAATCTTTAAAATGATTTATGTAAAGGCCTTAGTAATAACAGCACTGCTATCTTTATCTTCTTGTGACAATAATGATGTAGATCCCTTCGGTTCTGCAAGTCTTAAAGTAGTTAATGCTGCTCCCAACTCAGGCTCTCAAAAATTTGTCATGGCCAATATCCCTTACATTGGTGATCTGGATTATTTGGATCATTCTGTGTCCTATCATGATGTCGCTTCGGGAAACAATTTGGTGAGCCAGTTCAGAGATGAAAATGATAATAATTTGTATGCTACCGAAGAACTTGATCTGGATGATGATAAAAGATATACGGTATACCTGACCGGAGAATCAAGATCAGATTCTGAGGTAAGACTTTATGAAGATAATATTAGTGCTCCCTCTAGTGGAAAAGCCAAAGTAAAATTTATTCATTTAAGTAGTGGAGCTCCCTCAAATATTGATTTTATTGATGGGCAGGGCAACAACCTTGCTTTAAATATTACACGCTACAGTCAAAGTAATTACTCTGAAATTAATGCGGGCTCATTAAGTATTCAGGTTCGTGGAAACGGCGGAACTGAAAATCTGGCAATGCTGCAGCCTACAAATTTTGCTTCAGGAAAAGTATATACTGTTTTTATAGCTGGGTCTTCTGCATCAGGATATGCAATAGAACAGATTTTACATAATTAAGGTAAAATATATTATAAGACGCCCCTCTAAATTATCAATTTAGAGGGCGTCGTTTTAAATCAAATTGTTTTTATTGTACAGATATATAAAGAACATAAGCTTTAAGAATCAAATTTAAATCGGTTTACAATAGTATCGGAAAGGATTAAATCTAATTGTTTAAAATATTTAATACCAAATACAATAGAAATACAAATCTTATTTCATTGTATACGAAACACTATTAGCTTCACAAAGCCTAAAATAGCCTAATGCAAAATCTTTTGTATCGTTAGTGTTGACAATATTTCCTCTAATATTACCAGGTGTGGTACCAAAAGGATTTGCACTTGATGCTTCAAAAATTAAATTCATATAATTATAAAAGCTTTTCGAAATTCCACGATGGACAATTTGAACCACTTTGCCCGGTTTTAAATCTGTATCTGAGAATTCGTCTTTTATTTCATTTCCGTTATACAAATCATCATTTGACATTAAAGTGTAAGGAATTTTTAAAAAATCGGTTGTAAAATAAGACAGATAAAAATTTTGCTGATCAGCAGGATCGTCATAAAAGATAGAAAGCACCAATAAATCCGGACCTGATATGTCTGGTCTGTATTCTTGTTCTATTCTGTTAATTGGTGTTACAGGAGTCATTTTTTCTACGGCTGTAAAACTTTTTCCTTCAGCCTCAACAAAAAGAGTATAATCCATATTTAGTACCGGAACGAAATCGTTACAAACATAAAAGCCCGTTTCTGTTTCTGTAAAAGTAAAAACAGCACCTTCACTGTTTTCAACACGTACCTGCGCTCCCGAAACTTTTGGTGTGCTGCTATTATAATAAGGAGCCATTTTACTTATTTTTATGGTTTGTACCTTTCCGTCAGTATCTTTATTCCAAAGGATTTCAGCATCAATTACTATTTTAGCTTCCCCAGTTTCAAGATTAAGATTTACAACCTCCTCACAAGAGGATAACAATAAAATAAAAAGAAGACTGCATAAGATTAGTACTTTACTTTTAAAATTATTTTTTGCTGCTTTATTCATATTGTTAAAATTTAAAATTATAAGAAACGCCTGGAACTAATCCGTAAATTGATAATTTTTTGGTTTCATTTTGTCCTGTATCTTCATTTGTTGAAAATGTTATCGATGCAGCATTTTTTCTATTATAGATATTGTAAATGCTAAATACCCAATAGCTTTGCCATCCCTTCTTTTTATCTGGTTTGGGCGTATAAGTCGCGGCTAAATCTAAGTGATGGTAAAGAGGAAGCCGGTTTCCGTTTCGTAATGAAAAATTCGGTACGTTTAACCCGCCAAAATCATAATATCCATTAGCATAGGTCACAGGCTGTCCCGATTGCAAAGAAAAATTAGCATTATAAGACCATTTTGGACTGTATTCATATGTGCCTACAACACTTAAACTATGTAATTTGTCATATCCTGACAAATACCAGTTACCGTTTGCAATTCCTGGTTCTTCAGGTGTTCTTCCCGGAGTTTTTTGCTCTGCTCTTGACAAAGTATAAGAAACCCAGCCGTTAAAGCGACCAGTGTTTTTTCTAAATAATAATTCCATACCATACGATCTGGCTTTACCACTCAGGATTACCTGTTCTATATTATTGTTTGCCAATAAATTGGCACCTTCTACATAATCAATACGATTTTGTATTTTTTTATAAAACAATTCACCTTCAAAAGAATAATCACGATCTTTTATATTTTGAAAATATCCTATCGCATATTGATCCAGTAATTGCGGTTTCATAAAAGGACCGCTGGGTGTCCAGAGATTCATTGGCAAAGGCGATTGCGTGTTAGATAACATATGAATGTATTGTGCCATTCTGTTATAACTTGCTTTTACAGATGCATCATCGCTAAAAGTGTATGACAATGCAGCTCTTGGTTCAAAATTGTCAAATTTACTTATGATTTCGCCACTTTTATAAGATATGGTTCCTGTTGGAGTACCTTCCTGATAAATATTGTATTTTGGATTGTATACTACTGATTGTCCATCTTCATAAATACTTATTTCCTCGCTTCCTAAACGATAGAACAAACTGTAACGAAGTCCGTATCGCAGATTTAATTTCTCGGTAATCTGATGCTCAAAGTCTAAGTAAGCAGCAGATTCTAAAGAATATTTTCTATCCAATTGTTGGTAATTATACTGTGAATCTGAACTGGTAGGCTGTACTGTTCCTGGATTAAAATTATAATAAGTACCCTCAAGTCCATAGTTCAGTTTAAAATTTTGAGTAACGGACTGGTTCCAATTGTATTTTAAACCGTACGTTTGAACAGTGTTCTTCCATTTAAATTCCTGAATATCCAAGTTAAGGTTAAATTTATAATCACTGTAGAAAACGGATAAGTTGGTATTTAAGTCATCTGAGAATTTATGTTTCCAGTTAAAAATTCCCATAGTGTTTCCAAAATTGATATCAACCAGATCGTTGAAACGGATTACATCATGTCCTAAATAACCTGAAAAACTAACCGTGTTGTTGGCATCAAAACGATAATTAAATTTAGCGTTAAGATCATAAAAACCAATGCCAGCATTAACATCACCTAATTTTAAAAACAAATTCGCATAAGAAGTACGTCCGCCAATTATAAAAGAACCTTTGCCTTTTTTTATAGGTCCCTGCACCAAAAGCCGACTTGAGATTAAGCCTATTCCCCCATTTACCTTATAATTTTCAAGATCTCCAGTTTGTTGGTTTACATCAAGAACAGAAGAAACCCTTCCTCCAAATTTAGAAGGAATACCTCCTTTGTATAAATCTAAACCACTCATCATGTCAGCATTAAAAACAGAGAAAAAACCAAACATATGCGAATCTCCAAAAACGGGAGCGCCGTCCAATAAAATCAAATTCTGATCGGCTGCGCCACCACGTACATTAAAGCCAGACGAAGCTTCGCCTGCATTGGTAACACCTGGCAGTGTCAATAGAGATTTTAAGGGATCCGGCTCGCCCATTGCAGCCGGAATCTTCTTAATATCTTCCATGGTAAGCCTATTAACACTCATCTGAGTATTTCTCACATCAACTGCTTTGGTGTTGGTAATAATTACCTGTTCCAGCTGCTGACTATCGGCATCCATAACAAAGTTTATTCTTTCATCATCAGAAATTGTTATCAGTTTTTCTCCATTTTTAAAACCAACATAACTGACGATAATAGTATAAGTTCCTTTATTTAATTCTAATGAGAACATTCCGTTTGCATCTGTTGTAGCTCCTATTTCAAGTTCCTTGATGAAAATATTGGCGCCAATAACGGGCTCTTTGTTCTCATCTAAAACCTGACCGGTTAGCTTGTTTTTTTTTTTAGCTGTAGCTGCTTTAGCACTTTTTTGCTTTACGAAAATATTATTTCCGGCGATAGAAAACTGAATCGAAGTGTTCTTATTCAGTTCCTTGATAAGTGCTTTTATTTCGATATTTTTGTAAGTGTTTTTTTGATTAAAATACTTTTGATTTGTATTTATCTGATCCGTAAAAGCAAATTTAAAATCCGTTTGGTTCTCAATTTGCGTAAACACTTCTTTTAATGTCATATTTTGATCTACAGTTACCGTTACGTTTTGAGAGAACATAGACAGACTGAATAAAAAAAAGCACGCTGAAATTATATGCTTCATGAAATTTTGTATTTTTGAATTATTATTAAATGGGATAGTTCTATACTACCTTGATTATGATGAGGATGTTTAGTTTCGCGGCTAGTGCATCCTTTTCTTTTCTATCGAAAAGTAATCTGTTTTAAATCTTCATTTATTTCAAAGTTTAGGTTATACATTTCTGATATTAATTGAACAATTGTTTTTAAATCTTCTTTTTTATTGATTCGAACTGTAATTCGCTGATTATCAAAATCCCGTGGAATAGTCATTTTGTAACCATAGTTCTCCATTATGTAATTACTGAAAGCACTCAGTTTTTCATTTTCAAAATCCGTAAATCTGTTAAATTCGGCTACTTCAGCAGTATTGTTTCCGTAGACAAACTTTTCTCCCGGTTTAAGTATCCATACTTTATTCTGGTCTTTTACATTCATTTGAACACTTCCTTCATAAAGAGCAACGGTCACTCCTTTTTGTACATTTTCCTGAACCGTAAAACTAGTACCTAACACAGTCGTTGTAGTTTCATTGCAGAAAACCTGAAAAGGATGTTTTTTATCTTTTTTAACTTTAAAATAAACTTCTCCCTCAACTATAATCTTTCTGTTGGTTTCAAAATTATTGGCATAAACAATTTTAGAATCCGGGCTCAGTTCTACCCTTGAACTATCCGGCAAGGCTACCGTTTTTATTATTGAAGTATTATTTTCAATTGTATTTGAAGTAAGATAAAAAGCATCCTGTAACGGGCTTCTGTTAAAATAAATACCGGTTCCTGTCAGCATAAAAATGATAACCGCTGCCGCTGCTGCATAGCGCCAAATTTTAATCTTTGGTCTTTTAGCATCAAAGGTTTTAGACTGAAATTCTTCCCACGAAGCTTCTTTTTCGCTATCTGAATGTGAAATAGGAGTTTCATTCCATAATTTTTCAAATTCTTTGTCGAGTTTTTCTTTATCCATGATCTTTTATGGGTTAAGTTTTTTACAATAAAATCCTTGTTTAGAAAAAACACCATACACCATTTCCTGAATCTCTCTGTTGGTTTCGATCCTAAGAATTCTTTCGCGGTTTTTGAAATCAAAATTGATAATACAATCAGAAATGATGAATTGTAAAAGGGCTACAAGCAGACCTGCGTCTTTCTTTGTTCTGACATTCGTTTTATACGCTTCAATATGCATTTTTGTTCTCGTTTTTATATATAACAAACGAGAACAAAAAAGTTCCTAATGGTTTTCGACTTTTTTTCGAATAAATTTACTGGCAAGATAAATATGATTGGCAATTGTCTTTTCAGAAAGGTCTGTAATTTCCGCAATCTCCTTATAGCTAAGGTTTTCGAGTTTATGTAGCGTAAATATTTTTTGCTGCTGCTCCGGAAGCTGATTAATGAAAATTTGTAGTTTTTCCTGTCTTTCTTCAAAAATTCCGCTATCAGTATCCTCTTGTTCAACTTCGAGTTGCAAAGGGTCAAGCTGAATTATTTTATTTTCACGGTTAACATGATTGATGATAATGTTCTTGCAGATGGTGAACAATTGTTTATCAAACAGTACATCTTCATTAAGTAACTCCCTTTTATTATACAACCTCAAAAAAGTTTCCTGAACAAAATCCTGGGGAGTAAGAACTGTAAAATTAAAACGTTTGGCAATGTTTATCAGTTTGTCGTAATACTTTAGATAAGCCTCCTTAAAAGCAGCTTCATTACCTTTTTTTAAACTAACTATAAACTTTTTGTTCATCTGGTAAAGATAATAACTAGTCTTAAAAAGTCAAATATTCCTATAATTTTAAATCAAAATATTTAAAAAGCCTTCCTAAAAAGCAAAAAACCCGAAGTGATCGGGTTTTTGTTTAAAAATTAACTCTGGTCGACAATCTTCTTGCTCCTGCTGAGTTGGGATGAATTTCATCTCGCCAGTACTGGGATGAATTTAAGAGTCCGCGATAATCTATGATTCGGGTTTGAAAACGATAACCCTGATGGGTAAAATGATTTTTGATTTGCCACAATAACGAATAAAATTTATCCAATAACCGAATAATGATATAGCATCTCAAAATTTCATCAGTAATAGCTAAAGCATCAAAAACCGGTTTAATCCAGGGCCCTAAAGGCAAATCAACTCCTATAATTGAAGGTCTCACACCAAGTTTGTATAAAGGGTAATCATAAGTATGCATATAAAATATTGTATTGGGAGTAGCATGTGCGTTAACAATACTTCCAAAACCAAGATAATTTCGCTTAATTGTATTAAAAATTAAATCCAGATTGACTGAATTAAAAAGTGCATTATCAAAAGTAGCTGTATTTAAATATCTTTTATATAAAATACATTTTTGATACAAAACATCTCCGGAAGGAAGGTTTATAAGTTCACTTAATTTTGCCTGATCAGTAAAGAAATTCGAATTAAAAGAAGTAACTCCGGCATTTAATATTCGGCCCAGCTGTGGAAAAACATCATTTCCGCCACCACTAAAATAAATCCGGTCAATTCGGTAACCACTGACATATTGTACAAAATGAGTTCTGTCAGCATACATCTGCGAAGTTGTTTCTCCAAATTTTGCCAAATGCAGGCAATTTAGATTAAGCCTTTGATTTCGGTCAGTAATGGTGTCATATAAGTCAAGAACTCTTGGTACAGGGTAATCCAGCCAGGAATCTCCCTCAAAAATCACATTTAGTGTATCGGTATTTCCGGCATTTCTCCTAAATAAAAACGAATTGGTCAAAAACGGCTGATGCAACGACTCATCTTCTCCTTCTGCCAGCGATATGCCCGACAGGCTCAACTGCTTCAATGCATTATAAGTCTCATCATTTGGATTAATCAAACCGGTAACTACAATTTTATAGTTGGTCTGAAAATTCAAAATTGAAATAACAGTATTGTCCGTTAAACTGTTTGTAATACTGCCGCTATTGGTTATGGGATATCCTAATATTTTGAGATAATCATGAATTTGCGAAACATCTGACGGATTGTTTACCCCATTCAATCCAACACTGTTATTTATGCCACCTTGTGTTACTACAACTGGCAAATTAGAATTAATTATCGGGGTATTTGAAATTAAATTTTCCATGGTATTTCAGGTTTAAGTTATTCTGTTTGGATTGATGTAACCATGTCCGGCTCTAAAAATCTCTAATTTATTATCTTTGAAAGAAGCAGTATCACAGGCGCTAAAAAGTTTTTTTCGTATTGAAATAATATCCAGGTTAGGTTCTTTCTCCAGAATTTTCATTACCAAAGAAGCAACATAGGGTGCTGCCATACTGCTACCGCTTTTAGAAGTAAGCTTATTTGACGCTCTGTTTTCTCTGCTCGAAGAGGAGCAGGATGATTTTATCTTAAACCCAGGGGCGACAAGTTCTGGCTTCATTCGCCCATCAGCGGTTGGTCCGGAACTGCTAAAAGAAAGGATCGGTTTTGTATCATCATTCTGATTGTAGGCTCCTACAACAATACTGTATTTTGAATTACAGATCGAGTTTGTTGTATGCGTTTTATTTACAATAGCTGGTAAAAAGATAGATTGTCCGCCATCATCGCGCTCGATATAGCAATGGTAGCGACCGTTGTTGACAGTTCTGCCTATTAATTCAATCGTCCAGAATTTAGAATTCAGTTTTCCATTAACGAGAATATTAATTTGATTTTTACCGGTATTAGGTTCTTTACATCTGTGCAGACAAATTCCAACCTGATCATCATCTTTTACAATTAATTCATCTTTAAAAGGTGTTGACGAAAGCAATATTTTTTGATTGTCATCATAAATATTCACACTTAAAATATCATCACCGTCGTACCAGATTTCCATTTCGTTTGGTGTACGATCATGCTTTTTGAACATCCACGGAATTTTGACTTTCTGATTCAATTTAATATCACCATAAGTATGCGCATTCGCCTGATGATAATTTCCGGTACTTTGTACAATCGCTGTTCCTTTTCTGTGCGTCACAATATAGTCGATGACCTGTTCAAACAGGGTTAATCCAAAATGATGATCGCCATGACCTCCCAGACTCATGTTTATTACAAGAGGCCGTTCACCGGCTTGTTTTGTAATAAAATATAAACCATCGCAGCCTTTTACAGAATCGCCCAAAGACAAATTAGATCCGTTTACATAATTGGTCCCCATATCTACCGCTATAATCGAGGCATTTGGCGCAAAACTTTGGGGTGCAACGGCGCCATTTCCACAGGCAATTCCGAGTACATGCGTACCATGGGTTCCGTTACCAAACAAATCGGATTTTCCCGGATGATAACCAAGTTTCTTAAAAGGAAACTCATCTAATAAAGCTTCATTGATCTGTGCCTGGCTAATTATCCTTCCATATCCAAATTCATTACCATCATATCTGTCAGACTGCACCCAAATTTTTTCAAAGCGTGTTTTACCGTTATTAATAAAATCGGGATGGCTAAAATCGAAACCAAAATCAATAATTCCAAAAACCACATTCGAGACAGTATCGCTTAAAACCTCATTTTTTTTATCTAAAACCCTGGTTTCAGGATTAGGCTCAACATCGTCATTTGCAGGAATCACACTCGGAGCTTTCAGACTTTTTACTTTTTTACTGTTGTAAATAGAACATAAATAACGACGTTGCGTTTGGATGCTTACAATTTCTCCAAATTCTGAAATAATTTTGCAATGATCAGGATAGTCTTTTTCTTTTTCCAAACGCATTAACAACGATAGTTCTTCGTCAGGATTACCATATAATATAACTTTGAGTCTTGGATCCATTAGTTTGTTTTTAAGGTTGTAGATTAATTTGGTCTAACTTATATTTTATCTCATACAATTCAGAATTGAGATACGTGAAATAAAGATTTTCTTCGACCAAAGAGAAGAAAACTACATTTATTTCGTTTTCCTGAGTGATGAAATTGTTGATTTCGCTAATATATTGTGTATTTTTAAGATCAATTTTTTTTAATCCTGAAATAAAATCCTGATCTATTTGCTGCAGTTTCAAAAAATTAGTATCAGCTGCTATTTTACTAACCAGTTCGATTGTTTTATCAATTGAAAAAACCTTTTTGGGAATTAATTCTTTAAATAATATTTTTTTTTCTTCCTCGGCTTTTTTTGAAAATTTCAGATTACTGGAAAACAAACCGGGACGAATACAATTGATTTTTTTCAGAATTTCAGTGGTCGTTTTCTCAATCCTGCCTAATACAACGGTTTCAGGGTGATCAACTACCGTTTTCATTTCTGATTATTTTTAGGCAGCCCTTTTTGGTCTTTTGTACCTCCAGAAGTCTCAGGGGACTGATTTCCTTTAGAAATTTCCTCCAGTTTCTTTTTGATTTCCAGAATTGATTCATTTATTACTACATGGTTCTTTTCTAAAAACGTAATTTTTGTTTCTAATTTTTCTGCAATCATCTTATTAAACTCTGCTTTGTTGGCTTCTAAACCTTTAGTAATCTCATCTTTTAAAATTTGATTACTATTTGAAATTTCATTTTTTACCGCTTCTAATGTTATAACCTCTGCCTGTGTTGCTGGGGTTCCGGTTGGAGTTTCGGTAGAAGTTCCTGACGGATTTGTGGGTGCACCTGTATCCGTTGCAGGGTTTGTCCCCGGAGTAGTATCCGGTGCTGGTGTACCAGGATTACTGCCGGTACCTGCAGATGTTGTTACAGCAACTGCCGTACTAAACTTCTCCCCTTCTATTTTAGCTTTGTTGTCGATAATTAAATAACTCATCAATGGATTTTCAGAAACCATACCTGTTAACAAGGCTGTATTCGTTATTTCCTGATTACCGGGAACATTATAGAATGCTGCCCTGCTGTTTGCTATTATGTAATTAACTAATATATTAAATGGATTCATCTTTTTATTTTTAAGGGTTAATAGAATAAAAGGGCAATTGGGTGTCAATTGCCCTTTTTACATTTATTTATTCATCATCATCATCATGACAAGAGGCATCATCGTATTATTGTTATTGCTGGTATTACCCTGATTTTGCTGAGACATAATCATTACCATTGGTAACATCATGTTCATATTGTCTGATTTTCCGGAACCAGAATCTCCCATAGTTGTCATCATTGGTAAAAGCATAGACATTGTCTGATCAACATAAATAGCATTTGTATCTTTTTTTTCAGCTATATTTTTTGAAATTACATTCCCTTCTTTATCAAGAACTTCAATAATCTCTAAATTTTCAGGTTTAAGTTTTGGCTGATTCAATAAAGACCCCATCATACTCATCATTTGCATGTTCTTTAAAACCTTAGTTTGATTTTCACCTTTACGGGCATCCAACTTTGCAAGTTCTGTATGTTTTTGATCTAATGCAACCAATGTTTTATTTGTTGCCAAAGAGGTTTTCTTCAATTCGTTTACCTGGCTTGAAATCGCGTCTAATGATTTCTTTAACTCACTTTTGGTAGCATAATCATTTGCTCTTCCGCTTAGTGCTTTTCCAAAATTAGATCTTTGCTTTACGGCTGAACTCACATTTGGTCTTATTCCTTTTATTGAAGGTCTTCTGCGTTTGGCAGCTTCATCATAACTTTCGTCATAGCTTTCTAATAAATCTTCGCCTAAAAGGTCTTCGTTGAAATAATCTTCATTTAATAAATCTTCATCTAAATAACTTTCGAAATAATTCATAATTTTAAATATTAATGGTTAATTTTTATTGAAATAATGTTTGTTATATTTTTGGATGGCAGGCTGAATATATTTGTTGAACAGAATAAAATCAGGAATGCTGTAACCCGGTTTTCCAATTCCAAAACATTCCGGGCAATCGTCATTTTCACCGAAACATTCAGAACAGGCTCCAATGGCTTTTGCCAAATCATCGTTCTGATTTAACTCAAACTCCAGCTGAAATTTCAATCCCTCGATTATTGTGAAAAGTTTCTGATTGATTTTTTTAAGTTTCTTGATTCTTTCTTCAAGTTCCAAATCAACTTTTGGCGGTTCTGTTTTCTCTTCCGGTTCTTTTTTTTCCATCAGGGGCTGCATAAGCTCAAAATATTTAGCCATCTCGGGATTATGTTCTTTCAAATATTCTATATAAGCATCCATTTGTATAACTTTTAAGTTTTATAAACTGGCAATAGAATTTTCAATTCTATTGATTCTGTTTGGTGTATTCGACCCCACAAATTGTCCATATTGATCTACATAATAGTCTTCTGTCGGAATTAGTCCTCCGTTGTAATATTCATATAAAATATTCTCGGTTAGATAATTAACAGTCTCAATTAGTTCAGCAAAAGAATGGCTTTCAATAGGTGCATTTGGACTTGCAGTACCTAAACTTTGCTGCGCCTGTCCTGCCTGAAATTGAGGATTATTAATTACGCCTCCCAACTGGTTGTACAAACCTTGTACTCTGGCAATATCCTGTGCCGCCTGCGGACGGAGCTGAACAGGGTTATCCTGAACATATTGCTGGATTGCCGGCAAAGCTGCTCTTCCAGCATCGGCCAAATAGCGGGTTGTATTTCCCCACGCTTGACCCAGTGGCGAAGGTGCTTGTCTGCGTCTGTTATTATTAGCTGGTCTTCGCTGTTGTTGCGGAGGTCCTTGTCTGCGTTGTTGCTGACGACTGTTGTCTAATGCAGCACTTCCTGCTCCTGCCAGATTACTAACCAGTCCACCAACCGCTCCGCCTATTTGAGGTGCTCCAAAATAAGTACCAACAGCAGTTCCTACTATTGGAGCCACTGCCGAAACACCTCGCAAAACTCCTGAACCAATACTGCTGGCTACATTTCCTAAACTTGACCAAAACCCTTCTGCTTCACTTTCAGACATTTGATCTACTCTTGATAAAAGGACATCTTCTAATTCACTTTCATTCAAATTAGCATATTCCGGTCCTAAAACATATCGTACAGCTTCAAAATAATTGTCTTCGCTGAATGATTCTCCTGCAAAAACTTCGTGATATAAACTCATAACTTTAGTATTATAATTAACTCTTACTCTTTTAACTAGGCTTTTCAGATTTCACCTATCCATTTTGTGCACCAAATGAACGATGTAAAATTGATTTTATTTATTTTCCTACAAAACAGTGTTATAACCCAAATTTTTAAATAAATTTACCCTACAAAAAAAGGGTGAATTTCCCCTTTGTTTTTGTAAGAATTTAAAATAATTTTGCTCAAACAAACGTATTTAAAATATTAAACAACAATTAATTAACCCCTAACTATTAAAAAAATCATGGAAAGAGAACCAGAAAGACCCACTCAATTAATTACAAAAAGATTCGCGAAGGAATTGCATTTGAATTTTATGAAATACCGTGCCCGGGTAATTGCTAAATACATTACAAAAGAAGATGCCAATAATGTTTGGTTTTCTGTAGAAGAGCTTGAAAATTATATTCATTATATTAAGGCTAAAGGGAAGAAAAAAGGATATGATGTAAACGGAATCCGTTTTTACTATGGTGTATATCCTGATGAAAGAAAATATGAAGAAAAAGCAGGCCGGATGACCATTTTTTTAACACCTACAGGAACAAAAATCAGAAAAACTGCACCTGATGATATACAACCTTTTGCTTTGGTTCGTCAAATAGGTATCGAAGAAATACCAGGGATTGAACCAATGAATTACGGAAGTATCGGAAATCCTCCCAGCAAAACATACTAGAAGATTATGTTTGAATTTTTAAGATTTTATACTGTCTATTTAGCTTTATTTTCCGGAATTATCGGCCTAATTTCCTGGCACAAACTTCCTACGAATAAAGCTAAATTTTTAGTAATTTTGATTTGGTTTTCTGCCGCAATAGAAAGAGTAGGTTATTATTTTACGGCATGGACAGGCATATTAAATTATTATGTTTTTAATTTTTATATGCTGGTCAGTTTTTGTGCTTTTATCTTACTTTTAAGGAGTGTTTTGTCCAAAACAAATTATCGAATAATAGGACTTCTCAGTTTAATACTGTTTATCCTTTCATTTTTTCTGAATATCTTATATTTTAAAGAAGATATTAACCAATCATATACCTATAGTTTTGCCATTGGTGTACTGTTAATTATGATATTATCCTGCTTATACTTAGTCGAAATTTTTAATTCAAACAAAATATTAAATTTTAAAAAATCAGTCTTTTTTTGGTACATATTAGGAATTTTAGTTTTTCATGTACCATTTCTGCCCTTTATGCTTGCTTTAAACTGGTTCCTGATCAAACATGACGAATCTATTTTTAGCTTAGTAGTGTTTATTTTAAATGTCCTGGCCCACAGCTGCTATATTATTGGATTCTTATGGAGCGAAAAGAAATACAATTATTAGTCATTTCGTTAAGTATTGTTTTTTTAACTTTACTGATTACTTTGCTTGTGATATTCTTTTATTTTTTAAAAAAGAAAAACAATTATCTGGTAGAGAAAATGGAATCAGAATTGTATTTTCAATCCGAGTTAATTAAAACCAGGATTGAAATTAAAGATCAGACTCTCAGCGAAATTAGTAAAGAACTCCATGACAATATAGGTCAGATAGTTTCTGTGGGTATTATGCAGCTCAATATGTATCTTAACAATGGAAAACCTGTCCTGGTAAATGAGCTTAATGATCTTAAAGAAATACTAGCCAAATCACTGGATGAGATTCGGATTTTATCCCGGATCATCAATAAAGACAATCTACTGCACAGCAATTTTATTGAAGCCATAAAACAAGATCTTGAGCGTATAAAAAAACTAAAAAACATTCCATACAATTATACCGTTACGGGAGAAATTCCCCAGATTGATCAGGAACATGATTTGTTTATTTATCGTATTTTTCAGGAAGCCCTGCACAACAGCCTTAAACATTCTCACAGTGATTTATTTGAAGTAGCCATTAATACAACTGATACTGTTTTTCGATTAAAAATAAAAGATTTTGGAATTGGCTACGATACCAGTCAGATAAATTCGGGATTAGGCTTAAACAACATGAAATTAAGAGCCAAGTTAATTGGAGCAATCTTAATAATGGAATCAAATTCATCAGGAACAACCGTAATTTTAGAATATCCTTTAACCCAAAACAATGAAACCTAAAAACAAAATTATTATTGTAGATGATCATCAGCTTTTTTCACAATCACTGGAACTTTTAATCAATAGTTTTAAGGATTTTGAGGTAATTAACCGATTCGAAAATGGCAAAGTCTTCGTTTCCTACCTGCAAGATCATGAAAATGCAGATGTCGATTTAATTTTACTGGATGTCAATATGCCGGTTTTGGATGGCGTTAGCACCATGAAATGGATTAAAGAAAACAGACCTGATTTGAAGGTAATCGCACTTTCTGTAAATGATGATGAAGAAATAATCATCAAAATGATTACAAATGGTGCCAAAGGTTACTTACTAAAAGATACTTCTCCGGAAATATTTAAGGAAGCCATGATTTCAGTTATTGAAAAAGGCTTTTATTTAACAGAATTAGTTTCGGGGATGCTGGTAAAAAAAGCCAATGATGACTCTAAAAAAATCAATCTGAAAGAAAAAGAAATTGTTTTTATAAAACATGCCTGTACCGAAAAAACGTATAAAGAGATTGCCTCAGAAATGTGTTTAAGTCCAAAAACAATCGACGGATACCGGGAATGTTTATTTGATAAACTAGAAATAAAAACCCGAATTGGATTGGTTCTATATGCAGTGAAACACAAAATTGTATTGGTTTAAAGATTCTAATACACTCACTTAGCCCGTTGAGAAACAATACATAAGTCAAAACCTATGAATTACACTGACTTATTTGCGACGGAATCCAATAGATTCCGTTATACAAAAGAATTGAAATCTTAGAGAAAACAACCTATAATCAATGAAGATTTCAAATAATTAATTCTTTTTATATAATTGCTTTATGTTGTTAAACTATTAGGATATTTTTCAGTCTTAATCTGATGTCAAATATATCCATAGATGAAAATCTTTACTCCTGCTTCGGCAGAGACCTATCTTTTATAGTAACTTTGCGCACCTGTAAAAGCAAAAACATGGAAATATAACTTACAGATGTATCTATTAGAAATAAGAGTTATAATTATTTAGACTCTTGAGCTCAGCATCAATAGTATCTGTGTTTGTTTTCTTATGTAAATCAAGATCCGGTAAAAAGTGGAAGTAAAAAAAGTGCAAAATGAAATGGAAAGCTGGACTATTTGTCCGGAATGCCAGGGACGCGGAAAAAAAAGTCGAAGGCTAACTAAAAAAGTAAGACTCCATTACCAAATCGCATTAGATGAATTTGAAAAAACTAATGGTAAAGGTACTGCTCCTGTTCAGCCTAAAGGCAACTTATATTCATGCGTAAACTGTTCCGGAACCGGTCTGCTTCCTGCCCACATGCCTCCTGTTGCAAATAAAGAGAATTATCCTCACGTGGCAATTATTGGCGGCGGTATAGGCGGAATCGCCCTGGCTGTTGCTTGTTTACACCGTGGAATCCCTTTTACTCTTTATGAGCGCGATAAAGACTTTAATGCCCGATCTCAGGGTTATGGACTAACATTACAGCAAGCCAGTAAAGCAATTCAGGGCTTAGGTATTATTTCTTTAAAAGAAGGAGTATTTTCAACCAGACATCTGGTTCATACTCCCGAAGGAAAAGTTATCGGTGAATGGGGAGTCAGAAAGTGGCTTCAGTCAAAAGAGAGAATGCCCCCAAAACGTAGCAATATTCATATCGCAAGACAATCTTTGCGATTCGCACTATTGGAGCAACTTGGTGGAAACGATAACATACAATGGGGACATCAGTTAATAGATTTTAAACATAGTGATCGTAATGTTCATCTCAACTTTCAGGTCGATGGAAAGATGAAGAGTGCCAAAGCAGATCTTGTAGTTGGAGCCGATGGTATTCGTAGTTCGGTCCGTAAATTACTTATTGGAGAAGATATTACTCCCCTATGTTATTTGGGCTGTATCGTAATATTAGGAATTTGCCCTTTGAGTGCTGTCCAAAATCTGAATAGTGCTTTATTAGATTCCGCTACTGTATTCCAAACTGCTAATGGCAATGAACGAATCTATGTCATGCCTTACACGGCCGATTCTGTAATGTGGCAGCTTAGCTTTCCAATGTCGGAAGATGAAGCAAAAAAGTTAAGTGCTAAAGGTCCTCAGGCACTCAAGGAAGAAGCCTGCCGAAGAACTCAGTGGCACGACCCGATTCCTCAAATTTTATTAGCTACCCAGGAAGCTCAGATTTCGGGATATCCCGTGTATGACCGCGAATTACTCACACCGGAATTATTAGAGAACTCAGGACAAGTCACTCTGATTGGAGATGCTGCTCATCCTATGAGTCCTTTTAAAGGTCAGGGTGCGAATCAGGCGTTGCTGGACGCACTTGCGCTTGCACGGGAAATTGCAAAAGGATGTAAATCTTTATCTCACTGGAAAAAAACTGGTTTGAGGGAAAGTGTATTAACCGGATTTGAATCCGAAATGCTGACACGCAGTGCCTCAAAAGTGCAAGATTCAGCCGATGCCGCAGAGTTCTTACATTCCGAAATTGTACTTCATGAAAGTGATGCGCCCAGAAGATGGTTCAAGAAAAATAACGAGTAAAAGTATTACCTGATAGATTAGCTTATCTCTTTTTAGATAAGGTCAAAATTAAAAACACGTGAATTAAGGAAAACCGTAAAAACAACATCACCTTAAAGCCTAAATTTAAAACAATAATTAAAGATACCTGTTGAAGACGACAATAACGGGGATGTATAATTTCAAGTTAAATTTATGCTAAAGAGAACCATTTTAATTGAAAACAAATTTTCTATAACAGCTAAAAACAATCAGCTTGTATTAAAATCAGAAATGAAGGAAAGCGCTATTCCCATTGAAGATATAGGCTTTCTCGTTCTTGATCATAATGAGATCTACCTCAGCATACCGGCCATGAATTTACTGGTTGACAATAACACTTCTATCATTATCTGCGGAAAAAACCATCTTCCCAACGGAATGTTCTTAAACCTGAACAGCCATCATATTCAGCAGGAAATATTCAAAAATCAAATTGAAGCTTCCATACCTTTAAAGAAACAGTTATGGCAGCAGACAATAGTTGAAAAAATTAAAAATCAGGGGCAGTTACTTGAAAAAATAACCGAATCCAAAAATAGTTTTTCGTTTCTGGCCAGTAAAGTCTTAAGTGGAGATTCTACAAATATGGAAGGAGTTGCTGCACAGCAATACTGGAAATATTTCCCTCAGCCTAATTTAGAATTTGACGGAATAAAACGGGAACGATATGGCGACTATCCTAATAATTTCCTGAATTATGGTTATGCCATTTTAAGAGCTGCAACTGCAAGAGCCCTTTCCGGAAGCGGATTATTGAATACGTTAGGAATCCACCATAAAAGTAAATACAATGCTTTTGCACTTGCCGATGATATTATGGAACCTTTTCGTCCTATTGTAGACGAAAAAGTCTTTGAAATTATGCAGCGTTTTGGTGAACAGGAACTAAACACTGCTATCAAATCTGAATTATTGCAAATATTAACGAGAACAGTTTATTTTAAAGATGAGAAAAGTCCTTTGATGATTGCATTACAAAAAACAGCAAGTTCTCTCCAACAATGCTTCACGGGAAATCGAAAAAAAATTAAATATCCTGTACTATGGAGCTTAACGGATATCGAATAATGTGGCTGTTTGTTTTTTTTGATCTCCCCACAGAAACAAAAAAAGACAGACGAAATGCGTCCGGATTTAGAACTAATTTATTGAAAGATGGCTTTTCGATGATGCAGTATTCTGTTTATGTACGTCACTGCGCAAGTAGTGAAAGCGCCGATGTTCATGAAAAGAGAATCCACAAACTACTACCGCCTTTAGGCAAAGTAAGCGTGCTACGAATAACCGATAAACAATTTGGTAATATTTTGAATTTCTGGGGAAAAGCAGCCGTGCCATCTGCTCCTCAGCCTACACAACTGGAATTGTTTTAGCCCAAACTGAACTGAATTATTGTTAGAAACAAAAAAATGCTTCAATCGTGGGTTATCAATCCAAAAAAGAAGCATTTTTTTATACGATATTTCAATTTAATCTTTTGATTATTAGATGGTAACAAGCCAACTAATATCGTGTTTTCTAATCTTTAATCAAACCACAACTGAATCTGACTATTCACATTTAAAGGATTTAATATCGTGTTTTCTAATCTTTAATCAAACCACAACCAATTGCTGAGTATTGCAAAGGGCAGCTTCAATATCGTGTTTTCTAATCTTTAATCAAACCACAACCAGTTCCTTCCTCTGTAAAATTAAAACTTTAATATCGTGTTTTCTAATCTTTAATCAAACCACAACTGATGCTTATGGTTTACCGGCATTAATTCCAATATCGTGTTTTCTAATCTTTAATCAAACCACAACCTGTATATCAACCCATAGATTACTCATAAAAATATCGTGTTTTCTAATCTTTAATCAAACCACAACTGCTGATGTGCAGCCTATAATTTCTGTTTCAATATCGTGTTTTCTAATCTTTAATCAAACCACAACTGGAACGAGATAAAAAAACAACAGAAGTTAAATATCGTGTTTTCTAATCTTTAATCAAACCACAACATATAAATTCGCTAAAAAATATGGACTAATAATATCGTGTTTTCTAATCTTTAATCAAACCACAACCAAGAAACCCGTATATCAGAATTATAAAATAATATCGTGTTTTCTAATCTTTAATCAAACCACAACATACGCACCAGTAGAAGAAACGAAACCAGAAATATCGTGTTTTCTAATCTTTAATCAAACCACAACCTTTTGTGTTGGATGAAATTTTGATTTTTGAATATCGTGTTTTCTAATCTTTAATCAAACCACAACTTGTATCTGCGATTCACTTAATCCTGAATTAATATCGTGTTTTCTAATCTTTAATCAAACCACAACTTGCTGCAGTTGTTTTATTAACGCTTCTTAATATCGTGTTTTCTAATCTTTAATCAAACCACAACCAAGATGCAGGCTATACAGGAGGCGTGAAGAATATCGTGTTTTCTAATCTTTAATCAAACCACAACTCTTTCGTCTGTCCATATAATTCCGTGCATAATATCGTGTTTTCTAATCTTTAATCAAACCACAACAAATCTCTATTATGAAAAAAAAGAAGAAATAATATCGTGTTTTCTAATCTTTAATCAAACCACAACTATCCATTTAACTGGCAATAAGCTTTTAATAATATCGTGTTTTCTAATCTTTAATCAAACCACAACTGATCCTGATGATGGTTTTCAGTTTTATCAATATCGTGTTTTCTAATCTTTAATCAAACCACAACACGGTTATCAAAGTAATTCTTCAAATCAAAAATATCGTGTTTTCTAATCTTTAATCAAACCACAACAATTATTTATTGATTCCTGTACTGCTTTTAATATCGTGTTTTCTAATCTTTAATCAAACCACAACTCCAGAATTAAATGTTACAAAGTCGATCGGAATATCGTGTTTTCTAATCTTTAATCAAACCACAACAGTTTTGTACCTGTAAAATTAGTCTTTAATAATATCGTGTTTTCTAATCTTTAATCAAACCACAACTGTATTTTATAGTTAAAAAATTCTGTTTCCAATATCGTGTTTTCTAATCTTTAATCAAACCACAACTGTCTGATAGTTTATCCAACTTGGTTGTTTAATATCGTGTTTTCTAATCTTTAATCAAACCACAACCGAATGCGTTTTATGCTCTGGGGTCTTTTAATATCGTGTTTTCTAATCTTTAATCAAACCACAACTTTAATTCGTCTAGTGCTTCCCTTACTTCGAATATCGTGTTTTCTAATCTTTAATCAAACCACAACTCTTTCATCTGTCCATATAATTCCGTGCATAATATCGTGTTTTCTAATCTTTAATCAAACCACAACTCCTGCTTTAGCAACGCATTGTGTATATAAAATATCGTGTTTTCTAATCTTTAATCAAACCACAACTTAAACTACAGGATAATGTTAATTTAGGGAATATCGTGTTTTCTAATCTTTAATCAAACCACAACTTACGGACAGTTAACTTTTAATAATGCATTAATATCGTGTTTTCTAATCTTTAATCAAACCACAACAGAAGATGCTAAACGAAAAGTTACAATTGAAATATCGTGTTTTCTAATCTTTAATCAAACCACAACCAGTATATGCCATTAGATGTTAATGCGTTAAATATCGTGTTTTCTAATCTTTAATCAAACCACAACTACTCAAAACATCAGTTATGAAACATCATTAATATCGTGTTTTCTAATCTTTAATCAAACCACAACTTTTAATAGAAACACAGCAAACGGATCAAAAATATCGTGTTTTCTAATCTTTAATCAAACCACAACTTAACTGGCAAACTTCATCTGATGGTATAGAATATCGTGTTTTCTAATCTTTAATCAAACCACAACTGGTTTTAATCAATTAAGTAATGCTGTAATAATATCGTGTTTTCTAATCTTTAATCAAACCACAACTGAAGATTTATTGTTTATAAAAAATATAGAAATATCGTGTTTTCTAATCTTTAATCAAACCACAACTTCTGGTAAATCAAATAAGCGAATAACTGTAATATCGTGTTTTCTAATCTTTAATCAAACCACAACTAAACAGTAAGTTATGAATTATAATATAAAAATATCGTGTTTTCTAATCTTTAATCAAACCACAACTTAGTAGTTTTCACCCTGAATACAATTATAAATATCGTGTTTTCTAATCTTTAATCAAACCACAACTTGAATTTCACAGCATTCAAAGCTACAACGAATATCGTGTTTTCTAATCTTTAATCAAACCACAACAATAGTAGATAGTTTAGGATTGGCTAAATAATATCGTGTTTTCTAATCTTTAATCAAACCACAACAATCTGCCCACAACAACCACGAATCACGACAATATCGTGTTTTCTAATCTTTAATCAAACCACAACTTGGGCGTGGTTCTGAGGTTTTAATTGAATAATATCGTGTTTTCTAATCTTTAATCAAACCACAACAGATGAGTACAAACAAATGTTTAACGTAAAAATATCGTGTTTTCTAATCTTTAATCAAACCACAACTGTTCAATGGGAATTACGTTCAATCGTGAAAATATCGTGTTTTCTAATCTTTAATCAAACCACAACAGCCGACCGCGCATTATCTACAGGTGTAGGAATATCGTGTTTTCTAATCTTTAATCAAACCACAACTATCAGGCTTGAAAATGAGCAACGCTATGCAATATCGTGTTTTCTAATCTTTAATCAAACCACAACACGCAATCAAAGAAACCAAACTAAAGCTTCAATATCGTGTTTTCTAATCTTTAATCAAACCACAACTCTGAGTTGGCTTTCTTTTTTGATGGTTCGAATATCGTGTTTTCTAATCTTTAATCAAACCACAACCCTCGGTTGTCCCGGTTCTTTTTCAATTTAAATATCGTGTTTTCTAATCTTTAATCAAACCACAACACCTTATGCTGCTCTAATTCTACATTTAAAAATATCGTGTTTTCTAATCTTTAATCAAACCACAACTTTTGATTACTGGTATAATTGAAAGAATAGAATATCGTGTTTTCTAATCTTTAATCAAACCACAACTGTTCCGAAACCAATTGTTGGTTTTTTTGAATATCGTGTTTTCTAATCTTTAATCAAACCACAACATTAGGATTCTTCCTTTTGCGGACGGTTCTAATATCGTGTTTTCTAATCTTTAATCAAACCACAACACAACGGGAATTTAGTTTTTCATTTATTTAATATCGTGTTTTCTAATCTTTAATCAAACCACAACTCTTTTATAGATTCTGAATAGTTTCCGACAAATATCGTGTTTTCTAATCTTTAATCAAACCACAACTTTTCTAATGCTGGGTTGTAAATTTCTTTAAATATCGTGTTTTCTAATCTTTAATCAAACCACAACTTTTATTATTTCTTCATCCCAGAACTCCTTAATATCGTGTTTTCTAATCTTTAATCAAACCACAACAACTCCTGATGCAACAATTGTTTTCAATTTAATATCGTGTTTTCTAATCTTTAATCAAACCACAACTTTAAGAGGTGCTTTACTTGGCAGTGCATTAATATCGTGTTTTCTAATCTTTAATCAAACCACAACAGCTGTAGTAGCAAGTGTTTTAACAAGTCCAATATCGTGTTTTCTAATCTTTAATCAAACCACAACTGAAAGCTATTGCATCCCTAATGGGTGGATGCTATACCTTTCAGTTGTGGTTTGAGATGATTAAGAGTTTGAAAAATTATGTCAAAGAACCTTCATTAATTTACAAAAATACTATTTTGCCCGTTGGTGACAAACTAAACTCATACCCCTCTACTAAACAGTCAAAAGAATTTACACCAATCTTTATCCATGGATATTTTTTGTGATCACCAATATTTTTTCCTCCCTTCATTCCTGTTTTTAAGCCCATAAATTCAGTTATTCTTTTCTTATCTCTTGCTTCTGAATGGTGTAATAACTTAATTTCAGCTGATTTCTCAACATCCATTTGAGTTATTTCAAATAATCGTTCTAATAATTTTTCTTCTGACATTTCAAATAATTCCTTTGGAGATTTATCATATATTAAAACCATTTTGCCTTTCGTTAAAATGTATTTCAATGGGTTTAAATTTTCATC
Organism: Flavobacterium sp. LM4; assembly: GCF_002017935.1. Taxonomy (NCBI): domain Bacteria; kingdom Pseudomonadati; phylum Bacteroidota; class Flavobacteriia; order Flavobacteriales; family Flavobacteriaceae; genus Flavobacterium; species Flavobacterium sp. LM4. The sequence continues at coordinate 1,495,967 of NZ_MUFW01000001.1, read as the reverse complement.
TTTTTCTGGAGCAATTGGATATACTTTTTTATCATTATTACTTAATCTAAAATATTTACCTGCATCGATAATATTTATTAATTGATTACTTCTCGATATTTTCCCTTTTTTATCAATTCCTTCATATATAGCCATGCAGTAATTCCCATCATTCTTTGCATGATAAAATTGTTTGTGCTCGTGTCTTGAAACATCTCGATGTTTTTTAATAAATAACGGATTGGTTACATCGCTTGTATAATAACGAATTTTGTTTATTGGAACTGGTTTTCCATTTTTGTTTGGCAAAACATACAATTCATTTTTAATTTGATTTTCAAGAATTTGTATGGCATCCTTCGCTGGTTGCTCCTCTTCTTGTTTTAGATTTTTTAATTGCTTTTTTAATTCCTCAATTTCTTTCTTAATTTGTTTTTCTTGTTCTCTTCCACTTGAGACAATCTCTTTGATTTTATCATCAACAATATTTTTTAAATCTGTATCTTTAAATAAATCAATAGATTGACGCTTTACGTATTTTACAACTTCTTCGGTTTTACCTGTTTTTTTATCAACTTCTTCTCTTAAAATTGCACCATAAAAACTTTCTTTATGCAAAGCGCCTCTTACTGTATCGCCTTGTTTGTATTTGATTTCGCCTTTTTCATTTCTTTGAATAATTCCTCTTTTACGAATTGCTTTTTTACTTTGAACAGGTAGATTATCTGGTGTGTAATGGCTTATTAAAGTATTACTGTCAAAATCATCAACATCTTTGTGAAAACCTTCCCACGGAATTCTATGTGAAAATGATGGTTTTGGTTTTCCATAATATTCAAATTGTTCTAATTCGTAATAATAATTTGCCAAAGCATCATTAATATCTCTAGTACAACAAGCTACTACAACAGCATCTTTCGCATGATGTGCATGATTATCTCTTGATTTCTCATTTAGTCCCCACATTTGTCGCAAATTAGCAGTGGTTTTCCCTTTAATAGGATATACTTTATTGAATGCAGTTTTTAAAAATAAATTACCATACTTACTAATAATTCCAATATCTACCGATTGACTATTTTTAAATCCTTCCGGAACTTCTTCCATAATGAATGATTTATATTTTTTGAAGTAATAAGAGTATTCAAAACGTAATTTTGTTCTGTCAATAATGTATTTATCTCTTTTTTCTTTAGTAGAAGCTGCTTTTACTTTTTTGGATAAATCTTTTATTTGTTCTTCTATGGATTTGTATTTTGCATACCAATGTTTTATTCTTGGTAAAATCTCATCGTGATTAGAACATTCAAAAGGTATTTTGTTTTTTTTAGTCTGACGATTATAAATGGCACAACATAATGTTTTATTAAGCTGAGAATTATCTAAGCTTCTACTTCTTGGAATGGTGTGTTCAATATCAAATTTTGGATTATTTCCAATAAAATCAGATAAACAAATAGTTTTTCCTGTGTAAAGACAAACTTTTTGTTGTTCTATCCACAGTTGATATTTTAAAATATCTGTTTCCGTTGGTTCATAATCGTTGTAACTTGCATTTACATCATTGCAACCTTCAATGTTAGTTTCACCTCTAAAAATTGACTTAATTTCCTCAGTATATTTATCTCTTCTGCTTTTTAAATTTTCATTCCATTGCCTTATTGCAACTCGTTCGTTGGCAGAGTTTAATTCCCTTGGCATTTCGATATGAATAAAAGTATCTTCATCAATCATATCATCTTTAATTAATTGATTAACTACTCTTTTCAATTGATGCAACGATCTCATTGCCATTGGATTTTTTATAGATGAAATTAATGGGCTTCCTAAATATTTCTTCCCATCTTCTTCACTCCGTTTTGCTTTTTTATATACTTCAATGGCTGACGGATGATATAATTTTTTTAAACTATCTTCATCGATATTAAAATTATCACTCAAGAATGTTTTTAATATTTCATCAATAGTTTGTTTTTTAACGAATTCTCCTCGACCAGAATTAAGTTTCATTTGATTTGAAAAAAGTTCAAAACATTCCGACAAAATTTCATTTTGATAGTTTTCTGGTGTTTCATTCCATTTTTTTGTTCCAAAAAAGTCTTTAACTTGTTTTTCTAATCCGTTTCTATAAGCTTCTGCAACAAATTTATTATCAGAACTCCAGGTACCATTTTCTTTTTTTGCATTTTTAATCAATCCGTTAACTATCTCAATTTTATTACTATATACTTTATAATTTTCAATAATTAACTTAATTTCTTGGTTGATAACATTTCTGTTTTCTTCATCATTCCAAATTTCTGTTGATAAAATATTTTTCATATTAGCCAAGAAAACAGCGTGTGAGTAAATAAGATTTTGTCTCAAGTAAGGTAGAATATTTCTAATCGCCTTTAGACTCAAAGAACCATAGTCCTGTTTTAGTTTTATTTTAGAAAACTTTATTGCCGTTTTATCATTACAATTAAGATTATCAATAGCAAATTGCTTCAAAAGTTCTTCATTATCAAAACGAAATAATACATGCCAAATATCATCGATAATATCATCTATTGACTTTTGAACTTTTATATTGTTTTCTGTTTTAGTGTTTTTTACAAAATTTGAAAACAAATATTCCTTCCATTTCGTACCGAAAACATCTATTAAATTTGCAATTGTTGAGCAACCTGAAACATTGCTTCCTAAATTATAATTGAATAATACATCATATTCAGCAACGTTTTTGTCTTTGTAATATCCAAATTTTAAGCTTTTTGGTGTAAGTTTTTTTGCAATTTCAGAGAAATCAAAATTGGCTTTGGACTTTCTGAAAAATAAAGATCCAATTTGTTCTCTTTCATCTTCATTTAGTAATCTTAATTTCTCATCAGTAGGCAATTTAATTTTTACGTTATTCAAATAACTCAACATTCTGAATTCTTCAAAATCTGGATGAGAAATTGGCACACATGTTTTAATATTTTCCAATGGACATTTGGCAACTAAACCTTTTTGGGATTTTAAAGGCCTTTGAAAAAATATTGCTTTTTCAATTTTTTCTTTTGCTTCAGCTAAAACATTTTGCTTGTCACAGATATAATTGAATTCTGTTAAATAATGATCAATTCTATGAGTATATTCACCTCTTATTTTTTTACCTTTTTGATATAACGTGTAAAAATACTGGCCTAAAGTCGAACATCTTTCTTGTTCAATTTTCTCAGACAAATCACTTATTGCTCTCTTAACAGGTCCAAGAAATTCTTTTTTATTTAAACGTTCGAGCAACTTTTCTTTTAAATCATTATAGACCAATGCTGAATTTTCTTTGAAAATTGAATTGAAAGCTCTTGAAAGTGTAAACAATGGTTTATTACTAGTTTCGTCTTTATCAAAACTTGACACAAATTCTGAAAATAACTCTAAAAATTCCGCAATTGAAGTTGCATCATTTATTACAGCTGTTATTTCATTTTTCTTTTCTTCAATAATTGAATTATCGGAACTATCTAGTCTATTACTCAAAAAACCACGTCTTTGGGCAATATGATAAAAAGCCCTTCCTAAAATATATCTGTCTTCCTTATCATTTAAGTTAAGTGTTTCTTTGGCTGACTTATATCGATATGAATACGGGTTTTTGTTTTGCTTTTTCCTTTCTTCTTCATCTTCTTGATTATCTGTACTTAGCCAAATTCTGAATTCATCATTTTGTGGATAAATCTTTTTATATCGCCAATCATTAAGTTCTTCATCAGATAATTTTGGACACAAATTATTATCAGATAAAACCTTAAGTAATTCTATTTTTCTAATCTTTCGTCTATATTTTAATTTTCTAGCACTTCTGTACTCTGTCCTTTTTGCTGCTTTTGAACTTTCGCTATTGGTTTTGGCTTCAATATTCACACCTTCTGAAAATATTCTAACCCCTTTATCTACAAGAGAAAAATTATTCCCATCCTTATCCACAATCGCCCATCCTACGCTATTTGTGCCTAAATCTAATCCTAAAATCTTTGCCATAATTTTTAAAATTTAATACGCACGAAATCTACCACAAAAAAAATTAACTCAATTATGGTTTTCATCATTCAAAACAATTTATTTTTTCTATATATTTGTTACTGATTAAAATTTCTAATCTTTAATCTTATCACAATAAGGCTATATGCCGTAGAAATCTAAAATCCCGCGTACTCCGTGGGATTTACTTTTTATATAGAATGAAAACCTTTAGCCCAGCTTCGGTGGGACTTTTTATTTATATAAATTCTGGATATAGATACTTATAGATTCCCTAATCCTGATTAATAAAATACAGTTGTTGCGGGTCATTTGCAATTGCTACTAATGCATTATAAATATATTGAGCTACCAAAGCACCTCCTTCAATATTTATTAAATCAATATCATCTTCGGGTGTATGGTATTGCGAGTGGCCTCCGGTATGAAATCCCACAGCGGATATACCGGCTTTATAAAACGAGACATGATCAGAGCCTCCCACTTCGCCAGCATGTACAACCGGATTAAGGGAACTGTTTTCTCCTAATTTTTTCATCAATTCTACTCCATCTGGAAACGTTCCTGCGCCTCCCATGTAAATTTGCTTCTCTTCATTTAACCTTCCCACCATATCCATATTCAACATTACTTTTACAGCCTCTTTTTGAACCGGTAAATGGGACACAAAATATTTAGAACCTAAAAGTCCTTCCTCTTCTCCACTAAAAGAGATAAAAATAATACTTCTTTTAGGCTTGACTTTAGCATTTGATAATTCCTGCAATATGCATAGCAGAGCCGAAACTCCGGAAGCATTGTCATCTGCTCCGTTATGAATAGCGAAAGCTTCTTTCTTTTTACTGCCTGAGTTTTGTCCTCCCCATCCCCAATGATCATAATGAGCTCCTATTACTATATATTCGTTCTTAAGTTTTTCATCAGAACCTTCAAGATATCCTACAACATTCTGGGTCGAAACACTATCTGATTTCATCTTGTTTATTCCTTCTTTCACAAAAAGTGTAAAAGGCTGGTAATAATTGTTATCAAATTTTTTCAACCCGTATTTTTTAAAATACTTTTTGATATAGGCAGCAGCGTCATTATTGCCTTTGGTTCCCGGAAAACGTCCTTCTAACTTATCTGAAGAAAGATATTTATCATGTTTGTAAAATGTTTTGGCATTGATACCGTTCTGGGCATTTATAGTGCTGTTAAAAAATAATACACTAATGAAAAAGAGTTGATATTTTAAGTTTCTTAAAAATAGCATCGTTTATATAAATTACTTAAGTTCAAAAATTTTATCCATTAAAAGCCATTTTTCTCCGGTTTTTGCCTGAGGAAGTGCTTTTTGAAATTGCCACATCAAAGTTTCCCATTCCTGAACTTTTGGGTTTTCTGCATCCCGTTTTGCTTTTTCTTGGAATGAAAAATCAGAATTGGCCTCAATAATCATAAACAAACGGTCGGCAACATTATAAATTTCAAGACTGATAATTCCGGAATCTAAAATGCTCTGCTGTATTTCGGGCCAGACGTTTTTATGAAATTCTATATATTCGGCAATTAAATCCGGATCATTTTTTAAGTCAAGAGCCAGGCAAAATTTTTGCATCTTTTTTTATTTTAAATCAAAAATTGTGTGTTTAATAAATTTACGATTATAAGTATATAAAACATGTACTTTTTTATCTGAGGTCCGAATAATGGCCGGGTAACTGAATTCGCCTTCTTTTTGGTTTTCTAAATCAAATAATTTGCTCCAGGACAAGCCATCTTTAGAATATTCTACATCCAGTACATTTCTACCGTTAAACCAGTCTTTACCCATTTTTAAAGGATTATTAACCAATAAAAATGCTTTATTGGATAAGGTCACTGCATCAATTCCCGAATTCGAATTAACAACGTTGATACTGTCTGTTTTCTGCCAGGTTTTACCATTATCTTTAGACCAGCTTGAAATTAATTTATTGTGTCTGCTTCGTGATAAAATCTGAATCTCTTTAGCCGAATGAACTAAAAAAGTGGGCTGGATAATGTCGAAATTTTTCCTGTCATTAATATCCGTTATTGTCCAGCTGTCTGTAGATTCTCTATAAGTTTCTATAAATACTCTCCATTTATTATCATCGATACTCTCGGTGCTGCTTCCGCATAAAATAACTCCTGGGGTAGTTTCAATTGGTTTATTTCGAATTGGCCCTAATATTCCTTTTGGAAGATATTTTGCCTCACTCCAGGTGTTTCCGTTATCTTTAGAAACTATCATAGCACCAAACCATTCTCTCGGGTTCTTGCCGACTTTATAAAACAAATATAAATTTTGAGCCTTACTTTTAAATAAAACCGGATTCCAGCAAGGCAACGTATCGCCATCTTTAATTAGTGGCTCAATAATTTTTTTAGGCGCTGACCATTTTTTTTCTCTATAAGAAGAAATATAAATACTCACATCTTTTGCACCTTCATGTTTTCCGCCAAACCAGGCAGCCAAAAGAACGTTAGGCTCTATTTCAACCAATGTTGAGGCATGGCTCGCTGTTGTAACAGGATTTTCTGCAATATAATTTTGAGTGATATTAACTGCTTCCGGATTAGTTTGTAATGAACTGCAGGAAAAAACAGTTAGTACTAATAGCAGGATTACAGAATTAAATTTTAAAATTATTTTCATTTCACAATTAATCTTTCAATTCGCCCACCAAAACTCCTGAAACATTCCAATGGTTTGTACTCGGACCTTCATTGGGGCCTTGTTCTATAACAACTTCTATTATATGATTGCCCTTTGACAGTTTGTTCAGCGGAATAATATAAGGAGGAGTTAATGTTCCCGGACACCAATTTGACCTACTTAAATCACTGGAAGATAGACCATCAGAGAAATTCCCCGAAGCCGGATTAGATAATCGATAGGTTGCACAATCAGTTCGCCACGGAATAATTTTAAAAACCTCCTGACCATCAACAAACACTTTATTCATTCTTGGTACAAACTCATCTCCATTTCCCCAGCCTCCATGACCAGTTGTGGTATACAAAAGCTGTAAATTTTGTAGATTTTCTTTAATTTCAAAATTTACTTTTAAAGTATCATTCGCAAAAAGACCTCCGTAATTCTGACCTGACATTTCCATCGTATTTACTGTTGAAAATAAAGGTGCTACATACTTTTTCTTATTTGGTTTCTCTTCGTTATTTTTCATTGATGGATAAACATTGAGTTCCAGACTTATGGTATGACCACCAGCATCATAATTGCCAATAAAAACACCAATCCAGATTTCATCTTCATCAGTAGGAATAAGAGAAGTGACATCTTCTTTATAAACAACGTCTTTTGCCCAGTTATAATTATTTATTTTTCGTTTATCATTAAAATAATTAACTCCAAATGGCGTAAAAAACCTTAGTATTTCTATTGCCGGCGTATAGTCTTTTTCTTTTTTAATTCCCTGATATTTGTTTTTTTTATTATCTGTATAAATTGGTAATTTCTCCAATCCATATAAATATGCATCTAATAGTGTTGTGATGTTTTCCTTTTTTTTTGCTGGAATAATAAATACTGAACCAGTCCTGTCATACGCATCCCCATTAGATTTACAAGTTAGTTTTGCAAAAATGGCACTACTGTTTTTTAATTCGGGAGTAATTTTTATCTTTTTCAAAACTACACTTCCTTTAGAAAAATGATAAACCTTGTCTGTAAGAAAGTCTTTTTCGTTTGGAATTATTGAATTAGGATCGAAGTTTATATTTTCATTCTCAAAAATATGCAATTTAGTATATCTGGAGTTAATGAGAATTTCTTCAAATTCTGATTTATCAACTACTACTGTCTTCTCATCATAATTAATAAATGGCTCATAATTTTTAACTTTAGTTATCGAATTGGCTGTCAAAGTCTGATTTCCATTATAAACCATTTCCAGTACAAGTGCATTTTTACTAGGTAAATAATTACTGTTAGGAGTTCCTTTTACGGCAGCCTTTTCAGTATACCAGATATCAATTCTATTTGAAAAATAAGAAAAAGAAACATGCTGACAATTATATCCAAGTATGACACGGGTATCATTTTCTTTTTTAGGAACAGGCAAGCTGTCAAATGGAATTATTTTTTTGAAAACAATATTTCCATCCTTGATGGTGGTAACGTTATAATTGTTTTTTAAATCGATGTATTGTTGTATTTTATCTGTTGGTTTTGATAAAAAAACCATTTGATTGTATACATAAATTGCGATATTCTCGCCTGTTTTTTTTCCGTTTTCAAATTTATCATACTTAATTTTATATACCTCTGATTTGGTTTGAGCAACGAGTACTAAAGAAAACAACAATAATATGGTATTGAAAAATTTTATCATGTATTTACAAATCATTTATTATCTAATTTTTGACAAATATTAAACTGGAAAAAACAGAGGTAAGAATTACATCTTACCTCTGTTTAAACTTATAGGTGCTTTAATTGCACATTATTATTGAAATTTTACTTTATATCCCAGAATATTTTGGTGCTTAAATTATCATTTGCTTTTACAGCATTATAATTATCCGGATTATAAACACTCTCTGAAGTTGGATATGTCCAGCGTGTTGGCGGTGTTTTTCTCACACTGCTTGTTTCATCTTCACGGAATGTAAGAGCGGGAAGTTTCAATCTTCTTTGTTCAGCCCAGGATTCATCAGCCTGCATGATATTGTAATGAATGTACTTTTGAAAAGCAATTAATTCCAATTGAGCTGCTGGTGTTGTAGCTCCTGCAAAGTTAATAGCAGCAATATAAGCATCCACTTCAAGTGTTGTAGGCTCTACAGTTGGTTTCCATGTCAAAACATCAGCTTTATCACCTAATCTCACATAATACTCTACTGATTGTCTGATTGCTTTCTCAAAATAAGTTTTAGCTGTAGCACCATTACCATTTCTTGAATAGTACTCGGCAAGAATAAGGTTTACTTCAGGAGCATTTATTAATGTTCCCGGCAACCATTTATTTCTACTGAGAACCGAACGATTGTAAACAGCAATTTTACCATCTGTTATTAATTGTGTCTGAGCGCCGGATGCCAACGTTGGATCCAGTCCTTCATAAGTAGGAGCCACTATTATCACGTTGTTTACTACGCGTGATCCTTTTTCAAACAGCCATGGTTCACGAGGATCATTATTCGCATTCATGTGATCAATCATTGGTTTTGGGGCAAGATTATTTAAATCATCTTCTAAAGCATTAATAAAGCCTGAAGTATCTAAATCCCCATCCTGAGTATAAACCCTGAAAGCAATATTTTCAGAATTTTCATCTACAATTTGCCCTTCAGCAATGATTTCCGCCATTTCAGTATTTGCTCTTGTTGTAAAAGCAGGGACTGCAGAAACTCTATTCAAGATTTTTAAGCGCAAGGAATTACAATAGTTTTTCCAGCTTACCAGGTCTCCTTTGTTGATCAAATCCTGATTTTTGAATTCTGTTGCCACACCAGCAGACAAAGTAATCGAATTCAACTCAGTAGAAAAAGCTTTCAATTGATCCAACATAAGGGTATATAGTTCTGTTTGGTTATCATACTTTGCTAATGCAGCACCATAATTACCTCCCGTTAAACTAATTTTACCTGCCTGAGAAAAAGGAATATCTCCATAGTTATCAATCATTTTTTGAGTATGATCGTATAAATAAATAGTTGAAGTAATGGTATAGATTCTATTTTCAGTCTGCATAGCAGCAGGCAAAGAAGCCATCACTTTTTCCAACTCTCTATATTGAGCCATAAACTTATAAAATCTATCCCATCTGTTAACTGGTGCAGCTCCTGAAACATAGCGACCGGATGAGTTCATAAATCCATGTGCCTGCGTGTAGCTAAGAGAAGTAGATTTTAGAACGGTATAGTAATTCCAATAAGAAGGAATTACATCCTCAAAGTTAATTTTCATGAATCCGGCAAACTGTTTAGGTACAGTAGTGGTTTCAACCGTAGAGGGATTTGCATACGCATCTGCAAAATCGTCTTTTGAACAAGAGCTCAAAAAAACTGCTGCAGTTGTTAGCGATATATATAATAATTTTCTCATGTTATATTTTTTAAAATTAGAAATATCAAATTAAAAAGAGGCTCTTAACATACATCCAATACTTCTGGTAGCCGGATTCGTTCCCGCATTATTTATGTTTTGATACCATTTAGAACCTGCTGTAGTTCCTTCTGGGTCCATATCCTTAATTGATCTGTAGATGAAGAACAAATTACGTCCGTAAGCTGAAAAATTTAATTTTGAAGCACCAATTTTAGCAGCCCAGTTAGTTGGTAAACTATAAGTTAATGAGACTTCTCTCAATTTTACATAGTTGTTTTCCTTGATATACAATTCATAACGTGAGCTGCTGTATTGAGGACCTCCCCAGTTATAAGTCATATTATAGTAACCCGCCTGAGAGATTACATTCGTATTTGTTGCACCATCTGCTGTCACACCATTCATCAACATACCATCACGATATAAGGTTTGACCACCTGGTCCGGAAGTAGCACTATTAGGAACCTGAACCCCCTTACCATTAGCATCCATATAATAAGTTAAACCGCCACGCTCATTAGTACTGTAGTTCAAACTCTCTTCTGTCAATCCTCTCGAAGTCATCCAGTTAATACCTGTTGGCATCAAAGAACCTCCATAAGAATAATCAATATTAACATCTAAAGTGAAATTTTTATAATTAAATGTGTTCAATAAACCTCCCACACCTTTAGGTATTGCTGTCCCGTATTTTTGCCATTTATCGCCATCAATCATATAAAATCCATCAGAGTCAACCATTTTATTTCCATTGTCATCTGTCTTAACAGGATGTGCATAAATACCTCCAATTGGGTCTCCTACAACTGATTTCAATTGAGCAGCAGAACCGTCAAAGTCAGCATGTAATAATTCAGATGCACCATTAGCTAATTTCACCACTTTGTTTGCGTTTTTAGACCAGTTCAAAGTAAGGTCCCAAGAGAAGGATGTTGTTTTTACAGGAGTCGCGGTCAAAGCGATTTCAATCCCCTGGTTTCTCAATTCTCCAACATTAGCTATTATTTTCCCTGCTCCAGTTGTTTGTGCTAAATCTAAATCTAAAATTTGATCCTTAACTTGTGCATTGTAGTAAGAAACATCTAATCCTAGTCTATTTCCAAAGAATTTAGTTTCAAAACCAAGCTCATATTCGTTTTTCATCTCAGGTTTTAAACTTTCATTACCATACTTATCCATCGAAGTAGTAATCAATACTGGACTAGCTGTTCCTTGATTTCCTAATGTGGTTTGGTTGAAAGCTACGTTACCCCTGTACATCTCTGCATAGTTACCCACAATTCCCCATGAAGCACGAAGTTTTGCATAACTGATTACTTCCGGTAATGTAAACGCATCAGACACTATGAAAGAAGAATTGACTGAAGGATACGTAAAAGCATTGTTATCAGGATGCATAGTTGAAGTACGATCCCTTCTTATTGTTCCTTCGAGGAACAAATAGTTTTTATAGTTTCCGGTCAGAGTTCCAAATACAGCATCTTTTACAACTTTATCTCTTTTATTGGTAACTTTTAGATTGTTTACTGAAGAATTCAAATCGTACCAGCCTTCAACACTCAACCCTCCATCTGTAAATTGTGACAAACTCAAACCAGTTTCTTTTGATGCTGTATAACCAACTGTAGCTCCAATGTCAAACTTATCATTAATTTTTTTGTTATAAATTAACATTAAATCCCCATAAAGAATATTATAATCTTTAGAATCTATTTGAAATGAACCAGTACCAAATCCATAAACCAAAGGTCTTTCAACCGGATTTTTAGTTTCTACATTTATCGAAGTTAAATCTGTAGAAGCACGACCACGCAGCTTCAAATCTTGGTAAATAGTATAGGTTTCAGTAACACTGGCAATCAAACGGTTTGTAATTTCGTCCTGCTGATTTGCATTCGTATTCCAGAAATAATCACCTACATCTGCCTTGAAACCATTACGGATAATATTTTCATCCGGAGTCAAACTATTATTTGAACCCGTCACATATTTGTATCCTAAACTGGTTTTATATTTAGCCTTATACCAGTCTCCATTATCAAACGGGCTTATCATACCTGTAAAGTTGTTTATCAATCGATCTGTACCAACAGCACGGTTGTGAACATTCTGGTTCATATAACTCACGATGACATCTGTTTTCAATTTTTCACTTGTTTTGAACGATGCATTCAGGTTAAGGGTATTTTTTTTATTCATGTTCCCCATACTCAACCCTTTTGATTCATTGTGTGTGTAAGAAAAACGAATACTGCTATTATCCGTATTATTAGAAAGTGCAATGTTTGTTACGCCATCCCATGAATCTTGGAACATATTTTTGTAGCCGTCTTTTTGAGCTGAATAAGGACGAACAACACCATCCCATGACATAATTGGCTGACCATCGAACCATGGCCCAAAGTTATTAGTACTGGCCGAAACACCTCTGGTATCAGCAATTCCATCATTATTTGTATCATAATGAGCGAAACCATCAGGAGCTAAGTATCCAGTAGAATAATTTGCATTTGTCCAGCCCGGACCTCTTTCATATTGAAATCTTGGCAAATACGCTATTGAGTTACTGGAGTAACTCGTACTAAAATCTACACCTAATCCTTTTTTTCCTTTACCGGATTTAGATGTAATTAATACCACCCCGTTTACAGCTTCAGAACCATATAAGGCAGCCGCCGAAGCTCCTTTAAGTATGGAGATACTCTCAATATCTTCCGGATTGATATCTGCCAGACCATTACTTCTAATACGCTGATCACCCCAATAATCATTGTTTGTAGCCGCTCCATCGCGAATTGGCACACCATCCATAATAATAAGCGGTTGGTTTTTACCCGTAATAGAGTTGACACCACGAATATTAATATTGATGTTTCCGGCTCCTCCAGGAGTAGAAGTAATACGCACACCAGGTGCTTTACCATATAGCGCATTAGCAACGGTAGGTGAACCTGTCTTAACAATTGCCTCAGACTTAATCACACTGGTAGCATACCCTAAAGCCTTTTTCTCTTTAGACTGACCAAGTGCAGTTACAACAACTTCTCCTAATTGCTGACTGTCTGCACTTAAAGCTACATTAACAGTCGTCTGTCCTGAAACAGGAACTTCTTTTGTAGCAGAACCTACATAAGAAAATATCAAAATTGCTGATTGATTGGGAACAGAGATGCTGTATTTACCATCAAAGTCTGACGATGTATTGGTTTTAGTTCCTTTAACATTCACATTTACTCCTGGAATTGGCATTCCTTCAGCATCTGTGATTGTTCCTGTTACTGTCGCTGTTTGAGCCTGAAGGTTCTGAAACCCGAACAGGAAAAACAAGAACAGTAATTTTAGTACGTTTTGATTCATAGTTTAAATTGTTTTTTGAGTTAATATGATGTTAAATTTATGAATCTGTTTTGTTAACTAAATCATTATTTCGACAAATGACAGCTTTCAAAAGGTGTTGGTTAAAATTTAACTAAAAACAACGTATTTCCTTTCAAAATCTTTACATTTTCCAGCATTAAACATTATTAAAATTGGCTATTTGTTAAATTGATAAAAGAATTCTAACCAAAACATCCAAAACACTAAATATTTTTCAATTCTACACCAAACAATGGGTTACTACAGAACTTTAAAACTTAACTTTTGTAAATCTGCAGAATTCCCTCCAATCATAACCTCAAAATCGCCAGGCTCAACCACTCGCTTCATATCTCTGTTCCAGAGTGATAGTTCATCAGCCGTCAATGTAAACTCAACCTTTTTTGTTTCTCCTTTTTCGATGAATAACCTTTTAAAACCTTTTAATGTTTTTCTTGGAGTGGTTACGCTACTGTAAACATCATTGATGTACAATTGCACCACTTCATCTCCATCATAATTCCCAATATTTTTAACATTTACGCTAACTTTCAATTCTCCATCTGCTTTAATTTCTTTGGTATTGATGGCAAAATTTGAATATTCAAACTTGGTATAACTTAAACCGTAACCGAATGTGTATAATGGATTTTCACTTTCAGAAACATATCTGTGTATTGCAGATGGTTTTTGGTTATAATATATAGGTAACTGCCCTACTGATTTTGGAACTGTAATTGGTAATCTTCCACCTGGGTTGTAATCTCCAAATAAAACATCTGCTACAGCTCTTCCTCCTAATTCCCCCGGGAACCATCCTTCTAAAACTGCCGGAATATTTTCGGCAATCCAGTTTACAGAAAGTGGACGTCCGTTTAATAATACACAAACAACCGGAGTTCCGGTTTTTTGAATCGCTTCAATCAATTCCTGCTGCATTCCGTGTAAGTCTAAAGTTGCAACATCTCTGTTTTCTTCAACCAATTCGTTAGATTCTCCTAAAACTACAATCGCAACATCAGCTTTTTTAGCAGCATCAATGGCCGGCTGTAAGTTTACTTTTTCTAAATTCCAACGTAAGTGCGCTCTGGCTCCCCAGCCACCTTCCCACATTTCAATGCGGACTTTGTATTTTTTTCCTGCTTCTATATTTTTTGGAGTTGTAACGATACTGGTAGCTCCTTTTGTCCAGTTATCAATAACCAATTGATCATCAATCCACATTCTGATTCCGTCATCAGAACTTAAGCCTAACCATCCATCAAATGATTTGTCCGATTTAATGTAACCTGTCCAACGAATAGAGAAATCGTCATCTGTAACACCTGTTCCCGGAGACCAGGGCCAGTCAAATTCTAACTGATTGTCAATACGAGTCAATACTGGAGCTCCTTCTACATTTCTGTTATTGAAATATTCTCCTTTTAATCCGTTTTGAGATTCATCCGGAGTAAATAAATATTTAGACGGAATGATTTGTCCTTTTACAATCAGCGGTACACCTTCTTCATAAACAACATTAGCCGTTTTTCCAACCAATTGCTGCACACCTTCGAAAACTGTCATTCCAGCACTGTTTTTAGGAGCATAACCTCCAAGTCTTGAAGCATTTGCATTGGGTCCGATAACGGCAATATTTTTAAGATTTTTGCTTAATGGCAAAATAGTATTGTCATTCTTCAATAAAACCATCGATTTCTGAGCCGCTTCTAAAGCAACAGCCTGGTTTTCTTTGGTATGAAAACGCTCTTTAATCAGATTTTTATCGGTGTACGGATTTTCAAATAATCCTAATAAAAATTTCAATCTTAAAACTGCTCCGGCAGCGCGGTCAATCTGCTCCATTGTCAGTTTCTTTTCATTTACTAATTCTACAATAGTATTTTGCCAAAATTCGTTTGTGAAATCGTAAAACTGCATATCAACTCCTGCAGAAACTGCTTCTCTGATACTTTCTTTTGGAGAATCAGAAACTTTATGAGTGGTTTGAATGTATTTAATAGCTCCTAAATCTGAAACTACAATTCCTCTGAAACCCCATTCCTTTCTTAAAACATCTGTCAATAACCAGTGATTTGCAGCACAAGGAATTCCATCTAACTCAGAATAGGCACACATGGTTCCTAAAGCCCCCCCTTTCATAAATGCTTTTTGGAAAGAAGGTAAATGATCTTCTCTCGCTGAACGTTCTCCCACTAAAATTGGAGAAGAATTTCCTCCCGCTTGTGGAATACCGTGAACAGCAAAGTGTTTTGGTTCTGCAATAATAGAACGATCCGATTTTAAATCATCTCCTTGTAATCCTTTGATGAATGCCAAACCGATTTCGCTGTTTAAGAAAGCATCTTCTCCGAAAGTTTCTGCAACTCTTCCCCAGCGTGGTTCACGTCCTAAATCTAAATTCGGGCCTAAGCCAAAATGTACACCGTGTGCTCTTGCTTCTGTAGCGATTACTTTTCCAACCTTATCTATTATTTTTGTGTCCCAAGTAGCTCCAAGTCCAATATTCATTGGAAAAGCCGTACTTCCTTCATCCAAATAACCATGAAGCATCTCGCACATAATTAAAGCAGGAATTCCCCAACGGTTTCCTTTAATAATCTCAGATTGAAGATCGTTAATCATTTTTGCCGAACGCGGATAAATGTCATGAATAGCTCCAATTCCTAATTTACCGATTTTAGCAGTCGATTTAGATTTAGAAAAATTCTCTTCATCTTTAAAAAATTCGCCTTTGTACATATCCATTTGGCGTACCTTCTCTTCAAGTGTCATTCTGCTTAACAAGTCTTTTACCCTGTCTTCTACCGGCATTTTTGCATCCTGATACGGGTATTTTTTCTGTGCATAGTTCTGGTTAAAAAAACCTACAGCCATTACGAGGATAATGGCTGCCTTTTTAATTCTTACTTGTAACATAGTGGTGTGTTTTTAATTTTGAATCACTTTTAGCATTGTTCCATTCACAAAATCGTCATGCGAAATAAAAAAGCTGTTAAGTGATTTTCCGTTTAGTTCAATCGAATTGATTTTTCCGTCATTATTGATTTGTCTTTCAATTACAATGCTTTCTTTTTTATAATATCTTGGATCTAATTTGATCGTTATTCTATGAAACAATGGTGCTGTGATGGTATAAATTGGGTCACCCGGAGAAATTGGATAAATTCCCATCATGGAATATACCAGCCAGGCAGACATTGTTCCTGTATCATCATTTCCGGGTAATCCTTTTGGTTTGTTTTGGAAATATTCTTTCACCAATTTTTTTACCATTTCCTGACTTTTCCATTCTTCTCCTTTTATATAATTGAATAAATAAGGATAAGCAATATCCGGCTCGTTTGCCATATCAAATTGTTTGCTGTCAAAAACCTTTTGCAACTGATCTGAAAAAGGTTTATCACCGCCCATAAGTTTGATTAATCCTCTAATATCATGCGGCACCATAAAAGCATATTGCCATGCATTGCCTTCAATAAAACCAACATTTTCCTGAAAATTAGATCCCGATTCAGGATCAAAAGGTTCATACCATTTTCCGTTAGCTGTTATTGGCCTAAGTAATTTTAAATCTTTATCATATAATTTTCGGTAGGATAATGAACGCTTCGTAAAACGCTTATAATCTTCTTTTTCGCCTAAAGCTTTTGCTAAAAGTGAAATCGCATAATCTGAAGTATTATATTCCAGTGTTGTAGAAACGGGACCGCGATAATTTGTTGATACATATCCTTTTTCGATATATTCTTTAAGTCCAGGACGCAACGGATTCTTTTCAATTTGATCAGCACCTTTTAACATGGCATAGTAGGCTTTGTAAAAATCAAAATCCTGAATTCCTTTTAAACACGCGTCAACTATCACTATACTTGCGGGATCTCCTACCATTGTAAAGGTTTCTGTTGAATTTAATTCCCATTTGGGCAGCCAGCCGTTTTCATCATACATTTCCAACATACTTTTTATCATATCCGATTGTTGCTTAGGATAAACCAAAGACGTTAACGGATGCATATTTCGATAGGTATCCCACAATGAAAACGTGGTATAACGAGTGCCTTCGGTTTTTGCAATCTTACTTCTTTTTATCACCGGATATTCTCCATTGACATCATTTAAAGTATTTGGATGAATTAAAGTGTGGTATAATGCGGTATAAAAAATCGTATTATCATCTTTTGAACCTCCTTCAACCAAAATTTTAGAAAGCTCATCATTCCATTCCTTATAAGTGTCATTATAAACGGTTTCGAACGATTTATTTCCGGTTTCTTTTTCTAAGTTCTCACGGGCATTTGCAATGCTTACATACGAAATTCCAATTTTAACCTCAACGGTTTCCTGCTTATCAAATTTATACGTAAAATAAGTTCCAATGCTGTCACCAACAACCGTTTTGATGCTATTATCCATCATTCTGGTTTTGCCATTATACGTCATCCATTGTGCTTCTGTGCCTTCGTATTTTGATGGCTTTTTCCAAACACCGAATTTGTATGCTGGTTTAGAAAATTTGGCAACGAAATAAACCGGATAAGCATCTTCCGGACTGTTGTAACAAAATGAACCAACGCTTCGCATTCCTTCAATTTCTGTTGGCGAAACCACTTTTACCATCGCGCCTTCTTCATTGGTTAAACCTAAGCCAAGATTCAGTAAAATATTAGATTGTCCTTTTGGAAAAGTAAATTTGCTGAACCCCACTCTTTTTGATGCCGTAAACTCTGCTTTTATATTGTATTTGTCAATGTCTACGCTATAATACG
Organism: Flavobacterium sp. LM4; assembly: GCF_002017935.1. Classification (NCBI taxonomy): domain Bacteria; kingdom Pseudomonadati; phylum Bacteroidota; class Flavobacteriia; order Flavobacteriales; family Flavobacteriaceae; genus Flavobacterium; species Flavobacterium sp. LM4. The sequence continues at coordinate 1,477,775 of NZ_MUFW01000001.1, read as the reverse complement.
CCGCTTTTGCTACTTCATTTTTATAAGTTGAACCGTATTTTAAATGATTGGTTTCGACAGCTCCCGTTGTTGGCATTAATATTAAAACGCCTAATTCAGGACAGCCCACACCGCTTATATTAACCTGACTAAATCCGGTTAAAAAAGTATTTTCGTTTACATACGGATTAGAAAGCCACTGACTGTCTTTTTCTAATTTATTTTGTTTTCCCGCAACATTAAACGGACTAATACTCGCCATTCCTCTTGGTGCAGTTGGCCCTGGAAAAGTGGCTCCGTAATTGGAAGTTCCAATAAACGGATTTACAAAATCTGCGGGTTCTTTCTGTGCAAAAATAAGGATGCTAAAAAACAGCATATACAAAATACATGCTGTTTTTGATATTATTTTTTTTGATATTGAAAACATACTTTTATCTGTTAAATAGCTTCCATTTTTAAAGTCCAGGCTTCTTTACATGGTAAATTATTTCTTAAGTTTTCCGGAATAACTACTTTAAATCCGTTTCCTTCTTTTGTCCATTTTAAAGAAGTTTTAGAACCTAACATTGTAATTTTTGTTCCTTTTTTAGGGCTGATATATTTTACTGTAACTTGAGCAGGAATTTTATCTTCTCCTTCTTTTGCTAAGTAAAATGCAAATACATTTCCTGCCTTATTTTGTGTAAAACAGATGTTATCTTCTTTGTAAGGCTCGATTGGTTTGGTGTTGTAAATCGCTGTGCTGTTTACTTTCATCCAATCTCCGTAAGCTTGTAATAAATCGTAAGCCCCTTTGTCCCATTCTCCTTCCGGACCAGGAGCAATATTCAATAATAAGTTACCGCCTTTTGCTACAATATCGACTAACATATGAATTCCTTGTCTTCCATTCATGTATTCAGCACCTGGCGAATATGACCATCCTCCACCTGCCGGAATACAAGACTCCCATGGGTAAGGCAACGTTTTAGCAGGAACACGTCCTTCCGGCGTTAAGTAGTTTTGGTTTTTACCATGAACTGCTCTGTCAACAACAATTAATCCCGGTTGTTTTGCACGCGCTTTTACAACCAATTCATCCATTTTTGGATCCTGATTTACTACTCTGTGTTTGATGAAACCATTTTTAGATTCGTTTTCTGTAAACTTCTCGTCATAGTTTTCTTTGATGTTCACCTGATCTCTTTTTCTAACCCAACCTCCGTCAAGCCATAAAATGTCTACTTTTCCGTAGTTCGTTAAAATTTCTAAGATTTGGTTGTGCGTGAAATCAACATATTTCTGCCATTTTTCAGGGTATAAAGACGGATCGTAGTTTACGTTTCTGTCGAAAGGAGGGAAATAAGGATCCCAATAGTTTTCGTTGTGCCAGTCTGGTTTAGAAAAATAAGCTCCAGTTGAAATACCTTCACCTCTAAAAGAGTTGAAAATTTCTTTTAAAACATCTGCTTTTGGGTTGGTATGAAAAGGAACGTCTTTACTAGTTATCTTGTAATCAGAGTATTTAGTATCATACATATTAAATCCGTCATGGTGTTTTGTAGTGAAAACCATGTACTTCATTCCCGCATATTTAGCTGCTTTAGCCCATTTTGCAGGATCGAATTTCACAGGATTAAATGTTTTTCTTAATCCTTCATAATCTTTAATATAATCATTATAATTAGACGGATTACTTCCTTTTTTACGTTCACACCAGCCGTAATCTTCAGGGCAGATAGACCAAGACTCTACAATTCCCCATTGGCTGTAAGTCCCCCAGTGCATTAGCAGACCAAATTTTTTGCCTTGCCATTCGTCTAAGTTCTTCAACACTAACGGATCTGTTTCCGGTACGTATCTTTCATCTTCATAAATAGCCTGAGCGAAAATCTGAGCTGAAAATAAAAGGGCGATTATGAATATTCCTTTTTTCATCTTTATCTGTTTATTGCGTTTTATTTATTCTTTTGTTTTTTCGTTTAGTTTATCAAGTATAGGTTGATCTGTAAAAATTAATTCTTTTTGGGTATTTTCATTAAGCTGCTCGAATACAACAAAATTATTTGCACCAGTTTTCAACCAACAGCCTGGAACATAAAGCGTTTGCTGCGGTCCTACTTTCCAGTAGCGTCCAAGATTGTGTCCGTTGACAAATACAATTCCTTTTCCCCAATTGGTCATATCAAGAAAAGTATCGGCTGGTTTCTCTATGTTTACTGTAGATTCATATAAAACTGGACGTCCAGGTTTTATCGTTTCATTTTTAAGAACTGGAACTTCATTCATCGGCATTTTATACATTTCCCATCCACCGCTAATTTCATATTCATTAATGAAAACCGGAGAAATAATACCTTTCGTATTATGTACTATTTCGGCTCCGTAATTAATACGCCCCATATTTTCAACTAAAATTTCTAAAATACCGTTAAAAGGAATAGAAACTGTCAACTCGTAATTTTTGAAAACTCTATTCAATTCACCCGCTTTAACTCCGTTTACATAAACTGTAGCAAAGTCTCTCAATCCCTCTATTTTTAATTTGCCTGAAATTGGCTGTGTAAATCGTTTACGATATAAAACATATCCATTTCCCTGACCTAATTTTTCAAATGTTAATGGCTGGTCATTGACAACAGCTTTTTCTTTTTTGATCCAGCTTAAAACATCCATACTCGATTTGATAAGCTGATTAGGATATTTTGTAACTGGTATTTTCTCTGGAATCGGTGCTAATTTTGTCTTAGAATACTTTTGCATTACTTCACGAATAGCCATGAATTTTAGTGTTGCCCAACCTGCTTCGCTAATAGGAGCATCATAATCATAGCTTGTAATGTCCGGCTGAATATCACTTTCTTCATTATAATTTGCTCCAGAGGTAAATCCGAAATTAGTACCGCCGTGTACCATATAATAATTAAAAGAAACACCTGAATCAAGGTACTTTTTAGTTTGACTTGCAATCTCCTCAGATCCAATTTTAATAAATGGTTCTGCCCAATGATCCAGCCAGCCAGAATAAAACTCTGCAACCATGTATGGTCCTTGCCGTTTATGGTATTTATCAACCTGCTTTTTTAAATTCTCTATATTTGATTCCCCATTTGCAGTCGGTAATACGCCTTCAACAGCACCGCCTTCAAACAACCAAGTACCGTCAGAAGTAAAAAAAGGCTCTGGAAACCCAGTTTCTTTAAGCATATTGTAAATTGCAGTTTTGTATGCTTTATGATCTTCAGCACTAATATCGGTTCTTTGAGAAACATAAGAACCAAATTCATTTTCTGCCTGAACCATAATAATTGGTCCTCCCTGATTAGCAAAATTTCCTTTTACCACTGCATACAAATGTTCCAGATACGTTTTGCAAGCTTCCAAAAATGCTTTGTTATTGGTACGAATTACTAAATCTGGATTATTTTGCAACCACCAAGGGTAGCCTCCAAATTCCCATTCCCCACATGCATACGGACCTGGCCTAAGAATCACATATAATCCTTCACTTTTAGCGATACGTAAAAACTCAGCTAAATCTTTATTTCCTGTTTTAAAATCCCATACACCTGGCTCTATTTCGTGGTAATTCCAAAACACATAAGTCGCTACGGTATTCAATCCCATAGCTTTAAGCATTTGCAGCCTATGTCTCCAATATTCTTTAGGAATACGTTCATAGTGCATTTCTCCTGAATGTATTTTTATAATTTTCCCATCTTTTTGAAATTCTCCATTAGATATAGAAAATCCTTTGGTTTGCGCCGTAGTAAAAAACGGCATCAAGCAAATCAATAATACTCCGAGCTTAAATAATATCTTATTCATTTTTTTTTTCAGATTATAAATTTATAAACTTAAAAAATTGCAATCTTAAAGTAGTAAACGACTTAAATAATCAAATACTACAGAGAGTTATTCTTTAATAATTCTACTTTATAAAACTATTGAGGCAATAGTTAAAGATTAATTCACCACAATCTCATCTACAAACAGCCAAGAACTTTCTCCTTTCGGACTTTTCTTCAGGTTACCGCCGATTACTTTTACAAAACGTGCATTTTGTTTTTGGAAATTAATTTTAAAATCTTTCAATTCCGGAACTGCGTTTACAGCATACGGACGTGTTATTTTTCCAACTTGTCTGTAATTAAATCCGTCGTCAGAAATGAATACTTTTACTTCAATTGGGAAATTAACTCCTGCGCCTTGACTTTCTAAAGCACCAACACTTACCTGCTCTATACTTTCAACTTTTTCAAGGTCAATTACCAATTCCATATCGTTAACCAACCAAGCTTGCCATTGTCCGTCATGGAAATTTTTGCTTCCGCGAATCGTGTTGACCATTGTGTTCGCATCTCCTTTGTAATTCGAATTGTAAGGTGTTAAGTATTTCACTTTTTTCGCAAATCCTTTATGAAAAACAAGGGTATCAGTATACGTTTTTCCTACTGGTTTGTCATCTTGAAATAAAGAAGCTTTTAAAACAGTCGTTTCTTTGATTTCAATTGGAGCAGTATATTTTACAGCATGATGATCGATGCTTTTATCTCCTAAAACGTAACGGATATCTGGATTAGGAAACTCGTTTTTCAATTCTACTTTGATTTGTTTATTAGCCAAATCTGCTGTAGAAGAAGCAGTAACCAAATAAGCACTTTTCGCATAATTTATTCCTAAATAATCGTAACGTTTGAATAATGAAAATAATCTCGTTGTAAAATCATTCCAATTGCGTTTCTCTTTCGGACTCCATAAAGTTTCTGATAAAGCTGCCAATCTCGGGAAAATCATGTATTCAGAATCTTTTGGTAATGCTAAATGTTCTGCCCATAAATTCGCTTGTCCTCCTAAAACATGTGCTGCTTCCTGAGGTGTCATAGTTGCAACTACAGGATCAAATTTATACACTTCGCTTAACGGATTATAAGCATCAAAAGCTAAAGGTTCTTCGTTTTGCGGTCCTTGGTAAAAGTTGAAATAACAAGGTGTTTCTGGAGTCATAATCACATCGTGACCTTGATCTGCTGCTTCGATGCCGCCTTTCATTCCTCTCCAGCTCATTACCGTTGCATCTGGAGCCAAACCACCTTCTAAAATTTCATCCCAGCCAATTACTCTTTTTCCTTTTGAATTGATGTATTTTTCAAGTCGTTTTACAAAATAACTTTGTAATTCTTCTACACTTTTAAGGTTATTGTCTTTGATTCTTTTCTGGCAGTGCGAACATTTTGCCCAATTGGTTTTAGTCGCTTCATCGCCACCAATATGAATGTATTTTGAAGGGAAAATAGTTATTACTTCATCAATTACATTTTGCAAAAATTCAAAAGTCGTTTCTTTTCCTGCACAATAAATATCCGTCAAAGGCCAAACTCCGCCTGACGGAACACCAATTTTCTGATCAAAACATGCCAGTTCAGGATACGCGGCAATGGCACTGCTTACGTGTGCCGGCATTTCGATTTCCGGGATTACTTCAATGTTTTTTGATGCGGCATATTTTACAATTTCTTTTAACTCTTCCTGAGTAAAAAAGCCTCCGTAAGTTCCTTTTTGATCTGCTGTTACCGGAAGTCTTGCATTCCAGGATAAGTTTTCCTGATCTACTCGCCAAGCACCAACTTCTGTTAGTTTTGGATATTTTTTAATTTCGATTCTCCAGCCTTGGTCATCAACCAAATGCAAATGCAAAACATTCATTTTATGCATTGCCAAACGATCGATTGTAGCCAGAATGTAATTTTTATCAAAAAAATGACGTGATAAATCCAGCATTAAACCTCTCCATTTAAAACGAGGTTCATCTGTAATCGTTAAACTTGGAATCTCCCATTTTGCAGTAGTGATTGCAAATTTACTTTCAATCGCTTCTGGAAGTAATTGTCTCACGCTTTCTAAACCATACATGAAACCAACATTCCCTTTAGCAGCAATAACAATGCTCGTCGAATTTACATCTAAAACGTAAGCTTCATTTTTTAAGTTCAGATCAACTTTAAACTGAACAAAATTGCTTACTGGCGCTTTTGTTGTCGTTTCTGGTTTCCATCCTGCAGCAACTTCAAATTTAGAAGCCAAAGCATTTGCAGCATCTTTTTGGAAATCACCGTTTACTACAAACTTTGTATCTTTTGTAAATTCAAAAACACCAGTTTTAATAAGAGTCTGACTCGGTTTTGGAATGATACGAATATCATTTTCCGTGTAAACTTTCTGCGCGTTAGCCGAGAAAATTGAAGTGATCAAGGTTAATAGGAATAGTACTTTTTTCATTCTTTGTTTTTTGGGTTCTCTGCGTGGTTATTTTTTTAAACACATAGAGACATAGTTTTTTAAAGCTTAAAAAGGCGTTTCAATTTGCATGAATACACATAGAAACTGTTTACATTTTTTATGTTTTAATTTTTGTCACAGTTTTGTCATTTCGACGAAGGAGACCCGAGCGATAGCGAACAGACGAAGTAAATCTTCGTTAGTAGCTCCTCAACGTAACTCGTCAATCTTTGTAGAGTCTCTTGCGGAGATTTCTCCTTCGTCGAAATGACAAATATTGCGTATATTCCAATCTGTGTCGAATCCCGAGTGTGATTCCTCGTTCCTCGGAATGACAAAACTTTGTCACAATTACTTATCCCACGACATTTTAAATTTTGCATCCTCCATTCTGTGACCTTTTTCATCATCTGAAACGGCAAAATTAAATCCTGATCTTAAACTGTATCCTGCGTATTCACCATTTTTATTCAAAGCAATAAAACCAACCTGCAGGTATTCCATGTCTTTGTGATTTATATGTTTGTTGTAAATACGCTCTGTAATTTCTTTACAGGCATCATAAGGAGATTTTCCCTGACGCATTAATTCGACCACCATTGCGCTTCCGGCAGTTCTGATAACGGCTTCCCCTAAACCCGTTGCTGCAGCCGCTCCTACTTCGTTATCCAGAAAAAGCCCCGCGCCGATTATTGGGGAGTCACCGACGCGGCCGTGCATTTTCCAGGCGGCGCCGCTTGTTGTACAGCCTCCGGCAAGATTTCCATCCTGATCTAACATTAGCATGCTTATGGTATCGTGATTTTCTATATTGATAACTGGTTTATATTTAGAATCTTCCAGCCATTTTTTCCAGTCTTTTTCAGATTCCGGAGTTAGTAAATTTTCTTCTTTAAATCCCTCTGATAAAGCAAATTGTAAAGCGCCTTGTCCTGCCAGCATTACGTGAGGCGTGTTTTGTAATACTCTTTTTGCCACAGAAATTGGATGCATGATTCCTTGTAAAAAACATACAGAACCGCAATTGCTGTTATGATCCATTATACAGGCATCCAGCGTCACTTTTCCTTCGCGATCCGGGTATCCTCCGTAACCGACACTTCTTACAGCTGGGTCAGCTTCTGGTATTTTCATTCCCGCTTCGATTGCGTCCAAAGCTGATTTCCCGTCTTTTAATTGTTTCCAGGTTTCTTTGTTTGCCGGTAAACCATGATTCCATGTAGAAATTACGACTGGCTTTTTTTGATTTTTTGAAGGAAATTCTAATGCGCCTCCTTTTTCATCTTCCTTCTTCACAAATCCGCTAAGGCCAACAACAGAAGTTACCGCTGCTGCCCCTAAAGCTGCTTTTTTGATAAAATCTCTTCTATTTGACATGCTTTTTACTTTTATTTATATTTAAACACATAGGAACATAGTTTTTGAAACCGTATAAAAGGCGTTTCACTTGCGTTAAAAAACATAGCTATGTGTTAGAAACTAGTTTCTTTTTGTATTCTTTTTATTCATACTTAAAACCTATGTTTCTATGTGTTTAAAAGATATTACTTTAAACTTGCTTTTGTTTCTTTAATGGTCTTTAAATTACTATCAGACAATGCATTTCCGTCGAAGAAAGTAACTCCTACGGCTCCATTTTCTTTTGCCAGTAAAATAGCTTCTTTAAGTTCCTTATCATTTTTCAATCCCGGAATATAAATTCCTGTATTAATTTTTGTTTTTTTATGCTCTAAATCAGCAACGCCCTGTTTTGTAGCATAACCCACCCAGTCAATTTCTTCATCATAAAAACTATGATAAATCATGGGATAAACCTCATCGATATTCCATTTGTCCCAACGCTGGCGTACCATGTGGTCTGCCATTTCAGGATAAGGAAAAACGGCCGCAGTTAATTGTTTGTTGTGTTTGTGCGCAATTTTATAGGCATCATCAACAACGGCTTTTATTGCATTTAATCTGAAGTTTTTCCACTCCATATCGATCGAAGTATTATGACTTTCTTTTGGATTTTTATGATGGATTTTTTCAAATGCTTTGATACATTCGTCACAATAACAAAAATCAAATTGAGGTAATTCTACATCCTGAACCAGGTTGTATTTTGGTAATAAACTGATTGGTAAAAAGATGTCCGGAAAGCGGATATAATCTAAATGAACACTTTCGATCCCTTCTACTTTTGCCAGTTCTTCCACTAAATGTAAAACGTGTTCTCTGGATTCTTTTCTGGTTGGACATAACCATTGGTAATAATCAACATAAGGACGATTGTCAAAGCATGATTTTCCTTCTTTGCTTACCTGATACCATTCCGGATGCTGCAATGCAATGGAGTCTCCGGGTCTGTTCATTGCCATAATCCAGGCATGCACTTTTAAACCTTCATTTGTGGCTAAAGTCACTACTCTTTTTAAAAGTTTTGGATCTGCTCCTGTATTAATTAATACTTCATCGATTCCGGCATCTTTGTATTTTTTGAACTCTTTTGTATAGTCTGCATCTGATTTTTTGGCATCTGCAGATGTCCAGACTCCAAATTTAAAAGTGGTTTGTTCTTCTTTTTTTGCACATGAAAAAATACTAAGTGCCAATAAAAAAAGTAATAGTTTTGGTAGTTTCATACTTAATTTCTTTGTTTTGTTAGACTTGCACTTTGGTACAGTTTGTTTAATAATTCCTGATTATTGTCTAAACTATATTCCCAAAACATAGCACCGCCTAATTTTTTCTGTTTAATAAACGCTGCTTTTAAAGCAATTTCTTTTGGAGTTTCATAAGAAATAAAAATATTGTCCTGGGCATTCCATAAATAAGATGCTTTTGCCGAATCATCATATAATTCTTGAAATTTTCCTGATTTTAATGCTGCAGCAATTTCCCAGGATGCCATAATAGCACTTCCTGTTAAGGCTGACTGGTATAAACCATTATTTTCGGGTGTTACTTTTTCCCACTTTCTTCCATAAAAAGGGATTCCTAAAATAAGCTTGTGAGCAGGCACACCTTCTTTGAAGAATGCGTCTACCGACTCACTAATACTGTTCCCTCCAAATTTTTCTTCTTTTGAAGGATATAAATTAGCGTGATGTCCTGTTTGATAAAACCAGCCATTGTAAAAATCGTAACACATCAGATTTATAAAATCAAGATATTGATGTGCTTCTTTCAAATCAGTATGTTTAATATATTCCTGATCTGCTGCAGCTGCAATAGTGAGCAAATAATGCTGATTATCTATTTTAGTCTGAATTTCTAATTGTTTGCGCAATTCGCCTAATAATAAGGTAAAATTTTCTTTGTCAGAAGGTCTGAAAATATTGTCCTCCGCGCGTTGTCCAGGAAATTCCCAATCGATATCAATTCCGTCAAAGCCATAAGATTTCATTAGTTTTACAGCGCTTTTAGCAAATTTTTCTCTTGATTGGGCATAAGCTGCTATATTTGAAAACTGATCTGACCAAACCCAGCCGCCAATAGAATACACTATTTTTAAACCGGGATTTTGCTTTTTAAGCGCCATTACGTTTTCTATTTTCGCTTTATCAGTAGCCAGCTCAAACTGAACATTACCATCAACAATATTAGCAAAGGCATAATTAAGGTGAGTCAACTTGCCCGCATCAATTTTTGTGGGATCAAAATTCTCATAGCCGGCAACGTATCCAATTATTTTAAAATCCTCTTTGGATTGATTTTGTTTTCTTTCTAATGAAGAACAAGCAAAAAATGCACTGATAATCAGAAATGAAAAAACTGATTTAATTGCCATATGATGTTGTTTATAATGAATCATTACTGATAAATTGTCTAATTGTTTTTTTACTTTAAAAACTGACCGTCTTCTTTTATGGTAAACGTTTGGTTTGAAAAAGGACTTTTTACAAAAATATTATATCCCGAAAAATGATTTTCTAAGATAGGTTTTAAAACTTTACCATCGACTTTGATCGTTTCTTTCGTTAAATCCGTTAATGCTTTTGCCCAGACTTTATTTTTTTGATAATATTCTTTTTGAGCCCGATATAAATTGTAGAGCTCCCATTTTACTTTTTCATCCTGCGGAATTGTAAAAGTGTCTTTTTCCTCCTTTGAAGAAAAATAAACATACCCCCACTTTTCAGGTTCATGCATATTGATTACGCCCATTGGCGACCAAACCCAGTTGTACTCAGGCAGAAATTTTCCGTCAGCATCTTTTTTTCGTTCGTATTTACCATCAGCCAGTGAATGCTGCCAGTTTACTCTTGAAAAATTAACGCGCCAGAATTTATCTGCCGGCACATTATTTTCGTTGTAAGATTTTTTATAAGATGCCCAGGGAATTGCCATTTCTAAACCCCATCCTTCATCAGTATCATTTGGGTTATTAAGCGTTCCGTTGATTTTTACCGCTGATTTCAGACCCGGAATATTCCAGTCGTTTAAAACTACATTATCATTTTCTCTGTAAGGCTTTGATAAAAACAGGTCCCAGGCTGTATTTAATGCATTTATCTCTAATTCATAATAATTAAAAGTGTCGCCGTCGGGATCAATAAAAACTTCAAAATCGTTGTTGTAAAAAATAATAGTGTCACGCTGTTTTAAATTTGCCCAAACATGCGGCTCCTCAATTTTTGCTAAAATATAAAAATTGGTTTCATCCCAGAGCATTTTAACTTTTGTTGCATATTTAGGTTTAATATCGTTTTCGATATCTTCGAAAAGAGCTGTCCAGTCTGCATTTTTCCAAGCCGGATCTGATTCATCTCCGTCAATTAAAATTGGTTTTGTAATTTTATTCGCTGTATAGGTTTTAGGTACAATAGTATTTTTCTTCGATTGTGATAACACAGCAATCGAAGAAAAAACTAAAACAATTGTTAACCATTGATTTTTTAAAAGCATGCTTATTTTTTATAAACTATTATCTTTTGTAAACTGAATCACTTCACTCAATTTTCCAAAAGCTATTGCTACTGCCGTATCTGCTGCACCATAATAAACGGTTAATTTATCTTCTTCAGTATCATGCAAAGCTGCACATGGGAAAACTACATTTGGAACATCTCCAACCATTTCATAAATCTCTGCCGGTCCTAATAAATACGGTTGTGTTCTGAATTTTACTTTATCCGGTGAATTAACTTCTAAAAGCGCTGATCCCATTGCATAACGAAAACCGTTGCAGGTATTGATAACACCGTGGTAAATCATCAACCATCCTTCGTTGGTTAAAATAGGGATTGGCCCTGCCCCTACTTTTGTACACTGCCAGGCACTGTCTTCAAAAGGAGTTGGTTTCATAACTAATCTGTGCTCACCCCAGTATTTCATATCTGGACTGTAACTGATCCAGATATCACCAAAAGGCGTATGTCCGTTATCACTCGGGCGGCTTAACATGGCGTATTTTCCGTTTATTTTTTGTGGAAATAAAACGCCATTTCTGTTGAACGGCAAAAAGGCATTTTCGCACTGAAAAAACTCTTTAAAATCAAAAGTATAACCAATTCCGATTGTTGGGCCATTATAGCCATTACACCAGGTAATCCAGTAACGGTCTTCTATAAAAACCACACGCGGGTCATATTTATAGGCTGATTCGATCATTTCTGTATTACCGGACTGCATTACAATTGGTTCATGATTAATATCCCAATCGATTCCGTTTTTACTAAAACCGGCAAAAATATTCATTTGAACGGCCTTGTTATCACATCTGAAAACACCTGCATAACCATCGCCAAAAGGTACAACAGCACTATTAAAAATACTGTTTGATGATGGAATCGCATATCTGTCAATAATTGGATTCTCAGAATATCTCCACATTACATCTTTACTGTTTTCGGGTCTGTCTTGCCATGGAATACTGCTCATTTTTTTGTTTTTTTTATTGTTTTTTATTTTTATTCTGTCTGTTTTGTCATCCTGACGAAGGAAGGATCTTCGTAAGCGACTCCTCTCAGAAATTCGCCAATCTTTGTAGAGTTTCTCGTGAAGATTCTTCGTTTCTCAGAATGACAAACTGTGACGTCAATCTTTGTCGAGTTACGCGTGTGATTTCTCCTCTATCGAAATGACAAAATGAACGTTTAAGACTTTGACAAAGCTGTCCTGCATTTTATATTTTCTAATTCTCTAATCTTCTATTCTACGAACTTTATCCAACCATGTAAATTTCAATATTGTTGTTGTTATTAAAAACACGATTAATGCTGTAATCGCCTTTGGATAATCCCTGATAATAAAGAATATCGGAAGCAAAATCATACTCGACTGCCATACAATCCCGATAGCACAATTCATCATATCTCTCCAGAAATCATTGTTTTTTTCGAAAGCCAGATCTTCGGCTTTTAACAATTTATAAACTGGACTCCAAAATCCCCACGGCCTTACGTTTGAATAAAAGGATTTTAAAACTTCCATATCTGTTGGTTTGCTCAAATATGTTCCTAAGAGACAACCTAAAATTGAGAATCCAAATATTAATGGGAACAGGTAAATAGCTTGTACTTGTGCCAAATCATATAAAAATGATCCTTCTGACAAGCCTCCTTTGGCCTGACCTAAAGCAAATTGTAGAGAAGCAACAACTAGTCCGGAGAACATTCCCCAGAAATAACCCCAGCCGTTAAAACGCCACCAAATCCATTTCAGAAAGTTGGCTGCTACGTAACCTCCGTATAATGCACTTGTAATCCATAAAGTCAATGAATTGATCGAATCTGCGAAGAATCCCATAAAAACGCCTAAACCAACAACAAGGAAAGACGAAATCTGGCTTACTTTGATATAATGTGCATTGGATGCTACCGGTTTGAAGTATTTTTTGTAAATATCATTTACGATATACGCTGGTCCTGCATTTACGAATGCAGAGAATCCTGACATAAAAGCGGCTAATAAACCTGCCAGTAAAATACCTTTGATTCCAACGGGAATATATAAATTAACGACTTTTGGCATCAATAATTCTAAATCGGCTCCGGTTAATCCTGTGTTTGCATTTAATTCAGGTGCTAAGTTTACCAAAGCGATTACCACGATTCCGGTGATTAATAAATATCTCGGGATGAATAAAATCAGGTTGGTAAAACCACTCATATAAGCGGCTTCTTTGACTGATTTGGTTGAAAGAACCCTTTGTAAATCATAACTAGGCGTTGGCCCTGCAACACTCGCAAAGAAACCTTTGAATAAGGTCATTCCGATGAAAGCGCCAAACATTTTGTACCCCTCTGAATCAATTAAATTATTGAAGGTTTGAAATTTATCTGTCCATTGGGTTTCAAACTGCCATCCGAAAAAGACATTTTTCCATTCCTCTGTAATAACTGCATTAATCTGAATATCTGTATAATTAATGAAGGCATAACCTGCGATTAAAACTCCGGCTATAATCATAATTAAATATTGTACAACTTCTGTTGCGACTACTGAGAACATTCCGCCTTTTACGGTATAAATTGTCGTTAAAAAAATGATTAACAAGGCATAAGAACGCTCTGATGTCAATAAAATCATATCACCGTAGTGAAGCGTCAAATCCCAAGGAAGGATGATGGTTACAAATTTTCCGATTCCTTCGAAGAAATACGCAATGAAACCAATTGTTGAGATAATGGCAAAAATAGCTACAATAATATGAGATGCTTTTCCGGCTCTGTCGCTTCCAAAACGAGTCAGAATCCATTCAGAACCCGTCATAACTTTTGATCTTCTGATCCAGACGGCAAGGAACATCATGACGAAAATCTGGTTCCATATCGGCCACAGCCACATAAACATAAAGCTTTTTACGCCGTACAGAAATAAAACTCCAATCATCCATGAGGTTCCCGAAACATCAAACATTCCGGATCCATTACTAAGACCCAGAAAGTACCATTTGATTGTTTTACCTCCGAGGAAATAATCGTCTAATCCTTTTGATGCTTTTCTTGAAATCCAAATTCCTATACCTACCGAGAGCAGAATATAAGCTACGATGATTGATACGTCAATAATATCCATTAATTTTTTGTTGTTAGGTTAGTTTTGTTTTATGTATTTATTTTTGGATTCCCCAGTTTGTATTTGGCTGTGCTCCCATTACAAAATGTAAAGTCCCTCCTTTTAAAATCTGTTGATGTTTGATTGCTGTTTGATTGAATTCAACTCCGTTTAAAGTTGCTGACTGGATGTAAAAATTTTTATCTGAAACATTTTCGGCTTCAATTACGAACGTTTTGCCTCCTTCAAGATTGATGGTTGCTTTTTCGAAAATCGGGCTTCCAATTTCATATTCGCCTGAAGCAGGGTTCATTGGATACAATCCCATTGAACTGAAAACGTACCAGGCCGACATTTGTCCGCAGTCTTCGTTACCGCTTAATCCGTTTGGTGTTGTGTTGTATTGCGTATCTAAAATATGACGAACCCAATATTGCGTTCTCCATGGCTGACCTGCCGCATTAAACATATAAGCAATGTGGTGGCTTGGTTCGTTTCCGTGTGCATACTGGCCAATTAATCCAGATATATCTGCCGAAACATTGTTTCCTGTAATCTCTGAGCTCTCTGTAAACAATTGCTCTAAACGTTTGGTGAAGATTTCGTTACTTCCGTGAAGCGAAATAACATCCTTCACATTATGAGGTACGAACCAACTGTGCTGCCATGCATTTCCTTCGGTATAATCTGTATGTTCCCTGTGGTTCGAATGTTTTGGATCGAAAGGTTCGTTCCATGATTTTCCATCTTCGGATTTTCCTCTCATGAAACCCGTTTTCGGATCAAATAAATATCGATACGCCTGAGAACGTTTTAAGAAAAACTGGTAATCTTCATTTTTGCCCAAAGCTTTCGCCATCTGTGCCACACACCAGTCATCATAAGCATATTCTAAAGTAATGGTTACCGATTCGTCTAATAAATTATAAGGAATGTAACCGTATTTTTTGTAGAAATTCAGTCCTCTTTCATCCTGCATCATGGTGGTTTTCATTGCCTCGAATGCTTTTTCGGCATCAAAACCTTTTATACCTTTTAAATACGCATCGACAATTACAGGAACAGAATGATAGCCTGTCATCGTATTGGTTTCGTTGGCGTAAAGTGTCCAGACCGGTAATATTTTTTTGGTATCGTAATACGCTAACATTGAATTTACAATGTCCGAAGCTTTCTCAGGCGCTAATAAAGTCAATAAAGGATTTTCGGCTCTAAAAGTATCCCATAGTGATAAAGTTGAATAGGCAGTATGATCTTTTGCCATAACAATCTGATCGTCCTCTCTCCTATACTGCCCATTTTTATCACTATAAGTTACAGGCGCAACTTGTGCGTGATACATTGCGGTATAAAAAATTGTTTTTAATGAATCTACCGGTGTTTCAACTTTTATTTTGCCTAAAGCTACATTCCAAATTGAAGATGCATTTGCTTTCGTTTCATCGAAATTAACTTTTGGATCGTCTAAATTGTCTTTTGCATTTGCTACACTTACAGATGAGAGCGCTACTTTTACAAACAATTCAGTTGCGTTTTTCGGGTCAAAAAACAATTGTAACGAAGTATTTTCTCCTTCTGCTTTTTTAGCATTAACAATTTGTTTATCAGCCGTTAAAACTGATTCTGAAATAGGTTTTGAAAACTTTGCTACAAAAAACACTTTCTGGTTTAATGCCCAGCCTTTACTGTAACGGTAACCGCTTATAGTATAATCGTCTTCAATTGTAATTCCGGTTTTTAGGGCTTTATCCCAATTTATGGCAAATCCTAAATCGACAACTACGGATTGCTTGTCGTTTTTAGCAAATGTATATTTATGATAAGCTGTTCTTTGTGAAGACGTTAATACTACATTAATCTTAGGATCCTCAAGAAAAACCTGGTAAGAACCCGGTGTTGCTTTTTCGTTAGCATGACTGTAAGCTGATTTATAAGGTAATTGATCTCGTGAAGTTGTTTTGAGTGTTAAATCGACTTTTTTGTTTGTCGGCATAAATAATATGTCTGCCAAATCTCCAATTCCGGTTCCGCTTAAATGCAAATGACCAAAACCAGCCACAACAGAATCTGAATAATGATAACCTGAACACCAGTCCCAGCCCGAAATACCGTTGTCAGGACTTACCTGAAGCATTCCAAAAGGAAGAGTCGCTCCCGGATACGTATGTCCATGTCCTCCAGTGCCTATGAAAGGATCAACCTGGCTTACAAAAATATCTTTCGGATTATTATTTTTGTTTACATTTATTTTACAACTTGCAACCAGAATTACAAATAAAAGACATAGTAAAAAATTCTTCATATAATACAACCTTAATTTAACTTTAAATTTAAATAAATTTGACTTTTGTTAAAACTAATTTAGACGGACAACACATAAACTTAGATAAACATCAAAAAAAGTCACAAAATGCACTTTTATTATGAATTTCAATTCTAACAAATTATATCGGATACCATTGCGTTATCATGTGTTTTTCTGGCTGACTTATTTCTTGTTTAATACTTTTAGATGGGGAAGTTATTTTAACAATTACAGCTATTCATTAAAAACAAATTTATTAGGTTTTCCTATTCATATGACTTTGTGTTATCTGAATATACTGGTTTTTATGCCTTTTTTGGTTTATCGAAAAAAATATATTCTGTATGTATTGTCTGTATTAGCAACCATTTTTTTAATGGTCGTTATTAAATTCAATCTTACCTATTTATTAATTACGCACCAAGTGTGGCCTGAAGGCCCTGAAACTATTCAAAAACTCACCCTCAATTATACCATTGACATGATGATGGGCGAATTGTATGTGATGACTTTTGTAACTGCAATTAAAATAACTTTAGATTTCAAGAAAGAACAAAAAAGAGTAACCGATTTAGAGAAATCACAACTGGAAACAGAATTGCTTTTTCTTAAATCTCAAATTTCGCCTCATTTCTTTTTTAATACACTGAATAATATTTATTCGTTATCTGTAGAAAAATCAAACAAAACCCCAAAAATTGTACTTAAACTTTCTGAACTGATGCGGTATATGCTTTACGATACGAAGGGTAAAAAACAGTCTTTAGAAAACGAAATTTTATGCATCCAAAATTACCTTGATCTGGAGCGAATTAGAAATGATGAAAGACTGGAAATAAACATGGCAGTTTCCGGTGATATACATGATAAAGAAATCTCTCCGGTGATATTACTTACTTTTATTGAAAATGCCTTTAAACATGGTGTAAATAAAAACACAGGAAAGGTCAAAATTGATATAACTTTTAAAGTTAAAGAAGACTTTCTTCATTTTACAATTTCAAATCCAAAACCCCAAATTACAGGGCATAAAGACAATTTTAACAAGTCAAGTGGTATAGGTCTCGAAAATGTCAAAAAAAGACTTGAATTAGGCTATAATAAAAATGACTACAAGCTTTCTTTTAAAAATAAAAAGAATATTTTTGTCGTAAAGCTTGTGATTAAAGTCACCTAAAACAAATACTCCCCTTATTGATTTCACCTGCAAAATTATTTCGCTCAAATAACTAAGATTATAGAAATGAAAATAAATTGTTTGATTATAGACGATGAGCCATTGGCAATTAATATTATTAAAAATTACTTAGAGCCACTTGAAAATTTTGAGGTAACAAATACTTTCAGTAATCCGATTGAAGGCCTGAATTTTATTAAAAATAATAATGTCGATGTTATTTTTCTGGACATAAACATGCCTGTTCTCGATGGAATTAATTTTATAAAAAGTCTCGAAAATCCTCCTTTAATTGTAATCACAAGCGCCTATAGCCAGTTTGCAATAGAAACTTATGAACTTGATGTTTTAGATTATTTAGTGAAACCCATTGAGTTTCCAAGATTGATGAAGACGTTAAATAAAATAAGCAAGAGGATTGAGAAAAAGGACAATTCAAGTCCGGACAGCCATCCGGACAGCCCTTTTATATTCGTTAAAATTGACAAAAAGAGAATGAAGAAAATTTTCTTTAACGAAATTCTGGTGATCGAAAGCCTTAAAGATTATCTAAAAATAAACACTTTAACAGGCAAATACATAATTCACAGTACCTTGTCTGATTTTACCGATTTATTACCCGAAAAAAACTTCCTGAGAATACACCGATCATACACGATTGCAATTGACAAAATCGATGCCGTTGAAGGAAACAGTATCGAGATCGAAGGACTGAGATATGTTATTGGAAGATCGTACATCGATCATGTGAAACAGCGAATTTTGAATTCTTCGATTTAAACAATTGCCTGTCTGAGTCGAAGACTTTTATTTAAAATGAAACCTTTGTCAATTTGAAATTGACAAAGGTTTTTTCTTTTTAATTAAGCTTTAGTTTGTAATTTCTGACAAAAAATAAGGAATAGCTTTGTAGCCTTCGACTTCGCTCAGGGTAACAAAAAACTTTGCGTTAAGGTTTTCGAACTTTGCGGCAAAACTGTTAAGGTGTTAAATATCAGAAAATAAAAAATACAAAAAATGCAGCCAACCACGGCTGCATTTTCAAAACTTGGTAACTAACTAACCAAAATAAACTACATGAAATAGTTTATTCTATTTTAAAGATTTTCTTAGAAGAAATACCTCTTGAAAGCTTCGATTGCTGAATAATCTGCCAATCCTAAAGCATGATATTTTTCTGCAGTTAATCTGTTTCTGTCTTCTGCTCTGATCCAGAATTCTCTACTGTCATCACCCTGAAACATCACACCATCTTTTTGAGACTGGTGGAAGAAAATAGCATGACGCTTTTTAAGCACCTGATCCGGACTCATTGGAACCGCCATTTCAATTTGATACGATTCCCATTCGTGCCATGCACCTCTGTACAACCAAACCCAACAGTCATCCATGAAACTTTTGTGTTTTAATCTCTTCAAAGCTTCGAATAAACTATCCAGACAAACTTTGTGCGTCCCGTGCGGATCTGCTAAATCTCCGGCTGCGTAAATTTGGTGTGGTTTGATTCTTTCGATGATATCGCACATAATCTGAATATCAGCTTCTCCTAAATTATTTTTCTTTACCGTTCCTGTTTCATAAAATGGAAGGTCAAGGAAGTTTACATTAGAATCCGGGACACTTAAATATCTGGTTGCTCCTAAAGATTCACTTCTTCTGATCAAACCTTTCAGTTTTCTCACTTCGACTAAATCAATATCGTTGCTGTTTTTATTTTTTAAAAAGTTGATAATAGTTTCAGCTTCAGCAGAATCAGGATTTAATGCTTTTGTAATTTCAGCAAATTTCAATGCCTCTTCGTTTGAAACGGCAATATTTCCTGAAGTCTGATACGCAATATGCACTTCATGCCCCTGCTCTACCAATCTGTCAAAAGTGCCTCCCATCGAGATAACGTCGTCATCCGGGTGTGGACTAAAAATGATAATTCTTTTTTTCTCCGGAGTTGCACGTTCCGGTCTGTAAGTGTCATCGGCATTTGGTTTTCCTCCCGGCCATCCTGTGATGGTTTGCTGCATTTTGTTGAACATTTTAATATTCAAATCGTAGGCAGTTCCTTCTTCAGACAACACGCTTGACATTCCGTTATCATTATAATCTTTGTCTGTCAGTTTAAGGAAAGGTTTTTTAGTCAGTTCACTTAACCAAACCACTGCTTTCAGTTTTAATTCTTCTGTCCAGATTACCGATTTTACCAACCAGGGTGTTTTTACTCTCGTTAATTCTGATGAAGCTTCTGTATCTAAAACAAATGTTGTGTTGCTGTGCTGCTGCAAATACGTAGCCGGAACACGAGATGAAATTTCACCTTCAATGGTTTTCTTAATAATTTCTGCTTTACTGATTCCCCATCCAAGAAGTACAATTCTTTTGGCATTTTTTACAGTACCAATTCCCATTGTAATCGCTTTTTTAGGTACATTGTCAATTCCTAAAAATGATGATGCCGCATCTACTCTTGTTAAGTGATCGAGTGTAATACTTCTGGTGCCTGAATTAACATGAGATCCCGGTTCGTTAAAACCAATATGACCTGTTCTTCCAATTCCTAAAAGCTGAAAATCCAATCCGCCGTATGATTTAATTTTCATTTCGTAATCAATACAATATTGCTGCAGATCTTCATTGCTGATGTTTCCATTAGGAATATTAATATTTTGAGGCAAAATGTTCACATGATTAAAAAGATGCTCATGCATAAAGTACCAGTAACTCTGAATATTGTTTTTATCCATCGGATAATATTCATCTAAGTTAAAAGTCACTACATTTTCAAAACTTAAGCCCTCTTCTTTATGAAGCCTTACTAATTCTTCGTATACTTTTATTGGTGATGATCCGGTTGCTAATCCTAAAACGCAAGGTTCGTTTAACTCTTCTTTTCTCTGAATTATATTCGCTATCTCCTGTGCTACCAATACAGATGCCTCGTGAGATGAATCGAAAATTACATTATGAATCTTCTCAAAACGAGTTTCTTCAAACTTTCCCGCTTCTTTGAAATTTATACTTTCTTTAATCATTTCCCTGATGTTCTAATTTATTAGTATAAAATTAAGTATTACATAATCTAATAAATCAAAAATTCGACTAATAACCTGTTAACTTCGTTAGAAAACATAGTTTGAAACTTTAAACAAATTAAAGGACAATTACTGTTCAATGATATTTATTTCTGCAATAGAAACAGTTGCCCCTTTTCCTACTGCCGACTTAGCAACGAAACGAATATATCGGGCTTTCCTTTTCTTAAATGTCTTAATTTGCTCAATCGGATTGTGTTTTATATTCGAAAATTCGCCTTGTGACTCTAAGGTCCATTTTACATTATCCATACTGGAATAGAATTCATAGTTCGAAATCAAATTGAGATTATTTCCAACCTGTTGTGGCAGATAAGTGAAACCTTTTAGACTTAAAACACCACCCATATCGATTGTGATTTCCTGAGGCAGTTTATTAGAATCATTTCCAAAACTCCAGTCTGTATTTGGATTTCCATCTATAATTCTGTCGGCCAGTTTTAAATCGCCACTTGAAGCGGTAACAATTTTCCAGTTTTCTTTTGATACACCGAATTTTGCTGTTTTTACAGCACTGCTTACATTCTCTTGTGTATTTATAGCAACAGCTTTTATCTGACCTGCCTTCTTATACTGAAATGTTCCTTTATACAAAATACTTTTTTTCGTTGGATTTTTTCCTTCAAGCGAATAATAAACAGGATTTCCGTCTTCAGATTTTATGGTTAAATTGCCATTTTTATCACGGATGATTTCTGGCATACGTACATAAGTTGGTGCATTATAAGCCTGAATATTTGAAATAACAATATTGGCTTTTGAATCGGTTATATTAATTCTTAATACCGATGCTTTAACTCTTTCGATTCTTAGAATTCTTTTATAGCCAATAGTTGTTTCATTAGCAACCGCTTTCCAGTTTCCATCCACTTTAACTTCAACATTAAAAGCTTTTACACGTTGTCCAAGTGCTATGTTTTCTTGTAACAGAATACGATTAACATCAGTTGGTTTATCAAATTCAAAAGTAATTGAAGCTGTTTTTAAATTGTCGTCTGTTGCCCAGTAGGTATTTTTATCTCCGTCTGTTACATTTTTTGCCGAAAATAAAGTGCTGTTTCCTCTTATATTATCAGCAGAAACTTTTGTTCCGGCTAATAATTCGGTTTTAAAATCGGCTTTTATAGTCGAAACTAACTCTTTTAATCGGGCTTCATCATTTTCATGAACCAAACCTCTTCTGTCAACCGGAAGATTCAATAATAAAGTAGCATTACGGCCAATTGATTCATAATAAATATCAACCATCTCGTCCAGTGATCGTACTTTATCGTCTTCAACTTTATGATAAAACCATCCCGGTCTGATGGAAACATCGGCTTCGCCAGGAACCCATTTCTCTCCATCTTCATGCCCCGACATAAATTCGGAATAATGAACTTTGCCTGCCAATTCATCTTTCTGACGTAAAAGCGACCAATTCGTTTTGCCGGCACGTCCTTCTTCATTTCCAATCCATCTTGCTTCAGACGGACCAACTCCCCAAACGAGAGTTTTAGGCGCGGTTTTGTAAATTAATTTATAAGTTTCGTCCCAATTGTAATATTCCAGTGTATTAATTTTTCTTATTTCGTTGGCTCCGCCATAATAACCATCTCCTCCATTGGCACCATCAAACCACATTTCGAATACATCGCCATAATTCGTCAATAATTCTTTTAACTGATTTCTGAAATAGGTTATATATTCAGGTTTGCCGTATGCAGCGTGGTTTCTGTCCCATGGAGAAAGATACAATCCTAATTTTAAATTATACTCTTTGCATGCTTCAGCCAATTCTTTTACTACATCTCCTTTTCCATTTTTCCATGGAGAATTTTTCACAGAGCGTTCTGTATACGCTGACGGCCACAAACAAAAACCATCGTGATGCTTGGCCACCAAAATAATTCCTTTCATTCCGGCAGCTTTTACAATGCGCGCCCATTGTCGAACATCTAAATTCGTTGGATTAAATAATTGCGGTGACTCATCGCCATAACCCCACTCTTTATTGGTAAAAGTATTTAACGAAAAATGCACAAAAGCATAAAACTCCATTTCCTGCCAGTCGATTTGTTTTTGTGTCGGAAGCGGACCAAAAGGTTCGGGAGATTTTACCAATTCCTGAGAAAAAACCGGTGTTCCTATTAAAAAAAGAATAAGTAATAAAAATATGTTCTTCATTGGGTCAGAAATTAATGTTTTTTGTTAGTAAGACTAATTAAAATATAAATTTACAGTAAATCAATATTATATTTCATACTATTTCGACCAACAACGTTTTTCAAAGTGGATTGGGAGGATTGTAAAGTACTGCAAAAGGTTTTGTGGAAATACAAAAAAATGAAATAAAAGAGGCTTAAGTTTGAATGCAGAAGGATTAGTAAGAAAAACTTAAAAATCTAACGCTCTAAAATATGTTTGTAACATGGTTGATATTAATATTCCAATTAAAAATAACATACTAAATATCAAAACATTAAAACTTATTTAATTCAAAATTTTATCTTTAGATATTTATTGAAAATTATATAATCTTCTTGATCACACGAAGCTTATGAGTGTGTTTTTTTAATTCAGGATTATAGATTCCTAAATGGTCCAAACGGTCAACGCGTACTTTTCCACTTGCGTGAATGATGTAGTTGTTTTCCATTATAATTCCGACGTGAATAATGTTTCCTTCGTCATTATCAAAAAAGGCTAAATCACCCACTTCACTTTCTTCGATAAAGCTTAAAGGTTCGCCCTCGAGTGCCTGCTGAGAGGCATCACGATGAATTCTGTAACCGTTTAATTTATAAACCATTTGTGTAAAACCCGAACAATCAATTCCAAAAGGTGTTTTTCCGCCCCAGAGGTAAGGAGCATTTAAATACATAAATGCTGTACTGATTAATGCACTTTTAGGTTTAATTCCACTGGTTTTTGTGCCTTCAAAATCAAAGTTTGAAGTATTAATTTCACTATTGTTCAGAAAAGACAATGAAGCGCCAAGCGGAATTGGAAGTAATAAATTATCCGGTGCACTGATATAATCAATCAAATCAGCATTTAAAATAATAGCTTCTTTGCTTAATTGATTAAAATGCTCCTTAGAAATTACCTGATATTGTTTAGAATCTACCCAGCCCTCATAATCATCGAACTGAATTCTTATTCGCGCCCATTGATTTTGGCGTTCTAATATTTCGATATGTTCACCAAACAAGAGCTGTGTAACAATTTCACTTCTGTCACTAGCTTCAGCTCGAACGGGTACTATGGCAAGATTGCAGATTCCGAACATTTAAGGTAATTTATAAGTTTAAAATTAGGAGCATTTGAATTCAATAACTCCTAAAATAGAATATTTATTTAAGCTTTTTCGATAACAATAGCCGAAGCACCACCACCGCCATTGCAAATTGCAGCAGCTCCTGTTTTAGCATTGTTTTGTTCTAAAACATTTAACAAAGTAACAATAATTCGGGCTCCTGATGCTCCAAGAGGATGTCCTAAAGAAACTGCTCCGCCATTTACGTTTACTTTATCGTTATCTAAATTAAGGATTTTGGAATTGGCTAAACCCACTACAGAAAAAGCCTCGTTGAATTCGAAATAATCAACATCCCCAATTCCGATTCCTGCTTTTTCCAAAGCTTTAGGCAGTGCTTTTGCGGGACTTGTAGTAAACCATTTTGGTTCCTGAGCGGCATCAGCATAACCTTTTATATAAGCCAAAGGTTTTAATCCTAATTCAGTTGCTTTTTCTTCAGACATTAAAATTAATGCTGCAGCTCCATCATTAATAGTAGAGGCATTTGCTGCTGTAACAGTTCCGTCTTTGGTAAAAACAGCACTTAAAGAAGGTATTTTGTCTAGTTTTACATTCGTATATTCTTCATCTTTTGAAACGATAATAGGTTCTCCACGTTTTTGTGGAACCTCTACAGGCACAACTTCATTATCAAATTTTCCGGCGTCCCATGCTTTTGCACTTCTTTCGTACGACTGAATAGCAAAATTATCCTGCTCTTCACGGCTGATGTTGTATTCAGTGGCACATAAATCAGCGCAAACTCCCATTGCGTTGTTATCGTAAGCATCTGTCAAACCATCTTTTTGCATTCCGTCTAGCAGAGTCGCAGGACCAAATTTATTTCCGGAACGCATTTGTACGTAGTGCGGAATTAAACTCATGCTTTCCATTCCACCAGCCACAACAATTTCAGCATCTCCGCAGGTAATTGCCTGAGCAGCTAACATTACGGCTTTCATTCCGGAAGCACAAACTTTATTTACAGTTGTAGCGACTACTTCTTCCGATAATCCGGCAAAAAGTGCTGCCTGACGTGCAGGAGCCTGTCCAACTCCGGCCTGAATAACATTACCCATGAAAACTTCATCCACAAACTTTGGATCAAGATTAATTTTTTGGAGTGCTCCTTTTATAGCAGCCGCACCTAATTTTTGTGCCGGTACAGTAGACAATCCTCCCATGAAACTTCCGATAGGTGTTCTAACGGCAGAAACGATAACAACTCTTTTGTTCATTGTTCTGTAATTATTAGTTATTCTAGCAAATTTAATCTTTATTTATACAAATTCAAATTTTGAATCAATTCGAATGAATTTTAAATTTAAGATCATTTTTTTATTAATTCTATTTGTTTGATTGTGAAGTGTTTTAAAAAAAAGATTGAAAAAAGATTGAAAAAAGCATAAAAATAGTTGTGAGATATCGAATGTTGTCTTACATTTGCAACCGCAAAATAGGACATATCCTTGAGCTTGGAGAGTTGCCTGAGTGGCCGAAAGGACTTGTTTGCTAAACAAGCGTATGGGGAACTGTACCAAGGGTTCGAATCCCTTACTCTCCGCTTAAATTTTGCCTTCGGGGTGTAGCGTAGCCCGGTTATCGCGCCTGCTTTGGGAGCAGGAGGCCGCAGGTTCGAATCCTGCCACCCCGACAGAAACTTTGCCATAAAGTTTTAAAACAAATGGTTCCATAGCTCAGCTGGATAGAGCAACGCACTTCTAATGCGTAGGTCGAAGGTTCGAATCCTTCTGGGATCACAACAAAAGCCACTCAAATCGAGTGGCTTTTTTGTTATATACAATCATGATTGATTTATTGTTTGCGATTTTCTACTAACTTATCTCGTTTATAGATTTAGAATCGTATTTTTATAATCAATTATTCTAAATTGTATAAAATGGAATCTTTAACAAACCACTCAAATCGAGTGGCTTTTTTTTATTCTGCATCCCAGCTCTTGAAATCGGATCATGTGTAAAGTTCTCAACTTACAATTGAACTTTCTTATAATAAAATTATATATTCCTAAATTATCCCTGCTGTTATGATATTCCCTATGACATTCATATTTTTCAGACAGCAACAGTAACATTATCCTACTCCCGAACTTATTTTTAAGATTGTATCTGTCAAGGCTTTCTATTTTTTTATTTATTAGATGCGGTCACACTCATTTTGGATACAACCTGCTTTGCTTTGGATACGTATTGTATTTATAAAACCTGGAAATTTGTAATCATAAAATTTAAAATAATAACAATGGGTCAAATATTAAAAGATAAAGTTGTCATCGTAACAGGTGCGTCAAAAGGAATTGGTGCCGGGATAGCTCGCGCAGCCGGAGCTGCAGGAGCTAAAGTTGTGGTTAATTATGCATCCAGCAGAGAAGATGCTAATGCGGTTGTTGATGAAATCACAAACCAAGGAGGTCAGGCTATTAGCGTACAGGGTGATATGTCTAAAAAAGAGGATGTGCAGAAACTTTTTAAAGCCGCAGAAGATACTTACAGCAAGGTCGACGCAGTGATCAATAACGCAGGAGTATATGAATTTGCGCCACTAGAAGCGATTACTGAAGAATCATACAGACGAATGTTCGACATTAACGTTTTAGGGATACTTCTCACTTCCCAGGAAGCTGTTAGAGCTTTTGGTAACCAGGGAGGAAGTATTGTAAACATTACTTCTTATGCAGGAACAAGACCTGATCCTTATTCTATCGTGTATGGATCGTCAAAAGCTGCTGCAGACGCACTGACCATTTCAATGTCACAGGAGTTGGGACCTAAAAACATCAGGGTCAATTCTATCAGACCTGGAGGTGTTCTAACAGAAGGGGTGGCAAAATTAGGAGTAGATAGTGATTCCGAAGTAATAAAAGGAACAATAAACAGAAGTGCATTAGGCCGGATGGCAAAGCCTGAAGATATAGGTAAGATGGCCGTGTTTTTTGCATCTGACGAATCTACGGTAATTACCGGACAGATGGTGGAAGTTTCCGGTGGTTACAAATAAATGATTAACTTAACATTTTGATCGTATACAAAGAAATCGTGTGTAAGTTTGTAATTTCAAAAAAATAATGTATTATGGCTAAAGAAGAAAAATCGGTGACCATCATCAATTCAGTATCAGAACTGCACCGAATGCTGAAGTTGCCTCCCCCAAAGAACACACTGATATCGCTGATTAATCATAAGGATGAAGTACCACAAGACCAAACGGTGGAGCGGTTAGTTTTGAATTTTTACCAGATCTGTATTAAAAGGAATTTCAAAGGCCAATTCAAATACGGACGAAATTATTATGATTTTGACAAGGGGACGATGACCTTTTCTGCACCTCAACAGGTTATTTCTGTCGATCAGGGAGACGAAAAGGATAATGAAGGCTGGTCTTTACTATTTCATCCGGATCTCATCAGGAACTATCCTTTGGGAAAAAATATTAAGAACTACGGTTTTTTTTCCTATGAGGTCAATGAAGCGCTTCATTTATCAGATAATGAGGAACAACTGATCGAAGGTCTGGTTAGTAATATCGTTACAGAATATGAGTCTCGAATCGACAACCTCAGTGCGGATGTGATTGTTTCAAATCTGGAATTGCTTTTAAACTATTGTAACCGTTTTTACAGCCGACAATTCATTACCAGAAAAATGGCAAATAACGATGTGCTGACCAGATTTGAGATGGCTTTAAATAAGCATTTTGAA
The DNA here is from genome assembly GCF_002017935.1 of Flavobacterium sp. LM4. Classification (NCBI taxonomy): domain Bacteria; kingdom Pseudomonadati; phylum Bacteroidota; class Flavobacteriia; order Flavobacteriales; family Flavobacteriaceae; genus Flavobacterium; species Flavobacterium sp. LM4. The sequence continues at coordinate 1,449,988 of NZ_MUFW01000001.1, read as the reverse complement.
GATGATGCAATTACAGGCTTACCGACGGTTTACAGCCTGGCATCAGAAATGGGAATTTCATCGAGCTATCTGAGTGATATGCTGCGTACCCTGACAGGCCAAAATACACAACATCATATTCATGAAAAACTGATTGAGAAAGCAAAAGAAAATCTGGCCACCACCAATTTATCGGTTAGTGAGATCGCTTTTAAACTAGGGTTTGAGTATCCTCAATCCTTCAGTAAATTATTTAAAAGCAAAATGGATATAACTCCATTGGAATACAGACAGTCTTACAGTTGATGTCACTGTGTATTTTCAAATCGATATATTGACAAGTATTTTAAATCGCTGTAATTAATTCAAAAGAATTGCTACTTAACTCTAAGTTTACTTAAGGTGTAACCATTTTTGATTACACCTTTTATATTTGCATCAATCTATGATTTTGCAATTAATTATTTAGAATCAATGCAATACCTCTTGTGGCAATGTTTATTTAGATCTTTTGAATATCTCTATTCTTTAAAGGTTCCAATTAAATATCCCCCTTCTGAATGATATTCAATTCCTTATTAAAAGAATTTCTGTATTTTTTGATATACTCTGAAGGTTTCATCCCAAACAATTTTACGAACTGTTGGCGAAAATAGCGCTGATCTTCTATACCAACCTGAGGTCCAACCTGTGCGATATTAATGTTTTCAGTAAGCATAATTACTGCGGCTCTTCGGATTCTGATAGACCTGATAAAACCATTTACGGTTTGTCCTGAAATTGCTTTAATCTTTTTATAAAGACTTGAATGACTCATTCCCATGGCAGTAGAGAAACTCTTTAGATTAAATTCGCTGTTTTCAAGATTAGCTTCTACTATTTCGATACATTTATCCAGAAATTCTTTGTATTCAAGTGGAACCTTATTCACATTTTCACGAAGTGTTATGCTGTCCAGGAAATACCTGCGCAATTGCCCTCTGTTTCGAAGAACAGCATCAACGCGTGCTAAAAGTATATTGTTATCAAAAGGTTTGGTAACATAATCATCTGCGCCTTCAGTAATACTCTGCAAATGAATGTCATTGCTGGTTGTAGCTGTGAGAAGTATCACCGGAATATGGCTTGAACCATCATTTTGTTTGATTTCTTTGCATAAATCCAAACCGTTCATACCTTCCATAGAAATATCGCTCAGTACAATATCAGGCATGTGTTTTTGAACAAGTTTCAGTCCTTCGAGTCCATTTGTTGCCGAATAAACAATATAGTTTTTAGAGAAAAGCTGTACCAGATAATGATTCATTGCGGTATTGTCTTCCACAATTAGCAATACTTTTTTTGTACTAATTAATGCTGACTCTATGTTTTCAGGGGTTGATTGCTGATTGTCGCTTTCAGGAGTATTTTGGTTATATGTCGGCAGTCCTTCAAGAAGTTCACCTACAAGAGGCGACATTTGAGGATGATTCTCATTGATACTAATTTCCGAAAAATGACTTCTTCCTTTTGGCAACACAATAGTAAACGAAGTACCCTTCCCTACTTTACTTGTACATGTTATTTGTCCATGATGTTTATTCACAAAATATTTAACCACATAAAGACCTATTCCAAACCCATTGCTGCTTTTAGACTGAATTTGCTTGAACTTTTCAAAAATAGTATCAATATCATTCTCATGAATTCCGCTGCCGGTATCCGATATAATAATAGAAACATCATCAGTTTTTTCAATTATCTGAATACTTATACTTCCTTTATTGGGTGTAAACTTGAAAGCATTTGATATTAAATTAAACAGCGTAATCTCTATTTTTTCATAATCACCATAGATTTCAGCAGGTGTTTTTTCTTCGATAAACTGATAATTTAAACTTTTAACAGCTGCCATCTGCGTAAAACTTTCATAGATATCACGGCACAGACTGTTTAAATTAATCTTGGAAATTTTGAGTTCATCAAGATCCGTTTCTGCTTTTCTGAATAGCAATAACTGATCCGTAAGACTCAATAACCTTTTGGCATTTTTATAGGCTAGCCTTAGGTCAAAATCATCTTCAGGAGCATTTTTTCTGTCAATGGTACTTTTTAACGGATTTATAATTAAAGACAGTGGAGTGCGCAATTCATGAGCTATATAGGTAAACATAGAAAACTGTTTTTCGGCATGTTCCCTGTCTTTTTTGTGCTCCATACGCGTAAGTTTAATTTCGTAGCGAAGCCTTTCCTTATTTTTGTGATACTCTATATAGGCATAAATGGCCCCGGCAACAGCGATTAGATAAAATGTATAAGCCCACCATGTTCTGTACCATGGCGGAAGGATTTTTACCGTCGCGAGTTTTACCTCATTGGTCCAGTTTCCAAAAACATCGGTTGTTTTTACCTTAAAAACATAGGTTCCTTCTGTCAGTCTGGAATAATTTGCCCTGTTGTTCTTTGAGTTATAGTTCCAGTCTTTGTCCCATCCTTCGAGGAAATAAGCGGTATTGATTTTTTCGGAATTAACATAATCCAGATAAACAAAATCAAAACTCAATGCTGATTTTTCATAAGGAAGTTCGGCTTCGCTTATCATTTCGAGTTTCTTTTCTGTGATATAAGGACTATCGAGTTTTAAGGACTGATTGTTTACCAGTAAATCATTTAATAAAAATTTGCCCGTATTTTTTTTGTCTTTTATATTATCAGGATTAAAAATATTGAATCCGTTTATACCGCCAAAAATAAACTCTCCTGTCGAAAGTTTGGAGCCGGAATTCCAACTAAACTGAGTGCCCTGAAGTCCGTCAGAGACCCCAAAGTTTCTAAAAGTATTATTTTTAGTATTCAATCTGGAAATCCCATGGTATGTACTCATCCATAAATTTCCTTTTTTGTCTTCTAAAAGGCGAAGTATGGTGTTGCTTGAAAGACCGTTTTGTGTGGTAAAGTTTTTGAAAGTGCCTTTTTTTCGGTTGTATAAAAGCAAACCGCCTTCAACAGTCCCAATCCAAAGATTTTTGTTTTGATCTTCCGTGATACATCTGATTGTATAATCAGAGTGATAGCTTTTTATTTTTTTTGTTTTTGGTTCTATTTCAAAAAACGAATTAAAAGTTCCGCCCCAAATTTTTCCGTCTTTGGTTTCGTAGAGAGAAGTAACATCGCGTAGGGTATTACTGTAGCAGATAAATTTATTTTGTTTTCTGTCAAATTGATATAATGCTCCGTTATTCGTAACAGCAAGCCACAACGTTTTTTTCGAATCTAAATACAACAGCCAGGATTCCTGTTCGGTTTTTTTTGTGAATTGATTGTAAATTGAAAAATGCTGGATTGCTTTTGATTTAGGATCAATACGACAAACACCGCCTTTCCACATCGCAACCCAAATGGCATTATCAGAATCCCTTACGATACTGGTCACAAAATCGCTCTGGATTTTTCTGCCGGCAGCTGATGTGGTCGAGTAAACGTCATAAGTATTTTGTTTTCTGTTCCAATATCGCATTCCGGCACCATCAGTACCAATCCAGATGTTTTTATTTTCATCTTCACAGAAAGACTGCATGAAGTTTGCTGCAGGATCTTCATCTTCTTTATTGGTGAGCGGATCCTTGATTTTAAAATGATTAAAATCAAGCGGTTTTTTCCCCATCATGCTTACACCCCCACGAAGGGTTCCGAACCACATTTCTCCGTTTTTGCTTTGAAATATATCATACAGCGATTTACTGTTTAGTAATGAAACAGGACCGCTGGCACGGTATAAAACAGGAGTAGTCTGATTTTTTGTAATGGTATAAAGACCAGCTCCGTCAGTAGCGATCCAGAGTCTGTCTTCCTGCTGAAAAAAATCGCGTACGACTGTTTTTTTCTGAAAGTAGTTTTTAGAATAGGTATTCAGCCTGTCATCATATAAGTACGCACCTTCGTCTGATCCGATCCAGAGTCCTTCATGAGTCAGTTTAATGCAATTTGCTCCTGTAATTGAATTAGTAAGAAGCGTTAGTTTTTTGGATTTAATATCGTACTTACAAAGACCGGTTCCGGTTATAAAAACATAGAAAATTTGTTTTTTTGCATTATAAGATATGGATCTTGCGATATAATTTAATTTTCCGTTAAAAGGTATGGCCGTTCCGGTTTTCTCTCCTTCCTTAAAAAGTACGATTGCCCCTTTTGTAGCCACAAGAATTAGATGCAGAGGATATACAGCAATTATTTCGTAGGTCGTAACGTTTAAAGGTTTGATTTTTTTGTCTGTATCATAATATTGCAACGGACTAAAAGCAGATCGTTCTGCATTAAAAATTACAGGCCCTGCAGTTGTTCCTATCCATAAATTATTTTCAAAGTCACCTTCTATACAGCTAATAGCATTTCCCTGAATAGAATTTGGATCGGTATGGATATGGCGGTAAATTTTAAAATCATTTCCATCATATCTGTTAAGGCCGTCAAAAGTTCCAAACCACATATAGCCATTTTGATCCTGATATATTGACGCAACAGAATTATTAGAAAGTCCTGATGAAATATTGAGATGCTTTATTGGGGAATTCTGTCCAAATATATTTAGAGTAACAAGTATAATAATAAGAAGAAGAAAAGACTTTAGTTTATTCATAGATTTTTTTAAAAGCTGTTCTTTCATATACGAAAAATAGAAGAAATGAGATCTAAAACGGGATCATTTTTTATATGATTATGGCGAAATCTGCCTACTTTGCGAAAATAAGGATTTATTATATATTGATAAAATACATCCTGTTTTTTAGATTATTTATAAGTTGTGTTTTATATGTTTTTCTCCTATAAAAGATTAATATTTAAGGTTCTTTTAAGCAAATATTTAGAAATTATCAATTAAAAACCACAACCTTATTGATTATTAATATATTATTAAAATAATTGATTACTTGTTTTGTCATTTTTTTAGGACTAAAAAACAAAAAACATATTTTTCATGAAGTGCTGTATTGGTGTTTTTACGAAATTGCCCCCCTTTATAAACGAATTTTTCCCTGTCTTTAGAGCATACAGTATCCTTAATTTTGCACCGTGAGTTGATAAGCTAGAATGTTTGAATAATTATGTTTTATTTTTCGTTTAAAGCACACTAATCACAAAACCCAACTCAAACAAAAAAACTAAAAAAGTATGAAAAAAATTTACAACAAATTTTTACTTTTATTATTACTGCTTCCTTTTTGTGTTTTCGCTCAGAGCACAGTAAAAGGGATTGTTCTGGACAAAATCACCGGACAACCAATACCAGGGGTAAACATAAAAGTATCACAAGGTAATTTAAGCATGACTACGGATTTTGACGGTAAATTCCAGTTTAATGGTCTGAAAGAACAAACTCAAATTACTTTTTCATTTACAGGTTTCACAACTCAGACTATTACTGTTGGTACACAGAGAGATATCACTGTTACCCTTGAGGAAGATCCTAACCTGCTTCAGGAAGTTGTAGTACAGGTCGGATACGGTTCTGTAAAAAAGAAGGATGCAACAGGTTCTGTAGTGGCACTTACAACAAAAGACTTTAATAAAGGTAACAATATTACCACTGAAAACCTTCTTAACGGACGTGTTGCTGGTTTGTCTATTAATTCTTCTGGAGCTCCGGGTTCTTTATCTGAAATAAGAATCAGGGGTGGTAGTTCTCTTTTTGCAAGCAACAACCCGTTGATCGTTGTTGACGGATTACCATTAGAAAATACAACTAATACTGGTTCTGCCTCATTTTTGGCTTCTTTAAACCCAGCTACAGTTGAATCGATGACAGTCTTAAAAGATGCATCTGCTACTGCAATTTATGGTTCACGAGCTTCAAATGGTGTAATCATCATTACAACAAAAAAAGGAAGCAGTAAATTATCAGTTGATTATAATGCACAATATGCTGCAGGAAAACTTACTAAAACAGTTGATGTTTTTAGTGCAGATGAGTTCAGAAAACTTATCGCAGACAGAAGACCTCAGGATTCAGGTAAGTTAGGTACAGCAAATACAGACTGGCAAAAAGCGATTTACAGAAACACAGGATCTTTTGATCAGAGTGTGGCGGTTAGAGGAAGTTTGTTTGATATTATCCCTACGAGTCTTACTTTAGGAAATACAAATCAGGAAGGTTTACGTATCACAAATGAGTTTAAAAGAAATACTGTTGGATTGGTAATGAATCCTACCTTCTTTGAAAACAGCTTAAAAGTAAAATTATCTGCTAATTATGCTCACGAAAGAAACAGATTTACAGATGCTGTAGAAGGAACTGCTATTGGTTTTGACCCTACTCAGCCTATACGAGTAGAAGGCGCACCATATGATGGTTTTTTTGAATATCTTAGTGCAGCTGATGGAGATGGAAACTATCCCCTGAATCCAAATGCAGCCAGAAACCCTGTTTCGCAATTGCTTAATACAAGGGATATTGCAAAAAGTAACCGATTCTTCGGAAATATCGAAGTAGATTATAAACTGTACTTTTTCCCGGACGTAAGAGCGGTTGTGAATGTAGGTTTTGATGAATCTAATGGAGAAAGAACAAGAAAGGTTAACCCAAATGCAGGTTCAGGTCCAACACTTAACAACTTCCCTTACGGTGCCAATGAATACACTGATGCAAAAAGACAAAATAAACTATTAGATGCCTATTTAGTTTACAATAAGACTTTTGACGAATTAAATTTTGAATTAACCGGTGGTTATTCTTATCAAAGATTTGAAAGTTCAAGATTTGAGACCGGTAATATTTTAGATCCAAATCTAGCGTCAACATTCCCTGAGACTACTTTAGATACTGAAACTGTCTTAATTGGTTTTTTTGCGAGAACAAACTTAAACTTCAAAGATAAATATTTACTGACTTTATCTTACAGAAGAGATGGTTCTTCAAGATTTGATAAAGAAAATCGTTGGGGTAATTTCCCTTCTGTGGCTTTTGCATGGAAACTTAAAGAAGATTTATTTAAAGATAACAAAACGCTATCTGATTTAAAATTAAGATTGAGTTATGGTATTACAGGTCAGCAGGATATTCCTGAACCTAACGGTTATCTTAAAAAATACGAATTGGGAACAGGAAACTCACAATATTATTTTGGAACTGATCCGGTTACAATCGCACTTCCATACAAACTAACAAATGGTTTGAAATGGGAAGAAACAACGACTTACAATGCCGGTATAGATTTTGGGTTTTTAGAAAACCGTATCTCTGCCAGTTTAGATATGTACTACAAAGACTCTAAAGATTTATTAGCAAATGTCGCTATATCTGACGGAAGTAATTTTTCTAACAGAGTATATCAAAACATTGGTAGCTTTACTACAAAAGGGGTTGAATTTACAGTTAATGCAAGTGCCATTAAAACTGAAAACTTCTCTTGGAATGTTAACTTCAATGCGGCTAAATTTGAAAGAAGAATTAGTGAATTAGCTTATAATGCAGATATCTTTTTAGGAGACAATATTACCGGAAACGGAAGTACTTCTCAAATTTTCAGAGAAGGATACACACCATATTCTTTCTACGTTTACAAACAATTATATGATACTGCAGGAAAACCAATTGATGGTGCTTTTGCTGATTTGAACGGTGATAATATCAAAAATGATGCTGACAAATACATCTATAATAATCCTGATCCGGATGTTACTTTAGGATTTGCATCTAATATGAATTACAAGAAATTTGATTTCTCTTTCAATTTAAGAGCAAGTATTGGCAACAATATTTTTAATGGAATGGATGCTTCAAGAGCGCAGTACAGTTCTTTGATAAATGCCGGAACTTTAAATAATATACCTACTCAGGTAAAAGAAACTAACTTTCAAACTACTGAGAATGTTGTAATGTCAGATATTTATGTAGAGAATGCTTCTTTCTTAAAAATGGACAATATTTCTTTAGGATACACTTTCGATAAAGTTATTAATGAAAAAGTTTCTTTAAGATTATCAACAGGAGTACAAAACGTTTTTGTAATTACCAAATATAGTGGTTTAGATCCTGAAATTACAAATAACGGTGTTGACAAAACGATTTATCCAAGACAACGCACTTTCTTGTTTGGTGCCAACCTTAAATTTTAATAAAAATGAAAAAATATATAATAATAGCTGTTATAGCATTAACCACCGTTTTTCATTCTTGTACAGATGATCTGAATGTAGTTTCTGAAGATGATGACGTACTTTCAGCTGATGTTCTGTTTTCTACTCCGGAAGGGTATAAAAAAGCACTGGCAGGCGTATACGGAAATCTAACCCTGACAGGTACTCAAGGACCCGTTTTTTCTTCATTAGAAGGTTTAGCAGCCGGAACAAGCCAATATGTAAGATGTTTGTTGAACCTACAGGAATTAACAACAGACGAAATGATCTGGAGTTATGAAAATGACGAAGGAACTGCAGAATTACAACGAAATATTTGGACAGCTGCGAATCCTGTTATTTTAGGAATGTACAGCCGTACGATGGCTTCTGTTGCCTATGCCAATGATTTTTTGCGTGAAAGTACACCTGAAAAATTAAAAGGAAGAAACATTACAAATGCTGAAACTGTAGCCGAAATTGAACTTTACAGAAAAGAAGTTCGTGTTTTAAGAGCATATGCATATTACAACATGATGGACCTTTTTGGAAAAGCAGCTATGTATACAGAAAATGATCCGTTAAATTTTTCAGGTCCTGAATATGACAGAAAGCAATTATTTGAATTTATTGAAGCCGAATTAAAAGAGGTTTTACCAGACTTAAAACCTGCAAGAACCAATGTATACGGAAGAGTAGATCAGGCTGTTGCACGTATGATTCTGGCTAAAATATATTTGAATGCTCAGGTATATACACAAACTGACCGATTTAATGATTGTGTTACAATGTGTAACGAAATCATTGCAGGAGGATATACGCTTAAACCAAAATATCTGGAAAACTTTATGGCTGATAACCATACCTCTGAAGAAATGATTTTTACAATTCAGTCAGATGGAATTCTTACTCAAAACTGGGGAGGTACAACCTTTTTAATCAATGGTCAAATTGGAGAATGGGAAAATAATGCTGCTGATTTTGGAATTAAAGGATGGACAGGTGCACTTCGTATCAGAAAACAATTTGTACAAAAATTTGATGGTACAAGATTCAGCCAGGATGACAGAAATACTATTGGAACAGGTACTGCAACACAACAAAGAACAATAGATATTGCCGATATTAGTGTAAAATCACAAGGATATATTTTATCTAAATTCTCTAATAAAACTTCTGCAGGAGTAAACGGAAAAAACTTTGATTTTGCAGATACTGATTTTCCTTTGTTTAGGTTGGCAGATGTTTACCTAATGTACGCAGAAGCTACCTTAAGAGGAGGAAATGGTACAATCGCACAATCACTTGTTTATGTAAATAATTTGAGAGAAAGAGCCAATAATAACGCTACAACAGCAAACATTGGAGCGGGCGAATTAAACCTACAATTAATAATTGATGAAAGAGCACGTGAGCTGCACTGGGAAGGTCACAGAAGACAGGATTTAATCCGTTTTGGTTTATATAGCGGAGGAACTTACAACTGGGCATGGAAAGGAAATGCTGCCAGAGGAATTTCAATTCCTTCTTTCAGAAGACTCTTTCCAATTCCTCAGGCAGCATTGGGAGCTAATAAAAACTTAACTCAAAATACAGGTTACTAAACAATCCTTTTTTAACAATATAAAAGATAAAAAAATGAAAAATATTTATAAAATTTTTATTGCTGTAGCGATACTTACAGGATTATGGTCTTGTGAAAACGAAGAAAATTTAATGATTTTAGAGCCACAGGAAGCAGCTTTCTCAATCATTACACCAGAAGGCGGTTCTGAAATTATTCTTAATGAAGCTACTCCAGCCAATACTGCCCTTACTGTAACCTGGGAAAAAGTAAGTTACGGAGCTCCAACTGTTGTAACTTACACCGTTCAACTTGCAGCTGCTGATACTGAATTTGCAGCACCTGTTGATGTTACATCTTCAACTTCGACTTATTCTACCATAGATGTAAAGGAACTTAATACAAGAGCTTTGGAACTTGGATTAGCACCAAATGTTGAAGGTACTCTTGATGTAAGAATTAAAGCAACTACCGGAGTAGCAAATGCGCAACCAAAATTCTCCGATGTTATCACCATTTCAGTAACACCATACGGAAGTTTAGAAACACCAGTTGTTACTTTGTACTTAGTAGGCCCTGCTACTTCTGCTGCTACTCCTGCTGATGGTTGGAATAACAGCAACAACATGCCAATTTTTACAGATCCTAATGATAATACAAAACATTATTACACAGGATACTTTAATGTAGGTCAATTTAAGCTAATCGAAAAACCTGGTCAGTGGTTTCCTGCTTATTATCCTACTTATGTGGGTGATAAAGTATTTATGAATACTTCTGATGCACAAGATGGTAATTTCTACATTGCCACTGCTGGTTATTATACTCTCGAAATCAATATTAAGGATTTAACATACAAACTTCCTGAGTACACTGGATCAACAACAACTACCTACAATAAAATTGCCTATAAAGGTTCAGTAATAACAGGAGATGATTCAGGCTGGAATACGGAAGTTACTTTAACGAAGTCAACATTTGATCCTCACATCTGGAAAGCTTCAGCTCAAACTTTAAAAGCAGGAAAAATGCTTTTTTACGCTGATAATCAATGGAAACAAGAATGGGGACCAGACATCATTGTTGAAAAAGAAGGAAAATACGATATTTGGTTCAGCGATTTAGATGGTCGTTATACTTTTATCAAAGTACAATAATAAATAAAAGAAGTAAGCCTCAAATCCTATTATTTGAGGCTTCTTATTCCTCTTTTTTAAAATTATATTTAAAAAAACAAAAAACTATAGGTACTGGTGTGTTACTTTAAAATGTTTAATTTTTAATAACTACTTTACATATAGATCGATAAAAAACTTATATATGAAAAAACATATAAAATTTCTTGGATTGCTTGCAATAGCAGCAGTTCAATTTGCTTGTTCAGGCGACGATGACAAAGGAACAAATGTTCCTCAACCACCTGCAGACGATACTTTTATCAGAGGTTCTGATATTTCATATCTTCCTGAAATGGAATCTGTTGGAACTAAGTTCTACAATAATGGCAAGGAAGAAAACATGCTTACAACACTTAAAAATGCAGGTTGTAATACAGTTCGAATCCGCTTATGGAAAAATCCCGCAAATGGTCGTTCAGGTATGGCAGAAGTAAAAGAACTGGCAGAAAAGTCAAGAAGAGCAGGCCTTAGAGTTTGGTTAACGGTTCATTATTCTGATAGCTGGGCAGATCCGGGAAAACAGGTAACTCCTAAAGAATGGGAAAAATTATCTTTTGAGGACCTGAGAAAAGCTGTAACTACCTACACAGAAACAATTATCAAAGAAATCAATCCTGATATTATTCAGATAGGAAACGAAATCAACAGTGGATTACTTTTTCCAAAAGGAAATTTAATCGACAATGAACAACAATGCATTGCTTTATTGACAGCTGCAAGCAAGGCAGTTCGTGCAAAATCATCAAATACAAAAATCATGATCCACTATGCAGGTATAGATGGTGAGAAAACTGATTGGTTTTTCAACAAAATGAATAGTATTGATTATGATTATATCGGATTATCGTACTACCCTATGCATCACGGAAAAGAAGTGACTGAAATAACCTCTACAATTAATGCCCTTGGAGAAAAATATGGTAAAAAAGTCGTGATTGCAGAAACATCTTACGCTTTTACATTGTTGTATAATGATTTCACAAACAACAATCTAGGATCAAATGACCAATTAATACCGGCATATCCGGCAACTCCGGCTGGGCAAAAGGCTTTCGTTCTTGCTGTCAGAGCTTCTGTTGAAGCGTCAGCACACGGACAGGGATTTGCTTACTGGGGTGGCGAATGGGTTGCTTTTAGAGGGAAACAATCTGCATTCGGTTCTACTTATGAAAATCAGGCTTTATATAGTTTTGACAATAATGCTTTATCAGTAATGCAGGCTTTCGCCAGATAATAAAGCATGAAAAAGCATTTTAAAATAGTACCTTTTTTGCTTGTCATAGCACTTGTATTTACTTCATGTAAAACAAAAATGGCAAGTAAAGAAGGTTCTTTTTCTAAAGGAGCCGATGTGGGTTGGCTGCCACAGATGGAAGCCACAGGTTATAAATTTTATGATGCAGACGGTTCTGAAAAAGACTGCCTGCAATTATTAAAAGACAGAGGAATCAATTCCATTCGTTTGCGCGTTTGGGTAAACCCCAATAATGATAAAGCCAGTGGGCACTGTAGCCCCCAAGAAACAGTTGTCATGGCGGTTCGCGCGCAAAAGATTGGAATGCGTATCATGATCGATTTTCATTACAGCGATTCGTGGGCTGATCCCGGCAAACAAAATAAACCGGCAGCCTGGGCACAACATTCTTTTCCTGAATTGTTGAACGATGTTTACAATCATACCTATGATGTATTAAAATTGTTGAAAAAAGCCGGAGTTACACCAGAATGGGTTCAGGTTGGAAATGAAATTCCAAGCGGTATGCTTTGGCCAGATGGGCATACAGACAACTTTCCTCAACTGGCACAATTACTTAATAAAGGATATGAGGCTACAAAAGCAATAGATTCAAAAATTAAGGTGATAGTACACTTAGACGAAGGCAATAAAAACGAAAAATTCAGATGGTTTTTTGACAAAGCTACACAACTGAATGTAAAATACGACGTAATTGGTCTTTCGTACTACCCGTTTTGGCTAAAAACGGATTATAAAGAAAACATTGCCGATTTAGAAAATAATCTAAAAGACATGGCTTCCCGCTACAATAAAGAAGTCATGGTGGTCGAAGTTGGCGGTGATTACACATTAGAACAAAACACCAAAGAAATGCTTGAAGCCACTATAAAAGCTGTAAAAAACGTACCTGACAATAAAGGTTTAGGCGTTATTTACTGGGAACCTCAGGGTGCAAAAAGCTGGAGCGGTTATCAACTAAATGCATGGCTGGAAAACGGAAAACCTTCACCGGCACTGGATGCTTTCAAAAATTAAATAAACAATTAAGTTTTACCATTAGGGTTAAAGCTTAATTTCTTAATGGTAAACGAACAAAACGAAAATGAAATTAATTTTTAAATCAATAGTATTCTTATTTCTGCTAGTTTTTTCATCCGGAAAAATGTGGTCACAATCCACTACTGTTGTTTTAAAAGACAATTGGAGTTTTTCTAAAGAGGTAAAAGAAGATGCCTTTGCTGTAGATTTTGACGCTTCGAAATGGGAGAAAGTCAGTGTGCCTCACGATTGGGCTATTTACGGTCCTTTTGATAAAAAATGGGACATCCAGACCGGTATCATTGAACAAAACGGTGAAAAAGAAGCAACTGAAAAAACAGGGCGTACCGGAGCATTGCCACATATTGGAACGGGTTGGTACCGCAATACATTTACTATTCCGGAGTTTAAAAAAGGGAAAAAAGCACTTCTTATCTTTGAAGGCGCCATGAGTGAACCTCAGGTTTATTTAAACGGGAAAAAAGTGGGACAATGGGGCTATGGGTACAGTTATTTTTTCATCGATATTTCAAAAGATATTATAGAAGGAGCAAAAAACACATTAGCTGTTAAATTGACCAATGAGCCTTTTTCTTCGAGATGGTATCCCGGAGCAGGTCTTTACAGAAAAGTTAGTATTGTAGTAAAGGAGGAAGAAAGTTTTGCACAGTGGGGAACTTTTATCACAACTCCTGATATAAAAGCAAATAATGCTGTTGTTGATATTAAAGCTGAGTTTCATGGCAGTAATGTGTCAATGGTAACCCAAATAAAAGATGCTAATAACAAGGTTATTGCTACACAAAAAAGTACAGAAACGAAAGAAGGGAAATTTCATCAGATAGTGGAAGTTGCAAAACCTCATTTGTGGAGTCCTGAGACACCTTATTTATACACCGCAGTAACCAAATTATACGCAGCCGACGGAACTTTAAAAGACGAACAAAACATTAAGTTTGGTATCCGGTTTATAAAATACGAGCCTAAAATAGGATTTAGCCTGAATGGTAAAGTCACAAAATTCAAAGGTGTTTGTCTTCACCATGATTTAGGACCACTTGGGGCGGCTGTAAACAAAGCAGGACTTCGAAGACAGCTTACGATTCTAAAAGACATGGGATGTAACGCCATCCGTAGTTCTCACAACATGCCTTCTTTTGAACAGCTTGAATTGGCTGACGAAATGGGATTTATGTTCCTGGCCGAAAGCTTTGATGAATGGGCAAAGCCAAAAGTAGAAAACGGATACAATCATTTTTTTAAAGAATATGCAGAAAAAGACATTGTGAATCTTGTGAGAGCCACACGAAATCATCCTTGTATCGTAATGTGGAGTTCAGGAAACGAAGTTCCGGATCAATGGGGAGCTGAAGGTGTAAAACGTGCCCAATGGCTGCAGGATATTTTTCATCGTGAAGATCCTACAAGACCTGTGACTGTTGGTATGGATCAGGTAAAAGCAACTATGGAATCTGGTTTTGGAGCTTTGCTGGATATTCCTGGATTAAATTACAGAGTTCATCTTTATGAAGAAGCGTATAAAACATTTCCGCAAGGATTTATATTAGGTTCAGAAACTGCTTCTACAGTAAGTTCAAGAGGAATTTATAAATTCCCTGTGGTTCAGGAAAAGAATAAGCAATACCCTGATTTTCAAAGTTCTTCTTATGATCTTGAAGCCTGTAGCTGGTCCAATGTTCCTGACGAAGATTTTGTATTGCAGGACGACAAACCCTGGGTTATTGGAGAATTTGTCTGGACAGGCTTCGATTATTTAGGAGAGCCTACCCCTTATGATGAAAAATGGCCTTCAAGAAGTTCTTATTTTGGAATTTCAGATTTAGCCGGACTTCCTAAAGACCGTTTTTATCTTTACAGAAGCAGATGGAATAAGGAAGACAAAACACTTCACATATTGCCACATTGGAACTGGAAAGGAAGAGAAGGAGAAATTACTCCGGTTTTCGTTTACACGAATTACGAAAGTGCAGAGCTTTTTATAAACGGAAAAAGCATGGGAGTTCAGAAGAAAAATAATGCAACTCCGCAAAACCGCTATCGTTTAATGTGGAATGATGTTAAATATGAGCCTGGAACGGTAAAAGTTGTAGCATTTGATTCCAATGGAAAAATAGCTGCCAAAAATGAGGTTAAAACAGCCGGAGATCCATATAAAATTGTACTGAATGCAGATCGCAAAACAATTAAAGCAAATGGTGAGGATATCTCCTTTGTAACGGTTTCGGTAGTTGATAAAAACGGAATTCCATGTCCTTTAGCCGATAATGAATTACAGTTTAAAGTAACCGGTGCTGCAACTTACAGAGCTGCATGTAACGGTGATGCGACATCATTAGAGGTATTTCATCAGGATCACATGAAGCTTTTCAGCGGTAAATTGGTTGTTTTAGTTAAAGCAATCGAAACTGCAGGGGCCATCCAGTTGGAAGTAACAGGTCAAGGACTTCAGAAAGGTAAAATAAATTTAAAATCAAAACGCTAATAATTTAGAATATTGGAATCTAAAAAGCAATATGCCTTTTCAAAATTACTTTTAAATATTGAGTTTGCTTTTACTTAAATGATAATGTATTTACATCACAAATACGATAAAAAGAGTCTGCTGAAAGTTTCAGCGTTCGCAATAAAACCCGCTATTTTAGTGGGTTTTATTGTTTATACTCCTTTTCAATATATTATTTATACAGATTTTTTTTTCTGTCACAGTCTCGCCAACTATCGGGAGCAGATTTATTTATTTTTAGAATATTTCTTTACTCCCTCTATATCTATATATTTTAACGATCTTTCGTTCATCGCGCCAAATTTTTTGAAATTCAATTTAGCTTCTCCCAAAGATATATGATTTGGTCCCTCTCCTCCATTTTCCCAAAAACATACAGAACAAATATCCCACAAACCATCTTCTCCATAATCAATTGAAAAATATTCACAACACGGGCACAAACCGGCTTTTTCTACTTCTCCAAAAACCTCATCTTTAAAATTCGGATCTACAGCTTTTAACTTAGTTTGAATATATAAATTAGTAACAAATTTTAATCTGTTCAACTGATAATCAACCAACAAAACTTCTGATTCATCATTAAGAAAAGGATTTGGTGTTTTATCAATTACTCCGATCATATTTTCTGAGATTTCAGGATAAGAGCCCTCTTTTATAGCCTCTCTTATTCCTTCTTTATCTCCAAAAAACCAATAATTATGTTCCAAAACATCCAATTTATCTTTCTCAGACATTTGTTTCAATTCATTAATTGCAATTATCTTTTTGGCTTCAAATCTTTCCATCTAACTTTTGTTCCTTCTTTTATAAATGTACTACGCACTCAACCGAATCGTCTTTCTAAACTCAGAAGGACTATACCCCTTTTGTTTTCTAAAAAACTTATTAAAGTGGCTTTCATCCGTAAAACCAAATTCATACGCAATTTCATTAATACGCTTATCACTGAACTGCAGACGATGTTCAATTAATTTGGTTTTATAATTACTGATATATTGCTGCATCGTTTCGCTGGCATGTTTCTTAAAGTAACGCCCTAAATAGGTATTAGAAATTCCGAAATAATCACTTATAGATTCTGCTTTTATTTTCTCCGGATAGTAAATATTGTTCTGAATATATTGCAAAATATCCATCGCTTTTGCCTCTGTATCAATATTAACCTGTTCCGGAAGGTATTTTGCAATGTTTCTTGCTACAATAATAATCAGCGTATTAACCAATTGCTGAATCAACTCCTGATTGTAAATATCCTTATCTTTCTTTTCCCGGCAAATGGCTTCGATCATAACCTTTACCAAACATTTATCAGGATCATTTTTCAAAATACAGCCCGGCTGATGATTCGCATTTTGAAGGATATATTCCAGTCGCTGAATATTTTCATTTTGCAGACTTGAATTTTTCAAATAAATATCATTAAACCTCAAAAAGAAAAATTTCGTTTCGGTTTCGATTGTGAAATTATGACAGTCTTCGGGCGTCAATAAAAACAAATGCCCCGGGTCATACCTAAAAATATTTTTGTTGATACACTGCGAACCCGTCCCTTCCAAAATATAAACCAGCTCAAAAAAATTATGACGATCTCCTACATCCGGATATTCACTCAGCGTTTCAAAAGAAACTGTAAAAGGCTCGTATAGATTTTCTTTTTTCATAATTCAATTTATTTGAAGGTGCAAATATACCTAAAAAAGACAAAATTATACCAAATAAGAATCATAAAAACAGTATAATTTTGCCTCATCAATTTTAAATAGAAAAAATCATAATCATGGAATATAGAAAATTAGGCAGCTCTGAACTTGAATTATCAACAATCACTTACGGTGCTTTTGCTATTGGCGGAACCATGTGGGCAGGAACAGATAAAAAAGATTCAATCGACTCCATTCATGCTTCAATCGACCACGGTGTTACAACGATTGACACCGCTCCTTTCTACGGATTTGGTTTAAGCGAAGAAATGGTCGGAGAAGCTGTCAAAAGCCACGATCGTTTAAAAGTTCAGTTATTGACTAAATTCGGTTTGGTTTGGGACGGCAGCAACAACGGAAAAGGCGATTACTTTTTTGACGCTGATGACAACGGTAAAAAAGTGCCGATCTACAAATATTCATCCAAAGCAAGCGTAATAAAAGAAGTTGAAGAAAGCCTAAAACGTCTTCAGACGGATTATATCGATTTACTACAAATTCACTGGCCAAATGTTACAACCCCAATTTCTGAAACAATGGAAGCCGTTGAAACGTTAATCCAGCAGGGAAAAATCAGAGCATTCGGAGTAAGTAATTATAATGTTGCACAAATTCAGGAAGCACAAAAAACAGTTCAGGTAGTTTCTGATCAGGTTGCATACAGTATGCTGAACCGTAAAATCGAAGAAGAACTAATTCCATTCACTATCTCAGAAAACATCGGAATCATTGCTTACAGCCCAATGGAAAGAGGTTTATTGACCGGGAAATATTTCTTAGATAGTAAATTAAAGGAAAACGATCATAGAAACGGTTATTTCGGCAAATTTGACCTTCAGCAGGTAAAAACCTTAATCGAGGAATTGAGTTCGTTAGCCCATTCTAAACACATTTCAATTTCGCAGTTGGTTTTACGCTGGACCACTTTACAAAAAGGAATCTCAATAGTTTTAGCCGGAGCCAGAAACGCAGAGCAAGCCATTTCAAACGCCAAAACAATGGATTTCGATTTATCAGTGTCGGAATTAGAGTTTATTAATCAGGCAATTGCTAAAATAAAATAGTTTTTAAACACATAGAAACATAGAATTTCCTTGTAAACAAACATAGTCTGCTCAATCTTGTCATTCCGAAGAACGAGGAATCTTCGCCAGAAACTCTACAAAGATTAGCGACTCTCTATGCGGAGCTACTTACGGAGATTCCTCGTTCCTCGGAATGACAAACTTTGAGAACTTTATGCGAAAAACTAGTTTTTAAAACCTATGTTTCTATGTGTATAAAAATCTCAACCAATTAAAACAATTTGGGTGTGTCCCTACGGGTCGGGCTTTCGGCTTTATCTTTTGCTTCATTTCATTTCGTAAAAGGATACCGCCTCTATCCCTCACCCATCCGTTTTCATAAGAACAATTAAAATGAAAAAAATATTTATAATTAACGGAGGACAAAAATTCGCACATTCAGGAGGACAATTCAATCAAACCGTTCAGGACTGGACAGTTGAATTTCTTTCTAAAAACAACGATTACGAAATAAAAACAACCCATATCGAGAACGAAATCAATCTTCAGCAGGAAGTAGAAAAATTCGTCTGGGCAGATTTAGTTATTTATCACACACCAATTTGGTGGTTTCAGGTACCAAACCTTTTTAAAAAATACATCGATGATGTTTTTACACAAGGACACAACAACGGAATCTACAAAAGCGACGGAAGAAGCCGCGTAAATCCCGACATCAATTACGGAACCGGCGGACTTTTACACGGACGCAAATACATGCTTACCACAAGCTGGAACGCGCCTGCAACAGCTTTTACGCTTGCGGGGGAATTCTTCGACGAAACTTCTGTTGATGATGGCGTAATGTTTGGTTTCCATAAAATGAACAAATTCACAGGAATGGAACGCGTAGACGGATTTCATTTTCATGATGTTGAAAAAGGCGCAACACCTGAAAATATTCTTATATTTAAAGAAAATTACACCAATCATTTAAAAGAAATTTTTAAAACTTTATAATCATGATTTCAATTACTGCCATCTTTAAAGGTAAACCGGAACATAACGACCAAATACAAAAGATGCTGCACCATCTCGTTACCGAAACCAGAAAAGAAGAAGCCTGTGTTCGCTACGATTTACATAAAGCCGAAAATGTATTCATCATTTGGGAAGAATGGAAAGACCAGCCTGGACTTGATATTCACAATTCACAACCCTATTTAGCCGATTTTATTTCTCAAATCAGAGATCTCGTTTCAGATCCGATTCAGGTTTATAAAACGAACCAGATTTTATAAAAGAATAAATAGCACCAGAAAAATCTACTTGATAACATGAGTAACTATCATCTTGCAGAAATTAATATTGCCAAAATGAAAGGAGTCGACATCAACGACCCGATAATGAAAGAATTTGTAGATAATTTAGACACTGTAAACACTTTAGCCGAAGAGAGCGAAGGTTTTATCTGGAGATTAAAAGATGATACAGACAGTTACAATGCTACAAGTCTGAATCCGTACAACGATGAACAGATTATCATCAACGTATCAGTTTGGGAAAGCATCGAGACATTAGAGCATTATATGTACAAAACTTTTCACAGCGAATTTTTAAAACGTCGTAAAGAATGGTTTTTAAAATTCGGAAAAGCCCACACCGCCATGTGGTGGATTCCCGAAGGACATATACCAACTCTTGACGAAGCTGTAGAAAAATTAGATTACCTACAAAAAAACGGCCCTTCAGAATTCGTTTTCGACCTTAGAAACAAATACCCGATGCCAATTGACGCATAAATTTTTATTCGCCACGAATTGTTTCGCCTATTCGTGGCAAATAAAACTACTTGATCCCACCAAAAGCGCCAAAACACATATTCTTATGTAAAATTTCGACTTTTGAGAAACCAACTTTCTTCATCAAATCCAATTGGTAATTCATAGATCTTGGCGAATCCTCTTTTTCAATATAATCCAAAACTTTCCGGCGGTACTCTGCCCCTCCTATTCCTTCTAAATAATCTCCATAGCGCTGCCATGTATATTCATTCAACAAATCCGTGTCTTGTGTGATCAAGTCAGAAATCATCAAACATCCACCTGATTTCAATAATCTAAATAATTTTGTAAAAGTTGTCTCCCAATCATTATCATCGCGTAAATGATGCAAAACAGCACCGGCCAAAATAATATCAAAACTATTTTCCTCTAAATCTACTTCGCGAATATCACCTTGCTTAATTTCGACTTTTCCGGTTGTTACAGCCGAAACCCTCTCAAAAGCACGATCCAACATCGGTAAACTCAAATCGACCAAAGTACAGTTTAAGTTCGGCACTTCAGACAACATCATTAAAGTGTAATTTCCTGCTCCACAGCCAATATCCAAAACATTCTTCGCATCAGGAACAATACGTTTTGAAGTTTCGGTAATTAATTCCAAAGAAATCGTAGCATCGATAGTTGCAACCTGTCCTGTTTCTAAATTTGAAAATCGTTCGACATCATTGTCAAATCGTTCTTTGATTTCTTGTGTAGTTGATTTTTTCATAGTTTTTACTTTTTAATCTCTCGCAGAATAAGCAGATTAAGAGGATCTTTTTGCTAATATTGATCGGGATATTGTGATTAAGATGATTTTATCTAAATTCATAATCTGCCATATCTGCCCAATCTACAAGAGAGTTATTTTTTCATTTTCAAAACTACCTCTTTCATAAATACTTTAAAAATACTATTTTTATCAATTAACAATACTTTAAAAGTATCATGGAATTACGTCATCTAAAATATTTCCTGGCTGTTGCCGAAGAACTGAACTTCACCAAAGCCTCAGAAAAACTGTTTATTTCCCAGCCACCTTTAAGCCGACAAATAGCGGAACTAGAAGAAGAACTTCAGGCAAAACTTTTTATTCGAAACAACAAAAAAGTTGAAATGACCGAAGCTGGAAAATATTTTAAGGAAGAAGTAACAGCACTTTTTCAGCATCTGGAACGAATTGCTATGAAAACAAAAAAGATAGCAGAGAACGTTTCGGGCGAATTCAGAATCGCTTATATCAATTCGATTTATTCATCTGTCATTTCCGATTTGATAAAACATCTGAAAGCGCAATTTCCATACGTAAATTTCAAACTTTTTGAAGTATCAACTACCAAACAAATCGCTGCTTTAGAAAAGGGAAAAATCGAGATGGGAATCATTCGATCACCTATTCATTCGCCCAAAATAAAATCGCATTTATGGTTTAAAGATGGATTTTCATTGGTTTACAATAAAAATACCGTTCAGATAAAATCAGAAAACGAGATTTTAAAACTGAAAGACGAAACATTTGTGTTTTTCAATAAAGATTACGCACCGCATTATCATGAAGTTTTACTGGAACTTTGTGCTTTTTATGGCTTTACACCGAAAATCATTCATGAAGCAAACAACATTAATTCTATTGTCCAATTAGTTAAAAATGGATTGGGGATTTCAATAGTCCCATCCAATATTGCTAAGAATAATTCTAATACAGAAATTGGTTTTATTGAATTGAAAAAAGTTAATCTGTTCACGGATGTTTCCTTAATTACTTTAAGAGAAGATGATTCTGAAATTACAAAATCGGCGGTTGAGTTTTTATTGAAATTTAAAACGTGACAAAATTATTACTTAAGTTACTAATAAATAAAATCTTAGTTAAAATTCAAATATAAAATGAAAAAAATATTAGTTCCAATTATCTCTATTTTACTTTTAATCAGTTGCAATAATTCAGCTAAAAAAAAATCAGAAAATAACCGAATTGAATTGATTCCTGAGCCAGATGAAGATGAAAGATTAAAATACGAAGAAATTCAAAAGTTGAAAAATTCAAATTGTATATTAGAAAATCCTGATGTTTCAGTTTGTGGAATTCAATTAAGAAATTCAGAAAGCACCATTTCAATTATTGGGAATAATGACAAAATTGATCAATTCAATAACTATCACTATTATTCAAATTTTGAAAGTGAAACCTTAACTTTAACCCAGCATCCAGGTGATGGTAAATTCCAAGTTTCAATTTTTAAAGTAGAAAAGTCTAGTAAAGAATCTTTAGGATACAGACAATTAAAATTCGATTCTTTCAAATCAGAAAAAGGAATAAAGTTAGGAATGAATAAAAAACAAATACTCCAAAAACTTGGAAATTGCTACGCTCCAATTGATAGTACCGATGGTTATATTGAACTTTATTACAGAATTGAATCTCCAGAAGATACCAAAACAAAATTATTAGAACAAAATAATATGCCGATATATTATGCGAGTTATAAACTTTGGAAAGATAAATTAGAAAAATATGAATTTGGATTTGAATATCCGTAATAGGATAATTAAAAACAAAGCTTGAAAAAATTCGTATAATTCGTAGCGAAAAAACGTTACAATTTATCACACCTTACTTCTCGCTTAAGAGATAACTTTTAAATATCTTAGCAAATTATAATTCTACTCAATAAAATCAAATAAAAATGGCTGAGCAATCTTCTATTCAGTGTCCAAACTGCGGAACCACTATCGATGTAAATGATATTTTGAAACATCAATTGGAAGATAGCATCCGTAAAGAATTTCAACAAAAAGCAAATATTCAAAACCGTGAATTAGAGCTTAAAAACGAACAATTCGAAAAAGCCAAAGCCGAATTTGAAGCGAAGAAAAAGCAGGAAAACGAACTTTTTGCCGAGCGTTTGGAGCGTGAAAAAAAAGCAGCGGAAAAAGAAATTGGCGAAAAACTGAAAACCAAGCTTGAAGAAGAAAACAAAGACCGTTTATTATTGATGGAAAAAGAACTTTCTGAAAAGTCTGAAAAAATCAGAGAATTGAATAAAATGGAAGGTGAAATTGCCAAACTACAGCGTGAAAAACTGGAAATGAAAGATGCTATCCAGGCCGAAGCAGAAAAGCAATTGAATGTGCAATTAGCCTTAGAGCGCGAAAAAATCAGAAAACAGGAAGACGATAAAAACGAATTGAAATTCAAAGAACTTCAGAAACAGCTCGAAGAACAAAAAAAGCTGACTGAAGAAATGAAACGCAAGCAGGAACAAGGATCCATGCAATTGCAGGGCGAAGTAATGGAATTAGCCATAGAAGAATGGTTAGCCAATAATTTTCCGCTGGACAGTATTGACGAAGTCAAAAAAGGCGCCAACGGAGCAGATTGCCTTCAGATTGTAAACACCAGAGAACAGCAAAACTGTGGTTCTATTTATTACGAAAGCAAACGTACAAAAGCTTTCCAGCCATCCTGGATTGAAAAATTCAAAAACGATATCCGAACCAAAAGAGCCAATATCGGTGTTTTAGTTACCGAAGTAATGCCGACCGGAATGGAACGAATGGGCATGCGAGACGGCATCTGGATTTGTACGTATGATGAGTTTAAAGGTTTGAGCGCTGTTCTGCGTCAGTCAATCATTCAGGTTAGTCAGGCCGTTCAGGCGCAGGAAAACAAAGGTGATAAAATGTCGATGTTGTACGATTTCTTAACCAGCAACGAATTCCGTTTACAGATTGAAGGAATCGTAGAAGGTTTCACCCAAATGCAAAGCGATCTGGATGCCGAAAAAAGAGCCATGCAGCGAATTTGGAAACAGCGTGAAAAACAAATAGAAAAAGTAGTTCACAATACCTTAGGAATGTACGGTTCAATTCGTGGAATTGCCGGAAATGCAGTTCAGACCGTTCGTGCCCTGGAACTCGATTTTATTGAGGATGATAATGAAGATCCTAAGGAATTAGAATAGTTTTACTTTTAACAATCAGGAGCTTATTCCAGCTGTACACTATATCTTTTATGGTCTCGTTTTGGAACGAGACCATAAAAGGATGCCGTTCCCATCTGGGCTAGTGTTGCGTTGATAATACATTTTAGAAATTTTTAGAAATGTAATTTACAAAGTAATTTACCTCATTTTTCATGTAGAATTGTTAAGAAAATTTGATTTTTATTTTTAAGCAAAAATTCAAACAATTCTTTATCAACAACTTACCCCTTTTTATTTACTAAAAACTTAACATTAGAAAGCTTGTTTTATAATTATCTTTACTTAACTCTGAGTTAACAATTTAGTTACATACAAAGATAATCATCATATAAATGCATCAATAATATGGAAAACAAGACCGAAGAAACTACTCCCGAGAATATTGATTCTCCAAAAACTGAAAATATTCAGCCGACAGCAGAAAACGAAAATCAACCGGAAATAAAAAAGCCTGTCCGCAGAGCACCTGTTAAGGCAGCTACAGCTGCAACAGTAAAAACGGCTACAACAAAAACACCGGTAAAACCTGCAGCAACTGCTAAACCAACAGCAATAAAAAAAGCTCCTGCAAAAAATACAGTACCAACACCTGTACAACCAGCAGAAATTGCTGCTGAAACTCCTGTTACTGAAACTACAAATGAAACTGCTGATGCAGAACCTTCAAAAAATAAATCCGATAAAAAGAAGAAAAAAGTGAAAGACAAAGAAAAAGACAAAGCAAAAAAGAAATTAGCGAAGAAAAAAGAGGATGCTAAAAAAGACAAAAAGAAAGAAAAAGCTAAAAAAGCAAAACTAAAAGCTGCAGCCAAGAAAAAAGAAAAAGCGAAAAAAGCGAAAGAAAAAGCGAAAGCTAAAAAAATAGCCAAAAAGAAAGCGAAGTCTAAAAAGAAAGCAAAAGCTAAAAAGAAAAAATAATTTCAGAAGAAAGGTTTGACTTGAATAAAGTTGAACCTTTTTTTTGTTCTCATACTTGTCATTGCGAGGAACGAAGCAGCCTCATTAGCATTGAGAAATATATTGTGGATCTTCTGAATGTGATTGCTTCGTTCCTCGCAATGACTAAAATCTTCATAAATTCACCCCCCAATCGCAATCATACTTCGATTGTCAAGATGTTTAGCAGGATCATCCATTTCAGAAATGGTCACCATTCCGGCACGAACTTTCTTTTTATTTTGAACAGATTGAGAAATCAATTCCGTAATCGATTCTCCGTTTCTAAAAGCCGTTAGCAAATCAGTTTCAGAATTCGAGAATAGGCAATTTTTGATTTTTCCGTTTGCCGTCAGGCGTATTCGGTTACAGCTGTCACAAAACGGATTCGTAATCGAACTTATGATTCCGAAATCGCCCTGAAAACCTTTTATTTTATAGGTTCTCGCCGTGAAGTTTTTTTCATCTTCCAACTTTTGAATTTTATACAAAGTAAAACAGGTTTCAACCTGCGATAAAATTTCATTTTGTGACACCATTTTGATTCTGTCCCACTCATTTCCGGCAAAAGGCATAAATTCAATAAAACGCACCGAAATGGGTAATGATTCCGTTAAGTTGATAAAATCTACAATTTCGTTATCATTAAAACCTTTTATTAAAACAACATTTACTTTCACCTGAAAATTGTTATTCAGCAGTAAATGCAGATTATCAATCACTTTCTCAAACTGATTTCGAAGTGTTATCGAATGAAATTTTGAGGCTACCAAAGTATCTAAACTCAGGTTGATTTTTTTAACACCAGCCTGTTTTAAAACATCAATATGACGGTCGATTAAAATACCGTTTGTAGTGATTGAAAGTGAAGTTTCTAAAGTTGATAATTTCGAAATAATTTCAGGAAAATCTTTTCTTAATAAGGGTTCGCCTCCCGTCAGCCTGATTTTATCGACACCATTTTCCACGAAAGTCTGGGCAATTGCAAAAATCTCATCGGCCGTCATTAAACTGGCTTTTGGAGACAATGTAATTCCGTCAGCAGGCATGCAATACGTACAACGCAAATTACATTTCTCCAGCAACGAAATACGCAAGTAATTGTGTTTTCGCCCAAAATCATCCGTTAAAATGGTTTTAGAGGGTGTCATGATTTTTTCCTTTTAAAATATGAAAAACGTGCATCACATGCGGAAAAACAGCATCCATGGATTCTCTTGCTCCGTTAGTTGATCCCGGGAGCGCCAAAACCAGACTTTTTCCTAATATTCCTGCAACTGTTCTGGATAACATCGCATACGGCATACGCTGTTGTCCGTAATCGCGAATGGTTTCTTCGATTCCCGGAATTCTGCTTTCTAATATCGGTGAAAGCGCTTCAGGTGTCACATCCCTTGGCGATAATCCGGTTCCGCCTGTAAAAATAACCAGTTGATTCTCTTTGGCGAAAGCCTTCGTTTTTTCCTGAATAATTTCTAATTCATCAGGAATAATCTCATAATGAGACGTTTCAACACCATAAGACTCTAACTTTTCTATAATTATTTTTCCGGATCGGTCTTCTTTATCACCGTCAAATATAGAGTCGGAGCAAACAAAAACCGCTGCTTTTATCGCGTATGGAAATTTATTTTTGAAAGATGATTTTCCGCCTTCTTTATTGATTAATTTGATGGTCGAAATTTCTATTTCCTTGTCGATTGGTTTCAGCATATCGTACATCGTAAGCGCTACAATTGAAGCTCCATGCATGGCCTCTACCTCTACTCCGGTTTTGTAAACTGTTTTTACATTAAAAATAATCTGAATCGTTAAATCCTCAATTTTATATTCAACCGACGTATATTCAATTGGAAGCGGATGACAATCCGGAATCGACAAATGCGTATTTTTTACTGCAAATAATCCGGCTGTTTTGGCCATTTCGAGCACATTCCCTTTTGGCACCAGATTATTGACCACTGCATCAATTGTTTCCTGTTTGCTTACTTTGACAATTGCTGTGGCTGTTGCTTTTCTTAAGGTGCTTATTTTATGCGTAATATCTACCATTTTAGATGTTTTGTTTCCAGGTGAATGTATCGTTTTCAAACATTTCCTTTCCAAAAATAGGTACATCTGTTTTAATCCAGTTTACGATGGCTTCTGTAGCTTCATAAACCTGCTTACGTCTCGTTGCAGAAACAAAAACAAACAGACAAATCTCGCCTGCTTTTACTACACCTAAACTGTGATAAATATGCATGCAGGTCAAATCGAATTTGGCAAATGCTTTTTCTCTAATCGCATGCAGGGCTTCGTTTGCCATATCGGTGTAGGCTGAATAATCAATAGCAACAACCGTATTATCGTGAATCACATCGGCGCGAACCTGGCCTAGAAAAATATTGTGTGCCCCAATTGTATGTTTGGATTGATGCTTGGCAATCGACTCCGCAATAAATTCCGGAGAAATTGGTCCTTCTACAAATACATTTTTACTCATTTTTTTTATTTTTATATCAAAGATTTCACAGATTAAAAGTTTTATTTGCCACAAATTATACGAATTTTCACTATTTAATTCTACAAAAAGAATAATCGCGATATTGTCATTTCGACGGAGGAGAAATCCTCGTAAGAAACTTTACAAACATTGACGCCATTCTATACCGAGTTACTTGTGAAGATTCTTCGTTCCTCAGAATGACAAACTGTGCAGACAATTGTGTCTTTTAATCTTTGACTATATTTTTATTTCTTTTTTTAATAATTCTTTCATTGCCAACGCACCGCCTTCAACACTTTTCACATCTTTAAACTCTTTTTTATGAAGCAATTCAGCAGCCATTTTGCTTCGAATTCCGGATTGGCAGAAAACATAAATCGTTTGATTTAAATCAAGTTTTTCTATTTCATTTTCCAGATTCATTAACGGAATCTGAAGGCTATTTTTAAAAGCTATTTTTGGAAGTTCATCTGTATTACGAACATCTAAAAATAGAACTTCTTCATTATCTATTTGATTCAAAACTGCTTCAGCTGAAATTTCTTCGACAGTATTTTCTTTCTGAGAATATTTTTCATCAAAAATATTTCTGTTCATTACAAAAGAATCATTTTTTTCAAAATCATATTTCTGCTGTTCATTATTCAGAACATTATAAACCAATATTTTTCCGCTCAAAACTTCTCCTGTTTCCAAAATCATTTTTATGACTTCATTGGCCTGCAGCATTCCAATAATTCCGACCGAAATTCCGATAACTCCCGCATCCGTACAATTCACAGACGAACTGTTTTCATCAGGATATAAACATCTGTAAGTTGGACCATTTTGATAATTAAAAACCGAAACCTGCCCCTGAAACCTGAAAATTGATCCGTAAACCATTGGTTTATTCGTAATCAGACAGGCATCATTTATGAGATATTTAATTGAAATACTATCTGTTGCATCGACCACAATAGTGTAGTTTTCAAATAAAGTAAGAACATTTTCCCCTGATAATTTCAAAGAAAACGCATTTACTTTTAGCTGCGGATTCAATTCCAAAAGCATTTCTCTGGCTTCTTTTGCTTTGGATTTCCCGACAGCCGAACTTTTATAAATCACCTGACGGTGCAGGTTTGAAATCTCAATAACATCATCATCAACAATTCCAATTTCACCAACTCCTGCTGCTGCAAGGTATGGCAGGATCGCAGCGCCCAAACCTCCGGCACCAATAACCAGAACTTTTGATCCAGACAATTTCTGCTGGCCTTCTTCTCCTATTTCAGGAAGAATCATTTGTCGGGTATAACGGGAAGATGCATTCATAAATTGTAAATTATCCTCCGGCAAAAGGAGGCAATAAAGCAACAATATCGCTTGTTTTCAAGGCATAATCTGTTGTTTTTGAAACTATTTTCTGATTGACGGCAACGCTGAAAGAAAGCGATTCGAACTTGTATTTCTCTTCTAAATCCTGCAATAAATCCTGCAGTGAAATATTCGAAGAAACCACATTTTCAAAAGTGCATTGTGTTTTTTCGGCAACAGCTCCAAAATATTTAACTTCAATCATTATTATAAATTTAAATTCTGAAATATAAATTCGTCTTCAAAATGTTCCTGAAAATAAGAGGTCAGTTTTGAAGTATTTTTTACCACTTCTCCAATCACAATAATTGCCGGTGATGAAATGTTTTTTTCGGCAACTAAATTAGCAATTGAACTAATGTTTCCTACTACTTTTTGTTCTGAATTTTTAGTTCCGTTTTGGATAATGGCAATTGGTAAATCGTCAGTTCTGTTTTCCTGATAAATCGAAATGATTTCATCCAACTTGTGCATTCCCATCAAAATTACCACTGTTGCAGCCGATTGGGATGCCAAATGTACATCTTTTGACAATTCATGACTGGAAGTTGTACCTGTAATTACCCAAAAACTTTCAGCTACTTTTCGTTGTGTCAGACTGATTCCCGCTGAAGCAGGTACACCCAATGCTGATGAAATTCCGGGAACTACAGCAGTTTCCAGACCAAATTTTTCTGCAAATTCAATTTCTTCACTTCCGCGCCCAAAAACAAACGGATCTCCGCCTTTCAAACGAACCACATGTCCGTAACGATTTGCCATCGAAACAATCAATTCGTTAATCTGATCTTGTGTGTAAGCATGACACCCAAGACGTTTCCCCACAAAAACAATCTCTGCCTGCGTTGCGTATTGCAGTAATTCTTCATTGACAAGCGCATCATACAAAACTACGTCGGCATTTTCTAGCGCTTTAATTGCTTTTAGCGTGATCAGTTCAACATCTCCCGGGCCTGCGCCTACTACTGTTAACATTGGTGTTTTTGAGTTTTGCATAATCTATTAACTTAAATTGATATTCAGGTCGTTTAATTCGTCGGCCGAATTAATATTGGTTAAAGGAAAGTTTTCGCTTTCTTCTATTTTTATAATCTGATGCGGCACTTTCGAGAGAAAATCCATCATTTTCAGTTCATTATTGTCAATCGCTTCTTTTATAACCGGAACTATTTTTTTCGAATAAATTCCGATTAAAGGATGAATCCTGCTTTCTGTCGCAAAAACAGTAATTTGAGCTTCCTGATTGTGTTTTGCAATTAATTCAGCTAACAATTCCGAAGAAATTAACGGAATATCACAACTTAGAATCAGGTTGAATTCGGTTTCAGAATTTTCCAGTGCTGTATAAATTCCACCCAAAGGGCCTTTATCTTTCACTATATCAGCAGACTTCTTGTATGGCAAATAATCGTATTCCTTAGTATTTGTTATGAACTCAATTTTTTCTGTAATAGGCAAAACAGCCTGAATAATATGTTCAATAAATGGTTTTCCCTGAAACAGAACCAATCCTTTCTCAGACTTCATTCGGGAACTTTTCCCTCCGCAAAGAATAAATGCTGTTAGTTTTTCCATGATTAATTTATTTTGTTTACTTCGTCTGTTCAGCTTTCAACCTCGAGTCAGGTTTCAGGTTTAAAGTTTTATGTTTTGCCAATCTTTCCTTTTCCAAAAATAGAAAACCCTTGTTTCTGAGTGTTTAATTTTTCTTTTTATGGAAAAATCAATTTTATACTTGCCATCAAAATCACTGTCCCTAATACAATTTTTAAGGTCTTGTTCGAAAAATAACCGCTTCCGTAAAATCCGCCTAACATTCCGCCTATCACTGCAATCGGAACCAGATAAAAACTTTCTGTCGGAATAATTTTTCCTCCCAAAAGAAATCCCAGCATTCCGGCAAATGAATTGACAAATATGAACAGGCTTGAAATAGCCGCCGATTCTTTTACAGAAGCCCATCCCAGGAACAATAAAATCGGACTTAAAATAATACCGCCTCCAATCCCCAGCATTCCTGAAAGCAATCCAATTACGAATCCGATTGCTAATGCAAAAGGCAATTGAATCTTAACGGCTTCTTTTTCCTTAAAATTAAATATTCCGAACAGTCTTAAAGCCGCAAATACCAGAACAATTCCTAAAATAACTTTATAAATTGTATTATCCAGCGTAATAAATCCGCCGATAAAAGCTGCCGGTACAGAAGCTATCGCAAACGGATAAAAGAGTTTTGGTTTGAAATAATTCATTCTGTAATAAAACAAGAACGAAATACTCGAAACAAATAAATTCAGCAACAAAGCAGAAGGTTTCATAATCGCCACCGGAAAAGCGAAAATGGTCATTAAAGCCAAGTAACCCGATGCCCCGCCATGTCCTACACTTGCGTATAAAAACGCAATCACAATCAATGCGAAGCTGAATAAAATTATATTTTCGGAAGTAAGTAAATTCATTTTGTTTCAGGTTTTCTTTGTTTCACGTTACGCTATATGTTTCTTTTTACACACTGCGTTTTAAAACTGAAATTCTTTATTCTTTATTCTAATCAATCGGCAATAATGTTACCAGCTGCTCTTTTTTAAGGTTTTCGACATCATTCGGTACAATTAATAAACAATTTGCTGTTGCAAAAGTGTTAAGCATTGCTGAACTCTGACCGTCTAAAACCGTTACATGGGTTTCATCATACAAAGCTTTTAAGAACAATGTTTTTCCCGAATTATTAGAAATCCCATCATTTAATTTTCTAACCAATTTTGGTAAATGAATATCCGAAAATCCCATTCGGTTTCTAATGGCCGGATACACATACACATAAAAATTAGTCAGTGACGAAGCCGGATTTCCGGGTAAAGCAAAAACTAAAGTTTCTTTTTTAGAGCCGAAAAACATTGGTTTTCCCGGTTTCTGATTGATTTTATAAAAAAGTTCTTCTACTCCATTTTTCAGTAATGCTTCTTTAACAAAATCATAATCCCCAACTGAAATTCCGCCCGAAACTAAAACCACATCATATTTTTTCAGAATGTCTTTTAAGGCTTCCTTCGTTGCTTTTAGATTATCTTTTACGTTAAAAACCTTTGTTTTATTTACACCAATCGTTTGAAGCGCAGCCTCCAGCATTGCTGAATTACTTTCGTAAATTTTACCTTTGGGTAATTTCTTACCCGGTTTTACCAATTCATTTCCGGTTACCAAAATGGCAACTTTTGGCTTTTTGTAAACGGTAATTTCTGTGATTCCCAAACAAGCCAGAAAACCAATTGCAGCGGGCGTGATTACTATATTAGATTCAAAAACTATTTCGCCTTTATTGATCTGCTCCCCTTTTGCGCGAACATTTGCAAACTGCTCCGGCATTTGGGCGATTAAAATCGAATTTTCATTCGCCATCACATGTTCCTGCATCACCACTGTATCAGCATCGTCCGGAACAAAAGCTCCGGTAAAAATCCTTACTGCTTCATTTTCTTTCAGTTTTATATTAGAATGATCCCCTGCTTGTGAACTGCTTACTACATCGTATTGATGTTTTCTGCTGTGAATGAAAGCATAGCCATCCATTGCTGACTGACGAAACGGCGGCATTGCAATTGGCGAATAAACCGTTTCTGCCAAAACATATCCCAGTGCTTTTTTCACTGCTATTTTTTGAAATGGCATTTTTGAACTGTTTTCAGCTACGATTGTTAAAGCTTCATTTACTTGTATCATTTAATAAAATATAAGACTAAGTAAAAATACTTAATACAAATATAAGTATTTTTTACTAGTGTGATTAAAAAAAAATAATTTATTTTTCTACCTATAAAATTACTCTAATTTATTTAAAATCATGGTTTAAATTGAATCTAGTTTTTGGTTTAAAATTCTGTTTTTTGAATACCAGCAGATACTTTTCAGTCATATTTGACGTCTTGTATTATTAAAATTGATAAATAAAAAAGAATAAATTAAGTATAAAATACTACATTTTAATATCACCTAAAATATATTTTTAACATTTATTTAAATCAACAAGAATAACAAACAACTAACAATCAATTAATTACAATAAAAATTCTTTCTTAAAATTATATTTATTTAATTATTGCCAAAAAAAAATCATCATTTTTTTGGTTTTTATTATATTAAAATTAACTTTGTCTATAGAATTAGTATAGTTTGAGATAGTATTTAAAACCATAAAACACTAAATTTTGAAAACAACCGAAAGCATATCGTTTTACAATCTTCAAAAAAAATATACTTATAACACTAACTATTGTATGTGCTTCTGTTGCTAAACCTCACAGCAATAATTCTCTGTTTATAGTCAACTCTTCTTCATAAAATAAATTGACTTTAAACAAACCCTATAAAAACACATAAGTAAATCTTACTTACCATTCTATAATCTATTTGATACATCAAATTGTATTGAAAAGACTGTTGAAACTATACCTATAAACTAAGAAAATGAATAAAAACTAAAAAACAATAAAATGAAAAAGATGCGCAACAGCTGCTGTAAATAAACAAAAAAGCCATTTCTGCGGCAACAGAAATGGCGAGGCTTAAAGAAAATTTATCGCTAAATAAAGGAAACACGAGAGAGTTGAAAAATCAACTTTCAGGACTCCTTGTTAATTACTTAAACCAATACAAAGAAATGAAAAAAAATATAAATGTTTACACATTATTATTTTTCCTGTTTTTAACATCAGGAATAAATGCACAAAATACAACACCTCTTATACAGTCTAAACTAGACGGAACGGTAGTAGATGATATTACAAACCAGCCAATTATTGGAGCTTCAGTTATTATTAAAGGAACAACACACGGAGTTCAGACAGATACTGAAGGGAAATTTTATTTTCAGACTGGTCAGAAATTACCTTATACTTTAATAATAACCTATATCGGATATAAAAAAACTGAAATTATTGTAGACAAAAATCCTGTCACTATCAGTTTAAAAGAAGAACGTCAGGAACTGGATGAGTTAGTCGTTGTTGGATATGGTTCTCAAAAGAGAAAAGACATTACCGGTTCAGTATCATCCGTTCCAAAAGCAAATCTTTCTCAGGTTACCTCATCTGCAGATAACTTATTGAGAGGTGCTATTTCCGGAGTGGTTGTTACACAAAGTTCCGGGCGTCCGGGAGCTTCTTCCAGTGTTCGCATTAGAGGAGGAAACTCTATAACGGCTGGCAATGAACCTCTTTATGTAGTTGACGGAATTTTAATTTATAATGATAACAATAACAGTACTGCAGGAGTAACTTATGCGGGTGCATCTGTAAATGTATTATCTACTATTAATCCAGGAGATATTGAATCAATTGAAGTCCTGAAAGATGCCTCTGCAACAGCAATTTACGGATCACGTGGTGCTAATGGAGTTGTAATTATTACGACTAAAAAAGGAACGAAAGGACAAGACAATATTTCATATCAGGGTTATTTGGGGGTTCAGAATGTTTCTAAAAAATTAGATTTGTTAAATGCAAGCCAATGGGCAAGTCTGCGTAATGATGTTCAGGCAAGTATTGGTCAGTCACCATCGTTTACACCAGCTCAAATAGAAGCGCTTAAAACATCGGGAGGTTACGACTGGCAGTCAGCTGTTTTTAGAACTGCTGCACCAATTCAGAATCATCAGTTGTCTTTTTCAGGAGGAGACGAACGTTCGCGTTATGCAATTTCGGCAGGTTATTTTCAACAAGACGGGATTGTAATTGCATCGGATTTTAAAAGAATTTCGCTTCGTGTCAACTACGAAAGGAATTATTCACAAAATTTTAAATTTGGTGTGAACGCGAATTATAGTAACTCTGTCGCAAATGGTATAGGAACCAATGGAGGTTCTTCTGCCGGAAGACAGCCTAATCCATTGGTTGTTGCCCTGTATCAGCCACCAGTTGTTCCTATTAAAAATGCAGACGGAAGTTATAATTTAACTAATAATCCTTATGCAACTGCAGTTAATGGCGTTATTGCAAATCCAATTAATGATTTGGTTAGCACAACAAACGAAACCAAAATCAACAGAATTCTAACCAGCTTATTTGGTGAATACAAAATAACCAAAAAACTGACCGCAAAAGTGGCCGTAAGCGGTGACGTTATTGATACCAAACAAAATTATTATGCTCCGGCAACTACAACAACGGGAGCCGGAACAAAAGGCTTAGGATCAGTCGGAAACAGGTTGGTAAGTTCTATACTGAATGAAAATACACTGAACTACAATACTAACTTTGGTGATGACCATAAATTTTCGGCTTTAGGGGGATATACACTTCAATACACAAAAGGTGAAGTTGTTAATGCGGGTGCAAATACTTTTATAAATGATGCAAATACTTACAATTCATTACAAGATGGTGTTCCGATAAAACCCTATAGTGATGCATTCGAAAGTGTGTTAAAATCGTGGTTAGCCAGAGTAAATTATTCTTATAAAGGAAAATATAACTTTACGGTCTCTGCACGTGCAGACGGA
The DNA here is from genome assembly GCF_002017935.1 of Flavobacterium sp. LM4. Lineage (NCBI taxonomy): Bacteria > Pseudomonadati > Bacteroidota > Flavobacteriia > Flavobacteriales > Flavobacteriaceae > Flavobacterium > Flavobacterium sp. LM4. The sequence goes on along the minus strand of NZ_MUFW01000001.1, from coordinate 1,414,582 downwards.
TCTTCAAGATTTGGTTCAGAATCACTTTGGGGTTACTTTCCTTCGGCTGGATTTTCATGGAATATTACTGATGAAGAATTTGCCAACAACATTAAAGGTCTAACCGAAGCCAAACTTAGAATAACAGCCGGAACTACCGGGAATCAGGAAATTGGAAATTATCTTTCCCTGGCTCAGATGGGCTCTGTTAATTACGCCTTTGGAGGTACATTATATACAGGACTTGCCCCTACCCGATTGGCAAATCCGGATTTGAGATGGGAGAAAACAAACCAATATAACATTGGTTTAGACTTATCATTATTAGACAGAAAAATCAATTTTGTTTTTGATGTTTACTACAAAAAAACAAACGATTTGCTTATAAGTGTCCCTGTGCCGCTTACTTCAGGATATGCTACAATACTTCAAAACATTGGAGGTGTTGAAAATAAAGGTATCGAGATTGGTCTGATAACAGAAAATATAAAAACAGAAAACTTTTCATGGAATTCTAACTTCGTTTTCTCTGTTAATAGAAACAAGGTACTTGCAATTGGAAATGGTGTTGACCAATTTTTCCCGATTGTTCCAAACGGATCCTTATTACAACAGCAACCTGTAACGGTAAAAGTTGGACTGCCTTTAGGAACTTTTTGGGGGTACAGAACCAATGGTATTTTCCAGACTCAGGAAGAAGTGAATACACAGCCAAAAATAAACAGCCTTGCCAATACAAAAGTTGGTGACAGAAAATATGTAGATAGCAACGGTGATGGTGTAATTACAGCTCTTGACAAAGGAAATCTTGGAACTTCACAGCCAAAATTTGTTGGAAGTTTCAGCAATACAATTTCTTATAATGATTTTGATTTGAATTTCTCTTTCCAGGGATCATATGGCGGAAAAATATTCAATGCTTTAAATCAGCAATTAGAAATTTCAACACTGGGAACAAATGCTAATGCTACTCTTAATGATCGCTGGACACCAACAAATCCAAGTAATGAAATTCCGAGAGCATCTAGTTCTCCAGTAGGAATAGTTTCTGAACGTTATGTAGAAGATGCTTCTTTCCTGAGACTAAAATTAATCACTTTAGGATATACACTACCTAAAAGCATTTCTAAAAAATTGGGAACAAAGAGTGTTAAATTTTACGTATCTGCCGAAAACTTAATTACATGGACAAAATACACCGGATATGATCCTGAGGTAAGTTCATACGAACAAAACAACTTATATCCGGGAATTGATTTTGGTTCTTATCCAAACTCTAAAACATTCATTTCGGGTCTGAATATAACTTTCTAAGTAAAAAATATAAAATGAAAAAGAGTATTATAACATTATTATTAAGTGCCGGACTATTTGTATCGTGCACAGAATTAGAGGTAACACCAACCTCTTTTGTAACCGAAGAAAATTACTTTAACACTCAGGATGATGCTATTGCAAGTGTAACGGCTGTTTATGCTTCTTTGAGTCTTGATCCGGGAGAGCAGAGTTTATTTGGAAGAAATCTTTATTTCCTGACAGATATGGCTACTGATTATGCCGCAGCAGGAGTTTCAGCAACCAATCCACAGGTAAGAGCTTTGAGCAGTTTAACCCATGATGCGACGTCAGATCGTGTTCAGGTTGCGTGGCGTCAAATTTATGCCGGAATTAACAGAGCCAATGTTGCCATTGATAATATTCCGAAAGTCGTTGGAACAGAAGAAATTAAAAACCGATTGATTTTAGAAGCAAAATTCATCAGAGGATTATTATACTTTCAGGCAGTACGTCTTTGGGGCGGTGTTCCAATTGTTTTACATGAACCGACTTCTATTCAAATAGAAAGCTTAAAATCAAAAAGAGCAACTGTCGATGAAGTCTATGCGCAAATTATTTCAGACTTAAAAGATGCAGAAGGTTTACCTGCTGCTTATACTTCAACTAACCTTGGACGTGCTACATCAGGAGCTGCAAAAGCAATTTTAGCAAAAGTATATCTTACAAGAAAAGATTATCCAAATGCGATCCTTAAAGCTAAAGAAGTTATTAATGGTGGTTACGGATATGCCCTTTTTGAAAACTTTGGAGATATATTCGCAAAGGAAAAAAAGAACGGAAAAGAGCATATTTTCTCTGTTCAGTTTGAGCCAAATCAGGCAGGAAACGGTTCTAGCGGAAGTACTTTTCAAGCAACTTCATTTACCGGATTTACTGCTACTGAACCGGCAGATATTATTTCGGATGTAGCTTTGTTTTATGATATTTATGCAGAAGGAGATGTAAGAAGAGATGTTAGTTATAAAAAACAATTATTGAATCCGGCAACCGGAACACTTTATACTTTTCCAAAACCAATTTTCAGCAAATATCTTGACCTGACCAATCTAGCTACTCCTTCAAACGTAGCCATTAATTTTCCGGTTATTCGCTACGCAGACATCTTATTGTCCCTGGCAGAAGCCATAAATGAACAGGGAGCGCCAACTACTGAAGCTTATGAATTGATTAATCAGGTAAGAAGAAGAGCTTTTGGAAAACCAATCACAACGCCAGACGCAACTGTAGATTTAGTTGGATTAAACCAAACCTCTTTTAGAGCTGCGATTCAGGAAGAGCGCAAAAAAGAGTTTGTTCAGGAAGGGCAAAGATGGTTCGATTTGGTTCGTTGGGGAACTTTGGTTACCGAAATCAAGAAGGTAACTGCAAAAAACTCAGTTTCAGAGCGTAATAATCTGTATCCAATTCCGCAAAGCGAAAGAAATATTGACCCAGTAGGACTACCGCAAAATCCAGGCTATTAATAAAAGGATTACATACTAGTATATAAAATGATTAAAAAACTGTTTATTATCGCCCTATTGGTTGTTGCACAATTACAGCTGTCTGCGCAGAAAAAGCAACCTAACATCATCGTCATTCTGGCGGATGATTTAGGTTTCTCAGATATTGGTGCTTTTGGCTCAGAAATTAAAACTCCAAACCTGGATAAGCTTGCTAAAAACGGACTTATTCTAAAGCAATTTTACAATGCCGGGCGTTGCTGTCCTTCACGCGCTTCATTGCTCACAGGTTTATATCCGCATCAGGCAGGTGTTGGGGACATGGTTCAGGACAAAGGGTTTCCTGCCTATCAGGGGTATTTAAACGAGCATTGCATCACGATTGGACAGGCACTCAAACAGGCAGGTTACAACACTATCGTTTCCGGAAAATGGCACGTTGGTTTGGTTCCGTCAGCCTGGGCGGTTAATAGAGGATTTGATGATTCATTTACGTTACAAAACAATGGAAGCAGTTATTTCAACTCGCAACCTTTGTATAATGACGGAAGAACAGTGACTTTTTTGAAAGGAGACAAAGAAATTATTCGCACGGATACTTCGACTTATCTGACTCAGGAAATAACCAATTTTGCCATTAATTCTTTAGAAAAACATCGCCATGAACAAAAGCCTTTTTTTCTGTATGTTGCTTATAATGCGCCACATTGGCCCATTCAGGCATTAACGGAAGATATTGCAAAATACAAAGGAAAATACCTCGAAGGCTGGGATAAATTGAGAGCAAGCCGTTTTAAAAAATTAAAAGAACAAGGAATTATTGATAAAAACTGGGACTTATCCAATCGTTTTGAAAAAGTGCCGGATTGGGAAAAATTAAGTACTGAAGAAAAAGACAAATGGGACACCCGCATGGCAATTTACGCCGCCATGATCGACCGAATGGATGCAGGAATTGGAGAAATCCTTCAGAAAGTAAAGTCTTTGGGTCAAGAAGATAATACACTTATTCTTTTTCTTTCTGATAATGGCGGAAGTGCCGATGATGTAAAAAACTGGAATTATGTTACACAAAAAAATGGAACACCAGGTTCAGTTGCTTCCATTGACAGTTACGAAAGTCCGTGGGGAAATGTGAGCAACACGCCTTTTCAATTGTTCAAAAAGAACACCCACGAAGGCGGTATTACTTCTCCTTTTATTGCTTATTATCCAAAACATATTAAGGCTGGCACATTAAGCAATAGGGTAAGTCATTTGATTGATGTTTTCCCAACTTTTCTGGAGTATGCCGGTTTTCAATATCCGGATTCTTTTCAGGAAAAAAAACTCACACCATTAGAAGGTATTAGTTTAAAAAAGGAATTTGAAGGGCAACGATCTAATGCACATGAAGCTTTATTTTGGGAACATGAAGGCAGTAAAGCAGTACGAAAAGGACAATGGAAAGCAGTAGCCGAAAACAATCAGCCCTGGGAATTGTACAATCTTTCTGCAGACCGAACCGAAACAAAGAACCTGGCAAAATCAGAATCAAAAATCCTCCAAAATCTGATTGAATTACATCGACAATGGTCAGCAAAAGTTGGCGTTAAAGACTGGAATACGATAAAATAAATAACAGTTATTCCTAATTCCTGACTTTATACTTTATTAAAAAAACTACAACAATAAACAATACCAAATACATAGAAATAATGAATTATCAATTAATCGCTTAAAATATAAAAAAATGAAAAAATTTAAAAATAACAGTACCATCAAAAGTCCTAAAAAAGGGCTTTTGATTACAGCATTGCTTGTTGCTCAGTTTGGCTTTGCCCAGGAACAGCAAAATGCAGAATTTAAAGGAGTCGTTGGTAAAACATTGGCGGACTCAAAAGAATATTGGCCTGAGCCTGTAAAAGCTCCAAAAGGCGCTCCCAATGTAGTCTGGATTTTACTGGATGATGTAGGATTTGGTGCTTCAAGTGCTTTTGGCGGATTAATAGAGACCCCTACTTTTGATGCTTTGGCAAATAACGGATTACGTTATACCAATTTTCATACAACCGCTATTTGCGCACCTACCCGTGCCGCTTTATTGACGGGAAGAAATTCAGGAAGAGTTCACGTTAGCGGCTTTTCTCACACTATTTTATCTGCAGGTTTCCCGGGTTGGGATGGTAGAATTCCATCTGATAAAGGAACAGTTGCTGAGATTTTACGTGAAAACGGTTACAACACTTTTGCAGTAGGGAAATATGGTGTAACTCCGGATGAAGATGCTACGGATGCAGGTCCATTTCACAGATGGCCAACCGGAAAAGGTTTCGATCATTTCTATGGCTTCTTAGGATCACAAACCGATCAGTACAACCCTGATTTGGTAGAAGATCAGACGCATATAAAAGGAGACGGACGCCATCTGAACGAATTAATTACAGATAAGGCAATTAGTTATCTTCAGAAACAACAAAAAGCGGCTCCAGGAAAACCGTTCTTTTTATATTATGCACCCGGAGCAGCTCATGCACCTCATCAGGTTGCAAAAGAATGGAGCGATAAATACAAAGGGAAATTCGATGAAGGCTGGGATGTATATCGTGAAAGAGTTTTGGCAAACCAAAAGAAACTGGGTGTAATTCCTGCCAATGCCGTTTTACCAGAACGTAATCCGCTAATTGGGGAATGGAAAAAATTAACTCCGGATCAAAAGAAGGTATATGCCAGATTCATGGAAGTGTACGCAGGATTTCTGACGTATACCGATGCTGAAATTGGAAGAGTGGTTAATTACCTTAAAGAAACCAATCAATTTGACAACACTGTAATTTTTGTTGCCATTGGAGATAACGGAGCCAGTAAAGAAGGCAGTCTGGTAGGTACTATCAACCAAAGCCTTTTTGCTCAGGGAACATCTGACGAAAAAAATCTTCAGGATAATTTAGCCAACATCGGCGAAATTGGAACTCCTCAGGGACTTAATACAAATTACCCTTTAGGCTGGGCACAAGCAACTAATGCACCGTTTAAAAACTGGAAACAGGATGCTCAGTCAGAAGGTGGAACCCGTAATCCTTTGATTATTCATTATCCAAACGGAATTAAAGATAAGGGCGGAATCAGAAATCAATACAGCCATGTAAACGATATTCTGCCTACTACGCTTGATATTGCAGGAATTAAAGCTCCGGAATATATCAAAGGAATTAAGCAGGATATCATCCAAGGTTCTTCTTTATACACTTCTTTAAATAATGCCAAAGCAGAGTCATTACACAAAGTACAATACTATTATATTTTTGGAAACAGAGCCATATACAAAGATGGATGGAAAGCAGCCGCAGCACATCCGGATCCTTTTACCTTATTGAAAACTGCAGGTAAAAATCAGACTGCTGCAGCAAACAGTTTTGATAATGATGTTTGGGAATTATATAACTTAAACGAAGATTTTAATGAACGTAATAACCTGGCCAAAAAGTATCCTGAAAAATTAGAAGAACTTAAAAAACTGTTTGATGAACAAGCCAAAGAAAATAATGTGTATCCGTTAATTGACTGGCAGGATGTACTGGGCAGAAAAATTCACAATAGCGGAGCTGACAAAGGCAAAAACCTTCAGGAGTTGATTAAAGAAGCAACAAAAGGTGGAAGCGGAAGTTCGCATTAGTAAAAAGTTGGATTCAGGTCTTTACTACCAAATAAAGACCTGAATTTTCAAAAGGTAAACAATGAAAAACTTTTGATATAACAGAAAAGTAAAACAAACATTCTGCTGTCTGGCTGAGTCCATTCGACTTAGCTCCGGATAAAATTAGTAGAAGCCTTTCATTAAAAAATTTCACAAAATAAAATTCTACTAAATCTATATAATTATTAGTTTTAATTTTAAATTTATCATTCTGATTTTCAAGGAAATTAATCCCAATTTATAAAACAAAATAAAGTATTAAACAAAAAAATTGAGACACATGAAACTAGTAGATTATCAAATTATAGGCAAAAAGATTGTCGTTGGGGCGATTCTTTTTTTGATTCCGCTTGTGATTTTGGCAGGCGGTTTAACATTAATCAATCAATTTTTAAAATAAGAAATCATGGCAACAGTTCAAAATTCAAACAAAAATCTGATAAGAGATTTAAGTATCAGTCTTTTTATTTACACGCTGCCTGTGTTGGCAATTTACCTATATTTTAAATTGAGTAACAACATTGTAAGTGAATCGCACATTGCATTACCGGCTTTTCTGGAATTTGCAAAACCTGCTTTCGAAAACATCAGAACCTGGGGATTAACCGTTTTTATGATTGTGTTGGGAATTATCGAATTTACGGCAGGTTTATATGATGATGAATGGACAGGTGAAGAACGCAAAATTGACATCGTAAGTTTCCTGGCTCCAAAATTAATTTTACCTGCAGTTATTTCTTTTTTCAGCTTAAAGGTTTTACCGGTTTTGATTCCGAATCTTGAAAACGCACTTTCGTGGGTGCCGTTTTGGGGAGGCTTTTTCTTAATCGCTGTTGCGGATGATTTAACACAGTACTGGTACCATCGTCTGCACCATCAGGTTCCCTTTTTATGGCGTTTTCACAGAACGCATCATTCAGCTCCGTACATGGGAATGGCGATGCTTTCGAGACAAAACTTTATTTACACGATCTTTTTCTCTCAGATTTACTTAACAGCCACTTTAACCTTCTTAGGTTTAGGGCTTCCTGCTTTGTTTGTATTGGTTATAAAAAGCATCATCACATTAACGGCACACTCCAGTATTGCCTGGGACAAACCGTTTTACAAATACAAAGTTTTACATCCGATTGCATGGGTTTTAGAACGTTTAATTTCGACTCCGGCTACACACCACGCGCATCATGCAGATACAAGCGGAGACGGTGTTGGTCATTTTAAAGGCAACTTCGGAAACATGTTTTTTATCTGGGATGTCATCTTCGGAACAGGTTTAATTACCAGACAATTTCCAAAATCATATGGAATCAAATCCTACAAGCAGGAAGAATGGTACGCACAGTTTCTTTGGCCGATATTCAAATCTAAAAAAGAAGGAAGCGCACTGGCAGAAGGAGTTCTTTCTGTACCCTTAAAACAAACTCCGGTTGTTGAAAATCAGCCTGTACTAGAAACCGTTCAATCCTGATATCATGAAAAATAAAATATTTAAAAACAGCATCTCTGCCCTAACCCTTTTTGTAACAATTATTGGTTTTGCACAAAATAAAAGTTCAAATACAATCTCGCTGGATCTTTATTACAGTAAAATTCAAAATGAGAAAAACCCACAGATAATTGATGCTAGAGGGCCTGAAGAATTTGCCCTTAACCACATTAACGGAGCGGTAAATTTCAATCTGGAGTCAAAAGATTATGCCAAGCAAATAGCAAAATTAGATAAAACAAGACCCGTATTTACCTATTCTATCGGAGCCGGAAGAAGTGTGTGGCTGGCAGATGATTTATTAAAAAAAGGTTTTAAGGAAGCCTATAGTTTAGAGGGTGGAATTGCCAACTGGATTGGCAACGGAAAGCCTTTTTATGTCAACTCCAAAAGCAAATTAACACTGGATGAATACAATAAAATCATCGCTGATAATAATACCGTTTTGGTAGATATTGGTTCTAAATATTGTGCTCCGTGCAAAAAAGTAAAGCCTGTTCTGGAAACCATCAAAGCTGAATACGGAGATAAGGTAAAAATTGTCGAAATTGAACTGGAAGAAAGTCCGCAGGTAATTGCCGATCTGAAAACTGTAAAAGTATTCCCTACCCTGATTTTATATCAAAACGGTCAGATTGTTTTCAAAAAAGAGGGATTCTCAGATTTGAAAAAAGATGTTGATGTCATTTTGGCTCAGAATAATTAATAAGAAAGAAATCAGAGATGAATATCACCCTGGGCGGAGTCGAAACCTTTTAGTTGTAAAGAGCTTCAACTCCGGTCAGCCTGACAATTGTTTTAATTCATTAACAACATAAGGTAATGAAGTTTGTTTGTTTGTTTGTTTGTTTGTTTGCTATCCTGCAGGGTGTCCCAACCTTGCAGGTTTATCAATTTAAAACTTTCAAAAACTGCAATATAAAAAACCATTCCTGTTTTAAATACCACAATATGGCAATATCCAAAAAAACTAAAAAAATCGTTTTTACCATTTTGATTCTACTCCTTATTGCTTCCGTTTTTTTGTTTTGGCCCATCAACACAGACGGAACACTGATTAAGCCTGACGAAAAATTAGCTGAAGGAAAAGCTACATTTCTGTCTCAAAAAGACACTTCCAAAACTTCAGAAAAAAAACCAAACATTATCATTCTCCTTGCTGATGATTTGGGCAAATATGACATTTCGCTGTACGGAGGAAAATCAACCCCAACACCTCAAATAGATTCTTTGGCTGCATCGGGAGTGACATTTACAGACGGTTATGTTTCCTCATCCATTTGTTCTCCTTCGCGAGCAGGTTTACTTACAGGCCGCTATCAGGAACGATTTGGACATGAATATCAACCCGGAGACCGATATCCAAAAAACAATCTGGAATATTATGCCTTCAAATATCTGATTAATACCGATAGCTGGAGATTAAACCCAAAAATTGAATATCCAAATGATACTTCAATCGCTACCCAGGGTTTGCCCCAGTCTGAAATTACCTTTGCCGATCTGGCTAAAAAACAAGGTTACAATACTGGTATTATTGGTAAATGGCACTTGGGGCATACCAAAGGTTTTTTTCCACTGGACAGAGGTTTCGACTATCATTACGGGTTTTATCAGGCGTTTTCGCTTTTTGCTCCCGAAGATGATAATCCGGATATTATCAACCATCATCATAAGGATTTTACAGATAAAGTAATTTGGGGAAAGGGCCGTGTCGGAATTGGAAAAATTCGCAGGGATACTACCATTGTTGAGGAAAAAGCCTATTTGACTGAAAAATTTACGGATGAAGCCGAAGCTTTCATTGACAAAAATAAAACAAAACCATTTTTACTGTATGTTCCGTTTAATGCACCACACACCCCTTTTCAGGTCCGCAAGAAATATTACGACCGTTTTCCGAATGTAAAAGACGAAAACAAACAGGTGTATTTTGCCATGATCAGCGCTTTGGATGATGCCATTGGAAGAATCAGGGCCAAAATAAAAAAAGAAGGTCTGGAAGAAAATACCCTGATTATTTTTGCCAGTGACAATGGAGGTGCCGATTATACGTTTGCTACTACCAACGCACCGCTTAAAGGAGGGAAATTCTCCCATTTTGAAGGCGGAATCAATGTCCCGTTTGCACTTTCGTGGAAAGGAAAAATAAAACCACATACCGTTTACAAAACACCGGTGAGTTCACTAGATATTTTCAGTACCATTGCAGCAGTAACGCATTCTGGTTTGCCAAAAGACAGGGTTTATGACGGGGTTGATTTAATTAACATAGTCAATAACAATAAAATTGCGCACCAAAATTTATACTGGCGTTCCGGTGATGCCAAAGCCATCAGAAGCGGAGACTGGAAACTAATCATCAGTGGAAAAACACATGAAAAATGGCTTTATGACTTATCAAAAGACAAATCTGAAACTACTGATCTGGCACAAAAAAATCCGGCAAAAGTAAAAGAACTTCAGACAGCTTTAAAAGACTGGGAAAAAGGACTCATAAAACCGTTATGGCCTAATTTAACTTACTATGAATTCAATTTTGGCTCTCAAAAATACTTTGTCGATTTGTAAAGTTTAAATACATAGAAGCATACTCTTTAAATGCAAAAAAGTCGTTTTACCTGTTTAAAAAAACACAAACAAGCCTCAACTCAACCAAATCTTAAAAAACAATTCAATTCATTAAAACCAATGTCAATTAAAACAAAACAACTTAGCCTTCATGAAGACTGGACAGTCGTACTTTTAGGTTTCTTAATCATCGGAATTTCACTGTTTGTATTTCTTCCTGAAGTCCCGGTATTCAAATGGTCCAATGGTTCCGACTTACTGGCAGATGTATTTGCTGTCGGAAATCTGCAAGTTCTGTTGGTTCAGTTTATTTACCTGACTGCTATCGGAAGTATTGCTGCTTTTTTAATTGGTAAATCGGTAAAAAACTTTTTATTGGGATTTCCAGTCGTATATCTGCTGACTATTTTAGCTTTGATAATAGCCGGAAATACTTTTATAAAAGGGCTCAATTTAGAAGCCGTAATTTTTAGTCTGGTAATTGGCAATTTCTTCAAACTGCCGGAATGGTTTCGCTCTGCACTTTCTACAGAAGTTTTTGTGAAAATCGGTTTGGTTTTTTAAATAAAGACATAGAACTTTTTAAGTATATATGGTTAGAAACATCTAGTGTTACAACTGGAAGCAGAGTACCCTATATTCAGAAAGAAATTGATTTTTGTGGTGAAATAGCTTCGATGGTAAAATTATTACCTAATCTCCTCGATTATGTAGACCACATAAAATATTTGGAGCAAAAAATAATATGGTTGAAAAAAGATATAGAAAATGAACAAAAAAGAGATTTTGAAGGGTATATCTAAAAATCATAAAACCGATCTAAAAATAGCAGAGATACATCGATTTGAATCAAAATCATTTTCTTTTATTACGGATTTTTTCTTTTGAAAAAGAGTTTAAAACTGCATACGACATTTAAGCAATAAAAAAAGCGATTGTTTTCGGACAATCGCTTTTTGATTTATATAAATAAAGTAAAAATGTAAAATTCAGGATGCCATAGCAATTTCTAATGGCACTGCTATGTTTGACAAAGTAATCGGATCTGAATATCCTAAGAAAAAAACATCCAGTATTTCCTGAAATACTGGATCTGTATTTTCTACCTGAGTAAAAAGAGTCATGGAAGAACGAAGTTTTCTCGCATCTAATTCCCCAAGAATAGCCTCTATTGATTTGGTTTTATATTCTAAAAGAACTTTGCAAATTTCAATTAAATGTTTCGCTAAGATAGGATGATTTAGAAAATCTTCTGCTTCTTTAAGATCAGCAAGAGCATAATATTTCGCTAGTGTGCTTTTGCCCAAACCTTTTAGCTGCGGAAAAATAAACCACATCCAATGCGTTTCCTTCTTCCCTTTTTTTAGTTCTGAGTAAGCTGTTAGATAAAGTTTGTTCTGTGCATCTAAAAAGCGTGTTAAATCATTATTTGCGTAAGCCATTCTGAAGTAATTTTATAAGGTTAAACAAATTTTCAGGTCTTGTTTTAAAGTCTTCCAAAACTACTCCGATTCTCGGTTTAAAAATTTATATAATTGTTACAGTTACATTATATAATTTCAATTTGATGAAATAAAAAAGCTGCGAAAAATAAAGTAATCGCAGCTGTTTTTAACCTATTATGATAGAAAATAAATTTTTAATTTTTGAAATGATTCAATGATTTCTCAATAATAGCAAGGCATTGTTTAATTTGATCTTCGGTAATAACCAAAGGCGGAGCCAGACGAATTTTGTTTCCGTGAGTTGGTTTTGCCAATAATCCGTTATCTCTGAATTTCAGGCAGATTTCCCAAGCCAAATCTGATTCTTCATCACAATTAATTACGATGGCGTTAAGTAAACCTTTACCGCGAACCAGTGTAATCAAATCGTTACGTTCAGCAATTTCGTTTAATCCTTTTCTTAAAATGATTCCTAAACGTTCTGCATTTTCAGCCAGTTTTTCGTCTTTTACCACTTCAAGAGCCGCAATTGCAACAGCTGCCGCAACCGGATTTCCTCCAAAAGTAGATCCGTGTTGTCCGGGTTTTATTACATTCATTATTTCGTTATTTGCTAAAACCGCCGAAACAGGATAAACACCTCCTGAAATTGCCTTTCCTAAAATCAAAATATCAGGCTGCACGTCTTCGTGATGAACCGCTAAAAGTTTCCCTGTACGTGCAATTCCGGTTTGAACTTCATCTGCAATAAACAATACATTATGTTTTTCGCAAAGTGCTTTTGCTTTCGCTAAATAACCTTCAGACGGAACATATACTCCGGCTTCTCCCTGAATTGGTTCCACCAGAAAACCGGCTATATTTTTTGATGATTCCAGTACTTTTTCCAAAGCCTCCAGATTGTCATATTCAATTTTTATAAAGCCTTCTGTAAAAGGACCGAAACTCTTACGGGCACTTTCATCATTCGAAAACGAAATGATGGTTGTGGTTCTTCCGTGAAAATTATTCTCACAAACAATAATCTGGGCAAGATTTTCATGGATTCCTTTTACTTCATAAGCCCACTTTCTGCACAATTTCAAAGCTGTCTCTACTGCTTCTGCACCCGTGTTCATTGGAAGAACCTTATCAAAACCAAAATAATTGGTTACATATTCTTCGTAATTCCCTAATTTATCATTGTAAAAAGCACGGGAAGTCAAAGTCAGCTTTTGCGCCTGCTCTACCATTGCTCCAACAATTTTAGGATGGCAATGTCCTTGGTTTACGGCAGAATAAGCCGAAAGGAAATCATAATATTTCTTTCCGTCCACATCCCAGACATAGACACCTTCTCCCCTGTCTAAAACTACAGGAAGCGGATGATAATTATGAGCTCCGTATTTGTTTTCTTTCTCTATTAAAACTTCTGATTTAGACGAAAGAATTTGTTTTGTCTGTTCCATGATTTTCAGTTTTTTATCTTTTTCAAAATTAATTATATTATTTTATTTTACAATAAAAATCAATACTTTTGACTTAAATAAAGCAATTAAAAGTCAATATTAAAAAAAAAGCCAAAATAAAAGTCAATATTAATTTTAAACAATATAAAAATGGACTCATTAGACCAATTTGACATCAAAATTATCAAGGAACTGGAAAAAGATGGGAGAATGGCTTTTTCTACAATCGCAGCAAATTTGAAAATCTCAAATACAATGGTACATCAGCGAGTGAATCGCTTAACAGAGCAAGGTATCATTTCAGGGATCAAACCTTCGGTTAACGAAAAAAAAATTGGCTACGACTGGGCTTCCTTTACCGGAATTACGCTCAATAAAGATTCGGATTCAGAAAGAATTATTGAGGCTTTAAAAGCCATTCCGGAAATTACGGAGTGTTATTATGTTACAGGTTCCTTTACCCTTTACATAAAAATCATAGCCAAAAACCACGAACACATGCGAAATGTTCTTTACGAAAAAATAGACCGAATTTCCGGGATTGCCAAAACCGATTCTATTGTAGAATTGGGTTGCGCTTTTAAAAGAAATATTACACTTTAAAACTTTACAAATAATCTATAAACTTATAATTTTCAATATTTTAAATTCTTTGCTAAAACCTCAAAAGAAAAAGCTTTTGAGGTTTTTTTGTACGATTATATTTCAGATATTTGTTATAAATTATAAAAAATCATGAAAAAATCAGCCTTATTTATTTTAGTTATTTTCTTATTTTTCAGCATTATGAACGCCCAATTAAAAGCCGTAAAATACAACGACGGAGATCAGGTTTTAAATGGATTATCCATAAAAGCTGCCAAAAAAAGCAGTCAAAATCCAGGTATTTTGCTTTTGCCAGCCTGGCTTGGAATTGACAATGCCTCAAAAGAAATAGCCGAAAACTTATCAAAACTGGGCTACACGGTTTTCATAGCTGATATTTATGGAGAAGGAAATTATCCAACAAACACTTCAGAAGCAGGTAAGCAGGCCGGATACTACAAAAAAAATTATGAAGCGTATCAAAAACGTATTCAGTTAGCGTTAGATCAATTAATCAAATCCGGTGCAAATGCCGATAATATTGTTGCTATTGGGTATTGTTTTGGCGGAACCGGGGTTTTAGAAGCTGGCCGCGGACATCTGAATGTAAAAGGTGTCGTTTCTTTTCATGGCGGTTTAGGCAAAGATGCTGCAAGACCTTCTGAAACTATCACAACTAAAGTCTTAGCCTGTCATGGTGCTGATGATCCATTTGTTTCAAAGGAAGAAATAGCTGCTTTTCAGCAGGAAATGCGTGATACGAAAGCTGACTGGCAAATGATTTATTATGCAAATTCGGTACACTCATTCACAAACCCGGAAGCCGGAAACGACAACTCAAAAGGAGCTGCCTACAATGCTGTTGCTGCAAAACGTTCTTTTGAACATTTAAAGCTTTTTCTAAACGAGGTACTTAAAAAGTAACCAAATTAATTAACCAAAACTAAACCCAAACCAATGTCCCATAATAAAATCAGAGAAGATAAAACCTGCCTCAACTGCCGCCACGTAGTAGAGCAGAAATTTTGTCCCAATTGCGGACAAGAGAATTCAGACAGCAGAAAAACATTTCATCACTTGTTTGTCCACTTTTTTGAAGATCTTACACATTATGAAAATGCTTTTTGGAAAACGATACGAAATCTGCTTTTTAAGCCGGCAACTTTAACCAAAGAATATCTTTCGGGAAAAAGACTTTCCTATTTGGCTCCGGTTCGTTTATATATTTTCATAAGTTTCATTACGTTCTTATTAATTGCTATGCTTCCAGTTAAAGTCAACGAAAATAATAAAAGCGAAAAGGAAATAAATAAGGAAATCGCAAAAACTACACAAGAATTGAATATTAAAAAAGAAGACAATAAATACTTCCATTTCTCAAACATGAAGAAAATTGATTCTATTCAGAAACATGGAAAAGAAGAAGACAAACTTAATGCTACCAGCTACTGGTTCGCTGAAAAAGCAATACATATTAGTGAGAAATACACCAAAAAAGAAATTTTTATAAAATTTACAGAATCTTTCTTTCACAACCTTCCTAAAATTTTATTTATTATCATGCCATTTTTTGCTTTTTTCTTATGGCTTTTTCACAATAAAAAAAAATGTTATTATTTTGATCACGGCATTTTTACACTTCACTATTTTTCATTTTTATTATTAATTTTCCTTGTAATGTTTATCATTGACCGTGTTGTCGGACTTTTTGGTGAAGATAGTCCACTGAATGTTATTTCCACAATTACCAGCATTGTTGGAACAATCTGGATGTGTTATTATTTTTATCCAGCTCATCATCGCTTTTATGGCGAATCAAGAATAGTTTCTTTTGTTAAAAGTGTATTGTTATTCATTATAAACTCTCTTTTTATTCTATTTTTACTAACTGTTTATGTTCTCTATACATTCATCAATATACATTAAAAACTAATAATGAAAAAAATTGCATTTCTATTATTAATTGTTTCTGCATTTTCGTGTAAAAACACCCAGAATATTACCTCCAAAGACAATTCAGATCCTTCTAAATACATTGGAAAAATTTCGGAAAAAGATTTAAAAACAATGCTTTATACTGTTGCTTCTGATGAAATGGAAGGCCGTGAAACCGGTTCGAAGGGACAAAAGAAAGCAGGGCTTTACATGATAGAGCAATACAAAAAAAATGGAATCCCTTTTCCAAAAGGTGCTACAGATTATTACCAGCACATTCCGGCATCTTATTTGAATGCCAGACGCAATGAAAACTTACAGGATTCAGAAAACATCTGGGCATACATTGAAGGCTCTGAAAAACCAGATGAGATATTGGTACTCTCAGCTCATTACGATCATGTGGGTATTCAAAACGGTGAAGTTTATAATGGTGCTGATGATGATGGTTCCGGAACGGTAGCTTTATTGGAAATGGCGAAAGCTTTTGCAAAAGCCAAAAAAGAAGGACATGGACCAAAACGTTCTATTTTATTCCTGCATGTAACTGGCGAAGAGCACGGCCTGCACGGTTCTCGCTATTATTCTGAACATCCTTTGTTTCCAATTGCCAGCACAATTGCCGACATTAATATTGATATGATTGGTCGTCGTGATGTTGAACACGCCAAAACAAACAATTATGTGTATGTTATTGGAGCGAACAGATTATCATCTGATTTACATAATGCTGTAGTGTCACAAAATGAAAAATACATCAAAATAGATTTAGATTTTAAATTCAACGATCCAAAAGACCCAAATCACTTTTATGAGCGTTCTGACCATTATAACTTTGCCAAACATGGTATTCCGGCGGTTTTCTTCTTTAATGGCGTTCACGAAGATTACCATGGTAAAGACGACATAGCAGAAAAAATCGAATACGATGCTTTAACTAAAAGAACAAAATTAGCTTTCGTCGTTGCCTGGGAACTGGCCAATAGAGAAAACAGACCGGTTGTGGATAAGAGATAGTTAAAAAAAAGATTCTAAGAAACTGAGATGCTAAGGTTTCTAAGTTTTTCCCTTAGGAATGATTACAAAAAAGATGAGTAAAACTCATCTTTTTTTGTTTTATATTTTTTATTCCAATTACTCAAATGCTAAAAAAACTTAGAAACTTAGCATCTCAGAACCTCAGTAACTTTATCAATCATTCATCGAAATCAAAAACTCTTCGTTATTTCTGGTTTTCTTGAAACGGTCGTTTACAAAATCCATAGATTCTACCGGATTCATATCTGACAGATATTTACGCATAATCCACATTCTCTGTAATGTTTTCTCGTCTAATAATAAATCGTCGCGACGCGTACTTGATGATGTAAGATCGATGGCTGGGAAAATACGTTTGTTGGCAATTTTACGATCCAGTTGAAGTTCCATATTACCGGTACCTTTAAATTCTTCAAAGATAACCTCATCCATTTTAGAACCGGTTTCTGTCAATGCTGTCGCGATGATACTCAACGAACCGCCGTTTTCAACATTTCTTGCTGCTCCGAAGAAACGTTTTGGTTTTTGAAGCGCATTGGCATCAACACCTCCACTTAATACTTTTCCGGACGCTGGCTGAACAGTATTATAAGCTCTCGCCAAACGTGTAATCGAATCAAGAAGAATCACGACATCATGTCCGCATTCTACCAGACGCTTAGCTTTTTCAAGTACGATATTGGCAATTTTTACGTGTTCCTGTGGTTCTCTGTCAAAAGTAGAAGCGATAACTTCTCCACGTACACTTCTTTGCATATCTGTAACCTCCTCCGGACGCTCATCAATCAAAAGAACGATTAGATAAACTTCAGGATGATTCGCAGCAATCGCATTGGCAATGTCTTTTAACAACATTGTTTTACCCGTTTTTGGCTGTGCGACTATCATACCACGCTGCCCTTTTCCAATTGGAGAAAATAAATCGATAATTCGGGTTGATATAGAACTGCCTTTTTCGGCTAATTTAAATTTTTCTGAAGGGAAAACCGGTGTCAGGTGTTCAAACGAAACTCTGTCGCGAACTACCTGCGGATCGTGACCATTAATTTTAAGAACACGAACCAAAGGGAAAAATTTCTCGCCTTCTTTTGGAGGACGAACAACTCCCTTTACGGTATCTCCCGTTTTAAGACCAAATAATCTGATTTGCGAAGTTGACAAATAAATATCATCAGGAGAGGCTAGATAATTATAATCTGACGAACGTAAGAATCCATATCCGTCGGGCATCATTTCAAGAACACCTTCACTTTCTATAATTCCGTCAAATTCAAAGTCTGAATCCCTGAAGTTATTATTCTTTTTGTTTTTATGATTTGGATTTTGGTTTCCGTTATTTCCATTACCATTCCCGTTTTGATTTGGATTCTGATTTTGGTTCGGATTTTGTTTTTTATTCTGATTAGGATTAATCTTTTTAATCGGAGCAGTTCCTTCAGCTTTTTCAGCTTCGGGAGTTGAAGTCTGAACAGTTATTTCTGTTTCTTCCGCTTCTTCAGTACTTTCTTCTTTTACTGTTTCTTTCTCTTTCTGCAAAGCAACCTTTTTCTCGTATGCTGATTTATTAAACTTAACGATTTTTGGTTCCTTTTTCTCTACTTCTTTGTTTTCAGCAACTTCCTCAACTTTTGGTTTCGGTTGAATTTTAGTATTTGGTTTTGAAACAGCCTCAGGTTGTATCTCCTCACGTGGTTCTTCCACTTTATCAAACTCTAAAACAGGAGCATTTCTGCTGGATGCTGCCTTTTTAACAGGGGCAATTCTTGCTCTCTTTGGTTTTTCATCAACTATTTCTGCATGTGCAACAGCTGGCACAGGCGGCTCTGAAGTCGTTTCCTGATGCGCTAAAATCTGACTGATCAAAGTATCTTTTTTGACACCATTAAACTTTATAGTTTTAGCTAACTTAGCTATTTCTTGAAGCTCAGAAAGCTTCATTTCTTTTAATGCAGAAATATCAAACATGAATGTTCTATGAATTTAATTATTTTAAAGGAAAATACTGTAATAAAGAATAGGTAGATAATTATTTTGAATTGACCGCAGTATGAAGTGCTTACGGTATTATGATGCAATAATACGAATAAAATTTTATCATACAATAGTATTTATAAAAAAGAAAATATATTTTTGTAAAACAATTTTAGGTCATGATACAACGAATTCAAACCATATATTTACTACTCACCTTTTTGGTAACCGGAGTTTTACTTTTTTTTGTTCCTCTTTGGACAATAAATGGGAAGCCGTTTTATTTTATGCAGGATCAGGTTTATACTGTATTATTAGGCCTAAGTACTATGTTAACCATTATCAGTATTATATCATACAAAAAAAGACAAAATCAGTTTGTTATGGGCAGACTGAACATCATATTAAATTTAATTTTATTAGGATTATTTGTTTACCGTTCACTAAATTTATCTGGAGAAGCAGCTACTGCTTCTGAGAAAGGTATTGGGATGTTTCTTCCTATTGTTGCTATCGTGTTATTAGTTCTAGCTAATAAGGCCATCAAAAAGGACGAAGATCTTGTAAAATCTGTAGACCGTTTGAGATAAACCTATAAACTTAGTTTATTGCGCGAAGAGAACCCGAATTGTATGATTCGGGTTTTTTTGTGTAAAATTCGCTACATTTACTATCAAACAAAGAAAATAAATTTCAGAAATTCGATATTATAAGTAGAATTTTCATAATTTAGCATTTGTTATTTCAATTTATTTATGACACATAAAATAAAAATACACTTAGCTGATGACCATTTAGTACTTATTGATGGATTGACAAATTTATTAAGTACTGTTTCTGAATTCGAAATTGTAGGCTCATCCTCTAACGGGTTGAATATTTTTGATGAAGTAACAGCTAATAATGCGCACATCCTGGTACTGGATCTGAGTATGCCCGAAAAAGACGGTATAGAAGTCTTAAAAGAGTTTCATCAAAAAGGATACCCTTGCAAGGTTATCATTTTATCCAGCTATGATGATTTAAAAATTATCAGGGAGGTAATGAATTTAGGTGCCAGCGGGTATCTTACAAAAAAATGTGCAGGCGAAAATATAATTGAAGCCATTGAAGTGGTTAATCAGGGAGAAGAATATTTTTGCAATTCAGTACGAGAAAAAATCTTCAACACTTTTACAGAAAACAATCCTAAATTAAACAAAACTTTTATCACTCAAAATTCCATTTTAACATCACGTGAATTAGAAATTGTAACTCTAATTTCACTTGAATACAGCGGAAAGGAAATTAGTGAACAATTGTTTATCAGCACCAATACTGTAGAAACACATCGTAAAAACATCATGAAAAAGCTACAGACAAAAAATACTATTGGACTGGTTAAATATGCTATCAAAAATAATTTAATTAAGTCTTAAATTATTTCTTAATCATACAATCCTTCACTTTTCAAGGTATAACAAAATCAAAAACATTCATCAGAACACAGTTAATTTTATAGATTAAAATAAAAATCAGTTTATTATTCAGAAAGCAATTCACTAAATTATTTGGTAACTTGATTTTAAAATTTATAAACAGTATTTTTATCCCCTAATTTTTTAATATGTTGGTTTTTCGCAATTTTATAACTGCCTTCCTGATATTACTTTTTTGTATTCCTGTTACAAGCCAAAAAAAGAGTTTTACAAAAATTGAACTACTAAAACTTTATAACGAAGCTACTAGCAACCTTCATAAAGAAAATTACGAAAAATCGTTAATACAAGCCAGATTACTTTTAAATCATTCACTTCTATCACATGATAACAATTTAATTGGAAAAGCGTATAATATAATTGCCGCTAATTTTGACGGGATATCCGAACCTGAAAAAGCCTTGTTTTATTATCAAAAAAGCCTAATATATGCAGAAAAATCTAATGATTTAGAACTTCAAAACTGGCTTTACAATAATATTGGTAATATTTATTGCTTTGACAAAAAGAAATATGAAAAAGGAGTTTCTTATTACATACGATCATTATACTACAGCAGGGCAATTAAGGATTCCTCACAGGTTTTTTTTACCAAACTTAATATTGCCTGGGCTTATTTTGACATCGGGCGCTTCGCTCAGGGATATCCTTATCTAAATTACATCAATAAGTACAAGAATAAATACGGCATGAAAACAACTATTGCCGTTACTGATATGCTTAATGCGATGTATTATTCTTATAAAAAAGATAATCTAAAAGCGGATTACTATTTTAAAAAAGGGATAAAGAATGCCATAAAATATGATGAAAAAACCGACTTATCTTTTATACATCAGGAATATTCAAAATTTTTATTCAAAAATAAAAATTTTGAAACTGCCTACAAAAATCTAAGTTCTTATCAGCGAATAACTGAAGAAATCAGTCTTGAAGAAAAAGCCAGAAAAGCAAAAATTGCAGGAATTAATCTTGAAATCGATGAATATAAACGTGAAATTGACAAGATGGGGATTGAAAGCAAAAAAAGAGAAAAATTATTCCATTCTGAAAGCGCCCGTAAAAACAAGATGACAACTATCATCTTATCCTTGTTTCTAATCAGTCTTATATTATTTTACTTTTTTTATCAAAATACAAAACTTAAACAAAAAAACAGAATTAAGGATATTCAGAATAAAATACATCAAAATATAATCAATGCCAGTATCGACGGACAAGAAAACGAACGAAAAAAGATTGCTTTGTTTTTACATGACACCATTAGTGCTTCTTTATCATCGGCAGGAATGCACTTAAATGTTTTTTTATCCCAACACAACGGCCTTCCTCCTGAAATTACTAAAACAAAATTAATTTTAGACGAAACACATGATAAAGTCAGAGACCTTTCACATGATCTTATCCCTACATTATTGGCACGTTTTGGATTATTATATGCTCTTGATGATTTATGTGAAAAATACTCAAATTCAACTTTACATTTTGAATACCTCAATACTATCCCAATAAAGAAAAGATATACTGAAAAATTCGAAACAAGACTCTATTTTATCATTTCAGAACTTTTAAATAACATCATAAAACACAGTGAGGCCAGTAAAGCTAAGGTTTCATTGATTGAGAATAATAATGAAATGATTATTGAAATTACTGATAACGGAAAAGGATTTGATATTAACAAATTTAATTTTGTTGAAGGATTTGGTCTTAATCAAATTAAAGCAAGGATAAATAATTTGAATGGCCAATTTGATGTAAAATCAAAAATCAATGAAGGAACTTCTGTTATGATTAATGTTCCTGTAAATGCTTAAACGAATCTCTTTTCCGGTTCATATATTGTTGAAATGGCAAAAAACTGAATTCATATTTTTACACATTCTTAAAAACTAAAAAAAAAATACTTTTCGACCTGAGTTCGATTATTCAATAACTTGTTATTTATTATATATCCTGTAAGGATTTTTGAACCTTGTAGTTATGAATACTGATGATAAGATACCTGCAAGATCTTTTTTGAGACCTTGCAGGAACATTAACTGATATAATTTTAGACATCAACTTTTCCTCCTTTATCAATTTTTGTTTCCTCTTCATTTTCTTCTTCTGTATTCTTTTTTTCCTCAGCATCTTCATCTGCAAAAAGAAAAATTATTTCTTCTGACTTGAAGGAATCACTTACTTCGTCTACTTCTAAAAATCTCTTTGACATAATTTTTGGTTTAAATTTAGTTAATACTTCTGAATCATTTTTTTTAAGTTTAAAAACACCTTGAATCAAAACCTTCTATAACAAATATAATATTAAATAGTTACACAAAAACAACTTTTTTTTAGTAAGAATAAATTTATTATTACATTTGAACAAATGTTAAAAAAATGCACTTCAAACTATCATAAATGTATATTACCCGAATTATTTCATTGATTATTATACTAATTTGTTTCAGTACCAGCACTTATTCTCAAGATAAACAGCTATCCAAAGATGGTATTGAAAACTTATTAAACGATGCTACCCAAAATTTTAAGCTTAAAAACTACGAGAAGTCTTTGACAAAATCGAGAAGTGCATTAAAGTATGCCATCAAAATCAATGATAATAATTTAATAGGACGAAGTTACAATTTAATAGGAGCGAATTTTGATGATTTATTCATGCTTGATAAAGCATTAGGATTTTACGTTAAAGCGTTATATTATATTAATAAAACAGACAACAATATATATAAAGCTAAGATTAACAATAATCTGGCGAATATTTATTTTTTCGACAGAAAACAATACAGCAAAGGTATATACCATTATGAAAAAGCTCTTGAGCACAGCAATATTTCATCTGACACATCTGTAATTTATTTTAGAAAACTTAATATTACCTGGGCCTACTTTGAGATTAATAATTTTAACAGGGGATTTCAATATTTAAAATTCCTAAATCAATTTAAACAATATGGGAATGAATCTACAGAGGTTACGTTAAACATGCTAAACGGAGTATATAATGATCATATAAATGATACTGTAAAAGCAAATTCATACTTTTTAAAAGGGATTGAATCAGGCAATAAGAATCATGAAAAATTTGATTTATCCATAACACATAAAAAATATGCTGCTTTTTTGTTTAAAAACAAAAACTACAAAAAAGCTTATGAAAACATATTAGAGTTTAATCGTCTTACCAATGAAATTACTGATTTAGCAAAACAGAAAAAAACAAAATTGATTGGGGTCAACCTTGAATTAGACGAATTTAAACGAGAAGTTGATAAAATAGAAACAGAATACAAAAACAAACAAAAATTATTGCAGGAAGAACAGTCCCGTCATAAAAAAATTTTCACCATAATTGTTGTTTTATTTCTTATTATAACGGTTCTTTTTTACTTTTTTTATCAATATACAAAACTGAAACAAAAAAACAGGATAAAAAATATCCAAAATAAAATACACCAAAATATAATTAATGCCAGTATAGACGGACAGGAAAGTGAACGTAAAAAAATTGCCTTGTTTTTGCACGACACCATCAGTGCCTCCTTATCATCAGCAGGAATGCACTTAAATGTGTTTTTATCCCAAAATGGCGTTGTCCCTGATGAAATCATAAAAACTAAGTTTATCCTGGACGAAACACATGACAAGGTAAGGGACCTATCCCATGATCTCCTGCCTACACTTTTGGTTCGTTTCGGTTTGTTATATGCCTTGGACGATTTATGTGAAAAATACTCAAATTCGAATTTGCACTTTGAATACCTTAATACTATTTCAAACAAAAAAAGATATACCGAAACTTTTGAAACGAGACTTTATTTTATCATTTCAGAACTTCTCAATAATATTATCAAACATAGTGATGCTACTAGGGCTGAAGTTTCGTTATCGGAAAAACCTAATGAATTAGTTATTAAAATTACTGATAACGGAAAAGGTTTTGATATTAAGGATTTTAATTTTGTTGAAGGATTTGGCCTTAATCAGATAAAAGCCAGAATAAACAATCTGAATGGGCATTTTAATGTAAAATCAAAAATAAACGAAGGGACCTCTATTAAAATAACGATTCCCATTAATTAGTAATAAAAACTAGTGTTTTGAGTTAAACTCTCTTATCAATCTCTATAATTTCAAGATCTTTTATTTTGTCTCCTTCAATTACAAAACGCAGCATCGTTCTTACCTGATGAAAACCACTTTTTCCAGCTGCTCCCGGATTCATGTGTAACAGATTATTTTTTTTGTCAAACATTACTTTTAAAATATGCGAATGCCCGCAAATGAATAATTTGGGAGGATTGTTTTGCATTTCTTCCTTAATAGCAGGATTATATTTTCCGGGATATCCTCCTATGTGCGTAATCCAAACCGAAACTTCTTCGCAGAGAAAACGATTGTGGAGCGGAAATTCTAACCGTGCCTGTGCATCATCGATATTACCATAAACGCAGCGCAGCGGTTTTATTTTTTTTATGGTATCTGTAACATGCAAATCACCAATATCTCCCGCATGCCATACTTCATCGGCTTGGGCGACATATTTTAAAATAGTATCATCAATATGACTGTGCGTATCGGAAAGAAGGAGGATTTTTTTCATTCTGAGAAACTAAGATTCTGGGGTACTAAGATACTGAGATTTTCAATACTATGTTATTCAACAAAAAAATCCGATTGCTTTTACAATCGGATTTTTATATTTATAGGACGATTCAATTAGGCTTACTGCTTTACATCTCTACATTATATCCTAAAATAAATTATTGCTTTTTAGGACTTTGGCTTTTTAACGTCTTTCAGATCTTTCGTGTCTTTAGTATCCATCATTTCCATTAGTTTCAAACCCAATAAACCGCTGATAGAACCATCAGATCCTCCGCTTCCGGAAATTAATACGTCCGGAATTACTTTGATGTTTCCTTTACCAATTTCTTCGGTCACTTTATAACGGGTAAAGTTATCTCCACCCATTGCACTCACCTGAAGCTGATACGCTTCAGCTGTTGATTTTCCAATTGCCATAATCTTTTCGGCTTCAGCTAAACCTGTTTTTGAGATTCTTTCGGCTTCTGCACTGGCATTTAGTTTAGTTGCTTCGGCCTGTGCTCCTGCTCTGGCTTTTGTAGCCTCGGCTTCAGCATTTGCACGCATTTTTGTAGCTTCGGCTTCAGCGTTTACATTCAGTTTCAAACTGGTTGCATCCCCTTCTGCTTTTTTCACGGTTGCATCGGCAGTTCTTTGTGCGATTTCGACACTCTGAGAAGCACGAACAATCTCTTTCTGCATATCTGCAATCGCAGTTTCTTTTTCCATACCCTGACGCTGTTCCTGTGCCATTTTTTGGGTTTGATACGTCTTTTGTTCTTCTTCGGCTAGTTTTCTATCCGTCAAAGTCTTCATCAACGAATCTGGCGGAACTATGTCTCCAATTAAGGTATCAACTGCATTTACGTTATATTCATCAAGTACTAATTTTATATGGTTTTTAGCAGATTCCTGACGCTCTTTTCTGGTTGTCAGGAACGAAATCACATCGCTGTCCTGAGCCGAATTTCTAAAATAGTTACCAATAGTAGGCTCCAGAACCTGAGAAACCAGATTATTCATGCTTCCAAAACGCGCAATTACTTTTGGTGCTTCAGCTGCAGGAACGTGGATAATTTGTGCTACATCCAGATTAAAAGGGAAACCGTCTTTTGAACGAACCGTAATTGTAGAAAGATTTTTGTCTAAATCATGCGATTCGCTTCGTGCGTTTGCCCAGTTTAGAACCAAATTTGTTGTCGGAACCGGCTCCAGCTTTGTGGTATATTTATTCAAGGCATATTTTCCCGGTCCAAAAGGTTCCATCCAGACACCTCGCTGCCCTTTTGAAACAATATTTCCGTGTTTGAAAGTGTCCCCGGTAACATCCTGACCATCTTCACCAATATATGAAATCACTACACCAACATAACCAATCGGCACATCAGTCATTGGGTTTTGCTCAATTAAAATTCCCCAGGTATTGATGTAATAAGAACCTGCCAGCATAACCTGAGGCTGTAAACCACGATTTCCGCCATGTTCAAGAAACTTATCAAAATCCTGAAAGTTATTATGTCCTTCGACAAATTTACCCGCAATCTGCCCTTGCGGGATCGGCTCTCCATCAAGTGCCGTTACGATACCAATCATGTTTTCGTAAATCTTGATTTGATCTGCAATTACAATTTCGAACAGGAAAGTATTAATACGATATGACCCTGTGGTAATAAAAGCCGTCTGACGCCCTTTTTGACCTCCATTGTTCAGGAAAGCTGTAGCATCCTGAAAATTGTCACTTTCTACTTTTCTGGCCAGGATTCGTCCGGTTGGAATTTCCTTTCCGTCTTTACTTAAAACCAATCCGATTTTACCTTCCGGAATAAGTGTAAATCCGGTCATATCGATTGAATATTGCCAGATCCACATTCCCCAGTACAAACCCGGAGCCAATGTTTGTGCCTGATAACCCGCTTCGCCTTTTGTGGCAATTATACGGCCATCCGGCAATGATTTGTCTGCACCAAACAGAACGAATTTTTTGGTCACTAAACCAATTCTGTCTTCTGGAACGATAACCATTCCGAAGAAAACACGCAAAATAAATTTGTAAAAAACAATGGCAAATAAAATTAAAATTATCCACCAGTAAGAAGTAATTTCATTCATGATTATTAGTTATTTAGACTACAAACATAACAGAAATATTTCCTGTTAAAATTAAAAAATTTTAAAATTAACATTTGGCGTTTTATGCTTAAAAATGTTAAAAAATGGTTTTAATTATATCGTTGGAATTGTCAATTTCTGACACGATTTTTAGCCAAACAAACTATGATTTGCATTTTAGGTTTTAAAGGATTTTAACAAAGTTTATGAGATTCTAAAATACTATGGCTATCCATTTTTGTTTTTGGATTTGATTCTGATTGATATTAATCTATTTTTTCATTTATATCAAAATATTATACCTATATAAGTGTGATTTTCTAATCTGGGGTTAGACACACTACTGTACTCCTCTACAAAATAAACGAGACGAAAAACCTTTGCATCTCTGAACCTTTGCATCTTTGTCCTCTAAAAAGAAAAAACCTTTGTACCTTTGCACCTCAGAACCTCTACCTTAAAATGAGATATTTTATTCAATTTGCTTATAACGGCACCCATTATCATGGATGGCAGTTTCAGCCCAATGCCCCTTCAGTACAGGAAACTTTAAACAAAGGGCTTTCTGTTTTACTGAATTCTACAATAAATGTAATGGGCGCCGGAAGAACAGATACGGGAGTTCATGCTTCTGAAATGTATGGCCATTTTGATTTTGAAAATCCTATTGAAGTTCCGCTTTTGGTGCACAAACTCAATTCGTATTTACCCAAGGATATTGCAATTTTTGACATTATATTGCTGCATGATGATGCGCATTGCCGATTTGATGCCACTAAAAGAACCTACGAATATCATATCAATACGGTTAAAAATCCATTTTTAGAAGGATTAAGCTGGTATGTAAATCAGAAACTGGATGTGGATTTAATGAATGAGGCTGCACAGATTTTACTGAAACATACCGATTTTCAGTGTTTTTCGAAAGTAAATACCGATGTTAACACATTTGATTGCACGGTTTTTGAAGCGTACTGGAAGCAGGAAAAAAGCAAACTGGTTTTTACCATTTCGGCGAATCGGTTTTTACGAAATATGGTTCGGGCGATTGTCGGAACTTTAATTAATATAGGTTTACATAAAATTACACTGGCAGATTTTGAAAATATCATTGCCAGCAAAAGCAGAGAAAAAGCCGGTTTTTCAGTTCCGGCACATGGATTATATTTAACTGATATTTATTACGACTATATATAGCTTTAAGCTGTAGGCTTTAGGCAATAAGCTTCAACTTTATGCCTAAAGCCTAAAACTTAAAGCCTAAAGCTTAAAAATAAATGAAAGCAAAAGCATTTGATACCGGATTATTCAAACGGATTTTAAAATATACCAAACCTTATAAATGGCGTTATTACGGCGTTATTATTTTTGCGGTTTCGCTGTCGGTTTTTGCGGCGCTTCGCCCCTATTTACTGAAACAAACTGTAGATGGCTATATCAAAACGCATGATAAGCAGGGCTTGCTTCTATACATAATTTTAATGGGTGCTGTACTTTTGATGGAGGTTTTTTCACAGTTTTATTTTGTTTTTTGGGCTAATTGGCTGGGACAGGATATTGTAAAAGATATTCGAAATAAGCTTTTCAAACACATTTTAAGCTTTAGAATGAAATATTTTGATTTGGTCCCTGTGGGTCAACTGGTTACCAGATCTGTTTCGGATATTGAATCAATTGCGCGTATTTTCAGTCAGGGATTATTTATGATTATAAGTGATTTGATGAAAATGCTTGTTGTACTGATTTTTATGTTTTATATGAACTGGAAACTTACTTGGATTGTTGTGGTTGCTATGCCGATTCTGGTGTATGTTACCCGAATTTTTCAGCGTAAAATGCAAGTAGCTTTTGAGGAAGTAAGAACGCAGATTGCCAACATGAAT
The DNA here is from genome assembly GCF_002017935.1 of Flavobacterium sp. LM4. Classification (NCBI taxonomy): domain Bacteria; kingdom Pseudomonadati; phylum Bacteroidota; class Flavobacteriia; order Flavobacteriales; family Flavobacteriaceae; genus Flavobacterium; species Flavobacterium sp. LM4. Next base: position 1,385,608 of record NZ_MUFW01000001.1, on the reverse strand, counting down.
TCATTTGTTCAGGAACGTGTAACGGGAATGAAAATCGTTCAGCTATTTAACCGGGAGAAAATTGAAGCGGAAAATTTCAGAGCTATAAATGACAAACACAGAGTTGCGTGGATTAAAACAATCTTGTACAACTCAATCTTCTTTCCGATTGCCGATATTATTTCGTCGATTGCTTTAGGTCTCGTTGTGGTTTTTGGGGGTTTTAAAATTTTAAACGGAGATCATTTTACCACTTTTGGAGATTTATTTTCTTATACCATGTTTATAGGTATGCTTTTTAATCCGTTACGTCAGATTGCGGATAAATTCAATGAGATGCAATTAGGAATGATTGCTGCCAATCGTGTTTTTGATATTATCGATACGCAGGATCATATTCAGGACACAGGAACTTTGGAAGCTCCTATTTTTGAAGGCAGTATTGAATTTAAGAAAGTTCGTTTTAGCTATATTCCGGAAGAAGAAGTTATAAAAGGTATTGATTTGTCTGTAGCTTCCGGACAAACTGTTGCCATTGTAGGATCGACCGGAGCCGGAAAATCAACTATAATAAATCTGTTGAATCGCTTTTACGAAATTAATAGCGGAACGATTTTTATTGATGGGGAAAATATTGAAAATTATACCTTGGCATCTTTACGTAAACAAATTGCTGTGGTTTTGCAGGATGTATTTTTGTTTGCTGATACTATCTATAATAATATTACTTTGCATAATCCGGAAATTACCCGTGAGCAGGTTCTGGATGCTGCCAAAAAAATTGGCGTTCACGATTTTATTATGAGCCTGCCGGATAATTATGATTTTGATGTAAAGGAACGCGGTGTAATGCTTTCATCCGGACAAAGGCAGCTAATTGCGTTTTTGCGTTCGTATGTGAGTAACCCGAGTATTTTGATTTTGGATGAAGCTACCTCTTCAATCGACACCTATTCTGAAGAATTGATTCAGCGCGCTACAGAAACCATTACCAAAGGCCGGACTTCTATTGTTATTGCCCACCGTCTGGCAACTATTGTTAATGCAGATAAAATTGTTGTTATGGACAAAGGGATGATTGTAGAACAAGGCACACATCAGGAGTTATTAACTAAAGCTAATGGTTATTATAAAAACCTGTACGACTCGCAATTTTCGGTTGCAAATTAGAACACTCCTATATATACTTCTTTTGAAATTTAAATTAAAAAAAATAACATCCAGACGTGCTTTCGTAATTTACTTAGTCGTCTCTATTCTTATTACGGTCTCTTCTGTGTATATATTGAGTAATTTGATTACTGATCTTACCGAAAAAGCAAATGAAGAGACAGCGCAGCGTAACTTCCTTAAAAAACAGGAATTCTTTTCGCAGGAGTTTTCAAAACTGCTGGAGCAGGAAAACCGAATAAAGCGTGTTTTAAAAATTAGTAATCCGGAGAATTTATCTTCTAACTTAAAGGTTTTATCCTCGGTACAGACGACCAATTCTTTGATAGTGAATAACTGGTTTCAGATTAACAATGAAAAAATTCAGCTCGCAACTGATTCTATTTCTGATACTGAAAAAAAAGATGTCGAAAACTTTATCCTTAACAACAAAAACACTCATCATATTAATACTGTTTTTCTGCAGGGAAAAGAATGGGTTTGGAGAATTTATTTTAAACTCACTTCCAAGAACAAAGTAGTTCGTTATGGTTGTGATATCAATTTAAAAAAACTTCACGATTATTTTTCTAAAATAGACAAGTCCAGGTCGGCAACAAATTATGCTTTCATTTTTGATAAATCAGGAAGATGTATTTATCACCCGGAATCTAACTTTATAGGAAAAAATATTTATGAGATTTCTTCTACCAGATCAATTGACACCATTTTTAATAAAAAGCAGGATTTTGTAAAAAGAGTTACGATGTCTGAATATTTAGGACTGCATGTTATACGATTTACAAAAAAACTAGATCTTAAAAATTCAAATTGGTTTATATGCGTTAATTTTCCAAAAAATGTTATTGACGAAAATGTGACGCTGATAAAAAAATATTCGACTTGGATTTATTCGATTACAACTGTAATGCTTTTGCTAATATTTTATTTATTCTCTTATGCCAACAGACGTGCCTACAGGGAAAAAGGAATCGCCATTAAAGAAAAAAACAGACTGCTTGTTGAGAACGAAAAAATTGTAAAAGAAAAAGCTCTGATCCAGCTTCAGCAATTAAAGGAGCAGATCAATCCGCATTTTTTGTTTAATTCGCTCAATTCATTATATATGCTAATGGTAAGCGATGTTAAAACCGCGCAGAAATTCACCCTGAATTTATCCCGCATTTACCGCTACTTAATTGACCCTCCTGCCAAAAACATAGTAAGGTTAAAAGATGAATTATTATTTATCGAAAAATATATCTTTTTACAGCAAACCCGTTTTAAAGAAGAATTGTTTTTTTCTATAAAAATTGAAGACGAACCGGCTTTGGAAAAATTTATTCCGTATCTGGCTTTTCAGGTAGTGGTCGAAAACGCTATTAAGCATAATATGGCAACACAGGAAAATCCTTTGACTACACATATTTTAATTCAGAAAGATCAGGTTATTATTAGTAACAATCTTCAAAAAAAGGTTCACAGTGAACCCAGCGCTAATTTTGGCTTAAAATACCTGTCGAGTGTCTATACATTTTATTCCAGAACCAATTTTGAAACCTCAGAAAAAGACGGCAATTTCGTATGTATTCTGCCATTAATATCCATTCACTCCGAAAAATAAGCCATTCACTCCCTTTCCTTTTTTATTTGAGTACGAAAGAAATATTTTCGCGCTAAAATTAACCTAAAATTAACAACAAATGAGGGAAAAGGCATTCCTGCATCATGTAAAATTATTCTGTTTATTAATTTTATTATTGTTCATTCCTGTGACGGTTCTTTCACAAAAGAAAAAGAAAAAAGACGCAGAGACAGAACTCATAAAAAAAGATTCTACTGACTCAAAAAAAGGAAAAAAATACAGTGACCTTATAAAAAAGGGTACAATTAAAAAAGGACTATTCAATATTATTCAGGTTAAAACCGATGTCTATTTTGAAATTCAGGATAGTTTATTTAAAAGAGAATTCCTGGTTGTAAACAAATTATCTCAGGTTCCTTTTCAAATCAACGAATCCGGATTAAACAAAGGAATGAATTACGAAAATAAAGTCATTTCCTTTTATAAAGATACTATTGCAAAGAAAGTTTGGGTTAAATCGTATGTTCCTAAAGTTTCTTCTCCTAAAGAAGATGCCATCACAGCATCTGTAATTGATAATTTCTCTGAATCTATAATCGAAGTTTTTGACATTGAAACCAAAAACAACGATTCGAGTGCAGTCGTTATTAAAGTAAACAAGATTTTCGACGGAAAACAAAAAAGTTTCAACGATGTTTTGAACAACATTGGTCTTAGCAGTTCTGTTAAATCTGAACTTTCCTATATCGAAGCATTAAAATCTTTTCCTAAAAACATTGTTGTAAAATCGCAGCTTACAACTTCAATCAGTGATGGCGGACCGGCATTACCGATTACGCTTGGTGTGACAAGTAATATTATTTTATTGGATAAAACTCCAATGAAACCACGTTTTTCTGATAACAGAATTGGCTTCTTTACCGAAAAGCATTGGTATTTTTCCGATGCACAGCAGGCAATGCTTGAAAAAGAATTGATTACCCGCTGGCGTTTAGAACCAAAGAAAGAAGATGAAGAACGTTATTTGAAAGGTGAATTAGTAGAGCCGAAAAAACCAATCGTTTACTATATCGATCCGTCTACTCCAAAACAATGGAGACAATACATTATTGATGGAGTTCACGATTGGCAGGCCGCTTTTGAAAGAGCCGGTTTTAAAAATGCTATCACAGCAAAAGAACCTACTAAGCAAGATTTAGATTTTGACGTTGATGATGTACGTTATTCGGTTATTACGTATGCCGCATCTCCAAAAGCGAATGCTATGGGACCATCTGTAGTTGATCCAAGAAGCGGTGAAATTATCGAGGCCGATATTATCTGGTGGCACAATGTTATGACTTCGCTTCACAGCTGGATGCGTATTCAGACTGGGGCAATCGACCCAAAAGCAAGAGGAAACAAATTTAGTGATGAACACATGGGTGAAGCGATTCGTTTTGTATCGTCTCACGAAGTTGGACACACATTTGGTTTAAAACACAATATGGGTGCTTCTTTTGCTTATGATGTTGAGTCTTTACGTTCTAAAGAATTTACGGCAAAAATGGGCGGCACTGCTCCTTCTATCATGGATTATGCCCGATACAATTATGTAGCACAGCCGGAAGATAACGTCACTGTAATTACCCCAAAAATTGGTGAGTACGACAAGTATGCAATCGAATGGGGCTACAGATGGTACGGTCCGAACGAAAATGAAACGGCAAGACTAAACGAAGCTATTACAAAACATCAAAACGACCCGATTTATTTTTATGGTGAGCAGCAAGGTGCTGCAATTGACCCTCGTTCACAGTCTGAAGATTTAGGAAACGATGCTGTAAAAGCAAGCGAATACGGTTTGAAAAACTTAAAACGTGTTGTAGATAATATCTTAAACTGGACCTACGATAAAGATCAGTCTTACTACGAAACCGGTAAACTATATATTGAAGCTATCGGACAATGGCAAACGTACAATGGTCATGTATTGACCAATATTGGCGGTATTTACTTAAACACAACTGTTCACGGCGATAACAAACAAAGTTATGTTCCGGTTCCTGCAGCAATGCAAAAAAGAGCAGCCGATTATTTAGCTAAAAATGTACTTACGATTCCGCAGTGGTTGTTTTTCAATGACATTACAGACAAAACAAATCCTCTGAAAGATTCTCCTCTTGGGCCTTATGAGTACACGCCATACACACTGTCAAGAGGATTACAATATGATGTTATCTATAGTTTATTCAGTGATGATCGTTTGCTTCGAATGACAGAAAATGAGTTATACCAGCGAAATAAAACCAATGAGAAAGTTTTTACCGTAAATGAGTTGTTTAAAAAAATGCATCAGAATGTATTTTTAGGAACTATCCAAAACAAATCACTTACTATTCTGGAGCGTATGACACAAAAGAATTATGTAGATGTTTTAATTGTTTCGACAAATAAATTATTTGAAAAAACGGATGCTAAAAAAACAATCCAAATACAAGAAACATTACAAATGCCTCATTTATGTTCTTTAAATGATGCACATATGGCGAGAAACATTAATAATTCTTTCTTAAAAAGAGTTACAGAAGTAACTTCAGATAAAAAAGGAGAATTAACAAAAGTGCTACAGTTAGTAAAACTAAAAAAGAGTACAGGAGATCTATCCACCCAAAACCATTACCTCGATTTGATACAACGAATCGAAAAAGCCCTGAATAATACAACCTTTTAATAAATACCAATCCAAAAACATGAAAAAAATTTTACATGCCTTACTGCTGTTCCTGGCCATCGCAGGATACTCGCAGGAAACCCGAACCATTACGGGAATAATACTGGACGAGAGTGATAAGTCCCCTATTCCGGGAGCTTCTATTTTTGTCGAAAACAATTCGATTTCCAACAAAACTTCAATGGCTGGAATTATCGAGAGTTCCACTATCGGAACTACTACTGATTTTGACGGTAAATTTCAATTAAGAATAGCAAAAAATGTAACTTCCCTGAGAGTAACTTTTATGGGATATGTTTCTTACACTTTAGATCTTTCTGCCCAAAAAGATTATACTATCAATTTAAAATCTGAAACAGCAAAACTTCAGGAGGTTGTAGTAACCGGTTATCAAAAAATCGAGAAAAGAAAACTTACTGCTGCCGTTACCAAAATTGATATGGCCGCGATTCAGCAAACAGGGGTTTCGAGTATTGACCAGTTATTGGTGGGACAAATTGCCGGTGTTGCTGTAAGTACACCATCCGGAGCGCCTGGAGCGCCTGCCAGAATCAGAATCAGGGGTACAGCTTCTCTTAGCGGTACACAAGATCCGTTATGGGTACTTGACGGATTGCCATTAGAAGGAAATGAAGTTCCTAAAAACTTTGACAAAGATAACATCGATGTACTAAACAACTACTCTATTTCTGGTTTAAACCCTGATGACATTAAAGATATTACCATTTTAAAAGATGCCGCTGCAACAGCTATTTATGGTGCACGTGCTGCAAATGGGGTAATTGTTGTTACTACTAAAAAAGGTAGAGCGGGTAAAATGGTTGTTAATTTTAACACCAACGTATTTATTACACAAAGACCTGACTTTGCTAAATTAAACTTAATGAATGCAAGTGAAAAAGTTGATTTAGAACTTAACATGGCGAGCCGTTCTGATTTGAATTACAGAGACTCAGGAGGAGAGATCGCGCGTATCCTTAACAGATCAAATGAATTAGCAGCTTTCAGATCAGGCGGATTCTCTTCTTTGAGTCCTGCTACACAACAATCTATCAATGATTTAAGAAATAACAATACAAACTGGGGTAACTTATTATACCAAAATGCAGTGAATACGCAGCACGGTTTGAGCTTATCAGGCGGTGGAGAAAAGTCTGATTACTATTTTTCGTTAGGATACTATGACGAAAAAGGAACAACGGTTGGAACTGGTTTCAAACGTTACAACTTAACCTTAAAAAATAACTTTGAAATAACAGACAAATTCAAAGTTGGTGTTGGTATTTTTGGTTCTGAAAGCAAAAATACTTCTTACCTAACAGATTCTTATGCATTTACAAGCCCTTCAACTTATTCCAGAAACGTAAATCCATATTTAACTCCATATAATGCTGACGGAAGTTATAAATACGATGATGATATTGTAGGTTATTCAGAGCGTAAAGTACCTTTTAACTTTTTAGAAGAAAGAGAAAATACTTCTCACGAATTAAAGACAAGAGCTATAAAAGCCTTATTGGATGCTGAGTACAAAATTACTCCGGATTTAAAATTAACTTCTCAGTTAGGTTTACAATTAGATAATTCAGCTAGCGAAAAATTTGCTGGTAAAGACACTTATTATACCCGAAACCTAAGAGAAAAATCGAGCTATTTTAGTGGTGGAAATCAGCTGTATTTCCTTCCGGTTGGTGGTGTTATTCAAAATTTAAATACAGATTTTTTTCAATACAACCTGAAAACAATGGCGAATTTCTCTAAAAAAATAGGCGAAAAACACGAAATCGAAGCAATGGTTGGTAATGAGTTAAGAAGAAATTATTCAACATCTATTGCAACTAGAGGGTTTGGTTTTGACGAAAAGAATTTAACAACACAACAAATTGTTTTCCCAAATGCAGGTTTCGCAAAAGAATCAGATTGGATAGCATACGCTAAAGCTAAAAATGAAAATGCTTTTGCTTCTTTCTTTGCAACAGCATCTTACACATACGATAGAAAGTACAGTATATTTGGAAGTGTCAGATACGATGGTTCAGATTTATTTGGAGTGGATCCAAAATATAGATATTTGCCACTTTGGTCAACTTCTGCTTCATGGACAGTTTCTGAAGAAGACTTCTTAAAAGAAAACTTAACACTTTCAAACCTAAGACTTCGTGCTTCTTACGGTTTACAAGGAAACATAGATAAAAATACGTCGCCATATGTAGTAGGTACTAACGGTACAGCAATTATTCTTCCGGGACAATCAGAGCCTACTATTTCGGTAACCAGCCCTCCAAACGATAAACTACGTTGGGAAAAAACTTCCAATGTTAACTTAGGTGCAGATGTAGGTCTTTTTAACAATCGTATCAGCATTGTAACAGATTTCTACGGAAGAAAAAGTACAGATTTAATTGGTTCAAGAGCACTTCCGTTAGAGAACGGTTTTGAATTCACCAACATGAACTGGGCACAGGTAAGCAATAAAGGTTACGAAATCACTTTGTCTACAAAGAATATTGAACTTCCAAACTTTAAATGGAATACAAGCATCAACTTTTCTCACAACAAGAGTAACATAGACCGCGTACAAGTACGCGATAGTGACTATATGCCAGACAGAGAAGGACGTCCTGTAAATGCTGTATTTGGATTTAGAACAAAAGGAATTGACGAAAGTGGATATCCTCTATTTGTAAACAAACAAGGAGAAACAGTAAATGCACAGACTTTCTTCGGATTATATGATGTCTGGGCAGATTTTTTCCCTGGAGCATTCTCTGATACAAAATTAACTGCGGCTGAATTTAGAGATTTATTTGTTTATTTAGGAGACAGAGATCCTAAGTTTACAGGTGGTATTACCAATACGTTTACAGTAAAGAATTTTGATCTTACTATTGCAGCATCTTTTAATTTAAAACAAACTGTAGTAAAAAATCCACCTTATAATGGAACTCAGGTTGACAGAGGACAAAATTACAGTAGAGATATCTTAGATGCATGGTCACCGACAAATACTTCTTCTAATTTACCTGGGATTACAAGTGAAACATCAGGCACAGGAGATTCATGGATGGCATATCAGTATTTTTCAGGAAGAAATGCAATCCCAACAATGAATTATTTAGATACATGGGCCAGTGAAATGAGTTATATGAGATTAAGCAGTATGCGTTTAGGTTATACATTCCCTAAAGCATTTACAGATCAAATCAATATTGCGAGCATCAGATTCAATGTTGAGGCAAGAAACTTATTCGTAATTAGTTCTGATTACAAAGGTTACTTTGACCCGGAAACTTTCGGAAACATCTATGCACAACCAGTTCCTAAGTCATTTACTTTAGGATGTAATGTAACTTTCTAATACCATTAAAGATGAAAAAATTCTCAAAATATATAGTACTTTTCGTTGCAGCCATTGCAGTAAGCAGCTGTGATGATTATCTAGACATTACTCCGGTTGGACGAGTTATTCCGGAAACATTAGACCAATATCGTGCAGTTTTAACCAGAGGATATGATGCCTATCCTGAGCACAAATCATTAACTGCTGTTCGTACTGATGAATTAACCATGAATGAATTTGGAGATGAAATCAATCTCTTCAAAGATATCTATATCTGGAAAGATGCTAATCCGGATCGTTCTACAATAACTTTTCACTATCAGGATTTGTACACGGTAATTTTTTACACGAATGTAATCATCAATGATGCATCGTCTAAATTGGCTGATTCTCCTGAGAAAAACCAGTTAATTGGTGAAGCCCACGCCTTGAGAGCACTGGCCTATTTTGACCTAATTAACCTATTCGGAAAACCTTATAATGCTACAACTGCGGCTTCTGACAAGGGAGTTCCATTAGCCTTACAAGTTGACCTTGAGCAGGTTTTTGTTCCTAAAAGTGTTGAAGTAATTTACAATCAAATTATTTCTGACACCAATAAAGCCGAAGAATTAATCAATTTAAATTCACAGCCAACTGGTAAAAACTATCGTTTTTCCAAAGTAGCATTGTATAGTTTAGAAAGCCGTATTTATTTATACCAGCAGCAATGGCAAAAATCGTTTGATGCAGCAAATAAAGCTTTAGTAATCAACAATACACTGGTTGACCTAAAAGCAACTCCGGTTTTGGCTACAAAATACAATTCTGTAGAGTCTGTTTTAGCTCTTGAAGACGGATATATCAATGGTCTTAAACTTACTTCTTATGCTTCATCAGATTTAATCAATTCTTATAACAAAACTTCAGATTTACGTTTTCCTCTTTACTTTGTAGCCAGCGGAAGCCGATTCAGAATTCAAAAAGGAGCTAATGACGAGCAAAAATGTTCTTTCAGAACTTCTGAATTATATCTGACAAAAGCTGAAACTTCATTAAAACTGAATAACATTTCTGATGCTAAGACAACTGTTTTAAGTTTCATCAAAAACAGATACACAGCAGCTGCTTACACGCAGCTTGAAAGCGATGTTAATGGGATGAATGCTGTAGATTTAACAAACTTTATTTTAGAAGAAAGACATCGTGAGTTTGCTGTTGAAGGGCACCGTTGGTTTGATTTGAGAAGAACTTCTCAAAAACAAATCGTTCACACATTTGACGGTGACAGTTATACATTAATACAAAACGATCCTCGTTATACCATTATTTACCCGTCAAACGCGAGATTAAACAATCCCAATCTATAATACCTATTGTTTTTGTAAAAGGACCCAGTTTTTCAACTGGGTCTTTTTTATTTTTAAGACTAAACAAAATTTAAATAATTAAGAATTCTTTAAACTCCTAAAAAAACATATTGTAAAAAAATCTGAGTCCGTTATATTTGCAAAATCAAATTAGAGATTCATTCCTAAAAATGAAACTTTTTATTATAGCTGAAAGGAAAAATGAAAATTGCCATTATTGAAGACGAATACCTTGCTTCGAGTTATCTGAAATCTATTTTAGAACAACAGGATATTTTACAGATTACCGAAATTACGCTTTTAAAATCTGTAAAAGAAGCTGTTGCCTTTTTTACCCAAAACAATGTCGACCTTGCTTTTATGGACGTTCACCTTGGCGACGGAAAAAGTCTTGAAATTTTCGAAAAAGCAACTGTCTCCTGCCCTGTCATATTCATTACGGCCTATGATTCTTATGCTATATCTGTTTTTAAACATTTTACGATTGATTATCTTTTAAAGCCTTTTGAAGAACAAGAATTATTAGAAGCTTTAATCAAATTTAAAAAAATCAAGGATAGCTTTAATTCAGACAACACTTTACAATCACTTGTTGCGCTTGAAAATCCGGAAACAAGTAAAATACAACGTCATTTTTTAGTCAATTATGGCTATAAACTAATATCAGTAAACGAAGCCGAAATCACTTATTTTGCCGCATCCGGAAAACATTTGTTCATCTATCTCAAATCAGGAAGCAGCTATTTGTACAATAATACACTAACCGATATTATAAATAATCTGGATCCGTTTATTTTTTTCAAGATTAACCGAAAATACATTGTAAACCGAAATAGTATAAAAGAGGTCGTAAAACACTCCACTCAAAAAATCGAATTGATTCTTACTGTTCCGGCAGTCGAAAATGATCCCATTATACTTAGCAAAAAAGAGATAAATAATTTTAAAAACTGGCTCGACCAATAGCTTGAGAACCTTTTTAACCTAAAAGGTCTGAGTAAAAAATTTTAAAGAGGTGAATTAATGTTAATTTGAGCCTTTCAACGAATCTAAAGTGATGAAAAATGTTTCAAAAGTTAAAATAGCGTTATAATAATCATAAAATTCGCACTTCATAATCAAGCAGATAGTATTATTTTCTTTGAAATTGTATCTTTGAGATATTAGAATTTCAAATGAAAAAGAAACATGCAACAGATTAGATTTTATCCAAATGAGGAATTTAAAGAAATAGAAATTAATGAATCCCTACAATTTAGATATGCCATTTCAAACAAAGGAAGACTGATAAGTTTTACAGATGATATACAAAACGGACGCCTGCTAAAAGGAGGTCTGAGTGACGGATATCCTACCTTTAGGTTTAAAGTCAGACAAGATGATAAAATTGTCAATAAATACATTTTTCTCTACAAATTAGTTGCCCAGTATTTTATTCCGAAACAATCCGAAGAGCAAACTTACGTACTTCATTTAGATTATATCCGAAACAATGACGATGTTAACAATCTTCGCTGGGCTACAAGAGAAGAAATGATTGCACACAGCCGTAAAAGTCCGCATGTCATTCAGGCAAAAAAGAACCTGATCGAACACAATATAAAATCAGACGGTAGAAAGTTAACCACCACAAAAGTAATGCTTATCAAAAAAATATTAGCCCGCCCTGAACAAAAAACACGCCTTAAGATGATTGCCAAACAATTTGGTGTAAGCGAAATGCAGATCAGACGCATTGCCAGCGGTGAAAACTGGGGACATGTCAAAATTTAATGGTGAATTGTGAATTGTTAATGGTCAATTATTAATAATTTTACGCTGAGCAAAGTCTAAGAACTATCAAAGTTCCTGGACTTTTTTTTTGGGAAACACTTCATTTTTCAGATTTATCTTCAAAATTTCAATATACAGTTCATAATTCACAATTTACAATTAACAATTCATTAGATTTCTGTGAAAAGACCAAAACCTTAAGTGGTAAAAATAAATTTTTGAACTATTTTTTAAAATAAATCCTTAAATTCGCAAACACAAAATAATCGTGAATAATTGGAAAAGAGTTTCGGAAAATAAGCCTCAATTTCAATATTAAAACTAAAAAACAAAAAAAATGACACGAGCGTTAGCGACTGCATTTTAGCATTAAAAACAAATTAAAAAAATTTAAAATGACACGAGGCTTTTGCCGACTGCATTTTTTTTCAAATAACAAATAAATAAGCAAAAAATGAAATACGACGTTATTGTTTTAGGAAGTGGTCCCGGCGGATATGTAACAGCTATCAGAGCCTCACAATTAGGCTTTAAAGTAGCTGTAGTTGAAAAAGAAAACTTAGGTGGTGTATGCTTAAACTGGGGATGTATCCCAACAAAAGCATTATTAAAATCGGCTCAGGTTTTTGATTATCTTAAACATGCTTCTGATTACGGATTAACAGTTTCTGAGTTTGATAAAGATTTCTCTGCTGTAGTACAACGCAGCCGTGGTGTTGCTGAAGGAATGAGCAAAGGGGTTACTTTCCTGATGAAAAAAAACAAAATCGACGTTATTGAAGGTTTCGGAAAACTTAAACCGGGAAAAAAACTGGACGTTACGGATAAAGAGAATAAAGTTACAGAATACAGCGCTGACCATATCATCATTGCTACAGGAGCCCGCTCTCGTGAGTTGCCAAACTTACCTCAGGATGGTGTAAAAGTAATTGGTTACCGTCAGGCGATGACATTGCCAACACAGCCAAAATCTATGATTATTGTAGGTTCTGGAGCAATTGGAGTTGAGTTTGCACACTTTTACAACTCAATGGGAACTGATGTTACAATTGTAGAATTTATGCCAAACGTTGTACCGGTAGAAGACGAAGATATCTCAAAACAATTTGAAAAATCTTTGAAAAAAGCAGGTATCAAAGTAATGACTAACTCATCTGTTGAAAAATTAGATACTTCAGGAGCTGGTGTAAAAGCTACTGTAAAAACAGCAAAAGGAGAAGAAATTTTGGAAGCTGACATCGTACTTTCTGCGGTTGGAATCAAAACAAACATCGAAAATATAGGTTTAGAAGAAGTGGGTATTGCTGTAGACCGTGATAAAATCTTAGTAAACGCTTACAACGCAACCAACATTCCTGGTTACTATGCAATTGGAGATGTTACTCCGGGACAGGCTTTGGCTCACGTAGCTTCTGCAGAAGGAATCAACTGTGTGGAGAAAATAAAAGGTTTACACGTAGACCCAATCGATTACGGAAACGTTCCGGGTTGTACGTATGCAACTCCAGAAATTGCTTCTGTAGGTTTAACAGAAAAACAGGCTAAAGAAAAAGGATACGAATTAAAAATTGGTAAATTCCCATTCTCAGCTTCGGGAAAAGCAAAAGCTGCCGGAAATGCTGACGGATTCGTAAAAGTAATCTTCGATGCTAAATACGGAGAATGGTTAGGATGCCACATGATCGGTGCCGGAGTTACAGACATGATTGCTGAAGCTGTTGTAGCCCGTAAACTGGAAACTACAGGTCATGAAATCCTTAAATCGATCCACCCTCACCCAACTATGAGCGAGGCTGTTATGGAAGCTGTTGCAGATGCTTATGGCGAAGTAATTCACTTGTAATATATCAATTACGGTTATATATAATTTCAATTTCAAAAATCCGATTTGTGCAAACAGATCGGATTTTTTTATGGCATGACCCGCAGAAAAAACGGGTCGGGCTATTCGCTAAATCTTTTGTTCCGTTTCTCTTCACAAAAGGATATCGCTGCTATCCCTCATGCGGGCATCGGGTTTCATAATTTAATTTGAGGATGGAGAGAATAAAGTCCTTTTAAGAAATTTCTAAACATTATTTATATATTTGAAAGAATTATAAGAATAATACTTATCACTACTAGCTAAGTCGGCTGCTGCCTAATAGTAATTTTGAAACTATTATAAATGAGTTATAGGCAATTTTAACAACACTATAAAACAATAGACATGGGAATATTTGACATTTTTAAAAGTAAAAATCAAAATGAAAACGAAGCTAAATTTAAAAACATTGGTATTGATAACGTATATCTAATTGATATACCTGAAGATTGGACACAGTATAAAAGCGATCGTTTTAGGGCTATAAACAAAACTAAAAGTATCAATTTCTCTATAACAAATTATGGAAAATCATTAGACCCAAAAAATCCTTTTACCCTTGACGAGTTGAAAGCTGAAACCTTTGAACTTTTTCAAAAATTTGTAACTGAAGGTGGTTATGAACCGATTGACGACAGAGAAGCTAATAATAATTATGTTTATCAGGCATTCAAAGTTGATAACGAAACTCAATACTATTATTATACGAGCAGAGAAAGAATGGGACAATTAATTCGTATCGTTTTTATCTTAAAACAGAATGGTATTTACAAAGCTTCAACTAAAAACCTACTACTTGCAATTGGTGACAGTATAAAGACTAAAGTAGCATAAAAAACTATCTATAACAGTTTCAACTGATTTGGACAATTGGCTTAATGGAAAAATGGTTTTGAATTTGGGATTATTTGGCAAATCCGAAGAATGGGCTTAATTTAATTCCAAACCCGCTTAAGAAACTTAATAAAAATGAGATTTTCACATAACGCCTCAAAATATCTGGCAAAATTAAAACGGAACAACGAATTTGTTGTTAGTCGCGAGCAATTAGTTGATTATTTTAAAAAACATAATATCCCAGAATTTGAAAAAATCATTGAATTTCAAATGGATTTTTCAGGACTGGAGCTGACAATTAAAAATCAAAACTCTTCAAAATTTAATGCGTTTCTAATTTCTAAGGAAAATATTTTAAAAAATGCAGTAATTGATTATTTAATAGTTAACAACAGATATTATTTTTTTTGTGGTGACCATGAAACTGCTCAATTTTGGTTTGTAATAAGTGAAAAAGGACAAATATGCACTTATGATAATAATGATGAAACTGTAAATATCATTTATTCTTCTTTTGAGAAATTCATTGAGAGTTATGCTTTCATTGACTTAATAAATCAAAATAAAAAATATGAATGTCCTGTCTATTTTAACTTAATAGAAAATAATCGTTTTGAAGAACTAACTAAAAACTATTTTATGCATAATTCTTCAAATGATGAATTTAATAAATGGATAAGCACTCAAAATTTGATAATAAAGAAAGGGATTTGGCTACATGAACATTCTTTTTATATACATATTTATGGTGAGACAAAAAGTGAATGTGAAAAGTTTATTGAATTATTAAAAAGAGAGCAAATAATAAAATAGAAGCAATAGAATAAAAGCTAATATGCTCAGATATATCTTTGAATTCGATAGCAAGTTTTTTTTTATTTTCAACACTCTTTATTAACAAAAAATCATTAAAAATTTCATAGAAAAAGCTTTTGTGATGTATTAAAATTCTTATTTTTATTCCTGCAAAAAATATCGTATGAAATTACCTTTTATAGAAATAATTGAAGCCACAACAAGCAACCCAAATTTGTTAATGTGGAAATTCCATGATGAAGACAAAGAAATAAAAAACGGGGCAAAACTAACGGTTCGCGAAAGCCAGCAGGCAATGCTGTTAAACGAAGGACAGCTTGCGGATGTATTTTTACCCGGACTTCACACCCTTTCAACAGAAAACATCCCTATCCTGAGTACCCTCAAAGGATGGAAATACGGATTTGAAAGTCCATTTAAAGTGGATGTTTACTTTTTTAATACACACCAGTTTATCAACAACAAATGGGGAACTCCGGCTCCTATCCTGCTCCATGATCCGCAATTTGGACAAATCAGGGTTAGGGCTTTTGGAAGCTTTGATATCAGGATAATTGATGTTGCCAAATTCTTCCGTCAATATGCCGGTACTTATGAACAGCTTACTATTTTTGAACTCCAAAACCAATTAAGGGATTTTGTAGCTCCAAAGTTTGGAGAAGTTCTGGCAAATGAAAACATCACCATTACAGATGTTGCCGGAAATATTACACAATTAGGTCAAAAAATAGAACCTTATCTAAAACCTTATTTTCTTCAATTAGGAATTGAATTGGCACAGTTTGTCATTACCAGTGTAACCTTACCAGAAGAAGTTACGGCTCACTACGATAAAATAACGAACATGAATATGGTAACCGATATGGATAAATTTACCAAATTCAATACCGCAACGGCAATTGGTGAAAAAGGAACCGCAATGCACGATGCAACCCAAAATGCCTTAAGTATGGGCATTCTTTTAAACCAGCTGCAACAAAACAAAGAAACTCCAAAAGAAGAACCGAAGGACGATTTGACTTCAAAACTTCAAAAACTGAAATCATTGTTTGATGCCGGTTTAATCGAAGAAGATGAATTTAAAACCAAGAAAACGGAATTATTAAGCCAATTATAATGGAAGAGAAAAAAGTAATGTCCTTTCTGGATAAACTAAAAGAAAAGGCGCAAAAACAATCCAATTATGGAGGCGAAACTGAAATTACCGATGCCCAAATGAGTCTTAAAGATTGTCCAAACTGCGGAGCCGGAAGAGCCAAACATGACGGGCTGACAAATTGCGCCTATTGCGGATATGAATTCATACAAGTCAAACTTACAGACGGATTTTATATTAAAAAAGAAGATAATTCAATTTAAAAAACAAGTAACGTGTTCGGACTATTTAATAAAGAAAAAGAGGAAGAAACCACTCCTGAATGGTATGCAGAACTTCAGGAATCACAGCAAAGATGGTTTGCTTTTTTAGAAAAACTGGAGGTCAAAATGGAAGAGCTGACAACTGCTGCTATCCCGGAATTGAAACAGCTTTTAGAAGAAGATGAAGACCTTTATAAAAGAACTTTTCGCAGAGTATATGCAGGAGTTAGAGGCCAATTAAACAACATCAGAGAAAAAGCCAGAGATACTTACGAAGAAAAAATAAACCGTATTTATTACGATCTAAATTCTCAGGTTTCTGTCTTAAGCAAACATCATGATTTACTTTCTGATTTTAGAACAGCCTGCTCCGACCGACATAATGAATTTGAAAGAAAATTTGAACACTGGAGTGATCAAATCGAAAAAACTCAGGAACGTGACCTCGAAATTGAGTACCAAAAAATTCTCAATGAATTTGAAACCATTAAGGATAAATTCAGCTGCAAACAATGTGGAGGAAATATCACTATTGATAAGATTTTTTTAATAGAAACTTATATATCATGCCCTTATTGTCAATCGCAAAACACTTTTGCTCCCAGCACTCAAGCCAGAATGTTACAAAATATTGCACGGGGTCTTGCAGAACAAAGAACAGTTCATTTGTATGAAGCTTTTGAAACTGAAAACAACAAAGAACGCGAATTGTATCACCAGCGTCATGAATTAAGCCTGAGTAAGATACATGAAACAGACAGTAAAGTCGTTAATGAAATGAACACCAAAATGGATCAGCTGGAAATCGACAGGCAAAATGTAATCCAAAATGCCCCAAAATTATATCAGGTTTATTTAAGAGCCATGTATGACGAGTGGAATAAAATTACACCCGATTTAAAAGAGCACAACGAAAGAATGTATCAGAATCACTCATAATACCAATAAATTATTAACCCTTAAAAACAGAAAAATGTTTAAAAAACTTTTTGGTTCCCTAACCGGAGACAACAAACAAGAAAATCAGATTGATGCACAAACTTCAAATGATAATTATGAAAATGTGTATGAAAACGAATATCAGGAAACAGAATACGATCCTGAAACTTTGCATGGAACGCATTACGATGTTGAAGATTTTGATAATGAAGTTGAAACAAGAGCTGAAGCCTGGATTAAAGACGAACGTGATAGCGGCGAAAATTTACGAGACAGTGATATTAAAAGCATTTATACCAATTACAGAAGAGAAGTCTATAAAGAATGGAATGACTGCGATTCTGACCAAATGATTCGGTTTGAAAATGCTAATTCATTAAAATACAGCGGCATTCAGACTTCAGGATTTGTAAAAGTTGATGATAACAATCCGTTTCTTGAACCTGTACACGGTATTTCATTGAGAGATTATACTGCGATGTGTTTAAAGATTAGCGCCGGAGTAGATTATAATGAAGTTTGCAGAGCAATGGGTATCGAGTCTGTAATCTGGGAAGAACTAAATACGATCTGGCCACAGCGTATGGGCGAAGACACTTCATTTACTGTTACAACCTTATTTGGTCAGTATTATGCAGAAAATGTTACCGTTCCGCAATTAGAAAATGTCAAGGCAGAAGTTTCAGAAGAAGGTCTGGCAAATCTTGAAAAAATCAAAACTGATCGTTATTTCTATGAAGAACTTGCCGGAGCAAGACAGGCTGCTTACGAATACGGAATCGACGGAGCGCAATGGATTCTGGATAACTACGGAATCAATCTGGCCGATTTCCAGTCGGTTGCCATGCAGTGGATGACAGAACAGAATCAAAACTGGAACTCAGAAAAGATTATGGAGTTTTCAAATTACCAGCAGGAAAAACAAAAAGAATATGCAGCAAAATTCGCCGCAGAACAAGGCGGAAATATTGCTGATGATGTAGAGTTCTAAAATCTTTTTTAAAACCAAAAATTAATCCGTTTTGTGAAAGCAAAGCGGATTTTTTATTAATACCGTTTTCACAAAACACTTCAATTTATGAAGACAATTATTATATATTTGGTGAGAAAATAAATAAGCTTAAAATAATACCAATACATTTTAATGAAAAAAATATTCTTATTTGCAATACTCTTTACAAGCCTTATTTCTTTTTCACAAACGTGCGATAGTCTGCAGCTTTTGAAAAAGAAAGTATACGGATTCAAGCCTTCAGAATTGACTGATACTTTAAAAAGCCTGAAAAACAATGATCTCGACCTGTTTTGGAAAACAGCAAGAAACAATCCAAAAGAGGCAGCTCCCTGCTTAAAAACACTAATTGATAATGAAACTGCAGATTCTTATTTTTGTTTTGACGCTTCATCACTTTTAATAAGGCTTGATAGTACTGATACTTATTTACCAACAGTAATTAAAGGTCTTAAAAAGTGTGAATTGAATGATTTACAACTTTCAACCTATCTCGAAATTTGTTTTTATCTTAACTATCGGAAACAAGATATTACTGAACTGGCCACAAAATTAATTAGTGTTCCGGATGCTAAAATTTTTCTGTCTAATCATTTTCTAACGCTAAATGCTATTGATGCTAGTATCTTTTTGTTCAACAATATGAGTGCTGAAACCGCAGAAAAAACGCTTATTTCAGCTATATCAAGTGGCAATTCAACTGCAAAGCATAATGCTGCTGTACTACTGAATTTAATGGCGACAGATAACGGAGACCAATTTCTAAATTCATTGATTGAAAGAAAACAGCTTGAAGATTTCACGATTCAATTTATAATGAAAGACCGAAAAACCTTTATCATTAAGCCAAAAGGATCCAAAAGCCGCTCTGAAATTCTGGAATCACTAAACGATGTCCCTTATAATTTTGAAAAAGAGTTTTTTGGATTTGCCGGAAATAAGGAATTGACAGGTTCAGCCTGTAAAATGCTGGATAAACAAGATCTGGATAAAATAAGAATTGCCAGACAAAAAACTACACCAGGGCTTTCTGACGAAGCTTTGCATGAATATTTTGCATTAACAACAATCCTGATGACAGTGAGAGACAAAAAAGAAAGTAAATAAGTTGGTAATGTAAAATATTACTATTGATATCAAATCCGATCTGTGAAAGTAAGTCGGATTTTTTTATGCCATAGTGAAATAATTATATTTATTTAACCCGTTTGGTGAAATTAAAAATGAGTGTCAGGCTGAGTCCATTCGTCTTCGCTCAGGATAAACTTAGTCAAAGCCCTTTCGTGTTCAAAAGCCTTCGACTCCGCTCAGGATGACATCAATTCCTTAAGTCATAAATGATGTTTTACTCCCGATTTATACTTTTTATAATCAAATCAGTTTTTTAAATCAATTTCACCCAACGGGTTTATTTGTTAATTTGATAAATTTCAGAAATGGTAAACTGCTTTTTTGTAATAAAAAAAATATATTTACAATATCAAATAAAATTTAAAATACATTATGGAAAGCACACCTATATTTTTTGCAGACGGCGAAAGCCCGAAAATGATTGACGCCTTCAAAAAAGCACAGGAAACGTTTAAATATTTCTGGAGAGAATTATCCTGGGAATATCGGCGCATTATTCCCGCATTAGAAGTAGCCTGCGTAAAACTGGCCTTTACACAGGATATTGAGAATGAAACAATCGTTGAGCATATGTGGATCAATGACATCAATTTTGATGGCGAAAAAATATATGGTATTTTGGTTAATGACCCTAACGAATTAACAAATGTAAATAATGGCGACGAAGTAGAAATTCCGTTCAATCAGATAAGCGACTGGTTATTTGCAACGCAAGGCAAAACATATGGAGGATTTTCCATCCAGGCGATGCGTTCCGAAATGACTCAAACAGAACAAGAAGAACATGACGATGCCTGGGGTATGGATTTTGGAGATTTTAATAATATTCTGGTTGTATATGAACAAAAGGAAAACCCTCAAAATTTAACTGAACATCCTATGAGCATCAATATGAAAGAAAGTCTGGAAGATTTCATCAAAAACAATCCTATGGAGCTTACTTCAAAAGATGAATTGGGCTACACCTTTTTACATCGGGAAACAATTGCCGGAAACCGAACGTCTGTTGAAGTTTTGCTAAAATCAGGTGCCGACATTCATGCAAAAACCAATAACGGCAAAACAGCACTCGATTTTGCCAGACAACTAAACTGGGAACATTTAATTTCGCTTTTTTAAACAGATACAGCTACATTATGACATTAGAAGATTACAAAAAGCAGTTTACAGAAGACGATGCTGTCGGATGGCTCGAAATAGACAAAGAGTTTGAACGCCTTTATCCAGGTCAGGAACCGAAACATTATGCCCCGGCAATCAGTTATATGCTTGGAGGAGATAATCCGCTTGATGGCGTCAGCGTTTATGAAAGTAAAAAACAAACATACCATTTCCACTTTGTCACTTATGGATTTTCGGAATTGTATTATGATGAAGAAAAAGCAGGAGGCGAATTCAGCAAATGGGGATTTGAACTCACCTTTAGATTAAAACCTTTTGAAAAAGACAACGGAAACCCTTCGTGGGCAATTGCGCTTTTGCAGAATATTGCAAAGTACGTTTTTAGCAGTGGAAAATGGTTTGAAGAGTATCATTTCATGCCTGCCAATGGTCCAATACGGCTGGAGACTGACACTGATATTACAGCTTTGGTTTTTGTTGAAGATCCTGAAATCCCTAAAAAACTAACACCTCACGGAGAAGTTTCATTTTTGCAGATAGTAGGCATAACGAAGTCAGAATATGAATCCCTTTTAGAGAATCCCGGAACAGCAGAAGCACTTGTAAATAAATTAAAGGAAAACAATCCATTGTTAATAACAGATTTAAACAGAAAATAATGGTACATTTATTCTATTCACATCTGTTTTTTATTCCGCCATCATCATTACAGAAGCTGCAGAAATAGCCGATTACAGAACAACAGACTGGAATGAAAATACTTTTGACAAAGAAAAGCTTAAGGCCTCTGCAAAACGATTTGAAATTTGGAGAGATCCCGATTTTGACATGGATTATTTTAATGACAGTCTTTTTAATCAACTACTAAGCAACCCTTTAACAAAACCTGTATCTCTTAAGTAAACTATCCTAAATTTTTAACCCATGAAAAAGTTTACTTTACTATTGATTTTCGCAGTCCTTATTTCCTGCAGTAATGATGATAAAGATGTATCGTCTAAAAATAGTTTAAACGGCCGATGGAACTGGATTCTTACCTCCGGAGGTTTTGGTGGCGGATCATTAACTCCTGAAAAGCTAAATCAAACAATGATTATTGAATTCTCAGGTACTTCTTTAAAAACTTATATAAATGACAATCTGTCTAAAACCCAAAAATTTTCAATTCAGAGCAAACCATCAATTTTTGGCGGCAAGCGAAAAGTAATTGTAATCGATAAAGGGAATTCAGATACTGCTGAGGCTTTCCTTGATCAGTCTTTTGAAATTATTGGCAAAAAACTCTATTTAAGACAAGAGTGTGTTGATTGCTCTACATCTGAATATGAACGTATAGAATGATACTTTTTCTCATTTTTAAATTCTTATAAAAACGAAACCTCTACTCTAGCCCTGATCGAAGCGGTATCCTCTGGCTGCAGGGTTTGCAGGCAGAGATATAGCGCAGAGCAGGACAAAGGGTTCTGATAAAAATGGATAGTTCTGCTTCTCAATTTCATCATATAAATTGTCCGGATTGATACTAAAATTGTCTTTTTATACCCCTAACCTATTGATATTTAAGCTTTAAATTTGTTTCGTAACTTTTTAAAAAACATAAAATGAGTGCATCAGATTTTAGTACAGTAGTAAAGGTTGACCAGTCTCCGTCAGCCGTTTTTAATGCCGTAACAAACGTTCGTGGCTGGTGGTCAGAAGAAATTGAAGGCGATTCGGCAAAACTCAATGATGAATTCAATTATCATTATGAAGATATTCACCGTTGTAAAGTTAGATTGACTGAGGTCATTCCGAACCGGAAAATCGTCTGGCTGGTGGAAGAAAACTATTTTAAGTTTACAGAAGATGAAACCGAATGGACTGGCACAAAACCCACTTTTGAAATAACGGAGAAAAACGCAAAAACAGAGCTTAGGTTTACACACGTTGGTCTGGTTCCCGACTACGAATGTTTTGATATCTGCAGGGATTCGTGGACCAATTACATTCAGAATAGCTTAAAAAAACTGATAACGACAGGCAAAGGCGAACCGAATGCGAGCGGAAAACCCCAGACCGAAAACGAAAGAAAACTAAGTGCCGGCGAATAATGCTGTTTTAAAAAACAACAATAAAATGTACTCCGTTACAAAACTGCGCTTACAATTGCCGAAATATTCAGCTTATCAGCTTAACTTTGCAGTTTATAAAAGTAAAAACGTTAAAATACAGCATTATGAATATTTTGGAATTAATGAAAAAAAGATACTCTGCTAAGAAGTACAACGCTGACAAAGTAATTCCGCAGGAAAAAATCGAAGCTTTGAAAGAGATTTTATACCTAAGCCCTTCTTCTATAAATGTACAGCCATGGAAATTTACCTTTGTTCAAAATACGGGAGTTAAGGCACAATTAGCAGCGGTTTCGATGCACAATCAGGAAAAAGTAAATCAGGCGCAGCTGGTAGTTGTTTTTAGTGTTGCAGATGATCTTGATGCTTTTCAGCAAATAGTAGATACTCAGTTCACGGAAGCACGCAGAAACTGGTACAACCAAATGAAAGCAAGTAAGCCTGAAGTGGATTTAAAAATATGGCTGTCCCAACAAGTATACATAGCTCTGGGAGTTGGTTTGACTGCCAGTATTGCTTTAGGTCTTGATTCTACTGCTATGGAAGGTATCGAATCTGACAAATACAAAGAAATTCTTAACATGTCTGATTTTAAACCGTTGTTTGCTATGGCGGTTGGTTATGGCGCTGACGATGATTTTAACCGAATCGAAGTGATGCCAAAATCGAGAAGATTATTGGACAGTGTGATTGAGAGTATCTAAATCAATTACAGGCCAGAATAAATATAGCAAACAAATAGAAATCAATTTATGAAGAGAGCAGCTATAGTTGGGATTACGGTAATTGGCATTTTCTTGTTATTTTTTGGTGCTTTTTATATATTTTTTATAAATATTGATTTTGTTGGACACAAAGATCCAAAAACTGTTAAAGAAAACTTGAAAAGGGAAAATAATAAAATACTATCTGCTGAGTACCGAAATGGAACAGACTATTGTAAAATAGATTTATTAGACAAAGCAAATATTGAAATTAATGTTGGGAATAGTAAAACAGGAATAATTTTAAATGAAAAATATCATATTTCGGGAGATACAATAATAATCGAAAAAAACTCCAATGAATTTATAAATGAGGATTTGAAAGAATATATGAACACTGATAAATTCATTATTGCTGATAAACAAATATTATTTGAAGTAGATAAAAATAATCAATATAATAAATCAAAAGTAATGGAAGTAAAATTTAATGAAATTCACCAGAAGTAAAAATTATTTGATTTAAAACAATTTTACCAATACAAAATCGCACTGCTACATGACCACCGACATCATAGAATTAAATAATTTTATCGTCCTGATCGAGCATTCTAATGCAGAGAAAACCTTTGTACAGAAATGTGAGATCGACGGTGATGCGGTTGGTTTTGCTTTTTATGGTTCCGGCAATGTCGAGTTAGAAATCAAACATAACAAGCAGACCAAATATTTAACCAATACTACCGGATTGGCGATTTCATTTTTTGGCAATCAAAAAGTAGCATTTGCCCATAAAATTGCACCCGACAAACCCTTACAATCCATCAGTATTTTTACGAAACTTAAAAAGCTGCATACATTGCCACAGGTCGAAAAAGAAATTTTCGAAAAACACCTGCCTGAGTTATTAAATCCAAAAGAGCATTTTGTAAAAGGCCCCACTTTTTTTATGACTCTCGACATGCAGCTGGCCGTTCAGAAGATTTTCAATACCTCCTACTCCGGCAATACAAGACTGTTATTTTTAAAAAGTCAGGTCAACGAATTACTGTCGCATTACTTTGCCCTTTTGTCTGATAATAAAAAAGTGGAACTGACCGACAAGGACAAAGAGAAACTTTTTCAGGCAAAAGACATCGTGAGCACGCAATATTCGAAACCGCCTACTATTTCAGAATTGTCAAGGCTCATCGGACTTAACAGTACCAAATTAAAAAAGAACTTCAAGGAGTTATTTGGGATTCCGATTTACAAATACATTCACGAAGAGCGGCTGAACAAAGCATATGAATTGCTTTCACAAACCGAAAAAACCGTTCAGGAAGCCGCCTGGGAAGTCGGATACGAAAGCCTGAGTTCGTTTTCCAATGCTTTTCAGAAAAAGTTTAATTCAAGACCCAACGAAGTAAAAAAACAATTCCTTTCAAACAAATCTTAATTCTTTTCCGACAAATGATTTGGTTATGAGCTGTGCAACTTTGCAGTATCATTAATCTAAAATCATATAAAAATGGAAAATCAGAAAATTTTAGTGCTTGGCGGAAACGGAAAAACCGGGCGCAGAGTAACGAAACTGTTAAAAGAAATAAGCGACGCCGAGGTTTATGTCGGTTCCAGAAATGGCATCCCTCCTTTTCACTGGGAAAATCCCGAAACCTGGCTTGGGGTAATCGAAGGGATTGATACGGTTTATATCACTTTTCAGCCTGATCTGGCTATTCCGTCAGCACCGGAAACCATTCAGAAATTCACTACTTTGGCCACACAAAACGGCGTTCAGAAAATCGTACTCCTTTCCGGAAGAGGTGAAAAAGAAGCACAGGTTTGCGAAGAAATTGTAAAATCGACTGCAAAAAACTGGACGATTGTAAGAGCCAGCTGGTTCAGTCAGAATTTTAGCGAAAGTATCTTTTTAGAACCTATTCTGGCTGGTTACGTAGCCATTGCACGTGCTAAAACACCAGAACCATTTACCGATGCCGATGATATTGCAGCTGTGGTAACAGAAGCACTTTTAAACGAAAAACACAACGGAAAAACATACGAACTTACCGGTCCGAGGTTACTCAGTTTTGAACAAGCCGTTGCCGAAATAGCCCAGATTACAGGCAGAGAGATTCAGTTTCAGTCACTTTCTGTAGACGAATACATCGGTATGTTGCGTGAATATCAGATTCCCGAAGATGAACTTTGGCTGGTAAACTATCTTTTCACTGAAGTGTTAGATGGCCGAAATTCCAGCGTCACGCACGATATTGAAAAAGTCTTAGGCCGAAAAGCCAAAGATTTTACCGACTACGTAAAAGAAACGGCGCAAACAGGAGTCTGGGATGCTCCTAAACTTGCAGAAACACCATGAATTATCCAAGAGCTTTCCTGGCGGGCGTTATTGCATGGCTTTGTGTTGTGATTACTTTTTATGTTCTGGAATACATTCCCTTTTTAAAAAAATCGACGACAGCTCAGGCCTTCATTGCCGCTTTTACCATTATGTTTTATGCCTGGTTTGCCGAGTGGTTGTATTATAAAAAAGCAGCAAAAAAATCTGGGCTTCTCGTGGGAATCATCATCAACGGATCCGCATTGGTTCTGAACGTTTTAGTAACGGTTCCGCTTATCGAAATTCCAAAAGGAAGTAGTTATCAGACCTTTTTCAGCAATCCTTTATTATGGATTCTGGCGGTCATTAACGTAGTAACGGTGTTTTTATATTTAAAGCAAAATACAACTGTAAGCGAAAACTAACAAACACTATTTCAAAATCCGATTTGCGATAAGCAGATCGGATTTTTTATAGCATGCCCCGCAGAAAAAGCGGGTCGGGCTATTCGCTAAATTTTTTGTTCCGTTTCTCTTCACAAAAAGATACCGCTGCTATCCCTCATGCGGCAGTTGGTTTCATAATAAGCTTCACTTTTCAATACAAAAAGGTTTTCAAAATTAAATTTATAAACATCAATCCAAATTAAAATAAAGCAGAATATTCTTATATTTACCTCGTATTTTAATTTAAAAAAAATGAATTGGTCATCCAAATTAATCATCCATAAAAAAGAACTCCGAATAGCAATTTACTTTGAAAAAAAAGCAAAATTGATTGCGCGCATCAAACAATTCGAAGGCGCAAAATGGAGCCAAACCTTAAAAGTCTGGCATTTACCGGACAATGAACAGAACCGAATTCATTTTAAAATACCCGCTGCCTATTTATCATTTCCATCAGAGGAAGGGATTTTAGCCATCCAAAAATTTAGTAATTGGCTTACTTCCAGACGTTATAGTCACAATACTGTAAAAACATATACTGAGGCCTTAAAGTCCTTTTTGGTTTTTCATCGGGAACTTCTCATTTCCGAAATCACAAATGATCATATCATACTATATAATAACGATTACATTTTAAAAAATAACCTTTCGGCTTCCTATCAAAATCAAATCATCAACGCTCTAAAATTATTTTTTAAAATTATTGAATCCCGAAAAATAATCCCTCAAGAAATTTTTCGTCCTAAAAATGCAAAAACTTTACCCAACATTTTGAGTAAAGAAGAGGTATTGCGAATTATCGATTCTACCACCAACCTAAAACACAAAACATTATTGGCATTAATTTATTCTGCCGGACTTAGAATCAGTGAAGCCATCAATATGAAACTTACTGACATTGATAGTCAGCGCATGCTAATACACATCAAAAATGCGAAAGGGAAAAAAGACCGTTATACATTATTATCCAATAAAATTCTTCTTTTGTTACGAGAATATTACAGTGTATACAAACCTCAGTTGTATTTGTTTGAAGGTCAGTTTAAAGAACAATATAGCAGCCGAAGCGCACAAGCCATTTTACAAATAGCAGCCCGAAAATCGGGAATTACAAAACGGATTAGTTTGCATACCTTACGGCATAGTTTTGCAACTCACCTGTTAGAATCAGGAACTGATTTACGATATATTCAGGATTTATTAGGACATAGCAGTCCAAAAACAACTATGATTTACACACATGTATCAAGCAATTCATTACAAAAAATCATCAATCCCTTCGATATGTAAGAAATAATTTTATTTTTGTAATGCAATAAAACGCAAAAAAACATGCGCATAACATGCCAATATAGTATAAAACAGGCTAAATTTATTCGCATATAAATTAGTTAGGCGTGAGTTGCGCCGAAATTACGCAGATGAAAACAATTAGAAAATGAATTGGTTTCCTCAAGAAGTTTACAAAGCAGAAGCGTGAAAGTTGGAATTTAGAAACGAAAATCTGAAAAGCTAAAAGTTGAAAGTTGGAATCTAAAAAACAGAAACGTGAAAAGCGGAAACGTGAAAGTTGGAATCTGAAAAGTAGAAACTTGAAAAGCGGAAGCGTGAAAGTTGGAATCTGAAAAGTGGAAACGTGAAAAGCGGAAACGTGAAAGTTGGAATCTGAAAAGTAGAAACTTGAAAAGCGGAAACGTGAAAGTTGGAGTCTGAAAAGCAAAAAATTGAAAAATAGAAGCGTTAAAAATTAGAAGTTTAATAGTAATTCCGACAAAACAACCCCCGCCTAACAGCGGTTACACGAGATTTGGGTTTTAGGCTTAATTTAAAGTTGGTTTTGTATCTGAAAAATTAGTGTTTAACCGAAAAATTAGTCTTAATTTAGTCCCAAACCTCGTGTAGCCGCAAAACGTTAGCGGTAATTATCCCGCAGAGTCAGGAATCTAACGCAACAAATGATAAATTTTATCTTTGTTGAATTGTAAAAAAATAAAAAAGTGAAACGAACGTTTCTCATTACTAAAAAAATGGCAGAAAGCACAAAATTATCAAAATCTCAATTTACCGTATTCTATAATTCTCTAATTAAAGGTTATAGTGAAGACTTTAAAAATATAATCGTAGGACATGATGAATTAGTTAAAAACTTATTTAAGAATAATGAAATTATTGAAATTGAAGATTTAGAAAAATATATTGATGAAATAACAGACAATGCTATTAAATCTTTACTATTAAGATTAATTGCAGTAAAAGAAATTATACATTGTAGAGATGATAATAAAAACCTTAATATAAAAGAGGTTTGGACATACATTTCAAAATCAATAAAGATTATCCCTAGTTGTTACAATATTTCTTCGATTGGCTCGCAAGGTTTTTTATCTATTCCATTGTATAAGTACGATGAAACTTTAGAAACATTTGATTTTATTAGATTACATATTTTTGACGATTCTCTAAATGAATTAATGGATTTAAAAAAATGTGAAGATTTTTCAGTTCATACTCATACCTTTTTTGCAAAAAGCTGGATTATTACTGGTAAAATAATAAACAATAGATACGATTATATTTTGCATTCAGAAAATTCTAAACATTCATTTTTTAAAGTCAAATACAATGATTCGCTAAATGAAGTAAATCAGCATACTTCTCTAGCTATTAATGAAAAGATAAATGTAGAATTATTTCAAACTTCAGAAGAAATTCATTTTGAAAAAGGATATTATGAAATAAAACCTGGTAAATTACACAAATCTGGCCATAAAAATTCTCCATTTGTTTCAGCAACCTTTTTTTCATTTACTGGAAAAGATGGGTTAGATAAATCAATTGTAATTGGTCCTAGAGAAATAGAGGTATCAGAAGTAAATAGAAAAATGATTATAGATCCTTTATATCTTTTAGAAAAAATAGATAACCAATTAAACAACTAATAAATGGATCAAAAAAAAACGATGTTACTTGATTGGATGCGAAAAATTCATCAATTAGAATATGCCCATTGTTTTCAATCATTGTATTACAGTAAACTTGAAAAAAGAATTGGAATATCTGCTTTTGTATTATCAACTTTAGTTGCTTTCTCATATAGGTTCCCAGCAGTTGAAAATATTTGTTTCAATACTTATTTCTTTTTTTTAAAAAAGGAATATTTACTACCTTTTATACTTCTTGTTGTTGCTTTACTTACCGGTTTGCAAACTTTTTTAAAACCAAATGAAAAAGCAGAGAATCACAGAAAAATTGGTTTGGAATATGAGAAAATAAGACATAACATAGAAATCGTATTAACCAAAGAACAAACAGAAACAGAAATTGATTTGCGAATAAAAGAAGTCAAAAAAAAGTGGGATGTTTTAAATACGGTTTATGTTGATGATAAATATTTTGCCCAAGGTAAAGAAAAAGTAAAATCTTTTAAAAAGTACCCTAAAGAGTTAAGTTTTCTGCCCGACATTGAAGAGAAAAAATAACTACCGCTAACACACGCTACAAGCAATTTGGGTATTAGGCTTAATTTAAATATGGTTTTGTATTTGGAAGATTTGGCAAATCCGAATAATGGGCTTAATTTAGTCCCAAACTACTTGTAGCGCGGGGACGTTACCTGCCATATTACCAAAAATCAAGAAAATGACAAAAACAGAAATTGAAAACTATTTAGAAAAAATCGAAAACATATTACTTTTCGAATCTGAAAGGCATACAATTTTTTTGAATCGAAATTGGGCAAATTCATTTGCGAATGAATCCGCAGTTTATCTATTTCGTGAAAATGACGAAATATGTTATGTTGGAGAAACAGGTAGTTTAAAAGGTAGAATGAATGACATTTTGAATACAAAAAATCATACAATCAGAAGAAATTTTGGAAATACTCATTTTTACGAATTTGAAAACTATGACAAGCCTTCGTCAAGTAAAGGATTTTGTGAAGAAATTGAAATTCTACTAAACGAAAAAATCGAAACGGATCTAACTTTGTCATATATTGTTTTGTCGTTAGGCAGAAAAGAATTAGAAGAAAGACTTTTCGACAAATTTCAGCCTAAATATAGTATAAAAGGAAAACGTGGAGCCGAAAAAAAATATACAAAATCTGCCAAACAATTGCTAAATGGAAATGCCTACGAAAAATGGACAACTGAAGATGATCAAAAATTAGAAATTATGTTTTGTGAGGGAAAAAAAGTAAAAGAATTAGGAGAAATATTGAAAAGAAATGATGGAGCAATTCGCTCGAGAATAAAAAAGCTTGAACTAAAAGAAAAATACGGCAGGTAACACACGCTACAACGGATTTGGGCAATTGGCTTAATGGAAAGTTGGTTTTGTATTTGGGATAATTTGGCAAATCCGAAAATAGGGCTTAATTTAATCCCAAACCCGCTGTAGCGCGAGAACGTCAGTCTGTGAAAAAACTTCCGTTGATTAGCAACAAATATAGAAAAGTATTGTTTAAAAACAGGATTTTTCGTATTTTTCGTAATGCAACATATACAAGGAATTTCCCGCCAACAAATGCGTTTTTCAAGTTTAGAAGATGCAATATCTGCCGATAATCAAGTACGTTTTATAGATGCTTTTGTAACCTTTTTAGATTTGGAAAAACTTGGTTTTGCAGTTACTTCTATTAAATCAGAAGGTCGACCGAGCTATAATATCAAAGTGTTTTTGAAAATCTATTTATACGGCTATCTCAATGGATTAAGAAGTAGCCGCAAGCTGGAAAAAGAATGTTTTAGAAACATTGAAATGCAGTGGTTGTTAGAAGACATTCGACCGAACTACCACAGTATCTCTGACTTTAGAAAGAACAATCCTGCAGCATTAAAAAACTTGTTCAAACTCTTTGTCGTTTTCTTGAAAGATGCCGATTTAATAGCAGGGGAAACCATTGCTATTGATGGAACTAAAAGCCGGGCGCACAATAGTCGTAAAGCTAATTTCAATCAAAAGAAAATAGATAAACATTTAGAATATATCGAAATCAAAACCCAGCAATACCTTGATGCTTTGAAAGAAAATGATGCAAAGCAGAACCCTGAAAAAATCAAAAACATCAAGCAAAAAATTGAACGTTTAAAACAAAACAAAATCCGCTATGAATTACTGGAAGAAAAACTAGAAGCAAGTGGCGAACCTCAAATAAGCACCACCGATAGCGATGCCAGAGCCTTATTAGTTCAGGGGCAAGTGGTTGAAATCTCATTTAACATTCAGGCTGCAGTCGATGCCAAACACAATCTTGTGGTAGCCACTCATACCATCAACAAGAACGACCGCAGTGCTTTATCTGCCATTGCTCTTGAAGCCAAAGAGAATTTAGGAATTGAAACTTATACTGCATTAGTGGACAAAGGCTATCATAATGGCAAACAAATAGAAATCTGCAAAAAAGCGAACATCACTACAATTGTAGCACAGCCCGAACAGGGGAAAAATAAAGAAAGGATAGCTGAGGGTTATTTGATCTCGAAGTTCCAATACGACCAAACCACCGACACCTACACTTGCCCTGAGGGAGAAACGCTTAAAACCACAGGTCACTGGCACAAGAAAACCGATAGCGATAGTTATGAATTCAAGAGATACCGAACATCCAAGTGCAGGGAGTGTCCCGTAAAGCAGTTATGTACCAGCAGAGTGGCTGGACGAGATATAGACCGCAGTCAATATGCTGATGCCGTAGAAGAAAACAACAAACGTTATCACGCAAATCCACAGCTCTACCGCAAGCGACAGGAAATCAACGAGCATATCTTTGGTACGATCAAACGGCAATGGGGCTATAATCACACTAATTTAACAGGATTGGAAAAAGTAAATGGAGAACACAGCTTAATTATGCTGGTCTATAACATCAAACGCAGTATCAATATACTGGGCGTTCCCGAACTTATTGCAAAACTTCAAAAATGGAACTCACCCTACAAGGCAAAAGTCTTGTTTTTACTAAAAACGAGTTATTTAAAGCTTCATACAACAACTAATTTTTATCCCGAGAAATTAGCAGCCTAAAAAAAGTGATTCAATATAAGGCTTTATTTGAATTACAGTAGAGTAAAATCTAGAGGTTTTAACTGGAAAAGGAGGTTTTTTCACAGCCTGACGTTGTGCGTCACTTTAACCAAAAAACAAGAAATAACCAATACATGAAGAATTTTACAATTACATTTTTAGCATTATCTCGAAGTACCAATTTAGAAATAAAATCAGAAACAGATTTGGACACAATAATCAGTGATTTTATTTACATTTTTGCTAAAGAAATTGATTATGACAATTATAAAATTAGTATTGAACCTTTGCAACAAAACACTAAAATATTTAAACAAAAAATAGATGATTTAGTTAAGAAATATAAATCTAGTGAACCAAAAATTCAACAATTGAATTCATATTTTCAAGATTTAAAAGATGATGAATACTTTTTCTTTTTTCCGAATACTAACATTTCAACTGAACAGAGTTCTCAATACTATAATTACTTGATTGCAAAAGAGAGTAATGAAGATTTTGAAGAACTTACTAAAAAAATAGATGATTTGTTTGGAATTTTAAGAGAAAAATATGAAATAATTGCATTTGATGAAAACACTAGAAATAAAATAGGAGAACCAAATAAATCAAAAAGAGTTTGCAGATTTTGTGGTAAAACAAATGGAGAAGTAACGTTTAGAAAAGTTGCACATTCAATTTCCGAAGCTTTGGGTAATAAAAAAATAGTAACAAATGATGAATGTGATTCTTGCAATGAAAGATTTGGAACAGGAATAGAAAACGATTTAATCCTTTATTTAAATTTATATCGAAATATATTTGGCATAAAAGGGAAAAATGGCATTCCTAAATTGAAAGGGAAAAATTTTGAAATCGAAAACAACGGAACAATTGAAATTAAGCATTACTTAAACGAAGAAGAGGAAAATGACCCAAATCATGATGATTTTAAA
This sequence comes from Flavobacterium sp. LM4, assembly GCF_002017935.1. NCBI lineage: Bacteria > Pseudomonadati > Bacteroidota > Flavobacteriia > Flavobacteriales > Flavobacteriaceae > Flavobacterium > Flavobacterium sp. LM4. Next base: position 1,352,097 of record NZ_MUFW01000001.1, on the reverse strand, counting down.
GTAAGATTTGAAACTAATCAAGATTTAGTTTCTCAAAACATATATAGAACATTAGCAAAATACGCATTAAGTGTTATTGATAAAAAACAATTAGAAAATTTCACTGAAACAATTAAATGGATTAATCAAGATATATCTTTTGACAATTTGCCGAAAGTTGCAATGTTAAAATCATACGATTTATTTTCACATCATCCGAAATTAGTTGTCTATATTCAAAAAGAAGAAGATCCAGATTTACCGTATGCAGTTGCCGAATTTAGGTTTACATTTTTAACTTTTGTTTTTATAATTCCCAAATCAAGTAAAGACAAATTAGAATTTGTAGAAAAAAAAGAATTCGAAAAATTTTGGGATTTTTTTAAACATTATAAATCTGCACCTAATTGGGATTTCAAAAATATGAACGATAATGTTCCTCGGAAATTTATAATGAATTTAAGTTTTATAGAAAGAGAAAAATAAAAAAAAGCGACGCACAACAGCCACTACAACGGATTTGGGCAATTGGCTTAATGGAAAAATGGTTTTGTATTTGTGAAGATTTGGCAAATCCGAATAATGGGCTTAATTTAGTCCCAAACCCGCTGTAGCGCGAGAACGTTAAGCGGGAGTTGAAAGCCGAAATTACGCAGAAGAAATCCATTAGAAAACAAGCATTTGTTTCCGCAAGAAATTAACAAAGCTGAAGCGTGAAAAACGGAAGCGCCAACAGAAGCTGGAAAGTTGAAACCTGAAAAGCAGAAGTGTGAAAATTGGAGTGGAAAAACAGAAACTCGGAAAACAGAAGCGTGAAAATTGGAAACGTGAAAATTGGAATCTGACAATAGAAACTTGGAAAAAGCAAGCGTGAAAATTGGAACCAAATAACTGAAAACTAAAAGCAAACGTGAAAGTTGAAAATAGCAAACCGAAATACAGAAGCGTGAAAAAAATGCGGTTTAATAGTAATTCCGACTAAACAACCCCCGCTTAACACACGCTACAAGCAATTTGGGTATTAGGCTTAATTTGAAATTGGTTTTGTATTTGGAAGATTTGGCTAATCCGAATAATGGGCTTAATTTAGTCCCAAACTGCGTGTAGCGCGGGAACGTTGTGCGTGATTGCTCCCAAATTGGAAAGCGGAAAACCGAAAACTAATTGACAGCCGAAATTGGAAAACTAAATATTGGAAAGCGGAAAATTGGAATCTAAAAAGCAGAAACTTGAAAGCTAGATTTTGACGAACCGAAATTTGAAAATTTTGAATCTGAAAATCAGAACTTTAAAGCTGGATTTTGACAAACTAAAGCCGAAAAATTGGAACCTGGAAAATCGAAATCTGAAAGCAGAAAATAACATTGAAACCGCATAACCGAACTGTTGTCGATTTTCAGAACTTGCTCACTTTACGTGTCGCAACCTCGCACAACATACGTCTCTAGCTATTTGCAACTTTAGTGGAATTATCGTTTTTAATTCCTATTTTCGTTTAGCCGAAAATACTCTGTTTCATAAGCTGCAAACAGCTAGAGGCGCAGGAACGTTACCAGTAATTGCACCGAAAAAAAACGTAAAAAACATAAAATGAAATTTCTAAAAGGTTGTTTAATCACATTGATGATATTTATTGGAATAAGTTTCATTGGATATCTTTTATTTAAAAATAGTGTCATAAATAACTTGGAAAGTTCAAATAGCAACGTAAAACAGAGTTGGACTAATTATACAGAAAATTTAAAAGAAAGAAACGCAGAATTATCAAAGCAGAATTTTAAAAACGACAGTCTGAAATTTTATTGGAATAAGGCTAAATCTATTACTTTGACTGAATGTTCAAAAGAACTTGAATTTAATGAATACAAAATAAATCAATTCGTTATGTCGGACAGTTTAAACTCAACACTAAATGAAAAAATAAATTTGAGTTTAGACAATTATAATCAAAACGTTAGAGAATATAATACATACAGAGTTAGGTTTCCAAATTCTATAATCGCAAGAAAAACAGACTTTCCAAAAGATTTTAATTATTTTGATTATAGATATGGAGTTGACAATGAATCGAAAATGATTAGAAAGAAAAAAGTAGAAAATTGGATTATTAACGGAGGCACATATCCTGAATAGCAACTACTGGTAACAGGCGTTTGGCAAGATTGGGGTTTTAGGCTTAATTTAAAGATGGTCTTGTACTAGCAAAGTTTAGTCTTTAACCGATAATTAAGGCTTCCCTAATCCCCAACCTCGCATTCTATGGCAAAATCCAAGTAAAAAACGCTAAAATTATGCTGCAAATTTTTGAATGTTTACATAAGGTGTTCCGCGGTTAATAGTTGCAAAAATTCGCCCCAATAGTTTGCATCTTATATTATTTAAAACCAACATTTTCGATTTCCCTTCGCCTACTTTCCGTGCATAATATTGTTTGAGTTCCGCGTCGTGTTTTTTGCTATTTAAAGCACACATATTCAGTAACGATTTTAGTTTTTTATCTGCTAGATGATTGACCTTTGTCCTTCCTTTTATAGAACTTCCAGAACTGTATTGAAATGGAGCCACTCCAGCATAACAAGCCACTTGTCGCCAGTTTTCGAAGGATTGAAACGATTTGGTAACTAAGATAATATACAAGGCAGTTTGTGGCCCAACCCCTGGAATACTTTGAATGAGCTCGTTCTGCAATTTGAGCTGCTCATTGGATTGAATGATTTCTTTCATTTTCCTTTCTACTTTTTCGATTGCTTTTTGAAGTTGTTTAATAACTACTTTATTAATTTTTAAAACATCACCCATAGCTTCTTTGGGAATATAACCGATTCCTTCACTGGTACTTCCAATGATACGCAAGCTTTTAAGTAGTTTTTCACGTTCTGTAAAAAGTAATTTAAGTTCCATTAATGATAACTCTGGAAGCTGTGTTAATCGCAACTTGTGCAAATGTGTTAAGGTATAAAATGCAATATCTTTAGAGTCATTTTTATCAGTTTTCCCTCTGGAGATTCCTTTGCTGCGTTTGATTTCAATGGCGGGAATCATCCAATAATCGATCTTGTACCGTGTCAAATAACATCCCAAAGGAAGTGAATAAACACCCGTATCTTCAAAGCTGATCAACACCTCTTCTAAAGCAATTTTTCGATTGTTTAGCTGCTTTACAATCTCTTTAATTCCTTTGTTGTCGTTACTTACCACAAAGTGAACTATTTTCTTTCCTAATGGCTTCTCAAGAAAAGTGACGTCTAATTTTGACTTAGAAACATCAATCCCTACAAAAAATAAATACTTTTTCATACATTTGATTTTAAGTGAAATAAAAAGTTGAATTTGCTTTAAAGCCTTTATTAGACCCGTTGTCTATCATTCTATTTGAAGCCATTCAACAAAACTCAAGGAGGAGCAGAAGACTAATGCGAGGTATGGATCATGAGTCTGGCCAAGCGCGTAGTTCACTTCTGCTTTCCTTTGAGAAATTTACAAAATTTATGCTTTACAAAGTAAAGGCCAAGCGCCGGGACGTTACCAACAAGCAATAAAAAAAAACGCAAGAATCAAGAATTCAGTCAATTAAACGTATTCTAACAAAACAAAAGCACATTAAAAGTTGACTTAAAAATAACTAGACTTTCAAAGTTTGAGAAAATAAAAAAACGTTCAAAGTTGATTTAAAAATAACTAGACTTTCAAAGTTTGAGAAAATAAAAAACGTTCAAAGTTGACTTAAAAACAACTAGACTTTCAAAGTTTGTGGAAAAATAAAAAACAAAGTTTCATTCAAACTTTACCTAGAAAATGAAAAATATAACTAATTAAGTTTGCGGAAAATTCAAAAATCAAGAGAAACCTAAATTGATATAAACTCGGCGAAAAACACTAATTTGTAGAAACGTGAAAAAGTTTGGGTAATAATAAAACTGGAATAATAAAACTACAAATTTTGCCAGTTGGTAACAGGCGTTTGGCAAGATTGCGAATTTTGTAGTAAATACACGTTTACATTTCGCAAGAAATTTTATATTTGATAGAAAATAATCGGTTCCGAAGTTCGCAACCTCGCATTCTATGGCAAAATCCAAGTAAAAAACGCTAAAATTATGCTGCAAATTTTTGAATGTTTACATAAGGTGTTCCGCGGTTAATAGTTGCAAAAATTCGCCCCAATAGTTTGCATCTTATATTATTTAAAACCAACATTTTCGATTTCCCTTCGCCTACTTTCCGTGCATAATATTGTTTGAGTTCCGCGTCGTGTTTTTTGCTATTTAAAGCACACATATTCAGTAACGATTTTAGTTTTTTATCTGCTAGATGATTGACCTTTGTCCTTCCTTTTATAGAACTTCCAGAACTGTATTGAAATGGAGCCACTCCAGCATAACAAGCCACTTGTCGCCAGTTTTCGAAGGATTGAAACGATTTGGTAACTAAGATAATATACAAGGCAGTTTGTGGCCCAACCCCTGGAATACTTTGAATGAGCTCGTTCTGCAATTTGAGCTGCTCATTGGATTGAATGATTTCTTTCATTTTCCTTTCTACTTTTTCGATTGCTTTTTGAAGTTGTTTAATAACTACTTTATTAATTTTTAAAACATCACCCATAGCTTCTTTGGGAATATAACCGATTCCTTCACTGGTACTTCCAATGATACGCAAGCTTTTAAGTAGTTTTTCACGTTCTGTAAAAAGTAATTTAAGTTCCATTAATGATAACTCTGGAAGCTGTGTTAATCGCAACTTGTGCAAATGTGTTAAGGTATAAAATGCAATATCTTTAGAGTCATTTTTATCAGTTTTCCCTCTGGAGATTCCTTTGCTGCGTTTGATTTCAATGGCGGGAATCATCCAATAATCGATCTTGTACCGTGTCAAATAACATCCCAAAGGAAGTGAATAAACACCCGTATCTTCAAAGCTGATCAACACCTCTTCTAAAGCAATTTTTCGATTGTTTAGCTGCTTTACAATCTCTTTAATTCCTTTGTTGTCGTTACTTACCACAAAGTGAACTATTTTCTTTCCTAATGGCTTCTCAAGAAAAGTGACGTCTAATTTTGACTTAGAAACATCAATCCCTACAAAAAATAAATACTTTTTCATACATTTGATTTTAAGTGAAATAAAAAGTTGAATTTGCTTTAAAGCCTTTATTAGACCCGTTGTCTATCATTCTATTTGAAGCCATTCAACAAAACTCAAGGAGGAGCAGAAGACTAATGCGAGGTATGGATCATGAGTCTGGCCAAGCGCGTAGTTCACTTCTGCTTTCCTTTGAGAAATTTACAAAATTTATGCTTTACAAAGTAAAGGCCAAGCGCCGGAACGTTATAGCCAATTTAAACAAATATCAGCTAAAATGAAGCACATTATATTTATAATTATTAGCATGATTTTTATTCCGTTACAAATGGATGCTCAAGAAAGTCAAAATCTAGAAAAGGTTAAAGAAAAAATGCTTCAAAATGCAATTGAAATCGGCAAATCTTATAACTTTTCTTTAGATTATTCAGACGAATCAATAAATAATGTGGAAAGTATTCTCAGTGATATAAATAGCGAATATGTCAAAAACAAAAACGAAGAAGGTTTAAGAGGGATTGCACTTATATTTAGTTTTTACATTGTAGCTGTTATTGAGAAGAATCACGGAAAAGGAAAACTTGAACGCGATGATAAAAGCATTGGTAAAGATACCTTTCCATTCTATTGGAATGGTTCTACTCTGTTTCCTTATGGTTGGTGTCTAAAAAGAATATATGATGGAGATGGTGACAATATTGCAATTAAATATAAAATGCTTGTTCTAAAACCGAAATAAACTGGCTATAACACACGCTACAAGCAATTTGGGTATTAGGCTTAATTTGAAATCGGTTTTGTATTTGGAATGATTAGGCAAATCCGAAGATAAGGCAAAATTTAATCCCAAACTGCTTGTAGCGCGGGGACGTTGTGCGTCAGTTTGGAGCGACAGAAAACCGAAAGAAAACTAAAATAAAATGAGAAAAATAATTCCTATTGTAATAATAATTTCAATTTTTTGTTTTGTGGTTTATAACTCCAAATCTGAATATTATGAAAAAAGTAAAGAATTTAAAAGCAGTACTTTTAGCGGTGAAATTTTAAAAATAACAGAAGGTAGAGGAAACAAAATATACTATGAAAATGATAAATATTTTTACGACAGTGAATGTAAAGATTTGGAAATAAAAGTTGGAGATGTAGTTCGTAAAAGTTTAAATGAAATAATCGTAATGAGAAAAGACTTAAACGGAAATTATGTAGAAGTTGGAAAAGAGATAATTACAGAACAGAATAAAAGTTATTTTAATTATTTTTTTGGAATTTAATCAAAAATTAAAAAGTCAACTAAACAAAAAAAATGAATTCAAAAGAAAACTTTTCTGAATTATCAAAGACTGAATAAAAAACCGAACGCACAACAGCCGTTTCACGAAATTGCGGGGTTTGGGATTTATCAGAATTGGTAATTTTTTAAACTAAATTTTGTTTATATTTATAATCAACAGTGTTGAAAATCCGCAACTTCGTGAAGCGGCGACACGTTAGTGGCAAGCGGACAAGAAAAGAAGAAAAAAATCACGATATATTATGGAAATAACTATTACAGATACAAATGACAACTTTGAAAGTTGGCTAAATAAAGAATTTGTTACAAAAGAATTGAAAGAACTAATTTCAAATGCTTCAATTCTAATTGTTCCTTTTGAAAATCTTAGAGAGACAACAAATCCTTTACTATTTCCAATTGGGACAGAAGAAATTCTAAGATATTTTAAAGAAAAATTACCGCAAGAACATTTTATTGACATTTGCATTACAGACGAAGATTATCAAGAATTTGCTTTTTATAGTGACTATAAAAGAATTGGTAATTTTATTATTACAGCTGTAGCTGTTCCAATTTTTGTTACTATTTTATCTTCATATGTTTATGATAATTATATAAAAGAAGACAATTCTCAACCACAAATACAAATAATAAATAATTCTACACATACAACAATTGACAATTCTACACATACAACAATAAATAATCCAGTTAGTAAAGTGACAGAAAAAAAGTTTTTAGAACCAACTCATGTTAAATTTTCTGTCACAGTTGTTGATACCGCAGGAACTTCAAAAAATATAAGCTATGAAGGTCCAGCATCAGAAATTGATACCGCATTAAAATCATTGAAAAAATATGAAGAATAATGAAATTGTAGACAAACTGAATAATATTCATCTTCAAAACTTTTCTATAGAAGACTTGGACGAAGAAATACAAAATCAAAAACTAATATTTGTAGCAGAAGGAAAACAAGATGAGGCTAAATTATTATGGATTAATCAGACTATTCTTGAAATTCATAAACTTTATAGAAATGCATTTGAGTTAGTTAAAAATAAATCATACTATCAAGCTTGGTGTCAATTGGAAAGAATTGAAATAACGATTCATAGCTTAAAGAAACATTTTACCTATAACAAAGAGCAATATTTTTTATGGCATATAGAAAAATGCACTAAAAACCTACAGATTTTATATCCATATAGACTTTTTGCAAGTTCCGAAATTTTAAAAAAGAAAAAAATATGTAGTGTATGCGATAAAGAAATTTCAATTAGAAATTTTTGTGGACATATTGTAGGGGAAATTTATAATGGTGAAATGTGCCATCGAATTGTAACAGAATGCGAAATATTAGGCATTTCGATTGTTGAAAACCCAGGAAATAAATTTTCTGTAATGTTTTTAAAAGACGAAAAGACAAATGAACAAATCGACCAATATAATTACGACACTCTTGATTATTTATTTGAGATGATCAATTCACCATATGAAATTTGGGATTTAGAAATAAGCCAAAAGGAGTCGAAAATTGTAGATTACAAAAATGTTGGTAGAAATGACCTCTGCACTTGCAATTCAGGTAAGAAATTTAAAAGATGTTGTTTGCTCAAAATTGGAAAGAAATACCCCCATTATGAATTTATCCTGACCAATCCAAGTAGCAAAACATTATTGACAAATACATTAAGAAACAGAAAAGCCAGCCACTAACACACGCTACAAGCAATTTGGGTACTTGGCTTAATGGAAAAATTGGTTTGTATTTGGAAGATTTGGCAAGTCCGAAAATAGGGCTTAATTTAGTCCCAAACTACTTGTAGCGCGGGAACGTCAGGCTGTGAAAAAACCTCCTTTTTTCATTATTCCCATAAAAATTAACGACACTACAATTCAAATAAAGCCTTCTGAGAAGGGTATTTTTTTAGGCTGCAAATTTCTCGGGATAAAAATTAGTTGTTGTATTAAGCTTTAAATACCTCCTTTTTATTAAAAACAAGACTTTTGCCTTGTAGGGTGAATTCCATTTTTGAAGTTTTGCAATAAGTTCGGGAACGCCCAGTATATTGATACTGCGTTTGATGTTATAGACCAACATAATTAAGCTGTGTTCTCCGTTTACTTTTTCCAATCCTGTTAAATTAGTGTGATTATAGCCCCATTGCCGTTTGATAGTCCCAAAGATATGCTCGTTGATTTCCTGACGCTTGCGGTAGAGCTGTGGATTTGCGTGATAACGTTTGTTGTTTTCTTCTACGGCATCAGCATATTGACTGCGGTCTATATCTCGTCCAGCCACTCTGCTGGTACATAACTGCTTTACGGGACACTCCCTGCACTTGGATGTTCGGTATCTCTTGAATTCATAACTATCGCTATCGGTTTTCTTGTGCCAGTGACCTGTGGTTTTAAGCGTTTCTCCCTCAGGGCAAGTGTAGGTGTCGGTGGTTTGGTCGTATTGGAACTTCGAGATCAAATAACCCTCAGCTATCCTTTCTTTATTTTTCCCCTGTTCGGGCTGTGCTACAATTGTAGTGATGTTCGCTTTTTTGCAGATTTCTATTTGTTTGCCATTATGATAGCCTTTGTCCACTAATGCAGTATAAGTTTCAATTCCTAAATTTTCTTTGGCTTCTATGGCAATGGCAGATAAAGCGCTACGATCGTTCTTGTTGATCGTATGAGTGGCTACCACAAGATTGTGTTTGGCATCGACTGCAGCCTGCATATTAAATGAGATTTCAACCACTTGCCCTTGCACTAATAGGGCTCTGGCATCGCTATCGGTGGTGCTTATTTGAGGTTCGCCACTTGCTTGTAGTTTTTCTTCCAGTAATTCATAGCGGATTTTGTTTTGTTTTAAACGTTCTATTTTCTGCTTGATGTTTTTGATTTTTTCAGGGTTATGCTTTGCATCATTTTCTTCCAAAGCATCAAGGTATTGCTGGGTTTTGATTTCGATATACTCTAAATGTTTATCTATTTTCTTTTGATTGAAATTAGCTTTACGGCTATTGTGCGCTCGGCTTTTAGTTCCATCAATAGCAATGGTTTCCCCTGCTATTAAATCGGCATCTTTCAAGAAAACGACAAAGAGTTTGAACAAGTTTTTTAATGCTGCAGGATTGTTCTTTCTAAAATCAGATATGCTGTGGTAGTTCGGTCGAATGTCTTCTAACAACCACTGCATTTCAATGTTTCTAAAACATTCTTTTTCCAGTTTGCGGCTACTTCTTAATCCATTGAGATAGCCGTATAAATAGATTTTCAAAAACACTTTGATATTATAGCTCGGTCGACCTTCTGATTTAATAGAAGTAACTGTAAAACCAAGTTTTTCCAAATCTAAAAAGGTTACAAAAGCATCTATAAAACGTACTTGATTATCGGCAGATATTGCATCTTCTAAACTTGAAAAACGCATTTGTTGGCGGGAAATTCCTTGTATATGTTGCATTACGAAAAATACGAAAAATCCTGTTTTTAAACAATACTTTTCTATATTTGTTTACAACAAAACGGAAGTTTTTTCACAGACTGACGTTGGTGGTCAGCTTCGAGGAACGAAATACCGAAAATATGGAATTAGAAAAAGAATTAAAGTCAGAAATTGACTTTATGTTGACAGAATTACTAAAAGGTAATGCTTGTTCTGACAATAAAGAAAATACTGAATTAAGAAAAAAATCAATCAGGCTATGTAAAGCATTAAACTTGATAAATCTTTCAACAAATGGTAAGCAGTACGAACTATCAGAAAAAGCAATATATGTTTTTAATGATGGAGGAATTGAAAAATTTTTATCAAACAATAGTTCTGAAAAAGATTTAGATATTACGATAAAACAGTTAACAAGTAAAAGATTAAAATATGATATTCTGTATAACATAATATATGTTTTTATTGGTGGATTGATCGGAGGAATAGTAACGTTGGCACAACCAGATAATTCAAAAGAATATATAAAAGAATTGCATAAATTGGCATCCGACAAAGCTGAACGTGGTGATAGTTTTCAAAAACGTCTGAACGATAAGAGCATTGAAATACTTTCTTTAAAAAAAGAAATAGATTCTTTAAAAAATAAGCCATAACATAAAAATTAAAATTGTGTTTACTTAATATCGGTGGAAACACGAAACCGAAAATAAAGCCGAACCACCAACACACGCTACAACGGATTTGGGCAATAGGCTTAATGGAAAATTGGTTTTGTATTTGGGAGATTTGGCTAATCCGAAAAATAACGCTATTTTAGTCCCAAACCCGCTGTAGCGCGGGAACGTCAGGCTGTGAAAAAACTAAAATCAACGTCTTGAGAATCTCATATTTGAGATTTTTCTCCGGTAGCTCTCCGAATACTTTCTAAATTTGAAGAGGTTTTTTCACAGACTGACGTTAGCCGTCAGTTTGGTGGAGCGTGAGAAAAAAAGTAAATAAAAAAACAATTTATGAGATTTTTAATTATCCTATTATTTATTTTATGTGGTAAAATTTACTCACAAGAAGTATTGAAAAATTCTGAAGTATTTAAACAAGATAATTTAGTTTATAAAACTGAAAATTCACAACTTTTTACTGGCAAGACTCAAAGTTTTAAAAATAATAATCATTTACTTTTAGAAAGAGAATACATAAACGGAATATTGAGAAAATATATTATTTATTTCAATGGAAAAGAGCAAATTGTTTCAGATGAAGAATATTATAATGAAAATGGAAACTTAGAAAGGAAAATAAGATATTCACTTGACCATAAAATAAATTGGAATAAATATTATGATGAAAATGGAAATAAAATTCTTGAAGAAGATTATAAAAATGGAATTTTAATTTATCGTTGCTCTTATTCAAATGGTAAGAAAAACGGAACTGTTTTTTCAATAAACAAAAATGGAGAAAAAAATGAATGTAAATATGAAAATGGTAAATTAATAAAAAAACCGAACGGCTAACAGGCGTTTGGCAAGATTGCGAATTTTGTGGTGAATTCACGTTTATTTCTCGCAAGAAATTTTATCTTTAACAGAAAATAATCGATTCCGAAGCTCGCAACCTCGCATTCTATGGCAAAATCCAAGTAAAAAACGCTAAAATTATGCTGCAAATTTTTGAATGTTTACATAAGGTGTTCCGCGGTTAATAGTTGCAAAAATTCGCCCCAATAGTTTGCATCTTATATTATTTAAAACCAACATTTTCGATTTCCCTTCGCCTACTTTCCGTGCATAATATTGTTTGAGTTCCGCGTCGTGTTTTTTGCTATTTAAAGCACACATATTCAGTAACGATTTTAGTTTTTTATCTGCTAGATGATTGACCTTTGTCCTTCCTTTTATAGAACTTCCAGAACTGTATTGAAATGGAGCCACTCCAGCATAACAAGCCACTTGTCGCCAGTTTTCGAAGGATTGAAACGATTTGGTAACTAAGATAATATACAAGGCAGTTTGTGGCCCAACCCCTGGAATACTTTGAATGAGCTCGTTCTGCAATTTGAGCTGCTCATTGGATTGAATGATTTCTTTCATTTTCCTTTCTACTTTTTCGATTGCTTTTTGAAGTTGTTTAATAACTACTTTATTAATTTTTAAAACATCACCCATAGCTTCTTTGGGAATATAACCGATTCCTTCACTGGTACTTCCAATGATACGCAAGCTTTTAAGTAGTTTTTCACGTTCTGTAAAAAGTAATTTAAGTTCCATTAATGATAACTCTGGAAGCTGTGTTAATCGCAACTTGTGCAAATGTGTTAAGGTATAAAATGCAATATCTTTAGAGTCATTTTTATCAGTTTTCCCTCTGGAGATTCCTTTGCTGCGTTTGATTTCAATGGCGGGAATCATCCAATAATCGATCTTGTACCGTGTCAAATAACATCCCAAAGGAAGTGAATAAACACCCGTATCTTCAAAGCTGATCAACACCTCTTCTAAAGCAATTTTTCGATTGTTTAGCTGCTTTACAATCTCTTTAATTCCTTTGTTGTCGTTACTTACCACAAAGTGAACTATTTTCTTTCCTAATGGCTTCTCAAGAAAAGTGACGTCTAATTTTGACTTAGAAACATCAATCCCTACAAAAAATAAATACTTTTTCATACATTTGATTTTAAGTGAAATAAAAAGTTGAATTTGCTTTAAAGCCTTTATTAGACCCGTTGTCTATCATTCTATTTGAAGCCATTCAACAAAACTCAAGGAGGAGCAGAAGACTAATGCGAGGTATGGATCATGAGTCTGGCCAAGCGCGTAGTTCACTTCTGCTTTCCTTTGAGAAATTTACAAAATTTATGCTTTACAAAGTAAAGGCCAAGCTGCGGGACGTCAGGCTGTGAAAAAACTAAAATCAACGTCTTGAGAATCTCATATTTGAGATTTTTCTCCGGTAGCTCTCCGAATACTTTCTAAATTTGAAGAGGTTTTTTCACAGACTGACGTTAGCAGGCATTTTACAAACGAAAATATAGATGAAGAAAACACTCCTGCTAATAATAGTAATTCTGAATTTCTCTTGTAATAATAAAAAGTTTTATAAAGAATTTTACCCAGATGGAAATCTAAAATTAAAAATTGCTTTAGACAATAAGGGAATCCGAAATGGGGAATTTGAAGAATATTACGAAAGTGGAAAACTAAAAGGAAAAGGAAAATATTTCAAAGGAATAGTAAGCGATTCAGTGTTTATATATTACGAAAATGGCTCGGTTCGAGAAAAAGGTGTTTTTTACAATGGACACAGACAAAATTGGTGGAAAGTTTTTGATAAAAATAATAAAATATTGAAAGAAGAAGAGTATTATGAGCTTAATGACAGTGCATCTAAAAATCAATATATTCTCTATAACTCAAATGGAAAAATCAATTATTCTAAAAGTTCTTTTTTTAAATTCAAAATTCCAGACACACTAAAAATTGGTAAAAATTTAATTGATACAAACGAATATTTCACTGATAAAAAAGGAGATCGTAATTTTCATTTTATTTTAATTATAATTGATAATAAATATTCGAAAGATGAAATTAAAAAAGACACTTTTAGAAACGATATTAAAAATGGACGAGTTAATCCTTGGTTTGGGGTTAACGCATACAAAAAAGGAAAAATGAAAATAAAAGGAAAAATCCTAGAAAAATATTTGCATTACAAATTAATTTCAAACGATTCTGCAGATGCTACAATTTTTACTCAAAGTCAATATTTTGAAAAAGAAGTATTTGTAAAAGATAAATAAAAACCGCCTATAACAGATGCTACAACGGATTTAGGCAATTGGCTTAATGGAAGATGGTTTTGTATTTGGAATGATTTGGCAAATCCGAAGAATGAGCTTAATTTAGTCCCAAACCCGCTGTAGTACCAGAACGTCAGGCTGTGAAAAAACCTCCTTTTTTCATTATTCCCATAAAAATTAACGACACTACAATTCAAATAAAGCCTTCTGAGAAGGGTATTTTTTTAGGCTGCAAATTTCATTGGATAAAAAATATACGTTGTATTAAGCTTTAAATACCTCCTTTTTATTAAAAACAAGACTTTTGTCTTGTAGGGTGAATTCCATTTTTGGAGTTTTGCAATAAGTTCGGGAACGCCCAGTATATTGATACTGCGTTTGATGTTATAGACCAACATAATTAAGCTGTGTTCTCCGTTTACTTTTTCCAATCCTGTTAAATTAGTGTGATTATAGCCCCATTGCCGTTTGATAGTCCCAAAGATATGCTCGTTGATTTCCTGACGCTTGCGGTAGAGCTGTGGATTTGCGTGATAACGTTTGTTGTTTTCTTCTACGGCATCAGCATATTGACTGCGGTCTATATCTCGTCCAGCCACTCTGCTGGTACATAACTGCTTTACGGAACACTCCCTGCACTTGGATGTTCGGTATCTCTTGAATTCATAACTATCGCTATCGGTTTTCTTGTGCCAGTGACCTGTGGTTTTAAGCGTTTCTCCCTCAGGGCAAGTGTAGGTGTCGGTGGTTTGGTCGTATTGGAACTTCGAGATCAAATAACCCTCAGCTATCCTTTCTTTATTTTTCCCCTGTTCGGGCTGTGCTACAATTGTAGTGATGTTCGCTTTTTTGCAGATTTCTATTTGTTTGCCATTATGATAGCCTTTGTCCACTAATGCAGTATAAGTTTCAATTCCTAAATTTTCTTTGGCTTCTATGGCAATGGCAGATAAAGCGCTACGATCGTTCTTGTTGATCGTATGAGTGGCTACCACAAGATTGTGTTTGGCATCGACTGCAGCCTGCATATTAAATGAGATTTCAACCACTTGCCCTTGCACTAATAGGGCTCTGGCATCACTATCGGTGGTGCTTATTTGAGGTTCGCCACTTGCTTCTAGTTTTTCTTCCAGTAATTCATAGCGGATTTTGTTTTGTTTTAAACGTTCAATTTTCTGCTTGATGTTTTTGATTTTTTCAGGGTTATGCTTTGCATCATTTTCTTCCAAAGCATCAAGGTATTGCTGGGTTTTGATTTCGATATACTCTAAATGTTTATCTATTTTCTTTTGATTGAAATTAGCTTTACGGCTATTGTGCGCTCGGCTTTTAGTTCCATCAATAGCAATGGTTTCCCCTGCTATTAAATCGGCATCTTTCAAGAAAACGACAAAGAGTTTGAACAAGTTTTTTAATGCTGCAGGATTGTTCTTTCTAAAATCAGATATGCTGTGGTAGTTCGGTCGAATGTCTTCTAACAACCACTGCATTTCAATGTTTCTAAAACATTCTTTTTCCAGTTTGCGGCTACTTCTTAATCCATTGAGATAGCCGTATAAATAGATTTTCAAAAACACTTTGATATTATAGCTCGGTCGACCTTCTGATTTAATAGAAGTAACTGCAAAACCAAGTTTTTCCAAATCTAAAAAGGTTACAAAAGCATCTATAAAACGAACCTGATTATCGGCAGATATTGCATCTTCTAAACTTGAAAAACGCATTTGTTGGCGGGAAATTCCTTGTATATGTTGCATTACGAAAAATACGAAAAATCCTGTTTTTAAACAATACTTCCCTATATTTGTTTACAACAAAACGGAAGTTTTTTCACAGACTGACGTTATAGCCAATGGTGGGACGATTGTAATAAATAACAAAATATGGGACTTACAGATCTTAAAAAAGAACTAAAGAAACTCGAAAAAGAAAAACTCATCGACCTTATTGCTGACTTGTATAAAAAGAACAAATCGGTAAAAGAGTTTTTAGATTTTTATGTAAGTCCTGACGAGAATGAACTGTTCAAAAAATATCGAAACAAAGTTTTCGAAGCATTTTTCCCTAAACGTGGTTACAGCTATAAACTCAAAGACGGCAAACAAGCAATTAGTGACTTCAAAAAACTTGAACCAGCTACGGAACTATTAGCCAACCTTATGCTGTTTTATGTTGAGTCAGGTGTAAAATTTACGAATGACTTTGGTGACGTAAATGAAGCATTCTACAATAGCTTATCAACAACATTCGTTGATGCTTTGAAAATGATGGACAAAGAAAATCTTCTAAGTGCGTTTGAAGAACGGGTAGAAAAAATAGTAGATGACACAAGTGGAATTGGATGGGGTTTCCACGATTATTTAGTTCAAGTTTGGTTTGACTTTTACCCGAGTGATAACATGGATGATGATGAATGTGAAGACTTACAAAGAGAAAGTGAAAATAATTAAAATAAGCGTAGAACCACTGGCTATAACAGCCACTACAACGGATTTGGGTATTTGGCTTAATGGAAAAATGGGCTTGTATTTGGAATATTTGGCAAAACCGAAGAATGGGCTTAATTTAGTCCCAAACCCGCTGTAGTGCCAAGACGTCAGGCTGTGAAAAAACCTCCTTTTCCAGTTAAAACCTCTAGATTTTACTCTACTGTAATTCAAATAAAGCCTTATATTGAATCACTTTTTTTAGGCTGCTAATTTCTCGGGATAAAAATTAGTTGTTGTATGAAGCTTTAAATAACTCGTTTTTAGTAAAAACAAGACTTTTGCCTTGTAGGGTGAGTCACTACTGAAGTCTGGGAATATAAAATTGAAATAAGTAAATAACCATTTACATTTTGAACTAAATAAAATGGTTACAGAAGCAACTTTTGTTTGGACAAAAAAAGACATTTAAATAAACCACATCTAACAAGAACGTTAGCAATAAAATTTTATGAAATACACATTCAAGATAATCATTGGGCTTTTATTTTTCAATAATTCATTCGCACAGCAAATTGACACCCTAAAAGTAATCGTCTTGTCACCATATAAAATAGAGGTTGCCGACAACTATTTGACTGAATATAATAAATTAAAAAAAGAAATATTAGAAAATCGCAGTGCTCTAAAAGAGCAAAAAACAAAAGACAAACAAGCAAACATAGAAGAATTTAACAAACAGCCTGATTACACAAAAGTTATGTTCGAGAACGAACTTAATTTTTACGACAGCCTTACCATTGATAATTATGTTGCAACGATTGTTAGGGAATATATTGCATACAGGCTTTACAAACCATTTAAAATAAAACCAAGAATTATATTGGTATCAACGATAACCTCAACCTCAGATAAGAAACAATATTCAGAGATTGCAAATAACAAAAAAAACTTCTTCATTATAAATTTCCCTAAAATGAAGTTTTACAAAGAAAAGGGTGAACTTAAAGTACAGACAAATATTGAATTGTATTCAGCTAAAACAAATGAAATTTTATTATCCAAAGATAATATTGGTCTTTCCAAAGGTGGTTTAACAGATTATCCTATGTGTTCAGGAGATAACTGGGACTGCGCAATCGTAAACTCAGTTTATCCAAATTTAATTGACGTACTAAGGATTATAGCTGAAAAGAATGCTGAAGTAAAATGATATCAATACTAACAGCTTTCGTGGACATTTAGTAGAATTATCGTTTTAAATTCTATATTCGTAAAACAGAGAATACGTTGATTGAAATTACGAAACTTTTACAAAGCCCAATACTACTATTCAAAATACAAATAAATTATGATCAAAAAATTAACTTTTTTAGCCATCATTATACTGTCTTTTTGTGTAAATGCACAAAAAAGCCTGATATCCGATTTTCAAAAGGCAGACATTCTTTTAAAAACTAACAATATTGATTCGGCATACTTCAAATTCAAAATACTAGAACAGACAATTCCCAAAACCGATACCCTTTACAAATACTCCCTGTGGTATTACACACTGACTACAAGTCAATTGGAATACGAAAACAGACTCAATGAAAAATTTGACAAATCTTTAAAATTGGGCATTGAAGCATTAGCAGCTATCGAAAAAGGAATCCCTTTATTTGATGCAGAATTTGCCAAACGCAAATATTTTATGATCAAAAACATTGTTGTGTCAAACTTTGGCTTAGGAGATTTTAACGAAGGAAAAAAATGGAAAGAAAAATTATACCAGGCAAAAGAAAAAAAAGAACTTCCGGAAGGATTAGATGAAAGCTTTAATTTTGACTTTTTTAGGTTCGAAAATAAAAAATTTGGGCTTACGAATGGTTTCATCCATTACCAAAAGACAGATTTAGCAGTACGTTTACAAAAGTGGTATATTACGTTTACAGCACAGACGAAAATGGTAACGACAAAGACCAGCTTTATAGATTCCATGTTTTAATGTTTCATGGGAGTAACTTAAATTTCGATTATGTACTGACAAAAAAAATCGAAACCGCTCAAAACGAATCCAGCGGAACACTCTATGCATACACATACAAAGAGGATATTGACTTTGCTCAGCTGCAGCTCGATATTAAAGAGGCTTTAAAAGGAAACTTAAATCCTAATACAAGAAAACTTCAAAATCAAAAGTAATAGTTCTCCAATCTGGTACTCGTCTGTGAAGAGTACTTATTACATTATTGAACAAGATCAGGCCGTACTAGACTGAAGTTAACTAACATTACTTAAAAACCGAATCCAAAAGCAAAAAAATCATGAAAAAACCAAAACTGAGATTTGTAACTCAAAAAGCGATTGAAGAATTGACGAGAGATTTAAATTTTGCATTTGATTTGGAGGATTATCAGGATTGGGAATTTATTGTTGGGAAATCAGAGAACATAGAAAAGTATATTAAACATTACAATTTCGAAATTGACGACGATAATAAATTTGCGTTAATGGAAATTATAATTCAAGCAATTGAAGAACAAGAAAAAGATAATGATTTTGTAAAGTATTCAGAGATTGTTCAAAAATTGCTTTCAGAAAACTTTCAACTACACGAGCATTCAATATTTTATTGGTCATGTTTTGACAATGAAAACCTGGAAGATTGTTGGAGAATAACACCATTAATGAGAAGCTTGTGGAAAAAACGGAACGTCGGCTAATATAGGTTTGGGATTGATAAATACGTCAATCGAAATTATGGAGATAACTTTAATGGGTATATTCCTCATATTGCCGACACTCTAATTATAAAAGAAAAAAATAAACAAAACATAATTCAGCAGCTATTATTTTTTGTTGATTTTGTCAGACGATGATTTTCTTTCAGACATAATTTTCTCACGGTGCTGCATTCCCCATTTTGTCATCGCTCCCACAACTTCTTCCAGCGTATGACTATAAGGCAGTAATTCGTATTCAATAGTTACAGGATAACCATTTTCGACTTTTTTTACAATAAGACCATTCATTTCCAAATCTTTAAGTTCGCTTGACAACACCCTTGCCGAAATTCCGCTTACCTGTTTTTGAATTTCCGTAAATCGCTTGTTTCCTCTCGCCATTGAAATGATAACCATCAATTTCCATTTGCCGCCTATTACATATTGAGCGTCTGAAACTGCCCTTAAAATAGCATTACATTCTTCTGTAAATCCCTTACTATCTGTTTGATTCTCTTGTTCTTTTAACATAACTAATCTCTTTGTTAGTCGCTAACCTTTAAGTAACAACTAATAATTTGTTAGCAAATGTACATTACTTTTGGAAAATAATAGAAACAAAAAATATTAAAAAATTATGACATTGGAAACTTTAAGAGCAAAAGAAGAATTAAGAGATTTAATTGATGCTTACGCCTATTTAGGTGATGAAAAAAAAATCCCGGAAGTGATGGATTTATTTACGCAAGATATTAATTACAAGGTATATATGGGAGGTAATCTTGTGGCCGATGTTTCGGGAAGAGAAAACATGGAAAAAGACTTTAATGTACACGCTGCCCTTGTAAAAACCTATTTTACAATGAATGGACAGCATACTGTAAAAATCGATGGTACTACTGCAACAGGCTTGTCCTTTTCCCAATTAAAAATGATAAGAGAAGTAGAAGGGCAAGATGTATTAACTGATTACAGCGTAAAATATGAAGACAACTATGTATTTCAGGATGGTAAGTGGCTAATAAAAGACCGAATTGGCTATTTTATGATTATAGAGGCAAGAACCTTAAATCAATAATACTAAAAATGAAAACAAACAAAATTATTACCACATCGTTAACAGTATTGACAACGACAATCATATTTGTAAGCGGTCTTATGAAATTTATTCATCTTCCCTGGTCGGTAGCAGGTTTGGAAAAATATAATCCAACTATTTTAGGATTAATGGAAATGGCGTTTATTATCTTATTTGCTATACCAAAAACAATAAAAATAGGTTTCATTCTGCTTTGCTGCTATTTTGCTGGTGCAATAGCTACTGAGTTATCCAGAGAAGCTTCAATGCTTAATCCGGCAATTCCATTGGTATTAATTTGGATTACAGCTTATCTTCGCGACAGCTCAATCTTTATAGGTTCTTCTAACTTATTAATTGCAAAGAAGTAGCGGACGAATGATTTTTGAATGAAAGCTTTGCGACAAAAAGTTGCAGGGCTTTCATTTTTATATTTATGCTATACGGCAAATCCGCTGCGCTAAAAAAACGGTTACGACTAAACTTTTACCGACACGCCAAGTACTACTAAATAAACGTTTTTATAATACTAATTGAATTAGCAAATGAAAAAAGCATTAAAATATTTACACAATAATTACGATAATACCGAATTAACTAACTCATATGACTTAAGAACTGAAATAAAATGGCAGGAATAACGAATGTTCGCATTAGCAATGATATTTTCAACAAGCTTAAAAGCACCTCTTGACTATTCTGTTTTTGTCCTTAGGCAGCTGCTTTTGATTTAAATGAAATTGTAGTCAACAGACAAAAACAAAACCACACAAATTAACAACAACCTGCAATTTGGGTTTAATATAACACCCTGATAACCATAGATACTTCAACATTTATGTTTTAACGAAATCCATATATCCTTACCTTTCCTGCTTTTAGGCAGATAAAGTAAGGAATGAACACTTTAATTTCATAACTTAGATTTCTTTTAAAGCTATAAATCATGACTAAGAAATCTATAGCCCGAAACTTTTTAAAACTCGCTGCCACAGGACATTCACATGAAGCGTTTAGGCTGTACACAGGCAAAAATTTCAAGCATCATAATGCCTATTTTAAAGGAGATGCAGACACTTTGATGTTGGCTATGGAAGAATCTGCAAGAACCAATCCTAATAAGATTTTTGAAATTCACCATGTTTTAAGAGATGGTGATTTGGTTGCAGTTCATTCGCATGTCAAACAAAATTCAGCCGATTTAGGTACTGCTGTAGTTCATATTTTTAGATTTGAATCGGAGAAAATAGTCGAACTTTGGGACTTGGGACAGTCAATTCCTAAAAAAACTATTAATGAAAACGGAATGTTTTAAACTAAGACCGTCAAAAAATGGCAAAGAATAAAACCACAGAAACCGAATACAGTGTAATTGATTTTATCAATACGGTTGAAGATCACATAAAAAGAGCAGACGCTTTTGAGCTTATCAAAATAATGCAGAACGTAACTGGTTTTGATCCAAAAATGTGGGACCCAGGCATTATTGGTTTTGGAAACTATCATTACAAATATGACAGCGGTCATGAAGGTGATGCACCACTGGCAGGATTCTCACCACGAAAAGCAGCAATTTCACTTTATCTCTATTTACCATCTGAAAATAAGGACGAATTACTTTTAAAATTCGGAAAACACAAAGCAGGTAAAGGCTGTGTTTATATCAAAAAACTGGCAGATATTGATAGTGATATACTCCGAAAAATGATTTCAGCATCTGTAAACGAATTAAAAAAATTATATCCTTCAAATTAAAATCTCATGATTACCACAATAAGTGTTCTTTTACTTCCAATTCTATTGTATTTCTTACTGCACCCCCGATTCGGAAAAAAACCTTCCGGAGAAAGACTGGCTTTAATACAAAAATCACCTCAATACAAAAACGGAAAATTCGAAAATGAAAATTTTACTCCAGAACTGGCTGAAGGTTATGGCTATTATGATGTTTTAACCGAATTTTTATTTAAGAAGGTTCACCGAAAAACCCCAACTGATATTATTCCTTCCGTAAAAACGAATTTAAAGGAACTTTCTTTACATCAGGATGTTTTAGTTTGGTTTGGGCATTCGTCTTATTATATCCAGCTTGAAGGAAAACGTTTTTTAATTGATCCTGTTTTCAGTGGCAACGCCTCTCCTATTTACGGAACAACAAAAGCCTTTAAAGGAACTGATATTTATACCTATGATGATATTCCTGAAATTGATTATTTGCTGATAACGCACGACCATTATGATCATTTAGATTATAAAACCATAATGGAACTGAAACCAAAAATAAAAAAAGTAATCACGGCACTTGGCGTTGGTTCGCATTTTGAATTTTGGGGCTTTTCAATAGAAAATATTATCGAAAAAGACTGGCACGAAAAAATAGAATTAAATCAAAATTTAACGCTTTATACTGCTCCATCAAGACATTTTTCCGGCAGAAGCATCCAGCGCTGTAATACACTTTGGACCTCTTTTATTTTAGAAACCCAAGATTTCAAAATGTATTTGGGCGGAGACAGCGGTTACGATTCCCATTATGCAACAATTGGCGAGAAATATGGTCCTTTTGACATTGTACTTATTGATAATGGACAATATAATCCGGCATGGAAATATATTCACAATTTGCCGGAAGATATAATAAAAACGATGAAAGACTTAAAAGCAAAAAGAGTCTTTCCGGTACATAACTCAAAATTTCCTTTATCTCTTCATTCCTGGGATGAACCTTTAATTAAAGTAACCGAATTGAATAGTTTGTCTGAAAATCCGATTCCGTTAATTACTCCAATGATTGGAGAAATAGTCGAACTGAAAAATGAAAAACAGGAGTTTACACAATGGTGGAAAGGAGTTAAATAATAATTTTGTTAAATATGAAACTGCAAAACGTCTACTTCGTCATTGAAATGACAAGATTGAACTAAAATCTGAAACTAAAAAAATGAAATTAAAAATTACTTTTTTCTCACTTGCATTTCTTGCTTCATTTCATGCTTTTTCGCAAAATACATATGTTTTTTTAGGATCTTACAATAAAGATAAAACTGCAGAGTCAATTCAGGTTTATGAGTTGGATTCTTTAAATGGAAATTTAACTAAAATTACTTCGGCAAAAGATATTATCAATCCATCCTATCTGACTGTTTCTCCAAACGGAAAATATGTTTATGCCTGCACAGATACAAAGACACCAAATTCAGGAAGTGTCAGCAGTTTTGAATTTAATCCGCAAAATAAATCGTTGACTTTTTTAAACAAAAAGGGAAGCGGTGGTGAAAACCCTGTCTATGTTTCGGTTCATAAAAGTGGTAAATGGCTTGTAAACGCTAATTATACAGAAGGCAGCGTATCTGTTCATCCTTTATTAGAAAATGGAAAAATAGATTCAATTGCTCAAAATTTTCAATATACTGACGGAAGTGTTCATAAAGAAAGACAAACCCGCTCCCATGTACATTCTGCTATATTTTCTCCTGAATTTGATTATCTTTTTTTACCTGATTTAGGTGCTGATAAAATACGATGTTATCGTTTTGATGAAACCCAAAAACAGCCCTTAACAGAAACACAAATTACTTTTACAAAAACTGATTTAGAAGCAGGTCCAAGACATTTTACTTTTCATCCAAATCAAAAATACGGGTATTGCATTGAAGAAATGTCAGGTTCCGTAAGTGTTTATCAGTATGAAAGTGGTAGTTTGAAAAAAATACAGCGCATCAATACATATTCAGGAGAAACAAAGGGCGTTTTAGAAAGCTCTGACATTCACATCTCTCCTGACGGAAAATTTTTATATGCTTCAAACCGTGGAAAAGAAAATAACATAGCTATTTTCTCTATTGCCAAAAACGGAATTTTGAAAAATATCGGTTATCAATCAACTTTTGGAAATCATCCCAGAATTTTTGCCATTGATGAAACGGGGAAATTTTTGATTGCGACAAATGTAAATTCCGGTAATGTGATTGTTTTTAAAAGAAACCCAAAAACAGGATTACTCAAAAAGACCGGAAATGAAATAAAAATGGAAAATGTTTCCTGCGTTCAGATCAAAAAGATACAATAATCTTAAGACTCTTCAAAAATGACAAGTGCAAATTTCAATTTACAGCCGGAGATTTTAGAAAATGAAATTATAAAATTAATTCCGCTTCAGGAAGATCATTTTGAAGCTCTTTATGAAGTAGCATCCGATCCTTTAATTTGGGAGCAGCATCCCATAAAAGACCGATATCAAAAAAATGTTTTCAAACCTTTTTTTGAAACTGCTGTGAGTTCGAAAGGTGCTTTTTTAGTTTTAGACCAAAAAACAAATGAAGTTATTGGCACTACCCGATTTTATGATTATAACCCGGAGAAATCAAATATTGGAATTGGTTATACTTTTATTGGAAGAAAGTTTTGGGGCGGACCCTATAATCGATCTACAAAAAAATTACTTATCGATTATGCTTTTCAAAATGTAAATTCTATACTTTTTCACGTCGGTGCAGAAAATTTTCGTTCGCAAAAAGCAGTTCTAAAACTGGGTGCCATAAAAATAAACGAAATGACTTTTCCGATTAATGATGGAATACTTCACTTTGAATACGAATTAAAAAAAGAATTCGTAAATTAGGAATTAATGAATAATTAGATCTATGATTCATAATCTTTGCTCATAAATTAAAACTTAAACAAAAAAATGAAAAGAATTACAGTCTTTTGCGGATCCAGTTTTGGTACTGAAAAAATTTACAAAGAACAGGCAGCATTACTTGGTGAAACATTTGCAAAACAAAATATAGAATTAGTTTACGGCGGCGCTAATGTAGGTTTAATGGGCGCTGTTGCAGATGGTGTTTTAAATAACGGCGGAAAAGCAATTGGTGTTTTACCCAATTTTTTGCGATCAAAAGAAATTGCGCATCTGGGCTTAACAGAACTTATTTTGGTGGAAAGCATGCACGAAAGAAAAACCAAAATGAATGATTTATGTGATGGTGTTATTGCGCTTCCGGGTGGTTTTGGAACGTTAGAAGAGCTTTTCGAAATGATCACATGGGCTCAATTAGGATTACACAAAAAACCAATCGCTATTTTGAATATTAATGGTTTTTATGATTCTCTAATACAATTAACTGAAGTCATGGTTAGTAAAGGTTTATTGAAAGATGTTAATCAGCAAATGCTTTTGGTGAGTGATGATATTGATGATTTATTGAATAAAATGAATAATTATAAAGCGCCAACCGTTGGAAAATGGATTGATAAACGAGAAGTTTAATTTTTTCAACATCCTGATTTTCTATTTTTAACATAATTTACAGAATAACTTTCTTATCTTGTGATTCAAAAAAAAACTGAAATTCGCTTATTAAAAAATGAAAAACTTAAAAGCCTTTTACCTTTTATTCACCCTTATTTTATCTATAAATTTTACAAACGCACAAGATACGGATACCGGAAACTGGTTCATTTATTTTGGAAATCAGGCCATCAATGAAAAATGGAACTGGCACAACGAAGTACAATATCGTAATTATAATTTTGCCGGCGATACACAACAATTATTATTAAGAACCGGAATTGGATACAATCTTACTGAAAACAATAATAACATTTTATTAGGTTACGGTTTTATTAATTCACAAAATTATATTCCTGGAACAGATGATAAAGCACATAGTAATGAACACCGCATTTATCAGCAGTTTATAACACGTCAAAATTTTGGCAGGTTTTATTTGCAACATCGTTATCGTGTGGAAGAACGCTTTTTAAAAGATGATTTTCAAATGCGTTTCCGCTATTTTCTAGCTTTGAATGTTCCAATTAACAAGCCTAAAATGGAAGAAAATGCATTTTATATTTCCGCTTATAATGAAATATTTCTAAACGCAGAATCACCAACTTTTGATCGTGACCGTTTATATGGAGCATTAGGATATGTGATCAACAAGAATTTCAGAGTTGAAGCCGGTTTTATGAGACAGATTCAGGAAAAAACAGGACGTAATCAATTTCAAATCGTAATTTACAACAACATACCTTTTTTTAGCAGTAAATAACATTTCAAAATCCGTTAGTATGGCAACAGTAAATAATAATTTTGCAAAAGCCGAAATGCTGATCAGAAAACCCGTTTCAGAAGTTTTTGAAGCATTTGTTAATCCTGAAATAACGAGTAAATTTTGGTTTACCATGGGTTCAGACAAATTAGAAGAAGGGAAATCGACTGTGTGGACCTGGGAAATGTATGGTTTTTCGCTTACTGTTTTAACTAAGGTAATTGACTAAAACAAACGAATTGTCATAGAATGGGGAAATAGCGGAGAAGCAACGATTATAGAATGGGTTTTCAACTCGTTGGATGAAAAAGAAACTTTTGTAAGCATTACCAATTCTAATTTTAAGGGCGATACTGACAAAATACTTTCTGAGGTTCGAAATTCTACAGAAGGTTTTACACTGGTTTTAGCCGGAGCCAAAGCTTTTTTAGAGCATCAGATACAGTTGAATTTAGTGTTGGACAGATTTCCAAAAGGCCTGAGTTAATCATTCTAAAAATAATTATTATGGCAGCAATTCCAAAACCTGTTAATATTGATGAATACATTGGAAGTTTTCCAAATGATATACAGGAAATTTTAGAAAAAGTGAGAATGACAATTCATGAAGCTGTACCTGATGCAAAAGAAAAAATCAGTTATTCAATGCCAGCTTTTGAACAAAACGGAATCGTTGTTTATTTGCAGCTTTTAAAAATCATATTGGGCTCTATGCACTGCCAAGCGGTCATGAACAATTTAAAGAAGCACTCTCTAAATACAAATCAGGCAAAGGTTACGTACAATTCCCATTAAATCAGCCCATGCCATTCGATTTAATAACTAAAATTGTAAAATTCAGAGTACAAATCTTGAAAAAGTAAAACATAAATAATCAAATATGAATTTATCTGAACATTATAATGAGCTTTTCAAAACATCATCTGAACTCATTTTATCTGAAAATTATACCATCGACCCAAAGATTAATAATGATTCTGATAAAAGATTTGGAGTTACTTTACTTGTCCGTCCCAGTAAAGAAATTAAGGCCAATGTACAGGAATTTCTGAAAGAATTAAAAAATATAGAGCCGGATCAGTATTATTACCCAAGCTCTGATATTCATGTAACCACTATGTCTATTATTTCTTGCACCGAAGGATTTAAACTGGATAAATTTTCTACATCAAAGTATGTTGAAATCATTGAAAAAAGTCTGGTAGATGTCAATAAAATTCAAATTGATTACCGGGGCGTAACCTTATCTCCAGATGCGGTAATGATCCAGGGGTTTCCGACTGATGATTCATTAAATATTTTACGTGACAAGCTTCGTGATAATTTCAAAAATTCTTCCTTAAAACAAAGTATCGACAGCCGTTATAGTATTACGACAGCCCATTCGACAGTGATGCGTTTTCAAAAAAAATTAAAAAATCAAAAAAAACTAATTGAAGTCGTTGAGAAGTTCAGGAACCACAATTTTGGAAAATTTACGGTTGAAAAAATTGAATTGGTTTATAATGACTGGTATCAGCGTGAAAAAAACACTATTAATCTGTGTGATCTTTATCTGAAGTATTTTTAGTTGAATTTCAAAAAGTGATTGCATTTTATAAAAACCATTCGATTCCTTTATCAAGTCGAATAAGGAAATCTGTAAATGAAACTCCAATTTCAGTATGATATTTAGCATTCAAATCAACAAAAGGTGAAATAATTATTTTTGCGACGTTATTTGAATCAAACACAATTCCAATAAATTCCCCACTTCCATTTGTACCAATTCCAATAGTCCTTTGTAATTCTTTAAAAATATTATAACTTTTATTAGCTTCAATAATTTCTTCTAAACCCCAAAATTTTATAAACTCAGCACCAACAAACTGATCAATTCCTGTATAATTTTCTAAATAAAAAATATAATCATCAGGGAGCTTTAAATTTGAATATTCCTCCAATTCTCTAATTGTGACAAAAGAGTTTTGATTATTTTTAGGGAAATCATATTTGTCAAAAATTAATTGCAAATGCTCGTTCATAGTTGAAAAATCTTTCTATCCCTTCTTCAAAATATTTCCTAAACCTCTACCAATTTGTTCAATCGCTTCAAGGCCTTTTGTTAACGGTGTAGCACTAAAATCTTCGTAGGCATCCATAGAAGTTACTTTATTATCGTCTTGAGGATAAACTAAAATCAAGTTATTGTCACTGAATGATTTTTCAAATTTCTGAGGTAATTTATCAAAAATAGACTGGTAGGATACAGAGCCCTTTCTGGATAAATTAAACACAATCAAATCGGTTGGTTTAATTTCGTCAGAGATAGCTTCAAAATCATCCCATTCTAAAATGCCTTTGAAACCTAATTTTGCATTCAATTTTAAACTATTCGCAATTTGCTGAATAGCCTGATGCGTTTTATATTCGGCATAAATTACAATCGGAATACTTAATTCCTGCGATAATCTGGATATTTTCTGCAATAAGAGATGAAAACCAACGCCTCTTTCAGAAAAAGGCGGGCAAATAAAAACCAATCTTTTCTCTTCAATAAACGTTTTTTGAAACCTGCAGATGAACAAGGTTTTATCGACATTATTGATAATTGAATCTACATTTTCTCCAAAAATTTTATCCAGAAATCCAGTTTTTCTTGGCCAGCCTATGATTACTATATCTGACATGATCTCTTTGGAAGTTCGGGCAATTCCACTAGCCGGATTATGGTCAATCCTGGCAATTGTATTAATTTTTATTTCAGAAGCTGATCCCTGAATAACAAACTTATCAACTGCTTTTTTATATTTTAAAATATTGATTTCGGCTTGATCGTTGTTAGGCACAATCGTTAATAATGTTACGGGATTGGCCGATTTTTTATCTTTTATTAAAAGTGCGAAATCCAATAACGGTTCTGTAGCTGATGTTTTCGCTAACGGAATCAAAATGTGTTCATCTAAAATCTGGTCTTTATTCGCATCTTCATGAGAAACCTCTTCCTCGCAGATTGCAATCTTTTTAGCCGCTTTTTCGGTAGCAAAAGAAGCTACAATACAAGTTACCAATATTAAGATAATAGTTCCGTTCAATATATTTTCATCGAGAATTTTTGCTTTAAATCCAACTAAAATTACAGCTAGAGTTGCAGCAGCGTGTGCACTGCTCAATCCGAAAATTAACTGTCTTTCAGTTTTGGTATATTTAAAAACAATCTGGGTAAAAAATGCAGCAATCCATTTTCCAAAAATAGCCACAACACTCAACGTTCCGGCAACAATTAAGGCTGTTGGACCGCTTAAAATAACACTGATATCAACCAGCATTCCCACAGAAATTAGGAAAAACGGAATAAATAAAGAATTACCAATAAATTCAATCCTGTTCATTAACGCTGATGAGTGCGGAATTAAAGGATTTAAAGCCAAACCTGCCACGAAAGCCCCAATAATTGGCTCTACTCCTGCTACCTCAGCTAAAAATGCGGCGAAGAAAACCACTGAAAGTACAAAGATATAATGGGCATGTTTTTCACTTTCCAGTTTTTTAAAGAACCATTTTGCAATTCTCGGGATAACCAAAAACATAATCGCAGAGAAAATGGCCAGTGAAACTCCTAATTTTATCCAGAAAGCCTGATTTAAATTTCCCTGACTGCTACCCATAATAACGGCCAGAATAATTAATACGGCTGTATCAGTCAGAATCGTTCCTCCTACGGTTATAGCAACAGCCTGATTTTTGGCAATTCCCAATTTACTCACAATAGGGTAAGCAACCAAAGTATGTGTTGCAAACATACTTGCTGTTAAAAAACTGGCATTAAAATCATATTTCAAAAGATAAAAACAAACCGGAAATCCTATTGTTAGTGGAAAAATAAAAGTGAAAAAGCCAAATAGCAAACTTTTATTTCTATTCGCTTTGAACTCATTCATATCCAGCTCTAAACCTGCAATAAACATGATATAAAGTAATCCGATAGTAGAGAACAAATCGACTGCAGAATTTTTAGCCAAAATATTAAGTCCATGCGGGCCAATGATAACCCCTGAAATAATCAAACCAATAATTCCGGGAATATTAATTTTTTTTAATAAAATAGGGGATAATAAAATGATGAAAAGTATCAACGAAAAAATCAATACGGGATTGTTAAGCGGTAATTCAAATTCGTTTATAAAATGCCTGAAGAATTCTATCATAATGTAATTTTAGCTACTGTGAGTTGATCTGTTTCTCAAAAGAATATTTTAAGAATTTAAGGCGAAACACCCAAAAGTCGCAGTTTATTTTGATTATTAAAAAACTAAAAAGATCAGTTTCTTGAACAAATATTTCTTCTACAAAAATACCTAAAAAAAGGCCGAACTTTCTATTAAAGGCCTATATTAAGCATTTAATTTTATTTCATTGACAAATCATTAATATTTAATATATTTTTTAACAAAACTGCAACATTAACAAACAAAAACGAAGCTTCTTTGCATTATTCAATTATCTTTGTTTTAATAAAATTTGAACAATGGAAGAATGTATCTCTGTTTTTGATATGCTTAAAATTGGGGTTGGCCCATCTAGTTCACATACATTAGGACCGTGGCGGGCAGCTGAACGTTTTTTAGAAGAGTTACGAAGCCAGTCTGTATTAAAAGAAATTACCCGAGTTAAGGTTGACTTATACGGATCACTTTCATTAACCGGAAAGGGCCACGCAACTGATTTAGCTGTTATGCTGGGATTAAGCGGTCAGGATCCTGAATATATCCCAATCGAAAATATAGACGGAATTATCAAAACTATAGAAACCAAAAATGAGATTATTCTGGGCAATCAATTCACAATTCCGTTCTACTTTCTTCAGGACATTGTTTTCAACAAAGACTTTCTTCCTTTTCATGCTAACGGATTAAAGTTTACTGCTTATAAAACCGATAATACTGAATATGAATCTACTTTTTATTCTATCGGTGGAGGTTTTGTGGTTAAAGAGGAACGTACGAATGCCAAAATAAAAGAAGTCATAAAATGTGATTTCCCTTTTCCGGTTCAAAATGCTGTTGAGCTTTTAAATTATACTATTTCAGAGAACAAATTGATTTCGGAAATTGTTTATGAAAACGAAAAATCCATGCGTCCCGAAACCGAAATTCATTCGGAATTAATGCGTATATGGAATACTATGCTTGAATGCATGTACATTGGCTGCCATACAGCAGGGGTTCTTCCCGGAGGATTGAATGTACGCAGAAGAGCCTTTGATATGCATCAAAATTTAATTGGCTTATCAAATTATAATGATCCGCAATCCTGGCTGGAAGAAATTAGAAAAACGGAAGTAAAATTTCGTCAAATCTTAAAATGGGTTAGTTGTTTTGCACTTGCTGTTAATGAAGTTAACGCATCCTTAGGTCGTGTGGTTACAGCACCCACAAACGGAAGCGCCGGTGTAATTCCTGCGGTATTAATGTACTATCTGGTAATTGAAAATCATAATGCCGGTGAAAAAGAAATCAAACAATTTTTGATGGTTTCCGGAGAAATTGGAAGTATTTTTAAAAAAGGATCTACAATTTCTGCCGCAATGGGTGGCTGTCAGGCTGAAATTGGTGTTTCGTCCTCGATGGCTGCTGCAGCGCTTTGCGAATTAATGGGCGGAACGCCTGCACAGGTTTTGATGGCTGCAGAAATTGCCATGGAGCATCATTTAGGTTTAACCTGTGACCCAATAGGCGGACTGGTTCAGATTCCGTGCATCGAAAGAAATACAATGGGCGCCATAAAAGCCATAAACGCAGCCGAACTGGCTTTAGAAACAGACTCTAAAAATGCCAAAGTACCATTAGACAAAGTGATCAATACGATGTGGCAAACAGCAAAGGATATGAATTCAAAATACAAAGAAACTTCTGAAGGCGGACTGGCAATTGCAGTAAATATGGCCGATTGCTAAAACTTATTATATGAAAAAATATTACTTTATAGCTTTACTGTTTTGCTCTGCTTTATTATACTCTCAAGATCGTTATTTTATCAATTCAGACACAAGGTTGTATACATCAGCCGATACTTCTTCTGAATTTTTGGGTTATTTTAAATATAGTGCACAAGTTCGTTTATTATCTGATAATCAAAATGGCTGGTATAAAGTACAAGCTGATAATTTTAATGAAGGATATGTTCGTGGCGAATTCATATCTAAATCATTAAATGCCAGAGATGTTAAAACTTTAGATAACGAAAATCCTATTATTTATGGTGGGGATCATTATCATGGCAGCAATCACCTTTTTGTTTTAGCCGCAGGGTTAAAAGCCAGAGCGTTACCTGATAAAAATTCAAAAATAAGGGAAGTTTTATTTACCGGCGACGCTGTTACTATTGGTTATCTTCCAAAAAATGAAGATGAATGGGTAAACATATCCGGTAGTATTAATGAAGAATATGCCACGTTTACACTAAGAAAATTTGTCGGCAAACGACCTGATTTGAATGTTTTAATTAAAAACTTTGAAAAATTAGACTTCAATAATATTACAGAACGTAAAACGGTAAGCGAACGTATTGTTGAGTTGGCGTGGAATAGTGATTATTCAAAATTACCGCCAGCTTATGAAAAATATTATGAAGTTGTAAAACAATTAAACGATCCAAAACTTCTTACTGATACGGAATTAAATATAGCTTTAGCAAAAGGCCTGGCAAAACACAAATCACCTGAACAAATCATTGCCTTCTCTAAAAAAGCTGAATTTGTTTTAAAAGGAACAATGACAAAAGCTCTGTATTTATCCCAAAAGACCTTGGTCAGTACATTTGGAAAACCTATTAAAAAAACAACTATTAGTGATGATTGCGGGATTTATTTAAGCGACTTATTTTACTATTATCCGGATTTGGAAGTTTCTGTAGATGAAAAGAATAATAAAGCCGAAATAGTGAAAGTTTTTATAAATGAAAACAATAAATTGATAATCAGCCCAAATCATATATTAGACCGCTCAATATCCGAAAAAACATTTATTGAAAAATATGGAACTTATATTGATGCTTCCATAAAGTCTCCACACCATTATTCAATCATTACTGAATACAGCCAATTTGGAATTGAATTCAGAGATGGAAAGCTATTTGCAATCGAAATATTCTTCTATTGCTGATTCCAAATTTATATTTATTCAATACTTTTACATTCAAAAAAAAATAAAAATGTCAGTAGCAAAAAAAGATTATAAAAGAATCACTACAAAGTCGTTAATCGAAATGAAAAACCATGGAGAAAAAATCTCTATGCTAACGGCCTACGATTACACGATGGCAAAAATTGTTGATACCGCAGGTGTCGACGTAATTTTAGTGGGAGATTCTGCTTCGAATGTTATGGCAGGTCATGAAACGACTTTACCAATTACGCTGGACCAAATGATCTATCATGCATCATCCGTAGTTCGTGCTGTTGACAGAGCATTGGTTGTCGTAGATTTGCCTTTTGGAAGTTATCAATCTGATCCGAAAGAGGCCTTGCGTTCGTCTATCAGAATCATGAAAGAAAGTGGCGGACATGCCGTGAAACTTGAAGGTGGAAAAGAAATTAAAGAGTCAATCCGAAAAATATTAAATGCAGGAATTCCTGTAATGGGCCATTTAGGTTTAACACCTCAGTCTATTTACAAATTTGGAACTTACAGTGTTCGTGCCAAAGAAGATGAAGAAGCTGAAAAATTGATTGAAGATGCCAAAATGCTTGAAAAAGTGGGCTGTTTTGCCGTGGTTCTTGAAAAAATACCTGCTGATTTAGCCGAAAAAGTAGCCAAAAGTATTTCAATCCCGGTTATCGGAATTGGAGCTGGTGGCGGTGTAGACGGACAGGTTTTGGTTATTCATGATATGTTAGGAATGAACAATGAATTTAGTCCACGTTTCCTTCGTCGCTATCTGAATTTGTATGAAGAAATGACCAAAGCAATAGGCCAGTATGCCGCTGATGTGAAATCGACGGATTTTCCTAATGAGAGAGAACAATACTAGATTAGATTTTAGACTTCTTAGACATTAGACTTCTTAGATTGAATGCTAAATTTTAAAATTAATCTAAGAAGTCTTAACCCATCTAAAATTCTAATAATCTAAAAAAGAATATGCATCAATTTAAAGAACTTTTAATTTGGAAAAAAAATAGATTGTTTTGTTCTAAAATTTACAATGTAACTGCTTCTTTCCCTAATGAAGAAAAGTTTGGAATTACAAATCAATTGCGAAGAGCTACTGTTTCTATTCCTTCAAACATTGCTGAAGGGTCTTCAAGAAATTCTAATAAAGATTTTGCACGATTCTTAGAAATTGCAATTGGTTCTGCTTACGAAGTAGAAACTCAACTTTTAATTTCATCTGATTTAGGATTTATTAATGAAGAAAACACAATAGAATTAATAAATCTACTGGAAGAAATAACTAAAATGACTTCAAGATTCAGAGCAACTTTGCTATAATCCCCATAAATTAAATCTAAAAAGTCTAAGCCAGTCTAAAATCTAATTAAGTCTAAATGAAAATTGTTTCCAACAAAAATAATCTCCAAATCCTCCACGAAGACAACCATATCATCGTGGTCAATAAACGTGTGGGAGATATTGTACAGGGCGATAAAACAGGTGACAAACCCTTATCTGATATTGTAAAAGAATACATCAAGGACAAATATAACAAACCCGGTGATGTTTTTCTGGGCGTTATTCATCGTCTGGATCGCCCAACAACAGGGATTGTAGTATTTGCGAGAACCAGTAAAGCCTTGTCAAGAATGAATGAATTGTTCAGCAATCGCGAAACTAAAAAAACGTATTGGGCGGTTGTAAAGCAAAAACCTCAGGAAGCTGCTGCCAAACTAGTTCATTACTTAAAAAGAAACGAAAAGAACAATACTTCAAAAGCACATTTAAAAGAAGTTTCGGACAGCAAACTCGCCAGTCTGGATTATACCATCATCAAAGAGCTTCAAAATTATACCGCCTTAGAGATTAATCTTCATACGGGCCGTCATCACCAAATACGTGCTCAGTTATCTGCTATTGGTTCTCCCATAAAAGGGGATTTAAAATATGGTGCTGACAGAAGTAATCCTGACGGAGGTATTCACCTGCATGCACGAAAATTAGTTTTCATCCATCCGGTTTCGAAAGAAAATATCACCATAACGGCTCCAACCCCAGATGAAACGATTTGGAATGCTGTATGATTTTTATGATTTAATTGTCAGATTTTCATTTTATATCTGTTAACTTGCATAGCCAAAATTTAAGTTTTCACTAAAATGGACTATAAAAACGATATAAAGTACAGAAAAGAAACACTTAAAAAATTACTTTTTAATATTCAAAAAAGTGAGGATTTAATTGTAAATGCCTTGTTTGATGATTTTAAAAAACCTGAATTTGAAGCTGTTTTAACAGAAACTAATTATGTTATTTCAGAATTAAAAAGCACGATCAAAAACATTGATAAATGGGCCAAACCAGTACGAGTTTTCCCTTCTCTGCTTAATTTTCCTTCGACCGATTTTATTTACAAGGAACCATACGGAAATGTTTTGGTCATTGCTCCCTGGAATTATCCGTTCCAACTGGCTTTATGTCCCTTAATTGCTGCTGTAGCTGCAGGAAATAAAGTTGTTTTAAAACCATCAGAACTTACCCCGAATACTTCTGCACTCATTGCCAGAATCATCGAAAAATCGTTTCATATCAACCATGTAGAGGTTGTTCAGGGGGGCATTGAGGTCTCTGAGGAGGTACTGGCAAAAAGATGGGATTATATTTTCTTTACCGGAAGTGTTTCAGTTGGCAAAATTGTAGCCAAATCTGCTGCTGAACACCTCACTCCTGTAACTTTAGAATTAGGAGGTAAAAATCCTTGTATTATTGATCAAACTGCCAATTTAAAACTTGCCGCAAAACGTATTGTCTGGGGAAAATTCATCAATGCCGGACAAACCTGTATTGCACCCGATTACATTCTGGTTCAAAAAAACATGAAGATCAAATTTATAACTTTCCTGATTGAAGAAATCATTATGGCTTATGGCAAAAAGATAAAAAACTCTCCTGATTATGCCAGAATCATAAATAGTAAAAACTGGGTACGCTTAACAGGTATGATTGCTGGGGAAAAATTGATTTTTGGCGGAGAATCAGATGCCAGCGATTTTTACATTTCCCCTACTCTTATTGATGAACCTGAATTAGGAAGTCTGGTAATGAAAGAAGAGATTTTTGGTCCTCTTTTGCCTATTTTAGTTTATGAATCTGAAAACGACATTGATGCTGTAATCAGTAAATATGAAAAGCCTCTTGCATTTTATGTTTTCAGCGAAAATCATTCTTTTATTAAAAAAATGATTTTGCGTTATTCCTTTGGAGGTGGTTCCATCAACGATACTGTTGTTCATTTCTCGAACAAAAGATTGCCTTTTGGAGGTGTGGGGCATAGCGGGATGGGCGCTTATCATGGAAAACTGAGCTTTGATATTTTCTCCCATCATAAAGCAATTGTAAAAAAAGCCAACTGGCTGGATCTTCCTATGCGCTATGCTCCATATAAGGATAAATTAAAAGCCATTAAGCGTTTATTAGACTGGATGTAAAAAACAAAATGGTCCTTACTATTTCGCAGATTTTCAAATGAAATTGATTAAAAATACTATATTTACGTTTGAATAGTTAACTTAAATCTTAAAGTATAAAACAATTCTGCTAAATATGAAATCCACACTCAATCAAATCGAATACATAAAAAACAATGGCTACTCTTTAGATTTTTCAGATGTTTTTAATCATGCTTTTGAAAATTATAAAAAAATTGCCGTTTATGCAGGGCTTATTTTATTATTCTTTTCTATAATTTGCTTTTTTCTTGGTGGAGGAATATTAATTTCTTTATATGGAGCTGAACATTTCAACAAACAATTTTTTGAGAGTTTGCAGCACAAACAGCCAGAAGGAACAACTTTACTTATTTATACATTTGCAATCACTTTTGTAACTGCTATTATGAGTCCTTTTACGGCAGGTTTTTTAAAAATGGCAGATAATGCCGACAAGGAGGAATCGCTTAATTTC
Organism: Flavobacterium sp. LM4; assembly: GCF_002017935.1. NCBI lineage: Bacteria > Pseudomonadati > Bacteroidota > Flavobacteriia > Flavobacteriales > Flavobacteriaceae > Flavobacterium > Flavobacterium sp. LM4. The sequence goes on along the minus strand of NZ_MUFW01000001.1, from coordinate 1,315,158 downwards.
TCTACTGTTTTTACTTATTACAAAGCTCATTATTTTGGACGTCTTTTTATTTCTACCTTATTGATTGGTTTAACCAGCGGACTAATTTCTGTGGCTTTCAATTTTATTGGGATTACATTTATTGACAGTATTTTTGCCATACTAATTTCATTATTTACATCCCTGACAGTTCCGCTTATTATTTTTGGAAATTTAAATATAACAGATGCAATAAAATCAAGTATTGTGATTGTTAGCAAGCAACCACTTATTATAGCTTTATTATTTATTGTAGCCGGAATAGGTTCTGCAATTGGTTTTATTGGATGCTGTATTGGTGTTGTATTTACAATTCCCGTTACTTATTCTGTAAAATATGCGATATACAGTGCTATTATCGAAATAGAAAGTCCCGATTCAATCGATTCAATTGGCCAGTCAGATCCGGAATAAAACAAGATCATTTAAAACCAATACTCAAATTCTATGGTATCCAGCTATAGTTTTTTACATTTTTCGGTTACGGGGATTACCTTTATTGGCAGTGCCCTGAAATCATTTTGGATAAACTATATTGTTTTTAAATCCAATCTTATTTTCTACAATAGTCCTAAATTAATCATGTTAGAGTTATGCCTGATTGCTTTTATAGGATTACTGGTTTATCAATTTTTTAAAATCAAAACCAAAATTGGTTCTTTCATCGAAAAAAACAAAGAAAAAGAAGTTTCACATAAAGAATATCAGCTATATCTTTTGTTTTTTAGTATTACTATTATTGTAATCGAAATCATTAATGAAATTTTTAAAATAAGACCGCAGAGTCTTTTGTATGTCAATTTATCAATTGGGTTTTCGATATTATTATTTTATTTTTTATCGATTAAGATCGAATATTTAAGAAGTAAAATTTCAATCGTTTTTATTTCCGTATTTTTATTATTCACAGCCTATATTGCCCGAAACATTATCATTCATCCTAATGATATTGTACCAATTATTGCCTTTTTGATCACCTTTTATTTCTCTTACAGCGTTTTGAGACCAATAAAAATTTATTGGTACTTCATTACCGGAGCATTCATTTTTCATATCATTAACCTGGCTTTTGATTTCATTCCTATAAAATCCTCTGTTTTACTCATCACCTACTGTCTGGTGATTTTTGTTATTAATCAGGTTAAATATGCTATCTTTTTAAATACTCGTGATAATTTCAGATTTACAAATGAAATAGTTCACAAAGGAAGCTCACTTACCCTTGCCTGTAACAAAAAAGGTGAACTGATTTTCTGTAGTGAATCTATCACTGAAATATTAGGATATTCAACCGAAGAAGTTATGGGAATGGGGTTTTGGAACCTTACTGAAGATCCTGATTTTATTGGTGATCTTTTTTTTGATGACTATCAGGATAATATTTTGTACACCCGAAAATTAAAATGCAAAAACGGCGAATACAAATACATTCAATGGAAAGACAAACGTTTTTCTGAAGATTTAGTTATTGGAATCGGACAAGATATTACAGAGCAGGTTAAAATAAAGGACCAGTATAAAAACCTGATTCAAACAGCGGCAGATATTATTTTTGAAATTGACACCGAAGGCAATTTTACCTTTATAAATGAATTTGCTTTTTCTGTTTTAGAATATACCGAAAAAGAAGTCATTTCAAAACATTATGCTAACTTCATTCACCCTGACTACCGAAAAAAGGTTGCCGATTTTTATAAAAACCTTGAAGAAAAGGAATTTAACCATGATACTATTGAATTTCCTATTCTAAAGAAAAAAGGAGATGCTATATGGATTTCACAAAAGGTAATTATACGCAAAAACGATTTAGGACAAACTATTGGCTTTGCAGGTATAGCAAGGGATATTACCGAATTGAAGAATAATGAAAATGAAAAAAGAGTCAGACTTGAAAAAATTGAGTCTTACAACAATTCCACCAAAAAATTATCTACCACCGACTTTAGTCATTATGACAACTTAAACAGCGTAATTGATTTTATCATAGAGGAGGCCGCTGTTTCAAAAGCAAACAGAATCAGTTTTTGGAAATATTTAAATGATACCATTGTCTGTAAAAATCTTTACAGTAAAGATAAAAACGATTTTTATTATAAAAACATTCTTGATAAAGCCTCTTATCCCATTTACTTCGAAACCTTAAAAAATAAGGCAATCATAAATGCAAGCGATGTTTTTAATAAATTGGAAACCTCTGAGTTTCAAAAAGGCTATTTCATCAAAAACAAAATACTCTCCATGTTGGATGTCCCTATTTTTTTTAGTGGAAAATTGGCCGGGGTAGTGTGTTTTGAGAGCACTGAAGAAAAAAGAGAATGGGATAATGAGGATATTAATTATGCCCGTACCATTTCAGATGTTATATCGCTTGCAATCTCATCGCAAATGCGTTTAAAAGCAGAACGGAAACTTGAGTTCAAAAGTCAATCACTATCTGCATTGGCCCTTTGTACAGAGAAATTTTTATTAAGTAAGACTACAGAAGAAATGTTTCAGGAAACCTATAACATTATAGGAAAAGTTGCCAATGCAGACCATATGTACTATTACGAAAAAGATTTCGAAACCAATACTATCAGCCAAAAATACAAATGGTCCAGACAGGAAGATCCGGATGAAAACATCATTCTTCAAAAATTTACAGAAACTGATCTACAAGAGATAATTGAAAAAGCACAAAACAAGAAAATCCTAAACACACTGACCAAACAACTTGAAAACACTTTTTTTAAAAACTTACTTCTCACAAATAATATAAAATCGATATTAATCCTGCCTTTGTATGTTCATGATGTTTTTAGCGGATTCATTGGGTTTGATGACTGCCATAATGAGCACAGATGGTCTGAAGAAGAAATTTACATTTTCCAAACCCTTGCCAATAATATTTCATCTGCTTTAGAAAGAAATCGTAATCAGACTAAAATTATCGAAAGCGAAGAAAAGTTTAAATTAATAGCTAATAATATTCCCGGTACAGTTTATCTGTCAAAGTTTGATGCATTTTCCACGAAAATATTTGTGAATGACCAAATTTCCAATCTTACAGGCTATTCAAAAGCTGAATTCCTTGAAAATAAACTTTCGTTTTTATCCCTCATACATCCTGATGATAAAGATGAAGTTATTGACAATCAATTTCAAAATTTAAAAAATGGAAAAGCACTGCACAACACTTATCGAATTAAGCGAAAAACAGGAGAATATATATGGATTGAAGAATTTGGAGATGTTATTAAAAAAGGAGACGAAATTGAATTTGTTGGTGGAATTTATTTTGACATTACCAATAAAAAGCAAACAGAAGATGCCATAAAAGCAAAACAACTTGCCGAGGCTGCTAATAAATCAAAATCGGATTTTCTTGCTAATATGTCACATGAAATCAGAACACCCCTTAATGGCATTATTGGTTTTACGCACCTGCTTATGAAAACTGAACTTGAAGAAATTCAGGAGAAGTATATGACCACAATTAATCAGTCGGCACATTCTTTATTAGAAATTATAAATGATATTCTTGATTTTTCTAAAATTGAAGCAGGAAAATTAGATTTATTTATTGACCAATATGACATTAATAAAATATTAGGGCAGGTATTTGACCTGATCCTATACGAATCCAACTTAAAAAACCTGAAGCTTGAATTAAAGATAACTCCTGAAGTACCCCAATACATCTGGACAGATATTGTAAGGCTCAAACAAATTTTAATTAATTTATTATCTAATGCCGTAAAATTCACACATCAAGGTTCTATTACACTTAATGTTTCTGTTTTAGAAAAAAAAGAGAATGACATCTGCATCATTAGGTTTTCTGTAGTGGATACCGGAATTGGAATTTTAAAGGAAAACCAGAAGAAAATTTTTAAAGCATTTTCGCAAGAAGACAGCTCTACAACCCGAAAATTTGGAGGAACCGGTTTAGGGCTAACCATTTCCAACCAGTTGCTGGCACTTATGGAAAGCCGTCTTCAGCTTAAAAGTAAAATAGATGTGGGAAGTAATTTTTATTTTGATTTGACCCTTAAAACCAGTAATAAAAACACCATCGAAAAGTACACCGCTGATTATGGAATTTTGAATGCCCAATCTGTCTTTTTACCAAACAACACTTTAAAAAACAACTTTACTTTTTTAATTGTGGAAGACAATAAGGTAAATATGCTGCTCTTAAAAACGATTATCAAAAACTTATATTCCAATGCCTCAATCCATGAATGTGAAAATGGTTACGAAGCTGTAAAAGAATTTGAAAAGATGAATCCCGACATGATTTTTATGGACATACAAATGCCTATCATGAATGGTTATGAAACTACATTAGCAATACGAAACTCTGCAAAAGGGAAACAAATCCCTATTATTGCTGTGACTGCCGGTACAGAAAAAGAAGAACGGAATAAATGTATCGCATCAGGAATGAACGATTATATTCCAAAACCAATCATGAAAGGTGCTGTTGAGGAGACCTTAACAAAATGGTTAAAATAATTCGCAGTTTTTATTAGCCATTTATTTAAAAAAAATATAAATTCGTGTTAACCAAATCCCAATTAACTTAAATACATTATTTTATGAAATGGCTAGGCAGAAGACAAAGTGACAATGTTGAAGACCGACGTTCAATATCGGGCGGCAAAGCAGTTGTTGGGGGCGGTATTATTGGTATTATTATTTTATTAGTTAATGTTTTTGGAGGAGAAAATGCCAAACTTATTACTCCAGTGCTCGAGCAGCTACAGGGAGGCCAACCCCAGACAGAAACAGCCGCACCACTTAGTGCTGAAGATGAAGAAATGGGAAATTTTGTTCGCGTTATACTTGCTGATAATGAGGATATCTGGGGGAAAATATTTACTGAAAACGGCATGACCTATAAAGCACCTAAACTGGTTTTATTTAGAGGCTCTGTACAAACAGCTTGTGGAGGAGCTTCCTCTGCTTCCGGACCTTTTTATTGTCCTGGCGACCAGAAAGTATATATGGATCTTGCTTTTTTTGAAGAGTTAAAAACTAAATTTGGGGCTAAAGGTGGAGATTTTGCGATCGCTTATGTAATAGCCCATGAAATTGGTCACCATATCCAGACCCTTCTGGGAACCTCTGAGCAAATGCGTCGTGACCAGGAAGGCAAGAGTGAAGCGGAAGCCAATAAACTTTCTGTTGCATTAGAACTACAAGCAGATTTTTACGCGGGGGTGTGGACACATTATAATAAAGAAAACCTAGATACCGGCGATATCGAAGAGGCCTTAAGTGCTGCTAACGCTGTTGGCGATGATGCCATTCAGAGCAAAATGCAGGGGCATGTAGTACCGGATTCTTTTACCCATGGTACATCTGAACAAAGAATGTACTGGTTTAAAAAAGGATTTACTACCGGTGACATTAAAAAAGGTAATACTTTTGATGAAATATAACCTCTTTAAAACCAACCAATAATTAACCGGAAAGCATGATTTTTTAAATCATGCTTTTTTTTATAAGAACAAAATCTATTTTACAAATTGCAAAATGGATTTTCAACAGTTTATTTTTTTTAATACTTACAAATTAGTTTTCTATAAATAATCTATATGGAAATACGTTTGAAGATTTATTTATTAAGTTTTTCATATAGCTTTCACACAAATAATCCCATTCTGTTACAGATAAGGATTCTTTTTCTATCTGATTCGTTTTTATATGAATATCTACAGTACGACTAAAACCGGCTTTACTTGAAATCTCTTTTCGGGTTCCTTTTTCAATTTTAACGTCATTGATATAACTTTTAAAATGATTAAAACTAAATGCTTTTATATCTGCAAAAGTCACTATTCTTCCTCTTGTCAATAAAGCATTTCGGTATTCTAAAATTCTGTCTTTATTGTTTTGTTTGTTTGTTCCTCCTACTGTATTGGTAAGTAATATTGTTTCCTTGCTCATAAAAAACAAATCATCTTTGGCTTCCAAAACTGTCCCGGCTTTAATATCATTACCGTCCTCTGCACAAGTTGACCAATAACTGATTGTAAATGTTTTCCCTGAAGATTCATTCACTTTAGGTTTGATCATTAAATAAGGATCATTGTTTTTAGAAAAATTACTTTCTTTGGCTTGCTGTTCAACAGAGGCCAACAATTGATTAATTTCTATCAAAGAACTATTCATAAAATCTTTACCCAAACCTGCAAAAGAAGAACTTTCATCTTTTAATAAATCCAATACATTCTGAAGCAGTTCTGAAGCTGATCTTGAATCAAATCTTGAAACTCCTCCTGAACGTAATACTGCATTTCCTTCTTCGATTACACCATCACTAAAATCCTTAATTTCATAATGATTAGCATATGTATCCACAACCGCATCTACATCCAGATAAATATCGTTGCCTGTGTCTAATGCTACGTACGACAAAAATCCTCCAAGAGTTTTGTTTATAACATGACGCTTTTTATTAATTACCGGAAAACAATTTGCCGTAAAAGAAACATTATCTAATATTTGAGGAATTAAAGATTCCGGAAAAACCATTTTTATCCAAATAACAGGATTTCCGTTATGCTTCGTTATATTCTCAAAAAACTTATATTCAGGATTATATTCGTTTATTTTTTTATGTTTTAATACTCCTTTTAGCGTATAAAAATTATCAAAATAAAACTCATTCACTTCCTGCATCAATTCACTCAGGTGCGTATAGTTGCGGTTTATTATGTTTTCGATATCAAGACTGTTTACCGGAACATTATACCCCTCTTTTACTTTAATTTCTATATCATCATGATAGCATTTCATTTGCTTTAGATAATAATGAAACATTTCTTTTTGGTGGATATTTTTAATATCAATGTATAGCATCAAATCCTCTAACTCAAATACATTGGCATCTTTTAATTCGATACCCAAAAATACCTCTCCGGAGGGCAGTGAATGTTTGTAATCTCTAACCGCATCTTTATAAAACAGATTAGAAACCTCATACAGATTTCTTTCGTACGCTACATATCTAACCTCACAAGAAGATAATTTTACTTCCAGGGTTGGCGAAAGAACAATTTCTTTAGTAATAGGTGCCAAAGGATTATAAATATTGTGCAGCCTTCTGCTCACCGTCATTTGGTTCTGCAGAGAAATTTTCATATTATTATCTATTGGCAAAGCATACATGATTGCTCTGGCCGGTTTAGCACCGGCAGCAACTTCAGGAAACATAATTTCCAGAACTCTTTCGACTACCCGTGTTTTAGAATCTTCAAGTTCGTGTGCCACTTTTTCTAATTCATACGATAATGCATTTAGCATCATGGACACAACAGGATCAAATGAAGTTTCCATCTCAACATCTGAAAAGCCCCACGATCTGGCCGCTCTTTTTAAAACTCTGTCTTTTATTCGTTCTTGTCTCATTATTGTTCGTTGAAATCTGATATTTTTTATAATTTTCTAACCCCTACCTGTAATCTGCACTTTAATTTTTAATTATTTTTTGAATATTATCACTGGCTATTAAACAATATATTCAATGTCCTTCCTAAGTTTACCTTACTATTTTTAAGTTAAAACACAAACTTCTTTGTCCTAATGTAATTAAGTTTATCTCATCAAAACCTAATAATACTGAGTATCAGCAAGCATATAATTAAATATTCGTCTTGATTATTAATAATTGAACTTGCAATATTCTTTCTCTGTTCATCACAAGCCTAAAAACGTGTACAAAAAATATTGTGGATTATCCGAATCTTGAAATACCGCACATAAAACAAACCAATACACTATAGCTATAACCAATGCTATTAAAATAATTATTAGAATAGCGAGTAACCAAATATTCTTAATTTTTTTTATTAAAAAATTAAGAATCAAAAATGAAAAAGTAGGAATTAAACCACCAACTATTCCGATATTAATTGCAATATTCATAATGGATTGAGTATCCATGGCTGATACATCTGATAAAAGATGATCGGAAATATACCAATAAGTAATACCTATGTCTGAAATGATTAAAATTAGAGTACTATAGAATATTAATTTGTAAATCGTTTTCATAATTATTTCTGTTTATAACCTAGGTTTATACCTGAACTAAATGAACTTCTTAATTTTTCTTCCACTTCTTTCCAAAATTGGGTATGGCTTAATCCATGCGAAACGGTTGCTAAATAAGCGACACTTCCTGGTATTGGTTTAGCTTCCTCTTTTTTCTTTTCTTCAACATCCGTCCCTTGATTAATTGCGTTTAGCATTTCGTTGAATTTTTTTCTTGATTCTGTTTTAAATGCTATAGAACTATCTTTTTTTTCGGTTTTAACCTCAACAGGTATATCTTGTTTGGCAATTAAATCTGCATTATAATGTTTTATTAAATCTATTTTTCCTTTTTGTGGATCGAAATTTTCAAAATAAAATTTCATTTTTGCAGACCCATTGATTTTTTTTATTCCATTTCCCCCCACAATCAGATTGCATTCTATAAACTATTTTTGATTTTTTAATATCAATAATTACACAATTGTAATTTTCATGTAAAACACTATCATTCTGCACGTATGCATAACCTTTAATGATATTATCCAGAACAAAGTATTTTTTATTTTTTGAAATATTTATTTTTGCTCCACTATAATTGTTTTCATCAAAACCTGAAACAGTTTTTAATTTGCCTTTGTATAATATTCTAGGATTTGAATACAAATTATAGTCTTTATTATATTTAAGGAAGACTAATTCATAGTCACTACTTATTCTTTGCGAAAGAACATATTTAGCTACATCTTTTTTTTGTGAAAATAAAAGATTTGAAAGTAACAAACATATTGTTAAAAAAAAAGTTTTTTTATCATAATTTAGATTTTAAATCATTATATCTTTTGGTTGCACTTGTCATAGTATAAGCCCCTTCACCTCTTAATGGTCCATAAATATCTAATATTTCATCTTCATAAGTTGAAAAATTGGCACCCCACTCTGAAGGTGTTTTTGATACTTTCAGATTTTTTTTTTAAAAAAGAATCTAAAGCTTCTCCAAAACAATCATCAACTTGTCCAGGTCTATTAACATCGTTATCTAAAACTAAAGCTTTTCCTAAGTTAGAAGTAACAAAAGCCGATATTTTTAATGAGTAGCCAACCGGTTTTTTTTTCTAATGAACTATTTAATCGCTTAATAAAATCTTTTATTTGTATAGTTTGAAAATCATTATCTTTCATTAAACTTATAATTGGTTCTATGGGTTCGCAATTAACTTTTGTTTTAAATCTACTTTTTTGAAAACCTTCACGAATTTTATCCTTAAGCTCCTTACCTGATAAATCTTTATATGTCGCTTCGTATTTATAACTAGTGCTTATTACATTTCCCTTTTTGTCTTTTTTTTCCTTTTTTTCTTCAACAACTTTCCAGTTGCAGTTTTCTAAATATAATATATATTTATCAGGATATGTTTTTTTGAATTCCCAAAATTGAATAGGTAATTCACCATATCCATCAGGATTAATAGTCTTTTGCATAGCACCGGCTGTTAGAATTTCACTATCATAAGACTGAATAGAATCTAGCTTACCTTCATTTTCTGACATTGCTATTAAAATTGCTTTTTCATCTGGTGTTACACTACTATTTCTTATCAAATCATCCTATTTAGGAAAATCTTTTAAAGGTAATTCACCCCAATAAGCTGGTCCATATACACTTCCATATCTAGTACATTCAACTTTTTCTCGATACTTTTCACCGCAATTACAATATTTAACCTCTAGTCTGTCCCCATCTTTGTTTATAAATTCCTTATTTTCTTCAAAAATTTTTATTTCATACGCCGGGTCAGCATTTTCAGCTTTAAAATAAAGGAAAGCATTTTTATCTGTTCGTTTATCAAATTTATCTATCAGAGCTTTTACATCTTCTTTACTTTTGGGTTGAAGCGTAATTTCTTTAGCATAAGTATTAGGAGTAACAATTATATCCTTGTAAATTTCAAACTCAATTTTTGTTTTTTCTTCTTCTTCCACCAAGAATTTTACAGGGTTATCACAAACCGCTTCAGTATTCGTAAGTTTGTTTTCATTGATTTCAACAGATAGCTTTCCTGTTGTTCCATTGCAAGTTGCAACTACCCATACTTTTTCTTTTATCTTGGCTTTTGTGATTTTTTTGAATGAAATTGAATCTCTTACTTTCTTTTTATAAGTAATTGTTGCTTTTTCTCCTCCGTTAGCTTTTTCAAAAGTTGTTTCGGCTTCATAATTGACTAAGTCCTCCTTCTTTATTTTATGTTCTGTAACAAATCTTTCTTTTATCTTTTTTTATTTTCTTCTTTTTTTGCTATAATAATTTCTTCAGTATTTTCATAAACAGGAGTTAATATTCTTTTTGCAAAATATACAGCAGTTACTTCTGACATATTTTCACCATTCGTTACTGGTGGTTGAAATCTAGGTTTTCCGAATTCTACGTTTGCCATATGTATTTATTTATTACCTTTCATTTGATTTTTTTTATTTGAAATCAATTTCAAATTTTCTTTTGTAGCTACAATTTCCACTTTTTCGGCTGTTTCCAGAAAGATTTTACTTTCACTAATGTAGTTCCCTTTAATTCTAACATATAAATTCTTTGCGGTTTTATTGATTGCCATAAAATGATTTTTTAAAGATTAAAACATATTTGATTTTTCTGCACTGTTTACTTCAACAGTTTTTTGACTACTTTCCAGAAGCATATTTTCTTTAGTACTAAAGACACTTACTTTCTCTCCATGTTGAGTAGATTCTAATGAACTTCGAATATGTTTTTGTTCAATAATCTCCGTTTTATTATTAGCACTTTCAGTAAAATCTCCAGCTGCTGTTTGAGAAATATCGTGACCCGCTGTTTGAGAAATATCTTTATTTGCAGAATTATCAATATTTTCTCCTGCACTTAACGATATATTCTTACCTGCAGTAACAGTAAAATTACCTCCGGCATTTACTGTAAAATTCTTTGGCGCATTCACATCAATATTTCCCTGACCATCCATTTTCCAGGTATTGCCACTCGGGTCTTCAATTAAAATACTTCCTCCACCGTCATTCAAAATAAATTTGATTCCTGAACGGGTATGAATCGCCTTTACATTATTTTGACCATCTGCATAACCGCTAGACTGGCTTCCATTATACTGCGTTCCCAAAACATACGGATTCTGTGCATTGCTTCCTTCAAAACCTACTAAAACCTCTTCACCAATTTCGGGAATAAAATAAAATCCTTTTCCTGAGCCTGAATGTGGCTGTATCATTCGTAGCCACTCGCTTGAATTGTTTCCGCCTGCCCAGTTGAATTGCACTTTTACACTTCCTAATCCTTTTGGGTTTAAATAAAGTTCGATAGTCATTCTGTGTTTTATATCTACTTCTCCAACAATAGCATTTCTATACACTTTTTTATCATCATCAGGAACAAGCCAGTTATTTATTTAATACTTTTTTAATAAACTTATCTAGTTCTTTTGATTCATAAAAATTAATACAGTTACAAAAAACAATGTTTTTATCACCTGTTTCAAAGTGTAAATTATTCTTTTGAGAATAATACTTCTCAGTTACAGAAATAGTATAATTTATTATTCTATTCTTTAATTCATCATCTTCTAAAAAATTGCCATCAATTGATATCTGAACTGCTGAAGCATCTTTATAAATTTTATAAAAAGTTGAATCAATTTTCTGATAATTATAATCTAAACATTTACTAAAGGCATATTTTTTTAATTCTATAACCTTATTCTGTCCTAGACATTTTAGTGAAATTAACAATATTAACAAGATATAATTTGCTTTTTCTGTTTTAGTTCCCATAATTTTATCTCATCAGTTTGTACAACAATATTTTTTTTCTTAACAGGATGATATACCTCATACTTCATATTAAAATAGTAATATTCACTTAATGGATCATCGTGTTGTGCTCCACCAGGATATATTAAATTCTTACCATCCCATAAAGTAAAATGTCCTGAGGCATTCCCCCAACCAGAAACTTTAAACATTATGATTCCTTTAAGTTTTTTTAATTTATCCCAATCTGTTATTGACAAACCTACTTTCTTTTTTGGAGTGTTTATTTATTGCGCCTTCGCTACTTGTCTCAATTCCTTTTACTGCAACTTCCTGTCGTTCTTTGGCACTATGCGATTCTAAATTACCTTCAATATTTTCCATAAAATTCCCAGTAACATTCAACATATGATCACCACCAACATTTGTAGAATACAACATGCCAACCATAGTAGTTTTATCAACTCCTGCACTTTCACAAATATTCATAGCCGCTGATGAATTGATGTTTTTTCCAACTGTCATAGAAATATCACCACCTGCATTTATAGTAAAATTCTTTGGCGCATTTACATCAATATTTACCTGACCATCCATTTTCCAGGTATTACCACTCGGGTCTTCAATCAAAATACTTCCTTCACCATCGTTCAAAATAAATTTGATTCCTGAACGCGTGTGAATCGCCTTTACATTATTTTGACCATCCGCATAACCACTGGTTTCACTGCCATTATATTGTGTTCCTAAAACATACGGATTCTGTGCATTGCTTCCTTCAAAGCCTACTAAAACCTCTTCACCAATTTCGGGAATAAAATAAAACCCTTTTCCGGAATACTCTTAATTTTTACTTTTTATAATCATTATTCCTCCTGCCAAAATTTGACATCTGGTTTTATTAGTTTTTCCCTGCCTTCCCATTTTGGAAACTTGAATACTTTTGGAAGGGAATATAAAATATGATTTTTTATATTTTTATTTTCAATATCATCTGAGATAAAATCTAATAATTTTGTTTTTTTATTCTTTCCAGTAAGCCAAACTATTCCTTTAATACTCTCTTTTTTAGCTCCTATAACTATTCTGTTGTAATACTCTTTTTTACCTGTAATACTATCAGTATATCCCAAATTCATTAAAGACTGTAAATTTTGCGGCATTACTACTTCGGCAAATAATACCTTATTCGTTTTTTTCGCTCTCCATTTTAAAGTAATTTGTATGGGAATTTTTCTTTTTCTTATTAAATTATTATTATCTAGAAAATGTATATCATCCCATTTAAATAAATCAATAGTTGATTCACTTTCTTTTCCAGTAAATGACTGATACCAGCTTCCTTCTTTTGTGCAAAAAGTTGTAATTAATGGTTTTGTATCCTCTCCTTCACTTGTAAAACCAACATCGTAATCATATTCATTTTCTCCTTTTTCCCATACCAAATAAGGAATACCGTGTAAATAATGAAAGATGTTATATTCAGTATTTTTATATTTTGAATTCTCTTTTTCATCACCCCAATACTTATTATACTTTAGATCATTTTCTTTCCATATCCCTTTATTTTGTGCTTTAAATTTTGCAACTTCTGTTAATACACTCACTGCTCGCATCCAAACGGTTATGTTACCCCCCGGAGCAGTACCTACAATTATTAAACTGTAAGGACGAACTGTACCGTCAGTATCAGTAACAGGGTTTCGAAATAATTCAAGCATTTTTTCTCGTGGAAGTTTAAAATTACCTTCATAATAGTACCTGTCTGTTCCACAAAGCCATTCTACATGCAAACTATCGGGAACTTCATCGGGTTCACTACCAGTTGCATACCCCCCGGAAGTTTCTCCCCATCCAGGTTGAATTCCAATATTTGATGCCGCACTGTGAACCATTTTTCCTTTATAAAAAAAACGTACAGAAGGAGAACTTGAATAAAATTTTGGTGCTGAAAGACCAATTTCCCAATCAAATTTTTCTTTGGGCTGGCAGGAAACTAATAAACCAAAAAAAAGAAACAGAAGCCATATTTTATTTGTTTGCATATATTTCTCTTTTATAATTTGCTGTATCTCCTTCTATCTTGTATTTAACAGGCTGGTTTACAAAAGCTACACTACTTAATATATGATGATCACCTGTTGCAATATCTATAAAATCGTTTTTTAATCCTCCATAATGGGCTGAAAGATGAACGTATTTGTTTCTTAAAGTCGCAAACATATTATTGCCAGGAAATTGATAAGTACCACCTTTTTGCTCTTTTATTACTTTTTTCATCAAGTCTAAATATTCAACCAATATTTTTTCTGAAGAAAAATCATACTCTTCAGGTTCTGATACTTTTAAACCTTTTGATTTAGCTTCATTAACATCTTTACAAAACGGCACTTTATTTTCAATTGCTTTTTCAAGCATCATATTCATGGGTACCAGACTGTATTTGTTGCTAATGTATCTGGAATCTTTAATGACAAAATGATCTGATTCTTTATCCATAATAAGCGGCCCTATTTTTGGGTCATATATTTGTGGTGCCTTATTGTTGTGATAGAAATCAGGAACTGTCCTAACTTCCATTTTACCATATATTGGAAAAACACCATACATTTTACCTAAAAAAACTGTTTTTTCATAATGATCATAAGTATTAATAAATTTAATTTCCTCTTCTTTACAAAAATAGTTATTAATATAAAACTGCCTTATTTTTTCTTTTTCTAACATGGTTGTTTTATCATTAACCGCTAAGTCAAAATAATCTATCACAGGCTCATACTTATCCAATTCGGCATAGCCTCCCCCTATATCTGAATGAGCCCCTATAAGTTTTATAGTATAGCCAGTCTCCATGGGCGTTGTAGCAAAATTTTCTCTCCATTCATCATTGGCAACTATATGGAAAGCAGATTGTATACCTAAACCTGAAATATTAGTTTTTACCTTATCTAAACTTAGCTGAAAAATTGCCGGTAGCAAGCCGAATATAACAGAAGCCTTGTAACCTAAGTTATCTTTTACAACCATATCAGAAACGACAGTATCGAAGACACCTAAAAAACGAATCTCAATGGTATAAGTTTCTGCTGCCGGTTTGATATTGTTTTTTGCAAGCATACTGCCCAAATAACCTCCTGCATGTTTTACCACTTCTGTTTCTGTAGGCGATAAAATAACACCTTTTGAGTCATAAGGATCTTTGATTCTTTTCGCCTGTATTTGTGCTTTTTCTTTGACTTCATTACAAAAATGCCTTGCTGCTGCTGCGCCACGGCTAAAGCCAAAAACATCAAAGACAATTTTATTTACTTTTTTGCCTTTTACACTGTTTTTAATTTGCTCCTCAACCACTTTTTTTATTCCTTCTTCGACTCTCCCCAAGATACCCCATGATCCTCTCGCTAAACCTGATCCCATAATATCATCCGGTTCTCCTTCTTTAGTACCAATACCCTCAACATATTGTTTAAGTATTAAATAATTACCTCCTAATTTATCATCAAAATCCATAGACTTTTGTTGATACAACTGAAACAGTTTAGCCACATTAGAATAAGGATTCCAATAACTATCCCTGTCTGTAATATCAATAGTTTTTGTTACTGTGTTGCCATTTTCTAAAACAGTGACTTTGTGTTTTGACTCTTGTGGTATGTCTTTTGATTTGATCATACCATCTTGTAATTTAGTATAGTACATGGAATCAGAATTTCCCATATTATTCCCTGTACCGTCAAAAAACATACCTATATACACATTTACATGATCATCTTTATCAAAGGTTTCTAGTTTTAATTTCTCTGGTTTTACATCTAGTTTAACACCGTCCTGCTCTCCAACTGTTTTTATTTTTTTTGCATTTGTAATAATGCTTCCATTAGAATAAAAAGTGATTTTACCATCGGAAGTAATTTGTGTTTTACCACTTACATTTCTCTCTTTCATACTAATAGAAATTACTAGGTTCTGAACTATTATGAATGATCTGTTTCTGTGAATGCTTTGTAAATTCCTCGACAGAAGAAATCACGACATCTTTATCACCATTAAATATAAGTTCCTTGACTGTATGAGATTCTAAATTACCTTCTACTCTTTCTATAAAATTACCCACAATTGTGCTATTTTTATTTCCTGTAACGACTTCTGTCATTATGCCTCCAATTGTTTCAATGGCATCTACACCCACAGTTTCCGTTTTGTTAACACCTACCGAAGTTGATAAATTATTAGAAACATTAATATCCATATCAGTACAATTAAAAGAAATTCTATTTGGTGCATTAACATTGATATTGCCTTTTCCATCCATTTGATAAGTATTTCCACTCGGGTCTTCAATTAAAATACTTCCTTCACCGTCATTCAAAATAAATTTGATTCCTGAACGGGTATGAATCGCCTTAACATTATTTTGACCATCCGCATAACCGCTGGATTGACTTCCATTATATTGCGTTCCCAAAACATACGGATTCTGCGCATTGCTTCCTTCAAAACCTACCCAAACCTCTTCGCCGATTTCGGGAATAAAATAAAATCCCTTGCCTGAACCTGAGTGCGGCTGTATCATTCGAATCCACTCGCTTGAATTGTTTCCGCCTGCCCAGTTAAACTGTACTTTTACACGCCCTAATCCTTCTGGATCATTGTTGTCTTTTACCTTGGCAGACTGTGTTTCGGCTTTGGCAAAGGCATGGACATCTGTATAATATGGTGCGGCAACATCTGCTGGAATGGCTTTGAAATTACAGGAATAGTTTCCGTGTACTTGCGAAAGGTGTGTCACTTCTGTCACAATCAGTTCATGCTCTACGGTTTGGTTTATAATGCTAAAAACCTGACCAAGACCTAACGGAAAATATGATATTCCGCTGTAATATACACTATTGGCATCGCTGCCTGCGGTTTGCAGTTTTACCATTTCTTGGATTTCGTCACTGCTTTGGGCATTGGTGGTATAAGCTCCAGTATTCAAATCGTTTTGGGTAACAGTTCCCTGGTTATGCCCCACAACGGCTGCGAAACTGTCTTTGCTTCCTGAGGATGTTCTTGCTGCCGAATTACGAATATTGGCTGCACCATTGTAATCATACCCTCCCAAAGAAATTTTATGAGAAGCCATATTGGTCTGTATTTTAAAACCATGCAGCGAAGATCCGTTGATGAGTTTTATTTTACTGGTTTTGGTTTGTCCGAACTGCATTCGCATTCCGTCAAAATAGAACCATTGGCCGTAACGTTTTGCCAATCGTTTTAAGAAATCAAAATTGGTTTCATTATACTGAGCCATGTATTTGAATTCCTGAAGATAGGTAGATTTTATAGCATCTCTTTCGTAGAATTCTCCAGGACCTTCGGCTAAAATATCCAACACGATATCATTCATACTTCTTTGCTGGTAGGTTCTTGATTTTTTCATGTCATCCAGAACGATAGTATGGCTGATACCTTTGACATGTAATCCTTCGGCGCTGCCATGAAGATCTATAGAAGATAATTCTGTTATGATTCCTTTGCTCATCAACCGGATTCCGGTGAGGCTTTTAAAGGTAAAGATAACTTCATCTCCAAGATACGTTCGCAATGCCTTTGCCTGATCTGCGGGATTTATGATCGCCTTGCCTGTATACTGCCATACAAAAGAAAAATGATGATGATCTGCCATCTTTTGTGACAGTTCTAAATTATGATAAACAACATTTTGGGTAAAGCTCCCTATGCTGATATGTACCTGTTCTGAAAAATGTCCCATAATACTACTATTTATTGGTTCTTTACAATTAGCTTAAGGCAATCCAGTTGTTAGAAAATTTAGCATCACCAAAAGTCAATTCTTTAGCCACTAATTCTATAGTAATTTTCATAGGTACTTCGGTAGTACTCGTAAATTGTTCGTCATAACCAATACAAAATGCTTTAGTAAACGTAAGCTCTTTCATTTTACTCATGGCATCTCTTCTGTAAAAAATGATTTTACCATCTTTTGTTAAATCTCCGTTTAACATCCAGGATAGAAAATTGCTGTTTTGAGTAGCTTCGATAATCATTTTTATAATTCCGCCTTTGGCATTTCCGGTAGGTTTGCTCGTATTGTCAATTTCCTGTTTGAAGCTTACATTGAATTCAAGTACATTATATTCTTCTCCGTCTATATTTAATTTAGATAAAAAACTCATGTTTAGATTTTGTTAGGTTATTAAAAGATATGAAAATAGATTTAGTGCTTATTAAACAAAAAAGGAAGTCCCATAGCAGGACTTCCTTTAATAGTTTCAAGCTTAAAAAAGTTTGATAAAGTCCAAAGGATTAAACCCATGCATTATCAAATTCTCCTCCGCCCATCGAAATTTTGCGTGCTGAGATCATAAAAGTCTCCGTTAAAGGAGTGGCACTGTTATGATCAAAGTTTTCTTTGTACTTAACCATGTAAGCCTCTGTAAACTTTAGCTCTTTTAAAGTAGCATTAGAATCACGCTTGATGAATTTTACAGAACCATCTTTTCTTTCGAAATTATTGGTCATCCACTCAAACAATTCAGTACTTCCTGTAGATTCTACTTCAAGCATAATTCTTCCTCCACGTGTTACCGTAGATGGACGCCCTGAAGCATCTGTTTCCTGAGCTAAATCATAACTCACATTTAATACTTTGTAATCCTTTCCGGCTACTGACAACGATGTTAAAAACGACATAATAAAATTTTTTAATTATTAATTTATTTATTCATGTAGCAAATATAAAAATAATTCTTACAATTAAAAACATTTTAATACAATTTTATTTACTTTGTGTTTTTATTTATAAGATAAGGGTCCAACAAAGAAATATCCTCTAAAATCAAAATTTCTGTTGGTACTTTTAATTGTTGCATCGATGATGATATCGACCCGTTTTTTGGCTCTGCTCATATCATCTACATAAAAAGTTTCTTCTGACAATTCTACCCTGAGATCATTAAGTTTTATTCTGACTTCGTGAAACAGCAGGGATTGTTTCATCGTCTTGGAGATTATTTCTTTCAATGTATTTTCATTCATCAGCAAATCAAAATCGATTTCCCATATTTTAGATCCAAAAGTTTCATCAAATTTACATTCTCCAAATGTCGTCGTGGCCAGCAAAATTATTTGTTGGGCAATAGAATGTTCTATAGATGTTTTTTCTAATTCTTTTTTCTGAATGATAGCATTAAAATCTATCGGCAGTTTATAAAAAGCTCCTTTCATATTCTCCTCAATTTAAATATAAATTACCCTGTCCGTTTTTCCGTTATATCCTGTTTCTATAGCTTTAGAAACTTTTTTTCGCTTAATAATACTAAGTGTTACTTTTGGAGTAAGTTTCAAAAATTTCTCACGATACAAAATATCACCAATAAAACGTTTGCCTTTATTTTCGTCAACAATAATAAAATAGCTCGTTCCTTTTTCAATTTTCAGTGTATTGATGTCTCCGGCAAAAAACTGAATGTTTTGATTTTCTTTTTGAAAAGTATAACAGAGTTCTTCGTCATTTAATTTTCTGTATTTTGAAATATCAAACACTTCTATTTCTTCTTTTAAAGGTTCAAAAGGGATATTTTCAAAAAGAAAATTCTTTGGAGCTAAAAATTTCAGTCCAAAAAAACTCCAAATTCCTTTTTTTGTGGTTTTCTCTTTATAGAAAAATGTATCACGTGTAACTTTATATATTTCTTTTTCATTGGTTTTATCATCAGTTACAATCATTTGATACGTTGGAACTTCAATTTCTACAGGAATTTCAGAGCTTTCAAAAAATGTTTTGAGATTTACTGTTCCCACTTCCTGCTCTGAAATTATGATACTTATCGTATGCTTCTTTAAAGCCGAATCTGTTCTGACAACTACATCGCCTTCTCCGCTGCCTGCATAAAAAACAGAACCTTTGTTATCTGTAAGTCCTAATGAAAGATTTAATTCTGGAAATGGCATATTTTAGCTATTTATGTGATGAATTTAAATTTTATTTGAAAAAAGAGTTTGTCCATAAACTATTTGAAATTTTAAACTAACGCTACTTTTTTCTAATCTTATACACTTTTAAACAATTGAGATAGTGTTTGAAATTCTGATTATCGGCAGCACTAGGACTAAACTCATAATCTCTTTTAAGAGTGTAAAATTTTATCGAATTAATCGTATTAGCATTAAGCTTTTTTATATCTGCACCTGTGAGTTCCATAACAGCTGTACCGTCACAGTTTACTGCAAACGAATTCTTTAAAACATACATGTCTCCATTTTTGAAATAAAGTTCTAATGGCTGTTCCTGCTTTACACAAACATTATCTGTGAATATTTTGAAGTATAGATACAATCTACTTTTTCTTTTCCCAAGCTGCAATACTGCGTATTCAGAATCTTCATTAAAAACTCTTAACAAAATTGGAGGTGCACTTGCAAAAAGTTTCCCCGAAAGCAATAAGTCATTTTGCGAAACAGGGCAGTTTATTTCACTTAATACAGGCATTTTTTGAGCTTTAACCGAATTTGAAGCTGTTAACAATACAATGATTGCAAGGAAAATTTTAAGTAGGTTCATAAATTTGAATTATTTGGTTTGACCATTCAAAAGATCAATGTTTTGTTTAAAAAGGAAACATAAAAATATGTTTCCTTTTTATAGAGCTATTACTATTATTTTTGTTCGTAATCTGTATCCCATTCAGTTCCGTCATCTCCTTTGTGTCCATCCATTTTGATAAGGAAGTTTTTTGCAGGGAAATAAGGTTTCATATGGATATCCATATAAATTCTGTCTTTTTGAATTGGATCCTGCTCGAATCTGCGGATTTCAAAATTTTCAATCAATTTGTCAGGACCTGTGATTCCGTCAAGGAAAGCCACAATCTGATTCATGATTTCTTTACGCGTTTTTGCTGTAAAGTTTTCGAAAGCACGACGGTTAAGGAAATCCATTAATACTTTGGTAACGTAATCAAAAACACGAACAACTGAGTAGGTCTGCAATCCTAAATTGTCACCGCTGAATAATGTTTTGGCAGAGAAAGCCATTACTTTTCCGTACTCATTTACCATAGGAACCAATCCTAAGTTTTCAAGGTTTGCGATTTCACTTTTCTTAAGGTCAAATTTTACTCCGTCAACTTCGTTGATTCCACCGAATTTTTTACCGGCTGTAACCTGAGACATCAACGTTTTATAAATTTTTCCTGCAAGTGCTGCAGAAGGTGCTATGTGTAAATCTTCATTTTCTCCAATCTGGTCAAATCTGCCACGTCCTACTAACCAGTTACAAGTCATAATTACGTTAGAACGGTACACATCTCCACCTGTTAAAGAAGCTGCATCAAACATTTCCATTACATCATCCGGTTCATCAAGGTGCTCGAAATCTGTAACCAGCATTACTTTATTTTCATGTGCAATTTTTGCCCATTTTTCGATTACTTTGTTTGAACCTAAATAACCAGGAATTACCAAAATACCGTAGTTGTTTTTAAGGTCTAAACGATCGTAATTATCTACGAGTTCAGAGTGAATTGCATCGATAAAACGTGTATTGTCAAGATCTTTTAATTGCTCTAAATCAGCATTTACAATCGTCACATTTTTTACTTTATCAGTTTCTGTGTTTTTGAAGAACAATGCAACTGTTCTGTAAGCTGCCTCGATTTCTCTTGTATCCTCAACTGCTTTCGCCAGGTTCTTTTTCAACAATGCTTCAGACTCTTTGCTTTTGTCTTCACTTTGTGCCACCATATCAGTCAAAGCATCGTTGCTGCTTAAAACTGAAGACCATAATTCTAAAGTCTTTAAAAGTGTTTCTCTTTCTTTTGCTTTATTTACTTCTCCAAGGAAAATTTTTCTTCTTGCTTTTCTCTCCGGATTAAGATTCTGAATTCCTTCAATTGACATTTCCAATAAATCAAAACCACCGTATTTAGCCAGTTTTTCAACATTTTTTTCAATTGAACCTGCTCCGGCAATTACTCTAGGCTCTAATACTGCAGTATCGCTGTCGTTATTTTTATATGCTTCTTTATTTGACATCTCTTCGTATTTTTAAAATTTTATTTATTTTGTTTTAGTTCATTGATAAGTGTTCCAAGACTTTCTAATAAAGCTTTTTTTGCTTCTCCGTCTTCTAAAGCCGCTTTCAGGATTTTGTTTGATTTTAACTGACGGATGATTTTTTGATACTGATCTTTTTCTGTTTCCAGTTCAGACAGGAAATTACTTTGTGATGTAATTCCTTTTATTCCAAAATCTCCCAGGTTTTTAAAATTTAAAGCTTCTACTTTTGTTGCACCTTCAGCAGTTTCAAAGTTTACTTTTACTTCTGGCTTAAAGTGTTCAAATGCTTTTTCGATACTTGTAATTCCTTCAACCAATTCTGGTTTAATAGGTGCATCAACTGTTAATTTCTGAGCAACAAGTGTTCTGTTTTGAGGGATAGCAATGATTGCTTCATCAGCATCTAATTTTACTTCATTACCTCCAATTCCATAATTTGATAACATAATTTTTAATTTTAGTGATTATTCTATTAATTCTTTTTACTCTAAATTCTAATTATTGATTTTGATAAATCTGACGGCAGACGTCCAAATCCCTGCTTACTTTTTCCAACTCTTCTTTATACGTTTTTGCCGATTGGTTCAAACTGTCTATAAGGTGTGAGTTGTGTGTAAGGCTTCTAATCTGTTTTTTATAGTCGATAATATTCTTGTATGCTAGAATAATATTGTTATACAGCTTTTTATTGTCTGTAGTGTCTTTTGGAATTTTCTGATACATATTCGCAATCATAACATTCGCCAGACGCTGCTGAAAATCATTATCTACTTTTGGTGAATTGATCGAATCAATAGTCATTCTGATACTGTCAATTTTTACCGAAAAATTGGTTTGATAATCGTATTCCCTTTTCATCATTTCGTTTTCTGCCTTAAGCAATTTATTTTCTGCTTTTGGCATATAAAAATTAAATGATACTGCAATTAACATCACTGAAAAAGTGAGGATAAAGGCTATTAAAAAAGCTATAAATGCTTTTTGACGTTCTTGTTTATTTAATACTTCCATATTTATTATTCGTAATTATTTTTTAATCTTTAATGAAGAAACTGTGTCGTTTAGAAGTATGAACAATATCTTTCTGATCTGTTTCAGCAACAAATAATTCGATATTTTCTTTCTTCTTACCTATGTAATCCAGTTTATTCAAGGTTTCGTACAACTTCTCAATTTTAATCAGGAAGTTCATGACCAGCGTTGTCGTTTTATCAATATGTACATGATCGTATCCGGAGTTAATAAGGGATGTAAAAAGCATTTCTAACTCTCCTTGCGACATATCGCACCATTCGGCAAAATAATTTAACAGTTCCTCTTTACCCGCTCCCGATTTTGAATCAATAAAGTTTTTGATGACTCTTGCAAATGATACAACGGTAGTCAGCATTGCGGCAGGATGCTGATGCAGCGAGAACCAACGAAACTGCGTAAGACAACTTCCTAAATAATAACTGGTTGTATCTGTCAATTGAATTACAGTCTGAGGCAAAATTCCAGATTGCTGAATACGATTAATCTTTTGAGAAATCTGAACCGAGTAAATTTCTATCTGTCCAAACATACGTGCAATCTGCGCATGCATATCAACCAGTTTTGGATGGCAGGCAACAGTTACTGATGGCGGAATATAATTTTCATCAAGGATAGTCGTATCGCCTATTAAAACTTTACCTATAGCCAGATAAAAACCTCCGTAACCTATTCCGGAACGAAACTCCTCTGCTTTAATTAAGTGAAGTTTATATTCGGGTTGCGTGTATGGATATCTTGGCGGAACTTCCTCAGGATCGGGCTCTCCAAACGGAATTCTTTTTTTAGAATTAACCGATATACATGCCAGCAATACCAATTGTTCTCCTTCTTTGATTTCATAAGTATCCTCCGGATATGGAACCTGAAGGTCTAATGTGTCTGTACTGCTCCTGCTGATTTCAATTCTTGAACCGTTTGGCGTAATGGCATGACATTCTTCTACCCTAACGCGCAGTAATTTGTGATTGTCAATTCCGAGCGTGATTTTTGTAGCCTCCTTATTTTGATTTCCGGAATCCAGTAATCCATAACTCATAGGTGTGGTATGAATTCCTATTGCATCATTTACCAATTCAGAAACATTGTCCTGCATGGATAAGAAATGGCTTTTGTTTATTTTCATCCCGTCAATCCAGTTTACGGGAAAATGATTTAATTTTTCTATCATATCTTTTATGTATATATTTTAAACAAAGCTTTATTGTGCTATTTTATTTCTAACTCTGATAATGGCATTATCATAAACTGTATTTTCTTTTAATTCTTTGGCGAGTTTGTAGTAGTTTAAGGCTTCTTCAAAATCATTTTCGTTTTCAAAAATTTTAGCAATATTATAATAAGCACTGGCTTTTGTAGTGTTTATTGAATTGCCCGATGCATACGTTATTGCTTTTCTGTTTGCGTAAATCGCTTCTGCCTTATACCCTTTTTTGATATACATAAGACCTAAATTTCCGTATGCCTGACCAAATGTTGGATAGTATTCTATCGCTTGCTTATAAAATTCCAAAGCTGCATCAACATCTTTATTTTGATAGGCCTGATCCCCTTTTCTGTTTAACTGAAGTGCTCTTTTCTTATCTTCATTTGAAACGTATACTTCTTCCTCTCTGTCATTATCAGCGTAATTGATTCCTATATCCTGGGTAGTTTTAGAAATAACATTGTTAATATCGACAATTTCTCCATTTTCATTTATTTTGAATAAATTCCAGACATTCCCTGTCTTATTTTTAGGAATGTAATAGGTCTTTACTAACGACTGTCCTACATATACAAAGACTTTTGCACCACTGGCTGACAATTTATTTGAACTGAGATTATCCTTATTGCTAAAATCGTGAACAAAATAATGATAGGTCTCTCCAAACCTTTTATTTTCAATTGTTATCGTTTCCGGACCGTAACTATCTGTATCGTCTACATCCAGATTTGAGGAAGCTCCTTTTTGATGCTGAAAATAGATGTGATTCCCCGGAAAAGTTAAATGCGAATCTAAATCGTACGGATTTTTACCCCAGTTCAGCACTATTCGCATTCCATCCAGATTTTTCATGTACGGACTCAGCGCATATGTCATATCATTACATGGACATTTTACCACCAAACTTGAATAGTTGTCTTTTTTGATAATTAATAATGTGTTAGAATCATCCGGAAATCCACTATTAATTGTAGTTCTACCCTGATTATTTGTCAAACTTTTTGCCGATGATTCGCCATTTCTCTGAATCATTACTTCTGCATTACTAATCACTTTATCTTTTTCGACTGCTGACAATACCTGTACAGATATATCTTGTGCGCCTACATTATTACTAAAAACCAGAGCTAAAAAAGGGATTACTAATTTAAATTTCATTTATACTTTTTTATTAAAATTACTTATGTTATTATATATGTTAATCGTATCATTTAAAGATTTTTTGGGTTAATTATTTTAATTAAACAAGTTTAACCTTAAAAAAAATAATTTATTCGCAAATTATCCTAATCATATTCAAAAAGCCTTATTCTTTTTTTTATTTGATATTTTCTAAATTTGAAGAGATGTTTTTCCTTTCTTCCATTAATTACAATGGATCTGTAACTCGTGAGAACGGATTGCAAATCCATGCTATTCGGGGTTTATTCGGAAACTACTTTTGTTTTAAAAATATATCCTTCTTTACCCGATTTTGTTTTTACTAAATACCAGTCTCCTGATTGTTTAATAACTTCAACAAATTCACCTGTTTTTACTTTTTCCAAAATAAAAGAAGTTGAATTCTTTTCTTTTCTTAAATTAGTATATCCGTCGGGATCAGCGATTTTTAACCTAATTGTAAAATTATTTTTAAAATCATTATAATTAAAATCACTAATATTTACCTTTAAATTATTGATTGTTTTCCTTTCTTTTGGAACTTTATCATTGTATAGACCCGATTTACTTATGATAACATTATCAAGTATAACTTCTCCTTCAATAATTTGAAAAGTATATTTATTTTCAATTAATTCGGAATCATTTATTCTTAACTGAGTAAAAGAAAATAAATTTTTATTGAATAATAAATCATTATAAGAGTCTTCTCCTCCAGTCCCCCCACTACATCTTAAACATGGTATAACATTTTGATTTTTGATTTTTAAAACATATCCTCCAATACCGTCATTTATCAGAATAATTAGTGTTCTTGGAGTGTTGTTCTTGTATTCTTTTTCGCTTGCTAATATTATTATTTTATCTTGGAAATTGTCTTTATTTATATACCCAGACAAGCTGTCTAAAACAAAATAATCTTTTGGTATAAAGTCTGTTATTTTTTTTAACTTGTTAGTTTGACTAATACTAGTAGCTTCTGAAATAATATTTTCGTTTTGAATTAGTTTGATTTGTTTATCTATAGATTTATATATTGAATTACATTCATTTGTTAAATTGCTAAAATATTTTGGAATAACTTTAGTTGGTTGAGGGGAGTCGAAATAATAATGCCAAAAACTATCCACTTCTTGAATGCTTCTATTTTTAAGCAAGTTGCATGCTAAATTAGGAGTTTGGATAAATAGCTCTTCCGTTTTTCTTCTAAAATAACTAACCGCATCGGCTTGATAGTTCCCATTTATCCCAATATCAACAATAAGTTTTAGTGATTCTTTGTTTTCTTTCTTTGTAACTATTAAAAAGAATAAATTAATATATTTTTCACTGTCATTATACAATGGATTAGGTTTATCCAGACTTTCATTCCAACCAAAATAACTAACAAATTGTTTATAATTTTTAGGGAACTTTTTAATAAATAAAAGATCATCCTTTTTTAAATAAGCAGTTTTTAATTCAGTAATTGAAATAAGACTTTCTTGAGATTCTAATTTACATGAAGTCAGGATTAAAAATAAAAATATCAAATATTTATACATCGTTTTAAGTTATTATAATTTTTGCTCCGTCACTACAGCTTAACCTTTATAATTTTTCCATTCCTCCTTGGAATATTAAATTTTCATTTTATAAAATTCCCTCAGCTAACAAAAAGCATAACACCTATGCTAGCTAAGGCTTTTTTTCAATATTTCAAGGAACTTATTCTATTTATTAATTTATTTTAATGGTTTCTTATTTCTAAGATTAATTAAAAAACCTTCATTTACGCTTTCAAATTTGACAATACCAAAATCTTTTATTGACCATGTTTTTGAAGGAATTTTTAACATCGTATTACTTCTATCAGTGTATTCTTCTCCATATTTATGAAGATTTATATTTCCTGTATTTTCATCTATTTTAAATGTTGTATATGAGTTAACAAATAAAAAATCTACACAAAATATCTGTTGAACAGTAAAATAATTATTTTTACTTACAATACCTCCATATCCATCAGCAGGACAATTATCATCATATTTAAAAATCAAATTATAATTATCATTTACTTTTTGATATTGATTACTTTTTTTTTGTAAAATAATTATAGGGTTAGAATTGTGTTGAGCATTGTCCTTATTTTTTATTCCATCTTTTTCTAATGCTAATATTTTAAAGCCATTTTTTTTTAAGTTAATGACAGTACTATCTAGAACATAAAATCCTTTAGGAATTCTTCCATCGATATTTGACTTTTTTTCTTTTTCTGAAAAAACATAATTTTGGAACATTCTATCAAAAACTATAGAAGAATATAACTTCGAATTATCTTCAAACTCAATATTAAATTTTATGTAGTCAATATTTATGAATAAATCTTCTAATTTTTGAGATTTCTTATTACTTTTTAAAAAAGCTACAGCTAATTTATAATCAGGAGAATCTTTACCTCCATAAACTTCATAATTTTCAACTATTTTATTAAAATAATTTCGATTGACTAAATATGCTACATCATATATTTCTTTCTTTTCAAATTTCTTAAATACAGTTTTTTTTATGTCTTCAAAAATTGGAATTTGAACTTTTTTATTTTCAATTTTCAAAACTATTGTAGTGTCTCGTTGGAATCCAAGTGTAGTTTTATTTTTTTCTTCACCATAAAAAACTGCATCATAACTAAACGTTATTTTGATATTTTTGACATTGTTATTTGAAAACTCTAATTCTTTCCCGTCCAATAAGTCACTTTCTAAAAATGCAGGTTGCATTAAAATTTTCGTTCCATCATTTTTAATATTAAAATCTTCTTTAACATTATCATTTACACTATTAATTCCTGCAAGAGCTACAGATGCATTTTTAAAATTTAATTTAATTATATCAGCTTTCTCGTCTAAATTATTTTTCTTTGTTTGACCACTACATCCTATTAAGAATAGGCTCCATAAAAGCATCAAAATTCTTTTCATATTGTTGTTACATTAATTGACGAAACTTCTTCTAAATCTAAATCTGTTAATCCTATATGACCATGATCATCATGATCCCTTTGGTGTATTACACCCGAAACAGTACTTCCTAAAACTGTAACTGGATTAGCACAAAAGTTTTTTCTAAAGCCATATTTATAAGCGAAAGTAAAAACCGTTTTATTTTTTTCTCCATCGAAAACTGAGCTGGTATTTAAACCTTGATAGCTTTTCCCTAAGGTATTTAAATATCTAAAATCACAATCTAAACCTTTCCTAGTGCCATTATGACCATGCCCAGCATGATGAAACGAACCAGGTTCCCACGGATCGCTACCATTTTTCGAAGACATATCTCCTAAATGAATTTCCCATCCTTTTTCATTAACATCATTGATAATACCAAATAACGCAGATGCTGTTTTAGGTAGCAAGTAATGATCCCCTTGTCCTACTATCTCACCTCCTGAAGTTCCCCCTGCATCTATATCTGAATATCTATTAAAACCATTGCCTGAAGCTGGTATCTGAACCATCCCATACTCATTTTCATCTAAACAATAAAGTAGTTTAAATTCTCCTTCCGTTTTTTCAACATAATAAGCATGTTTTTTTTGGGTTCCTTTCTTAAGTTTAACTTTTCCAGTTTTATAAATATAATATTCAGATTGTCCTTCTGTCGATTCATTAGCAGCAGTATCTTTAGAACATTCTTTTACCTTAAATATTTCAATCATTTTTTTTAGATTTTCCCATCTTGCATTTCTTGTAGGTGTCTTACTATTTATTATATCTACTATCTTATCTAAATGTCCTTTTTCATATCCATTATTTGCTTCATCCATGCACTTATATTCTTTCCAATACGCCATGCTAGCAACAGTTCCTTCATTGATATTATTGATATTATTTGCATCAATATCTGTAGTAAAATCTACATAATCAGAATCAATTCTTTTATTTATTTTAATGTATTTATCTTTTCCTGTAATTTGTATAATACCTCTACCCCTATATTTCCATCCATCACCACTTGCAATATCATCGTTTCCATTTCTATTAGAATAAGCAATATTTGCAATCATTTGCAAATTAGCAGAATGCTGAGTTAAATTAGGCCTATTGTATGTGTTCCTTAAAAAAGCAATATTATTACTATCAATTCTCCCATAAGTAAAAGCTAAATCATTAGGTGGACCATTTAATAATCCTGTTGTACTAAATCGCGCATAGTTTTCTGTTAGTTTTTCAACAGCATAATTTAGGCCTTCTCCATCTTTTATATCAATACTTAGTCCAACTTCTTCTCTTACTTGAGCAAAGAAATGAGCTTTTTGTTGACATGTATTTAACCCAAATTTGCTGCTTGCCAAATTAAAAGCATTCATTAATTCTTCTTTTTTAGCTTTAGTTGCGCTAGTAAAGATGAGGTCTAATTCATCAAGTGTTAATACACCGCATCTAGTACACTTCCCTTTACCAATCACAAAATACTCCCCATCTCTTTTCAAAAACTCCTTTTCGTGTTTTATAGTTTCACCCTGGCATTCTGCTTTTAACCAAAGGCTTTCGGCTTGTGTTTTGTAGGTATCAAAACTAATTGTGGCACCTCTGCCGTAAGTTCCCTTTTGTAATGCTTTTTCTACATCGTCGACAAAAGCTGTTTTTCCGGCTGCTATCTTGGTATTTCCTTGTTTTCCTTCTTTTGCATTTTTTAGTATTATTGCTGCAAATTCCTTTTTGTTGTCATCTGTAATAGTTGTTTCTTCACTTTTAAATGTATAGGTATAAGATTCTTCTTTTTTTCCTTTAAGCAGTTTTTCTTTCCATACTTTTAAATCTTCATCGGCTTTTGGGCGAAGCTTTATTTTTACTTTGGCAATTCCATTCTCAACTACGGCTTTCAATATGGTAATATCGCTACCTCCTTCTTTTGATTCTAAGACAGCCAAATCTGCATCGGTTTCACCTAAAACAGCCTCTTTTTCTTTTATCGTAATCGATACTTCTTTTCCATCTAATAAAAATGTTTTTGCAACAACATATACTTCCTCTTCTAGTGGGGCATTATTTATTTTTATATAGTTTGCTCCTAACTTGCACAAATTAAAAGAAACAGGATCCCCAATTGCATAAGGACCGGTTGTAAGTGCATTTTTAATATCATCAAGTTTGGCATATTTTTTATCTGCTTTTACTTCTGCATCTACTCTTTTTTTGATGATTGGAGCAATTACATCTTTGTTAATGCTAGTATATGGATTTTTAAATATGTATGTATGCTGACCTGCAGTCTCTGCAGTTTCCAACGAAAATTCTTCTTTAGCAAAATAAGCAGCAAAAATACCTTCTGTTCTCACTACTTCCACTGCAGGGATTTCATCCACTGTCAAAGGAGCTGTATTAGTTGGTGCTTCAAATACGGGTATTGTAATTATACTGTTCCTTTTTATTATTTTAAACGAAAGTATTTTGTCACTTCCACTTGCATTTTTAATATACTCATTTTCAATATTAATTACTTTTACATAAAAATTTTCTACAACTCCAGGCAACCCTGGAAATTTCCTATAAGATATAGTTTTGAACTTACCTTTGAAAATCCCATCAGTGCAATTTCCTTTTATAGTATCTATAAGTTTAGACTCTTTTTGACTATACAATTCTAATTTTAATGTGTCACCATTTAAACCCTCTGTTTCTAATGTAATAAATAAGTCCTGTCCATAATTTATTTCACTATTATCTGCTGTATTTTGTTTTTTACTCCAAGAGGCAGAAGTTATTTTTTTTTCGCATTTACCAAATACATATACCCCAGTGTTTCTTGGATCATGTTCACCAGATAAACTGGTTTCTAAGTAGTAGGCATAACTCCCACATAGTTTTTTAGGAAAGGTAAGGCCATAAGGTTCTCCTGCTGGTTTTCTTGTTTCTTTAAAACTTTTTATCTTATTATGATCCATCCACAGCCAGTTGATATTTCTTCTTTCTTC
Organism: Flavobacterium sp. LM4; assembly: GCF_002017935.1. Taxonomy (NCBI): domain Bacteria; kingdom Pseudomonadati; phylum Bacteroidota; class Flavobacteriia; order Flavobacteriales; family Flavobacteriaceae; genus Flavobacterium; species Flavobacterium sp. LM4. The sequence goes on along the minus strand of NZ_MUFW01000001.1, from coordinate 1,283,908 downwards.
CTCAGTAGTTTCATTAAACCATTCGCCAACGACAAAAGAAGCCTCTTGATTTGGATTTATACAAATTATATCGCCACTTTTATAATAATCACCAGATATAGAGCTGTTTGATAACTTCTTTATTTTTTTTACCCCTTTTGCCATTTCTATGTTTTTAGAAAATAATGAAATTACTTTTTAACTATATATTATTCCTTCGTCTGTATGCTCCCTTGCAAATAGATTTTCTATATCTACCATCGGGTTTATTTGCTTTTGGACTTCGGGTTTGGCATTCTTTACATTCTGTTTACCCACTTCTGCTTTTTGCCCGTGTTTGTCAACCGTGATACAATCAGCACCTCCAATAGGACAGGTGGCTTTGCTGTCTTCCAGTAATATTTTTCCTTTATTAGACAAGGTAACTTTTTCATAAAAGCTACTCCATTTGGTAATTACTGCCTGACATGGCAGGTAATCGCCGCTTCCGTTGGGCTGCATTTTACATTTACCAAAAGTATTTTTCTCTAATGTCTGCCCAATTTCTTTATCGGTTGCTATGAGTTTATTTGCTGCATCTTTGTCATTCGCATAATGCTTACTATGTGTTTTTACCTTAAGTTTATCTAACTTAGGTTCTACACTAAACTTACATTTTACGGTCGCTCCCTGTACCACTACATGTTTTGCACTCATAACCTTACCTTATTTAGATGTTAAAAAATTACTCCATTTAACTTTCAATTACTTTGTTCCTTTTTCAATTTTCAAAAGGTCAATTTCAATCGTTGTTCTTACAGGTTCAACTTTATCAATATTGAATTCCAGATTCATTTTTTCTATAGTATAAGCATCCGAATTTAGAAAGTAAACGGCATTATAATTCACTTTCAAATGAGCATGCCCATATAAAAAACCAAACCCCGAATCTGTATAATTTCCTTTTTGCTCTATTCTAATATAACCAGCGTCATCTAAATTGGGAGCCATTTTATGTTGTACTCTAAATACAGATTCTGTTTCTTTTTGTAACGGAAATGACAAATCTTTCTCAAATTCATAATCAGCTGTATACCCTACATGAATACCATTAAAAAAAGCCCTCAAAAAATAATCAGAACGAAGTGAACTCAACACTCTCTCTGAGCTCTCAAGTGTACGTTCTACATGCTCTATATACTTTTCAACTACTTCACCTTCATAATAATCTAAAATTTCACTTTTAATCTTACCCCAACGGCTTTCTATTTCAGCATGGTTATAAATATCAATCCATTTACCAAATTCATCCACAACAATTTTTAACGGATATAAAACTTCTGCGGTTTTAGCTGCCAATCCGTCCATCATGGTGTCCGGAATTTTACCGTTTATATAAATATCAGATGCTCTGTTAATTTCAAACAGATGATACTTATTTTTATCAGCAGCAATCCATTTTACATTGATCTGCATTTCTGTAACATCAATCTCAGCTTCACCTTCATAAGTATATTTTACTTTGTAACTTTGGTCGACTTGTTCCGGTGTAAAGGGTAATCTGTAATTTTTACCTAAAGTGACTTCCTTGGGTTTTTCATCAATTATATCATTTTTAGAAGCTTCACTTTTTTCCGGAGCCAAAATCAAAAACTCTAAATGTCTTTTAAAATCTGCTTCGATTAGATCAGGAATGTCACAATATATATTATGATAGCGTCTGAGTTCACTGGCAGGAACACCAAGTTCAAGGGAAACACTCTGTAGCGTATCTCCTTTTTTAACTTTATAAGTACGGTGGCTACCGTGAAATGAAACTTCTGCCTCTTCTATATAATACATTTGTTCAGATACATCTAAATTTTATCAATTCATTCCTGCATTTGCACCATATACAAATTCCGGATCTTCTGTTTTATCTTTTTTGCTTATTTCAACCTTTTTTTCTTTTTGCCTTTTACAGATTATAACCGAGTTCTCTGTAATACCATTCATTCCTAATGTATATTTTGCATCTACGTATCTGGCTGCCTGATACCATTTTGGCTGAAGGAAAAATACCCAGTTGCAATTTTCTCCTTTATATTTTAATTGTATCTTACTCTCGGCATTGTGTTTATTGTAACCCGTAACGGTATGGTAAAACAAAGCACCAAAATCAATTCTTACCGGTCCTTTTGATCTAAGGGAAGTGTAGGTTTCACTATCAGCATCTTTTTGAATCAATAAAGTAATCAGTAAAAGGTCTTTCATTTCTACATTCTCTATAACCGGAAAAGGGTCTTCTCTTTCCGGAATTTTCCATGTAACGTATTCTTTTGGAGGTATCTGCAGCATATAATTGAACACTGCATAAACTCCGGTAGGGACTATAAAAACCAAAAAGTGTGAGCACATTAAAAAAGTAAGTCCAATACCACTTAATGCTGTATAAATAATGATGAACAATACACTTGAATAAAGCATTATCAAACATGCAAACAGCAATTCATTAGCAACCAGCTTTTGATTGAATTCATTAAAATAAATGCGGTACAGGTAAACATGCAGCGTTCCGAATAGTAAGGAAGCGATCTGGTAGAAAAGAAACTCATCAGATATTTCAGTAAATAATTTGTTGTAGCCTAAAAACCCAACCAGCGCATAAATAAGTACAGCTGAGAAAATATAGATATAAAATTTCTTTTTATATTTTACTGCAAATTCTTTTACTTTATCACTAAAAACCATTGTAAGTAAAACACTTACGGCTATAATTACAACCAAAAATACAATGAGCCTAACGTCAATAAGTGCTCCTAAATGCTTTTTTACCATTTCTAAAGTCGTGTTGTATAGCCCAACACAGGCTCATTATTAAAATTAAACTTTTCTATTTCGTTATTTATCAATAAAATTATTTTTACCTCTACTTCCATCGGAAAAAAATGTTCGCAAAAACAATCTATAAACTTTTTTATATCTCCTTCGTTAATATAATTATGAAAAGGCTGATTAACTATTGGCCCTATTTCTATGGTTACATTCATAGAATAATCCGTATAATTTTTTCCGCTGATAAAATCGACTCCTAATCTGTTTTCGCCTAATACAATCTGCTCTTTTTCTTCACTAAGTTCTTTTGATGTTGTCGTTTCAAAACTTACTTTTTCATCTATAATAGTTGATAAACACTTACATGCCAAATCAATATTTCCAACAATTTTGTATGCATAAGGCAAAAGCCGAATGAATTTTGAGACTAACACTGCCGGATAAATATGAGGCAGACCCCAAAAATCATAGAAAAACTCTAACGACTTACCTGAATTGAGTTTGTATAAAAAATCTCTTTCAACACCTTCTATTTTAGTTTTGTAATGAAAAATTTCATTCTCAAAAGGGCTAAAAAAATTACGCGCTTCTGCTTCCTGTTTTTTCTGGTGTTTATGCTCTCTGATCATCTGCTGAACAGATTTATCAGCATTGTTCTCTTTTAAACTGTGTATATATCCTTCAGGCAGGGTATCATAAATACTGTCTCTCGACAAGAGTATATTAAGATATTCACGTTTATCGTAATTATCATCCTTAATACCTGCTCCTAAAATATCACTTCTGAAAGCCCGTGAAAACTGCCCCTGATTAGAAATCATAATTTCATCCTGAGCAACAGAGGTATTCTCCAGAAGCTCATTAGCAATTACCTCGGCTCTTATGTCGTCTGAAATATTCGCTATTTCCTGAACAAGATCTTCAAGACTCATATTATTTTTTCTTTGTATCCTCATTGATTCTTCCTGCTCCTATGTAGCGTAACTGAAAATATTCGTCATTAAAATTATAAATGGCCAATCCTTTATTTGTACAGGCCAGAATTCTGTCGTTATGCAGGTAAATCCCAACATCCGAAATAGGATGATCCTTATCGTATCTGAAAAAAATCAGATCTCCTTCTGCCAAAAAATTTCGCCCGGTAAAAATCTGTATCGATTTTGATTTCCACATTCCGGCAGGATCCTTAGGTAGTGTAACTTTATAAACTTCACTATACAATGACTGAACAAAATAAGAGCAGTCAATCCCTTTATCCGAAAAGCTTTTTTCTTTATAAGGCGTATTGACCCAGGGATCCAGATATGAATATAGTTTGTAATTTGTAATCTTGTTTGGTACTACTCCCAGCACTATCGAATATTTTTCTTTTAAAGCCAAAACAGCATCGCTCAAATTTTCTGAATTATCATTTACAACTGTTTTATTGCTCAAGCCTGATTCTTCCATTTTAGCCTGTTTTTTCAATGCTTCCAAAGAATAATCATATTTAAAAGGAACCTGAGAAATATATTTCTTACTACCACAGCCTATGCCTAAAAGCATTATGAGTACTAATACAATTGTTTTATTCATAAAAAAATACTTATTGTTTTGCCATTCTTATTTTATGGCAATGATGAAATCATCTTAAACCTATTAATCTTTTGGATTAAAAACTGACTGTAGTGGTATTATCAGTTATTATGTTTTTTATTCATGAATTATACTTCACAAACATTGAGGTCGCAAACGTAAGAAATTATTCTGTAAGAATTGTTATGAAATTTATAAAAATTATACTAATTATTTTTACAATTATAAAATAATAAAAACTATTTTTGCCAGCGTGTTTATAGAAAATATCTTACTTAATATTAGCCTTTAGAAAAACATGAATAAAAAAAATATCGATATCAGGGTTATATTTTTCTTTGTAATCCTACTATTAATTGGAATTATTGCTTTTTTAATTCAACTTTTTAATCATGTTGATTGCGAAGATGTACGATTTTATGTTTTAACAGAAAACTCAAGAACCGAAGAATCTATAGAATTTTTTGATAAGACGCCAAATGCAAAATCATGGAAATGGGATTTTGGAGACGGTTCAGAACCTGATTTAAGAAAACATACCTTTCACGTTTATAAAAATCCCGGAAAATATTTAATAACCCTGACTATAAACGGAGAATGCATCCATAACAAAGAGATTATACTTACAGACAAATATCAAATTGATAAAATAGGAACTCCTAAAATAATTACTTCAAAAATAATTACAGTTGGTCAGCCTACTTATTTTAATTCTGTTTCTGAAGATGCTAAAACCTGGGAATGGGCTTTTGGAGAGAACAAAGGGATTGATGACACATCTGCTAATCCGGTTTATACATTTTCAACACCCGGTGAAAAAACAGTTACACTTGTCGTAAACGGAAACTTTGGCTTAGTAGCCAAGAAGATTATTTATGTACATCCCAAAGTAATAAAAAAAACAAATCCTCTTGATATAACTTCTTATGAGTACGAAAAGAAAGCAGAAGCCTTTTCACTGCCAAGAGGCGCCGCAAAAAAAGATCCTCTTGAAGATATGTTACAATATGTTCCTGTAGCTCCTAAAACTAAAACACAAAAAGACAGCATTATACCAATAAAAAAAGCACCCAAAATTTCTGAAGACCAATTTGAAATTTTGCTTAACAAAGTAGCTGAAGGAAGCAAGGTAAAAGATGATTTTTCTGAATATTTATGTGATGATTTAGATATCCCAATTGTAAAAAATGACAGTGATTTATTGACTTTCTCCCAACTATGCTCCGCCATTAAAGGAAAGAAAATAAGGATCGAATCAATCCGTCTTAACAAAGACAAACAAAACAATTGTATTAAGGGATTAAACATTAGTTATAAAGTAAAAAAATACCTGATCTGGTCTAAAGATTAAATAAGGATGGAAGAAAAAAATATTTTCAGTACAGAATTACTCAGTGCACTTGAAATTGCTAAAAAAATTGCCAAAAACAATTCAAATAAGTTTTACTCTGCATCACATTTGCTAAAAGCCATCCTTAACAGGGATTTATCTCTATTAAAACGTCTTGAGGCTATGGGCAAGGATGTTTACTATCTTGATGAATGGTCGGAAGTCCGCATGGAGGATGAACCAAAAACTACAAATATTTCAGATGCGGAGCCAGGTGATCTGATTGATGAAATTATAAAAGAAGCAGAATCGGTCCGTATAATTTTAAATGAAGACGAAATTAGTCTTTATGCCATATTAGTCGCTTTGAGCTCTACAGGAGTAGGTTTTAACTTCGACCAAATGAAGACGTATCCTATTTCACGAAACGAATTATTAGAAAATCTTGCAATCGCTGAGCCTAACGTTAACATTCCTCATCAAGAAGTAAAAAAAGGTTTTTTAAGTAAATATTGCATCCATAAAAATTCTGAAAAAAAGAAAAAAAGAATTCTGGCGATTGGCCGCGAAACAGAGTTAAATACGATGAAGGAAATTCTTTGCCGATTTTCTAAACCCAATGTATTATTAATTGGCGACAGAGGAATCGGTAAATCAATATTGATCGATACGCTTGTTCAAAATGTAATTGCGAATCAGGTTCCTGAGGTTTTAAATAAAGTACAGCTTTTTGAACTGGATTTATCTACTCTTATAGCCGGTGCATCCTACAAAGGCGAAATCGAAGACCGCTTAAAAAATTGTATTCAGGAATTAAAACAATTTCCTAAAGCAATATTAATTATCGAAGAAATTCACACACTATTAGATAAAAACGGAGGAGATTCAGGTGTATCCAACGTATTGAAAGGGGAATTAGCAAAAGGATTAAACATCATTGCTACTTCTACAATCGACGAATATTCCAAAAGAATCGAAAAAGAACAGGGACTTTCCGGAATGTTTGAAATTGTAAAATTAGAAGAGTCGAATGATGAAACGTTGTTCCGAATGATTCGGGAATCGATAAAACCGTATCAGGAGCATCATAAAATACAAATTGATAATGAAACCATTACAGAATCAATACGATTATCAAGAAGGTATTTAAAAGAGAAAAGCCTACCGGAATCTGCTATTAATCTTATTGATCATACCATGTCAGTTTTAAAGACATCGGGAGAAACTTATTTAAAGGAAAAGCAGTCTCTTTTGGATAAATTATCGATTTTAAAACAAAATGATAATGATTTGCCTGAAGATCAATTATTAAAAGAATGCCATTGGTTCCTTTCTGATTTAATCAGTAAAATGACATTTTTAATGATTGCTGCTGATGAAAATGAGCCACAAATTTTTGAAACTTCTGAAGCTATCATTAAACATATTGAAAACCTTATCCATACTCTTGAAGAAAGAGCACTGGACAAACGTATTCATATTGAGGCTTTTGATTTATCTCTTATAATTGCTCAAAAAACAGGTATTCCTGCAGGGAAATTAAATGAAGAAGAAAAACAAAAACTAAATAATATTGAAGATGTTTTAAACCGCAGAGTAATTGGGCAGGATCATTGTATTGCAACAGTAGCAGGATCAATTTTAGAATCAAGATCCGGATTAAGCAAAGCGGGACAACCTATTGCATCCTTCTTTTTTTTAGGACCAACAGGAACAGGAAAAACAGAGTTAGCCAAAAGTCTGGCGGAGTTTCTTTTTCAGGATGAAAATGCCATTATTCGTTTTGATATGTCTGAATTTAAAGAAGAACATTCGGCAGCATTGCTTTACGGAGCTCCTCCGGGATATGTAGGCTATGAAGAAGGCGGATTGCTGGTCAATAAAATAAGACAAAAACCGTATTCTATTGTATTATTTGATGAAATTGAAAAAGCACATGCCTCTGTTTATGATGTATTCCTTCAAATTATGGACGAAGGAAAATTACATGACCGACTTGGAAAAGAAGGTGATTTCTCTAATGCTATTATTCTTTTTACCTCAAATATTGGGTCAGATCATATTGTAGAAACGTTCAATAATGGTCAAATTCCGGGTTCATCTTCACTAATGGAAATCATGGCTAATTATTTCAGACCTGAATTTTTAGGCCGATTGACAGAAATTGTACCTTTTGCGCCTATCAGCAAAGAAAATGCTTTAAAAATATTTGAAATCCATCTTAAAAAAGAGTTTTCAGATTTACTCAAAAATATGAAAATCGAAGTTGAAATCCCGATGGAAACTAAACTTTATCTTGCCGAAAACGGATATAATGCAAAATATGGTGCAAGACCAATAAAAAGCATCATCAGAAGTCATTTACGAAGACCACTGGCCAAGAAAATAATTTCCGGAGAAGTGAAAGATGGCGATAAAATGATTGTTGTTTTAGAAAATGATGAAGTTAAATGGATTAAGGAAGATGTTTTGATAAACTTGACAGATCAATAGATTTTATTTGGTTTCTATATTCTAGTAAATAACTTCTTTGCAGAAGATTTTAATCTGTTCATAAAAATCAAAGTCGTGAGACTTCGAGAAAGTCAATATATCGAACTAACCTTATGATTTATTACTTTTCAGTTCCATTACTTCTCTTTTTACTTCCAGAAGTAATTCTTTCATGATTTCTATTTCGTTTAATTCCTGTTTTTTATCTGTACGACCGATACTGCAACTGTATTCCCAAATTTCGATAATATCAGAAACTTTTACCTCATATTGAGGATAAAAACTGTTATCGGATTCTAAGACCAAGGCATTTTTTTTATTTTTGTTCAGGCGCTTGTATACCATTCCTTCATTTTTAGTAATCAGTATGTACGTTTTGCCGTCCTGTACTTCTCCTAACCTTTCTACATAACGGCCAATAATTATACTTCCGTCTTCATGAGGGGGCATTGAATCTCCTTCTACAGGAAACCCTCTGTGTTTTCCAGGCCCCAAAAATGGCAATGAGATTTGCTGCAGATTTTCGATGTATTCAGGATCTGCATAACCATTTAAATACCCTGCTTTTACTTTTTGAGTAACTACTTCAATGAAATTTTCTCCTTGCTGGTCTACCTGTATAGGCAGGACTAATCTGTTGTCTTCCAGCTTTAATAAATCTTCTACGCTAATTTTACGTATATCGACCGAAAGTAATAAGTCGATACTGATATGATAATGCTGTGCTATCTTTTTTAAAATTTCATAAGGTGCCTCTGAGGTTCCATCTTCGTATTTAACATACCTGCCTCTGGTTATCCCTAAATTCTCTGCCAGTTTTTCCTGTGAAATTTTTTGCTTTACCCGTAAGGTTCTAATATTATCTGAAAATAGCGACATAATTAATTATGTTATAATTTATAACAACAAATATATTAAAAATTGTTATTATCCGAACTAATTTTGTTTCTCTCAAAAACAAAGAAAATGAGACTATTTAATGATACTGAATTATTTTCGACCGGTACAGGAGGGAAAAAGGTATTTGACGTTCCTGATGCTGACTTACTGTTAATCGACAATTTTTTCACGAAACAAGAATCAGATTACTATTATGATAAACTGCTGAACGAAACCCAATGGCAAGAATATGATATGCCGATGTACGATAAAATAGTTACCGCCCCCCGAATGGTTTCATGGTACAGAGATGATGATTTAGACGAATGCCACCCCCATCTAAACTGGCCATTAGAACTACAAACCATTCGCCAGCGTGTTGAAAATGAAACTCAAATACAATTTAATGCCGTATTACTTAATCTATACAGAAATGGAAAAGACGGAGTTGGATGGCATAGTGACAAAACTGTGAGCAGTAATAAAAACATGAATATCGCTTCGGTCACTTTTGGGGAAACCAGAATGTTCAGACTTCGTCATAAATTCAGAAAGGAAATCCCACAATTAGAGATTCCTCTTCATCATGGCTCTTTTTTACTTATGGCCGGAAATACAAACAGTTTCTGGCAGCATCAGATCCCTAAAACTGCGAGAGAGGTACTGCCGAGAATTAACCTTACTTTTAGGAAGATCAACAGAAAGGAGTGATTTATTTTAAAGGTTATAATACAATACCATTGTCACTTTTGCACTGCTGTATTAATTTTCGAATACTTCTACTAATCATACTGCGTACGGATTTTTTTTTGATCTCATAATCTCTGGTACATTTTTCCAATTCGGCAAATAATACCTGAAATCTATCATATAATGCATCCAGTTCTTTCATTGCTTTTCGCGTTTCTGCATCTTCTTCCTGTTCAATCTTTTCGGCTGCCATTTTTGACATATATTCAAATTTGTGAAATGCTGCCAATAAAATTCGATGCTCTTTTGAGTTTATTCCCTGCATAACATATATTCTGATATTCTAAAAAAAAATAATTTTTATGGAGTAACTAATAACGGATCGACATCGGTGTAATTTTTAGATAACGGTAACGATTTTGAGACCGTATTTTTTACTTTTTCACTATTTTCTGAAATTGTATTTATTGCTGTTTTTAATAAAACTTCAGAATGATTTCCCAAGGGAAAAATTTCAGGATTCTGAAGTTCATCTCTATTAACTAAAGGATTTATACCTTTAGAATAATCCCCTTCATGTCTTGAATTGAATAATTTATAGATAGAAGGATATAAAATCCAACCTCTTTTACCTAATAGTCTGTCATCTTCAATAGGAAACCCCGCCATATTTTTACCAACTGTCTTCTCTCCTATTGTGATAACTTCCATAAAAGGCTTTAGATTATTAATGATAATTTCTGAGGCTGATGCAGTTCGGTTTCCGCAAAGAATATATAGTCTCTGAATATTGGGGTGTACATTTTTAAGGGCATCAAAACTTACACTGGATTCATTACTTTCCAAAGACTGTTGAAAAGACTGTTTTACTATACCGCCATTTTTATTACCTTCAAACTGAATAAAAAGATCACCCGATTTTATATTTGGAGCCAAAATTATACTTAATGCCGTAGCAGAAGAAATATCTCCTCCTCCATTGTAACGTAAATCCAAAACCAGTTCTGTTATTTGCTGATTTTTTAATTCCTGAAAAATCTGACTAAAAAGGTTTGCCTGACCCACATCAAAATGTGGAACTTCTACATAGCCAATCTTAATTTTATTTTCTGTAATTACCTGATGCAAAACAGGCTGAGAAAACGAAAAACCCTGTAATAAAGAAATTTGTTTTGCTTTAGAAAAACCGGATTGAGCTGAATATGAAACAACTTGTAAATTTAGTTGCCCTGCTCCTCTCATACTTTTGTAAATATTATCGTAATTACTTAAATTCAATTCTACATCATCAACCTTAGTTATCAACTGACCTCTAAATAATCCGTTATTTTTGGCTGGAGAATCATATAATGTATATAAAATTACCCCATAAACCCTGCCTTCATATTGCATAAACGAAACATCGAATCCAAATTTCTGTCTTAAACTTTGTGGTACGGTTTCTGGCAGTTCAGGGTGTAAAGCATATGAATACACATCATCAGTCTTTAAAAGCTTTTGAAAATATTCTTTTGGACCTAATGATAAATTGGTTAAAAATGGCACCTCATCATTCCAATAATAGTATTTTTTCATTTGCTCGTAAATCCACATATTTGTGTATTGATTGCTTCCCTTTTCGTATGAAACCGGGCTATCATCACTCTGGCAGGAAACAATGGAAAGGATCAGGAAAAGAAAAGCAAGTATTCGAATCTGAGATGAGTATTTCATTTTAAAGCGTTGTTACAAAGTAATATCTGATTCAGTAAATCCGGTCGCTAATTAAAAACTAAAATAGTCCGCTAAATTGATCACCCCTTCTACACCGGAGAATGCACCATTTAGATCTTGTTTTTCTTCGAGAACAATATATTTGGATTTATTATTTGTCATAGTCAGCGATACAATCACTTTTTTGCCAGGGATGTAAGATTCTGTGGTACCATGCTTAACGAGCTCCATTTTTATACCTGTAGGAGTGCTATACGGAAATTCAATAAAAGAGCTTGGGGTGCTTTTATTGATATTTTCTGCGACCCCTAATAACTGACCATTATTTTTTGTAATTATACCATCAAGCGAACCGGTATATCCCGATGCAGAATATTTATTTACTGATGGAAAAATAAATTTAAAACCGGCATAACCGGACTGACTTAATGTACCCGGTTTTAAAAATTCTGCACTATCTAACCATAAATCTTCTTTGACATAGAAATACAGTGAACTGTTGGGTTCCTGAGTCGTAAATTGATAAGTACCTAATATCACTTTGGTTCTTTTATTAGTAATAACAAATGTTTTTACTTCGTTTTCAAAAAAAACAAACTCATAATTTTTTTCTATTTTTTTTACGAAAGCAGTATTGTTTTTAGCTTTTCCTATTTCAATAAATTTACCATTTACGGCAATCTGAACAGAATCGATCATGGCATTATAGCCTTGTATCACTACTTTGCCGGGCTCTTGCGTTCTTTGATCGTAATAAGGAGTCAGTTCGTCATTTGCACAGGCTCCTAAAACAGCCAGTATAAGGGAAAAGAAAAATACTCTTGCAATGCTATATTTCATATCATGAATTTTAATTATGGCAGCTTATGCTAAATAAAGTCCTGCCTATTTTATTTTTTAATAAATTTTATTGTTTCTGACTTTGTATCGTTTTTTAAAACTAGAAAATATAATCCCTGCGATAAATCGCCTACAGAAATGTTTTCGTTATTATAAACTGTTTGCTTTGCCAAAGTTCCTCCTGCATTATAAATTTGTACAAAAGTGGTGCCAGCTTCATACTGATCGCCTAATTGCAATTCTAAATTTTCTGTTACAGGATTTTGTTTCAGGAACGAAGCATTTTTATCCACTATTTGCTCTCCTATTCCTAAGGTTCCTCCGGCTGTTATGGTAACTTTATCTATTTCTAATCCGAAAAAGTTAGAATTTTCAGCTGGTTCATTTGCTATTGCGATATAAACTGTTGCCTCTCCTGCAAATTGAGAAATATCTACCGTGTAATCCTGAAACTCTTCTTCATCTACCGTTTGTCTTAATAAAGTAACTGTACCTAAAAGTGTAAATGTATCCGGATCTGTCGAAGTAGATCCATATACCAATACATTTTGATTGGAATCATAAATCATGGTTTGTGCATTTAAAACAAGCTCTACTTTTTTTCCTGCATGCTGAGATAAATTAACAGCAGGTGTAATAGCCCAGTTATCTACAAAACGACTAATTGTTTCAAGCGTATTTAGATCTGTTACGTAATTTCCTAAAATACTAAAATCGCCATCTACAACTGTACTGCCACTTTCATCCAGATTTACATTTTGTCTGGCTATCCACTTTATTCCATCCTCATCCCTGTCCAATAATGTCCAGTCGGATATATCCGCATCATTAAAATCGTCAACCCATACCGTTGTCTGTGCCGATGAAATTGCAGAAATTATAGTAAACATGCCAAAAAGTATTATTTTTTTCATTTTTTTATTTTTAAAACATGGGCAGAAATTCTGCCCATGCTGAATTAAAATATTTAATTAATTAACCAATTATTAAAAATTAGTAAACTTAGTCCAGGTATTAGTCCAGTTAGCCTCAGTTTTAAATGCACCTGTTGATCCTGTAAAATCTAAGGTCCCATTATTAAAAAATGGCTGAGTAAGGCCCCATGCAGTAGCAGGGTTTGCAGTTGATGTACTGTTTCCTAATCCAGCAATTGAAGTACCTGCAGGCAATACAGGATTATCAAAACCATGAATAGAAATTCTAGTCCATGATGAACCACTTGGTAACGATGGGCTATCCCATCTGATACCAGAGTTGTAACCTGTAACGGTTGCATCAGTAAGGCTAATTTGTCCTAATCTGCGTACATGTATGGCATTTTCGTATACATCTGCTACTGTAGTAGAGCTTACCCCAATGATAGATAATTGATTAAGAACCGGACGTGTGATAATTGTGGTAGTAGTTCCTCCAGGATTATTATCTAATTCAATACCATTAGAATCCGGAACTGCAGGAGTACCGCTTGTACTATGCGTAGAACTGCTGTTGGCAATTGCAATCGCTTTTGTAATTGTTCCTGTATAACCAAGATCAAAATCAAAGTTATCATCGTCAGCTGCAAAGGAAACTAAATGAGTCGCATTTACTCTTCCTCCAAAAAACTCAAAAGAATCATCCTTACCGTACGATACCTGAATATGATCCACAACTGTAAGTGCACCAACTCCACCAAAAGTTAAACCGTTTATTTCGACATCATTAGACAAAACACGTCCTGCAAATTCGATACGAACATAATGTAATGCCCCGGCATTGTGGGTATTACTAGTCCCTCCGTAATAGAAATCAGATACATTAGGCTGATCACCTAATCCTTCAACAATATTAGTAGCAAGACCATTGTTTACCGGGTCATCCCCTAAAATAACAACACCTCCAAAATCACCAGGAGCAGCAACGGTATTAACATTGCCATCTAATAAATTATAACTTGTAAAAATAACCGGTGCATTTACTGTACCCTGAGCATCGATTTTACCTGTTTTAGTAATAACAAGCACTCCTGTAGCAACTCCGGCAGCTAATGGTTTTGCTTTAATAAAAGTACCTGCTTCGATTGTTAATGTAGCACCAGATTTTACACGTACTACACCATCAATCTCCCAAACTTTGTTGCTTGTCCAGGTAGTGTTTGTTGTAATATCACCACTTACAGTTTCTACTGTTGCAGGATATCCGGAATAATCAGCACCGGATGCTTTCATTGAAAAAGAAGAATCCGTAGATGACGCATCATCATTTTGGCAAGAACCCATAACCAGAGCTACCATTGCGAACATAAATAATTTTTTCATGATAATTTAATTATTACTATATTTGCTGCTATTACAAATGAGGCCTTTGGAGAGAGCAGCAAAATATCTTTCCTTAGGTCTTTCTCTTTTTTGGTAAAATCTTCTAATAAACAATTCCTGCTTTACCATCAGGGTTTATACCTACTTTTCCTTCTTTCACTCATAGGCTTTTTTTAACGCAGTGAAAGGTTTGCTTTCCATCTTTTTAATTTTTTTCATTAAAACAAGTACTCTTATTCTTTTGAAGAAATTATTAAAGAACATTATTAAAGTATTTTTTTATTTTTTGCTTCATGCACTAAGCAAAAAGAAATCCAATACTCACAACTATATATATTAGCTTCTCAAAGTTCAAAATATCATCGCTTTTTTTATTGTTAACGGTTTCTTAATCTGCCTGATTTAAAATGTACAGCAGCTTTACATTTGCTTAAAATGAGTAGTTAACCGATAAGCTTATAGTCCTGCCATTTTTAGCTTTAAACATTTCCTGATCCATGTTTTCATCGTATTTATCTGTTGCTTCGGCTCCCAGACTTCTTTTCTCCCTTGGCGGAATAGTTCCGGAAGCAGCGTTATCATTTATTTTACTGTAACTGTTGGTATTATTATAAGTTTCTATAGCAGAATCAAACAAATTTTTCAGGCTGCATTTTAACTCCAGATTTCTTTCCTTAAAAAATTTGTAGCTTATTTGAGCATCTGTTATAGCATAGGGTTTACGAATTTCCTCGGCGTCATAATCATATCCTACTAGCAGGTATTGATCTCCTACGGTATTATACCTAAGACTAAAGCCTAATCGTTCCCCAACATAATCTAAGCCTATGTTGTAGCTGTAGGGCGACTGACCATACAAAGGTCTATTTGCCTCATAAGTACCTCCTGTTCCATCTAAATTTTTATAGGATATTACCTTTGTAGCATTTATGGTTGCGTTTCCGTATAAAAACAGGTCTTTTAGGGTTTCTCCTTCCCCTAAAAAAGAAAGGCTTTTGTAAAATTCTAATTCAAGACCCCAAAGTTTTGCATTGTGAGAATTCATATTGAAAATTTCCCTTACACCCGAAGTATTCAAGGCACTAACACTTTCAATCGGATTGTCTATGTTTTTATGATATACTCCAAAGGACAAAATTTCGCCACCCGAAGGAAACCATTCCATTTTAAAATCATAGTTATTGGCTACACTCGAAACCAATCCACCTGTATTGTTATATATAAAAGAAGAACGAATTGGGTCATAATACGGCATTGCCAAACGTTCTGAAAATTGAGGCCTCAAAACAGACCTATTATATCCTAATCGTATATTCATTTTATTGACAGGGCTAATGATTAAGCTGGCTGAAGGTAAAAATTGCCATATTTTTTCATCTTTTTGTTCCTTATTAAAATCACCGGCAGATATAGACTGACTCTCAATTTGTGTGTATATATAACTTTCTGCTCTGGCCCCCCACACAAATCTTAAAAACCGTCCCATTTTATTGTCCAGCATTAAAAATGGCGAATGTACTTTTATATCCCCAACATACTGATTCCCATATTTACCAAAAGAAGTCCAGCCAAAACCTCCGTAATAATAATTTGAGCCGTCTAAATATTTGGCCAAAGAACCATAAATATCTACTCTGTCTGTCCCCTGCCCAACGACTGCTAAAAGGGCAGAATTCTGTTGATTAGTAGCTTTTTTATAAGTCCCGAAATAACCTGTTTTGATATCGTTTGTAAACGCATCACTAAAATTAAAGGAGTATTTAAAATTAATGTCGCAATTATAATTCACTTCATCATTCGTAAAATTGCTTCTTTTAATTAAATCATCAGAATTATAAACTGTGTAAACAACCAGCTCATCATCGCCAACCTTTCTCTTTGCTGAGCTTAAAAATGTTGCATCTTTGGTATCTTTTGAAACATTTCCATACGCACCATACCAATTGATTTCGAGTTTTTCAAATTTGTGATTTCCTTCAATTTTATTCTGGATAAAAGTGGTATAAACCGGATAATTGGTTTCTGATGTCCCGGCAAGTTCACTACCATTTAATATATTTTCAATGCTATTACCCTGAGTCCAGCCTGTAATCTGGGTTAATTGATTGTTATATATGTGCATTATCGTATTGCGGCTTGTAATTTTATGGTTGTCTAACTGAATTGCCGCATTAAACATACCGCCCAATGTGGAGGTATAATTATAATTGGCCCCTGAATTCTTAAAGCCATATTTTGTAAAAGTAGAGTATGTATTAGCATCGTTTTCGGCTAAAAACTCCGAATTAATTTTATAACTACCTCTCTGGGTATGCTCGATATCTAGTTTCTCCTGTGTATTCTTAAATATAAAAGATCCTGTAAATCCCCATTTGTTATTTTCTTTTAATTTGTAAACCCGCCCTATACCAAATTGAAGTGTGGTGCCCGGAGCCGCATACGTTTTATAAGTGGTAAAATTATCCTGATTGAATTGCTTTGAATTCTCAAAAAATTCACCAGAACCCTCCTCACTTTTCGGAAGATCATAAAGATTAAATTTATTAGGAAAATCACGTCGTCCGTCATCAAACCCCAAATAGTCGTAATCACCTTCCTGTTTTGTTAATCGTTGTTTAAAAGTGCTTCGGCTGTTGTAAGAAGTGCTTATAGAGAAATTGGTGAAATTTTCTTTAGGAATATCCTTTGTTTTTATCTCTACATAACCGCCTGCAAAATTGGCGTACATATCCGGAGTTGCTGATTTGCTCACTACAATACTCTCTACAATTGAAGTAGGGATAATATCAAACGAAAAATTTTGCTGGTAGGCATCTGTACTTGGCAATACAATACCATCCATTACGGCCTGATTCCATCGTTCGCCCATAGAACGCACAACTACATATTTATCCCCAATTGTAGTAACACCCGTGATGCGTTTTAGTGAACTTGCTACATCTCTGTCCGGTGTTCTGGCAATCTGCTCTGCCGAGATACCATCAGAAAACTGTGCTGCCTTTTTTTGCTGCAGCAGCATTCCTTCAACAGAGGCTGTAGCTTTTTTATAATCCTGAACAATTACAACTTCTTTTAATGATTGAGCATCTTCTTTTAATGATACCACTAAAGGCGTTTCCTGCTCTTCAAATACTTTTATACCCGTAATTTTTTGGGTCTGAAACGAAATAGCACTTAACTCAATGGAATATTCGCCCGGTTCCAGTTCTAGAACATAATGACCATCAATATCAGATTGCACTCCATAATTTAGTCCTGCAACTTTTATATTTACACCCGGCAGAGACAGTCCGTTAACGTCCACTACTTTACCGGTTATTTTTCCTTTCTTTTTTTTTTTGCCTGTATCTTTACTATTTACGGCTATGTTATTTGCATTTCTTCTAAAATTTAGATTTGTCAGATTTTCCAGATCCGTCAAAATTTCATCAATAGAAACATTTTCTTTTTTTAAGGTAACAAGAGGTAAACTAAGATCCAGATCCTTTTGATAAACAAATTGATACGGAGTCTGGGATTTTAAATTATCTATAATTTTTTGAGGCGACGCATTCTTAAAATCAACCGATACTGTTCCGGTTTGTGAATAAATAATTTGTGTTCCCAACAGGAAACCGAAAAACAAAATCCAAATGGCAAATTGCCTGGAAAAATCATTGTTCATAATTGATAATTGTTAGTTATTATATTTAATTTTAATATGCTATTTAGGGTTAATTCATTTCGGTCATTTTAATACTTTATCATCAGCTCAAAATATATTAAGCTGAGAGATGTAGACAATGATATGTTTTAGCTAATTATTGACTAATTAAATAAGTCTTATTTCCGGTAGGTTTAATTTTAATTTCTAAAGCAAACGAAATGGTTTGAAGTGTTTCGTAAAAACCTTGTCGGGTATCGAGAGTTCCCTGCATTTTAAGATTCTTTAAATTTTCGTCCACATAATTTACGTTAAAATCATAATCCCGTTTTAAGGTGGCTACAACTTGTTCGAGAGTCAAGTCATCTACATATATTAGAACTTTTTTATATGCCGGCTCTAAAACATTTGTTTTTTGCTTACTAAGTACGGCTGTTCCGGAGCCATAAATTGCTTTATCGCCTTTCAAAAGTAAAACACTGTTTTGCTCACTCTCTACTTTTACCTTCCCTGTTCTTACGTTTACTTCGGGTTGACTGTTACTGTACGCCCTAACATTAAATGAAGTTCCTAATACTGTAGTCTTTATAGCTCCTGAACTAATAATAAAAGGATGTGCTACATCGCGCTTTACTTCAAAAAAAGCTTCTCCCTTTAAAGTTACATTTCGGTATTTTCCTGAAAATTTAGAAGGATATTCAATTTCTGAATTCTCATTGAGCCAAAGACGGGTACCATCAGGTAAAATCACAAGCCTAATATCCTTTTCAAATGTTTTTACGAAAGCAGTTTGATTTTTAGCATAATGAAACTGCTTGAAATTATAATATCCTGTAATAGAAATAATGAATACAGCACAAGCAACGGCTGCCCAATTATAAAGTTTTTTATATTTATGAATTGTATTCTTCCGTATATTATTCCACATACGGGCATTTACTTCGCCAGGAAGAATCCCTCTATTTGGTATGGCATTCCATTCTTCTCTTAGTTTTCCGGTTCTCATTTATTAGCATTTAGCATTTGGAAATTGACATTCGAATCTTGTCGATTCAACTACATTAGATTTCCAATGTTTTAAATATCACGGACTGATATCACTATTAATGTTTTCTTAACAAAAGAGAAGATTTAATGTAGTCAATGTAAAGTAAAACGCATTTTAAAAGTTATAACAAAGAGAAAGTTTACTGGTTAAGTAATCAACTCAGGATGCTTAATTATAAAATATTTTCTGATTGATTTATAAGAAATAAGGCAAACCAATAAAGTTCATGGTTTTTGACTGAATTCTTTTTAAGAAATTGCAATGTTTTAGAAATTTGATTTGCCACCGCACTTGGTGACATATCCATTTCTAATGCAATTTCTTTGTGACTGAGATCTTCAAATTTATGAAGATTGAATATTTTTCTCCTTTTTGCAGGAATTTTGTTCAGCAGATATTCTATTTTTTCCAATTTTAAACTGATATCATCATCAGATTCAGACGCACTGTCTAACTCTTTTATCAACTGATCATTTTCAACTGAAAAAATTCGGTTTTGTTTTTTATACCATTTCGAAATTTCCTGTTTCGAGCTTTTATACAAAACTGCTTCTAAATCTGTGTTTGAGTCTAATTTTGTTCTGTATTTCCAGAGATGAATAAACACATTTTGCGTCACATCTTCTGAGTCTGCAAGTTGCGCAGTATATTTTTTTACAAAGCAAAATACTTTAAAATGATATAAATCATAGATTTCTCTAAAGCAAGAATCATCTCCCTCTCGTAACCTTACTATCAAATTAGAGCTCATAATATAATTTTAATCGTTAAAGAAGATGCTTACAAAAGTATAATAAACCTTTATTGAAATTATTTGTTTTTTATTCATTTAATAATTTATTAATATTGCTCCTATTCAACTACTTTGAGAGATTTTTATACGCTAAACACCTTAAATCTAACAGGTCGAATTATTCAAAACACAATTACATTCAGAACTGTTTGATTGATAAAAAATACTCTTTAAACATCAAGTACCCGGAAACGTTTTAGTATAAATATAAAAAAGCCGAAAGAAAACTCCCGGCTTTTATCTAACTAACACTAAACACTTATAATCTTCTAAAAAATAATATTAAACCATTTTAAAATGAATATTATAAAATAAAATACGAATAAGCCTAAAATAATAATAAAAATACGTTTTTCAGAAAATATTAAAAATTGAAATTATTTTGAAGCTAAAATATTACTAAATAGTATTAAATATTTACATATAAACACATAATACTTACATAAAATATTAAAAAACAAAGAAGAGTATTAATTTAAAGTAAGACATCTAAATAAATGAAGACAAAAACAATCGGTTGCTTTTAAATATTGTGTTTTGTACAAAATTTAATATAGTATCTCCCTTGTGAAAAGAATTTTATTTTATCAAAAAGAAATATAAAAACAAACTCATGTTTCAACAAAAACAAAAAAATACATACTAAATTTCATTGTTTGTGCAGAGATCATACAGGGTAAAAAGAAACTGATTTTACAATTCGAGCATTGCTTCCATAAAGGTGAAACAATAATTTACACTTTGGCATTAGTGATACAAATCAGGTTGAGTAAACAATTTGCCATTAACCATTTAGTATCAATTACAATATATTTAAAATAATGTTTTCAAATAAAATAAACTCCCTAAGTTTTCTATTTCTTATTTTTACCGTATTAAACTATTAGATAAATTTCTTTTTTTAAATTCCTAATTTACTATGTTCCAAAAAATAACTTCTGCTTTTGCCTTACTTTTAATTTTGAGTTCATGTGCTGTTCAACAAAAAAACTTAACCATGAATGATTGGTATGCTTTTACAAAAACCAGCACAGAAAGGCTAGAACCTTCAAAAGCATATGATTTCTCAGATGGAATGATACGTATGTATGGCGAAAACAATGGCTATCTAATGTCTCAAAAAAGCTTTAAGAATTTTGAACTTAGTTTAGAGTACAGATGGAATATTGAAGAAAAATTTAAAACCAAAAACAAGAAAAACAGCGGTGTTATGTACAACATACCTGCAGATTCACCTGACAAAATTTGGCCAAAAGGAATTCAGTTTCAGATAAAAGAGAACACTACAGGTGACTTTATTTTTTTAGATCAGGTAACCGCTAAGGTAAACGGTAAATTAGTTGAGGCGGGTGCGAGTGTAACTTCTCCCAAATTTATTGAAAACGAAAAACCTTACGGCGAATGGAACTCTATTGTAATCAAATCGTTAAACGGTAAAATAACGCAATATCTAAACGGAAAATTAGTAAACGAATGTGAGGAAGCTTCTTCTAAAGAAGGTAAAATTTCATTAAATTATGAAAGTTCTCCAATTGATTTCAGGAACATACAATTACATAATATTTCTAAGTAGTTAGAAATATTATGTAATGTCAGATTTGAAAAAACTCTATATGGGCTTGCAAAGAAATAATCGATTTTGATCATCTGAACCTCCTAGATACTTATAATTCACTTCCTGCGCTAAATGGAAAATCATCCTTTATATTCTTAAAGAGCTAATTTAAAGCACCTGAGAAAAAGATAATTTTTCACAACACTTTACCTTCCTGTTTTAACTTTTCACGATGCTTGATACCGAAGTCTCTTAGTGCCAATATAACAGGTTTTATCGACCAGCTATATTCAGTGAGTTCATATTCCGTTCTTATTACACTGTCTTTATAAATCTTTTTTTCCACGAATCCGTTAAGCTCCATTTCCTTTAATTGTTGTGCCAATACTTTTGAAGTGATTTTAGGAATTTCTTTCATAATCTCACTAAATCTTCTATTTCCTTCCATGAGTGCTATCGTAATAGGAATCCTCCATTTGCCGGTTATAATATAAATGGCGTCCATAATAGGGACTACTTCTGTTTTACAATTCAAAATTCTTTCTTGCCTATTCTTTCCTTTAGGGATATTTTCGTCTATTATAGTCATTGGTTCTAAATATTTAGTGTAGCTATCTTTGGGTAATAATCAAGTAATCAAAAATATCTTTTTTTATTACTTATCATGTAAGGTATTTATGCTTTAAATTTTATTTTATTTAATTATCCGTAATTACTCATAATTGAATAAAAAGCCTTATTTTTGATAAAAAAAAGCGATGAATATATTCAATTTTACTGCAAATTTTGGAAGCGAAGAATCTTGCCGACTTCATTTTAAAGAAGAAAGAGATAAGATCGGAGTTCAATGTAAATGCGGAAGCACAGAACATTTTTGGATAAAAAGCAGATGGAGCTATGAATGTAAAAAATGTAGAAGTCGAATTTCATTACGTAGTGGAACGATAATGCAAAGTTCGAATTTATCATTTTTGGTTTGGTACAAAACTATATTTTTATTAACGGCAACAAAAAAAGGATTTTCGAGTAAAGAAATTCAAAAACAATTGGGATTGAAACGTTACGAGCCAGTTTGGTCTATGGTTCATAAACTTCGAAAAGCAATGGGAAATAGAGATGCACGCTATACTTTGGAAGGAATGATTGAATTTGACGAGGGTTATTTTACAATTGAATCTACTGAAATAGAACAAGAAAAAGGAATTCGTGGACGTGGTGCTGTTGGGAAATCTAACGTTGCAATTATGGCAGAATCTACCGTTTTAGAAGATATAGAAACGGGTGAAAAATCAAATCAGTGCAGGTATTTTAAAGCAAAGGTTTTAACGGATCATACATCGGAGCAAATAAATCAAACTATACAGGAATCTATTTCTGAAAAAAGTATCCTTTTTACAGACAAGAGTACTTCATATATAGACATTGCAGAATATGTAGAAATTCATATAACTGAAAAATCCAATAAAGAAACAACCACAGAAACTTTAAGATGGGTTCATATTGCAATTAGTAATGCAAAAAGAAATTTCCTAGGAAATTTCCATAAAATTAAAGGAAAATATCTTCAATTATACCTAAATGAGTTCGTTTACAAGCTTAATAGGAGGTATTTTGAGGAAAAATTATTCGACAGGCTAGTAATAGCAAGCATCACAGGATTATGACTAAAAACGGATAATCAATTTATTTTAATATAATCAAAAATGATACTATGAGAACTTACAGTATGTAGAAAAATTATCTATTGGTTTTCGCCTGTAAATGTGTGATTAAAAAAAGAAAAACTGTTCCAAATTCAGATGACACAATGGCTAAATAATATTTTACTTTTAATCAGTTACCTTGAGGTAAGTTTTACTGTCTTGAAGCACAAATCTGCCTAATTTTGTGTATTGTAAAATATAAATATTACAACCCGTACCAATATGTGGAACTCTATACTCAACAATATTAAAAATATACGAGAGTTAAAAAATTATACTCAGGAGTATATGGCTGGTCAATTGGGGATAACACAGTCGGCTTATAACAAGATTGAAAAGGGTAAAACTATTTTAGGGCAAAACCGATTACTAAAAATAGCTATTATTCTAGAAGTAGATATCGATGACATTATTAATTTCCAAAGCTCTATATTTGATAAAACTGGTGTTGAAAAAACCAAGGAAATGGATGCAGTTGTGAAACTTAATAAAATTTATCAAAAAAAAATAGAGCTTCTTGAAAAAGCTTTAGAAGACAAGGCTATTGCACTTGATTTAATAAAGAAGCAATAGTTTACGTTTTTTATAAGTGATAAATAGTCGTAGCAAATACAACTACGTCATTATATATTTTTTTTGTAAAATAGAATCTTAGCTTCATTTTTTATGAATAATTAAAAGAAGCATATATTCAGTCTCAAAAAACTGAAATATATGCTTCTTAAATTTTAACCCGTCGGGTAATTAAAAGGCTAATTCAATACAATTTCTTTACCATAATTAATGCGTACATTATTATGTTTTTATGTTCTATAATTACACCCACGGGTAAAATATAATTAAAAAGAACCACAAATATTTCCTGTAAAAGTGGCACCTGCGTTAGCGGTAACATCAGCTTTTACAGAAGCTGTAGGAAGTGTAACGATAGTATATGGGGGTGTAAAAGCGTTACTCCCACTTACAGTATTTGTGGTATTTGGAAAACTATTGTCAAGTTCTGTGATGGCTGTAAAACCCGTCATTAGATCGATAGGTTTGGTAACACCTTCGAAAACATTTTTTTCAACTCTGATATCTGCTTCAAAGCCTGCCATGATGCATTTATTACTAACTGAACTGTTAAAATAACTGTTTATGATATGAACTTTTCCAAATCTTACTCTTGGCATTCTCTCTTTGCATCCAGGTCCCCACCAGCATCTCGCAAAAGTGATTCTTAATTTTCCACGATCTCCGGTAGCCGTATCACTTGAACCAATTAAATTTGAAAATCTATGATCGTCCGTTCCGCCTGGACCTCCTGCTTTTGGCGTTTTCAGATAACTGAATTTAGTGTAAGAAACTGTAACAAAATCAGATTTATTTTTAATGTCTAAATTTCCATCTACTCCATCTCTGAATTCGCAATGATCCACCCAAACATTTTGGCAATTATCAATAATAGCATTGTCCCAGCCGTCTGTATCGTAAGCTCCCGGCCCTTCAAAAATTAAATTTCTGATGATAATATTGGTACAGTTCTTAATATTAATAATCCCTGAATTTGCTGTAGTCTGATCTGTTGATACCAATTTTGCACCGCTTGCACCATATATGGTTTTTCCTGACTGTCCCTGAAGCAATAACCTTCCGGTAGCAGTAGCCGGAATTTGAATGGTACCAGTTATCTTTATAACTTTTACAGCACTGTTTTCAATTGCTGTCTTTAAGGCAGCATAAGTGGTGACTGGTGTCTCTGAAGAACTTCCGCCTCCTGTTGTGTTTCCATTTTCTGAAGCCCAGCCGGGAACTTCAGCGCAATTACCAACTTTGGCTGTACTGGGAGCAAGATCAAGAATAGCTATCGCATTTTCATTTTGATCGGCACTGCTATCTTCTTTACTGCAGGAAACAGTAAAAAAAATTGATACTAATAGCAGTGAAGCAATTTTTTTAAATTTCATAATTAATTGATTAAAAGGGGTTACTTAATTTGTGGTACAAATTTTACAGAAATCCTCATTTAATTTGTTGAACTAATTCAATACTTTAGGAATAATTTATGAGCATTGAATCAAATGGATATAGGTTCCTTTTAAAAAAATCTGTCTTTAGATCACAAAAACAACTCTATTAGAAAATGATATTTCTGGATGAGGTAACACCAAAAGTAAAACGAAAAATTAGTAACCTAATGCGTAAAAGCTTCCGCTACAGAAGGCAAATTTTCTTAAAACTTACTAAGGTTTTATCAATTGATTTGAAAAAAAATAGAATTGAAAAGTCTCTCGAAAGGATAAACTAAATTCCATGTTTTTTCTCCATAAACTAATCAAAAAACAATATTGTTACATGCAAGACTGTTTAATTTGAAAGGTCTATTGTTTATTTTGATTTACAGGAATATAAATATCAAAAGTAGCTCCCTTGTTTTGTTTGCCACTTGCCATAATAAATCCGTTGTGATTTTCTACGATTTTTTTAACAATAGCCAATCCTATTCCGGTTCCTGTATACTCCATTTTTCCGTGTAAACGTTGGAACACTTCGAATATTTTTGCACTGTATTGTTGGTCAAACCCAATACCATTATCTGAAATACTAATATGGCAATAGTCAATATCAGGGACTACATTTTTATGAGTCAATGTTGATCCCTTAATTATTTTGCTGTTAATTTTTATTAATGCCGGTATTTCCGGCTTAGAAAATTTAAGGGAATTACTTACTAAATTATACAAAAGCTGTCTAAACTGAAATGGGATAACATCTATTACATACGTTTTACCTTTTTCTATGACCGCATTGTGCAGTTCTAATTCTTCTCTCAGGTCTTCCTTTACTTCATCAATAATTGCTGATAAATCTGTTTTTTCAAATATCCTTTCCTGTACATTGGTTCTGGAATAAGCCAAAAGATCATTAATCAAAGTTTGCATTCGCTTTGCCGCGTTCTGCATCCTTTGAAATTTATCCTTCCCAACATCTGATAAGTTATCGGATTCTCTATCTATAATTTGTGTGGCAAAAGTCTGTATTTTTCTTAGAGGCTCTTGTAAATCGTGACTGGAGATATAAGCAAAAGACTGGAGTTCCTTATTCATTTGCTCCAATTCTATATTTTTTTGCTCGAGTTCCAATGCATTTAGCTTTAGTTTATCCTCAGCTTTCTTTTTTTCTGTGAGGTCATGTGTCACTTTTGAAAATCCGATAACTTCACCTTTTTTGTTACGAATAGCTGTTATGACCGCACTTGACCAAAAAAGAGTTCCGTCTTTTCTAATGCGCCAGCCTTCCTGTACTGCTTTTCCTCTTTCACGGGCTAATTGTAAAAGTTTATTAGGCAGGTTATTTTTTCGATCTTCTTCTGTATAAAAAATTGAAAAAGATTTCCCTATTATTTGCTCTGCTTTGTATCCTTTTATTTTTTCTGCCCCTATATTCCAATTTTCAACTATTCCTTCATGATTTAGATACAATATGGCATAATCCTGTACTTCCTCTACCATTAAATGATAACGTTCCTCACTTTTTCTCAAAGATTCGTTTATCAAACTAAGTTCTTTTGTACGCTCTTTTACCAGTTTTTCCAATTCATTGGTAAAAGTTTTTTGATCTTCTATATCAGTGCTTGTACCTACCCACATTTGTATTTTTCCGTTTTCATCTATTTGCGGACTTGCACGGCTTAGTTGCCAGCGGTATACACCATCATGTCTTTTGAAACGATGTTCAAATAAAAAATCTTTTCCGGTAGCAATTGACTCCATCCATACTTTTGAACTTTCAGCTCTCTCGTCAGGATGTACAATTTGCAGCCAGCCCTCTTCAGCTATTTGTTTTGGCGTTAAACCGGAATAGGTATAAACCGATTTATTACAATAATTCAAATTACCGTCTGTATCTGATGTCCAGATATGCTGAGGCATTGAACTGGCAAGAAGCCTGAACTTTTGTTCGCTTTCTTCGAGTTCCTGCTGGTGTTTTTTTAGCTCTGTAATATCTCTGGCAGTACCTAATAATCTTTCTAATTTATTATCTGCATCATAAAAAACTTTTCCTTTTGCTTCTACCCAGTGAACAGACCCATCATTCCATATTACCCTTGCTTCATAATAAAGATGTCCTGATGCAATTGCATGTTTAAAGGCTTTTTCTCTAATAGGCAGATCATCCCGATGGACATGTTTAAGTAACTGTTCATGGGTTAATTCTACATACTCTTTATACCCGCCAATGATTTCGAGATATCTGTTGGAATAGATAAGTTCTTTTGTTTTTACATTCAATTCCCAGGTACCAAGCTCGCTGGCTTCTACTATAATATTAAGTCGTTGTTCGTTTTGCTCTATTTCGTTTTTTGCTTCTACTTTTTCAGTTACTTCAGTTACTGTTACAATGATACCCGAAATTTTTCCGTCTTCTTCTTTCAGCGGATGGTAAAGAAAATCAAAATAGCAAACATCCTCAATACCTTGTCTTCTTAAAGGAACCGGTACTTCGTTACCGTGATAGGGAATACCTGTATTTAAAACCGCATCTAATAGGGAACTAACTGTTTCTTTTACCTCAGGCAAAGAATCAAAAAGCGGTCTGCCTACAAAGGATGCTTCGTCTCTGTCAACCAGTTTCAGATAAGCTTGATTGGCCATTTCTACTATATGCTCCTGACCTCTTAAAATGGTAATTCCAACCGGAGCTTGTTTTACAGTATTACGGAATTGTTTATTAGCCTCTTCAATTTCGCGTCTTGCTTTTACCTGAGGGGTGTTATCCAAAACCCAAATAGCAACTTTTTTTACTTCTCCCTCAATATTTTTAAGTGGGGCATAAACAAAGGTTACATATATAGTTTCTTCTTTTCCATGTCGAACAAGTATCATTTCTACCTCATTGATATAAAAAGGGATACCATTGTCCACTA
Organism: Flavobacterium sp. LM4; assembly: GCF_002017935.1. Taxonomy (NCBI): domain Bacteria; kingdom Pseudomonadati; phylum Bacteroidota; class Flavobacteriia; order Flavobacteriales; family Flavobacteriaceae; genus Flavobacterium; species Flavobacterium sp. LM4. Next base: position 1,255,671 of record NZ_MUFW01000001.1, on the reverse strand, counting down.
CATTTTCAAGAGCCTCTTCATAATACGATTTTACCTCCACGAATGCATCCCAATAGTATTTACCGGCTATTTCATCATAAGGTTTTCCGGCTATTTCAATAAAACTGTCGTTTACTATTTCGGTTACTAAAGTTGCTGCATCCAATACACAAATACCTATTGGAGATTGCAGTACCATACTGCGTAAATTTTCTTCACTTTCTTCTACCCTTTTCTTAGCTAAATTCAGATCTGTCAGGTCAAGTCCGGTATTCATAACACCATATATGTTTCCTTTCAAATCATACAATGGCGTAAATTGATAATTAAAATAATAAGTTCCCCAATTTCCATCTACCAGTAAATCCAGAGGTGTATTTTCTGTATGAAAGGGTTGTCCGGTTTTATAAACATTTTTAATCTGCTCAAACACCAATTGATTGGTTAGCTCAGGCAAAAGACCCATAAATGATTTTCCAATTACATCATTTCCTTTTCCCCAGATATTGATAATAGATTCATTGGCCAGCTCAATAATCATTTCTTCACCAGTATAAACTGCAATGGCAAATGGAGCATTTTCTACCAATGCCCTTATTTTATGCTCGCTTTCCTCTATTCTTGAACGGGATATAATTTGTTCTGTTACTTCAATAGCAATGGCTACTATGCCTGAAATCGTTCCATCGGCTTCTTTTAATGCCTCATATCCAAAATTGATATAAGTGGTTTCTATTTTCCCGTTTCGGGGGAGATTGACAGGATGTTCATTTGCAATAAATTTTTCTCCTGTTTGATAAACTTTATCCAGTATTGACTCCATACCTTGGCCTTTTGCTTCAGGCAAGCCTTCAAATATAGGTTTGTTTATGACTTCATTTTTGCTTTTTCCCCAAATCTCAAGCATCATGTCATTTACAATTTCCACAACATGATTTTTTCCTCTGAAGACACACATTGCAGTTGGAGCCTGAATGATATTGTTTAGATAGCGGTTGTTACTTTCTTCTAATTTTTTAAGGTAATATATGTTTTCTGTTGTTTCGCTGCAGATTACCATTACACCGGCAATTTTTCCGGATTCATCGTGTACCGGACTGTAGCTAAATGTCCAATAGACATCTTCAATCTTTCCGTTTCTGTATATTGGAATAAGCTGATTTTCACTCCATGTAGATTCTTCTCCTGCTAATACCTGCTGAATAAGAGGGTTTATAATTGGCCAGATTTCAGGCCAGGCGTCCTCTGCTTTTTGTCCTAAAATTTCAGGATGTTTACCTTCATTTCCAAGGCTTGGACGATATGCATCGTTGTAAAAACAAGTAAGTTCATCGCCCCACCATAAAAACATTGGGAATTTTGAGTTCAAAATAATACCGAGCGAAGTACGAAGACTTTGCGGCCAGATATCCGGAGTTCCTAATGGTGTTTTACTCCAATCTTTATTCCGAATGAGCTCTCCCATTTCGCCTCCACCCTGAAGAAAATAATACTCTTTATTTGTCATGCGTATCCAGGTAAATATTTAGGGCTGAAGAATAAAATCCTCTCTTTCAGGTTTTTTAAAATTGGTTTCGGCTGTTACTTTAAGTGCATTCCCTATCACTTGTTTTAATTTGGAAAAATCACCGGGTTTGCGAATATAATATAAAGCACCTTTGTCATACATTGTATTTACAATTTCCATATCCAGAGAAGTTGAAAAAATAATCACCGGAAGCTCTTTTAGCTCGTTGATTTCTTTTATTTCAGCCAGACATTCATACCCGTTTTTACGTGGCATATTTAAGTCAAGAAAAAGCAAATCCGGCAAATTATCTGAATCTGTTATAGTCAAATGATTCATAAGCTCTACACCGTCATTAACTGTTATAAGAGTAACAGGAAGTGTGAGTTCATCAAGTGCTTCTTTAAAAAAAGCACAATCATCCTCATCATCGTCAGCCAATAGAAGACTGTAATTATGTTTCATTTTGTGCAGGATAAATTTAATAATTTTGATTTTGTTTAAAATCATTTATGAATCAGAAAAATCATCTTGTTTTAGGTCAATTTTATTTTTATTTCTAAAAAAAAATCAAATCTAAAATGTTTTTATCTCTGCTAAGATAAAACTAATTTCAATAGCAATAGTGAATACTATCCTGATAAATTTTAATGCTTTAGGATAAAATCTACAATCTTTTTGTTTAAAGCACTTTGTCAATTATAAGTAAGAATTGAAAACTGAATCTTACAATTTATTTTCAGGAAGAGGATATGGAGTACTTTTTTCTACAACTTCTGAAATTTTTTCATCAAGTTGGTTACACGATGTAAAAAGATGCTCTAATAGTTCAGCTCTTAGGACTATTAAGGATACGATATGGAAAAGAATTTTTCTGCATACACTCTCTTGGTCATGGTGAGTTAGTTCTATAAATTTAATAAAAAGATGAATTATTTTCACCTATTTAAAGTATATATTGAGTATAACTAAAAAGGCTGTCTTTATCAGACTGCCTTTAAAACTAATTAAAATAAAAAAAATGTATGTTAAAGCTCTTACTTTCCTGATGTGTTTTCAGGGTTCATAATTACCTCAACACTACTAGAACTATCCAAAACGTGCTTACTAAACTGCTGAATAGTTTTCTGATTAATTTTAGAAATTAAATTTTTATATTCTTCATCCTGTAAAAACGGAATCTCATTTAAACTGTTGTTATAAAGTGTATTGTTCCAAAAAGAATTGGTTTTCAATGATTCTTCCCTGTTTTTAAGGAGCGCTTTTTTGATGTCTTCCAAATCATTGGCATTTACCGGAACCGTTTTTAAATCATTTAATTCTTTCCAGACAATCTGCATCAACTTTTCCTGTTTATCAGGATTACAGTCAAAAGTCAGGGCAAGACTGAAAGCCGGTGCTGGAATCTGTTCCAGGTTACCGCCAACACTTACGCCATAACTCCCGCCTTCTTCTTCGCGAATGGTCTGTAAAAAACGTTTCGATAATAATTCCCCTATAATATAAATGGTCATCGCATTTTCTTTGCTGTACTCTGTTTTACCTGTTAAATTAAGATAAACCGTTGTTTTTGGAACTTCCATAGGACGTTTGAAATGCACCACTGTCTTTCCTTTTTTAGGTTCGATATGATGATCGATGAAATTTTCTTTCTGAACCGGATTCGATTTTAGGTTTCCAACATATTTCTGAATTAATTCTAATCCGGATTCAGGAATATTTCCAACAAAAATAAACGTGAAATCTGCCGCATTTTTGATTCGGTCACGATAGATATTTTCTGCTTTTTTCAGGTCAATCGTTTCCAGAAATTTATCGTCGAACAGAAAAGTTCTTGGATTATGATTTGAATTTGCTAAATCAATAGAATCCTTAAAAGCACTTCCGTTATCTTTTTTAATGGTTTCCAGGCGGTTCTTATACTGTTCTTTTAAAATGTTAAAAATGTTCGGATCAAAACGGGGTGCTTCAAAAGAAAGGTACATTAACTGCAGCATGGTTTCAAAATCGGCTTTGTTTGAACTTCCCTGAAATCCCTGTGTTTCATCACTAATAAACGGAGCTGACTGAGCTAATTTTCCCGTGAGTTTTTCCTTTAAGCCAATATTGTCAAAATTCCCTAAACCGGAAGATCTTGCCAGTGTAGTTGCAATTTCTGCAGATGTTAAATCCTCTGTTTTCACCAAAGATTTCCCTCCCTTTGAAAAGGCGGAAAAAACAATCTGATCCTGAGAATAGGTCGTTGGAAGCACAATTATTTTAGCATCGTTTTCTAAAATATATCCTTTTGCATCTTTTATTCCGGCTACTTCAAACGTTTTTTTGATGGCAGCTGGTTTTAATTGTTTTTCGATCAAAGGTGCATTGTTTTCTTTTTTAGTGTAAGGTTCCAAAGACATACTTTCTACCTTTTTCATTACATTGACAACGGCTTCTTTTGTTGGAAAATTAGCTTTATCATCTTCAGATCCGGTTACCAAAACAACCTGATTAGTAGGTTTCTGGATTGTTTTAGCATAAGCGTTCAACTCTTCCAAAGTAAGACTTTTGATGATTCCGACAACCAGTTTGTAACTCTCTTCAGGCGAAAGAAATGGTTTTGCTTTCAGGAAATAATTCGTAAGATTATCTGCCAGGTCGTCGTTTTCAACTTTATCTTTGTTGCTGATGTAATCATCGTATGAACTGATGAAAAGCTTTTTTGTACGGTCTAATTCAGACTGAACAGCGCCAAAACGTTTTAAGCGTTCTGCTTCTGTATATGCTTCTTCAAAGCCTTCGATTGTTTTTCCTTTTTTGGCTACAGCTACAATATTAAACGAATTGTTTAATCTTGAAATTGACTCAAAATAGGTTTTCAGGTTTAAGGCTGAACCTTGATTTTTAAGGATTAACTCCTTGAAGCGATTATTCAGAATGCTGGTGTAAAAAGAATTCATTACGTTTTTTCGGGAAACGATAGTGTCGTTTACCAGCGGTTCATCAAAAACATATTTTAAAGTAATGGCCGTTGAAGAAGCTTCTTTGTCTGCTGCAGTTCCAAAATACAATTCGTCGTGTTTTGGGATTGCTTCATAGGTTCTCGCTGCAGCTTTTTTTGCTAAAGGGATTCCTGAAAAGATCTCTTTTATCTTTTGCTCCATTGCTTTTACATCGATATCTCCAACGATAATTACCGCCTGTAAATCTGGTCTGTACCATTTTTTATAGTAGTTTCTTAATTCGGGATATTTGAAATTATTGATAATATTCAGATCACCAATAACGTCTCTTTTACTGTACTTTGAACCTTTATACAAAACCGGATCCGTCTGCATTTTTAAACGGAAACCACTTGTACGTCTGGTTCTCCATTCTTCTCTGATTACGCCTCTTTCTGCATCAATTTCTTCATTGGTTAAAGATAAAGATCCGGACCAGTCGTGTAAAACCCAAAGTGTAGAATCAATCAGTTTTTGGTTCGCAACAGGAACTCCGCTTATATTGTAAACTGTTTCGTCCTGAGCGGTATAAGCATTGATATCCTTGCCGAATTTCACTCCGTTTTTTTCCAGCATTTTGATGATCCCTTTGCCTTTAAAATGCTCAGTTCCGTTAAATGCCATGTGTTCCAGAAAATGCGCCAATCCATTTTGATTGTCATCTTCTAATATGGCACCCACATTTTGAACGAAGTAAAAACTCGCTCTGTCTTTTGGTTCTTCGTTGTGCAGGATATAATAGGTTAAACCGTTTTTCAATTTTCCGGTTGTAACATTTTTATTGAGTGGAATTGTGGTTTTGAATTGAGCAAATACACCCTGAAAGCATAAAAGCATCAACCCGATTGTGATATTTTTTTTAGTATTCATTTTTGCTGTTTTTTATCTTCTGTTTCTTCTAATTAGTATAAAAGCACCACTTAATACAATCAACAAAGGAAATAGTCCGATGAAAACAATTTTACTGATGAAAACCTGATTTGCTGTTATAGTTAACTTTTTATCAGTGTTTTCAGGGCGTGTTGTATCAATTGGGAATTCGTAATTAGTGAACCAACTGAAAATATCAGTTACAAACTGAAATGTTCCTGATCCGCCACGGCTTAATTCGGCATTACCCATAAAATCAGCATCGCCGGCAACAATTATTTTTTGTGATTTACCCTTTACATTTCTCGTTAAAGCTACTACCAAGGGAACAGCTTTTACAGAAGTCTGTTTTTTCAAATCTTCAGAAACAGAAGTGATTCCGGTTTGGGCTTCCCAAGCCGGCTGATTGTTGGTTTTTAACAGTGGTGTCACTTTAAATCCTGCCTCTTTAACTGTTTTGATACCGCTGCTTCCTAAAAACGGGATAGGATTATTATTTGGGTTAGGACTGAATTTAATTAAAGTTGAATCTACATTTCTTTGAAGTTCAGTCACCAAATAATCCGGCGAGTTGATTTCACTTTCCTGAACCAATGCCTGTTTCGTAAATTGAATACCTAATTTGTCTGTAACTGCAGCCAAAGCCGAATTCGTTTCTGGCTCTCCCAAAAGAACTATGTTTTTCCCCTGATCGATATAGGTATTAATTCTGTCAACAGCACCCTGGCTCAACTGTGTTTTTGGGTCGGCAATTATTAAAACAGAAGTTTGTTCAGGGATATTCTGCGCATTAATATCAACAGAAGCAACATCAAAGCCCTGATTGATTAAAGAGTATCTGAATGTAATTTCATTAAAACCAGTCTTGTAATTTTTATCTCCTATTTTGTCAACGCTGCGTTCCATGTTTCCGGTTGCAAACACAATTTTTGGAGCTGTAACAATTAAACGTTTTAAGGTTGCTGAGATTTCTTTTTCAGAAGGTGCTTTAAATAAATCGTCATACATTCTTAAAAATGTTTTCTGTCCGTTGTACTCTACCGTTCTCACTACGCGGTTTTGCTCCGGACCTAAATCAATAATTTTCTTAATTTCTGCAGGTGTATATATTTTTTTTATCTTTAAATCCTGTGTTTCAATCATTTTATCAGCCAATTGCTTATCATTTAATCCCGGATTCTGGGCGTATAAAGCTTCATTCTTTGAGGTATCATAATAGTACACATATTCCATTTCTATTTGTGGCAAAAAACGGGTATATTGTTCAAAGCGGGCCATGTCATAATTTTGAGAATATGGCATAGCCATAGAATAGTTTATATCTAATAAGTTAACATACGTTACTATTTTAACCGGACCCTCTATTTTTTTGACTATATCTAAACTTGCTGCTGTGAGGGTTCTGTCTTTTGTGCGGGTCATATCATGGTACAGCGTAAGTGAGGCTCTTGATGTAATGTAACCCAATGCCAAAACAACAGTTATTAATGCAGTATATTTTGCCACTCTTTGCACAATAGATTGTGCATCTCGTCCGGTTTGTAACTTATAGATACTCAACACAATAAAAAGACTGCTTACCAGAATAAAGTAAAACACATCCTTACTGATAATAAGCCCCTGCAGCATTTCGTTGGCACGGCCTGCTATGGATAGAAAATACGTTATGTCTTTTACAAATTCGACATCCTGCCATAATTTTCCAATAAAATTTAAACCTGCCAAAACCACCAAAGTACTGATTGCTGCAACTACCTGATAAGAAGTAAGACAAGACATAAAAAGACCAATAGCAGCATAGGTACAAACCAATAAATACAATCCAATGAGACCCGAAATAGCAAATTTTAGATCTAAATTATCAACAGAGAAATAAGCAATTACTACCTGCAATCCCAATATGACCACAAAGAGCGAGCAATAAGCTGCAATAGCAAGGTATTTACCTAATATAATTTCCTTAATTTTTATTGGAGAAGAAAATAGCAGTTTTATAGATCCGCTGTTAATTTCACGACTCACTAGACCCATGGTTAATAGTGGAACATACAGGTATAAATAATTCTGCATTTCTGTAAATAACCCCATAAAGCCTGAAAAAATAATCTGAGACAAATTGTGCATGTCACTGCCTAGCTTTTGCGATTTTTCAAAACGTTCAATTAATTCGAAGAATTTCCAGTTGGACTGGATGGAAAATATGACTAAAACGACCCATGCAACAGGCGAATAAAACATGGTGTTGAGTTCGGTTTTAGCGATTCTGTATATTGTTTTCATTTATTTATTTTTTAAGAAAGGATAGCGTTTTTTGAAGGTGCTTTTTTAGATAATTGGGCAAAAATTTCATCAAGAGAGACTTTTTCGAACTGAATTTCACGTAATTTCCAATTGCTTGAAACGCTCTGTGCTACAATTTTTTCAGCTATTTCCTGTGTGCCTTTAAAAGTAATCTGTACTTTTTTAGGAGAAAGATAAACTGCATCTGTAACTTCTGGAATAGCAGTTAGTGCCTCGATTGCTGGCGGATTTTCGAAACTTGCCGTTAATTTATCGGCTTCGATATAATTGTTAAAAGCATCAAGTGTATCAGAGAAAACCATGTGTCCGTTTTCGATCATTCGGATATCCTGACATGTAGCCTGAACTTCAGAAAGAATGTGTGACGAAAAAATCACAGCTTTATCCTTAGCAATTTTTTTAATTAAATTTCGTACCTCTAAAATCTGATTTGGATCCAGTCCGTTGGTTGGCTCATCTAAAACCACCAGCTTTGGCTCGTGAATGATGGCCTGGGCAATTCCCACACGCTGTCTGTATCCGCCGGATAAATTTTTAATCAATCGGTGGCTGAAATGAGAAATGCCACATTTTTCTTTGGCTTTTTCAACTGCATTTCTCAGATCTTCTTTTTTAACCAGTCGTAGCTGCGCACAGTGAATTAAATATTCGTCTACCGTTAAATCGAGGTGAAGCGGTGGTGTCTGTGGTAAAAAACCAATTAATTTTTTGGCTTCGACCGGGTTTTCTTTCAGGTTAATTCCGTCGATAAAAATGCTGCCGTGTGTTTGATTTAAAACCCCGCAAAGGATATTCATAGTGGTCGATTTTCCTGCTCCATTCGACCCCAAAAGCCCCAAAATCCTGTTTTCTTTGATTTCAAAATTAATATTTTGTATTGCCCAATCCTTACTGTATTGATGCGACAAGTCCTCAACTCTTACAATTGTTGTTTCCATAGTGATTTGTAAATACCAGGAATGCTTTTGTGAAGCATTCCTGGGTAATTTTTAATGATTTAGTTATACCCTAAGTTTTGGGTTAAAAAAGGATTAGAGCGTCTGGCAGAATCCGGTATAGGATAAAGCTTGTCAGTTGCAGTCCATATTTTTCCGGGAATTGCTCCTAAAACCTGATCTGCTTTTCCGGTTCTTTTAAGATCGAACCATCTGTGACCGAACTCTCCAAAAAGTTCACGTTCTCTTTCTAAGGCAATTAAATCCAGCAATTGGTTAGGATCTGTTAAAGTAGTGTTGCCTAATAAAGCTCTGTTTCGTATTACATTAATATCTTCCTGAGCTCCGGTAATATCATTTAATTTCACCCTTGCTTCGGCTCTTATAAGATAAAGTTCGGCTAAACGAAGTACTGTTGAACGTTCTACCGGAGTAGCAACAAATGCATTTTTATATTTTCTTGGTGCTAAAAATGCAGTTCCGGTAACAGGGTCTGTCCAATTCGTTTTTCTGGCATCGCCTGTTTCAAACAGAGCAGTTCCTTTTCTAAGGATATATTTTCCTCCCGAAGTAAACAAAGCACCGCCTTCATAGGCATAAGCTGTATTGAAATATGGAATTTGCAGGATTGCTTCAGTATTGTCAGCAATAAAAGGGCTGTTATTGGCTGTTAGACCTGTAATCATTTTATAGCTGCTGTTTTGGCTGATTACAGAGCTGGCATGTGATGCAGCTTCTGTCCATTTTCCTAAATAAAGATTTACCCTTGCCAGTAATGCTTCTGCCGCCCATTTTGTAGCTCTGATACGCAGATTACTATAGTTACTGTAATTAACAGGAAGATCATTCGTAGCCTCTGTCAAATCAAGTACAATCTGATTATAAATTTCAGTTTGAGTATTTCGTGGTGCCAAAGCTGTTTTTTCTACATCTGTAGTTACAATCAAAGGAACATCGCCCCAGAAATTAGTCATGTAAAAATAACAATAGGCTCTTACGAATTTTGCTTCGGCTATCCAGCGTTTCTTTTTGTCCGGACTAATAGTTGTACTGCCATTTAGCCCTTCAATAGCTTTATTTGCATTATAAATAGTTTTATAAAAGTCTGTCCACATAGTAAGAACAGAGCCATCAATCTCCGGGATTTCATTTGTGGTATAAACATCTGTAAGCTGAGTTCTTAATATGAGTTCATCTGATGTTTCCCCAGGCATATAATGTATGGTACTAACAAAACTTAAACTACTTACCATACTTTGATAAATTCCGTTTACAGTAGCTTCAGCAGTAGCATCTGAGACATAAATGTTCTCGGATTCCATCTGTTCCTTAGGAATTTCAACTTCAAGCATTTCATCACAACCCGTTAATCCCAATAAAAGAAAAAACGAAAATATATACGTGTATTTTATAGAATTATTTTTCATGTTTTTAGATTTAAAATGTTAACTGAGTTCCAAGCGTTACAGTACGTAAGGGAGGTAATGCCAATCCTTGCGTTTCAGGGTCAAACCCTCTGTATTTGGTAAAAGTCACTAAATTTTGGCCTTGTAGCGAAACACGAATATTCTGTATTACTTTTTTAGTGCCTTCATTCAAAGGAATAGTATATGAAGCACTTACATTTTTTAATTTGATATAAGATGCATCTACAACTGTAGCTGTAGATCCTAAGTAATTAAAGAAACTAGACTGATAATTTGAACTCAATACATTTCCCTGAGCCAGATAATCTCTGTATTCATCTACCTGGTAATTAGCAAGTCCGTACGGATATCCTGGTTGTACAGCAACAGAAGACAATAAGCTTCTTCCCTCTTGTTTTACAAATTGGAATAAAAAGTCGAGTGCAAATCCTTTGTATGAAATAGAGTTTGAGATTCCTCCATAATATTCCGGATAAGTAGGACCCTGGTATTTTCTGTCTCCAACCCCTGTATCTGCAAATCCTGTAGAAATTCTTCCATCACCGTTAACATCTTCAAATTGTGCAATACCAGCTGCATTCACACCAGTATAATTTAACAAATACAAACTGTTTAATGGATTCCCCACTATATAAGTAGTAAAATAAGATGAAGTTGCCAGATTAGGAAATGAAACTAATGTATTTGTATTTTTAGAAATATTAAACGAAGTATTCCAGTTCAGATTTTTATTGTGAATATTAGTTGTGGTTAAGGTAAACTCCAATCCTTTATTTTCAACTTTGGCACCTAAATTTGCCTGATAATTAAGAAATCCTGCTTGCGGACTAAGCGTATACGGAACTAATTGGTTGGAAGAAACGTTTTTGTAATAGGCCGCCGTAAAAGAGATTCTGTCTTTCAGGAAACCCAATTCAAGCGCTGCTTCAAATTTATTGGTAACTTCCCATTGAAAATTTGGATTAGCAATTCTGGCTGATGCCATAGCAGAATTCCCAACTCCATAAGTACTTGTGGTATAAGTAGAAGCGTAACCATAATCCCCGATATCATCACTACCTATTTTACCGTAACTGGAACGAATTTTACCAAAACTCAGCCATGGGTTATCTTTTAAGAATTTTTCTTCTGTAAACACCCATGCACCACCTATAGATCCAAAATCGCCATAACGTTTGTTTTCTCCAAAACGAGAAGAACCATCTCTTCTAAAGGTTACGTTAAGAATGTATTTATTTAAGATATTATAATTTACCCTGCTAAAAAGAGAAATATATTTGTATTCAGATGAACCGTTATAAGAAGTTACATTTCCTGCAGAGCCTGTAATCCCAATAAGGTTATCAGAACTATATACAGATGAACTTACGTAAGAAGGCATTTCTGATTTTCTGTTTTGCCATGAACCTCCAACCAAAGCAGTAAGATTACCTTTCCACAAAGAAGCAGCGTAATTTAATTGCGGCTCAACCGAAAAATTATTAGTGTTGTTTATAGAAACAGTATAAGATCTTGACGCATTAAGCGAAATGTTATTTCTGGTATAATAAACATTGTTCATACCTGATGCAGGTAAAAATTGTTCAGATGTCGATTGTGCTCTTCCATAGCCTAAATCTGTTTTAAGAGACAATCCCTTAGCCAGATCCAATGTAGCACTCACATTTGTAATTAAATTTGTTCCCTGATCTTCTACTCTTCTGTCCAGGGCAGCAATTGGATTTACGTCGCTGGAATAAGTAGGTGACCAATAATAGGTACCATCAGGGTTGTAAATAGGATGATTCGGGGCAGTATTTACAGCATAATTGGTAATGTCATAAAATGGCAGTTTATTTTTATCAGAAGCAAATATAACAGAAGCTCCTATTTTCAGTTTTTTGTTTAAAGTATAATGATTTACATTAAAATTCGTAGAAAATTTATTGTAACCAAAATCTCCAGGTAAAACAGTAGTTTCATTATGATACGCAGCACTTAATAAAAAATTTGTCGTGTCATTCCCTCCTTTTAAGCTTCCTGAAAAATCGTTGAATGTTGCAGAACCCCTATTAATTTTTCCTGCCAGTCCGTGTAAGCATTTGGATCAAAATCAGTAAGAGCTATTCCGGTGCTGAAATTACTTGGATTTGCATTTGCATTGGTTAAAGCTGTACGAAGCATGTTTAGATAAGTAGGAGTATCTAATGTTTTTATCTTATGTGCCACATCAGATATACCCGAAGCAGTATTAATCGTAAACTCCGTTTTTCCGGCTTCTCCTCTTTTTGTCGTAATAAGTACTACTCCATTTGCTCCTCTAGAACCATATATAGCAGTAGCATCGGCATCTTTCAAAATTTCGATACTCTCAATATCGTTTGGATTAAGAATATTTAATGGGCTTGATCTTTTTTGCGCTCCTCTTATTACACGATCTGCCTGTACCTGCTCTTTTATATCGTCTGAAATATAAGGAACCCCATCGATTATATAAAGCGGCAGATTGTCTCCTGCAATAGAATTTCGACCACGGATACTGATGTTCATATTACTTCCTGCATAACCAGAAGTCTGAGAAACAAAAACTCCCGGAGTTCTTCCTTGCAAACTTTGAAGAATATTAGTAATAGGCTGCTTTTCAATATCCTGAGAAGTAATTTTAACTACAGATCCGGTAGAAGTTCTTTTTGTTGTCGTACCATAACCAATAATTACAACTTCGTCCAGTTTTGCTAAATCGGGCTGCATTTTAATGGTAACAGTGGTTTGGTTTTCAACCGTAATATCTTGTGTTTTATACCCTAAGTAAGATATTCTAAGTAAGTGTTTTCCTGATGGTAATTCGATAGAAAACTGACCATCAAAATCAGATACACCATGCTTGTTACTCCCTACAAGTAAAACACTGACACCTGGTAATGGTAAGCCATTTTCATCTAAAATTTTACCGCTTAGGTAATAATTGGCTTCGGCTTTGTCTTCCTTTTTTATTTCTGCTTTTGCGCTTTCTTTTTTATAAACAATAACATTTTGATCTACTTGTTTATAAACCAGATTACTGCCCTGAAATGCAGTATTTAAGATTTCACTTACTGATCTTCTTCCGCGTGGTGTACTGATTTTTGGAAAATTATTAATAAGCTGTGGCTGATAGGCAAACAGTAATCCCGTTTTATTTTCAATAGTTTTAAACAGGGTTTTAATATCCTGATTATGAAGCTCAATATCAACAGATATAGTTTCTAAACTCTGACCGCTCATTTCATTTGCAAATACCATTGGGGTACCGCAGGTGAGTAAAAAAATGTGGAATAAACTGATTCGCATGATCATAATGGTTTTTTTTGAAAGCCCGAACAAAGAATTGTTCTTTTCACTTTCAAACATGGTTGTTTTAAAGCGTAATTTCATAAATTTGCTTGTTTTTAATGGTTACTGGTTTAATTATTAAGAATCGAGGCCATCTGGTGTAGGAGCTGGATGGCTTTTTTGTATTTATATAGATTTTGGTTTTAAGGTTACTATTTATTTTATTTAGCTTTCTAAAGTAGGAGGTTTAGTCAGCCTTTTTAAGTTTTTAATTATTCACAGCCTTTTCCGTCCAGAATGATAGTTCCGGATTTATTGTATCGGTACTCTGTTTCAATAACACTGCTGATTACTTTTAAGACATGATCCAGATCTTCATCATTTAAGAAACTGGCTGTTATTCTGCAATTTTTAATCTTTTCATTTGCCAGTGAAATCTGTACTTTGTATTTCTGAGAAATTAAAGCAATTGCTTCTTCCATATTAATATCGTCCAGAATCAGGTAATTACTTTTCCACTCCGTCACGACAGCGGCACTAATATTATTTTGCTCAAAACTCAGTGTATTTTTATTGACTTTAATCTGCTGGTTTGGAGTGATTATGCCGTAAATTTTCTCATCATCTCCAACCTGAACCTTACCTCTTGCAACGGTAACTTCAATATTACCCGAAGAGTTATATGTATTAATATTAAATGCCGTACCTAAAACTTTGGTTTGTACCTTTCCTGTATGCACGATAAAAGGCTTTTTTTCGTTTCGTTTAATATCAAAAAAGGCTTCTCCGGTAAGTGTCACTTCACGGGTTTTGGTATTAAATGAATCCTGTTTGTATTTTAAGGTACTGTTATCGTTCAGAAGTACGGTACTTCCGTCAGGCAAACGAATCAATTGTTTCCCGCTAAAATCTATTGAAGTATTTGCTGCAATTGCAGGCTGTTCTGTAACAGGGGTTGTTATTGCAGCTTGAGGTTTAAAAAATAAGGTATTACCAAGTGCAATTAAAGCTATAATACCGGCTGCTGCAAATAGGATGCGAACAGCTCTTTTTCTGGTTCTCTTTTGCGGTTCTAATGTAATTACTTCTCTGTTGCTATTTGGCTCAGACAAAATACATCTTAAAATATAAGCACTCTGTTCATCACCCATAATTTCAGACCCGGTCTTTTCTTTAAGCATAATATGAATTTTTTCTTTAATGAAATCATCATATTCACCATGTCGAATAAGTTCCATCAGTTTTTGTTCTTCAGCTTCTGAGAGGTTCCTTTGCAAATAATTTTCAAATAATTCTTCAAATATTTTTTTCTGCATTCGATTTGTAATTAAATAAGTTAATAATAGGTCGTAAATGGTAAACCTGGGACAGTTTAAAATTTATTTAAAAGATCAATCTTTTTGGGGGCAATTACCAATTAAATAATGATCTTTATTATAAAGACGATTCAAAAATGAGGAGGGAGTAGTCGAAAGTTAAAAAAATGTAAAAAAAATGCAAAAAAAAATCCGGGATGACTCAAAAAGAAATGCTTTTTAAGATTTAAGCCTTAAAAAACACAATGAATGTCATGAAGATATTAATGTAAGGAGAAATTTTGAGACGTACAAATTTTAAGGCCTGCGCCATGTGCTTTTTTACCGTTTCTGTAGAAATCCCCAGATCTTCACCAATTTTTTGATGGCTTAAACCTTCCAATTTAGCCATTTTATAGATTTTTTGCTGTTGAGGAGGAAGCTGTTCTACGATCTGATTCAGGATAATATTGTACTGATCGTCTTTTATAGCAGTATCTGTATCTTCTGAAGTTGTATTTTTATAATTAAGTTCAACCGGCAAAGAGGTTTCCCGTGCTATTTTTTTGATCATATCAAAAATATGATTGCGGGAAATAATAAAAAGATAATTTTCAAAATTGACTATATCAGCTAAATTATCCTGATTTTGCCAGATTTTTAAAAACACTTCCTGAACTACTTCTTCAGCCTGAATTGGTGATTTGGTGATTTTTAAAGCAGTACCGTAAACAATATGTTTATACTGGTTATATAGTTGTGTAAATGCCAGTTCACTTCCCTGAGATAACTCAAGAAGAAGTCTCTTTTGATCCAAACTGGAATTTGGTGACATCATTTATAATTTGTTTTGAATGGCAATATTATTAATTTTTTAAATAATTGTATCTTTTGAGTAAAAAAAAAGTAAAAAAATATCATTTTGCTATTTTTTTATAGGAATATTTTCGTGTTTTCTATAAAAACAGCAAGCGATTTATCAATGTATAAAATGTAATACTATAAATATTAAAAGATATGAATTTTAGTAGTTAGACGGTACAAGTATCAAAAAACAATTACTTTAACATTAATTTGTTCAAAATCAGTAACTTAAAGCAAAATTACTGTTACGTTATTCAATAAAGTTAATTGTGTTTCTTTTTCAGGATTTCGCATTGTGGCAATTACATGCCCTCTTTACTCTGAAATAATTTTGCTGCTGATTTTCCTAAACCAGATGAAGCTCCTGTAATAAAAATTATCTTTTGCATTTTTTTAATTGTTTAAAATTATAATACAAAGATGGGTTGAAACAAGAAGCTGCTTTTAGCCGTTTTGAACAATTAATTAGCTAAAATAAACATTTTACAGAAAAGTGTAAACTAACTGTATTAAGGATTAAAATAGCAGGATTTTATATTAAAATTCAGTCTGGTTTAGACAAAAAAGGATTTTTTAAATTTTATCGATAATCTCTTTGTAGTATTAAGATTATATGATAGAAAAACACCTCATTTTCTTTTTTTCTTTTTTTGTAAGTTTAATGGTTGTAGTATTTGATAAAAGAAAATTATTGAAGCCTATATTTATTAAAAAATCAAAACAATTATATTTTTTTCAGGTTTTGATAATTTTTTATCCTGATTGAAATAATTATGAAAAATTAATTGGAAATTTTTGAAATTCTTTAGTTTTGTACACAAAACAACTCTTAAAGCGTGAAAATCTTCAATGGGTAATGAAAAGAGAGATATTGATCTTTGGAGCCAAATTAAAAAAGGAGATGTTAACGCTTATCATGAATTATATGATCGGTACATCAATATGCTTTTTTCATTTGGAATGCAATACACTAATGATGATGCATTAGTGCAGGATTCCATACATGATATTTTTGTTGATCTTCATCGTTACCGAAATACTATTGCAGCAGACGTTGCAATTAAATCCTATTTGTTTAAATCTCTTCAAAATGATATTTTCAAAAAGCTAAAATCACAGACCAAAATCGTAAGGCTTGATATTGTGGCTGAAGGTACTTATAAAACAGAATCTACAGAAGATGAACTTATCTTTAATGAAACTACTTTAAACAAACACGCTACTCTGGCAGTTGCTTTATCTTCACTCACCAAAAAACAGCGATATGCATTGCATCTTCGGTTTAGCGAAGATTTGTCTTATGAGGAAATTTCCTCTAGTTTAGAAATCACTCTTGAATCTTGTAGAACATTAATATACAGATCTTTAACAAAACTTCGGAGTAAACTTTAAAAAAACTTCAAAAAAACATTATTTTTTTTGTCTATGTTTTTCCCTTTTGATTCTTATAGCTGTATAGAATTTAAAAGAAAAATATTTTGTACCCAAATTTCAAAATTTTACCACAAGAAGATCAGGCAAATTTAAAAGCAAGAATTGCAGAAAGCATTGCTTTTGAAAAACAACGCATCAAAAGAAAAAGACTTCGTACGCTGTCCTGGAGTGTAGCGGCGGTATTTTGTATATGCCTTGGAATTACAGTTGTTTTTAAACAGCAACAAAAAGTAATGAGTCCAATAGAGCAATTTGCAAATACCACAGAAATAAATAGTTCTTTTGAGAAAAGCAATGAGGTCAAATTGATATTATCAAATCAGGAAGCTGTTAGTGTTGGTGATAGTACTACAATTGCTTATGATGCATCGGGAAATAAAATTAAGGTAAATAATAAGCAGATTAATCAAAAAAAAACACTGGAACCTCAGTATAACACGGTAATGGTTCCGTACGGAAAACGAGCTCAACTAAGTCTGGCAGACGGGACACAGGTTTGGCTTAATTCCGGTTCTAAATTAATTTACCCAACGGCTTTTGATGCTGCAAACAGAGAAGTTTTTCTGGAAGGAGAAGGAATTTTTGATGTAGCACATAATGCGGCAAAACCGTTTTTTGTAAGGGCAGCCAATAATTACAGCGTTCGCGTATTGGGAACCTTATTTAATGTAAGCTGTTACACTAAAGATTCAAAAGTTTCGACAGCTTTATTGCGCGGAAAAGTTCAGGTTGCTTATGCTAAAAAAGGGCTCTTAAGCAGCGATACGCTTCAGGCAGTTCTTAATCCGGGAATGATTGCTGCTTTGGATAAAAAAAGCCAGACAATCAAAACAAAAGTACAATATGTTGAGCAGTTGTTTTCATGGAGAAAAGGATACTATGAGTTCTCTAAAGAAAAACTGCCTGCGGTGCTTGATAAATTAACACGCTATTACAACGTAGATTTTGTGATGAATAAAGAGATAAGCCCGAAAGAAACCTATTCAGGTGCTTTTAAACTTAATGATGATTTAGATAAAGTGGTAAAAACATTAGAAGCTACCACAGGTTTTGATTTCGTATATGATGCCAAAACCAGAGAGATAACTATTAACTAAATACTAATGACTATAAATTATTGATGCCTATGATGTAAAATAAAACTCAAGAATAAAAGGAATATAACCAGTCAAAAAAAAACCAAAAGATGCTGGAACATCTCTTGGCTATGTCAACTTTAATTGCAAATGCAATTATTAAATAACTAAAACAAAATTATGAATAATAATCATGATATAGGCTTTCTATTGCCTAAAAAAATCATCAACCTTACTTTTATTTTATTTATGAGAGTATCCATTTTAGTTCTGTATTTAGGATTAACCACTATTTATGCCAATGGTGTCAAAGCACAAAATGAAATCTCTGTGAAAGTACAAGGTGCTTCATTGCAAACGCTTTTTACCACTATTCAGCAAAAGAGCGATTTTGTGTTTTTTTACAATGATGATTTAATGTCTTCAACTAAAAAGGTAAATATAAATCAATACGGTACAGTAGAGCAAATCTTAAACACTGCTTTATCGAATACAGGATTAACATACAGTATCATTGACAAACAGATAGTTATAAAAAAAAGTAAGCCCAAAACTTCGTTAGTTGAACTGGAGCCTTATGAACTCAAAGGAACGGTAACCGATAAAAAAGGAAATAAATTAATAGGTGTAAATGTTTCATTGGTAGGTACACAAATTTGGGATATTACCCGGGAAAAAGGAGACTATAGAATTGAAGTAATTGCTACAGATTCACTTAAATTTTCTTACTTAGGTTATAAGACCAAAACAATTGCTGTAAATAATAAAAAAGAGATAAATGTAGTTTTAGAACTTCAGGTCGAATTATTAAAAGATATAGTGGTTGTTGCATCAAACGGATATACTGATATCCCTAAAGAAAGAGTAACGGGTTCATTTGAAGTTATGAGTGCAAAAGAACTTGCCGATGTTCCTACTGTAGATCTTAACCAAAGAATCGAGGGAAAAATGGCAGGCGTAAAAGTTGATCCAAGAACAGGTACTATTTCGGTAAGAGGGACAAACAGTTATCTCGGTAGTGGCAAACCCTTAATTGTTATTGATGGTTTTCCGCAGTCTCAGGATGATTTTAGCTTTAGCAGAAGAGGTGTTTCAGGAGCTTCTATTTTAAGCTACCTTAATCCGGAAGATGTAGAGAGTATTACGGTTTTAAAAGATGCCGCTGCTGCTGCTATCTGGGGATCTCGTGCAGCCGATGGAGTAATTGTAGTGGTCACCAAAAAAGGAAAGAAAGGTGATCCAATAATCAATTTTAATGCCACCACTACAATAGGTGAAAAAATGGATTTGGGAAAATTGCGTGTCATGAACACAGCCCAATATATTGATTATGAAAAAGATTTGGTTAATGGTGGGTTTGTGGTTGATAATATAAGCGATTGGCAGGCCAAAAACCCGAGTGCTGCACAGGAAATCATGTTTCAGCAAAAAAGAGGAACTATTTCTATTTCAGAAAGAGACCGTTTATTAAATCAATTGGGACAAAACGACAATCTGGGTCAGATTAATAAATATTTATTAAGAAATTCATCCACCAGACTATACGATTTATCTGTTTCTGGTGGAAGTGATAAAAGTACTTATTATTTGTCTTTAGGATATAATAAAGATGAAGCAGCGATGAGAGGTAACGAGTCTCAATCGTACAGCATAACGCTCAATAATTCTTTTCAGCTTAAAAGCTTTTTAAAATTAAATACTGGGATAAACTACGTTTCTTCAAAATTTCAAACCAATACCACTGCCAATGAAGCATTATCAAACGTATCCAATTTTGCGCTGCGCCCGTATGATATGATTGCTGATGAAAACGGAGATGGTATAGATCGTTATATTATTTTTAGACCTGAAGTTGCAAAAGGATTTGAAGCAAAAGGATATTTGCCGTGGACTTATAATTATCTGGATGAATTAAATTATTCTAATGTAGTAACAAAAGGGGCAAACATAAGGTTGAATGCCAGTTTAACGGCGACAGTAAACAGCTGGTTGAATTTTGAAGCTTCAGGGATGTACACTACCATTGGAAACAAAACAAAGTCATTGAGTGAATTAGACAGTTACTATGCAAGAAACATGATTAATGAGGCAACTTCTGTAAGTACAGCAGGAAAATTAGTCTATGGCGTACCTGTAGGATCTTATTTGTACACAACAACTACTTCAAATGCCTCGCAAAGTATGCGTATGCAGATGAATATCAATAAGAACTTTAATGAGAATAATGCCCTGCACTTTTTAGCAGGTTCAGAAGTTAGAGAAGAGCGCAGAGAAGGATCAAGCCAAAGGTATTATGGCTATAATATGGATACTAACTCATCAACTTCCGTAAATCCTACGACTTATTATACCACTATTTATGGCTGGCAAAATATTATTGGAACTTCTGATAACAGCATCAATAAATATAGAGAACGTTACTTGTCTTATTACGGCTTAGGATCTTACGATTTTATGAGCAGATATCATATATCAGGAAGTGTACGTTTTGATGACTTTAATTTACTGGGAGCTTCCAGAAAAAACAGAGCATTACCATTATGGTCTGTTGGAGGTAAATGGGATATCAATAAAGAATTTTTCTTAAAAGAAGTAAGCTGGTTAAACAATTTATCTGCCAGAGTTACTTATGGAAAAGCAGGAAGTACTCCTCCTAGTGGTTTTGGAAGTAAAAATGCTATAATTTCTGTTGGATCTGTTGATTTTAACACACAATTACCAACTGCTTCTATTTCATTACCGGAAAATTCTGAGATTAAATGGGAAACAACACAGACAATTAATTTTGGTTTGGATTATGCCGTTTTCAATAACCGCCTTCGCGGAAGTGCTGATTTGTATTATAAAAAAACCAATGATATATTAACGAGTTTGCCTTTTAATCCAACATCGGGCTGGTCGAATTTAAATTACAACACAGCTTCACTTAAAGGGCATGGTATTGATTTAAATATTTCAGGAGTTATCATAAACTCAGGCTTCAAATGGAATAGTGGTTTCACTTTTGCCTATAACACAAATGAAGTAACAGACTCCCGTTTTATAGCTACAACTACAAATCAATATTTGTCTGGAGTAACAACGAAGGGTAATCCAATAGGGTATCTTTATGCTTACAAATGGGCAGGTTTAGATGCTAATGGTCAGTCTACGGTTTATAAAAAAGATGGTACAATCATAAATTCAACTCAGGGAATTTCAATGATTAATAAAGACGACCTTAAATATATGGGAAGAACTATTGCACCTTATTTTGGCGGATTTATGAATGATTTCTCGTATAAGAATTTCAGACTTGGTGTTCAGATAACATACTACGCAGGACATGTATTTAGAAATACCGTGTTGCAAAATTATCCTACTTATGCAGGCGTACAATATGGTGCAGTTGCAAAAGACGAATTGATTGCCGATCGCTGGAGACAAGCCGGAGACGAAGTGCTTACAAATGTTCCTGGATTAAGCAATATTAGTTTTAACAGTTTAAATCGTTTTCAAAACGCAGACATCAATGTACTTCCCGCTGATAATATTCGATTACAGCAAATTTCATTGGGCTATAATGTGCCTGCGGAATGGTTACAAAAAACTTTTATAAAATCATTGAGTTTCAATTTTGCTGCAAGAAATTTAGGGCTATTATGGGTTAAAAATGATGAGGGTATTGATCCTCAGTATTTATCAAATAATAACTATAACACACTGGCTCCGCAACGTAATTATTCTTTACAATTTAATTGTAGCTTTTAATTTTAAAAAACAGATTTATGAAATTACTAAAATTCACACTATATATTTTCCTGCCAGTACTTTTATTAAACTCTTGTAGAGATTATGTCGAAGTAGAACCGGTTGGAAACAACAGAGTTTTAAAATATACTTCTGATTACAGAGGTCTGGCTAACAGCTATAACGATATAACTTCTTCAGGCGGAATTTATCTTCTTGCCAACGCAGATGTAGAATTTCCTACAACTTATCAAAATGGTGTTACTACCATTTGGGGAAACAGCTATACCTGGCAGGAAAGAATATATGATCCTTCTCAGAGTGATGCAGACTGGAATGGCTTGTATAAGGCTATTTATTACAGTAATGTTATTTTAGACGGAGTAATGAGCAGCCAGGACGGATTAGAATCAGAGAAAAAAGAAATCTATGCTGAGGCTTTTGTACACAGAGCATTTGCTTATTTACAATTGGTAAATACATACGGTCCACAATTTGATCCGGCTTCAGATAATGCTGAAAAAGCAGTTCCGTTATTGTTAAAACCGGAATTGTTTTCTTCTTTGGACAGAAGCACTGTTGGGCAGGTTTATGATCAGATTATTTCAGATCTAAAAAGTGCTCTGGCCAATGATATTCAGGATACGCCGGAGTTCAATGTACTCCCCTCAAAAAGAGCTGTGTATGCTTTATTGGCCAGAACTTATCTGTATATGGGTTCTTACCAGCTGAGTCTTGATAATGCAGAAAAAGCTTTAGCAATGCAAAATGGTTTAATCGATTTAAAAACATTTGCTTCTGGATATAGTTATCCTGTTTTGATTCAGAATCCGGAGGTTATATTTTCAAAAACATTATTAACGTCTTACAACAGAGCTCCTTTGTCAAATGATTTATTAAATAGTTTTTCAAGCAATGACTTACGTTATGATTATTATACAATTGCTGGTAATATAGGTATTTATCCTACTTATACAGGAAGAGGATTTGGAATTGCTACTTACAGCTTTACTAACGGAATAAATGTAGGCGTATCGGTTCCTGAAATGTATCTAATTGCTGCTGAATGTTATGCCAGATTAGGGCAGACACAAAAAGCAGTAGATAATCTGAATATTTTAAGAGCTAAGCGATACAAAGCTGCTACAGCTTATGAGGTTTCTGCAACAACACCCAAAGAAGCATTAGATTTAGCTTTGACAGAAAGACAAAAAGAATTCATTGGCCGCGGGTTCCGTTGGTTTGATCAGCGAAGATTGAACCTTGATCCGGCTTTCAGAAAAACATACACTCGAGTTTTTAAAACTGTTACTTATACTCTTGAACCTAATAGTGATGGATATGTATTCCCGATTAACCAAAATTACATCGATTTAAACCCGGAACTGGGTAAATAAAAAACACGAAAAATGTTCAAAAAAATATCAAATATCAAATTACTGGTATTGGCTTTTTGTGCCTTTACCCTACAGGTTACAAGTCAGGAAACAACGTTGAGATTAACCGGAATGCCAGATATCCCCATTCCGGGATCAACTTTAAATATGACCTATAATGCAAAAGGCGGACCGCTGGAAAATGTAAAAGAAATCAATGGTTATACCTATGTTTTTAATGATTACAGATGGGAAATAGAAGACCTGAAATTGAAAAGAAACGGTGCTGTATGGAATGTAGAATATACAGTTCCTAAAAACTGCGCTTTTATGGCCTTCAAATTTTACGGCAATACAGACAACGGCGTGGTAACAGATACCGGGCAAGATACAGGCTATCTTCTGGTTGTGTTTAAAGAACCAAAAGTAAAAATGCCCGGAGCAGATCTGGCCTGGGCGACTTTTAGAAACAAAGATTTCAACAGTCAGTTTAGCAATTATTTTAAAGATTTTACCATCGGAGGAGATGCAACAGAATATTGGCTGAAAAAAGAAGTGGGTGATCAGGGGCAAAACTTTCCGAAATTTATTGATACCTACATTAAGGTATTAAAAGTTCAGAAACCGGAAAAATTTGATGAATTAGGACACCGGTTCTTAGGCGATTTTACTAAAAAAATGAATGGTCTTCCAGAAGAGGTTTTTGTAAAAGTTCATGATTTATATTTATACGATCTTAAGGATAAAGCAAAAGGAGATTCGCTTGAAACCGTAATTCAAAAACAATTTCCAAAAGGTGCTTTCATGCGTTTTAAAGCTTTTCAAAAAATTACTCCAATTGCTGATGCAGCTGAAAGAAATAAAGCTGCACTTCAGTTTTTAGAAGATTTTCCGAACAATCCAACCGTACCTGAATCACAGAATTACCTGTATAATAACATTTCTAAAATGTTGTTTGGTTATTATTTTGAAACAAAAGATTATCAATCCGTTTTAAAGTTAATTCCAACAATGAATTTTGCCTCAATAAACGACTGTTATCATCAGAATATTTCTAAAGTGCTGTATACTAAATCTGTTGAGCCTGCGATTGTAGAAACTATGGCCGTGCCAATGATCAGGCTAATGCAGGAAAAAGTAAATGATTTGTCGTATATGCAGGGAATTTACTGGTCACCAAATCAGGCAACAGAGAATGCAAAAACACAGCTTGAGAATGAATTAGTAATTCAGATTCGTATGTACGATATTTTGAAAAAGTATAAAGAAGTTTTAGAAACTTTTGAATTGCTGCCATTTCAAAAACGTTATGAAAAAGCAAGTATCAACGACATTCACGTAAGAGCTTTAGAGGCATTAAACAAACCCATAATTGAGGTTTTAAAAAATGCTGCAAGAGCGAATACTTTATCGGAAGGAGCAACGGCTAAATTAAAAGAAGCCTATTTAAAAGACGGAAAAAAAGAAGCTGATTTTTCGGGGTATTTAGAGCAGCTGAAAAAAGAAAGCAATTCAGACGAAAACATCACGCTGATGAATCCGGTTCCTGCACCCGCAATTAAAGTGCAGACGGCAGACGGAAAAACAAAACAACTCGCTTTAGACAGCGGAAAAATTATTGTAATCGATTTTTGGGCAACATGGTGCGGGCCTTGCAAACAGGCATTTCCGGCAATGCAGCAATTGGTCAACAAC
Organism: Flavobacterium sp. LM4; assembly: GCF_002017935.1. NCBI lineage: Bacteria > Pseudomonadati > Bacteroidota > Flavobacteriia > Flavobacteriales > Flavobacteriaceae > Flavobacterium > Flavobacterium sp. LM4. The sequence goes on along the minus strand of NZ_MUFW01000001.1, from coordinate 1,230,911 downwards.
TTTAAACAAGATAAACAAGTTGAGATTTATTTTATAAGCACTCAGGAAACCAAAGAAGGCTATAAAAAAGAAGCTTTGGCGTATTTAAAATCAAAAGGCTTAAAACTGGATACTTATTTTGATTTAGTTAAAAAAGGAGGCGGAACCAATAACGAATCTTTCTCCAATTATGCAGCGATATTTAAATCAAGCGGTATTCCCAGAAAAGTGGTAATCAAAAATGGCCAGATTCGTTTTACATCAGAAGGATATTCTGGAAATCCGGGGCAGCTTATCGATGAACTGACAAACGTTATCAATACGTTGAAAAAAGAATAATTCCCCTTGAAATCAAACAATATGAAAAAAATAGTTTTACTATGTACACTCGCTTTGAGTGTACATAGTTTATCTGCACAGAAAAAAGTGGTTGGCGAAACGGCTTACGATCAATGGAAAAGGATAAACAGCAAATCGTTGTCCTATAACGGAAAATGGATGTCGTACAGCACTGTTTTTCAGGATGAGCAAAAAGAAAGTCCAAAACAAATTATTATTCAGGAAGCACCTAAAGGAAAACGTTTCGTAATGAATACTATCAGTGATTTAAAATTCATTGGGAAAAAAGACTGGATTCAGTACCATTCGAATGACAGTATAATTTTGCATAACTTAAAATCAGGAATTAAAAAACTGTGGAAAAGCAAACATTACACCAACGCTCTTGACGGAACCGATCTTTTGTATTACACACGTCCTGAAACTCAAAAAGGGCAGTTTTTTCTGCAGCGTCTTGTATGTTACAATTTAGAAAGCAACGACAGTACTTTTGTAAATAACATGAAATCGTTTCGATTTTTGAAAAACAAATCAATCGTATATGTGCAGATAGAGAACGATAAAGTATTTTTAAAACAAGGAGCACCCGGAGGTAAACAACAAACCGTTTATACAGGAAAAGCTGCTGATTTTGGCGATTTTCAATTGAATGCTAATGAAGATGGCGGAACTTTTACACTGAAAGACACCAACAATACCGATTTTAACCTGGTTTATTATTTCAATTTGAAGAACAATTCTGTTAAGGAATTATTCAATTATAATGATATTACGTTAAACGATTCCGGATATTCTATCTCAAAAACAGCTTATGGATTAAACGAAAACAGCAATTTTATAGAGCTTCAGGTAAATTCAAACAAACGTCCAGAAAACACTCAAATTCCGAAATCAGGAGTTGAAATCTGGAAAACGAATCAGGGTGCAATGGAGCGCAGACAAGAATTGCTTAGAGGTTCTAAAACACTGCCTGGCGAACCAAAATTCCTGTATGATATTAAAAATAAAAAAGTCATAAAAACAGCTTCATCTGGCGAATTTGACCAGGTGATGGCACCTGAATCGGGTAATTTTAAAGGTGTTTTTGCTAATGACAAAAAGCCGTATACAGTCGAAGTAGACTGGACTTTTAACGAGCGTAATGATATTTACTGGATAGACGCTTCAACAGGCGAAAAAACAAAAATACTAACTGGAGTTTTTGGAAACCCATCCTGGAATCCACAGGGAAGTTTTGCCGTTTTTTATGATGAAAATCAAAAAGCATGGACCATTTTTGATCCTGCATCCCTACAGTTTAAAAATTGCAGTGCACAGGTTCCGTTTCCGGTTTCTGATGATAATGTAGATATGAAATCTGCAAACACAGCATTTGGAATTGCCGGCTGGTTAAACAACGGAAACACATTAGTAATATACGACCAGTTTGATCTTTGGGCCATAGATTTGTTAAACCAAAAAGCACCCTATTCTTTAACAAAAGGTTTTGGAAGAAAAAATAACATAGAACTGCGCTATAGTGAAAGTGGTTTTATAGGTGATTTAGACCAGAAAAAAACATTCTTTTTAATAGGTTTTGATGAGCTGCATAAGTCAAAAGGAGTCTATAAATTTGCCAATAATACCGTTACAAAAGTAGCTGCAGATGTGAATTATAATACGGAAATTGAATCTGTTTCGGGAGATAATTCAAGTGTATTATTTGTAAAAGAAAGTTACGCCCTATTTCCGAATTTATGGTGGGCAACAGCAAGTTTTGGTTCACAGCAAAAAATTACAGACGTAAATCCGCAACAAAAAGAATATGCCTGGGGAACTTCAAAATTAATAACCTGGACTACTTTTAACGGAAAAGAAAACCAGGGAAATTTATATCTTCCCGAGAATTATGATCCTAAAAAAACGTACCCTGTTATTGTTCATTTTTACGAAAAACATACCGAAGAACTTAATGCCTATCAATCACCGGAATTCAGTACTTCCAATATCAATATTCCAACCTATCTCAGCAGAGGCTATATCGTTTTCCAGCCAGATGTGTATTACCAATATGGAAATCCGGGAAACAGTGTCTACAATGATGTTGTCAGCGGTGTAGAATATTTAATTTCTAACGGAATTACCGAAAAAGGGAAAATTGGTATTCAGGGACATAGTTTTGGAGGTTACGAAACTTCATTTTTAATTACAAAAACAGATCTTTTTAGCTGTGCCATTATAGGTTCCGGCGTGAGTAATTTTACGGCCAATTATCCTGTTATGAGATCAAACGGTATTTCGACCATGTTTAAATACGAAGCAGATCAATATAGAATGGGAAGTTCTTTGTATGATAATTTAGATGGGTATATTAAAAATTCGCCTTTGTTCTCAGTAAAAAACATTAAAACACCGGCTTTGATCTTTCATAATGATAATGACCGTGCAGTGCCTTATCAGGAAGGACAATCTTTGTTTTTTGCACTTCGCCGTTTAGGAAAACCAGGATGGCTGGTGAACTACAAAAAAGAAGGACACACTTTAGACGATGCAGCAAACAAAAAAGACTGGACCGGCAAAATGCAGCAGTATTTTGATTATTACTTAAAAGGCGAAAACCGACCAGACTGGATGTAATATAGCTAGTAAAACAGTATCGGATTAGACGCTGATTTTACTGATTCACTATTGCTAAAACACTGATAAACAAAGATTAAAATATATTAAAAATTCGTATTAATCCGTCTTTTCGCAAGGTAAATCCGTTTCATCTGTTTAATTCAACAATTTTTAAAACTGTTATTATAAGGCTTCATAAGAAACCTTATAATAAACAGCAGTAACTTCTTATACCATTTTCAAAAAAATCAATCAAAAAAAACAAAACTATCAACATGAAAACAAAGATATTTTTAGTGCATTTTATGATACTGGGTTTAGCCCAGGTATCGGCACAATTTAAAACTACGATTCCGTTGCGGAAAGATGTAGTTCATGGCACTTTAAACAACGGGATGCAATATTTTATCCTGCATAACGAATGGCCAAAAGAACGTGCCGATTTTTATTTTGTTCAGAATGTCGGTGCAATTTTAGAAGACGACAATCAAAACGGGCTGGCACATTTTCTGGAACACATGGCTTTTAACGGAACCGAGCATTTTAAAGGAAAAGGCATTATTGATATGCTGGCAAAACATGGTGTCACTTTTGGACGTGATATTAACGCTTATACCGCACACGACGAAACGGTGTACAACCTCAGCAATGTACCGGTAAAAAATCCTGTTTTATTAGATTCCTGTTTATACGTTTTACACGACTGGTCGGGTTATTTATCTTTAAAAGATGCTGAAATCGATGCCGAAAGAGGTGTAATTCACGAAGAGTGGCGCACCAGACGAAATGCCGATTTAAGAATCGGTTCTCAGCTGGAACCGGTCATTTACAACGGTTCAAAATATTCAAAAAGAGATGTTTTAGGGAATATGGACCTGATTGATAATTTCAAATACAAACAATTACGGGATTATTATAAAAAATGGTATCTGCCCAACCATCAGGCGATAATTATTGTGGGAGATATTGATCCGTTAAAAATGGAACAGCAGGTAAAAGCCATTATGGGTTCGATACCAAAACCGTCTAATCCGGCAGAACGTACTTACGAAAGTATTCCTGACAATGATGTTCTTTTATACAAACTTGCCATTGATAAAGAAGCACAGAAAACCTCAATTTCGCTTAATTTTAAAAAGACAAAACCCGTTGTTCAGGATTTAGCCGCTTTTGAAAATAATATTGCCGAAAACCTGGCTTTGCAAATGATGAACAATCGTTTTAGAGAATATACGGTAAACAATGAAACGGCGTTGTTGTCTGCAGGTGTAAGCCATTCCAGTTTAACAAGATTGACTTCTTTTTTCACTTTAACGGTAAACCCCAAAAACGGAAGATTATTAGAAGCCTTTCAACAAGCGTATACAGAATATGAGCGCGCCATTCAAAACGGATTTACAAAAGAAGAATTAGACCGCGTAAAAGAAAATTTGCGTTCCGGTTATGAAAATCAGTTAAAAAACAAAGATAAAATTGGTAACGAAAACTGGGCTTCGCAATTGCAGGGGTACTTTTTAGAAGCTTCGCCGGTAATGAGTATGGAAGATGAATTTGAAGTGGTAAAAGCGACTTTGTCAAAACTTGATGTTAAACAGGTAAACAAAGTTTTTCGGGAGCTTCCAACAGAAAAAAATCAAATTTTAACTGTTTCCGGACCTGAAAAAGAAAATGTAAAATATCCATCAGAAACAGATTATATCACGGTTATTAAAAATGTAAAAGCAGAAAAGTTAGCGCCTTACACCGAAACTCTAAATAATGTTGCTTTGGTTAGTGATAAACTTACTGCTAAGTCTATTGCAAAGAAATTTGACATTAAAGGCATAAAAGAAGCCAAGGGATACATTTTAGAAAACGGGGCAAAAGTGATTCTTTACCCAACAACTTTAGCGCAAGATCAGATTCTGTTCTCCGCTTTTAGCCCAGGCGGGAGTTCTTTACTTTCAGAAAAAGATTTGCCCTCTGCGCAAATTGCAACGGTTTTAGCTAAAAATTCAGGTTTAGGAGATTTTAAGGTAACAGACCTTCAAAAACAACTTGCCGGAAAAACGGTAAAAATAAGCCCCTATATCGCTGAACATTACGAAGGATTTAGTGGAAGCGCTGTGCAAAAAGATTTCGAAACACTATTACAATTGACCTACTTATACTTTAAAAAGCCAAGATTTGAACAGCAGGCGTATAAAAGAATTATAGATTATTACAGCAATGCGCTTGAGAATGTAAACGAAAATAATAACAAACTGTTTGGTGATACTATAGCAATGCTGGACAGTAATCACAGTGCGAGAACGTTTCTTTTGAGTAAAGAAAACCTTGGGGAATTAAACTTTGATACGGCATCCAAAATCTATCAGGAACGCATCTCAAATGCCTCAGACTTTACATTTGTTTTTGTTGGAAATATTGCGCAGACAGACCTGGAGGTTATAAATAAATATATTGGAAATTTATCCGGAAACCACACTCACGAAAAATTTACAGATCATAAAATTGGTATGAAAGCAGGAACAGCCAAAGAAAAACTGGTACGTGAAATGAGTGTTCCTAAAGCAAGTATTTATGTGCATTATGAGAATAAAAACGTAACCTATTCAGATAAAAATCAGATTATGGCTTATGTATTATCGCAATTGCTAAACAAACGCTATTTAGAAAAAATCAGGGAAGCTGAAGGAGGAAGTTATGGCGTACAAACGCAGAGTTCGCTATCTAAAGATCCGACTCCGGTTTTTTCATTACGTGTAAGTTTCGACTGTAATCCTGAAAAGGACAGTAAACTATTGCAAATCGTGTATAATGAATTGGATGCTATTACAAAAATTGATGCTAACGTAAAAGATTTATCCGATATCAAAGAAGATTTGATCAAAAGCAATCAGCAGAATATTAAATCCAATTCTTATTGGATGAGTACTATTACAGGTCAGGTCCAATTTGGTGATAAATTTGTCAGCAGTGATGATTATGTCAAAATTATTAAAAGCATATCGTCACAGGATATGAAAAAATATGCTGGCGAAGTACTGCCAAAAGCAAACAAAGTAGAAGTTGTCATGCAGCCCAAAACTGAACAGTCTGCTAACAAATAACATGCATCAGTTATTCATTCAGAACGGCAATTCTTTACTTTAATTTTAATAGTCTCTAAAGAAAAACGCAGTTTTTTAAAATTTTGAATTAGTAATAAAATTTGTAGACTAAAAAGAGCTGTTTTGCCGGACAGCTCTTTTGAATTTACAGCCTTTAAAATAGAAATATTGATGTTTGTACTCTTTATTATTCCTAACGGCTAATGATTTTTTTTAATTCCCAGTTTTTAACCAAATAGTAATTCCAGATTCCTTTTTGTATCGTTATCTTAAGTTCATAATCTTTTGGATCACGCTGATAATTTTCACGATTCATTTCAGTACTAACGCTAAAAACTTCAGTATGATTTTTAAAAATACAACTTACATGTGGATTTTTTTTAGTGTAAAATCCTGTTACCTTACAATAGACTATTTCTGTATGATTTTTTTCTGCTTCATAATTATTTATGCAATTCCATATTACACTTGTAATTTGACCAAAACTTAAATAGGAGACTACAATTCCCTGTAACAAGTAGAACCCAATCACATATAGTTTTAAATGTATTTCTTTAAAACTTAAATATTTTCTAATTAAAAAATTCCATCTGTAAATTCCGAAAAACAGCATTCCAATACTTACAGGCAATAAGAATATGTAGATTTTATATCTGTAATCGTGTCCAATCGTTTTACTTTCGATAAACGCTAAATTTATAACACAAAAAATCAAAGCAAAAATTAAAAGAGAATAATGTTTTCGTTCTGTTCTTTTTTCTTTGTTTTTGATTTTCCTCTTTTCTATTTTCTTTTGGTTTCGTTGATTTCTCAAAAAAGTGTAATTAATTATTTTTAAAAGGAACTTGCTTATCGGGTTTTCGAAAATATCTGCCACCTTTTGGGTATCAGTTAAGAAAATAAGAACTGACAACGTCTGAACTACTAAAAAATGTAAAAAAGAATGTATTTTTTTTGAAAACCCGGATCTAATGATATTTCTCTTTTGTCTGTCAATGGAAAGCTAAAAGTAATAAGGTCAAAATTTGAATTATACTTTTTCTCCTATGTAGCGCCTGCTAATTATTTCTTTTGACAGTTTCTTTTACGCCTCCTTTTGTAAAAACTACAGCATTGCAAATACCTGATATATCCTCAATGAATTCAATTGTCCTATCGTTATTGTCTGCTCTGAAAAACTTTGTTTCAGACTCAGGCAATAGTTCCATTTCTACACTATTATAGTAAAGTCTGCCGTCAATTTTTACTATTTCAAAGTTACCATACTTACCGACATATTTATCATAAACTGTAGTATCTATTTTAGTTTGATAATGTTTGTATGGAAGTTCTACCTCTTTTTGCAAGGTAATCGCTGAAAGCCCGTAGGCTATAATGTATGAAAATGACTCGTTATTTGAAAGTACCGTCACAAAAATTTTGTCATCTGTAAACCGGTTAAAGGAAGTCATGGTACCAAAAAAACCTCCGTCATGGGCAATCAGCTGATGTCCGTGATTATAAAATGGATTAATTATAAAACCGTATCCCCAATTTTCAGAGCTATAAGGGGTAAACATTAGTTTCTTCATTTCTGTTGATAAGATAGTCGTTCCGTATAGCGCCTTGTCCCATAAAGCCAAATCTTCTACGGTAGAATAAATACCGTCATGCCCAATGTTAATTTTCCAATTGATATATGGATTGTGCATAAACCCCTTTTCTGTTCGACAATAAATTTTCGCTTTTTTCAAGATGATCGAATCATTATTACTAACACCTGTATTTTTCATTCCTGCTTTTTCAAAAATGTTTTTTCTTAAAAAAACTTCGTACTTCTCCCCTGAAACCTTTTCTATTATTTTGGCTAATAAATAATAGCCTATATTGCTGTATGCAGTTTTAGTTCCCGGTGAAAATTCGTAAGGTATTTTTTTTATTTGAGAATAGGCAGAATCAACACTCATAGTACTTAATGCTATTTCTTTGAAACCTAAAGCAAGTCCTGATGAATGCGATAACAACATATGAATCGTAACACTATCAGCTTTTGGGTAGTCCGGAAAAAATTTACTTAAATGATCATTAAGTGACAATTTTCTATTCTCTACTAACTGAAGAATAGCTGTAGCTGTAAATTGTTTGGTTACCGAAGCCAGCTGGAATTTAGTATCTATGGTGTTTTTAATATTCCACTCGTAGTCTGCCAAACCATACGCTTTTTTTAATAAAACAGAACCATTTTTTGTAACAAGCACTGTTCCGCTAAAATCATTTACTTTTACCTGTGCTTCCATATATTTTGCAAGACTCTCTGATATATTTTTTTGCCCAAAAATAAATACAGGGAAAAACATAAATAGTATAATTTGTGCCGCCTTAGATATTTGATAAATTTTTGTCATTTTATTTTTTACAATTTGAGATTATTTTAGTTAGTAACTTGTCAAGCAATGCAATTTCATCTTTTGATAATCCTTCAAGAGCATCTTCTCTGTTTTTATGTATAACGGGTGTTAATAGTTCAATTGTTTTTTTTCCTTTTTCAGTTATTTCAAGATTGAATTTTCTTCTGTCTGATTCGTTTATTTGTCTTGTCAGATAATCCTTTTTCACCATTAATTCGATAATTCGGGTAATTGATGCGCTATCCTTAAAAATTAATTCTGCAATTTCTTTTTGAGAATAAGTCGCATTTTTATCAAGTATTATGAGCAGCAGACACTGGTCAACAGTAATATCAATTACTATTTGACTTATGTTTTTCTGTGCAATTTTTCTATATTCTTTAATTGTTTGCTCAATTGTATAAAGAACGGTTCCTGTTGGATTATTTTTTTTCATTTCAAATTATTTGACACAAATATAATTGATATATCAATTATATGGTTTAATTTTTTAGGTTATTTTTTATTTAGAAAAAAGAGAGGCAATATAATGGCTTTTATCTGCAATGTGATAACTGCTTAATTATACAATAGCTCGCTCAGCAAATTATCCAAGGTTTTAGAGCTTAATAGAATATGTGTGCACGAATAGAATTACTACCAAAAAGGCAAACAAAAAATAGGCTGTCCGAAAATTACTTTTCGAACAGCCTATTAGTTTCTAATCTAGGTTGAATCAAATTTTAGACACTGGAAACCGATATTCCAGCTGATTCAGTTCCTGAGACATTATCCTTTTTTACTCCACGGACCATGGTTTTTGTATGCTGGTCCGGTTAACTTTTGTTTTTCTGAACCGCCTATTTTCACTTCAACCAGATCTTCTTTTGGAGTGTTTACCGGTTGCGCATTTTTAAATGCTGGTCCCTGAAGTGATTGTTTATTGTTTTCTGAATATATTTTAGTCGGCACTGTTTCGTGCTTCCAAAATTTATAATTTTTATAAGCCGGACCTTTTAAATCACTCTTTTTCAAAACCGTAGGTTCTTCTTGTGCAAATCCGCTAAAAGAAACTAATAAAACTCCTAAAATAAATACTATATTTTTCATGACTGTTACTTTTTATTGTTTCTTCAAATTTACAATCAGTAACAGCCTTTTAGGATTATGTGAATCTACCCTATTTGCATCCGTATTTATACGGATACTGGTATTCTTAATTTTCGTTATACTAAATTCATTTTTGCAGCTTTTTTAATGAGTTCGGCGGTATTTTTTACTTCCAACTTTTTTAAAATATTGGCCCGATGGGTTTCTATTGTGCGTGAACTCACAAATAATTTAGCCGCAATTTCTTTAGTTGTTAACCCCTTAGCAATTAATCCTAAAACTTCGGTTTCCTTATTCGACAAAACATTTTCACTGATGCTTTGTGTTGACATAAAGTTGATCATTTTTTCAGAAATTTCAGCACTGAAATATTTTTTCTCATTACTAACGGTTCTTATTGCAAGGATTAATTCGGCTTCATCCGTATTTTTTAACAGGTATCCATAAGCTCCCGTTTTAGCGCATTTTGCGATGTAATTACCATCATTGTGCATAGAAATCACAATAGGTTTTATAGTCGAAGCGGTGTTTTTTAATTCTTTTAAAACCTGAAAACCATCCATATTGGGCATTGTAATATCCAGCAATACAATATCAGCCTCAAACTGGCTGTTTATAAGCTCCATAAACTCAACGCCATCAGCTACGCTTTTAACTATTTTTATATCGTCATGCTTTCTTAGGAGCTCAGCAAGTCCTTTTCGAAAAAGTTCATGATCATCTGCTATTATTAATTTGATTTCGTTCATAATTCTACAGGTAATTCGATTTCAAAAGTTGTATTTCCGGAAGCTGCATTGATTGTAATGGTACCATTGCAAATTTCTACACGTTCTTTGATGTTAATAATTCCTAACCCTAATTTAACAGTGGTAATATCAAACCCAATTCCATCATCAAAATAAAAAAGAGAAATAAATTCATCAAATTCTGAAAGTGTAATCCGGATATTTTTTGCATTAGCATGTTTTAATGAGTTATTAATTAGCTCCTGGCTTATTCTAAAAAGATTAATCGCCTGATGGCTGGTAATATTAGAACTTTCCTGCTGGGTTAAATCTTCGTATTCAATCCTTACGGTTGTCGATTTTTTCAGGCTTTCAATAAAGTTGGTTAAGGTAACCCCAATTCCAAAATCATCAATTGAAGCCGGCATTAAGGCATTTGACATCAATCTGATTTCAGAAATGGTATCATCCACTATTTTCTTCATTTCTGCTTTCTTCAATTCATTTTTAACCCTGTTTTCAATGTAGTGCTTCAAAGAAGTTAAATAAGGCCCTACTCCATCGTGAAGCTCTCGCGAAAGCCTGCGCCTTTCATCTTCCATACCGTTTACCAACATCCGTTTGGATAGTATTCTGGTATTTTCTTCCTTATTTCTAAACTCTATAAGCTTATCTCTCATTGCCAAAAGGCTTTTTCCCAGCAAATCATTAGAACTTTTAGGTTGAAAATTAGTATGTAAATTCATTTTTCCAATATCATCGGAGAATTTTACAGCCCCCTGCAAAGAAGCTTTTAAATTTGCCAGAGCATCAAACATTTCCTTTATTTCCTTAGAATTTTTTATAAATTCATTGGTTTGGTTATAATCTCCTTGTGCCATAATCCGGAGACTTTTTTGCATGTTTTTAATTGGGTTAGTAATAAATCTTGTCAGAAAAAGAGAAAGCATGACACCCAGTAAAAAAATACCGAGAGTTATACCTAAAAGTCTTTGTTTCAATTCTTTTAAGGGGAGCGTAACCTCATCAACATCTATTTCAGACAGAATAACCATCTTTAATTTTCCAACTACTATTGGGCTGTACACGCTATATACATCAATGCCCCTGTAATCCTCAAAAACCCCTCTCCCATTCATCCCTTTAAAAGCATTGGTCACCCCTTTTGTTTTAACCAATATGGTGTAAGGGGTTTTATTAGGGTAAAAACGAGATTGAGAACGCATTCGGAAATCGGCACCCACAAGATAGGACTCTCCACTGTCCCCCATTCCGGTTCGTTCAAGGAGTATTTGTTTTATTTTGTTGTAGTCTAAAACTTTAACAATAGTCCCCCTTTTCGAATTTGAGATAAAACCTATTGTCGTTTTTTTAGCCACATGGTACGCTGTAAAATCGTGAATTCCATTGCTGTTTTTAATACTATCCGGAAGTTTTAATACTGTAGTATCAATGTTCTGGCTGTACAATTCGGATGCATCAAATCGCTCCCATTCTGATTTTAATACATGTTCAATCTGGTTTTGCTTGAGTGTTTTAATAGAATTTAACTGCAGTAAAATACGATCGTTTAAAACGTTTGAAAACTGCTTATATGAAGAAAAAGACAATAAAGCAATTACCAACGCAATTAAGCTATTAATTATAATTAGTATTAATGTTTTGATGTTCATTAAAATCTATTTTTTTTAATTTATGTAAATATACAAATGCTAAATTTAGATTTAATGAAATATCGTGGTCAGTTTACGAAGGCATTTCTATTAAAAGTCAGGAGAATTTTTGACACTTTTATGGATTGTAATATGATTTTAAAATTACAAAGTCTGAAGAAGACTTTACTGAGCCGGATATTGTCTCCTAATTAATCCCCAACTACTTTATCGTATCTTTTTTTACCTATTTTATCAAATTCCTTTTGGGTAAATCCATATTTAGACTTGTAATGTTGCGGATTAAGTTCAAAATGGATATGCAAACAAAAAGTAGAGAAAAAGTTAAGCTACATTTTTGTAATTAGTTAATTTATTAAATTCTTCAATAGTTTTATAGTTCAAAGCAGAGTGCCTTCTTTTTTTATTGTACCAAATTTCGATGTATTCAAAAATTTCAAGTTCCATTTGTTCTTTAGTAATTAGTTTATTCCCATAAATTAATTCTGTTTTTAGTGATTTGAAAAAACTTTCTGCAACAGCATTATCCCAGCAATCTCCTTTACGGCTCATACTTCTAGTGACAGTTTTAAAAGAGTCAAGCATATTAGTAAAGCTTTTATTAGCATATTGAATTCCTCTGTCGGAGTGGAATATTAATTCATTTGTAATTTTTCGATTTTTAAGTGCCATTTTCCAAGCTGTTAATGTAGTTTGTTTAGTACTCAAACCATTGCTTAGACTCCAGCCAATTATTTTTCTGTCGAACAAATCCAAAATAATTGTGAGATACAAAAATCCGTCCTTTGTTTGAATATATGTTATATCTGAAACCCAAGCTTTAGATGGTTCCTTCACCGTAAATTCTCTTTTTAAGATATTTGGAACAACAAAATGATTATGTTTTGAATTGGTTGTTACTTTAAATTTTTTACTCAATTTACTGTACAAACCTAATTGCTTCATGTATTTAGCGACTGTTATTCTAGATATTTGATATCCTATATTTTGAAGTTCTAAAGTAATTCTTGGACTTCCATATCGCTGTTTGGTATTAAAATATATTGAAGTTATTGCTTCTTTTATTAAAATCACTCGTTTTTGCCTTTCTGAAACAATCTGTTTTTTCCATTTATAGTAACTGCTGTTGCTTACTGCTAAAACTTTGCACATCTTTTCAATCGAATATATTTTTTCATGGTCTTTTATGAAAAGATAAATCATCGACCTCCCTTGGAAAAGATGCTTATTGCCTTTTTTAAGATATCACGTTCTAATTCTGCTTCTTTTAATTTTTTTTCAAGTTCATGAATTTTTTCTTGTTCGGGACTTAGTTTTAAATTGCCTTTTCCAGGAAAACTTCCCGTTCCAAATTCTTGATAATCTTGGCGCCATTTATAAAGCAAAGCAGCTGTAATACCAAGTTCCTTGGCAAGTAGAGAGATATTATCTCTTTCATAACTTAATTGGACTGCTTTCTCTTTGAAAATGCGGTCGTAATTTTTACGATTTTCTTTCATGGTCTAAAGTTAAGATTTTGTCCTTAACTAGAACTCCACGCTAAGTTAGCACATCCAGTTTGGTTCTAGGTCACATAACGTCAGTCTGTGAAAAAACCTCTTCAAATTTAGAAAGTATTCGGAGAGCTACCGGAGAAAAATCTCAAATATGAGATTCTCAAGACGTTGATTTTAGTTTTTTCACAGCCTGACGTTCCGGCGCTTGGCCAAGTTGCGAGCTTCGGAACCAATTATTTTCTTTTAAATAAAATTTCTTGCTAAAAGTAAACGTGTGTTTACTACAAAATTCGCAATCTTGCTAAACGCTTGTTGTGTGCTGCTTTTTTTATTCATATACTATTTCACATTCACTATCAAATACTTCTGAGTTTATACATCTCAAAATTATTTTTTTCCTATTTTTAAGTTCAATTACTATTTGAGAATTTTTCTCATTTTGTTCACAAAATATTTTAGATATTTCATTGTCTATAATGTTAAATTTGTTTGAATAATCTTTAAATATAAAGTTTTCATCATCTTCAATATCTCCTAAATCTGAATAATTTATTGTTTCGGTATCTTCCCAAAATCCAACTCCAGCATCAAGAAAATATTTTTGCCAATTCTTTCCATAATTTTTTAGATATACAAATATTACAGATTTAGTTTTTAAATTTTCACAAACTAGTATTTTATCTATCATGTAATTTTCAAAACCCTCAACTACAAAATTGCGAAGAAAATATAATTGATTTTCTAATTCCTCATTCATGTTTTTTATTTTAATTCTCTCAATATCCTGTCGATCGAAAATAGCACACAACGTCAGTCTGTGAAAAAACTAAAATCTGCCTCTTGAGAATCCCATATTTGAGATTTTTCTCCGGTGGCTCTCCGAATACTTTATAAATTTGAAGAAGTTTTTTCACAGCCTGACGTTCTGAGACTACAACGAGTTTGGGGCTAAATTAAGCCCATTCTTCAGATTTGCCACCCGAGCGATAGCGAGCTGGCTAAGCAAATCATCCCAAATACAAAACTATCTTTCCATTAAGCCAATTGCCCAAATCCGTTGTAGCTGTCGGTAATAATTCTTTTTTATTTTATTCTACTTTTTAAATCACACTCTTTTTCAATATTTTGTTTTTTTTGAGAGTTTGCAAATTCTTCGCTTGATAATTCTTTTGCTGTAAGTTTTTTATATTCAGTTATCTGACAATCACAAAATTTGTTTAAATCATTTGTTTTTGCATATCTACTATTTTTAAGATTACTTAAAATATCCTTTTTTACAGTTTCTTCTATTTTACTTGTCCAATTCATTTTCGTATTAGAATCAAAACACTCTTCCAAATTTAATGTACTCAATTTATTTTCTGATTTTAATGAAATTAGAATTTCATCAATTTTACCAGATTTTAATTCATCAATATGTTTTTCTGATATGTTTTTATCATTTGCAAGTTTTGTTACTATACAAATGCAATACAATCTTCTTTGCTTTTCATCAGGAATCATTCTTTTAGAACCACTCATCATTTCTGCAATATCAATATTAATTCCATTTATTGTGATGATTTCAGGATTTTCTTTGTAAGTCGCCAAATTCACAAAAGCTAAAATTAAAAATGCACCAAAACAAATTGCAAAATACTTGATAAATTGAAATGAACGAATTTTTAATTTATCTTTTGATATTCCACTACCAATTATCCAAGTGCAAAAAAATATAACTAAAAAACAGCCAATTAAAATTCCTGGAGAAGTAAAAGTTAAAAGTTCATGACTTGCACTTACATATTCAGAACCTGCACCGAATAATAAAAATACACCAATAACTATTTTTAAAATTTTCATATTTCGTATTATTTTTTCAAATATAATTTATTTATAATTAAAAACTTATCTGCTAAATTTCTAAAATACTCTTTTATAATATTGGTTCTATGAAACCTAAAAGCCCTAGCCCAGATGGAAGCGGCATCCTTTTGTGCCGGGGTTCGGCACAAAAGATATAGCGGACAGCTGGAACCAGCTCCTGATTAAAAAACAAAAGCCTGTCTCTCTCGAAACAGGCATTTTGTCAAAAAAATAAACTAACACAACTTCTTACTTATATCCTTCGTTTTGTTCCAGATCTTTTGCATCGATCACGGTTTGCGGAATCGGGAAAAATCTTCTGTATGGCTCTGTGGCTGGTTTTGCAGTTCCCGGCAAATCAAATTTTCCGAAACGAAGGCTTTGTGGTCTTCTTTGCAATTCCCAGTACAATTCGAAACCTAATTCTTTATACAATTGTGCTGCGTCTAAAGCGGCAGTAAGCGCTTTTCCGGGAGCATTTGCAAACAATGATTCCCTGTGTCTGCTGGTACGCAATGTGTTTAAATCGCTCATTGCTAAACCTGTGCTCCCTTTTCTGAAATAAGCCTCGGCTCTCATGGCATACACGCCGCCTAAACGGAACAACGAAATATCAACATTACTGTTACCGTTTCCTCCTTCGGGATCAAATTCATATTTAAAAATACGGGCTCCCTGATTGATTTCGTTTTGGGCAAAAACAGATTCTAATGGTTTTGTAAACGTTAATGTTGGTGTAAAATCCATTCTCGTAGTAGTACTTTTTTCCATATACAAAGGAGATACTTTGATACGGTTCCCTACCATTTCAAGAGATGCCGATGTCAATAATTTTGGTCCATACTGAGGTCCTGCCTGAATACCTCTGTTAAAGTGAAACCAAGGCAGGTTTTTATCATTGTTAGGCACAAGATCTGTTGCTGGAACGCTTACATCTGTACCATCATTCATAAACCAGGTACCGTCTGCATATTGGTAATGCTGGTGAAACCTTGGGTCATCATGATTTCCATCCCAGGTGGCATAAAATTCAGGAGTTGTACAGGCAGCATTTGTTCCTCTGTTTGCTGCAGAAGTTCTCTGGTTACGTTCCATACATACATAAGCGAAACTGTTTGATCCGTTGCGGATGTAATCTATTTTTTGTGAAATAGCAAAAATTAACTCTTTCCCCTTATCATTGTCTCTTGCAAAATTTTTGAAATAATCACTCTCTAAAGAAAATTTACCTGAGTCAATTAGCAATGAAGTGTAATAAATAACACGATCCATATCGGTTCCTGAACCTGATACGGCTGCTTCACTAAAATTGAAGTTTGAAGTTGCATTATAACGGTCTTTAAAAACGGCACGATTTAAATACATGGTACTCAAAAAAGCGTAAGCTGCCTGTTTTGTAAATCTTCCGTGGTGTGTGCTTTTTGTTCCTATATCAGCCAAATCAGGAATCAAAGCTTCAACTTCGGTAATTAATTGATCGATCTGAGTGTCTGCTTTAAAAACCTGCAAAGGTGCTTTGAAAACCATCGGATCTTTGTATGGCGCCTGTCCGTATAAGTCTAAGGTATTATAGGTATAAAATGCTAAAAGTGCCTTGGCTTCAGCCAAAAACATTGCTTTGTCTGCAATAGTACTTTCTTCAATAGCTTTTATTGCAGTAAGGGAACGTGTAATTCCGTTGGTCAACAAGTTCCAATTGTCTACCACAATGGCATTATTAGAAGTCCATGTAAATTCGTGCATATCTCTCCATTTTCCTCCGTCTCCCCAATCACTTCCGCGGGTTGGTAAAATAGCCTCGTCTGTTGTGTATTCCTGCAATGAAAAAACACCTCCGTGATCTGTAAATGTTCTGTCTCCCAATCGGTCATAAGCCGCAGCAAGTGCACCGGCAGGATCTGAGGCTTCACCTCCCAATACTTCATCCAATACAACTTCATCAAGATCTGTACAGCTGGCAAAGAGAAAAATAAAAGAAAATAGCGTTATAATTTTTAAACTGAATATCGTTTTTGTCTTCATGATCATTATAATTTTAAAGTTGCACCAAAACTGAAAGTTCTGGAAGTTGGGTAACTAGCGTAATCGATACCGATAGACTGGTTTCCACCATTTGATTTTGGTGTATTCACTAAAGGGTCATATCCTGAATAATTTGTAATCGTAAGCAGGTTCTGACCTGTTACATAAAGCGTTAACCCGTTTATCCAGGTTGCGTTTTTAAGGTTGAAATCATACCCTAAACGAGCTGTATTTAATCTGATAAAATCTGATTTTTCAAGGAAAAGCGATGATAAAATCGGAGAGTTTGCAGAGTTTGCACCAGAGTCATAATATTGTGTCGCCACGTTTCTGTCTGAAGCAAGGTTATTGATGTTTAAAGCATTCAAACCTGTATTATTCAATAAATAACCTCCGGTCTGACCAATGATAGAGAATGAAAAACTGAAATTTTTGTATTTCATATCACTGTTAAGTCCATAGTAAAAAGTAGGCAGTGCCCCTTCAAAAATAACGCGGTCGCTGTTATCAATTTTTCCGTCACCGTTTTGGTCTTCAAAAATATCATTTCCGTTAGCGTCAAAACCAATATGCTTTCTCATGTAAAATGATCCTGCAGCATAGCCGTTTTTGTAGATATTCGCATTTACACCCGATTGTCCGGGTCCTGAAACTGTTCCGGTTAAGATTTCTGAAACCGGTAAGTCTTCAATTTTATTTTTTAATGTTGCGCCGTTTACATCAACATTCCATGTAAAATCCTTTGTATTGATTATTTTTGAACCCAACATGATCTCGATACCTTTGTTGATGATTTTACCATCTTTAATATTTGTCCAGATTGTTGTAGTGGGGCTTAATACCGGTGCAGGAACATTTAGGATAGCGTCTGTTGTTGTTTTGTTGAAATAGTCAACTGTACCGTACAATTTATCGTTCCATAAATTAAAATCTGCTCCTACGTTAAACTGTGTAACAACTTCCCATTTTAAATCAGGATTGGCTGTTCTTACTACAGAAATTCCGTTTACCAGATTCAAATCGTCATACAAATAATATCCGTCTGCTCCTGATAATGAGTAGCTTGCTTTTGTCAGTTTGTTCTCTACTTCCTGGTTTCCTGTTTGTCCCCAGCTTGCTCTAAGTTTTAAGTTATTTACACCAGTAGCATTTTCAAGGAAACTTTCTTTAAAAATATTCCAGCCTAAAGCAAATGAAGGAAAGTAACCGTATTTATTGTTTTCTCCAAAACGAGTTGAACCATCTGCTCTCATCGAAGCGGTCAACAAGTATTTATCATTAAAAGTATAATTTAATCTGCCAAAGTAAGACTGCAATTCGTTTTCCTGTGCATAACCTGTTATGACCGGTTTTTGTCCTTTAATACCAGGATTGATTGAGGGTTTTACTCCTACTCCTTTTTCATTAATGTTTTCGATAGTAAAATTGGTTCCTGATCGCTCAAATTTCTGATAAGAGAAACCTCCCAAAGCTTCGATTTTATGTTTATCTAAATTTAGGTTGTACGTCAGATAATGTTCGATCAAAGAGTTTTTAGAATCCAGATTGTTCTGTACATACCTTCCTGTTGGATTTAAATCGGTGGTGTTTGGATAAATGGTCGTATTTCTTTCAGATGTAGAACGGTCAATACCTACGTTTAATTTATATTCTAATCCGTTGATAATTCTAAAAGAAGTTTCTAAATTTCCTAAAACTCTCAAAGTACGTGTTTCATCCTCGTAAATGCTTAACAAATAAGCAGGATTGTAGTGCGCATTCATATTAAAATTGGTGTACTTTCCATCAGCATCATAAACCGATCTTGTTGGGTTTGCCATCAGAGTATGTACAATCAATTGCCCGTTAGATCCACCGTCATCACTGGTTGGAACACCGTTATCCTTAGTTTCACTTGCTGTAAGGTTCAATTTTAATTTTAAACGTTTGTTGTCTAAAAATGATTCTGAAGCATTAATCCTTCCCGAAAGACGTTTGAAATTACTGTTACGGATAATCCCCTCCTGATCCATATGTGCTATCGAAGCATAATAATTCCCTGATTCTGTTTGCTTTGCAAAAGAAAGTGCGTTGTTTGTTGTAATAGCTGTTCTGTAAATTACGTCCTGCCAGTCTGTGTTTCCGCCGTGATCAAAAGCAGGGTCTTTAATCGCTTTTCTATATTGATCTGCACTTAAAACGTCCAGTTTATTAGCCACTTTTGCAACTCCTAAATACGAATCAAAAGTCATTGTTCCCTCGCCTTTTGCTCCTTTTTTAGTCGTCACAAGAATAACACCGTTAGAACCTCTTGCACCGTAAATAGCCGCTGCCGAAGCATCTTTTAAAACAGTAATCGATTCAATATCGCTTGTATTCAAAAAGTTCAATGGATTTTTCGCAGAAGACGCTCCAAAACCAACATTAGTTCCTGTAGGGCTCACATCGTCATTTGATAATGGCAGACCGTCTACTACGAACAAAGGTGTACTACCGCTTCTGATAGATCCTACTCCTCTAATTGTTACGTTTACCCCTGCTCCCGGCTCACCGCTTGCATTTACAACACGTACACCCGCAACTTTTCCCTGAATTAAGTTATCTACTGAAACATTTACACCTTGTTTAAAATTGGCTGCCTCTAATTGTGTTACGGCTCCGGTTACATCTTTTTTAGACTGTTTTCCGTAACCCACAACCAAAACTTCGCTTAACTCTGATGTATTTGGTTCTAACTGAATCGTCATAAAGCTTTTTTGAACCGCAACGGTTTTCATTTTATAGCCTAAATACGAAACCTCAAGATTTCGGCCTTCTTCAACCGTAATTTCGAATTCTCCGTCAAAATTACTTACCGAAGCATTTTTGGTTGTAGCTTCTACAATGCTTACACCAGGCATTGGTACTCCGTTTTCGTCAACGATTTTTCCTTTTACCTTAATCTTATCTGCGGCTTCGTTCTTTTTTACAGCAACAGTTTTCTGAATCAGCACTAATTTTCCGTTGATGTTGTAATTGAAATTTGCTTTTTTAGAAAGGTCGTTTAAAATCACAGTTACAGATTCATTCGTATCACTTACCGTATAGACCTTATTATCAGCGATAATTGCCTGTCCGTAACTGAATTTGTAGTCCGTTTGCTTGCTTAATTTTGAAAAAATAGAAACCAGCGTCGCCTTTTCTATTTTATTATCTACATTTGATTTTTTGTAATTGACTTTACAGTAACCGTTTTGAACGGAAAGCAATGTCAGGACCACAAAGAAAAGTCCTTTTAGAAAATTTAAATTGATTCGTTTAAAATACATGATTTAAGTTATTGGTTTTCGATACTTAATTATTAATCGCAGTTGTTCTCAGCAACTACTTTTTTGTTTTTAATTCATTTTTACTATTTGGCCATAAACTTTAAATTTTAGGTTGGTGATGTAATTTATCTGCTCCAGAACATTCTCTAATGTTGCGTCTTTTTTGATGAATACCGTTAATGGCATAGTTAATACCTGTTCGTTTTTTAACTGAAATGAAACGCCGTATTTATATTGTAAAATAGTGATAACCTGCTGAAGTTTAGTCTGGTCCAGTGTAAGATCTGTAGCATACCAATTGACCAAAAAGGACTTCTCTGCCACTTGTCTGGTCAGGTTTTGCGATTCGAACAAAGCCGCTTCATTCGGAATCAGATCAACACTTTGTCCTTTTGAACTCACATTTACTTTTCCGGTTACAACGATTACTTCGCATTTCGTTTTTGACATTTGTATGTGAAACGAAGTCCCCAAAACTCTTGTTTTGATTTCGCCCGATGTGATAATAAAAGGATGCTTTTTGTCTTTGGCAATTTCAAAAAATGCATTTCCTTTTAATAGTGAAACGTTTCGTTCTTCGCCAGAAAATTTTTCAGGATACTGAAATAATGAGTTTGCTGCCAGATAAATTTTCGAGCCATCACTTAACTGGATAGATTTGGGGATATCTGATGTTTTAAATGTCAATTGCTTCTCTGAAACAATTTCTGGTTTATAGAAAAATCCTAAACCAACAAGAAAAAGAATACTGGCAGCTGCCATATATTTAAAATAAGGTCTGAAGGTTCTTTTTCTGATTCGAAATTGAATTCCTTCATATATATTTTGAGAAACTTCATCAGGATTGCCCATTGAAGTTTCGTTCCATTTTGAATTTTGATAGTGGTTAAAAGCAAAATCATCCAACAGATTTTCTTCTGCTTCCGAAGTTTTGTTTCGGGAACTTTTATCGATAAGATATGCTAAACTATGTTTGATTCTTTTTGTCATAATACTTACTTGTTACCTGTAAGTACTGAATCTTTAAAATCGTACTATCCGGAAATATTATGAAAACATCAACAGAAAGTTATCTTAAAAAATTAACAAAAAATAATGAATGGAGCCAGCCACGCCAAATCTTTTAAACCTTCACGCAATTGTTTTACAGCTGATGAAATTTGGTTTTTTACAGTTTGTTTCGAGATTCCGAGTTCATCAGCAATCTGTTCTATTGACATATCCTGAAATTTATACATCAATAAAACTTCTTTTCTTTTTTCAGGAAGCTGCTCTAATAAAGAGTAAAGTAAATCCATTACTTCGGGATCTATAGACGAAAAGTTATCAAGGATGTAATCTTCAAATTGATCTTCCATAATGGTCTTGTCGAAACGATTATTCTGGTAATGTTTGAAAATCTGATTTTTGACTGCCCGAAACAAATAAGGTTCAATTGCATTAATGCTCAAATCATCTTTTCGTTCCCATAAATCAATAAAAACATCCTGAACAATGTTCTGCGCCAAGTCTTTATCCTGAGTCATTGTATACGAAAAGGAGGTGAGTTTTTTCCAGTAATCAGTATACGTTTTTTCAAAAATTTCAGGGTTTTTCATTGGTATTTGTAGTGGTATTTGTTGATGTAAAATAAGGAAATGTCCCTTCAATACTTTTTGTCTGAAGGTTAAGTTTTAATTAAATAAAAAACCCTTTTGATGAAGAAATACTACTATTTTGAATCAAAAATGATAATCGATTGCTGATTTCTTTTTTTTTATCTAACACAAAAATAGAATTCAGACTTTAATTTAGTGAGCTTTAAAAAAGGATAAAAATCATGTAAATCAATGTCATCCTGAGCGGAGTCGAAGGGCTTTTAAGTTCAGAAAAGGCTTCGACTCCGCTCAGCCTGACACCCAACCTTCGTACTGCCTCTAAAAATTTTAAATTATTTATCATATTCCCTTATCTTTATTAATACTTATTATTTTAAATTATGAAACGAATTCTGTTTACATTTTTAATTACCACAGCAGTAGCCTACACTTCTACTGCACAAAGCGACGATTTAAAAATCAATCAGCTACAGGTTATTGGTTCACACAACAGTTACCGCCGCGCCATCGAAACCGATTTGTACAATTTCATTCAGGCAAAAGATACTTTGCGTTCGCTAAAAGGTTTGCAATACACTCATATTAGCCTCACAGACCAATTAAACAAAGGTTTGCGTAATCTTGAAATTGATGTTCAGGGTGATTCTCAAGGCGGAAAATATACACATCCAAAAGGTTTGGATCTTGCAAAATCCGGAGAAGTTTATGATCCGAATGGAGAAATGAAGAAACCGGGTTTTAAAGTTTTTCATATGATCGATATCGATTTTAGAACTTCTTGTTACACGCTTCAAAATTGTCTTGCCGAATTAAAAAAATGGTCTGATGCCAATCCGGATCATGTTCCTGTTTTCATTACGCTGGAACCAAAAGATGATGACAGTTTTTTAGGCACAAAAGCAGAGAAATTTACGCCCGGGTTATTTGACGCTTTAGACAAAGAACTTCGTAAAGGCTTAGGAAATAAGTTAATCACACCGGACATGGTGCGTGGAAAATACAAAACCCTTGAAGAAGCGGTTTTAAATAACAACTGGCCAACACTTAAAAAAGCAAAAGGTAAATTTTTATTTATTCTGGATAATAACGGAGCCAAAAGAGATTTGTATGCTTTAAATCATCCGTCACTAAAAGGCAGAGCGGTTTTCATCAACGCTGAACCCGGAAAACCGGAAGCCGCAACTTTATTCAGAAACAATCCTGAAGATTCAACAATTACAGATTTAGTTAAAAAAGGATACATTATCAGAACCAGAGCAGATGCTGATACCAAAGAAGCCCGTGCAAATGATTACACACATTTTGAAACAGCCAAAAAATCAGGCGCACAAATCATTACAACAGATTATTATTTGCCAAGTACGTTCTTTGATTCTTCTTATCAAATTAAATATGATGACGGGACGTATGTTAGAAGTAATCCGGTGAATAAATAATTGTTTCAGGTTTCAGGTTATTGTTAGACTTGAAACCTAAAACAAATTTAGCCCAAAATATGTCATTTCGAGGAACGAGAAATCACATTAGAAGCTCGACAAAGATTGGCGATATACTTTGCGGAGTTACTTGTGTGATTTCTCGTTCCTCGAAATGACAACTTTATATTTCAATCTTGGAATTATTTTAGGCAGATCTTTATTTGATTTATCTAATTAAAAATCTGCCGAATCTGCCGAATCTGCGTAAAAAAAATCACCTCTCTTTACGGTTAACAACCCCACTCTTCAAATTCACTGTAAAATGATCTGCCGGAATTTCGCGCATGAATTTATTGAAGATGATTAAAAACAAACGCAATTGCTTCTGTAAAGGTTTTTCAATTGCATTATGGTCTTTATAATTTTCAAAATACAATTGGGATAACAATTTGTATTGTCTGGCTCTCGCCTCTCCAACATCTGCCAAAGCCAGTTCATCTGCACTTCTGAAACGATAAAAATCGACTAAAAAGTCGTAACCGTTCCAGTTGAAATCTGTTTTTTTTAGTTGATTTTCAGTTACGAATTTATCTGTTTTGATTTGAGCTTCTGCCCATTCTTTTTTGAGGACTTCTTTATTTTTCAGAATAAAATCAAAATCTTTATCAGTCTGAATATTCGCCAGAACCAATAAATCTTTACCGGAAACATTCAGGAAAAAATCTTTAAACGCAAAAGGCCAGTCATCTTTTAGAAAACGCAGCCGTACTAATTCTTTTAAATGAAAATCGGTAAAATCATGATAACTTTTGGTTTTCAGAATATCGATATTCCAAATGTCTTTGGTATTTTGACTTTCCAAAAACTGATATTCCATTTTATATAAATCGAAAAGTTCATCATAACGCTGAACATTATCTATTGTGATGGTTTGAATATCGACCAGATTGTCTTTTTTGATTGTCAGCAATTTATATGCCGGAATATATGCAGCCAATGAAGGTGTCTGAATATTGACCAGAGTATTTCCCTTTGCCGAAGTCCGGATTCCGGTGTCGTTGATGTGCATGTGACCGCCAAAATGAATCTTCAGTCCGGCATCAGCAAAAACCTGCGCCACTTCTTCAACCGGAACACGGTTCAATTGCCATTTGTTTGGTCCTAAAAGCTCCTTTATTTCTGAAGAAGCATCATCGTTAAAATCAATCATCGGAAAATGACTGAAAGCAATCAGTGTTTTGCCCTGTTCTTTGGCTTCCGCCGAAATAGCTGCGACCCATTTTATCAGATGTTTTTTGTTCGAAAGCACGTTATTATAACCCGTACTCGCTTCAGAATAACTTTTAGAATCCTTTGGATCAACATCGTTTTTCTTTGGTATATACACATTTCCGTCAATTGCCATCAGCCAAAGCCCTTCCACAGGTTCAACCACATAACTCACATCCGGAACTTCGTAGCCCGCTGCCACACTGTAAACCCTGTTTGATAATTCAGCTGCTTTTTCAGCCTTTTTGTAATTATAATTTTTGCTCGTGTAAGTGGCAAAAGGTGTTGACCAGAATTTGTATTTTTTATCGGGATAAAAACCAAAATGTTTTAATCTGTCTGTAATTCCTAAATAACCCATTTTAGCAATATCGGCAGTAACCACTACAGGCTGTTCGATAGTTAAATTCGGCTTATACAATCCGTCTTTACTGTAAATGGGTTGACTTTTACCCTCTTTTCCTAAAAAATCTTCTTTACCGGATTCCTGAGCAAAAGGTCCAACAGGATCATGATTTCCGGTTGTGATAAAAAATTCAATATTATATTTTTTTCGGTACTGGTCGAGAATTTTTTCCAAACCACGTACGTGAATGGGCTGCCCATCATCTGTATAATCACCCGGAAGTGCTACGTATTTTATATTTCGCTTTACAATATCTTCTAAAGCTGCAATGAAAGCAAAATAGTTTTCATTAAAAATTCGGGTCGAATGCAGCTGTGAAGCCATTGTTCTGGCTAAAGTATATTTACCGGTTTTAGGATTTAAAACCCCTTGATATTCATTATCTGATAATTTTCCGAATAAATCCTGCAAGTGCACATCTGATAGAAAAGCTATCTGAACTCCGTTAAGTGAATTTTGTTTTTGGGCTGAAATTGGAAAGTTGAAAAAAACGAAAAACAGAACAGATAAACAGTTTTTATATGAAGAAGTAATTTTTAGAGTCATAGATTCAGCTTTCAATGGAATTTTTAAAGAGTATGCAATTCTATTGATTAAAATCCAAAATACGTTTATCCTATTGTTACCGAATGATAATTTTTATGGCTTATAATTATTTCTTACTGCAGAAAACCTCTTACATCCTGTCTTAAGTGAGTTAGCAAGATAACAAAAATGTAAACAATTGATATTAAAATAGTTATTTCAAAAAAATACTGATTTTAAATTAACAATTACTCTAAAATATAACACAAACATTATATATTTGTAAATTAATTAACATTATTATTCTTACATTAAGTTTAACTTTTAATCACACCAAA
The DNA here is from genome assembly GCF_002017935.1 of Flavobacterium sp. LM4. Classification (NCBI taxonomy): domain Bacteria; kingdom Pseudomonadati; phylum Bacteroidota; class Flavobacteriia; order Flavobacteriales; family Flavobacteriaceae; genus Flavobacterium; species Flavobacterium sp. LM4. The sequence goes on along the minus strand of NZ_MUFW01000001.1, from coordinate 1,204,822 downwards.
AATGAAAAGAAAAATTCACGCAGTTTATGCAGCCTTAGTGGCAATACTAGTACTTTTTTCCTGTAATGGCTCAGGAAAAGAAAAAGACTGTCCACAAATTACTCCTGTACCAACTCCCTTAAGAGAGCGGGTTTTAACTGCAAAAGAGCAAGCTGCTTTAACACCGGATGCAGTTATCAAAAGCCTGAAAGAAGGCAACAAACGATTTTCAACCAATAATGTTACAGCCAGGGATCATTCTGCAATGGTACGAAATGCTGCTCCTGGACAATTCCCTAAAGCGGTAATTCTTTCCTGCCTCGATAGTAGAATTCCGGTAGAAGATGTTTTTGACAGAGGTATTGGTGATCTTTTTGTAGGACGCGTGGCCGGAAATTTTGCCAATACCGATTTATTGGGAAGTATGGAATTTGGGTGTAAACTTATGGGTGCAAAAGTAATTCTTGTGTTAGGACATGAATCCTGTGGCGCCATTACAGCTACTATTGACGATGCTAAACTAGGCAACATAACTGCAATGTTAACCAACATAAAACCGGCAGTGACTGCATCACAAAACTTTAAAGGAGAAAAAACTTCAAAAAATAAAGAATACGTAGCCTATGTTTCAAAAAATAATGTAATCAATACTATAAAAACTATCAGAGAAAGAAGCCCTATTTTGAAAGGACTGGAAGATAATGGTCAGATTAAAATAATTGGAGGTTATTATGATATGCATACCGGAACGGTAACATATTTATAGTATTAAGTTTTGAAAAAATAAAGAAAAAACCTGTAAATTTAAATATTTACAGGTTTTTTCTTTATTAGGATTTTGAAAAATCTGTATGTTCTTTTTGCGCATCCTCTTTAATATAACTATACGGTTTTATAGTTAATTTTTATAATCGGAAAAACAAGAAGTACATAAAAACAGAGCCAAAAGTATCCAAAAAAAGTCAATACAAATTGTATGCTTTATTAATTTACTTTAACATTATCTAATACTTATAAGGATTATATCAGTATAACTAGCATTATAATTAACTGTAGCGTTCATAGTTTATGGTATAAGCACCTATGAAATGGATTACTCTCCTGATAATTTATACATATAGCAAAGCCACCATTAGAAGACTTTTTGTCTTTCAATGGTGGCTTTTTGTTAAATTAAATTACTCTGAGAAAGTATTAATCTGCTGAAGGACTTTTTTAAATTCCTGCCTCAGTGGAATCTGTTTAAGCATTAATTGACCACGATTTAGCCAACAAAGAAGCTTCTGTATCTGAACCTGTTATCGTATCCAGATTGTACATAGCGTAAACAACACCGTTGTTAGGCACACTATCAGTCCAATCAACCAAATTCCAACCTACAGTATTAATACCACAGCCGTCTAAAGTTAAGAGTGTCAAAGCATCTAAATTACTTGAAGGATTAAAATAAGTTAGAGGATTAACTCTTAAACGTAATTGCTGAATATTACTTAAGCTTACTGCCGGGTCAAAAACAGTTAAATTATTGCCTTCTAGGTTTAAATGGGTTAATGCTGTTGGCAATTCTAATTCTGGATCAAAAGCAGTTAAATCATTACTATCCAGATTCAAAGTTTGCAAATTCGACGGTAACGCTATTGATGGGTTAAAATCAGTCAACTTATTAATCCTTAAATCGATGAGAACTAAATTATCAGGTAAAGCTATTGCCGGATCAAAAACAGTTAAATTATTATTACTTAAATGTAAGGACTCTACATTTGATGGTAATGCTGTAGGAGGGTCAAATTCTGTAAGCTTGTTATTATTTAAACTTAAAGCATATAGATTAGCAGGCAATGGCAAAGAAGGCGTAAAAGTCGTTAATTTGTTTATAGCTAACACCAACTGGCTAATACTGTTTGGTAAGGCTATTGAAGGATCAAAACCTGTTAAATCATTAAACGCCAACCATAAAGTATTTAAATTTGGAGGTAACGCTATTGACGGATCAAAATTAGTCATTCCATTTTCACCTAAATACAAGTAATATAATGAATTAGGCAACGGTAAAGACGGGTTAAAATCACTAATACCACAACCTGATAAATTTAAATTAAATAAATTAGGCAATGCTATTGAAGGGTCAAAGTTACCAATAGGGTTATATGTCAATTGTAATATACTCATAGCCGGCAACGCTTCTGATGGGTCAAATGAAGTTAATACGTTGAATCCTAAATCTAATTCGTATAAGGTTTTATCCGAAAAATCTGTTAAGCTGAATTCTGCAATACCTAAACTAGCAAGTTTTAAATTACTGAAAGGTACTTCAGATACATTAAAAACAGCTTCATTACCTGTAACTGTAACTCTGTCAAAAGTTAAAGACGATCTTGTTTCAAAAAATGCATTCCAGTCGCTGATACTTTCTTTGTCTGCAATTCCATTATTTAGACATGTGGTATCAATATTTGTAAATAATAACCTCATAGCAGCCGAAGGCAATAAAATCGTCATTGCTACCAATGATGCTTGTGAATCTGAAGTAATAGGTAATCTATACAAATCACCTGGAACAAGCCCTGCCGCAAGAGCTTCACCGTTGTTATTATATTCGCCTTTGATTTCGATACCACCACCAAGCTCAGTAGAGGCAATTTCTTTTACATTTCCGTCAGAATCTCTAACCAACACTTTATCTTCTATCGTGCCAGGGTCAACTTCTTGAAAGTTTAAATGTGTTTTAAATATCTGTTTTGCCATAATTAAAAGTTACTTCTGAAATTTCTGTTGTGTCTGTTTGCTCAGATTTAATTGTCTTGCTAAACCTGAATACTCCGTCAATAAATGACAATGTTACTTGCTCATTTTCATTTTCGGAGTTGGTAATTGTAAGGCAATCTTTTTTTAGAATTTGCCTCAATTGTTTAAGTTGCTTTTTAAGCTTCTTAATTTTCTTTTTGCTTGACATATTTAAAATTCTAATTGACTGTATATTTCGTATCCGTCAAGTAAATTATCGTCACCTCCTACATAAATACCCTCTATTTTTGTATTTTCGACAATCCCGATACAATAATCCCCGACTTCTTTTATTTCATTATTTTCATTTCCAGGTGCTTTAAAAACAACCATTTCGTCTGACGGAATTATTCTAGCTTTTTTTATTGCTTCCGGGTGTGCATCTGCGGCTTCTAAATGATTATCAAAAGCTTCTTTATCGGCTTTTTCACTCAATAGTTCCGTAAATCCCTCAATAGATGCAGGGGGTATCAAATCATATTTATGAAAATAGGAATCCTGCCATGCCCAAAACTGTTCCTGGGGAGGTTTTAGCCCATTTAAAAACCAGTTTTTTAATATATTTTTTTCTGTAACTGCCATAATTATTTTTTTTCAAATTGCGATAGAATTGATTTCACTTACTGACCTGCTCTCACTATTGGATGGCTTTTTTTTATTCCTGCCTCCACTGGAAAATCTTTTACTTTTCTTCTTTCGAAAACAAAGGCGTAACGCTTGGCAGTACGGCCGATAATACTAACCCAGCCAGTTTAATTCTGTTAATTGTTATTAATGAGAACCCTACACCTTGTAAAAGGTCAAGTTTTGTGTCAATAAAGCCTGTTAAGACAATTAAAATACTTGCGATTACGGCGATTTTTTGTTTATTCATATCTATTAAAGTTTTTAAGGCACACTTGTGATTGAATACTGAAACCATCCGGCTGATGTTTTTTCGTAAATCACCGCTCCCCCGGATATTGATAAGCATTGAACTCTAAATCCTAAATTTGCTGTCGGATATGATGAAATTAGATCGCTAGAGCTTAATGCTGTAGTGGTACTATTATTTACTACAGAAGTAATGTTTCCATTTGCATCTGCAAAAGTTCCATTTACAGATAACGGTAATTTTTTAACATTAGAACCAATAAAATTATCTAAAGAAGGAAACTGAATCCATAAATTATTTAAACCGTCAGTACTAACATATTGGAAACCTGTTGAGTCATATAAAGAAACAAATCCATTATAGTTAAATTGTAAGTTGCTGTAATCAAGTGACATTGTTTTAGCATAAGAATCTCCAAATAAAACAATACCTTTATCTACCGCAGCAATTCCATGACTTAAAACACTATTTAAATCCTGAGATTCTAAAAAACTAACATTAATATTACCATAAGCATCAGCAAAATTTCCATTTACTGATGTTGCAAAAGGAGTAGATATAGACCCTGCCATAAGTTCTGGATAAAATAGTGTATTGGTAAAGCCGTTATTAAAATACCTCACTCCATTAGACACTAATTTAGTTTGAAATCCATACCCATCTAAGCTAACGCCTTCATAATCTAAAATATTACTGTTTTCACCATTAGTTATCACTATAGGTTTATTGTTTATTACGTTTCCTGAATAAACTACTTCTTCTAAAGTTTGAGACCCTCGAACTACTAAATCACTTTTCATAGCAATAGTATCATTAGTAACTTTATCATAGGGGAAATGATATAGGTTATTGCTGAATGACCTGACTACTTGTATAGTACCATCAGCATTAAGGCTTGTTTGACCTCCACCACTTGGCATTAAATTAATATGCCCAGCATTAATAGAAGTCGCACCTAATGGGCTATAAACATTTAATTTAGCGGTTGAATCCCCTGAAATTAGTATAATAGGTAAATTGGATGAACCTCCCGCTGTTAATGTTTGTTGTAGGTTTTGTGGACTCACTTCAGGAGCAAACTCACTACGAGGAACATATTTTAAAATTTTATCAGCCCCACGAACGATTACACTATCAGCCTTTGAAGTACTAGCCGGAACAGAATTTAATTCTAACGGCTTAGCAAAATAAGTCGTCGAAATTGTCTGAGCCGATAAATTGAATGTGACGGCCAGCGCTAAAAATAAAAGTAATTTTTTCATATTTTTTTGTCAATTAGTATTGTTTTGAGAGTTTAATTTGTAACCTTTTCAATTTTGAAATCTCCATTTTTCAAACTGATTAGCGCTTTCAACAGATGTAGGCAGTATCAAATTATATTTATGAAATATGACTTAATACTGCCGCGCCCAGAACTGTTCTTACGGATGTTTTAGACCGTTAAAAACCAGTTTTTTAATATATTTTTTCTGTGTTTGTTTTTAGATTGCGATAGAATTGATTTCACTCACTGATCTACTTTCGGATTATAGTCTCAGTACCTACACGATATTTACATCACAAAGTATCATCAACATTCAGATCTTCTGTAAATGCCGTTAATTGTTGGAGGACTTTTTTTACTTCCTGCCTCCTTAGGAATCTTTAAATTACTTTTCTGTCTTAGAAAGTGAAGACGTGATACCCGGCAATAATGCTGACAACAACAAACCACCCAATTTGATTCTGTTGATTGTGATTAAAGAGAAACCAACCTCTTGTAAAAGGTCAAATTTTGTATCGATAAAGCCTGTTAAGACAATTAAAACACTTGCGATTACAGCGATTTTTTGTTTGTTCATACTTTAAAATTAATTGATTACGGATTAAAAAAATTAGTGAGCAACCCAAGTAGTACCATTATAGATTACCGGGCAAACTGTTGTTCCTCCACCATTAACGGGTTGCAAATAAGCAGGTGAGGCAGCATCGCTAACAGTCGCATACACGAAGTAACCAGGTGAAACTGGTAAGGTATCTACTGTATACACAGGTAATTCAACAGGATTAAAGTATTTGGCTTTATTGACATGAACATCTAATGCATTGCCGTATATCTCAACCGCTTTGCCAGAGCCCGCTGATAAACTTGCTATACCGGTTGGGTCTATATGAAACTGACCTCCAGTACCCGCATTATTATCCAAATACAATCCTGCTCCTGATACATACATCGGATAAGTATTAGACCTTGCAGCCAAGCCCTGTGATTCAAGTGTAATAAATGCTCCACTTTTAAGAGATAGAGGAGAACTTACACTAGCATCACCTATTTGCACACCGGCACCAGTACTATTCTTAATAACAACGGGACCACTACTGGAATTTAATTCAATACCGCCCGATTGTGATTGTAATGAAATTTTACCGGTACTATCTGATATGTATAATTGATTTAGTGCACCACCGCTTATAAATTCAAATTGATTCGCCTTTGCATAAAGTTTACTTTGAGTTACAAGGCTTAATGTATCATTGGCTTTTAAATGAACATCGCTTTGAGATGTTATCTTTATGTTTTGAGATGCTTCTATATTAGCCGTCCCATTTTGTGATTTTAAATTAACCCCTGCCCAGCCATCAATATTGACCTTATCTCCCCAACTCTTAATATTCATTGGTAGATTACTTTGATTGTCAATATCTAAACCAGTTACAGACCTCAATTCAACTACTCCGGTCTGTAATTTCAGATAATTTCCGTAAGCTCCTTGTACGTAAACACCCGAATTTCGACCAAGCAAATTAATAGGATATGAATTTCCCCTATTGTCAAGAACTAAACCATTTGCACCAATATTCAGGGCACCATATCCAATATTAGACATTTCAACTCCAGTATTATCTAATGAAAAACGTCCATTTGGACCATTAACGGCAAAAACATTAGATATAGCGGTAGTACCTTTGTCTAAAGTTTGTTGTAAATCCTGAGAACCCCCACCGCCTGAAAACTCACTTCTTGGCACAAATTTTAAAATCTTATCAGCTCCACGCACGATTACACTATCTGACTTTGAAGTACTTACCGGGACAGAATTTAATTCTAACGGCTTAGCAAAATAAGTCGTCGAAATTGTCTGAGCCGATAAATTGAATGTGACGGCCAGCGCTAAAAATAAAAGTAATTTTTTCATATTTTTTTGTCAATTAGTATTGTTTCCTAAGTTTGACTTGTTTGAGTATTTATTCATAAGATGATTTTAGCATTTCGTCACCACCATTCCAGTTTCCACTAACCAAAGAACCTTCAATCCATCCCACGCAATAATCACCTATAGCTTTTACTTTTTGATCTCCTTCAGGACTTGTTTTAAATACCTGTACCTGACCATATGGAATAATTCGGGTTAGTGCTACCAGCTCGGGATGCGCATTTAAATCTTCTTCATGCGTATTAAAGTTTTGTACATGCGTATCAAAAGCCTCCTTATCGGCTTTGCTATTCAATAGTTCCGAAAGTCCTTCAATAGATGTAGGTGGTATTACATCATACTTGTGAAAATAGGACTCCTGCCACGCCCAGAACTGTTCTTGTGGCGGTTTAAGGCCGTTTAAAAACCAGTTTTTTAATATGTTTTTTTCTGTAACTGCCATGATTTACTTTTTCCAGATTGCTATATAATTGATTTTAGAAGTTTCTCTACTCTCTGAATTATTGCAAGTAACCCTAATTCTGTCAGTTCTTAATTCATAATGACACCACATGGTATCGTCTACATTTACATCTCCGGCAAATGCTACTTTCGCAATGCTAGGCATAAATGCTTTTAAATTATCCATCACAAATCCATCAGGAGGTAAAATGTCAGCATAGTTTTTACTGAAATCATACTCATTAATTCCAGTTTGTCTGTTGGTTGTTGTTAAAGTTCCGGTCTGGTAAAATTCCTGTAGGTTTTTCTGAGCACCTGTTTCGATTGTAAGCATTTTGGTATAAACAAGTGCAAACGCATTCGACAAAGCATCAAAGGAAGTCTGATCTGCTTTGCCTTCCAGGGCTTCTTCAATTTCTTTGGTTTCTTTTGGTTTTGTAAAATCAGCCCAATCGATAGAGCCTATTCCTGATCCAAATGTTACGTAACGAGTTCTAATAACTGTTTTAGATTCGTTGTTTTCAAAAACAAGGTTTTCCTTGTCTTCTTTGATAATGACTTTGCTTTGAACGATTCCGCCTTTAAAAAAGAAAACTTCCCCATTTACATAAACAACACCATCATCAGCGGTTGAACCAGTAATGTTGCAACCATAAAGAATTGTTTTATCTCCGGCAATTCCTCCCAGACCATTAAAAACGGCTGAAATTTTTTGCAATTCGTCCAGTATTCGTGTGGTCATTGGAAAACCGCCTACCTGATTTACATCGAGTTTATTCATTATATTGCTATTATTTGATATGATTTTCCGGCTAAGACATAAAATTCAATCTTAGCCTCTATTTCGTTTAATATTGTGTTTACAAGCTCTTGCGGTACATTTACTAAAAAATCTACTTTTGAACCTGAGTAATTGAAGGCCGGTTCTAACCACATTATTCCAAGATAAACAGGTCTGTTTTCGGCTTGTGTATAAATATAATCCTGTGTTTTATTGACAGTGTTCGTAATTGTTATTCTCCTATCTTCTTTGTCAAAAGCATCATTCAGAGCACCACGCAAATAACATTTTTGTGAATTGTATCGTAGCTTTTTCAAATTCTCTTCCCGCATTCGGGACCATTGATAATCCAGATTTTTAACAGGAGAAATCAATACTTTTAAATACCCAAATATTACTGGCTTTCTTAGAAATGTTGGTAAAAGCAATAATATCAGTTTGTTCCAATCTACCTTATACCACATAACTCACACCTTTAAAATCGGGAACAGTAAAATAACCGCTTGCCGGAATCGTTCTCACTGTGATAGGTTCCGGATCTTTGTATTCTCCTGTATTAATATCAATTATCTGAGATTCGGCATTTACGATGTTCGGGATTCTTACACCTTCTACAGCTTTCAGCTTTGTTTCAAGATCAAAAAGAACCAACTCACCATTAAAAGGCAGTTCTTTCATATATTCTAAAATTGCGTCTTCAACAGGATAGGTACCACCACCATCAGGTAATATTCTCATTCCGTATTGATCTAAAACCAATGGATCACGGAATATTTGTAAAGTCAATAATAAAATATCCGGCTCATTGTTTACTACTATATAGTTAACACCAGCGTCTGTAATTTCATCAATATAGAAATCGAATGCTTCCTTTTGAAGTTCATCAAGTGGCTGTAAAACTCCTTCGTTTTCGGAAGCAATTTTTATCAGCAATTGACCGCCATTTTTAGTAACAGCACTGTATTTTACAATTTTTGACTCTTCAATTATATCTTCACTAAAACCTGTGTTATCGTATTTATCTGTGTCAGTAATCAAATCAAAGCCATACTGAAACGCCAAAGCTTTAGAACGATACCAGGAAGGACGATGTGGAAATTTTTGTTCGATAACGTCTTCCACTTCTTTTTTGTGCGTGTCAAACAATTTTTCTAACAAAACATGAGCATAGGAAACGATAAAAATGAATAACCTGTAAATAGCGAATTTACTGGTTGAATTCAATTCAGCTAAATTTTGATCAGCCGAAACTGCATCTAGCATCTGTTTTTGTATTACTTCGATATTTCTTGCCATTATGATACTATAAAAGTTGTGTTTATTGCCATTGTACCTATACCTAATTCTGGTATAATATTGCTATCTAAGTTGGTAAAACCTGTAGCAATTATTTGTTTTTTGTTCGTGAAATATTCAACGATTTGTGTGTCCAGTAATTCACTTTCCGGAACTTCAATTATGTTACCTGGTATTGGATCATCAGTAATTGAAAAACCATTTTTAAGAGCAATATCGAATGCATAAACCGGAGTCCCTATGTTCTGAATTGCTACATCAAAAAAAGATTGATTATGTAAGATTTGCTTTTGCATTGTCTTTAAGTATTCGGTTTTCTCGCTTTAATTCGATTATTTCCTGTTGTTGTAGTTTAATCTTTCTGTCTTTTAGTTTTAGTTCCTCTTCCAGTAATGAAATTTTCCGATTCATCAGATTTTCAAATTCTATGTATCGGGTTTCATATCTGTTTTTGAGATCATCAAGAATTTCTTTATAATGTCCTGATAACCTAATATCATTTTCTATGGCAGTTGTTTCGGCATTTTCTTTTGCCTGCAATACATCAACTTGATATTTTGACCTTGTAAAAAGAAATGTAAAAAGACCGGTACCGCCAATAGCAGCCAGAATTGAAGAAATAAAAACTAAAATATCATTCATTAAACGTCATTTAAAAACTCATTAAATCTATTTTTTACAGCCGTAAACTGTGCTGCATTTACTAATGTTGTTGTATTACCTGCACCTCCTGTAGTTGTAACCAAAAAACTCATGTTCTCTACAGCGGTTAATAAATCCGAAACCAAACCTTTGAGGGTTTCATTTTCCTTTTTCAATAAAAAGCCCGCTTCAGTAATTTTAAACTGAACTGTGTTAATTTGAAGATCTAAACTTTCTATCTCGGAGTAAGATTCAACATATAATCTTTTGATATCCTCTTTTATTGGACTAACCAGAACAGAACTGCCAACACTGGGGAACAAGAAAAATTTATTTTTATTTCCATCAATTACCGACGATAATTGAACATCTGTGTATTTTATTTGATCATCTGATACCACACAGGTTCCTTGTTTTTTATCAACCGAAATCACATTTCCCGGAAATGTATCAACATCCCGCTGCATAAGTTTTCTAAATGCGTCTTGTATCTTTTTATCCATTACAAACGTTTACCAATTATTACTGTTCTTGTTTCTCCACCAGTCCCAAACGTTTACCAATTGTTACTGTTCTTCTTGCCCCACCAGTTCCAAACGATGTGACTACTTTTTTAATAAAATAATCTCCCTCACGTTTAGGGTGCTCACTGTCAATAAATTTTGCTTTCATACCTCTTGTCGCAAATGGAATTAAGAAGCTTTTTACATCGCCATCAAAACCATCATACTTTAGCTTTTCAAGTTCAGTGTTTGCCATTTCTTCAAGCTTTTTCATGTCTGAAATGACAGACGTATGATACTCTCTTTGTTCACCGTCCAGATCTCCAACTTCAATACTTTGACGTTTGTTTTGCTTGTCGATGTATGTATATTTAATTTTAATTTTTCTGTCTTCCTTGCTTTTAAATTCAAGGTTGTTTTCGACAACGTTAAAATTCAGATTATAGACGGCAGTTTGTCCTATGTTGGTGAGTTGCTGTAAACCACAATACAGTTTACCTTCATCCGTAATAAAAACAGACATCAACAAATCTTTTTTAAGACTTTCTAAAACTTGCGCTCCATTAGCATTTGTTATAATCCATTTGTTTAATTCAACATCATCAACAGGTTCTGCCAATTGAAGCGGAGTATCTTTTACAACTTCTTCAAGAATTTCTTTCATCGTTGTTTTCTCCCATGTTTTGGTAATACTTTTTCGTCTTAACAACCAAATTGCATCTTCGCAATGTATTTCAAGCGGTATCTTAGGATTAATTTTTTTTACGTAGCCTGTAAATTCAACACCTGAATACTTACCCTCATAGCCTAATGTAATTTTTACCGGATCATTGACCTTGATTGCGTTTTCAGTATATTTTTGCTCGCCATTTTGTTTTACTTTAAATCGTGCCGGTAGTTTAATAATGGCTGTGTCTGCCATATCTTCGACCGATTTTGTAATTACAATTTCATTTACAGCATTAAATATAAAATCGCCTATTTCAACCTTTGCTTCGAGTATAAACATATTCCAACAGATTAATTTTAGTTTGGGGTTGTTGATCCCTTTTCATTTAAATCGGCAAAAAAATCAGTATCAGAAATCGCCTTAATGCTATATTTTTGCAGCCCTGATTCGCCTATCATTTCATCAAACTGGATATCTTCGATTACTAAGCGTCTAATGCCGAATAGCTCAAAAAAGGGATTTCCTTCAATTTCAAGAGCATCGTTAATATTTGTCAGCTCATTTAATAATTTTACCTGATCTGCAGGATATATTTCAGGAGCAAATTTGTTAATACAAACCCCTTTGATTGATATCACATAATCATCAGTATTTATGTATTCCTTAACCGTTCCTTTTTTATACTTTCCAACCGTTACAGTTTTTACAATTGTTTTGGTAAGTCCTATTGAAACTAACGGTTCATTGGGTAAAACAAACGCTATTCCTTTATGAGACAATATTAGTTTCATGAAATATTTTGCGCCTAAAAGCTGACTTGAGTTTATAGCACTCAAATCAGGCAAACCATATTTTTTTTTGTTCATTTTCCACCATTCGGGAAAATGTGGGCCGGTATAATCCAACGCAGCCCTTACAAGTACTTCCTTGATATTAAATTGTGCCATTAGTCCGTTTGCATTTGATTTACACTGTTGACAGCTCTTAAGATCATTTCCTGAACTTTTTCGCCTAAGTTTTCGATTCCTTTTTCGGTGCTTTCAACAAAGATTTTAGTATCGTCCTGAAGCTTTTGAATATTGATTGTTAAGTGAGTCATTTTAGAACCTCCGGATACAATCGAATCAGATTGACTTTTAATATCCTCGCCTTTGATATTCTTGCTTTTGTCAGCTCCGGCAGTAAGTCCTTTTTTCTTATTTAAATAATCGTCATAAGCTCCTGTACCGCCATCTTGTTTTGCTTTGGCATTACTAAACCTGTCTTTTAATTCCTGGAAATCTCTTTTAATTCCGTCGCTATCAACTTTAATTCCTACCTGGCTAAATTCATTTCTGGCTTTGGCATAATTATCATTCCTTTTTTTGTTAAGGTCTGCAAGTCCCTTTTTTCGGGCTTCCATCTCGCTATTAATCTGAGTAATCATTTTTTGATTCTCAGATGAATCACCCATACCAACAGCTTCCTTAAACCTATACCAGCTTAACTTAATCTTATCAATATTGGTCATTAAAGTATTAACCATTAATGCAAAATTGTATTTTGCAGTATCTGTAAAAGCCTGCCACAAAAACTGAGCTCCTTTAACCGTATGACTCCAGCTTTCTCCCCAGCCACTTGTGTATTTTATGACCATTCCAATAACCATGATTAAAGCCATAACACCAAGAACAGTCCATGTAAGTGGACTAACCAACATCAGAGCGCTTTGAACTCCAATAGCGTTGTTCCATAACCACCATAAAGCAGTTAGAATCATAATTTCTTTGGCAAAAGGCGTTAGAATGTTGACAATAGTTGTTAACCCGGTAGTCAACCAACTAATACCAACCAAAACACCGGTCATTATACTACCAAAAATTCCAAGAGCTTCACTAGCATAATTGACTCCCAATGCAGACTGTATAAATCCCCTAAAAGCGGTTACAACAGGGTCAATCATTTCAAAAAGGATTGAAAACCATTCTGAGACATAAGCAAGGTTATCACTTAGAAACTTCAATCCGGCAGTCATAAGCGTAATAACTGATGTAAAGATTCCGCTAGCTTCTCCACCAACCTGAAGAAGAAATTTATTCCACTGTTTATCAAGAGCTTCGATCTCTTGTCCAAGTGTTTTAGATGTAGATCCTTTATTAAATTTCTCATACTCAAGCCGGGCTTCAATGACCTTCTTGGTAAATGACCAAACAGAATCAAATATGTTCCCAAAAACATCTTCAAATACTTTTGATTTCTTTGCAGTTTCAATAAGACCTTTGGCGAAAACCTTAACTTTATCATAAGCCTGACCAACTGAATTAGCAATCTGTTTTAAGCCACTACTGGCATAATCTTTTATCGTTACAATAAATTCGTAGGCTGTCATAATTATTTATGTTTGAGAATTTTGTTTCTCTTTGGTTCTTATAAAATGCAGGTTTTGAATTTCCTCACACCAGGCAGAATCGCTTAGTTTTTCGGGTTTTCGAATGTGCATGTAGTATTTTAAATAGGCATCAAACAGCCTTATGTATATGTAAGGTTCTCCTTTTTTATTAGTTTTTACTAATTCAAAAGATGAGGCGTCATTGGTGTCAATGACTGCCTCATCTAAAGCTTTTTTAGCATAGCAATTTTTTTGTTCTGTAACTTTTCGATTGCCTGATATAATGGAAATCTAATAACAGCGTTGTCTCTGTCATTGAAGACCGCATCTTTTTCAAGAACTACTACATCAAAAAGTTTTTCCTGGGTTACAAAAGGTTTTCCGCTTGGATTTTTCTTTTCTGCCAGTTTGATATCATTACGGGTAATGCTTCTAATTTTGCATTTAACATCACCAATAGTAATAATCGAATTATTACCTTCAGTTTCGATTTCAGCTTCATCAAAATTGAAGAAATCCCTCATTTCTTTTCGGGCTGGAAAGAAATAGTCATCATTGGTTTTAATTTCGTCATCACCACCAATAAATAAAACATTGATCAATTCCTCTCCAAAGGCTAAATCACCATCGTTTGTCATGGCTGTAAAAGCTCTTTTGAAATCTTTCATTTTTGGCTCACGTAAATAGGCGGTTTTATCTTCAACTGGTAATGCGTAAACACCTCCGTATTTTTCTTTCCAGTCGTCAATTTGTTTTTCGTCTACTACTCCTTTTTTTAAATCTGCTTTGTTCATTTTTTGTTTGTTTTTAAAAAAGCCACTCTTTTAATTTAAAGAATGGCTTTTCGGATTTTTGAATGTTTCAGTTTTTATTGTTGATGTTTAATATCCAGGAAAACGATCGGTAATTCTACAAGCATATTTTGATCTCCCTGCTTCATCCCTTTTTTGTATTCTTTAACCTCGCAACTTGTTAGTACATCGGTAATCGTTGCACCTCCATCATTTGGTGAAAAACTCCAAATGATATCAAAGTTCAAAGCCAGAATATCATTGTTGGGAGCATCTTTGATCATGGCCTCAACTTCACTTTGCCACAATGTAATTTTACCTTCACAATCTTTGTTACCTCGGGTAATCATATGACCTACAGATCCACGACCACGCAAAACTGCTTTTTCTTGTTTAACTGTGTATTCTACTTCTTCAATACCTTCGATAATTCTACCGCCTAAAGCAATAGAAATATCATTCCACGAATAATTTTTACTACTATAATCTGCCATTACTCTAATGTTGTGGTAAATCCTATGTTTACCGTTATGAAATCTGCATAACCAACTGGCAATAATTGAAGCTCAACGTTAACATTGTTGGTAACTAAAACATTTTGATTTTCATCAATAAATGCTTTAACACCTGAAAGTTTTCCAGCTTCAACCATAAGCCCGCCAATTTGACGCTCAATTGAATTTTGCCATGTTTTAATAATTGTCGGGTGGATTGTTCCGCTTGCTGTAACCGGAACCTCATCTGAAAGCTCCTGCACCAATGTAGCGTAAGCAATCAAAACAGCTTCGTCCATCACCAAACCACGAGCAAGACTATTGAAGTCATCCGTTGATTTAGTTAATGTTTTGTCTCCTGTAAAGAAGAAACCGGATTGACTTGCAAAACTTCTTAAGAAAATATAATTCTTATTGTCAATAGCATCCCAGGCAGCATCCAAAGTAAATACTGGTTCACCATTTGTAAAGTAAGCTGCAAGAGGCTCAACAGCTCCATCTTTTACACGGCTAATTTTTCGCTGTGTCGGAATACTCGCTAATCTTCCCAAAGCCAAACCAATTGATGCCTCTTTTGAACCGTCAACGTTTGCAATCAAGATTGATACTTTGTTGTAATCAGTTGTAGAATAATCCTTAAGATTTGCAACTGTACCGTCGAATTTGTTTCCTGAAATTAGAATACGTACCGGAAAGTAACGGTCACTAAAATCTTCTGCTAATGCCTGAGCTTTAACAACAGATAAATGCACATCGTTATCAAGACCGTTTGTAATAGTTTCAGAAGTTCCAGACTTCTTTAAAAGCCCTAAAACCCTGATTTTCCCCTGTGCATCTGATAACAGTTTCTTTGCAAAGTTTTTAGTTAAATCGGCCTGGTCTTCTAAAGTAACTGTTGAAGCCACCAGCATAAACCAAAGTTCAGCTCCTTTTTTTGCTTCAGCATAAAAGCTCTTTATCTGGCCATATGCAAATGCATTTGTTCCAGTTTCTTCGATACCAAGATTAACAGCTTCTTCGAGTGAAAAAATTTGGTACGAATTTCCCACTGTAACTTTGTTGGCACCGGTAACCGTTGCACCGGTCAAAACAAAGCCTGGGACTTTTTGTGTGTCGGATTGTAATAACCCTAAACCATTGTTAGAGATATTAAATATTATATTTGGTAAACTCATATTATTTTAAAAAAATTAATTATTAAACAAAGTGCAAATCCAAGAATAAAGGCAATAAGCAAATTCCAAAATGTAAAACCTGATTGAATCTCTGCTTTCGATTGATCTGTAAGCTCTTTTAATCGGTATTCTTTTTCCAGCCTGGTTTTTATTTTAGCTGCTATTGCTAAACTGTCACATGTTGCTGTAACATAAATAAAGTCATGGACAACTTTTATTTTTGCAGTTGCATTCCCATTCTTTTGGGTGTATATTTTAGGTGTTTCAACCTTATTTTTAGATGTTTCAACCTCATTTGAATCAGGTTTAAACATTAAGTCTGAAATTGGTATTTTTAAACTTGTTTCTGACTTTGGAGCGTAAATAATTGTGTCTTTATAGCTCACAATATCTTCTTTTGTTGTTTCAATAGTTGTATCAACTTTTTGGGTTTCCTGCCGTTTAGAACGGCAGGAGCTCAAAAAGCAAAAAACAAGTACAAAACAAATCAGTAAAAATTTAAGTTTTATGTTTTTTCTTTGCATCTCATCTGTTATAGATCTTTATATTCCTTTAAGGCATCAAAACTCGGACAAGCTTTTTTAACTTTTGGGAAATCCCTGTGTCCTTGAATTTTTGCAAGTGGAAATTTTATTTTTAATTCTTTTAGCTTTTTTAAAAGCGATGCTTTTTGCGCCGGTGTTCTGTTATCAATCGGAACGTTGTTTTCATCTACACCTCCTATATAGGAGATATTAATCGTTTCACTATTGAATCCTTGTACACCATTTGAAACCTGTTCTATTGGTAATAATTGAACAATTTCGCCATCAGGTTTAATAATAAAGTGATAGCCGGGCATTTTCCAGCCCAATTGCTTTTGCCAATAGCTTTGAATTGCGCTAATGCTCGTTTTTTGAGAAGTTGCCGTACAATGCACCGCTATATACTTCATATTTCTTGGCATAATTATTCTTGTTTTTAGCTTGGTAATCTTTTAGAATATCTGTAATTGATGCTACTCGTGTATCCGTCTATTCTCTTGATAGAACCCTGAATTTATATCCATTAACATTTTATACAAAATCTTCTGTCATCAGCAATAGTTTTATGTATTTCTGATTGTTTGATGAGGCAAAATTGAAGCGTTTTTGAAGCAAAAAAAAATAACCTGCCAATGGTTGTATGACATTAAAACAAATATTGTATCAATTTTTTACAAGCATTGGAGGATAAATTTTTAGAGCCCTATTATATATCGAATTTTGCTCCATGACAGATATACTTTTAGACACAACAGGAGATTTAGATATCCAAAACGGTGATATCGTAATCGGTTATTCTGATAACCAACACCAAGAGCATATTTTACTTGCAAACAAAGGAGAGTACAAAGAATTTCCAGAATTGGGAGTCGGCATTGACAGGATGTTAAATGAAGATGATTTTTTACCTTTTTTGATTGAAGCTAAAAAGAACCTTGAATATGACGGAATGAAAATCAATAACATCAAGTTTGAAGAAAACGGCAATCTAAACATCGATGGTTATTACAAATAAGAATAAAGACAGGCTTTTATTTGGATACGCTCTAAAGAAAGCAATACAAAACCATTGATAGATAAACCAAAAACAACACGCAGAGTATGACACCACGTAAAGAATTATTTATAAAAGTAAAAGAAGAACTCGCAAACATTCCCGAGTTAGAACTTATCGATTTACAGCGACAACAGTTTGGTAATGGAAAGGAAAATTATCCTGCTTATTACACTGCTGCATTAATTGAAATCAGGTCGATTACCTGGACTTTGATGGTCGAACAAAAGCAGGAAGGGAAATGTGTTGTTGCTGTTACTTTTTACTGCAAAGACGGCTGGATGGAACATTTTTATAGCTCAGATCCTGAAAACGCATTAATCGAAATTGACATTCTTGATAAAATCGTCGAACAATTGCAAAATTTTCAAGGTGAACAGTTCAAACCTTTGAATCATGTTAATGAAGAACCTGGAGAAAAAGGCGAAGAAATCATGAGTTACACCCTTTTATTTGAAACCTCGATTTACAGATCAGTAAATTCAAAATACACTTATATAAAAAATTTGAATGCCAGTGTAATTTTTTAGAGAAATCAGAAATGAGTCAGGGATGTTTTTAAGAATAAAAACTATAAATAAAAGGGTATTGTTTTTATAAAAAAGGAAACCTAATTGTTATAAATCAAACAGGCGTTTAGTATTGCTACTAAACGCCTGCTTTGCCCTACCCGTAAGTCTGACTATACAAATAAAAATTTATTATACTTTATAAAAATTGAAATAATGTTGGCTGTACAGATTCTGCTGCCTTAGCATTATCATTGTAGACGCCTTCGAATTTAATGATAGCCTCAATAGTTCTGTTAGATAAAAAGAACCTGTCGGCAACTTCTTCAATGATAGCATCAATACGCCACTTCGGATTTTTTACCTGTAGATCATAAAAAAGCTTTCTCACTTGGTTGTTTCTTTCGGTAAGTCTTTCATTGCGTGTCATAGTGGCAAAAATATAAATTTTTTCTACATAAAAAAAATCCACTGTGTGGGTTTAAATTTTACGATATAAAAAATAATCTTCTAAAACCAAAATACCATCTTTGATAATAGAATAAACTGCATTTTCCTTACTAGATCTATTATCATCATCTGTATAATAAAAAACAAAACTGAAATTTAAAAATCTATCTGCAAGTGGATAAAATACAACCATTTGTTCCTTTTTTTCTTTTTCTATTTTTCTATAGTGAATTAATATTCGGGTATTATCTAATGCAATTATTTCATTACTGCTACCAGGACCAGTATTTAATTTATCAAACATGATATCAACATATTCTGTTGTAGTACCAATAGTATGTGCTTTTTTATCTATATAGATTTCTACATATGGAACTCCATTAGAAACAAAAGAACCATCCTTTTGTTTTATATATGATTTTTGCATTTCTTGATTTTGGGCTATAAATATTTTATGATTTTTGATTCTAATAATTGAGGCGGGTTGTGTGCCATTAACTAAAAGAGTGTCTTTTGCAAAATCCTGAGATTGTGCCGAGATTGATAAAAACAAATAAGTAAGCAATAGTAGTTTTTTCATTTTAAGAATTGAATTATTTATAAATAAAAATTAGTTGAATGATAATTACACCAATAGGATTATAATCCTGTAGTTTGGAGCTTTATTTATTCCTATTTTAAAACATTATTTGAAGCCATAAAAAAACCACTTTTTACAGTGGCTTTGGGTTTCTAACCTTTTCGTTTTTGGAAATATGCTTTAAATTCTTCTATTGATTTAAAGGTATTATTTGTAACCGTTATATAAGGTTGGCCTTTGTTAAAATAAAATTTTGCAACATCCTGACCTGTCAAAAGTGATACATCTGAATTGCCTGCAGGAGCTGTAAAGTTTATACTTGTTTGCCAAAAATTAACAAAAAAAGAAATAAGACGGCGTTCTGATCCTGTAATTTCTAAAGATTTAATTGTATAAATATCGTCAACTTTTCCAATGCTGTAATTAAAAACAAGAGTTTTATATCCTGACTGCGCTAATCTATCAGTGTAGGTTATTGTGTAAGATCCACCATCATAAAGCAATTTACTATCATCGCTTTTTGTCACAACCATACTCATTCTATAAGTAAGAAACTCACTGATATTATTTGTAATGTAATTCATATCAAAATAAGTTATTTGACTTGTAAAAGTAGCAGGGTTATCTACAACATGCTTTGCCGGATAGTAGGGTGATACTTCCTGAGATTGTGCCGAAATTGATAACAACAAATAAGTAAGCAATAGTAGTTTTTTCATTTTGAGAATTGAATTATTTATAAATAAAAATTAGTTGAATGATAATTACACCAATAGCATTATAATCCTGCAGCTTTGGGGTTCTTTAATTTTTCATATTTAAACCTCATTAGCTCGTTTAAAAAACAAACATATAAAAAATAAGTAATTACTGCCAAAATTATTTGATGCTTGTTCTGTGTTTTTGCATTTTATGGAAGAAACTTTCTGTTCAAATCAGTTAATTTTAGCTGATTGAAAATATCAGATTGAAAAACTTAACAAACAATAATTCCATTAATTTTTAAACTGACAAGAAAAAGAAACGGCTCATTAATGAGCCGTTTCTTTTTCTTGCGATAATCAAATTACTGGTCCCACCACCGCTGATTTATATATACTTCAGCATAAAGAAAGGGCGAGTTTTGCTTAGTTTTTTCTTTTATAAATTCGGGGGTTTTTAAGAAGATCTTTATTTTATCAGCCTCCTTTAATTTAAGGAATCTTTCATTTGCAAGTTTCTTCTTTGAAAGTGGATTTGATGGATATAATTTCCAAAATGCAGCGAAGGATAAATCTGGCTCACCAACTTCTACAGTTGTAGTTTTATAAAGTTTCGACCAGGCTTTTATATGCTCTTCTTTCCATGGAAATTTACCATCCAGATAAAGAAACTTTTCTTGTTTTGGAGTTAGGTTTCCTTCCAGTACATTAAAGAAGATTAAAATACCGTTTAAATTGTATTTAAACTGCCATATATCGCCCGACTGCATTTTTACGGTGTAGGTTCTAACAAGGCTCATTTTATATAATTTCTTTTAAATTGTAGTAGATCTGAATACCCATTTCTTTAGCTCTTTTAAGCTCTACTTTTGCTCCTTTACTATCAACATAACACGGCACCATAAAAATAGCATCACAAGATTCTAAAGCTTGCAAACACATTTCCATAGCAGTGTGCCAATTCTCATTAACATTATTCACTACTTCTATTGGATTCACAACATCGAAACCTTTTCCTTCTAGTTCGATTTGCTTTTTTTTAAATTTATCTGTTGTTGGTTCTGGCAACTCTCCGGTTACTTTTCCGGCAATGTATATGGTTTGATTCATTATGCTAATTTTTGATTTAACAGGTCAATTGTGTTTTGAATTTGAAGCCTTATATATTTATCTTCAACATATTTAATCTGATCCAGTAATATGATTTCTAACATATCGGCTTCGTGATGTTTAAATGTTATTTTTAATTTCTTTTTACTATCAAACAAGGTGGATTGTTTTTTTAGAAATCCTGTTTTTGAATCCATTTTATTAGTAATATCTAAAGCAATTGAAAACATTGATTTCTCCTTTCTTGTTATAGGGTTGGTGTTGTAAACAGGCTGTAGGGTCGCCGCTATTATTACAAATGTTTCTGGTGGAAGTTTTAGATCTATTTGCATTTTAGCATTCGGTTTTAGGTTCTGTTAATTCTTTTTCGCAATCACAGCAAACAATTACTGTTGTTTCGCATCCGCATACAGCATCTAATACTTTGATTTTCTTTTCTCTGTGAGAACAATTTATTTGCTGAATATCCATTTTACTGATTGGTTAAGTGCGTGAATAACTTTACTGGTTTCTTCGTAGTTCATTTTCTTTAATGGCTTTTTAACAGGCGATTTTGTTTTTAAAAAATGATCTAAAACGTCAAGATCTGCAACCTCTTTTCCATTCACTTTTTTAGTCCATTGTGCTATCCTTAGAATTGCTAAAATTGACATGTGCTGGGCATTTTTTTTGTCAAATTTTGACCATAGATCTTTTACATGTTCTTTTAAACCAAGCTGTTTTAAAATCCTATTCGCCTGGTCGAAAGTCAAATCATTTGTAGAGGTCCTTTTTTCATCTGCCGTAGCCCATTGCACCCATTCTTCCTTTGTGTCTTTATTGGGTGTGTGTATGGCAATTAATCGTTTTTGGTCTGATGTTGCCATTGTAACAATTGGAGTGATTGACGTTTCCATAATATGACTGATTTGTGTAATAGTTGAGATTATTACTGATTATGGTAATATTGATACCGGATACAAAACGTTAGATTATATCCGGTAAACTGAACTACTTGCCGAAATTCTGTTTAAGAAGTGTTTTAATCCTAAATTGCAGCCATTCGTTAAAAGTGGCTATTTCCTTTCGGTTGGTTATGATGAGTACAATAACCAATACTATAATTGTACTAAGATTTGACTGGTTCATTGTAAAAATTGAATTTGTAGTTTTTTGTAAAATCAACAGCACTTAATGAAAGCGGTACTGCTGTTTTTGTTCCGTCATCATTTATCACGGCTGCTTCACAAAACCAAACTGATTTTTTAGGTTTATAGGCTTTGGAAATTATATCAACACCATCTGTAAATTCTTCGCTATTAAAGTCCTTTGTTAATTTTTGAAGCTCTAAAACACGGTTACTTTTTAAATTACCTTTTGCATCTTTTTTCAATAAATTGAATACCATTCTTACCAATGCAGCTGTTTCTTTGTCTTTCGCTAATGATGAAATGAATTTTTCAACTTTGGCAATTCCGGCATTTACAGTATCGTCCCAGGCATCATTAATTCGATAGCCAATGGTAATCTCTCCTTTTTCATAAGAAAAAGTATGTGTCATTTGTTTCTCCTTTACACCATATACATCAGCTTTAAGTTTTAAAACATTTTCGAAGTATTTAAAAGCTTCTGTTTTAGCTATTGAAAGAAGATCTGAAGCTTGCAACAATAGATGAACAGCTTTAGGTACTGTTTGCTCCACTATTTCCTTATAGGCTGTACGATCTTCTTCTTTCCTTGATTCTGCTTTCGCAAGTGCAGCTCTTAACTGTTCCGGGCTATAATTAGATAAATCCAATAGGTTTAAACTTTGATTTGATAATGTTTGAGTATTCATAATGATATTTTTTTAATGATTAATAGTATTGTCTCTTAAAGGTTTTTAGCCAGTTGGTTTGCTTGATAATAATTACACAGGTATTTATTTTATCTTCTATTTTATCCGAAACCTTATAATTTCGAACTTGCTTTTTATCAATCTCACCTTTTTTATAGGAAAGGAAATCCCTTATTGCAGCTCGTTCCTGACTTAAGCAAATTTTTTCACCATCTGTGAGGATCCCTCGTTTTCGGTATTGGATTTCGCCTTTAATCTTTACGGGGACATCCTCAAACAAAAATGAATTTATGATGTCTAAAAAATCTAAGCGCGCTTTGGCTTCTTGGTCGCTAATGTTTGAGTTTATCATTTTTCTTTTTCTAAGAGTTTGTTAATAACATTGTTTAAATCTGATTGAATCTTTATCCTGTCTGGATGGTTAGGATTGTCGGTTAACCATTGTTCTAATTCAGCCTTTTTGTTTTTTAATTGGTTTTTAGTTCGCATAATAAGTAGGTAGTGTTTTAGTAATTTTAATTTCTTCTTTTTGTACACTTACTGAAATAGCATCTATTAAAGGTTTTGGATAAATCGTATTCATTTGATTGATAAAACCGAAATAGTGATACTCTAAACTATTGGTGTGTAGCGGCAAATGAGGCATTGCTTCAATAAACCTTGCTTCTATTTTTTCATACTCTGCATACCACCATTTAGCAATGCCATGATTGGCTAATAACTGTTGTGAATGATTTATAGTTTTACCAAATTTTTGACACCAACACCAAAATATTTGAAATAATCTTTCATCATATTGCTCTGATGTTAACTGTAAATGATCGATAATTTTGTTTTTGTTATTCATGTTTTTTGACGTTTAAATAATTTCTCTCCAGTATTTTGCTGCTCTCTCCGGAAAAATGGCAAAATCTTCACCACCACCGTTTAACCTTCCATCAGGGAATAACTTAAATCCCTCAACCCATAATTTCAAATCAACATCATATCTTATATCGTCTGCCAAGGCACCTTTAGGCTCTTTTCCCTTTGCCTGCGAAATCCAAACAATACCTTTTCCTTTCTTTAACATCAGTTCTTTTAGTTGATAATACTGTACTTTGTTAATCCTTGTGTATTGAACCGAATCGACAAAAAGAAAGTCTGGTGATTTTGGTTTACTCATTCTGATAATCAATTCATCAAAGGGCTCACGATCTAATAAGACAAAAGAGTTTCCGCAAGTATCCATGTGATTTCTGACAAGTGCGTTTTGAATTGTTGCAGATAATCCTTGCTCTAAAGAATCATAGGCAACTTTGCCAAAATTGGTCAGATACTTTGCAAATTTTATTGCAGCTTCTGTTTTACCCTGACCAGAACCACCAAATATGATTGCCGAAAAAGCTTTATCGGGTGTTCCTAATGTATTTTTCCATTCGCCAGTAAATTCTAAGGGATTGAATTTTTTTGAAAGAACGTTTGATACAGAGTAGGCTCTATTGATTTTCTTTGTCATGCTTTTTTATATTTCTCAAAATAGTTACATCATCTACATTGAACTTGCGGTCTATTTGTGTTTTGGATTTTCCTACTTGCAGCAATTCGATGATTTTGGGAATGTCCTCATGTTTTAACTTCTGTTTCCAATTACCCACACCACTTGAAGCACCTTCTTTCCATTCTAAATTTGAATAATGATTGTCAGAAAGCTGATTTATTTTGCTTACTCGTTGTCCGGAATGCTCTCTCAATCCGTTCCATGCCTCACAAATCAATTTTGTTACTGAATGGGCTTTATTGAGAAAGTTTACCTTTAGTGTTGGATTTTTCCTGGTTTTATCGTTTTCAAAAGGTTTTAATAAAACATCATTGTAGTATATCTCTGTACCATTTTCACTGATTTTGAGATTTTCTATTATAGGGTGATAGCGAAAATCCATTATGATGCTCTTTTGTGTGCATAAATCAATCTTCTAACTCGTCTTACATCGCCTTCGCAGTCTTTTGATATGGTTCGAATCATTAAGGTATCCTCTAAACCATTTGCAACACATATATTTTGAACATCACTGTAGCTTGTGTTTTCAAGTTCAATAAATCTTAGCCCTACACGACTGTAGATTTCTCGATACCCTTTCTTTTCTGTTGCTATACCTCTCCTAATTCTTTTTTCAAGGAAGTGCGTTGCCATAAGAACAATACCACAATGATTTTCAAGCTCGTTATAAAGAGTAATGAAAAACAGAAGCACATTATCAGCCAGTTTATCAGCTTCATCTAAAATGATCATTGGAGATTCTAAAGAATTTAAATGTAAAACCACTTTATACATCATTTCTGGCATTGTTGAACCAGCAAACTCTTTACCCATTTTTCCCAACAATTCACGCAAAAACCAGCGTTTGTCCCAATATTCGTTACAAGACAATAGAAAGGTGTTTTTATTTTCTGATTCGTATTTTTTGGCTGTTTCTGTTTTTCCCGATCCTGCTTTACCTGTGATAGCCATTACCATTGAAAACTGTTGACTTTCGCTAAAGAATTGTAACAAATCTTTCGAATTACGAGTTTCTGCATAATTCCATTCATTAGCAGAAAGGCCAACATATTTGGCAACTCTTCGCCACATTTCAGCAGCAATTAAATCCCAATTGTGATTTCTCATTTGTGATAATGTAGCAGGTGATACTCCCGGCATGTCGGCAGCAACTTTATTTGCTGAACCTTTTTGTATAATAAATTTTTCTAATACTTCTACGATTTGAATTTTGTCTTGATGTGTCATTTTTATAGGTTTAATAAGAGTTTAAATATTATTTAAAGAGTTTAAAATCTGGAATAAAAGCCGTTTGAATCAGTTGCCATTTGTTCTTCTTTTGGTAAGTGCCCCTGAAACTTAACCATCAATTGCTGTTCTTCGATTAGGCTTTCTCTGTTAATACCTGTACGCTGAATTAATCTTTCGTATGCCTCATGATCTCGTTTTAATTCCTGATCCCGAACAGAAACATCCTGGAGTAATAATGCCTTTGAATTACCTTTCATTAGAACCGGAATTGATTCATGCATTCGTTTTGATTGTGCATAGGCTACAAATCTTTTTTCTCCTGAAGATGTCAATTCATACAATCCGACAAACTCATCCAGTCGTTCAGGGTCATATCGAACAATTAAACTTTCCCCAACATATTTCTGTCTAAAATTCAAATCAACATTATTGGTTTCATCATACACTTCGTAGAGATAGTCTTTACCTTCAACAGTAAGAGGCATTCCGTGAGCATAGTATTTTTTAACTTTCGTTTCATCAATCCAAAACATTGAAAGCTGATCCATAATGTTGATTTCTTCACGGTGTTCAGTTTCTTGATTATACATTTCAGTTCGGCTGTATTCCCAATCTTCTTGTTTTCCTGCATTCCATTTATTAATTAATGCTGTGAATATTTTATTGAATTCGTCAACGGTTGGCAATGCATTCTTGTACTCTACAATAAAGTCAGTGTTAGGCTTATTGGTTGCTGTTCTTACTTTGATGCTTTGTTTGTCCGAAAACCACATTTTAGATATAACTTGCTGTTGTAACCTGTTAAAGATTTGTTCTGCCGGGCTTGACTTTCTGCCTGCTTTATGGCTATAATGTGCACCACCTTTCGCAGGAAGCTTATCGTATAAATTCTGCATGCGGTTCGAAGTGTGACCAGATTGTTTATCATAAGTGAACAAAAACGGACGACAACCTGATTCATTAACAGCCATTTTAATAGCTCTAAAGTGCGATGCGTGATTTTCAGAATAGGCTATATCCCAACCAATAATTTTTTCGCTATACACATCAAAAACAACATTTATTTTTAATTCGGCTGCCATTCTTTGCTTATTGTTGGCAAAATGAACCAAATCCAGTTTAGTACCGTCAATCGCCCACCATGCATTTGGAAACCATTCTGAACGTTTACGTGTAACTGTATGGCCAAAATGTTTCATATACTCATCCTTACCGTCACGGGCCAACATCCAAATACGTTTTTGCTCTGTTTTATCGAGCCATGCACCGATTGCTCTTTCTGATAAAGTTTTCCATCCTTTAGATTCACGAACTGATTCGTAAATTTTCAAAACCTCGCTAATTGTGTACTTTACAGGAAGGCAATACTGCGAAAGAATAAAATCGGCTACATCCTCGACAATTTTAGAAGGATTTGAGTTTAACCATTTCCCCGAAACGATAGCCCCATAACCATCGTGTTCATATTTTTGAATAGCACGTTTAAATGAAACCACGTTTTTATAACGGGTATGCATCCACGTTTCAGGCAAATTGCTAATTGCTTCTAACATTCTTTCCCACATTTGTTTTTTACCTCCAAAACGTTTTTGAACTACTACATTTGTTGCAATATGTTTGACAGCATTGAACATAATTGCCTGATGGGTGTACTCTTTCTGTTTTTCCTCAGGCAAATGCAAACCATTATCTAAAAGATAATCTCTAAAGTATTGCTCAGCTTTATGATCCCATTCCATATAATCACCAAAGACAATGTTTTTTACTGATGCGTAAGGATCAATACCTTTTTCACGAATTATCTTTTTAAAACGGTCAGGAATAGATTCATAAGCGACCAATGCCTTGCGGCCATTACCACCAATGGTTACTTTTTTCATTTTTCCGGCTGAACACAAGTATTTGTAGTTCGACTCGGTCATTATTCCCTCAGAATAAAGCCATGAGCTTACTACACATAACTTGTTGTGTTGATACTCAAACATAGAATCCGAATTATTTCTTTTTTTGTAAATCCTTAACTAATTCTTCTCGGGAGGTGATTATTTTATCCAATGCCAAAAACGCTTCAATATTTCCACGTTTGAATCTTTTTTTACCCGTATCAGGAGTACAACTAAGTGCTAATCCGAGAGTTGTATAATCTCCGTATTGCAATCTTTCTTCTAATAGGCTAATTTCTTCTTGAGTTTTTTGTCCGTTTGTTAGGACATTACTATTTTTCTCCATAGTTTTGTCTTATTGTCGCGACAAAGATAGTTAAAATAATAACTAATTTACACTTAATGGATAGAATAATAACTCCAATTAAAGAACGAATATTGCAATACGCTGAATACAAAGGACTTGTAAAGGAAAAATTTATTGAAGATTTGGGTATGACCTATGGAAATTTCAAAGGCAAGCACAAATACACTACAGTAAATTCTGATTTTTTAGATACTCTTTTGTCTACCTACCCAGATATTAATATAGAATGGGTGATTACTGGAGAAGGTGACATGGAAAAAAACACGGATCCTCATCCATCTGACACAGATTTAAATATTCAGACTAATGACACTAATTTATTTCTAAATGAAGCAAAGCTTTTCGATGATTCTCAAGAACCTGAAGTACTATTCAATTCCAACGGAAATAAATATTATATCTATTCAGATGGCACAATTAGAATTGAGGTTATCAAAGTTCCTTTTAACGCATATGCCTCATATGTAGAATCTTACCATGACGAAGTTGTCTTAAAAGAAGAATTTTCTACAATGGCATTTAAGGTTGACCACATTGGCCGGGGCAATTATGTTGGCTTTGAATCTATTGGTGACAGCATGTGGAATAATGGCGGGTTCGACACTCCCTCTGGCGCCGACATATTAGGGAGGGAAGTAGGAAAACATTTATGGTTAAACGGATTTCACAAAACACGATACGGATTTGTAATCATCTCAAAGAAAGGAATTTGGCACAAAGATATCACCGAATTAAAAGACAATGGTAAAATCACTTTATCTTCAAGAAATCCCCTTTCCAAACCTTTTGACTGCTCACTTAATGATATAATACAGATATTTCACGTGATAAAACGATCATTTTAAACACAACAATATAAAAATCAACAACATAACTTCATTTTTACTTTTATCATTTTGGTATTATCCCTACACACATAGATACTTTAATAACCATAACTTGTCTATTTTTTGGAATACATGGCATTTTATGTGTGTTTTTTTATCTTTTTATCTAACTGCAACACTAACCCCAAAACTAACCGCAATTTTTTTTTGTTCGTATTTCAATAAGTTTTGATCTGGTTACTTTGAGGCATAAAAAAAACCGTTTAAAAGATGTTTTAAACGGTATTAAGAGTAATCAAAATCGTTGTTTTTAAGGCTTTTCAGGTAGTTTTTGGGAGCACCAATATAACAGAATAGTATTAGCATTTAAAGCCTTTAATAAATGACATTTGAAAGACCTTTAATAAACACTTAATTACTTTTCGATTGTAGTTGCATTCAGGATGCCCCTCCTCAAGT
This sequence comes from Flavobacterium sp. LM4, assembly GCF_002017935.1. Classification (NCBI taxonomy): domain Bacteria; kingdom Pseudomonadati; phylum Bacteroidota; class Flavobacteriia; order Flavobacteriales; family Flavobacteriaceae; genus Flavobacterium; species Flavobacterium sp. LM4. The sequence goes on along the minus strand of NZ_MUFW01000001.1, from coordinate 1,175,780 downwards.
AGCTGATTTTATTGGGGTTTTCAGGTTCTTTTTGATTAGTGTATTAATACTTTTGGTTATTCGTGTTATAAATGCGAAAGGGAAAAAAGACCGTTATACATTATTATCCAATAAAATTCTTCTTTTGTTACGAGAATATTACAGTGTATACAAACCTCAGTTGTATTTGTTTGAAGGTCAGTTTAAAGAACAATATAGCAGCCGAAGCGCACAAGCCATTTTACAAATAGCAGCCCGAAAATCGGGAATTACAAAACGGATTAGTTTGCATACCTTACGGCATAGTTTTGCAACTCACCTGTTAGAATCAGGAACTGATTTACGATATATTCAGGATTTATTAGGACATAGCAATCCAAAAACAACTATGATTTACACACATGTATCAAGCAATTCATTACAAAAAATCATCAATCCCTTCGATATGTAAGAAATAATTTTATTTTTGTAATGCAATAAAACGCAAAAAAACATGCGCATAACATGCCAATATAGTATAAAACAGGCTAAATTTATTCGCATATAAATTAGTTACAGGGCAGTTATGCCGAAATTACGCAGATGAAAACAATCAGAAAATAAGCATTGATTCCGCAAGAAGTTTACAAAGCAGAAGCGTGAAAATTGGAATCGATAGCAGAAGTCGGAAAGTTGGAGTCTGAAAACAGAAGCGTGAAAAGCAGAAACCTGAAAATCGGAATTTGCCAACGGAAACTTGAAAAGCAGAAACTTGATTTTTTTTTGCGCAGATTTTTAAAACGAAAAGAAAATATTTGAAATAATGAACCGAAAATTACGAGCAGAAAAGCAGAAACGTGAAAATTGGATTTTGCCAACAAAAGCGTGAAAGTTTTGTGTGAAAATCGTAATTTCGACAAAAATAACCGCCCTGTAACACACGCTACAACGGATTTGGGCAATTGGCTTAATTTAAAAATGGTCTTGTATTTGAAAGATTTGGCAAATCCGAAAATAGAGCTTAATTTAGTCCCAAACCCGCTGTAGCGCGAGAACGTTGGCAGAGATTTTGGAGCAGAAAAAACGAAAATAAATAATATGAAAAAAAGTCTTTTAATTTTTATTTTATTACAAAGCCTAAATGTATTTTGCCAAGATAGTTTGGAAATTAATAAAAATTGGACGAAATTAAAACAACAACTAAAGTTACGAACGGAAATTACTTTGGAAATAACTAAACAACTTCAGAAGTCGAAAAAGATTGACAAAGTAGAATTAAAAAACACCGAACTTTATGCAGAAGAATTAAAACTTACTTGTGAAGACAACATCTTAAATAAAAGTAAAGTAGATTTAACCAAAGAAAAGAATGGAAAATTAACTACATCGCTAACTCATACTTTAGTTAATTTAGAATTTGACACTAAACTTAAAAACAAAGAAGAAACGCAATCGCTAATTGACCAATTACTTATGATTGAAACACAACTTTGTATTGAAACTAATAAGTATAATAAAAGTTGTAAAGAATATAGTAAAGAAGAATTAATTTTCGACATTCACTGTGAAAATGAACCTCCAAAAGTAACAAAAGAATAAAAACCATCTGCCAACACACGCTACAACGGATTTGGGCAATTGGCTTAATGGAAAGTTGGTTTTGTATTTGGAAGATTTGGCAAATCCGAAAATAGGGATTAATTTAGTCCCAAACCCGCTGTAGCGCGGGAACGTTGGTGGCAATATTGCCTGAAAATCGGAGAAACTAAGTGAAATAAAACTAAACTTAAAAAAATTATTGTGGAATTACCAAAATTTGAATTTAGTCCAAATGCATATGAACTAGATGTTTTTGAAAAAGAAGACGGAATTTGTTCTTGTTGTAACGAAAATAGAAACCTAAAATATACAGGCTCATTTTACAGCCAAGAAGAACCTGATTATATTTGTGCTTGGTGTATTGAAAGTGGAAAAGCGGCAGAAATTTTTAAAGGAGAATTTAACGATTATGCAGGAATTGAAAATTCAGAAAATATTGCTGAGGAATTGTTATTAAAAGTTAGCGAAAAAACTCCAAGTTATATAAGTTGGCAACAAGAAGTTTGGCTTTCACATTGTAATCAACCTTGTAGATTAATAAGTTATGCAGATTCTAAAACAATTGAACCACTATTAGACGAATTAAATGATGACATCGAAAATAACGGTTATGAACCAGAAATGATAAAAGAACACTTATCAAAAGACGGAAGTTTAGTTGGTTATTTATTTCAGTGTGTGAATTGCGGACAACATAGATTACACGTTGATTGCGACTAAAAAATACTGCCACCAACACACGCTACAAGCAAGCTGGGCAATTGGCTTAATTTGAAAATAGTTTGTATTTGATGCATTTGTTTTTAACCGAAAGAATACGCATCTTTAATCCCAGCCTGCGTGTAGCGCGGGAACGTCAGGCTGTGAAAAAACCTCCTTTTCCAGTTAAAACCTCTAGATTTTACTCTACTGTAATTCAAATAAAGCCTTATATTGAATCACTTTTTTTAGGCTGCTAATTTCTCGGGATAAAAATTAGTTGTTGTATGAAGCTTTAAATAACTCGTTTTTAGTAAAAACAAGACTTTTGCCTTGTAGGGTGAATTCCATTTTTGAAGTTTTGCAATAAGTTCGGGAACGCCCAGTATATTGATACTGCGTTTGATGTTATAGACCAACATAATTAAGCTGTGTTCTCCGTTTACTTTTTCCAATCCTGTTAAATTAGTGTGATTATAGCCCCATTGCCGTTTGATAGTCCCAAAGATATGCTCGTTGATTTCCTGACGCTTGCGGTAGAGCTGTGGATTTGCGTGATAACGTTTGTTGTTTTCTTCTACGGCATCAGCATATTGACTGCGGTCTATATCTCGTCCAGCCACTCTGCTGGTACATAACTGCTTTACGGGACACTCCCTGCACTTGGATGTTCGGTATCTCTTGAATTCATAACTATCGCTATCGGTTTTCTTGTGCCAGTGACCTGTGGTTTTAAGCGTTTCTCCCTCAGGGCAAGTGTAGGTGTCGGTGGTTTGGTCGTATTGGAACTTCGAGATCAAATAACCCTCAGCTATCCTTTCTTTATTTTTCCCCTGTTCGGGCTGTGCTACAATTGTAGTGATGTTCGCTTTTTTGCAGATTTCTATTTGTTTGCCATTATGATAGCCTTTGTCCACTAATGCAGTATAAGTTTCAATTCCTAAATTTTCTTTGGCTTCTATGGCAATGGCAGATAAAGCGCTACGATCGTTCTTGTTGATCGTATGAGTGGCTACCACAAGATTGTGTTTGGCATCGACTGCAGCCTGCATATTAAATGAGATTTCAACCACTTGCCCTTGCACTAATAGGGCTCTGGCATCGCTATCGGTGGTGCTTATTTGAGGTTCGCCACTTGCTTGTAGTTTTTCTTCCAGTAATTCATAGCGGATTTTGTTTTGTTTTAAACGTTCTATTTTCTGCTTGATGTTTTTGATTTTTTCAGGGTTATGCTTTGCATCATTTTCTTCCAAAGCATCAAGGTATTGCTGGGTTTTGATTTCGATATACTCTAAATGTTTATCTATTTTCTTTTGATTGAAATTAGCTTTACGGCTATTGTGCGCTCGGCTTTTAGTTCCATCAATAGCAATGGTTTCCCCTGCTATTAAATCGGCATCTTTCAAGAAAACGACAAAGAGTTTGAACAAGTTTTTTAATGCTGCAGGATTGTTCTTTCTAAAATCAGATATGCTGTGGTAGTTCGGTCGAATGTCTTCTAACAACCACTGCATTTCAATGTTTCTAAAACATTCTTTTTCCAGTTTGCGGCTACTTCTTAATCCATTGAGATAGCCGTATAAATAGATTTTCAAAAACACTTTGATATTATAGCTCGGTCGACCTTCTGATTTAATAGAAGTAACTGTAAAACCAAGTTTTTCCAAATCTAAAAAGGTTACAAAAGCATCTATAAAACGTACTTGATTATCGGCAGATATTGCATCTTCTAAACTTGAAAAACGCATTTGTTGGCGGGAAATTCCTTGTATATGTTGCATTACGAAAAATACGAAAAATCCTGTTTTTAAACAATACTTTTCTATATTTGTTTACAACAAAACGGAAGTTTTTTCACAGACTGACGTTACCAGCAATTATGCCGTTGAATTGAAGATCATAATTATATCATAAGAAACAAAACTTAAGTCTTATTTTTAAATGAAGAAATATTTCATAACAATAATGTCATTTTTTCAATATGTCATAAATGCTCAGTCTGATAACTGCTTAAAATTGTATTCTCCAGCTAGTCGAAGTACAGTAATTTCTCTAAAATTAGAAGAAAATGAAATGAATGATTTTAAAGCTGAAGTTAAAAGAATAAATTGGAAATATATTAGAGCTAATGTCATTTTAATGTATATTACCTTACCTGATAACAAAAATAAATTGAGTTTTGACACTTCATTTCCTGAGTTTACTCAAGATAAATACACCTATTTTTATCCTAAAACTGACTTCAAAAATTATTTTCCGAGTAATTTTAATACAAAACTTTCATATCTAAAATATGATGACGAAATTAATATTGAACTTAACGAATTTAAAAACATAATCAACTACATCAAGAAAGATATTTCATCAAAAATAAATACTGAAAAATTTGATTATTATTTTGCAGATAAAAGAGAAGAACCATATGAAACCAAAGAATATGGAAGCACATCAAGAATATATAATAATGAAAATAAAATTGTTGGACAAGTACATAAATTCATAGGGAATAAAGCTATCACAGGTCATACAAACTGCGATAAAATTGATTATTGCAGAGTAACTATAGATAATTCAGAACAAAATAAAGTCTACTTTATTAATATGAAAGATTTAAAAAATAATTCAATTCTCCCTATCAAAGAAGGAACGGTTTTCTTTATGAAAAGACCAATAGATTTATTGAGATTAGAATACTGCAAATTATATTTATTGATGTATAATTATGCAAAAAAACATAATGGGACAATTTCAATTGCACTATGATAAAATAACTGCTGGTAACAGCCACTACAACGGATTTGGGCAATAGGCTTAATGGGAAAATGGTTTTGTATTTGGAATATTTGGCAAATCCGAAGAATGGGCTTAATTTAGTCCCAAACCCGCTGTAGTGCCAAGACGTTATGCATCAGCTTGGTTGTAGTCGTCAGAAAAATAACCCGAAGGAATCAATCCAATTAACCTATCATAATCATAACCACATTTTGAAGTATAGTGTAAGTCAAAATCTTCTAAATCATCAAAAACTTGACTGCCATCAAAGTCTAATAATTTATCCTTTACTGTGTTGTAAAATGAAAAACTTTTTTTGTCATCGAGATAAACTCCTTTTATTTCTAAAAATCTAATCATAATTTTTATATTTATTAGTTAATATTGTGATTGAAAAGAAAAGCCGAACGCATAACAGCAGTTACACAATACCAGCCGAATATACGCAACCGCTTAGGCTGGCATCGTGTAGCTGCGGAACGTTAGGCGTGAGTTACGCCGAAATTACGCAGATGAAAACAATTAGAAAATGAATTGGTTTCCTCAAGAAGTTTACAAAGCAGAAGCGTGAAAGTTGGAATTTAGAAGCGAAAATCTGAAAAGCTAAAAGTTGAAAGTTGGAATCTAAAAAACAGAAACGTGAAAAGCGGAAACGTGAAAGTTGGAATCTGAAAAGTAGAAACTTGAAAAGCGGAAGCGTGAAAGTTGGAATCTGAAAAGTAGAAACTTGAAAAGCGGAAGCGTGAAAGTTGGAATCTGAAAAGTGGAAACTTGAAAAGCTGAAGTGTAAAAGTTGGAGTCTAAAAAGTAGAAACTTGAAAAGCGGAAGCGTGAAAGCAGAAACTTGAAAAGCAGAAACTTGAAAAATAGAAGCGTTAAAAATTTGAGGTTTAATAGTAATTCCGACAAAACAACCCCCGCCTAACAGCCGTTTGGCAAGATTGGGGTTTTAGGCTGAATTTAAAAATGGTTTTGTATTTGGAAAATTTGGGTTTAACCGAAAAATTACGCATCTTTATTCCCCAACCTCGCATTCTATGGCAAAATCCAAGTAAAAAACGCTAAAATTATGCTGCAAATTTTTGAATGTTTACATAAGGTGTTCCGCGGTTAATAGTTGCAAAAATTCGCCCCAATAGTTTGCATCTTATATTATTTAAAACCAACATTTTCGATTTCCCTTCGCCTACTTTCCGTGCATAATATTGTTTGAGTTCCGCGTCGTGTTTTTTGCTATTTAAAGCACACATATTCAGTAACGATTTTAGTTTTTTATCTGCTAGATGATTGACCTTTGTCCTTCCTTTTATAGAACTTCCAGAACTGTATTGAAATGGAGCCACTCCAGCATAACAAGCCACTTGTCGCCAGTTTTCGAAGGATTGAAACGATTTGGTAACTAAGATAATATACAAGGCAGTTTGTGGCCCAACCCCTGGAATACTTTGAATGAGCTCGTTCTGCAATTTGAGCTGCTCATTGGATTGAATGATTTCTTTCATTTTCCTTTCTACTTTTTCGATTGCTTTTTGAAGTTGTTTAATAACTACTTTATTAATTTTTAAAACATCACCCATAGCTTCTTTGGGAATATAACCGATTCCTTCACTGGTACTTCCAATGATACGCAAGCTTTTAAGTAGTTTTTCACGTTCTGTAAAAAGTAATTTAAGTTCCATTAATGATAACTCTGGAAGCTGTGTTAATCGCAACTTGTGCAAATGTGTTAAGGTATAAAATGCAATATCTTTAGAGTCATTTTTATCAGTTTTCCCTCTGGAGATTCCTTTGCTGCGTTTGATTTCAATGGCGGGAATCATCCAATAATCGATCTTGTACCGTGTCAAATAACATCCCAAAGGAAGTGAATAAACACCCGTATCTTCAAAGCTGATCAACACCTCTTCTAAAGCAATTTTTCGATTGTTTAGCTGCTTTACAATCTCTTTAATTCCTTTGTTGTCGTTACTTACCACAAAGTGAACTATTTTCTTTCCTAATGGCTTCTCAAGAAAAGTGACGTCTAATTTTGACTTAGAAACATCAATCCCTACAAAAAATAAATACTTTTTCATACATTTGATTTTAAGTGAAATAAAAAGTTGAATTTGCTTTAAAGCCTTTATTAGACCCGTTGTCTATCATTCTATTTGAAGCCATTCAACAAAACTCAAGGAGGAGCAGAAGACTAATGCGAGGTATGGATCATGAGTCTGGCCAAGCGCGTAGTTCACTTCTGCTTTCCTTTGAGAAATTTACAAAATTTATGCTTTACAAAGTAAAGGCCAAGCGCCAAAACGTTGGGCGACAGCAACGAGCAACCGAAAAAAACGACAATATTTGTTTCTTAAAAAGGAAACTTATATCTTTACAGAAAATATAAGATTAGTGAAAAATGGATTATAAATTTAAAGTTGAGTTTCTTGAACCCGTTTTAGAGTTTTTAGAAAATCTAGACCCGAAATCTAGAGAAAAAATACTTTATAATATTTGGAAATCAAGAAGCGTAAACGATAATGAATTATTCAAAAAACTCGATGGAGAGATTTGGGAATTTAGAACTTTATATAACAAACAATATTTGAGACTTTTTGCCTTTTGGGATAAATCAGATAAAAAGGATACAGTTGTTATTTCTACTCACGGAATTATAAAGAAAACTGACAAAACTCCGAAAGTAGAAATTGAAAGAGCAGAATCATTACGAGTAAAATATTTTAACGAAAAGAAATAAGATTATGAAAACATATAGTTTAGATGAAGTAACAGATAAATTCGTTGGAGCAAAAGGAACAACAAATAGAGAAAATTTCGAAAACGAATTGAAAATTGATTTAATTGGTCAAACCATTAAACAAATTCGTAAAGAGAGAAACTTGACACAAGAACAATTAGGAGAATTAGTTGGTGTAAAAAAAGCTCAAATTTCAAAAATTGAAAATAGCTTGACTGACGCAAGATTTGACACAATAATTAAAGTTTTTAAAGCCTTAAATGCGAAAATTAATTTTAATGTAGAATTGTTAAATCAGAATGTAGCAATCCACTAAAAAAATTGCCGATCGCCCAACACACGCTACAAGCAATTTGGGTATTTGGCTTAATTTGAAGTTGGTTTTGTATTTGGAAGATTTGGCAAATCCGAAAAATGGGCTTAATTTAGTCCCAAACTGCTTGTAGCGCGGGAACGTCAGGCTGTGAAAAAACCTCCTTTTCCAGTTAAAACCTCTAGATTTTACTTTACTGTAATTCAAATAAAGCCTTATATTGAATCACTTTTTTTAGGCTGCTAATTTCTCGGGATAAAAATTAGTTGTTGTATGAAGCTTTAAATAACTCGTTTTTAGTAAAAACAAGACTTTTGCCTTGTAGGGTGAATTCCATTTTTGAAGTTTTGCAATAAGTTCGGGAACGCCCAGTATATTGATACTGCGTTTGATGTTATAGACCAACATAATTAAGCTGTGTTCTCCGTTTACTTTTTCCAATCCTGTTAAATTAGTGTGATTATAGCCCCATTGCCGTTTGATAGTCCCAAAGATATGCTCGTTGATTTCCTGACGCTTGCGGTAGAGCTGTGGATTTGCGTGATAACGTTTGTTGTTTTCTTCTACGGCATCAGCATATTGACTGCGGTCTATATCTCGTCCAGCCACTCTGCTGGTACATAACTGCTTTACGGGACACTCCCTGCACTTGGATGTTCGGTATCTCTTGAATTCATAACTATCGCTATCGGTTTTCTTGTGCCAGTGACCTGTGGTTTTAAGCGTTTCTCCCTCAGGGCAAGTGTAGGTGTCGGTGGTTTGGTCGTATTGGAACTTCGAGATCAAATAACCCTCAGCTATCCTTTCTTTATTTTTCCCCTGTTCGGGCTGTGCTACAATTGTAGTGATGTTCGCTTTTTTGCAGATTTCTATTTGTTTGCCATTATGATAGCCTTTGTCCACTAATGCAGTATAAGTTTCAATTCCTAAATTTTCTTTGGCTTCTATGGCAATGGCAGATAAAGCGCTACGATCGTTCTTGTTGATCGTATGAGTGGCTACCACAAGATTGTGTTTGGCATCGACTGCAGCCTGCATATTAAATGAGATTTCAACCACTTGCCCTTGCACTAATAGGGCTCTGGCATCGCTATCGGTGGTGCTTATTTGAGGTTCGCCACTTGCTTGTAGTTTTTCTTCCAGTAATTCATAGCGGATTTTGTTTTGTTTTAAACGTTCTATTTTCTGCTTGATGTTTTTGATTTTTTCAGGGTTATGCTTTGCATCATTTTCTTCCAAAGCATCAAGGTATTGCTGGGTTTTGATTTCGATATACTCTAAATGTTTATCTATTTTCTTTTGATTGAAATTAGCTTTACGGCTATTGTGCGCTCGGCTTTTAGTTCCATCAATAGCAATGGTTTCCCCTGCTATTAAATCGGCATCTTTCAAGAAAACGACAAAGAGTTTGAACAAGTTTTTTAATGCTGCAGGATTGTTCTTTCTAAAATCAGATATGCTGTGGTAGTTCGGTCGAATGTCTTCTAACAACCACTGCATTTCAATGTTTCTAAAACATTCTTTTTCAAGTTTGCGGCTACTTCTTAATCCATGGAGATAGCCGTATAAATAGATTTTCAAAAACACTTTGATATTATAGCTCGGTCGACCTTCTGATTTAATAGAAGTAACTGCAAAACCAAGTTTTTCCAAATCTAAAAAGGTTACAAAAGCATCTATAAAACGTACTTGATTATCGGCAGATATTGCATCTTCTAAACTTGAAAAACGCATTTGTTGGCGGGAAATTCCTTGTATATGTTGCATTACGAAAAATACGAAAAATCCTGTTTTTAAACAATACTTTTCTATATTTGTTTACAACAAAACGGAAGTTTTTTCACAGACTGACGTTACAAGCAAGCGTAAAAAAACTAAACTCAAACTATATAACTTAATAAAAGAAATGGAAATACTGATAATAACTGGTCCACCATACTCAGGAAAAGGAACTCAATGTGAAATTTTAAAAAAAGAACTAAAATTTGAGCATATCTCAACAGGAGATAGATGTCGCTTAGAAAAACAGAATGAAACGGAAATTGGAAGAATAATGTGTGAGTATGAAGAAAAAGGAGATTTAGTTCCAGACTCTATAATGAAAAATCTTTTTAGTAAAATATTGGATGAAAATATTTCAAATAAGGGAATAATTTTAGACGGTTATCCTAGAACAAACGCGCAAGTAAATGATCTGTTAGAACTTATTGAATCTAAAGATTTGAAAATTGGAAAAGTAATTAATATTAATGTTCCAAAATTAGAACTTTTAAAAAGAGCAAAAAAACGAGCTGAAACTTCTGACCGAAAGGATGATAAAGATGCTGAAATACATATAAAAAGAATTGAAGTTTTTGAAGATTCAACGAGACCAGCAATTGAATATATGAAATATAAATTAAACGTTTTGACTTTTGATGGATTAGGAACAATTGACGAAATTACAAACCGTGTAAAAGCCAGCTTGTAACAGGCGTTTGGCAAGATTGCGAATTTTGTAGTAAATTCAAATTTACATTTCGCAAGAAATTTTATCTTTAACAGAAAATAATCGATTCCGAAGCTCGCAACCTCGCATTCTATGGCAAAATCCAAGTAAAAAACGCTAAAATTATGCTGCAAATTTTTGAATGTTTACATAAGGTGTTCCGCGGTTAATAGTTGCAAAAATTCGCCCCAATAGTTTGCATCTTATATTATTTAAAACCAACATTTTCGATTTCCCTTCGCCTACTTTCCGTGCATAATATTGTTTGAGTTCCGCGTCGTGTTTTTTGCTATTTAAAGCACACATATTCAGTAACGATTTTAGTTTTTTATCTGCTAGATGATTGACCTTTGTCCTTCCTTTTATAGAACTTCCAGAACTGTATTGAAATGGAGCCACTCCAGCATAACAAGCCACTTGTCGCCAGTTTTCGAAGGATTGAAACGATTTGGTAACTAAGATAATATACAAGGCAGTTTGTGGCCCAACCCCTGGAATACTTTGAATGAGCTCGTTCTGCAATTTGAGCTGCTCATTGGATTGAATGATTTCTTTCATTTTCCTTTCTACTTTTTCGATTGCTTTTTGAAGTTGTTTAATAACTACTTTATTAATTTTTAAAACATCACCCATAGCTTCTTTGGGAATATAACCGATTCCTTCACTGGTACTTCCAATGATACGCAAGCTTTTAAGTAGTTTTTCACGTTCTGTAAAAAGTAATTTAAGTTCCATTAATGATAACTCTGGAAGCTGTGTTAATCGCAACTTGTGCAAATGTGTTAAGGTATAAAATGCAATATCTTTAGAGTCATTTTTATCAGTTTTCCCTCTGGAGATTCCTTTGCTGCGTTTGATTTCAATGGCGGGAATCATCCAATAATCGATCTTGTACCGTGTCAAATAACATCCCAAAGGAAGTGAATAAACACCCGTATCTTCAAAGCTGATCAACACCTCTTCTAAAGCAATTTTTCGATTGTTTAGCTGCTTTACAATCTCTTTAATTCCTTTGTTGTCGTTACTTACCACAAAGTGAACTATTTTCTTTCCTAATGGCTTCTCAAGAAAAGTGACGTCTAATTTTGACTTAGAAACATCAATCCCTACAAAAAATAAATACTTTTTCATACATTTGATTTTAAGTGAAATAAAAAGTTGAATTTGCTTTAAAGCCTTTATTAGACCCGTTGTCTATCATTCTATTTGAAGCCATTCAACAAAACTCAAGGAGGAGCAGAAGACTAATGCGAGGTATGGATCATGAGTCTGGCCAAGCGCGTAGTTCACTTCTGCTTTCCTTTGAGAAATTTACAAAATTTATGCTTTACAAAGTAAAGGCCAAGCTGCGGGACGTCAGGCTGTGAAAAAACTAAAATCAACGTCTTGAGAATCTCATATTTGAGATTTTTCTCCGGTAGCTCTCCGAATACTTTCTAAATTTGAAGAGGTTTTTTCACAGACTGACGTTACAGGCAAGTTGAACCAAAATTGCGCAGAAAAGCCAAATTTTGCTGAATCCTAAAAAAGTAAATAAAACAGAGTTCTAATTATGAAAAAAATATTGGTTTTAGGTGCATTTGTTATTCTCGTTTTATCAGTACTTTACTATCGTGAATTTGAAAATTATTACGAAAGCGGAGAAAATGATTCTTTTGAAATTAAAGTTGGTCAAGAATTTCATATTCGACTTTATGAAAATGGTTCGACAGGCTATTCAAATTGTTGGCTAAATGAACAGAACAATCCTTTATTGAAAAAAGTAAAAGAAGAATACTCTCAAAGTTTAAATGCTCGATTGGGATATATTGGTTCGGGAGGTTTAATTGAAATGACATTTAAAGGATTAAAAGTCGGTGTTGACACAATAAAAATTGCAAATTGCTCATTTAGAGATGGGGAAAAATGTACCGATTACAATACAGAAAACACAAAAAGCGATAACGAATTTATAATTAAAATAACTGACTGAAAAACAGAAACGTGAAAGTTGCATTTAAAATCATAATTCCAACAAAACAACCTGCCTGTAACACACGCTACAACGGATTTGGGCAATTGGCTTAATGGAAAGTTGGTTTTGTATTTGTGATGATTTGGCAAATCCGAAAATAGAGCTTAATTTAGTCCCAAACCCGCTGTAGCGCGAGAACGTCAGGCTGTGAAAAAACCTCCTTTTCCAGTTAAAACCTCTAGATTTTACTTTACTGTAATTCAAATAAAGCCTTATATTGAATCACTTTTTTTAGGCTGCAAATTTCTCGGGATAAAAATTAGTTGTTGTATTAAGCTTTAAATACCTCCTTTTTATTAAAAACAAGACTTTTGCCTTGTAAGGGGAGTTCCATTTTTGAAGTTTTGCAATAAGTTCGGGAACGCCCAGTATATTGATACTACGTTTGATGTTATAGACCAACATAATTAAGCTGTGTTCTCCGTTTACTTTTTCCAATCCTGTTAAATTAGTGTGATTATAGCCCCATTGCCGTTTGATAGTCCCAAAGATATGCTCGTTGATTTCCTGACGCTTGCGGTAGAGCTGTGGATTTGCGTGATAACGTTTGTTGTTTTCTTCTACGGCATCAGCATATTGACTGCGGTCTATATCTCGTCCAGCCACTCTGCTGGTACATAACTGCTTTACGGGACACTCCCTGCACTTGGATGTTCGGTATCTCTTGAATTCATAACTATCGCTATCAGTTTTCTTGTGCCAGTGACCTGTGGTTTTAAGCGTTTCTCCCTCAGGGCAAGTGTAGGTGTCGGTGGTTTGGTCGTATTGGAACTTCGAGATCAAATAACCCTCAGCTATCCTTTCTTTATTTTTCCCCTGTTCGGGCTGTGCTACAATTGTAGTGATGTTCGCTTTTTTGCAGATTTCTATTTGTTTGCCATTATGATAGCCTTTGTCCACTAATGCAGTATAAGTTTCAATTCCTAAATTTTCTTTGGCTTCTATGGCAATGGCAGATAAAGCGCTACGATCGTTCTTGTTGATCGTATGAGTGGCTACCACAAGATTGTGTTTGGCATCGACTGCAGCCTGCATATTAAATGAGATTTCAACCACTTGCCCTTGCACTAATAGGGCTCTGGCATCACTATCGGTGGTGCTTATTTGAGGTTCGCCACTTGCTTGTAGTTTTTCTTCCAGTAATTCATAGCGGATTTTGTTTTGTTTTAAACGTTCTATTTTCTGCTTGATGTTTTTGATTTTTTCAGGGTTATGCTTTGCATCATTTTCTTCCAAAGCATCAAGGTATTGCTGGGTTTTGATTTCGATATACTCTAAATGTTTATCTATTTTCTTTTGATTGAAATTAGCTTTACGGCTATTGTGCGCTCGGCTTTTAGTTCCATCAATAGCAATGGTTTCCCCTGCTATTAAATCGGCATCTTTCAAGAAAACGACAAAGAGTTTGAACAAGTTTTTTAATGCTGCAGGATTGTTCTTTCTAAAATCAGATATGCTGTGGTAGTTCGGTCGAATGTCTTCTAACAACCACTGCATTTCAATGTTTCTAAAACATTCTTTTTCCAGTTTGCGGCTACTTCTTAATCCATTGAGATAGCCGTATAAATAGATTTTCAAAAACACTTTGATATTATAGCTCGGTCGACCTTCTGATTTAATAGAAGTAACTGCAAAACCAAGTTTTTCCAAATCTAAAAAGGTTACAAAAGCATCTATAAAACGAACCTGATTATCGGCAGATATTGCATCTTCTAAACTTGAAAAACGCATTTGTTGGCGGGAAATTCCTTGTATATGTTGCATTACGAAAAATACGAAAAATCCTGTTTTTAAACAATACTTCCCTATATTTGTTTACAACAAAACGGAAGTTTTTTCACAGACTGACGTTAGCCACAATTTATGACCGAACAAGAACTTGAAATATTATTATCAGAAAGATGTAAAACGCTTGACTTAAAAAGAAAAGCTTTTGAATCTCTTGACGACATATTTACCGAAAACTCTAATGATAAAGATTTTCTAGGAGGTTTTGAGCGTACTGAAATTAAACCAATATTTGACGGATTTAAATATCAAACTGACAGAAGGCACGGTAGCACAATTATTAGAACAAGAATAGGATTATATGTTGAGAACCAAAATTGGCTCGAAAATATAGAACAGATTGGTTATTACGAATTTGAAACAGATTTATATGGCGAAGTATTGGACGACTGGTTCGTAATTGAAGAAGAAAAATTTTTGAAAGACATCGGAATAATTTCGCACTTTCAAAGTATGAACAAAAAACTTCCAGTTAAATATTTAAGGAGAAACCATCTCCAATATGAGTTTGTAACTTATATTTCTTTAGTTGGAACACTTTTTATGAGTAAGGAATTTGAAGGTGCAGGACGGTTTGTTCAAAGAGCATATACATATTTAGAAACGAAATCAGATTTACTCGACAAAGATTATCTAAAAGACAGTAAAAAATTTCTAAAAATGATAAAGGAGTATTTGTTGGGAAATGAATTAGTCTCAGAAAAACTGAAAGAAGAACTAACTGAAAATAAAAACTGTGGCTAACAGGCGTTTGGCAAGATTGCGAATTTTTTAGTAAATACACGTTTATTTCTCGCAAGAAATTTTATCTTTGATAGAAAATAATCGGTTCCGAAGTTCGCAACCTCGCATTCTATGGCAAAATCCAAGTAAAAAACGCTAAAATTATGCTGCAAATTTTTGAATGTTTACATAAGGTGTTCCGCGGTTAATAGTTGCAAAAATTCGCCCCAATAGTTTGCATCTTATATTATTTAAAACCAACATTTTCGATTTCCCTTCGCCTACTTTCCGTGCATAATATTGTTTGAGTTCCGCGTCGTGTTTTTTGCTATTTAAAGCACACATATTCAGTAACGATTTTAGTTTTTTATCTGCTAGATGATTGACCTTTGTCCTTCCTTTTATAGAACTTCCAGAACTGTATTGAAATGGAGCCACTCCAGCATAACAAGCCACTTGTCGCCAGTTTTCGAAGGATTGAAACGATTTGGTAACTAAGATAATATACAAGGCAGTTTGTGGCCCAACCCCTGGAATACTTTGAATGAGCTCGTTCTGCAATTTGAGCTGCTCATTGGATTGAATGATTTCTTTCATTTTCCTTTCTACTTTTTCGATTGCTTTTTGAAGTTGTTTAATAACTACTTTATTAATTTTTAAAACATCACCCATAGCTTCTTTGGGAATATAACCGATTCCTTCACTGGTACTTCCAATGATACGCAAGCTTTTAAGTAGTTTTTCACGTTCTGTAAAAAGTAATTTAAGTTCCATTAATGATAACTCTGGAAGCTGTGTTAATCGCAACTTGTGCAAATGTGTTAAGGTATAAAATGCAATATCTTTAGAGTCATTTTTATCAGTTTTCCCTCTGGAGATTCCTTTGCTGCGTTTGATTTCAATGGCGGGAATCATCCAATAATCGATCTTGTACCGTGTCAAATAACATCCCAAAGGAAGTGAATAAACACCCGTATCTTCAAAGCTGATCAACACCTCTTCTAAAGCAATTTTTCGATTGTTTAGCTGCTTTACAATCTCTTTAATTCCTTTGTTGTCGTTACTTACCACAAAGTGAACTATTTTCTTTCCTAATGGCTTCTCAAGAAAAGTGACGTCTAATTTTGACTTAGAAACATCAATCCCTACAAAAAATAAATACTTTTTCATACATTTGATTTTAAGTGAAATAAAAAGTTGAATTTGCTTTAAAGCCTTTATTAGACCCGTTGTCTATCATTCTATTTGAAGCCATTCAACAAAACTCAAGGAGGAGCAGAAGACTAATGCGAGGTATGGATCATGAGTCTGGCCAAGCGCGTAGTTCACTTCTGCTTTCCTTTGAGAAATTTACAAAATTTATGCTTTACAAAGTAAAGGCCAAGCGCCGGAACGTTAGTGGCTAGTTTGCCAAAAAACCGCAAAAAACAGAAAATAACAAAAAGAATATGATTGGATTATACATAAATTGGGATTTTGACTCTGAAATAGTTAACATTTTTGGGTTTCCATTAAAATATTACGGACTTTTATTTGGTGGTGGTTTGCTTTTGAGTACTTACATACTAAAAGGAATTTACAAAAGAGAAAATTTAAAAGATAATGCACACGAAGCATTGTTCATATATGGAATAATCGGAATATTTGTTGGAGCAAGACTTGGACATTGTTTATTTTATGACTTTGAATATTATTCAAAAAATATTTTAGAAATGTTTTTACCAATAAAAATAAATCAAGTTGGAGAAATAAAATTTATTGGTTATAGCGGATTAGCAAGCCACGGAGGAACAATAGGACTTATTATTTCTCTTTTTTTATATTCAAAAAAATATGAAATAAAATATCTTAAAATACTAGATTTAATTGCTATAGTTGCGCCACTTGGAGCAACATTTATTAGACTTGCTAATTTGATGAACTCTGAAATGATTGGTAATCCGACAACAATGCCTTGGGCATTTATTTTTAGAAAAGTTGACAATTTACCAAGACATCCAGCCCAACTTTATGAAGCAATTGCATATTTTATAATTTTTATTATAATTTTCACTGTTTACAAAACTAAAAACATAAAGTTAGGAAATGGATTTATGTTTGGCTTGGCAATTACTTTAATTTTTACAATGAGAATTTTAATCGAGTATGTAAAAGTAAATCAAGTGGAATTTGAAGAAGGAATGAAATTAAATATGGGACAAATTTTGAGTATTCCATTTATTATATTCGGAATATATTTTATGGGGAAAAATTTAATAAAAAAAGAAACCGAACAAAAAACCAGCCACTAACAGCAGTTTGGCAAAATGGCGGATTCAGTGCTAAATTGAACATTTGGTTTTCAAATGAACATTAGTGCTAAATTGAAAGTAAGTGCTTCTAAATCCGCCACTTCGCCAAGCTGCAAAACGTCAGGCTGTGAAAAAACCTCCTTTTCCAGTTAAAACCTCTAGATTTTACTCTACTGTAATTCAAATAAAGCCTTATATTGAATCACTTTTTTTAGGCTGCTAATTTCTCGGGATAAAAATTAGTTGTTGTATGAAGCTTTAAATAACTCGTTTTTAGTAAAAACAAGACTTTTGCCTTGTAGGGTGAGTTCCATTTTTGAAGTTTTGCAATAAGTTCGGGAACGCCCAGTATATTGATACTGCGTTTGATGTTATAGACCAACATAATTAAGCTGTGTTCTCCGTTTACTTTTTCCAATCCTGTTAAATTAGTGTGATTATAGCCCCATTGCAGTTTGATAGTCCCAAAGATATGCTCGTTGATTTCCTGACGCTTGCGGTAGAGTTGTGGGTTTTCATCATAACGTTTATTATTTTCTTTTACTGCATCGGCATATTGGCTGCGGTCTATTTCCCTGCCTGCTGCTCTACTGGTACATAAATGTTTTACAGGACATTCTTTGCATTTTGGGGTTCGGTACTTTTTAAAATTATAGCTGTCTTTATCCGTAGTTTTTTTATGCCAACTACCAGTAGTTTTTAGTATTTCACCTTGTGGGCAAGTATAAGTATCGGTCATTTTATCGTATCGAAACCTGGCAACCAGGTAATCCTTAGTTGTACCTTTTTCGTTACTTTTTCCTTGTTCGGGTTGCGCTACAATTGTAGTGATATTGGCTTGTTTGCAAATTTCTATTTGTTTCCCATTATGGTAGCCTTTATCTACCAAAGCGGTATAAGTTTCAATTCCTAAATTTTCTTTGGCTTCTATGGCAATGGCAGATAAAGCGCTACGATCGTTCTTGTTGATGGTATGAGTGGCTACCACAAGATTGTGTTTGGCATCGACTGCAGCCTGAATGTTAAATGAGATTTCAACCACTTGCCCTTGTACTAATAGGGCTCTGGCATCGCTATCGGTGGTGCTTATTTGAGGTTCGCCACTTGCTTCTAGTTTTTCTTCCAGTAATTCATAGCGGATTTTGTTTTGTTTTAAACGTTCTATTTTTTGCTGGATGTTTTTGATTTTTTCAGGGTTATGCTTTGCATCATTTTCTTCCAAAGCATCAAGGTATTGCTGGGTTTTGATTTCGATATACTCTAAATGTTTATCTATTTTCTTTTGATTGAAATTAGCTTTACGGCTATTGTGCGCTCGGCTTTTAGTTCCATCAATAGCAATGGTTTCCCCTGCTATTAAATCGGCATCTTTCAAGAAAACGACAAAGAGTTTGAACAAGTTTTTTAATGCTGCAGGATTGTTCTTTCTAAAATCAGATATGCTGTGGTAGTTCGGTCGAATGTCTTCTAACAACCACTGCATTTCAATGTTTCTAAAACATTCTTTTTCCAGTTTGCGGCTACTTCTTAATCCATTGAGATAGCCGTATAAATAGATTTTCAAAAACACTTTGATATTATAGCTCGGTCGACCTTCTGATTTAATAGAAGTAACTGCAAAACCAAGTTTTTCCAAATCTAAAAAGGTTACAAAAGCATCTATAAAACGTACTTGATTATCGGCAGATATTGCATCTTCTAAACTTGAAAAACGCATTTGTTGGCGGGAAATTCCTTGTATATGTTGCATTACGAAAAATCCTGTTTTTAAACAATACTTTTCTATATTTGTTACTAATCAACGGAAGTTTTTTCACAGACTGACGTTATGTGAGATTCCAAAAAAAATACAGAATCATTTGAAAAGTTACCATTTTTTGGTAACTTAGCTAAAAAAATTATGGGACGAAATACTTCTATATCGCTTGGTAATCATTTCGAAAGTTTTATCGAACACAGTGTAAATGATGGAAGATTCAATAACGCAAGTGAAGTTGTCAGAGCCGGTCTTCGTCTTTTAGAAGATGAGGAAAATAAAATTGTAGCTTTAAGAAAAGCGATTAATGATGGAATTGAAAGTGGACGTGCAGTAGATTTTGATGCTAAAAAACATCTTAATGTCTTAAAAGCAAGAAAAACATCAAATGGCTAAATATTATTTAACAAATAAAGCTGTTGATGACTTAACTGAAATTTGGGATTATACAATCGAAACTTGGTCAGAGATGCAAGCTGAAAAGTATTACGATTTACTTTTGGCATCATGTGATGATCTAGCAAATAATCCAGAACTTGGTAGAAACTATGATATAGTTACGAAAGGAATATTAGGTTTTAAATCAGGTGAACATATTATCTTCTACTCAATTATATCAAAGAACGAAATAGAAATCGCAAGAATTCTTCATGGAATGATGGATTTGAAAAGCAGACTATAAGGAACCTCACATAATCGAGTAGACGGCTCCGCCCCACACGGAACGGAGTGCGCCTCTCACACTACCGGGCGTACGGATCACGTACTCGGCGGTTCGCAAAGTGATGGATTAAATTCGATATAAACATCGGTTAGAGATTGATAAACTCGCTGTTTTAAACGTTTTAAGGTAATGGTCGTACTCAAAATAGGACTCTGTGCAATTGCCCAACCGCCTTTGCGAGTGCGACTAAAAGCATAGGCGTGGTCTTGACTTACACCCAATCGTATGAGATTCTTTCTCTTTCTTTCAGGCTTCTTCCAATCGTGCCAAATACAGTACTGAAGTTGGTTTCTGAGTCAGCTGTCTAAATCCCGTAATATCATAATTACAATTTTGACTTTCACATTTTTTGAATGTACAAAAAAAATGGATATGCAAACAAAAAGTAGAGAAAAAGTTAAGCTACATTTTTGTAATTAGTTAATTTATTAAATTCTTCAATAGTTTTATAGTTCAAAGCAGAGTGCCTTCTTTTTTTATTGTACCAAATTTCGATGTATTCAAAAATTTCAAGTTCCATTTGTTCTTTAGTAATTAGTTTATTCCCATAAATTAATTCTGTTTTTAGTGATTTGAAAAAACTTTCTGCAACAGCATTATCCCAGCAATCTCCTTTACGGCTCATACTTCTAGTGACAGTTTTAAAAGAGTCAAGCATATTAGTAAAGCTTTTATTAGCATATTGAATTCCTCTGTCGGAGTGGAATATTAATTCATTTGTAATTTTTCGATTTTTAAGTGCCATTTTCCAAGCTGTTAATGTAGTTTGTTTAGTACTCAAACCATTGCTTAGACTCCAGCCAATTATTTTTCTGTCGAACAAATCCAAAATAATTGTGAGATACAAAAATCCGTCCTTTGTTTGAATATATGTTATATCTGAAACCCAAGCTTTAGATGGTTCCTTCACCGTAAATTCTCTTTTTAAGATATTTGGAACAACAAAATGATTATGTTTTGAATTGGTTGTTACTTTAAATTTTTTACTCAATTTACTGTACAAACCTAATTGCTTCATGTATTTAGCGACTGTTATTCTAGATATTTGATATCCTATATTTTGAAGTTCTAAAGTAATTCTTGGACTTCCATATCGCTGTTTGGTATTAAAATATATTGAAGTTATTGCTTCTTTTATTAAAATCACTCGTTTTTGCCTTTCTGAAACAATCTGTTTTTTCCATTTATAGTAACTGCTGTTGCTTACTGCTAAAACTTTGCACATCTTTTCAATCGAATATATTTTTTCATGGTCTTTTATGAAAAGATAAATCATCGACCTCCCTTGGAAAAGATGCTTATTGCCTTTTTTAAGATATCACGTTCTAATTCTGCTTCTTTTAATTTTTTTTCAAGTTCATGAATTTTTTCTTGTTCGGGACTTAGTTTTAAATTGCCTTTTCCAGGAAAACTTCCCGTTCCAAATTCTTGATAATCTTGGCGCCATTTATAAAGCAAAGCAGCTGTAATACCAAGTTCCTTGGCAAGTAGAGAGATATTATCTCTTTCATAACTTAATTGGACTGCTTTCTCTTTGAAAATGCGGTCGTAATTTTTACGATTTTCTTTCATGGTCTAAAGTTAAGATTTTGTCCTTAACTAGAACTCCACGCTAAGTTAGCACATCCAGCCCTCCCCTGCTTAATTTTTAAAGATAGTGTCTAATATATATTGACATACGAAGTTGCTCTCTATTTTCGCGGAAAGATTTTTTTTACTGATAAACACTGGTTTATCCTGCTCTTTTTCAGGAATACATCCATGGGAACCGTTAACCAATTTGGCATCAAGCGGAATCACATTCATAAGAGTGCGAAATCCCAGTTTCTTTTTAATTAATTTTAAAATAATGCGGGGTAAAATAAATTTCTTTTTAGGGTCCAAAAACAATTCTACAGGATCATAACCTGTTTTTTTATGAATTTCTACCGTTCGGGCAAAGTCGGGTGCTTTACTATCATCCAGCCAATAATAATACGTAAACCAACTATCTTGTTCTGCCACAAGTATAAGATCGCCTGCGCGTTCGTGATTGAGATGATACTCTGTTTTTCCTGCATCATCTAATACTTTTGCTACTCCTGATATTTTTTCCAGTAGTTTTTTGAGCTCAGGAATATCATTTTTATCTTTTATATATATGTGAGCTATCTGATGATCTGCCAATGCAAAAGCGCGACACTCACCAGTATCTAATAATTCTAATCCTCTTTCTTCTCTAATTTCCAGATAATCATGGATGCGTAAAAACCTATTGATGTGTACTGGATTTGTTACCTTAGTAATGCCATACTCAGATAAAACAATAACTTCTACGCCATTGCCTTCAAAAAATTCAATTAAATCTTTACATAATTTATCAATATCTTTTAGATCATTGCTGATTTCAGATGATCCGGGCTCAAATTTTTGACAACAATAATCTAAATGAGGTAAATAAATTAAGGTAAGTGTAGGATTGTGCCATTCATAAACCAGTTTTGATGCTTTTGCAATCCATTCACTGGAACGAATTGTTGTTTTTGGCCCCCAAAAATCAAAGAGCGGAAATACTCCTAATTGGTCTTGTAAGCGATCTCGTAAACTGGCAGGTTTTGAATACGAATCCGGCTTTTTCTGTCCATCGGCCCAATATTGCGGGCGTGGTGTCACTGTAAAATCGGCATCAGAATACATATTGTACCACCAAAACAGATTGGCAGAGGTAAATGAGGGATCAATTTTCCTTGCTAAATCCCAAATTTTCGGTGATTGTACCAGTTTATTCGATTGTTTCCACATTTTTACCTCTGCATCACTCCTATCATACCATCCATTACCAACAATCCCGTGTTCTGAAGGCCATTTCCCTGTTAAATAAGTGGTTTGAGCTGAACAGGTAAGGGCAGGAAGTACTGGTTCAATAATACTTAAATTCCCCTTTTTCTTTTGCCACTGATGCAAAAAAAGATCGGGATTTTGAAGTAAAGTAGTTGTAAGTCCTACTACATTAATAACGACTGTTTGTTGCATTGTTTTGGTATCAATATCTTTTATTAAAGCGCATTTACATTTATAGTTTGCTCTTTTACATTATCGGTTACCCTGTTCATGACCCATTTTAATTCTCTCTCGATAGATTTAGCCAAATCCGTTTGTAAATGAACAGGTAATACTTGCCATGTATAGGTTTCTACTTCTAAATGTCTGGTAAATTCTTTTTTGCGCCAGCTTTGCAAAATTGTTATAATATCATTTTGGGTAGATTGTAATCGTTGGTAATCCTCAACAAATATTGGGACATGAAAATGCGTGCGAAGCTCCTTAAAGTCGGTACGTTTCATGGCTTCTATTCCATTTTTTAAGTCATTAAATTTGAGAAACTCTCCATTTATCGTCTTAATTACTGCCTGATGCAAATAGGTAGGTTCGTCAAAAGTACGCAGACATTCTTGTAGTTCATCAATTGTTACATTCGCTGAAGCTGTACATTTAAGAGCTGCACTAATCTGTAATTTTCCAATCTTTAAATCGTGTTTTTCCATCTTTTGAATTACTTCTTCACTTTCTTCAAATCCAATGGCAAAATGACAAACATCATAACAAAGCTGTATATGGTTTCGCATATATTCCTGTGCCTGCAATAAGGCACAATCAAGAGTTGAAGCTAATAATACAGCGCCTTCACTGAGTAAATAATCTTCAAAAAAAGCAATATATTCATCGCTGTTTTCAATTATACCATCGGGCTCCGGTTCAATATCCAAATGCATCATTATACCTTTAGTCTCATAAAATTCTACTAACTGAGTAACTACTTCAACTAATTGTTTTGTAGCAACTTGTTTGGCCTTAATTAAATCAACTTCAGTAGTATGCCAATACTTATAAGAGAGTGGTGAAGTCGAAATACCTCCTTCTATACCAGATGGCAAAAGTTGGGATAAAATGGTAAAAAGTAACCGGGTATAGTTTAATCTATCGTTGCTTGTCCAGTCCGGTAAATGGACTTTATCCTTGACCGGCTCGTTATGAAAATTTCCATACGGAAACCCATTCATCGTAAATACGTACATTTCATTTTGCGACAACCACTCTTTGAATATCAATAGATTGTTACCCAGTACTAATTCAGTGGCAGCCTGGTATGAAAGACGTAAGCCAATTCCAAAAGGTTTATCCGGTGACACTTCTTTCTTGAGAGGAATACAATACGTTTCTATGCTTTTAAAAACAGCTTCCCATGACTCGCCTGCGTGAATGTTGGTACAATAACTTAAATGACCACTTGGACTTATTAACATACTTCGGTATTTAATTGACAAAATGAATATAGATATTGAATAGATTCGGCAATTAATGCATTGTTGAGCGAATGCACTTCTTCGCCTGTTCCAATATCACTTAATAACATAATGGTAAGCTGACCACCAAGATGTTCTCTAAACTCGTCTAATCCTTTTATAACCTCATCAAGATGAGTATCTAGAATAGGGTGAGTTATGGCAAAACCTAAGGTTAAAAAACATTTTAAAATTCGATCCAGACTGGGTTTGTCAATTTTATGTGCTAAAAAAGAATAAGTAACATCAAGTGCTATCCCAATTGCCACAGCTTCTCCGTGTGTCATTTCATAATCAGTAAGCTGCTCCATTTTATGTGCTGCCCAATGTCCAAAATCTAAAGGACGCGAAGAACCTTTCTCAAAAGGATCTCCTTTTTTAGAAATGTGATCGGTATGTAAAGCTGCACAACGAATAATAAGTGTTTCCATAACCGGAATATCTCTATTGTTGAGCGCTTGTGCGTTTTGTTCTATCCAGTCAAAAAAAGAGGAATCTTTAATAAGAGCTACCTTTATGGCTTCGGATATTCCGGATCGCCAATTGCGTTCACTTAAAGTCTTCAAAAAATCAGAATCATTGAGTACAGCGTATGGCGGAGCAAATGTGCCCAGAAAGTTCTTTTTGCCAAAATAATTCATGCTGTTCTTTACCCCAACACCCGAATCATTTTGAGACAAAACTGTTGTCGGTATTCGGATCAGGCGTACACCACGATGTGCAATCGCTGCAGCATATCCCACAGCATCGAGTACTGCTCCCCCTCCTATTGCTATAAGAAAAGAATGTCTGTCTATTTTGTTATTGTTTACTAATTGCATTACCGCTTCTATATGATCCGGACTATTCTTAACGGCTTCACCTCCCTGAATTACGAGTATATTGGATTCGGTAATTCTAAATTGATGATAATTAAAATAATTGATAACCTTTGTAATAAATTGGTTTGTACAATCGACAACACCTTTATCAATTACAATTGTTATTTTAGGCTGTTGGAAAGCGGGCTCTTTTTTAATCACCTCAATAAGCGACGAATTGTTAACATCAAATAAGGAACGACTAAAAATAATGTCATAATTAAAGGTGACCTGAAAATTTTGCTGAAGTATATATTGGTGTTTCATTTTTTGTAAGATATAATCAAGTGACTGCAAATTTTTTGGATAACAAAATGGATAATGGTAATAAAGACAGAACAAATAACGCATAAAACAATCCTGCTGAACCTGCTACATAACTCGCATTAAGCGGAATTAATGACAATACTCCTGTTTTTACAGCTTTTTGTATAGTCGCTGGTTGGTTGTAAATGAAGGCCTTATATTTTGCAAAAAAATTAATTCCGTACCAAAAAAGAAGAAAGGGCAATAAAATCCAAAACCTAAACCCAAGTAAATGTCCTACATAAACAAATAGAATTACCACAATGGCATCCAGCAGTAAGGCAACAAGTATAGCGGCTTTGTTATTACCCGATGCTTCTTTTTTGGCAGTAAGTGTAATAGCTGCAATAAATAAAATAGGAATAATACCGATATACCAATAATTAAAAACGGCATCGTTACTAATACTCATTCCTAAAAGCAAATTGCCTCCCCGGCAAAGTCCCATATTTAATGGCCCTACAATAGGATAATGTTTACTTATCTTATCATAACTAAGTGCCAGAAGGCTAATAATAAATGCTAAAACACCACTAAGAACCGATACTATAAAAGCAAGTCCAACGCCCATTAACAACATTAGGCATCCTAGTAAAATTGCCTCATTTTTGCTAACTAAACCACGAGGAAGTATTCTTTCTGGACGGTTTATGGTGTCCGATTCCAAATCAAAAATATCATTAAATACAATACCTCCTCCATATAAACCAATGGTAGAAAATAACAGTAACAGCAAATCAAGTATAAAATGACTGCTGTTTGTATTAAAAACTAAAACTCCCGAAATTGCAATACCCGCAAGAATATCAGTGATAGCTGTAATGATATTTGCGGGACGCAGTAAGGTTAGTAAATAAAATGGCTTGCCTGACATTTAGTTTTCTATAATAATATTAGGATATACAATTTCTTTGGCTTCCTGCCCTCTAAGAACACTACTTCCTTCAAAGAGTGTATTCTGCGTAATTACCATTTCATTTTTCCAGTCTTCTTCATGCATTTGCCCGCTTTGAGAATAAGCTGTTAATGCATTTTTATAACACGTTAAATGAACGTCTTCTTTGGCAATTCCTCTTTCCAGCATTAAAGCTGCTGTTTTAGGAACAGATAAAGGGTCGCTTACACCCCAATCGGCAGAACTGTCTACAATAATACGCTCTGAACCATACTGTTTTACAACTTCAACCATACGTTCATTCCCCATTTTGGTATTAGGATAAATCGTAAAAGCCGCCCAGTATCCCCTATCCAGAACATGTTTGGCAGTTTCTTCATTATTGTGATCTATAACTACCATATGAGGAGCAATTCCATGTTCTTCTAACACGTCCATACTTCTAATGGTCCCGTTTTTTTTATCTCTGTGCGGCGTATGAACCATCACCGGCAAATTAAATTTTAGTGCCAGCTCAATTTGCAGTCTGAAATATTTATCCTCGGCCGTGGTCTGATCATCATATCCAATTTCACCAATAGCCACAACTCCTTCTTTTGCAGCAAATAATGGCAATAAGTCCATTACTTTTTCTGCCAGGGCTTCGTTGTTTGCCTCTTTTGAATTTAAACCAATCGTACAGTAATGTTTAATTCCGAATTGCGAAGCCCTAAATCTTTCCCAGCCAACCAAAGTGCTAAAATAATCTTTGAAAGAAGAAGCTTCTGTTCGGGCTTGACCTAGCCAAAAAGCCGGCTCAATAACAGCTACAATACCTGCGGCGCGCATAGCCTGGTAATCATCAGTCGTTCTGGATACCATATGAATGTGTGGATCTATATAATACATATGTTAAGATTTTAAGTGTGAATAATATTGCGTCCCTATTTCGTCCCATGTAACTAAACTGTCAGGCAGTGTCTCGTTGGGAATTTCATTCTCATTATAAAATGAGCTTTCTTTTAATGCTTTTATAGCTGCTTGTTTTGTTAGTGCATCTCCCGTATGCATAGCATTTACTAAATCATCTGCTATTTCCTGATTTACATAACCGGCAACTAATCTCCATATTTCGGGTGATACTAATCTGCCTGCTGACCATCGTTCGTGAATATAATCATGTATGATTAAGGCTAATTTTTCGTTTTTACGCAGATCCAGATCAATAATTTGATATAGCGGACGTCCCATAAAAAGAGCTTTTAAAACCAATTGATTCCAGGCATCAACCGGCAGGTATTTTGCTGCAAAAGGATTCGCTAAAGCTATAGCATCAAACACTGCAACCATATTGGTTCTGATTCCTTCCTGAACCGTCAAAATAAAATCGGCTGCATTTTTTAAGAAAAAAAGGCTCTTATACAAACCAACCAATTCTTTTATATCTGCCATCTCTGCGAGGTTCTTTATTATTTCAACATTTTGATGCACCGGAAGCTGTGTCATTAGCAAACCACGACTAAGCTGTTGTAAATCCCAATGACTCTGTGTAAAACCGGGATATACTTCCTCTAGTATGACGGTTTCCTCTGTCGTCCATTCGGGAATTTCCAGCGAAATTTTTCTGGCGATTAAGCCAAACGTCTGAAAAAACTGTGCGTTATTTTCAAACCTGATATTGTTTTCAAACCAATCTGCTTCAGCTTTTGAAAGTCTGCGTTGAATGATGGTTTGTATGATCTCTTCTGAGCCGGTTTTTAGTGCTATTGCTGTCATGTGGCTTTTTATTTTACAAACATTTCTCTGCCTAATTACTTCAGAATATTCTCCCGTACAACGAGTGAATTATTATCCGGATCTCTGAAAAAGAAAAAATGGTCCATATAACCTTCGTCTGAGCTATTAGTATTGATTATGACACCGTCTATTACATCAATTACAACCTCACTGGCTCTGAAATAATTAAGCGTTGCCTGAATGTCATCTACAATAAAACTGGGTACAGTTCCTGTTTCGGGCAACGGATTAAAAGGAGTCTCAATATCTTTGTACAATCCCAGCATAAAAGTTTTTTCATCTTTATCCCCAAGATATAATTGTATATAAGATTCTGTCCCATAATCCCCATCAGAGTTGAGCGTATATCTGTCATCTGTTTTAAAATTGAGGATTTCCTCATAGAATTTTTTAGATTTAAGAATATCACTCACTGATAATTTTATCACTACTGCTTTTGACCTGAATTTCATAAATGGATAAATTGTTTATGGCCGGTCATTGTGTCCGGCCAAGTTATTTTAATAGTGATTTTTATTTTTTAAGGAGTAACCGAATGGGCTCCTACCTTTACAAATTCGTATGAAGGCCCAATGGTGTATCCTTCTACACCAGGAAATGGTGTTTCTGCCAATTTTTGACAAATCAGCCTAAGATCAAACATCACTCCGATAGTATTATTAAGGTAACCAGGCTCTCCATTGAAGGTGCGGTGCAAACCGTATAATAAATCGCTATAGGACTGATTGAACAAATCTACTTGTCTTCTTTCCTGAGAACCTGCTGGCAGCATACTGGCTTTTGTATTAGGAAACATAGGCAGTACGTTACTTTCATCAAAAGGAATTTCCGGTCCGCTAAAAGAGTAACCGTGTGGCGCCGTTGGGTCTTTAACCAGTTCTTTGCCCACATATATTTCCTGAAATCTGTAATAATGCGCTATTTCTCCTTCTTCGTCTACCGGTGAAGTTGAAGTTCCTTCTCCCTGCTCAATAATAATATTAATAGCATTTATCGCATCTTCTTTTGTCAAGATAGGGTATAACTGGTCTGAAGGAAAAAATTCTGAGGTTACCTGTCTGGCAGGATCACCCGGCAATATCTCCGGAGCTATCTCGTCTATTTTCGCCTGCAAAGCCATATAAAATTCTCCAATTGTTTTGAATGTTGTTATTTCATTGGCTGCAAACCTCTTGTTAAGATCTAACGGCTCTTCAGGCTCTTCAATTTCCATAAAGACATTCTTCACCAAATCACGCGAAAATTTTTCGATAGGCACAATTAAGCTTCCTCCAATACCCATTGGCAAATGTGTTGGATATTCGGGTACAAAATTCGGATTGGCAATGTCGGGTTTCCCGCCCAGTGCATTCAGTATATTTGCTGCTATACTCATGTGCAGCATTTCTTCGATTACAATAGAATGGATAATACTTCTAATAGCTGTTTCCGTATTAGGTTTAAACGAAAACAAGGCTGTTAAATACGGAGGAATAGTGGCATGTTCTAATTCTATTGCATTTTGCAATAACGGATACAACTCCTCTAAACGTTCAGCATTAACTATAGCATTTACAAATTGTGGGCTTATCTTTAGCATAATATTTTATGTATTAAAATTCAAACAGGTTAGTAATTTCCGGCATATTGAAGTCTGCCCCATTTTTTGCTCTTACAGCATCTCTAAGTCGCAGTTGATTATTTGTTAAAGGAACAGCCTCCGTTACTGTATCTTCCTGAATTAGATTTATTTCTCCTTTGGCTTTTTGTTGTGTTACAACGATCGCTTCTCCTTCAATAATTGGATTTCTAAGCCATTTTAGAATGGTCAGTCTCTTCGTTTCGGATAAATCACGGGTAACCGGCATGTATATCGGATCCTTAATATCCCTGTCAAAAGCAAAAATCAGAAGTTCTTTTTTGGCGATAAGTGCATTCGGATCACTAAAATCGATAAAGAATTTACTCATAATTGGATATAGATTAGCAAACTGTACCATTGTAGGCTGAATATCAGCCCAAACTGGTGTTTCCGGAATTTCGAAATAATCTCTTAAGTGTATGGCAATAAAATTCTGCGGCATTACAGAACCAGATGCAGGATCTGTATTAACACCAGCCAAATCATAATCCAAAGTATATATCTGACCGTCGAGATACCCTCTCGGACTATCAATACTGTTTCCTGTTAATTTTAACACCCCTACACCATTTACGTCGGTAGTAATTACAGCATCGAAAGTCAAACCGTCTGCCGGATAATTATTCCCTGGCACGTCACAAATCGGAGGTGTATTTTGGAGTTTTGGAGTCATGGGAGTAGGTGGCTCCAAAGTAATGTATATAGCATGATTTGGCAACGGCAATCCATACTGAGAAGCATAAAAACTAATTTCATTGGTTTGATTCGTGTCTAGACGCTGTACAAATTCGTCTGCCCTCAAGACGATACCATCAACAGCTTCTCTGGCAATAACTACAAACTGATCTGCTTTTGAAGAAGCTCCAAGCAACAATAACTGGTTGTCTTTTAATGCTGAAAGAACTTCATGTGACAAATTATTAAAATCAACAATACCACTTGTACTGTTAAGCCACCCTGTTCCGTTTTCATATTCCAGTTTTCCTATAAAGAGTACACCATCAGGAGAAACCATATAAGGTGTTGCACCGGGAGAAGGTCCTATTGCTGTTTTGCTAACAGCAAGAAATAATTCAGTATTAAGAGCAATAGTACCTATTGAATCTGATACCGGAAATGAACTTCCAAAGTCAATAGAAAGTCTTGCATTTTCTTTGTCCAATATAAAATTAGAAGCTGCAAAGAAAACATTATTGTTATTTGAAACAATCCCATACAGTCTTCTGGCCGGTGGAAAAAGTTTTGGTTCACCCGAAAACCAGGGTCCCAGACTTCCTAGTATACGTCCCAGCGAAAATCTGCCATCTGTAGCATGAGCATAATAATACCCAAAACCATTTAAATTAATACTAAGTCTGTTTTCCTGTGTTTTACTTTTTAAGCTCATCAAAAAAAGTGATTGATATGCAAGATCTCCCCAGACAACATCTTCAAGAACTGAAGTCCAGGTGCCTCCTAAAGGCTGCCCGTTAACTCTGGCTCCTGTTTGCTGGCGCATTTGTAAATCTCTAAAACCAGTAGGTTCAATTTTACCTTCAAGCAACAATTCGTTCGTAGCCGTAAGAATTCTGAAAGTTACCCCCCAAAGCTGTGAAACCATCTGCTGCTGTGGATCTAAATCCACCATCTTTCCTGAATTTCTTCCTTCAGCACCACATACAATCTGGCCTATAATACCATCCAGTAAAGGGTCTGAACTGCTATTTCCATCATCTCCTGTAATTTGCTGTACATGACAATCCTGAAAACCAAAAGTAGCACCACCCTCAGGATTCCACCATCCGTTGTTTGATCCTGTACCAAATTCCTGAAATGATTTTTTAAAAGTGTTGTTGTTATAATGTTGTGGATCATTATTTACAGTAGAAACATCTGAAATGAAATCTCCGGAAAATGTAAGACGAGGGACGTTTAAGTATGACATATGTTTTATGTTTTGATTAAATAAGTTTTATATTTTAACTATTAATGAGAAATAAATCTGCTGAATACCCTTCTCTGGTAAATTTATTTTATCATAACCCTTTTTTACGATTAAATGTCATGAGGAAGCTTTTTTTATACACAGAACGGATAAAATAGTCTATAAGTTTTTGGATAAAGAAGTATAAAATATCGATACTTAAAATTAGGTATCTATACATTTTGATATGCCATATTTCTGACACATTACCTGCGAAAAAGAAGTATTTATTATAAAAAGGAAGACGAACAAAAAAAGTAGTTTTGCTTTCATAAGCTGTTACGACGTTTAGTTATATCAAGTAAAAATATATACTTTTCTTACAAAAAAAACAGGTATTTCTACCTGTTTTTTTATAACTTCTAATTTTTTAATTAACACATAAGCAAAGTATAAAAACCTGTTTTATACATTTGAGATCACGCCAGGACACTAATTATAAAGCCCAATTTTTAAAGGAATTGGGCTTTATTAAGCATACATCTGTTTAAATACCCTTTTCTGTCATTTTTTAGATATGAATATTTTCGTTTTTTACTTTATGCTCCTTAGGTATTTCATTTTTTTCACTCTTTATGATAAGGGCATCCTGAAGCAGATGCATTTTTTTTATCACTAAAAAACTGCTCTTCGATTAAGCGTCTCTGATCATCAGAAACATCTTCAATTTTTCGAAGTGTATTTACCTGAATATGCGGCCAGCTAGTAGTACCTCCGTCATCTCCAAAATCAAATTCGAAGAATATAATTTGTTCGTATTGCAGCTGAAGGATTTCTTTTCCGTCTTCAACAACAGTTTCAATCCACATGTTCGTATTCATTTCGACTGTAGGAACAAAACGATTTACAAACGGAATATTTAATATTCCTCCTTGCGCTCCGGTTTTATTTTTGGATGACATTTGGATAAAAACATAATTGATGATGTTACTGTCTTTATTAGAATCACGAATACGTAAATCCGGCCTTACGGAATAAGGATATAAAGGATCTGCAAGTATGCGCTGTGTGTAGATTTTATTTTCTCCGGGATCATTAACATCATTAAGTTTTTCAAATACCCAGGCAGGTGGTGGTGCGTCAAGATTAATAGGATTACTTTCGCTTGCTCCGGCTCCTCCCATGGTTCTTGAAATTGAAAGATGATCGTATCTCCAGGCAGCATCACCCTCCGGAAATGGTGGCGGACCTATGAATAAGAATTTTTTGTCATCTTCAATTCCAGCCGCATTATTTCGAACCAAATCTCCTAATAAAGTTATAGTGCTTCCGTGCGGAATTACGCCACTTCTGGAAATAGAGTAATCCGGTATAAAATATTGCCCCGTTTGACCAGCTCCAACTTTAAGCTCTTTGGCTGCGATAATTTCATAATATTTTCGGCCATTTAAATTTTCCTGCGTTACATATTCTTTTTGACCCAAATCATTTACAATCAAAAATAGCGTTTCGTCCTGATAGCCGCTTTTATATAAATCTTTGTTGGGATTAAGCGGTGATACCGGGTGTATACCGCGATCTTCACTAATCGTTTTTTCAGTCGCCGCATAATTAAATACATCGCTCAACCATAAATACATACCGGTTTCTTCGTGAATTGGGGTATATTGCAAAGCATCCTGACCTTCAACAGTAGTTACGCTTTTAATGCTTTGGTCATATTTTACAGCTCCGCAAAATTGTTCGTTTGCCCCACCTCGATTACGAACTCCTCCAGGAACCAGATCAAATGTTAGTTTTTCTATATACTCCTGACAGTCAAAACTATATTTTCCCGGAATTGTTCCTGCATTTGTGCCAGGCGAAGGCATGATGGTAGTATGTATACCGCTCCCAATCATTTTTCTATCCTTGTCACTATTGTAGCTAACCCAAGTACCCTGTAATGCTTCTAAAACGCCATAATCTACATTGTTTACTATGTTTTGCAAATCATTTTCATGAAAAGGTCTAATGGGATCTTCAATTTGAAGTTTTGTATATCCTTTCATCAAAGAAGCTAATACACCTTCGTTAGCTTCCTGAACAGCTCCCAGGAAGACTTTATTTTTGTTTTCATCTGAATTGACCTGAGATAAATTTATCTCATCTTCAGCGTTTTTACGTTTTAACATGATATCGTTTTTAAAATTAATAATTTGTGCATAACAGGGTTGGCAGCCTCTCTTTTTTAAGAAGCAGCTTCATTTTACCATCCCAAATAATAATCTTTAGACAACCAGAACGGACGATCGAGACCAAAATACTCCTGCAGCATTTTTTCTGCTTCACAGAAAGCTCCTTCAACCCAGCCTTGCTGATCAGAATAGGCTTCTCCACAAATATGGATTTGCTCGTCAGCTACCGGTTTTCTCATGTACGGCATTACATTTTCAACAGAAAATCCGGCTTTCCATGCATGATATCCTGCGCCAAAAGGTTCGTCTGTCCAGTCTTTAAAATAAGTTACATAAGGTTCCGGTATCGTTACATCTGGACCGTGCAGTTCGCGAAGCTGGTTCATTAACTCGCCCACCATCATTTTAGTCGCCTGAACATCATTTAGTTGATGAAGTTCTTTTAATGATGCTGATTTGGCCGCTTTTACTTCAAAAAGTACTTTATCATCAGAAAGTGCTTTCCAAAAGGTTTCTGTTTCCATATCTCCATAACTTCCCAGCAACATCGAATTATCATTTTCGGCATCTGTACCAAAATAATAACACTGTCTCATTGGTAAATCGGTGATAGAATGCCCTGAATCAATTCCTAATTCTTTCCACCAGGGATGCGGAAAGCCCATTAATATCTTAAAAGCCGGTTCCATAATTACGGATCGGATATTGGTATTTAAAACCGAATTTTCGTTAATGTTGAAAAAGAAATTATTCTGATCTAAAAGTTCCAGAGATTTTCTCGGCATGGCAAGAACTAAAGTATTGGCATACACTTTCCATTCGGTATTGGTTTTCAGATTTAGAAAAGTCAGTTCGTATTTATGTGTATCTTTTGAAGGATGCTCTTTTGTGAAAGTAAGTAGTTTGTTTTCAGACCAAATGCAGGCACCTTCATGATCCATATATGAATTGGCTATTGCATAAGCGATACTGTCATAACCCTCTTCAATGGTTTTATAAATTGTTCCTGCTGAGAAATCTCCAACCATATAAGGAAAAGCTTCTGCTGAATTCCAATTGATGGTATTTGAATAATATCCGCCGGCATTGGCTAAAAATTCATATCCTTCCTGTGAAACCTGATCTTTGATTAAATTCCAGAATCCTAAATCGTTTACTTTACGCTTGTTGTAAGGAGAATTGGGGAAATTGTATACCAGTTTAGGTTTTATATCATCCCAATCTCTACTGGTTAATTCAAATGCATAATCATAGATTGAAGGACCTTGTTTAATTTTTTTTCCATAAGTCGCAGCAACCCACGAATCTGCCATTAAAACATCATAAATGATTTTATTGAACAATTGATCTGAACTGAAACCAAAATCATTATTGTTCAGGTAATATCGGGTTGGTAATTTCTGATTTTGTCCCTGAGCAACCGTCCAGGCATCTTGTTTAAAACGCTCTTTTCTAAGATACATTAATAGTTTTGAAGATTCACCCATAGGAAACGGAACAGGCGTCATTTTGTCTTTCAAAACAGGAATACGTATGTTCGGATTTTCTGGAGGTATATAGCCTTCAATTAATGTTGTTACGATTTCCTGAGAAGTCAGGTAACGCATTCCTCCAAGTTCTCCCCAGAAATTCATTCCCGGCATAATAACAGATTCGAGTCTTCCGCCGAGTTTACTGTTCATATCAAAAATTTGCACTTCGCCAGCTGTAAACTTTTTATCTGTTACCAGACGATATGCAGTGTACAACCCTGAAGTTCCGGCACCAATAATAGCTACTTCTGTTTTTAAACCAGGATGCAGTCCTGTGTTTAGATCAGTATTTTTATTCATAATAATACATATTTAAAATGCTTTAAAGAATTTGTGCCCTAATTGAAATGGCGTAATATCAAAATCTGTATGTCCGTCTAATACAAGGTCAGACATGATTTTTCCTAAAAAAGGAGTGAATTTTGCTGCCCATCCTGTGGCGTATAGCACAATATTTTCATGATTGGGTACATAACTTGGTGCAAAATCAATCAGTAATTCTTTATTAGGTATTGTGCTCAGGGCGATAAGACATGTGGAAGTATATTCAGGCTCTGCGCTTAATCCTGTCATATGTTCTTTTACCCAATCAGAAGTGTAGCCCAGTTCTTGTCGATTAGGGATTAATGTTCTGTCGCTGGGTTCTTTTAAAGGTTCTATTACAAAATCAGGTGCCACACGAATGTATTCCGGATGATCCCAATCGACTTCAGGAAAACCATAAAACTGATTGCCGTTTTCACCTATTGGATTTTGAAATACAAACCAGGTTGGATATTGTATAGCCGGATCGGTCTTTTTAAAATAAGCCGAAGACATATTCCAATAAACAGCATCAATTTTAAAATCTAGTAAGTTGATTACGCTATTAATGTACGGACCAGGGACGATAGCTAGTTTTTTAGTAATATAAGATCCGTTTGGCGTAATAATTTCAAAGAGTTTACCAACATGATTGATTTTAAGCACTGGTGAATTTTCTTCTAAATGAACCGTTTCTTCTTTTTTACACAAGTCTAGAAGCGCTTCATTTGTTGCCTTAAAATTAATGCTGGCACCATCGGCCTGAAACAATCCGGTATAGGTTTCAGGCAGATTTTTAAAATGGTATTTTGCTTCAATTTCTTTCGCTGTTAAAGTGGTATACGGAACGTTTAATGCTTTTAGCGCTTCTTCAGCCTCTGCTATATTTCCTTCTGTAGAATGTACTTCGGGGTCTCCAAACCAAAGTGTACCTACTTTATCCAATAATTTTGTATCGGTTTCTTTTTCCAGTTCATCCCAGTAAGGCTGTGCGTCTAAAGCCATTTGCACCATATATTCATCCGGATATGGAATTCTAAACTGGCGAGAAACTCCGGCAGAACTGCCTAATTGGTTTACAAACGTAAATTGTTCCAACACCAATGTTTTTGCTTTTCGTTTACCAAGATGGTATGCCGTAGCCAGACCTATTGGCCCTCCACCAATAACAATTACATCGTAGTTTTCTGTGTTCATAGTTTTTTTCTTTATAGTAGATTTTGGACATGCATTTAGAACAATACACAAGCATTGTCATAGGTCTAAATTACTGGAGATACAAAATCAATTATAAAAAAATGACACAAAGCAGAGATTATAGGTCACAAGACAAACTATATACTGAATGAGAGATATAAAAGCATAAAAAATGCGCAAAATCCGTAGACATTTGCACATTTTTTATATAATACTTCAAATTACATTACTACTTTTTTCAACTTACTTTTGCTACAAAAGAAGATACTGTTTTGGTATCAGCACTATTTTCGACTACATAAATACCTAATATGTTATTTCTATATACAGTATTAGCACTTGTTACACTGGAATCCGGAAAATCAATATCAATCCAATTTGCTTCTCCAAATGATCCGTCAGAATTTCTGTTTACAGAAACAAAAGATGCTCCGTTTTTTTCTCCATTTACAGTAATCCAATCCGATGGCATATTATAGCCATTATCTTTAGCAACTGTAATACCTTCAAAATGAGTAATTATAGATAAAGCTGTTTCATTCTTGTAACTAAACGATTTTAAATTACTGGTTTCTTTGGTTTTAGAATTGTAATCTACCAGAAAGGCCTGACTTATTTTTCCTAGTTTGGGACTGGTGTATCCTCCGGCCATTGTATAACTGTCTCCACCATTATGCCAAATACCATATAAAGTGGTAGTTAATGAATCCGGCACTTTAAACCCGGTACATTCTTTACTGGATGTATTGTATAAAAATGCATATCCGTTCTTATCATTTTCAACATCATAATTTCCAACAGCTATACCACCCATTACACTGTGAACAAATACATTATTGGTATTTCCTCCATTAGGTGATACCTGAACCCATGTTCCGGAACCATCAATAGCACCTTCGTAATAAAATCCTAGATTTCCACTTGGAGCTTTACCGGTAGAAGCGGCTATTTTATAAGATCCAACAATTTGTATTGTGCCATGAGGTCCGTTATTAGGTCCGTAACAAGAGGTGTTAATAACCGCTGCTGTTGGTGTACTCGGAAAATTAACAACATACCACTTCCCTTCATTCCCATTTGCTTTAAGTGTTCCTTCGTAAATTAATCCCTGAACAAGATTGTTCTCACTTAATAAACTGCCTGCAATATATACATTTTCAGACTCTGAAACCCCTCTTATTCCCTGTATGGTGGTTTGTCCAGCAGGATTATTAAAATCTGTATAACTTACTGTATTCACTTCTGAATTTATATTTTGTGACATGATGTGTGTGTTTTTATTATTAATTGATATTTTTTAGATTTTTAAAGATGCTTTTTTAGTTGAATATTGTAGTACTATAAACATCTTTTGGCATATTAACCCAGAGTTTTTCTATCTCAAGCTGATGCAATTGCTCTTCTAAATCTCTTCTAATTTCACTGTATTCAGGATCGTAAGCAAGATTTGTAATCTCTAATGGATCATTAATTAAATCATATAGTTCATATTGCTTGAAATAAGCTGTTGATGCATCAAAATAATAATCAAATTTCCATTTTTCTGTTCTTATACAACGAATACGATTAGCCGCTTTTACAATTGTCCAGTTACTATTAGAACCAGCCTTAATATCGTCATAAGTAAATAAGATACTATGCTGGACAGGAGTATTATTCTCCATTATTGGAAGTAAACTTGTACCTGCAAGTCCTGTAGGTGGATTTGATACATTTGCTATGTCGATAAAAGTGGGCATAATATCTGCCAATGTGGCTAATGCCATTGATTGCTTTATACTGTGATCTTTGAATAGTATTGGATTTGAAATTACAAGTGGCACTCTTAACGCTTCTTCATAGGCTACAAAAGTTTTCTGACGCAAACCACCGTGAGCCAACCCCATTTCTCCATGATCTGAGGTTAAAGTAACAATTGCTGAATCTGCCAATTTATTTCCATTCTCATCTTCTTTATATAGTTCCTTAATTAAGTAACCAATTTCCTTGTCAACATGACTTAATAAATAACCATAAAAATTAATATAGTTCAGTTTATCCTCCGGAGTAGCTATTTCACCCAGACTTAATGCCATATTGAGTAAAATTTGTTCCTGAGCCATAGGCTTTTTATTTTCAAGCAAATTTTCATTGACAGTCGCCGGAAGTCCAATTTCCCTGCCCGACCAGGTTTCTGTATGATATCCCGACGTTCCGGCCGTTTTTGGATACGCTAAAACATCATGCGGATTAACCAGTGAAAGAATAAGACAGTAAGGCTTATGAATTCCTGCGGCTCTTTGAGCTTTTACACTCTTTAAATATTCTATGGCTTGAGCTGTATATTTTGCATCATGATTTGCATATCCACCACCAAAATTAAGCGGATTAACATCTTCACCTGCATCTGGTGCAACCCAGCCCATTGCGCCATATAACGAAATATCTGCAGCGGTTAAATCTTCGTAATTTGTTTTAGTGCCATTAGGAGCAACTCCTTTACTCATATGCCATTTACCTCTGTATTGCACATCATAGCCATCTGCCCAAAGTACATTCATGATATTAGGCAGCGCATTACTGAGTGTTGGTTCTTGTGGAGATAAAAGACCTCCTTCGGTTAAAGTTTGGCTCACTCCATGTTTAGCAGGATAGGTTCCTGTAAATAACGTTGCACGACTAGGAGAACACATGCAGGTGTTACAAAAAGCTCTGTCAAAACTAAATCCATTCTGTTTTAGAAATGTAAGAGTTGGAAGGTTTTTCTCCTCCCATCCCGGTGGAAAATGTTGTGTTGCACGTTGCTCATCGGTAATAATAAGAATCATGTCCGGTTTTTGTCCAATTTGATTAAATTTTTCTTTTAAGTCCATTACGTATTGATTAAATTATTAAATAAAAATATAATTCATAGATGTATCAATATTTTGTCATAACATTAATTTTAGATAACCTGAAAATGTTTTCTTTAAAATTAAAACAATGAAAATGAAATAATTAAAAAGATATTCAATACAGTTAAACAGATCTAAAACTTAGTAAATATGATAACGCTTTATACACATTACAATAATTGTAAAATCCAGCAATTAAATTAACAAGAATAAAATTATATTAATAAAACCGCCTCACACAACGTATAAATACCTGTTTTAGAAAAAAATCGAAATGAATTAAAAAACAATTCAGAAATTACTATAATCAACCCGTTGGGTGAAATTGATTAAAAAAACTGATTTGATTATAAAAAGTATAAAATCGGGAGTAAAACATCATTTATGACTTAAGGAATTGATGTCATCCTGAGCGGAGTCGAAGGCTTTTGAACACGAAAGGACTTCGAATAAGTTTATCCTGAGCGAAGACGAATGGACTCAGCCTGACACTTATTTTTAATTTCACCCAACGGTTTTTTAAATTGGTGCTCTTTCTCTGTACAATCTATATCATCTAAGCATTTATTAATCAATTTGCTTCACCATATCCTTTACCAGTTAATCTGTTTACTGCAACTCCTCTTTTTACAAACCATTCAATAGTTGCTTTGGCTCTTCTGTTGGATAACAGCATATTGTTTTTTTATCAAAACCATATTCCGTTATAACGATAGCTTCACATGCCAAGTCTAATATAACGTTGACAGTCACCTTTATTTCTAAAGGCGAAAACTCGAAGAAATCGCTAAAAATCAATAAAACAAAAACTATTCTTTGGGATTCATCTGATTGAAAATACCTTCCAATGTTTCCTTTCCTGCATTACTCATTGCTATACTAAAACCATGAGATACACTTTTTTTACCTTCTTTTAACTGCCTAAAAATAGAATCAATAAAAGTATCTACCGAATCCCACATATCATGTATTCCTTTACCTCCAAGATCAGTATTCAATGCCGGAGGAATAACCTCAATTACCTCTATCGCACGATCTTCAAGCAGGCGACCAAGAGAAAGAGTAAAGGAGTGAAAAAAGGCTTTTGTAGCACAGTAAACAGGAGCTTTGATAAGAGGCACAAAAGCAAGTCCTGAAGTTACATTTATTATTGTTTTTAATGGCTTAAGCTCTTTGAACAAAACAGTTAGATGCAATGGGGCTTCAACATTAATGGTAATCTCTCTTTTGGCTTTGTTAAAAAACTCAGGATCCTCAAGTGACATCCAGTTTTGTATACCCGCATTGTTTACCAAAACACTTAAATCGCTATGCTCTTTCTCAATCCAATGATAGAGTGCCTCACGTTCGCTTTCCAATTCAAGATCACATTGTTTTATTATAAGTGAAGGAAGTTTAAAAACTGCTTCTTCAAGCGCATCTAGTCGTCTTCCACAAATGATCACAGTATTTCCTTCTTTAATAAAACGCTCTGCCATTCCAAATCCTATACCGGTAGCACCGCCGGTAATTAAAATTTTATTGTTACTAAGTTCCATATAATTTTATTTAATTTAATAGTAGTCAAAGGTCGAGATCATATAACCGTTACGGATATACAATACAAACAGACTTTTAGACAAATCAAACTATTTTTTATATCTGACGGAAAGAAAGCGGTGTCAAGCCACTGTGTTTTTTGAAGAATTTAGAAAAATGAGAGACCTCATCAAAGCCAAGGGAAAATGCGATTTGAGCAATACTCCAGTCACTGTGCTTTAAAAGAATTTTGCCTTCGCGAGCGGTTCTTCCTCCTAATAATTCACTGGTAGATTTTCCAGTAATTTCTTTTAGGTTTTTGTTGAGATAATTAACATGTACACAAAGTTTTTCAGCATATTCTTTTGGTGTGCGCACTTGTACCCTATCGGCAGGAGAGTTGATAGAAAACTGCTGTTCCAAAAGATCAAAAAACTTTTCAGCAATTCTCTGGGGAGCGTTACGCAATTCATTCCTGCTTACATTAGGTATTAATTTCTGTCCATAATGAATAAGTTCTGCAACATAAGCTCTTATAAGATCATATCCATAAGCATAATCACTATTTATTTCACTACATATCTTTTCAAAAATAATACTCAAGTCATTAAAATTAGTAGACATGACAGCCTTAGATTCTGAAATGATGCAGCTTATTTTTGAAAAAATTGGAAAGTAATTCTAATGCAAAACAAGTCAATGGATGCGAATGATTTTAAAGCATTTAAAATTGAAAATCTGGATACTTATACGCCCTCTTTTGGCAGAAAAGATCTTTATCGAATATGTTTGGTAGACGGAAAAAGTACGGTACATTTTAGAGATAAAAGTATTACCATAAATGGGATGTATCTTTTTTTTGGCAATATAAATACACCCTATTCATGGGAAACAGAATCCGAACAAATTGGCTACAGCTGTCTTTTTACTGAAAATTTCCTGAAGGTCGCCGGATATTTAGATAACACGGAATTGCTTTCTATTTTCAACATAGAAAAAATTCCTGTATATGAAGTTATTGGAGATAAGGAAAAAGCTAATATTCAGTTTATTTTCGAAAGAATTCTGGAAGAAAGCAACGGACAGTATCTAAAAAGAAAAGACATGATTCGAAATTTCATCAGTATATTGATTCACGAAGCATTAAAACTGAATAGTAACGGAGATAATCCTGCTGCCTTCACTAGTAAAAAAGCCTCCGAAAGAATCTCTTCCAAATTCTTAAATCTGCTTAATGAACAATTTCCCATAGAGGATAAAAATCGCATTCTTCCTTTTAAAACAGCTGCTGAATTTGCGCTCCAGTTGAATGTTCATCCCAATTACCTAAATCGTCTGGTAAAAAGGGAAACCGGAAGAACAATTTTAAAAATCATCAATGAAAGAATTGTAACAGAAGCCAAAATTTTACTGCTGCATACAGATTGGACCATTACAGAAATAGCGTGCACACTCGGATTTGAATATACCTCTTATTTTGATAATGTTTTTAAAAAGACAACAGGTTTGAGTCCAAAATTATTTCGGAAAACAAACTAAAATTTCATCAGTAGTAAAACTATATTTTAAATAAAATGGTTTGAAATTCATAAATATCGGTATAAATATTCTTAACAAATTACTTCTCTACCACTATAATTTTGCTCTACAACTAAATAATAAAAATATGAATACAATATTAGTAAACACTGTTTTAGGCAAAGTCGAAAACATTGAAGAGATTTTACCTCAGGAATTCGCTGTTGTGGCAGCCTTGAAAGAAGAAGGAGTTTTAGCGCATCTTTTTATTAAAGAAGCTATGGGTGGTGCCGCTCTTGTTTTTAATGAGACAGATCAGGATAAAGTTCAGAAACTGCTTGCCCGATTGCCACTTTATAAATATTTCGAAAAAATAGAGTACACGCTGTTAAACCAACAATTTTAATCATGAAAAAAGTATTATTCGTAGTTACAAGTTGTAATGAAAAAGGTGAAACAAAGCTTCCAACCGGATTTAATTTAGCTGAAGTTACCCATCCGTTAGAGATTTTAGAAAATGACGGAATTCATGTAGATATCGCTTCAATAAAAGGAGGAGCCGCTCCGCTTGACGGATTAGAAGATTTTAGCGATCCTGTTATTGCCAAATATTGGGAAGATATGAATTTTAGAAACAAAATTGATAACACCCTGAAACTGGAAGATGTAAATGTAAAACAATACGATGCGATATTTTTTGCAGGCGGGCATGGAACAATGTGGGATTTTCCAGATACACCAGCTGTTATAAATGCGATTCGTGAAATTTATGAGGATGGCAAAATTGTATCAGCTGTATGTCATGGGCCGGCAGCACTTGTAAATGCTATATTAACCGATGGTTCGCACTTAATTAGCGGAAAAAAAGTAGCCGCGTTTACAAACGAGGAAGAGGAAGAGGTACAGTCTACTCATGTAGTTCCTTTTTTATTAGCCGATGCCTTAAAAATTAATGGAGCGTTTCATCAGCCTGCACCAAACTGGAGTGATAATACCATTGTAGACGGTCGTTTAATTACAGGTCAAAATCCGCAGTCTGCTGCCAGCGTTGGTAAAGCTTTGTCTAAATTATTATTAAACAAATAAACGCTTTACAATGAATAATATCGAAAATAAAGTAATCGTAATTACTGGTGCAAGCAGCGGATTAGGCGAAGCTTCTGCAAAAGCATTATCTGCAAAAGGGGCAATTATTGTCTTAGCAGCAAGACGTTTAGAGCGTATTGATGCACTTGTCGAAGAGTTTTCTAAAAATGGAGAAAAAGCTCTTGCGGTACAAACCGATGTGACCAATTTTACACAGATGCAATCGTTGATAGACGAAGCCGTAAAGAAATTCGGAAAAATAGATGTGCTGCTTAATAATGCCGGAATCATGCCTTCTACTCCACTAATGGATTGTGATGTAGCAACATGGAATCAGGTTATAAACGTAAACATCAACGGAGTTTTAAATGGTATTGCAGCGGTACTACCTTATTTTAAAGAGCAAAAATCCGGGCATATTATTAATGTATCTTCGGTTGCGGCACACAAAATTGGCAAAGGATCAGGGATTTATTCTGCCACTAAAACCGCTGTAAGAGCCATTTCTGAAGATTTAAGAATGGAAGCCAAAGATTACAA
The DNA here is from genome assembly GCF_002017935.1 of Flavobacterium sp. LM4. Classification (NCBI taxonomy): domain Bacteria; kingdom Pseudomonadati; phylum Bacteroidota; class Flavobacteriia; order Flavobacteriales; family Flavobacteriaceae; genus Flavobacterium; species Flavobacterium sp. LM4. The sequence goes on along the minus strand of NZ_MUFW01000001.1, from coordinate 1,131,494 downwards.
CATTAGAACGACTATTATTTCTCCGGGAGTTATAGATACTGAATTGCCGAACGCAAGTGGTGTTCCGGATCAATTAACCAAACAATTTTACCAAGCTGTGGCAATTCCGGCAGATTCCTTTGCGCGCGTTGTAGAATTTGCGATCAGTCAGCCAGAAGAAGTTGATATTAATGAAATTCTGTTTCGACCTACACGTCAGGAATATTAAACCTTAAACAATGAAAAAAATAACCTCTTTTAAAAATAAAGGCCTTAAGATGGCTGCTGAGTTACATCTTCCGGATAATTTTAGTGAAACAACTAAATATCCGGCCATAGTATGCATTCATCCTGCTGGCGGAGTTAAAGAACAAACAATTGGGCATTATGCATCAAGATTAGCCGAAAAAGGATTTATTGCTTTAACCTTCGATGCTTCTTATCAAGGCGAAAGCGAAGGACTTCCCCGTTATTTAGAAGATCCTACAGCCAGAGTTGAAGATGCCCGTGCCGGTGCAGATTATTTAGCAACTCTTCCGTACATTGATGCATACCGTCTGGGTGTATTTGGTATTTGTGCAGGCGGTGGTTATGCTATAAGCGTGGCGCAGACAGAGCATCGTTTTAAAGCAATTGCTGCTATAAGCGCTTCTCCAATGGGCGAAGGTTTTAGAAATTTCCTGGGATATGAAACTCCTGTTCCTGTTTTGTTAGACTTACTAAAAAATATAGGGATACAGCGAAATCTTGAAGCAAACGGAGCTGAACCAATGTATATGAATTGGGTTCCGGAAACTATAGAAGAAATTAATGAAAACACACCCGATTTATTAAGAGAAGGCCACGATTATTACAAAACTTCAAGAGCACAGCATCCCAATTCTGTAAATAAATATCTCTTTACCAGTACAGATCGAATTTTAGCTTTTTCTGCTTTTGATCAAATTCCTGCCTTTTTAACACAGCCTATATTATTAATTGCCGGAAGCAAAGCTGATACTAAAATTTTCAGCGATCAGGCTTTTGAACTTGCTCAGGGAGACAAGGAATTGTTTATTGTTGATAGAGCAACACATATCGCCATGTATGATATACCGGAATATGTTGATCAGGCAGTAGCTAAACTAACTGAATTTTACAGTGCTAAATTGTAATTTAAAGCAGTAAAAACTATTTATCATAATTGAATTACTTTAAAACAAGATCAAGATCCAATTATCATAAGATCCAAATTAAAAACTCGCACTATTGATGCGAGTTTTTAATCATTATTTGATATAATTTTGCCAGATATGAAACTTTAAAAAAAACTTCTAATATTTAGAATTTACAGTAAGGTTCTTTTATATAATTATTTAAAACTTATTTTCAACTTCTGCGGCTTTCAGCATCAAATAATGCAAATCAGTATTTTTTACAAAAGGTTTTAAAAGTTCGCTTCCCGGACCAAACATTGCCAGTTCAACATAATCGGCCGAGTGATCCATGCTAATCCAGCCTACCGAATTTATTTTTCCCTGCATTTCTGCAAAAGCTTTATAAGGCAGTTTTTTGTAATTATACAAACCATCTTCTTTATGCAATCCGTCATAATATCCTAAGACTGTTTTTGCTTCTTCATCAGAAACCGAATGACCATTTGCTTTTTCAATAATCTCTTTTACTTGCGAAACAGAAGATTCTGGTTTTATCTGATTCAGAATCCATTCGTTGGTCTGAGTATATTTTTGGATACTGTCAAAATTATCGTTGGCATCTTTACCGTAAATAATTCCAGGATTTGCATTTCCGTGATCTGTGGTTATAATAACCAAAGTTTCTTTGTCTTTCTCAGCAAAATCTATTGCAGCTTTTACAGCTTCATCAAATTCAATCTGATCCTGTATCAAACCCGCAATATCATTGCCATGTGCTGCCCAATCCACTTTTCCGCTTTCAATCTGCAAAACAAAACCCTCCTTATGATTTTTCATTCTGTCAATTGCCTTTTGGGCCATTTCAGCAAGACTTGGAATCGTCTTTTTTAAATTTTCATCACTATTTCTATCCACATAATACGGAAGCCCATCATCTGCAAATACGCCCAAAATAGGCTGCGTACTTAAAGCTGAATTCATTTCAGATCGCGTTTTCACAACCTGATATCCCTTTGATTTAAAAGCAGAGAACATGTCTTTTTTATCTTTCCTTAATGCAGAGCTAAAATAGTTTGCACCACCTCCCATCATAACATCAAAGCCAAGTTCTAAATACTGTTCGGCGATATCCTCCTGAGCATTCCTGCTTTTACTGCTTACGCAAAAACCGGCTGGAGTAGCGTGCGTTATAGGAACGGTGGTCACACAGCCTGCCATTTTTCCTGCCTTTTTAAATTTTTGCCAAATGGGTAAATGAGGTTCTCCATTCGGACTTATATTCAGTACACCATTATTGACTCTAAAACCACCTCCCCACGAAGAGCTTGCTGCAGATGAATCTGTTACTATAGAACTCGCAGAGGCTGTATCCATTAAAGCCCTTGAAACCCTGTTATCTTTGTATAACTGAATCCAGTTTGAGCCTTTGCCCGTTTTTCTGTTTAGAAATAAATCGGTCATGTTTAATGTTCCCGTGCTCATCCCGTCACTAACCAATAAAATAATATTTTTTGCTTTCTTATTTTTATTAGTAGTTTCTAAATCTAAAATATTGGCCGAACCCTGTAAAGGATTTATCATTACTGCCCCGATTGTAAATAAAGAGCCATTTTTAAAGAACTTTCTTCTGTTCATTATTATTTTATTTAAGTATTTCAAAGATAATTAATAACCCGTAAATCAAAAGCACTATAAGGATAGTACGGTAAACATAACTTTTTTTTAATCTACAAGGTTACCTGCAGTTCTGGGAATTGGAAAAGGATCATTCTCAGAGAAAAAACCATCCTGCAGGTCCTTAATTTCGTCAGCCGTGCAAAGACTGTTTTCTAATTGTTTTCGCATTTCATTTTCATTGATAGAAAATCCAATAAATACTAATTCGTTAAGTCTGTCACCAAAATCAAGTGTCCAGCGTTCTTCTATAATATCCTGGTTTTCGGCAAAGCTTTGATAATTCATTCGCTCTGCCAATGGCATACTTGCCCACCAAACACCTGCGCTTTCCGCTTTTATAGAACCTCCAGCCTGACTCCAGTTTATGGCTTGTTCGGGACGGGATGCCATCCAGAACAAACCTTTACTCCGAATAACAGAGGATGGAAAATCCTTCGAAATAAAATCCCAAAATCGATACGGATGAAAAGGTTTTTCGTTTCTAAAAACAAACGAACTAATGCCATATTCTTCGGTTTCAGGTGTATGGATACCTTCCAGTTCGCGTATCCATCCTGCTGAATTCTCAGCCTCTTCGTAATTAAATAATTCTGTATTGATAATTTCGTTTGGATTGACTTTCCCTAATTCAGAAGAAATAATTCTGGCTACAGGATTCAGTTTTTTAATAGACGCTTTTAGAGCTTTTAATTGGCTTGGGGTAACAAGATCGGTTTTATTGAGGATAATTACATTGGCAAATTCTACCTGATCCACCAAAAGATTTACAATCGTTCGATTATCATTTTCGATGTTGGTTGCCTGAATATCTTCCAACGTTTGGGCAGAACCAAAATCTTTAAAAAAATTCAGGGAATCTACCACCGTTACCATAGTGTCTATATAGCTAAAACGGGATAAATCAATATTCTCATCCTCGTTTACAAAAGTAAAAGTCTGGGCCACAGGAATAGGTTCACTGATGCCGGTACTTTCGATTAGCAGATAATCAAATCGGTTTTCTTTGGCCAGTTTCTCTACCTCAACCATCAAATCTTCCCGAAGCGTGCAGCAGATACAGCCGTTGCTCATTTCTACCAGTTTTTCTTCGGTGCGGGAAAGTGTATTTTCTGCTTTTACCAAATTCGCATCAATATTTACTTCGCTCATATCATTTACGATTACAGCAACTTTCAATCCTTCTTTGTTATGCAGAATATGGTTTAGCAGGGTCGTTTTTCCGGCTCCCAGGAATCCTGATAATACAGTTACAGGTAATTTTTTCATGTATTTTGGTATTAATTTGATGTAGATTTTAGCGTGTGTGTTTTTAGATTTGGCAGCACTTTAAAATAAATCGTTTTGGAATCTATTTTGAAACTATCATAAAAAAACTAATAGAGATTCTGGCTTCACTTCTCAAACCGCCACTAGATCTCGCTATGATATTATTTTAAAGTTGTTACCTTCCTTATCAGGCAATGCTTTTTCATTCTTAACATAACATTATAGCTTGACAGTACTGCAATTGTATAAAGAATCGCTGCTGTTAATTTTTGACCGAAAAGCTAATGAATGAAAGGCGTACTATTTGCCAAACAGGATGAGCCAGAAAAAAAGATTTTTTTTCCAGATTATATAATCTGGAATATTGGCGGACCCCGAAGAGAGAAAAGGCTTCCTTTAAAAAAAGAGGAATGTTGGTAAAAGAAAAATGAAGTTAAAGTGTTTACTGCACTATTTTTATGAAAGTGTAAAACATAAAAATTAGTAATTGTAAACAAAATGAAGTTAAAATCACAAGTAAAACATTTTTCAGAAATACTATGACTATGGGCTACTTCTGCTTTACTTTTAGAATAATGACAATGTTTCTCTGCCAGTTTTTCAGTATGATGTTCATGAGAATGTATGGACTGAAACAGTATTGAAAACAATACAGCCATAGACAGAAACACATTGATTATGATAAATTTCTTTTTCATTGCTGAAATTTGAACCACCAATTAATAGCATTATAAGACAATTTCTTTATTTGTCTTTTGTAGTACCCTTAATTTAATGCAATAGTATTGCAAATATAGAGATCTTATTTTTAAATGCAATAAAGTTGCATTTAATTTCACAAACTATTTCTTCGTAATTTTATAAATCCTTAATTTGATGAAACTAAAATTGAGCAATATTTCACAGCTTTATAAACTTTATAAAAAAGCATCTACAGAAGTATGGGATTATAGCCAGAAGAAAGTTTTCTTTCCTTTGACAATTATTACTTAACACTCAGATCGTATTGTGCCATTTTTATCAATTCTTCAGCTATATTTTTTATCCATAAATATGTTCTTAATTAAGATGGTTAAAAAAATTCATGCTCCCGAATTATTTACTCAACAGATGCAGGTCATACTGCTATGAAACCGCAATTTACATTATATAAAATCCACTCGAAAGATAAACATTACAACCGTCTCTCCCAAAAAGCAGCCGTTTTCCACCTGGTTTCCGCCTGATAAAAAATACTTTTGTGTTTTAGGTAATGGTGCCAAATGCGCTCCGTTTGTTCTGTATGTATTTTTTGAAGTGTTTCAGTAAATCCATACTGCAATAGTAGCGTTTGTAGTTGCATGGCACTAGCCATTGCATTGTACATGCCTTGAGAAGATAAAGGGTCAAAACTTAGTGCTGCATCCCCTAAAGCAACCCATTGTTTTCCCCCTGCTTGTTCTAATTTTGTCGAATTAGCGGCAACTGAACCTTTAAAAGTAATAGCATTTTCATCTTCGTTTAATAAAGATAAAATAACAGGATTTTCTTTTGCCAATTCTAAAAATGAACCAGTAGTTTTAAGTTCGTTTTTAGCTACTAAATCAGCATCAGTATGAAAAACCACCACCCTTTTGCCACGAGGAACAACAGCACTATACCACCAGCCATTTTCACTAGCTGAAATAGTACTCATAGTATTTGTTAGAGTATTAGGTAAAGTAACCCAACAAGCAATCAGTTTATCTTCCACTTGTCGTTTAATGCCCAGGCTCTTTGCAAAATGCGATTGACGCCCACTAGCATCAATAACAAAAGATGCAGAAATCGTTGAAGTAGATAAAGAAGTATCACTAGCTCTTAATTGCACCTGCCAACGAGAATTTTCATAAGAACTATTATATAGTTTAGAACCCCATAAACAATGAACTCCACGAGTTTCTGCAACTCTTCTCAAATAGGTTTCAAAAGCTTGGCGATCCAAATTTTTAACAAAACCATCAGGATTTCTTAAATCATCTACAAGATGTACTCGATTGCTTCCCCAATAGGACTGCATACCTACGTTTTTTTGATACAAAGTCCCTATTTGGTTTTCAAAACCCTCTAATAAATCCAATTGTTTTAGAATACGTTGCGATGCAGGAGCCAAAGATTCTCCAATACGCTCAGTGGGTTCAGGAAGTTTATCAACTAATGTTACCTGATAGGTATCTATCAAAGAAATGGCGGCAATGCAACCTGCAATGCCGCCACCTATAATTAATATATCTGTTTTTTCTGTTGCCAAATCTAGTACTTTTTTGGAATAAAACGCTGAAAACGAACCAATTGTCCTGGAACTCCCACCTCTTTTCGAGGTTGTCTGGAATGAGGAACGGTTCTTGTTTTGGTGAATTTATGTGCTTTAGAAGCTAATAAATCAACTAGTTTTTGAACTTCGCTTGTTAAAGCTTCATCCTGAACCAATTCGTCCTGAACCAATTCTAACAATTGCTCGCGAGTGCTTTCGATTACAACTTGTTCAGTAAACAAACCTTCGTTAGACAAATGTTCCAAAGTAGTATATAATAAAGATTCTTCTTTTTTATCCAAGTGCTTGTTGTCATTTAAAATTTTTCTTAATCGGGTTTCTGTCTCTTGTAACAACAGTTGGTTTTGTTCCTCATTAGGAATTACACCAATTTGCATTTCTGGTGGAAAATTAGGATTATCAGACACCCCTGGACGCGGCTGCACAATCGCTAACTTGTCAAAATACTTCACCATTGCATTAATCTGATTGGTTTGTGTTGGTGCTTCTCCATCTAAAGGCAAATCATCCAGCCAAAAATAACGATATGCAAAAGCTTCTCTGCGGGTTTCTTCATCTAAGTTAGTATCTAAAGTTTCTTTGTAACGTTCTTCACTCAAAATATTATTAGGAACTCTGGCAGGCCAAAATGTTGGCAGATAAGGATCGTATGCAGTCGTATAACCATCTCTGCAGCTTGCCGTATCAGTTTGCCAGGGAATAGCCATCCATCTCGTCACACCGCCTGGTACCTGACCCCCTAATAAAGGACCAGCAGGTAAAGTCAGGACATCACTATTCATAGTAGAACCATAATAATGGTAATCGGTTTTTGGTGTTTTAGGAGCGTGTTTCAATCGGAAAGGAGCCATATACATACCAGAAGTTCGCATAGGCCAAGTCATTTCACAACCCGGATGAAAAGCATCTGCCAGGCAGAAATCCATGGCAGCTTTGGTTAGCATATCGGGTTGTTCAGCAATAGGATAATCATCAATTTTTTTAACAGGTGGAATATAAGGACAACCTGTTTTATCAACAAAATCAGCATCAAAATCACCTTCGACCCATTGATCTAAAAACTGTAATTGCAAATGCGATAAGGTGGAATGTTGACGCACAGAACCTAGTGTAGGAATGGCAACTGCATCGCCATATAACCAAGGCCATAGCTGTGGAGCTTCAGCACCAGATTGATCAAACCTACGGAAATTATTGGAAATAGTACGACGCATTTCTAAGTTGGCAGAAGAAGGATCATTTAGTTTTTTTACCCATGCTATACTGGTGTAATTAAATTGTCCACCCCATCCAAAAGCAGCTGCAAATCCTGCATTTACCCATTGTAAATTGGTCATTCTTTCAAAAATAGGCAAGATGTCTTTACAGAAAGAAGGTCTTGCAGGTCTTACTAACATTCCTGATTCTACAGCAACACTGCGCATTAAATCCCACATAGTACGAACCGATTTTTGCATAGGAGCATAATCTGGCGGAGCGCAAATCACCCAGGCAGGATCTACATTAAGAGTCACTCCTTCATATTCTACTGTGGCGGTAACAGGGCCATCTGACATATCATCATACCAACCTTCATTGTTGGCAAAGGTAATGGCTCTGTCTCCATTGATGTTTTTCGATTTACCGTGACCACCCAGCATTACTAAGCGTCCTTTTTCGTCGGTGTGCATTTCTCCTAAATAAACCGATTTGCCCATGAATTTCCCCATGAATTTTTTTCCTTCAGTGATATTAGGTTTTGAAATACTTTCTCCCCCACCATCAATCAATAACTGGCTGCGGTCTTTTACATCAATATTTCTTAATAAAGAAGGAGGAACATTAGGAGCGGTTGCATCCGGAATATCTAAGGCAATTTGAAATTGATACCAGGATGATTTTTGATTGGCCAAATGCGAATGCCAGGTAATTTTAGCATTATCCATAGTCAACTCCTTAATAGCTTTTCCAGCAGCATTGAAACCATAAATTCGAAACTGTGCTGCCTGACGTTTTATCGCTCCAGTTTTATCGCGATAAGCATAAACATCCTCTTTTGCTTCTGGTTCATCTACTAAAGGGCCTATAAAATACTCTTCTTCACTATTTCCAACGCGCATCACACCAATAGGAGGATAAATACCAGCTCTAACAATACAATTACTATCCTCGTCTGTATTGCCCCTAAAATGTGGATTTATGGCATTAGGTTCTTGTAGCTGTTGTCCATTGGCTTGATGCCTGGCTTCAGCACTAGCAGCATAAACTGTTTTGCGAGCCTCTGCAATTGAGCCTATAGGTTTATGAGCTTCTAAAGTTCTCCAAATATTGAATGAAAGATTGCTTCCAAATTCAGACTGACCAATCGCAGTTACATCTTGTTGAGGTAAATGCAACCTTGCAATACAGATGTACGGACTTTCCTCGGTACTCCAAACTGCCTGTGCATCATTAAGAGGCATGGTTGCTTCATTAGTACGCAATTGGATTTCAAATCTGAAAGTAGCAGCTCCATTGCGTAAACGTCTTTCTAAATCCAATCGTAAATAATTATCATCATCAAAAGGTGCCCCTTTGTAAATATCGTCTGGAACCAAACGATACTTAACAATTTGATTTTCTCCTAGTTGAAAAGGTAAAATAGCCCAATAACCTGTACTTAACACACTCGCTTCTTCTTTCTGCATCGCTTGTAAAATACTAGCTAATTCAGGATGCTTATTGATATAAGAATCATAATCTCTATCAATAACACCAGCAGTTGTAAACGTACAGATTTGCTGTGCATCACGGGCAAAAAAGCGATCGATATTCTGAAAAATGAAATCGGCAGTAGGGCCTTCTCCAAAAAGCTTTGGTGCTTCCACTCCAAACAATTTCAAACCCACTCCAATAGTGGAATGTAAGTCAGGTGAAGTAGTTCCTGTATCACTAGAGAAACGAACAGCACAATCATAAAGAGAGCCAGCAAAAATACCTTTTTTGAATTGTTCAGGAATATCCTCATTGATTACGAATTGTCCATAAGCAATACCATGTTGCTTTCTAAAAACAGCACGTTCGGCTGGGTTTTGCCCTTTTTCAATTCGGGTTTTTTGTCCCATTTCTACAAACATCTCTTTAAGACGCTGTGTTACCATTTCAGTACTGCCACTACTGTCCCAACATTTTACGTTGTTTGCAGTAGGTTTTTCAATGATTCGTTTTTTGTTGTCCATATTTAGTAATTATTGGTTTGTTACGCTATTTAATAGTAAGTCGCATATATTATCGGATACTTTAACAGCCAAAACAGCTCAATGTTTAGCCACTATTTTGTAGTACATCCTTACAAATCTAAAATTTATCCTAAAAATGAGTATAGGTAGTTTTACCTGTTCTTTGCAGATTTCTTTAATTTTTATATCCACTTCTACTACTTATCGATTATGGAATTAAAATGGAATTTTCAGAGCGACTTTCAGTTTATCTTCCGTAATATTCGCTTCTATAGTATGATGTACAAAAGCTTACTCATTTTAGTTAAAAAAAAAAGAATGGTTCCTAATTTTTAGATTCTTAATGATTCCTGTAACTTGTATGTGTTAGATAAACAGATGTAAAAGACCATAGTGGAAAATATCAATTTGGAAGTTATAAAACCACTTTGCAAAATGACTTAAAACCTGAAGAAAATAAAAGCCGGTATTTCAAATTACAGGAAGAGAATTCTGTTGACACAAAACTGGTTTATAATTTGTTAGCGGGTCGAGCAGTTCAAAAGAAAAATCCTGTATTCAGCTAGATCTTAATGACAAAGACGCAAGTAGTAATCATCATATAAAAAGAATTTCATTCTGGATACGGTTATGATCTTGAAAAGGCAGTGCAGCAGCTTACTTTAAAGGAATTATTAATATAGATTCCGAATTTATAGCCGAAAAGCTTTTGATTGTATCTGAAATAGACAACCCAAGACTTAGAAAGATCATCGTATTTGGCAACCTTTGGAATGGTGTAAATTGATTTCACTTTAATTTGTTATAAAATTAAAATGCTTGCGGGAGTGTTAAATCAATTATTTACAAATCTGTTCTCTTTTTGTTCTCTTTTTTATTGGTTACTCATTGAAACCCCTGTATTTACAGGGTTTTTTGTGGAGTCGATGGGAGTACAATCGAACATCTTATTCATGTTTTAACTTTTTTTGATAGCTTGAAATTATGATTTAATGTGTTTTGGATGTGTAAACAAAACAGAAACTAAGTTAGAACAATTTACTTTACTTTTTGTTTGCGTATCCGATTATCAAAAATTTGAAATAGGCAGTTTTCAAATTAAAATTAAGTCCTGAAGAGGAAAAAAACATGAGCTTGAAAAATAAATAAATATTTAAGTTTATAGAAATAGTGAATACTATATAAATATCTATTTTATTATGACTAATTCTTTTAAAATATCTTTTTTTAATTTACTGAAAGGTCTGTTAGCAAAATCCAGTTCATTGTATTCTGCTCCGAAAACTACCTCATACACATTATTATAATTTAATCCTAATGTTTTATACTTATTGAAAAGCTCTTCAAAATATCTTTCAGAAAATTTATATCTAATGTTGAACAAATCTTTTAGTTCGTCAGAATGAGCACTCATTATATCCTCTAATTTGAAAATTTCAATTGAGTTATTAATCTTCTTGTCAATATCAACATCTCCACTTGCAACATTTAATTTTACAGAAAGATTGGAGTTACTGCCAATTATAGATTTCACGTCCTGTGGTACAAAAGTGTAGTTATAAAAGCTAATAATTTCATCTTTATACGGGTGTAAATTTGAAACAAGATTAAATTTCTTAAAACCTTTCAATGAACTATTGCAAGTTTTGCAACTAGGAATTAGATTTTGAATTGATAAAGCTAGGAGAGGATTTTGGCTTTTATCAAAAAAATGGTCAAATTCGGGTCTTGTAATTTTATCTTTTTTTTTTTTCCTCTCGCAACAGTGAGGGTATAATTTCTATTACAATACAAACAAGTTCGGATATTCAATTTTTTGGCTAAATCATAACCATCATAGCCATTGTCTTTTTTGGTTGCAAAGTATTTATAATCAAAAATTTTAGAAATTTTATTACGAATGATTATTGATGAGCTATAATTACTTAATGATTTGAAATTTGTATTAAGTAGTTTAAGTTCATTCGGACTCCCCTTAATTATTTTTTCAATATTAATTTCTATATATTCTTTTAGTTGTTTGTTAATTTTACTTGAAACAATCTTACTATTTATATGAGACTTTAATGAGTTATAATGTTCGTCAATAACATCTTGGCGGGAAGAAATATCAAAATAAATCATAGCTAATATGAGCGAAAAATTGAAATGTACACAAATATAAAATGAAATGTACATTTTAGTTTTCCGTAATTTACTAACTATTAATGTGTTGCTTTTTTTTAAGGCAGTGCATGAGGCGCCCCATAAGACAACCCATTGATGATGATTTGTTTAGAAAATCCCTCTACAGGGTATATATCAGGGAATTGCTATCTGTTATTTTTGTAAAATGCACATTTCATTTTTAAAGGCCAATGCTGAAAACAACTTGCGAGAGCTTGGTTTTGCTGGCTTTTAGGGTAAAATCCTAATTTTCTGAAATGTACATTTCATTTTTTCAGTTATAAAAAGAGTCCTATATTTCAAATATTTTTAAAATACAGGACTCTTTTTAATATTTCCTCACAACATTTAGTCTTGATCCGACATTCGTATCGCTTTCCTGACAACACTTCGAAGAGCCTTTTTACTTTTGGGATAACCTCTTTTTTTGTCGCTATCACGGACTGCAACAAAGTACTTAATACCAATCTTAACTTTTTTTGAGGACTTAAAGTAGGTTTTCGAAAGGTTAGAAGCCCATCATCTCTTCAATTTCTACAGTTAATAAAAATTTTCTCGTTTATTCTACCAGTTCAAAATCTCCCTGTTCAACATATTTGAGAACTGTTTTATGGTCAGTTCCTACTATTTGTGCAGCATTATCACCATTAATAAGAGTAACCGGATTAACCAGAGAAGTATTTTCTGTAAAAGTCATTGCATATACCACTCCATTTACAGAATAATCTACTCTAAAAGGCCTATTTATATCACTAAAATTAGTTTCAATTTTTATTCCGTATTTTATATTGGGACTGATACATTCATTTTCTGATAATTCTGAACCGTCAGCGTGAACAAAAGAAATGCTTTTAGCATAAATAGTCCTTTCTTCATAATCTGAACAAGCCAAAAACAAAAACATTACGAATGCCAAAATATAGTATTGCTTAATTTTCATCATTATTATTTTTGATTTATAACTATTTCTTTCGTAGTACCGCCTATACTCACAATATATTTTCCAGCTTCCAGATTATTAAAAACGGTCTGTCCATTTTGAATGTTTTGAGTCACAATTTTTACACCGCTTTTTGTCAAATCAGCTATCGCTTCATTCTCATCGTATAAGACTTTTATAATTCCGCCGGCATAACATACCGCATCTTTTTTATAAAATACAGCACTGCCTAGTTTGACTGCTACAGTCCATTCTTTTAAAACTGACTGATCTTCTGAAAGTACCTGAAACTTTACAGGATTAGTAAAATCGATACTATTTGATCCTGAAATTTTATTGGTTGTCCCGATAAACAATCTGGCTCCGGGGCTTAATTCAAATAAAGCATTTAATGCCGTAACGTTGGTTCCTTTAGCAGCATAAAGTATTATTTGTGATCCATTAATAATTTTAGTGGTCTTTAAATCTTTAATACTAAAATCTGTAATTTCAGTTGCGCTTTGTAATGCAGGACTTGCAAAACTATACGCCTGAAACAAATCTCCATAATGTTTGTTGTTTTCAAATACTTTGGTCTTTTCTATATTTTTAACAACATTGCTGCTCGAATCATAGATCTTGAAACTAACAACTTCATTATCGGTATTCGAAAAAACGGTTAAATATACCATGTACTTTTTTTCACTTGCTACATAAATCGGACTGGCGATTCCGCGGCATTCTCCATTAACAAAAGCAGCCACTTTATCGTTACTGCTTGTTAAGTTTTTTCCATCAGCGTTGATGAAACCTTCAAATGACATGGTGTACTGAAATTTATTTTCATTTACTGACCAGTCGGGCGATTGGCCAAATACAGTACTGCTCATTATAAAAAGCAATAGTGTTATATGTATATAATTTCTCATTTTTAATTGATTATAAACTCCTAAAACAGTCTCAGGAGATGTTTTAGGAGCTCATTATTGTTATTTAATTTTTTACAACTTTACTTCTTAGCAGCTTTTCATCAACTTCAACTTCTGTAATATAGATTCCTTCAGCTATGTTTGGAGAAATTGAAATCACATTGTTGCCGCTTTCAATAACTGCCTTTTGGCTAAATACCAATTGGCCGCTTACTGAATAAAGCTGAATGTTTACTTGCTGCTTTTTATCTGCATTAAGTTCGATGTTCAGAATTGTTGCAAATGGGTTTGGATAAATACTATTTTCGGTTTTTGAAACTTCTTCTAAAATAACCGGATTTGTAATCGTTCCAAGTACTTCATTTCCTTTAAATGTGAATGATTTTGAAGTACCTTTTTTCGTAAATCCATCTCCAACTGTAAATGATAGCTCTTCTGTATCGTCTCCAAAAATGGTTATGAAACTTAGTTCTTTTCCATCTATCATCTGATTTCTTGCAATTCCTTTTAAGACGCCTTTTGAATCATATGCAAACAATTCATCAAAGCCTTTTGGAAGTAAAACAACTGCATTCATGTTTTGTGAATACTGTTTGAATTCCGATGCGATTGTTTCCTGCTCAGTATTTGAAACAGATTTTCCTGTCACGTTGCTTTTTTCTAAATTATCAGGATACTTAAAAGTTTGATCTTTACTTGATTTAATCATGTACCCTTTTCCGGCTTCTAAGTATTTCAAAGTTCCGTTCCATCCAATAATAGGATCATAGATCGCAAACAAATTCTGAGATTTAATGACATCTCCGTCAACTGCATCAAAATATGCTAAAGCTTCATTTGTTGTTTGGTTTGATGTTATGGGATAAGAAAGCCAGTTCCAGTCTTCTTTAATTAGCAAACTCCAGGTCGAAACATCTACATTTTTACCTTTGATTTTTAATGTCTGCTCTTGTGTAACATTTACTTTATACATTTTAGAAGAAGAAAGTCCTCCGTTAGCACTTATAGTACCAGACCATCCACTGTTTGCAGGATTCGAATTATCTTTAAAATAAGTATCCAGCAATGCAGGAGAATGACTTAAAATACGGTTTGACGTTTCTAACGTTAGATTTTTTGTCAATACATTCAAGTCTGAAAAATTCGGATCACTTGTGTTCAAAGAAACCCATGTCCATCCTTTGTTCAGTTTTATTTCTTGTTCTACTACACCTGAATTTACAAAAATGTACGGTTTGCTCATCGTTCCTAATACTTCATTATTCATGAAAGTAACAGACGAATTAGACTCAATAGAAGCTTCTAAAATTTTACCCTGTGAAGCATCCCAGATTTTAAATTTCAGATTTTCACCAGAATTGGTATTGCTGTAAATCGTTAGGAATGCAAAATATTCTTTGTAAGCTTCATTGTAAACCAGTTTTGTAGATCCTCTTGTTTCTTCATTGTAGAAAGCAGCAATTTTATCATAAGAATCTGCAGACAGAACGCCGTCCACTTTTACTTTTCCAATGATATTCATACTGTAATCAAAATGTGTCGGATCAACATTCCAGTTCGGTTCCGGAGCCAATACTCTTAATTTTGTCTGTAATTTTTGATCGTAGCCAAAATCTGTTTGTAAATATAAATTCTCCAGATATTCTCCAACTGCAACATTTTCATCAACAACTGCTTTAATGATTGTTTTAGTATTAGGATCAATACTTCCTGATGTTTTACTTAAACTTAACCAGCTTGGAACATTATTAATGACATAAGGCTGTTGTTTTCCTCCTTTGTTAACCAATGTAATTTCAAAAGATTTTGTTTCTCCACTGTTCTTTGTAAGATCAACAATTTCGTTGTAACCTTCGGCAAACCAGCTTACTTCATTACGATTCACATACGCTGTCCAGGTAACCGGGGATTCCTGCATATTATTTGCGCTATCAAACATTCTGTGTACTGTAATATCCAGGATTTGTCCTTCTAATGATGCCCAGTCAGTAACCACTGGTGCAATAATCATTTCACCATCTTTAATAACATTTGTGGTTACAAATTTAACCAACTGTCTTTCTGGTTTTATTGCCGGAGTATCATTAGAATAATTTACAGTTCCACTGCTTAAAACTGCGTTGTTTACGACTACAGTTTGGTTAGCATCTGCATGATAATATCTTGGTCCGTTTGCTGTAACCGGATCCGGAATATTCATTCTTGAGTATAATAATAAACCAATACTCTCTACATCAACTTCATTGTAGCTGTCTCTGTTTATTTGCTCGACATTACGAAGCGTATTCCATAAACGGAATTCATCTATTTTTCCTGTAAATTTACGGTCAACCGTTTCTTTGCCTGAAAGATCTTTTGCTCCTCTGGCACCTAACCAAATTTTATTTCCGGAGAAACCTCCAATAGCTGTCATTTGGTTTGAAGATACTAATTTGGTATCAACATAAGTTCTCAAAGATCCGGATCTGTTGAATAATAAAGTTACATGATGCCATGCATTATCTGCCACGGTACTTGTCGTTAAAGGGTAAGTCTGACCTTCGCTTTTTAGTAAAAGATTACCAGAATTATTTACATCAACAGACCATTTATTAGATAATCCATTGCTTTGGATAACATCTGAACCATCACCTTTTCCATTTGAAAAGATAGTCGCTTCTTGAGAAGTTCCTGTTTTAATCCAAAACTCCATAGTTGCGTCCATTTCTTTAGTAATCTGAACAAAATTCACATTGTCCATTGCTAAATATTGTCCGTTAGCAAAATCATACGAATTTCCTTTTGGTTTAATATCCCATGAAGCATTTACTGTTGCATGTTTAAATCTTACCAGATCTTTAGCTAAAGCATCTTTTCCTTCATGCATTGGCCAATAACCAACCAAATTAGCTTCGTTACCCATTAATTTAGCGTACATTTTTGCATATGCATCTTCTCTGCTTAATGTTTTGTTCCATAAACGAAGATCATGTACGTTTCCTACAAATGTATTTCCGCCCACTACCAAACTATTATTGTTGGCAAATTGTGTATTGGCTTTTCCGCTTTTTGCACCAATTTCAATATCATCTTCAAAAATTCTATAATCACCATTGCTGTTGTTGTATGTAAAAGCATAATGGTGGAATAGATTGTCGTCTTTTAATCCTCCTTGTACGGTAATGTCTCCTAATGTGAAAGAGATATTTCCGTTATTCAGTCCGATATTTAAACCGCCATCTTGTGAAATGATTGAACCGGCTGTTTTGGTTTCATTATTCAGCCAGAATTCAAGGCTTAAATTTCCTGAACTAATTTTAGGACTATTGATTACGGCTGTATTGTTGATTCCTTCGAAACGTAAACTTACGTTGTGATCAATTTTTAATTGATTGGTTTCTCCTTTTATCTCAATTGTACTTACAGCAGGATTATATAAAATATTTTCGTTGAAGTTTATTTTCAAATCTTCTCCAGCACTTAAAATACCGTTTGATGGCAGCGGTGTTCCAAATAACTGAGGTGCACTTAAATCTACAAGTCCTGTAATAATTTCAGATATAAATTCTGTATCGTTGGTACAAGTACTTCTAGCTCTAATTTGGTAATTCCCATTTGCTAATTTTAAAGATGCAATATCAAAATTATAAGTTAAACTCACAGCTGCATTTATAAATGTAATTTGGGTTTCATTATTTTTTACTGCCTCATCATAAAATTCAGAAGTGCCGTAATACGTATGCAGACGAATCCAATTAGGACTTGTCGCTAATTTGTACTCCAGATCAATTTTCCTGAAGCTTTTAAACTTCGTATTATAACCCGTTAAATTTATTGCCAATGGCTTAGTCGATCCGTCGGTATTATAAGCTTTTTCTCTGTTGTAAACCCAATTGTTAAGTGGTGTACTTACAGCTACGCTTGAACAAGATGGAACAAAGCTTGCTGAAATAAGAACTTCTGAACTTACATCTGCACCGTCACATATTGACTGAAGTCTGACTTTTATATCTTTATATTCATAAATATCTGAAATAGATTTCCCTAAAGTCAGTTTATAAATTACTTCTTTTCCGTAAGGTACATGAACAATTGTTCCGTTTGGTTCAATATTAATTAAAGCATTATTCGGATTAGTCGTATTATCTACAACCAATAAGAAATCTGTATCAGAACCAGATGCGCTATTGTTTTGAAGTTTTAATTCAAACTCAGCTTTTTTAGTCTCTACTACATTATTAACATCATTGTCTGAAACCGTAAGTACCGGAACTTCTACTTTTTGAGTAGCAAAACTTAATTTTTCGCGTTTATCATTTGGCAGTTCATTAATTACAGTAGCTGTATTATAGTCGTTTTTATTATAAAAATGAGTCAATTCTTTATCTTCATACGGACATGAGGTTCTTCCGCCCCGGGTAATAAATACAGGACCATTACCATCAAAAGAGTTTACTATATCTACACTTAAAAGGTTCGCTTTATCATTGTCTTTAAAGGTATAACTTATTTTTGTAGACGTTGTTTTTTCTGTAGATAATGATGAATTTATATCCTGTTGAAAAAATGCTTTTGTGTTAAACTCTAAGCCAACCTTATTTACCGAAGTACCAAGTATGGCAGCCACCGACTCGTCAATAACTATCTTATATGAAGTAGATGACGCTGACACTACGCTTGTTTCTACACTACGGGAATAAGATCCTAAACCTGAATCAAAAGAAATATTTTTTTCGAATTCAGATCCAAGCATATCTTTAATCAGATTAGATTGATTAAGCTGATTCGTTAATTTTTCTTTGGATGCTGAATTGCTAATGCCATCATAAGCTTCTTTAACTTGTTTATTAAAGTTTGATATAACATCTGTCAAACCTGTTTTATAGGCCGCACGATCACTTATAGCGGCATATTTAACTTTTTCGTTATCAAGAATCACTTTTCTCCACAATCTTATCTTCTCTGCATATTCTTCTCTCTTCTGTACGTTAACAGCAGAGTTAGGATCTGGTCCGTTCAGATTATTAGTTATAAACAATTCATATTCCGGAATTAAAGTGCTTATAATATGCTTTTGGGAATACATAAAAAACGTTTCTGTAGGCTTATCTACAAAACTAAGTGCTTTTTGTTTACTCAAATATACAGGAGCGTTTGCAGTACCTAAGTTTACATATTCTGCAGGACTCAATGGCACAGCAACACCATTTACATATTTTTGAGGTATTTTACTGGATGCTTCAATATTATCATACGAACCATAAAATATATTTTTTGAGTTTCCTATATATAAATCACCATCTGAACCTACATAATCAGTTCCATCACTGGTTGAAATTGTTTTACTAAAAGTATAAGTGTTTTTTACACTTTTGCCATCTTGAGAAGTTTTAGAGATGCTAATACCTGTAGTTCCGGAATTTTTTGACTCTATTGATACTTTTGGCGTAGGAACTAAACCTCCCTGAAGTTCAAAGTACATTCCACCTGCAATAGTAACATCTTCCGATACTCCTTCCTGATGAGCAAAAGTAGCTTCGGAGTTGAACGAAATGCTTTCACCTGCTTCCAGAGAGGCAAAACTATTCGAACCGGGCGGATCTCTTAAAATAATCGCAGGAATATCCGGCGCAGCAGTAACAAATGTTTGGCTGCCATCTGATGCACCTCCTAAAATAATTCCGGTATCTTTAAAATTCTCAACCTCATAATCAACTTCGTTTAATCGGTATTTTAAAGTACTTTTTATCTCAAACGGCGGTATAATTGAAGGAATTCCTCCTTTAAATGAATACGTTAAAATACTGCCATCAGCTGTAATCGTTTCTGAATCCGGTAAAGCAAGATTGTTTGTTTTTACCAATTCGCCATCTGTTACCGGTACTTTTACTTCGACAGTAGTTCCTGAATCATTATTAGTGTAACGTTCAAAACGATTCATCACAATTTTATACAACATAAGCTGTGTGTAAACCGGATTTACAAAATTCTCTGTAGATACTGGTTTACCACTAACATTAATAGTCTTATCTGAAGTTTGCTCTGTTACTTGTAAAACCGGAGTTGACCTGTACGTAAAACTTTTCTCATGATGATACGGAGTTCCTGTTAACTTTTTATCTACATTATTCTCTTTATATTTATATTCAGGTGTTTTCACGGCCGGTATCTCTGAAAAATCAAATGTTTCAGTAGTTCCTGCTTTTAACAGCGAAATGTTTGAATTGCTTTTTATCACCAGGTCATTTGCTTCCAAATTATATTTTAAAGGCAATACCGCAACTCTGTATTCTCCTGAATCAGTATTAGTAGTATAATTAAACTTGGTATAGTTTGTAACATTGGATCCAACTGGCGCATATCCTAATGTAAAATCAGCTTTACCAATGTTATTTTTAGCACTAACTTCAAGATTTTTTGTAATTCCTGAATCGGTAATCATTTTTGTTACCTGACCGCTGCCTCCAAAACCAATAACCTTTTCAGCTTCTACAGTTCCTCCTACTACTTTACCTACAACTGTAACTTTTGTATTGTCTACAAAATAAACCGGTTCATTAGAATCTTCAAAAAACTCTTTGAACTCACTGGTCGCTGCCGGGAAACGCCCGCTATAAGCAAATTCATGTCCGTCTTTTTTTATTGTTATATAATGTTTCCCAATAGGGACACTTATATCAAAATAACCATTATCATCAGTAACTACCGGAATGTTATTAGCATCCAATACGATATTTCCGTCAATGTATACGTTCGCTCCTACTGTATTTATTTCAGCATAACGATCTAAATAATCATCTGATTTATCTGTTGGAGTTCCTGCGTTATTTATCCAATATTTTCCTTTAGCATATTTTTCTCCATTAATTTCATAAGTATTATATGCCTCATCCAAAATATTAGCACCTCCGTCAATCCATGCATCATTTTTATTATCCGTTTTTTTAGTATCTACTGCCACGTAAGATGGAAAAACACCTCGCGTATCAAATACTGCAATACCTTTAAAACTAAATGAAGACTGATCTACAAAATCAATTTTGTTTACGACCTCAGAACCTTGTCCTAAATAAACCAATTGCTGATTCGGTTCAAATTTATGCTGACCGTACATAGGAGTAATGTTGTAAGATTCTCCTGTCCCAGAATACTGTATCGCACTGATTTGATAATTTCCTTTACTGTCAGTAACCCCTAATATACCTAATTGAGATGTTGTAGGATATTTATCAGCCTCTGCAGCCCATAAAACTTTATTGCCTTCTGCTGTATTTGCATCCCAAAGTTTACCGTGATTTTCGTTATAATTAAACCCGTTACGAGACAAATCATAAGCATAACTTCCCGCTTTTTCATTGGCTCTTAGATACGTTACCAATCTGGAATCGTTTCCGCTAATAAATCTGGAATAATCGGTTCTAATTACAGAAGATTCTAATGCCGCTTTCCATACTCTTATTTCGTCAACGTAACTTGATTTTCCTCCTCCCACTTTAGCATTATCCCAGGTTACACCAGAAAGTTTTGTTGTACCAGTAGGGATTGTTGCTGTAAAATAAGGTGCAGTATATGTTGCATCAACTCCTTTCAGTTTACTGTCTGCTTCCGTTACGTAAGCTTGTGTAATCTGCCTACCGTTAATATACAGTAAAGGAGTCTGATTATCATTGACAACTACGGTAAAATGCACGAAAGATTTATTAAAATCTGAAACAGGTACAAGCAGATCATTTCCTCTTGAGTTTAAATTACCCGAAGGAAAATAATTCTTCAATGTATATTTATTACTGCCAATAGCAACATCCAGTGACTTGCCAACCGGATTCAATTTTACTGTCACATCAATATTATCAGCACTTGCTGAACTGGAAATAGTAAACAATCGAATCGCTGCTTCTGAATCACTTGCATAAGCTCCGTTTGGTTTTACCCAAACCTGAAAAGTTGCTGCACTTGAAATTGTTGCACTTAAATCATTAATATCGACAAAGCCCAAAGCGGGAATACTTAAACTACTTCCTTTAGCAATATCACTGCCGTTAGAAGTTGCTGTAACCACAACATCTTTAACTGGGTTTCCGCCTTTATAACTAATATTTCCAGTTACTACAGCAGTAGGATTTCTGTATCCTATACCAGTAATATAAGTACTATAGAGTTCCGGAATTGTACTGACTCCCTGAGCTTCTACTTTATACTCGTACAAAATTCCCCCTTCTACATATTTATCTTCATAGGTAGTTTCTGTAGAAGAAAGCCCAACTACTAAATTGTAAGGAAGGTTTCCTGCCTCTGTATAAACCCTTCTGTATATCTTGATACTCTTTACCAAATTTTCATTGGCTCTTAAATTCCAGGTAATTAAAACCTTATCGCCATAAAAACCTTTTGAAACACTAAAAGATTCTTCTGCAAATGTTTTATATAGATAAAGAGTATTCCATGGAAAACGAATATCAGCAGGATTTGTACGTCTTGGTCCTGTTTTGTTTTGTCCCAAAAAAGGAAGACCAACCTGTATACTAAAACCGTTTTTTTGAATAGCCTGTGAAACGGGTACTATTTTGGCTCCTCCATAATTATTTTGAGCATAGAGTCCCGTTCCCAGAAAAAATATTCCGAGAAACGCAATTATTTTTTTCATAATTACAGCTTTACAATTTAATGATATAGTTTACACCGTAGTTAACAGGTCTAGTTTCTAAATCTCCAAAATCACCAGTTGAGCCACTTATAGTATGTGTATGACTACCCGCATCTTGTATTGTTCCTGCAGTACCGAGATCTGGCTGATCATTATTATTATCTGTTTGAATAGCTGTAAATTTTCCGGTCATACTTAAAAGTTGATTATAAACTCCATTTTTATGGTTATGATTACCAGCAGTATCGGTAGCTAATGTACCTTTATCATGTGAATGCTTTTCAAGACTATCCTGTTGTGTTCCTTTTAAAGCTGGTCCAGGCTGGCTATTTACAGGACTTGTTCCGGTACCTCTTAAAAACATACCCTGAAGATTAGGTGCATTATTCCCTACCATAGCGATTAAGGCCTTAGCTGTTGAAGGCAGTGCAGCACCGTTGCAAAGCACCCAGCCTTCCGGTGCAGAAGTACCAATGAAAGGCATAATTGAACCTGTTGGAACCCCATTATTAGCAGAAATTGCATAAGGCACATGTCGCAGTTTTTCATCAGAAATAACCTCTGTTCCTTTCTCAATTCTAAGATAAGCGGTATTGTTAGCAACTAAACTGTTATTTACGGCTGTTGGATCAATTACATCCGAAAATACACCAAATGCATCAGTCGTTAAATTTTTACTCACTTTATAGATATTCTGTTCAATACTTGAAGCATCCAGATAATAAAACGTAAACGTAAGATTGATAGTCTGACTTGTCAGAGCAGTATTGTTAGCGTCTCTGGCAATACCCTGAACTGCTATTCCTGACTGAGAAGCTGAACTTTGGGCGTAATTTGATATTGTTGCACAAAAAACACACAATATTAATAGTAATTTTGATTTCATAAACATCATTTAGAAAGTTAATTAATTTTGGACTGATTATATCTTATAATACATCGCGAAATTATTTAAAAAGCTTCAAAGTTTAATCAGATACAATTTACCGGAAGAAAAAAGGGGAGTGTCAATAATTCGAAAAATTAAATTCAAAATATTGACAATTAAATACTTAAAACAAAAACAAAGAAAAACCTTTAGAAAAACAGCATGTCATTATTTGACAATTGTCAAACTTTATTTTCAGAAGTGTTGCGAATCTGACCCCGAATCCTGCTCAAAGTTTCCAGATTGATACCTAAAAACGAAGCAATATACTTTAATGGAATCCGGTTCGAAAGATGTTTGTAGGTTTTCAGGAAAAATTCATATTTGATTTCAGCTTTGCTTAACCTTCCCATCAAAGCCCTAACTTCTGCATCCGAATAATATTTTTCGTAAAAACGTCGGGCGTTGATATTGAATTCGGGCTCAATATCATATAAGTGCTGCAGGTCAGAATGTCTCATGCCCAACAAATTCGAATCTTCCAGAGCTTCCATATTTTCGTAACTCGGAATCTGTAGTATAAAACTGTGAATAGAAGCTACCAGTTCGTTTTCTACCGTAATCCAGGTTGTAATTTCTTTATTGGCATCTTTTACATAACCCCGGATAGCCCCTTGGTTAACAAAATAAATCATATCGCAGATTTCTCCTGCTTTGTGCAGTTTTTTGCCTTTTCGAACTTTTATAGGATAGGTGTTTTCGATAAGGAATTTTTTAGAACCTTCACTAATCGGATACACACTATTAAATACATATAAAAGCGTAGCAGCCTGCTCAGGAGTACTGTGGGGTAGTTCAACAATCGATTTATTCATATCGGGGCGTAAAAATGATTGGTTTGTACTGCTGTTTTTGGTGTGGTAAATGTACAAATGTTATGGAAATAAAAAAGTTATTCAGAAAAAAAGCCATTCAGGATAAATATTCTACTATACACAGCGTGTATTGTTCTTTAAAAACCTAAATTCATGATATATTCTTATCATTTTTATTTCTAATTATGTAACATTAGTATTCTAAAAAATTTCTTCAAATTCAGATTACATGAAAAACTTTGAATTTTCGTCTGCACTATCATACTATAAACTAAAAAATACTAACGAAATATTTTTTATTATAAAACTAAGGATGTAAGCTTCAAGACAATAAAATATTACTTTAAACTTACATCCTTTTTAACAAACATTTCAAAAACAAAATCAGATTAGAAAAACTACTCCATTGAAATAATTACAAACTCACTTCTTCTATTTAATTGGTACTCTTCCTCTGTACAATCTATATCATCTAAGCATTTATTAATCAATTTGCTTTCACCATATCCTTTACCAGTTAATCTGTTTACTGCAACTCCTCTTTTTACAAACCATTCAATAGTTGCTTTGCCCCTTCTGTTGGATAACAGCATATTGTATTTTTTGGTTTGTCTGCTATCTGTATGAGAACGAACATCTATTTTTATACTTGGATACTGCTTCATAACAGCTATAATTTTCTCTAATTCAAAAGCAGCATCTTTACGAATAAACGATTGATCTAAGTCAAAATAAATAATAGGAATGTTTAAGGTTTTGGCTAAATCTGTTCCAACACCTATTTCCTTAACTTGCTTTTCTAATTTAACATCCAGTTCTGATTTATCAATTGATGGCTGAATGGTGATAACACTTTCATTTGTTTCGTAATCTTTCTTTGCTACTCTTACATGATACGTTTTGTTAATGAGTTTGCCGGAAAAGAGGGTTCGTGAAATAAAAGATGGTTGCAATACTTCTATTCAATTAGAAATGAAAGCCAATAAACAAAGAGTTCAAGAAAAAAAGCTTGAATTAGAAAATGTACAGGAAAAAATGTTCTCAGTTGAAGAAAAGTGGATTAAAAATGAGATCGCAAAAGATACTTATGATCGATGGTATACAAATTACAATGATACTATACAAAATCTGAAACAGACCATTGAAAGACTTAATACAGATCTGAGTAAGGTATTTTTAATTTTAGAGAAAAACTTGAGTTTACTTACAGACATGCATTACGTGTACAATAAATCTAATATTTTGCAGAAAAGAGATTTTATAAATATGGTGTTCGATAACAATTTATACTATCAGGAAGGCATTTATCGAACACCTACAATGAGAAGTATTTTTACTCATAACACCCCATTAATGAAGGAAAAAGGGTGTTTGATTTATGAAAAAAAAACGGGATGATTTATCAATCATCCCGTCCAGTGGAGTCGCCGGGAATCGAACCCGGGTCCAAACAAGCAATTAAAGAGCTTTCTACACGTTTATTTCCTGATTAGATTTTCGATGTTAAGCAAGGCCAGAAACAGCCACTCAACACTTATCTTCTTAATTTTCAAAATCCACCCGAAGCTCATGGAAATCTAGGTTTATTTTTACGGTTCCCCTAAACAGAACGCCACAAACCAAGGCTTTCAAGGAGAATCCAGCTTCCCTACCTTGTAGGGACGTGGCTAATCTTACTATAATTCAGATTATGCAGCTAAAGCGTAGTTATTTTCGCCGTGTAAAAGTGTAAGATCTTATATTTACGAGCAAGGTCTCAATGCTCGACGTGCTTACTTTTCAATTCGACTTGCTGTCAAAACCAGTCGACCCCAAAAATGAGTTTGCAAATTTATACTATTTGCAGTTACTTTCTATTAAAATTTTCAGAAAAATTAGAAAGCCAAAAGTCGAAAGTTGTAAAGTTTTTAAAGTCACACGGTTGCTTCTTTTTGTTTTCCGCAATTGGTATATTTAAAAGGAACAAAGTCAATATTTACAATTTCTTTATGACTTTCGACTTTGTGACTTATTATATTACTCTTCTTCTTTAAACTGAAAAGGATAATCTCCAAAAATTGGAGCCAGTTTACGAACTGCATACGTATTTCTTGTCATTTTATTAGATAATGCTATAATGGTTATATGCTCTTTTTGAAGCGTAATATAAGAAGATGTGTTTCCGTGCCACCAGCCATTGTGAAAATAAAAATTCTGGCCGGTTTCCCAATTGATCATTCTGATTCCTAATCCATAATTTTTGGCACCTTTACGTTCATTGCTCTGACCAGTGTAAACCTCTTTTAATAAAGCCGGTTTTAAAAAATCGGGAGCATATCTGGCTCTGTCGAATTTTAAAAGATCACGAACTGTCGAAAAGATATTTTTATCACCATAAACGTTATCCAAATAGTCAAAACCAATTTCGACCCCATTCCCTTTATAAGAAGGAACAATGTTTTTTCTGTCTTTATCATCATCAAAAACATAAGTATGCGTCATTCCAAGAGGTTTGAAAATCATTTGCGACATTGCTTCTTTGTAGGTCAGTCCCGTTATTTTTTCGATTATGAGTGCCAGCATAGCGTAATTGGTATTGCAATAGGCAAAACGGGTACCTACCCTTGACTCCAGACCTACATCTTTAGTCGCCAGAATGTCTAAAATATCTTTATTGGTAAGCTGGTTGTGCCTGTCCCAAACCGATTTGTCATGATCTGTAAAATAAGCATAATTTCGCATTCCGCTTCGATGGCACAATAACATTCGAACCGTACATTCTTCGTATGGAAAAGTTTTTAAAATAGTATTTACTTTTTGATCCAGACCAAGCTTACCTAAATTGATTAATTTTAAAACAGCAGTTGCAGTCAGTACTTTGCTTACAGAGGCAATTTGTACAGGGGTATCAGCAGTAATTTTAGTGCCTTCATTTTTATTGGCAAAACCATTATATCTTTCAAAAATAATCTGACCGTTTTTTGCTACCAAAAAACTTCCGTTCATGCAGTTGTTTGGCCAGTTTTTATTGTAAAAATAATTTATTCTCCCTTTTACAGAATTAATATAGGCCGCACTTATTTTTTTTTCAGGCCCCATCGGAACCATTTTCCCCAATGTATCTTTTTCTTTTACAACTCCATCCTGACTGTTGTTTTTATCCTTTCCACATGAACTTAAAACTAAAACTGAGAAAAGTATTTGTGGTATATTTGTCTTTTTAAGGAAACTCATTTTCATCATTCTTTAAAAACAAATATATAGAATTCAATATTTATGTTTGGTGATTTTGAGAGCTAAAAACAGATACCCTTAACAGACAATTAACACGTTTTTTTGTTAGCCTGTTGAAAATCAGATAATAGTGATTCAAAATCATTAAAAATAAGAAAACAGCAACAAAAATTTAACTATATTTGTTATATTTAAAACAAAATAACAGATAAAAGTTATATCATTAAATTTTAAATCCTAATAAATGAAATTCGGAATTATCAAAGAAAGAAAAAATCCACCTGACAGACGTGTTGTCTTTGCCCCTGATGCATTAGCAAAACTCAAACAACTCCACCCTGAAGCCTATATAAGTGTTGAAAGTTCAGATATTAGAATTTTTTCAGATCTTCAATATAAAAGTATGGGAATTAATGTTGCTGATGACGTTTCAGATTGTGATATTTTATTTGGCGTAAAAGAAGTTCCTGTAGCTAATTTAATTCCGAATAAATCTTATTTCTTTTTTTCGCATACCATAAAAAAACAGCCTCACAACAAAAAACTTTTACAGGCCATATTAGAAAAAAATATCACTTTATACGATCATGAAACGATTGTTGATGAACATAACCGAAGGTTAATCGGGTTTGGAAAATATGCCGGAATGGTTGGGGTTTATAACGGAATTCGCGCTTTTGGAATAAAATTCGAGTTATTTAAACTTCCAAAAGCAGAAACTCTATCAGGAAAAGATGCCCTGATCATGCATTTGAAAAGAATAACACTGCCTCCTTTAAAATTTGTAATCACAGGAACAGGAAAGGTTGGCAGCGGCGCGCAGGAAATTTTGAAAGCAATCAAAGTAAAGGAAATTACTGTAGAAAATTATCTAACCAAAAACTACACGCAGTCTGTTTATGTACAGCTTGACGCTTTAGAATACAATAAAAGAACTGATGGTAAGATTCTTGACTTTGTAGATTTCACCCAACATCCTGAAGATTATACGTCTGATTTCGAAAAATTCACCAAAGTCAGTGACATTTATATAGCCGGGCATTTTTACGGAAATAATGCACCAATGATCCTGACTCAGGAAATGCTGAATGCTAAAGATTGTAAAATAAGAGTTGTCGCTGACGTTTCATGTGATATAAATGGCCCAATTGCAAGTACACTCCGTTCTTCTACAATTACTGAACCTTTGTACGGATATCTGCCATCAGAAAATAAAGAAGTTGATATTTTTCATCCGGCTGCAATTGTAGTAATGGCAGTTGATAATTTGCCTTGTGAAATCCCAAAAGATGCCAGTGAAGGTTTTGGAGAACAGTTTATGGAACATGTTATTCCGGCTTTTTTTAACGGAGATAAAGATGGAATTCTGGAACGAGCCAAAATTACCGAGAATGGTAAACTTACAGAGCGATTTAGTTATTTACAAGACTATGTTGATGGGAATTAATTAATTTAATTTGTGTTGCTTATTAATTTGTAACTATTTTTTAACACACTTAAAATAACATATTTACTATCAACAGCCAACATGAAAAAACTCATAATTACATTTTCGATTTCATTATTATTAAACTGTGCTCATTTACTCGCCCAAACCAATCCGGAAACTCTTTTGTTTCCTAACGGAATTGAAAAAAATACGGTAACGCATCCTAATCCTGAAAAGGTAGTTGACTCTGTTGTTAATCCGTTGTCATTATCCCATAAAAACAGGGTAATCAGTAATATTTCGGTTCCAACCTATCAATTATTTCCGGCTTCTGAATCGAACAACAAACATATTGGAGTCGTTATATTTCCGGGTGGAGGTTTAACTACGAACTGGGTCGATAAAGAAGGAACTGATCTTGCGATGTGGCTTTCCGGACAGGGGATCAATTGTATAGTGGTAAAATACAGAACTAACAGAAAAGATGAAAAGGGAGAAATGATTATTCCGATGGATGATTATAAAAGAGCCGTTTATCAGGATGCCAGAACAGGTATTTTAAAAATGAAAGAACTGGCGGAAGGCTTAAAAATTGACAAGGACAAAATTGGAATTTTGGGCTTTTCGGCCGGTGGCTGGCTAAGCGAACGCATTGTAATAAAATCTACCGAAACAAAAGAAGCTATAGACTGGAAACCCGCTTTTGCTGCTTTAATTTACCACGGCAATACGTTAAGCAATTTTAAAAAAATTGACAACGTTCAGGCCTTACCTCCTATTTTTATGGCGATTGCCCGTGACGACAAAAAAATGCCTGTAAAAGAAATTATTCCGGGGCTGGCTGCCATTGCTGCCGAAGTAAAAAATTCGGAATTACATATTTATTCAAAAGGTGATCACGGTTTTGGACTGGCTTATGATAAAGGGCATTCGGTTTCAAAATGGAAAGACAGTTTCTATGACTGGTTATTAGACATTTACAATAAGTAAAATATCAAGTCTTTTAAAAATAGTTTAAACATATAAAAAAGGGAGGGAATTTTAAAATTTCCTCCCTTTTAAGATTGATATATCTCGATCAAAGCCGAACTGATTGCAGTAAAACTAAACCATTTCCTCAGGTTTGACCCATGCATCAAAAGCGTCAGGAGTAACGTATCCTAAACGAACGGCCTCCTCTTTAAGCGTAGTTCCGTTTTTGTGAGCGGTTTGAGCAATTTCGGCTGCTTTATAATAACCGATTTTTGTATTTAAAGCTGTTACTAACATCAATGAATTATCTACTAATTCTTTGATACGTTTGTAATTAGGTTCAATTCCCTGAGCACAATGTTCGTCAAATGAAACACACGCATCGCCTAACAGTCTTGCTGACTGTAAAAAGTTTGCTGCCATAACAGGCTTGAAAACATTCAATTCATAATGTCCCTGCATTCCTCCTACTGCAATTGCTACATCATTTCCGATTACCTGAGCACAAACCATTGTTAAGGCTTCGCACTGCGTTGGGTTTACTTTTCCGGGCATTATTGAAGAACCCGGTTCATTTTCAGGAATATGAATTTCGCCAATTCCGGAACGAGGCCCTGAAGCCAGCATTCTGACATCATTAGCTATTTTATTTAAAGAAACAGCCAACTGTTTTAAGGCTCCATGAGTTTCTACAATGGCATCGTGTGCGGCCAAAGCTTCAAATTTGTTTTCAGCCGTAACAAATGGATGACCGGTAAATTGGGCAATATATTCGGCTACTTTGACATCATAGCCTTTTGGAGTATTTAGTCCTGTTCCTACTGCCGTTCCGCCTAAAGCGATTTCAGATAAATGTGCTAATGTATTTCTAAGTGCTTTTAAACCGTATGCCAATTGAGCTGCATAGCCTGAAATTTCCTGTCCAAGTGTCAATGGCGTTGCGTCCATAAAGTGTGTACGTCCGATTTTTACAACGTCTTTAAACTCGGTTGCTTTTTTGACTAATGTTGCATGCAGTTTTTCGACTCCCGGAATGGTGATTTCAACTACCATTTTGTAAGCCGCAATATGCATTCCGGTTGGAAAGGTATCGTTTGACGATTGTGATTTATTGACATCATCATTGGCTTTTATGAATTGTTCACCTTCGCCAATTTCAAATCCTTTAAGCACCTGAGCACGATTTGCTATTACTTCATTGACATTCATATTACTTTGCGTTCCTGAACCGGTTTGCCAGATCACAAGCGGAAATTCATCTTTTAATTGTCCGGCAAGTATCTCATCACAAACTGCAGCAATAGCGTCACGTTTTTCGATTGGTAAAACACCTAAATCGTAGTTGGCATAAGCAGCTGCTTTTTTAAGATAAGCGAAACCTTCTATAATTTCTTTTGGCATTGATCCTGAATCTCCAATTTTAAAATTATTTCTGGAACGCTCTGTTTGTGCACCCCAATATTTATTAGCCGGAACCTGCACTTCGCCCATAGTGTCTTTTTCTATTCTGTATTTCATTTTGTTCTTTGTAAAATATTGTTTGTAAAATGTGAAATGTTATTTGTGAGATTTAAAAACTGAAGTTTCTTTTGAAAACGAATGCTTTAGCCCTGATGGAAACGGCATCCTTTTATGGGGGTGTTCCCCATAAAAGATATAGTGGACAGCAGGAAACAGCTCCTGAAAACACTCATATTATTCTATTTTAGCTACTTAAAAAAAATCCTTATTTAAAATGAGTATAAATATAAGGATAATTGGCCTTTTAGAAAAATTGATTTGGTTTTTATTGGCAAGGAAAAATATAAAACCTACATTTGTGCTTACATTCAAAAATTCCGGAAAACATGTTTGAATTTTCACAGTACTTAGGCTTTTTGCTTTTCTTAACCATACTAACTATAGGGTTTTGGTTAATGTTTTTCTTGGTTGGTTTCGTATCTTATTGGGTTACGGGAGCTAGCTGGGAAATGTTCAAAGAAAAAAGAGCTAAAAAAAGACAAGAAGAACAATCAGTTAAACTTTAATTGATTTCATAAAAAAGGACCCGTGAAAACGAGTCCTTTTTTTATGCTAAAAAATGAAAAAAAATCCAAATTCCAACTTTTACATTGGAATTTGAATTTTTACGTTTTGGGATTTAACCTATTTTATCCAGGAAACTCTCCTCCATCTCCTCCACCATCATTTCTCGGTGTTCCATTCTTCTCTCTGTCATTTTTAGACTTGTTGAAACGATAAGTAAACGATAAATTGAACTGACGTTTACGGAACTGAAATTCACTGTATGATGTCTGAGTCATTACTCTTGAGTCATTGTAAAAATTCGTGTATGACATCATTTTTCTTGAATTGAAAATATCACTGATATTGAATGCAATTGTAGCTTTGTCTTTTAAAACGTCTTTACTGAAAGCTGTATTTAAACCAAACTGTCCCAGATTTTTACCTTGTGCTGTTTTTTGTTCGCCATTATAATTACCGCTTAATTGCCAGTCTATTTTGTATGGCAGGGTAACTTTTGAACTAATTCTGGCAAACCATGTAGTAGCCTGGTTGTCTAAATTTTGTACAATCACACTACCGTTATTATCTTCATAAGTGTTTTCTCCGGTTGTTTTTACATTATAAAAATTGAAATTACTGTTTAATTTCCACCATTTGAATGGAGTGTAATTAAATGTAAATTCGAAACCAAATTTTTGTTCTTTTCCTAAGTTAATTGGTGAGCTTTTAATAACCGGAATACCTTCAACTGTTTCGCCCGGTGCAGGAGTTACAACATCACCATCAGGAGTTACAACCTCACCTGTAGGAAACCTCACAAAACTAAAAACGTCTTTGGTATCTTCAAAATAAGCAGAAGTACTAAAAGTTACTTTATCCCAACGCTTAAGATATCCAATATCATATTTATCAGTCAATGAAGGATTTAAATCAGGATTCCCCTGAAAAATATTGATATTACTTGCGTAATTTACAGCAGGATTCATGAAACGCCCTCTTGGCCTGGTTAAACGCTTGCTGTAACTTGCCGTAAAATTACTCTGATCTGAAATTTCATAACTAATAAAAGCGCTTGGAAATAAGTTGTTGTAATTATTAGTATTGAACTTGTTGGTGTCTAAGAGATTTACTTCAATATTGGTATCTTCCCAACGCAATCCAAATAAATAAGAAAATTTATTTACTTTAAAGCCGAATGAAGTGTATAATGCATTTATGTTCTCTTTGTACTCTAAAGTATTCGATAAATTATCATCTTTTACATATTCATTATTTACAAAATTAGAAACATAGTATATATTATTTAAATCGCCAAAACTTCCTTTGTATCCTGCCTCAAACTGACTTCCTTTACTTAATGGTAAAACATAGTCTGCCTGCAGCTGAACTTGTTTCTGAATCTGATTGTTTAGCGTTGTATTGAAAGTAGGTACTGCAGTAATAACACTGTTGCTATCATCTGTATTTCGTGAAATCGATAAATCAGCAGTAAGTTTATGCCCTTTATCGTTGAAGTTTTTAATTAAATTGGATGTATATTCTACGTTTTCACTTCCTGTATCTTCGTTATTTAATCGAGATGTTTTTTTTGTAAAAACACGATTAGCATCATAATTATAGAAATTGATCAAATCTTCTTTGTCTCCTGAATTTTTTTGGTAATTGATAGCGTTTGTCCAAAAAGTATTTGGGGCAACTGTCCATTCAATCCCGGCTCTTCCGTTAAAACCGTCTGAAGTTCTTTTGGTATCACGGGTTTCATCTAAATAGCCCTTTGTAGAACCATCTGCATTAAAGTATTCCGAGTTGGTTAACCCCTCGCCTTCATTTGTTCTGTAATTATATCCTGCTGTAGTAAAATAATTTAATTTTTTCGTTTTATAATTCAGATTGGCACTTAAGCCATATGTTTCATGAATACCTGTTGAAGCAATAAAAGTTCCATTAAAACCTTGATTTTTACCTTTTTTAAGAATAATATTAATCAAACCAGAACCCCCTTCTGCATCGTAACGAGCTGATGGATTGGTAATCACTTCAACCTTATCAATTGCATCTGCGGGTAGCTGGCGTAAAGCCTCTGCCACATTAATCGCATTCGAAGGTCTTCCATCAATTAAGATTCGGATATTATCGCTGCCTCTTAAACTTACATTTCCTTCTGTATCGACAGAAACTGATGGAACATTGTCAAGGACATCGCTAACGGTTCCGCCCTTTACCATCATATCCTGACCAACATTATAAACCTTCTTATCCAGTTTTATTTCAACAGATGATTTTTCGGCACGCACTACAACCTCATTCAATTGCGCAGCGTCTTCAGATAAGCTTACAACTCCTAAATTAGTATCTTCTGAAATATTTTTTCCTTTGATTTCAGTAGCTTTAAACGAAATAAACTCAACTTTGATATCATAAATTCCAGACGGAACTGCTAAATCAAATTCACCTTTTGGATTTGTAATTCCGCCGGCAATCACTTTAGTTTCATTCGGTAGAGTAATTGAAATTGTAGCATACTCCAGTGGTTGTTTTGAAACTTTTTCTAAAACTTTTCCGGTAACCTTTACTTTCGCTTGACCCGAAGGTGGTTGTTGTGCATAATTACATAATCCTGAAAGCATAAATAGGATCAATATCGCAAATTTGATTTTTTTCATTATTTTTTTGGTATTTCTTTTCCTTTTAGACCGCAAATATAGCTTTTGGTTTAAAAGAGTAAATCACAAAAAAATGTTAATCAAATATTTTATATTCCATCTAAAAAAGAAGCTACTTTGTCCAAATCACGTCCAATTATAGCTTTTCCATCTTTTATAACAATCGGCCTCTCTATCAAAATCGGGTTATCAACCATAGCCTGAATAACTTGCAAATCTGTCAAGGTTTTTCCTTTGTACTCTTCAATCCATACTTTTTCTTTAACTCTAACTAGTTCAATTGGTTTCAGGTCTAATTTTTCTATTAATCTTTTCAGTTCTTCAAAAGTTGGTGTCTCAGTAAGATATGGAATAATTTCATAGTCCTGATTCGCATTATCCAGAAAAGCCAGACAACTTCTTGATTTTCCACATCGGGGATTATGGTAAACTTGTATCATGTTATTTTTTTAAGTTGTTGTAAAATAATTGGGCTAAAAAAGGGTATTTTAGCAATCCCCAAAAATAAGATTTACTTATTAATTAGAACTCCATTTTAATTTTAAATAATATGTTTTTAGAACAAGGAATTAAACCAGAAAATAAATTTTGGAAATATCTTTTAGGCTCTGTAGTCATAATTTCAGCATCTGTTTTTGGTCAGTTTCCTTTATGGCTGGCGGTAAAATATGAAACTCTAATCAACAAAAAACCGTATCCAGAGAACGATAAAATGCTGATGAAAATGTTTGATTCAAACCTGACTTTATTTTTAGTTATGGTTTCGTTCGCTTTTGCCTTAGCAGGGGTTTATTATGTTGTCAAATACATGCATCATCAAAGTATCTTATCCGTTACAACTTCGCGAAAAAAAGCAGATACAAAACGTATTTTGTTTTCCTTTTTTATATGGGCGGGTTTTTCAGTATTGAGTTTTGTGTTTATTTATTTACAATCACCTGAAAACTTTATTTTTAATTTCAAACCAATTCCTTTTTTAATATTAGTAGTTATCGGTACCCTGATGATCCCGATACAAACCAGTACTGAAGAATATGTTTTTAGGGGCTATCTGATGCAGGGTTTTGCCAGCTTAGCCAAAAACAGATGGTTTCCGTTATTAATGACTTCATTTATATTTGGTTCTATGCACTGGTTTAACCCGGAAGTAACTAAAATGGGCAATATTATCATGATTTATTACATAGGTACCGGATTCTTTTTAGGAATTATTACTTTAATGGATGAAGGCATGGAACTGGCACTTGGTTTCCATGCTGCCAACAACCTGATAGGCGCTTTGCTGGTAACCTCAGACTGGACCGTTTTTCAGACCTATTCCCTTTTTATTGATAAATCTGAACCTTCTGCCAGCTTTGATGTTATATTGCCTGTGGTTGTAATCTACCCCATTTTGCTTTTTATTTTCAGCAAAAAATACAACTGGACAAACTGGAAAGAAAAATTAACCGGAAACATCAAAGAAACAAACGATGAAGTGACCGAATTTTTAAATTTAAATTAATACACCATGCTAAACCTTACTCATAAAAACGTTCACAATTATTTTAAAATAGATGGTTATCATTTAAATGAAGACGATTTGCGTTCTGTTGCTTATAGCTACATTAAGGAAGGTGATACTAATCAACAGGCAATTGGAGAATTTTTATTAGACTGGTTCGACGATAAAGAATATATCGAAATGAGAACATCAGGGACTACAGGTCTGCCTAAATTAGTCCGATTACAAAAACAAGCGATGATACAATCGGCATTGGCAACAGGAGATTTTTTTAATTTAAAACCTGGAAACAAGGCTCTGCTTTGCCTGCCGGTGAAATTTATTGCAGGAAAAATGATGCTCGTACGAAGCTTTATTCTGGGTTTAGAGTTGGACGTTACAGAACCCAGCACAACACCATTATCCCTAAATGATAAATTATATGATTTTGTCGCGATGGTACCTTTGCAGGTTCAAAATTCGATTGAAGGATTAAAAAATGTCAAAAAATTAATAGTTGGCGGAGCAAAAATGGATACTGCTCTCGAAGAAAAAGTTTTGCCTTTGAAAACTGAAATTTACGAAACTTACGGAATGACAGAAACTATTACTCATATTGCAGCTAAAAAAGTGGGAGAAAAAGCATTTACTATTCTGCCTAATATAAAGATTTCCAAGGACAGCAGAGGGTGCTTAGCAATTACAGTTCCTGCTATTTCCAACGAAACTATCATTACCAATGACCTGATTGAGTTTGTAAAAGAAAATCAGTTTATATTTTTAGGAAGAATTGATAATGTAATTAATAGCGGTGGCGTAAAATTAATTCCTGAACAAATTGAAACAAAACTCATTAAAAAAATTAATTCAAGATTTTTCGTTACCGGGATTCCGGATTCAATTTTGGGAGAAAAACTAATTTTGGTTATTGAAGGAGAAAAACAAGATTTTCCAACTGGCTTTTTTGATGTTTTGGATAAATATGAAAAACCAAAAGAAATAGTTTTTGTCCCTAAATTTAAGGAAAATGAAAATGGAAAACTATTACGCAAACCAAGCTTACTTTGATAAAATCACAATAAATAAATCCCAAATTCCAAAATATGAATTGGAATTTGGGATTTTAAATTTTAGTATCTATTTGACTAAATTTACTCTTTACGCTCTAATAATGCCATATAAAATCCATCGAAACCAGATTCTGAAGCCAGAATTTTACGGTCTTTTATAAATGTAAATTGTTTTCCGATTTCTGTTTTCAGAAACTTCTCAACTTGTTCCTGATTTTCTGATGGTAAGACCGAACATGTAGCATATACTAATTTTCCACCTGGCTTTACAATTTTAGAATAACTTTCTAAAACCTCAGACTGTACTTTACGAATATTATCAATAAATTCAGGTTGTAATTTCCATTTGGCGTCAGGATTTCTTTTTAAAACTCCTAAACCGCTACATGGCGCATCAATTAACACTCGATCTGCTTTTTCATGGAGTTTTTTAATCACCTTTGTAGTGTCAATAATACGATATTCGATATTAAAAGCACCATTTCGTTTAGCTCTTAATTTTAATTGCTTCAGTTTACTTTCGTATAAATCCATTGCAATTAATTGTCCTTTATTTTCCATTAAAGAAGCAATGTGCAATGTTTTCCCACCCGCTCCGGCACAAGTATCAACAACACGCATACCTGGTTTTACATCAAGAAAACCTGCAACCAATTGTGAGTTTGCATCCTGAACTTCAAAAAGTCCCTGTTTAAAAGCATCTGTCAAAAACACATTTGCTCTTTCTTTTAAAACTAAAGCTTCAGGCTGATCTTTTAAATATTCTGTTTCTATATTTAAATCCATCAATGTGTTTCTTAAGTTTTCCTTAGTTCCTTTAAGTGTGTTGGTTCTTAAGATAACTTTTGCAGGCTGGTTTTGAGCTGCAATTTCTTTTGCCCAAACTTTTTCACCTAGTTCTTTAGCTCCCAATTCATCCATCCAGTCCGGGATAGATTCTTTTAAAGCCCTAACTTTTGAAAGCTCGTCAAAACGACCTTTTATTTTTCTTTCAGGTGTTCCTTCCAACTGTCTCCAGTCCGGAATTGGATAACCTCTTAAAACTGCCCAAACAGCAAACATTCTCCATAAATTATATCTGTCAAAGGGTTCCTTAACTTCGGCAATTTCAGCATATAATCTTTTCCAACGAACTATTTCGTATATCGTTTCAGCAACAAACTTCCTGTCAGAACTTCCCCAACGCTTGTCTTTTTTTAAGGCTCTTGCTACCACTTTATCCGCGTATTCTCCTTCATTAAAAATAGCATTTAAAGAATCGATGGTAGTATAAACTAAATTTCTGTGTAATCTCATTTTAATTGTTTGAGTTGCAAAGGTACTATTAATTGATTGAAAGTTAAATTTTTTAATTTTGATTGTTGTTTTAACTTTCATTAAAAAGAAAAAACACTCTGATAAAGCATAAAAGAGTGTTTTTGAATGTATTTTGAAAAATGATTTATTTTATAATCCTTGTCAAACCAATATTCTCCGGAGCATGAAGCACCATTGGAAATTTTTCTATTTTTACAGAACTGCTGTCTAAACCAAAAGCACTTTCTTCAGATAAACTCAATTTCTTAATTAAAAAATAAGAATTCATGATTATTTTTTCGTGCCATAATAAATCAGAGTCATTAGACAAGAATTTTTCAGACAATACAAATTTGAAATCTCCAACAATATTATTTTTGTTCAATGATTCGTAACGGCTGGTAATATCAACTTCTCCATTTTTTACCATATCACGAATAACTTCCCTAAACATTAAATTAATTTTGGTTGGTTCTCTGAAGCCTAAATTGAAATCAATTCTGTAAATATCATCTTTGGCAATTTCGGTTACTTTATACTGAGTTTTATAAGGCTCAGTTAAAATATTCACATGGACAAACCAATAAATATCAGCTCTTTTTGGACGCTTTTGAAGAATAGAATACATCACTTTTTGCTCTAATTCATCAACACGATTAGCATTTGTCATGTAAACCAAATGGGTAGCATATTTTGGAATGGATAAATCTTCGCTCAATTCCATTAAGACTTTCTTGTAATCATCAATTTTGACAATTTTAGTATAGCTTTTATTAATTTTTTTAGCCATATACCATACTGTCATTACCGAAATCAATAAAATTGCAATAATCAACGTTACATAACCGCCTTCGGCAAATTTGGTAATATTAGCCAGTAAAAAACATCCTTCAATTATTAGGTAAATTGTGATTAGAGGAACCATAAAATATAGTTTTACTCTTTTCATAATCAAATAATAGTTCAGTAAAATTGTAGTCATAATCATGCAGAGTACAATTGCCAAACCATAAGCATGCTCCATATTACTGGATTTTTCGAAGTGCAAAACGATTCCCACACACCCAAAAAACAACAGCCAGTTAATTGACGGAATATACAATTGCCCTTTTACTTCGGTAGGATATTTGATTCGTACTTTTGGCCAGAAATTCAATCTCATGGCTTCATTTATCAAAGTAAATGAACCACTGATAAGTGCCTGAGATGCAATAACCGCAGCCAAAGTTGCTATTACGATACCGACAGGCTGAAACCAATCCGGCATGATTAAGTAAAACGGATTACCGTTTTCACCTCCTAATACCTGCAATGTTTGTCCCTCATGATGAATTAAATAAGCAGCCTGACCAAAATAGTTTAATACTAAAGTTAGTTTTACAAAAACCCAGCTAATTCTAATATTTTTTCTTCCGCAATGCCCCATATCAGAATACAATGCTTCTGCTCCTGTGGTACATAAAAATACAAACCCCAATACAAAAAAAACCATCAGGATGTATAGATAATAAATGGTAAGCATAATAAGGATTAATAGCTTTGATGACCTCCGGATGATCCAAAATCTGAATTACTCCTAAAGTCCCCAACATAGCAAACCAAATTAACATCATTGGCGCAAAAAATTTACCAACCAGTTTAGTACCAAACTGTTGAATGGTGAACAAAACAAAAAGAATTCCAATAACAATCGGAATCGTATTTATTTCAGGATAGTAAGTTTTTATTCCTTCTACTGCTGAGGAAACCGAAATAGGTGGTGTTATAATACCATCGGCAAGCAAGGCGCTACCTCCAATAATTGCAGGCACTATAAGCCATTGAATTTTTGTTTTCTTGACCAGGGCATACAAAGCAAAAATCCCTCCTTCACCATGATTGTCTGCACTTAAGGTTATAAGGACATACTTAATAGTAGTTTGGAGAGTTAATGTCCAGAAAACACAGGAAATACCTCCTAAAACAATATCAGCATCGATTGTATGTTCACCAAGTATGGCTTTCATTACATATAACGGAGAAGTACCAATATCTCCATAAATAATTCCTAATGTGATCAATAAACCCCCAATAGACAACTTACTGTGTAAGTTTTTATGCGATGCGCTCATGTATGTTTTATAAAAGACGGTTGCAAATTTACTGTTTTAAAACAAACTAACGCTATTTATAAGAAAAAAGAACAAAAAAAAAACACAATCTAACGATTGTGTCTTTTTTTGTTCAAAACCTTCTTTTGAGATTAACTTCTTCTTCCTCCCCCTCTTGATTCTGAATTATTCTGTCTTTGTGACTGCCCCCCTCCTCTAGCTTCCTGATTTCCTCGTGAAGCCTCTGAACGTTGTGATGCTTGCGGTCTTGCAGATCTGTTATCAGAAGCTGTCCTTTGAGATTCAGCTCTTGGAGACGACGAAGCGGTTCTGTTAGTATTCATTCTGTTCTCAGAATTCCCTCTTGAAGATTCTGTTCTTGGAGCTGAAACTGATCTGTTTTCACTCATCCTGTTCTCAGAATTCCCTCTGGAAGTGTTGGTTCTGTTTTCATTAGAATACCCTCTTGATTCTGTTCTGGAATTATCTTCAACCCTAACAGGACTATTTCCTCTAGATGTATTATTCCTGTCTGAACTACCTCGGTTTGAATTATAACTTCTATCAGATGATCCATTTCTATTTTCAGCATAGTTTCTGTTTGGAGTTCTATATTCCGCATTAGAAACTCTAGCTGAGTTTGATCTGTTGTTACTGTAAACACTTTGATTTCTGTTTACTTCTCTGCTTGCAACACGTCTACGATCTAACTCATATCTGTTACCCACATTTGCATGTCTTTGCGAAAAACTATAATTAGGATGGTGTCTTTCGTAACCATAACAACGTCTGGTTTCATATATTACAGGAGCTCTGTAACTTCTTCTGTGATTCACATAATTATAACGATTATTCACATTGATACAAATATTGATATTGTTTCTATATCTGTAAATTGGGTAAGGTCTCCATGCCACATAATATGTTGGGAAAAAATTCCAAGTCCACGTAGAGCAATAAGGTCTGTAGTTCGTAACCCAGAATGATGAATATATAACCGGAGCTACATTATAAACAGGCTCATAAATATAGTTGTCTCCATATAAATAATTATTCCCTACAATCTGAACACTTATTTTATTATAGTTATCCCTCTCAACATCTATTGTTGCAATATCCTGATAAACATCACGATCAAGAACAGCTTGAATGATAACAACGTGAGTTCTGTCTTCAACAGATTCAATAACACGTAAATAATCAACCTCATCATCATTATTCAAGTCAAGATTTGAAATTTGGTATTTTGGATCATTTAATCTTCTTTCGAAATCCTGAAGATTGTCCGAGTCTCCAAAAATAGAAGCAACAGCTCTTAAATCTAAATTATCACTGATATCTGAGTTTTTTGCATAAACATTTGTTTGGCTTTGTACAGCAGAAGAACTTAAACCTATAGTTACTAACGCTAAAAAAAGTAGTTTCGCTTTCATGGCAAATCATATTAAGATTAATATTCTGGAGTATCCAATTACTGTGCCACAAAAAAAACAAAATATATTTCACATGTTATAAATAATTGTATTTTAGCAATAACTAAATCTTAACCTATATGAAAAAAGTAATATTATTTTGCGGTGTTTTTATTTTATTCATATCTTTTAAAACATTGAATAATAGCAACAAAACAACTATGTATAGCGGTTTTACTTCTATGCAAACAGATACTTTATTTGAAGATAAAATTAGTATTAGGGCCATTTTAATTGATAAAAATAAAGTTTGGTATGGCGCTGATAATTCCCGTTTTGGATACTACGATTTAGATAAAAAAGAAAAATTTGAAGAGCATATTTACCGGGACACTTTAAAATTAGAATTCAGAAGTATAGCTCAAACTTCAAAAGATATTTTTTTATTAAGTGTTGGAAATCCAGCATTACTTTATTCAGTTTCAAAAAAGACACAAAAAACAAAATTAGTTTACAAAGAAATCAATGAAAGAGTTTTTTATGATTGTATGCAATTTTGGAACGATAAGGAAGGAATTGCAATTGGAGATCCTACAGAAGATACTTTTTCTATCATAATAACCCGTGATGGAGGAGAGACATGGACAAAATTATTGTCAGATAAATTACCTACAAATGCCAAAGGCGAATCTGCCTTTGCGGCCAGCAATTCAAACATTGTCATAAAAGGAGATGATACCTGGCTGGTTTCGGGAGGAAAAAAATCCCGGGTTTTTTATTCTCCCGATAAAGGCAAAACCTGGAAAGTTATTGAAACTCCTATTATTCAGGGGAAAACAATGACAGGTATTTTTACAGCAGATTTTTACGATTCTAAACATGGATTTATTGCCGGAGGTGATTACGAACTTCCAAACCAAAAAACTAATAATAAAGCTTTTACAACAGATGGTGGAAAAACCTGGGAACTAATAGGTCAGGGTATGGGTTTTGGATACGCATCATGTGTGCAGTATGTTCCTGGAGGTAACGGCAAAGAAATTATCTGTGTTGGCTCTGAGGGGATTCAATATTCTCAAAATGGCGGTGAAAACTGGACGCAATTATCTACTGATTCAAAGCTTTTTACAATTCGTTTTATCAATAGAAATACAGCAATTGCAGCTGGACATAATAAAGTCATTAGACTTCGCTTTAAATAAATAACATAATAAAACCCCTAAATAATAAAGTAAGTATTATTATATAGGGGTCTTATCGCTGTTGTTCCTGTGATATTTGTCGCCTTTGTGGCATTTGTGACGGCAGTCGGTTTTACTTTT
The DNA here is from genome assembly GCF_002017935.1 of Flavobacterium sp. LM4. Taxonomy (NCBI): domain Bacteria; kingdom Pseudomonadati; phylum Bacteroidota; class Flavobacteriia; order Flavobacteriales; family Flavobacteriaceae; genus Flavobacterium; species Flavobacterium sp. LM4. The sequence goes on along the minus strand of NZ_MUFW01000001.1, from coordinate 1,088,609 downwards.
TAAACATTAGTTCTTACCTGCTTTTTCTTTATATTGCTTTAATAATTTTCGATTAAAGTCATCTTCTGATTTTTTTAATTTCAATATTTTTTTAGCCGAAAGCACTTTGCGAAGGTTGCTCATATATTTTTCTCTTAAAAAATATAATTCTTTATCTGTACTTTCTATTTGAGACAACAATGAAGCAGCTTCTTTTTCTGAAAGTGAATTAACTGTATCATCATTCAGCTTTCTCAAATAGGTTTTCATTTTTTCATGACGCAATTCATATTGTTTATCATCAAAATCGTTATAAATTGGCCAGAATTTTTCAGCTTCATTAGAGGTCAGTTCTAACTCTGTAGTCAAAAAGGACACCTTAAAAGCTTTAATTTTTTCACGCTTTTCATCTATTTTATCACTTTGCGCATAAAATGAAAAACTAACTAAAAATAGCAATATGGGAAGTATATTTTTGATTGTCATCTTTATTGTTTTTTTTTATTTTTATTCTGAAATTAAATTCTCAATATTTGGATTTGAAGACAAAACATCTTCAAGAGTTTCCTGCTCGAGGACAATATTTTTATTTATTGCTTCAATATCTTTTGTGTCCAGTTCCCGAATCAAATCATATTGATTCAAATTAGACTGATAAGACAAATATGTTTCTAAAGTAGCCTCATCAAGTTCTTTAGATGATTTATAATTATTTACTATCGGAATCATCAATGCAATAAATACTACTGCAGCAGCAGCCATTCTAACAACCTTTTTACGTTTGTAAATTGGTATTACCTTTACTTCTGTTTCACTAATTTGCTGTAAAACTTTTGCCGAAAGATCATCAAAATAATGATCCGGAGTTTTAAATCCAGTTTTAATATTCGGTTCGTTTTCTAATTTAAATACTTTCATAATACTTATAAGACAAGTTTTATAACAAAAGGTTTAATTTGATGTAACATATAACTCAATTTTTTTTACCGCATGATAATATGAGGCTTTCAATGCTCCTACTGAAGTGCCCAGGATTTCGGAGATTTCTTCATATTTCAATTCTTCGAAATACTTCATTTTAAAAACCAATTGTTGTTTTTCAGGTAATATAACAATGGCTTTTTGAAGTTTTATCTGAATGTCATCCCCATCAAAATAACTATCGGCCTTTAAATTATCTATGGTTTTATTCTGTAAAGCTTCGGATGTTAAACCATTCAATTTTGCTTTCTGACTCAAAAAAGTCAAGGCTTCATTGGTTGCTATTCGATACATCCAGGAAAAAAGTTTGCTTTCGCCCTTAAAATTTTTCAGATACTGAAATACTTTTACAAAGGTATTCTGCAAAACATCATCGGCATCATCATGATTCAAAACAATATTCCGAATATGAGAATACAACGGTTTTTGATATTCTGACAAGAGTTTCTGAAACGCAACATTCTGCGTTTTAGGATTTAATAATTGTGCTATAAATTCCTTCTCTTCTGTCAAGTTTTTTTTTATTTATCTTGTTTGAATGAATTTATCACAAAAGGTTTAATCTCTCCTTTTATTTTTTTTTAAAATTCAGATTCTTCTTCCGGAGTTGTTTTAGCAGGAGGCGTTTCGGCAGGTTTTTTAGCAACCGGTTCAGACGCAGCAGGTTTGTATACCGGAGTTACAGCAGCCGGAATGACCTTAGGAATAACTGGGTAGTAAATTTCTGTTACTAATCTTGATGAACTTTTAACATCCAATTTCCCTGCTGTTAAGATTTCAAGATGTGACCAGCTTAAATCAGGAGTTATTTTTTCCTTATTAATAAAAGCTGTTGTTTTGGCAATAGCTTCATTTGCATGAGAGTAATCTCCTTTTAAAGTAGTTTTCACAGCCACAAAACTGTTCAATTTACCAGATAAGATATCACTTCCTGCACTTGTGAAAATTTCTTTGTTTATTGGCAAACAAATCGAAATTTTTGCCAAATTGGTATTTGTATCATAAGTATGATAAATAATAAAAGGCTTTCCGTTTGTATATAAATTATTAGTTTTACTAAACTCTATCAGTTTCGGGATAACAATTCTGGCATTTTTATTTACTTTTTGAATCTCACTTGTAAAAGTCTGCTTAATATAAAAACTCTCTGTTTTTTTAACAACCCCATTTACTTTTATAGCATACGTTTTAGTTTCGTAATCCAGATTCTTATCAATATTGACAAGGGTTTTTTCATACATTGTCCCTATTACTTTATCAGAACCACCATTCAAAACAGTATAAATTTTAAAAAGAAAGCTCATTTCTCCTTTAGCTTTCCAGGTAACTTTTGTTTTTCCGTTAAGAGTGTCTTTAAAAACCCAATAAACATCAGCATCTGTCCCGTCAAAATTTATTTTTTGATGAATACTTTCTCCATCTTTAGCCTGTAGCGTTATACCGCTACCTTGTGCTTCACTGCCTTCCCATGAAAATAAAGCTCCATTTCCTGTTGTCTTTCCCGGAAAAGACATTTTTATTGTTGGATCTTCAATTGCCCAAGATTCAAAATCTTCAAAATTTCTAAAATCATTTACATAATTATATACAGTTGCTCTTGGCGAATTAATAACTTTGCTTCGCTCAACACTAAAAATGCCTTTTTGAGTAGCCACAAAAACACTTAAAGCAACAAAACTTAATAACAGTAAAAGAAACAGATATTTTAGGATTTTCATGTGTAGGTTGTTTGGTGTCGTAAAGTTATAAATTTATTAATAGTGTTACGAATTACAAAAAATAAAAACAGTTTTCTTAATTATATTTTCTTCAAAAACACATATAACAAAACGATTTTAAAATATTTAAAGTATACTTCAGGTTTTTAAATATAGAAATAGTTTTCAAATTTATCTCTTAAAAAAGAATTTGATTAAAAACAGAATCAGAATAAAAAGCAGAAAACCAATTAATACTTTATAATTTCCCTTATAAAATATCTTGTGTAAAGCAAGATCTTTTCGGTAAGCGAAAATCATTACGATAACAAATGTGATAAAAAAACAGACTGCGAATATTAATTGTCCCTGACTAAACATAATTGAAATTATTTTTGACAAATTTAGAGAATTGTATACGAATAGTTGCTAATTTGGCAGTCCATTTAATCAATAAAAAAATGAAGAAACAAATAGATGCTGTAAAAGAATTCCACACTGCTTTTAAAATAGGTCATAGTGAAACTCCCATTGCAGATTTAGGCGAAACAAAAAAACACCTTCGCTATAATTTAATGAAAGAAGAAAATGAAGAATATCTTGAGGCGGTACAAAATAACGATTTAATTGAAATCGCTGACGCCCTTGGAGATATGATGTATATATTATGCGGAACAATTATCGAACATGGCTTACAAGACAAAATTGAAGCCGTTTTTGATGAAATTCAGCGCAGCAATATGAGTAAATTAGGCACGGACGGAAAGCCTATTTATCGCGAAGACGGAAAAGTTATGAAAGGTCCCAATTATTTTAAACCAGACTTTTCAAAATTACTTTAAAATATTAATCCCTAATACGTTTTTAAAACTTACTAGGGATTTTCTAATTTTAAAATCTAATTATTATACTTCAGGAACATCCTCCAGACGATAATAAATCTTCAATCCTTTTTCTTTAGCAATTCTTACATCGTTATCTGCCCCTTTTGATTCTCCTTCAAGACGAAGAACAGCGTCGCATTTTTCAAGAAGCCGATGTGCAACAGGATATTGGATTTCGTCCCAGACGCTGTCACCAATTGCTTTAGATCCGGCTAAATGAAGTAGCGGCAAAGCTAACCATTCGCCAATTACAGGCAAATGCCCCATTCTGAATAACGGAAGGGCTACAGCTTCTAATTTTTCTAAATTTTGTTGAATCAATTTGGGATCGTCATTTGTCCCGCCACGATAAGGGCCAGCGATAAGTATTAACATATTTTCTATATTTTTTTTCACAAAGCACGTGAACATATTACAGCAAAAAAATAATGTAGTTTAAGAAAACCCTATTTCTTTTTATTTGCTTTAATCATACTTAAAAACTCAGGCGTAATTCCCAAGTATGATGCTATTTGTTTTTGTGTAACTTGTTTTACCACTTGCGGATATTTTTCTAAAAAAATATAATACCGTTGTTCTGCCGTGAGAGAAAGATTTTGAATAACCCTTAACTGTTCTCTTATGTAAGCATTTTGCATAATAATCCTGAAAAACCGCTCAAATTTTGGAATTTTAAGATACAAGTCATCTAAATCATCTTTTTGCAAATGTAACATATAGCTCTCTTCAATTGTTTCAATATTCAATATTGCAGGTTGTTGGTTTATGAAACAAGCCATGTCTGTAATCCACCAGTCAGAAACAGCAAACATGATAGTTGATTCTTTTCCTTGCTGATCTCTGTAAAATGCTCTTAAAGTTCCTGATTGTACAAAATTTATTGTTTTACAAATATCTCCTTCTTTCAAAATAATAGTTTTTTTTTGGATACTTCCTTTCTTTTAAAATCGAAAGAAAATAAGCTGTTTCATTTTCGTCAAGCGAAATGTGTTTGGCTATATTTTTTAAAACCAGATCCTCCATAATCTAAATATTGTTAAAAAAAATATAAAATAGAAAACCCGACAACTGTTAAGTCATCGGGTTTGTTTTTATATAAATCTTTTGATTATTGAACTTTTACAGTCCATCCAAAAGTATCTTCAGCAAGTTTGTTCTGAAGATTTGTTAGTTTTTCTTTTAGCAGAGAAGCATATGAATTCTCAATTGGAGCCATTTCATAATAAACATCCTGATAAGAAAATCCTTTGATAACACTTACAACGGCTGCTGTTCCTGCTCCAAAAATTTCTTTTAAAGATCCATTTTTAGCAGCTTCTACCAATTCTGAAACAATAACAGGACGAACTTCTACATTCAGACCTTCTTTTTCAGCCATGGCAATTAAACTTTTTCTAGTGATACCATCTAAAATTCTTTCACTAGTTGGAGCTGTCAATAAAGTATCATTGATTCTAAAGAAAACGTTCATTGTTCCGGCTTCTTCGAGTTTAGTATGCGTTGCATCATCAGTCCAGATTACCTGCTGGAAACCTTCTTTATTAGCCAGGTTTGTTGGGTAAAACTGTGCAGCATAATTTCCTGCCGCTTTTGCAGCTCCAATTCCACCATTAGCAGCTCTACTGTAATGCTCGGCAATAATAACTTTTACTTCACCAGCATAATACGATTGTGCAGGAGAAAGTAAAATCATGAATTTATATTCATCTGAAGGATTTGCAACAACTCCGGGACCTGTAGCAATCATAAACGGACGAATATACATACTGCTTCCGTTTCCTCTTTGAATCCAGTCTTTATCAATTTTTAATAATTCATTCAAACCATCCATAAAAACTGATTCAGGGACTTCCGGCATTGCCATACGAACTGCAGAGTTATTAAAACGCTTGTAGTTTTCATCCGGTCTGAACAACCAAACATCATTATTATCATCCTTGTAAGCTTTCATTCCTTCAAAAATTGCCTGACCATAATGAAAGACTTTAGAAGACGGATCCATTAAAATTGGAGCATAAGGCTTAATGACCGGTGTTTGCCACTCTCCATTTTTAAAATCACATTCGAATAAATGGTCTGTAAATACAGCACCAAAGCTTAAGTTTTCAAAGTCTACACTGCTAATTTTAGAAGAAGTGGCTTTTCTGATTTCAATTTTGCTTGTTTGAGATGTACTCATAATAATGTAAGTTTTACGTAATTTTCATCACAAAAGAAGAATCTTAAAGTGATAATTTGATATAAAATAGAATTTATTGAATGCAAAATTAAGTAAAAATATATAAATTACTTGCCAAAAAACCATTAATTACCTCATTTAACTGCGATTTATTTATCTTACAATAAACTTAAAATTTTAACTGTTTTTTATATGGATTTTATGAAAAAACCTTGATTTTTTAAGGCTTTACGCATTTGTTTTGATTAAATTTGACTTATTCTAAATATTAGAAAGTATCTAAATCGCATTGTAAAGTTCAAAATTAATGGAAAGAGAAATTATAAAAACGCTAGATGGCTCAACTACAATTCATTTAAAAGAATGGGATGAATGTTATCATTCAAAACACGGCGCAATTCAGGAAGCAAAACATGTATTCATAAAAAATGGGCTTTCACTTTTTGAAGATAAACCCGTGAATATTCTCGAAATTGGTTTTGGAACTGGACTAAATGCTTTTATAACTTTTTTGGAAGCAAATCAAAAAAATCAAATCATTGATTATACAGGTGTAGAAGCTTATCCTGTCAATGCCGACGAAGTTTTATCTATGAATTATGTATCTGAGCTTGAAGCGAATCAATTTGAAGAAATTTTCAAGAAAATGCACGAATGCGATTGGAATCAAAAAAATGAAATTAGTCCTAATTATTCATTAACCAAAAGAAAACAATTTTTTGATGAAATAGATGATTTTGAAATTTTTGATTTGATTTACTTTGATGCCTTTGGATACAGAGTACAACCTGAGCTTTGGAGTACCGAAATTTTTCAGAAAATGTACAATAGCTTAAAACCAAATGGTGTTTTAGTAACTTATGCCGCCAGAGGAGTCGTTAAAAGGAGTATGATTGAAGTTGGATTTACCGTTGAAAAATTAGCTGGCCCACCTGGAAAAAGAGAAATGTTCAGAGCTGTAAAATAATTCACACAACATTATTTAGAATAAATCTATATTGATTTATATATATTAAGAAAACGTATTCGTTACCAATATTTTAAAAAAAATAAGTTAAAAAGCTATTTTATATGCGATATTTGATTAAATTTGGTTCGAGTTCAAAAATAGAGATAACCCCCCAAAATCTTATTTTATTATGTCAAAAATGATGTTTGATTACACGAAATCCATACTCGAGAGAGTAAGTTTCGACCCGGTACTTTTTTGTAAAGAATTAGAAAAAGCTATCAAAACACTGTTACCTTACGAAATGGAACAATTGCAAGAATGGTTATTAAACTTCATCGTCGAAAAACCAGAATTAAAAGAATGTTTACTATTAGTTAAAGTATAAAAAATGAGAGACTGTCTAAAAATGACAGTCTTTTTTTTTTGCAGTACTGTTTTGGCTTCATCTTTAAACTAATCTCAATATATTTTGAGAGAGAGGTTGTTTTCTTAAAATAAAAATCAGCAACTATCTGTAAATTTAAGTTCACAAAAAAAGCCTTGAATTACTTCAAGGCTTTAAATTTCTGGGTGGCTGACCGGGTTCGAACCGGCGACCCGCGGCACCACAAACCGCTACTCTAACCAACTGAGCTACAACCACCATTTACTTAAGCTTTCGCTTAGCGGTTGCAAATATATGACAAAGGTTTACTTCTACAAAGAAAAAATTAAAAAAAATCTATCTTTTTTATATCAAATCTCCTAAGCTATTGACAGCCAAACACCTTTCTACAGTAAAACCTTCTGCAAAATCTTTACCAACCAGCCTTCCCAGGTCCTGTGCTCTGTAATTTAGGCTTTCCAGAAAATTTTTGCTTGTGATTGGCGTAGCAGGTTCTTTAGAATCTGGATCATAAAATTGCGTTTTGTAAGCCAGAATTGCCTCTATTTTCTTTTCTTCAAAACCAGTAATATCTACAACAAAATCAGGTACCAGATTTTTCCATTGTATATAATGATACACTACTTTAGGTCTCCAGGCTTCCTGTTTTTCTCCATCCAGTAAAGTTTCAATTTTTACCAGGCCCGATAAAAAACAAGCGTCTGACACCAATTTACTTCCTTTTCCGTGATCAATGTGGCGATCATCAATAGCATTACACAAAACGATTTCAGGCTTATATTTCCGAATCATTTTTATGACCTCTAATTGATGTTTTTCATCATTAGCAAAAAAAGCATCACGCATAGCTAAATTTTCACGTACAACCACTCCTAAAATTTTTGCGGCATCTTTTGCTTCCTGATCTCTTGTTTCTGCTGTTCCACGCGTTCCTAATTCTCCACGTGTCAAATCAACAATACCTACTTTTTTACCAAGCGACACTTCTTTTAAGATTGTTCCGGCACAACCCAATTCTACATCGTCCGGATGTGCACCAAAGGCTAATATATCTAATTTCATAATTTATCAAATTCAATGGAAAAATTCAATGGCAATGGCAATAAGAATTTCAAAAATCAATTCAATCTCAATTTTGAAAACCACAATTGATTCTAACAAAATTCTTAATTCTTAATTCTTAATTCTTAATTCTTAATTCTTAATTCTTTATTCTTTATTCTTTATTCTTTATTCTTTATTCTTAATTCTTTATTCTTTATTCTTTATTCTTTATTCTTTATTCTTTATTCTTAATTCTTTATTCTTTATTCTTTATTCTTTATTCTTTATTCTTTATTCTTTATTCTTTATTCTTTATTCTTAAAACCCTTTTCATTGTCATCGATTTGTTGACACTTTCCTCCCACTCCTTTTCTGGAATACTTTCTTTTGTAATTCCACAGCCCATGTACAAAACGGCTTTGTTTTTCTGAATTTGCATGCTTCGTAGATTTACAAATAAATCAGAACTTATATCATTTCCTGTAAAACTGCTATTTAATTCTCCTAGAAAGCCTGTATAAAAAGTTCTGTCATAATTTTCATTTTCCAAAATAAATGCTTTGGCTTTTTTCTTTGGCAAACCACAAACTGCCGGAGTTGGATGAAGTGTATCGATTACTTCTTCTAAAGTTGATTTTTTATTTAAAACTCCGGAAATATCCGTTTTAATATGCCAGATTGATCCCGCTTTAATACTATAAGGTTCTGTAACCATCACTGAATTTGCAACTTCCCTCAATCGCTTTATAATAAAATCAGTTACATATTGTTGTTCCTCTTTTTCTTTTTGCTCCCAACGAATTTCAGTTTCAGAATTTGCTTTTTGAGTCCCGGCCAAAGCTGTTGTTTCAAAAATATTTCCGTTCGCTTTTAGCAATTGTTCGGGCGTTGCTCCCATCCAGAATCCAATTTTCGGATGAAAAAAACAATAGCAAAAAGTAGTCGGGTATAACTGAACCAAATGCTGGAACGTTGCTACAAAATCCAATTCAGTTACCTCTACAGTTTCACTTCTGGATAAAACTACTTTTTTAAATTCATCATTTTTAATGGCTTCAATTCCTTTTGAAACTAAATCCTGATATTGTTTTTTCGCTTCATGATTCAAATTCAGATCATCAGCTTCAATCGATTCAAATGCCGTTATTTCTTTATCAATACTAATAATTTCCGATTCATTTTCCGGAATTAAAATCAGTTGTTTTTCATCAAAAGAAGCAAAAACAAATCCTTTATCGCTATAATCCGAAACTTTATACAAAATATCATTTTGCTGTAAAATTCCAATAAGATTTGAGCTATTGGGTTTTGAATAAAGTACAAAAGGTAAATTTTGATTGTGATGATGTTTTATTTTGGAAAAAAAAATATTCGTATTCATTACTATTATGCTTTCTTTTTATCCAAAACCATATTCGTCAGTTTGCAAAGCGAAATCAGGTTTCCGGCTTCATCGGTAATTTTAATTTCCCAAAGATGAAGACTTCTTCCTTTATGAATAATGCGGGCTGTACCAAAAACAACTCCCTCACGGATACTTTTTAAGTGATTTGCCGAAATTTCTATTCCACGTACTTCCTGTTCTTTTGCGTTGATAAAAAAATGTGATGCTGCACTGCCTACACTTTCTGCCAGAGCTACCGAAGCACCTCCATGCAAAAGCCCCATTGGCTGATGAACTGAAGGATTTACGGGCATTTTGGCAACTAAAAAATCTTCTCCGGCATCTATATATTCTATTTTTAGCGTTTCCATTAATGTGTTTTTCGAAAACTCATTGCAATACGCTATAATTTGTTCTTTTGTATAATTCATTAAAATCAGCTTTAAAATCGTAAAATTAAAGAAAAGAAAAGATACAAATCAGAAAAAGCAATTCTAAAATTTAAAATCCGCTTTCAACCTATAAGATTTTTGTTATTTTTACAAAAAACAATTCAAATGCGTCATTATTTTGTTCTCTTCATTTTCGGAATACTTTTAGCTGCCAGTTCATGCCGAACTGATTTTGATACCGTTGCCAGTACCGGAGATTTAAAATTTTCAAAAGACACCGTTTATTTAGATACTGTTTTTAAAAATATTGGTTCAAGCACTTATAACCTAAAAGTATACAATCGAAGTAAAGAAGATATCAATATTCCAGTAATTCAACTTAAAAACGGATTAAGTTCAAAATACAGAATGACTGTTGACGGGATGAACGGAAATAATGGTAAAATATTCAACAACATCACCCTATTGGCAAAAGACAGCTTATATATTTTTGTTGAAACTACTGCAGACATTACCGATGCTAATCCAACTGACTTTTTATATACCGATGAAATCCAGTTTGACAGTGGCTCAAACCTTCAAAAAGTAGCTTTGGTAACCCTAATTCAGGACGCTGTTTTTTTATATCCAAAGCAAAATCCAGATGGAACTAAAGAAAAAATTCAAATTGACGGCAAAGATGTTGATGGATTTTTTCTTGACGAAAATGATGAAACAAACGGAAACGAATTACTTTTTACCAAACAAAAACCTTACGTGATTTACGGATATGCAGGAGTTCCAGAAAACAAAACGGTAACTTTTGAAGCTGGGGCAAGAATTCATTTTCATGCCAATTCAGGTCTTTTTGTTGACAAAAATGCTTCCCTGCAAATCAACGGAAACATTTCATCAACCTCTAAACTGGAAAATGAAGTGATTTTTGAAGGAGATCGGTTAGAGCCTGAATTCTCTGACATTCCCGGGCAATGGAATTCGATTATTTTCGCTAATGAAAGTACAAATCATGTTATCAATCATCTCACTTTAAAGAATGCCAAAATTGGTCTGGATATAAGAAATCAGGATCCTACCGCTTTTCAAATTACGAACACACAAATTTACAATTGTTCCAATTATGGAATTCTGGCCCAAAATGCTAAAATTAACGGAGAAAATATCGTTATCAATTATGCCGGTTTAGCAGCTTTATCATGCGTTTACGGAGGTGATTATAAATTTACGCATTGTACATTTAACAACACTTGGTCGGGCGGACAACAATTTGCAGTTAATTTGAGCAACAAACTGGCGGGAGCAACACCCGAAACAAATCCGCTAACTCAGGCTACTTTTAATAATTGCATCATTTATGGTTCGAATACCAACGAATTCAATTTAGACAAAAATAGTAATAGTGCTTTTGTTTACCAGTTAAATAATTGTTTACTGAAATTCGGCAGCACATCAAATCCCGACTATCAATTCGGCACAGATACAGCACATTATAACGCTATTATTTTAAACGAAAACCCGAAGTTTTTTAATGTCAACCTGAATAAACTTAACATTGACAAAACTTCTGCTGCTTTCGCGAAAGGGAATCAGGCATATAGCATTCCGTTGGATATTATTGGAAACACAAGAACTTCACCGCCGGATTTAGGTGCTTATCAAAATAAAGATTTTCCGAAGTAGTTTGAGATTTATGAAATTAACTTTTGCACTAATCATTTTCAATGTATTTTTTATTAATGCATTTGCTCAGAATACAAAAACAATTAAATGTGATTCTATTTATAAAAACAAAGGAATTACAATAAAACTAAAGAATTTTGACACCGAAACAGATGGCTACAACGATGAAAAAAACTCAATTTTAATTATCAGCCAAAAGATAAATAATAAATCTTCTGTTTTAGTAAAAGATTCGATTTTTAGCAGTGCTCAAAAAATCGAATTCCAAGATTTCAATTATGACGGAATAAAAGATATTTTGATTCAGAATATTTCTGATGTAAGAAGCAATTGGACCTATAATTTGTATCTCTACAATTCTAAAACAAGCGATTTTATAAAAATCATTGGTTTTGAAGAAATCAAAAACCCGACATACAATGTAAAATATAATATTGTAGAAAGTTATGCTACATCTGGTCAAGATTGGGTTTCCTTTTACAAAATAAAAAAGAACCGCATTTACGATTATGGCATCACAATAGTTGATGATCACGGAAAGAATTTTGAAAAAGAATACCAGAAAGCCATAAAAAAGATTTCAGCAAAAAAGTAAACCTCACACCTTCATTTTTTACAGCTAAAAAAATGATCGTAAGAAAATATACCCAAAATTAAACATCGCTTAACACTGTGTATTCATAAAAATAGTAAATTTGGCAAATTAAAACTTTAACAACCAATATATTAAAGAATTAATTTTAATCATTACCCAAATTAACCTTAAACTTTTTTTTATGAAAAAACTCTACTCCTTTTCATTATTACTATGCGTTACATTCGGTTTTGCTCAAATCCCTTCAGGTTATTACAACACTGCAACGGGAACCGGATATACTTTGAAAACACAATTGTACAACATTATTAAAGGTCATACCAACAATGGTTATGCTGGACTTTATACGACTTATTTAACTTCTGACGTCGATAATTTTTACGAAAACGACGGAACAATTTTAGATATGTATTCTGAAAATCCATCAGGCACAGATCCTTACAATTACACTACCGGAACAACACAACGATGTGGCAGTTATTCTGTTGAAGGTGATTGTTACAACAGAGAGCATATTATTCCGCAATCGGTTTTTAATGAAGCATCACCAATGGTTGCCGATGCGCATTTTATTACACCAACTGACGGAAAAGTAAACGGGATTCGTTCTAATTATCCACACGGAACTGTAAATTCAGCTACTTATACCTCTCAAAACGGAAGCAAATTAGGATCAAGTTCTGTATCCGGTTATTCAGGAACTGTTTTTGAACCCGTAAACGCTTTTAAAGGCGATATTGCCAGAATGTATTTTTATTTTGCGACACGATATGAAAACACAGTCACAGGTTATTCCTTTCCAATGTTTGACGGTTCAAGCAATAAAGTATTTACAACTGCTTTTTTAAATGTTCTTTTAGCCTGGCACACGCAGGATCCTGTGAGCGCAAGAGAAATTGCCAGAAACAATGCTATTTATGCACGTCAGAACAACAGAAACCCATTTATCGACCATCCGGAATATGTAAACCAAATTTGGGGAGGAACTGCTCCTTCCGGAGACACTCAGGCACCAACTGCCCCGGCGAGTTTGGCTTCGACTTCAAAAACTTCGACTACTATTTCACTTTCGTGGAATGCCTCTACAGATAATGTTGCCGTTACAGGTTATGATGTTTATGCAAACAGCATTTTAAAAACCACGGTTTCTGGAACAACAGCTACAATTACTGGTTTAACAGCTTCTACAAGTTATTCTATTTATATAAAAGCAAAAGATTCTGCAGGAAATGCTTCTGCATCAAGTAGTACGATTGCCGTTACAACAAACAGCAGCGGCACTGGCGGAACAGCAACAGATTTGCTTTTCTCTGAATACATTGAAGGTTCCGGAAATAACAAAGCTTTAGAAATTGCCAACAATACAGGAAGTTCCGTAAGCTTATCTGCTTATACTATCAAAAAACAAACGAATGGTGCAGGTTCCTGGAGTACTGGCTTAGCTTTAAGCGGAACTTTAGCAACCGGAAGCAAATTTGTAATTGTAAACAGTTCTATTTCTTCAAGTTGTTTTTCTGTCAGCTCGGCTAATATTTCAACAACAGCTACTGAATTGACTTTTAATGGAAATGATGCTGTTGGTTTATTCAAAAATGGTACTTTAATTGACATCATCGGAACTTTTAGCGGAGGAACAGCCAATTTTGCTATAGATGTAACTTTAAGAAGAAAATCGACTGTAACTTCTCCAAGCACTACTTTTAATTTGAGTTCACAATGGGATTCATTTTCATCAGATACATGTAATAACTTAGCCAGTAAAAAAGCAAAGCCAACTGCAATTGAAGAAGAAGAAATTGTTTCAGATTCAGATAACATTATAATTTACCCAAACCCTTCTAACGGAAATTTCAACATTGTTTTAGATAATTCTGCTGCTACCTATTCAGTAGAGATTCTTTCTATCACTGGTTTAAAAGTATTTGAAAAATCCGACTTAACAGATGCTGTAATTTCAATAGATCATCTTTCGAAAGGAACTTATATTATAAAAATTACAAAAGAATCAAAAACAATTAATAAAAAGATCATAATCAAATAATTAGATCTTAATTTCAAAAAAAATATAACAAAAAATATTTTTATTAAAGTTTTCATAACTTATATGTAGATTTGGTAGACTAATTTTGAATCCTAGTATACATTTTATTACAGTAAACAAACCAATATTTTATGAGGAAATTTTACATTCTGTTCTTTACGCTTTATGCTGTTTTTTGTTCAGCCCAGGCACCAGCCAATTATTATTCTACAGCTACAGGAACAGGTTACACCCTAAAAACCCAATTGTACAATATCATTAAAGACCACACAGATAACGGTTATTCAGGCTTATATGTTACTTATCAGACATCTGATATTGATAATTTTTATGAAAATGACGGATCAATACTAGATATGTATTCTGAAAATCCTAACGGAAATGATCCTTATACTTACAGTGCAGGTGCCACACAAAGATGCGGATCAGCCGGATATACAAATGAAGGAGACTGCTACAACAGAGAACACATTATTCCGCAATCTGTATTTGACGAAAAAGCACCGATGGTTTCAGATGCTCATTTTATAACTCCAACTGATGGAAAAGTAAATGGAGTGCGATCTAATTATCCGCATTCGGTTGTAGCAACACCAACTGAAACAAGTTTAAACGGAAGCAAATTAGGAGCAAGTACAACTGCAGGTTATTCGGGACTCGTTTTTGAACCAATAGATGAATTTAAAGGTGACATTGCCAGAATGTATTTTTATTTTGCAACACGTTACGAAAATACTGTTGCAGGTTATTCATATCCTATGTTTAATGGTAGTTCGAACAAAGTTTTTACTCCTGCATTTTTAAGTCAGCTTCTTGCCTGGCACAATCAGGATCCGGTAAGCGCACGCGAAATAGCGCGTAATAATGCTATCTATGCACGCCAGAACAATCGTAATCCTTATATTGATCATCCCGAATATGTTGCTGCTGTCTGGACTACAGAAGCAGATGATACAACTGTTCCAACTGCACCGACTAATTTAGCTGTAGCATCCAGCACTTCTAATTCAATTAATTTAACATGGTCGGCTGCGACAGATAACGTAGCTGTTACTGGATATGCTGTATATGTTAATTCGGTTTTTAAACAAAACGAAACCGGACTGAGTGCGACAATTACGGGACTTACCCCTTCTACCTCTTATAATTTTTATGTAGTTGCCAGAGATGCTTCTAATAACACATCAGTTCCAAGTTCAACTGTGAACGGAGTTACAGCAGCCTCAACCGGAGGAGGAAATACAGGCTCTGAAATTTTCTTTTCAGAATATATAGAAGGCAGCAGCAATAACAAAATATTAGAAATATCGAATTTCACCGGCTCTGCAATAAATTTATCAGATTATTCAATTAAAAAACAATCAAATGGTGCCGGAGCATGGGGATCCGGATTAGCCCTAACCGGAACAATTAATGATGGTGCTTCTTATGTAATTGCTTATAATCTAGCAGCGACAAGCTGTTATAATATAGCTGATGCTAACCTATCAAGCAACAGCACTGATCTTCAATACAATGGTAATGACCCAATAGGATTATTTAAAAATAATGTCCTGATTGACATTATCGGAACTTTTAACGGAGGATCTCCAAACTTTGCGATAGATGAAACATTAAGAAGAAAACCGACTGTAACAGGACCAAATACTATTTTCAACAAAAGTGGAGAATGGGATGTCTATACTAAAGACACTTGTTCCGGACTTGGAAGTCATGCGGTAACATTGTCAAATGAAGAATTTAATGCCGCTGAATTTTCAATTTATCCAAATCCGGTAACACACCAATTCACAATTAACTTTAAAGATAGTAGTGATGAATCTTTTTCAATAGCTATTTATTCTTTATTAGGTCAAAAGGTTTTTGAAAGACAAAATACTAACACTAAAATAGTTGAAGTTCAAAGTTTTTCAAAAGGGACTTATATTATAAAAATTACAAAAGACTCAAAAACACTGGCTAAAAAATTAATAATCAATTAATAAAAATCACGTGATACAGAATTAAAAAGCGACAAAATTGTCGCTTTTTTTTTTGAGTTGAATTGACTAAATTTGCACCTCAAAACAACAAACTACACAAATGATCCATTTCTTTGAAAACCAAAGCAAAACTGTTTTTGTCGTACAAACGCAAAACGAAATTTCAGCTCAAGACATTTCAAAATTAAACTGGCTTTTTGCCGACGCAAATAAGATAGAAAAATCTGCATTGACAGGATTTTTTGTTGGTCCGCGTGCTACAATGATCACTCCCTGGAGTACAAATGCTGTAGAAATCACTCAAAATATGGGTGTTCCGGGCATTATCAGAATTGAAGAATTTCATCCTGCAACGGAAAATTTTACTGATTTTGACCCAATGCTTTTTCAAAAATTCAATGAATTAGATCAGGAAATCTTCACTATCAACATTCAGCCGGAACCAATTCTGGAAATTGATGATATTGCTACTTACAATAAAGTAGAAGGTTTAGCTTTAAGCGAAGAAGAAGTAGAATATTTAAATAATCTTTCAACTAAACTAGAAAGAAAGTTAACTGACTCTGAGATTTTTGCTTTCTCACAGGCGAATTCAGAACACTGCCGTCACAAAATTTTCAACGGAACTTTTGTTATTGACGGTGAAGAAAAAGAGACTTCTCTTTTCAAATTAATCAAAAAAACATCTCAGGAAAATCCTAACGATATTGTGTCTGCTTACAAAGATAACGTTGCTTTTGTAAAAGGACCAAAAGTGCAGCAATTTGCACCAAAATCTGCTGATAAACCAGATTTTTATGAAGTAAAAGAATTTGATTCGGTTATCTCTTTAAAAGCCGAAACGCACAATTTCCCAACAACTGTAGAACCGTTTAATGGAGCTGCAACTGGATCTGGAGGAGAAATTCGTGACCGTTTAGCTGGTGGACAAGGTTCATTGCCATTAGCTGGAACTGCTGTTTATATGACTTCATATTCTCGTTTGAATGATGACAGAAAATGGGAAAATGCAGTTGAAGAAAGAAAATGGTTGTACCAAACACCAATGGATATTTTAATCAAAGCTTCAAACGGAGCTTCTGATTTCGGAAATAAATTTGGTCAGCCGTTAATTACAGGTTCGGTTTTAACTTTCGAACATTCAGAAAATGACCGTAAAATTGGTTACGATAAAGTAATCATGCAGGCGGGAGGAATTGGTTACGGAAAACTGGATCAATCAATTAAAAAGAAACCACAAGAGGGCGATAAAATCGTAATCTTAGGTGGAGAAAATTATAGAATCGGAATGGGTGGTGCTGCGGTTTCTTCTGCAGATACAGGAGCTTTTGGTTCAGGAATCGAATTAAATGCGATTCAGCGTTCAAACCCTGAAATGCAAAAACGTGCTGCAAATGCAATCCGCGGATTAGTAGAAAGCGACAATAACCCAATTGTTTCAATTCACGATCACGGTGCTGGTGGACACTTAAATTGTCTTTCTGAATTGGTGGAAGAAACGGGTGGTTTGATCGATTTGGATAAATTACCGGTTGGAGACCCTACTCTTTCTGCAAAAGAAATTATCGGTAACGAATCTCAGGAAAGAATGGGATTGGTTATTGGTCAAAAAGATATTGATACATTACAAAGAATTGCCGACAGAGAGCGTTCACCAATGTATCAGGTTGGAGATGTAACGGGAGATCACCGTTTTACTTTTCAGTCAAAATCAAATGGTTCAAAACCGATGGATTATGCTTTGGAAGATTTCTTTGGAAGTTCTCCAAAAACGGTTATGACAGATAAAACTATCGATAGAAAATATGCTGATGTTGCTTATTTAGCAAATGACTTCGAAAGTTATTTAAAAGACGTTTTACGTTTAGAAGCGGTTGCTTCAAAAGACTGGTTGACTAACAAAGTGGATCGTTGTGTTGGAGGAAAAGTTGCTAAACAACAAAATGCTGGACCGTTACAATTGCCTTTGAATAATGTTGGAGTTATGGCTCTTGATTATTTAGGAAAAGAAGGAATTGCAACTTCTATTGGGCACGCTCCTATCGCTGCTTTGATTGATCCGGTTGCGGGAAGTAGAAATGCTATCGCAGAATCGTTATCAAACATTGTTTGGGCGCCAATTAAAGATGGTTTAAAAGGAATTTCATTATCTGCAAACTGGATGTGGGCTTGTAAAAATGAAGGTGAAGACGCTCGTTTATATGCTGCTGTTGAAGGCTGTTCAGAATTTGCAATCGAATTAGGAATCAATATTCCAACAGGAAAAGATTCACTTTCGATGAAACAAAAATATCCAAACGACGAAGTAATTGCACCGGGAACGGTTATTATTTCGGCTGGAGGAAATTGTACAGATATTAGAAAAGTAGTTGAACCGGTTTTACAGAAAAACGGAGATTCAATTTATTACATCAATTTGTCTCAGGATGATTTCAAATTGGGAGGTTCCTCTTTTGCACAAATCAGAAACACCATCGGAAACGAAACTTCTACGATTAAAGACGCATCTTTCTTCAAAAATGCATTTAATACGGTTCAGGAATTAATCGGCGAAAGCCAAATTTTAGCAGGTCACGATATCGGAAGCGGTGGTTTAATCACAACTTTATTAGAATTGTGTTTTGCTGATGTTAATCTTGGAGCAAAAATTGATTTCAGCGCTTTCGCGGAAAAAGACTTATTGAAAATCCTTTTCGCTGAAAACATCGGAATCGTTTTCCAGGCAAAATCGGATGCAGCTGTTGAAGCTAAATTAAATGCGAACAATATCGAATTCTTCAAAATTGGTTCAGTTCAACAAACTGCAGTTTTAGACCTTGGACTTTGGACTTTAGACATTCCGACTTATAGAGATATCTGGTTCGAAACTTCATATTTATTAGACCAAAAACAATCTAAAAACGGAACTGCAAAAGCTCGTTTTGAAAACTATAAAAATCAGGCTTTAAATTATACTTTCCCTGCACATTTTACTGGAAAAGCGCCTGTAATTGACGCTTCTAAAGCAAGACCAAAAGCTGCTATTATCCGTGAAAAAGGAAGTAATTCTGAGCGTGAAATGGCAAATGCAATGTACCTGGCAGGTTTCGACGTAAAAGACGTTCACATGACGGATTTAATTTCGGGCCGTGAAACATTGGAAGATATTCAGTTTATCGGAGCAGTTGGAGGTTTCTCTAACTCTGATGTTCTAGGTTCTGCTAAAGGCTGGGCCGGAGCATTTTTATACAACGAAAAAGCAAAAACAGCTTTGGATAATTTCTTTAAAAGAGAAGATACTTTATCTGTTGGAATTTGTAACGGTTGCCAGTTGTTTATGGAATTAGAAGTGATCAATCCGGAGCATGAAGTTCACGGAAAAATGCACCATAACGAAAGTAACAAACACGAAAGTATCTTTACTTCTGTAAAAGTTCAGGAGAATAACTCGGTTATGTTATCGACACTGGCTGGAAGCACTTTAGGAGTTTGGGTTTCTCACGGAGAAGGTAAATTTAAATTACCTCTTGCCGAAGAAAACTACAACATTGTTTCTAAATATGCTTATGAAGGTTATCCGGCAAACCCGAACGGTTCTGATTACAACACCGCAATGCTATGTGACAAAACCGGAAGACATTTGGTGATGATGCCTCATATTGAGCGTTCGACTTTCCAATGGAACTGGGCGCATTATCCAAAAGACAGAAATGATGAGGTTTCACCTTGGCATGAAGCCTTTGTGAATGCAAGAAAATGGATTGAGAAAAACTAAATTTAGTTTTCATTATATAGACAGCCTCAGCAATATGTATTGCTGAGGTTTTTTTTTAAAAGAACTATTTTATTTTTGCTTATATATTTTCAAATATTTTTTTTGGGTTAATTAAAAATAAACCGTTATTTTCTTTCAAAAATTAAAGTATATTAGCTAAATAAATGCCCCCCCTCTTTAAAATAAGTTCCAAAACGTAAAACCTAAGTAAAATGAAAACGCTCAAAACATTCCTTTTTATCTTATTTTTTGTTACTATAAAATCACATTCACAAGTTCAGGTTGATCAAATCGTATATAAATCAAAAGAACATTATATTACCAATACTCTTCCTTATCATATTACCGGTACATTCTTGCCTGCAGACAAAAAAGAGCCAAGCACGGTTTTAAATGAAGACGGAACCGGAGTGATACAATATGACGATCTGACCAAGAAAAAAATAAATTGGGGCATAGAATGCAATTGGGAAGGTACTGCCATACTGAAGGAAGGATACAACAGCGCTTCGTATACATTTTGGTACAGAACGGAAGACAGCGACGAATGGATGTATAGCCAGTTTTCTATTCATTTTGCTAAGAAAAAAATGTTTTTGATGGGCGAAAGAATAAAAATTTACGAGGATTACAACGTGCAATAAAGGCTTTGACCACTTAAAATCAGCTTATAAGATTTTTTATTTTTTCAATTGTTAGTAATCCCTAATTTAAGTAGTTAGTAACAGATGAGCTCTAGCGAGTTTGTCTACTTACAACTGTTGATCTTTCTTTGCCGGCACGGAAAAAATTTCCGCACTATCGTTGTGCATATCTGGGCGATCTGGGTTTCTGCCTCATACGCTACTCAAAAATTAGTTTCAAAGTATATCTTATTCTTTTTCATAATGGGAAGATTTTAAATTCACTAGCGAAATTCCACTCTTTCAAAAGGATAAACTATTCCAGATTTGGATATACTATCTGACAAAGGGATATTTTACGGATATTTTTTTATCTTTGAAATTCAGACTTTTTAATGCAGATGGCTTTATCTTTGAGCCTTCAGAAAACTAACACTCATTATGGAACAGAAAATTCATCAGGGAAGAAACGTTAAACGCTTCAGAGAAATGCTTAATATAAAGCAGGAGGCATTGGCTTATGATCTGGGAGAAGACTGGAATCAGAAAAAAATTTCTATGCTGGAGCAGAAAGATGTTATTGAAGACAAACTGCTTAAACAAATCTCTGCTATATTGAAAATTCCTGTTGAAGCTTTTCAGAATTTTGATGAGGAACAGGCGGTAAATATTATTTCGAATACGTTTAATATTGAAAAAGAGGCTTACATAGGTAACGCTAAGCCTGTATTTAACATCAATCCATTGGACGAATTAAAAAAACTTCACGAAGAAAAAATTGCGTTATATGAGCGTATGCTGAAAGAGAAGGATGAAATGATGGCGAGGCTTGAAAAGCTAATCAGTAAATAACCCCTTGTTTTTCGAAGTATTCTTTACTCACGTTGTTCATGTTTGTCAAGTGCTTGGTGTCTACTTACAACAGTTAACCATTTTATAAAGTATACTAAAATAAGTTTGATATAAAAGTAAACCCTCGCAATTTTCGAGGGTTTACTTTTAAATACTTTATAGAGTCTCTTTGCGGGGGCACGGAAAAAATTTCCGCGATCGTTGTCTACATATCTGCGCAATCAGGGTAGAGCCTATCACTCCTTAGAATAAACAAACTTTGAAATAAAATTATATTGTTTATTCTTATTACTATAACTTATTAGTAATCCTTTTTTATTGTAAGTATATTCTATTTCGCTGTCTTCCGATACTTCTTTTATTAATTGCTTTTGTTCATTGTAAATAAATAATGTCTTGAAATTCACAACATCTATTGCGCTACTTTTTTCAATTGCACTCAATTCATTTTCAATATTTTCAATTTCAATTGAGGTTTTAAAAATATTTAATTGCTCTTTTGATATACTAAATAATTTTCTTGATTGTTTTGATGTTTTGATGTTTTTAGAATAAGTTATATTTGATTTATATAAATTAGCATAATGATTTAAGTCTGTCGTATTATGAAAATCAATTTCTATTTTCTTTAACTCTTTTCCATTACTAGTATCATTGTAAATTAGTTCCAATCCAATTCTTTCATTTTTATCATTAGTCTTTGTTTTCAAGATTAAATTTCTTTTCTCAAAATATAAATATTCGATTGATGTTGAATCAAAATCAACTCTCGATATTCTTATAATTTTATCTTCTTTATAAAAATAATATTGTTTTATATCTTTAGAATCTGAACGTGAAGCTACTGCACCATTTGGACTACAAGTACTAATGAGCCGACCTCTACTATCGAATAAAATTTCAGATTGTAACATTAGTCCAACAGGTTTTTTATAATAATTTGGATTCTTTTTTGATATGACCAAATATTTTGAAGCCTTAACTATCCCATTTTTTGCGATAACATCTTGAGGAAAATCTATTTGAGCAAATAATTTAAAACTCAAAAACATCAAGATAAAAGTTGTTTTTATACTTTTCATTTTACTTTTTTTATTTGTTTGCCTTATACCATGGATCATTTTCATATGGTCGCCCACCATTATCAAATGCAAATTGGATATGCAAACAAAAAGTAGAGAAAAAGTTAAGCTACATTTTTGTAATTAGTTAATTTATTAAATTCTTCAATAGTTTTATAGTTCAAAGCAGAGTGCCTTCTTTTTTTATTGTACCAAATTTCGATGTATTCAAAAATTTCAAGTTCCATTTGTTCTTTAGTAATTAGTTTATTCCCATAAATTAATTCTGTTTTTAGTGATTTGAAAAAACTTTCTGCAACAGCATTATCCCAGCAATCTCCTTTACGGCTCATACTTCTAGTGACAGTTTTAAAAGAGTCAAGCATATTAGTAAAGCTTTTATTAGCATATTGAATTCCTCTGTCGGAGTGGAATATTAATTCATTTGTAATTTTTCGATTTTTAAGTGCCATTTTCCAAGCTGTTAATGTAGTTTGTTTAGTACTCAAACCATTGCTTAGACTCCAGCCAATTATTTTTCTGTCGAACAAATCCAAAATAATTGTGAGATACAAAAATCCGTCCTTTGTTTGAATATATGTTATATCTGAAACCCAAGCTTTAGATGGTTCCTTCACCGTAAATTCTCTTTTTAAGATATTTGGAACAACAAAATGATTATGTTTTGAATTGGTTGTTACTTTAAATTTTTTACTCAATTTACTGTACAAACCTAATTGCTTCATGTATTTAGCGACTGTTATTCTAGATATTTGATATCCTATATTTTGAAGTTCTAAAGTAATTCTTGGACTTCCATATCGCTGTTTGGTATTAAAATATATTGAAGTTATTGCTTCTTTTATTAAAATCACTCGTTTTTGCCTTTCTGAAACAATCTGTTTTTTCCATTTATAGTAACTGCTGTTGCTTACTGCTAAAACTTTGCACATCTTTTCAATCGAATATATTTTTTCATGGTCTTTTATGAAAAGATAAATCATCGACCTCCCTTGGAAAAGATGCTTATTGCCTTTTTTAAGATATCACGTTCTAATTCTGCTTCTTTTAATTTTTTTTCAAGTTCATGAATTTTTTCTTGTTCGGGACTTAGTTTTAAATTGCCTTTTCCAGGAAAACTTCCCGTTCCAAATTCTTGATAATCTTGGCGCCATTTATAAAGCAAAGCAGCTGTAATACCAAGTTCCTTGGCAAGTAGAGAGATATTATCTCTTTCATAACTTAATTGGACTGCTTTCTCTTTGAAAATGCGGTCGTAATTTTTACGATTTTCTTTCATGGTCTAAAGTTAAGATTTTGTCCTTAACTAGAACTCCACGCTAAGTTAGCACATCCATGGCTATAGGTAATGTGTAAGTAGCAGTACCGGAAGCTGCTATCTGCAGTTCGCCTTTAGTATCTGTAAAATTTTGAGAAAATGAAAAATGAGTTACTAAAATAAAAATGAAAAAGTAAAATTGTTTCATATCGAAATCTTATTGTTTAATGATTTTAATTGTTTTAGGATCGCCTGATTTATAATTGAGTAATACAACATAAACCCCGGAAGGATAAGACTGAAACAAAATGTTTTGGGTGTTATTGTTTTTAGTTGCCGTATACGTATTTAAAACCTGCCCCGTTATTGAAAAAACCTGAATTGAAGTTATATAATTGTCATCCGTCAGTTCCCATTTTAAATAAAGTTCTTCTTTTACAGGATTAGGATAATAGGAGAACCTATCTTCTGCTGAAAATTTTTCTAAATCTTCATCAACAAGTGCTTCAATTTCTTTGATTTGTTTTCCAGTTTCCGGTGGACAGTTAGTACACAATATCCTGCTTACCTGATTGCCGGCAGTATCATAACTAAATTTTATTTTAGTTTGGGCAATAGACGAAAGTGACAATAGAAATAGAAGAAATGGTAATTTTTTTATCATATCTATGGGGTATTTTATAAAATTTAATTTGGTGCAAATTCAATCAATAATGACTTACAAAACAATACCCACATTTAGTGATTTACAATAAAATAATATATGTTTCTTTTTACTTCAAATTATTATAAAACGATAAAAAAATGGTAAAACGATTGAGAGAGTTGACAAAAGCTTTGAAAATCTGTAAAACAAAAAAACGTCCGAAAATTTCGGACGCTTTTTATTGCCTTATTTAGAAAACTATATATTATTGGGGACAATCTACTTTGGTCAATGTATTTTTTACATCAAATTTTAATGTTTTTCTGTCTTTAAAACTCACTTTTCCATTTGCTTCTACAATATCTCCATAACCTTCAATATAAGTTCCGTCTTTTTGTAAAAATGCTACTTCCCGAATTGATGAAACACCTTCTGAATCAAAAGTATAATCAGCTATAAGAGTATCTCCATAAATGTTTCCTATTAAAGTTCCTTCATTTTTATCTTTCCCTGCCAAATTATAGCTTAGTTTTCCGTTTACTTCCTGATGAGAGTTTACATTAAAACTCATCTCAATAGTACTGCCTTTTGCATTCCAGGTATAACATTGATCTCCGGCTGGCTCTACAATTTCTGCTTCTTTAGGAGGGCTTGGAATTATTTCCGCTGGTGGTGGTGTTGATTCTTTTTTACAAGAAATAAATACACTTAACATAATCATTATTGCAAATATTTTTTTCATAATTTTAAATTTTACTGTTATTAACTTATAAAATTAATTGAATAAAAAAAAATCCACTCGTATTACGAATGGATTTTTTTATATAATTCCCATACCAGTAATACATTTTAAGCATCTAAATCAACAGTAGTTTTAGCAGCAATTTCCTTGTATGTCCCGTTTACTAATTTTTCACGGATTGCTTCAAAAGCAGTAAGCGTTTCAGCAATATCAGCTAATGTATGTGATGCTGTTGGAATAACACGCAATAAAATCATTCCTTTTGGAATAACCGGATAAATTACGATCGACAAGAAAATACCATAATTTTCTCTTAAATCATTTACCATCACCATCGCTTCCGGTACGCTTCCTTCAAGATAAACCGGTGTAACACAAGTATTGGTATCGCCAATATTAAATCCTTTACTTCTCAAACCATTTTGTAAAGTGTTTACGTTTTCCCATAATTTATCTTTTAAACCTGGGTTATCACGTAACATTTGTAAACGTTTTAATGACCCAATTGTTTGGATCATTGGTAAAGCTTTCGCAAACATTTGAGAACGTAAGTTGTATTTTAAATAATCAATTATGTCTTTATCTGCAGCTACAAAAGCACCAATATTAGCCATCGATTTAGCAAAAGTAGAAAAGTATACATCAATACCATCCTGACAACCTTGCTCCTCACCTGCTCCTGCTCCTGTTTTTCCAAGTGTTCCAAAACCGTGTGCATCATCAACCAAAAGACGGAAATTGTATTTCTTTTTCATTTCTACAATTTCTTTCAATTTTCCTTGCTGACCACGCATTCCAAAAACACCCTCAGTAATAAAAAGAATTCCTCCTCCAGTTTCTGTAGCTATTTTGGTAGCACGCTGCAGGTTTTTCTCCATACTTTCGATATCGTTATGTTTATATGTAAAACGTTTTCCGCTATGCAAACGAACACCATCAATGATACAGGCGTGACCATCAACATCATATACAATAACATCATTTCTTGTTACCAAAGCATCGATTATAGAAACCATTCCCTGATAACCAAAATTCAATAAATAAGCCGATTCTTTCATTACAAAAGCAGCTAATTCATTTTCTAATTGCTCATGATATTTAGTATGACCACTCATCATACGGGCTCCCATTGGGGCAGCAGCACCATATTGTAAAGCCGCATCTGCATCTGCTTTACGTACTTCCGGATGGTTTGCCAGACCTAAATAGTCATTCAAACTCCAATTCAAAACCTCTTTTCCCTGAAATTTCATTCTTGGACCTAAATCTCCTTCTAATTTTGGAAATACAAAATAACCTTCTGCCTGAGAAGCCCATTTTCCTAATGGCCCTTTATTGTTCTGAATTCTTTCGAATAAATCTTTTACCATAATATATGTAGTACTATTTTTTTAATTTAATCAGCGAGCAAAAATAAAAATTTATTCATTGGTATCATAATAATTTAAAAATGATTCGGTTTCAAAACGGCTCTTTAATAAACTTTTAAGGAAAAATTTTCAGACTTGAAGTAAATTTCCTCGTAAAATCTTAATTCATTTTCAAAAATTCAATAATTTAAAGATGTTATAAATTTGACAAAAGGCACTCACATTGTTTTTATTTTTATTAATTTTAAAACACTTTAAACAAAAAATCTTAACACCTGATCTAATGGCTTTAAGCAACACGAAAGACCTAAAATTAGCCGTTCTTATTGATGCTGACAACGTACCTTACAGCAATGTAAAAGGAATGATGGAAGAAATAACCAAATTTGGGACCCCAACAACAAAAAGAATTTATGCTGACTGGACCAAGCCAAATTCTAATGGGTGGAAAAGCGTTTTACTCGAACACGCCATAACTCCTATTCAGCAATATAGTTATACCGTAGGTAAAAACTCCTCAGATTCAGCACTGATTATTGATGCCATGGATTTGCTTTATTCAGGTAAACTGGATGGTTTTTGCATTGTTTCCAGTGACAGCGATTTTACACGTCTTGCCATTCGTTTACGGGAATCCGGAATGAAAGTAATTGGTATTGGCGAAAAGAAAACTCCAAACTCCTTTATTGTTGCCTGTGACAGGTTCATTTATATTGAAGTTCTGGATGGTGCCATTCAAAAGAAAAAACCAAAACCGACTGCTGCAACAGATTCAAAAAAACCTGCAGAAAAGCCAGCTGCAAAGGCTTTAGCTAAAATAGACACCGGTACAATTGATTTAATTGAAGCCACAATTGAAGATATTGAAGATGATGATGGCTGGGCTTTTTTAGGCGATGTTGGAAACTTAATTGTGAAGAAAAAACCCGAATTTGATCCTCGAAATTATGGTTTTTCGAAACTGACGCCAATGTTGAAATCATTAACAGATATCCTGGAGATAGATGAAAGAGAGTCTGACAAAAAAGGTATCAAACATGTTTATGTCAGACTGAGATTCAACTAAATCAAATTTTATATTTTAAGATTAAAAAAACATGAGACAAAAATTCTTTATCTACGGCTTCTTGTTGTTTCTAATTGTTGCCGCCATATATTATTATTTCAAGCTTGGTTTCTTACTGCTAATTATTTTACCCATTTTGTTAGTTATTGGATTTTTTAATACCCTTCAGAAAAAACATGCCATCTTACGAAATTTTCCTGTTTTGGGCTATTTCAGATATCTTTTTGAAATGATTGCGCCTGAAATTCAGCAGTATTTTATCGAAAGATCTACTGATGGAAAACCTTTTTCCAGAAATCAGCGTTCATTAGTATATCAAAGAGCCAAAAATATTGACTCCAATACACCTTTTGGAACCCAGTTAAATCTCAATGAAAGAAGTTATGAAGGAATCAAACATTCGATTTTTCCGGCAAAAGTAAACGAAGAATTACCACGGGTTTTAGTAGGCGGAAAAGATTGCAAACAACCTTACCTAGCTTCATTACTAAATGTTTCTGCAATGAGTTTTGGTTCTCTGAGTGAACATGCGGTTCGAGCCATAAACATTGGTGCTAAAAAAGGAAATTTCTACCAAAACACAGGAGAAGGCGGATTAACAGAGTTTCATTTAGCAGGAGGAGGCGATATTACCTGGCAGATTGGTACCGGTTATTTTGGATGCCGCGATGCAGAAGGAAATTTCAATCCTGAAAAATTCTCTGAAAAAGCCAATCTTCCAAACGTAAAAATGATCGAAATTAAACTTTCTCAAGGTGCTAAACCAGGTCACGGAGGTGTACTTCCGGCGGCTAAAAATACTGTGCAAATTGCAAAGATAAGAGGCGTAGAACCACATACCATGATTCTTTCTCCTCCAGGGCACCATGCTTTTTCTGATGCGAAAGGATTAATTTATTTCATTAAACAATTGCGTGATTTATCAAACGGAAAACCAATCGGATTTAAATTATGTATTGGAAACACCGCAGAATTTGAAGCTATCTGTCATGAAATGATTGCTGAAGATATTTATCCGGATTTCATTACCGTTGATGGTGCCGAAGGAGGAACCGGTGCCGCTCCTTTAGAGTTTTCTGATGGTGTAGGAATGCCTTTTGAACCCGCTCTGATATTTGTAAACAAGACGCTTACAGGATTAAATATTAGGGACAAAATACGTATTATCGGAAGTGGAAAAATTATTTCTGGTTATTCAATTCTTCACGCCATTGCTTTGGGAGCAGATATGTGCAATAGTGCCAGAGGATTTATGTTTTCTTTGGGCTGTATACAGGCACTACGTTGTCACAATAATGAATGTCCTACAGGAGTAGCCACTCAAAACAAAATGCTAATGAAAGGTTTGGTAGTGACCGATAAATCAGATCGTGTGTATCATTTTCACAAAAACACTCTACATGCTGCGAATGAACTTTTGGCTGCTGCCGGAAAATCGAGTTTTGCTGATGTTGACATCAATATTTTCATGCGGGGTGATGAATTTGCAAATTTATCCGACTCTTATTTCCCTGATAATTTATCGAATGTAACCAATCATTAATACAAAAGCCTCTTTGTTCACAAGTACAAAGAGGCTTCTTTTTATATTTAAAGCTAAATTCAGAGCTTTGCAGCGACCTTTTTTACTGCAGAACCTGTAAAAGTGGCCAATTCTTCTTTACCTATTAATTGTTTTGCAATAATGGAGTTATTATAGGCTAATAAATAAACATCAAACTTTACATCTTCATCGATCAATTCTTTAGAAATCTGATTATTCTCGATCATTCCTTTCAATAAATCGGGAAATGATTTGCCGTAAGCTAGTTTGTTTTCATCTGTTTCCTCAAGATTGGTTTCAATTCTTATTTCAATTTTATTATCTTTTAAAAATGCTTTGGCACTGGTACTAGTAATATTTGGACCATTTATAGAACTCGAAGTATTGTAGGTCGTTACGTGTTCCTGAATTTTTTGCTTTGTATTTTTACAGCTTACCAACATTAATACAACAACAAAAACAAATGCGATTTGGGTAGTTTTTTTCATAAATTATTGGATTTATAGTTATTTTTTAACTCAAACATAATTAATTTATAATACAAAAACAACATCCGAGTATAAAAAAACAACCCATAATTCCTTGAATACAAATCAATTAAGAATTAAAAAAAAGCAATTTGTAAGAATAAATAAAAACACTTATTCTATTTATTTTAAATTATAAACACAAAAGTCTCTTTAAATTAAACTTAAAGAGACTTTTATATGTAAGAATTTAATCGGGGTGTATATTATAAAAATTTGATTGATTATTTTAAATATTGAAGCGATTCCTTTGTGAGCACTTCCTTATTTAAAACAGTATTATCATCAGCCAAATAATAAAGGTGAAATTCTACTCCTTCTTCTATTAATTCTGTTGGAATCTGATCTTTTTTAATCATGGATTGTCTCATTTTTGCAAATGCTACAGAAGTAGCAACTTTCTTGCCCTCGTTTTGTTTTAAATTAGTTTCAAAACGCAATTCTATTTTGTTATCATTAATGTAACCTCTTGCTGTAGTAAGCGTTACATTTTCGGCTCGAAAACTCGGAGCAATAGTTTTGTTGTATGTAACAACATACTCCTGAAGTTTTTGTTTGGTATTTTTACAGCTTATCAGCAACATTACAACAAAAAGAGTAAAGGCAACTTTGGATATTTTGTTAATCATAACTTTTGGTTTGATGCTATATTTCAACTTTTATTACAATCTTATTCAGTAATCCGTCTGTAATCATTGGTGCATGCACATCTTCAGGGAAAAGAATTACAAATTGATTTTCTTTCAATTTAAAAAACATATCAGGTGCATCTCTAAAAAAACGTACATCTTTCTCTTCATTATAACCACCATTTGGAGTTTTGCAGTCTGCTCTTGGTTTCCATGCAAAAGTTTCTGTTTCACTTATACAAAACTGAATATCAACATTTTTATCATGACATTCAAAAGTTGCCAGACTCTCTTCTATTGTTTTTCCTTTACCCTGAAAACCAAAAAACTTTACACCATCTGTTTCATGTTTAAAATCTGCCGGAAGGTTTTGAACATCATTATTGCGTAAATAATCAAAAGCTTTTTTAAAAGACGGATGCAAAACTTCATATTTTGCTGCATTTTGTAATGAATCTATTATCATAATTCTATTATCGTTTAAAGTGATATTTTCTTGTAAAAATAAGACAATAATTTATTCCAAATCCTATAAATTATTCAATTTACAAAATCAATTACAACTTCTTTGTAACTTTGTTTATCTCAAATTTCCCTAAAACTAGCCAGTGCTCCATTTGAAAAATTATAGAACAATATATTTCCTGTTGCTCATATCGGTCATTTTTCTTGGAATTATTTCCCGAAAAATTGATTTTATCCCCTTGTACTTTGGAGATTTTCTCTATGCTGTGATGATCTATATTTTGACAAGAATAGTTCTGATCAAAAACAAACCGGTTCAAATTAGCATTCTTTCACTTTTTGTCTGTTATTGCATTGAATTCTTTCAGCTTTGTCAGGCAGAATGGATTATTGCAATACGAAAAACACTTTTTGGAAGATATGTTCTGGGACAAGGTTTTTTATGGACTGATTTGATAGCATATACTTTTGGAATTGCAGTTACATTAATTATTGAAAAAATTATTTTAAAAAAAATCACTTATGAAACTCGTTTTTGCATCAAACAACCTGAATAAAATTAAAGAAATTCAAAGCATATTAAACGGATCTATCCAAATATTAAGCCTGGAAGAAATTGGCTGTCACGAAGAAATATCGGAAACAGCGAATACTATAGAAGGAAACGCTATTTTAAAAGCCAATTATATAACTGAAAAATACGGTTACGATTGCTTTGCCGATGATACCGGACTTGAAGTTACAGCTCTAAATGGAGCACCTGGTGTTTTTTCGGCGCGATATGCCGGAGAACAAAAAGATGCAAATGATAATATGGATAAACTTTTAGATGCTTTAAAAGAGGAATCTGACAGAACTGCAAAGTTCAAGACCGTTATTGCATTAAACTTAAACGGAGAACAGCATCTTTTTACCGGAATTGCAAAAGGAGAAATCACCCTCAGTAAAACAGGAAACCGCGGGTTTGGATACGATCCTATTTTTCAGCCTGAAAATTATACGGAAACTTTTGCCGAATTAGCTTCAGAAATAAAGAACAAAATTAGTCATCGTGCAAAAGCAACAGAGCAACTAATTGATTTTCTGAACTCAACAAAATAATTGTTTAAAATACAACATTTAAATAGGTAAATTTTATATTTTGAGACGTGTTTTTTTAGATTTACTGTCAAAATGTTTTTCATTACAAACATAACTTTTTGATAATCAAATAATAACAAATACACAATTCTTAAAATAGCATTAGTTTATCTGAATAATTAACAGTAATTTTGCACCCTATTTTAAATACACATATGAATAAA
The DNA here is from genome assembly GCF_002017935.1 of Flavobacterium sp. LM4. Lineage (NCBI taxonomy): Bacteria > Pseudomonadati > Bacteroidota > Flavobacteriia > Flavobacteriales > Flavobacteriaceae > Flavobacterium > Flavobacterium sp. LM4. The sequence goes on along the minus strand of NZ_MUFW01000001.1, from coordinate 1,056,576 downwards.
TTTGAACAATTAGGATTGAATGAATCGTTACTGAAGGCGATTTTAGATCTAGGATTTGAGAATCCGTCAGAAGTACAGGAGAAAGCGATTCCCCTATTATTGGAAAAAGACACAGATATGGTTGCGTTGGCTCAGACAGGGACAGGGAAAACAGCAGCATTTGGTTTTCCGCTAATTCAAAAAATTGATGCTGACAACAGAAATACACAAGCATTAGTTTTATCGCCAACACGAGAACTTTGTTTACAGATTACCAACGAACTTAAAAACTACTCAAAATACGAGAAAGGTATTAATGTGGTAGCAGTTTACGGCGGGGCTAGTATTACAGAGCAAGCTAGGGACATTAAGAGAGGAGCACAAATTATTGTAGCAACTCCGGGAAGAATGCAGGACATGATCAACAGAGGTTTGGTTAACATTAAAAATATAGATTACTGTATTCTTGATGAGGCTGATGAGATGTTGAACATGGGATTCTATGAAGACATCGTATCTATTTTATCCGATACTCCAGATCAAAAAAGTACATGGTTGTTCTCTGCAACTATGCCACAAGAGGTTGCCAGAATTGCAAAACAATTCATGAGCGATCCTGTAGAAATTACTGTTGGAGCTAAGAACTCAGGTTCTGCAACAGTTTCTCACGAATTTTACTTAGTAAATGCACGTGATCGTTACGAGGCTTTAAAACGTTTAGCCGATGCAAACCCGGATATTTTCTCTGTGGTTTTCTGTCGTACAAAAAGAGACACACAAGCGGTAGCTGAAAAATTAATTGAAGATGGATACAGTGCAGCTGCATTGCACGGAGATTTATCTCAGGCGCAACGTGATGGTGTAATGAAATCTTTCCGTGGAAGACAAATTCAGATGCTTGTTGCTACTGACGTTGCCGCACGTGGTATTGACGTTGATAATATTACTCACGTAGTAAATTACCAGCTTCCTGACGAAATTGAAACATACAATCACCGTTCAGGGCGTACAGGTAGAGCTGGGAAATTAGGGACTTCTATTGTTATTGTTACAAAAAGTGAGTTGCGTAAAATTTCTTCTATCGAAAGAATCATTAAACAAAAATTCGAAGAAAAAACAATTCCATCCGGAATTGAAATCTGCGAAATTCAGTTATTACACTTAGCAACCAAAATTAAAGATACTGAAGTTGATCACGAAATTGACAACTATTTGCCAGCAATCAACAATGTTCTTGAAGATTTATCTAAAGAAGAGCTGATTAAAAAAATGGTATCTGTAGAATTTAATCGTTTTATTGCTTATTACAAGAAAAACAGAGATTTATCATCACAATCTGGAGAAAGACGTGAGAGAAATGATTCTGAGCCAAGAGAGTTCAATAATAACGGTGCAGTTCGTTATTTTGTGAACATCGGATCAAGAGACAATTTTGACTGGATGACGCTTAAAGATTATTTGAAAGAAACATTAGACTTAGGTCGTGATGACGTTTTCAAAGTAGATGTAAAAGAAGGTTTCTCTTTCTTTAATACTGATCCTGAGCACACTGATAAAGTAATGGAAGTATTAAACAACGTTCAATTAGAAGGACGTCGTATTAATGTTGAAATTTCTAAAAATGACGGTGGAGGAAGACGTGACCACAATAATCGTGGTGGCGGACGTAGTTCTGGCGGACCAAGAAGAGAAGGTTCTGGCGGAGGAAGTTTTGGCCCAAGACGTGAAGGTTCTGGTGGTGGATTCAGAAGCGACAGAAACTCTGCTCCTAGAGAAGGTGGCTTCAGAAGCGACAGAAATTCATCTGCTCCTAAAAGAGAAGGTGGTTTTAGAAGCTCGACTCCAAGAACCGAAGGTGGTTCAGACAGAGCTCCAAGACGTTCTGAAAGCTTTGGTGATTCACCAAGACCAAGAAGACCAAGAAGAGATTAATAATTTAATATCTTTAAATACAAATCCCAAATTCCAGATATAATTGGAATTTGGGATTTTTTCTTACATCAAATAATCTTATCAGTGCCTTTGTTAATTTTCTGATAATTATATTCCAAGACTACGAAATATTTAATCCCGATTTACTACTTTTAATGCTTTAAATCAGGATATGAAATATTTCACAGTTTTCTTTTTCACACTATTCTCAGCTATCGGTTTCGCACAGGAAACGGCATCTACTGTTCCTCAACGGGTTTCCGGTTACATTTATAACGACAATAGTAAAGAGCCTATTCCCAATGTAAATGTCATTAACACCAACAAAGTGCGTGGTGCTATGTCTGATGCAAAAGGATATTTTGAAATAGATGTTCAGGCTAACGACACCCTTCATTTTTCTATTTTAGGTTTTCAATCCCTAAGAATCAGAGTTACAAATGACTGGATAAAAAACAAAGTCACAAGAATTCAGCTTACCGAAAAAGCAATTGCTCTTGAAGAAGTTGTTATTGCTCCTTTTAGTTTAACCGGTTATCTTGAAGTGGATTCAAAATTAATTCCAACCAAAGAAAATTACCGTTATAGTATTTCCGGGCTTACACAAGGTTACGAAGCAGGTGAATATTCTCCAAACGCTTTCGGAAAAGTTTTGGGTTCTATTTTTAATCCCGCCGATATGCTCTATAACTTCTTTGGTAAAAACGGGCGAGAACTTAAGAAGCTTAAAGAAATGAGAAAAGATGATACTGTTCGAAATCTTCTGGAATCAAAATACGATCGCGAAACTGTATCTGTATTGTTAGGTGTAAGCAAGGACGAAATTCCGGAAATCCTGCATCGATGCAGTTATTCAGATGCCTTTATTCAGGAAGCAAATGATTTACAAATTATGGATGCTATCAGTGCCTGCTACGAACAATATAAGGTATTGAAACGAAATTAATTAGAAACACATATATCATCCTCAATTTTAAAAATTGGGGATTTTTTTATGTCTTTAAGGATTTTAAAAACACTACATTTACTTTAATGTTATTAATTTAATTTAAAATCAACATATTATGGCAAAGAGTCAGGATGCTAAGAAAACATCAAAAAAAGAACCGTTAAAAACGGCTAAAGAAAAAAAAGAAGAAAAGAGAGAAAAGAAAAACTCTCCTAAAAGGGATTAAATTTGATAGATACAACCACAGTTTTCAATTCTCAGCTAACTGATTACCAAAAACTGTGGCTGTTAACTTATTTAATCGGAATATTAGAAAGGATTTCTAATACAAACTTCCAGTATTTCTGAGCAGATGAAATACTTGCTCTTTCATCCGGAGAATGTGCACCGTGAATTGTTGGCCCAAAAGAAATCATATCCATATCAGGATAATTTGTCCCTAAAATTCCACACTCTAAACCAGCATGACAAGCGACTACTTTTGGCTTTTCTCCATTTTGTTTTTCATAAATATCTTTTAAAACTTCTAATATTTCAGAATTTACATTTGGAGTCCAACCCGGGTAAGACCCTGAAAATTCCACTTCGCAGCCAACCAATTCAAAAGCGGAACGCAATGCATTTGCTAAATCAAATTTTGAAGTTTCAACAGAAGAACGCGTCAAACATCCAACCAAAATTTCTCCATCTTTTGCAATAACACGTGCAATATTATTGGAAGTTTCAACCAAATCAGCCATGTCGGCACTCATTCTGTAAACGCCGTTATGAGCTGCATAAATTGCTCTGATTATCCCCTCCTGAACACCTAAATCCATTACTTTTTCAGGCAAATCACATTTTACGATTTCAATTGATAAGTTTGGTTCAGTTGTTTTATACTCGGCTTTAATATCATTGATAATTTCCTGCATATCAAAAATATAAGCTTCATCGAACATTTCAGAGATAATTACTTTCGCCACACTTTCTCTTGGAATCGCATTTCGTAAACTTCCACCATTAATTTCAGCAACCTGTAATCCGAAGTTTTCGAAAGCGTCAAATAATAATCGGTTCATTATTTTATTGGCATTCCCCAACCCTTTATGAATATCCATTCCTGAATGCCCGCCATTTAACCCTTTTACAGTAATAATATGACCAACAGAACCTTCCGGAACTTCTTCTTCATGATAACTTCTTGTAGCTGTTACATCAATTCCGCCCGCACATCCAATATCTATCTCATCGTCTTCTTCAGTATCCAGATTCAACAAAATCTGTCCTTGCAGAATACCGCCTTTAAGATTTAATGCTCCCGTCATTCCGGTTTCTTCATCAATGGTAAACAAAGCTTCAATAGCAGGGTGTGGAATGTCTTTACTTTCTAATATAGCCATAATTGTAGCTACTCCAAGACCGTTATCTGCTCCAAGTGTCGTACCGCGCGCACGTACCCAGTCACCATCAACATACATGTCGATTCCTTGTTTATCAAAATCAAAAATCGTATCAGCATTTTTTTGGTGCACCATATCCAGGTGTCCCTGCATTACGATTGATTTGCGGTTTTCCATTCCCGGAGTTGCCGGTTTTCTGATGATTACATTTCGAATATCGTCTTCAAAAGTTTCTAAACCTAAACTGGTACCAAAGTTCTTCATAAACTCAATCACACGCTCTTCCTTTTTAGACGGACGCGGAACGGCATTTAAATCTGCAAATTTATTCCAAAGTGCTTTTGGCTCCAGATTTCTTATTTCCTGACTCATTATATTTTGTTTGATGTTTAACAATTAAGAGCTCCAAAGTTACAAAGTTTAAATTCTTTTTCGATACTAATTAATATTGTATTTATATTTACGTATTAAAAATATATCCCGTGAAATCCAAATACATTTTACCTTTATTTCTTTTAATTCAGATTATCTTTTTAAAAATCCTGCGGTTCTTTCCGGATTTTGTTGAAGGAGCTTACAGCAACAATTTTTACATTAGAATTTCACATTTTTCAAGAACACTTTTGGGAAGAATTCCTTTTTCTGTAGGTGATTGTATTTATGCAATTTTAATTATTTCTATAATTGGCTGGTTTTGGAAAATTAGAAAAACCTGGAAGGCACAATGGAAAGACCATCTTCTTAAAATCTTAGGCAAAGTTTCAGTTTTTTATTTTTTCTTTCATCTGCTTTGGGCATTCAATTATTACCGTGAGCCGCTTTTTCAAAAAATGGATATTAGAAAAGAATATACAGATGCTGAATTATTAGCTTTTACAAAAAGATTAATCGTTAAAACGAATGAAATTCAGTTGAAGATTACTAAAAGTGACAGCATAAAAGTAGTTTTCCCTTATTCACAAAAAGAAGTTTTTCAGATGAATTTAAACGGATACGATAATCTGTCCAAAGAACATTCTTATTTTAAATACGAAACCTTAAGTGTAAAAAAATCGCTATTCAGTATTCCTTTAACCTACATGGGTTTTGGAGGCTACCTGAATCCCTTTACCAATGAAGCTCAGGTGAATGATTTATTACCTATGTACAACTTTCCTCTTACGAGTTCTCATGAAATGGCCCATCAAATGGGTTTTGCAAGTGAAAGCGAATGTAATTTTATTGGAGTTCTGGCATCGGTTAAAAATGACAACTTATATTATCAATATTCAGGATATAGTTTTGCTCTGCGCTATTGCCTTGGAATCTGGCAATTTAAAAATGAGAAAATTTTTGAACAGTTAAAAAAACAAACGCATACAGGAATTCTAAAAAATTACAAGGAAAGTCATGATTTTTGGAAGAAATACGACACTTTTATTGACAAAGGATTTCACTTTCTTTATGACAATTTCTTAAAAACAAACAATCAAAAAGACGGAATGGAAAGCTATAGCAAGTTTATTGATTTGATGATTAATTATTATAAAGGAAAAGAGTTTTGATATTTTTCCTTCATAATAATTAATTTCAGAAAAAACTGATAAAATTTTAAAACCGTCAGTATAAATCTTTAAGGTAAAACTTCTATTTCTAAACCTGAATTCCAGTTTTTATTTTCATTTTCATAATATAAATATGCTGAAGAAGCCACTCCTTTATATTTTCCGGGAACAATTGCCTTTAAATCGATGTTGACATTCCTGGTTTCTTTACTGTCTAATTTCCTGAAATACAACACTAATTCACTATCAAATATTTCGTAATAATCGACTGTATTCTTCTCTGTAAGTTCTTTCAGCTGCCACGGCTCCGGTGTAAGTCCGCCCGGAATTCCAATTCTTACAATGGGATTTGAAACCTGGTTATTACTGCTGTTTTGAATTTCAATTTCAAGTCTTGCTGTTTCGCTTATTTTTATTGTGTTTTTCAACAGTTTTGTTTTCAAAACTAACTTACAATCTTCAGAATTATGAGGCTTATACGTTTGATATTGTACATAAAATAAATAAGGTACTGAAGCCTGATCCGGAATTTGAATAGAAAAATTATTATTGCCTGAATTTACATTTAGATTTTTCAAAATTACATTTCCTTCTTTTTCTTTTTGTGTTACGCCAATTGGCTGATTATTTAAATGTAGTATCGCATCTTTTAAAGTAGCATTATAAGAAGCAATTTTAGTATATTCTGTAATAGCTTTCAAAGCTAAGGCCGTGGCTTGTGTTGATCCAAATCCGTAAACGCTTTTTGATGACTGAATGTAATCTAACACATCCGAAACCTGTTTTGTAATCTCGCCTTCTTTCAATAAAGCAAGAGCATAAAGAGAGGCAATCTCCATACTCATCGATCTTCCGTAACTATTAATAATCGATTGTTCTGCCTTTAAATCTTTAAAGTTCTGTTTGCCTATCGCTGTTTTAATTAATTTCATCAATTGTTTATATTCTTCTTTTTTATTTAAGTTGAAAGATGTTAACGCTATCAATTCCATTCGGTATAAATCTCTGCTTTTTAAGGATTCTTTTAAAGCAGTTTCATATTGCTTGTCAAAATCTTTTTGGCTTACTTCTGATAAAACATATACGATATAAGCATTATTTACTACATATTTAATTCCTGAGAAGCCATATTTAGCCGGATTTTGATTAAACCCACCCTTATCATCTTTTCTCGAATTCAGCCATTTTAGATTCCCTTCAATAAGTTTTTTATCGATATTGATAAATTCCTTCATTTCATTAAATTGTAACAAACCATAAGCTGTTAAGGCTTCATTACCTGGATTTCCTCCGTACCATTCATAACCACCTTCTTTCGATTCATAGTTTCGTAACTTTCTGTATCCAATTTCTAAGTATTTCAAAGCCCTTTCTTTAAATTCAGGCGAAATATTTCTGAACTTCAATAAGTGCATTGCCATTATGTTAGGATAATTTGATGACGAAACCTGCTCAAAACAACCCGAAGGTTCACGCATCATACTTTGCAGCCCATCAAAAATTGAAGAAAACGGATTATATAACAGTTTAAATCCGGCATCTACTGAACCTGGTATCGGCTCTGTAATAGTAAAATCTGCATTATGCGATTTTGTTCCGGCAATATCGACATTCATAGGAAAACCTTTTGCATAAACAGCAATAAATTTCAGGATTTTTGTTCTGTAATTTTCTCCTTCTAACGTAATTTCCAAAGGAAGTTTTTTTCCAATCGTTTTGGCCGTTATTGAAATATAAATCGTTTTCGCTTCTTTTGGTTTTAATTCTACCGACTGACTATTATCTTTTTTATCAAAATCAACTTTACAATTTAGCTTTATATTATTTTCGGAATTATTTTTTACCCAAACTGGTAGCTGTATCACATCTTCCTGCGAGGCATAAACAGGAACTTTTACATCACTTTGAATTAATTCTTTTACTGCATAAGATGTTTCTGCTCTTCCAATATCTCCTTTATAAGAAGTACCTTCACCCACTATTTTGAAAGAAGTATTATCATCAGAATTGTAAAATTCAAAATTAGCTTCGCCTTTATTATTTGTTTGTACAATTGAATTCCAATAAATACAGCTTCTAAAATCTTTTTTTTCTTCGACAATCGTTGAACCATATTTTGGGGCATAAAAATTATCTGCCTCATTAAGCTGTTTTGTACCGGATTTTAAAATGTTCTGAAAAGTGTAATTATATTTCTTTCCTAAAATAACATTTCCGGTTAGCAATTTATTCTTTGTTGTTATAATAATTACACCATAAGCTCCACCTGAACCATATATTGACGTGGCAGAAGCATCTTTTAAGATGGTAATTGATTCGATTAAGTGAGGTGACAAGTTTCCTAAAATAGACGAATTTTCATTGTTTGCATATGGAATTCCGTCTAATACGATTAAAGGCTGTCCCGATGAGCGGCTGCCGTAAATTGAAGATGTTCCCCGAATTCTAATTTTATCAGCTCCGCCAGGCTGACCGGACGCTGACGTAATTTGAACCCCTGCAACCCTTCCATTTAATGCTGAAGAAATATCCTGACGTGTGACTATAGAAACTGCACCGGTTAGCGATGATTTTCTTTGATAACCATATCCTACAACCACAACTTCATTAAGAGCATTGTTTTCTGAATCTAACAAAACCGAATTTACAACTGGTTTTGCATTTACGGCTTCACTTATAGGTTTCAAATCGTTATAACTAACCTCCAGAATATCTTTATTTGAAAGTGTGTCTTTCATTTTCAAAAAGACCTTTTCATTTGAAATCGAGTTTGTTATTGTATATTGTCGGTTGTTTTTGCTTTCGACTGCGAGATAGGCCAAATCTGAAAAAGGAATCCTATTGAATTTAAAATAACCGCTTGAATTACTTTTTGTTTCAAAAACTTTTCCTTTATCTGTAAAAAAAAGCACTTTTGCCGAAACTGGTTTTTGTTTATAATTTTGCACAAAACCTTCTACTATATTGCTTTTTTCAGGTTCGAGGTTTTGTCTCTCCAAAAGTAGTTTTTCAAAATTTTCCTGATTGTATTTTCTCCATCCGTGCGTATTTAAGAGCAAATCAATGGCTTGTTCCTTTTCTTCCACTTTTTTATTAGTATCGAAATAAAATCCCGGTTCATGGATTTTTCCTTTTAATTCTGTCCCAAGAAACATCCAGGATAAAATATCATCCTGCTTGTCATCAATATAAGTAAGCAGTTTTGAATCGACTACTGAAACTGAAATATTTGATGAAACAGGCTCATTATTTTTATCTTTTGTAACAATACCAACCTTTACTTTTTCTCTTGGTAAATAAGTTTGCTTATCAGTTTTAATTTCTATTTTAAGTCCGTTCTGGTAATTCAAAAACACAAGTCTTTCAGCCACAATTTTATCTTCAACCATTAAAGAAAATGATTGAATCCCAACCGGAAAATCTTTTGTTTTTATATTCAGTAAGTTCCAGCCCTGTTTCAAATCTAAATTAACTGCCTGATGAATTTTCGCTATATTTCGAACTAAAACTTTAGCTTCAATTGTTAAAGGAGCATAAATTTTCAGAGAAACATTTTCCGGATTCTTTACGGCATTAATAACAAAATCACTTTTTTGGGCTAATGGCAATGCTATTTTTTCTTCAGATTTGAAAGGCGAAGTAACTATTGCAAAATATTTTTTATTTTCTTCAGTTTTTAAAATCACATTTCCCATTCCGTCATGAAGGCTTTTAAATTCGGTGATTTTATTCCCTTTTTCATCTTCAATAAAACCAGCTACATCCATAGGGCGTCCAAATTCGTTTTTTGCAATAAAAAACAATGTCGAAGCTTCGTTTAAAACAAAATTGCCGCTTTCTGGTAAGAACTGAAGGTCTGTAAAATTTAGATTTATAGGAATTGAACGTATTACCGATTCTTTTAAATTTTCATAATCTAGGATTAAATTTAGTATTCCGTCATTAGATTTTAAGTCATTTGGAAGTCTGAATCGTATCAATGCTTTTCCTGATTCATCTGTTTTTGCATGAAGAGAATCTATTTTTTTTCCGGCAATGAAAATGTTGTAATTAAATTCATAGTTACGGATAGGCAGGTTTTCTAAATTTTTCAATTCAAAATCAGCTTCACAAAACTCGCCTTTTCCATAGGCTTTTTTCTTAAAGTCGAGTTTCATCAAAATTCTGGGTGAAACAACCTTTTGCACAAAGAAACTTTTTTCAAAAATATTTTCTGAAGTCTGACTCTGAAGCCTGGTATACGCCTTGATTTTGTACATTCCTGCAACTCCGTCATCAGGAATTTTATAAGAGCCAATAACGCTTCCATGGCTCACAGCATAGTTTTGAGTCGTTATTTTTTTATTTACACCATCAAATAAGTCGACATAAAGGTAATCGCTCAAAGTCGTTGGACTATTATCATTTTCAGCAATGTAAACTTTAAAATAAACAGTTTCACCAGGAATATAAAGTACATTATTGAGCTGCAGATAAACCTTCTCTGTAATTGGTTTTTGGTAAACAGCGTTCCAGTCATTTTCTATATTTTGCGTTTTTACAGTCTGAAATAATAGTAAAAACAATATGTATTTTAAATTTTTCATCTGGCTAAAATTTTATGGTTAAGGACGAACCGAAGCTTCTCATCATTGGTGCATTAAAATAATCCAATCCAGCTGAATCTAAAGAGCTAAACATCGAATTACTACTGAAAGCACTCTTACTTTTGGACAAAATAAATACGTTGTTTACAAAAAATGAAAGTGTGTAATTGAATTTTTTAAGTTGATAATCGGGGTTGTTTGAATAGGACAAACTGATGGAGTTCAATCTAAAATAAGTGGCATCTTCAATACCAGCTTCTGCAACGCCGTCAATTCCGTATCTGATCCAGCGATTTTGTTCAACCGGAAGATTAACATCATAAAAGGAAACTGGTTTTGTGTTTACAGAGCCACCCTGCTTAACACCCTCAAAAACATAGTTTGTAATATTTCGCTGTTTTTCTGTCACTTCAGATTTCCCGTAATAATTTAAGGTCTGTTGGGTTCCATTCCACATTTCGCCACCCTGACTCCAATCGAATGAAAGATTAAGTGTGAATTTTTTATATTTGAATGAATTAAAAAATCCTGCAACAAAATCCGGATTTGGATCTCCTAAAATTTTCTGTTCTGAATCTTCTATCGGAAAACCATCATCGCCAATTATTATATTTTGATTATGATCTCTTAAATAACCGTTCCCTACAATAACTCCAAGCGGCTGACCAACAATATAGCTTTTATTAACATCAGCAAAACCTGCAAATGGAATTCTGTCAAGATTATTATTGAGACTAATGACTTTATTTTTATAATGACTAAAATTCAAATTGAAATTATAGGTAAAATCTCTGTCGTAAAATGTTTTTTGTATTTCAAACTCAACCCCATTTTGCTTATAATTTACATCTGGTGACCAATTAACTGTATTCAGGTTAAAATTGGGAACGTATAAATTTTCAACTCTTTTATGGTAAAAAGTGAGACTAAAATTCCATTGATAATTTAAAGCATAGGCCAAACCTAAGTTTGTATTGATTTCCTCTGTTGGAATGGCATTTTTAGGCGTTATAAGTTCTAAATTATTATGAAGTTCTTTAAATTGCCCGACATTATAACGCAAGGAATTAAAATTCAAATTATTATTCTGCAGGGAAGGCTCCACCTGGTTATAAGACTGACTAATACTAAATGACAGCTGTTCATCAAAAAGCCTTTTTATTTCTGCCGAAGCCAGAAAGTTGGGCATAAACTTTCCTTTTACGGTTGAAGAATAATTAAGGTTCGTATTCGCTTTTAAGACCAATTCGTCATAATAAGAAAGAATATCCCGAAAAGTATAGGATATGTTAGCGTTATAAAAAATTTCAAATCGCTGCTGAACAACATTTATTTTATTTTGATTCAAACCGCTCTCAGGAAAGTCATCTGGAGATGTAAATCCGGTAAAATAATTTCTCTCTAAGTTTCTCTCCTGAAACCTGAAATCGATTTTTGTTTCTACAAATCGATGAGTATCAATAGTACGGTTAAAAACATCTGAAACTGAAAAATTGGTAAATCTTTCTGTTCTCTTATTAAAATTGGGTGCGGCAATTCCGGCAAAATAAAAGTCCTGACCATTTGTATTTGTAATTTCAGAAGATTGAAAACCGGTATTTATAATATTCGAATTTTTAAGTTTGGCATATTTATGATTAAAATTGAACGAGATTGTTTTACTTTTATTTTTATCTACATCATTCAAAATCAAATAATATGGATTGTTTTCAGACGCAGCATAACTCCGCTGTAAACCATTTGTTAATGTCGAAGCAAAATTATTATCAAAATGAACAGGCGTAATGGCATTGGCAAAAACAATCTTATTTACTATAAAATTTGAATTGGGAAGATTGTTTTCGAAATCATCATAAGATAAAATAGTTTCAATTTTACTGTATTTAGAAACGTTTCTAAAATATTTAAGAGAAGCAGCAATTTCATTATTTCTACTCGTTGGAATCGTGATTCTGCCTGTTTTATACACAAAATTTATTTTCATAAAATTCCCCTTTGATCCTTCAATTTGAGTGTTTAGCAAATATTTATTATCAACTGTATTTTTAAAAAAATCGTTTGGATTATAAAGCTGTACTGAATTTCCATTACCTAACGTCTTGTTTACAATATTTCCCTGTGGATAATATTCTGAAGGATTGCCGGAATATTCTAAAGAATTTATATTAGGTCCCCAGCTGAAAATTTCATTTGTTTCGGGAGACTGATATAATAACTGCCCATTCTGGCTTTTTCCCTGCGCATATGTTTTTTGATAATTTGGCATTCGAATTGGAGATGAAACAACTAATTCCTGAGTTGCCTCAAAAGACAATTTATGATACTGACTTTTATATTTCAAGTTATAAAGCCCATCAGCACTTCTGTCTATTTTCATTAAATACCCCTCTCCCATTCCTTCCCAAAGGCTAAAATCAAAAATCCCTGAAGGTTCAGAAATTTTAACGGAATCTGTTGGTTTCTTTAATTTGTTAGTATAATCATCATTTAAAACAGGCTCTACCGTCTGATCATTTTTTTGAACATTTAGACTTGTAACCTTAATGATTTTAGGTTTCATTCCGATAAAAGAAATTTTTAATTGTTCACCAATTTTAACCTCGATGGCGTAATTTCCGTCAAAATCAGAAGTCGTACATCTTGAAGTGTTCATCACACAAATTGAAGCACCGGGAACAGGAATACCATTTTCACTTACATTACCGTAATACAAATTCTGCGAGAATCCGGATGCTGTAACAAAAAAAAAGGCTAATAGTAGTATTGGTTTCATAAAATTGGCTTTTATATAGAGAGAGTGTTTGAGGCTAAAAGGTTGGAAAGAAAAATAAAAATTATTAGATTGATCCTAAAATTATATTTTAATCTTAATTATTTTTATTTTCACACTGTAACAAAATACCATTATCCCTACTAATACAACATGAGCGAAAACCTAGAACAGTCATTTGTTGTGCAATTACAGGCAAACCAGAATATAATCCATAAGATTTGTAGGTTATATACTGCCGGCGAAGATGCCCATAAAGACTTGTTTCAGGAAATTACCATTCAGCTCTGGAAAGCGTATCCTAAATTTAGGGGAGACAGCAAATTTTCGACCTGGGCTTATCGTGTTGCTTTAAATACTGCCATTACCCTATACAGAAAAACCAAACGAACCGTATCGACTGTAGAATATGAAAGCCATCAGCATTTTGTAAAAGATGTTGACTACAATTATGAAGAGGAAGAACAGATTAAACTGATGTACAAAGCCGTATATCAGCTAAATGACATTGAAAAAGCATTGGTTTTTATGTTTCTGGAAGACAAAGATTATCAGGAAATAGCCGAAACATTAGGTATTAGTGAAGTGAATGCGCGTGTGAAAATGAACCGAATTAAAGGCAAACTTAAAAAAATATTAAATCCTTAAAATACCACCATGAAAGAACTGGATTTATTAAAAAAAGACTGGAAAAAGAACGCGGATTCTTTTGAACAAATTTCTGAGAAAGAAATCTACAAAATGATTCACAAAAAATCATCTTCAACCGTAAAGTGGATTTTGATTATCAGTATTTTGGAAGTACTGTTTTGGACTGCTTCAAATTATTTTTCGAATATTGATGATATTCTCAAAAAAATAAATCATCCTGAAATTATACTTTATATGGAAGTCTTGATGTACTTTAATTATGCTGTTGTTTTAATTTTTATTTATTTCTTCTATAAAAATTATAAAACAATTTCCACAACAGTATCAACGAAGTTATTAATGAGCAGTATTCTAAAAACCAGAAGAACGGTTCAGTATTATGTTTGGTACAACCTGGCAATGATCGTTGTTTCTTCAGTATTAAGTTTCTTTATTGGATATGTTTATAATCCTGACATGGCAATCATTAGAGATAAATTAGCATTAAACGGCAAAGCAATGTTGTTTTCCATACTTGCTTTGGTTTTACTTACTTTAGTGTTTTTCGGGATGTTCTGGTGTATTTACAGACTTCTATACGGAACTTTATTACGTAGATTACATGCTAATTACAAAGAGCTAAAGAAAATTGATTTTTAATATTTAAATTACTAAAATTCTAAAGGAAATTGCCTGAATTTTCATTAAAATTCTACTGCCGTTAAACTGAAATTAAACTTGAAACTTTTAAAAATCTAATTTTCGTTTTCTGAAGCCTTATAACTCCATCTTCTCATTTCATTAAGTTCTTCCTGGACTTTTAATTCTTCTGCCGGGATAACTTTTAAAAATGATGGATGCTGTTCTATTGCATATTCTACTTTTTCAACAATTTCTTCAATAGTATCATTTTCATAATCAATCTCAAGAGGCTCTTTGATAATAAATGATTGCAGAATATTTTTCTTTTTCATTCGAAGGCCTTTTTTATCAAATGAACGGCGAAACCCATCAATAACAATTGGTATTACAATAGGTTTATGCTGCTTGATAATGTGTGCAGTACCTTTACGAACAGGTTTAAACGATTTTGTAGTACCCTGTGGAAATGTGATTACCCAGCCATCTTCAAGAGCGATTCTAATGTTTTCAGTATCATTTGGATTAACATCACGCTTTTCAGTTACGTCCACTCCTTTTGAGCGCCAGGTTCTTTCTACGGTAATTGCTCCCACGTAAGCTAAAATTCTTGGCAGTAAACCAGCCTGCATCGTTTCTTTGGCCGCAACATAGTAAATATTCATTTTTGGCTGCCATAAATACCCAATATTTTTAATATTATCCTGGCGACCGCTTAAGCTTGCATTAAAAACATGGAACATCGCTACCACATCGGCAAAATAGGTCTGATGGTTGGATATAAACAAAACATTCGTATCAGGTAATGATTTAATTATTTCAGATCCATCAATCTGCAAATCATTAAAACCTCTATATCGTCTGTGTGTCATGGCGCCCAAAATGCGGATTAACCATTTTTTAATAAATAATATATGTCCGAAAGGATTTCGTTTAAACAATCCCATAGCAGTGAATTATGTGTTTTTGTTAAGGCGCAAACATACAAAAATTATTTTTCTGGAAATTTTCATAAACATTTTCAAAAATAAACAGTTATAATAATGAATATCAAATCATTAAATTTACGTTTTTAAATCTTTTTTTTCAAAAGTAATTTTCAAAACTTCTCTTAATTCACTTAATATCATCGCCGTCGCTCCCCAAACAACATGATTTTGAATATTAAATGCAGGAACTGAAATATTAGTAGCATATGAGGTTGATAGTGTGGCCTCAATTATAATTTCATCATTTAAAAAAACTGAAAGCGGGAGTTCTATAATATCTGCTACCTCTCTGATATCAGGGTAAAATGAAAGTTCTTGTGATGAAATTCCTAAAAAGGGATGTACTAAAAAATTACTTGGCGGAATATACATTGGTGTAAATTGCTTAATAATCTCTATTTTTTCAGATGAGATTCCTACTTCTTCGTGTGTTTCGCGCAAAGCCGTTTCACGAAAATCAGCATCTGAAATTTCATACTTACCACCCGGAAAAGCAATTTGAGAAGAGTGCACGCCATTATAAGCATTACGAACAATTAAAACCAAATGTGTTTTATCATCTTTAGGATATAACAACATCATAACGGCTGCAATTCTTGGTTTTTTGGTTGATAAATCAAGGTTTTTCATTAACTGAATCCTTTCTAAAGGAGCCATTTTTACATGTGCTTTATCAGCCGGAAGTTCAACCGGAATTAATTTAGGAACATATTGCAAAAAATCTTGAAAATCCATAATCAAAGTTTATTTTTGTACTTTCAAATAAATTATAAATATAGCCCAGAAAACGCGTTTTCACAAGTTTTCTAAAACCAAAACCCTGAAAATGTACAGCAGAGAAGAATCACAAAAACTAAAAAGAGAATTCTGGGTGGCTTTTGCCGAAAAGTATCCTAGAAAATGGGTACTTTATGATACCAAGATCAAAGACTTTTCCTTTAAATTTTATGTAGACAATAAAAAAGCGCAAGTTTTAATTGATATAGAACAAAGAAGCGATGAGAAACGAATTGCTTATTTTGAAAAATTAGAAGCCCTAAAAAACATCCTGAATGAAGAGTTCATTAAAGATTTGGTTTTCGAAAAAAACTATACTCTGGAAAGCGGCAAGACCATTAGCAGAATCTGGGTTGAAAAATCCGGAGTTGGCTTTAGCAATCGCAACAACTGGGATATTATTTTTGATTTCTTTTTCGAAAAAATGAATGCTCTGGAAATGTTTTATTTAGAATATGATGAATTTATCAAGGATATTGATTAGACTAAATTAAGAATATTTAATATTTTAACGCTTTATTCTTAAGTATCATTACATCTTAAGAGTATGCGAAAATAATTAATAAAGAAATACCTATAATTGATTCAGGTTTATCCAAAATTTTTATATTTGAAAAACCTAAATTCATAATGAAAAAACTTTTATTGGTGTTTTTTTTAGTTTCATTTTCAAAAAACTATGCACAAACTGATTACGCTTCTGTATACAATAGTGAGTCTATAATTAGCAAAGGTGCCAGCCTGCACGATGATAAAAAATATGACGAGGCCTTAAAAGAATATTACAAAATCAGTAAAACAGATCCTAAATATCTAAATGCTCAGTACGAAATAGGTTTAACACTCTCTGCTCAAGATAAAAAAAGTGAACTCAAAACATTCTTAGAAGATTTATATTCTAAAGGAAAAATGGCTGAATATCCTGATTTATACAGGATGTATGCTATATTTTTAAGCGATGAAAAGGAATATGAATCTTCTGAAAAAATTTTTAAAGAAGGCGAAAAATATTTACCCTATTCATCTACATTTCTGTATAATTACGCAATACTATACATCCGTAAAAAGGAAAATCAAAAAGCGCTTGACCTGCTTAAAAAAGTTGTTACAAACAACCCAAATCATGCACAGTCACATTATTTATTAGGTATAATGGCTTTTGAAAACGGAAAAATAACCGAAGGCACCCTTGCCTTAATGAGCTATCTTGCCATTGCCCCAACAGGACAATATGCTAATGAGGCAATTATGAATCTAAATGCCAATTTTGGCCAAAATTACCTTAACGAAAACAAATTAGTTTTTTCAAAATCCGGTGATAATTTTGAAGATATTGAAACCATTTTAAGAAATCAATTACCATTAAAAAAGGTCTACAAAATTAAGTCGGGTATCGATGACAAAATAACACGCCAGGTCCAGGCCATTGCCGAATATGCAACAGAACATAAAATGGGGGACGGATTCTTTGAAACAACTTACATTCCGTGGGTGAAAAGCCTTGTTGAAAAAAATCAGCTGGAGGGCTACTCTTACTACAGTCTACTTTCTATGGAAGATAAACTTGGAAAAGAACTGAACAAGCAAAAGAAAAAAATTACTTCTTTCCGTGACGATTATTTGCTAAAAGATTTCTGGTCTGTTTTTGCAAAAAGAAAACTGGATATTTTTGGAAATACAGAGGATGTAGTCGTTACCATCAGAAATGAAAAACCTTTTATAATTGGTCCTCAAATAAATGGAGAGTTTCATGGCAAATGTAAATACGTAAATGTCTACGGAAATTTAGGTGGAGAACTAAATTTTAAAAATGGACTTCTTGATGGCCAGCAAAAATACTATAATGAAAAAGGAATGTTGAATGAAGAAAAATATTTTACCGCAGGAAAATTAGATGGAAAAAGGACTACTTATTATGAAAATGGAAATTTAGCTCTAATTGAAAATTATAAAGATGACAAACTTGATGGAATTAGTACTTCCTACTATCCAAATGGAGGTAAAAACTGTGAAATAAATTTTACTAATGGCGAACGTAACGGTACTTTTATCTGCTTATACGAAACAGGAACCAAAAAAACCGAAATTGATATTACTGATGGAAAACTGAGTGGAAAGTATAACTCTTACAATGAGTCAGGAGCTTTAACAGAAACTTATAATTGCTTAAATGATAAGATTGAAGGCAACTATTTACAATACTTTGATGGTAAACTTGTAAAATCTGAAGCTGTTTATAAAAATGGTGTTATCGATGGAATTTACAAATCTTACTACGCAAATTCAACTTTAGAAAAAGAAAATATTTATACTTCAGGCAATATTACCAAATCAAGCGAGTATTTTGAAAATGGCAAAAAATCATATGAAAGTTTTTATAATGACAAAGGAGAATTAGAAACATATGATTGTTTTGATAATGACGGAAATAAATATTTTGAAGAGAAATATAAATCCGGAGAGTTAAAGTCTGGTCTGCAGTTTACTTCAAATTCACCAAAAGGAACAGAAATAAATCTGACCAAAAAAAGTTTTGAAACTAAAAATTTTGATGGTTCGCTCAAAGTAAAAGGTGCTTTTGAAAAGGGAAAAAGAACGGGCGAATGGAATTATTTATACTCCTCAGGGATTACTAGCCTAAATGAATCATATGTTAATGGAAAGACAAATGGCATCAGCACAAATTACCTCTTAAATGGTGATTTATCAAGCAAATATAACTCCACTAACGATACCATAAGCGGACGCTATGAAACTTATGATGGAAATAAAGTAAATCAAATTTATAACTACGAAAAAGGAGAACAAAACGGACCATTTCAAACTTTTTATCCTGACGGAAAAGTCAGTACTGAAGGATTTATGGCTGCTAATGATGTTGTCTCTGACAAATTTATATACACTCAAAGTGGAAACATCTCTACTATTGAGCATTATATAAACAGCTATATGGTAAATCGCAAAACTTTCGATACCAAAGGAAAACTTGAAAATGAAATTGATTACAAAAACAAAACCGAAAAATTTACTTTATCATTTCAAAATGGGGCTTACATCAAAAATTATGAAATGACAAATGGTATTTTGCATGGTAAATTTAGTGCATTAGATAAATTTAAAACTAAAATAACTGAAGCTGAATATATAAACGGAAAAGTCCATAATTTATATAAAACATATAGCCCCGTTGGCAGTCTTCTTTCAGAGAGAAACTACTATTGCGGTAAATTAAACGGGCAAAGCAAACATTACGATTACGCCGGAAATCTAAGGATTACAGAAGAATATCTTTTTGGAGTTGAAAATGGAAAAACGATTCGTTACTATAACAACAAATCCAAAATGATGGAATACTCATCAGTAAACGGCTCTATTGAGGGCGAAACCATTTACTATAATCAAAAAGGAGAAGCCTTAGTAATCATTGGCTATCAAAACAATATCCCAAGATATTTTATCCGAAAGAACAAAACAGGAGAGTTGAATGAAAAGGTAACTATTGAAAAACAAACTTCAGAAATTACATCTTCTTACCCTAATGGAAAAATTGCAATCCAGTTTACTTTAGATAAAGGAAGCATAAACGGTAAATTTATCATCAATAATATAGAGGGTAAACCTGAATATGAATGTACCTACAAAAACAACAATTTAGAAGGTGAAAGAACTGAATACTACGCAAATGGCAAACCATCTAAAAAAGAAAACTTTGTTAATAATGGATTTGATGGTAAACAATTATACTTCAAAGAAGATGGAATGCTTATTGCCGATTTATCATTTAGAAATGACGAATTACACGGAAATTCTTTGATTTACAGTGCCGGAAAACTTACACAAACAAAAAAATATGATTCAGATGAATTGGTCGAGATTATTAAATAAAACTTTTTTTCTGACTGCATTCTTCGCTTTAAATTCTATTTTGGCAATTGCACAAAAATCGTTTCAGGATATTAAAAACCTGTATCCGGACTATAATGAAATCATTTTGCAAAACGCTGAAGTATATGATATTTCTATTGAAAATAACGGCTTAAAAATTATACAGGACAATCATTATGAGTCAATGGTTTTGACCCAAAACGGAATATTTAATAACAAAGAATCCTTTTCTTATTCTGATTTAATTTTATTGAAAAACTATGATGCGTATACCGTTATTAATGAAAATGGGAAAGAAAAAAAGATAAAGGTAACCCAGACCATTGAAAAACAGTCACAACAAAGTTCTGTTTTTTATAATGATGTAAAAGAACGCCAGCTTACGTTTCCGAACATAGAAACAGGAGCAAAAAAAGTATACGACTATCAAACACAGTTTTTAGATCCGCATCTGCTTCACAAATTTATATTTGGTGATGCTATACCTATACAAAATTCTTCTTTGGAAATCAGGGCTGACAAAAACATTGTTATTGATTATAAAATTTTTAATGATCCTAATCAAACTATTTCTTATTCAAAGACTGAAAAAAAGGGAAAATGGATTCATAAATGGACCTTATCTGATATAAAGCCTGCTAAATACGAAGAAAATGCACGAGGCTATTTGTATATAGTACCTCATATCAATTTCTATATAAAAGAATACACAATAGACAACAAAACAACTCCGGTTTTGGGAGATATTCCTGAGCTTTATAATTATTATCAACAGTTTGTAAAAAACTTAAACAAAAAAGAAGATCCGGAGTTAAAAGCACTGTCTTTGGAAATTACCAAAGACAAAAAAACGGATGAAGAAAAAATTAAAACTATTTTTTATTGGGTCAAAGAAAACATCAAATACATTGCTTTTGAAAATGGATACGAAGGTTTTATTCCGCGTGAAGCCAGTTTGGTATTCGAAAGAAAGTTTGGAGATTGTAAAGATATGGGCAATATTATTTCGTGTATGGCACAATATGCAGATGTGAAAAATGTTACCATTGCCTGGATTGGTACACGAAGTATTCCATATTCGTATAATGATTTGGCGACACCTTCAGTTGATAATCATATGATTGCTGTTTTTAAAAAGGGTGATGAGTACATCTTTTTAGATGCAACTGATAAAGAAACCCGATACGGAATTCCAACGGCTTTTATACAAGGAAAAGAAGTTCTTTTTAGTGAAAATAGTCAATACAAGATTTATCCGGTACCGGTCGTTCCTGCAAATCAAAACGAAATTAGGGAAACAATAAATTTAAAAATTGAAAACAGCAAACTGAGCGGATCTGCAAAGATGGAGCGTTACGGTTACAACCGAAGCCATACTTTAATGCAAATTGGCGATGCAGCAAATAAAGCGCGTCGAGAAATGATCAAATCTCTGGTTTTAAAAGGAAATAATAAATTCGATTTAAAAGATTTTAAAGAAGAAAATCTAACTGATAAAGATTTACCGTATGCAATTGATTACAATTTTGACCTTGATAATTATATCGTAAAAGTGGATAAAGAAATTTATGTGAATTTGTTTTTAGATAAATTTTTAGAAAAGGCAATCATTGCAAAAGACCGCGTTTCGCAATATGAATTTGAATATCTGACGCAATTTACAACACAATATACTTTAGAAATTCCTAAAAACTACAGTATAAAATATCTGCCTAAAAACTTTGATCTGGATAACAATTATATAAAAGCTCATTTTACATATGAACTAAAAAATAATATTCTGTATCTAAATATCAGCTTGATACAAAAAAAATTATTACTTAATAAAAACGATTTTGAACCCTGGAACGAGGCAATAAAAAAACTAAAAACTAATTATAACGAAACCATAATTTTACTCGAAAAATAATGAAAAAACAATTCCTAAAAAAGTTCCTCAGCTTTATTACAATCCTAAGCACATCTGTTTTTTTTGCTCAGGATTATAGTTTTAAAACCTATGACTGGAACGAAAAAGACACCAAAATTGACGTCCCAAAAAAATATGCAGATGAGAAGGAAATTTTCTTAAACCGTACATTAAAAATAGAAATTATTGTAGATAAAAATACGGCAACCCAATACCGCTTAATACACGAAAAAAAATATATTAATTCTGATGATGCTATAGAACGCAATAACAAAGTTTACATCCCATTTGGCAATCAGGAGAATATTCTGACTACTAAAGTACGTGTGATCTTAAAAAATGGAAAAGTCATTAATTTGGACAAAAAAGATATTAAAGAAGAAGTTGATGAGGAAAAAGGTATGAAATACAACTATTTTGCTCTTAACGGTCTTGAAAAGGGAGCTGTCATAGAAAAACTATATGTAATAGAAGAGGCTCCTGATTTAAATGGGAATACCATTAAAATGCAGGATCAATACCCAATTGCCGAATTTAATTTTGATTTGATTACACCCGTGCATCTAATTTTCAAAACTAAATCATACAATGGTTTAAGTGAACCGGTTTTAGATGAAAATAAGCTGGAAAACAAAAAGGTTCTGAGCATATCTGAAAAAGATATAGCAGCTTTAAAAGATGATGAAGAATATTCGAATTGGGATGTCAGATTGAAACTTTTCCGTTATAAATTGGACCAGAATCTATACTCCGGTGCTAAAAATCTGAATAACTTTAAAGAATATGCAACCAATACTTATGAGCGAATCAATCCGGTTTTAGATAAAAAACAAGAAAAAGCAATTGCAGCATTCTGTAAATCTATTCCTGAATCAAAAGATCCTCAGGAGCAAATTTGGAATATTGAGAACAAGATTAAAAAAACAATTATTTATGACAAGTATACAGACTCAAAACCATCTTTGAGTGATGTTATCAATACAAAGCAGGCGAATAGTCTGGATATTATAAAATTATATACCGCTGTTTTTAAATATTTTAAAATAGAACAAAATATTGTTTTCACTTCAAACCGATATAAAATTCCTTTTGACAAAGACTTTGAAAGTCACGAAAATCTTAACGAGTTTTTATTTTATTTCCCAGGTATAAAAAAATACCTTACCCCAACTGAAATAGAATATCGTTTACCCCTATTTCCAAATTATTTAGGAAACAACAATGGATTATTCATAAAAGAGAAAATTTTTGCAGGTGTTCCGATGGGGATTGGAGAAGTAAATTTTATCGAAATTCCAGGGACTGAAATTACGCATGACTATATGGATATTACTGTCGATTTCACACAAGATATTGAAAACCCTTTGGTTACAAGTAATATGACTTATGGAGGGTATTCCGGATTAAATTTCCAACCTATAAAAGACTTTGTGTCCGCTGATCAGTACAGAACAATGCTTAAAAATATTTCTGAAAATTATACTTTACAAAGCGAATACAAAACACTTACTACTGAAAATGACGGAACTGAGTTTATTGGCAAAAAACCTTATAAACTAAACCTAACTTTTGATGGTAAAGATATGATACAGAAAGCAGGGCCAAATTATTTATTTTCTGTAGGACAGACTATTGGAAGACAAATGGAACTTTATCAAAAAGACAAACGTATACTTCCTATAGAAATTCATTATCCGCATTACTATACCAGAAAAATTAAAATTATATTACCGGAAGGGGCAACAATTAAAAATCTGGATAAATTTGTAATGAATTTCAAAACTGACCTTGATGGTAAAACTGAGGCTGCTTTTACCAGTAATTACACTCAAAACAAAAATGAAATTACGGTTGAAAACACAGAATTTTATAACCTTATAAATTATCCTTTAGCCAGTTTTGAACAATACAAAGCAGTTATTAATGCAGCTGCCGATTTTAATAAAATAGTAGTTATTGTTTCTAAGTAAATACTGAAAATAATTATATAAAAATAGCCCGACAGTTTAAAAAATTGTCGGGTTTGTTTTTTATTCCCTATCCAAAAACCTTTGAATAATTAGACATTAAAAATATTATACACAATAATATGATTCTCATAATTAATGTACAACTGTTTACGATAGTCTTGCTTTTTACGTGTAATAATTGAAATTTTGCAGTCAATACCGCTATTATCCTTACATACAAATGAATAGACAATATCGGTATCATTTTCTTCCCTCTCTATATATTCAATAATATTAAAAAGCTGTATTTCCTGCGAATACACAACAATTCTGTGCCTTTCTGTATCTAATATTACAGAAAGATTAACCAGATCCAGATTTGACCATTCCCCCCATTTTCCTTTATCGTTTTTTTCTAAAACACTAAAACCCGATGTTTTAAATCGATAAGACTGACTGTAGGTTTGCTGTATTGCTAATACGAGAAAAAGAAGTACTATATAGTGACGTAAAATATTCATAATGTAGTTATAGGGGCTATTAAAACTCAAATTTAGTTTTTTCCTGACAAGCAGCTTCAAAATCGGTAATCATTTGATGAATTATTTTTTCCGCAGGTAAAATTTCATGAATCAATCCTGCAATTTGTCCTATTTCAAGTTCACCTTCTTCAAGATCTCCTTCAAACATTCCTTTTTTTGCTCTTGCTCTACCTAAAAGCTGTGCTAAATCTTCTTTTGAAGGGCATTTTCTATATAAATCCTGAACATCCTCATAAAATTTATTTTTAACCAACCTCACAGGCGCTAATTCTTTCAGTGTCAATTGAGTATCACCTTCTTTTAGATCTAATATCTTTTGTTTGAAATTATGGTGTGAAGATGATTCTAATGATGCAGCAAAACGGCTTCCAACCTGAACACCATCTGCGCCTAAAATCATTACGGCCAACATTCCTCTACCGGTAGCGATTCCACCCGCAGCAATAATCGGAATCTGGATTTTTTCTTTTACCATCGGAATCAAAGTCAGCGTTGTGGTTTCATCACGACCATTGTGACCACCGGCTTCAAAACCTTCTGCTACAATGGCATCAACTCCGGCTTCTTGTGCTTTTAAAGCAAAAATACTGCTGCTGACAACATGCACAACCGTAATTCCTTTTGATTTCAAAAATGAAGTCCACGTTTTAGGATTTCCTGCCGAAGTAAAAACAATTTTCACTCCTTCATCAACCACTATATTCATAATTTCTTCAATATTTGGATACAACATCGGAATGTTTACCCCAAATGGTTTATCAGTTGCTCTTTTGCATTTTTGAATATGCTCACGCAATACTTCCGGATACATCGATCCAGCGCCAATAAGGCCTAAACCACCGGCATTGCTTACTGCAGAAGCTAATTTATAACCACTGCTCCAAATCATACCGCCTTGAATAATTGGATATTTTATATTAAAAAGTTGGGTAATTTTATTCATTCAAAACTATTATTGTTTTATAATCTTTCCCGTTTTATGTAGACCATCAGCATCAAAAGTATAAAAATAGAGTCCGCTTTTTAATGATTCTATAGAAAGATTTGGGTCTTGCCCCGTTATCTTTTTGTCAATTACTTTTTGTCCTAAAATAGAGTAAACAATAACCGTAGCATTATTTATTTCATCAGAAAACGAGAATGTGATAGTGGTTTTAGCAGGATTTGGATAAACAGTAAAATCTTTATTTACGAAACTATCAACTGCTAATGTAATAGCACCAAAATTTGGAATTCCGTAACCGTAATTATTATCAGGTGTTAAATACTTATCCGAAGACTTAATGATCATATCTCTAATTTCCTGATTTGTTTTTGTTGGAAAAGCCTGCCATAGACAAGCAATCATTCCGGCCATAATTGGGCATGAAAAGGAAGTCCCGCTAGCTGTAATAATATTGCCTGAAGTATTCGAAACTACAGCAGCATTACCTTGAGCCATAACATCAGGTTTTATTCTTCCGTCATAACTGGGACCAATAGAACTAGTAGATGATTTAACTTTTGAGGCAGTAACAGAGCCTACAGTAATAACGGAAACAGCATCAGCAGGCGATCCGATATGTTTTTCAGTCTGAGTTCCTTCATTCCCGGCAGAAGCTACTACAATTATTCCCTTACTAAAAGCAATTTGTGCACCTCTGGAAATAAAATTTGTCGTTCCGTTCATATCACTATAGCTATGATTATAATCCGGATTATCGCGATCACCAAAATATCCTAATGAGGTAGTAATAATGTCGACACCCAGGCTATCTGCTTTTTCTGCTGCTTCTACCCAAAGCGATTCTTCAAACGGGGCTTCTAAAGGATCGCTTTCAGTAATAAATAAATAGTATGATGCATCGGGTGCAGTACCAATTAAAGCATTTTCCTTATAGCCTCCCATTGTCGAAAGTACCATTGTACCATGATCACCTCCAGCATAAAAATTATCATTTCTGGAAACATAATCATATCCTCCCAAAATTCTGTTATTAGCAATAAGATTCTGAAAAGGCTGAGCAGTATTTACACCTGGAAAACCGGCATCCATAACAGCAATTATTTTTCCGGTTCCGGTATAATTTTGCTGATGCAAAATATGCCCGTTCAGCATCTGAATTTGATTTGCCGAAGTTCCATAGGTATAATTAGCTGCTGTTTCGAGTTTATCGTTTGTATTTACAATTTGATTTTCAAGAACTTTTTTTGACGTTGTATTTAATGCCTTATTTGCAAAAACAACTTTATCTACAAATGAAATTGATTTTAATGCTAAAATATTGGTTTGACTCCCCTGTACATGAAGCGCATTCAACCACTTTGATTGTGCCAGAACAGTAATTCCTGTACTTGATTTTATCTGATCAACATATGTTTTTTCTAAGGGAGCATCTGTAGTATTTAGAGCGATACTTTGATTAGTTCTTCTGTCTAAAGAACGTTGGGAAAGCATCAATAACGGAGAGTCTAAGTAGGTTTGCGCATTTGGCTTGGCATTAAAATAAACCCAGGCATCTTCCTGCGAAAACATCACAGTAGAAATCAATAAGAATAGAATGGAGTAATGTATCTTCATAAAATAGCAATTTACTTTTTTAAGGCCAGAACCTTTACAAAAAAGTATAAAGCTATGAAATTACTCCCGAACCAACTAATTCATTTTCTAAATACCAGGCTACAAATTGGCCTTCAGTAATTGCTGATTGCGGTTCTTCGAAACGAACATACATTCCGTCTTCAAATTGGTGCAGACTTGCTTTTTGCAAAGGCTGGCGATAACGAATTCTTGCCATTACTTCCATAGTTTCTCCAACATTCAAGACTAAATCAGTACGAATCCAATGTACTTCCGATTTTTCTATAAACAAGGCTTTTTTAAACAATCCGGGATGATTGCTTGTTAATCCTGTATAGATCGTATTGGTTTCAACATCTGTTGCGATAACAAATAGCGGATCAGTAGTTCCGCCAACATTTAACCCTTTTCTCTGTCCAACAGTAAAATAATGAGCTCCCTGATGTTTACCCATAATTTTTCCCATCTCCGGTCTATAATTCAACTTTTGGGCTTCCGTTTTTAATTCTTCTTCCAAAGATAATCCGGCTGGCTTTTCAACTGTATAAATCGGATCATTTTTATCAATCTGAACAATTTTTCCTTCTTTAGGCTGTAATTTTTGTTGCAAAAATTCCGGTAAACGTACTTTACCAATGAAACAAAGTCCCTGAGAATCTTTCTTCTCCGCCGTTACCAATTCCATTTCTGCTGCAATTTCACGAACCTGAGGTTTAGTCAAATCTCCAATTGGAAATAATGCTTTAGACAACTGTTCCTGAGACAGCTGACATAAAAAGTACGATTGATCTTTGTTAGTATCCGCTCCGGCGATTAACTGATAAACAACTTTTCCATCAACTTCAATTTCACTTTTTTGACAATAATGTCCTGTGGCCACATAATCGGCACCAAGACTTAAGGCAATTTTCATGAAAACATCAAACTTGATTTCGCGGTTACAAAGTACATCAGGATTTGGAGTTCTTCCTTTTTCGTATTCGTTGAACATGTAGTCAACAATTTTTTCTTTGTACTCCTCGCTCAAATCAACAGTCTGAAACGGTATTCCTAGTTTTTCTGCTACCAGCAAAGCGTCATTACTGTCTTCCAGCCACGGACATTCATTTGAAATAGTCACAGAGTCATCATGCCAGTTTTTCATAAAAAGGCCAATAACTTCGTAACCCTGCTGCTGCAGTAAATAAGCTGCAACACTCGAATCTACTCCACCGGAAAGTCCAACAACTACACGTTTCATTCTAAATCGTTTATATTTTTACAAGGGTGCAAAGATAAATCAAATTATAGATAATTATACCTCTTTTGATTAGTTTATATAATGAAAGGGTAGATAAAACCTATGGCTTTTTTAATTACTTTTAATCATCAATTAAAATGTCATGCCAAAACCCTTTTTTACTTTTATTTTCTTACTCATTTTTACGACTTTAAGTGCCCAAAATTATAGTGCTTCCTTACCAAACTATAAGGCATACCAAGCATTTAGAGGCAAACCCTTATCTGATAAATTTTCGAATATCGAATCAGTAAAAGTCATTTATGATTTGAAAAAACAAAAGATGTATTATTTTAACAGTACACTTATTCGTCTTCATTATGATTTTGTGACCAATTATTTAGGATACGGCAAAGACCTTGACATCTTTAATGACAACAACTACAGTAATACAGATAAAGGCAGAGAATTTTTATTAGGAAACCTGAATCATATCAAGGGAACTGACAAATGGATTTTTGAACTGGCAGCTTCAGATCATATGCCTGTTTTATTAATTGAACGCTTTTATCATTTAATTGTAAGCTCTTCTTTTATTGGTAAAGATTTAAAATTTTACCTGAATAATCCTGAGCAAACAGAATGGTTTCAACAGCAAAAATTTAAAATTCCGTGTGTTAAATCAAATTATATTTTTAATGAAATTACGTATCAGGAAGTTGTTTCCGGAAGTAATGTGGGTATTCTCAAGCAATATAAAATAAAGGATTTAGAAAAAACAAAACCAAGTCCTGATGAAATTATAATTCTGGACGGAACGCCTGATATTTTGCCAAATGTAAGAGGAATTATTGTGAATGAACTCCAGACACCGTTAAGTCATTTGGTGCTTTTGGGTAAAAACAGAAAAATTCCGATAATGGCTTACACAACCGTTGATAAGGACAACAACATCAAAAAACTGCTTTCAAAAAAAGTAGAATTAAAAATCAAGGTTGATACTTTTTTTATCAAAGAAAGCAACAAAAAAATAGTTCCGAAAACCAATACAAAAAAGAAAAAACTGATTATAGACAGCAGTGTAACGCAATTGGTGGATTTATCCAAAATCCCTAAAAAAGGGGTGAACTACATTGGCTCAAAGGCACAAAACATGGCTTACTTAATTGCTGCTTCAAAAGAATTTTCGTTTAAAACACCCGAAGACGCACATGCAATTCCATTTTATTTCTACAGAAAACACATTCAAAAGAAAAATATTGCACCTCTGATAAAAGAACTTTTAGCGTATCCGCATAAAGATTCTGTACAATGGATTAATCTCCAGTTAAAAAAGATAAGAGATGCTGTTAAAAAAGAACCAATCGATCCAAATTTGATTGCGAAGCTAAATACAGCCTTTCAAAATGCGGCTTTCAAAAATTTCAGGTTTCGGTCTTCTACTAATGCAGAAGATCTCGATGATTTTAACGGTGCCGGTTTATACGATTCGAAAACCGGTATTTTTGGTGACAGTATCAAAACATTCGAAAAAGCCATTAAACAGGTTTGGGCAAGTGTATGGAATGAAGCCTCCTATAACGAAAGAGAGCTTTTTGGCATTGACCAGCAAAACATTGCAATGGGCGTTTTGTTGCATAGGTCTTTTCCTGATGAATTGGCTAATGGTGTTGTGATAACAAAAAATATATTCAGAACCAATTTCTCCGGAATTACGGTTAACGTGCAAAAAGGAGAAAATTCGGTTGTTAAACCTGAAAAAGGAGAAGTTTGCGAACAGTTTGTTATTTATCATTTTAATACCGGAACTAAGGATACAGATTTTGATGTAGATTATACTTCTAATTCAAATCTCAATAACAATGAACCCATATTGAATAGAAAAGAAATCAATAATCTTTTTGTAGTCAGTAAAAAAATTGAAGAAAAAATGTATCGCTACTGGAGAAAAAACCAATACCATCCTGTCGATATTGAATTCAAAATTGTTGGCAAAAACAGAGAGTTATACATCAAACAAGTCAGACCTTTTAATGAATAATCAGTAAAAAACTAAAACATCAATTTCGTTTACAACTGTATTAATATTGATGATTTTAAAGTCTAAATCTTTGATATTCATTTTGTCCTGAATAGATTTCCTGATAGTTTCATTATTTAAAGAAAAATTAGGGGCTAATGCAATTTTAACATTGACAGTATTCAAATATCTGGATGCTTTTCTGTTCACTATTATGGAAGCAGCAATATAAAAACCTATTATAATGAATTGAAAAAACAGCAGAATTTCTATTTTCTCATATGGATACATGATGTCTAAAATAGAAAGTGTGATGGTGGCAAAAAGAAAAATGATGGCGTTTACTGTAAAAGATTGTGTACGAAATCTTAAAATTGAAAAAATAGCAAACAAGCCAAAACCAATTCCTACCCCAATCTCAATTTTTGTAAACAAATAACAAAGCGAAAAAGTACAAAGTCCTACAATGACCATCAGTGGATTTATGGTTTCGTTATCTTTTCGGTTGGAAAAAAAATACAAAACCAAAATTGAAAAGAACAACAAAAAAAATCTTCCGGTAAGTTCGTTTAAATCCATTTAGTCAAAAAGTATTAGCAAAGCAAATTTAACTCAATTATCCTTTTAAAATATTGCGTCAGAATGATTACTTTCACGGAATATTTATTATTTTTTCCAATTATATCCCGTAGACCATGTATAAAATTTCTCAAGTTCTGCCTGATTTTGTTTAAGCCATTTAGAAACATCTTCCTTTCCGGAACTTGCAAATGCTATGTAAGCAAAAGGTTCAATCAATTTTTTCTCTTTCATTTCGATAAAATAAGGTGCTAAGTTTTGCCAATAAAAACCTGAATTTCCTTTTTTTGTTTCGTCAAGTGAGGCACAGATTGTTTCAAATTTTCCTATAAATTTTTCAACATCTGTCTTGGCTGTATTCTTTTTATCAAAATCTAAGCCCGCCGCCATTGATAAGATCAAATCTGTCTGAGAGAAATCATTTTCTTTCTTTTTGCCTTTTGGATCAGCTAACATATCCGAATTAATACTTATCGTAATTTTTTCGTCCGACTGCTTCACTCCCTGCATCAGCAAATTTTGTAAACTCTCAAGATTCTTTTTAGCTCTGGACGTTTGTGGTTCTACTATTAAAAATCTTGAAAAAGCTAAAATGGCAGGAATTCTGTTGCTGCTCATTTCCATGATTCCAATCGCATTTAATGAACCTGCATGATTAGGGTTTACCAAAAGTGCTTTTTGCAAGCAATCTACAGCTTCGCCATATTTATTTGAGTTAGCATAGCATACTCCTTTATTAAAATACAACTGATAATAATCCGGAAATTTTTTAATTCCTTCATCATATATCTTCAGTGCTTCATCAAGTTTGTGAAGATGATCTAATGAGTTTGCATAACTTACATAAACAGTACTGAGATCTTCTTTAGGGTGGGTAGAAATCGCGTGTTTAGCAACCTGTATAGACTCATCATATTTACCGGACGTATTTAAAGACATTGCTTTTTCTGTCAATGCCAATAAGTTATCTTTATCGATTTCTAAAGCTTTGCTATATTTGCCAATTGCACCGTCGTAATCTCCTTTGTCATGAAGTTCTATCCCTTCATCAACAAGTTTTTCAGCTTCGGCTTTGTTTTGTGCATACGTCGCTGAGAAAAACAAAAATAATAGTAGCGTTTTAACTTTCATAGATTATCGATTTAGGCAGTAAACTTACTATTATTTTAAATTAAAACAGCCTTTTATAACGAAAAAACCTATTCCATTTTAGGTTTTGAATCTGCACGATAGTTGCTTTTAGGATCGCTCATATTGACTTCTTTTGTCAATTTCCCTTTCAAATAAAATTGCCACTTCCCAACTTTTTTTCCGTTTAAAAATTTACCTTTTGAGGCTACTACTCCATCTGAATCATAAAAAATTGCATCACCATTATATTGGTTATTAGCATATGTAGTTTGCTCTAAAATGATACCGTTTTGCCCAAATTTTTTATAAATGCCTTCTTTCAGACCATTTTTATACGTTATTTCTTCAGCCACTTTTTCGTTTGGATAATAAACGGTTCTTTTACCTTCCAGCTTACCATTTTTATAGTTTTCAAGCGTCATGATTATTTTTGAAGACTTGTGATAATATTTCCATTCGCCTTCATAATTTTTTCCAATCACTTTTCCTTCACTTACCTTGTTATTTTTCTGGTCATAAAAAATAGTATAGGCGCTTCCGTCATTAGCTGTAAAATCACGGGTTGCTATTACATCTCCTTTTTTAGTATCATCAAAAAACTTAAAGACTCCAACTTCTTTTCCATGGCTGAAAGTACCCTCATAACGAGGTCTTTTTGACACTTCATAAGTACCTTTCCAAACACCGTCTTTTTTACCGTTGGTATCCAGTTTATTAAAATCCTGCGCAAAACCTATAGCGCTTATTAAAAACAAAATCCAAAAATTTTTCATATAACTTTTTCTATATAACAACAAATATTGCTTTTTAGTATTGCAAATGTATAACCATTTAGACAGAAACATATTTATTTTTCGATAAAAAAATCGTTGAAAGTTAAAGACAAAAACACTTCTGATTCTTTTATTCCAGTAAATAAAAACTCAGCAAAATCCTACATTAGGGAGGTTTAGGGGCTATAACACATGAACTTTTAAAGTTTTTTTTAAAGAAAATAAAATTTTAAAAAAGCTTTTTACAATTAATTGAATAACTTTTCCAATTTAAACTATATTCGCAAAAAAAATATCGCAAAAAAAAATACGAATAAAAAACTAAATCCCAATCCTGATGAAATCCTTAAAACTACTCTTTCTTGCCCTTTTTATAGGTATATCACAATTACATTCGCAAGCTAAAGTTACCTCTATTACCTACAAATTTCACCAACATTTTATGACTACGGACATAGGTCAGCCTGTTGCCGGTATTTATTTAATTGAAGGAAAACAAAAACCCATTATCCAGATTAATGCTGATGGTACAGGTATTTTTCAATTAGAAAATCTGTCTAAAAAAGAGATGGTATGGGGAATAAAATGCAGTGATGAAGGAATTCCTATCTACAAAGAAGGATTCGACAGTTCTTCCTATACATTTTGGTACAAAATAAAAGGAAGTGGTGAATGGCTATACACGCAATTTTTGATTATTCCAGGCAAGAAAAAAATGTATCTTATGGGAGATCGTGTAAAATATTATGGTGATAACACTGAGGTAAAGGATACGGAATCTAATTAACGTTTGTTTTTTATTGGAAGTTACAGCAAAAAATAAAAACGTTTGCTGGATTTACAAACCCATTTAAAAATTTCGGCTTTTATTTTATAAAATTAAAAATCATACCTTATTTTTATTTAATTTGCAATAAAATTCAATATATCATATAAATGGTTACAATCACACGCCTTTTTGATTTTCCTTATTACCAACAAGAAACTTACAATCTTGAAGTTGCATTAGCTACCAAAAAAAACGGGGCTTGGGAAAAAACATCCAGCAATGACTATATTGCTAAAGCCAATGCTGTTTCAAGGGCATTATTGCGACTAGGTGTTCAAAAAGATGACAAAATTGCCTTAATCACTTCTAACAATCGCACAGAGTGGAATATAATGGATATTGGTATCCTGCAGACAGGAGCCCAAAACGTTCCTGTTTATCCAACTATTGCGGAAGAAGATTATGAATATATTTTAAAGCACAGTGGCAGTATTTATTGTTTTGTTTCTGATGAAGAAGTACTTCAGAAGGTCAATGCGATAAAAGCAAATGTTCGTACTTTAAAAGAGGTTTATTCGTTTAACGAAATTGCTGGCTGCAAACACTGGTCAGAATTATTGACTTTGGGTGCTGATGAAAGTAATCAGACAGAAGTTGAAGCAAGAAAGAACAGTATAAACACAGAAGATTTAGCTACTATAATTTATACTTCGGGAACTACCGGAAGACCAAAAGGCGTTATGCTTTCCCATAAAAACATTGTTTCAAATGTTTTGGACAGTGCGCCGAGAATTCCATTTGACGCAGGAAAAAGTACAGCATTAAGTTTTCTTCCTATCTGCCATATTTTCGAAAGAATGATTTTGTATATCTATCAATATTATGGCGTTTCGGTTTACTTTGGAGAGTCTATTGAAAAAATCAGCGACAATCTAAAAGAAGTTTCTCCTACTGTAATCACTGCCGTACCAAGGCTTTTAGAAAAAGTTTACGATAAAATTTACGCAAAAGGATCTGAATTAACCGGCATTAAGAAAAAACTGTTTTTCTGGGCGATTGATTTAGGTCTGAGATATGAACCCTACGGTGCCAATGGTTTCTGGTATGAATTTCAGTTGAAAATTGCCAGAAAATTGATTTTCAGTAAATGGAAAGAAGGTTTAGGAGGTAAACTGGATTTAATGGTTTCGGGAAGTGCCGCATTACAGCCACGCTTATCAAGAGTTTTTGCTGCTGCACAAATTCCGGTTATGGAAGGTTACGGTTTATCTGAAACTTCTCCTGTAATTGCCGTAAACGATCAAAGAAACAAAGGTTTTAAAATTGGAACTGTTGGGAAAGTGATTCGCAACGTCGAAGTAAAAATTGCCGGAGACGGTGAAATTCTTTGCAAAGGACCAAACGTAATGTTGGGCTACTACAAAGATCCTGAAAAAACAGCAGAAGCTTTACAGGATGGATATTTCCACACAGGAGATATTGGCGAAATTGACAGCGAAGGTTTCCTGAAAATTACAGATCGTAAAAAAGAAATGTTCAAGACTTCCGGCGGAAAATACATTGCTCCCCAATTGATTGAAAATGCCATGAAGCAATCCCGTTTTATTGAGCAAATCATGGTAATTGGAGATGGAGAGAAAATGCCGGCAGCTTTTATTCAGCCAAATTTTGAATTTGTAAAAGAATGGGCTAAAATTCATAAAATCAATTTAGGAAATTCTAGCGCTGAAATTGCTTCAAACCCTGATGTGATTAAACGAATAGATGAAGAAATTGAAGGCATCAACAAAAAATTCGGACACTGGGAACAAATCAAGCGCTTTGAACTTACTCCTGATGTTTGGTCTATCGATGGCGGACAGCTTACTCCTACCCTCAAATTAAAACGTAAAATCATCAAAGAAATCTACAAGGATTTATACTCAAAAATCTACGATCATAATTAATCAAAATAATATAACCAAACCAAAACGGCTGTCTTTTATTAGAACAGCCGTTTTATTTTTCACACAAGAATTTGTCTTGAAACAATCAAAATTCATTTGTAAAATCATGCGTTACAGATGCTTAAAAAAAAGAAAAATCTTATTTCAATTTTAGTAGTATTCAATCAAAAGTTTTTTATTATGTTTGTTTTGAGTTTAAGAAATACCTTGCTTTTCTTGTATAAAGAAAATGATGATGTTTCGTCATCGGTGTAAGATTATTTAACATTCAGCACTACTTCTATCTTATGGATGAGAAAGGGTACTATACGTACAGTTTCGGTTCCACCTCCTCGAGATTAACTGTACGTATAGTACCCCTTCTCGGGA
Organism: Flavobacterium sp. LM4; assembly: GCF_002017935.1. NCBI lineage: Bacteria > Pseudomonadati > Bacteroidota > Flavobacteriia > Flavobacteriales > Flavobacteriaceae > Flavobacterium > Flavobacterium sp. LM4. The sequence continues at coordinate 1,020,748 of NZ_MUFW01000001.1, read as the reverse complement.
GTTGATAGACATAGTCCTTAGAAAATACGAAGGTTTTAAACTTTAACCCCTATTGCTGCAATAGGGCTTTTATTTATTACCCATTTAATAATTCGGCTTATAATTTGTAATGTTTTTCCTTTTCAATTTATTCTTGCTTTTTACGTTTCTTGGTAAATTTATGTCCTCAATATGTTCATCTTCATAATAATAAATTTCATTGTTTTCCTTAAATATTCTTTTTTCTAAATCTTCATTATTAACTTTCTCATCCTTTTTTAAAATAACTCTAAGAGATACTCGCCATGGCATACCTCGATTATAAATAAAAGTACTCAGTGTGCCTAAACCGTCTAATTTTGTATAAACGGAAAAATCTTCTGCCCCATCATTATTTAAATCCCCTTCATTAATAAGTTTTGACTTTTTAGGGTCTAATTTCCCTAATTCAGTCACATTGCCTAAAGTGTCAGGAAAAAAAGTAATGTAACCACTCTTTGGCGATATAAATGCAGATTCTATTTTCCCATCGCCATTATAATCACCAAGTATCGTTTCAACCGCTTCATCCTGGTTTTCATTCTCAGATATTGCATGTAAACTATCTTTTTTATATTGTGCTTGTTCTTCATAAAACATATCGTTACGGTATTTCACTTCTCTTGCCATGCTTTCCTTCGCCTCTTTCCTTTTTTTATCAATAAGTAATTTCTTTTCTTCTTTACCTGAACATGAAGAAATCAAAATAAAAATTAAAATACCAATAATAAATTCCTTCACCATTCTTTTTAGTTTTAAATCTCTCTAGCTTTTGCCCTGAGCAGCATACTCATAATGAATTGAATTACTATCTGTTAGACAAGCCTTTCAGAATATTTTTTTTAATAAACTTCGAATTCTGTTTTACCTTTTGGGATATAAAAATAGCTATTCAAAAATAAAGGTCTTAAACCCCCATCGTGGTTTACCTTAGCCCAAAGAGATGTATTTCCTCTTAATCTATTGTCTGTAGTTGCTTGCATTAGTGCAACTAATTTTCCATCAGCAAAAAATACCATTTTATAATTTTCAATGGGTTGCATTTCCAGACTTGGATCTTTATAAAAAGTCATTAGTTCATTCCAAGTTGCCTCTATAGTTTCTTTTTTTGCATATTCAGAAATGAACTGGTCTTTTAAACTGTTGTATGATGTTTTTGCAATATTATCGTAATCCTTATTTTTATAAACATCTCTAAGAACATTGTACTTGCTAACTAATTTTGCTTCAAGAGCTTTAGAATCAAGTTTTCTTAAATCTTCTGCATTTTCAAAGCTTTTTAATTGGTATGGTACTTGAACTTCAAATTCAAAGCTTCCTTCATAATATTCTCTACCTGTAGCAATAAACTTTTCAGTTTTATTACCATTTTCATCTTTTGATATAATTACTGGAGTTTTATATTTTTGATAAACTATATCGTCAGCACTTTCGTCATTCAAATCATACGTTTCCAGTTGAAAAGTTAAATAAGTGCTTTCAGCAAAAGTTTTCACGTTTTGACTACCATCAATTGCAGGATACATCCTATAAGTAAGTTTCTGAGTACCACTCTTATAAATACAATGGTTTATATCAAAGGACGAACCTGCCTTTGAATCTCTAAAATCTTTATAACATAGTCTATCATTTATGTATATTTCAATAAAACAATTAAAATTTTCGTACCGAAAACCATATATTTTTTCACTTGAATAATATCTGACTTGCTTTGTTAATTCCTCTACAATATTTTTTGAATTAATATAAGGATTTTGTATAATCATATTTTTTTCTTTTTTTTCGCAACTTTGAATAGTTGAGAACAAGGTTATTAAAATTATTAATCGCTTCATGCTTTTTTAGGTTGATTAAAAAATTGTATTGTTCCTAAACTGATATTGTGAGGCTCAATTAGATTGAAATTAATAGGTTTTCCTTCATTGGGACTGTAATCCAATAAATCTCCAAATTGTCTACTTTTGGCTTTTATACTCCCTGTAAAAGTTCCTTTTATTCCTGAAAAAATCAATGTTTTATTCATGGATAATCCCTCATTTTTGTTGTATTTAAAAGTCGTTTTTAACGCAGCAGCCCCATTTAATTTTAATTCAAATTTACCATCAACCTGAGTTTCAATACCAAAAAATTTGAACTCATTTTTATATTTACCATTAAGTAAAACAGTTACTATAATCTGTTCCTTAAAAATAACTCTTGCCTCACTGTTATTAATAAAATTACCTAATTTATCTTTTATGTCGTAAGTGTTAGTCAATAAATTATATTTTACGTTGAGTTCGCAGGATAGTTCTCCAACAACTGTAATAGAGCCTTTAATTTCTTTTACACCTATAGCTTTAAGTCCGTCAGCAAGTATTTTTTTATTTTCTTCAAGTTTTTTATCCGCAGGTTTTTCCCCTGCAACTGGTTCTTTTTTTGCTTCAAGCATCTGGATTAAATCAAACTTTTCTTCAAAGTTTACAGCTACCAGTGGATCTGCTTTCAAGTTAGCTTCAAAAATCAATGCTAATCTTTTATCTGATTGAGTTTTATAATACATCCCTGTATTTACAGCAATAGAAGGAGGTACTAACTCAGCTCCCGCATCTTTTAAATATTTGGATACTTTTTTTGCTTTCCTTGCAATTTTAGCCAATCTTCCCTGTGCACTTCTTCCTCTAGTAAGATATATCATCAATAAATCTATAATAATACCTATAGCTACCAGTTCGTATATTACAAGAGCAGCAATATAACGGGTCACATTGTCCGTTTTTATAAAATCTACCTTTGTACCTTTTAAACTCAAGACTTCTTCCTTTTTTTCAAGAACTCTATCATAAATAGCGTGCAATCCTACATCATAAAATTTAGATTGCTTTTCAACATATGGAAAAAAAACATCTCTTGTAAGCCATCCGCCTGGAATTAGCACCATTAATTTACCAAATAAAGACTCAGTTAATTCTTTAATTTCCTGTGAAATTCCATTTTTTAGATCAACTTCATATTCATGGAAATAATAAGGCTCTTTATTTTTTTTATCATCATCCGGCTGGGTTTTGTAGTTATACTGAAAATGCCCAATCCAAACTACATCAGGATACGTTTTTATATGTATTGTAGGTTTTGTCTTGTCAGAATAATAAGCACAAGAATTGATGTAAAAATAATAATCGTTTGTTATATCACCATAATTAATAGTTTCTTTCGGAAATAAAAACTTACGTAAATATTTTACGTAGTGATTTTCAAAATCAGAATTGATAATAGAAAAAACGGGATGTTCAATAACATCACTACTATACGGTGTAATTTTATTCAAGGAATATTGAGTATTTTCAATTACATTTTTACTCAAGCTATGTTTGTGTTTATCATCTTTAAAACAAGCCTTGAACTGCTGATCGGGTATTTTTAATTTTATTTTTTTTCGTGGAGAATAACTATAGCTTGGTGCTATTATATCGATATTTATGGGATTAGCATTATTACCATAAACTTTAAATAATAAAGTTGTTCTACGATTGTTCATCTGATATGTTTTCGCCAAAATGTAAAAGTCTTGTTTTACCATATCCTTTTGCAGAAATTCTACCTACATCAACTCCACTTTTAACAAGCGAATCTACAATTGTTTGAGCTCTCTTATGTGAGAGTTTATCGTTATATTCATCTGTACCTCTACAATCTGTATGAGATCCAATTTCCACTGGCAAATAAGGTGATTCTAATAAAAATTTTGTTATGTCATCAATTGTATTTTTTGCATCCTGTCGAATATTGAATTTATCGAAATCATAGTGGATTTGCTTTACTGTAATAAAACGATCTTTACCGGAAACCTGTTGGTTGAATTTTCCTTCATCAAAAATCGTTACAGGTTCGTTATCTTCATACAGAATGATTTTTTTAAAATTGCAATGACCGCCATTTTTCATGTATTTTTCTGGCTCACCAATTTTGAAAGCAGTAACATTTGTTGGTGGTTTTGGAATACTAGGTTCAATTTTCTTTTTTATTTTTAAAAAACGACCATGTATAATTTCATCATTACTATTTGGAATATATCTTTTAGTTATGGGGTTTTTGACTTTTATATAAAATTGTTCAACATCTTTAATTTCCTTTATTTTACCAAACCATGTAAAAGTATCTGAGATCGCCAGATTTATTTCTCCGTCATTTACATCTACACTAGTATATACTTTTATAAGCTCACCTTCTTTTCCGTTATTACGATAAATATCTATAATTAAATTTTTATGTCCGTTAAGTCCTTCAGTATCCACATTTAAATGAATAGTTTCTCCATATGAAAAAACATTTGAATTACTAATATCTGGACCATCAATAACATTACACCACTTACTTTTTATAATTTTTGATTCACACCATCCACCCAAAGCTAGTCCTGCTTTTTTTGAATATTTTAAATTTGGAATGCTGGCTTCTAAATAATAAGAATATGGACCACAAAGTTTCTTAGGTAGTTTTATACCGTATTTTTGATTACCTAATCTAATAGTTTCGAGTATACTTTTTCGTGGCTTATAACTTTGAAAATTCCAAAAGATGTTCTTTTCTTTTTCTGCTTTCGTAGTATCATCTGCCCATTCACTAACTTGAAAATATACAAATTGATCAGCTTTGATAGTAACCTTAACATTAGGAATGGAATAGTTTGACACAACTTGTCCTTCACCTGTCCACTTTATTCGCTTAATACCTTTTTCCATGACTTTTTTTTTGATAACTAAAATTAAATAGTTTCTATTTCTGAGTGCTTCAATTTTGGTTTATTCATTCCTTTTAAATCTAATAATGGATTTATTTGATTTTGTACATCAGGATTTGAATTTTTAAAATTCTGCTCTGCTGGTTCAGTAACTTGTCCATGTTTATCGATTTCGATACAATCAGCCCCACCTATTGGACAAGTAGCTTTACTATCCTGAAGCAATAATTTCCCTTGGTTAGATAAAATTGTTTTTTCATAAAAACCACTCCATTTTGTAATTGTTGCTTGACATGGAAGATAGTCACCACTTCCGTTGGGTTGCATTTTGCATTTACCAAAAGTATTTTTCTCTAAAGTCTGCCCAATATCTTTATCAGTAGCTATCAGTTTATCTGTTCCATCTTTATCATTGGCGTAATGCTTTGTTTGGGTTTTTACCTTAAGCTTATCCAATTTGGGTTCAACACTAAATTTACACTTACACGTAGCACCCTGTACTACAATATGTTTTTCGCTCATAATAAAATATGTTATTTCATTCTAAAAATATCTGCAACTGAGTTTAAAAAACCCTCTGTTCTCTTTGCCTCACCAGCATAAAGAGAAACTCTAGATTGGGGTCTTAAATTCTCGTTATCTTCGAGATTGGAAATAGTAATTGTTGTTTTTAGTGGAATATCCAGTTTGATACTACATTCTAAGAATAAACTGTCTGCAAGGTATGTACGAGGATTTAAAAAATAACATGAATTGTAGAGCCCTTCTGCTTTTTCAGGATTTTCTTCTAATAATGTATCATAAGGAAAATCAGTATCATTTTCAAAATCTTGTTTTGTTCTGGGATCACTGAGAATTCCTTTTTGCGTTATATTTATTAGATTATGTTTGTCTAGTGTTGGTGAAATTTCTTGTTGAACGAGAAATTGAGTATCACCAAAAGTATTACTAATGGGGAAGTAGATATTTTTTTCAACAACTAATTGATCTTTATATTCAATATTAATTCCATTAAAAAAAGCTCTTAAGAACCAGTTGAAATTAAATGATTCTAAAAATGCACTTTTATCTTCTATTTTTTTTTCGAAACGACTTAAACATTCCTCAATTTCTTCTCCTTTATATTCCTCTAAAATTTTAGGTTTTGTTTCATACCAACGCTCTTGAATAGTGTCATAATTGTGAATATCTATCCATTTACCTTTTTGATTAACAACAACTTGAAGAGGATAAAAAACACGACTTGTTTTTTCTGCTATTTCATCAGCTATACAGTCTGCCTCCTTTTCGTCAATATAGACCTTAGAAATCCTGTCTATTTCAAAAAAAGAATAGTTATTTATATCAGTAGCTAACCATTTTACACTTACTTCTTCTTTTATGGAGTGTTTTTTTTGACCATTTTCAATAATATAAACTCCTAAATAGCGATTTGTACCTGAAGGTTTAAAAGGAAGTTGATAGGTCTTGGTGCTAAAACGTACTTTTTCTAAAGGTTCATCTTCAGGTTCTCCATTCGCTTTAAGTTTTATAGGCTTTAGAAGGAGATATTTTAAATGACTTGGGAAATAAGCATTTATTACATCGGCATCCTCAATACAACTAAAATTATGATAATGTCTAAGTTCATCAAGTGAAATTTCAAGTAAGTCAGCTACAGATTGTGGAGTATCACTTTTTTGTATTTCGTAAGTTTTATGTTTAATCTCGCCTAATGTGTCTAATATTTCACCAATAATCATATAAAATGTAAGATTTGTTTTGGTTTTAAAGATACATATATTTCTTACATTGCAAAATTAAACAACAAGAAATAAGCACTTATCGGAGAAAATAAAATTCAGCCATTTCTTATTAATTCTAGATTTCTTATTACTAGCACTTTACCGTCCTTCTAATTGATTGTTAAAAAAAGATGCAATTCTTAACAATGCCAAAAGTAGTTGAAATACAAAATTTAAATACTTTTTACTTACCAATATTTTAATCTGAAAACAAAAAAAGCTCTGTATTTCAACAGAACTTTTAAAATAACTAAATTAGATCATCTCCATGTCTTTCATTTTAAACACATTATCTCAATAGATTTTCTTTTACTTTTGACACAATATTATCAACCCTATCATTCCATTCAGTGCTTTTCTTAAAATCTCCCGGAATTTTTGATATTTTTTCTTGGAATATTTTAACCCCTAATTTATTAAGTTCATTTGGTGTATCAAAATCCTCTTTTTTCTCAAAAGTTCTCATTGCAACAATAAGAATCTTTATATCAAATCCTAAGTTTATTGCAATTTCAACTAAGACAGTTATTGTAATATCTTGCTCTGTTGGTGATCCAGCTGCAACCAAAATAATTGTGTTATTAACTTCAATTAAATACGTCCCATTAAATATTCCAACAGTCATTTCAACTTCTACAAATATTTCTTCAGAGTTAAGCTCCCAGACTTTACTTGGCTTAAGTCTTTTACAAACTTCATTTATTGTTGTAGATTTTCCGTTTCCACTGGCGCCGATTATTAAAGCATATTTCATTTTACTTATTTTAAAGGTTTATTTACGATGTTACCGTTTGATTATACATTTTGTATTATTACGTGAATTTACTTTTTCATTTTAAGTTTATACTTCATCGCATCTTTTAGCAGTAACTTATTATTTTTATTAAAGTGTACTAATTCTGAAGCAACGTCCGGATTTCTACCAATTCGATCAGCAGCAATTTCATAAGCAATATTTCTGATTGATTTTTCAAGTTCTTCATGTTTGGTAAATTCATGTTTCAGTAAATGAAGAAATACCGCAGCATTTGCTTCTGATACTTCCTCCTTATAAATAGCAGTAATTGCAAGAGATAACTCTTCTGCAGACTTGCAGTTTGCAAAATAATTATTGAGGCATTTTCCGGCATCCTTATTCGTTTTCCAGCCTTGCAAAAGTAATTCCTGAGCTTCTGTTATGTCTCCAATTTTATTTTTATAAACTAAAGACGCTTTTACATATTGAAAATTAGTTTTATACTCTTCAATTACTATATTAAAATACGTATTGGCTTCTGATTTGTTTCTTAAAATCAAATACAAATCCCCTACTTTTTCATTTTCGTTGAGTTCTTTATACAATACAATTGCTTCACTATATGCATGCCCTTTTTCATAACATTCTGCGGCTTTGTTTTTATTTTGAAGATACTTTAAATAGATCGCTCCGGCTTCACGATATAATTTTCCATCTTCTAAAACCGATGCGGCTTTATGATTGTTTTTTAAAAGTTTTAAATAAATATGAGAAGCTTTTTCATATTGTCCTCGGGCAATATAATCTTCTGCCAGTTTCTCATATCTGCTTTGCAAGGTACTAAACCTGTTCGAATCAATTAAAAATGCACCTCCGCCTGAAGAACCTGAAGAACCTGATTGCGATCCTGCCCACAACGAAATCATAAAAATCACAAAAATTACGATTCCAATAAAAACCAGGATAGATGGTAAACTTAATTTCAATTCAGAACCTTTACAACTTCTGGCCAAAACCACAAACAGTAAAACAAAACCATATCTAAAAAAACCAGTAGAGCTATCTCCCGAAGAAAGATTGGCAAGAAATCGGTGTATCCATGAAAAATTATATAGACCTCCAATTCCGGTATTAAAAGAAAAACTACCTCCATTACCACCTCTTCCGGTTCCAAGTGTATCCAATGGAATTGCTAACTTCATTGCCATTTCAGGATTTTTCTCTAAATAAGCCAGAAATTTATCCATTTCCCGGTTGTTGCCATTCAACAATTTCTGCATGTTAAAAGGCAATTTTTCAATCATTTCTTCTTCTGAAACCGGATTTTCAATGCCTTCTAAAATCTTTTCCTGATCCACCTCAATTCGCATCGAAGTAATAAATTGCGGAATCAAAACAGTTTTTGAAGGTTCCGTTATTTCGATTTGTTTTAGATTCGGTAAATGAAGTAAATCTAACCAGTTAACTTCTTCTTTCAATTCAATCAAACCAATTTCCGGATGTAAGAAATAATATTCTTCCGAAAATAATTTATGCCATTCTTCTTCTGTTAATTCAGGTGTAACCAATGTATTTTCAGGAATAAACAATTTATTTTCTACCAATTGGTAAAAATTGTTTTTGCCGATGTCTGCAATTTTACTTTTGTTCTGATTAAAAACTATCAAACAGCCAAATAATTCATTTGCACGTACACCTGGAATAGGAAAAACTTTAATAGAATCAAGTGTTAACCCAATATTTTGAATTTCATGAAGCCACACTTCCGCTGAGGTACTTTTAATAAAAATGCCTCCTTTTGGAAATGTGTTTTTCGAATTTATCTTTAGTTTAAGCTCCATGATGCACAATGTGTAAAATAAATGGTTTAAGATATTTTTCTATGAAGACTTCCTCAGCCATACTTTCTTTAGTATGCTCCTGAATAAAGTAATCATTTCCGGCATATTCCTCTGCCGTTGCCATAATTGTACGCATGTTAATTACAAATGGAATATAAAACTCTTCAATTCTTGTATCACTACTTTCAAACACCAAAATTCCATCTCTATTTGTAATTGTACTACCATCTTTAGACTGAAAATATTGTGTTTCTATATAACAAACTGCTCCTTCTTTTTCAATTTCTTTTTTCAATTTCTCTGCAGCGTTTCTTGTCACACCTTTCAAAATAATACTAAGTTGTTCATCGATAATTTCTTTAGCTTGTTTTAAAGTTTTATGAGCATTCTCTTTTATTATTTTTACAACAGCCAAAGGTGATATCCCCTTATTCTTTAAAATAAGGTTAACCCTTTCTTCTAATATTATAGCGTCATCATTACGTCTAAAGTAAGAGTTGGCTTTTTGAAATTCCAGATTTAAAATATGATAGTCATTAATTTTTAAGTCATTCTTTTCAATTACAACACTTCCTAATCTTTTAACTACGCTATATTTAGCTTTACTGCATTTATAATTTCTAATGAACGAAGATTTTTCTTCGAGATTATTATTAAAAGCCTGCCTTACTTTTTCGTTTCTCATTACTGTTAGACTAAAGTCGTTAGCAATCTGGTAAAAATCCGGCAAAAGATCGATGACACCACCACCAAAATAAAAATCATTATTGTATTCAAACACTTTAAGTGCTGTTTCATTGATCTTTTGGTTAAAATCTTTATAGTTTTTTAATTCTTTAGTACTAAGATTTATGGTACTGGCATAGTGTATCAGATCATAATAATGATACCAAAGTATTTTCTCTCCTTTACTATTGGTTTTCAAGGCAAAATTGCCATTTTTAAACGGAAGGTTTGATGCTATTTTCACGAATCCCTTATCAAATCTATCATTTGAAAACACAAACAAACTGCCGTTTATGTACATATAAAACTCATTTTCGTAAGAGAATATATTTTGATAAGACCGCTCAACAGGATAAAGGAGAGATATACTTTCATCTGCTATTTTTTTTGCTTTCTCTTTTTGTTCATTATGATTTCTTATCCATAATTCATCTAAAGGCAATACAATTTGTTGGAGTATTTTCCTTCCTTTATTCTGATTTTTATAGACATTAATATTTTCCATGCCAATTGCAAAAACGTATTTAATATCATCAAAATAAGTATTCATGGCTCTTTGCATCGGAATTAGTTTTAGGCTTTCTTCTGAAGAAAAAATAAAAACTTCCTGGTTCTTGCTATTGATTTTATTCTCCAGAAAAAACGAATCTAATCCAGCTGAGCAATCCAGTTTACCGCTAAGCTCGCTTAAGGAATTTATAACTTCATTGACGTTTGTAACAGCAATTTCTTTGAAATCTTCTCCAACCACATAAACCTGACATTCAATATCTGTTTTAGGATGTCTGGCAATGGCAATAGCCGAAGCAAAAGCCAAAATTTTAGGATTCCCCCAGTTTTTTAATGTATTATCGATTAATAAAATACGCTTAAATTTATCTGCTTCCGGTGGTACTTCACGCTGAATATACAACGCTTCATTATTAGCAATTCTGGACATAAAAACATCGTCATCATAAGCAAACTCAGAAATTACGAGTTTATCAAAGTCACCTTTATTGGTTAAATCTGAAATCCCTCCCAAAGGCTGTTCACTTGGATGATTGTGATGAAGCGGAATATTTAATCCGGACCAAAGTCGTTTAATAAGACTTCCTACATAAAATGTTTTATCTTCCTGAATAAGCTGATCGACAAAATCAGTCATTTTATCAGATAGATTTTTTTCTTCCAAAACTTCCTCATTCAATTTCTCATTTAAATCCTGATGCGGAACACTCTCCATTGCATTTATAACGGATTGAACTGTTGGAAACTTAACTTTTAGTAATGCAAGTGTTCTGAAATCTTTTCTGAAATTTGCCTCATTAAATTCCTCTTTAACAGATGCTCGTACTAAATGATGTCTATGGTTTTTATATTCTTCAAGAATTTTTTTTGCTTTTTCTGCTGAAATTCTGTTATGACACTCGTGAAAAATAGTCTGAAACAAATTCATTCTTTTTTCGCCAGCTTTATATTCATTCGGCAAATGAGAAAGTAATTTCAAAAAATCAATACCTGCTCCAATTCTAAAAGACTGAGATTGTGGAAAAGCAGTTACTATATTCTTACTTTTTACCAAATTATGAATCATTTCAATGGCATTTTCACTTTCCGGATTCGTGGCTATAAGTGCCAATAGTAAAGTCCCAAATGGCGGAATACTGTCTTCTGAAAGGTATTCTAAAATTTCGAAGACAAATTTTTCGTAGCCAATTGTTTGCCCATTCGGAATAGCTATAGATTCAAATACACTATCTGCAGAAAATATCTGATTGTCCCATTCCCAGAAATAGTCCTCGTATGATTGAAAGTATTTTTGAAATTCCATTTTTTTTATGAAAAAGTTAAACGAAAAGAGCTTATTGAAAGCGGTTTTATATTTTTAATTGGTATTTTTGAATACGTATTATCGGTGTTCCAAAGCACCAGATCTTCTGCCGAAGGATTTATTTTTTCCTGCAGCGTTTTTGCTAATACATTCCATTCAAAATCATATCCAGAAGGAATTAAAAAGTCATTCTCAAACCAATAGGTAATGCCCTTTAAAGGCAACAAAGGTGTTCCAATAATCAATACTTTTTTATCGATAACAACCCAGCGCAATAGTTCCAGCCTATATTTTGGTGCCGTTAAAATGTATGACTTCACTTCCTCGTAATCTGCCAATAAAGCATAGGCTTCTTTTGCATTTCCTGAAGGCTTTAAAACCATTTTTATTTTTTGATCAATCCCAAAAAAATTATGATTAAACATTGGAAGAGAAACTGGTAAAGCTCTCAAAATGGGTGCCCATAATAATCCTGAAGAAAGTTTCTTTACTGGTAAAAGTTTTCCTTTTTCAAACAGTAAATTGTCCTTTAGCTTATAGAGTTTTGTATATGGAATCTGAAGAAGCTCAGTTGAGATTATCTGTTCAGCCGAAAAATCTTTTATCCAGATTGTATTCGTTTCAAAAGCTACTTTAAGATTGTCCCAATGCCTGATTGCTCCCAAAAAATCTTTGTGTTCTTTTTTAATTTCTAAAAAATACATATTATTAAATAGTTTGTAGAATTTTCTGCCACAAAGATTCTATATGATCCTGAATATACTTTTTCTGTTCTGAATCTTTAATCCAGTCGCAACGGGTCTGAATGTATCGTAGTTTATCTTTAATAACGTTTTGTTCTTCAAACGAAAGATTCTCATCCTGCCATTTTTCGGTCAGATAATTCACTTCTTTTATCACGCTTTCGGCATCTGGTGTTTTATTGTATAAAGCCTGTGGGTGAGCTGATTCAGAATTATCTTTCTCTATAATTTTATTAATTATTCCTTCTAATATTTCAATTTGTTCTTCATTGTCCCAGATATATTTTAGAACCCAAAAATCGGACACAATTGCTTCATTTCTGCCACACATTAATGCGCTGGCAGCGATAAGATTCTGAAGTTTTACGGCACGTCTGTCTGATACTTTAATACCCGTATTTCTAAGGCTGTGAATTATGTCAACATATTCATTTCGTATCGCAGTCAAATCTACTTTACGGCAAAGCTGCTGCAGTTCACGAACCTCATCGGCCGAAATTGTTGGTCTTTCTTTTGAATCCCCACTTTCTAATTTCCATCCTGCCAATAATACTTGCTGCAATAAATCTGGTTCTACATAGTCACATTTTATTCGAATTAAAAAACGGTCTAATAATGCATTTAGAGATTCATCTTCTGGCAAAACATTACTTGCGCCTACAAACATAAGTGCCGGAAGTTTTTTAGTTTCTTTACCGCGACGAAATATCTTTTCGTTAAGTGCCATTAGTAAACTGTTCAAAATTGCCGAATTCGCATTAAAAATTTCATCAAGGAAAACCATTGAAGCTTCTGGCATCATTCCCTCTGTGTTTGTTATCAATTCACCTTCTTTAAGTTTACGAATATCAAAAGGTCCAAAAATTTCATTTGGTTCTGTAAATCGGGTTAATAGATATTCGAAGTTTTTATCTCCTTCAATTCCTTTAGACAATGATCTGATGATCGCACTTTTTGCCGTTCCCGGAGGTCCTAACAAAAAGGCATTTTCTCTGGCCAGTAAACCAATTCCAAGCAGATCAATAATTTCATTTTTTCCAACAAAAGTCTCCTTTATATGCTTTAAAACAGTATTTAATTTATCGGTAGCATTCATTCTTTTCTTTCTATTTTTTTACTTAATTCAATTATCTGCTTAAAGTTGTGCCCAAAATATTTTTTTATAATCTCCAAATCCTATTTCTAATTGCTTTTTGATGAAATCAGATTGAGCAAATTTCACTGCTTTTCTATGTACTATACGGTCAATATAAAGCTGTCGCAAACAGTCATCTACCGAAACAATATCGTAGTTCATCTTTTCTGTATCGATCTCAAATCCGATAGCTGAATAATGAAACTGTATTAAATGCTTTTCTAAAATAGGAATCACTAAATCTTCAGGATCTATTCTTTTCATTTCTGCAATAATCTGAGGTAAAAAACGCAGGCAGAGATCTGCAGAAAGTATTGCCGATGCATCCATTTTGCCATTGTAATCCGGTAAAAGCAATGCCAAATCGCTAATTTTATGGGCTCTGTGCAACAATAATTGCACTGCAAAATATACCGTTTTGGATGCCCATAAACCAGCTGCAGTATTAAACTTCGGAGCAATGCCAGGATATTCTAAAATTTCTCTCTCATATTCTGCTTCCAGAAATGAAACGGTATCAGTTTCTTCTTCTTTAGAAATAGTAATTAATTTATCATACAGAATAACCTGCTCAATGGTTCTGAGATGATAAATGGTATCTAAAAATGAGGTCTTGGTTTTATCCATCTCTCTTATATTGTAATTATTTTTCCCAGGTTAATTATTTCGAAAAGTATCAATAGCTATCTTTAATTAAAACTCCCGTTCACAAATATATCATTAAACCAGAACTTTCTTAAAATATTATTTGTATACTGAAAAGTATTAAAATCAGCTTTATTTATATTAAAGAGGAACCGCAAATGTAAATATTTGCAGTCCCCTTCTAAAACTATCAATTGATAGCGGTCAACAAAAAAAATCTAATTCTTTAAACACCAATTTAAGATTTTGGCAATATTTTTTGCATCATCAATTCCGCGGTGATGCGTTCCTTCCAACGGGATTTCCAACAAGTGCAAAGCTCCGTTCATTCCGGTAGGTTTTACCAAACCAAACTTTTCTGCAAAATGTACTTTGACATTAATATGCTCATCACCCATTGGGTAGGGAACTCCAAATAATTTACATTGTTTTTTAAGCATATTCAGATCGTATTGACCGTAACTTGCCCAAGTATATAAATCCGGCTGATATTCATCTGTCAATTTCTCGATTGCTTCCTCGAAACTCACTCCGTTTTTATCCAGCAGATCCTGAGTAATAGTGGTCAGTTCTGTACAAAACGGACTTACACATGAGCGCTGAGGTTTAATCAGGATACCTTGATTTTTAGTTATCTCACCTGTTTCTGAATCCAAAACGGCTAATCCAATTTCAATAATTTCATTTTCCTGCCCCTGCGGGACCGTGCTTTGCCAACATGTGGCTTCTAAATCGATAATAATAATTTTATCTGTAGTTTTCATTTTTTCTAATTTTTAAAAAATTTACAATTCTCTGTCTCCAAAAGGAGCTTTCCATTCTTTCTTTAAAATGATAGCTTTTACTTCATCATAAGAAAGCGGTTTATAATTGTGGCAGTCAACGCCAACATCAAAAGACCTCGATGTTTCATCATCAAACAAATGACCGTGTGAGTGACCGTATAAATGCCATGTTCCTCTAAAAGAACTTCTCCAAACTTTCATTGCGTAATGAAAAAGAATAATCTTTTGCTTTCCGTTTGGTGCCTCTTCATCTGCGACACTTAATTCATAGTAATCTTTAATCCATTCAAATCGTTTCGCATAGCTTAATGCCGATTTATCATGATTTCCCTTTACAAGAAAAATAGATCCATTCAATTGATCCAAAATTTCTTTTGTCCGTTCAGGTCTTGCGAGCGAAATATCACCTAAATGATAGACAATATCTCGCGGACTTACCTTTTCATTCCATCGTTTAATGAGTTCTGCATCCATTTCTTCCACCGAAGCAAACGGGCGTTCACTAAACCTAATTATATTCGTATGACCAAAGTGATGGTCAGACGTAAAAAATATTTTTTGATTCATTTCTAATTTAAATTTTCAAACTAAAACCATCAGCATTCCCGTTGATGGTTTTTCTTTATTTCACGAAGATTTCCTTCAATTGACCGATTACGTTGCCGCTTCCGGAAATTGTAATTTCTCCAATTTTATCCGCGATTTTTTCAACGTATTCCATCTCTTTCAACTTCCACAACATTTCGTTTTCTTCCATCAGTTTTGCTGTATTAAGTAAACTTCTTGTTGCAGCTGTTTCTTCTCTTCTCATGATACTATTTGCCTGCGCTTTCTTTTCAGCAACCAAAACCTGATTCATGATTTCTTTCATATCACCTGGCAGGATAACATCTCTAATTCCTGCATCAGAAATTTTCAAACCTAAGTTTTCAATTTTAGAAGCTGCTTCTTTTAAAATCTCTTCGGCAATAGTATCTTTTTTACTCAATAATTCGTCGAGAGTCAGACTTCCAACAAAAGCTCTCAAAGCCAGTTGCATCACAACATACAATTGTTTCTCAAAATCTTTGTTTTCAATCAAAGCCTTCATAATATCAACAACCTGATATCTCACAAAAAAGTTGATTCTCAATCCTGCTTTATCTTTAGTCAGCAATTCCTGACCTGATATTTCAACTTGCTGTTGTCTCATATCAACCGTTTTAACTTCGATTGTAATGGCGTTATTCCAAAAATAATGCGTTCCGGATTTTAATTCTTTTACAAAATTCCCGTTTACAAACAACAAAGCTTTGTCGTTACTTGCTACGATAAATTTTCTTGTAAAATATCTTAACTGATTACTTTCTAATAAGTTTACTGGAACATTTTCAGTGATTTCAATTTTAGAAAGATCTGCTTTTGTAAACTCATTTTTTACAATTCCTTTCCAGAAAGCGTGTCTTCCAGGAGTTAAAACACCTTTAAAGTTTCCGTTTACGAATTGCAAAACAATCTCGTTATCAACTATCTCAACAACTTCTAGCATTGAGGCCAGAACTTCATTCTGCAACAAAACACTCAATTCAAACGGAGCCTGAAAAACGGCATTCATATCATAGATCAACACATTTTTGTCTCCAAAAATCCAGTGTAAACCCTCTTCTACTACTTTTACTAATTTTCTGTTTTCGAAAACCAAACCTACTTGGTAACCTTCGATTTTAATTCTTTTAATCATAATATTTTTGTTTCAAGTTTCAAGTTTCAGGTTTCAGGTTTTGAAACAGTTGAAAACTTCATTTATATTTTTACTTTTAACTTTTAACTTTTTACTTCTAACATCTAACTTTTTAATAAAAAAACCTCTTTGCCTTTCTCCTCCGAAAAAACGGATGAAGAGTTTGTAATTTGTTTACTTGAATTGTTTTCAATCGTATTTTGTAGCGACGATCCCCAAATCATCTTCACAATCAAATCGAGAAGAAAACAAGTATTTCAAAAAACAGTACTTTTCGCACTGGCTTTATCATGAGTGTGAAATTTTAGATTCTAAAACCTTAGTTTCACTGACAAAGACAAATCAGCTTTTTTTCTGGTCATCTTTTTAAGAGTGATGGTCTCTACTGTTTACAGATTTTCAGTCTGTTGACATACCAATTTGTCTAACCGAAACGTATTCGGTGCAGGACTCGAACCTACATAAACACTCTAATGTTCTATCCTGTTTGAACTACCGCATTACTACGAGTGGGATTCGAACCCACAACCCTTAGATCCCTTGTGTCGAATAGTTTTTTGGAAAACCATACGAAAACCTCCAAACCAAGCTGCATAGAAAAACATAATTCGCTTTCGCGGAAAGTTCACTACAATGGTGCTATACAGAAACACGCAACTGGGCTTGTTTGATATTTTTAATCAAGGCCGAAGCTTTGATGTATTTCATTTTATAAAAGAACTTGTTTTATTTCCTGAACAAATATTCAAATTACACTGCGCAGTAATTTTGCGCAGTGCAAAAACTTTTAGTTAATCCAAGCTATAACTGTCGATAAATAAGCATTTCTAACTTCTTCAAATCGAGTTATGTTTGGAATGTGGTTTACTTCTAATAAATATTTAGAACCGTCTTTTGCAACGATATAATCATTTCCAATCATATCCATTTGAAGAACATTTTTAATATGCAAAGTATCCGCCAATAAATCAGGATCAACAGTCATAAAATCAGCTTCATCAGGATGAATAGACTTCAACCAGGTATTACCTTCTAATTTGATCTGCCAGTAAACATCGCCAATCATCATGATACGAACCGCATCTCCTTCATAATAAGGTTCAATAGTTGCCGTAAATTCGCTTTCCCATTCTCCCGTAAAGCGATGTTTGTTTTCACCGCAATGCCAGTTTCCCCATTTGGCAATGGTATCGCCGGTAACATTAACAGAAGCTCCTGCACTTACAAATCCTCTGGGAGCACTAAATCGTGAATGTGACAAAGCTTTGACCAAACAAGGAATTTTAAAGCGGCAATCCAGCATAGCAGAAGCCTTAGGATAACAAGCACCTTTCCAGATGGCAAGACCCGCAATAAAATCGAAATCATTATCGTAAATTCCGTAATAGACTACTTTATCTACAGGCAACATCCCAATTCCGTTCGATTTTTCCATATACAAAACGGTATCTTTAACCACAATTTTTGGTATGGACTGGTGCCAGATAATATGTCCTGAATATTGGGCTTTTATACTATCGTATTCTTCCTGTTCAATACCCACAAGGGCAATTCGGTTGTATTTTTGTTTCATCGTTTTTAATTTTAAATGTTACTTGTTTTTGCTTCTAAACGGCTTCCAGTTTCAGGCGTTTAATTCCAAAATCTGTTTTTCTCAATTTGCACATTCTTTCATCTGAAATGTGGTGGAAAACAATTCCTTCAATATCATTTTCCGACAAGAAATTTTCTAAATCATCGAAATTGAGACTTACAAAATCTACTATTTCTGCACCGTGTTTTACCAAAGTATGTTTCTCAAACTTTTCAGGATTTCCTTGTACTTTCGGGCCGCATAATTCGTATGTTCCGTCAACTTTGTTTTCTAATTGATCGAAAGCTTCGAAAAAATGTTTATCCTCAGATTTTGATCTGTCGCATTTCAGCCAGTGTGGGTGATGTCCTGAAATTGGATCGGCTTCCTGACACGGAATTGCTCCTTCCGGAATTGTTCGTCCTTTTTTGGCATCGAATCTTTTGAACAATTCTCCGCCTATAATGGCTGCTGACGTACCGTCGAATTTTCTGGTTGCAATGGCTTTTCCATCAAAAACCCATTTATTTTCGATATTGATTTTATTAATTACCCTTCCTAAATCAGCAGGGTTTTTAGCAAATAATGTGGTTATCTTTTTCATTGTTTCTTTTCTAATTAAACGTTTCTTTTTGTACAGGAAGAGAGACTCGAACTCTCAAAATACAGATCCTAAGTCTGCCGCGTCTACCATTTCGCCATTCCTGCTTTTATTAATCCTCAGTATTTCAAAACTGAAATTGGTGGAAATAGTAAGATTCGAACCTACTCAGTCAAAGACAACGGTGTTTAGCTCATCATTTTTATTGTTTTTTTGGTTTCGCTGAATGAAAAATTTCATTTCAGACCGCCCTAACTCTCCAGCTTTAGCGTATTTCCATTTTGTCTGGGAAGCAGGATTCGAACCTGCGACCTCCCGCGTCCAAGGCGGGCAAACAACCACCGTTATCTTCCCAGTTTTTTTTAAAGGCTCTAAGATGCTAAGGTTCTGAGGGGCTAAGTTTTTAAATCTTTGCGCCTCTGCATCTTTGTACCTCTGCACCTTCCTCAGTACCTTAGTCCCTAAGAACCTCAGCACCTTCAAAACTCGCGGCCCATACGGGAGTCGAACCCGTTTCTCCCGAGAGACAGTCGGGAAGGTTAGCCAGTAACCCCAATGAGCCAGTTCCTTCTAGAGAACAAGTGGTTTTGGAAGGGCTCGAACCTTCAACCTCCAGCAAACTCGCTGACTATCTACCAATTGCTATACAAAACCATTATTTTTTGGGCATAAAAAAAGCACCCGGTTAAAGGTGCTTACAAGATTTATAAGATATACGTATCCTATTGTCCATGTTCATGCACCTCTATTCTGTTATATCCAAGATCGCGTCCCGGGTGTAGTTGTTCTAAGCTGTATATTTTTAAATCAAAAATCATTTTATATGTTGTATTATATTTTGAAATCATTTTTATCTGAAAATCTTTGTTCTGATTTTCTTCGGCAAAGATAAAGTCGAAAAAATCAATTATCCAAATTATTTTTCAAATTATTTTATTGACTATCAGTAATTTACGATTCAATTTTGAAAATAAAAATCCTGTCCGCATACTGGTGCAGATTTCTTTTTGTATCAAATGACTGTCTCTCATCAGATTACTTTTCAAGATTATATTTCACTATTTTGATTAATCATTAAACATTTTTTGTACAATTTTTTTAAATTATTTTTGATTAAAGTCTTTTTACTCATTTTTTGATGTGCTTTTTTCAGTCTTAAACAAAAAAAGCGCCCTGCTTTGAGGACGCTTTTATATTTTATGTTGAGTTTTAACTCTAAATTTTACATTTCAATTTCATAAAAATACATATTACATCCTGATTTTTTAGCCGGAAGATATCCTGCTAAATGGTCAAAATTTTGTTCTATTGAAAGTTTCATATGTATTTCTTTTATTTTAATTCGACGCAAATGTAGTCCTTTATATCTTAAATTAACAAATTTTTATGAAATTTTTAAATTCAAATTTTCAAGCCAATAATTTTAAGCATAGGTTTTATCAATCTGACTTAAAATAGTTGGGTCCTGAATTTCATTATCTTTGGCAAATAATAAAACTTTAGACATTACTTCAGCCGATTTCGGATCATCATCTGCAAATGGAAGGAACAAACGTCCTCTGTGCTGCGAATGAATCGGCAGAACCGATAAATATTTACCTGGAAGCTGATGCACCACCGCACTGCCTAAATGTACGCTGTAATCCGCCAGTTGCCCCTTTATAATAGCATGATTTTCTTTGATTTCAACATTTTTCACTTTAAACAGTCGAAGTGTTTCTCTCAATAAAACGCCTCTCATTTCGATAGAAGAATGACTTGCTTCCGGATCTACACCGCCAACATGGGCGACACTTACAACCAAATCAATATCACGCATTACTTCTGAGAAAATCCTCGGATTGATATCTTTAAAGGCAATGTTTTTATAATCTTTTAAAGAATGAAATTCAATCGTTTCTAAAGTTGGACTTTCAACATCTGCTGGCGAAAACCAATCTGCCATCGCATACATTTTTACCTGATAACCTTCTTTATGGAAAACTTTCTGCAATCCTTCTTCATAATCTACTTTCCAGCCCCTTGTTTTCAATAAAGCTAAAGTTTGATTCGGCTGAACCTGATGTCCGGCGTAACGTCTCGAAATTGATTTTTCTTTCAATTCATCTGGCGTTGGAACATACAATTCTCTGAAAACCTGTTTAAACGGCTGTTGTAATTTAGTATCAAAACAATATTTCTGATAATCAACCCAAACATTATTTTTGTGTAAATCAAAACAGTGTGCAATTCTAAAAGTCTGCTTTTCATTTAATGAAATCATTTCTCCTAAACCCGTTACCAAACTTCCATCGACATAAAAACCAATCTGATCGTCGTTTGAGATAAAAACTAATTTTTCTAAATGTTTCGAAATAATTGGATGTTCAAAAAGATTCTGCATTTCTGCGAATAAAAACTCGTCTCCGCGAATCATGCTTTCTTCCAGACCTTTTCTTGAACGCGTCCATTGCTCGCGCATGGTTTTTCTGTAATTTGTCAATTCCAGAATGCCTTTGTCTTTTTTGTATTTCGGCGGAATCGATTTCAATTCTTTCCCTGCCTTATACGTAACTAAATCTGCTTTTCCTTCTTTGTTAATGACCAAACTAATCGTAACATCATCTAAAACCACTTCGGTTTCTTTTGATAAGATATTCTGAACTTGCTTCGTTTCCATTGCCCAGGTCAGACGAACTGGATCCGGATAACCGGCATTTCTCGCCAGGTTTTCTAGCGCCACACGAATGGCCAAAGCTTCACTCGCCTGTTTCATCGAACCAAATTCTTTGCTTTCTTTTTTGAACTGTTGTAAATATTCGTAACGTGCCAAAATATCTTTTTCCGGACTTGCCTTACTCAAAGGAACTAATCCGTACACCCTTAAATAATCCTGATCGCGTTTGTCTTTTACTTTGGCGGTAACTTCTCTAATTTTTAAATCTCCCGTAATCGTGTCGGCATACAATCTCGCACGTCTGTGACCGTTTCCGTCTGTTACGTATTTGGCAGATTCGTATAAAAGTTCCCATTTTGCTTTTCCTAATTTTTTGTAAGCCGATGTAAACCAGTCTTTATCTACAGCGCCATCTTTAAAATCCTGCAAATCTAAAGTCGAAAATCTTGCCGCTTCACTTTCCAGTTCTGAATTAGTAGCACTGTAAGTAGCCGTTTTGGTGTGCGCATGAAACCACCAGATTCCTTCATCCAGACCCTTCCAGTCTAAATAACTGCTGATAAACTTTTGCCATTGCGGTGCATAAATAGCCGTCTGAATCAATCTTTCTTCTGAGATTTTGGCTTTTTTAATTAATGCATCAAAACTTTCCTGTGTATCGGTTTCTAACGGATAACATCTTTTCAATAAGAAACTGAATAATTTCTGTTTCGTTAAATCGGTATACCCCCACGAATAGATATAACCTTTGTACAAACTTGCTTTTCCGAGAGCCGTAATTAGTTCGACCAAACGGCTGGCGCCAAAAATCTTCTGGAAACTCTGTACCAAATGTGTTACCGAAGTATTCGAATCGCCTCTTTTGACCTCAACATCCAAAAATGTTTCCCTTATTTTGTCCATCATCGGAACCAGAAAAGGGAATCTTTTAATTAAATCCTCACTACCAAAATGTCTATAATGTTTACTTTCACTAGTTAAAACAGAAATTCTTTCACTTTCTAAAATACCTTCATACAATTCGCCTTCAGTAATTAATTTTTGCTCAAATGCAACACAATACAAATGAATTGGCGGTTTGGCAAAAGATCTGTTTTTTTCTAAACCGTTTAGTTGTCTCCACCTGTACAGATTCCAGACTTTTGCATTTTGTTCTTTTGTTAAATCAAGCAATCCGATTTTGTTCAGGTAGATATCAAAAAGGCCCTGATTCTGCCAGCCATTCCCGTTGTTATTATTGTAATAATACTCGTCTTTAGCAGGTTTGTATTCAAACTCGATTACCGATTTCGGAAGATCAGCATACAAATTGCTGCAGGCGTCGATTAGGAAATCGGCTTTTTCTTCAAAGGAATATTTTAATTGTAAAGCATTTAAAATCTGCAAAATAGCATTATCCCAATCGTAGCCTCTTTTGTTTTGGTGCGGCAATAATTCTTTATAATAAAAAACATGCTTTTCCAGAAAATCCCTACAGATTTTTCGGTCACAATTGCTTACCAGTGTCATTAAAAACAAATCTCTTTCGGCTAAACCTGATTTTTCAAACCATTCTGCCCAAACCTCATACAACGGATAATTGGTTGCTGCTAATTCTGAGTCTTTTTCGTCTTTTAGATTTTTTAATGTTCTAAACGTATTGCCAAGCAAAACAGTCGATTTGCTGTTGTCGTAGTTCTCAATTTCGTATTCGTAGTTTCTGTTCGCTTCATACAATTTATAAAGCTTCTCGATCTCAGTTTTAATATGCGACATCGATTTGGAGAAACCGTATTGTTCTGCTTTTACTGATTTAGCATACAAAGAATCTGCTTTTGGTTTTGGCAGTTCGTAAGGAGAAAATTCATTTGGCGTAAAAAATCCATAACCGTTTTCTGCACTTAAAAGATCTTTCTTTTTAGAAGGCTCTAACTGCTCAATAAATTTGGTTTCTTTCTCGGTAATTTTCGGTCTTTGCTGATATTCTTTTACCCAGTCATTTACTTTATCTGTCAGTTTGTTATTTTTCTGAAGCTGGAGCATCAAATCCAAAACCGACATACGCTGTTCTAAATCGCCTTTTTCTAAAGTCTGATGAACAAAATTGATCACTTTTTGGTCTTCCTGCTTTATCAGAATTGCCGTTAAATTCTTCTTTAAATTCGAATTTTTACGTTTAAATAATTCCTGAAAACCGGCTAATTCCTCTTCGGTTAAACTCAGATTATTCAAAACATTAACCGCCGAAGCCACAAGAGATTCCCCTCTGTCCTTTAGAATTCGCAGCGCAAAACTCCTCTGAAAATCGGTTGGTTCTTTTTTATCGTTATTGTTTTGATGGCTGTTGAAAGAATAACTGTAAAAACTGCCTAATAAATTTCGGGTCAGTTTTTCCCTTAAGTGAATCGAAAAGCCTTCAAAATGATTTAAAACCGTTTCTAATCTTTCGTTGTTATCGCCCACCAAATTAATAGCTGAGGAGAAAAGCGTATCTCTTTCGAACTTGATATTCAGCCACGAAAAAACTTTCCCTTCAAACGTTTTTTCTTTTTCGGTAATAGTTTGCGCGAGATGATACACTTTATCAAAGAAATTCGGATAATCCGTATTTTCGATATAAAACTTCGATTTTGTGTTCGCTTCCAGCAAAGCATTCATTCTTGGAACTGCAAATGCCAAAACCTGTAGATTATCATCTTCTAATGCTTTAAAATACAGCGGCATTTCGATATAGGGGTCGTTCGTTTCCCCGGCAAATTTTAGTGCCAGCGATTTCTTTTCAACCGTACCGTTTTGTAGTAATTCATTCAGATACGGAACTGTTTTCTCTACATCAAAAACGCCCTGAACCCAAAGCGCCATATAGACTTCTTTATTATTTTTACTCTTTATGCCATTCGGAATCGTTTCCGGATTGGTAAAATATCCATGAGCCAATTCGATAATATTTCGAACCGTAGTTTCTTTTTCAGATTCCCAGCCCAGACCTGTCCACGTATCAATTGCTCTTACAACCGATGAAAAACGGGTCAGTTTATTATCTATCAGCACTTTAATCATGTATTGCAAAGCTCCGATACTCGTTTCGTCTAAGGCTTCTAAAACTGTCTGTCGCAAGCCTTCCTGACGCTGCGCAGCAAGCAATAATTTTTCTACCAATTCCCAGTTTTCCTGCTTTTCGCTGTTTAAAAGGGCTTTGATGATATTTCTGGACACTTTTCCGTGTGGCTCTTTATTGAAAATTATGTCTTCGAATAATTGAAAAAAACCTTCTTTACCAGCATCCAGCGCTGCCGACCAAACCATGAACTTATTAACCGAATTTGAAATTTCGGTATCATAACGAATTTCGTCTTCGATACTCAAATCATAGTAAAAAGTAGTGCTGTCCTGATAATTGTATTTACTCGATCCGTTTAATAAAGAGCGTAGAAAATTGACCTGATTAACCAACAAATAATTTTTATGGTTTGGCGCCCTAAAAGAACGTCTTGTATACCCATCCTGATACATTTTTTGAGGCAGTCTGTTCCAGGCTTCTTTTACATAAGCCGCGTTTTCTTCTCCGAAAAAATAAAGCAGCAAATCGTAGTAATTTTTGTCTTCCCACAAATTCTCTTGTATCAAAGCAGCAAACTTTTCGGCTTCTTTTGATCCTAAAGAAATATAATTACTGTAATAATTGTCCTTAAGTTTCAGGAGTTCGAGACCAAACTCCGCCACTTCTTTTTTCAGTTTTGTTTTTAATAATAATTTAGAAACCAGATTACTGTTTACAATTTCTTCCAGTTCTTTTTTAAATCTCTTAATTGGATTTTCAATTACTTTACTTTTTAAAAGATCTTCTATCGTCATGATTTTGAAGTTATGGATTATAAGTTATGAGTTTAGGCTGTGGGCTTTGAGTTATCGTTGTTACGTATTTTATTGAACTAAATGTCACTTACTATAATAACTGACTTAATTTATTTTTGAAATTGACATTTAAATTGTTTTTTTGAAATTGACATTGATTTTTGAAATTGATATTGCCATTGATATTGACTACCAGTAGCTTCCCGCCAAAAAGGTCAGCCTGATAAACGTAATCGCTTTATTTTGAGACAAATCAATTTGTTTCGTTAGCGTTTCCAGTTGATCGTCACCATAGAAAACAGCATATAAACCGTCTTCGAAAGCCTGAATAGCTGTTTCCTGTGCTTTTGCCAGATTGACTTTGTTGTGGTTGTAAATTGCCCCGAAACCTGCTTTTCCCGTATCGGTTAAGATGGGAAGGTAATTTTCTTTTGGAAAATGGATTTTGTCTTCGTCTTCAAACTCAAATGAAGATGCATTGAATAATTGTACCTGATGATCTACAATCGATTCTATGAGTTGTTGCGTGGTAATTACAGAATTTTCTATAGCCAGCGCTATACTTTTTTCCTGCAGGAGCGGATGTTTTTTTCCTAATTGTTTAACAGAGATGCTTATATTCATTAATACCGGCTTTTATTTTGAAAGATGTAAAATACTAAATTAAAAAATAGGATTATACTGAGATAACCTTATTTTAATGTTAAAAATAATGTTTACAACCTGACTATAAAAGTAGTTTTTGATTTCAAAAAAATACCCTGCCAATTGGTATTGGCAGGGTTTGGGTTTTTATTGGTAACTATTTTTCGGTTAGTTAATCCTGGCTAGACTTATTTTTTCGAGTGTTACTTTTGCATCTCCTGTTCCGGTCTTTTTTATGATGATTTCGAAATCACTGGCTGAATTTGATAAATCATCTGAAATATAATAGGCAAAATTAAGTTTTACCCCATTTTCGCTTATACCGTGATTCTCTTCCATTCCGTGATCGTGTGCTACGCCAAAGAAAGTCATTACCCCGACATATTGATCTTTTTTTCCGGGATAACGAAGATAAACGGTATAATAATCTTTTGGCTCTTTGTAAACCACAACATCCAGATTTAGCACTATTTTAGCATTCGGTTCGGCTCTAAAAACTTTGTTTGTATTCTTTGCAGGCTGACTCGTCACTTTGTGAGCAAAAGCAGTGCTGTTAAGTGTTTTTCCTATTTTTTGCTCCCATATAATTTTTTCATTTGAGTCCTGAAAAGCAATTACTTTTTTCGGTTTTGCCGTATTAGCTGCCAAAACCGGAACTTTAGACCCATAAAGCAAATTATCATATTTATAATCTAAATTAAAAACGATATCATACACTTCATCCATTGTATAACTTACGTGACCGCCGCTTGGAGTTATAAATTCATAAGGCCACGGATTGGCTTTGAGGTCTTCACGTGTCGGGCGCTGACCGTAACCCGAGACATCCCAGGATTCCCAAATTCGGTCAATCATACTGTGGTGCAGCCAGAAAACCGGATCAAATCCTGCCGAAGGAACATTTGCCATCAATCCAGAAAAATTATCCTTCTGATAAATTTCGTTGTAAAAAGTTTCTGCCGGATCAGCATACTCTGCTCCAATAAGATCATGCATATAACCATGAGGCGCTTTTTCTAAACTTTTACTAAATCCTGCCGATCCTGAAAACGACGGGTTTGTTTTTAACTCATTAAGAGCTAACTGAATGGATTCTACCTGATCTGCAAGAATTGGTTTTCCGTTATTAAGAATACTGTATCGGGATTGTATATAAAGTGCCCCCGATTTATCCCTTATTTTTTCCGGCATAATATTGTCAACCGTTTCCGTGCTTCCGTAATTCCAATACGGCAGAGCAAAATCTTTCTTTCCCGATAAATCGCGTACAATTTGTTCTAAATGCCAAATGTACATTCTGTGCCATAAAAGAAAATTCAGATCTGAACTTGGTGATTCTCTTTTATGCGTACAATCACTCCACGCCCATAATTTGTCTTTGAAAGTCTGATACTCCGGACAAAGTTTATTTTTTCCCTCAATTTCATTCGGAATATTATGTATTGCGCCCTGATAATACCAGGAAAGTCCTTTCTCACAGCCCAATTCGCGCATTTTTTTAAAAGCCACATTCATGGCCTCAAGATCTGCTTTTCCTTCGGGCGTATTGGCATTGTGCCGAACGTATTGTATTTTATTTTTATTCTGACCATGGCTTAGGCCCGTTATCAGAATAATAAGGAGTACTGTAATTTTCTTTTTCATTTTGCTGATTTTTTAAGGTTACTGTTGATTTGTTTATTTAGGTTAAAGTGCTTCTACTTCAAAGGTTAAAACTTTGGCATATTCGGGATTGGCTTTATCATAGATTCTAAATTTTACCGTACCGCTTCCTGTTTTGTTGGCAGGAATTACATGAATGGCAATAAATCCCTGCTGATCGGCATTGAGCTTTCTAAAAGCAGAACCTTTCGGAATTCCGATCTGGCAGGCTCCGTGCTGGCACATCGAGCAGTCCCATTCTTTTGGAAATGAATTGTATATCGTTTCCCAAACGAGGTAAATTGGTCCATCCGAAATATTTTCGACTTTGATTTTAGAAATATCCAGTCGTTTGCTTTTTTGCACGCTTTCTTTGTTTACTGAACTTCCTACAACAGAAAAAGTAGGTTTGGTTTGTGCAAAAGCGAAGGAAAATGAAAGAAGAAGAAGAATAAAGCAAATTAGTCTTATTTTCATGATAAATGGGTTTAAATTATTAATAAAAGACAGGAATTGCCGCTTTGTAATTTGTCTTCTTTGAAGCGGGATTTATAAAACGATATTTGATTTTTTCTGTTTCTGCTGTATCGCCTAAATAAGCCAGCAGTTCGAAACATTCGCCCGGGTGCAGCTTTAGCTGATATCCTTTTGATACTGTTTTGATATTAAAGTCTTTCCCGTACAGTAAATGAAGTTTTGTCCGGGACGGAAACACGATTTCGTGCTCATATAAACCTGCATTTACTAACCGAAGCAAAAGCGTATCTTTTTTGTGCACCAAGGACTGTAAGCCTTTATTTTTATCTAAAGTTTCGCCATTGATTAAGAAATAATTCGGTTTGTATTTAGGAAGAATGATAGCCTTGTTTGAAGAATCATATTCGGTTCCCATAATGGTATCAGTGTGCCATTGTGTATCTAATTCGTTACTGCACCACATTACTTCTTTCGAAGGTTTGACAGACGAATACTCATTTTCTTTAGGCCGAATAACAATCACGCCAAACATTCCGGCCTGAAGATTGAAAGGATAATTTTCGGGACTGTAATACAAATAGGTTCCTGATTTTTTTGCCTGAAACGAATAAAATCCGTGTTCCATATGATGAATCGCTTCTTTTTCTTTCATGATCTCGTTTTCCTTATCATGTTGTACAAAGTCAATTTCTTTGCAGTATAATGAAACCGGATTTCCCTGCGAGATATTCCAAAAATCGATAAGGATACTATTACCTTCTTTTATATCGATATAAGATCCCGGAAAAGTAATCTGTCCCGAAAGCGAATCAGCAAAACCAAAAGTTCGGATAACAGTATTATCCAGTTCCAGTTTTCCTGTTGTTCTTCCAATAATTAATCTTTCGTTTTGAGAAAACAACAAGGCACTAAAGAATAAAAAAGAACAGACCCATATGATTTTATTGCAGTTTTTCATTTCTAAACCCAAATTATTGTTCAATACCAGCTTTGATATTACAATTCAAATTTAGAGCTATAAAAAATGAAAAGACTGCGTACAAACACCTGTTTTTGCAGTATAAATCTTAAAATATCTGATATTTTTCCGGTTTTGGCCCTGAAATAAAATGAGGATTTACTAAAACTGAATTTTGCACTAACAAAAAAATCGCCCTGAAACCGGAGCGATTTGTTATGTTGTTTAGGAATATAATTCTTGTTTGATTTAGAAAATTCTTTTAAATTCTTTTCTTCTTTTCTTTTGATTTACTCATTTCGCTAAGCCTTTTTGCCTGTGCCCTTGCTTGTTCTAAAGTTACAGGTTTCTGCTTTTCTAACTGTTTCATGGCTATCTCGGCTCTTTCTTTAAAAGTTAATTTGCAGTTCATGTTACATGGATTTGGATGTTAAATATAGAATTATTTTACAGATACAACTCTTCCCTAATTTTGATCAAAGTCTGAATAGCTTTTTCTTCATCCGGTTTTTCAGGTAAAGTTGAGGTTTGATAATGATTTTCGATTGAAGCAATTAGATTATCCGCCATTTCCAGTAAATCATCGTATTCTCTGTTTCCGGCTTTAATATCTAAAAGTTCTTCACGATTGGAAACCCTGATATTTAATTTCCCTGTTGAAAGAATCTGCTCTGCCGTTTGCAAAAGCCTGATGGTGTGCATCATATTTTTGCTGTCGTAATTTTTTCCGTGCTGCTGGTTGGTGTTGTAGCGGTCTTCGTTGCGTTTTTCGATCCAGTTCCAGTATTCTGTGTATTCTTTGCAATATTTAGAATAGCCGTCCTGATTACACGACAAATAACCGATTAGTTTTTCACCTTTTGGAATCGATGAAACCGAAACTTCATTTGAGTTTTCTTTCTGAGTAATGCCTTTGTAGCCTAAAGTTTTATTTTTATCATAAAACAAAGCAAACATTCCTTTTGAATTGGGAAGATCGACCAAACCAATTTGTTCCTGCTTTAAATCATTTTCCGTCAGAAATTCTAATACCGAAACGGTTTTATAATCTTCTAAAACATAACAAAAATCCAAAAGACTTTTCTTTTCCTTTGGTAACGGATTTACGATTTTCTTGTTTAAACCTCTCGCCTTTTTGATTTGCGTTACGGCATAACCGGCAAAAGAATCTTTGCAGAGTTTCGATAAAAAATCTTCAAGCTTCAAATGCTCCATTAAGGGATGTTTGTACAAAATACAGTCTTCCGGCGAAGCCAGAATCTCCAAAATATTAGGATTGTTTTTGATGAGTAATTCTACAAAACGACCAATTTCGTAATACACCTCATCATTGGTTTCATTACTGATCTGCGGAATATAATCTAACCCAAAGAATTTTTCTTTTGGCAGATAATAAACACCTTTGATATCGGTATCAGATGTTGGTGTATGTAACCCAAACGATTTACTTCCCGAAATGACTTCGAAAAGGATTAGGGTTTGGGATTTTAGGGTTTGGATGGTCATTTTATAAATATTTTGAATCCTTTTCAAATAGGATTAGGGGATTATTTCTGATATCGTATATCGTTAAAAACCTATAACTTATATCCTTTATATAACTTAAAGGAATTGCCTCTTTAGTTATGAAAACATATTCTATAGAAAAATTAGAATAATCAATATTACTGTTAAGTATCTTTAAAGAATTTTTATCCTCATTCAACCACTCCTCTCTCTTTTCTACTTTTTGAATCCAACCTTTATCGCTTTTTTTTATAAAATTATTTATTTCTCGATTCATTTCATATGGTGTTCTAGCAAAATTTGTATTCTTACTTTCAATACAAACTATTTTCTTTAAATCAACTTGAACTAACAATATATCAAAATCTCCCAAATCTAAATTATTTCTCAAAACATCTGACTTCTTTGGCCCAATAGT
Organism: Flavobacterium sp. LM4; assembly: GCF_002017935.1. Taxonomy (NCBI): domain Bacteria; kingdom Pseudomonadati; phylum Bacteroidota; class Flavobacteriia; order Flavobacteriales; family Flavobacteriaceae; genus Flavobacterium; species Flavobacterium sp. LM4. The sequence continues at coordinate 989,773 of NZ_MUFW01000001.1, read as the reverse complement.
AACTTCCTTTTCTATAATTAAGCAATTCAGATTTGATTTGATTAATCCGAATAAATCATTATTAAATTCTTCTCCTTTCTTTAAATTTATTTTTGACAAAAATGAATTCATTTTTGCTTTTTTAGAATTAAACCTACCTGACAATATTATACTATACAAATTTTCAAATGAATCATATAATTCTCTTGACCCATAATAAATTTTTTCTTGTTTTTCAGTTTTCCTAATTATAAAAGGTTTTTGCAATAATGATTTTTTTCTATTAAATCTCCATGGATAATTTTCATCATTCTCTGAATGAAAATAATTAATTTGATTAGTAACACTAACATTTATTGAAAGAGTATTAATAATCTTTTCAACCTCACTAAATTCTAAATTGAGTTTTTTACTTAAAATAGAAATAAAATCATTTTTATTTTTTGATACAACTGAAGTATTCTCCTCAAATGCAATTATAACACTTTCAAAAATAATATCGTTAAAATTATTATAATCAATTTCAAATTCATCTTCAAAAGCTAATTCAAATTCACCTTTTTCAATATTACCATCTGTTTCATCAGTCTTCGATAATTTAAAATGTTCATTAATAAACACATTAGAATAATCAGAAATATCTTCTTTAAATTTTTCATTATAAAATGGCTCAATACTTTTACTTCTAAATTCTTTACTATTACCAATTCTTCCTGATTTTAAAATTGAAATATTAATATCAGCTATATTAAAAATATGTTCATCATATAAAAATCCCCAATTAATTATATTATTCATTAAAGCAATAGTTTCGTCAAATTTATTACTATCAAAATATTCATTCCCATTTGGTGGATTATTAACAACATATTCTATTAAACATCTAAGACTCAAAGAAATTTGAGTGTTCTTTTTAAATTCATCAGAAATATTTTTTTTGATATCACAATGATTTTTAAAACATTCAATTTTTGGAGTTAATTGAAACTTACCATGTTCTCTATTAAAAATAATCCGTTCATAAAAACTAAGTAATATTACAATAACATCTTCAAAATCAAACTTGACAATACTCTCTTTTATTAAATTATAAAAATGATCAATTACTTTTTTAAGTAACTCTTCTTTATCAATTCCTTTTAACGAGATTTCTTTATCAAATTTCGTATACCCTAATGCTTTAGGGAGATTATCTAATTGCTTATTTACATGATAGAGTGAAAGTTTTCTATTATATCTAATTAGATTTTTAGGATTATTTCGAACATCAATATCTGAAATTTGGAATAATAATTTTTTCTTTTGATTGATTGGAATATTACTTTTAATAAAAACATCGACCTCGTTTAAGCTTAAACTTAAAACTTGTTTTTTTTCTGAATCTTGTATTTGGGATAAAATGTATAAAATTCGCTTAATCAACAAATGCTCTCCTAAATTATCACTCCTATATATTACTTTATAAAAATATGTATTTAGTTTGATGGTAATCTCATTTTCATTTATTGAATAAATGATTTGTTCAAATGGATCAACTGAACTATCTAAATTATCAAATTCAGGTAAAATATTCTCTATATAATCAAAATCAATTTTAAATACTAAGGGTTTTATTTTATTGAGCTTTAAATGTGGGCTTAAGTTTAATGCTATTTCATTAAACCAAAATGCTATTGTAATACATATCTCTATGGTAAAATGATTTTTATCTTCCTCATCAATATTATTTATTGGTTCAATCCAAATTTCTCTTTCGAATGCTCTTGATAAGATTTTATTTGAAAATTGATCAACATTCTTAGTCCTGTAAATTGGCAGATTAGCTGGAAAAAATTCCCTTTCCACGGGAAGGAAAATAAAATCATCTTTTTGGTGATAGATTCCCACATGTGCATCATTCTTTTTAATAGATTCCGTTTTAAATTCAAGTGCGTTGCCAATACTAACAAAAAGACCATCAGGCCTATAATTATCATCTATATAGAAACTTTCTTCATTTTTAATGAACATTGAGATATTATCTAAAAAAAAAGGAGTAATTACCCTGATCTCGGCTTCAGCTTTTGCATAATTATATAAAGTCAAGTTATTTAGTTTACTGCTTTTATGAAGAATTATTAATTCATCCATTCTCAGTCTTAAATTAAAAACCTTTTTATTTAAAATTTCAAATCTAAACATCGTTGGTCTTCCAATTCCTAAAGTAATATTCAGATTAAATATCTCATATTTTTTAAAATCACTATCACTAATTAGATTATTATATGATTTCTTTTGATGTTTCATTATTTCCTTTTGCATCGAATCATCGATATGAGGAGTTAAAGGATAAACTAAATTATAATTTTTACCATTATCAAATTGATAAGTTATATAAGCTAATTTATCAGTATCGAAAGTGTATAACCCTTCATATATAGGTAAATCGGTTTTAATCGTTTTAAAATCAATTCTTTTATATCCAAAATTATCTAATATAAAATTGCATTGCCTCCAACATTCTTTTGATAATTGTTTTATTAAAGCATCTAAACAATTATGTTTCACTCCTAAACTATAAATATTAAAAACTATGGCAAAAACAATATTTGTCGGCGAAACAATTATATAATTATTATCTACCTTGAGAATTGGCTTAAAAATTAGAGGGTTTTCATTTGGATCATTTGTTTCAAAATCATCCTTTGCTAAATCAATTAAAAAGTTATCTAGTAAACTAAAATCAAAATGAATTTTATTACTTAATTTTTCAAATCTTTCTTTACTGAAAATTAGTTTTTCGGTATTCTCATAAAAGAAGTCATCATTAGGAAAATAAATATTATTTGAATCAGTATCTTTATGCGGTAAATTTCTTTCATAGCTTAAAGAAGAGCATATTAAATCCGAAACTATAAGCAAAAAGAATGCAGAACTTAATGCTTCTTTGATAAAAAAATCTGGCAAAGAATTTTTATTTGAAAGTACATTAATTAATGATTGTAAAATATATACTTGTCCCTCTGTGACACCTGAAAAAACAATCATATTTCCTAAAGGTGTCATTATATTTTCTGTAAATAAATTTTCCGGAGGATCTTCCTGATAATTAAACGAATAGTTTTTAGATAAATATTCATTTAGCTTTTTATAATCAATAATATTGTTTTGAATGCTTTTCGATCGTAATGCCTCTTTTTGAATTTCTTCAAGTCTAATATTTTTACCGTGATTTTCTGGTAAAGATTTTAGTAATGCAATAGTAGCTAAAAGCTCCATCTTATTATACTGGCTAAAAAAAGATTGAGGATTTTTTTCAAAACTTTTGTATGTACTGTTTTCTATTTTATTAAGACAACACTTTTTATATTTTATACCACTTCCACATAAACAAAAGTCGTTTCGTCCAATTTTTTTCATAATCTTCTATTTTGCAATTAAGCCCCTAAAAAACAAATCCAACTCCTCATTCATCTTCTTCCCACTTCCCAATTTACTCGCATTCTCCTGATTAAACTGTATCGTTTCCAATAAAAAATCCGTTATTAAAGTTTCTTTTGGATGCAGATACTTTTCATCTTTGTTGGCTTTTATTTGTTGTAATTCTAATATCTTGTCTTGTATCTTTTGTGGTGCAATTGGCAATACATCAGCAAAATCTACGGGCGGAAAGGTATTGTTTTCTATAATCCATTTTCCGGCTAAAGCGGTGCGTAAGGCGTAGAAATAACTTTTTAGTTTTACCTCTTCCATTTCGCAGACTTCCATGAATTTTTTTGTCGTTCCTAAATAATGGTGCAAAACCGCTATTGGCGAAAAACATTTTACGGCTATGTCCTGCATTTGTTTTGCAAAATCATCATTTGCATAATACACAATTGGCGAAAACAACCACTCGATCAAAGGTGCGTTAGATTTTGCCAATAATTTTATGGCTTTCCGTAAATCCCAGCCGGAACCGTCAAGATCGTCTTCGGTCATGAATTCAATTACGTCGGGTTGTTCCCAAAGCGACAAATAATACTCGGGTTTGTGTTTGTAGATAAAACGAATATCATAGTCACTGTCCGGAGAAGCAAATCCCCAGGCACGGCTTCCGGATTCTACGGCAAAGAGTATTTCTACGTCTTTTTGCAGTTCAATTTCTTTTAATTTTTGGAGTATTTTTTCTTTCATGGCTGGTTTCAAATGTAATTAATCGGGAATGTTTTAAACCAAGTAGTAACACGTGATTTTTTTAAAAGGTACTGAGGTTCTAAGTTGCTGAGGTTCTTAGGTTTTTCTTCCCTCTATTTGAATTAATCTCGCGAAGACGCAGAGTCGCAAAGTTTTTATTCTGCAGGATGTTTTAAGTTTTATACTTTGACACTCACACCGCAGAGTTACATAAAATCAAACTTAAACCAAAAAATCCGAAACCAAACGCTGCCTGAATCGGTCAATGGGTTTTAAATCGACATTGGTATCGCCATTGAAAATATCAAAAGGATCGTCGAGGCCGCTAATCAATAAGTACAAATAGCAAAACAGATACGTGATGGCAGAAGTTACCAGATAATCGGCTGAGGGGCTTTTGAATTTGGTAATCAGTAAAAGCGACATTACAATAAACAAAATACTGTGGAGCAAGGTATAAGCCGGCTTAATGAAGTTGTTTCTCGAAATCGAATAGGCACGCGTAAGCTGTTTCCGCATCGCATTGGTGTTTTCCTGTATGCCTTTTATAGCTTCTTTATCGACACCTCTTTCGGCAAAATAATAGGCAATCTCATTTGATTTCCGAATCAACGGAAAGATAATATTAGAATCTTTTCCGTTGGAATTGATCCATTCCACAATGCCATCGGTAATCGCAATCATTTCCTGACGCAAAAAAGCGGGGTTTAATTCTTCCCGGCACAAATCAGAAGTTCCTGTTCTGGGCGCTTTGAAAGCCAGATAAATCCAATCTTTGATTGCTTCGAGATTAGAAGCTATTTCGCCGGGGATTTTTTCACTTTCTTTAAAATCGGTCATCGTTGCTGCCAACAGTAATCCGAAAACAAAAAAAGCACCGGTAAAAATAATCGAAATATCAGCCAGTTCTATCAAATCGTGAAAGTCCTGTCCGTAAAGCGAAAGGTGTTTAAAGATAAAGTTTTTAATTCCTAATACGGCTATTGCCGCAATAAATGATTTTAGAATTATGGTTCTGTTGGTTATAAATTTCATTCAATATTTTTTAGGCAAATTAAACAAATATTACATCTCCTAAACTCATTTACTACAAATAATAAAACGCTATTGCGATTCATCCTGCCGTTGGGACAGCTGTATTCTATTTCAAAAGCTATTAGAAAAATCTTAAATCCCAAAAAAGACTTTAGCATTTCTAGTCGTTTCCTCCGCCACCTTATCCAAAGGAACTCCTTTAAATTGTGCCAATGTTCCGGCAACAAAAGGCAGAAAAGCAGGTTCACAACGGCGTTCGTGGTATTTTTTCAAAAGGCTGTTCGGCACATTTTTTGGCAGCATAAACGGCGCATCGGTTTCGATCATCATTCGGTCAAGCGGTACGTACTGAATGACTTCTTTTAAATGGCTGAAACGTTTGGCATCTGAAATCGCTCCTGTAAACCCGAGATAAAATCCGTTATCGAGATAGGTTTTGGCTTCGGACAGACTTCCCGTAAAACAATGCACCACGCCCTTTGGCAGTTTCGGCAGATAATCTTTTGTGATTTCCATAAATCGGGTAAAAGCAGCTCTTTCGTGCAAAAACAAAGGTTTCTGAACTTCAATCGCCAATTCTAATTGAGCCCTGTAACATTCTTCCTGTTTGTTTCGGGGCGAAAAATCACGATCAAAATCGAGTCCGCATTCGCCAACGGAAACGACGTGTTTCTGCTGTAATACATTCTTTAGTTTCGAAATGCTCTGTGCATCAAAACTCTTCGCGTCATGCGGGTGAATTCCTGCCGTCGCATACAACACGCCTGGATACTGTTTTGCAATTTTAGCAGATTCTTCACTGTTTCGTACGCTTGTGCCTGTTAGTATCATCTGAGATACGTCGGCGTCGACTGCGTCTTGTACGACATCGTCTATGTCGTTTTGGAATTGTTTGTTGGTTAGGTTGATTCCTATGTCTATGTATGTTTTCATATTTTTTTTAAAGTTGCTAAGGTTCTGAGAGGCTGAGATGCTAAGTTTTTTTTTCCTCTCTTTTACCGTTAATTATTATTTTGTTTTTTTTGTCATTAAGGCGCTGAGTTTTTGTTTCACGCAGATTTAAAAAAGATTTAAGCAGACGCTCTCAAATTATATTAAAAAAAATCTAAACAAATCTGCTAAAATCTGCCGAATCTGCGTGAAATATTTTATGCCTTTGTAGTAAAAAAAATCTCGCAAAGTCACGGAGTCGCAAATTTTTTTTTCGTAACGTTTGTCATTTCGACGGAGGAGAAATATCCGTAAGAAGCTCGACAAAGTTTGAACTTTCGTTGCGGAGTTACTTGTGGAGATTTCTCCTTCGTCGAAATGACATAAAATAAGGATATGTTGTGTTAGACGCACTGCAGTGCGCCTCTACATTGAATACTAAAAATCCCCGTAATACACCTGAAAACACGGCAGTTTCAAATCATTTCGCCAGGTATCTACTACTTGGTTTCTATCGTCTAAAACAAATTCTACGAAGTATTTATCTTTTATAAATTCGTTATAGATTTCGGTTTTAATGATCGAATCTTTTCGGCTGTCTTTGGTTTTACGCATGATTAGTTCATCGTATTCGATTTCGTGTTTTTGAAGGAAACGCAATGTTGGTTCTTTGTATCGGTCTTCTCTTCCGGAAACCAGCAATATTTCGTATCCAAGTTTCTTGTAGTTTCTCAACACATTGGCCACCGGATTATTGATTTCATCTTCGTCACATTTGCTTGCATCAAAAGGATTCCGCCCATTCATCAAAGCCAGTGTTCCGTCTAGATCACAGATAATTGCTTTTGGCAGGTTTAGGTTTTGATCGCAGTATTCCAGATTCTTTTCGACTTTTCTGATGGATTTAAAATCAAATTTTTGTTTGGTTTTCTGCAATTGGTGATACATGTTTTCGATTACCTTTTTTGGCACCTTTCGGTCTCTTTTATCATTTCGGCTAAAAAGTTCTTCGAGTGGTAAATCAAAAACTTTAAATTCGATATTGGCCATTTCTGAGAAATCAGCAATAGGTTGTTTAATGTATTCCAGATTTACATTGCAGGTATCCAAAAGTACATTCCATCCATTTGAAAGCAACGTTTTAATCTGCACATTGATAATCTTCGTAATCATGCTTTCTACCGATTGGTCCATTACTTCCTGAAATTGCGAAAACCTGATTTCATCACGACTGATTCGCATGGTTTTGGCTTCAGTTCTCACTTTCCATTCGGCAAACGTACTTTTTCCTGATGCCGGACAGCCGACTAATATCGTTAATGTAGGTATCTTTTTCATTTTATTTTTTTTTTGTCATAAAGTCCAAAGCCTAAAGTCATAAAGTCTGGTAAAAAACAGTACAAAGTTAATATTGACAATGTCTTTCGACTTGCAACTTTATGACTTTAAACTTTTGACTTACTTACAATCTTGGGTCTAATGTTTTTTCTATTTCTTCATTATTGATTCTTTTCAAAAGGAGTAAACGCATTAAATAATTTTCGTAGCCTAAATCTTTGTACGGAATCTGAAGCATCTTCTGATTGATTTCCCAGCCGTTTATCGATTGTTCCAGTTTCTTTTTTACGTTTCTCTTATCGATATAATGCTCAAAATCCTGATGAAAATTCACTCCGTAAATCATCGTGAGATAATTGTTGTTTCTGACTTTAAAACATGGCGGCAGGTTTTTAATGTAATTCTGAGTCGGTTTTATCATGATTCCTTCTTCATTGGCTTCAGTCAGTTTTTCAAAAAAAGCGTAAATCTCTTTTAGCTTTTCTTCTTTATTAGAAGCCGTAATTTCTAAATGCAGAAACGCATCATCATTTACCAGTTCATACGTTAAATTACTGTTTGGCAATACTTCTTCATCCGAAATTTTGACTTCTTTTAAAATCGTGAAAGGCTTAAAATGTATTTCGCCTTCAGTGCCAAACGTATCGATCTGATTTTTGAATACAGTTAAAGATTCCTGCTGCTTATCTAAATCCGGAATTTTTACTGCCTCCAAAGCTTCATACTGACGAACAATATGCGTTTTGTATTTACTGCCAAATTCTTTTCTGGTCAATTGCTTTTTATCCGAAACATAAGCTGTAAAGGATTCCTCATTTTTTACAGCAGTCAGTTTTTCAAGCAATCCTGAAGTTTTCAAATACAAATTGTGCGTTTGTAAAGCATCATAATAACCTGTGAATTCTTTTTCGATTAATCCCGCTCCTAAAACTTTCCACGGCAACAATTCTGAAGCAATCAAAAGTGTTTCGAAATCAGGAAAAGCAAGCAGCATTTTGGCATGTAACGCTTTCAGACTGTTTATCGCCTGTTCTACATTGATGTGATCTAATTTGAAACCATTTCGTGAAACAAAATAGGTTTCATCGAGATTTCTTTTTAGATAAATCGTGCAGTAGGAACCCATATATTTTTTCTGAACTACGAAATCAGTCACACCATTTTTCAAATAATAATTTACCGCTTCTTCGATGCTTTCGATTTCGTTTTTGTCTTTGCTTTTTGGCGCTGGGGAAATGGTTGGCGAAAAATCATTGATCTTATTTGAGCAGAACCACTCTATTCTATTTCTTACTTTAAAATCTAACATCTCTTTACTTTTTTTGAATGATTACCGCACTTGTCGGGTAAACTCCTTTTACACAATCTCCTACACCATAAAATGTTTTAGGATTTGGAAAAATCACCTCAATTAACTTTACAAATTCTTCATTCGATAATTCGAAATCATGATCATCGTGTCTGAACTCTTCTGTCAATTCATAATTTACGTTGAAATCTTTATCCGGTGTTGTTACAAATAATCGCGTAAAATTGGTATTATCCCGAATCCAGATCAACAATGATTTTGCTTCTTCTAACGAATTGTGTTCAATCACTTCGCTTAAAATAATCTGGCCTTGAAAATCTTTAAGCTCATCTAATTTTTCAATCCAAACCAAATGATCTGCTCTTTCAATAGCCTGAATTTTATCTGCAACGTGTTTAAAATCGACCTCATCGTAAGCGTAATATTCCTGCGTAAATCCTCTTTTATTTAATAATTTGAAATATTGTAATTCTCCACAGCCGAAATCCAGAACAGTTTCATCAAAATCAATTTTACTGCAAATGAATTCTTTTCTCGACTGATGCGTATCTGTAAAAACAAACTGAACTTCATTATCAAAATAAGCTTCTAACTGCGGTTTAAACTTCTCAAACTGCACCGGCGAACGCATGATTCTTTTTATAAAAAGATAAAATACGAAATACGGAATTCCGGCAAGATTGATAAACATCGTAATATGCTTCTGAATGAAAAAATCATCAATAAAAGTGTATACTGCGTACCTGTTTGTGAAATGTGTAAATAATGCTACCAACGAGAATTTCTGAATTGCTTCCCTTACCGTTGCTCCTTCAATCCTTAATTCGAAATTATTTCCAATTTTGTGTTGAAGCGATATACCATCAATATATTTCGACAAAAGATATTTTTCGTTTTTATACCAGTTTGAATCTATAAAGAATGTAGGAACTTCGATTGCACATTTTCCGGTATCTACTTCATCGTAACTTTTCTCTAACCAGGAAATCAAAGTTTCACTTAAAACTTTGTTTTCTTTGTATAAATGATTAAAAAACTCCGTCATGATGTTTAATGCCAGCAACGGACTGCAGTAACTTTGAAAATCGATTTGATTTCCTTCTTCCGGCAGATAACTGTTCTTGCCGTCTAAAAAGACACAGTGATATTCGTTTTCGGCAATTACATTTCCAATTAAAATCCCGTTTTTCAATTCTTTCAGATAAAGTCCCTGATCGGTGTTCGGGTTCTTGTAAAGAATGTCTAAAAAGTATTTATTTTCCGATTTAAGTTTTATAATCATGACCTTTATTTTTGTTTGACAAATATAGCTTTGTCACTGCGCAATTATTTTGCGCAGTTTAAATTAAATTTTATTCTTCTTCTCTATTAAACGGTTTTTCAAATTTTGGCCGAATCATTTTCCAGATTGTTTCTGAATACTCTTTTCCGTCCAGCATCCAAAACAAAACACCTGGATATTTACACGTTTGAAAATACAAAGCGGTTTCCTTACGGGATTCTAATGTTTTAAAATCAGCTTTACATTGCGCTTCGATTGCTTTATACTCATTTTCCAGATTTGTTTTAGTCAACTTTACCCAGTTAAAAAATTCATCAGGAACACGCTCTAAAATTTCTTCGAATGACTGATTGTTTTTTAAATATTCCCAGATATTCAAATTAGAAACCTGAGTAACAATTCGGTGTAAACGAAGGTATTCTTCGAATTTAATTTTTACCCGAAAATTATCTGCGTATTTAATTACAAAGCCTTCTTTGTTTTCCTGGTTTAATACTGATAAAATTCTGACTTCTTTTATTCCGTCAAATTTCTGAACTATTGGAAAACCAATATCCTCAAGAGGAAATTCTGCTCCGGACTGCGTATCGATAACAGCCAGTAAAACCAGTTCTTCTGATGTTCCGTAATCTAAAACGATTCGGTTTTCCGGATAGATAATTTCAAACAAATACGTTTTGGTTTTATCCAGTAATGACCATGAATCTTTATATTTTCCATGAAGCATTTCATTTGCTTTATCCGACTGATCGCTGGCGAACGAACCCCGGCTAGCCATAAATGGCACATCGTTTATCCAGTACAATATGCCAAGCGAACCGTCCATTTTATCAAACACTTCAAAAGTTGTATTGGGAAGCATTTGATTTTCCATTTCACCCAAATTAAAAAACTTAGGAAAAGGTCGTGCAATTACATTATCATTTCCATCTAAAATCAAGCCCCGACAGGCTAAAGTAATTTCATTCCAGACTCTCTCAAATTGGGCATTTTGAGTATAATTATAAATATACAAATCATGCTCAGGATGTTTGTTTACCCTGATATAATTTTGCGAAATCATTTCTTTTAAAAGCGTTGTATTCATTAGTTCTAATCTTTGAACAAATATTCAAAATTGAGTGCGCAGTTATTTTGCGTAGTCAATTTTGTTTTCATCTTCATATTTATACTCTGTCTTATTTTTCATTTCAAAGCTTCTGATTTTGAGTATAATGATAAAATTGAAAACCCATTGCTGCAAGTTTTCAAAATCGGTATTTTCTTCTCTAAAAAGATATTTTCGCAAATCAGGAAACTGAAGTGCAATCTCGTTTTTTGTATAAAGTTCTTTTCCTTGATGAAGCGAAATCGCCTGCCCTAACTGAAATGCAATTGATTTCATACTATCCAGGTTGTTTTTATCTTTTCCGAAAGAATCAATATGGTTTAAATCTATTTTTTCTAATGCCTGAATCTTTTCTTCCAAATCGCCTTTCAAAGCGTTTTTGATTAACGACCGATATGCTGTTTTACTTAAAAAAGACAAAATCATTCGGGTGCTTCTCAAAAATTTCAAATCGATATCTCTAATCAAAAGTTTTGTTATTTGATTATCGAATTTCTGACTATGATTTGGATACGTGTAGAATAATGCATTGTTCAATTCGTCTGTTGTGCCTTTGTAAACCTCGATTAAATGACCATTTTTTTGAACGGCAAGATTGGCATTGATTTTCTTTTCAGGGTAAAATAATTTTATCGGTTCACTGAGTTTTTTGGAGAGTGAAAGTTTTTCTAAAATCGTTTCCGGCATTTCTTCAATGAAGAAAACCAAATCGAGATCTAGAGAATTTTCAGAACCGAATATTTGATAGATTGGTGGTTTCATTTTATTTTTTTTTAAACACATTTTTCTTTAGATATTTATTCCAATTGAAATCGATCACCATTTTCTTGTTGTCGTAATAAAATTTCATGAATTCTATTAAGCTCTTCTATAATTGGTTCCATTGGATATTCCACATTAAACATCTTAAAAATATGTTTATCAAGAAAATATGCTCTAAAAAATGTTCTTTGATCATCAACGTAAGTTATTGGTCCCACATATTTTGGCATTACTATCCCTCTAATAAATTCTTTTAAAAAATCATCTAATTTCTCATCAAAATGTTCGATAAGATTTCGCATATGTCTATTTTTTAAAATACTTGAATTACTAATATGATAAACTTCGCGTAATTTTTCCGCTCTAATTTTGTAATAACCAGTATTCTTTGGAGGCCAAAAAAAACGAGAAATTCCAGCTGCATTAAGAATAATATTTTGACATAAATCTAAAATCAAATCATCGTTTTGACAATCATAATATTTACTTTCAAAAATTTCATTTAATAATTCAACATCATTAAAAATTGAACGTGTTTTGGTTAATAAAGCTTGAATATAAAAAGCTTCATTAAAAGGATGGATTTCAAATTCTGAATTTTTCATATCTATCATTTTTTTTCAAAGATTAAAATATTACTACGCAGTTATTTTGCTTAGATAATTTATTTCTCGTAAAGTTTTATAAAAACTGTAAACGTGCTTTTTGTCATTTCGACGTAACGAGAAATCTCCATTGCAAAATCGACAAAGTATTGCTTTTGATTGCGGAGCTACTTTCGGAGATTTCTCCTTACGTCGAAATGACATAAAACAAGAAAATGCATTTAATCCTTATAATCTGAAGAAAAACTTTGCGGAGACGCACAGCAGTGCGCCTCTACAAACCTTTTCACTTTATTACTTTGACTTAGTCAATCAATAATTGCGTCACAACCGCCGGATTCATAGTCCATTGCGCTGTGTACACCTCATCAGCCATTTCATTTTTGGTAATTGTTAAGCCTTGAGCTTCCGCTTTAAGCTGTAATAAATTACCAATATTCAATTTGCTGGTCAATTTTGCCAATAAAGCCTGAACTCCTTTAAAATCCAAACCTCCAACAACCTGACCTCCGAAAGTCATCTCTAACCAAACGATTTCTCTTTTGGCTACATCCAACACTCCAAAAACCAAACCCTTGGCAACATTCTGTGTCACACGAACCTGATGATCAACACACGACGGATCGTAGGCAACACCAGTTCGTTCTGAAATTTTCATCGGATATTTACTATTCATCCAACCTACAACCAAATTTGGAGTTATACTTCCGTTGCTGTACGCATTGCAAGTAAAAGTTACAAATTTTGCCTTGGCTTTCGCCAATTGGTCGATATTAATGTTGATATATTCAGCCGTTCCAATTTTATTCGGAATACTTCTGATATCACCACTATGCTGACAGCCCGTTGTTGTCAATCTGCTGAAAGAACAAATATCTGAACGGTCTTCGTACGCGATATGACAGCTTAAATCCATATCTAAATGCTGCGCTGGCAAATCTTTACCCCATTGCATAAACAATCGCACTTCATTTCCTTCGATTGGAAAACGTGTTCCCATTAAAGCAACCGGCAGATCCTGAATGGTTTCGCTTCTATCACCAACCGAAACTGGCATATTGTACAATTGCGGATCAATATAGATCGTTTTGTTTGGGTTTGAAACCGACGCAAATCGTTTTTTCATTGCCAAAATAGTCAGGTCTTCAATTTGAGTTTTCATTGTATCCAACTGAGCATCATCATATAACTTCAACAACTGATTTGACGCAATTCTTTTGTTTGTTCCGCCCAAAGGTTTCACACTTCTCTGCATGTTTACATCAAAGTAATTCTGCGCATACATGTTTAATGTAAACACCAGTCTTGCCGGAACTTTATCGATGATTTCTTCGAAATGGGCAATAGTTTCATCGGCTCCAAACCAAAGCATATTAGAGAATAACGAACGTGCAAATAAACCCGGACGCTGTTTCAATAAGGCAAATGTCTTATCGGCATCAAATTTCAATCTTGACGAATTCACTTTGCTTTGCCAAACATCGTACATCTGGTTGTAGAATACATCCATTAAAAAATTCAATTTCTCAAATCCTTTTCTTTTGCTGTATTCTGCCAAACGCAACGCTCGGATAAAACGAACCCACATTCCTCTTTTTGGATGCATGATCTCGCACATTGCTTCTACATCCAAATTCATATTATTTAACCAATTTGCTACCATCAAACATTCTTTTCGGGAATATTTTAGTTTCAAATCTTTTTTAGATGCAATTCTGGCCTGTGCACTTGTATCTAATGAATTATGAAAATGCTGACCGTTTTTAGTGGCTCTTTTGATAATCGTTTTTGGTTCGATAATCTGCAGCATTCCGGTATTTTTATACCATAAATAACGTAAGATATCTGTTGGCGTTTTCAAAAACTGTGAAGCCATATCTTCAGTGCCATTTTCAATCAAAAGATCGATAACCAGCATTAAAGTTTCCTTCATTGCTATTTCAGTTTTTGGCAAAGGAAAATATTGCATTACCATTTTTAAACTATCTACCTGAGTAGCGTCTAAAGCGGTTTTAGATTGCAATAAGGATATATAGAAATTATTTAAATCTCTTTCTGACCATAATTCAAGCATTTTCAATTTGCTTCCTTGACCGATATTTTCCAGTTTTCCAAATTCAAATGGAGTTCCGCAGAACGGGCAACCGTTATATCTTGCTAACGGAAAAGTATTATCAGGGATAATATGTCCACATTGTAAAGTTGTTCCGTTTTTAGTTTTAAAAACATTTCCGAAAAACGTGATGATATGATCTACAACAGATTCGCCTGTTGGAACGTTCCATTCTTTTACCAATGGCGTCCAGTTTTTATCTGTTCCTAAGACTTCTCTCAAAACTTCTAAAACCTCGATTTTATAATTCGGGCTTACGTTGTTTAAAGCGCGAAGCAAAGTTTCAGAAAATGTAAATCCAAGTTTTGAAACATTGGCTAACAAAACGGATGTTGTTCCTGATAAATTTTTAACATCATTCGTAATCATTTCTGATGGAATGAAAATAGCGTTCTGACGCAAACTGATTTTTAATAATTCTCTTGTTTTCATTTTTTTTAATTTTTAAAATTTAGATAATAGTGCTTCTGAGTTCTACCTAAAAGAGTGTTTGAAGTAAGAAGCACTTGACCTTAAATTCGAGTGTAATTGATGAACTATTTTATCTGGTGGGTTTCCCCAAAGAAGTAAGTTAATCTTGACCCTCGTCTTTTATTAATGATGATTTTAAAACTTGCCGGACTCGAACCGGAAAAACCAATTTCCAGAAGTAAGTTTTAATTGACCATTAATGTGAAGCAGATGGGATTCGAACCCACGACACGGACATTAGAAGTGTACGAAGTAAGTTTGGATTGACCCTTTAAGGATAATTTCAAAACTACCTGCTCTACCGCTGAGCTACTGCTTCATGAGAATTGAATAAAAAGGTAATGGTGTAAGTGTGTACATTGGAAAGTGTTTTCGAAGTAACTCAAACTTGACCTGTTTTATTCTATATTTTATTTGTATGAACGTTTGTTTTTATTTCTGAACAAAGATTTCTAAACTAGTACGCAATTATTCTGCGTAATGAAATTTTTGTTTTATTTTTTAGAAATACTATTTGTTTTATTTCCTGAACAAAGATTTTAAAACCACTACGCAATTATTTTGCGCAGTAAAAAAAGAATTTTAAATTTGAGTAAAAAACAAGATGAATTTAAAAGAAATTTATTCTGAATTACTCTCGAATATTGGTTTTTCAGTGAATGAAATTCAGTTAAACTGGCTGGATTTAGAAAAAGCATATTCCAAGAAATCAAGGCATTATCATAATCTCACGCATTTAAAAGAAATGATAGAGGGTTTTGAAACGTATCGGGATAAACTTGAAAACCCAAACGAAATATTATTTTCTATTTTTTATCACGATTTTGTGTATTCGGCTTCCAAAAAAGATAACGAACTCAAAAGTGCTGAGTATGCTTTGTCGATTTTACCTGAAAATGTCAATCTAAATAAACAATTAGTTTTTGATGCCATCTGCGCAACACAACAGCATCAGCAAAACGCAATTGAAGATATAAACTGGTTAATTGATTTTGATTTGAAAATTCTGGCTAAAGACTGGGAGGATTATAAAATCTATTTTGAACAAATTCGAAAAGAATACCGGATTTATCCTGATTTTCTTTATAAACCGGGACGGGCAAAAGCTTTGAAACATTTTCTGGAGAATGAATTTATTTTTCAAACGGAACACTTTAGAAGTTTATATGAAGAGAAAGCCAGAACTAATATTGAAAAAGAGATAAGCATTTTAGAAGGTAAAAAATAATCTCGCAAAGTCGGAAGTCGCAAAGTTTTTATTAAAGCAACAACGTATTATTTGTCATTTCGACGAAGGAGAAATCTCCACGAGAAGCTCCATGAAGATTGGACTCTCGTTGCGGAGTTACTTGCGAAGATTTCTCCTTCGTCGAAATGACACAAAATGAGCAAAATCATTTTAATCGTTTTAATCTGTGGCTAAAAAAACTTTGCGACTTTGCGACTTTGCGAGCAAAAACACACAACCATGTCACAAAACAAAAACGCCTTAATTCGGTATAAAACAATTGACAAATGTCTGCAGAATAAATACAGGCAATGGACCTTGAAGGATTTAATCGAGTGCTGCTCCCAGGCTTTGGAAGAATATGAAGGCCGGCAAATTCCAATCAGTAAAAGAACCATTCAGATGGATATTCAGCTGATGCGAAGTGAAAAATTGGGTTATAATGCGCCAATTGTAGTTTACGATAAAAAATATTATAAATATGAAGATGAAGATTTTACGATAACCGATATTCCGCTGACAGAAACGGATATGAATGTCTTGACAGAAACGGTTTCGATGCTGAAACAATTTAAAGATTTCTCTTTGTTTAATGACGTATCGGATATTTTACAGCGACTGGAGGATAAAATCTATGCCGAAAAATCACACACCAAACCGGTTATTTATCTGGATAAAAATGAAAAACTCAAAGGCCTTCATTATTTAGATGAAATATATCAGGCGATTATCAAGAAAATGGTTCTGATTATTACCTATAAATCTTTTAAATCGCGAGACGAAACCAGATTTCATTTTCATCCTTTTATTTTGAAGGAATTTAATAATCGCTGGTTTTTAATTGGGAAGAAGAAAAAATCACAGCCTATTACCAACTTGGCTCTGGACAGAATCATTTCGATTGATTATGATTTTAACCTTCCGTATTTGGAAGAAGATTTTGATGCCGAATCGTATTATAAAAATGTGATTGGCGTTACAGTAAATTCAGGTTTGCAGCCCAGACGCATTGAGCTTTGGATTGATGCTGAAAATGCTCCTTATGTCCTGACAAAGCCTTTGCATCCTACACAAAGACTGATTCAGGAAAATGAGGACAAGAGTATTATTATTCATTTGTTTATTATTCCGAATTACGAAATGGAGCGTTTACTATTAGGATTCGGCTGCGGAATCGAAATTTTGCGCCCGGAAGGTTTCAGAAAACGAATGAAGGAAATACTTCAAAAAGCATTGACGAAATATGATGAACAAGATTCAATGCCCTGAAGCAGGATTTTATCTACACAATAATATTGCTTTGTAACTTTTTATCATAATGCTATTTTTTGAAGCGGTAAATTCTTTAAAACATAAAAAAAGAATAGTATATTTCAATTAAAAAGAATCCAAAAAACACACTAATTCAAAGACATTTTCTAATTAACCTAAAATTTATGAAAAAATAATATGCATGCATAGTATTTTTTGATTATATTTGAAATCGATATCGTTATTTATGAAAGATAAAACAATAGATTATATTTTAAGAGCCACCTGGCAGGCCGTTTCCCGAATGTATAATGAGGAAGCTGCTAAATATGACGCTACAATGGCAACGGGTTTTGCACTTTTAAGTATAGATAAAGAAGAAGGAACTCCATCAACAGCTTTGGGACCAAGAATGGGCATGGAAGCTACCAGCCTGACCAGAACATTAAAATCTATGGAAGACAAGGGTTTGATTGTTCGAAAGAAAAATCCAAGTGACGGAAGAGGAGTTTTGATTTACCTGACCGAATTTGGAAAAGAAAAAAGAGAGTTATCTAAAAATACAGTTCTGAAATTTAATGAAACGGTTCGAAAGCATGTTTCAGATGAGAAGCTTAAGCATTTTATAGAAGTTTCGGAAATCATCAACGAATTGATTCAGGACAAAAACATATTTAATCACACGAGCGCCAGCGAACTGGCGAAACAAACAGAAAATACAGAAAAAGAATAACCTTAATTATTGAGGAAATTCAAAATAAAAAAACAAAATATCAAATATGAAACGCACAATTAAAAAAGTCGCTGTAATCGGATCCGGAATTATGGGTTCAGGAATAGCTTGTCATTTTGCCAACATTGGTGTTGAAGTTTTACTGCTTGACATCGTACCCCGCGAATTGACAGAAGCTGAAACTAAAAAAGGATTAACGCTTGAAAGTAAAGCCGTTCGCAACCGTGTGGTAAACGAGCATTTGGCGAATTCATTAAAATCAAAACCCTCTCCTATTTACAGTCAGAAATTCGCAAACCGAATCACGACTGGAAATACAACTGATGATATGGCAAAAATTGCCAATGTTGACTGGATTATCGAGGTTGTTGTAGAGCGTTTAGACATTAAGAAATTAGTTTTTGAACAAATCGAGAAATTCCGTAAACCGGGAACTTTAGTTACTTCAAACACTTCCGGTATTCCAATTCACTTTATGAGTGAAGGAAGAAGCGAAGATTTTCAGCAACACTTCTGCGGAACTCACTTTTTTAACCCTGCGCGTTACTTAAAATTATTTGAAATTATTCCTGGTCCAAAAACGGCAACTGAAGTATTGGATTTCTTAAACGAATACGGTTCTAAATTTTTAGGAAAAACATCTGTTGTTGCTAAAGATACTCCGGCGTTTATTGGAAACAGAATTGGCATTTACGGAATCCAGAGTTTGTTCCACTTAGTAAAAGAAATGGGATTAACAATCGAAGAAGTGGATAAATTGACTGGTCCTGTAATCGGGCGTCCAAAATCAGCTACTTTCCGTACTGTTGACGTGGTTGGTTTGGATACTTTGGTACACGTTGCCAACGGTATTTATGAAAACTGCCCGAACGACGAGCAACACGAATTGTTTAAACTTCCTGATTTCGTCAACAAAATGATGGAAAATAAATGGTTAGGAAGCAAAACAGGTCAGGGTTTTTATAAAAAAGTAGATAAAGATATTCTTTCTTTAGACTTAGATACATTAGAATACCGCGCTGCTAAAAAAGCAAATTTTGCAACGCTTGAACTAACAAAAACTATTGATAAACCAATCAATCGTTTTAAAGTTTTAGTGAAAGGAAAAGACAAAGCGGGTGAATTCTACCGCAAGAGTTTCTCTGGAATGTTTGCTTATGTATCCAACAGAATTCCTGAAATCTCAGACGAATTATACAAAATTGATGATGCGATGAAAGCCGGTTTTGGATGGGAAAATGGTCCATTCGAAATTTGGGACGCTATTGGCGTTGCCAACGGAATCGAAATCATGAAAGCAGAAGGTTTAGAGCCAGCTGCGTGGGTTACTGAAATGTTAGCTTCCGGAAGTGACAGTTTCTATACTGTAAAAGAAGGTGCTTCTTATTTCTATAATATCCCAACAAAATCTCAAGTTAAAGTTCCTGGACAAGATTCCTTTATTATTCTGAACAACATTCGCGAAAGTAAAAAAGTTTGGAGCAATAGTGGTGCAATTATTCAGGATTTAGGAGACGGAATTTTGAACTTAGAATTCCAATCTAAAATGAATACCATTGGCGGCGATGTACTTCAGGCGATCAATAAAGCAATCGACTTATCTGAAAAAGAATATCAAGGTTTAGTTATTGGTAACCAGGCAGCGAACTTCTCTGTTGGAGCTAATATTGGGATGATTTTCATGATGGCAGTTGAGCAGGAATATGACGAATTAAACATGGCAATCAAATTGTTCCAGGACACCATGATGCGCGTTCGTTATTCTTCTATTCCAGTTGTAGTTGCTCCTCACGGAATGACTTTTGGAGGTGGATGCGAAATGAGTTTACACGCTGATAAAGTAGTAGCTGCTGCAGAAACCTACATGGGATTAGTTGAATTTGGTGTTGGTGTACTTCCTGGTGGTGGTGGTTCTAAAGAAATGGCTTTAAGAGCTTCAGATCTTTTCCGTAAAAATGATGTGGAACTGAATGTTCTTCAGGAGTATTTCTTAACCATCGCAATGGCAAAAGTATCTACTTCAGGCTACGAAGCTTTTGATACAGGACTTTTGCAACATGGTAAAGATATTATCGTGGTAAATAAAGATCGTCAGATCGCTGAAGCTAAAAAACATGCTTTGTTAATGGCAGAAGCAGGCTATACACAACCTATCAGAAGAACTGATGTGAAAGTATTAGGAAAACAAGCATTAGGGATGTTCTTAGTGGGAACCGATCAAATGGAAGCTGGAAAATACATCTCTGAACACGACAAGAAAATCGCAAACAAACTGGCTTACGTTATGGCCGGAGGTGATTTATCGGAAGCTACTTTAGTATCTGAACAGTATTTACTAGATATCGAACGTGAAGCTTTCCTGAGTTTATGTACAGAAAGAAAAACTCTGGAGCGTATTCAATATATGTTAACTAAAGGAAAACCGCTTCGTAATTAGATAATAAGATGAAAGAAGCAAGACTTCAAAACAAAGTTTTGTCTTTTCTCTTGCCTCTTACCTCTTTCCTCTAATAAATCTTAAAAAAACAAAACAAATGAAAACAGCATATATCGTTAAAGCATATAGAACAGCAGTTGGAAAAGCTCCAAAAGGTGTTTTTAGATTTAAAAGACCTGATGAATTAGCCGCAGAAACCATTCAGTTTATGATGGATGAACTGCCAGATTTTGACAAAAAACGTATCGACGACGTTATGGTAGGAAACGCCATGCCGGAAGCAGAACAAGGTTTGAACGTTGGCCGTTTGATCTCTTTGATGGGATTAAAAGTAGAAGATGTTCCCGGAGTTACTGTAAACCGTTACTGCGCATCCGGATTAGAAACTATCGGAATGGCGACTGCTAAAATCCAGTCAGGAATGGCAGATTGTATCATTGCAGGTGGTGCAGAAAGTATGAGTTTTATTCCGATGGGAGGTTACAAACCAACTCCGGATTATAAAGTTGCCGCTGCAGGTCACGAAGATTACTATTGGGGAATGGGTTTAACTGCAGAAGCAGTTGCCAATCAATATAAAATTTCAAGAGAAGATCAGGATGAGTTTGCTTATAACTCTCATATGAAAGCCTTGAAAGCGCAAGCGGAAGGAAAATTCGACAAACAAATCGTTCCGATTACTGTTGATCAGACTTTCATCAATGAAAATGGAAAAAAAGAAACTAAGTCTTACATTGTAAAACAAGACGAAGGTCCAAGAGCCGGAACTTCTGTTGCTGCTTTGGCGGGTTTAAAACCTGTTTTTGCTGCCGATGGAAGCGTTACAGCAGGTAACTCATCACAAATGAGTGACGGTGCTGCTTTTGTTTTAATCATGAGTGAGGACATGGTTAAAGAATTAAACCTTGAGCCAATTGCCAGATTAGTAAATTTTGCTTCATCTGGCGTTGAACCAAGAATCATGGGTATTGGTCCGGTAAAAGCAATTCCGAAAGCTTTGAAACAAGCAGGTTTAGAATTGAAAGATATTGAATTGGTTGAATTAAACGAAGCATTTGCTTCACAGTCTTTGGCTGTAATTCGCGAACTAGGTTTAAATCCTGATATCGTAAATGTAAACGGTGGCGCAATCGCATTAGGACACCCGCTGGGATGTACAGGGGCTAAACTTTCTGTTCAGTTATTCGATGAAATGAAACGCAGAGGCAGTAAATACGGAATCGTGAGTATGTGTGTGGGAACCGGACAGGGAAGCGCAGGGATTTACGAGGTTTTGTAAACAAAGTATTCGCTCCTATTTGTCATTCCGACGAAGGAGGAATCTCCGCGATAATTATCCGCATAGTTTATCAATCGTTGTGGAGCTACTTACGGAGATTCCTCCTTCGTCGGAATGACAAAAAAGCCGGAAATACTAAATTATATAAGGTTATAAAATAAAAAAACATACAAAAAACAAAAGCAATGGCAGATACAATCGAAAAAAACGTAACCCGTGGTGGTCAGTTTTTAGTTAAAGAAACAAAGTGCGAAGATGTCTTTACACCAGAAGATTTTTCGGAAGAGCAGTTAATGATGCGTGACTCTGTTAAAGAGTTTGTAGACAAAGAAATCTGGCCTAACAAAAATCGTTTTGAGAAAAAAGATTACGCATTTACTGAAGAAAGCATGCGTAAAGCAGGTGAACTAGGACTTCTTGGAGTTGCAGTTCCTGAAGAATACGGTGGATTAGGAATGGGATTCGTATCTACAATGTTAGTTTGCGATTATATTTCTGGTGCTACAGGATCTTTCTCAACTGCTTTTGGTGCACATACTGGAATTGGAACTATGCCAATTACCCTTTATGGTACTGAAGAACAAAAGAAAAAATACGTTCCAAAATTAGCTTCAGGAGAATGGTTTGGAGCTTATTGCTTGACTGAACCAGGCGCAGGATCTGATGCTAACTCAGGAAAAACAAAAGCAGTTTTATCTGAAGATGGAACGCATTACAAAATTACAGGACAAAAAATGTGGATTTCGAATGCAGGTTTCTGCAGCGTTTTCATCGTTTTTGCCCGCATTGGAGATGATAAAAATATTACTGGTTTCATCGTAGAAAACGATCCGTCAAACGGAATTTCTATGAATGAAGAAGAGCATAAATTAGGAATCCGTGCTTCTTCTACGCGTCAGGTTTTCTTTAACGAAACGAAAGTTCCGGTTGAAAACATGCTTTCTGAAAGAGGAAACGGTTTCAAAATCGCGATGAATGCATTGAACGTTGGTCGTATTAAATTGGCTGCTGCTTGTTTAGATGCACAAAGAAGAGTTACTTCCGGAGCTGTAAAATATGCTAATGAAAGAATTCAGTTTAATACTGCTATTGCAAGCTTTGGAGCTATCCGTTCTAAATTGGCTGAAATGGCAACTAGTGCTTACGCCGGAGAAAGTGCTTCTTACCGTGCTGCAAAAGACATCGAAGACAGAATCGCTGCTCGTGAAGCAGAAGGAACTTCTCACCAAGAAGCTGAATTAAAAGGTGTTGAAGAATATGCTATTGAGTGTTCTATCCTGAAAGTAGCAGTTTCTGAAGATGTTCAGAATTGTGCTGATGAAGGAATTCAGATTTTCGGTGGAATGGGATTCTCTGAAGATACTCCAATGGAAAGTGCGTGGAGAGATGCCCGTATTGCTCGTATTTATGAAGGTACGAACGAAATAAACAGAATGCTTTCGGTAGGTATGCTGATCAAAAAAGCAATGAAAGGTCACGTTGATTTACTTGGACCTGCAATGAAAGTTCAGGAAGAATTAATGGGAATCCCTTCTTTTGATACTCCGGATTTCTCTGAATTATTTGCAGAAGAAAAAGGAATCGTGGCTAACCTGAAAAAAGTTTTTCTGATGGTTGCCGGTAGCGCTGTTCAAAAATATGGTCCGGATTTAGATTCTCACCAACAGTTATTAATGGCTGCTTCTGATATCTTAATCGAAATTTATATGGCCGAAAGTACAATTTTGAGAACGGAGAAATTAGCAAAATCTCAAGGAGAAGATAAAGTACAAGAGCAAATCGCTATGGCAAAATTATACTTATACAAAGCTGTAGATATTGTAAACTCAAGAGGAAAAGAAGGAATCGCTTCATTCTCTGAAGGCGATGAGCAACGCATGATGTTAATGGGATTAAAACGTTTTACAAAATATACCAACCTGCCAAACGTTGTGGCATTGAGAGAAAAAATTGCAGAAAAATTAGTGGCAGAAAATTCATATTGCTTCTAATTTAAAAATAGTTTTTTAGCTTTTAATTTGTTAAATCCGCATTTGTCCCGAAACAAATGCGGATTTTTTATTTTGTATACATTAGAGAATTTAGGATAATGAACTACGCCACTATTTTTTAACTTCGTCCGGCTTTGGGAACTCAATTTCTCCATCATAAGAAATTGATGCCCTGTTATTACTATTAACTGAAAGAGATGCACCCCCATCAAAAAAAACAATCATAAAAAGATTGTAAACATCATCCTTACCTTTTACAGTTGCTTTTATATTATAGGATTTTTTCTTTTTTTCAATTTGTATACCCTCAGGAATGCCTTCAAATTTTACACCGCCATCACCTCCTCCATAAGGTACGCTAAATGCACGTCCAAAAAATGGCAAATCGCAAGTTGTCCTGGTTTCGCTGAATTTTAAAAAATAAGTATTATAATCTAAATTTAAAAGTCCACCTCCTTGAGGTATGACTTTTTGTGCCTCAAAAACAAAATTTTTAGAATCAATAAGACCTTTAATTTCTTTTTGTTTCTGTAATTCTTTTTCTGCTTTAAGTGCTTTTTTAGATTTTTCCTGTGCCAATACGGGAAAAATTAAAAAAGAGCATATGACTAATAAAACAAATACTTTAGTTTTCATAAATTATATTTTAGTTTAAGAAAGGAGGTTTTATCTTTTTGTGAATCGTATCGTTTCAATATTACCAGAAATAAAATTTAAAGTTCTTCCATCATCCGTAATAGTATAGGAAGTTACTTTAGACAAAGTACTCATAAAAACCTGTTCGCCCTGCCCATCTATACACATCATTTTGGTTATAACCATAGGCTCCTGAAAATTAATTTTGTTTTCAGATGCATTAAGTTGGCCTGTATAAGAATTACAGCTGTTATTACCCGAAACCAAATTTTCTTTAGTATTGAAATTTATTGTAGGTTTTTTATCCGGATATAAACCCTCAAAAGCAATTCTTGGTCCAGTGATATAAATAAGTTCCCAATTCCCTTCCAGTTTATAAACGACATCCTTTTTTTTACACTTAAAAACATTACAGGAAATTAACAGAAAACCAACAAAAAAAAGGATAAAAACATTCTTTATCATAATATTAAAATTTTAAAAATCAACAATTAAAAAACAGTTGAAGCCTATTTTTTTCGTTAAAAACAAATACTAATTTAAGCAATCTTTTTAAGCTTTATGTTTAAAGTTAATTAAATAACATCGAATAGTTTTGGATTTTTTTAACGTAAATACTTAAAGAATATCTTATGTTTTATGCTAAATTTACTTATCATTAATTTAAATGCCACACATATGAAAAAAATAATTGTTTCGTTCGCAATAATTACTGCCTTAATAATTGGTTGTAAGACCAGTACAAAATCAAATGATGCTAAAACGCTGACTGTAACTTTAGAGCCAAAAAGCAATAGTAAAGTCACAGGAACCGCAACATTTACAGAAAAAAATGGCAAAGTAACTTTTACAGCAAAAATAGCGGGTTTACAGCCGGGTGTTCATGCCATTCACATTCACGAAAAATCAGATTGCACTGCTGCTGACGGAAGTTCTGCCGGTGGACACTGGAATCCAACTTTCAAAAAACATGGAAAATGGGGAGTTGGCGAATATCATAAAGGCGACATTGGTAATTTTACAGCAGATGCTAATGGAAACGGAACTATAACCATGACTACTGATGAATGGTCTATTGGTGGTGATGATGAAACTAAAAATATTTTAGGAAAGGGATTAATTGTTCATCAGGGAGCTGATGATTTTACTACACAGCCTACAGGTAATGCAGGTGGTCGCGTTGCCTGTGCGGGGATAATTAAATAATAAAAAATTTAATAACCACTATTTTTTTACAAAATCTAGTGGTTATTTCATATAAAACTAATCTTAAACACAAGAAAAAGATATAGCTTTGTATCCTCAAAATCAAGTTAATGATTAACCCATCGGCACCCGGCTGGATAGACAAATTTTTTAGTGAACAAAAATTCTCAGAAGCTATTCCTTTTGAGACTACTGACTCGTTTTACTATAAGGTTAGAGAAACAGGCTTTATCTATGGGCATATTATCTCTATTGATTCTCAAATCCCAATTCCTATAAAAGGCTGGTTTAAAACCGAGATTTCTAAAATTGCTTTATTAAATACATTATATCATGTTTTTTGTCTTGAAAAAAGAAATTCAGAGCCGAATAACTTTATTTCTGAAGTTCTAAAATTTTATAAAGAAATGAATCCCGAAGGGTTTAGTTTGTTTAAAATTTTGCTACCAAAAGACACTCCATCATTATCATTAGAAAATATAATTGATCAAAGAGTTCAAACCAATGACAGTATCATTAGTAAAAACTTCTCACATCTTGTAACCAATGCTTTATTATTTATAGATGTACTGGCTTTTAGACAATATTTAGAACATGGCGTAATTCCGGAGAAATATCTCAAGCGAATTGAAGAAGCTGTACTTGGAATTGTAGGATTAGCATTAAAAACTAAAACAGTAAAATCTCAACACGACGACTTATTAATTAAACTTTTTGAAGCTTCTATACGGTACTCAAAATTTTCAAAAGTTACTGTTGATACTTTAGAAACTTTAACCCTAAGTTATTTCGATAATAAATTAGAGCATTATTATTTAATCGATATGGCCGGAATGGCTTTATGGAGCGACGGCGTGGTTGAAAATGAAGAAGCTTACTTTTTATATTCGTTAGGATCAATGATGAAAGTTTCTGATGATTTCGTAACTCAAAGTATTGCTACAACCAATTTATTCATCACAACGCACAAAAAGAAAATTCCATATTTTAATTATTCTAATCCGGTAAAACACTTTTACGACCAGATGACACACACAGTTGTAAAACTAATTATCCGAAATAAAAACAGACTGGTTAAGGAAATTGTTCAAAGTAAAGAATTAATGGTTCTTTTGGCGTACTCTACAACAAGAGATCTGGATGCCAAAGAAAAGAAAAAAGTAAAAAAACAGCTTTTGGATATCTGTAAAACGATTCCGTCACTTACCATTTTTTTACTTCCCGGCGGAAGTTTGTTATTGCCGATTTTAATAAAGTTTATTCCAACGATGTTACCTTCTGCTTTTAATGAAAACCTGGACGAGAATGAATAAAAAAAATCGCCCTTTTGAGGCGATTTTTTATTTTATAGATTATTCAGTTGATAAACTTCATCAAGTTCAGAATTCGAACTGATATTTACATTTAAATCTGTTACAAAACCTGAATTTAATCCGTAAACCCATCCGTGAAGCATTAAATCCTGGCCGTTTTGCCAAGCTCCCTGCACGATTGATGTTTTTGCTAAATTGTAAACTTGTTCTTTGGCATTAATTTCAACAAAAGTATTGAAACGTTCTGTTTCATCTTCGATTGAATTTAAATATTTATCGTGCAAACGATACTCATCTTTAATATGACGAATCCAGTTATCGATAATTCCAACAGATTGGTTGCCCATTGCTGCTTTTACACCTCCACAGCCATAATGTCCACACACAATTACATGCTTTACTTTTAAAACATTTACCGCATAATCCAGAACACTTAACATATTCATATCTGAGTGTACGACCATATTGGCAATATTTCGGTGTACAAAAACCTCACCTGGCTTTGCTCCAATAATTTCATTAGCAGGAACACGACTGTCAGAACAACCTATCCATAACAATGGTGGGGTTTGTCCTTTTGCTAAATCTGCGAAATAATTAGGATCTTTTGCTAATGAATTTTCAACCCATTTTTTATTGTTTTCAAGTATTTGTTTATAAAACTCTATCATTGTTTTTTATTTTTTTTGAATGGTATTTCTCTGTGATAACGATTACAAAAGAACTCATGTAAAGTTACCTAAATTTAAGATTCCACACTCTTTTAGAAATACATTAATTATTTATTTTGTTTTAAAATTTTTCTTTTGCTTCTTCTTTTTTTACTAATACTCTCTTTGCTACATCATAATAATGTTCAATAGAAACATGATTATTATTATCCGGAGTATTTTCTAATTCGTAAGCTTCTTTAAAACCTTTCAGTTTTACCTTGATATTTTCATCAATAGCACGAGTTTCTTTAAATTCTCTGATTAAATCCAATACATCATGGGCAATATATTCTGTATCATGTGCATTGATGATAACTTTAGAGTTTTCAGGAATTTCACTTAATGTTTGTTTTATAGCAGCTTTATTCAAAAATGATACTTCCTGAGCCAAGTCGATGTGAATAATGTCTCCATCTTCGTATTCTTCTTTCTTGAAGATATAAGCTCTTTTTAAGTTACCTCTCAATACAAAAATGATACTGATGATAATTCCCAACGCCACACCTTTTAGTAAATCTGTCGCAACAACAAATACCAAGGTTGCAATAAAGGGAATAAACTGATATTTTCCTTTATGCCAGAAATGTAAAAATGTAGCAGGTTTTGCTAATTTATATCCTACCAAAATCAAAACTGTAGCTAATGTTGCCAATGGAATTTTATTTAATATTGCCGGAATAGACAAAACACTAATTAATAAAAGTACACCGTGAATAATTGAAGACATTTTTGATTTTGCTCCAGCATTATTATTTGCAGATGATCTCACAACTACAGATGTCATTGGCAATCCTCCTAAAAGGGAACTTAACATATTACCAACACCCTGAGCTCTTAATTCTACATTTGTATCTGTATAGCGCTTTTGAACATCCATTCTGTCAGAAGCTTCAATACACAACAACGTTTCGATAGAAGCTACAATGGCAATTGTAATGGCTACGACCCAAACTTGAGGATTTGTAACTGCGCTAAAATTTGGCGTGATAATAATGGACTTAAAATCATCAAAAGATTTTGGAACCGGTAACGAAACTAAATGTTCTTTTGCAATTGCAAGCGAGCTTCCTGACGATATAAAGAATTCATTTAATAAAACCCCCAGAATAACAGCTACCAAGGCGCCTGGTACTAATTTTAATCTCTTTAAAAATGGGACTTTATCCCAGGAAATTAAAACTACAAGCGAAATTAATGAAATTACTACAGCACCTAATTGAATGTGATTAACAACATCAAATAGAAAAGAAAATGAATTGCTTCCATCATTTTGAATGAAAGCCTGATCTCCTTCAAAATCTGAATCGTAACCAAATGCGTGCGGTATTTGTTTTAGAATAATAATAATACCGATACCGGCAAGCATTCCTTCAATTACATTGGTTGGAAAATAATTCGATATACTTCCGGCTTTTAAAAACC
Organism: Flavobacterium sp. LM4; assembly: GCF_002017935.1. Lineage (NCBI taxonomy): Bacteria > Pseudomonadati > Bacteroidota > Flavobacteriia > Flavobacteriales > Flavobacteriaceae > Flavobacterium > Flavobacterium sp. LM4. The sequence continues at coordinate 960,477 of NZ_MUFW01000001.1, read as the reverse complement.
CTAATGCTAATTGAATTAATCCTGCAATAAAAACTGATAGTAAAAAAACATCGAAAGCACCAAAATCAGTGATGGCGGTTAAAACAATAGCTGTTAAACCAGCTGCTGGTCCGGAAACACTAATATGTGACTGGCTTAAATAACCTACCACAATACCTCCAATAACACCTGCAATGATTCCAGAAAACAAAGGTGCACCGGAAGCCATTGCAATACCTAAACACAATGGAAGAGCGACCAAGAAAACCACCAAACCTGAAGCAAAATCAGATTTAAGGTTAGCAAAAAGATTAATTTTTTTTGACATAATACAATACTAAAAATTGATACATTAAAGATCTACTATATTTACTACAAATACAGTTAGTTTAAAATAATCGGAAGTATTACACTAAGTTTGGAGGTGGTGCAAATATACTAGGAGAAATATTGTCTAGTTTGACAATATTTTCAGACACTATTGTTTTTTTCTGTATATAAAGAGGTATTGCAACTTCATGTTGCAATATTACCGGATAAACGGCTGCCTTAAGTTCTTTGTGTGAGTGCTCTTCTTCAGAAAAACTAAAAAACATAGATGTATCATTACTCTTCTTCATCAACGTCACAACTGTTGGCGTTGCTAAAAAAGCAATGAATATGAATAATAATATGCGAGCGATTAGTTTCATTCAAGCAAAAATAACTTTTAACAGATAAAATCAAAGTATGAAGCTAAAAATTTTATAGAAATTTAACATTTGTAAAAAAGCTGAATATATACATTTGACTATTCATATTTTTAAACAATTCATAAACAACATATTAAAACTCTTCTTCCAGCCAGACATTCATCATATAATTTGTACCTTCATCGCTAATTTTTCCTGACTTATTCAAAATTTCTCTTTCAGTTTTAAGCAAATCTGATAAGAATGTATTTTATTAATTGAACTGCTTTTTCGTCATTTGAAGTGTTTCCTGACGATAAATTTAATCTTCTAAAGTATGAATGGAGCTCCTTAAATCGTTAAAACTCGTTCGGCTATCCTATCTATTTTTAATTGTGAATAGATATACAACTCTTCAATTATTTTTACAAATCTAAAATAACTTCCTTGTAATAATTATAATGAAAAATTATATTTTCTTATTTTTGCATCACAAAATACTATTAAAATGACTATAACTCAACTACAATATGTTTTAGCAGTAGCCGAGCATAAAAATTTCACATTAGCGGCAGAAAAATGTTTCGTGACTCAGCCTACTTTAAGTATGCAGATTCAAAAAATTGAAGAAGAATTGAATATTTTAATTTTCGACAGAAGCAAAAAACCAATTCAGCTTACAGATATTGGTCAGAAAATTGTAAATCAGGCAAAAAATATTGTAAATGAGGCAAATCGTATTCAGGATATTGTCGAACAGCAAAAAGGTTTTATTGGCGGTGAGTTTCGTTTAGGAATTATTCCAACAATCATGCCTACACTTTTACCTATGTTTTTAAATAATTTTATAAAAAAATATCCAAAAGTAAAGCTTTTGATTGAAGAGCTTAATACCGATGAAATTATTACAAAATTAAAAAACGGTCATTTGGATGCGGCTATTGCTGCAACCCCGCTTGAAGACGAAAAAATCAAAGAAATTGTATTATATTTTGAACCTTTTGTAGCCTATATTCCTGAACACCATTCCAGTTTTCAAAAAGACGAAATAGAAGTTTCTGACTTAAACATCAATGAAATCTTACTTTTACAAGATGGACACTGTTTTAGGGACGGTATTTTAAATTTATGCAAAAATGGAACTGATATTGATCAAAACAATTTCCAGATTCAAAGCGGAAGTTTTGAAACACTGATAAAATTAGCAGATGAAGGTTTGGGCACAACATTACTTCCGTACTTACACACACTGGATTTAAAGGACTCCGATAAATTAAAACTTCGTAATTTCAAAGAACCAAAACCTGCACGTGAGGTGAGTTTAATTTATCCTAAAAGCGAATTAAAAATGCAAATCATTGATGCCTTAAGGAGCACTATTGCAGGTGTCGTAAAAGGGGCCATTGTTTTTCAGAATGTTCAAATTGTTAGTCCATTACAAAAAAAATAACATTCATTTAATTATTCCATTTGCTATAAATATAAAATCGTATCCGTAACTGTAAAACAGCCTATTCGGATACGATTTTATTTAATAAAGATTATTCAGGCTATTTAATTCCCTTCTTAAGTGTTTCAACAGAAGAATCTTCTAAAAGTTTTATTTGCTCAACAACTATTTGTGCAATTTCTGTTGCTCCTTTTAAAGAAAGATGCGTATCATCGTCTTTAGCATCTTTATAATATGGATTTTCTCCTGCTTTGAAATGTAAATGCAACTCTTTTGATTTTTCAGGTCCATAAGATTGTTCTAATAATTCGGTAAAATATTCCAAATCAATAAAAGGAACATTAAATTCCTGCGCAACCAACCTGGTTTCTAAAGGATAATCCCCGTGAGTTCCAATTAACACTCCTTTTTCATTAAAATTTCTTCTTGCAATTGAACTCAGTAAAATTGGAATTGCTCCTTTTGCACGGCTTTCTTTTACAAAACGGATTAGATTATGTCTGTAAGCCGTATGCGGGTTTGTATAACGTAATGAATCCATGTTTTTCCCATCATTATGCCCAAACTCAATAAAAACATAATCACCTTTATTTAGTTTTTGGTATACCGCATCCCACTGTTTTTCAGCTATAAAACTTCTGGTACTTCTTCCATTTAAAGCCCTATTGTCGATAATAATATTATCTTTAAAAAAAGGTTGTAATACCTGAGCCCAACCGTGTTCAGGGTTTTTTTCCGGATCTTTTTTATTCGCCATTGTTGAATCTCCAATGGTATAAACAGTTGTTTTTTGTGCAAAACAAGTGGCTGACATCAACCAAAGAATTAAGATATAATGTTTCATTTTTTATTTTTTATTAAACTATTTTGCTGCTGAAGGAAATGTAGCTTTTTCTCCGATAAAAACTTCATTCAGAATTACATTCTCAGCATTTGTACTTGATATCGCATTTTTAGCCCACTTAATTTCGATATTATTTAAAGAGATATTTTTGATCTTTTTATCAGCAAATCCCTGAATAACAATCCCTGAAGCAGAAGCTTTATTACATGAAATATCAGAAAAGGAAACATTTGATATTTCAGACTGAAACCCTTTTCCCTCTCCGTGATAATTGGCTGTGATATAAAGACAATCTTCTACTTCATCTAATTGGATATTTCGAACAAAAACATTTTTTATAAAACCACCTCTGTCAGCATTGGTTTTTAAATAAATACCTCTTTTTAAATAACCAGTGGTTTTGCAATTCTCAACAAAAACGTTTTGTACTCCAGCGGACATTTCGCTGCCTATAACTACTCCGTGAAGCCCTTTAAAATTACAGTTTCTAATGATAATATTTTCACTTGGGGTAGCTGCATTAGCTCTTCCTTCATGATCTCTTCCTGCTTTTATTGCTACATTATCATCACCGTTATTGAAAGTTACATTTTCGATCAAAACGTCTTTTGCATATTCAGGATCTACACCATCATTATTGTAATTCAATGACTTATAACTTAATCCTCTAACGGTTATACTTTGTGATTTTAATAAATGCAGACACCAAAAAGGAGAATTTTCAATACGGATATTTTCGACTAAAATATTCTTACAGTTAAAAAACTGAATCATTTGTGGACGCAAAAAATAACCTGTCCCAAATTTCCTTTCATTGACAGGAACATTGTTATGATTCATTTCCCGGCTCAGCTCTTTACCTTTTCCTTCTTGAGATTTAAAGGTTTTCCATGTTTTACCACCTTCTCCATCAATAATTCCCTCACCGGTTAATGCAATATTGGTACAATCATATGCATAAATTAACGGGCTGTAATTATAAAGTATTGTCCCTTCCCAGCTGGTTAAAACCATTGGTAAATAATCCTCAGGCTTATCACTAAATTTAATTTTCGCGCCTTTCTCAATTTTTAAATTGACATTGCTTACAAAATGAATTGGTCCTTTTAAAAGATAAACTCCTTTTGGAACTGTAATAGTTCCTCCCTTATTCTTCTTACACAATGCCATTGCTTTATCAAAAAAGGGCTTACTATCAGAAACAGAGTCTCCTTTGGCTCCTAATTTCGCTACATTAACTTGATACGAAGGAATTTTGGGTAGTTGAATTGCACTTACAATTGAATCTACTTTTGCCGTTGGAAATTTATTGTCCTGAGCAAATGAAACAGTTGAAAACAATACCAGAAAAAAAAGTCTAATATTCATAATTTTTATTTTTGCAGGCAAAATCCTAATTCACTGTTTAACACAAAGGAAATGCTCAATCAATTACTATTATAGAATTACTCTGATTCAGTTTTTTCTAAATTATTTTTTTTTGACCACTTTTTGTATTTTTTCAAAACTTCTTTAGGTTCATTAGAATACCACGAGTAACCATTTCTTCTTTCTTCACCAATATCAGTTATATATTTCTTTTTAATTCCGTCACGGTCACAGAAAAAAGCCTCATTTGTATCAAGTTCTGCAAATCTTGGCCAAATTGGCGCAACCTCATCAGTTGGATACATTTTTTTACCTATAACTTTACCATCTGCATCGTATATTCGCTCTTCTCTAAGATTGGTAATTTTTGTTTTTTCAAACCAGTTATATGCACTTACAATAGCAGTTTTAATTTCAGGTGAAGGATTATCAACAGACATTAAAAATAATACAATTTTTGCAGATTCTTTTCCGCTTAATGAAGCAAGTTCATAAGCTCTTGCATCAGCTGGAGCAAAAGTAACTTCATCATGTTGTGCACACCAAACAGTTAAAACACCATTTTGTTTGTATTGGGTTTTTAAGATGCAATCAATTCCTTTCTCAACAGCTATTTTAGCTTTATCAACAATCTCCTGCGATGGTTTAATACTGTAATATTCAGTTTGATTTGCTATTTCTTTTAATACATTCAAAACATCAACCATTGAATTGTCATTATAAGTAATATGCGTATAATATCCTTTTTTTAATGGAAAATACTGAGGCCATCCTCCATTAGGATATTGTGCTGAAAGTAAATAATTTACAGCTCTTAAAAATGAATCTTTATATCTTTCATCTTTTGTCTGAGCGTACATTTTAGATACAAAAAGTATTTCCTGGGTTGTTGCTCTGTTATCTATTGTACAGTCTTTTCCTGATGGTTTTAGTTCTAATAGTTTAGCTTTTTCTTCCTCAGTCAATTCTTTCAACATTTGGATATTTTTTGGCCATCCGCCAATATCTCTTTGATAAAGCAGAACATTTTCGCCTACTTTTTTACCTTCTTCAGAACCAAACCAGGCTGAGTAACTTTTTATAATTAAATCCGGCCACTTTTTAGCTTTTTCCTGTGCGTTAACATAACAGTTCGTACTTATTAAAAGTAATAATACTGTTTTTTTAAGTTGATTCATTTAGTTAATTAATTTTGGTTATTTATTTAGTTATTTATTTTTTCTGCTTTAATTGGTTATCCTAAACCAATCTATTGCAACACTGCCAGCATCATTTATAACACCTTCTCTAAGTGCCAAAAATCCTATTTTAGCACCAATCCATTTGCCTTCTCGCGCAGTAAAATTATCGCCAACAGAGTTAAATTTTTGTCCATCTATGCTATATAAAAAATTACATATTCCGCCTGCTTTTACTTTTACTTGCAGGTAAATTGTTTTATCTTTTATTGCAATTTTTTTACTTTCAAGTTCAATTCCTTTTTTATCCGCTTTCAAAGCTGTTCTTTGAGAAAGAAACAGTTTACCTTCTTCTTGTTTCAGACATAAAAAACTATAATCCAGCCCCATAATTACCAATCCTGCATATTCCCCATCAAATCTGGAATTAAACGTAATTTTTGTTGTTGCAGTAAACTCATCCGAAGGAAATTTTTGTAAAAGTAAATTAGGAACATCAAACAGATTATTATAATCTTTAGGAACAGGAATACAATTTAAATTATAATATCCCATTGCTGTAGGAAGTCCCCAGGTAATCTGTGGATTTGCATGCCACTGCCATTGCAGCCCAAGTTTTGGTTTATTAAATTCATCACTTTCCGCTGGCGTTTCAATAGGAAATATTTTTTTACCTACATTTGGTTTTTTATAAGCCATAACAGGCTCTCCAGTACCATCTTTATCTTCGTCATTTCCGATCACCGGCCAGTCATTTTGCCACTTCATAGGCTGTAAATGAACTACTCTTCCGTATGCAAACTGATCCTGAAAATGAATAAACCAATCCTCCCCTGTTTGTGTCTGAACCCAGGCACCCTGATGAGGACCGTTTACAGCTGATTTTCCCTGATCCATAACTTTCCTTTTTTCATAAGGCCCATACACATTTTTGGATCTCATAACCGTTTGCCAGCCAGTAGCTACTCCTCCTGCCGGAGCGAATATGTAATAATAGCCATTTCTTTTGTAAAACTTAGGCCCCTCAATAGTTACTTCATCTGTAGTATGCCCGTCAATAATCATGACATCATCATTATGGGCAGACAAACCATCCGAACTCATTGAACAAACTGCCAAAACACTTTTTATTCCTGCACGGCTTCCAGCAAAAGCATAGCCTAAATATGCTTTACCATCCTCATCCCATAACGGTGTTGGATCAATCAGGCCTTTGCCTTCTTTTAACATAAACGGTTCAGACCAAGGGCCTTCTGCTTTTTTAGCTTTCACAGCATAAATCCCAAAATCGGGATCAGGATAATAGATATAAAATTCATTATTATGAAAACGAATACATGGAGCCCAGACACCATTTCCATGCTGAACTTTATTATAAACCTCTAAAGGCTTTTGTTTTGAAAGTGCGTAACCAATTAATTTCCAGTTTACCAAATCTTTTGAATGAAGGATAGGCAGTCCCGGAATACAATTGAATGATGAAGCTGTCATGTAATAATCATCCCCAACCCTAATAACATCCGGATCTGAATAATCCGCATATAAAACAGGATTTTTATACGTTCCGTTACCTTGATCGGCAACCCAGACTTTCGAAAAATTATTTTGATTTTTTTCCTGTCCTGTTAAGATCTGGATTCCTGTGAAACACAAAAAAAGAAACTTTATTTTTATAAATTTCATTTAAAAAAAATTATACTTATCTGTTTAACTCTAATGCCGCTAATATAAAAGGCCCTGTAGCTTTTGGGTCATTATCTTTCTTTTTTTCATTTACATAATATTCATAGGAACCATCTCTATATGGAGTTCCTCCAAGTCCAGCTACCTGGCAGGCCTGGGTTAAGGTAATTGTTCCGTCAGCATCAACTTTTATTAATTGGGTAGTCAAACCATCAAAAGCCAGGTTTGCCAGTTTTTTAAATTTTGATGGCAAATAACCTTTATTAGCCCCTTTTGCAAACGCATACGCAAACATTGACGAACCTGAAGCTTCCAAATAATTTCCTTCCTTACCCATTTTATCCGTTACCTGATACCACAAACCAGATTTATCCTGATACTTTGCTAAACTTTCTGCAACATTATTCAAATAGCCAACTAATTCTTTTTGTTTTGGATGGTCTTTTGGAAAATAATCCAATGCATCAACTAAAGCCATTACATACCAGCCAAGAGCTCTTGACCAATAATTTGGAGAGTTTCCTGTTTCTTTATCAGCCCATGCCATTTGCTTGCTTTCATCCCAGCCGTGAAATAACAATCCTGTTTTTGGATCTGTAGCATGCAATTGAATTTGTTCAAATTGATGCGCAATATCATCCAGACTTTTTCCATTTTCAAAAGTTGCTGTATATTGAGCATAGAAAGGTTCTCCCATATACAAACCATCTAACCACATTTGATTAGGATATATTTTTTTATGCCAAAATCCTCCAGACTGCGTCCTTGGCTGATCAGCTAATTGCTTGCGCAATAACTGCATTGCTTTTAAATATTTTTCTTCTTTAGTTTTATTATACGTATTAAAAAGCAAACGGCCAGCTACAATCATATCTATATTATACTTCTGCATTTCATATGTCTTAATTGTTCCGTCATTTTCAATCAAAGCATCTAGATATCCCTGTACATAAGCTGCATATCTTGAATCCGGATTCTTTTTATACAATTCTTCAAATGAATATAAAACAAGACCATGAACATAGTCCCATTTTGGAGCTTTAGAATCATCTATCTGCCAGGATTCAGGATGGCGTTTCATTAAAGTTAAAGCCATTTTATCAGACCACTTTAAGTTTTTTGAAATAACAGTATAATCCTGCGATTCAGTAGTTTTTACAGGTTCAGGAGAAGCCGTTTTACAACTAAATAAAGTGAATAAAACAAAAAGCATGGCTACTTTTAAGGTATTTAATGTGTTTCTTAACATAGTAATTTATTTTTGACTGTATTGAAATTCTATTTATCTAATTCTATTGCTGCCAGCAGAAAAGCTCCTAATCCATGAGAATTATCGGTAACAATTCTTTCGCTCAAATAATATTCGAATGAACCGTCTCTGTAAGGATTCCCTCCTAATCCTGCACTTCCACATACTTGGGTAATGTGGACTTCACCATTTTTATCTACTTTAATAACATTCTTTATTAATCCATTAAAGCCTTTATTGGCAATTTTTTCAAATTTAAAAGGCAAATAATCTTTGTGTACTCCTTTAGCAAGCACATACACGAGCATTGAAGAACCTGACGATTCTAAATAATTCCCTTTTTGCTTTTGCAGATTTGGAATTTGATACCATAAACCGGATTTATCCTGATATTTGCTTACTGCAATTGCTAATTCATTTAAATAACCTATCAATTCACTACGTTTTGGATGATCCTTGGGAAAATAATCTAATGCATCAACTAACGCCATCCCATACCAACCAAGTGCTCTTAACCAAATATGAGGAGCCGTTCCTGTTTCTTTATTAGCCCAAGGCATTTGTTTACTTTCGTCCCAAGCGTGAAAATACAAATCTGTTTTTTTATCAAATGTATGTTTGTGAAGAAGTTCAAATTGATGGGCTACATCGTTTAATTTTTCACCTTTCTCAAATTCGGTCTTATATCTTGCATAAAAAGGCTCTGCCATATACAAACCGTCTAACCACATTTGATTAGGATAGATTTTTTTATGCCAAAACCCTCCAGATGGTGTTCTTGGGTAGTCATCCAAATTATTTCTTAATGTTTTTAATGCTATCAAGTATTTTCCTTCTTTTGTTTTATAGTATAAATCAAAAAGTATTTTCCCTGCATTTATATTATCAAGACTATGATTTTCAGGATCAAACTTTTTGATTGCACCAGTTTCATCAATAAACACATCCGCATATCCTTTTACGTAGTCATAATATTTTGGATTGTTTGTCTTAGTATATAATTTCTGATAAGCCGTCAAAATCATACCAATTTTATAATCCCATTTTGGAGCTTCATGACCATCAATTTTCCATGCTTCAGGATATCTACTGATTATTGACAATGCCATTCTTTCTGACCATTTTAAATTATCAGAAATTTTTATCTGACTCTGAACATTATCCTGAGCAATTGTTTTACTACAGCAAAGAAGTAATAAAATAATTGCACTTTTGCAGAAATTAGTTTTCGGAGAAATTATCATGTTCATTAAAATTTAATTTTAGTTCTTTTTATTACAATGTCTTATTTTAAAATTTTATCCAAAAACTGAGTCGTATAAAGAACTGTTTCTTCAAACCAAGGATTAAAAAACCAAAATGAATGAGGAGAATCCTTAATTGTATGCACCTCATTATAAATATGGTTTCGATTCAAAATTGCAATCATATCGTTCCTTCCTGCATGAAATCTATCAATACTGCTATTTATGAATAATATTGGCGGTGTATTTTTATCTGTGTGTGTTAAGGCAGAAGCATTTTTCCAATTTTCCGGAACTTCAGCAGAAGTCCCTTTAAGCCAAAAAGCTGCCATTTCACCCTCTGAAGATTCAGGATGTTTAAAAGCTAAAACTCCATCTATATCAATAATTGCATTTACTTTTGATGAATATTTGCTTTTATTCTGAACATCGTCAAAATCTGGATTATCATTTGTTGTTCCAATCAAAGCTGCCATTTGCCCTCCTGAAGAACATCCCAAAACAGCAATCTTATTTGGATTTACTTTAAATTTTTTAGCATTATTTTTTATAAACCTAATTGCATTTTTAACATCAAGAATTCCTTCTGGATATTTAGCTTCTAATGACAATCTGTATTCTATTGCAAAACAAGAATAGCCTTTTGAAGCAATTTCCTGCGCCAAAACCTTCATCTGATTCTTATTACCGGATCTCCAACCACCTCCATGAATCATTATTACAGCAGGATTTCTTTTTTTAATTGTACTAAAATATGCATCCAAATGTAATGGTCTGTTTTTATTATCATTATAAACAACGTCATTAATTTGATTAACATTATCTTTTTTTACTTCTTCGGTTATTTTTATGAAAGGATATTTTTTTATCAATTTAGTATAAGTAGCTACTATAGTATAAGAACTATCCACAGGATAAGTACTTTGCCCAAAAATAGCATTTGATAAAAAAAACAACAATCCTACTGACAAAATGTTCTTCATAACTAACAAAACTTAGTTAAGAAAAAAGTTCGATACTTTATCAAACTCATTTTTAAACTAATTCAACAAATAATATAAACCAATCCTTAAGAAAACTAAAATTTAATAAAAATTCGCCATTTAAACTAATTACATAGAGTTCTTAACTTAGTTTTTGATGGATTCAACCTTTTTTCCATTGATGTAAGTATTTATAAAATTAAAATTCTTGACATTTTTCAATAAATAAATTGAATCTGCTTTTTCAATATTAACATTTTTAAGTACAATATTTTCTACCGGCGACTCTTTATATCCTTCTGCCCAAACACCATATTTGCCAGCCTTTTTTACTTTCACGTTCTCCAAAATTACATTTCTTATAACCGGAATAAAATTTCCTGTCTGGGAACCATATACATTATAAAACATGTTCAATTTCAAAACACATTCTTTAACAGTACCTACATCCAAATTTCTCACGTAAACATCTTCAATTACTCCTCCTCGTTTAGAATTTGTTTTAATACGTATTGCTCTGTCAAGATTTGGACTATCCATAATACAATTCTCTACAAAAACATTATTAACACCTGCAGATATTTCACTGCCAATTACAACACCTCCATGACCATCAATCATTTTACAGTTTTGTACTATTATATTTTTGCTTGGCAACGCAACTCTTCTTCCGTCAGCATCTCTACCAGATTTTATAGCTATACAATCATCTCCTGTATTAAAAATACAATTTTTAATAATTACATTTTGTGAGTATTCAGGATCACATCCATCATTATTTGGACCATGACTATTTACTGTAACACCGTCGATAATTATGTTATTTGATTTCATTGGATGTAAAATCCAAAAAGGAGCATTGATAACCTTAACGTCTTTTATTAAAACAGTATTACATTCAAAAAACTCAATGAAATTAGGTCGCAAATAACGTCCTTCTCCAAAAATTCTTTCTTCTACCTGAACACCCTTTTCAGCCATATCAACTAAAACTTCACGATTGGCAGGATCATTCTGAGATGGAATTCCTTTTTCCCATCCATAACTTTTACCTCCTGACCAAACCCACCAATTAGCAGAATTGGCCTGACCATTCAAAGTGCCTTTACCTGTTATAGCTACATTGGTTTTATTTTTAGCATAAATAAGAGGGGAATAATTCATCAACTCTGTTCCTTCCCAAGAAGTATGAACTATTGGATAATCTTTTGGATTTGTACTAAACAGAATTTCAGCATCATCTTCTAAGTGTAAATTTACATTGCTCTCCAAATGTATTGCTCCTGTCAAGAATTTACCAGTCGGAACAATTACTTTTCCGCCGCCATTTTCAGCACATGCTTTTATCGCTTTTTCAAAAGCTACGGTATTAATTGTTACTCCATCAGCAATTGCGCCATAATCTATAACATTATAACTATTCTCTAAAAATTTAGTCTGAGGAATACTTTTAACAATCAAATCCATTCTTTCCCACGGGGAATTTGAAGCATCGGTAACCTTGCCACCGCATGACAGAAAAAGAGAAGCTATAACAAGAAAAATTGAATTACACTTTAAGCTTTCAAAAACATTCATTTGTGAAATATTTCCATTATAAAAATAAGATTACATCGATTATGTAATCGATTACACGAAAATAGAAAAATAGATTGAATACAACAAATTTATTTCTATATAATTTATGTATTCAATTTTAATTATAAAATTAATTTACACTTATTGTAAAAAAACACATAATTTTTTATTATTGCTCCATTGTTTTAAATCAAAAAAAGAATTTAGGTAATCGATAACATTTTATATTGGGATATCCAAAAAAAATGTATTTTTGTGTTAAAATAATCAAAATATTTTTTTTGAATGAGTGAGAAAATAACCATATATGATATTGCCAAAAAGCTAAACATCACTGCAGCAACGGTTTCGAGAGCCTTAAATAATAATCCGAAAATAAAAGACAGTACAAGAGAATTGGTACTTGAAACTGCCGCTTCAATGAATTACAAACAAAACAAATTGGCTCTGGCTTTAAAAAGTGGAAAAAGTAATAACATAGGGGTTATTGTTCCTCGTATTGACAGTAATTTTTTCGCATCTGTCATTAGAGGAATTGAAGAAGAACTTTATCCACACGGCTACCAGGTTATTATTTGTCAAACTCATGAAAATCCTAAAAGAGAAAACGAAAACCTTTACACATTAATAGATGCACAAGTTGACGGCATTATAATGTCAGTTACCGATGTTACTAATGAAAATGATAATGCTTTTCATAATGTGTTAGAAAAAAATGTCCCGTTGATATTCTTTGACAGAAGCAAACACATAGATGGTGTAAGTTCAGTAACCATTAATGACTTTAAAGGGGGATACATTGCTACAAAACAATTAATTAATCAAGGATGTAAACATATTGCACATTTATCTGGTGATCAATCATTGGAAATTTTTAAAAATAGATTTTTGGGATACAAACAAGCTTTATTGGACAACGGAATCACATTTAACGAAAAATATGTTATTCAGTCTAAAAGTAGTCTTGAAGCTGGAAAAGAAGCAATAGATATTTTATTAGAACTTGAAACTCCACCGGATGCTGTATTCTCATCAAGTGATTTTGCTGCACTGGGAGTTATACAGGAATTAAAAGAAAGAAACATAAATATCCCGAACGAGTTTTGTGTAGCAGGTTTTAGTAATGAACCTTTTACCAAGTTTATGGAACTTTCTATAACTTCAGTAGATCAGTCACCACTGGAAATGGGAAGAATGTCTGCAAGAGTTTTTCTGGAACAAGTTGACAAAACAGAAACCATTAAAATTGAAAAAAAAGTAGTTTTGGCTCCTGAATTGCATATTCGTAAATCTTCAACAAGAATAAACTTTTAATTTTACCACTAATTAATTATAGTTTTAATCTTAACCAACATTAGAGATATAAAACATAAACACATAACAAACAGCCAATTATCTTCTTAAAACCTATTTGTTTTTATTTTCTACTAATTTATTTAGTAATATACTTTTCACATTATTTTTTTTATAAAAATAGTTTCCTTTATCACAAAATTAGAAACCAAACATTCTATTACTATTAGATGATTAATCTTACAAATGTTGTTTTAGTAATCGATAACAATTTATATTGAATTATTCAAAAAAAAGGTATTTTTGTGAAAAAATAATCAGATAAATTTTTTAATGAGCGAGAAAACCACTATTTACGATATTGCCAAAAGACTTAATATTACTGCTGCTACGGTCTCAAGAGCATTAAATAATAGCCCTAAGATCAAAAAAAGTACACGCGAACTAGTTCAGGAAACAGCTGATTTAATGAACTATAAGCAAAATAAATTAGCTTTGGCCTTAAGAAGCGGAAGAAGCAATAATATAGGGATTATAGTTCCTCGTGTTGATAATAATTTTTTCGGAACTGTAATTAGAGGAATTGAAGAAGAACTTTATCCTCATGGCTATCATGTAATTATTTCACAAACTCATGATGATCCAAAAAGGGAAAATGAAAATCTATATGCTTTAATAGATGCACAGGTAGATGGTATTTTAATGTCTGTTACAGATGTTAGTGATCAAAACTATGATGCATTTTTGAACGTATTACAAAAAAATGTCCCCTTAATTTTCTTTGATAGAAGCAGAAACATTGATGGAGTTAGCTCTGTGACAATTAATGACTTCAAAGGTGGATATCTTACAACAAAACATCTAATTCATGAAGGATGTAAACACATTGCTCATTTTTCCAGAGATCAATCTCTTGACATATTCAAAAATAGATTTTTAGGATATAAACAAGCTTTACTAGATAGCGGAATACCTTTTAAAGAAGAATATGTCATCCCTATTAAAAGTAGTGTAGAATCAGGAAAAGAGGCAATAGATATTTTATTACAACTTGAAACACCTCCAGACGCTATATTTTCTTCAAGTGATTTTGCTGCATTAGGAGCTATTCAGGAATTAAAAGAAAGAAATATAAGTATCCCTAATGACTTTTGCGTGGCAGGATTCAGTAATGAGCCTTTTACTAAATTTATGGAACTCTCCATAACTTCAGTAGATCAGTCTCCACTCGAGATGGGAAGAATGACAGCACGTGTTTTCTTAGAACAGGTAGACAAAACCGACGCCATTAAAATCGAAAAAAAGGTAGTTCTTGCTCCTGAATTACACATTCGTAAATCTTCAACAAGAACTACCTTTTAGTAGTTTAGATACGGATAAACATATCCTTTTTTAAACCATATAAGTCATTTGAGAAAAGTAAGCAAATAAAATATTTACTTAAATGAACTTACATAACTTATATGGATAGCTTTTAGAACTTTATTTAAAGAGAAACCCCTCTTTTCCAAGGAATAAATACATCTTGTTTCAGCTGATCTGCTTTTGTTTCTACGTTTCCGCTTGCCAATTCTATAATATAATCTACGATTTCTGCTCCAACTTCGGTAATGTTTTTTTCACCAGTAATCACAGTTCCAGCATTGAAATCGATAATATCCGACATTCTGTTAGTTAATGCCGTGTTTGAAGCAATTTTCACAACGGGTGCAACCGGATTTCCCATCGGATTTCCTAAACCTGTGGTAAATAAAACAACTGTTGCTCCAGCTCCAACTAATCCTGTGGTACATTCGGCGTCATTTCCTGGTGTATTTAAAAGATTTAAACCTGGTTTTGAAATATATTCACCGTAATCTAAAACGTCTACAATAGGTGCTGTTCCACCTTTTTTAGAAGCACCAGCAGATTTCATTGCATCGGTAATTAATCCGTCTTTAATATTTCCTGGAGATGGGTTCATATCAAACCCTGAACCTGCATCTACAACTGATTTTTCAAAAGCTTTCATCAAAGATAAAAACTTGTCTGCTTTTTCTTCGTCCACACATCGGTTCATCAATTCTTGCTCAACGCCACATAATTCTGGAAACTCTGCTAAAATGGTTTTCCCTCCTAAAGCTGCGAAAATATCGGAAACAACTCCCAATGCCGGATTAGCAGAAATTCCTGAAAATCCATCGGATCCACCACATTCCAAACCAATACTTATTTTTGAAACAGGAGCAGGTTTACGTTCAATTTTGTTGGCTCTTTTAATAGCTTCATAAGAATCTTTAATCACCATTTGAAACATTTTATCGGTAGTACCAATTTGTTGTTGCTCATAGATCAAAATTTCTTTATCACAATTCGGACTTATTTCTTTCAATGCGTTTTTAAAAATATCTACTTGCAAATTTTGGCAACCCAAACTTAAAACAGTTGCACCGGCAACATTTGGATTGTTTACATATCCTGCAAGCAGTTTTGCCAACAATTCCGAATCTTGTCGAATTCCACCACAGCCCCCTTGATGATTAATGAATTTTACTTCGATATTATCTAAAATATTTTCATTTGAATTTCTATCAGCAACTTCTTCTACGCTTTTTTCTTCAATTAAAGAACGCAATAAATTTTTATAAGAAACTTCTTTTTTTGGTAGTAATTCGTTTTCGAAAATATCTTTCAGTTTTTCGATATTTTTATTTTCACAAAAAACTAATGGAATAAATAACCAAACATTTTTGGTCCCAACTTGCCCATCAGTACGGTGGTATCCATTGAAAGTCTTATCTTTCCAACGATCTATATTTGGAGGAGTCCAACCTAAACTTCCAGTTTTACGAAAAACTTTTTCACTTTGATGTTTTACATTTTCGGTGGTAATTACTTCTCCTTTTTTTACAGGTTCTACAGCTTTTCCTACCAAAACGCCATACATTATAATTTCATCACCAATTGCAAAATCTTTCTCTGCGATTTTATGTTTTGCTTTAACATCAGTTGTTGGTGAAACGGTAGTTCCTTCAAATGCAATTTGTTCGTTTTGTACCAAATCGGTTAAAGCAACAATTACGTTATCTATTGGATTTACTTTTATTAATTTCTTTTGCATGATAATAATTTTAAAAAGGTTTTAATTAGTTTTTAGCGCTGAAATTAGCATAACCTTTTTCAATTCCGTTAGCTTCAATTTCAGTTAAAACTACTACTAATGCTTCAGACAGACCGTTAATTTTTGTTAAATCTTCACCCCAAAATTCGATATTAGCTAAAACTTTAGCAACAACTAAATCTAAAGACCCCAATTCCCAAGCACTTCTAAATGCTTCAACTAATTCCGGAGTATCTTTTACCGGTAATGCTTCATTATTCCATGTTCCTTTGTAAAACTGAATTAAGGAAGCTAATGAAAAAGTCAAACTAACAGGCAGTTTTTTGTTTGCATTATAATATCCTAATAAACTAGGTAAAACTCTTACTTTGAATTTTGAGATCGAATTTAAAGCAATATCAGCCAATGCATGTTTGATAAATGGATTTTTAAACCGATCCATTACCTCTTCAGAATAAGCAGCGATTTCATTTTTGTCCATAGCAAGGGTTTCACTGATTTCACTGATAACACTGTTTACGAATTTCCCTGTAAAATCTCCATTAACAGTCTCCATTACTAACTTGTTACCATACAAAAGCGACGTAGGAACCATTGCTGTATGTGCACCATTCAAAATACGAACTTTGATCATTTTGAAAGGACGAATATCATCAACAATTTTAACATTCAAATCCGTTTTATGGAAAGGTAACTTTTGTTTTAAATCTTCACCACCTTCAATAGCCCATAAAAAGAATGGTTCAGCAGCAACAATTAAATTATCCTGATAATCTAATTTACTGTTGTAGTCTTCAATTTCTGCTCTTGGGTATCCCGGAACAATTCTGTCAACTAAAGTACTGTGGTACGTACACGCTTCTGTCAACCATGTTTTGAATGCATCCTCTAATTTCCATAAATCGACATATTGCAAAATATATTTCTTTAAAGTCTCCGAGTTATAATCAATCAATTCACAAGGAATGATTGTCACTCCTTTAGAGGCATCTCCATTGAAATGTTTGAATCTTTCATAAAGCAAAACAGTCAATTTTGCAGGAAAGGCTGCCGGCGGCTGCATATCCGGAGTATCTGTATCAAGGAATTCAATTCCGGCTTCAGTAGTATTTGAAACAATAAACTGAAGTTCTTCTTCTTTAGCTAAAGCTAAATAATCTGCAAATTCAGTATATGGATTTATAGCTTTTACAATATTGTCAATTAGCTGAATGTCTTGTATTTTTTCGCCTTTTTTGATACCGTTCATAAACAGAGTATAAAGACCATCCTGATCGTTAATCATGTTTACCATACCATCTTTCAACGGCTGAACAATTGCAATACCAGCATTGAAATCAACCTCTTTGTTTAGTTTATGAAAAGCGTAATCAACAAATGCTCTAAGGAAATTACCTTCACCAAACTGAACTACTTTAATTGGATTTAATTTTTCTAATCCTGTATTTACTCTATTTAATTTTTTCATTTTAAATCTTTTCTAAAAGTGTTATAAATAACATCATTAATCCCTTACCTGTTTTGTTATTGTAAAAGAAACATTACACTTGTAAAGATTAAAATAAAGTTTGCTGTGAGGAGTGACAAGCTTTATTTTTCAAGCGTAATGTTCAATTACAACCTTTAAAACTCTAAAAAAAACTGCTTTACAATAAGGAATAAAATAATTATCCTTATTTATTATTTCTAATATCTTTTATGATGTTCAATACATCATTTACTTTATTTTTTAACCCTTCAAAATCCTGCTTATCCAGCAAATCTTTTGAAATCAATTGTGAACCAAGACCAACGCAGGTAGCACCCGCATTTAACCATGAAGATAAACTTTCTACAGTTGGATAAACGCCTCCTGTTGGCATAATAGTCGTCCAAGGGCAAGGTCCTTTTATTGCTTTAATAAACTCTGGTCCGTAAATATCAGCAGGAAACAATTTTACCACTTCACAGCCTAATTCTTCTGCTCTTGCAATTTCTGAAAGAGTTCCACAACCAGGAGACCATAACACTTTTCTACGATTACAAGCTATGGCAATATCTTCTCTAAACACAGGAGTTACAATAAAATTAGCACCAAGCTGCATGTATAACGAAGCTGCAGCAGCATCAGTAACAGAACCAACACCTAGCATCATTCCAGGCAATTCAGCCAATGCATATTTATTTAATGCTCCAAAAACTTCAAAAGCAAAATCACCTCTGCTTGTAAATTCCATTAATCTGGATCCGCCATCGTAACAGGCTTTTAATACTTTTTTACTGATTTCAATATCCGAATGAAAAAACAAAGGAACCATACCGTTGTCTTTCATCGTCTGAGCTACTTCAATTCTTGAATACTTTGCCATACTTTATTTATCTTGATACTAATCCGGCCGAGTTCCCTCCTGCCATGTTTTCAACTTCTTTTAATGTCACCAAATTATAATCTCCGGCAATGGTGTGTTTTAAGCAACAAGCCGCTACTGCAAAATCCAGTGCCTTTTGTTTGTCTTCTTTATACTCAACCAATCCGTAGATTAATCCCCCCATAAAGGCGTCACCACTACCAACTCTGTCTATCACAGGAGTAACTTCCTGTACAGCGGCATTAAAAATGGTTTTTCCATCGAATAAAACGCCACCAATTCTTTGATGTGAAGCACTAACGGAATAACGTAATGTCGTTGCTACAGTTTTTAAGTTCGGACAAAGCTCATATAACTTAGAATATAAAGCCGGTAAAGATTTTTCATCCTGATAATTCGGATTTACTTTAGGAATTCCTAACATAAAATAAGCTGTATCAATGTCTCCTAAAATAACGTGACTGTATTTTAATAACTCAGGCATAACCTCACTTGGTGTTTTGCCATATTGCCATAATTTTGATCTGTAATTCAAATCACATGAAATAGTTAATCCTAATTCATGTGCAATCTGAACTGCTTCCAGACAGGCTTCTGCTGCACTCTGAGAAATTGCTGCTGAAATTCCGCTAAAGTGAAACCATGTCGCTCCCTCCAATACTTTCTTCCAGTCAATATCTCCTTTTTGAATAGTTGCCATCGAGCTATGTGCGCGATCATATACAACATTGCTTCCTCTGGTTCCTGCTCCTGTTTCTAAATAATAAGTTCCTAAGCGTTCTCCGCCGTAAACAATACTTTTAGACTCCACATTCATTTTACGCATTTCCTGTACTGCACAGTAACCAATTTCGTTCTCAGGCAATCTCGTAACAAACTCAGCAATAATACCGTAATTCGCCAAAGAAACGCAAACATTAAATTCACCTCCGCCGTAAGACGCTGTAAATGCTTTAGCCTGAGAAAAACGCAAATGTCTTTCTGTAGAAAAACGCAACATTATTTCGCCGAATGCAACTACTTTACTCATTATAAATTAATTAAAATTTGAAATATTCTTTTGCATTGTTATACGAAATATCAGAAACCATTTTTCCAATCCATTCCATATCAGCAGGAAGCTCTCCTCTTTGAATTTCATCTCCTAAAAGATTACAAAGAATTCTACGGAAATATTCGTGTCTTGGGAAAGATAAGAAACTTCTTGAATCTGTCAGCATTCCAACAAAACAACTAATTAATCCCATGTTTGATAGGGCGTTTAATTGTTTAGTCATTCCGTCTTTCTGATCCAAAAACCACCATCCTGATCCAAACTGTACTTTTCCTCTCACACTTCCGTCGTTAAAGTTACCAATCATGGTAGCCATCACTTCGTTATCAGCAGGATTTAAGTTATAAATAATCGTTTTTGTTAATTTATCTTTACTGTCTAATGCATTTAAGAAAGCAGATAATTTTTGAGCTTGTGGATAATCTCCAATGGAATCCCAACCTGTATCCGGTCCTAAAATCCTGTGCATACGGGCATTATTATTACGTAAAGCTCCTAAGTGAAATTGCTGTACCCAACCTAATTCATGATATGTTTCAGATAAAAACAATAAAACTGCACTTTGGAATTTCAATGCTTCTTCAGGAGTTATCGTTTGGTTTTCTCTTTTCTTTTTGAAAATTGCATTTATTTCTACTTCACTAAAGTTTTCGAAATAAATCTGATCTAAACCGTGATCACTTAATTTACATCCGTTTGCATTAAAGAAATCAATTCTTTTTCTTAATGCTGAAAGTAAATCAGAATAAGTATTGATTGCTACTCCAGACACATCCCCCAATGTGTCCAGATAAGCATTGTAACCATCATTTAAAATCAAAATAGCTTTATCAGGCCTGAAAGCCGTGCTCATTTTAGTTTCAAATGGATTACTGTTTAATTTTTGGTGAAACTCTAAAGTATCAATAGGATCTTCAGTAGTACAAACCAATTCAGCATTTACTTTTTTAAGCAAATTGCGTGTGCTGTATTCTGTTGAATTTACTTTTGCAGAAGCTTCCTCATATATTCTTTCAGCAGATTTTTCATTCAGCAAATCGTAAATATCAAAATAACGTGCTAATTCTAAATGCGTCCAGTGATACAAAGGATTACGCATAGTATAAGGAACTGTTTTAGCCCAGTTTAGGAATTTATCTTTATCAGAACCATTACCTGTAATAAACTGCTCATTAATCCCTAACGTACGCATTGCACGCCATTTGTAGTGATCTCCGTTTATCCACACATTTGTAATATTATCGAAAATTTTATCTTCAGTAATAAACTGTGGATTTAAGTGATTGTGATAATCAATAATAGGCTGATTTTTTGAATAATTATGATATAATTCTTCAGCGTATTTATTTTCAAGTAAAAAATTATCGTTTATGAATGTTTTATTCGAGCTCATGCTTTTAATATAATAGAAAATTATTCTTCGTTTGATGGTTTTCCAATTGTTGCAAGGATTCCGCCATCAACATATAAAATGTGACCGTTCACAAAATCACTGGCTTTAGATGATAAAAATATAGCTGCTCCTGCTAAATCACCAGGATCTCCCCACTTTGCAGCCGGTGTTCTGCTAATGATAAAATCATTAAACGGATGTCCATCAACTCTGATTGGTTTGGTTTGTTCAGTAGCAAAATAACCTGGTCCTATTCCGTTAATTTGAACATTATATTTGGCCCATTCCGTTGCCATATTTTTGGTTAACATTTTCAGACCTCCTTTTGCAGCAGCGTAAGCAGAAACTGTATTTCTTCCCAACTCACTCATCATTGAGCAAATGTTAATAATCTTACCTTGTCTTCTTTCGATCATTCCTTTTGCAACATGCTTAGAAACAATAAACGGACTTACTAAATCAATATCGATTACTTCTCTAAAATCAGCAACTTCCATTTCCAATAAAGGAATTCTTTTAATGATTCCGGCATTGTTAATCAGAATATCAATTGATCCGACTTCGCTCTCAATTTTCGCTACAGCAGCGCTAACTTCTTTCTCTTCAGTAACATTAAATTTGTAACCAACAGCATTGATTCCTTCGCTTTTAAGTGCTGCCACAGCATCATCAATTTTTTGCTGAGAAGAATTTCCATTTACAACAATAGTTGCTCCCGCCTGACCTAATCCTTTTGCCATTGCCATTCCCAGTCCGTGTGTACTTCCTGTGATTAAGGCAACTTTTCCTTTTATATCAAATAAATCTATCATCATCTTATCTTAAATCTGTAATTTTACAAACATCCATATCTCCATAATCCAAATTCTCACCGGCCATTCCCCAGATAAAAGTATAATTACTTGTTCCGGAACCAGAGTGAATAGACCAAGGCGGAGAAATAACTGCCTGATGATTGTTCATCCAAATATGTCTTGTTTCCTGAGGCTGTCCCATAAAGTGACATACTGCCTGATTTTCCGGAATATCAAGATAGAAATAAACTTCCATACGACGATCGTGAACATGTGCCGGCATTGTATTCCAAACACTTCCCGGTTTCAATTCTGTCATTCCCATTTGCAATTGGCAAGTTGTAACCACGCTTCCAATAATCATTTGATTAACGGTACGGTGATTAGCTGTTTCCATTGTTCCCAATTGCAATTTATTAGCTTCAGCTAAACTTACTTTTTTAGTTGGGTAAGTTGTGTGAGCCGGAGCAGAATTCAAATAGAATTTTGCTGGATTGCTGCTATCATCACTTTTGAAGATTACTTCTTTGTTTCCACTTCCAATATACAAAGCATCTTTAAAACCTAACTCATAAGATGTTCCTTCAACAACAACAGAACCGCTACCTCCAACATTGATGATTCCCAACTCTCTTCGTTCCAAAAAATAAGGAGCTTTAAGTGGATCAATAGTTTCTAAAACTAAATCTCCTTTAACTGGAACTGCAGAACCGGTGATATATCTATCATAATGAGAATAAACCAACACCACTTCATCTTCCTGCATCAAATCATCAATCAGAAACTCATTTCTCAATTCCTGAGTATCATATTTTTTTACAGCTTCCGGGCTTGATGCGTATCTTGAACTATATTTTGTCATAATTTTAAATTAATGTAATCGATTGCACAAAATTATATTTTTAAATTTAAATATCATAATAGAAACGAAAAATTATTTGTGTATTTATCACACTTCTACCTTTTTCATTCTTGGAACTAAAATATGCATGATCAGCCAGGCCAGTAAATAAGCTGCTCCACAAATACAGAACATAATAAAATATCCTGTTTCTATTTTACCGATTTTGGTATAATAAACAAACATATTTTTTTGAACTACTGCGGTTAATAAAATTCCGCCAAATGCTCCGAACATCCCACCTATTCCAGTAACCGATGCAGTTGCTTTTTTAGGAAACATATCAGATACTGTTGTAAAAATGTTAGCGCTCCATGCCTGATGAGCTGAAACCACAAAACCAATCACTAAAATTGCCCACCACATATTTATTGTACCTAAGTACTGAGAAAACAATACTGGTAAAACAGCAAACGCATAAAGTAGCATACTCGTTTTTCTAGCTTTATAAGCTGGCCAATTTTTCTCAATTAATTTTAACGGAAGCCAACCTCCAAAAATACTTCCAACACTCCCAATAACATAAACTAAGGCACATGGCCAAATAATTTCTGTAGCCGAAAGTTTGTATTGTTTCATTAAAAAATCAGGCAACCAGAACAAATAAAACCACCAAACAGGATCTGTTAATAGTTTTCCGATTGCAAAAGCCCATGTTTGACGAAAAGTCAATAGTTTCAACCATGAAACCTTCTCAGTATCTTCTGCCTCAATGACATCAGCTTTATCAGCATTAATATACTCAAGCTCTGCCTGCGATAAACGTTTTTGCTTTTGAGGCACTTCATAAAAAATAAACCATAAGGCCAACCATACAAAACCAATAATCCCTGTTGCAATGAAAGCCCATTGCCATCCATAATTTTCAGCTATAAATGGCACCGATAAAGGAACAATTATTGCTCCAATATTACTCCCTGAATTAAATATTCCTGTTGCTAAAGCACGTTCTTTTTGCGGAAACCATTCTGCTGTTGCTTTTATTGCCGCAGGAAAATTCCCTGCTTCTGTAACTCCTAAAAACACACGTGCAATCAAAAACCCTCCTGTACCTGTTGCAAATGCATGTCCAACAGCTGCCAAACTCCATAAACCCGTTGCTATTGCATAACCTAATTTAGTACCTAATTTATCAATAATTCCTCCTGCAACCAGCATACCTAATGCATATGCGATTTTAAAAGCTATTTCTATATTTGAATAATCAATAACCTCTTGTTCCGGAGTCCAATGAAAGGCTTCTGAAAGAAAAGGCCTTAAATAACTGATTACATTTCGATCTAAATAATTTACGGTAGTAGCAAAGAAAACTAAGCTACAAATGGTCCAGCGATACTTTCCTATCGCTGCGTTGGTTTGGTTCATAATCTGGTTTGGTTTGGTTGGTAAATAGTTAGCATAAAATGTTTTAAAGATCCGTAATTGGTCTATATTTTGGAACTAATACTTTCATTACGATCCATCCTGTTAAATAACAAACAGCACAGATTGAAAAAATAATCATATATCCTGAGTTTATTCCGTTTACTACAGTATCTCCTGATTCTGATAATGATTTTAAGAAATCTCCTAAATTAGCAACTCCTTTTTCTTTTAAAAACGCCTTTTCTGTTTCCGGATTTAAAAATTGAGGGAATTTTTCTAAGAAAGACTGTCCGTTTACCGAACTCCAGTTTCGTTGTGTAAAATCAAACAAAACTCCTGATCCTTTATTAATTATAGTTGAACCAATTCCCCCTGCTAACCCTCCAATTCCTGTTATGGTTGCAATTGCTTTTTTTGGAAACATATCTCCTACTGTTGTAAAAATATTAGCAGACCATGATTGGTGAGCGGCACCAGCTATTCCTATAATAATTACCGGCACCCAGTAACTGATATAACCTAATGGCTGTGCAATCAAAGCTAATAATGGAAAGAAAGCAAAGATCAACATCGCTCTCATTCTTCCTTCGTATGGATTCATTCCTTTGTTTTCAACAAAATAAGTTGGAAGCCATCCACCTATAATTGACAATAAAGTAATCGTGTACAGAATAAATAGTGGAAAAGCTGCTTCTGTAGAATCCATTCCATAAACAGAACTCAAATAAGCCGGAGTCCAGAATAAGAAAAACCACCACACACCATCAGTCATAAATTTTCCAAAAGCAAAAGCCCATGTCTGCTTATATTTAAAACAATCTGCAAGAGAAACTTTGGTTTTAGTTTCAGGCACATATCCTTCAATTTTGCTGTCAGCAATATCATCTTGTTGAATATAAGCTAATTCAGCCGCATTAACTTTAGGATGTTTCTCAGGCTTGTCATACATAAAAACCCAAAATCCCATCCACACAAAACCTAAAGCTCCAATAATAATAAAAGCCATTTCCCATCCAAAAGCCTTTGCGATGAAAGGAATAGTTATTGGCGCAGCTAAAGCTCCTACTGTTGCTCCTGCATTAAATATACTTGTCGAAAATGCCCTGTCCTTTTTAGGAAAATATTCTGCTGTTGTTTTAATGGCAGCGGGAAAATTACCTGCTTCTCCAACAGCCAAAACAAAACGGGCAAAAATAAATAAGGTTACACTCACATTAATTACCAATGCAGTATCGTTTATAGCGTGAATAGCATCTTTTGCCCCTTCAAAACCTACAAACCAGTTTCCTGTTATGATTCCTGAAGTTGCTATGCCGCAAAAAGCATGCAAACAAGCTCCTAAAGACCAAACTCCAATAGCCCAAAGAAACCCTTTTTTAGTATCCATCCAGTCCACGAATCTACCTGCAAATAAAAGCGATACAGCATAAAAAATTGAAAACAAGGCTGTAATATTACCATAATCATTATTAGTCCAATGAAATTCCGGAGCAATAAATTCGCTCCACGTTAACGAAAGAACTTGTCTGTCTAAATAATTAATGGTTGTTGCAAAAAACAGCAATGCACATATACTCCAGCGATAATTTCCAATAGATTTGTTGGTTTGACTCATAGCAACTATGTTTGTTTTGGTTATAAAACCTTTAAATTAATTTAAAAACTGATGTTTTTCAATTTTATGTAAATCGATTTCGTTGATTAATTATAAAATTCCAAAAGTATAATTAATTCTAATATAAACCTAAAAATGTAATCGATTGCACAAATATAAGTTTAAATACTTATATTCCAAATAAATTACTTAAAAAATTATTTCAGGTGATAAATTAAACAGATACATCAAAAAAACAGATATAATATTACATAATAAATAATACTTTTGTTAAATCAAAGTTGTCTAAAATCTCATTTAAAACATTGATATAATAGCATATAAAATCTGTTATTGGTAAATTATTTTATTGATTTATCAACAAACAATCTATACTTTGAATTATATCTCAAATAATCACATAATACTCATCGAGGACTTAAGTATTAAAAAATCTAATACCTTTTAAAAATTGAAAACATTTATAAAAATTAATTTAAAAAAGAGTTTTTATTTATTCTTTTTATTATTTGGAATCACTATTAATTTACATTCTCAAAATGAAATTTTATCAATTTGGAACAAAATACCTGATGAAATAAATACTCCAGATTATAAGGAAAAAGAAGTAATAAAGGAGGGCAAAATTCAACGCACAAGTCAGGTTATTGTCCCAACATTAAGTGTTTTTCTTCCAAAAGAAACAAAGCCTAATCAAACTGCTGTCCTTATTTTTCCAGGTGGAGGATATGCACATTTATCCATGGAGAAGGAAGGAACGAATGTGGCTGAATGGCTAAACTCTTTAGGAATTACTGCTTTTGTTGTAAAATATAGGCTACCCAGTGATTTAATTATGAAAAACAAATCTATCGGACCTTTACAGGATGCTCAGGAGGCTATTCGTTTTGTCCGGTCTAATGCAGCAAAGTGGAATATTGATCCGGATAAAATTGGTACGATAGGTTTTTCAGCAGGCGGCCATTTAGCCTCAACCCTGGCAACACATTTTAATGACAAAGTATATGAATCAAAATTTAATAGTAGTGCCAGACCAGACTTTTCAATATTGATTTACCCGGTGATCTCGATGGATAACAATATAAGCCACAAAGGTTCACAGACAAATTTGTTAGGCAAGGAACCTTCGCAGATTCTTATTGATAATTTCTCTAACGATAAAAAAATTACATCTCAGACACCTCCAACTTTTTTAGTGCATGCATCAGATGATAGTGCTGTTTTACCTGAAAACAGTATCAATTATTATTTAACTTTAAAAAAGAACAACGTTTCAGCCGAATTACATATTTACGAAAAAGGCGGTCACGGTTTTGGCTT
The DNA here is from genome assembly GCF_002017935.1 of Flavobacterium sp. LM4. Lineage (NCBI taxonomy): Bacteria > Pseudomonadati > Bacteroidota > Flavobacteriia > Flavobacteriales > Flavobacteriaceae > Flavobacterium > Flavobacterium sp. LM4. The sequence continues at coordinate 933,067 of NZ_MUFW01000001.1, read as the reverse complement.
AGGAACAAAAGACACCAGTCAGTTTTGGATTAATGATTGTAAAGAATGGCTTAAAATCAATCACTATATTTTTTAAAAACACACTGTTATCATAAAATTTATCTAAAATTATTTTTAATTAATTCAGACATCGGGAAAAGTCGATATATTTACATCATGGAACAAATTGAAATTTTTAAGGCATTGTCTAATAAGTCCAGATTACAAATGCTGGAATGGCTTAAAGAACCTGAAGTCAACTTTCCGGATCAAATTACTGCAGGATTTGAACATGGAGTTTGCGTTGGGCAGATACAGGCAAAGGCAGGCCTTACACAATCAACAGTTTCTGAATACTTGTCAATTTTACAACGTGCAGGATTTATAGAATCTACCCGTGTTGGACAATGGACATACTACAAACGCAACGAAAGTGCCTTTGAAGCACTCAGTAAATTAATTCAAAATAATTTGTAAATTACCATGAGTACAAACACCCTGTTTTCTCCATTTAACTTAAAAACGTTAAATCTTAAGAATAGAATCGTAATGGCGCCTATGACGCGCTCTTTTTCTCCAAACGGAACTCCAACCGAACAAGTCGCTTCCTACTACCAAAAAAGGGCTGAAGGCGAAGTTGGACTAATACTATCTGAAGGAACAGTTATTGACAGACCATCATCTTCAAATGATGCAAACGTACCTCACTTTTATGGCAGTGAAGCATTGAAAGGATGGAAAAACGTCATAGATAAAGTTCATACAGCCGGAGGTCAGATGGGACCTCAAATATGGCACATGGGAATCATGGACAATCATCATTCCGGATGGGTCCCCCCTGTTCCTTTTGAAGGACCTTCAGGATTCAATCGTCCTGATTTCAGAAACGGTATTGCTATGTCAGAGAAAGATATTGAAAATACCATTTTAGCTTTCGGAAAAGCAGCTGCGGATGCTAAAAATTTAGGTTTTGATACTATCGAAATTCACGGTGCTCACGGTTATTTAATCGACCAGTTTTTTAGAGCAGAAACCAATCTACGTGAAGATATTTACGGCGGAAAAACTTTACCAGAACGTAATCGTTTTGCTATTGAGGTCGTAAAAGAAATTAGAAAACAAGTTGGCAACGATTTCGCTGTGATTATGCGTTTCTCCCAATTTAAGCCTTCTGATTACAATTATAAACTGGCTAAAAACCCACACGAATTAGAAGCGTGGCTTACTCCGCTTGTGGATGCGGGAGTTGACATTTTACATTGTTCTCAACGCCGCTTCTGGGAGCCTGAATTTGAAGATTCTGATCTTAACTTTGCCGGATGGGCTAAAAAAGTAACCGGAGCTCCAACCATTACTGTTGGCTCTGTTGGACTTTCCAGCGATTTCTTTGGTGCATTTGCCGGAGAAAGTTCTGAGCCAACTTCTTTGGAAGAATTAAACAGACGTTTCGACAGAGGCGATTTTGATTTGGTTGCTGTTGGAAGACCTCTTTTATCAGATCCAAATTGGGTTGCAAAAATCAAAGCAGGTAAAACCGAACAATTAAAAGGTTTTAGCAAAGAAGCTTTAGCTGAATTAGTTTTAGAATAATTTTTTAGGAGGTTCATAGCAACAAAGGTTCAAAGTGGCAAAGTTTAATACTTCACATTGTTATTGCTATGAACCTTTGTTACTTTGTTACTTTGCTTCTTTGTTACTTTATCTCTTTACGTTTCTGAAATTTATTCTGCAACCAATTACGCACAGGTTCATCATACAGTTTCAAACATAAATAAGTAATTACAATACTGGCAACTAAAACTCCAATTCCCAATAGATAACCATCAGCAAGTGAAACTTTATTATCTACAACCCAGGCTGTATACCAATAAATCAGCGGGTAATGGGTAATGTAAAGCGGGTATGAAATATCACCTAAACCTTTACATATTTTAAGAGAAAACGGATTTTTTATTTCGCCTCCGGCACCAATTACTACGATTAAAGGAAAAATTAGAATAATACAAAAAGATTCGTACAAACCATTCATCCAAAGACTGTTTTCGTCTCCAATTCGTGGTATCATAAGAACAATTGCTATCAATATACTGCATAGCCAGAAAGCACCTTTTATATGAATTAATTTTCCTAATCCGGAAAGTAAAATTCCGGCAAAGAAAGGATACAATAAACGTGTAAACCCAATATTCATTTGTTCCCGATTCAGGGACCAGCCTCCAATAACATCTCCTTTTGGATCAAAAACAGTATAATTAATCAGCATCCCTGCAAACAGCAACACAAAGATTCCCAAAACTTTATTAGAGAATTTTCGAAAGATTAAAGCGTAAAGAATATTCGCTATATATTCGAAAAAAAGTGACCATGAAGGTCCGTCAAGCGGATGCATTTCACCCCATCTCCTAATCTCCATTGATGGTGGAATTGGGAGTAAGGTAAAGCCAATAATCATGGTTAAAATCACTTTCCAAACTTCCATTCCGGCAATCATTGGAAACAAAATATCAGAAGCCTGAAAATAATAGAAAATAGCTCCAATGATCATTCCCATAATAACCATGTACTGCAGGCGAATCAAACGACGTTTATAAAACTCCCATTGTGTCATTTTTGCCCAGCGGTCATCATACGCATAGGCAACAACAAATCCTGATAAAAGAAAAAAGAAATCGACTGCCAGATAACCGTGATTGATAATCTGCTTAAAACGGTTTCCTCCTGCAAAAGCTTCAAAAATATGAAAAGCAACAACTATAATTGCAGCAACTCAACGTAAGCCGTCTAAAATTTCATAATGCTTTTTTGTTTTAATTTCGGTCATAAAATGGTTAGTAATTAGTTGTTAATGGTTGATGGTTAATTATTAATAATTAATCTTGATGATTCTTTAGCCATTCTAACCTGCGCTGATCCGGTAAATGCGTAACTTTGAAGCTTTCAAATTTGGCTTCAAAACCTTTTCCGTCAGGTGAAGCTGCCATCAGACCTACCATAACAGGTGTATTATCCTGCAAAGGTGCATTACGTGTCAGTATATAGTTTTTATCATCATAAGAAAAGAATATTTCAACTGCATCTAATCTTCTCACTACTTTTATCCATACAAAAGGCGGGGATTTGTCTAAAGTAGTTACACTCCAGTCACTCTTATTGTGTGTCACAACGGTACTTATATTGAATTTTCCGTCAACAAACTCCACTCCGGTTTTAATATAGTTTTTTTCATCTACACGAATCATCAGACCCATTTGATCAAAACGGGCAATATAATTTCCGGTCAATTTTACTTTGGCTTCAAATTCACCGCCATAAGTTGCATAATAAAAAGGTGCATCATCAACGGTGAATCCATAATGCGAAATACGCCAATAATCACTCCCAGCGGTTACGTTCATGATTAAGGAATTGTTTTTAATTTCCCACTTTTCAGGTTCATTAAACCATTGCATTTTGTTCAGGCTTTGCGCCGAAAGGTTTTGTATTAAAAACAACACTGTTGCAACTAAAACTATTCGTTTCATTATTATTTTTTTATAAAAGTTAAACATTTTACTATTTTTTAAAAGCAAAGCTGCAACTTTTTACAATTACAGCTTTTACAACCAACCAATTTAGAAAATTAATAAAACTTATTGAAGTAAAAAACTCACTTTAGATTTTATATCCGTTGAAGAGGCACCAACAATAGCTTCAAAAGCACCCGGCTCTGCAACCCAGTCGTGTTTTTTATCATCGAAAAAGCTTAAGGCTGTTTTATCTATTGTAAAAGTTACTGTTTTTTCTTCTCCTGCTTTAAGCGAAATTTTCTCAAAACCTTTTAATTCTTTTACTGGACGAACCAAAGAAGATTTTAAATCACTGATGTAAAGCTGAACAATTTCTGAACCTTCTCTGTTTCCTGTATTTTTTACTTTAACAGAAAATGTAATCTGATCTCCTGCTGACAATTGTTTTTTATCGGCAGTTACTTTTCCGTATGCAAAAGTCGTGTAGCTTAAACCGTGTCCAAAAGAGAATAATGGTTTTGCTTTTTGTTTGTCTGCCCAACGATACCCAACAAAAATGCTTTCTTTATAAGTAACCTCATCGCCTCCCGGAAATTCTCCCAAAGCATGTGCTCCGTTATCAGATAATTTTACAGGAAAAGTAAAGGTTAATTTTCCGGACGGATTCACATCGCCAACCAAAACATTTGCCAGCGCATTTCCGGCTTCTGTACCTAAGAACCATCCCTGTACAATTCCAGGAACTTCTTTTACCCAAGGCATTGCCACTGCATTTCCGGAAATATTTACAAAAACCATATTTTTATTTACTTTAACTAACTCACTTATTAATTTATCCTGATTGTATGGAAGTTGTAATTCCTTACGATCAGCTCCCTCAGCATCCTGGTTGTCACTTTTGTTTAATCCTCCAATAAAAAGTACAATATCGGCATCTTTAGCTACTTTTAAAGCTTCAGCTTTTAACTCGGCTGCTGAACGTTTGTCTTCTAAACTAACTTTTGCCACAACTCCGTTATAATTGCTTGTCGGATCTCCAACATAACCTCTGGCGTAAACAATCTCGGCCTGATTGCCAATTCTTTTCTTCAAACCTTCAAGCGGAGTGATTTCATATCTGGCTTTTAAGGATGAGCTTCCTCCACCAACTGTCATCATTTTAATAGCGTTTTCACCAATGACAGCGATTTTCTTCGTTTTAGAAAGATTGATTGGTAAAATAGTATTGTTGTTTTGAAGCAATACTATTCCTTCTTCGGCAATTTTCAAACCTGCTTTAGCATGTTCTTCAGTTCCAAAAGATCCGAAAGGTCTGTTTTTATTCATATTGGTAAGGAAAGACAAACGCAGAATACGACGTACTTTTTCGTCTAATTCCTTAGTTCCCACTTCACCTTTTTTAATCATTTCCGAATAAGGTTTTGCTAAATAATAGTTGTCGTATGCATTACTGGTTCCCCATGAAAGTCCGTTTGTCCAGGAACCAAATTCCATATCCAGACCATTATGAATCGCTTGTTTTGTATCATTTACTCCTCCCCAATCAGAAACAACGACACCTTTGAAACCCCATTCTCCACGCAGAATATCATTCAGTAAAAACTCATTATGGCAGCATTGCTGACCTTTATATTTATTGTAAGAACCCATAATTGCCCACGCATCACCTTCCTGAACGGCTGCTTTAAAAGCCGGCAAATAAATTTCGTACAAAGCACGGTCATCCACAATTACGTTTACTGAATTACGATTGGTTTCCTGATTGTTCAGGGCAAAATGTTTTACACAGGCTGCCACTCCATTTGACTGAACTCCTTTAATATAAGGAACCACCATTTTTGAAGTCAGGAAAGGATCTTCGCCCATATATTCGAAGTTACGTCCGTTTAATGGCGTTCTGTAGATATTTACTCCCGGACCTAACAGTACATTTTTGTTGCGATAACGTGCTTCTTCTCCAATTGATTTACCGTATAATGAAGCCAATTCTTTATTCCATGTGGCAGATAAAGCCGTAAGAGCCGGAAATGCAATGCAGGAATCATTCGTCCAGCCTGCCTGGTCCCACTCATCCCATTTTACTTCAGTACGAATTCCATGAGGTCCGTCAGTCATCCAGTTTTCAGGAATTCCTAAACGCGGAACTCCCGGCGAACTAAATTTAGACTGCGCATGAATCATGGCAATTTTTTCATCAGTTGTCATTCGCGAAAGCGCATCTTCTACTCTTTCATCAATTTGTTTTTTATCATCCAGATAAATTGGATTTTTATTTTGTGCATTACTTCCAAATGAATTCAGCAATAGTAAAACAGCTATTACTTTAACGTTCTTAAACATACCTTTTTATTTATTAGTCATTAGTCAGACTACTTAGATTAGCATTTAAAATGCCTTCTAAATAATATGGTAAAGCTAAAACGATATCGTGTTCGTAAAAATCCTAAATAAAAAAAAGTAGTATTTTTAAAACACAAAAACCTATAAAACAATACTTTAAACAAAATTAAGCAGCAAAAAAAGTAGTGATTCTGAAAACAAACAATTAGCCTTTTTGAGAAATCAGGCCAATTTTCACAACCATTTCCTCAAAATCATTTCGGGAAACTATAGCCTTATTTCTGGCTCTGGTACGATAATTATAAATGGTACTTAAAGAGTAACGAAGGAAAGCCGCAATTTTTACACTATCGGTTATTCCGAGTCTAATCAAGGCAAAAATTCGAAGCTCTGTATTGAGTACTTCTCCCTGCTTCAATACAATCTGCTCTTCGTTAATAAGCAAGGCGTTGAAGTCTTTTACAAAAGTTGGATATAAATTTAAAAAGATGATATCAAAATTCTTGTATAATTCTTCCAGTTCTTTATCAACTAAAGTAGTCGATTTCAACATTCTGGATATCTCATCAAATTGTTTAGCCGTTGCCTTTTTATTCAAAATAAGACGGTAATTCTCCAGCTTATTGATATAAGCAGAGCAAAGGTTGAAAAAATTTGCAATATATTCTTCCTTGATATGATTTGACTCTGACAATTGGGCATTACGTTCCTGAAGCTGATTATTGGCCTCCGTGATGTCTTTGTTTAACTCTGCTAGTTTTTGACTAGTTTCATAAAGTTCTCCACGAATTCTGGAAACCTTTTTCATTTGCTTATAAACATATATCACGGCAACAATTAAAAATAAGGACAACAAACTAATAAACAAAAGGTAAGCCTGAAGTTCTGTTTTTCGCTCGGATTCACGTTCTAAATAAGCGGTATTGATAATAGAATACAATTGCGACATCAAAAGTGTGCGAAACTGCACATTACAATAAAGCGCATCTTCAATAGCAGATTGCGTGAGTTTGTATGCCATATCAACATCTCCTAAGTTATAAAAAACGATAGCCAGTTCCTGTATTGAAGCATTATCTTTTATGGCCTGTTTAATATCTGAAACCGCAGAAAGGGCATAATATTTTTTTACTAATTCTATTTTACGGGTATTTTGTGAAATATTCCCCAAAAGGTATGTAATCATGGCATATTGAGGATTATCGTCCTTCATTCCTTTCAATAAGTTTAGTAACTCTTTTTGGGCAGCATCAAATTCCCTGTGGTAAATTTTTTTCTGAATTTTAGTAATCTTATAATCTAAAGAATTAGGATTTAAAACGCCCAGCAGCGAATCACGATATTTACCTATCTGCTCAAAAAACTCACTACTTCGACTGTTTGCGCTATAATGCTCATAAAATTCCCGATACGTAATATAATAATTAGGCAGTAATGATTTTTCTAATTCTTTTTTATTGATATTTTTTAAAATCGCTTCTGATTCCCGGTATTTTCCTGTTGATGAATACAGGTTTGCCAGTTGCAGTTCCGCCAGATTCAACAACTCTTTCTTATGAAGTTCATCAGCTATTTTAAGATTTCTCTTTACATAAAAAATAGCCGAATCTGAATTGAATTTCTGATACTCTTTATATAATGCCTGATTATAATTATACTCTTGTTCTTTAGAAAGGCCCTGTGATTTTATTTTCTTGAAATTTAAAATCCGTTCTTCTTTTAGACGGACATAATGCTGTTTATTTTTTACAGCATCGTTTAGCTTATCCAGAATAGCATCTGTACTATTTGATGCGTAACCGGAAAAGCAAACCAGAAGAGTTATAAAAAAAAGACAATACTTTTTCAAACGATAAAAAATAAGATTTATAATTATACAGCAATTGGCGCTGCCAGGCAGCTTTGTGGAATATCAAATGCATTTACCAAAGAAACCGCATCGGGTCTGATGTCCCAGCAAAGCTGATTGACCATTTTACGAACTGCTTTGGTTTTCACAGCTTCCATATATCCATCTTCTAAATACCATGCCTTGTTTTTTTCAATCTGCGAAAGCGCATACAATTGATTTAATTTTATAAGAATTGCCTTTGTTTTTTCATCTTCTATTTTAGAGACTGCTATTTGAAATTGCTCCAATACTAATCGCTCCAGATAAGCTTCAGCTACTTCAATCATCTGGTGTTGTACTACATTAAATGCATCATAAGCTTCTAAACCGCCATCTACTAATTTTTTAATACGTCTTGCTGCAGATGCCAAAATTGTTTTTTCCCTGTGGATGAAAGCCTGCAGATGAAATTCTGAATCCAGCAGATGTTCATCATCAGTTCTTCTGGTTGCAATTGGGTTTTTCTCAGCCAAAGCGGTTTTGGCATTTTCAAAAACATAATTAATGATGCCGAAAGATCCCATCTCTCCAAATGCTTTTCTGAATTCTGCTAAACGATTTTTGGCAACCAACTGCATCAAAACAGTGTTATCTCCTTCAAAAGTGGTATAGATTTCCGTATCGTTTTTCAAAGCGTCAATTCTGTTTTCAGACAAATATCCTTTTCCTCCGCAGGCTTCACGGCATTCCTGTAAAATATCTCTTGTACTCCATGTAGAGTATGATTTCATTCCGGCTGCCAATGCTTCGATTTCCTGCATTTCGGCTTCAGTTTTGTTTAAAAAACGATTCGTCAGATATTGTAATCCAAAATGTACAGCATAGGTTTTCGCTAAATGCGGAATCAATCTTCGCTGATGCATCCTGTAATTTAAAATCGGGACTTCAGAACCTCCTTCTGGTCCGAATTGTCGTCTTTGATCGCTGTAGCGAATGGCAATCGTAAGTCCTGATTTCGCTGCTGCCAAAGCCGATCTCGGAATTCCGATTCGTCCGCCAACCAAAGTGCCTAACATGGTAAAGAAACGTCTGTTATCACTCGGAATCGGACTTTCGAATTCTCCTTTTTCATTCACAGAAGCAAAACGATCCAGCATATTTTCTTTCGGAATCACGACATTATCAAAACGAATGGTTCCGTTATCCACACCATTCAGTCCCATTTTATGACCGCAATCGCCTATTGTAATTCCGTTTAAAACATTTCCATTTGTGTCACGCAGCGGCACTACAAAAGCATTTACACCATAATCGTGTCCGTCAATAATCAGTTTGGCAAAAACGGTCGCCATTTGTCCGTGAACGGCAGCGTTTCCAATATATTCTTTTTGGGCTTTTTCATGAGGAGTATGAACCGTAAAAGTTAAATCAGCATGGTTATACGTCGCTGTTGTTTCAAGGCCTTTAACATTTGAACCATGATGGGTTTCAGTCATCGCAAAACAGCCAGGAAGTTTTAATTCGCCAATATCTTTAAGATATTTTGCATAATGTTTTTCGGTTCCTAACGACTGAACGCTCATTCCCCAAAGTCCAAATTGTACGCCAAATTTAATCACCAGACTTAAATCATGATAACTCAGCGTTTCCATGATGGCAAAATAATCCGCTATGTTTTCGCCTCCGCCATGTCTTTTTGGATATGCCATATTGCCGAGATTTTCATCGGCTAAAATTTTACACCAATTGTAAACTGTCTGACGATAAACATTAATATCAGTAGAAGTTTCATAAGCAAATTCCGGTCTTGAAATAACTTCTTTTACTTTTTTGATAATACTGGCCTGATCTCCATCTAAAATTTGAGTTAACTTTTGTATTTCAAAATTATCGGTTGTTTTAGTAGTCGCGGTCAAAGAGTCTCCCTGGGTTTTGAAGTTCTGAATCAATTCTTCACCCAAAACCCCAAGGTCATTTTCAAGTTTTGTAAAATTTTGTTCCAGTACTGAAATATCCAAATCTTTTTCAGAAAGTGCTGTTGCGATATCAAAAATAGACTTTATAGAAGATTTATCTTTAATACTTTTCTCTATATCCGATTTCCATTGTGTGAGTTCATTTCGCGAAGGCGGATTCGAAATATCCACTTTCGAAAGAAGAAACTGCTGCTCTTCCGGCGAAATAATCGTTAGAGAGGTAATAAATTCCTGTAAAGTCGAAAACTCTTTTTGTGTTAAAAGATCGTCTGACCAAACAAGATATAAAAGTGGTATAAAAGCCTTAATTTTTGAATTCTTCATAGCAACCTGATTATTAATTTGTCTGTGGTTAAATTAAGATAATTAATTGAAGTTTTCTATAAATCAGGCTCAATTAGGATTTTTTTCACATTTCAAAAATCAAAAACAAATTTCCATAATTGTAAATTCCTGACCTGCTTTGCTAAACGTTTGAAAAGTATCTTTCATCCCGAGTTTTTCATAAAACGATTTTTTACCGGATCTGGCATTGCACCAAATTCTCTTTAAATTCTTTTTGCTGGCCAATTCAAAAATATGTTTTAAAAGTTCGGATGCGATTCCCTGACCCTGCCATTCGGGTAAAGTTGCGAGTTTTCTAAACTGCATTTCATCATCTAAAATAAAACAGGACACAATTGAAACCAGTTTTTCATCTATAAAAACGCCAAAATGCAAGCCGAATTTATCTTCTTCCAGCTGAACAAATGCTAAATGCTCATCAGGCCACATTACTTCATGCCTGATTTGCCAGGTATCAGAAGGTTTGATTGATTTTATAATCATATAAAAATAAAAAGAAACCGTCTAATCCATATGGAAAAGACGGTTCTAAAATAAGCTATTTTTTTCTTATTTAGCTACCGGACTATATTGTTCTAAAGTAACATATTCTTCTAGTTTCTTTTCAGACAAACCACGTGTCAGCCATCCTTTTTTATGCGCAGTGATAATGGCATACGGAGTGATCCAAAACAGGCTAAAGCTGTAAAAAACACTATATGAATAAGCCCACATGGATTCAGAAAAACTATATTTTTTAGCATAAAAAAAAGCTGAAAAACTTGATATAATGGATATACTTAAAAGTGTTGAACTAAAAAACAAAAGTGGATGGATTGCTATAAAAAAGAACATGAAAAATAAAAATGGTAAAGACATTATAATTTTTGCCGTTTGGTCTAAGTATAAAAGTCTTGTTCCTAATTTAGATCCGGTTCTGAAATTTTTGAAAACATACTTTGCCATCATTATATTTTCCCTAACATTGCTTCTGCCCCAACGGATAAACATTTTATACAATCCAGTATATCCTTCCGGAACATTCGTAAGTACAATTGAATTTCTTTGAAATAAAACCTGATATCCCTGTTTCAAAATCATATTGGTCATCGCGCGGTCCTCACCAATATCTGAAGGTTCTCCCATAAATGTCTGGTTGATCCATTCGTCAAGACAGTCAAATACAGCAGTTTTTCGATATGCTGCCAAAGCTCCCGGAGTACAAAATACAGAACCTAATACGCTTTCTACAGATCTTACAAACTCAAAGCTCATTACAAAACTCACATTAAGCATTTTAGGAAGCATTGCTGTTTTATTATTCAAAACGTGAACATTTCCGGCAACAGCTCCACATTTTTCATTGTTAAAAAAAGGGCTGACTAAATTTCGCAATGTATCTTTTTTTACAATCGAATCACTGTCAACAGTCACAAAAAAATCTCCTGTCCCTAATTTAAATCCTCTGTAAAGTGCGTGACGTTTTCCTTTATTTTGTGGCTGCTGATAAATGGATAAACGGTCGCCAAGTTTTATTTTAGCCTGTTGAATCCAATACCAGGTATCATCTTTACTACCATCATCAATTGCGAGTATTTGCATTTTCTGCTCTGGATAATCACTGTTTGCCAAACTTAATAAGGTATCCCAAACCAGTTTCCCTTCATTATAAGCCGGAACAATTATGGTACACGAAGGCAGTAATTCATCTGAAACAGATTCTATAGGTCTGTATTTAAAATAGAGAAATGACTTATACAGAAAAACAACTGCTTTAAAAAGAAACAAAACAGTAGCCAGAATTAAAAATGGATAACCCCAGGCAGAATTTATCCTGTCAATATGAAACTGATCAAAGTCGGATTGGAATTTATAAACCAAAAAAGCTCCGGTTATCATTAGTAAAAAAGTGCCTATAAGTACTGCAATACCCGTTGCACTTGTAGTTTGATTATTATTTATTGAGTATTGCTCTTTTTGTGCTTCGTGAAGACCTGAGTCATAAAGCTGTTCTGAAGTAATTGATTCGCTTTTCATTCTGGATTGTATTTTTTATGTAAATGGCATTTATTTTTAATTCTTTATCTGAGAGAATTGCTACAATCCTGAATAGGCAAGGCTTGTGCCATTTGAATTCATATCTGATATTGAGTCATTTAAAAAAATGAGCCATTTTTTTATGTGTATTTATTACACACTTTTCCGAAACAATACACACATTTTTAAGTTTTAACGAATAAAAAAAGACAAGTCAATTTCAAAACATATCAAATAGAAAAACCGCCTGATTCTAAAAGAAAAAGACGGTTTTGAAAATTAATATATAACCTTAAAAATTATAAAATATAATCAGTATTGATGAAATTAGATTCTTTACTGTTTAATAATTCCTGAAGGATTTCATTGTTATAAGCTATATCTTTTGAAGCTACGAAAGTACGGATTGAAAATGAACGCAATGCATCCGGAATACTCAAAGTTCCTACCGCAGAGTCTTTACGGCCTGTGAACGGGAACGCATCAGGACCTCTCTGGCAAGAACTGTTCAGGTTTACCCTGCATACTAAGTTAACCAAAGCATCAATAAGCGGAGCAAGAGTTTTGATATCTTTTCCAAACAAACTTACCTGTTGACCGTAGTTTGATTCGGCCATATCGTCAAGCGGTTCGTTAATATCTTTGAAGGAGATAATTGGCACAACTGGTCCAAATTGCTCTTCATGATACACTCTCATTTCTTTGTTTACAGGATAAAGAACAGCAGGGAAAATATAATTTTCTGAGTGCTTTCCTCCTTTTTCATTTAATATTTTTGCGCCTTTACTTTTTGCATCGTCGATTAAGCCCTGAATGTAAGCTGGTTTATCTTCCTCTGGAAGCGGAGTCAAAGAAGCTCCTTTTTCCCATGGATTTCCAAATACTAAAGCATCTACTTTTTCAGAAAAACGTCTGTTAAATTCTTCAGCAATAGACTCATGAACATATAACACTTTTAAAGCTGTACAACGCTGACCGTTAAAAGATAACGAACCTGTAATACACTCCTGAATTGCCAAATCTAAGTCGGCATCCGGTAAGATAATGGCAGGGTTTTTAGCTTCCAGACCTAAAATCAAACGCAGTCTGTTTTTGTTTGGATGCTGATCCTGTAAAGCAATAGCTGATTTACTGTTTCCAATCAATGCCAAAACATCAATTTTTCCTGATTTCATGATTGGAGAAGCCACTTCACGACCTCTTCCGTATACGATATTGATAACTCCCTTTGGAAAGCTGCTTCTGAAGGCTTCTAATAATGGAGAAATACATAAAACTCCGTATTTTGCCGGTTTAAAAATCACGGCATTACCCATAATCAGAGCAGGAATCAATAACGAGAACGTTTCGTTAAGAGGGTAGTTATATGGTCCAAGGCACAATACAACCCCAAGAGGCCCACGGCGAATCATTGCGTTTACGCCCTGAACTTTTGAGAATTTAGAACTGCGTCCGTTTAATTCTTTATAACTGTCAATAGTGTCCTGAATATATTCTACTGTTCTGTCAAATTCTTTTTGGGAATCGCCAAGGTTTTTTCCGATTTCCCACATCAAAAGTTTCACTACTTCTTCGCGGGTTTCTTTCATTTGCCTTACGAAATTCTCCATGCATTTGATACGGTCAATCACTTTCATCGTTGGCCATAAACCTTGTCCTTTATCATAAGCAGCAGTAGCAGCTTCAACTACCTCAGCTGCTTCTTTTTCTGCCATGAACGGAATAGAACCCAATAATGTCGGCGCATATTTTTCAGTAGAAGAAATAGTAGAAAACACAGGTGTAGTCTGGCCTGTCCATTTTTTTAATTCTCCGTTTACAAGATAAGTATCCTGATTCAGAAGGTCTTTAATTTGATATTCCTCGGGTATAAAACTCATAATCTGGTAATTTTAGTTTTGGTTATTTATTCGTTTTTAAATGAAAAAAGAGGCTTTACCGCCTCTTTCACTTTTATGGATTTACGGTATCACCTTCCCAATCCAGGATTCCGCCAAGCAGATTATAGGCATTCTCAAAACCTAATTCATTCATAATCTGACATGCTTTTGCGCTTCTCGCTCCCGAACGGCAATACACATAATAGTTTTTATTTTTATCCAGTTCTTCTATTTCATAAATAAAAGCCTGACCTTTATTGATGTCAATATTAACAGCATTTTCAATATAGCCGTCGTTAAACTCGTCTTCAGTTCTTACATCAAGTATAACTGCATTTTCATCAGATTTTAATTGTTCAACCCAATCTTCTTGTGATAAATTCATAGCATTGTGTTTTTTGTAAAATTAAATGTTTTTACTAAATAAAATACGTACAAAATACGATTTCGATTATTATTCACAGAAAACGTTTTAGAAGAAGTATTATACTTAGTGTTTTACAAATTTACTCACTATTTTCAAAAAAACATACTGGAATGTCGATAGAAAATAGGATATTTTCATTTCAGGAATTCCTTTCTTAAAAATAGTTTTCTGACAATTTATAACAACTCAATCTATTATCTTTGCAAACAATTATAAGTTTTAGTTTGTTTTTGATAAAATCTGTAATAACAAAACATTAAGATTTTATTTTTAACGGGAAGACAAAAAATTAAAGATTTAGAACAGTATCGTTTATTTTTAAATTTCACCCATGCAGCCTTCATTAAAAACCCTCTTTCCAAATTTCTCCAATGAACTGATTGCTGTTATTGAAGAAACCGGGAGTCCACAAGATTTTAAATCCGGAACAATCTTAATGCGAACCGGACAGTATATTAAAAATACGGTTTTGATTACCAAAGGAAAAATCAAAATCTATCGCGAAGGCGAAGATGGCGGTGAGTTTTTAATGTATTATTTACAGCCGGGACAGGCCTGCGCCATTTCTATGATTTGTACCGCAAAAAGCGAAAAAAGCCAAATTATGGCCAAAGTAGTCGAAGATGTTTCTGTCATGATGATTCCCCTGCAAATGATGGACAAATGGATGATGGAACACCGTTCCTGGTACGAATTTGTCATTGAAACCTATCGAAGCCGTTTTGAAGAAGTCCTTGAAGTTATTGATAATATCGCTTTCCGATCCATGGATGAACGTTTGGAATTTTACCTGAAAAGACATTCTGACTCCTGTGGTTGCTCTGAAGTCAAACTTTCTCATCAGGAAATTGCAACCGAACTGAATACCTCAAGAGAAGTCGTTTCAAGATTGCTCAAAAAAATGGAACAAAGAGGATTGGTGAAGCTCAACAGAAACCAAATTGAGTTATTAAAAACTAATTTCACGAATTAGCACTAAATCTATTCTGTCACATTGAGCGAAGTCTACATGCTTTTCGGGTTCTCAACTCCGCTCGAACTGACATTATAAGTAACATAAAAATCCATTTGATATTTTAATCTATTACAAAATCACCTTCTGTGATAAATGTTACTGTAGATTTCTAATTTACAAACCACCTTTGCATCAAAACAAATGCAATGGAATATCTGGGTTATTTTGCCTCTATCATTATCGGAATTTCGCTGGGCTTAATTGGCGGCGGCGGATCGATATTGACTATTCCGATTCTTGTTTATTTGTTTAAGGTAAGTCCGGACCAGGCCACTTCGTACTCTTTATTTATTGTTGGGCTTACAGCTATGTCAGGAAGTTACAGCCATTACAAAATGGGAAACCTCAAACTCAAATCGGCGTTTTACTTTGCCATTCCGTCTGTGGTTTCAATTTTAATCATCCGTGAAGTTATTTTTCCGAAAATCGCAGCCACGTTATTTTGCATAGCCTCTTATTCGGTTTCAAAAGACTTTCTGATTATGATTGTCTTTTCAGTATTGATGATTACTGCAGCAATTTCGATGATTAAAAAAGACCAGCCCGAAATAAAAAATGCCGAAACCAATTACCCGCAATTAAGCTTAATCGGTTTTGTGGTCGGAATCGTAACCGGATTTCTGGGTGCCGGTGGCGGTTTTTTAATTATCCCGGCCTTATTATTTTTTGCCAATTTACCCATGAAACAAGCCGTTGGAACATCATTATTAATCATTACAATCAATTCAACAATAGGTTTTGGAGGCGATTTATATATCGGAACACCCATAGATTATCCCTTTTTATTAAGCGTTTCTGCCATGGCACTCCTGGGAATGCTAATTGGAAGCCAGTTTTCTAAAAAGATTGACGGAGCAAAACTAAAACCTCTTTTTGGCTGGTTTGTTCTCGTAATGGGTGTTTATATTATTACAAAAGAAGTTTTGTTTTAAGGCTTTCACGCAATTTTTAAATATTTTGAATTTAGTTTCACTTGTAGAGTAGTCTTTGTCAGGATTCTGAATTTTGACAAAGACGAAACTAAACCTAAAATTAGTTGTAATTCTTACCAAAACAGCTTTAGAACCTTTAAATTAATCAATTCTTTTTGGCACTAAGTTTGTGTTTCTTGGCGAAAACAATCCGCCTAATGAATAAAATTACTCTCGTTTCTCTCTTTTTTTACTTTTGTAACTTTACTTACAGCCAGAATATCATTTACAGAACAAATTCTTTAAATAATACTGTAATCCAAACTGATGACAAATTGGAAGTAAATTACAAAACCGACTTATTTGGCAACACCATTATTGAAGATGCATATGGAAGAACACTCGTAATTTTAAAGAAAGATATCTTTGGTAATATTATCATTACAGACACATTCGAAAAAATTATAGCCAAACAGGTTAAAGATATTTTCAACAATGTTATGATTAAAAATGGGAAAGACGAAATCATAGCCAAAGAAGTAAAAGATATATTTGGTGATATCAAAATTGTAGACAAACATGATCGGATACTGGCAAAACAAAAAAAAGATTTTCATGGAAACACTGTCATTGTAGATAACAATGACCAAATTTTATCTACAAACAAAAATGCTCTTTTTGGCCCCATACTAATAGAGAGACCATACGAAAGATCAATTATTATTGAAAATTGGGGAATCTATGGCGATTTGAAAGTTTTTTTCGATTAAGAATTTGTATTTTTTTGACGTTCTTTATATCGGGCTATCCATACCAATCCATAGCGCCCGGTTAAATCATATCCTCTTGTTCCTAAAAAAAATTTAGCCCAAAAAATGAATTTTGGGCCAAAACAGAACGCATTTCAATTGGAGTTACTTCAAATTTCCCCAAATTTTTGTTTATAACGTCCAAGCTCAATTTCTGTTCTGTTTAAAAGCTTTTCTAATAGCTGAATTTTGTCTTCATATAGTTCTTTGATCGTAGAAGTATTTTCTGTGTTAATCAAAATACTCCCATTATTATTTCCGGTGATTTTATTAAAAGAATTAAAGTACCGATCGTAATCAAAACTGATGATATCTTCAACACTTACATCAAGAATTCTTCCTATTTCGACCAGTTTTTCGTAACTCAAAGAAGTTTTTCCTTTTTCAATTTTACTATAACCGGCCTGAGTTACACCTAATTTTTCTGCCATATATTCCTGAGTGTAATTTTTTAACTCTCTAATGTTTTTGATTTTGTTTTTAATTGTTGTTGTGGCCATATATTTTTTAATTTGGGGTCAGGTATAGCTAAAACAGCCCGCCATTAAACTTTTTAACAGCATAACTATACCTTATTTAGGGTACTCTAAAACTGCATATTGTCAGGAATAGTAACGCAGTAGTTCATTATTTTTTTCTGCTGGTAATAAAATAACCATACATCAAAGCTGCCATTATGAAAACTAAATCATAATGGGAAATTCCAAATAAATACATTTTTGATTTTTTTATTTAAGCAGTCTTTTTTATACTTCTTTCAAACTGAAGATCCAGAAAATGATCTATCTGTTCGCCTATCACAGGTCGGTCCTTTGCTGCAATTTTAATCTTTATTTCTTTTCTGTAAATATCTTTTACAAATACGAAATACACAAATTCTGAAGTGTTATCAAATCTTGCGATTATAATAAAAACGTAACATAAAAGTGTCGGAATAATATAGTATAGATCCATCAGGTCTGAGAAAATCATACAATAATACGCTACGGCGGTTACGGCTATAAAAGCAGCATTTTCAAGAAAATACTTTTTCTTTTTTTTTAGCAATCCCAGTTCTTTAATTTCATCAAAATCATACTGCCAGTTTTTAGATTTGTAGTGAAATTTAATCGTGTCGGTAAAAATAGTTATGAACATAATAATAAGTAAATAAAAAAATAAAGGTTTGTGTAAAATCTTTTGGAATCTTTATAAAAATTCTTAGATACGCAATATTAAGCATTAACTTCTTTTTTTTCTTACAACACAAATTATAGAATATAACTAATAGTTGTAATTAAATCCTTAGAAAAATACTACGCAAAATGCCTTTACTTTTTTATTTTATTTACTAAAGAGAATATTCTTTTGGGCGTTACCTACGGCCGGGCTATCCGCTAAATCACCTGCTAACAAAACCTACGGCTGAAAAGTGCTTTTTCTATATCGGGAGATACCGGTGCTATCTCTAATGCGGTCAACTAATCGTAATGTTTTTTATTACATATCTGGAAAAGTCTGGAATAATCCATTTTTTTGAGAATTGAGAAACATCTAAAATTCAATTACAAACTAGAGAGGTTTAGTATGGAGTAGGTTTTACATGAGGAAAAATAATTTGAATAACCTGTATATTTTGCCAATTTCAACACATTAGGTTTTGAAAAATCAGGCTATTTTATAGTGCTTACAAATTGACTAAATTCAAGTATAAAATAAATTACTATTTTTGCTTTTTAAGGTGTCCATAATATATACAAATACCACATGACAGATATAATTGCATTCTCTTCAAGTTTATTAGGTTTGTTTTTTCTAATATTCAATACCATTTTATTTTTAAAAAATAAACAAGTACGTGAAAAAACTGAAAAAACTTTTTTGTGGTATCTATTTTCTCTTTGTATTGTAGAAATAATATGCCATCTGATAGGATTTTTATACTTTGGACAAAACTTTTTTGTATCGCACTTTTATTTTTATTTCCAACTATTATTTTTATCTATACTTTTCAAAAAATTAATTTCAAATACGATTTTGAAAAAAGTTATATTGATAATTTTAATCACACAAACAGTAATTTTAGCATCAATGTATATAAAAGATCCAAATTCATTTTGGAACTTTAATAATTATGAAATTATTTCCATCTCTATAATTTTAATACTTTATGCGCTTTATTATATTGTCTCCAATTTAGCAACCGAGCATCGTTATTTCAACTTTTCTATTGGTTTAATTCTATATTTTGCGTGTAGTGTCACGATTTTTTCTGTAGGCAATTTAGAATTAGTTTTATGTGAGGATCCTTTTATAGATATATGGATTTTTAATATTGTCTTCTATATTATTTTTCAAATCTTTATCTTTAAGGAGTATCTTTTCCTGAAATCAAAAAAACAAATGGAATGAACATTAAAGTGTTTCTAAAATCCATTTTGTTTATTTTTTATGCAGTCGTTTTTTTAAATACGCCGCTTACTTTTTCTTTTCAAACAAAGAATTTTTCACTTCAAAACCCAAATGGTGATGTTACCACAATTGAAAAAACATTTCTAAA
Source organism: Flavobacterium sp. LM4 (assembly GCF_002017935.1). Classification (NCBI taxonomy): domain Bacteria; kingdom Pseudomonadati; phylum Bacteroidota; class Flavobacteriia; order Flavobacteriales; family Flavobacteriaceae; genus Flavobacterium; species Flavobacterium sp. LM4. The sequence goes on along the minus strand of NZ_MUFW01000001.1, from coordinate 913,493 downwards.
TAAAAAGCAGCCTATTTCTGACCAGACGATAAATGAAGTAAAGAAAAGCCAAATTTTATTACTGGTTGTTGTTACTTTTTTTGTGAGTGGGTTTCTGTTCTTAATTTATCACTTAAAAAAAGTACGAATTATAAACCAGCAGTTAGAAAGTTATTCCAAACAAAACGAATTTTTAATTAGCGAAACCAATCATCGGGTCAATAATAATTTACAACTAATTTCATTACTTATAGCTGATACACTTCGTAAAAAGCAAGGGGACGAGAATAGAAATGATTTTGTCAAGCTTTTATCAAAAGTAGAAACTATTGCTTCTTTACATAGACATCTGTATCAAACAAAAAACAACAATGAAATTGACTTAAAGGAATATCTTCTGGAAGTAAAAAATAATTTTACAAGTTTAGAAGAAGATAAAGAATTTGAGATTACTTTTGAGATCGATTCTATTCAAATTCATTCTGATAATGCTATGTATATTGGTTTACTAGTTACCGAATTAATCATAAATTCGGTAAAACATGCCTTTGAAAAAAATCATGAAAAACGAATGAATTTAGAAATTAACAAAGAGAATAATTTCATTTCATTTGATTATAAAGACAATGGATTAAATTCGACAGATAAAAAAGTTAGTCCTAAATTAGTACTACAACTTTGTCAGCAATTAAAAGTCAACCCAACGATAGAAACTGCCAAAGGTTTCCATTTATATTTTAATTTATAGCCTTTATGCCTAAAATAGTAATTGTAGAAGACCAGGTTTTAATTGCAAATCATATAAAAAATATTTTAACAGATTGCGGTTATGCCTCTATTGAATTGGCTTTCAATTTAAATGATGCTACAATTACATTACATCAATTTTTACCCGAAATTATTTTATTAGACATCAATGTAGAAGGCCACGATACCGGAATTGAATGGGCAAAAATGAGCCTAACTAATGAAAAAGTCATTTTCATTACGGGTCAAACGGAAATGGAAACCTTAAAAAAGGCATTAAAAATTCAGCCTGTTGCCTATTTAACAAAACCTATAAAAAAAATCGATTTAATTGCTGCTATCGAAGTAGCAAGAGAACAATCCAAACCAAAATCAATCACTGTTAAAGATGGTTATAAGGATGTAAAAATTTTATTAGATTCTATTTTATTTATTAAAAGTGATAAAAATTATATCGATATTATAACTACTTCTAAAACCCATACCATTCGAACTACTTTAGATAATTTTCATAAAGAATTAGATGCTTCCACTTTTTACAAAGTTCATCGCTCATATATTGTAAATAAAGATAAAATTTCCATAAAATCCAGTTCGTTTGTAAAAATTGAACAGTATGAAATTCCTATTTCCAGAGAGATCGACTTCCGAATTTAGATTCGTCCACAAAGTTCTGCTGTTCGTCCCAAATTAAGACTTGAGGTGCTTTTTTGTGATAATTTTGGGTATTAAATACCACATTATATGAAACAAAAATACTTCATTACAGTTTTACTGTCTTTACTATTTGGAATCACAAATGCACAAAACAATGCATTACAAATGAGTAATGACAGTTATTTTAGTAGCTACAATAGAAACTCCTCTTTTTACAGTGATTATTACTTAAACAGTACTAGTTTTACTATCGAGTATGATTTTTATTTAAACGCATCAAATAATTACAATGCTCGATTTAGTTCCTTTGCCAGCAATGGGGTTGTTGCAAAACCTATCCATTTTTATGTGAATAATACAGGGGCTTCTGCCTTATTATTAGGAAACGGCACAACAGAAGAAGCGGTTCCTGGAATGCCAACTTTTAACGCACAACAGTGGTATCATATTGCCTTTGTCGTGACAAATTCAGGTACTAAAAATGTAAAGGTATATGTAAATGGAGTACCTACCATTGACTATAATTTTACTGCTACTTTAGATGGTTTTGACGGACTAACCGATATTAATCTTGGCGCCACCAGTTACAGTTCTACCACTAATACGGGGAATGCTAAATATGATAATTTCCGTATATGGTCTTCGGCAAGAACGGCATCAGAAATAGCGAATAATTATGCTTCCTGTTTGGTTGGGAATGAACCTGGACTAGTGAGTTATTTTAATTTTGATGGATATAATGGCAGACGTATTGAAAACTTGTTTACCTATAGTCCTGAATATAGTATATTTTATATTTTTAATAACTATTCTTTCGTTTCAGGTAGTGGTTGTGCTACGCCTCCTTTATACGACCCTATCACCGTAACGGGTGATTTTAATGCAATTTTTTATTATGCAGATCAAATCAACGGAAAACCAAACTATAAAACAGATCGTGTGGATTGCGGTATCAATACCAGTCAAGCCCGATGTGCTGGTTCACCTTCATATTCAGAAATAATTTGGGAAAACAACCAATGGATAATACGCACTGGAGGTTGTGTTTGGGAGCTTGGGGAAGCTTGTGTTCCAGTGTCTTATTCGGGATTAGCTGTTGGTATTAATTCAAATGATACAACACTGCCTCCCTGTGCAGGATGGACTAGTAATGTTACTGTTTACACTACACACTGTACTACTTTAGCCACTACAAATCAAAAATTAGAAGAAAATATTTCCATTTACCCTAATCCAACCCCTAACATCTTGAATGTTGAAGTTAAAGAAAAGGTTACTATTCAGGTTTTTGATGTTATGGGTAAAATGATTTTGGTTAGAAATAATGTACTGGATTCAGAAAAAATAAACCTCACTAACTTTCCTAATGGGGTATATTTAGTAAAAGCAACCGATGCTACTGGAAACAATAAAAGTTATAAGATAATTAAAGAATAACTACATAATACCCCTTTTAAATGAAAAAAAATTACGCTTTTCTAATCGTAGTACTGTTATGTGGAATAACCACTGCGCTACAAGCACAAAACAATGCACTCAATCTTGATGGAACGGCTAATTATGTAAGCATTCCTAATACCTATTCTATAAACAGTAGTGCCTTTACTGTCGAATTTGATTTTTATATGAATTCCTTACAGGATTATAATGGAGGGATTTCCTCAACAAATAATGCTGGGATCCCTCAACCCTTTGATTTCTATGTAAATAATCTGGGTGAAGCTAAACTGGCTTTAGGTAATGGCTCACAATCTGACACTATTAATTTAACTACCTTAAATGCAGGGCAATGGTACCATATTGCTATAGTGGTAGGTGATGGAACTTTGAGAGTACAGATAAATGGTAACCTAACAACTCTTTCTTTTATAGGTAGTTCATTATCAAGCACAGGTAATATTAGAATTGGAGACCTTATGGATGGCGTAACAAACGCCAATGCAAAATTTGACAATGTTCGCATTTGGTCTGTAGCCAGAGCCTTTTCAGAAATACAAAATAACAGAAGTACCTGTTTAACTGGAAATGAAGCAGGCTTAGATATTTATTACACCTTTGAAAACATTTCCGGAAATACCGTTCCTGATATTGCTGGAAATAACGGCAGCCAAAATGGTACTATTACAGGTAGTTTTTCAAATACGGCTGGTACAGGTTGTACACCAATGGTTCCAGCTGCTCCCACAACAAATTATGCTACACAAATTTTTGCAGGCGACGACAAAACACTAGCCGATCTTCAAATTACTGGAAACAACATCAAATGGTATTATGAACCTCCAGGAAATTACTTACTATCCAACAATTATCCGTTATATGATAAATTAATGTACTATGCGACACAAACTGTAACAGGTCTAGAAAGTACAAATCGATTAGCCATACCCGTAAACAGAATTTCTAATGCTACACAAATTGTGCCTCCAGCCAGTACTGTTGCCAATTTAGTTGCTAATACGCTTACAGGCGCAACAGCACAATGGTTTACAACTCCGTCTGGCGGTACTCCTTTAGCTAGTTCGGATGCCATTACTTCTGGGACTTATTATGTAGAACAAGTAATAACAACAGGTATAGAAACTCTTGGAAATGGGTTTAATTTACCTGCAGGAATTGCGATTGAAACTGATGGTAAAATTATAGTAGCAGATTATGCTAATAATTCCATAAAGCGCATGAATGTTGACGGTACTGATGTGATTACTTTAGGCTCAGGATTTTCTCTTCCGGTAGGAGTTGCCATACAAGCAGACGGTAAAATCATAGTAGCAGATACTGGTAATAATGCCGTTAAACGAATGAATGCCGATGGAACCAATATAGAAATAGTAGGTTCAGGTTTTAACCAACCAACAGGAGTTGCCCTACAAGCCGATGGTAAAATTGTAGTAGCAGATTATAATAATAATGCTATCAAACGTATGAATGCCGATGGAACCAATATACTAATATTAGGTTCAGGGTTTAATTATCCTTCTGGTGTTGCCTTACAAGCGGATGGTAAAATTATCGTAACTGATTCTTATAATAATGCTATCAAACGTATGGATCCAGATGGTATGAATATCGTTACACTAGGTTCGGGATTTAATGAACCATATGGAGTTGTCGTGCAAGCCGATGGTAAAATTGTAATAGCTGATTATGGAAATAATGCCGTTAAACGTATGAATACCGATGGAACCAATATAATAACATTGGGTTCAGGGTTTTACCAACCAACCGGAGTTGCCTTACAAGCCGATGGTAAAATTATAGTGGCAGATTATAGTAATAATGTCATAAAACGCATCACTGAAGCCTCAACCAGTAACCGTGTAGCGGTACAAGTAGCCACTACAACAACCCCTGCTACTCATTTACATTTTGATAGTACTAATGATTACATTCCATTAACTCATTTTGAAAAACCAAACGAATTTACCATCGAGGCTTGGGTAAAAAATGATTATGACTCTGGTACTATTATCTGCTGGGGTAAAAACACAAATGATACCAGTCATACTAAATTACGTGTAGATGATGGAGATGTAGATTTCTACACTTATGATAATGTCAATGATATAAGTAGTACTATTTCATCTTCAATCCATATCAATAGTAACTGGCATCATATAGCCGTAGTAAAAAATGCAAATCCTACAAATAACCTTGAAATTTATGTGGATGGTGTTTTAGGAGCAACTGGTACCGTAAACATTAATATTACCTCAGATAATTTATTGATTGGGGGCAGAACCTATAATAATTCAGGTCCTTTTGAATTTTATGAAGGTGAACTAGATGAAATACGAATTTGGAATGTTGCCAGAACAGCTACTCAAATTAATGCGTCTAAAGACTGCGAATTACTTGGTAACGAAAATGGCTTACTAGCCTACTATAAATTCAATCAAGGATATGACCAAGCGAATAATACTGCTATTAGTACTTTGACCAACTCGGTTACTGGAGGTTCAAATGGTGTTTTGAATAACTTTAATCTTTATGGAACCAAATCAAATTGGTTAAACGGTTCTCCTATTACATCTGGAGTAACCTGTGCCAGCCTTGGAACTGATGATTTTCTAAGTTCGAATGATTTTCAAGTCTACCCAAATCCGTCATCAGGAATTTTCAACATACAAACTAAAGAAGATGGTTTATTGGAAGTGTATGATGTTACAGGTAGAAAAATAACATCTCAAAAAGCAACTTCAGCAACTTCACAAGTCGATTTGTCTGGGTACAATAATGGGGTTTATTTCCTGAAAACCAATAGAGCAACTTTAAAACTAATTAAAAATTAAAACAATGCTAAAGAAATTACTTTTACAGCTAGTATTTTTGTTTGCTCCATTGGCAATTTTGGCGCAAAATTTTACTCAGGGCGATTTAAATTACATAGTAACTACAGGAACAAACGTGTCTGTGAAGGCGGTTAATAAAACACTAACTACAGCAAACATTCCTACAAGTGTAACAAACGAAAGTATTACGTATGCAGTAACAAGTATAGGAACTAATGCTTTTGATAGTTGCACCGGACTTACCTCGGTAACAATTCCTAACTCGGTAACCAGCATCGAAAATAGCGCTTTCTTTAATTGTACAGATCTCACTTCGGTAACGATTCCTAATTCGGTAACCAGTATTGGAAATTTTGCTTTTTTAAATTGTAAAAAATTAACTACTATAACAATTCCTCAATCGGTAACGAGTCTTGGCAATTCTGTTTTTTATTATTGTTCAGGTCTAACTTCTGTATCCATTCCTAATTCAGTAACGAGTATTGGAATTGATACTTTTAATAGTTGCACAGCTCTCACTTCTGTAACGATTCCTAGTTCGGTAATGAGTATTGGAATTACTGCTTTTTATAATTGTTCAGGTCTCACTTCTGTAACGATTCCTAATTCAGTAACGAGTATTGGAAATAATGCTTTTGGAAATTGCACAGCTCTCACTTCTATAACCATTCCTAATTCGGTAACAAGCATTGGATTTTATGCTTTTTCAAGTTGTACAGCTCTCACTTCAATAAAAGTTCTCAACCCATCGCCAGTAAACATCGATGCCAATGTTTTTAACGGTGTAGCAATTGCTAACATTTCGCTTTCTGTGCCTGGATCAAGTGTATCTGCATATCAGGCAGCAGCAGTTTGGCAGGATTTTAACTCTATTACCAATATACCTCAAGGCACTCACCTTAACTTTGATGGAATAAATGATTATGTAAGTATTCCTTATTCATCAAATTTTAACTTTGGTACAGGTAATTTCTCAGTTGAGTGCTGGGTAAAAACATCTAATAGTGCTGTTAAGGTAGCAGTAGGAGCAATTCAATCAGGTGATTTTTGGTTAGGTATTAACAATGGTAAAGCCAATTTTTCAATTTCTGGAGGCGGAAACGCTACAGGAACAACAACTATTTCTGATGGCGCCTGGCATCATATTGTGGGGGTTCGAAAAAATGGAATTAACTATATCTACGTAGATGGAGCTTTAGAAGGTCTAATTAACAATGCGGTTGCTTTTAACCTGACTTCAAATCCTGTAACTATTGGCAACTTTAATGGGAGTTTTAATTTTCAGGGCAATATAGACGATGTTCGTATTTGGAATAAAGCACTAACAGCCTCAGAAATTAGTACCAGAAAAAACTGCGAATTAGACAATACACAAGCTAATTTGTTAGCCTATTATAAATTTAATCAGGGTTATGATCAGGAGGATAATTCTGCTACAACTACGCTAACCGATGCTACTTCAAACACCAATAATGCCACATTAATTAACTTTGCATTAAACGGTACTACATCAAACTGGTTAGCCGGATCTCCAGTGACTACTGGTTCTGTTTTACCAGGAAATCCTTCTGTTACGACTCCTGTAACATATAACTCAGGTGATACCGCTAGTGCACTTACTGCTACTATTGGAAGTAACGGAACTGGATTAGTTTGGTATACTACTGCGACAGGTGGAACAGGTTCTACAACAGCTCCAATTCCTTCAACAGCTAGTGTAGGTTCAACATCCTATTGGGTATCTTGTACTAATGCCTATGGATGTGAAAGTGACAGAATTGAAATCGTTGTCACAGTAAACTCAGTAACCCCAGCAACACACTTACATTTTGACGGGAATAATGATTTAGTAAATCTGGGTAGTAATTTATCTGCTTCGCTCAATAACAATACAAAAATTACTCTTGAAGCATGGATAAAGCCTGAGTCAATTGGAACGAATAGAACAATTGTTGGAAATTATAATAATGGTGCTTTCCAAATGCAGTCTTTACTGAGACAAAACGGAAGCTCTTTAGAATTTTGGATTGGTACAAATACTGGTTTTACAGATGCAACTGTATCGAATGTTCTGTCTGCAAATACTTGGTATCATGTAGCGGGAACCTGGGATGGTACTACAATGAAACTATACATTAATGGTAATCAAGTAGCCAGCTATCCTAAATCAGGATCATTGTCGACAACTACTAATAATTATATGATTGGTAATAGTTCAACAAACGAACGATTCCATGGATCAATTGACGAAGTTCGTATTTGGAATGTGGATTTATCACAAGCTGATATTCAAAACACTATGAACTGTGAATTACAAAATAATCAAAATAATATTTTAGGTTATTATAAATTGAATCAAGGTTTTGATAGTATAAACAACAGTTCTGTTACCACCGCAACTGATTCGTCAGAAAATGGAAACGATGGTACATTAATTAATTTTGCATTGACTGGTGGTACTTCAAACTGGGCAGCAGGTTCGCCTATTAGCACTGGAAACACTTGTAACACTCTAAGTAATAAAGATTTCACTTACAGCAATTACTATAAAGTTTACCCAAATCCATCCTCAGGAATTTTTAATATAGAAACCAAAGAAAACACCTTATTGGAAGTATATGATGTTACAGGTAGAAAAGTAAAATCTCAAAAAGCTACTTCAGAAACTTCACAAGTGGATTTATCCGGGTACAATAATGGGGTTTATTTCCTGAAAACTAATCAAGGAACAACAAAGTTGATTAAAAAAGGCTTATAGTTTTTCTTACAAAAGCCAATTACTAAAAGACTAAAAAGCGCAGGGAGATGTATTTCTTCTTGCGCTTTTTTTGGTTGGCTTTCTTTTTAATGAATAATACCATTTTTGAATAAATAACAGTCTAATTTTATTGAAAAAAAACTAAATCCACAAACTCTGTAATTACAGTTTCTTCTATTGGGTCTAGCCCTATTTTGAGCTCTTCCCTTGTATTGTATATAATTATGCTCTATTTTTTGAGTAGAATATTAAAATACTTTAATGCTCCCCATACCCAACATCATCCATCTTTCCGCTAAAAACACGATACTGAATAATAAAATACACAATCACCAGAAACAAAGCCACAAAAAACCAGCTCAGACCGGCATTGAGTCCGTATTCGCCAGCAGCAGTATTGTAAATCGTAAGCGAAGGATTTACCTTATTGGTAGACGGCAGAACATTTGGGAAAATCGAAACGGCTGTTGAAGCAAATCCGCCAACAAGAAATAAGGTAGAAAATATAAAAGCCTGTCCGTCTTTTTTAAAAGTCCGCACTTTGAACAATCCTAAAATCCCAACAAAAGTCATTACAGGAAAAAACCATAAAATTGGATTTTCTACAAAATTATGAAATGGTTTCGGCTCAATAAAATGCCAGATCTGAAGTGAAATAATCACTAAAACCAACAAAGCAATATTCAGTTTAAAAACTAAGTTTTTAAGTTTTTCGTTTAAGGAAGAATTCGTTTTATAAATAATCCAGTTCGCACCGTGAATCATCAATGCGACAACACTTACGATTCCCAAAAACAAAGTAAACCAATCGATAATTCCCAATTGATCTGCCTGCGGGCTAAAAGTCGGATTCCATAAAGGAAGAAAAAAATAATGTGGCTCCTGCGTAGAAACACCGTTTTCTACCATTCCGAGATTTACTCCGCGAACGATATTTCCCAAAGCAATTCCGAAGAACAAAGCCAGAAGCAGACTTGCAATCCCGAAAGCCTTATCCCAAATGGCTTCCCACATGTGATGATGCACCTGACCACGCATTTCCAGACCAATCGCACGAAAAATCAACAGCCACAAAATCATAATCAAAGGCAGATAAAAACCGCTGAAAGACGAAGCGTACAAAGTTGGAAAAGCAAAAAACAAAACCCCTCCGGCTGCAATCAGCCAGACTTCATTGGCATCCCAAAACGGACCAATCGAGTTTGTAATGACTTTTTTATCCCTTTCAGTTTCCGCAAAAAACAAGTGAATAATTCCTGCCCCAAAATCGTAGCCGTCCAACACAATATAAACGGCAAGGATTCCCATTAAAACTACATACCAAAAAAATTCCATACCTATATTTTTTCTGTTGAAAGTTCCACATAATGCGGCCCTTTATTGATAATTTTTCCAATTAAAAGCAAAAACAGCATACCAAGCAATAGATACAATCCGATAAAACCCAGCAAAGTAAACAAGGTATTGCCGGATGAAACCGTTGGCGAAGCACCGGAAGCCGTTCGCATTAAATTATAAACCAGCCACGGCTGTCTTCCTAATTCTGCGGTGTACCATCCTGTAGTGTTAGCGATATAAGGGAATGGCATCATAAACATCAGCGACCATAAAAGCCATTTGGTTTCAAACAATTTCCCTCTGATTAACTGAAAAAGTGAAATAATCATTAATCCAATAAAAACAGTTCCGAGCCCTACCATAATATGATAGGCATAATACAATCCTGAAATATTGGTTGGATGGAGGTCTTCTTCAAATTGGTCTAGCCCTTGAATTTCCTTATCCCAGTTTCCATACGTCAGGAAGCTCAATATATTCGGAACGGCTATTTTATTATCGAGTTTTTTGTCTTTTACATCGGGCTGACCAATTAAAACAATTTCAGAACCTTTTTCTTCTGTGTGAAAAATTCCTTCCATAGCCGCAAAAGTCACAGGCTGATACTTCACTACGTTTTTAGCCAGTAAATCTCCTGTTGGAACTGCTACAAAAAGACTCGAAATCAATCCGAAAATGACTCCGGTTTTTAAAAATAATTTACCAAAAGAAACATTCTTTCTGCTTAAAATATAAAAAGCGCCAATTCCGGCAACCACAAACGAACTCGTTACTAAAGAAGCCGCCTGATTGTGAAGATAAGAAGGCCATAGCCACGGATTTAAGAACAATGCTTTAAAATTTGTCAGTACAAATTTTCCGTTTTCCAGAATTTCGTAACCCACCGGATTCTGCATCCATGAATGTGTCGCTATAATTAAGTAACCGCTGGCCCAGGAACCAATCATGATTAACAATCCGGTTACAAAATGCCATTTATGTCCGAGTAGTTTTTCTCCAAATAAAAAGATTCCCAAAAAAGAAGATTCGAGAAAGAACGAAAACATACCTTCCATTGCCAGCGTCTGACCGACGATTCCTCCTGTTAATTCGGAGAATTTTGCCCAGTTGGTTCCAAACTGAAACTCCATCGGGATTCCGGTTACAACCCCCATTGCAAAATTCAGGGCGAAAATTTTCATCCAGAAATGGTTGGCGTGATTGTATTGTTCGTTATTAGTTTTTAAATATTTCCACTTAAAGTAAACAATAATGAGCGACAAACCCATTGTAAGCTGTGGAAAAAGATAATGAAAAGTAATCGTGAAGGCAAATTGCATTCGGTCATAAAAGAGCATTTCTTCCATAAGGTAATTTGTTTATGAAGTTCCACAAATTTACCCATTAAAACCCGAATTCCTGTCCTGTAAAACCAGTTTATTTGTAAAGTTTTAAACCATATAAGTAAATATAAGTTTTACGCAAAATCTAAAATGAACTTATATCACTTATATGATGAAATTTTTTTTTCAACTGCAAAATATTAAACACATAGAGTCATAGATTTTGTAAACGCAAAAAAGCATTTCACTTGCTTTAATAACACATAGTTATGTATTGAGAAATGTGTTTCTCTATTATTCCCTTTTCAAAGAATAAATCTATGGTTCTATGTGTTAGAGCCTGTTTAAAATAATTTCCCTACTATTTATTTCTTTTTTTTTACCCAAAAATCAAATTTCTGTAACATTAGTCACCTATTTTAAGGAAAAACAAGATTACCTTTGTTATCCCATATTTATTGAATATATCATGAAAATCGAACAAATTTACACCGGATGCCTCGCACAAGGTGCATACTATATTACATCAAACGGAGAAGCTGCGATTATTGATCCGCTTAGGGAAATTCAGCCTTATTTAGACCGTTTGGAACGCGATCAGGTTAAATTGAAATATATTTTTGAAACACATTTCCACGCCGATTTTGTTTCTGGACATGTTGATTTGAGCAAAGAATCCGAAGCCCCAATTATTTACGGACCAAATGCTACTTGTGAATTTGACTGCGTTTCTGCAAAAGACGGACAGGAATTTAAAATAGGAAAGATTACCATAAAAGTCCTGCACACACCTGGACACACTATGGAAAGTACTACTTTTTTACTAATTGACGAAAACGGAAAAGACCATGCCATTTTCTCCGGAGACACTTTATTTATTGGCGATGTAGGTCGTCCTGATTTAGCTCAGAAAGCAGCTGGAATGACACAAGACGAGTTAGCCGGAATTTTATTTCATTCGTTAAGAAATAAAATTATGACTTTGGCCGATGATGTGATTGTTTACCCTGCGCACGGAGCCGGAAGTGCCTGCGGAAAAAATATGAGTAAAGAAACGGTTTCGACTATCGGAAATCAAAAAGCAACCAATTATGCGTTGCGCGAAAACATGACTGAAGACGAATTCATCAAAGAAGTTACTGACGGATTATTGCCTCCTCCAGCCTATTTCAGCATGAACGTAGCTATGAACAAACAAGGTTACGAAACCTTTGAATCGGTTTTACACAATGGAATGAAAGAGATTGATGTAAAAGATTTTGAAGCTGTTGTTGAAGAAACCGGAGCATTGATTCTGGATACAAGAAGTGCTGCAGAGTTTAGCAAAGCCTATATTCCACAATCTATTAATATCGGAATCAATGGTGATTTTGCTCCTTGGGTTGGCACTTTAATTGCTAATGTAAAACAACCTATTATATTGGTTACCGAAGCTGGTATGGAAGAAGAAACCGTAACTCGTTTAAGCCGTGTAGGTTTTGATACAATCATCGGACATTTGAAAGGTGGTTTTGAAGCCTGGCAAAAAGCAGGTTTTGAAACAGATTCTGTAAACCGAATCACAGCAGAACAATTTGCAAACGAAGCCGACATTCAAAAAGATAAAATAATAGATGTTCGAAAAGAAACTGAATACGAAGCTGAACATATCGAGGATGCATACAGCAAACCTCTTGCTTATATTAATGACTGGGTAAAAGATATTGACGCTAAGGAACATTTTTATCTGCATTGTGCGGGTGGTTATCGAAGCATGATTGCAGCTTCGATTTTACAAGCAAGAGGTTTCAGAAATTTCACCGAAATTGAAGGCGGTTTTGGAGCAATAGCAAAAACAACTATTCCAAAATCTGATTTCGTTTGCCAAAGTAAGGTTTTGAAAGCATAAACATTGAACATAAATTCTTTTACCATATAAGTTATATAAGTTCATTTAATTTCGGTGCGTTTTAACTATCAACTAATTAAACTTGTAAGTTCATATAAGTTCAGCGCAATCTAAACTCCAGCTTATAATTACTTACATCACTTATATGGTGAAAAAAAAACATTTTAATTTTTAAATAAACATGAGTATACTAGAAATTATAAAAGAACCATGGCCCTGGTATGTTGCAGGCCCGCTGATTGGATTAACTGTTCCAATTTTATTAATTATCGGAAATAAATCTTTCGGAATCAGTTCATCATTGCGCCATATTTGTGCAATGTGCATTCCTGCTAATATTCCGTTTTTTAAATACGACTGGAAAAAAGAAAGCTGGAATTTATTCTTCGTTCTCGGAATCTTTCTGGGCGGTTTTATTGCCGCATATTTCCTGTCAAATCCAAACGCAGTTGTTATCTCTCCCGAATTGTCAGCAAAATTAGCTACTTATGGAATCACAGATTACACTGGTTTAGTTCCGTCGCAATTATTTTCGTGGGAAAGTTTACTAACGCTTCGCGGATTCATCATGATTGTCGTAGGCGGATTTTTAGTAGGTTTCGGAACCCGTTATGCCGGAGGATGCACGAGCGGACATGCTATTATGGGATTATCAAACCTGCAATGGCCTTCGTTAGTAGCAACCATCTGTTTTATGATTGGCGGTTTTGTCATGGCACTTTTGATTTTGCCACATATTCTTTCACTTTAAAATTTCAAAAATGAATCCTTTAGAAAATAAAAATACAGACGGCGAAGGAATCAACGCAAGTCAGCAAAATGAATCCGTATTCGGAAACCTAAAATATTTAATCGTCGGCATCTTTTTCGGAATTGTATTTGTAAAAGCCGAAATCATCAGCTGGTTCCGTATTCAGGAAATGTTCAACTTAGAATCTTTCTTCATGTATGGCGTAATCGGAAGTGCCGTTGCTGTTGGATTAATATCAGTTCAATTGATTAAAAAACTCAATATAAAGACTTTACAAGGAGAAAAAATCGAAATACAGCCCAAAACATTCAATAAAGGACAAATCTACGGCGGATTATTATTTGGTTTCGGATGGGCAATTACCGGAGCTTGCCCTGGACCATTATTCGCCCAAATTGGTACTGGTGCCACTGTAATTGTTGTAACTTTAGTAAGTGCCATTGCCGGAACATGGGTTTACGGATTGATAAAAGACAAGCTTCCTCATTAAAAATTTGTTTGAGGTTTCAAGTTTCAGATTAAAAGACAAAATACACCCGACAGGTTTTGAAAATCTGTCGGGTTTGATAATTATAAAAAAGCACCCCAAAATGAACAAATTCTATTTTAAACTATTTATCGTCTTGTTATTTGCAAGCTGTTCCGGAAACAAGAAATCTAACGCTCAAATTTCAAATACGATTTATCCCGTTCAAATGGATAGTTTAGAATTGTTTGACCCGTCAAGAAACCGAAAAATTCCTGTCGCTGTTTACCACCAAAAAACGGAAAAAAAAATAATTAATCAGCAGATTATATTTTTCAGTCACGGATATGGCGAGAATAAAGGTGGAGACAATAAAATATATTCCTATTTAACAGAGAATTTAGCTTCTAAAGGATATTTTGTTATCAGCATTCAGCATGAATTACCAACGGATGATCTTCTCCCAATGGATGGAGACTTAAAAATTACCCGAAGACCAAACTGGGAAAGAGGCTCTGAAAACATTCTCTTTGTACTAAATGAATTCAAGAAAACAAAACCTGATTTAGACTTCAAACATCTTGCTTTGATTGGGCATTCTAATGGTGGAGACATGACAGCTTTATTTGCCACAAAACATCCTAAATTAGTTTACAAGATTATAACAATGGACAATCGAAGAATGCCCCTCCCAAGAGCTCATAGTCCAAAAATATATACACTACGCTCCAAAAACTATGATGCGGACAAAGGTGTTTTGCCTACAGAACAAGAACAAAAAAAATATGGAATGACGGTTCAACTCACAGCCATTAATCACAGTGATATGGATAATGATGCTACAATCGAAGAGCGAAAAACACTGAATACTTACATCGAAAATTATTTAAACCAATAAATTTAAATTCATCTGGACGTGCCACCATCCCAATAAAAAGGCTAATATTCTTTGCGCTTACATCCATTTTATCGGGATGCTGTCGGGCTATCCGCACTGCTTCGGCAGTTTGCTCCTATCCCTCACGCGGGCAAACCGGTTTTAATTACCATTGCCATTTAAAAATAAGAATTTGTGTCTTTAATACAAGTAGCATCAGGTTATTCACTTTCCTTTTCTTATGTTTGTTACTCAACAACAAGTCCCTGAAATAGTACGCAAATATGAATCGCACAGCACAATTATCAAAACTACAAAACACACAAAATTGGGACGTAATAATCATTGGCGGAGGCGCAAGTGGTCTTGGAACCGCTCTTGATGCAGCAAGTCGTGGTTACAAAACAATCTTACTGGAAGCAGTTGATTTCGCAAAAGGAACTTCAAGCAGAAGCACAAAACTGGTTCATGGCGGTGTACGTTATCTGGCACAAGGCGATGTGCATCTGGTACGCGAAGCATTAAAAGAAAGAGGTTTACTGGCTCAAAACGCAGGTCATTTAGTCAAAAATCAATCATTTGTTATTCCGAATTACAATCGCTGGAACGGATATTTCTATACTATCGGATTAAAAATTTATGATTTATTGGCGGGCAGCTTAAGTTTAGGCGCTTCAAAATATATCTCGAAAGAAAAAACAATCGAAATGCTTCCGAATGTACAGGAAAAGGGGTTGGCAAACGGTGTTATTTATCACGACGGCCAATTTGATGATTCCCGTTTGGCTATAAATATTGCCCAGACTGCCTTAGAAAAAGGAGCTTGTGTCATTAACTATATAAAGGTTGTTAATCTAATAAAAGACAACAAAGAAACTGTTGTTGGCGTACAGGCAATCGATCAGGAAACCGGAAGTAAATACGACATAAAAGGATCAGCCATCATAAATGCTACAGGCATTTTTACAAATGCTATAATGAAGCTCAACGATAAAGTGTATAAAAAATATATCGTTCCGAGTCAGGGAATCCATTTAGTATTTGACAAATCTTTTTTACCCGGCGATCATGCATTGATGATTCCGAAAACAAAAGATGGAAGAGTTTTATTTGCAGTTCCGTGGCATAACCGTGTCGTCGTAGGAACAACAGATACCTTAATTAAAAGCCATAGCTTAGAACCTGTTGCACTGGAAAGCGAAATTCAATTTGTTTTGGAAACAGCACAACGCTTTTTAGCAAAAAAACCAACCAGAGCCGATGTACTATCTGTTTTTGCAGGTTTGCGTCCTCTGGCTGCTCCAAAAGAAGAAGGTAAAAGCACTAAAGAAGTTTCCAGAAGTCATAAAATCCTCGTTTCTAAAACCGGCTTAATCACTATTACTGGAGGAAAGTGGACAACTTACAGAAAAATGGCTGAAGAAATTATTGATAAAGCCATCAAAACAGGAAAATTACATAAAAAAGAATGTGCTACTGAACATCTTGCCATTCACGGAAACAAACACACCACTACTGTTGATCGCGAAAATCACCTTTACATTTATGGCTCAGATATTCCTAAAATAATTGAATTACAACAAAACCAACCTGAACTAAGTGAAAAACTGCATCCTGACCACGAATTCACAATTGCCGAAGTAATTTGGGCAATTCGATACGAAATGGCAAGAACAGTAGATGATATTCTCGCAAGACGTGTACGCTTATTATTCTTAGATGCCAGAGCTGCAGTTGAATCTTCTGAAAAAACAGCAAGATTAATGGCAAAAGAACTCGGACATGATGAAGCATGGATTAGCAAAGAAATTTCAGATTTTAAAAAAATCTCTAAAGGCTACCTCTTATCTGAATTTCAATAAAAACCTGAAATACAAAACCTTAAAAACACCTATTACCTCCTTAATTTAAAATATTTATTAATTATCTTTAATCAATATTTTAAATTAAAAAAATTGCATTACATTTATACTAATTACATAGAGTTTATATACAATTATTTATCAACGTAATTTATTAACGAAAAATTAACATGACATTTGTATATACAATAATGAAAAGTTATACATTTGTATATACAAATTATACACTTACAACTATGACAATTGAAGAAGTTATAAAAAGTACTGTTAAGATGGATAATGCGAAAAAAGTTATTCTGAATATCATGTATACGCAAAATGTAATTCAGGATCATTTCAACGAGTTGATAAAACCGTATGATTTGTCCGGAGAACAATACAATGTACTACGCATATTAAGAGGACAAAAAGGAAACCCTACCAATATGTGTGTGATACAGGAACGCATGCTGGCGAAAACCAGCAATACAACACGATTAGTAGACAAATTATTATTGAAAGAATATGTTACCCGAAATGTCTGTCCGAACAATCGACGAAAAATAGAGGTTTCGATTACTCAGAAAGGATTAGACGTTTTAAAAGAATTAGACCCCAAGGTAGATGCACACGAGCGTGAATTTGCCGCGAATATAAGCCCTGAAGAATTAGAATTATTAAATCAGTTATTAGAAAAATACCGAACCCAACAAAATTAACATTATGAGTACACTATTAGACAATTTAAATTGGAGATACGCAACCAAAAAATTTGATGCAACTAAAAAAATTTCCGAAGCAGATTTAAATACATTAAAAGAAGCTGTTCGATTAAGCGCTTCTTCATACGGATTACAGCCATTTAAAGTGATTATTGTAGAAAATCCGGAATTAAGAGAGAAATTAAAAGCTGAGGCATGGGGACAAACTCAAATTACAGATGCTTCTCACCTGTTCATTTTTGCAAATGATCTTAATCTTGATTCAAAATCAGTTGAAGCATACATCAAAAATATAAGCGAAACCAGAGGAGTTCCTACAGATGCTTTAGGAGGATTTGCAGATATGATGAATGGAGTAATTTCAAACTTATCTCAAGAAGCTAAAAATGTCTGGACATCAAAACAAACTTACATTGCTTTAGGCACATTATTAAGTGCAGCGGCAGAATTAAAAATTGACACTACGCCAATGGAAGGTTTTAGTCCTGCAGCATTCAATGAAATTTTAGGCTTTGATAAATTAGGCCTAAATGCAGCAGTTGTAGCTACTATAGGTTACAGACATGATGAGGACGACGCTCAGCATTACAAAAAAGTTAGAAAATCTCAGGACGAATTATTTATCACACTATAATTATTTAATAACAATCAAAATCAATTTCACAACATGAAAAATTTAAAAACAATTGCAATAGCATTATTCGTAGCAGCAGCTGGTATCTCTGTAAACGCACAAACTAAGAAAATCGACGTTAAGGCATCTACTATCAAATGGGTAGGTAAAAAAGTAACCGGGGAGCACTCTGGAACTGTAAACTTCAAAGAAGGGGCTGTAGTTTTCAAAGGAAAAAAATTAACTGGAGGAAGCTTTACAGTTGATATGACTTCATTAACTGCAACTGATTTAACTGGAGAATACCAAGGAAAATTAAACGGACACTTAAAAGCTGACGATTTCTTCGGAACTGATAAATTCCCAACTGCAAAATTAGTTTTCAAAACTATTGGAGCTAAATCAACTGATGTTTATACCGTTACTGCTGATTTAACTATCAAAGGAATAACTAAACCTGTAACTTTTGACATCGCTGTAAAAGGAAATACTGCTACAACTGCATTTAAAGTTGACAGAACTAAATATGACATCAAATATGGTTCAGGAAATTTCTTTGAAGGTTTAGGAGACAAAACAATCAACGACGATTTCGAATTGACAGTAGCTTTAAAATTCTAAATTTTCGCTTACTATTTCAGGAAACCCCAACAACTCAAATTGTTGGGGTTTCTTTTTTATAAAAACATAAAAATAACGTTCTTAATATTCAAATAACCCTTTCATAACAAGGTCTGGCGTTTTGATTAACATTGGGCTTTTAATTTTGACTTCGTTAAAAAAACAGTAAAATAAAAGCTAGAAATCAAAAATCATAGTTATGAAAATTAAAATACGTATTGCCCTAATAACACTTTTCAGTACTTTTTTTCTTCAGGCACAACAACCACAAAAAGGGATCACAGGAGCATCAAACTGGATGAACAACTGGACCAATTTTAAGCCTGCAGCAGTTGAGTATGGCGAAGCTACAAATATTATTGCTGGTACCATAGATAAAGACACGAAACTAAGCAAACGCAATACCTATCAATTAGTCGGAATTGTTTATGTAACTAATAACGCTATTCTTACTATTGAGCCTGGTACTGTTATTAGAGGAGATGACAAAACCTGCGGAACATTAGTTATTGCTAATGGTTCTAAAATTATTGCAGAAGGGTCAGAAACAGATCCCATTATTTTTACCTCTAACAAAGAAACAACCGAAAGAAAACCAGGAGACTGGGGTGGTATCATTATTTTAGGGAAAGCACCTATTAATAAACTAGGCGGTATTGCAACCTTGCCTTTTAACTTAGACGAAATGCTTAATCATTACGGAGGTCAGGATGCAGAAGACAACTCAGGTATTCTAAAATATGTACGTATTGAATATTCCGGAAGAAAATTAAGCGCTTTGAAAGAACTTAACGGACTTTCATTAGCCGGTGTTGGCAGAAAAACAGTTTTAAGCAACATTCAGATCAGCTATTCAAATGATGATTCGTTTGAATGCTACGGCGGAGACCTGAATATGAATAACTTAATTTCGTACCGAACAACAGATGATGATTTTGATTTTACACAAGGAGCCCAAATCAATATCAGCAACAGTATCGCTATTCGTCATCCTTTTTCATCTGATATTTCAGGGTCAAGATGTTTTGAAGTAGACTCATACGATAAAATTGAAAACACGGATATGACTAAAAAAATGACGAAAATAAATGCAAACAACATCACATTGGTAAATCTGGAAGAAAACGATCAGGGATTAGTTCGTGAATCTGCTCATATTGGAGAAAATACCTTTTTCAACTTAACCAATAGTGTCGTTTCCGGCTTCACTCCTTTCATCCTTCTAAATGGAAATATTGGAAATGATAATGATAATGATAATTTATCAAAAATTACAATAAAAAATGTAATGGCCAACAATTGTAATGGTGCAATTACAAGCGAATCGTCAAGCAATGATGCCGGAATTAAGAACTGGTACGGAAACCCTGAATTTGCAATAGAATTTACCAAAATGAAAAGCAGCGAATTGTTCTTAGCCCCTAATATTAAAGGAAATCCGGATTTTAGAGTCAGATTGAACAATGCAGTTGCAAGTGGAAAATAAGCAATTAAAATTATTTATTTTTTTTACATATTTAACAATTTTATAAATTAAGAAAAGTTTTTTTTTGCTTTTAGTACATTCTAATTCAAATTACATTTATATATTTGCGTTATCAAAATAAGATTATGAAAATTACAATGAACAATACTTGGTGGTGGAAGAATTTACGTCAGACGTCGTGAACAAAGCTTCCTATGGTATTTTAAACTATAAATAAAAAAAGGCTTGTCATCACGACAAGCCTTTTTTTATGGCCGAAACTTTAACACAAAAAAATATTAAACTAAAAAACAACATACATTGAAGCCTTTTATACTCAACACCCATTACAAACAAATCCTGGCAGACACTATTACGCCGGTAAGTATTTATTTTAAAATCAGAGATAAATTCCCAAATAGTTTATTATTAGAAAGTAGTGACTATCACGGAAATGACAATAGTTTCTCGTACATATGCTGCAACCCGATTGCCACGATTAAAATTGAAAACGAAACTATTACCAAAACTTTTCCTGACGGATCATCAGAGCAAAATACAATTGATGCTTCAACCAATATTCCGGAAGTGATTCAGCAATTTTCAGGTCAGTTTAAATCAGAGAAGAACGATTTTAAATTCATCAATAATGGTTTATTTGGTTACATTTCTTATGATGCCGTTCGTTATTTCGAAAAAGTAGAAATTGCTAAAAAAGATTCGGCGACCTTGATTCCGGATGTTTTTTATGCCGTTTACCAAAACATCATTGCCATCAATCACTTCAAAAACGAAGCTTATATTTTTTGCCATAGTTTAGATGGAAGAAATAATATTTCTGAAATCGAACAATTATTACAATCCAGAAATATCGCTTCTTATAAATTCACTAAAGAAGGCGAAGGTTTTTCTAATTTAACTGATGAAGAGTTCAAACACAATGTTGCTTTAGCTAAAAAACATTGTTTCCGCGGAGATGTATTTCAATTGGTTTTATCCCGTCGTTTTACACAAGGTTTCAAAGGTGATGAGTTTAATGTTTATCGTGCTTTACGAAGCATCAACCCTTCTCCTTATTTATTCTTTTTTGATTATGGAGATTTCAAAATATTCGGTTCTTCGCCCGAAGCACAAATTATCGTAAAAAACAGAAAAGCCGAAATTCATCCAATTGCAGGAACTTTCAGAAGAACGGGTAATGATGAAAAAGATGCTGAACTGGCAAAAAAATTATCCGAAGATAAAAAAGAAAATAGCGAGCATGTAATGTTGGTGGATTTGGCCAGAAACGATTTAAGCCGAAACGGTCATGATGTAAATGTAGAAAGATATAGAGAAGTTCAGTTTTTCTCACACGTGATTCACCTGGTTTCAAAAGTTACAGGACATTTACATGACAAAGCGACAACAATGCAGGTTGTAGCCGATACTTTCCCGGCTGGAACTTTAAGCGGCGCTCCAAAACACAGAGCGATGCAGCTGATTGAAGATTACGAAAAAACAAACCGTAATTTCTACGGAGGTGCAATTGGCTTCATGGATTTTGAAGGCAATTTCAACCATGCTATTATGATTCGTACTTTCCTTTCAAAAAATCATCAATTACACTGTCAGGCCGGAGCCGGAATCGTAGCAAGTTCTGATGAAGAAAGCGAAATGCAGGAAGTTTACAATAAATTAAGAGCTCTGAACACAGCTTTGGAAATGGCTGAAAAAATTTAGTTTCAAGTTCTCTTAGTTTCAGGTTTCAAGTTGTGAGAACCTGAAATTTGAAACCTGAAACAATAAAAACAAAAAATAAAGACATGAAAAAAATATTAGTTATAGACAATTACGATAGTTTCACTTACAACTTAGTACACTATCTGGAAGATTTAAACTGTGAAGTAACCGTTTACAGAAACGATGAATTTGATATTGACGAAATTGCTTCTTTCGATAAAATACTGCTTTCACCAGGACCCGGAATACCGGATGAAGCGGGTTTATTAAAAGATGTAATTCGCAAATATGCGCCAACAAAAAGCATTTTAGGTGTTTGTTTAGGACAACAGGCAATTGGAGAAGTTTTTGGAGGAACACTTTCAAATCTTGATAAAGTATACCATGGTGTTGCCACAAATGTAAAAAAAGCAGTTACAGACGAATCTTTATTTGATGGCCTTGAAGATGAATTTGAAGTAGGACGCTACCATTCATGGGTTGTTGATGCTGATTTACCTGATGTTCTGGAAGCCACTTCATTTGAAGAGCACGGTCAGGTAATGTCACTACGCCATAAAACATACGATGTACGCGGAGTACAATTTCATCCTGAAAGTGTATTAACACCAAACGGAAAAAGAATTTTAGAGAACTGGGTTAAGGATTAGAAATCAGTCAAAAGTTTTAAAATCGAAAATCATAAAAGTCTTTCTGTGTTTTAAAACTTGAAAATCAATTCTGAAATTACATTACAAAAGTCACGGACTTTAAAACTCAAAAAATGGAAATAACAATTTTAGAGACAAGAGAAATTAGCATTGATGACATTTTAGTCTTATACAAAGCCAATGAATGGAGTTCAGCCAGTAAACCAAATGAATTGTATAATGGTCTTTTAAATTCTGAAACTTTAGTGACTGCCTGGGAAGGAAAAAAGCTGGTAGGATTAGGTAACGCAATTTCAGATGGATTCTTAACTGTTTATTATCCGCATTTATTAGTGCTTCCGGAATATCAGGGAAAGGGAATAGGAAAGTTGATTATGGACAAAATGCAGGAGAAATACAGTCACTTTCACATGCAGATGTTAACCGCAGACGGAAGATCAGTTGATTTCTACAAGAAAAATGGTTTTGAAAGAGCGGGACAAACAGAACCCATGTGGATTTATCAGGGAAATGAACATTAAAAAGTATAACCGTAAAGTCTGAATGCCGAAAATCATAAAGTCAAATACGAACTAAAAAAATATAAATAACACAACACTAAAATAAGTATGAGAAGCAAAAGACATTAAGACTTTTGACATTCGACTTTAAGACTTAAAAAAATGAAAACTATATTAAACAAATTAATCAATCATGAAGTGCTTACAAAAGAAGAAGCAAAAAACGTCTTGATTAATATTTCAAGCGGTCAATACAACTCAAGTCAGATTTCGGCTTTTTTGACCGTATTTATGATGCGAAGTATAACGATTGAAGAATTAATCGGTTTCAGGGAAGCACTTTCTGAATTGTGTATCCGTATTGATTTATCCGATTATAACACTATCGATTTGGTAGGTACCGGAGGTGACGGAAAAGACACTTTTAACATTTCGACTTTGGCATCATTTGTAACAGCCGGAGCCGGAATAAAAGTCACAAAACATGGTAATTACGGCGTTTCTTCTATCACAGGTTCCAGTAATGTTATGGAAGCTTTAGGAGTTAAATTTAGTAACGATCCTAGTTTCCTTGAAAAATGTGTAGACAAGGCCGGTATTTGTATTTTGCATGCTCCTCTATTCCATCCTGCTATGAAATATGTAGGACCACTTCGTAAAGAACTGGCAGTCAGAACCATTTTCAACATTCTCGGACCACTAATTAATCCTTCTTTTCCAAAAAATCAATTATTAGGGGTTTTCAATCTGGAGTTAGCCAGAATGTATGCTTATCTCTATCAAAATACTGATAGTAATTTTACGATTGTACACGCTTTAGATGGTTATGACGAAATCTCTTTGACAGGACCAACCAAAATAATTACACATAGTACCGAAGGTATGTTAAATCCAGAAGATTTTGGAGTTAAATTAATTAAACAAAGTGACATCAAAGGAGGTGAAACTATTGCGGAATCGGCAGAAATATTTACCAACATCATTTCAGGAAAAGGAACCGAAGCACAAAATAATGTCGTTTGTGCCAACGCAGCCATGGCTATTGCAACGGTTACAAAATGTTCTCCAATTGAAGGATTTGAATTAGCAAAAGAAAGTTTATTATCTGGAAAGGGATTGAAAGCATTAAATAAATTGAAAGATTTAATGATTTAAAAATTGAAAAATTATGACTAAATCTTTTGAAGAATTTGAAGTTTATAAAAAAGGAGTTCAGTTAGCCAAATTAACTTTTGAATTGATGAATAATAAACCTTTTGAAAGAGAATTTGGATTTAAAGATCAAATAAAAAGAGCTGTCTTGTCAATTACAAATAATATTGCTGAAGGATCAGAATACAATAATAACAAGCAATTAATACGATATCTAAAAATTTCAAAAGGAAGTTGTGCAGAGGTTAGGAGTATACTAATATTAAGCAGAGAATTAGGCTTTTGTAATCAGCAAGAAATTCAAAAAGGTTATGATTTAACAATTGAAATATCACAAAACTTATCAAATTTTATAAAATATTTAAATACCAAAATAGAATCATAACTTAAAGACAGAACATTGTTCAATCTTTAAATTTTTCAATCTTTAAATAATAATAAATGAACATCTTAGACAAAATCATAATAGACAAAAAAAGAGAAGTAATTCTTAAGAAATCGATTATTCCTGTTTCTCAATTGGAAGCATCGGTATTCTTTGGAAAACAAACTATTTCGCTAAGTCAGAAATTAAGAGAAAGCAACTCCGGAATTATCGCAGAACACAAACGCCGTTCGCCTTCAAAATCAATTATCAACAACAATTTCACAGTTGAAGAAGTAGTTAAAGGATACGAAGATGCAGGCGCTTGTGGAATTTCAGTTTTAACAGACGGAAAATATTTTGGAGGTTCTTTAGACGATTTACTTTTGGCAAGAGCTTCAGTAAATATTCCGCTTTTGCGAAAAGAATTTATTGTTGACGAATACCAGATTTTGGAAGCCAAAGCACACGGAGCCGATTTGATTTTACTAATCGCAGCAGTTCTAACTCGTGAAGAAATTAAATCATTATCTGAATTTGCTAAAAACTTAGGCTTAGACGTTTTATTAGAAGTTCACAATCAGGAAGAACTGGTAAAATCAATTATGCCCTCTTTAGATATGATTGGTGTAAATAACCGAAACCTGAAAACGTTCGAAGTAAGTCTTGATTTCAGCAAAGAATTAGCTTCTCAGATCCCAAATGATTTTGTTAAAGTATCAGAAAGCGGAATCTCATCAGTCGAAGCCATTCAGGAACTTAAACCTTATGGCTACAAAGGTTTCTTAATCGGAGAAAACTTCATGAAAACTGATAATGCAGGACAGGCAGCAACAGAATTTATTAATCAGCTGTAAGCCGTACGCTATAAGCTATAAGCTTTTAGCAAAAAGTAAATAAAAAATCAGCACAAAGCAAAGAGCATACAGCTTATTGCTTAAAGCTTAAAGCATTAAAAAAAAATGAAACTCAAAATATGCGGTATGAAATATCCTCAAAACATTCTCGAAGTAGGTTCACTCCTACCCGATTATATGGGATTTATTTTCTGGGAAAAATCCGCAAGATATTGTGACGGTGATATTCCGGAACTTATCAGAACCATCAAAAAAGTGGGTGTTTTTGTCAATCAAAGTCAGGAAGAAATTCTGGAAAAGGTTGAGAAACACAATTTACAAGCCGTTCAGTTACATGGAAATGAATCGGTTGAATTTTGTTCAGAATTAAAAAAGCAGCTTCCAAAGAAAATCGAAATTATTAAAGTATTTTCGGCTGATGAAAATTTTGATTTTGAAATCATCACACCTTTTGAAAATGTATGCGATTACTTTCTGTTTGATACGAAAGGAAAATTGCCGGGTGGAAACGGAACAACTTTCGACTGGAGCATTTTGAAAAAATACAATTCGAAAAAGCCTTTCTTTTTAAGCGGCGGAATCGGAATGAACGAATTGAAAGCCATTGAAGAAATTTCAAATAGTAAATTACCTATTTATGCTGTTGATATAAACAGTAAATTTGAAATCGAACCAGGGCTTAAAAATAAAAATCTATTAAGCAATTTCAAACGAAAATTTGAAATCATCAACATTTAAACTTTAAACAAAATGAATTTTAACGTAGACGAAAAAGGATATTACGGAGAATTTGGAGGAGCTTACATTCCTGAAATGCTCTATCCGAATGTAGAAGAATTACGCCAAAAATATCTAAGCATAATGGATGAACCGGATTTTAAAGCCGAATTCAACCAATTACTAAAAGATTATGTAGGACGTCCTAGTCCGCTGTATTTTGCAAAACGTTTGTCTGAAAAATACAATACCAAAATCTACCTGAAAAGAGAAGATTTAAACCATACCGGAGCACATAAAGTAAACAATACCATTGGACAGATTTTAATGGCAAAACGTTTACGCAAAAAAAGAATTATTGCTGAAACCGGAGCCGGCCAGCATGGTGTGGCAACAGCAACGGTTTGTGCTTTAATGGGAATGGAATGTATCGTGTACATGGGCGAAATCGACATTGCACGTCAGGCTCCAAACGTGGCTCGTATGAAAATGCTGGGGGCTGAAGTTCGTCCGGCTCTTTCGGGTTCAAGAACTCTAAAAGACGCTACAAACGAAGCTATTCGTGACTGGATTAATAATCCTGTTGACACCCATTATATTATCGGTTCGGCAATTGGACCTCATCCTTATCCGGATATGGTAACCCGTTTTCAAAGTATTATTTCTGAGGAAATCAAATGGCAGTTAAAAGAAAAAGAAGGACGTGAAAATCCGGATTACGTAGTGGCTTGTATTGGTGGCGGAAGTAATGCTGCCGGAACGTATTATCACTTTTTGCACGAACCGGAAGTGGGCATCATTGCTGTTGAAGCTGCCGGACAAGGTGTTGACAGTGGTCACAGTGCCGCAACAAGCAAACTGGGAAAAGTAGGCGTTATTCACGGTTGCAAAACCCTTTTAATGCAGACTGCAGACGGACAAATTACAGAACCGTATTCAATTTCTGCAGGTTTGGATTATCCGGGAGTTGGACCTTTACATGCACATTTAGCTCAAACCGGACGTGGCGAATTTTTCTCAGTAACTGATGATGATGCAATGAATGCAGGTTTACAGCTTACAAAACTAGAAGGTATCATTCCGGCAATTGAGAGCGCGCACGCTTTTGCCGTTTTAGATCAAAAGAAATTCAAACCTACAGATGTTGTGGTAATCAGCCTTTCTGGTCGCGGAGACAAAGATTTGGATAATTATATTGACTATTTTAAATTGTAATAAAAGTTGTATTTTTGGGCGTTACCCAAGGGTCGGGCTGTCCGCTAAATTCCCAATAACAAAAAATACGGCTAAAAGCCTTGTTTTTCTAATCGGGCGATACCGCTCCCATCCCTAACGCAAACAAATAACGAGAAAAATAAAGATTTATGGAACAGATATTCTCTTACGGAACATTACAGTCGAAAGAAATTCAGATGCAGGTTTTCAATAAACTATTAACCGGAACACCGGACCAGTTAACGGGTTACAAACTAAAAGACCTTCAAATAGAAGAAGAATTTGGAATAGAAGACTATTTTGTAGCAACGCCAAGCGAAAATCCATCGGATGCTGTAGACGGAATCGTTTACAATATTTCCAGTGCTGATTTAGCAAAAGCGGATCAATTCGAATCCAATGCATACAAAAGGGTTGAAATAACACTGAAGTCAGGAACTGTTGCATGGATTTATATTGAAAATTAATTAAAGCAGATTAATCTTAATCCTGTAAGTTTTTGAAAACCTTGCAGGAACAAAAAATAAAACAATGAACAGAATAACTCAAAAATTACAAGAAGATAAAAAGATCCTTTCTATTTATTTTTCTGCGGGATATCCAAGTTTAAATGATACCGTTCAGATTATTCAGGATTTAGAAAAAAACGGAGTGGATTTAATTGAAATCGGTCTTCCCTTTAGCGATCCTTTGGCAGACGGACCAACAATTCAGGCGAGCTCAACAACGGCACTCCATAACGGAATGACTACTCAGATTCTTTTCGATCAGCTGAAAAACATCCGCGAAAGCGTAAAAATCCCGTTGATTATTATGGGCTATTTCAACCCGATGTTACAATATGGAGTGGAAGCTTTTTGTCAGAAATGTGCCGAAATTGGTATCGACGGCTTAATTATTCCGGATCTTCCGGTTGATGTTTACGCAGATCAATACAAAGCTATTTTTGAAAAATACGGTTTAATCAATGTATTTTTAATTACACCACAAACTTCAGACGAACGTATCCGTTTTATCGACAGCGTTTCAAACGGATTTATTTATATGGTAAGTTCGGCAAGTGTTACGGGTTCTCAGGCAGGTTTTGGAAACACTCAGGAAACGTACTTTGAGAGAATTTCAAACCTCAACCTGAAAAATCCTCAAATCGTAGGTTTCGGAATTTCAAATAAAGAAACCTTCAGTCAGGCTACGAAATATGCAAAAGGGGCAATTATCGGTAGTGCTTTTATTAAGCATTTGAGTGAAAACGGAAGCGGAAAAATTGAGGAATTTGTTGGTGAAATTAGGTAATTCTCAGTTTTTACAAATATTTTGTACATTTGAATAAAATCAATTATTATGGATTTAGAAACTCGCAAAATATCATTCGTTCAGGAATTTCTAAGACTTCAAAGTGAGGAAATTGTAATTCATCTTGAAAATTTACTTCATAAGGAAAAAGTTGAATTAGTTGATCAGGAAATGAAATCAATGAGTATTGATCAATTTAATAAAGAAATTGATCAATCCATAGATGATGTTAAAAACAGTAGAATCATATCTGCTAAAGATTTAAAATTTAAAATTCAGAAATGGGATTAGTAGTTTATTGGACGCAATTCGCTGAAGACAAACTCAATGATATTTTTGAATATTACAAATTTAAAGCTGGAATTAAAGTTGCTCAAACTTTAGTAAATGGAATTATTGATATTTCACTTACTTTAGAATTCAATGCTTACGGTGGTCAAAAAGAAAAACTTTTATCTGAGAGAATACAAGATTTCAGATATATGGCTTTCCAAAATTATAAAATTATTTATTGGATTGATAGAGACAAACAAATAGTGTTTGTCTCTACTGTTTTTGATACCAGACAAAATCCTCAAAAACTTATATTAGAAAAATAATTCTTTACTTCTAATAAAAAATCAAGTTAAAATCAACATTTAATAACTACATTTCTCTGTGTTAATATTGTGTTAAATAAAAACTAAACAAGTGTTTAAATTAAACAACTGTTTAATTTTGTATTCGATTAGAAACAATACCATGTCAAACATCGAATTAAACGATAAAAAAATTCAGATTCTGGAAGTAGCTGAAAAACTGTTTTCGGAGAAGGGATTTGAAGGCACCTCAATACGGGATATCTCAAAGATTGCAAAGATTAATGTAGCCATGATTTCGTATTATTTTGGTTCAAAAGACCGACTACTGGAATCACTCATTATCTACAAAACGTCTGATTTAAAATTAAAACTTGAAAATTTATTGCAGGAAAATATCGAGCCACTCGAGAAAGTCAATAAGTTAATTGAAATTTACATTACCAGAATTAATTGCAATAAAGGTATTTTCAGAGTTTTACATTTTGAGCTCAATTCAAAAGAGAGAGAAAAAAGCATGACCGCCTTTACCGAACTAAAAAAAGGAAATTTAAAATCTGTTGAAAGTATTATTTCACAGGGTCAGGCAAAAGGCGTTTTTAGAAAAGATGTTATCATTCCGCTTATCACACCTACAATAATCGGAACTTTTTTTCATTTTCATATGAATAAACCTTTCTTCGTAGAATTACTGAACTTAAACACCGAAGAATTGTATGACAATTATATAAAAACGACTCTTAAAAAGCACATTCAACAAACTATAAAAGCACTACTTGTTTATGAAAATTAGTCAATTAATGCTCTTTGGAGTTTTCTTTATCGGAATATCTTCAACAGAAGCACAAGAAAAAACAAGTTTAACCTTAGACGAAGCCGTTAAGCTGGCGTGGGAAAAGAGTAACGAGGTTACACTTGCCAACACTAAGGTAAACACAAAAAAATACGAATTACAGTCGGTTAAGAATAACCAATACCCGGACCTGAAAGTTTCGGGTCAATACCAACGCTTAGGAAAAGCTTCAATCGATATGCATAATGACGAAGCAAGTTCTGAGTCAATGGCTTCACCGGATCGCGCTATGTTAGGAATGGCTAATCTTAGTCTGCCAATCTTCTCCGGATTTAAAATTCAAAGTAGTATAGATACTTACGAAAGTTTATACGAAGCTGAAACTGCAAATGCGGCCAAAACAAAAGAAGATGTTGTACTTCGCGTGATTACCTATTATACTGCATTATATAAAGCGCAAAAAACATTAGACCTTTTAAACGAAAATCAGAAACAGGCGAAACAGCGTGTTACTGATTTTACGGAATTAGAGAAAAACGGAATTATTCCGAGAAATGATTTATTGAAAGCACAATTAATGGTTTCTAAAACGCAATTATCTATTGAAGAAACGAATAACAATATAAATAATATCAATTTCTATTTAACGACATTACTTAAATTAGAGCCTTCTATTAAAATTGAGGTTAATGAGCAGGATTTCTTTAATTTAAAAACAAGTAATGCCCCAACATCTGATGCATTGGCATTGGAAAGCAGAAAAGACTTAGAAGCTGTTCGTTTACAATCTAAAGCAAGTGAGTCAAACATTAGAGTAGCAAAAGCTGGTTATTACCCATCTTTAGCTTTATTAGGAGGTTATACAGCTTTTGATCTGAAAGATTTCATTACTGTAAAATATGCGATGAATTTTGGCGTTGGTTTGACGTATGATTTATCCGGAATTATAAAAAACAATGCTCACGTAAGAGAGGC
Source organism: Flavobacterium sp. LM4 (assembly GCF_002017935.1). Taxonomy (NCBI): domain Bacteria; kingdom Pseudomonadati; phylum Bacteroidota; class Flavobacteriia; order Flavobacteriales; family Flavobacteriaceae; genus Flavobacterium; species Flavobacterium sp. LM4. Next base: position 882,343 of record NZ_MUFW01000001.1, on the reverse strand, counting down.
TGAAAGTAAAGCGCTTGAAGTAAAAAATTCTGAAGCACTTTTAACGGATCGTATCAAAGTTGAAGTTCAAAAATCTATTGAAGATTATGACTTAGCCATTAATCAAAGTGTGGTTTATGATGAAGCATTGCAACAGGCATCTGAAAATTACAGACTGGTAAAAGATAAATTCGACAACGGTTTATCAGACACTAACGACCTTGTGGAAGCTGACGTTGAATATTTAAGCGCTAAAATAAATACTGCTTTATCAAAAGCAAGTATTATTCAAAAATATTACGAACTGCTTTCAGTATCAGGACAATTATCACAATCATTCAATCTTTCTAAAATATAATCGCTAGCTCTCATGGAAAAGAAAAAGACAAATAAAAAATTCATCATCATACTAACCGTTTTGATTTTAGTAGGGGGAACTTACGGAATTTCAAAATACATACACTCTCAGTCTCATGAAGAAACAGACGATGCGCAGATTGAGAAAAAAATGAATCCGATTATTCCTCGAGTATCCGGATATATCAGCAAGGTTTATGTAAAGGATAATGATTTTGTAAAAAAAGGAGATACTTTGTTCACCATTGACAAAAGAGATTATAAGCTAAAAATCGATGAAGCACAAGCTGCTTTATTGGGTGCTGAAGGTCAATACGAAGCTGCAAAAGCTGATATTGGAAGCGCATATGCAAGTATTAATGTTTCTGATGCTCAAATGAGATCGGCTGGCAGTTCTATAGAAAGTGCCAAAATCAAATTAAGACAAGCTACAAACGATTTTAACCGTTACAACAATCTGTACAAAACACATACCATTACAAAACAGCAATTTGAACAGGCACAAACTGCAAAGGATGAGGCTGAAAATCAAGTACGCGTTTTAGAGCAGCAACAAAGAGCAAGCTCTTTTCAAAAATCAGTAATCCAGTCAAAATCTAAAGTTTCCGACAAACAGACAGAAGTTGCCGCTGCCAACATCAAGAAAGCAAAAACAATGCTTGATGTGGCACATTTGAATCTATCATACACTGTTGTTACAGCTGCGATTGACGGACAGGTGTCTAAAGTTGATATTCAGCCTGGACAATTGGTCCAACCGGGACAATCTTTATTTTATATTATCAATAATAATGAAGCCTGGGTTGTAGCTAACTTTAAAGAAACACAATTAAATAAAATGGTCGTGGGACAAAAAGTAAGCTTAAAAGTAGATGCTTATCCTAATTATGAGTTTAAAGGTACTTTAACTTCTTTCTCTCCGGCAACAGGATCCCGTTTTTCTTTATTGCCCCCTGACAATGCTACAGGAAATTTCGTAAAGACAATCCAAAGATTACCGGTAAAAATTAGTTTAGATCCTTCAAACGATCCTGAGAAAGTAAAACTTTTGAGACCAGGAATGAATGTTGATGTAGACGTACATTTGAAATAATATAAATGGCAGCAGCAGTACAATCAGATGATGATTTAGTAGAATACGGTTATAGACGTGTTATTATTACGATAACCGCAGTACTTTGTGCACTGCTGGAAATTGTAGATACCACAATTGTAAACGTAGCACTAACGCACATGCGAGGGAGCCTTGGTGCTACCCTGACCGATGTGGCGTGGGTAATTACAGCATACGCAATTGCGAATGTTATTGTAATTCCGATGACGAGCTGGCTATCGCAGCAATTTGGACGTCGTAATTATTTTGTGGCCTCTATCATAATATTTACCGTCTGTTCTTTTTTATGCGGTAACGCTACCAATATATGGGAACTTGTAGCTTTTAGATTCGTACAGGGTATGGGCGGAGGAGCATTACTGGTAACAGCACAAACCATTATTACCGAAAGTTATCCGGTTGCAAAACGAGGTATGGCACAGGCCATTTACGGAATGGGTGTAATTGTTGGGCCCACTTTAGGTCCACCTTTAGGAGGATATTTAGTAGATACTTATTCCTGGCCTTACATTTTTTACATTAATATTCCACTGGGAATTATTGCTACTATTCTGGCAATAAGCTTTGTGAGAAGTCCAAAATATGGAGAAAAATTAAAAGCCAATCAGGTTGACTGGTGGGGAATTATATTATTAACGTCTTTTATCGGGTCATTACAGTTTGTATTAGAGCACGGTCAACAGGATGATTGGTTTAACGATTCTCTTATTATAACTTTAAGTATTGTAACAGTTCTTGGTTTAATATTGTTTATTTGGAGAGAACTAACGTATAAACATCCAATTGTAAACTTAAGTGTTTTAAAAGATGGAAATTTAAGGATTGGAACTGTAATGTGTTTTATTCTTGGCTTTGGTTTGTACGGATCGACTTTAATTATACCAATTTACACACAGTCGATTTTAGGGTGGACTGCTATGGATGCCGGATTACTTTTAATTCCCGGTTCGATCACAACGGCGATTATGATGCCGTTTGTTGGAAATATGATTCAGAAGGGCGTACCTCAGGGATATATGGTTGGAGTTGGATTTTTAGTCTTCTTTTTCTTCACGCTTTTAATGCACAATCGAATGACCCCTGATACCGGAGCAGAACATTTATTCTGGCCGTTAATTTTAAGGGGAATTGGTTTAGGACTGCTTTTCGTTCCTATTACCACACTTTCGCTTTCAACATTAAAGGGAAAACAAATTGGCGAAGGAGCCGCTTTTACAGGAATGATGCGTCAGTTAGGAGGTTCATTTGGTATTGCCATCATTACAACATTTATTACAAGATTAAGCCAGGAACACAGAGTTAATTTGCTGACAAACTTAGATCCCGCAAAATATGATGTTCAGCAGCGTCTTGCCGGAATGCAAAGATCCTTCATAGCTAAAGGTTTTACAGCAGATGAAGCGATGAAAAAAGCATATCAGGCTATCGATCTTTCCGTACTTAAACAAAGTACCGTTTTATCATATATGGATATTTTCATGTATTTAGGAATTATGTTTTTATGCTGCATTCCAATTATCTTTTTTATCAAAAGAGGAAAGAACAAGATTAATCCCGCAGATGCGATGCATTAATATTTAGTAATTATTTATAATACGAAAAATCTGTGTCAGTTTCCTGTGACACAGATTTTTTAGTTTTTGTAAAATGTGCTTTGTAAGAAGTAACATGTTTTGAAAAAGACTTAAAGCATAAAACTTAACGTCTCAAAATCTTAGCTAATTTAAAATCATCTTGTAAAAACTAAATGATTTCCTTTTGAAAGATTCGCATCAAACTGATATCCTTCATAATTAAAGCCTTTAAGATCCTCAATAGTTTCAGCATTTGTATCAATAATATAGCGCACCATCATACCTCTAGCCTTCTTTGCAAAGAAACTAATCATTTTTAGTTTTCCGTCTTTATAATCTTTAAAATCCGGAGTAATTACCGGAACTTTCAATCCTTTTACATCAACAGCTGAGAAATATTCGTTACTCGCCAAATTCACGAATAATTCGTCCTTTTTTAATTCTTTGTTTAACGCTTTTGTTACTACCGGTTTCCAGAATTCGTGCAGATTTTTGTAATCTCCAACAGGTAATTTTGTTCCCATTTCCAGACGATACGCCTGCATTAAATCAAGCGGTTTTAAAAGTCCATAAAGCCCCGATAAGATTCGTAATTTATCCTGCAACACATCTAGTTTCTCTAACGGAATTGTATACGCGTCTAAACCTGTATACACATCACCATCAAAAGTATAAATTGCAGGACGTGCATTTTCAGCCGTAAAAGGCGTTTTCCAATCCTGATTTCTTTTCCAGTTCAAGTAGGCTAGCTTGTCTGAGATTGACATTAATTCTGACAATTCAGCAGGTTTTTTTTGCTTTACAACTTTGTGAACTATTTTTGCTTCTTTTAAAAATGAAGGTTCAGTACATTGAGATGTTGGTAATTCTTTTTCAAAATTCAATGATTTCGCCGGAGATATAACAATTTTCATTTGTATGTTTTTGTATGATTCAAAAATACAAATTGAAATTTTAAAATTAATCTTTTATAATTGATTTGTCCAATAGAACTATAAGACGCTTGTGTCAAATTATACTGTTTTCTTATTTTAGCAAAATTCAGCATTCAAAACTATTAATTTATTCAAAAAAGTGAGCCATAGATTATAATAGGCATTTTCTATGTTGTAAATTTGCATGCGTTCATTCTCTTCAGGAATATCGTATTATCAAAATCAGTGAATTCGTGACTATACAAACAAACTACAAAACAGCTTTACAAAACAAAATCTTCGAAATCATTTCGAAAGCATCCCGAGAATTAAATGTCGATTCATACGTAATTGGAGGATTTGTTCGTGATTTGCTTTTAAACAGAGGATCAAAAAAAGACATTGATGTTGTGGCTGTTGGAAGCGGTATCGAATTAGCTTTAAAAGTTTCTGAATTACTTCCAAATAAACCAAAAGTTCAGGTTTTTAAGACCTACGGAACAGCAATGCTTCGTTTTGAAGATACGGACATTGAGTTTGTTGGCGCCCGAAAAGAATCCTATAATCGTGATAGCCGAAATCCGATTGTAGAGAACGGAACTTTGCAGGATGATCAAAACCGTCGTGATTTTACTATAAATGCTTTGGCTTTATCATTAAACGAAAATAATTTTGGAGATCTTTTAGACCCTTTTAACGGTTTATTGGATTTAAAACTTGGAATAATCAAAACACCTTTAGATGATCCGGATATTACTTATTCTGATGATCCTTTGCGTATGCTTCGTGCCATTCGTTTTGCAACACAATTGAATTTTGATATAGAAAGAAATTCATTAGAAGCCATTACCAAAAATGCAGATCGAATCAAAATTATCTCAGGCGAAAGAATTGTAGACGAATTAAACAAAATTCTTTCAACTCCAAAACCTTCAATCGGATTTTTACTTTTATACGAAACAGGGCTTTTAGATTTGATTTTACCTGAATTAACAGCATTGAATCAGGTTGAAGAAATTGAAGGGCACACACATAAAAACAACTTTTATCACACTTTAGAAGTTGTCGATAATATCTGTCCAAATACAGATGATGTCTGGTTACGCTGGTCTGCTTTATTACACGATATTGGAAAAGCACCAACAAAACGTTTCAATAAAAAACAAGGCTGGACGTTTCATGGCCATGAATTTTTAGGCGGAAAAATGGCTAAAAAGATATTTGAACGTTTGCACATGCCATTGAATCATAAAATGAAATTTGTGCAAAAAATGGTAGTTATGAGTTCACGCCCTATTGTTCTGGCAGAAGACATTGTAACGGACAGTGCGGTTCGCCGTTTGGTTTTTGATGCAGGTGAAGATGTAGAAAGTTTGATGACTTTATGTGCAGCAGACATCACAACCAAGAATCCGGCGAAATTCAAGAAATATCATAAAAACTTCGAAGTAGTTCGCCAGAAAATTATTGAAGTAGAAGAACGCGATCACGTACGTAATTTTCAGCCGCCTATTTCCGGGGAAGAAATTATGGAAATGTTTGATTTGAAACCTTCTCGTGAAATTGGGGTTTTAAAAGAAGCGGTTAAAGAAGCAATTTTGGAAGGTGATATTCCAAATGAATATCAGGCGGCTTATGATTTTGTGATTAAAAGGGCTGCTAAGTTAAATTTAACTCTTAAAAAGTAATGGATATTGTAGGAGCTTTTTTTCTATTCCTTTTTATATTGATCCTTACAGTATCAAACATTCTTTTTATAAAAAGTCTGAAAAAAAACAATATTAAAATCTTTAAATATAAATTAATGTTTTTCCTTATGTCTATTGTCTCTTTTTTTGCAGCAATACTCATTTATTATCTTTTTAACAAGTATGTTTTAATTAGGCTATTTAAAATACAAATGATCAATAGTACTTACAAAGCTAGATTCATGGCAGTTTTATCAATAGGTATTATAAATAGTATAGGAAACTTTTTAATATCAAAATTTTATTTAAGCAAGATTTATTTAAAAGAAAATACAAATAAAATCGAAATCGAATTAATCGGAACAGAATGAAAAAAGAAAATAAATCAGTAATCATTTGGTTACTATCAGGCTGTGTTTTATTATTTTTAATGGTTGTCGTGGGCGGTATCACGCGTTTAACCAACTCAGGTTTATCCATGACCGACTGGCATTTGGTAACAGATACATTTCCGCCTTTAACAGAAGCCAAATGGAATGAAGCTTTTGAACAATACAAGAAATTTCCGGAGTACCAAAAAATCAATATTCACAATGATTTTCAATTAGCCGATTATAAATTCATTTATTTCTGGGAATGGTTTCACCGTTTTATCGGTCGCATTATCGGATTGGTTTTCTTTGTGCCTTTCGTTTATTTTTTAATCAAAAAGAAATTAGACACTGAAACTATTAAAAAATGTATTGTTCTTTTGGCAATGGGAGGTTTCCAAGGATTCTTAGGATGGTTTATGGTTAGAAGCGGATTAATCGACAATCCGGATGTAAGTCATTTTAGACTTTCACTTCACCTGACTTTTGCTTTTATCACTTTTGCCTACACACTTTGGGTTGCACTGGATTTGATTTATCCGGAAAGAAATATCAACAGAATAATTCCGCTTCGTACTATCGCCAGATATGCTTTGGTAGCTTTATTGATCCAGATTATTTACGGCGGATTTGTAGCTGGATTGAATGCCGGGTTAATTCACAATCACTGGCCGTTAATGAGCGATGGAGAATTTATTCATGAATCGGTTTTTATTGAGCAGTCTTCTTTGGTGAAGAATTTAATTGAAGGAAAAAGCGGTGTTCAGTTTGTACACAGGACTTTTGCTTATGTAGTAGTTGCTATTATTCTTTTTCTTTTCTTCAAAAGCAAAAAATATGCACTTACCAGAACTCAGTCAAATGGAATTAATATTCTGGTAGTTTTTGTATTCATTCAGTTTCTGCTTGGGGTTTTTACTTTATTGTACAGTGTTCCTCTGGCTTTAGGATTGATTCACCAGGTTATGGCCTTTTTTCTTTTGAGTGCTATGACTTATACTTTGCATCGAGTGAGTAAATAAATTATATTTTTCAGTAAATACGAAAGAGCTTCAAAAAATTTGAAGCTCTTTTCTTTTATATTAATTCCAGAATTTTTCTATCCAAGCCAACTCTTAAAATCCTGAACTTTTTCACGGCTTACGATTACCTCATCATCTTTATAACTTGGTAAAATAACTTTCAGTCGTGAATTGGTATACACCTGAATTTCTTTAATTGCTTTTAACGGTACAATAAATTTTCTGCTTACGCGAAAGAAATCCTTCTTGTCCAATTCCTGTTCCAAAATTTCTAAAGTTGAATCAATCAGATAATCACGATTGTCATAAGTATGAATGTAAGTGCCTTTATTTTCACTGAAAAAACACTCAATTTCATCTTTAGTAATGACTTTTAAATGCTGACCAATTTTAACGGTAAACCTTTCCTTATAGGTCTTCTCAAAAGGATTAGTCAGCATTTTTCTAATTTGCTCAAAATCAAGCTGCAGGTTCTTATTGCCTGAATCTTGTTTAGGAATTCTGGTTTTATATTTTTCAACCGCAACTTCTAAATCATCTTCATCAATTGGTTTTAAAAGATAGTCGATACTATTTAATTTAAAGGCTTTTAAAGCATATTCATCATAAGCGGTTGTAAAAATGATAGCGCTTTTGATATCTATTTTTTCAAAAATTTCGAACGATAACCCATCAGATAGCTGAATATCCAAAAATATCAAATCCGGATGTTCGTTGTTGGCAAACCAATCAATAGATTCTTCTACAGAATGCAGCATGGTTTCTACAGCAATATTTAATTTTTCTAACTTTCGCTGTAATAATCTTGCAGCAGGTTTTTCATCTTCTATAATTAATGTGGTCATTTATCAGGCTTAAATTAAAATAATAAAGTTATTCCCATTTATTCTTATTGACTGGTTGTTTACTCATATATTCCTGAATTTTTCTTTTTTCCCAATCATCACCAAAGAAAATATTACGGCCAAAGACAGACAAAGCATGAGCGGCTAAACCGATACCCCAAAAAACAGCTGTTGAATACGTATGCCATTCAAAAAAAGCTCCTTCATTTAATTTTATCCCGGAAAAATCCCTGCTCAAATTGGAAATAATAATGACTGCGTTAACAATTAAATAAACTTTTAAGTGCGAATAAAAACCTTTTATCCTTTTTACTTGTTTGTATGCGATTTCAAAACTTTCATCATTTTCAAACTCTTGCCCGTACTCTTCGTAAAAGCGTTTTCTACAACGTCCCATTTTATTCTGATTTAAAAGTTATTGCCATTTATTTTGTTTCTCTTTTTCTTTATCCATGATTTCCTGAATCTTTCTTTCTTCCCAGCCTTTTCCTAAAACAGGAAATACTTCGAAAACCTTTAAACCATGAAATACAACTCCTAATCCCCACCAAATTAGCGGCCAATAAAACCATAAATGATTTGGCGAAGTGTATAGATTGATAAAAATCAAAACTATATTAACACCTATATAAGAAGTTAAATTACTGTAAAAACCTTTTACATTTTCGACTTTCTTTTTAGCCTTATAATATTTATCCTCTTCGTTATAATTGATTTCCATGATTACTCCCATTTTTGTTTATTATTTTCTTTTTCCAGAATTTCATCTATTTTTCTTTTTTCCCATTCTTTACTAAAAAAAGGGAAACGATCAAAGGCTTTCAGTCCGTGTAAAATAATCGCAACTCCCCAGCCTAACAAAGAATACCAAAAATATAAATAACCCGACGAAGTCATAAGGTTTACAGCAATCACAATTGGATTACAAAGCAAGAACACTGTTAAATGTTGATAAAACTCTCTAATTTCTTTTACTTTTTTTTGAGCCTGATAATAACGTTCTGCTTCAGGATTATTTGGTTCCATACTATTTCCAGGTTTGTTTCTTATTTTCTTTTTCCAGAATTTCCCTGATTTTTCTTTCTTCCCAATCTGAGCTGTAACCAAAAACTTTAAAAGCATGCATCACAACTCCAAATCCCCATCCTATCGCTGAAAACCAAAACCATTGAAATCCGGGAGAAATCCTCAAATTTATAAAAACTAAAAATGGTACTACGCAACAATACGAAATTACATTTGCGTAAAATCCTTTCAGTTCTTCTACTCTTTTTTTAGCTCTGAAATAGGCTTTATTTTCATCGCTATAATCTGTATTTGTTTCCATAACTGCTATTTGTTTCGTTAAAATCGGAATCTTAACGGTGAATGTTTGTTCATTTTGTTCAATTAATACCTTTCTGTTGGTTATAATTGCATATCGATTTACGATATTTTGCAATCCGACGCCTTGCCTGTGCTGCAAAACTTCTTTCTTCTGAAAATCATTTTGTACAGCTAAACAATCTCCATCAATGAAAATTCGAATATGCAATGGCTTTTGTTCACTTACTACATTATGCTTTACAGTATTTTCTAATAAAAGCTGCAAAGATAACGGGACCACTTTTGCATCCGGATTAATCGCTGTTGCCGGCAACTCATAAAACAAACTATTTTCGAAGCGCATTTTTAGCAAATTCATATACGTCTTGGCAAACGATAATTCATCTTCAACCGAAACAAGTTCCTTATCTTTTTGTTCTAAAACGTAACGGTAAATTTTTGATAACGAAGTTGTAAATCGTTGTGCATTGTCCGGATTTTCTTCAATCAAAGAGCTTAATACATTTAGGCTATTGAAAAGAAAATGTGGGTCGATTTGATTTTTTAAGCTTTCGAATTTAGCATTTGCTGTTCCAGCAATAATCTTTTGCTGCGTTATTTCAAATTTTGATGCCTGTTTCCATTTTACCATAAAACTTCTGGCCTGCATGAAAGTCGAAACCGCTAAAGATAAAATGATGTAAAAAAGATGTATCCAGATCATTCTCTCACTAAAGAATTTGTCTACAGGCAGATTTTGAAGGTAAACAAAAATGTAATAATTTATTCCTAAAACGACTGGAACAGTATACAAAATTGTAACCATAATTCCGTAGTAAACCCTTAGATTGGTCTGCTCTAGCCAATCCCATTTTTTATCAAGAAGAACGTTAAGAAATCCATTTCCGAAACCTACTCCAAAAGAATAAAGACAGCTTATGAAAAAAGTTAAAAGAACGTTTTGAATATTTAAATGATCTCCTAAACAAGCTGAAAATATTACTGTAAAAATCATAGAAATCTTAAACGAAACAATGGTTCCGCTTTTTAGATCTGCATATGTATTTCCATTATGTTTCATTATAATCAGCTTAAATTAGTTTCTATTTTTTGCAGTTTTTTTGTGCCTCCAAAGCTCTTTCCAATCCCCATTTTGGTGAAAATTGAGTTTCAGGTTTAAAATTACCAAAAAGTTCGATAGCTTTATCAACTTGTACACACAGTGGTTTTGTATCAACACCTGTCCATTTTGCACCGCCTAATTGATAATCTGCTTCTCCAAAAACGGCTCTCGGATTGTTTGGATCTATTGCTTTTGCTTTTGCGTAAGCTTCCATTACTTTACCAGAGTATTTCATTGCGTTTGTCATTGGATCAGCTACAACATATCCTGTATAAATCAAAGCCTGCAAAACATATAACTCGGCATTGTTTTGATCTTTTATTATTTCCTTATCCAAAGCATCTTGTGCCTTTGTCAATAACAAATCAATTTTCGTTTTGTCTTTTTCCGTAAAAACTGCTGTTGTATTAATTAAGGCAACATAATAATTGGGTAAATAGCTGGTTTTGTCTGCTGCTGCAATTCTTTCAAACATTGCCGAAGCTTCAGCATTTTTTCCTTCTTTCCAAAGCCCGAAAGCTTTACCCATTCCTTGTTCAAATTGTGTTTGTGCAGATAATAAACTACAGATAAATAATGTAAAGGCTGTAATAATTTTAGTCATGATTTCTTTGTTTTAAAGTTATTTTTAGTTTTTATGTTCTGAGATCTAAATCTCTACGTTTTTTTATTGATGATTAAAACTCTGATTATTAATTTATACGTCAAAAGTATGCTGGTTTTTAGTCTTATAAAATTAAATGATACTGAGTTGTCGAATTTGACTACTGAATTGTTTTTTTAGTATCTAAAAATAAATATTAGAACCTAATACCTATAAATTCTTCAACTGATTATCATTCTTATTCTTACTAATGGTCCAGAAGAAGCCTAAGAAGAAAAAGCGGTCGGCAGTTGGCACAACAGCTTGTCTTTGGTAAACTCCATTTGCATCCGGTAGCCTTGCGTAATCGTAACCAAAAACATTTTGGCTTCCTAATATATTTGAAACAGAGAAATACAGGATTTTTTGTGTTGTTAATAAATACGCCCAGTTAAAACTCAAACTGTTATATGATTTTGTTTTTCCGTTCATGAACTGCGTTTGGTTTGGGTCATTATAGGGACGTCCGGAACTATAACTGTTTGTGAAACCAATTTGCGATTTCCAGTCGGTAATAAAATATTTCGTTACAATTGACAAACTATGATTCCCTATAAAACTTGGAGTGGCCATTTTTGGGAAATTTTTATACTGCCTTTCTGAATCGATGTACGAATAAGAAATCCAATATTCTAAGTTTTTGTATAAATTGCTGTCCCTCCAAAATAAATCCAATCCTTTAGCATAACCTGATCCGTTATTATTGAAAACCGAATTATAAGCGATATCTCTCGTATCATATTGAACTAAATTACTGTAATCTTTGTAATACGCTTCGGCTCTAAAAGTCTGTCCAGGTTTTGTAAATTGATAGTTTAAGATATAATGTCTTGCCTTTTCACTTTCAAATTGGTGGTATTTTGAATATTTGATGTAATCGACAACCGGTGTTTGTGTAAAATCTCCGTAAGCAAAAGAAAACTGACTGCTCTTTGAAATTTTATAAGCAATAGATGCTCTCGGTGCAATATTGGTTTCATTAAGCAAACTGTTATTCGAAAGTCGGAAACCTACTTTTGCAGCTAAATTTTTGGAAAATAAAATGTCTCCTTCTGTATAAAAAGCGGCAATGTTTGAATCGTAACCATTTGAAGTCCGGATATTGGCATTATTATCAAAATTTTCATTGAATTTGGTAATGAAATAATCAGCTCCAAAGGATAATTTAAAATAATCTGAAACATTTTTTCTTAATTTTAGTTTCAATTGAGCTGCATTCTCATCATTATCAACATCATTTACTTCATATTTAATTTTGTTTACACTGTATCCATAACTAATTCCTGATGTTAATTGCCAGCCAGTGCCAAAAGTTCCTTTGTAAGACGCATTAAGATAGAAATTATTATTGTTTAAATCGGTTCTGATTTTGTCTTCGAAATTGATGTTTTTCTGATTCAGATCAAATTTAGAAGCATCGAAAGCAGCATATAATTTGAAAATTCCGTTTGTAAAATGATATCGGTAAACGGTTTCTCCGGATAAGGACTGATAAGGACTATTCCAATCTACATTCTGCGGAATCACTGCCTGATAAGGTGCCAGATTAATGTAAGCCGTATTCACACTCAACGAGCTTTTTTTCCATTTCTGTGTGTTTCCTAACCCTAAACCAACAGTCATTAAAGCAATTTCGGTTTTGTTCATATCAGGTTCATCCTGAGTATTCAGCAATAAAACACTTGATAAAGCTTCGCCATACTCGGCCGAATAACCTCCTGTTGAAAATGCAATTCCGCTGAATAAAAAAGGAGAAAACCTTCCTCGGGTTGGCAAATTATTGGTTGTTGCCCCGTACGGTTGTGCTACACGAATTCCGTCAACAAAAGTCTGAGTTTCGCTGGCTTCTCCTCCCCGAACAAATAAACGCCCGTCTTCTCCAACAGTTTGGGTACCAGGCAAAGTTTGCAAAGCAGCAATAATATTACCGGCAGAACCGGCAGTAGTTACAATATCTAAAGGTTTTAAAACTGAAACTCTGGCTTTATCTCCGGATTCTAAAGTTCCCGCAGTAATTACCACAGCATCAAGCGCATTGACATTTTCTCTCAGTTTAATCGTTTGATCTTTAAAATTAGTAACATCAATTTCTTTTTTGAATGTTTCGAAAAGCAAAAAGCTAACTACTAGAAATTTATTTCCGGTTTCAGTAGTTTCAAAAGAAAAATCTCCTGTTTCAGAACTGGTGGCTCCATCATAAGTTCCATCGATATAAATGTTGGCACCTGTCACTGGTTTTCCTTTTTGGTCAACTACTTTTCCGGAAATAGTTGTTTGGGCAAAAGTGAAAATCGTAAAACATAAAAAACTGATTGTAAAAAGTAATTTGGTTTTCATAAGATTGATTTTGATGAAGCAAATGTATTTCAATCATTCTTGTTAAAAAATATATAATAACCCAATTGTAGAATTTTAGGGATGAGTTGTAAAATACTAATTTGTATCTTAGCTATGAATTGCAAAAAACCATTTATTATGTCAGAAAGCAAGAGAATTTCAAATTTATATCAATCCATCTATAATGGAAATCCGTGGCTTGAAGTCACTTTGGCAGATACTTTAAAGGATATTACTGCAGGACAGGCTTACAAAAAGGCAAATCCCAATCTCAATACGATTTGGGAAATCGTCAATCATCTAATACAATGGAGAAGAAACATTTTAAAACGTGTTCAGGGAGAGGTAACTATAACTCCTGATCATAATTATTTTGTACCTGTTTTAGATCCATCCGAAGCTGCCTGGGAGCAATCGCTTCAAAATCTGGCAAAATCACAAGAAGCCTGGAATGCTTTTTTTGAAGGTTTTGATGATGCTGATCTGGCAAAAATATACGCTAACAATAATCATACGTATTACGAACATATTCACGGAATTATTCAGCATGATGTTTATCATCTGGGACAGATTGTTATTCTTAAAAAAATGCTTTAAAAAATTTATATGATTAATGAAACATTAGATTATCGATGGCAAAAGGTAAAAAACGGAAAACCTTTTTTTGCCATTATAAATCTTAAGATTAGTCCCAATGACAATCAAAACAAAATTATAGAAGAATATACCGGTGATGGCTGGATCAGAATGGGCGATTTAGCAAGTATTCCAGCTAAAGACGAACCTGGTAAAGTAAGTTTCTCAAACTGGAGAAATTCTGTAATAAAAGGATTGGAATTTGTCTTTTGTAAAACTGAAACCAAATGGACTATTAAAATAAAAAAAGTAGAAGGACTAATTGCAACAGATACGAATCCGACTATTGTGGGATATGCGACAATTTTAGCTTTTTGCAAACAAACCAATATAGAATTAGACTCTGATTTAATTCAAAAAATTGAAGATTTTACCTTTAGAAGCTGGGAAGACAAAAACCATGAAAAGATTCCAAATTTTATAGATTTGAATTATGAAAACCATTATTTTAAATAAATAAAAACCAAGTTTTCGCTCGACATAACTGTTAACGTAAAATTTATTTTGTCATGAAAAAATCTCTGTCCTTATTCTTTTTTTTAACGGTAAGTGCTATCGGATTTTCCCAGGAAACCGACGCAAAATATGACGAAGCATTAGCAAAATCGCTTCATGCCGATGAATACGGTATGAAAAAATATGTTTTCTGCCTTTTAAAATCGGGAACCAATACTACGGCTTCCAAAGAGGAAAGCAAGAAATTATTTGAAGGGCATATGGAAAATATCAACAAATTAGCCAAAGAAGGAAAATTAGTTGTAGCCGGACCATTCATTAAAAACGATCGAAACTACAGAGGCATTTATATTTTTAATGTAGCAACTATTGAAGAAGCCAAAACACTTGTAGCAACAGATCTTGCCATAAAAGCTAATTTATTGGAAGCTGAATTAACGCCTTGGTATGCTAGCGCAGCTTTGCAGGAAACTGTGAAAATACATGAGAAAATTGCCAAGACGAAAATGTAAATATGGAAACAGAAAAAGAAAAAATGATAAGCGGTGAATATTACAACGCTTTTGATCCCGAATTAGTAAAAGGCCGACGTGCTGCAAAAATCTTACTTCATAATCTGAATGTAAAAGAATACCGCGTTACAAAAAAAGCAAAAGAAATTTTGGCAACATTAATTCCAAATGCCGGACCAGGCTTTTACATTGAGCCACCTTTTCATTGCGATTACGGCTATAATATTTTTTGCGGAGAAAATGTTTATTTTAATGTCAATTGCGTTGTTTTAGATTGCGCACCTGTAACTATTGGTTCAAACGTTTTTATTGCCCCAAATGTTCAGATTTATACGGCATCTCATCCGCTTGACGCTGAATTACGAAAAACATTGGAAAATGCTTATCCGGTTACAATTGGAGACGATTGCTGGATTGGCGGAAACTCTGTAATTTGTCCAGGTGTAACAATTGGCAAAGGATCTGTTATTGGTGCAGGATCTGTCGTTACAAAAGATATTCCTGACAACTCGTTGGCTGTTGGAAACCCCGCGAAAGTAATTCGTCAATTAAATCAGGAATCTGAATCAAATATATAATGCTTACCTTAAATAAAGTTCACCACATTGCTATTTTATCCTCTGATTATCAAAAATCTAAAACTTTTTATACTGAGGTTTTGGGATTAACCATTATCAGAGAAATATACCGCAAAGAACGTCAGTCTTACAAATTAGATTTAGCCTTAAACGGCAACTACATAGTCGAATTATTTTCGTTCCCAAATCCACCCAAAAGGCCTTCAAAACCAGAAGCTGTGGGTTTACGCCATCTCGCTTTTGAAGTGATTAATTTAGATGAAACTATTGCTTTTTTAAATACAAAAAATATAATATCAGAACCCGTAAGAATTGATGAAACGACTGAAAAGCGATTTACTTTTATCGCCGATCCTGATGAATTACCTATAGAATTCTATGAAAGATAATAACCTTTATGGTAATTATTTTCTGTGAGATATTTCATCGCGATGCTAACAAAAGCATAATGAAATATTTTTCTTGTATTCGCAATTTTAACATAACATACTGACTATTTTTTATTAAAAACCGAAGATGATTATCTAATTTTGTAATCCACATAAAAATATTGTGGTTTACAAATTTACTTACTGATGAACAAAACGGCGCAAATCAAGAAAAATCATCAATTTATTAAATTCCGAAAATTAGTTATTGTTTCTATCTTAATTGGCTTTCTTTCTGCCTTTCTCGGAATTTCACTAAAAAAAATAACCGAATATTACGAAGAAATCTTTTTTCATGAAGTATCGGTAAATCCAGTCTTTTATATCGTTTTTCCCGTTTTTGGATTATCTGTAATTTATTTTCTAAGACAATATCTTTTTAAGAAAAAAGAAAACAAAGGAATCAAGGAAGTTTTTGAGAGTACAGGCTCAAAATCAAAAAATTTGCCTTCTTATAAAATTCCTTCTCACTTCATAAACGGATTATTAACTGTTATTTTTGGAGGCTCAACCGGAATCGAAGTATCTACTGTTGTGGCTACCGCGACTATTGGTTCAGTTGCGCACGAAAAAGAAAATGTTTTCCGTCAATATAAAACCGAATTAATTTGTGCTGGTGTTGCTGCGGGAGTTACGGCACTTTTTAGTAGTCCGATTGCCGGAATTTTATTTGCTCTTGAAGTTATTTCAAGAAAAGTAACCAGAGCATTTATCATATCAAATGTCATTGCCGTTTCAATTGCTTTTGGATTGCTTTCTATTCTAAAAGAAGAACCTTTGTTTGCCATTTCAATCACAACCTGGCATTTAAAAGCCGTTCCGTTTTTTATTCTTTTAGGAATTTTGGCCGGAATGAATTCTGTTTACCTGACTCGCTGTGTTTTGTTTTTTAAATCTCAATTTGAAAAAATCGATACTCATTATTACAAAATCATAATCGGATCAGTAGTTTTAAGTATTTCGCTTTTTATTTTTCCGCAATTATATGGAGAAGGGTATCATGCTATTAAAACCAGTTTCATTGCTCCAAATCAAATAATGACATTCACATTAGCTTTAACTTTTATTGGCATACTGCTTCTAAAACCCATTGTCACTTCCATAACATTAGCTTCAGGAGGTGATGGAGGCGTTTTTGCACCAAGTCTTTTTATCGGAGCTTTTTTAGGATTATTACTGGCTTCAGTTTTAAATACTTTTTTTCAGATCCATGTAATTCCGGTCAACTTTATGATTATCGGAATGGCGGCAGTATTAAGCGCCAGTATCCACGCACCTTTTACAGCTATATTTTTAGTATGCGGACTTACAAACGATTACACCTTATTTTTTCCAATTCTGGTAGTTTGTTTAATTTCTAAATACACTGCAAAAATGATTTATCCTTATACAGTGTATAGTTATTCGCCAATTTTAGTAAAATAGAAATCATGCCTGTTCAAAAAATAAAAAGAGGATACCGCAAAACACGTTACATTCTTTACAAGGAAACTTTAGTAGATTATAAAGAACACTTTTGGTCTTTTATAGGATCATTTGCAGGTATTGGAATCCTGGCTTATATTCAATCTATACATTTCTCAGGAAATGATGCGGTTTATTTAATAGGTTCTTTTGGAGCATCGAGTGTACTGGTCTACGGAATAATTCAGAGCCCGTTTTCTCAGCCACGAAATTTAGTTGGCGGACATTTAATTTCGGCTTTTGTTGGTGTTACTGTACACAAATTAGCACCAGATATTATTTGGATAGCTGCTCCTCTGGCCGTTTCTTTTGCTATTATTTTAATGCAGATTACCAAAACGCTGCATCCTCCCGGAGGAGCGACTGCATTAATTGCGATCATTGGTTCAGATAAAATAAAAAGTTTGGGTTATATGTATGTAATATCTCCTGTGCTTATTGGTGTTTTGATTTTGCTTATTGTGGCCTTGATTTTTAATAATATGACAGCCAACAGACATTATCCAACTCATAAAAAATACCAAAAACTTAGAAAGAGAATTTCAAAAACTATTAGAAGCTGATTGATAAATCTTTATTCTCAAAAAATTCTGCAATCATTATTTTTTCACATTTAAAAGCTATTTTTGGTAAAACTAATCTCACCTTGACCTAAAAAAGCATTAAATGAAAAACATAATTTTCATACTATTATTTACTGTCGTACAAACGGCGTTTGCTAACAACATTCTTACTGAAAACCAAAAACTTGCCACCACTTGCAAAATATGGGGTTTTTTGAAATATTACCATCCAAATGTGGCAGACGGAAGTGAAAATTGGGATGAACAGCTTTTTACAATTTTGCCTCAGGTAGAGAAAGCACAAACCAAAGAAGATTTTTTATTAATTCTCGAAAACTGGATAAATTCTCTTGGAGAAGTAAAAGAAACCACACCAATCGCTCAGCCAAAAGATGTTGAGTATTTTGATAAAAACTTTGACTTGTCATGGGTTACTAATTCAAAAATACTTTCGAAAAGTCTTTCAAAGAAACTCAAGTTTATTGAAAAAAACAGATACAAAGGAAAACAGTATTATGTGCAATATGATCTTTATAGTGGTAACATTTTACAATTTAATAATGAAGTTAAATATGCAGATTTTAAATTGACCGATAAAAATTTACACATTTTAACGCTTTTCAGATATTGGAATTACGTAGAATACTTTTTTCCATATAAATATCAAATGGATCAAAAATGGGACATCACTTTAGAAAAAATGATTCCTCTTTTTATGGCAGCCAAAAATGAAGACGATTTTTACAACGCAATGCAAAGACTAACTGTTAAACTTAACGACTCTCATGTCGTGTTTTATAGACACTCAGATCCAGATTCAAACAAAATCCTAAATTATTTTCCAGCCAAATGTAAAATCATTGATGAAAAAATAGTTGTTACAGAAATTCGGGCAGATAGTCTGGCAGAAGCTCAGAATATAAAAATTGGTACTGTCATTACTAAGATTAATGACAAAACGATAAAAGAAATTATTGCAGAAAATAGAGATTTAATTGCGGCATCAAATGTATCTTTTTATCTAGACAGACTAACGGAATCAGTATTATCTGGATATTCAGATACTGTTAAGTTAGAATTTCTTCAGGACGGAAAGTATATAACAAAAACTATAAATTGGTATAATGAACACGATTCCCACAGAAATGAATATAAAAAAGGTGCCAAAATAAAAAAAGAAAAGTTTAAAGTTTTAGACAATAATATAGGTTATGTTGATATGGAAATTTTACAGGTTAAAAATGTTCCTGACATGATAGAAACCTTACAATCAACAAAAGCCATTATTTTTGATATCAGAAATCATCCAAAAGATACTAATTATGCAATAGCTGAATACTTAAATCCAGAACCTAAGGAATTTGTTAAGTTTATTGATCCCGATTTAAGCTTTCCAGGCAGGTATTTGGAGAAATGGCATTGAAACCTGTGGAAGAATTAACCTGGATTATTACAAAGGAAAAGTAATTCTTTTAGTAAATGAAAAATCGATTAGTCATTCTGAATATACAGCAATGTGTTTAAAAGTAGCTCCTAATGCAACCATAATTGGTAGTCAAACTGCAGGAGCTGATGGTGCAAATGCTCGTTTTCATGTTATGAAAGGATTTCAAACATCATTTACCTGTTATGGTGTTTTTTATCCAAATATAAAGGAAACCCAACGTATTGGAATTGTTCCAGATATTGAAGTAAAACCTACAATCAAAGGAATTCAGGAAGGAAAAGACGAAATTTTAGATTGTGCTTTGCAATTTATTGAGACTGGAAAGTAAATTATAAAAATCAAAAATCTTTTCAACAAATCGTAATTCATAATTCGTATTTCATTTTTTATATTTTACCTTTGGCTTTTCAAAAAATACAAAGATTATGGTTTATAAATTTAGAGTAATTCTGGACGCCGAAGAAGATATTTTTAGAGACATCGCAATTCTTGAAGATGATACCCTTGAGGATTTACACAATGCAATCTTCAACGCTTTTGGCTTTGACGGATCAGAAGTGGCTTCATTTTATACTTGTGATGACACATGGAATCAGGAAGATGAAATTCCACTTTTTGATACGGGAGATATTCCAGGCGAAATAAGAACTATGAATGATTATCCATTATCTAGTATCTTAGACAAAGAAAACACTAAAATTATCTATGTTTACGATTTCATCAGTATGTGGACTTTCTTAGTTGAATTGGCTGCGATAGAAGAAGAATCTGTTGGGGCTATTTATCCTGAAACATTATTTTCACACGGAGAAATGCCGGATGAAGCCGGAGAAAAAAACTTCGAAGCCGATATGCATGACGATATTTACGGAGAATTTGAAGATGATTTAGACGAAGACGATCTTGACATGTTTGAAGGCGACGACAGCTTTGAAGATTTTGGATTTGAGGAGAATTGGAATTAGAGAAAAAGTTACTAAGGTTCTGAGATGCTGAGTTAATAAGGTGTTTTTTTTTGAAAGTTTTTTCTTGTTTTATATTTAATGAATTAAAAATATAAAAATGAGTAATTTTAGAAGTCTGCTTATCTGGCAAAAATCAATGTCCTTAACTACCAAAATTTATTCTTCAACAAATAATTTTCCAAAAGAAGAAATCTTCGGGTTAACTTCACAAATCAGACGATGTTCCATTTCTATTCCAAGTAATATTGCTGAAGGATCTGGAAGAGAAAGTGATAAAGATTTTTTACGCTTTTTAAATATTTCAGTAGGTTCTTTATTTGAAATGCAAACTCAATTAGAAATTGCAAAAAATATAACTTATCTGAATGAACACGAATTTAATAACTTATACGAGGACAGCCGAGAAGTCGAAAGAATGTTAGTTTCATTTATCAAAAAATTGAAAGACAGAAACTAAAAAACTCAGAATCTTAGCAACTTAGAACCTCAGCACCTTTAAACATGATCAACTTATTCAACACCCACATCGAGACCCTTGCGATACACCGCGTAGGAAACAAAAGCCGTAACGAAGCGATTTTTTTATCGGAACAGCCTTTTAATTTAAATGATGAAATTGTGCCTTTGATAAAAGAGTACTTTTTTAAGCCTTTTAGGGAAAAAGAAGAAAACTATTATCAGTTTGCACACGAAGTCGATCTGGATTACAACGACATGTTTAAATATGCTACGGAAATTTTTAATAATCCAGGCAATTTACAGGAGATTTCAAAAAAAATTACCACACATTTATTCGAACAGTCCAATCATCCGCACATTAAAAATGGAGAGGTTTATGTGACGTATTTAACCAATTTAAGTATTGATAATAATGTGGTTGATGCTATTGGGATTTTTAAAAGCGAGCTGCAAGCCGACTTTTTACAGTTTGAAGAAAAAGACAGTAATCTTGAAATGATTTTACAACAGGGAATCAACCTAAGTAAATTAGATAAAGGATGTTTGATCTTTAACTATAAAAAAGAAGAAGGATACAAAATCCTCACTGTCGACAGTAACCGTTATGATGCACGTTACTGGTTAGAGCATTTTTTATCTGTTGATGCTTTTGAAGATGAAAATTTCATTACCAAAAAATATTTAAAATTCTGTCAAAACTTTGCAAAAGACGTGGTTTTACCAGCAGAAGATAAAAAAGAAGAAGTGATGTTCATGAACCGCTCTGTGAATTATTTTGCTAAAAATGATCAATTTGAAGAGCAGAATTTCCTGAATGAAGTACTGGACAATCCTGATCTAATTCCTGAATTTAAAAACTATAAAGTTGATAAAGGAGAAAAATACAGCATCGAAGATGTAACCTCGTTCCCTATTGCCAATTCAGCTGTTTCTGACGCCAGAAAATCGATTAAAAATGTAATTAATCTGGATACTCACATTCAGATTAAAATGGATTTTATCAACCCTGAAAGCGCTGAAAAATTTGTTGAAAAAGGCTGGGATGAAGAAAAACAAATGTATTACTACTTAGTATATTTCAATAAAGAAGAAAAAAGCTAAGAAGCTATTCATTTTCTATTTACTTACTTAAAATAAAAAACGGCAATTATAATGCAATTGCCGTTTTTTTTATAGTTCAATTTTATTTTTCAGATATTCAAGCATTTGTAATGTTATAGGCTTGGAGAGAAAATCAATAATGATAGGATATTTTTTTGCTTTTGCTAAATCTTCTGGATTAATTGTAGAGGACAAAACTATAACATTTACCGAATTAAATTCATCGTAATCAGAAGTGGTAAAATGATCTAAGAACTCCCATCCCCCATGATCGGCATATTTAAATCGAGAAAAATTAATTGCGGTATTTTTACTGGTTGATCTTTACTGTACTTTAATGTATTAAAAAATGACAACGCTTCTTCGCCATTTTGAGCCGTACTGATCAAGTCAGAAAAACCTGCCTTTGAAATCACCTTTTTAGACAGCATCAATGTAATAGGATCGTCATCAATACATAAAATTTGTTCCAACATAACTTATTTTTTAAATGATATGATAAATGAGGTTCCTTTGTTTACCTCGCTTTCAACACTAATTGTTCCTCCCATAGTTTCAACTTGAGATTTTACAAGATACAAACCAAGGCCTTTACTATCGGGATAATTATGAAACCTTTGATACAGTCCAAAAACTTTATCACCATTTCTTTCTAAATCAATTCCGATTCCATTATCTGTAAAAGTCAAAAAAACTCTTTGATCAATCTCTTCAGCTGTTATAGAAATTTTTAATTTTCTATTCTCAGATTTATATTTTATGGAATTAGTAAGCAAATTTAGCAATATACTTTCAATATATGCCTTATTGGTGTTAAGTAAAGGAACTTTATCTAATTTAAGTTTTATTATTGGCTTATGTGCTTCTATTTGAAAGGATAACTGACCAAACACATTTTCAAAAACTTCACTCAAAGAAACCATCTCTTTTTGCATCGAAGGATTATCTTTTATAATGATCACTTTTACTAAATCATTAATCGTTTCGTTAAGGAGGTGTGTCGACTTATAAAAACCGCCCAATATTTCCTCTAACTCAGGATTCTCAACAGGAATATCCTCTATTAAGTTTAACAACCCCATCAAATTAGATAACGGAGCTCTTAGATTATGTGACGTGATATAAGAAAACTGTTTTAAATCCTTATTATTTTGAGTCAATTCGCGGATTAATTGCTCTTTTTCAGTTTCTAATTTTCTTTCTTCAGTAATATCCTGTTGAATAGATATCCAATGAGACAAGACTCCTTCAACAGTAAAAATTGGAATCATCGAAAAACGAACCCAATATTCTCTTTTGTTTTTACTGTAACTTATCGTTTCTATTAAACATTCCCGTTCTTCTTTGATCGCTTTTAGTACTTTTTTTAAGGCCTCAGAATCAGAATTAGGACCTTTAAAAACATTTGGAGACTGCCCTAAAATTTCATCAGATTCATATCCTGACATTTTAGTGAAAGCAGGGTTTACATACACAATTCTAGGAATTTTACCATCTGTAGAATTTGCTTCGGTAATCAAAATAGAATCTTTAGATTGCGTAATTACTGTTTCTAACAGTTTAAGCCTTTGTTCTTCTTCTTTTTGTTTTGTAATATCCTGAATAGCTCCAATCATCCTGATACCTTTACCATTATCGTCTTTTAAAAGAAAACCTCTGTCCAAAACGTATTTGTAAGTACCATCGGCACATCTAAAACGGTATTGATCTTGCCATTTTTCAGTTTTAAGTTCAATAAACGAATATAATCTGACAGACATTTTTATAGTATCTTCAGGATGAATTTTATCAAACCACCATTTCGAAGTCATTCCTACTTCTTCCTGTTTATATCCAAAAACATTTTCGATTCCTTTATTCCAGGTAATATAATCTTCCGGAATCCTCCAGTCCCATATGGTATCACTGGTGGCTTTTGCAACGATGTCATATTTCTCATTAGATTTCTTGATTTCTTCATTAGCAGACTGCATTTTTTTCAAAATAGCAATATTTCTACTTTCATTTTTCGATAAAATATAATTAAAAATCAGACCTGTAAAAAATATAAAAGCTACATCCTTTACAAAACTAAAATAAAAGAATTCTGTTTTTAAAGCATAGCAAACTAGAAATTTATGACATAGGATTGCCATAAATAACGAAAAGATAATGTAGATCAGTATAATTTGTTTGGATTTACTTTTCATCACTCAAATATAGGAAAATTAACCAAATTGAAATGCTTTTAAAGCTATAGAATTTTTAAGTATTCATTAAACTAATTCGTTGGCATTACGTAAACTATCTGCAAAACGTTTTTTATATCAAAATAAAGTGTACCTTTGCACCCATTAAAAATCACAGATGGAATCTATTAGAAACATTGCAATTATTGCCCACGTCGATCACGGTAAAACCACTTTGGTTGATAAAATTATGTATCACTGTCAATTATTTCGTGAAAACGAAAACACAGGTGATTTAATTCTTGATAATAACGATTTGGAGCGTGAAAGAGGTATTACAATTACTTCAAAAAACGTATCTGTTCAATATAAAGGAACGAAAATCAATATTATTGACACTCCTGGTCACGCCGATTTTGGAGGTGAAGTAGAACGTGTATTGAACATGGCCGATGGTGTATGTTTGCTAGTGGATGCTTTTGAAGGTCCGATGCCACAAACTCGTTTCGTTTTACAAAAAGCGATTGATTTAGGTCTTAAGCCTTGTGTAGTTATCAATAAAGTTGATAAAGAAAACTGTACGCCTGAAGAAGTTCACGAAAAAGTTTTTGACTTAATGTTTGAATTAGGTGCTGAAGAATGGCAGTTGGATTTCCCGACAGTTTATGGCTCTGCTAAGAACAACTGGATGTCTGATCATTGGGAAAACGTAACTGATAATGTTGAAGCATTATTGGATATGGTTGTTGACAATGTACCAGCTCCTAAAGTTTCAGAAGGAAATCCACAAATGTTGATTACTTCTTTAGATTTCTCTGCATTTACAGGTCGTATCGCTATCGGACGTCTTGAAAGAGGCATTTTAAAAGAAGGTATGCCAATATCTTTGGTAAAAAGAGACGGTACTGTAACAAAATCAAGAATTAAAGAATTACATACTTTTGAAGGTCTTGGCCGTAAAAAAGTTACAGAAGTAATTGCTGGAGATATTTGTGCTGTTGTAGGTGTTGAAGGTTTTGAAATTGGAGATACTATCTCTGATCATGAAAATCCTGAAGGATTAGCATCTATTGCTATCGATGAGCCTACGATGAGTATGTTATTCACAATTAATGACTCTCCTTTTTTTGGTAAAGAGGGTAAGTTTGTAACTTCTCGTCATATTAGAGAGCGTTTAACAAAAGAATTAGAGAAAAACTTAGCGATGAAGTTAGGTGAAACCGATTCTGCAGATAAATTCATGGTTTTTGGTCGTGGTGTACTTCACTTATCTGTTCTTATTGAAACAATGAGAAGAGAAGGTTATGAGCTTCAAATTGGTCAGCCACAAGTTATCATCAAAGAAATTGATGGTAAAAAATGTGAGCCAATTGAGGAATTGACAATCGATTTACCAGAATCACTTTCTGGAAGAGCAGTTGAGTTCGTTACTATGCGTAAAGGTGAAATGCTAAGTATGGAAACTAAAGGTGACCGTATGATTGTAAAATTTAATATTCCATCTCGTGGAATTATTGGATTGCGTAATCAATTGCTTACTGCTACTGCTGGTGAAGCTATTATGGCACACCGTTTCATTGGATATGAGCCTTACAAAGGTGAAATCGCAGGACGTAACAAAGGCTCTTTGATTTCTATGGAAAAAGGAAAAGCTATTCCTTATTCTATTGATAAATTACAGGATCGTGGTAAGTTTTTTGTTGAACCAAATGCTGAAATCTATGAAGGTCAGGTAATTGGTGAAAACTCTCGTGGTGATGATATGTGTGTAAACGTAACGAAAGAGAAAAAACAATCTAACGTTCGTTCTTCCGGAAATGATGAAAAAGCCAGAATTATCCCTCCAATCATTTTCTCATTAGAAGAAGCCTTAGAGTACATTCAAAAAGATGAATATGTAGAGGTTACTCCAAAATCTATTCGTTTAAGAAAAATCTATTTGACAGAAACTGATAGAAAAAGATTTAAATTCTAATCTTTTAAATTTCAATATTAAAAATCCCAAATTCCTAACTTAATGGAATTTGGGATTCTTTTTTTAAGGGCATTCCTTATTGGAATTAATAAATTTCAATAAGTTATCTTTTCAATAAAAATTACTTTAGCTTCACAACCCTGAAGTTTAGCAGGTTGTGTCACTGTAAGAAATACATAATAACTAAATTTTTCTACAATTTTTTTTTGAAATATAATTATTTTTCTATGCGAAACTGAAATTGAAACCTCGTGACAAAACAATTACAAATCTCTGTTTTTTAATATTTTATATGAAAAATAAACAAATAAGAATGTCCAGATTAAAACAATTAAAATTGAAAAATAATTAACACTGTAATCAATATTATTCTCATAACCTATTTGATTCTGAATATTTTTTATCATTGATAATCTAGTGAACGGAAGCAAAATCAAATTTGACATGGCCTCTAAAGGCAGAAACTGCGTAATAGTATAACCTTTAGTGCTTTCGGGAAATATTTGAAACACTAAAATACCTTTTATAATTCCTTCTAAAATACTCCAAACCAAAAGAAATCCTAATGCAAAGGCAGAACGCTTTACTAAAATCCCAAGAAACAAACAGAAAGAAAAGAAACCGGTAAGTTTTACAAAAAACGCCAACAGATAATCTAAATCTGTGAAGACAATTCCAAACTCAGTATAGGATGAAAAACATAATCCTAAAATCAAGGTCATTATAAAAACAAAAATTGTTGAACAGAAAGCAAAAACTACAACGGTTAAGAATTTTGACAAAACAAATTCTTTTTTACTTAAACCGTCAATTAGATTTTGTTTTAAAGTACCGTAACTATATTCATTTGCCATCATAGAAACAATTACAATTGCGAGAAAAAATTTCAGCCAGGCAGCTATATAGGTGTTAAAATGCCAAATAAATGGAAAGTTAAAAATTCCCATTTCGGCAAAGTGAAATTTTAAAAAGCCTATATCGAATTTTATTGAAGCAATTAATGCTATAAATGAAAGCAGAATAAAATAAATTAATGTCAGCACTTTACTGGCTTTATTTTTCCAGATTTTTTGTAATTCTATAGAGATAAGTCTGTTCATGGTTAGTTGTTTTGAACGCTGGCGTTTTTTGTTAATTCTAAAAATTGGGCTTCTAAACTATTTTTGCGTTTCACCAAATGGCTCAATGCAATATTTCTTGAAAATAGAAATCTATTTAACTCGGAAGCAGATAGTTCTGATTTTAAGTAAACCAAAAATTTGCCTTCTTCTTCAGTTATTCTGTCAATTGCAGGATGCTCATTCAAAATAATCTTCAACGCTTCATTATTCTCAGACTGAATTTCAAAGAAACCTTCATTTGCAGACATTCCGTCAACAGATCCTGAATATAGCATCTCCCCTTTTCGCAAAACAACCACATGCGAACAAACTTTTTCAACTTCATCCAATAAATGCGAAGCCAGTAAAATAGTGGTTCCCTGTGAAGCAATTTTTTTAATAATATCCCGAATCTGATGAATTCCCTGTGGATCTAAACCATTTGTGGGCTCATCTAAAATTAAAATTTCCGGATCATTTAAAAGTGCCGAAGCAATAGCCAGACGCTGCTTCATCCCTAATGAAAAAGTACTAAACTTACTATTCTTTCTTTCAGTCAAACCAACTAAGTCAAGCTTTTCATAGATTTTAGAATAATCAATACTTTTTATTTTACAAACAAGCTTTAGGTTTTCTTCTGCTGTCATATAAGGATAAAAATTAGGGCGTTCAATTATTGCACCTACTTTTTTCAACGCTTCATGAGTTTGCATTTTACCTCCAAACCAACTGTAATTACCTGATGTTCGGTTTACAACATTCAGAACAATTCCCAAAGTTGTCGATTTTCCGCTTCCGTTTGGCCCTAAAATACCATAAACGCGTCCTTTTTGTATTTCAAAAGATATATTTTTCAAGGCTTGAATTCGCCCATATCTTTTGTGAAGATTCTCAATTCTAAGTATGGTTTCCAAATTTATTTCGGTTTTAGTTTTTAGTAAGACGTTTCAACTGGATTTTTGTTACTCCTAAATATAAATTAATGTAAATTTGCATTAAAGATATTGAAAATGAGCGAGCCTTTAATGCTGTTAAAAAAACCTTCTTACCCTTTAACACAATCACTTTTAAGCTATTTAGAACGATACGAACGTATCTCGAAAGTATCTGTGTTTTATGATGACTTATTACGCTTTTCAGGCTCTGTTAATGTTTATGACAAAAATGATATTGATACCTTGTGGATAAGGGTTTATTATAATGAATTTGAAAGAAATGAAATCGACCTCAATTTGAAGAAGATTTATTCTCTTTTACATTCAGACGGAAACAGCGAGATTATTCAATTTTTAAACGTTGATGCAATTGATTATTGTACTTTTGGAAATTCGAAACCTTTCCGAATAAAAGTCCGAAATATTCTTAATGACAATTATGTTCATTTTTACATTAAAAAAGCAGATGCATCCCGAATTTACGGGTTAGAATTAGAAGACATTTTATCACCTGATAAAATCAACTTTCTGGTTTATAGGGATACCTTAATTGAAGAACATATTATAGGCATTCCGGGTGATGTTTTTATGGATACCTTATTAGACACTTGTAGCGAAACCGAAAAATCACAAATCGCAAAAGAGTTTGTAAAATTCAACGAGCGGTGTATGATCAGGCTTTTAGGCGACATGCGTGCTTACAACTATGTAATTGTGCCTATTCATGATTTTGATCAGGTAGTCTACAAAATTCGTCCCATAGATTTTGACCAGCAATGTTATGAAGGAAATTTCAAGGTATATCGCCCTCAGTTTTTTAAGGAAAATTATCCAATGATAAAACTGATTAAGGAAAAACTTGAAGAACGTTCAATTTTTCAATACAAAGACGAAGAACGGGCTATTTTGGCAAAACGTATTCACTCTGCCGAAAACAGAATTAAAAAACTACTTAACATAATGTGCCACGACACCATATCTACAGAAGAGCATTTAAATCAGCTAAAAATGGAATTGTACCGTTATACTAATGATATGAATTTTAAAAATGCTAAATCAATGGGGCATATTATGCATGCAGCTTTTGAATTCATAACCCGTAATTTTAAAAACACCAATTTGGTTTAAAAATAAATAATCTATGAAAAAGTTTTTTTTGTTTGGAATTTCTATAGTTTTATTAGCTTGTCAACAACAATCCAATACTGATTTAAAAACGCTTTATTCACTTCCAAAAAAGTTAAAGGAAGTATCCGGCATTACTTATTTTCCCGAAACCAATATGATTTACACCTTGGAAGACAGTGGGAATAAAAATGAAGTTTACGCTATCAATTCACAAGGAAAATTAGAGAAAACTATCTCTATTACAAACGCCCAAAATGTAGATTGGGAAGATATTACAAAAGACAAAGAGGAAAATATTTACATCGGTGATTTTGGTAATAATGATAATGAACGTCAGGATTTGTGTATTTACAAAGTAGCAAAAGCAGAGTTAAGTAAAGAAAATGCAGTTTCTGAGTATAAAGTTTCTTTTTCATATCCTGAACAGACAGAATTTCCGCCTAAGAAAAAAGAACTATTCTACGATGTTGAAGGTTTTTTTGAATACCAAAATTACTTTTATCTCTTTACCAAAAACCGAAGCAAAGGTTTTGATGGAACTGCTTTTATTTATAAAATAAAAAATGCTCCCGGAACTCAAAAAGCTGTTAAAATAGGCGAATTTAACACTTGTAACAATTACAATCATTGTGTTTTAACCAGCGCAACTATTAGTCCTGACGGAACAAAAATAGCGTTATTAAGTCACGATAAAATTGTTTTATTTAAAGATTTTAACGGTGATTCTTTTAACAAAGGCTCTCAAACAGAAATTGCCTTAAACCACTTTTCACAAAAAGAAGCTGTTGTTTTTAAAGACAATAATACTTTATTAATTGCTGATGAAAAGACAAATAAAATTGGAGGTAATGTTTACGAATTAAGACTGAAGTAACTTATTATTTATTTTTAATAGCGCCAATTAATATTTTGGAAAATCTGCTTATGAAAAAAATCACGTTAGTCATTCTCTCACTTTTTTTGTCCTTATCTTCCTTTTCTCAAAATAAAATTATAATAAATAATCAGGCAACTCATTTTAACATCAAAAACAATAGTGACAGTATTGATTTTATTGTAGTTGATACTGTTTTAAATTTTAAAAAACCGATTTTCTTATTTTGCCAGGGTTCTTTACCTATCCCTCTATTTGTAAAACCTGAGAAAGAGCCAATGTGGATGATTGGAGGGGGAATCACTAATTTTGATATCGAAGAAATAAAAAGAAATTATCATTTAGTGGTAATTTCAATGCCTAAGACTCCTGTAATTGTTGAAGAAAAAAATCTAAGCGAATCGTATTGCTATATCCCAAATCCTAAAACACCTGAAGAATTCGATAAAGAGTATATGAAATCTGACTATTTGGAAATGTATCAAACTCGTGCTAATACAGTATTAAAGTACTTACGAAAACAAAAATGGGTTGATAATTCAAAACTAATTGTAGCTGGTCATTCTCAAGGGTCAAAAGTAGCGACAGCAATTTCGATTTCAAATAAAAATGTAACTCATTTAGGCTTATTTGGAGCCAATCCTTTTGGAAGAATTGACCAATTGATAAGAAATTATAGAAAAGAGGCAGAGGCAAAAAAAATTACCTGGAAAGAAGCCGATGAAAAAATTAACGATAAATACCAAATGTTTCGAGATGCTTACAATAATGATTCCATAAAAAAAGATCCTACTTTATTAGCTTGGAAATCTTTTTCAAAACCTCAGATTAATGATTGGCTAAAAATTACCATTCCAACTTATCTGGCTTATGCTACAAACGATATCGCTTCCGACTTATGTGATTTAGTTCCTTTGTTTTATATTCAGAATTCTAAAAATAATTTGACTTACAAAAGATATTTAAACTTAGAGCATAATTTTTTTGAAGTAAATGAAGACGGAAGTGCAAATTATGAAAAAGAACACTGGACTGAAGTTATGAGTGTTTTTGTAAAATGGACTTTACAAAAACACTAAAACTCCAAATTTTTTCTTTCTTTAAAAACTATAAGCAGCTCCAAAAACTATTCTTCCAGGCTCATCTGGTGATTGAAAATAGGAGATTCTGGCAGTTAAAACATTAATAGCATTTAACCATAGTCCTCCCCCATAATCCTGATGCCATTTTTTAGAGTTTTCTCCATCAAACCAAACTCTTCCGTAATCAAAACCACCTAAAATCCCATAGGTTAAAGGTGCAACTGTATGATGAATTTTACCAATATTCAGCCTCAAATCTGTACTTTGAGAAAAGTATGAATGTCCTAGAAAACGTTCATTTCTATAACCTCTTAAATCAGAATCCCCTCCTAAAGAAGCTCCGTGGTAAAAGTTAAAATTATTATTTAAAATGGCTTTACCCTTTAAAGATGTTGCCAAAACAAATTTTCCGTTATGATCAATTTTATGTGTGAAACCTAAAATACTTTCAAGTGTTGGAAAATTTTGCTCAGTATCGTTTAAGTTTGTCGTCCACATACCCGAAATCATAAAATACATTCCTAAGGTTGGCTTAGCCGCAAAATCAGCATTTTTAAAAACATATTTTACTTTTAAACCTCCGTAATTCTGATTGTCAAATACTTTCGGATTTATTATTCCTGCAACATCAATAAATCTGCCATCAGTTTCTTCAACCGTCATTCTTTGAAAAATCGGCTGCAGGCTAAATTCGCTTCCAAAGCGTCCCACATGCCTTATTGCGCTGGAAACATTAAATTTTCTAATGCGAACCCGATTATAATCCATTCCAAAGTCATCATCATCGTTTTCAGTTTCATTTCCGTATCCAAAAAAATTCATCGCAAAATTTGGCGTTGTATATTGAGCATCTACATCAATTACCCATTTCCCTAACAAACCGGGAAAATGTGCCGTATAATCAAATTCCAAGCCTCCGGTTGCGAAATAATAAAAACCATTAAAAATATGTTTTTGAGTATATGGATTTTGCTTGAAATTATTAACAGTATAATTTAAATTGACACCTACTTTCACTCCATCATCAGGATTAAACCCAATATTTGGAAGTCCGGCAATTACATTATACTTTGGCTTTTCATAATTATACAAATTGACATTATAATCATCTGTAAGCTGGGTTCTGGTTTTAGAATCTAAGTTATAAGTGTTCTCTTTTGATTTGAAATCATACACAATAACTTTTTTACCATTTTCGACATTATAAGTATCGTTGTTTTGACCACCAATCAAACGAATCTTAATTTTTGACTTTTGGTTTCCAATTACCTGAAAAACATCATTATCATCAAGACCGTAAATCCACAGATTTTTAGTTTTGGCATCAGTTGCCGTTTTAGTATAAACCAACTCATCCCCTTCTTTTTTCACTCTGTAAACCTGTATCTCTATAGACTTTTTAATATTATGATTGATTACAAATTTATCTTTTTTGTCGGTTCCTGCTATCATAACCGTACGGCTTAATACATCAGAATATTCAGAAGCATATTTCTGAAGATCCTTTTTTCTCCTTTTTAATTTATTCTTGATATCTTCAACTGTTCCATCCTGAACTTCTTTAGGCATGTTTTTAAAAGCATTATCAATATCAGCATCTGATAAATTTTCCTGAATAAATTTAGCCTGTTCAATCCAGTCTTTTTCTTCAGTCGTTCTCAGAAAAGCCAAATCCATTGGATAAGGTTCTCTTCCAAGCCATTTTACATTGATTTTATCTCCCTTGAAAGTACGCATATGCCTAAGCGCCGGAATATTCATTAAAAGAGAAAGCAAAGCCCCATCGTATTTTGCAAAAGCCTGATCACGATCACGCGGAATTGGTTTGTAAACAACTTTATCTCCCTTTTTATATTCGCCCCAGCGCCATTGATCGCTGTGTCTGTCCCAATCACCAATCAGTATATCAAACAACCGCGCTTTGATGTATTCTTTTTCATCGACAGTGTATTTTTCATCTTTGTGAAGATTTTTCATCATATCTTCTGTACTGATAATATTTGATGGATTTCCAAAATTTTTAGCATCCAGATGATTATCTGCAGGACGTTCTTCTACCATGTACAACTGATCTCCAAAGTTAGAATTAAACTCTTTTAAGCCTTCCTGCTTTGGAATATAATATAAAAATGGATTGGTATGTAAAAGCCCTATCTGATCAGACATAGTGGCAGTTACAAAAGGAGAATACGGATGAGAGGTGGTATAAAAATCAAGTAAAAAATTCTCTGCATATGTATTTTGGAAATCATTCACAACATACTGATCTTTAAAGGCTACAGATTGTAAAAAAGCTATTGCACTTTTTTTCATGCCGCGCATCACATATTCCCTCCCTTTTGAGTCTGACATTCTTAAAGAAACAGACTGATGACCTCCCCCTTCACGAATAGGTTTCAGACCTCCCATTAAAGTATCAATTGTAGCTATTTTTGCTTCTACTGGCATACTGTAATATTTTCTGTAATGCTTACCAAACAAGAATTTATGAAATAAACTTTTATCGGTCATTTCAGAAGAATATATTGAAGTTTTGATAGTTGGCGGAAAGTTATTTGAAACATTAGACGCCCAGTTAAACTCCTTGGCTTTTATGATTTCTTGTTCAAAAAGCATTTTTTCCTTATTATTTTCATTTCCAAAAAATGCCACTTTAGCATCACCACTTTTATATAAGGTCAAGGTTGCATAACCATTTCCACCATATGAAAAATCAGTTGAATTGATAGCCCTTGCAGCTTCAGATTTTGAACCGGCGCCGCTAATAATCTGCTTAATATTTTCTTTACTGATATACTGCAGATTATGATCATGACCGGAAACAACTATGACATTTTTTTGCTTTTGCAGCAGTGTTTTTATTCGTTTTGAATAAATAGTATATTGTTTATTTTGAAGATCCTGCGGGCTGGCACCAGATGTTTTTCTGAGTAAATTTATAATCGACCCAATTACCGGCAGTGGAATCTTTTTCTCTAAAGGGAACAACTGCTTTTCTAATGAAAACTGACCCCCATGCGTTCCGTTGCTCATCAAAGGATGATGAATGGCAAGCACCACTGTTTTTTCCTGATTTTTATTTAAAACATTTTCCAGTTCATCAAAAAAATCTTCTCTGGTTTTAATGTCGCAATTATCGTTAATTGTGGGGTGATTATCCCAGTCTTCTAAAAACCATTCACTATCAACAGTTACTAATGTTATAGTGCTGTCAATTTTCACATCTTCAATCGGACAGGATTTCCTAGGCAGAAACGCTTTTTTATCATTTAAATATTTGGTTACAAAATCAGCTTGGCGTTCCAGTCCTTTGATTCCGTTGTACCAATCGTGATTTCCCGGAATCACAATTGTTTTCCCCTTAAATCCTTTACTTAATTTTAATTGATTCGTTAGTTTTTTTTCTGCCACAGTAATATCAGCAGTATTGTTGTCTTTAGGAAAGCCTTTTGGATAGATGTTGTCTCCTAGAAACAATAAAGTTGCTTTTTTGTTAGACTTTTTAAGTTTTTGATGCAACAGTTCCAGTGTTTGCTGTGCCTGCTCTTCATCAGCATTGCCAGCATCTCCAACTAAATAAAAAGTATGGACAATTTTTATAGTATCCGTTACGTTTTGTGTTTCGTTAGCACTTACATTTTTTCCGTATTGGGCATTTTGCGTTGCACAACAATAAAAAAAAGGTATAGCGACTATTGCCAAAAGACAGTTTTTAATCTTAGCAATAAAATGATTATCCAAAAACAATTTCATAATTTAGTGGTATAAAAATATTCTCTATGAATCTAATAGAACAATCCGAAGATTTCATCAGTAATTTACTCAAAGATAAACTTTCTAATTTATATACTTACCACAATTTTAGCCATACACAAAGTGTGGTAAATGCAACAAAGGAACTGTGTGAAAAAGAAAAAGTAAATACCGATGAAAGGGAACTACTTTTGATTGCTGCATGGTTTCATGACACCGGCTATACAAAGGGTTATGAAAATCACGAAAACGAAAGTGTAAAGATCGCTTCCGAATTTCTAAAAGAAAGAAATCAATCAGAGGATTTTATAAAAAAAGTAGGCGAACTGATTTCGGCAACAGCCAAAGAATATGTCCCAAAAAATCATTTAGAAAAAATAATTAAAGATGCGGACTTCATACACATTATTAGTCCGGAATATACAAATACGTGTGAATTATTACGCCTGGAATTAAAAAATACAGGTATTGTCGATTTTTCTACTTTGGAATGGGCTACAGAAAATTTCAAGTTTTTAATGACTAAACACCATTTTTACACGGATTATGCCCAAAAAAAATGGCAGCCTTTAAAAGAAAAGAATCTCGTTCGTATTCAGAAAAAAATCAACAAGCAGCAAGCAAAAGAAACTGTTGTAATCGAAGATGAAAACAAAAAGAAAGATAAAGCGGAAAAACCGGATCGCGGCATAGACACTTTATTTCGGGTTACTTTAGGGAATCACACTCGTTTAAGTGGTATTGCAGACAGCAAAGCAAATATTTTATTATCTGTAAATGCTATTATCATTTCAATTGCACTTTCTTCTATTATTCCAAAATTAGATAGTCCAAAAAATGCTCATTTGGTAATCCCTACATTCATAATGCTGATCTCTAGTGTAATTACTATTATTTTTGCCATTTTATCAACAAGACCTAAAGTAACCTCAGGCTTTTTTACACGAGAGGATGTCCAGGCAAAAAAGGTAAATTTAATGTTTTTTGGAAATTTTTATAAAATGCCTTTACACGAATATGATTGGGCAATGAACGAAATGATGAAAGACCGTGATTATTTATACTCTACAATGATAAAAGATTTATATTATCTAGGTTTGGTTTTACAACGAAAATATAATTTGCTCCGAATTGCTTACAACATTTTCATGATTGGAATTATTGTTACAGTAATTGCTTTTGTTATCGCATTCAAATCAATTTAAAAATAGCGCTATAGATCTATCTGTATAAAAGCAATTAAAGCTCTATTTTCAGATAGATCTCTTTTATTATATAAATCATATGAACGCCTGCTCGGTCTTAACAAAAACTATTTGCTTCAATCCTCAAAAATCATATTACTTTTACGATAAATTTATTTAAGTTCATCTAATAAGTCCTGATAAGTGATTTTTTGAGAAATTGAATTTCCGGTATTATTTATGACTTTTACACGTATCGCCCTTAATCCTGAAACCCCCTGCAAATCTTCAACTTCAAATTGTTCGATAGCGGGTTCCAATATTTTTTTGTGCTGTAAATATTTAATATATTTTAAGTATTCTGCTTCTTCACTATTTTGCGAATAGACAATTGTAATTTTTTCTTTTTCTGTAATTCTGTCGGTTGAACCTTTTATGTTCGATTTATCGATTCTTTTTTTCACAACTTCATAACGTGCATTATAAGTTCCGTCAACATCAAAACGTTTTTCATCCATTCTAAAACGAATTGAAAGAGGAGCACTAAACACCAAAATCAGCGAGGTCACATCCAATTCGTACGGCAATGAAGCTTTGAGTTCATGATGTTCTAATTCCATTTCGCACAAAGTCTGCAATTGCCACAAACGAAGGTTATGCAAATACATCATATCAAAAGATTTAGAAGGCGTTATAGAAGCTCCTATATATAAATTATGCTCAACACCATCTGTTTTAAAACGTTCGTAATAATGCGGATAAATTTGTTGGGCTTCAATTTGCTTTTTATCTAAAACTGAGGCTAATTTTTTATTAATAATAGACATTGCATTATCAAATTTCTTTCTTTCATGATAAAACAAGCCAGATTTTTCGTCCAGACTCTCAAAATACAGTTGCTCTAACTTTTCGTTCCTGGCTGTACCCTTTGTGTTTTTAAGAATAGGATGAATTTCTTCTTCAATATAACGCTGTATATGCTGTTCAGTATCTGCTTTTAATGGGAAATCTAATTCTTGACGCAATGATTCAAGTTCAAATTTACGCTGCTCCAAAAGAACTAAATTAGCGTTTGGTTTCTGATTTTCGAAAATTTCCAAAAGAGTGGTAAGCTGATTTTTTAAATCTTTCTTTACCGTATCATTTCTATGTTCAGACGAACCTTTTATATCAATTTGACCATATAACGGAAACACATCTTTAAAAACAATTTCTTTGAAAATATAATCTTTTGAATGATTGATATTTTGGAAATAATTCTGAGATTCTTTTTTAAATTTCCAATAAACGCTCGGATGTATAGTAGTATATTCTCGCTGGATAATAGCTTCAACCTGATGTTGCATATCAGTATTGTAGCGATCAATAGTATCAGTTAAATACGGTAAAATCAACTCTAGCTTGGTTGCATTTATACTATTGAGTTCCCTTGGATTTTGAGAAACAATTTCAAGTACTCCCAATAAATGATCATCTTTAATAATTGGCGCAAAAATACAACTGTTTATATTTTGATTAAGTAAATGTTTTCCTAGTTTTTCATTTACTGCTTCATGAGAAAATTTCTCAACATTTGAAATTACAAATAACTCCTTTTTGTCTAAAAGATTTTCAAAAGAGCATCCAAATAAAGCATTTTTACAATGTACTTCATGATCATCCGAAAGCAAAAAACTATGCATTTTGGTATCAAATTTAGGAGGCCTGTTGAATTTTTCCTCTTCAGGACTGTAGACTATAAAACCGAATCTTAAACCTGGAATTTTAAATAATGATATGAAAATTGATTCAATAATTTCGGTTGGAGTAACGGTATCCTCTGGCTTTAAGAGATTACTCTTTAAATTCGAAACAGCATTTTCAGTAGTAGCATCAAATAAGGAAACAATTCCAAAACCTTTTAAGATCCAACTACCTAAAGGAAATTTAGATTTCCATAACGCAATATCATTATAATTATCAATTAGCAAATCGATATCATCCTGCAATAATTGTATTGAATTCTCGGTTGGAATGATTTCTAAAAAATCTGCATTGTATAAAATACGATAATGTCTTTCTACACCTTTATCATCAGGTATATCGTAGAAAAAAGGCTTGTTAAAATCTATATTTTGGTGATAGTAACTACTTAAAATCAGACAGCAGTTATTAATATAAAATTGGTGCTCATCAAAATCACGGATTTCCATATCAAATTCAGAACCCGCATTACTCAAAATTTTCCTGAATCGTTCTGTATAATTGAATGTTAAATTTTGAAATGGAATTGTAACTGCTTTTATTTCGTTATGCGTTAAAGCTGTCGGAAACAAATCAGCCAATAGATTTTTTATGAGACTTTCATTTTTTTGAATAAACTTATAGTCTTCTATACCGGTTCTAAATTCAGGCAAAGGTTCTGTTTCTTTCAGGATTGCTTTTGCATAATTCGACCTGTAATCAACATCTGACAAGGCTATTTCTTCGAAAGATTCAATTAATTTATGAAAAGATATTATAGTTCTGAAAGGACTTTCTTTAAACAAATGAGTATTCATCTGAAATGTAGTTTAGAATACAAAATTAATAATTAAGTTAATCTAATTATCTATTTAGCCTATTTATTTCTTGTTTATAAGTTTCAAGAAACTGCTTTGAGTTTTTATAAAACAAAAAAAGTCCTCAAGAAGAGGACTTTTTATATTGTAGGAAATTGTAATTAATTACAACTTAGCAACATGTTTTGTTAATTTAGATTTCAAATTAGAAGCTTTGTTATCATGAATGATATTCTTTTTAGCTAATTTATCAATCATAGAAATTACAGTTGATAATTTAGAAGCAGCATCAGATTTTTCAGTAGCTAATCTTAATGCTTTAATAGCATTACGAGTAGTTTTATGTTGGTATCTGTTAAGAACTCTTCTTTTTTCGTTACTTCTGATTCTTTTTAATGCTGACTTATGATTTGCCATTTTTTTTAATTTTAGATGTAATAATTTATTATAGATACTAGTTAAAAAAGAAAAACCTCCCACAATTGCAAAAACAATCACTTTGGTTTTAACTAATAAAATAAAAACAGAGACACCAGCTTTTATTTTATAAAACTTATTCACAACTAATTTTAGTAGTCCGTGGGGGAATCGAACCCCCCTTACCAGGATGAAAACCTGGCGTCCTAACCGATAGACGAACGGACCAATAACATCAAGCGTAAACTTAATTTGCAGAAAAAAAGTAGTCCGTGGGGGAATCGAACCCCCCTTACCAGGATGAAAACCTGGCGTCCTAACCGATAGACGAACGGACCGTGTGTTTCTCTAATGCGGATGCAAAAATACAACTATTTTTAAGATGTACAATACCTGATGCAAAAAAAATTAAAAAAAATTAATAAGCCTTCGCAAACAACACTCTTTTTGTAGATGGATTACCAGTAAACACACAGCTTCCCGGCTCTTCTACATGACTTAAAGGTATACAACGAATTGTTGCTTTTGTCAGGTCTTTTATTTTTTCTTCGGTAGCTGCTGTACCGTCCCAATGAGCCGAAACAAAACCACCTTTACCATCTAATATTTCTTTAAATTCCTCAAAACTATTTACTTCCGTAATATGTGTATTACGATAGTCTAATGCTTTATTAAACAAATCTTTCTGAATCTGTTCCAGCAGATTATTTACATAATTTACAATTCCTTCTCCGGAAACTGTTTCTTTTGTCAATGTATCTCGTCTTGCAACTTCAAAAGTTCCGTTTTCTAAATCTTTCGGACCAACAGCAATTCGCACCGGAACCCCCTTTAATTCCGACTCAGCAAACTTGAACCCTGGTTTTTGTGTTGTTCTGTCATCATATTTAACTGAAATCCTTAATTTTCTTAGTTTAGCCGTCAAATCATTAACAGCAGCTGTAATTTCGGCTAATTGTTCATCTGTTTTATAAATTGGCACTATTACAACTTGTATCGGTGCTAAGTTTGGAGGTAAAACCAATCCCTGGTCATCAGAATGTGTCATAACCAAAGCTCCCATTAAACGAGTCGAAACTCCCCATGAGGTACCCCAAACGTGTTCTTGCTTCCCTTCTGCATTAGCGAACTTTACATCAAATGCTTTTGCAAAATTTTGCCCTAAAAAGTGAGATGTTCCTGCCTGCAAGGCTTTTCCATCCTGCATTAAAGCTTCAATACAATACGTTTCATCCGCTCCTGCAAAACGTTCTGTTTCGGTTTTTATACCTTTTACAACAGGAATAGCCATAAAGTTTTCTACAAAATCTGCATAAACATTCATCATCTTTTCAGATTCTTCTACTGCTTCTGCCTTTGTAGCATGTGCAGTATGTCCTTCCTGCCATAAAAATTCAGCAGTTCTTAAAAATAAACGCGTACGCATTTCCCAACGTACCACATTTGCCCATTGGTTAATTAATAAAGGTAAATCTCTATACGATTGCACCCATCCTTTATATGTAGACCAGATGATTGCCTCACTTGTTGGACGAACAATAAGTTCTTCTTCTAATTTAGCATTCGGATCAACCATAAGTTTTCCAGGTTTATCCGGATCATTTTTTAATCTGTAATGCGTTACAATAGCACATTCTTTTGCAAATCCTTCTGCATTTTTTTCTTCGGCTTCAAACATGCTTTTTGGCACGAATAAAGGAAAGTATGCATTCTGATGTCCGGTTTCTTTAAACATTCTGTCTAACTCTGCCTGCATTTTTTCCCAAATAGCATATCCGTATGGTTTAATTACCATACATCCTCTAACTCCTGAATTTTCGGCTAAATCTGCTTTAACAACCAGTTCGTTATACCATTTCGAATAATCTTCTGATCTTGTAGTGAGGTTCTTACTCATATTGAATAGTTTGGCACAAATTTTGTTTTATTTTTTTAACTAAATAGTTCCGCAAAACTAACTATTTTTGTAATGTGCAACAATAAAAAACACCACAGATATGAAAACTTATATTTCTCTCCGACAAAACGCAACTCATTTCTATCTAATTGGATTATTGAGTTTTCTATTAACATCGTGTGGATCTTACCAAAACACTTCGTATAATGATAACGATGGAGTATATGGCAACACACGCACCTATTCTCAACCAAACACTACAGCTGCCAATAACCAATACAAAGATTATTTCAAATCACTGCAAGATGACAACCAGTCTACTGAAATTTTTACGGATGTAGATAGTTACGGAAATTATGCAGAAAGCGACAGCACACAAACCACTTCAGCGACAGCTTATCCTTCATGGGGAAGCAGCAATTCTGAAGTATCCGTTAACTTTTATTCTGACCCAATGTGGTCTATGGGTTTTGGTTATGGATTTGGATATCCTTACTATGGATGGGGATACGGCGGAGGTTACTGGGGATACTCTGGATACGGATGGGGATACCCTGGATATTGGGGACCTGGATGGGGATATTCCGGATATTGGGGACCTGGTTATGGATATTGGGGAGGCGGTTATGGATACAATAACTATTCCTACAATTATGGAAGAAGAGGATCTGCTGCTTACTATGGCGGAAGAAATTATGCTTCCAACAGAAATTACAACACAAACAGAAGTTATTCATCCAATAGAAACTATACTTCAAGCAGAAATTACAACACAAACAGAAGCTATTCTACAAATAGACAAAACACCTATTCTGATTACAGAAGAAATTCTTCAGTAAACGGAAGAACATATAATTCAAATTCAAGTCCAACTTTTACGAATCGAAGAAACACAGCAACACAAAGTTACAGTAACGATTACTCAAACAGAAGATCAAGCGGTACTACTACCACAAACAGAACTTACAACAACAGTAACAACAATAATTCATCCCGAAGTTACTCAACACCAAGTTCATCTTCCCGTTCATACAATAATAACAGTAGCGGCGGCGGAAGCATGAGATCGTCTGGCGGTAGCGGTGGCGGAGGTGGAAGGTCATACGGTGGCGGCGGAAGAAGATAACACTTTCCTTCTAAACTTATCCAGAATTATATATTAAAACTAAATCAATGAAAAAAACATTCTTGCTACTTATATCAGGACTAACTTTTAGCATGTCATACTCTCAGGAAGTTTCGGATGCCATACGTTATGCCCAGGACAACTTAACCGGAACTGCCAGATTTAGAGCAATGGGAGGAGCCTTTGGAGCAGTGGGCGGAGATTTTTCTTCTTTGTCTGTAAACCCAGCGGGATCTGCTATATTTAACAACAATCAGGTTGGGGTTACTTTTAGTAATCAAAACATCAAAAACAACTCTGATTATTTTGGTGAACAGACCAGCGACAAGGAAAATTCTTTTATTTTAAACCAAGCCGGAGCTATTTTTGTTTTTAATGACCGTAATCCAAATAGTAAGTGGAAAAAAATTGCAATTGGAGCCACGTATGAAAACACCAATAATTTCAACAATAATATTTTCTCAGCCGGAACCAATAAAAACAAAAACTCTATTGACAGCTATTTTTTAAATTATGCTAATGGAATATCTTTAGGAGATATTACTGGTCTTGACTACAGCGATTTGTTTTACGATAAGCAACAAGCATATTTTGGATTTTATGGAAAAGTGATACTCCCAGATAATCCAAACGATGCTAACAATACACAATACAACACCAACGTTCCTGACGGAGGAAATTATATACAAGAAAACGAAATTTACGCACGAGGATACAATAGCAAACTAAGCTTTAACATCGCAACATCATATCAGGACAGAATTTATCTGGGAGCCAATTTAAATGTTCATGTTACTGACTACAGAAGATCCAGCAGCTTTTTCGAAAGAAACACTAGCGCCCTTGAAGCTACTCAAACCATATCTAACGTGCGCTTTAATAATGATTTATATACTTATGGAAACGGGTTTTCTTTTCAATTAGGAGCAATTGCTAAAGTCACAAAATCATTAAGACTTGGTTTAGCTTACGAATCAAACACCTGGTATGAACTATACGACGAACTTTCACAAAGTTTATATTCGACAACAGAAAATAATGCAAATGAAGCCATTGACTACGAAGTAAATCCTAACATTATAAATGTTTACGATTCATATACTTTGCAAACTCCCGGAAAATTTACTTTCAGTGGTGCATATATCTTTGGAAAATCAGGATTAATTAGTATTGATTATTCTATTAAGGATTATGGAAACACTAAATTCAAACCCACTAACGATTCGGGATTCAGAGAATTAAACAGAGAGATAGACAACCAATTTACCACAAATGGTGAATTGCGTATTGGAGGTGAATTTAAAATCAAGAGATTAAGCTTACGCGGAGGATACCGTTTTGAAGGAAGTCCTTATAAAGACAGCAAAACAATTGGAGATTTAAACAGCTATTCTGGTGGTTTGGGCTATAACTTTGGCTCTACTAAATTGGACCTTGCTTATTCTTTTACTGAAAGAGAATCAAATCAGGGATTTTTTGCAACCGGATTAAATGACCCTGCAAAAATTAATTCTAAACTTAACAATGTTTCACTTACCCTATTATTTGAATTGTAATTAAAAATCAAAATAGAGGATTGAAGATTTCCGTCTGGTCTTTACCGGACGGATTTTTTTTAGCCCCGATAGAAGTGAAAATCCTTTTTTGCCGGTGTTCGGCATAAAAGATTGTAACGGATAGCGGGAAATGGCTCCTGAAAAAACACCTTAAAACAAACCTAAACAGTCTGTGTTTGAATAAAAAAGTGTAATTTTGCACTCCAATTTATAAAAGTATGAGAACCAAGTCTTTAAAAAAGAACAAAATTAACGTAATCACTCTTGGGTGTTCGAAAAATGTATATGATAGTGAAGTGTTAATGGGACAGCTTCGTGCCAATGGTAAAGAAGTACAACATGAGGCACCAGCCGCTGAGGAAGGAAACATTATCGTAATCAACACTTGCGGTTTTATTGACAATGCGAAAGCAGAATCGGTAAACATGATTTTGGAATATGCTGATAAAAAAGACAAAGGGTTGGTCGACAAGGTTTTTGTAACAGGATGTTTATCCGAACGCTACAGACCGGATTTAGAAAAAGAAATTCCGAACGTAGACCAATATTTTGGAACTACAGAACTGCCTCAGCTTTTAAAAGCATTGGGAGCAGATTATAAACATGAATTATTAGGAGAGCGT
The DNA here is from genome assembly GCF_002017935.1 of Flavobacterium sp. LM4. Taxonomy (NCBI): domain Bacteria; kingdom Pseudomonadati; phylum Bacteroidota; class Flavobacteriia; order Flavobacteriales; family Flavobacteriaceae; genus Flavobacterium; species Flavobacterium sp. LM4. Next base: position 838,104 of record NZ_MUFW01000001.1, on the reverse strand, counting down.
TTAACGACTACTCCCAAAAATTACGCTTACTTAAAAATTGCCGAAGGCTGTGACAGACCGTGCAGTTTCTGTGCGATTCCGTTAATGCGGGGCTCACATGTTTCTCAGCCAATTGAAAAATTAGTTAAGGAAGCTCAAGGTTTAGCCAAAAACGGCGTAAAAGAACTAATTTTGATCGCTCAGGATTTAACTTATTACGGCCTTGATCTTTATAAAAAAAGAAATCTTGCTGAACTTTTAGAAGCATTGGCAGCGGTCGAAGGAATTGAATGGATTCGTTTACATTATGCCTATCCTACCGGCTTCCCTATGGATGTTTTGGAATTAATGAAACGCGAACCTAAAATCTGTAATTATATTGATATTCCGTTACAGCATATTTCGGATAATATTTTAAAATCGATGCGTCGTGGTACAACTCAGGCCAAAACGACTCAGTTATTGAAAGATTTTCGTGCTGCGGTTCCCGGAATGGCCATCCGAACTACTTTGATTGTTGGTTACCCAGGCGAAACCCAGGAAGATTTTGAAATTTTGAAGGATTTTGTTCAGGAAATGAAATTTGACAGAATGGGCTGTTTTGCTTATTCTCATGAAGAAAACACTCATGCTTATTTATTGGAAGACGATGTTCCTGCTGATATAAAACAAGCCAGAGCCAATGAAATCATGGAATTACAATCGCAAATTTCATGGGATTTGAATCAGGAAAAAGTAGGACAGATTTACAAATGTATTATTGACAGAAAAGAAGGTGCTCATTTTGTTGGAAGAACCGAATTTGACAGTCCGGATGTTGACAATGAAGTTTTAATAGATGCCTCTAAACATTATGTAAAAACAGGGGAATTTGTTAATATCAAGATAATAGAAGCAACAGAATTTGATTTATACGGGGAACCTGCTTAAATTTACGGTAATTGATTATTCATTATCAACTTAGAGATACTTTTATGAAATCTATACACTCTTTTTTTATTTTAGCTTTTGCTTTATTAAGTTTTACATCTGTATTGGCACAGTATGGAAATGGATACAATAACGGTTATGGAAACGGATACGGCAGAGGCAGCGGAATGGGGATGGACAGAAGCATGATGCAAGGTCCACAAAGCAGCCCAAGCAAACCTAAAGAAGTACCGGTTGAAGAAACAGCTGCTAAAATTGTTGAACAAATGAAACCCGAGGTAAATCTTGATGAATTGCAAGTTATTGCCATTACCAATGTTTTAGCAGACAGCATGAGAGAACAAGGTGTTCTCTTAAAAAACGAAAGCAGTAGTCAGGATCAGAAAATTGAGCAAATAAATGCATTAAGAGAAGTTACGACTAAAAAAATAACTGCTTTTTTAAATCCTGCACAGATAGAAAAATACACCACTTTTATGGCTAATTTTAAAGAAATAAAAAAGACTAAGTCAAAAAAGAAGAAAGAAAAAAAAGAAGTTAAGGAAGATACTGAAGAAATAAAACCTGCAGAATAACTATTTCTACTTAATCTTAAATTGTAAAACATGTTAAAAAAACATTTTTATTATCTCATTTCAGCAATTATAATTACTTCTTGCGGAACAAAAAACCCATACAGAAAAACAGAAAAAGTTTATGATCAGCAGCTTAAAGCTTTAGAAAATCAAATTACAAGCAAAGAAGTTGCACCAATACCAGTTACCACGGTTATCATTGATACTACTTACGCAACGCAATTAGGTATTATAAAAGATACGTTATCAAAAACAGGATCTACACCCTTATTAAATGGTATCAACACAGAATGGATAGGAACTGTCAATTTCAATCTGAGAAAACCCAGTTTCATTATTATTCATCATACAGCTCAAGATTCTCTACAGCAAACCATTAGTACTTTTACAAAAACCAAAACACAGGTCAGCTCCCACTATATAATTTCTGAAAACGGAAAAGTTGTTCAGATGTTAAATGATTATTTAAGAGCATGGCATGCAGGTGCTTCAACATGGGGCAAAAATACAGATTTAAATTCAAGCTCTATCGGTATCGAGCTTGACAATAATGGCTTCAAACCCTTTACTGAAGCTCAAATTGGAAGTTTAATTGCTCTTTTGACAAAATTGAAAAAAGATTACAACATTCCAACACAAAACATACTAGGGCATGCTGATATTGCTCCAGGCAGAAAACAAGATCCAAGCGCTTTATTTCCATGGAAGACATTAGCTGAAAAAGGATTTGGAATATGGCCTGATGAAATTTTAGAAGAAGCTCCTTTTGATTTTAAAATTGAACCTGCATTGCGAATTATTGGTTATAATACCAAAAATCTATCAGCAGCAATAATGGCTTTTAAATTACATTATATTCAAACTGACACCAGCTCTGTTTTAGACCGTAAAACAATAGATACTATTTATTCGATTTATAAAAAACAGGTTCAATAACTTTAAATTTCATATTTAAAAATGCGTTTCTAAATTGAATTAGAAACGCATTTTTTTATAAGAAACCAACAAACATCTCTCCTCTCGCCATCCTCAAATAATCAACCCAAAAAAAACAGTTCTTTGTTTACATCAATAGCTACTAACAAATATTACGCAAAACGATAAGATTAAAATTCGTATTAAGTTAAAACCGCTATACTTAAACTGAAAACTATCAAGCAAATCAACAACTTTTTATCAGACCCAAATTATCACATCTTAACTACTCTGTTTGCAGTTAAACATATTTGAGAGACGTGTGAACTAAAAACTCTGTACTGAAATTAGAGGTTTGTTTTGACGAGACCTTCAGTTTCACTATTTTGAAACCAGACTAGAGAAGTTTAAGAATGTGTTTTTTCGTACTACTAAATATTACAATACTGCAGATTTTAAGCCACCGATTTGATACCAATAAAAAAGCTGCCAAAATTTCACAATTTTGACAGCTTCCAAAAAAAAAAAAAAATATCAATCTTTATCTCTTTTCTAAAGAGTATGTTTTATTAATCTTAGAATCCGTAAACTAAAGCTAAAAGCACCTGAGAAGCAGATTTAGCAGGAGCTAAATCAGAATCTACGAACAGAACTTCATCTGAATTAGAATCAAGTCTAAACTCTGGAATAATCGTTAAGCCGTTTATTTTATAATTTCCTGATAAAGTAAAAGCCGTAACACTTGTATCTCCAGAACCTTCTTTATATTTGAAGTATTCTCCACGCAATCCCAAAGCAAAAGCATCACTGATTGCATAAGATGGATATAAAGCCGCTCCTGTATAACCAACATCTCCTTCATTTGAAAAATCAGCAGCGTTTAAACCTAATTTAAATTTATCAGTTAATTGAAATGTTGCAGTCAAGTCAACAATAGTACCACTTACTGAACCATCCATAAAATTCAAATAAGCACTTGCTTTATCAGTTACATAAGACAATTGTCCTCCTACAGCATTTAATCCTTTTTGCGAATCAGCTTTATAGCTATTCCAAGAGTCATTAAACAAACCTACCATTGCTCCAAATTTCTCAGTTATTGCATAATTTGCTTTAACACCTGCATTTTGGAATGGTCCGTTGGTAAACAAATAAGAAGTTGAGTAGTGAAAGTTACCTACAGGAGAGATTACCTCATACCCGATAAATGTTCCCATGTAACCCGCAGTCAGACTAAGCTTATCAGAAACTGCATACGTAGCATATAAATTTTGAATGTGGAATGATTCTCCAGAAGTACCTACATTAGGAATAATATCACCATTTTGATCAAATACCACACCTGGCTCATTTGGAATTGATTGTCTTTGTCCTCTTGGCCCAAAAGACACCTCACCTACAAAAGAAATATTTTTAATTTTTTTCTTCAATGCAATATCTAACATTCCTAAAGAAACAGAATTCTGATCTGTTGCGAAGCTTGTTGGAATATTAGGAACTTTAGCAAAATCATATTTGTAATATACATCCCCGGAACCTGAAATTTCTAAAGGAGTAGTTTCTGGAGTGTCATCTTGTGCAAATGCAAAACTTGTTGTTAAGGCTAATGATAAAATAAATAATACTTTTTTCATGTGTTAAATTGGTTTTAGTTAATTAATTTGATTTTGGTTAGTTAAATTTTTATCTATTATTATATTATACGATTCCACTTTGAACTTTAAATCCATCTAATCATCATCATTTTCTTCAGCGAATTTATTAACTTTTGTATGAGTAGAAGAATCGAAATCTATTTTTTTAATGTTTTTGAAGCAGAATTATGGATTACAAAAATTAAATTAAAAATAATCGTTATTTCACATTTATACGGATTGGTTTTTAAAAATACAACAACATATTTTAAGCCGTAATTAGCAAAAAAGAAGGGTTTTGTAAAATTAAAAATATAAAAAAAGACAATTTTCTCACTTTTTTAAGCACTAAAACACATATCACCCCTTAAAAAATAGGGGTTGATAAAAATTTAAAAAAAAGCAAAAGATTCAAGCTATCGAAAATAAGTTTAAAAAGTTTAAAACAAATCAAAAACAATCAAGCCAAATTCTTACAAAAAAATATCATAAAAAATATTCTATTAACTTAAAAAAACAAAAAAAAGCCTGCTCATACGAACAGGCTTTCCTCATGATAAATAACAAACTTATTCCTTATAATTATATTTCCTTAAAAATTCACGGACTTTAATTCCAGATTCTTTCAAGTCCTTTTCTTTCCAATTACCTTCTGATTTAGCGGATTTTTGCAGAATCGAACAAGTTTCATCTTTATCCGAAACTGACCAGGTAATCCAGCTTAATTTTCGTTCTTCCATCCAGTCAATATATTCCTGCCATGCTTTCATATTCAAAGATCCGTCACCACTCGCTTCCATTCCTGCAGATTCTGATATAAAAATTGGCAAACCGTTTTTAATCGCTTCATCAGTTCTATCCCTGAGTTCTTTACCATGCGTTGCGGCATAAAAATGCATCGTGTACATTATATTATTGTACCCTATAATAGGATCAGCTGCCGGAAGATTGACATCCTGATCCCAATGAGGGGATCCCACCAAAATAATATTTTTAGAATCATTATTTCTTATCACCTTAATTACTTCTTCGGCATACGACTTAATTTGTGGCCATGTTTCATCATCCGGCTCATTAAAAATCTCATAAATGACATTTGGGTATTCCGCATATTTTTTAGATATCTCTGCAAAAAAAGCCTTTGCTTCTTCTAAATTTATATTATGACTGTGCCAGTCTATAATCACATAAATATCAGATTTTATTGCACCATTAATAACAGACTCTATTTTATCTTTTGAAAATTGAGAGTTCTTTTTATAAGCCATCTCCCCTAATTCGATTCCCATAGCGGCACGAACTACATTACAATTAAAATCTTTTTTCAGCCACTTAACTGCTTTTTCATTGTAAAATCTTGGCCACATGCTATGCCAGCCAAAACTCATTCCACGCAAGACTATCGGGTTATTGTTTTTATCTACCAATTGAGTACCCTGAACACTTAACTGACCATGTTTTTTTACAAATTGTGCATTAGCAAAGCAAAACATTAATAATAAGGTAATGACAAAAAGTTTAATTTCTGATTTCATATATGTGAGTTTTTTTTGTTATTGATCAAATATGGTATCGCATTTTATTTATTGGTGTTTGCTTACACAAACGGCTTATTTATGGCGATTTTATATTATAAAGAGTTTTATGGAATTAATCTGAGCGTGATAACATCGTGAGAAGCAATATCGGCTGTAAAACTCTTTTTTGTATTTCCTGAATCTTTATTTTTCCAAAGATCTTTTAGTTTGAAAACCATCTCATTAAAATTGGCTTCATAACCAAAATCAACATCTTTAATTATATGTTTTTTCCAATCGAAATTGATTTTCTTTGAAACCTCACTCCTATTTAAGAACGTTACTGCCCAATTCCCGTCAGATAAAGGTTTTGCCCAAACTTCCAATCCATCCTCTGCAAGATATTTAAAGCCCTGAACACCTAATTTGTCCTGATTTACAGCAATTAATTCTTTATTGGTTAAAATTGCCAATGTTTCTTTTGACATTTTTCTATAATCATTTCCGCTAAACAATGGCGATGCCAGCATACACCATAAACTAAAATGCGCCTTGTCTTCGGTATCATTCATTTCATTCCCTACTTCCATCATATCAAAATCATTCCAGTGATCAGGCCCTGAATATTTGCGAATGTCTTTACGCATGTCTGCAATTTTCATGAACCCCCAGGACGACCAATTTTCAGGGTGTTTAAATTCGCAGTCAAAACATGGATAAATATCTCCTGAGATCCTCCAAAGGTTCCCAACGGGTTTTCCCCACTCCCAAGGCTGGTTATCACCCCACTCACAAAGACTAAACACAATAGGTCTTCCGGCAGTTTTTAAGGCATTACTCATTGTTGTATACGCTTCCGGAGCGGTAATTCCTTTTGTGTTACACCAATCGTATTTCAAAAAATCGATTCCAAGTTGGGCATAAAATCGGGCATCTTGGTATTCATAACCACGAGTTCCCGGATATCCTGCACAGGTTTTTGTTCCGGCACAATTGTACAAACCAAATTTCAAACCTTTGCTGTGTACATAATCTATCACAGCTTTCATTCCATTTGGAAATTTATCTGGATCTGGAACCAAATCCCCATTCGCATCTCGTTCTTTGTCCATCCAGCCATCGTCTAATACTATATAATTGTAACCTGCTGCGGCAAGACCTGAAGACACCATAATATCTGCGGTTTCTTTTACTAATTTTTCATCGATATTGGTTGCAAAAGTATTCCATGAGTTCCACCCCATTGGAGGTGTCATTGCAAGACCTTCAAATTTTCCTCCGAATTGTGTGTGAGTGTTTCCCTGACTGAAGCCTAATATGGAAATATGCAGAGCCAATGTTAAAATTATTTTTTTCATTTTTTTTAAAATTTAAAATACTTTATAAAAAATGTTCCCTAATTTTTCAACCAGGGAACATTTTAGACTAACTCAAATTAAACAAAACATATTTTATAAAAATCCTATATCATCTAAATAGATAATACTTGTTTGTGGATCAACGCCATCTTTAGGAACCCCGGAAAATTCCTGGATAAACAAGCTATTAAAACTGGTACCAATTAAAGCAGGCTTTAAATCTGAAAAAGGGATTGAAAGATTATTCCATTGACCTGGTATTAAAGTAACTGTTGTCCCCTTTGTACTGTCTGCTCTATCGCTATTTAGAGTAATAAATATCTTAGTACTTTCAGTTGCATAAACAGACATTTTAAGGAAATTATAATCTGCAACATTTAAAACATCATTAAAGCCTATAAAGAGCCCAGACCACGGACCTGCAATTTTTTTGATTGAAGAAGTTCCTCTACTTACATTCTGTGTATTAAGTAAATCAATATCTCCTCCCCATCCCCATGCATAACCTGACAATTCATCTCCATACAGTAAATATTTAACTCCAAGAGTTCCAATATTAGAAGTACCATATTCTGTTTCTATCGTAACCAGTGCATAAGATCCAAAATCTGCAGGAACCGTTACTTTCATTCCTGTATTTGAATCTACAGTAAATACAACAGACTTATCTCCAAATTTAACTGTTTTTACTTTTACAAAATTTGAACCTGTAATTGTAATCACATCACCCGGAGAAGCAAAAGCCTGAGAAAGTGCTGAAATAACTGGAGCCGGAGGGGTTAACGATATTACATTATCTAATACATTAACAAATCCGTTGGTTCCATAATAATCTAGCCCTGGCGCTGATTTATCAGAACCATTTACTTTCAATACATATACATTATCAGCTATACTTACATTAACCTTTAACAAATACAAATCCGAATCAGCAACATTGGCCATAGTAGTTAATTCTCCAGACTCTAAATAATCTGCTTCTATACCTGCTAATTTACCTACCCTTTGTTTTGCACCTTTTACTACATGACTCAAAACAAGCTGCTTCAAGTCTGGAATTGGCACTAAATTAATGTCTGGATACCCTAAACTGTTTACAAATCCATTAGCAACCAAATACGCATTAATAGCTACATCATTTGGTACAAAATAGGTATAATCATCTGTAGTATTTAAGGTCGATTTCAAATCGGTCAATTCAATAGCTTTTGCAAAAAGAGTTAAATTGGTATTAGCCTCTATCAGTCCAAAAGCGGTATTTTGATTTTGTTTTGCTCCTCCAACATCTTCGATAGAATCATCACAAGAAGTGGCTATTGCTGTCAAAAAAACACAAATAGCTATCTGTTTTAATTTATATATTATTTTCATAAAGTTTTCTTTTTATATTTTATTAGTGAAAGAAATAAAAAGAATCATTCATTATTAAAAGATTCTTTTTAAACAAATCCTATATATTATTTTAATACGAGACCTAAGTCATCAATATAAATTGTATTACCTCCTGCTTTTCCTCCAAATTCCTGAAAAACTATTTCAGTTAATTGAGTAGGATCACCAACTGCACTAAAAGGGATCTCTATGTAAGTCCAAGAAGATGACGAAAACTCATAATTTGGTATTTTACTATAATTCCCATTAACAATTACTGCTATTTTTCCAGAATTCTGTCCCTTTAGACTTACTCTGATTGCTTTATATTTAGAGAAATCAAATGGAGAATTATTTATTCCAACATATAAACCATCCCATTGACCAGCAACCCACTTAATGGATTTTGAACCTTGACTAAAGTCTTTATCATAAGCTATATCATAAGCGTTTGTACCATCCCATAACCCATTATAACTCATAAGAGAGGTATAAGCATCATCATAAATAGCACTTCCAAAAGACTGTCCAGCTACCGTAGTGCCCGACACATTGGTTATAGAAAGGTTCTTGTATTGAATATTTTCATTCGGAACCTGCACTTTTATTTCAGTTAATGTAGATTCAATTGGCTCTACCTGAGTTGTTCCAAAATTTACAACAGGACGTAAAAAAAAGTCTCCTTTAATAGTTATTATATCTCCTGGATTAGGGTTAATCGGGAAACCAGTAATACTAGGAGAAGGTGGTCTTACCTTTACCGAATATATTAAAGTTCCTCCTTTGGTAACCATTTTTAATTCGTCCATCTCATTATAATAAGGAGTATCCTTATCAACACTTATCACAATAGCATTATCCGTTACCAAAGTTGAATTAAATACAGTCTCCAAGCCATTAAACGATATCGATTTTAGAGTTGAAAAGCCCGAACCTCTAATTATATAGGTATTCCCTGCATTAATAACATCCGTTGGAACATCTACTTCCCTGTCTCCGTCTATTAAAGGATCATCAACTACTGATTTACTAATCCCTGTAATTACAGGAACACTGCCACTGCCACCATCGTCATTAGAACAAGAAGCGAGCAGGAAAATTGAAGCAAGAAAAGAAAACTTCAACAACATTATTTTTTTTATATTTTTCATAATTGTTTTTCTTTAAAGTTTATTTAAAAACATAAGGAACCGGAGCCTCTTTTAATTTTGGATTTTTTCTAACATCAATTTCCGGCTTAGGAAAAATAAAATCTGTTTCAACAGGAGTATAGTGCTTTACCCCTTGCGAATCAAAACCTCTATCTTGCTTAGATACAATTTCAATAGCTTCAGCACGTGGTAATCTTCCTAAATCATACCAAAACTCACCCTCGAAAGCAAATTCAACACGTCTTTCCTGAAACAAAGCGCTCTTTGTCAGTGGTACATTAAGTCCTAATTCTGCAAGACCTGCTCTTCTTCTAACCTTATTGTAAGACTCTTTTGCAGCAGCATCTGTAGTCTCATTGGCTCCTGCCATAACAGCTTCAGCATGAATTAATAAAAGATCTGCATAACGCATAATATAATTACAGTTATTCATACCTCCCCAATTATCTACTGGTCCGGTTTCTCCGGTTACCTGTCCTACCACATACTTTTTAACTGCGGCTCCTGTATTATCCAAAAGACTTGGATATTTAACTTTATCTACTTTAAAACCAACTACACCATCAGCTTTAATATTAGGATATTCATCTCCATAAATTAAATAAGATTCTTTTCTTCTTAAATCTCCAACTTCAAAAGCATCCTGAATATCATTTGACGGAACATAAGTTGCTCCATAGGAAGCTCCATCGTTAAGTATATCCAATCCATACTGTACGTTTGAAAAATTTCCTCCCTGATATTCGCCTATGGCACCAGACCATTGCCAGGAATAAATAGACTCATGATTGTTATTTTTACTAGTTAAAAACAAATCAGCAAAGTTTGGCAATAAATCAAATTCTCCTGAAGCAATTACCTTCTCAGCCATTTGTTTAGCATCAGAGTATTTTTTTTGATATAAATATACTTTAGCCAGAAACGATTCTGCAGAACCCTGAGTAACAAAAATATTTTCATCACCCGCAGTTCTTGATCTAACTTTTGATTTTAAATTTGCTGCTGCATATTTCAAATCGTTCTCAATAAATTTATAAACATCCTCAATTCTATTTGTATTAACCATAGGATTTTTTGCCAATGCCAAATTATCTTCAATAATTGGCACAGGTCCAAATAAACGCACTAAATAAAAATAAGAAATGGCTCTGAAGAAATGTGCCTCAGCAACTGTGTTTTTAATCACTGCCTGACTTACATTTGGTCCTGCATTAGTTTCAAGAGTATTAATTAAATTATTTGATTGCGCAACAACCCCAAAACAAGATCTCCATGGATCTGACAATATAAAACTGTCAGAAGTTAATTTAAATTGAATTAACTCCGGACCATCTGCATATGCCAAACAATTACCTGATGACAATTCAGACAATGCATAGAAACATTTTGTATAAAATGGCGCCCACATTTTCCCATACATTCCATAAGTAGTTCTTTCAACTTGCTCATCAGTACTATAGAACTGATCACTTACATAGCCATCTTCAGAAGGACGATCTAAAAATTCATCGCTACATGAAGTAAAACCTAAACCTAGTGTCAAAAACAATACTAGAGTCTTTATATTGATTATATATTTTTTCATAATTGTAGTATTAAAATTCTATGTTCATTCCAAAAGTAAAACTGCGATTGGTTGGGTAACGACCTGAGTCTATACCAGACAATAATGCATCTTGATTATACGATCCAACCTCCGGATCATATCCTGTATATTTTGTAAAAGTGTATAAATTTTGTATCCCCAGGTAAAATCTTAATTTACTTAAACCTGCTTTAGAAAGAATATCAGAAGGCAGACCGTAACCTAATGTAACTTGCTGAATTCTTAAATAAGACCCATCCTCTACATATCTGTCAGAAATTGCAATGTTTGGATGTCCGTCAGCACCGTCAGGTCTTGGATATTTTGCATCTGTATTTTCCGGTGTCCAGAAATCTACCGCTTCTGCTAATTGATTCTGATATAAACTTTGATTTTTTGTACCAGCACGTCGAGTCAGGTTCATTACTTTATTTCCATATGACCCCTGCAGCATTAAGCCAAGATCTATATTTTTATATTTAAACGTATTATTAAATCCATAAGTGAATTTAGGTTGTGGATTCCCTATAAAAGTCAAATCCTTTTCATCAATCAAACCATCTTTATTTTGATCAACATACTCCACATCTCCTAATTGACTTTTCACAGCTTTAGTTCCTGTAAATGGTATAGGTGCATTTGCTAGTTGCTCATTCGTCCTAATAATTCCAACTGTTTCATAACCATAAAACTGACCAATTGGCTGACCCACTACAGTTTTGGTAACTGCTTTATTAGTGTAATCATTAAGCATTACATCTTTTGTTAAATCAAAATTGTCTTGTAAACTCAATAATTCATTTCTGTTTAATGAAAAAATAACTTTAGAAGTCCATGTAAAATCTTTCCCAAATTTATTATCATACCCCAAAGACATCTCCAAACCTTCGTTTCTCAAGCTTCCCAAATTTACTCTTGGCGCTCCTAATCCTCCTTGATAAGACTCTAAGCCTGTAACATAATAAGGTAGTGGGAGCGTAAATAAGAATCCCGCTGATTGTTTTCTGTAAACATCAAAAGTGGCTGACAATTTAGAATTAAACATTGTAAAATCTAATCCAAGATTTGTCTGTTCACCTGTCTCCCATGTTAAATCCGGATTAGCAATATTATCAGCAGTAAAAAAATTCCCCATCGCTGATTTAATTGAACGAATATTACTCAAATAAGCTCCTCCTCCAATATTTTGATTACCGGTTTCTCCATAACCAATTCTAAATTTAATATTATCGATATAATCTTTTGTTCCTTCCATGAACGGCTCGTTAGATAATTTCCATGCCCCGGAAATTGATGGAAAATACCCCCATCTTTTTCCCGGTCCAAAATTAGAACTTCCGTCAGCCCTCATAGTAGCCTGTAAGCTATACCTATCATTAAAATCATAATTAAAAGTACCAAAGAATGAATACAAACCAGAACTTCCTTTATATTCACTGGCAACCAAAGTATCCTGGTCTCCTAAATTAATAGAATGCACATCATTACTTAATAGTCCGGAAACCGACTGAGAATTCCCAAACCAATGACTGTCATTAGCTTCCTGACCTGCAAGGAAATTAAACCCATGCTTTCCTAATGAAAATCTATACGTCAAAACATTTTTTATATTAATACCATACCACGTATTGCTTCTTTCCTGAAGCTGATTAATATCTCTAACTGCAGATCCCCAAACGTATGTAGGCTGAAAACCTTCAAAATTCGAAATATCAGTTGAACCTCCTAAATCAAAACGATATTCTAATCCTTTTGCTAACTTAAAAATGCTGTAAAAATTTCCGGAAAAATTCTTTTTAATCAATTTATTAGTATTCATTAAAGCAGCCGCTACAGGATTAATCCATACTCCTAAGGAAGCATCTTCTGGCGGCCCAGCATAACTGCCATCTAAATTTTTAACTGCAACATCCGGAGTCGATAAAATTGAAGTACTGATAATACCATTACTAGAACCATTAATAGTAATATCTTCATTAGTAACCCCAGCCCCGATTGAAACTCCAACACTAAGCCAATTTTTGACTTTTGAATCTACATTAGTTTTAAAGGTATATCTTTTAAAAGCAGATCCAACAACTATTCCTTCCTGATTAGCATACCCTCCTGATATATAATAACTAGTGCCATCTTTTGAACCTGAAAACGACAATTGATGATTCACCATAATTGCAGTCTTATAAATTTCATCCTGCCAATTCGTTCCTGAACCCAAAACTGAAGGAACTGCAAATTCATCCCTTGGCGCAACTCCGTAATATTCTGCCAATGCATTTTGTTGTACAGCATATTGGCTTAATGACATTGTATCTAATAAACGCGTAACTTTTTGAGTAGAATAAAAGGAATCATAGGCTAATTTTCCTGTACCTTTTTTACCTCTTTTTGTTGTAACGATTATAACTCCATTAGATGCTCTTGAACCATAAATAGCTGTTGCTGAAGCATCTTTCAAAATATCATAAGTCTCTATATCATTAGGATTTATTAAGGATAACGGACTGGTTGAGACGTTTCCTGTATTAGCCCCTAAATAACCACTTACTATATTCCCTCCTGTAGCCTGATTAGTAGCATCTCCAGAAACAGGAATTCCATCAATAATATAAAGTGGCTCATTTGTTCCTGACAAAGAGCTTATTCCACGAATTTTCACTGAAGCACTTGCACCAGGTTGTCCCGAATTATTCGTTACCTGAACCCCGGCTGCACGTCCCTGAAGCATTTGATCCATAGAGACTTGAGGCGAATCTGCAAAATCCTTTGCTGTAACTGAAGAAATTGCCCCGGTAACATCTTTTCTTTTCTGGCTTCTATACCCAACATTTACCATAACTTCACGTAAATCTTCGGCACTAAGTTTCAAGACAACATTTATTGTCCCGCCATTTTTCACATTAATAGTTTGAGCAACATATCCAATAAAAGATACTGAAATAGAAGCATTTGCCGGTACTTCAATAGAATACTTACCATCAAAATCTGTTGAGACCGCTTTTTTTGACCCTACAACAGCAATATTTGCCCCAGGAATAGAAAGCCCCTTATCATCAGTAATTATTCCTGTTACCTTAACCTGAGCAGTAATAAAATTACTTGTCAGTAACAAAAATAAAATCAATGGAATCGCTCTGTGGTTAGCATTCCAATGAATAAAATTAGTCATTAGTTTTTTCATAATAAATGTTTGGTTAGTTTAAGTTTAATACTTACTTGATAAAAAGCTAAAAAAGGAGTTCGTTTTTTTAACTAATTTATTTTAACAAATCTATAACAGAAGTTTACATGAAGTTAATAGTATTATATCATTTGATGATAATATTTTTACTTTAATAATTTAAAAAAACACATAGTGAAATAAAAACATCATTTTTTTTAATTATTCGTAATTTATCTGCTTGAAAACCCTACAACAAATAAACATTAATTAACGATTTGTCAAAAATTAAAACGATTTCGTTAAAAATAATATTTGTTTATGAAAAAAAAGTATTACTATAAAATACGCTTTAATCCAGAAAAATCCTCCCTATACTGACTAGGCGTACAATTTTTGGTAGCTTTAAAACTACGATTAAAATTTGCTATATTATTAAACCCGGACTTAAAAGCTATTTCTGAAACACTCATATCTTTTTCAACCAGCCAACGAGCAGCATATCCAATTCGGATATCATTAATATAATTTACAAAGGTTTTACCTGTACGTTTTTTTATAAATCGGTTAAAAGAAATTATAGACATACTTGCAATATTGGCCGCATCTTCTAAAGTAATTTTATCCGCAAAATGTTTTTGTACATATTCGTAGACTAACTTCATTTTATCATAATCCTCAAAAGTATCATAATCTACCGTATAAGTCGAGAGCAATCTTTGATTTCTGGAATTAGCCAAATCATACAATAACGAAGTGATTTCCAAAAAATAATCCATACCATCTAATTTAGAGAGCTTTATCAATCTTGGAGTTAATTCTTCTGCTACTTTTTTAGAAAACAAAATACCATGAATAGAACGATTAAACATATCCCGTATAGGATTCATAATACGCCTTGAAAGCAAAGATTCATGAAATAAATCATTATGAAACTGTATAGTGATTTCATGTATTTTTTTACTGGTACATTTATTCAATTCCCAACCGTGATACAAATTAGGCCCAATCAAAACCAACTCAACATTATCAATTTCTTCAATATTATCCCCAACCACACGCTTAACTCCTTTTCCGTTCAAAATAAAATTAATTTCAAATTCCGGATGATAATGTACCGGAAAATCAAAACTATCCTTAACTCTGTCGAAGACTAAAAAACTATCACCACTGGACAAAGGAGCAATCTCTCTGTAAAAATTTTTAGCTGTACTCATATTATTATAAAGTTATTAAAGATCATAAAACAACAAATCCATTTGCAATAATATGATATATAATTGATAAAATAATATTAATTATACGAGAAACATCCATTTATCTTTGAAAAAATAATTATCATCTTTTCAAAAAGACTATAGATAATAAACAGTAATCGTTTTTAATCCGTCCTCTTTTTATAGTTTTGATAATATAAGAGTTAAAAAAGACAGCATTGAATTTAATGAGAAATTATTTCAATTTTTTACAATCCTTTTTATTTTTTTTAGCTTTATGATGAAACATATTTTAATAAATTATGCAAAAAATATCCTTACTCCTTGTTATAACTGCTTTTATTGGAGCTTCATGCTCTATAAAAGCAAAAGCTACTGATACAAATTTGTCAATTTCGGATAAAAAAGCAACAAATGAAACAGTTGCTCTTTATAAAAAACTACAGCAATTGTCTCAAAAAGGATATCTTTTCGGACATCAGGATGACCTGGCTTATGGTGTAAACTGGAAATACGAACCATTCCGCAGCGATATAAAAGATATCGTTGGGGATTACCCGGCAGTATATGGATGGGATATAGCAGGTCTGGAAAAAGATGATGCCCATAATATTGACGGAGTTCCTTTTGACAAAATGAAACAATATATTAAAGAGGCAAATGAACGAGGCGGAATTTCAACAATAAGCTGGCATTTTGACAATCCTGAAACTGGAAAAAATGCCTGGGACAATACTTCAAATTCTTTAAAAACCATTTTAGTGGGTGAAAAAAATCATGAAAAATTCATATCATGGCTTGATAAAGCTGCCAATTTCTTTCTATCCTTAAAAGATAAGAACGGAAAAAACATACCAATCCTTTTCAGACCTTACCATGAGTTAACCGGAGGCTGGTTCTGGTGGGGAAAAGGAAATTGTACGCCAGAAGAATTTAAAGCTGCATGGAAATTTACCTTCGAATACCTGCAAAAAAAAGGGGTACATAATTTAATTTACGTTTACAACACCAGCAGTTTCAGTTCTAAAGAAGCTTTTTTAGAAAACTATCCAGGCGACAATTATGTCGATATTTTAAGCTTTGATTCCTATCAGAATAACGAAGATAAAAGCGGTGAAAAATTTATAGCCGAAGTTCAGAATCAACTTAAAATCATAAATGGAATTGGTCAGGAAAAGCATAAATTAATTGCTGTTGCTGAGGCCGGATACGAAGCTGTTCCCGATAGTAAATGGTGGACAGGGACTTTTACAAAAGCAATTGAAGATTATAAAATATCTTATATCTTACTTTGGAGAAATCATGGCTGGCAGGAAAAAGAACAAAAAATGCATTATTATGTTCCTTATTCCGGTCAGATAAGCGAGAAAAATTTTGTAGATTTTTATAATCTTGACAAAACCTTATTCGAAAAAGACATCAAAAAAGCATTAAAATAACTAACTATACCAAATTACAACCTTAAAAAAAGAAATTAAATGCACGACAAAATCAGTTTAAAAGAAAAAATAGGATATGGACTTGGAGACGCAGCTTCTTCTATGTTCTGGAAAATCTTCAGTATGTACCTCCTATTTTTCTATACCGACGTTTTCGGACTGGCACCAGCAGTAGTAGGAACCATGTTTTTAATTACCAGAATATGGGATTCCTGTTTTGACCCTATCGTTGGAATAATTGCTGATAGAACAAAAACCAAATGGGGTAAGTTCAGACCTTACTTACTTTGGGTTGCAGTGCCATTTGCTGTCATAGGGGTTTTAACTTTTTACACCCCTGATTTTGATGAAAAAGGAAAAATAATTTATGCTTATGTAACTTATTCCTTAATGATGATGATTTACTCCTTAATCAATGTACCCTATGCTTCACTTTTAGGCGTAATGTCTTCTGACAGAAAAGAAAGAACAACCTTATCTTCTTACAGAATGGTTTTTGCTTTTGGAGGAAGTCTTTTAGCACTTTGGTTAATTGAACCTTTAGTAAATTATTTTGGAGGAAGCCTTAACTCAAAAACAGGCTGGCTTGCTACAATTGCTGTATTCGGAATTATAACAACTGCTTTTTTCTGGGCATGTTTCCTTTGGACAAAAGAAAGAGTTAAACCAATTGATGATGAACAGACAAATCTAAAAGAAGATTTAAAAGACTTATTAAAAAACAAACCCTGGTGGATTCTGCTTGGAGCCGGGATTGGTGCTTTAGTTTTCAATTCTATCCGTGACGGAGCAGCTGTATATTACTTTAAATACTATGTAAGTAGTAGTGTAAACTTCGATTTTTCGCTTTTTGGAACAGTTTTTCATATGACTCCAACTTCAATCTATTTGGTTTTAGGACAAGCGGCCAATATCATTGGAGTTATAGCAGCAACACCATTGGCTAATAAGTTTGGTAAAAAGAAAACCTTCTTTGGTGCCATGGCATTAGCCGCAATTTTGAGTCTTATATTCTATTTCTTCGGAAAAGAAGATGTTGTCCTAATTATGAGTTTTCAGGTTTTAATAAGCATTTGTGCAGGCTGTATCTTCCCTTTAATCTGGTCAATGTATGCCGACAGTGCTGACTATTCAGAATGGAAACAAGGACGCAGAGCCACAGGTTTAGTCTTCTCTGCTTCATCGATGTCACAAAAATTTGGATGGACAATTGGTGGTGCCGGAGCTGGATGGCTTTTGGGTTACTACGGTTTTCAGGCCAATGTTGAACAAACGGCCACTACTCAAAACGGAATTCAATTGATGTTAAGCATACTTCCTGCCATGGCTGCAGCAATATCTGTAGCTTTTATTGCATTCTACCCATTATCTGAAGAAAAATTACAAATCATAGAACAGGATTTAAACGAAAAAAGAGACCTAAAAAATTAAAATACAGATTTAGAAATTGATTGATATGACAACAATAACAACTTCAGCTACATTTCACGATAGAAAAGTAGCATTAGAAAAAGAACATATTACGCTTGTACAGCAAAAAAATGAGCCTCAAAATACGATTGGAAACGGAATTTATCAGCGCTATAAAAATCCGGTAGTCACTGCCGCACACGTACCTTTAAACTGGCGTTTCGATTTAAATGAAGAAACAAATCCATTTTTACAGGAACGTATCGGAATGAATGCTGCGTTTAATGCAGGTGCGATGAAATGGAATGGCAAATATTTATTAGCAGTTCGTGTAGAGGGAATTGACAGAAAATCATTTTTTGCTATTGCGGAAAGTCCAAATGGAATTGATAATTTCAGGTTTTGGGAAAAACCGTGCGTAATTCCACAAACCTCGGAGCCGGACACAAATGTTTATGATATGCGTTTAATCAATCATGAAGACGGTTGGGTTTACGGAATTTTTTGTACAGAAAGAAAAGATCCAAAAGCCCCAAAAGGTGACACAAGTTCTGCTGTAGCCAACGCAGGGATCGTACGTTCAAAAGATTTAGTGAAATGGGAAAGGCTTCCTGATTTAATTTCGAATACCGGCCAGCAAAGAAATGTTGTTTTACATCCCGAATTTGTAAACGGAAAATATGCTTTATACACACGCCCACAAGATGGTTTTATTGATGTTGGAGCAGGTGGCGGAATTGGTTTAGGATATGTTGACAATATGGAAAATCCGGTTGTAAAAGAAGAAAAAATCATTTTTGGAAAGCATTATCACACCATTTATGAGTTAAAAAATGGTCTTGGTCCCGCTCCCATCAAAACAGAAAAAGGCTGGTTGCATTTGGCACACGGAGTTCGTAACACAGCTGCTGGTTTACGATATACACTTTATATGTTTATGACAGATTTGAATGATATTTCGAAAGTAACTCATGTTCCTGCCGGACATTTTATGGGACCTGAAGAAATAGAAAGAGTTGGGGATGTTTCGAATGTATTGTTCTCAAATGGATGGATTGAAGACGAAGATGGTACTGTCTATGTATATTACGCCTCATCAGACACCAGAATGCATGTCGCAGTTTCATCTGTAGCAAAATTAGTTGACTATGTGACCAATACTCCTGCTGACACTTTTATTTCTGCCGGTTCTGTAGAAACAATTATCAGCCAAATCGAAAAAAACAACGCAATATAATTTACCGTGTCATCAAAACTAAAGCAACTTAAAACCGAATTATCAGCTGAACTTGATGCTATTTTAGACTATTGGTCAAAAAACACAATCGATATTCAAAATGATGGTTTTATTGGTCAGATTGACTCTAATGATGCAGTAATTTTAAATGCTGAAAAAGGTTCTGTACTAAATGCCCGAATATTATGGTCGTTTTCTGCAAGCTACCAGGTTACAAAAAATGAGTCTCATAAAGAAATTGCCAAAAGAGCTTTTCAATATCTTTCTGAATATTTTTATGACCCTGAGTTTGGAGGTTTATTTTGGAGTATTAATGCAGATACAACCCCAAAAGACACCAAAAATCAGATTTATGCTTTGGCTTTTGCCATTTATGGTTTGTCCGAATATTATGTTATTTCAAAAGATGAAAAGGCACTGGCAATTGCCATTAATTTATATTTAAGAATACAAAAACACAGTTACGATTCTGTAAACCAAGGTTATTTAGAAGCTTTTACACGCGATTGGCAACCTATTGAAGATCTACGACTAAGCAGTAAAGATGCTAACGAAAAGAAAACCATGAACACACATTTGCATATTGTTGAGGCATATGCAAATTTATTCAAGGTTTGGAAAGATGCAAAGTTACAAAGTGATATTATCGAATTATTACAAACTATCGAAAAACGTTTCATCAATCCAGAAACAGGCCATTTGCATTTGTTTTTTGATGAAAACTGGATTGAAAAACCGGATGTTATTTCATATGGTCATGATATTGAAGCAGCCTGGCTTTTATTGCAATGTGCCGAAATTTCAGGAGATAAAACATTAATCGATAATTTCACTAAACATGCCATTCAAATAGTAGAAGTGACTCAGGAAGGCATAGATACAGATGGTGGTTTATGGTATGAATTTGACCCTGAAAAGAAGCAGTTAACTACCGAAAAACACTGGTGGGTACAGGCAGAAGCTTTAATTGGTTTTTATAACGTGTATCAATTAACTGATAACGAAAAATATTTAGAAATTGTTTTAAAAAACTGGGAGTTTATAAAAACACACATTTTAGACAAACAAAACGGAGAATGGTTTTGGGGAATTTACGGCGATTATACTTTGATTAAAAAAGACAAAGCCGGTTTTTGGAAATGCCCTTATCACAACAGTCGTGCTTGTTTGGAACTCATCCAAAGAATAAAAACTTAAATTATTTCACTTCCATAAAACTAATTTATTGCATTAAAAACAACGATTATGAAACAACTCTTTTTCTTTAGTTTATTATTTTTTTGTGCAATAAGTGATGCACAAACCAATTTGATTAAAAATGGCGGATTTGAATCTGAAACATTAAATTGGACTGGCGATGCTGCAACCATATCTCCGTATGACAAAAAAACAGGTAAAAACAGTGCTGTTATCAATCAGTTTACGGGTGCTGAATGGAAAGCAATAGATCAAATTGTAAACGTCCCAAAAAATACGTATGCTGTAGAATTCAGCGTTTGGGTAAAAGCCGATCAGATTGAAGGCGGCAAGGAAGCTTATAACGCCGGTTTAATGATTGCTGAATTTACAAACAGCGGCGGAAAAAAAATAGTTTCTGAAAACATAGCGCAAGTAAAAGGAACAATAGTCTGGACCAATTATAAAAAAACAGTTTTGGTTCCTGAAAAAGCACAAAAAATCAGAATCATGCTGGCATTGGCACAAATCAACGGCTCTGTATTTTTTGACGATGTAAATGCAACTGCCCTTTCTGAAGAAGAGTATTTCAAACTTAATCCCATAACGACAGTTTCGGAAGGACAAAAAACAATTTCTACTCCAAAACCATTTTCAAACGGAAATTTTGAAGAAAATCTAAATTCATGGAACGGAAACGGAATAATTTCTACAACAGACAAAAAAGATGGAAATGCAGCAGTAGAAATTTCATCAAAAATCGCCGAATGGAAAGCAATTGATCAGGTATCTGATATTAATAAAGGAAATAAAACCATAGAAATTTCAGGATGGTTAAAAGCAAGAGATATCCAACAAGGAAAAGACCCATGGAATAACGGCATGTTTATTATTGAATTTAAAAAAGACGAAAACGTCAAAGCTTCAGAAGATCAGGTTATAGGAACGGTGACCGGAACTACGGACTGGACTCTTTTCAAAAAAACATTTCAAATTCCCGAAGGTGCAAAACAATACCGGATTATGGTTGCAATTAGTGTTTGCACGGGAACTTTATTAGCCGATAATATTGAGGTCAAACTTTCTAATTAAAATCAATGAAAAACTACATCAAAATATCTTTTTTAAGCGCTTCCATTTTATTTTTTGCAGATTGTTCGTCTGACGATGCAACAAATAATCCTGTAATAGTAGACCCTCCAGTTGTAGTAGCTACAGACCCGCTTACAAACTCAAATACAACTACGTATATGGTTGACGCCAATGCCACAAAAGAAACTGTTGCATTGTTTTACAACCTAAAGAAATTAGCTAAAAGCAAATTCGCTATTGGACAACAGGATGCTTTTATTTCTTTTTACAAAAATAGTAGCGGAGAATCTGACATTAAAAAGACAACAGGGAACGACCCAGCCATTATAGGATCAGATTTATCCTTTGTTACCGACATTAGAAACGATGGCACAAGCAGCAATTGGTTCTATCAGCAAGAGGTTAAAAATATTACCCAAATAAAAAATGCTTATGCAAAAGGAATAATCAACACAGTATCCTGGCATTTGCGAGGACCAAAAAATAAGAATTATTCAGAAACAGATAAAGAAGAATATACTTTTTATGCTAATTCAATGTTTGAAGCCGATAAAAGCATTTTTTTTAGAAGCATTTTACCGGGAGGCACAAGACATGAATGGTTTAAAGAAAAATTAGATCAGGTAGCTGCTTTCTCTTCAAAACTAAAAGGCACAAAAGGCGAATTGATTCCGATAATTTTCAGGCCTTTCCATGAATTTGACGGGAGCTGGTTTTGGTGGGGAGCCGATTTCTGTACTCCGGAAGAATATAAAACAGTGTATAAATTTACTGTTGATTATTTAAAAAACACTAAAGGCGTTCACAATATTTTATATGCTTTTTCTCCAGACAGAACCTATCTAACATCAACCGATTATTTAAGCAGATATCCGGGCGATAAGTATGTTGACGTCTTAGGAATGGATAATTACGGGGATTTTGACAATCAGGGTACAACGGGTGCCAATACAGCGAATTCTAAATTAAAAATTATATCAGATTTAGCTAAAACCAAAGTAAAAATCGCAGCTTTAACAGAAACAGGATATCGGGTTACAAGTTCAAAAACACCAATAAACGATTGGTTTTCTAATTACTTATATAGTGCTTTAACATCAAACAGTATTGAAGTAAGTTATGTGATGTTCTGGAATAATGATGAAAATGGTTATTATGTTCCGAATGGTTCGGTTTCGAATGATGCTGACTTTAAAACGTTTAGCCTAAAATCAAAATCGGCATTATTGAATTCATTACCGAAGATGTATGAAATGCCCAAATAGTTACTAAAAAACGTAAATTCCTAGCCCTGATAGCAGCGGCATCCTTTTGTGCCGGGGTTCGGCACAAAAGATACAGCGAATAGCAGGATTAGCTTCTAAAAATATACTATGAAAAACAGACTTTTAAAAACCCTTGGATTGGCTTTGCTTCTCTCCACTTTTTCTTGTCAGGCTCAGGAAAGAATTACAGTAAAAGGAACGCAATTTTATAAAGGTGACAAACCTTACACCTATATTGGTACAAATTACTGGTACGGAAGTTTACTTGCTTCTAAAAAAGTAGGTGACCGGGAAAGACTGCTTCGCGAGCTTGATTTCATGCAAAAAAACGGAATCGACAACTTGCGAATTTTAGTGGGAGCAGATGGCGGAAAATATGATTTTACGGTACGTCCGGCGTTGCAATACGAGCAGGGAAAATATGATGAGGACTTGCTTGACGGATTGGACTTCCTGATGAATGAGATGAGAAAACGTAAAATGTACGCGGTTTTATACCTGACCAACAATTGGGAATGGTCTGGCGGAATGTCACAATATCTTGAATGGAATGGTAAAGGTGCTATTCCTATTCCGGCTATTGCACCAAATACCTGGCCACAGTTTATGTCATATACTGAACAGTTTCACAATTGTGACCCTTGTATGAAAGCGTTAGAAGATCATGTGAAGTTTATTATGGGCAGAACTAACTCTTATTCTAAAAAGAAATACACAGAAGACAATACGATTATGGCCTGGCAGGTTGGTAATGAGCCAAGGCTTTTTACGGTTGAAAATGAGGGGAAATTCACCATTTGGCTCAATAATATTGTCAATTTAATGGATAGTTTAGATAAAAACCATTTAATTTCTACAGGATCTGAAGGTTTGAACAGTTCGAACGATGACATAGGAATTTTTGAAAGAACACATAAAAATCCGAATATAGATTACCTGACCATGCACATCTGGCCTAAAAACTGGAACTGGTTTAAAGCCGATAATGCCGAAGCTACAATTCCTGCCACTATTGAAAATGCCGGAAAGTATATTGATGCTCACGTTAAAGTTGCCCATAATCTACAAAGACCTATTATTATTGAGGAGTTTGGATTACCAAGAGAAAACGAAAATTTAAATGCAGGGGCACCTTCCATTTACCGAAATAAGTTTTATAGTTATATCTTTGGCAGAGTTGCTGAAAGTGTTGCCAATAAAGACCCGTTACAGGCAGCTAATTTCTGGGGATTTGGGGGAGAAGGAAAAGCAGTTAATGAAACCGGAAAATGGAATCCGGGAGAGCCATTAACAACTGATCCTCCGCAGGAGCCTCAGGGATTAAATTCAGTTTTTAATAGTGATAAATCGACTTTGGAAATTGTAAAAAAATACAATCTGGAACTGAAGAAAAAATAAAATATTGCAACGTTTACTTAACCATATAAGTCATGTAAATTCATTTGAGAGGACAGCCTCAAATAAATTCAACTATGTACTTATATGGTTTGCTATTATACAAATAATCAAATCATGAAAAAAAGAATCTTCTATATTTTTATACTGCTTTTTTTTAATGCCAGTTTTTCACAACAACAGGTACAGGATTTTGTATTGGAATCTCCAAACAGAAAAATAAAGGTCAGTATCGTAATCAGTGAGAAGATAACCTGGTCAGTTTCGCATGATAAAGATATAATTCTGGCTCCATCTTCTATTTCTATGACATTAGATCAAAATGAAATTTTAGGCAAAAATGCTTTGCTTTTGAATTCAAAAAGAGAAAAAGTAAACCAGACTTTTGAATCTCCATTTTACAAAAAGAGTACTGTTAAAAATCAATACAATCTTTTGGTATTAAACTTCAAAAATGATTTCAGTATCGAATACAGGGCTTTTGATGATGGCGTAGCTTACAGATTCATCACCAAAAAGAAAAAAGACATTACCGTAAAATGGGAAGAAGTTACTTTGAACTTTGATGAGGATTATAATACTTTTATGCCATACGTTCGTGATTTAAGAAATCCGAAAGATCCTTATATCTCATCTTTTGAAGCACAATATGAAAACAAAAAGGTCAGTGAATTTGCAAAAGACACTTTGGCATTTTTACCGTTTTTAATTGATTTTAAAAACCGTAAAAAAGCTGTTTTTCTGGAAGCAAATTTAGAAGATTATCCGGGATTGTTTGTAACGAATAATAAGCCCAAATTAGGTTTTGAAGCCCGTTTTTCTAAATATCCGTTACAGGAAACCAACGGCGGATTTAACAACATCAACAGACTAATTACGGAGAGAGCTGATTATCTGGTTAAAACCAAAGGAACACGAAATTTTCCGTGGAGAGCAATTGTGATCTCTGAAAACGATGCCAATTTAGCCAATAACGATATGGTTCAGAAATTATCCGAGCCTTCAAAAATAAAAGATATTTCGTGGATAAAGCCGGGAAAAGTAGCCTGGGACTGGTGGAATGACTGGAACATTTACAACATCGATTTTAAAGCCGGAATCAACACGCAGACGTATAAATATTATATTGATTTTGCTTCTAAAAACAAAGTCGAATATGTGGTTTTGGATGAAGGCTGGAGTCTGGAAGACGACATCATGAAACACAACCCGAATGTTGATTTGGAAGCTTTAATCGCTTACGGAAAAGAAAGAAACGTAGGCATTATTTTATGGAGTTCCTGGATGGCTTTGACTAAAAATACAGCCGGAATTTTCAAAAATTATGCTGATTTAGGAATCAAAGGTTTTAAAGTAGATTTCTTAGACCGCGATGATGCTAAAATGGTAAATTCGGTGTATGATATTGCTCAAAAAGCCGCTGATAACAAATTACTTTTGGATTTTCACGGTATGTACAAACCAACCGGAATTCAGCGTACTTTTCCGAATATTCTAAATTTTGAAGGTGTAAAAGGATTGGAAAATAATAAATGGACACCAAATGATGATGTTCCCACTTACGACTGTTCGATTCCGTTTATCCGAATGATGGCCGGCCCGATGGATTACACTCCCGGTGCAATGCGTAACGCAACCAAAAGCGAATTCAGACCAAGCCATTCCACTCCAATGAGTCAGGGAACAAGAAGTCATCAACTGGCACTTTACACCATTTTTGAAGCTCCTCTGCAAATGATGGCCGACAGTCCGACTGCCTATATCAAAGAACAGGAAAGTACTGATTTTATAGCCAGAATCCCAACCGTTTTTGATGAAACTGTGGCTTTAGATGGCGAAGTTGGAAAATTCGTTTCAATTGCCCGTAAAAAAGAAAATACCTGGTATTTAGGTGCAATCACAAACTGGGATTCCAGAGACATTACAATTGATTTTTCTTTCCTTGAAAAAGGCAAAAAATTCGAAGCTGAAATTTTCTCTGACGGATTGAATGCTGATAAAGCTGCAAATGATTACAAGAGAGAAGTTATTACCGTTGATTCTACTGCGAAATTAAAATACAGATTGGCAAGCGGTGGTGGAATTGCAATGATTATAAAATAAAAAATGGGACAAATTGTCCCATTTTTTATCTACACAAAGAAAAGACGCACTACTGTGCGTCTCTACATTTTACATTTTACAAAATACATTTTACGCTAAAATCTTCTCAATCGCATTTAATTCATCTTGCGTAAAATCCAGATTCTGCAGACACTCAATATTATTATTCAGCTGCTTTACCGAACTGGCACCAATCAAAACCGATGTAATTCGTTTGTCTTTTTGCAGCCAGGCCAATGCCATTTGTGCTAAAGATTGGTTTCTGTTTTGGGCAATTTCATTCAGTTGCACTAATTTCTGGATTCTTTCAACTGTAACCTCATTCTCTTTTAAATGTCCATTTGGATTGTGAGCACGCGAGTTTTCCGGAATTCCGTTTAAATATTTATCGGTTAAAAGTCCTTGTGCCAAAGGAGAAAAGGCAATGCACCCTACTCCTTTTTCTTCCAGAACATCTAATAACCCGTCTTCGACCCAGCGCTGCAACATGGAATATTTCGCCTGATGAATCAAACATGGCGTTCCTAATTGTTTCAAAACGTCAACCGCAACTCTGGTTTGTTCTGCCGAGTAATTACTGATGCCTACATACAATGCTTTTCCGCTTCTAACGGCATAATCAAGTGCCATCATGGTTTCTTCAATTGGCGTTTCAGGATCCGGACGATGTGAATAAAAAATATCTACATAATCAACTTTCATTCTTTTTAAACTCTGATCTAAACTCGATAGCAAATATTTACGCGAGCCCCAATCTCCATAAGGCCCATCCCACATTGTATAACCTGCTTTGGTCGAAATAATGATTTCATCACGCAGGTTTCCCTGAAAATTATGCCACAATATTTTTCCGAAATTAGTCTCCGCAGACCCTGGAACTGGTCCGTAATTGTTTGCCAGATCAAAATGAGTGATTCCTTTATCAAAAGCTTCCACAGCTATACTTTCTGCATTCTCAAAATTATCTACCGATCCGAAATTATGCCATAATCCTAAAGAAATTTCAGGTAACAATAACCCGCTTTTTCCACACCTGTTATATTTCATTGTTTTAGTTTAATAGTTGAAAGTTAAATAGGTTTTAAAGATAAAAACAAACCTATTATTTTAAACCTAAATAGTCCTTAATTTTTGTAAATTTGTTAAAATAATAAATTCATGGAAAATAACTGGCAAAATTTAATTTCGATAAATCCTGATATCCGATTTGGTAAACCTATTATTACCGGAACAAGAATTTGTGTCTCGGATATTCTTTCATGGCTGGCAAATGGAATGTCTTTTGACGACATTATTGAAGATTTCCCCGAATTAAAAAAGGAGCATATTTTTGCAGCTTTAGCTTTTGCAGCTAACAGAGAAAACATTACAAAAATAATTGCCGCGTAATGAAATTACTCTTGGATGCAAATATTTCATGGAGAATTATAAAACTTATTGAAAATGATTTCCCTAATTCTTTTCATTCTAAAGACATTAAAGTAAATCAACCTGCAAAAGATATTGAAATTTGGGAATTCGCCAGAAAAAACAATTACACCATACTTACTCACGACGATGATTTTGAAAAACTATTACTCTTAAAAGGAGTTCCTCCAAAAGTTATAATTTTAAAGACTTTCAATCAAAACACCAAACAAATTGCAGAACTTTTGATTTCAAAAAAAGAAATTATTGAATCATTCGTTTCAAATAATGATTTAATGATTTTAGAAATCTACTAATCTTATGTTTTCATGTAAAACTCACGCAGATTTAACAGATTATCGAGATAAAAAATCTGCAAAATCTGCGTGAATAAATATTTATAAGAGTCTTTTTACTTCAACTCAAATCCACTCTCTAAACCTGAATCAGAACTTCCTCCAACCTTAAGTTTAAAAGTCCCAGGTTCAACCAAGTAATTTCCGTTATTATCATAAAAACCAAGTTCTGCATCTGTCAAAGTAAAGTTTACTGTTTTAGTTTCTCCTTTCTTCAAACTTACCAATTCAAAACCTTTCAATTCCTCAACCGGTCTGGCAATACTTGCAAAATCGTCATGAATGTACAGCTGGACTACTTCTTTTCCGTCATAATTACCTGAATTGGTAATCTCAACACTTACCTGAACCGGTTCGCCTTTTGCGAAAGCGGTTTTGTTTATTTTCAGATTTTTATAATCGAATTTAGTATAACTCAATCCAAAGCCAAAAGGAAACTGAGGTGTTTTTTCTACATCTGAAAAGTGCGACCAAAACACATTCCCATCTGCGTTTACAGGTCTTCCTGTACTGTAATTGTTGTAATAAATTGGAACCTGACCTACGTTTCTCGGGAAAGAAATTGGCAGTTTTCCGCTCGGATTGTAATCTCCGTATAAAACCTGCGCCACTGCATTTCCGGTTTGTGTTCCCAAATGCCAGGCTTCAACAATAGTCGGAATATGTTCTGCTGCCCACGGAATAGTCAACGGACGCCCATTATTTAAAACCAAAACAATATTTGGATTTAACTTGTAAATTTCTTCTAATAATTCCTGCTGTAGTCCAGGTAGATCAAGGTTTGTTCTGCTTCGTCCTTCACCACTCTGAAAACCATGTTCGCCTAAAACCATTACTACCACATCTGCGTTTTTGGCTGCCGATTTTGCCGCTTCAAATCCGCTTTTGTCTGTTGTATTAAAAACCACCTCATCCAGGAAAGTCGCTTTTCCAACAATCAAATCGGCACCTTTTTCAAAAACCAGCTGATTGTCTTTGTATTGCTGCATCCCTTCTAAAACCGAAACTGCCGTATTGTCTTCTGCGGCGATTCGCCAGCTTCCCAACGGACTGTTTTTATCATTTGCTAATGCTCCTATCAAAGCAATCTTTTGTCCGGATTTTTTTAGCGGAAGCAGGTTTTTATCATTCTTCAATAAGACAATCGACTTTTTCGCCATGTCCAAAACACCATCATTATTCGCTTTATTTCCTATAGTCGCTTTTTCACGTTTTTCATCACAGTATTTGTAGGGATCATCAAACAATCCCAATTCAAATTTTACTCGCAAGATTCTACGAACTGCATCATCTACTAAAGCCTCTTTAACTTTTCCTTCCTTAACTAATTTCGCTAATTCGTTAACATACAAATGTGATTCCATATCCATATCAGAACCTGCTGTAACCGCTTTTAAAGTCGCATCTGCACCATCTTTGGCATAACCATGCGGAATCATTTCACGAACAGAAGCCCAGTCTGAAACCACGAAACCGTCAAATTTCCATTTGCCTTTCAGAATATCTCTTTGAAGAAAAACATTTCCCGTCGCCGGAATTCCGTTTACCAAATTAAACGAATTCATAAACGTTCTCACGCCTGCATTGGTAGCCGCTTCGAAAGGTGGCAAAACAGTATTGAATAATTTCGAATTGCTAATATCAACCAAATTATAATCACGACCGGATTCTACATATCCATACGCCGCAAAATGTTTTGCACACGCTGCAATGGTATTTATTTTCCCTAAATCCTCTTTTGAATCTCCCTGAAAACCGGTTACTCTTGCAACTGCAATTTTGCTTCCCAGATACGGATCTTCTCCTGCGCCTTCCATCACACGTCCCCAGCGCGCATCGTTTGTAATATCTACATTAGGACCAAAAGTCCAGTTAATTCCGGATGCCGAAGCCTCATCTGCCGCAATTGCTGCCGATTTTTTAATTGCATCCAAATCCCAGCTGGCCGCTTCTGCCAATGGAATCGGACTTAACGTTTTATAACCGTGAATGACGTCAAAACCAATAATCAGCGGAATTCCCAATCGGGTTTCTTCCACCGCAATTTTCTGCACCGCACGAACCTCCTTCACACCGCGAACTGTGAGCATACTACCTACCCATCCTTTTCTCAGATGTTCGTATTTCAATTCGGCATTTCCACCTTTTGGAGCAGGACCAGTCACATCCCAAAAACCATTATATTGATTCATTTGTCCCACTTTTTCTTCCAAAGTCATCAATGGCAAAAGCAGTTCAATTCGTTGTTCAATCGTTTTATTTTTATCCAGATACGGTTTCTTCTGTGCATTCATATTTCCGGCAGTAAACAGGGTTAAAACCCCAATAATTAATATTCTTTTATTTATCATGATAGTTAGTTTTATATTTTTAGCGTGTCCCTTGCCGAAAAAAGGCAAGTGTCGGGCTTTCGGCTATATCTTTTGTTCCGTTTCTCTTCACAAAAGGATACCGCCTCTATCCCTCACGCGACGGGTAACGAGAAATTTTTCGGTTTTTTTAAGGAATCCCTGTTATCCACAATCTTGTCATTCCGAGGAACGAGGAATCTTCGTAAGTAGCTCGACAAAGATTGGCGATTCTCATTGTGGAATTACTTGTGTGATTTCTCCTTCGTCGAAATGACAAAAAAGCATGCAATCCTTTACTCCGAAATAAAACAGGAAGCCGGTAAATTAGCCTTATTAAACAAATCGGACTGAATTGTATTTCCCCATGCAAATCTTACTTTTGCAGGATTCGGTACTTTTTTACTCATTACGATTACCTGATTATTTTTTATCGAAGCCTCCGCAGGATAAAAAGTTCCATCAGCACCGGCAATTTCAAACTGTTTCGTGATTTTATCTTTAAAATGTAATCCATCAGCATAATCAAAAGAAACAATAGCCTTGTTTTTATCCATTTTGATTTCTTTAAAAAGCGGACCGTTTACCAGATTAGAATTGGTTTTATAAGTATTCACCAATGCTAAATTTGCTAAACGAATTCCAACTGATTTTTTATCTTTCGGGTGAATATCAATTGTATCCGAAACGTCACTTATCACGACCATTCCAGTAGTATTGATTTCTTTTAAAAGTTTTCGCTGGGAGTTGCGGAGCGTAACATTTGAAAAGTTGTTACTGCCTGTTTTAAAAGGTGCAATTTGTACATAATAAAACGGAAAATCATCCTGCCAGCCTTTTCGCCATGAAGTAATCAAGGCCGATAATGTTTTATCATAAACTTCTGAACCTACATTGGATTCGCCCTGATACCAAAGAGTACCAGCAATTTTAAATCCAACGAATGGATAAATCATCGCATTGTAGGCACGTCCCGGCTGCCTTGGTCCGTATTCCTGTTCGTTTAGTTTTTTGGCATTTTCCAATAAAACAGCATCGTTCTGAACGACTTCTTCAGGCATCCAGATTTCTGCGGGAGTTCCTCCCCAATTGGAAGAAATTAATCCGATGGGAACATTTTTCAAATCTTCTCTTAGGCGTTTGGCAAAGAAGTAGCCCACCGCACTAAAGTATTTCATGGTTTCCGGAGTCGATTCGGTCCAGTTGCCTAATAAATTATTCTGTGGTGTCGTCGCCGTTAATTTCGGAACTGTAAAAAAACGAATATTAGGATTCGCAGCATTTTTGGCTTCTTCCTCCCCATTATCGATTCCCCAGCTTACAGACATTTCCATATTGGACTGACCCGAACAAACCCAGACTTCGCCAATTAAAATGTTTTTCAGCACCACTTCATTATAGCCTTTTATAGAGATCGAATAAGGACCTCCCGCTTCAGGCGTTTTGATCTTAAATTCCCATTGTGCCTGATTGTTTGTTGTAACTTTATATTCCTGATTGTTCCAGCTGGAAACCAATTTGATTTCCTCTTTTGGATTGCCCCAGCCCCAAATTTTGACTTCGGAGTTGCGCTGCAATACCATATTATCGCCAAAAATATTCGGAAGGGAAACGTTTGCCATCATCGTACCTGAAATCAGAGAAAAAACAAACTTAAATATATTATTTTTCATTTAGCAGATTTTTTAAAAAAGGACCATATTCGGCAGCCATAATTTTGTGCTCTACAATATTCGGATGTCCGGAACATCCGCTTGGTGTCATAGGCTTAAATTTAAAAATCAGAATTGGCTTGTGTGATTTATCAGCATCAAATTCCGTTTTTATCTTATTCAGACAGTCTTCAAAAATTACGGCTTTTTCTCCGTTTACCATTGGGCTGTTTGTTAAAACCAATTGTGCATTTGGATTATGCTGGTATAACATCTTTATAAAATTGACATAATTCAAAACATACTTTTCAGGACTAAAAGGCGAACGTTCTTTTGTCCCGTCACCATTAGAAAAATCATTGGTTCCTAAGGCAATGCTGATAATTTCAGGCTGAAAAGCAAAATCATATTTAGGTTTTGAAGCGTCTTTTGTCAAATACAAATTTTCATAAACACCAGGCATAATTGGTGCATCAGAACCTTCTTCATTCCAGTTACGGTAAATCCCGATTCCGGAAACGGAACTCATCAAATAGTCGACATCAATATTTCTTGAAATAATAGGCCCATAAGCATAATAACCATTATGATGATCAAAATATTGACCCTGATCACACGGAATCGTTGACGGATCATTTGCTGCACCACTTGTTATGGAATCTCCAATATATTCGATCTTCTTCTTCTTTACAGAAGTTATAGTCATTAATTTTGCTGTAGTCCCTACAAACAAAACATTTCCCATCGTAGCTTCTGTAGCTTTGTAAATGGTTAGTGTATGCACTTTTTGATTTGAAGTAGCTCTAATATTAAAAGACTGGGCAGGGCCTTTCTCAACAGTGACTTTTCCCATATACTGACCATCTAATTCTAATACCACATAATTATGATGTTCCCATGAATCGATACTTTGCAGCGTAACAGCACATTTATTTCCTGAAAAATTAAAGGATACAGACGATGCTGTTCCAATCAGGACAGCTTTATTATCCTCCAGCACGTCAACTCTACCTGCATACAAAAAAGTTTGTGGTTGGGTTTGTGAAATCGAAAGTACTGAAATCAACAAAAACAAAATTAAAAGTGGTATTTTTTTGATAAACATAATTTATTCGTTAAAATATAAATACATTTCACAAATATATCCGAATTACATTTTACAGAAAGATACTAAAATGTCAAAAAGTAATAAAAAAACACCAAAAAGCATTTCTCCGATTTCACCTCTTTTTTGATATTCTGACTAAACGCCTTATCTTTATAAACTAATATTTTTATCTGCCCCAAAAATGAAAACTACTGTTCCTGTCCTACTTCTTCTGTTTATTATTTTGTTTTCTTCTTTTACTTTAAAAAAAAACAATAAAATGCAATCTGATTCGGTTAAAATCCAGACTGCAATTGAGCGGGATTCAATTATTTCGTATGCAAAACAACATCTAGGAACACGATATTTATATGCAAGCAGCAATCCCAGCAAAGGATTTGACTGTTCGGGGTTTGTCTATTATGTCTTCAAAAATTTTGGTTTAACCTTACCGAGAAGTTCAGGTGGTTATAAAAACATAGGTAAGTCTTTAAAACCTGAGGAATTTAAAGTAGGAGATGTATTAGTATTTTATGGATACAAAGACAGAAATGTTATAGGGCACGTTGGCATCATCTGTGAAGCTAACGGAATGCAGTCCAAATTTATACACGCATCCTCCGGAAAAGCACAAAAAGTTACGATCACGGCACTTGATGAAGAGCATTATACCCGACGTTTTTATAAATGTGTTGATGTTTTGTCTGAATAATTTTTCACAACCCGAGGCGCCTTTAGCAAACATGCTAAGAATTTTACAAAATGTTTTTTCACGCAGATTTAAAAAGATTTAATTAGATTTTTTTATTGAGACATGCCAAAAAAAAATCTAATTAAATCTTTTTAAATCTAATGTAATCTGCCAAAATCTGCGTAAAAAATTAACTTAGCTGCCTTATTTACTCTTCTGTCAATAACTTGATAAGACTTTCGTCTCTTTGATAAATATCTTTGTAAAAATTCAGCTGGCCTTCGCGATCAACCCAGGCGGTAAAATAGCCAATATAAACCGGAACTTTTTTCTTCAAAGTATACCAGCTTTCTTTTCCCGCATGCATGGCTTTGTCAATTCTTTCCGGAGTCCATTTTGGATCTACTTTTAATAATTCGATGGCAAGTTCACGTGGTTTTGCTACACGTACGCAGCCATGACTAAAAGCCCTGCTTTCTCTTTCGAACAGACTTTTTGCGGGCGTATCATGCAGATAGATGTTACTGGAATTTGGAAATAAAAACTTAACCAGCCCTAGTGAGTTATTTTTCCCCGGAAGCTGTCTTACGGCTCCGTTATTCCATTCCAGGTTTTTCTTTGCCAGATAGTCTTTGTCTTTTGTCATTCCGGGTTTAATTTCGCTTTTGATAATACTTGGCGGAACATTCCAGTACGGACTAAAAACAATATTATTCATCATTCCGCTGAAAACAACTGTTTTTGTCATTGTCCTGCCCACCACAACCGGTGATATAAAGGTAATTTTACCATCTTCGACTATATACAATCTAAATTCCGGAATATTAACTTCGATATACTTTTTGCCTTTTTCCAATTCAGGGTCAATCCAGCGGCAGCGCTCCATGTTGGCAATAATCGTTTTGATTCGGTCAGAAACCGGAATATTCAAATCATTGATATGCTCTAATAAAATCGTATTCTTTGGTGCATAACCATGACGCAATTCGTAATTTTTGACTGCCTTCATTAAAACCGTATCACAAACAGCACTTTTGTTATCCTCCTTAATATCTCCAGTTACAAAAAGTCTCTCTCTGATTTGACCAATTATTGTCGAAGAATCTCCTAATTTTAAACCTTTATAATCTTCATCAACTTCAATTGTTTTCCAGCCTCCATTTTTTTCAATGCCTCTGTATTGATGAAGTGCATCGCGGAGCTTGTAATACTGGCTGAACATTTTACTCTTCTTATCATCACTTATAGTTGATTTTTCAAAAATAGAATCGGTTAAAACCTGATAATTGAGTTTTTTTCGCGGAAGCAGCCATTCTAATGAAATCGATGTTTTTTCGTCAAAACCTCTGTATACTTTTTCGGCATAATAGAAATACAAATTGGTAATCATCAAATCGGTATTGACTTTTGAAAGCTTGTTTACCGAATTGTTTTCAAAAATGGAATTGATTTCTTTGTACGGAAAATTGGCTTTCAAACCTTCATTTTCCAAACCTTTATATTTATCATACAAAGTATTTCCGAACTCAACAACGCCTTTGTTATCAAGCCATAATTGAGTCGATTGTTTTTTGATGTATAAAGCAGCAACCTCATCCTGAAAATTTTTAAGTTTCGGATATGTTTCATAAAATCCCGCGATTGCAAGGCTGTCAATTGAAAGCTTAAGTTCCGGTATTACAACCTTCTCTTCTTTTTGGTTTCCCTCTTTTTTATCTCCTTTTGAATTACATGAAACAGCAATAAAAACAAGCATAATAACAGCAAACCTGTACCAAATTTTCATAATGATTTTTTTAATAAAAATAGAAAAGTTTTAGTAAAAACAAATTCATTCTCAAATAATATTTTGGCATAAAAAAACTCCGGTCACATCACATGACCGGAGTTTTCCCCCTTTATATAATCAACTTTATTTTAGATAACTGTTCCTTTCAAAGTCAGGACTTTAGGAGTTGTTTCTCCACTCGTTGTAACTGTAACCGTTTTGGTAAAAGCTCCTTTGTTTGCCGCATTATAAGTTGCTGTAACTTTTGCAGATTTACCAGGAAGAATTGGCTCTTTAGTATAATCTGTTGCGGTACAGCCGCATGAACCTTGTACATTTGTAATTACGACAGCTGTTTTTCCGGTATTTTTAAATTCGAAAACAATTGCTTTTGGAGTTCCTTGCGGAATTTGCCCCACATCAATTGTTTCTGCTTTCCATACAATAGCAGAAGCATCAAACTTACTTTCTACTTTTGAAGCGATCACTTTTATAGGTGTAATTGCCGAAAAGGACATTAATCCTAATGCTAATGCCAACATTGTAATTTTTAAAATTTTCATAGTATATTTATTTAAATTGGTAAATGGTTTAATTTTATATTTCAAAAGTACCTTACAAAAAATCAATTCGCTGTTAACCGGTTTCAAATGTTTGTTAATGACCTGTTAACCGCTGTTTTTAATTTAAAATTTGATTAATATTACACTTTCTAAAAAGCAGGTTCCCTTGAAAGTAAACAGACTCAACAGCATCATTATCCTCGGATTAATAGCCATTATCGGTATATTGATTGCTCAATTACTGTGGACAAAAGAAGCTTTTACATTAGAACAAAAAAAGCTGAGCCAGAAAACACATATTGCCCTGCTGGAAGTCGCAAAAAAATTATATGAAGGCACTAATCACGAATTGCCGGCACAAAATCCGGTACAGAAAATTGCCAATGACTATTATATTGTAAACATTGATAATGATTTTGAACCTGATATTCTGGAGTTTTATCTGAAAACTGAATTTAAAAAAATGAATATCACGACAGATTTTGAATACGCCATGTACAACTGTCAAAGCGACGAAATGATTTATGGAAATTACGTTTCATTATCTGAAAAGCAAAAAGTAAAACAAACCGTTTATTTCCCTAAACACAAAAATCTGGTTTATTATTTTGCAGTTCGGTTTCCGCACGAAACTACTTATTTATTTAGTTCGATGCGTTTTTGGTTTGTACTATCTATTCTACTGATTTTTATTTTACTGATTTACGTTTACTCTATTTTCACTCTTTTACAGCAAAAAAAATATTCTGAGTTACAGCGCGATTTCATCAATAACATGACACACGAATTTAAAACGCCTTTATCTTCTATTTTAATTGCTTCGAAATATTTAGCTGAGCAAAACCTAATCAAAGAAGATAAAAAACTTCATACCTACACCAATATCATTATCAATCAGGGCCAAAAGTTAAATCATCATATTGAGAAGATCCTAAATATTGCCAAATCTGATTATACCACTTTAGAATTAAAAAAGGAATCGTTTTTAATTATTCCTGTTATTGAAGAAACAATTGAAAATATTGTTTTAAAATATCCTGAAGCCGTCATTAAAATAGATTCTCTTTCGAAAGAGTATCAACTTGAAACAGATACTTTTCATTTTGCTAACCTAATTTATAATTTACTGGATAATGCTGTAAAATATTGTGATACAAAACCTGAAATCACCATCAGAATAACTACAGAAGCTTCTGTTTTGAAATTAGAATGTATTGATAACGGAATTGGAATTGCTTCAAAAAATATATCTTTTATATTTGATAAATTTTACCGGATCCAAAATCAAAAAAGCAACGAGGTGAATGGTTTTGGACTTGGATTGTACTATGTAAAAAAGATTTGTAACTTACAAAACTGGAAAATTTCAGCTGTAAATAACCTAACAAAAGGCATTACTGTAACATTGTCTATTCCTTATAAAAAATGATAAAAAGCAAAATCCTTTATACCGAAGATGATGAAACTCTGGCATTTTTGACAAAAGATAATCTGGAGCAGAATAATTATGAAGTGATTCATTGTCCTGATGGAAAATCAGGTTTAGAGTCTTTTAGAGATCAGCATTTTGACATTTGCATTTTTGATATTATGATGCCAAAAATGGATGGTTTTGAACTGGCAGAAGAAATTCGAAAAATAGACACTAACATTCCTATTATCTTTCTTTCGGCCAAAACTTTAAAAGAAGATCGAATCAAAGGATTGCGTTTGGGTGCTGATGATTATTTGGTAAAACCTTTTAGTATTGAAGAATTAATGCTAAAGATTGAAGTTTTTCTAAAGCGTTCTCAAAAAAACAGCAAGGTCGAAAAATCGATTTACGAAATTGGTAAATATCAATTTGATACTAAAAATTTTATTCTTTTTAATGCGGAAGAAAAAATTGGTCTGACACAACGCGAAGCCGAATTGCTGAAATTATTTCTGGACAATAAAAATACGGTTTTAAAGAGAGAACAGATTTTAACAGCGCTTTGGGGAACCGATGATTATTTTATGGGACGAAGCCTGGATGTTTTTATTTCGCGCCTTCGTAAGATTTTAGCCAATGAAAAAGGTATTTCTATTGAAAACCTGCATGGAATCGGATTTAAGTTTGTAATGTAATTTACAGATTATGATTATAAAAAATTTCGTATTTTTAATAGTAAACTTTTAGATATGAAACTGCATCATCTACGAAATGCGACTTTAGTCATTGAAACAGAAAAGCATGTCCTTTTAATTGACCCCATGTTAGGTAAAAGGAAAACTATCGCTCCTTTTACCCTTTTTCGTTATCAGCCAAAAAGAAATCCGCTGACGGCACTTCCTAAAAACAGCAGGGAAATTTTGAGTAAAGTCACTCATTGTCTGATAACACATTTGCATCCAGATCATCTTGATAAAGCCGGCGAAGTTTTTCTAAAAAGAAAATCAATTCCGGTGATTTGCAGTATTAAAGACGAAAAAAAGATAACGCAGCGAGGTTTAACCGTGATACAAACTTTGGAGTACTGGAAACCTCAAAATTTTCTGGACGGAAAAATAACGGGTATTCCGGCCGTTCACGGATATGGCTTTATCGCCAAATTAATGGGAAATGTAATGGGCTTTTTTATAGAACTTCTGAATGAAAAAACGATTTACATCAGTTCTGATACCATTTTCACAAAAGATACAGAAAAAGTCCTTACCGAACTAAAACCTGATATTGCGACTGTAGCCTGTGGCACAGCAAGATTAGATTTTGGGCAGCCATTATTAATGCGAATGAATGACATTCTTAAATTTGCCGCACTGGCACCCTGGAAAGTTTTTGCCAATCATTTAGAGGCTCTAAACCATTGTCCGACAACAAGGGAAGAATTAAAAAAGGCTTTGGCCGAAAATAATCTTTTATCCAAAACGGCTGTTCCTAATGATGGGGAATGTGTGGAATACTGATTATAAAACCAACAAGCCAAATTCCCGTAAGGTATTAACTGGTTTAGAATACCAAAATAATTCAAAATCTTCTAATGTGATTTCGAAATCATTTTTGACTTCCTGAAAAGTATAATTTTTACTGTTTGAAACTGTGATTTTCTTTAGGATTTCGACCAGCCACTCGCCTTCGCCTTTACTCGTCTGAATAGTAAAACTTTCTTTTTTATCATGAAAAGTCAATGCCATCATTTCCCAGCTTCTTCCTTTTTTTGATTTTGTAAAGTTTTCTGCCGAAGGTTTTCCGCCCAGCCAGACCACTTTTGCATTTGGCTTGGTATTGAAATCGTTGTACTCCTCAAGAGCATTAAAAATAAAATCAGGATCAATTTTTGTCTTCGGAATTTTAAAATCGAACCAATCCTGTAATTCATAATCAAAACAGATTCCGTGCATGAAATTAAAAAGTGACTTTTTTAATCCGAAGCTGAATTTATCATGATTGATTCCGGTATCATCTGTATAATCGATGTCGTTATTGGCAAAAGTTCCAATGTTTTCCGTTACTTTTTTTACGCCAAATTTCTCCGGATACAAACCAACCGGACTATGAGCCGTCATCGCAAACTGATGCCAAAATCCCGATTGCAGAATTCCGGCTTCGAATAATTGTCGTACCATTTCTAAGCTATCAACTGTTTCCTGAATCGTTTGTGTTGGATATCCGTACATTAAATACGCATGCACCATGATTCCGGCTTCGGTAAAATTGCTGGTTACTTTTGCAACTTGCTCAACGGTTACACCTTTATCAATCAATTTTAATAATCTATCAGAAGCCACTTCCAAACCACCTGAGACTGCAATACAGCCAGAAGCTTTTAGCAATAAGCACAAATCTTTTGAAAAGCTTTTTTCGAATCGAATATTTGTCCACCAGGTTACAGCTAATTTTCTTTTTAAGATTTCAAGCGCCAAAGCACGCATTAAGGCAGGCGGAGCGGCTTCGTCTACAAAATGAAAACCATTTTGTCCCGTTTTTTCAATTAATTCTTCTATTCGGTCACAAAGTAAATTGGCCGCAACAGGTTCGTAAACTTTTATATAATCTAAAGAAATATCGCAAAAAGTACATTTTCCCCAATAACAGCCGTGTGCCATCGTAAGTTTATTCCAACGTCCGTCACTCCACATTCGGTGCATCGGATTTACGATTTCGATAACTGAAATGTATTTATCCAAAGGCAGATCAGAATAATCAGGAGTTCCTACAAATGCTTGTTTATAATCGTGTTTTAGAGAATTGTTTTTATAGACAACTTCTCCGTTTTCCAGTAAAAAAGTTCTTTTGTATGAATTGTAATCCGGATTTTCTAAATTGAAAATTAATTCTTCAATCGGAACTTCGCCATCATCCAAAGTAATAAAATCGAAAAATTCAAAAACGCGCTTGTCAGAAAGTGAGCGTAATTCTGTATTCGGAAAACCGCCTCCCATCGAAATTTTAATTTCGGGATAGTTTTGTTTCACCCATTGCGCAGATCGAAAAGCGCTGTATAAATTACCCGGAAAGGGAACAGAAATTAAAAACAACGTTGGGTTTACAGCTTCTATTTTTTCTTTCAGAAGTGAAATTAAAATCGAATCAATATAAGTCGGTTCTTTTTGTAAAGCTTCGTACAATTCATCAAAAGAATTGGCACTTCGGCCTAAACGTTCTGCATACCGGCTAAAACCAAAGTTTTCATCGACACATTCTACAATAAAATCTGAAATATCTTCCAGATATAAAGTCGCCAGATGTTTTGCCTTGTCCTGAGTTCCCATGGTTCCGAAAGCCCAGTCGAGTTCCTCTAATTGTGCAAAACGAGAGGCCTCGGGAAGAAAATCTTCCTGACAAATTTGTAACGCCAATGTTGGATTTTTTCCTTGTAAAAACTGAATAACAGCATCTATGGTTTTGATGTATTCGTCCTGTAAAGCAAAAATGCGTTTAGAATTATCTAAAACTTCTTGATTAGAAACTTCAAACCTGAAACTTGAAACTTCAAACAAATCAATAAGCCCTTTTTTCGAAAACAGTTCTAAAATCACATCAATACCCAAATCTGCCTGAACAGATTCTATATTTTTCGTATTCAGGAAACCTTTTATATAAGCAGTTGCCGGATACGGTGTATTCAGTTGGGTAAAGGGTGGAGTGATTACAAAAAGTTTTGTTTTCAAAGATTGTGTTTTTTGAGTAAAAGTCGAAACATTAGAGAAAAAGAGTAATCTGGCTGAACAAAGCGACATAATGCTTCTTTCTCATCTTCCGAAAACACATCTCGCTGTTCCTTAACTTGATTTTGTCTGACAATGTCTAAAACCTTATAAAACATAATAAGTTGTTTACCTCTCAAACTA
This sequence comes from Flavobacterium sp. LM4, assembly GCF_002017935.1. NCBI lineage: Bacteria > Pseudomonadati > Bacteroidota > Flavobacteriia > Flavobacteriales > Flavobacteriaceae > Flavobacterium > Flavobacterium sp. LM4. The sequence goes on along the minus strand of NZ_MUFW01000001.1, from coordinate 796,413 downwards.
TCTAATAATTCAGAATTTAAACGGTATTTTTTTATAGTATCAAAACCTAACTTAGAACCATCTTTTGCAGTTATACACTCATCTTCAAAAGTTAAATGTGCTTCAATTTCTTCATCTGAATTTGTAAATGGATTAAGCACATCATTTACAGAAATAGTTTTATTTGGCAATTTATTATTACATATTGTTGAAGATAAATACAAATTATCCCAATCATAAGCTAAATCTTTCCTTTCAGCAACTTCAATATGATGGTCTATTTCTTTTGGAATTCCTTTTAACTTTTGTTCAGAATAAAAACATTTGTAATAACTGATTGTATTCAAATCAGCAAGAATATCTTTATGACCATATTTACTATTATCTGGACGTAGCTTTCCTGATTCAACAAATAAATTAGTCCATTCTTCTTCTTTTTGAATAAGTTTATTTGGTTTTGGTAGTCGATCTAAATGTCTCATAAAACTATTTTGAAATACTTTTAATGAGTTTATCTATATCAAAATAGGAGAAATATTCAGGATTGATTGCTTTCAATTTTTCTTCTATCTCTTCTTTCCTAACAAAATCTTTGCTTTCAATAGCAATTTTTCTCTTGTTCATTAATTCTGAAATTTCAGCATTGAAAGGATTTGTACTAAAGACCTCCGATTGCAAAATTTCTTCTATTGGTTTATTCGAATAAAGATCGGTTTCATCAACAATTATTGAATGATCTTTCATCGATTTACAAACAAATACTTTCGCATTTTCCACTGAAGAAACTATAAACGGAGAATGTGTCGTAATAATAATCTGTAAATTTGGAAAAATATCTAAAATAGAATTCAAAAACGTTTTTTGCCATTTTGGATGCAAATGATTTTCAGCTTCATCAATTAACAATAAGCCTGGTGTCAAAAGTAATTCTTCCAGTTTTAAATTATTTAATTCATATACTGAATACATTTGTCCTAAAAGAGAAATCATTCTTTGAATCAAATATAAATTTCCGCTACTCAATTTATCTAACGAAACATCAAAGCCATTTTGAGAAACAATTGGCATATTTGTTTTTCTTTCCACATATTTCAACTCGCCATCAAAAAGTCCAAGTTTAAATATTTTTTTTATAATTGAATATAAAAACTCTCCTTCTTCTTTTTCCTTTGGATTATCGCTAGACCTATAATAGTCAAAGGCTGTTATCAACTTCAATACTTCAACATTAGATTGAACCCCAGTAAAAGCACCGTTCAAATAACCTTTAGAATTCCAAGAAACTAAAGAATCTAATTTAAATTTTGAGTTGTCAGTTTTTGACGTCCAATAACTAGCTACCCAAATGTTTCCTTCATACCCTCCAAAACCATTAGAAACATTATAAAATGATTTAATTTCATCAGATTTGATTTGAAATTTATTAAAATCATCTATTTCTTCACTAATCAAGGTATAATTTGAATTATTGAAATCTAAATTTGACTTAATTTGAAAATCATTTTCATCTCTAATAATATTCCTTTGCAAACTCCCCCTATGTCCATCATTTGTTCCTAATAAAATTCCTCTTATTGCATCTAAAACAATAGTTTTCCCTGTTCCATTTTCACCAGTAATTATAATAACAGGCGGGTTTTGATTTTCATCCGTAATAAAATCAAGATGGTCATCAAGAAATGGACCTATATTTTTGAGTGAAAGATTTTTAATTTTCATAAAAAAGTAATTTTAGCGAATTTACTAATTAAATTCCATATTCAGAAACCCTTTGATATAAGCCGTTGCTGGATACGGCGTATTCAGTTGGGTAAAGGGTGGTGCGATTAGAAAGAGTTTGGTTTTCAAAAGAATAATTTTCTGCAAAAATACGGGATATTTATAATCTTTTCAGGAAAAGATTTGGTACTGACCTTAAACCAAAAAGGATGCCTTAATTGACATCCTTTCTTTTTTACTTATTCTTCTTTTTTTTCCTGGCCGATTTATCCTTTTTCGAATCTCCGTTCAATTTTTTATTCAGCCTTTTTTCAGATTCTTCAATCGCATAATCATAACATGTATTGATTGTGGTAAGTTTTACCTTTTTAATCACTTTCAATGCTTTTTTAAATTCTTGCTGACGTTCTAAAAGTATGATTCTCTTCAAAAGAATTTCTGTTTTATTGATTCCCTTGACAGTCAATGCAAAATCAATCAGTTTCATTGCTTCTTCGTAATCTTCATTTAAAATTAAAGTATGAATATAAAAAGGATATACCTCTAAAGCATGGATATTAATTGAAAGTGCTCTCTGAAAATACTCTTTGGCTTCTTCATATTTGGATAACTGATCTGAGAAAACCTGACCGTATAAACACAAGGCCATGGTATTTTTATCATCGTAAGACAAAGCATAATCCAATGATTCGATGGTTTCTTCCAGTGAATACGGATAATTGTCTAATGCCTGAAAAAGATATTTATCTACTGTTTTCATAATTTTTTCTATTCGGAATGCAAAGATTTTATCCTTATTCGCGGTCTAGATAATCTTCCCGTTTTAATCTTTGCCGTTCCTGTTTGTAATTTTTTACTTGTTTTTGTTTCTTAAAATCGGATCCTTCAAAAATCCGAATCGGATTCCCACGCTGAATCTGCAATTGGTTCATCCACTGTGCCTGAAATTCGGCTTTGCATTGTTTTACCGTTTCGTCCTTAAACTTCTGAAGCAATCTTTCGGTTGCCAGTTTTTTATTCTGGTGTTGCGATCGTGAATCCATTGCTACTACGCTAACTCCTGTTGGCACATGAGTTGCCCGTACTGCTGAACTTACTTTGTTTACGTGTTGTCCTCCGGCTCCGGAACTGCGCATAGCCTGATACTGAATATCTTTTTCTGTTATTTCGGTAGTTGTTACTTTATCAACTTCAAAAACTCCGATAAACCAATTCTTCCGTTTGTGAAATTTTCTAAACTGACTCTGACCAATCCACTGAATTGTGCCAACCCATGAATTTATAAAAGCTGTAAGCTTATCACTTTCGAGTAAAATTGTAGCTGTTTCTACCGTTCCGTTTTCAATTCCTTTTTCACGCTGAAGCAAGGTTGTTTTTATTTTATTCTCATTTGCTTCTTCCAGAAAAGTTTTCAGCACTTGGGCTACAACCCAACTGCATTCAGCCGGACCGCGACCTGAAGTTATTTGAATTATTTTTTCCATAATTACCTGTCCATTCTAACGATTTTTGGTGTAAATGTTCCTAACAAATCCACCAGTTCTGTTTGGTTTGCCATTACTTTATTAATGTCTTTGTAAGCCATAGGAGCCTCATCAATATTACCTCCAATCAAAGTCACATCATTTGCTTTGAGCACTTTTTTAATTTCGCTTTGCGTAAAAGTTTCTTTGCATTTTTTTCTCGAAAACAATCTTCCTGCACCATGAGATGCCGAATTTAAACTCGCTACATTTCCTTTTCCCTGAACTATAAATCCGGGTGCTGCCATCGAACCGGGAATAATTCCCAATTCACCTTTATTTGCCGGAGTTGCTCCTTTACGATGCACAATAACCTCTTTGCCGTTTACGATTTCCTTCCATGCAAAATTGTGATGGTTTTCAATTGTCACAACAACACGTTTACCAATCGCTTTTGCAATTCGGCGGTGAATATCATCATGGCAGGCTTTGGCATAATCCCCTGCTAAATTCATAGCAAGCCAGTATTCCTGACCGTCATGAGTATTCAGATCGAGCCATGCTAAATGCTGAACATTTTTAGGCAGCGGACATTGTTTGGTTGCCAGATACGTATAATGCTTTGCGATATTAGCACCCAGTCCACGGGAACCGCTATGCGAAAGCACTGCAAAATATTCACCAACTCCAATCTTCCATTCATTAAGCGGATCGGTGATTTTTGCAATTCCGAATTCAACAAAGTGATTTCCTCCACCAGATGTCCCTAATTGTTTGTAAGCTTTACTCAAAAGGTTTTTCAAAAGCGGAATATCCTGAAATTCGCTTCGGCTAAACACTTCGTGATCTGCCCGAATGGTGTGGGTTTCATACATTCCAAATTTGGTATTGTCTTTTAAAATAGCTTCCAGCTGATGCTCTTTTCCTTTAAAGAAAGAAGCTGGTATATCAAAAATTGACAAACTCATTCGGCAGCCAATATCTACTCCAACTCCGTACGGGATCACGGCATTATCTGTTGCCAGAACTCCGCCAATTGGTAATCCGTAACCGGAATGCGCATCCGGCATTAAAGCTCCTGCTACTGAAATTGGCAGTTTTAAGGAATCATACAATTGATATTTTGCCTGTTCATCAATTTCATTTTCTCCGAAAATTGAGAAAGGCGCTCTTGTATTGTTAAGCTGATGCATTCTCACTTGTACCGGATTTACCAATCCTTCGGCAACTTTTCCCCAGGTTCCGTGTCCGGTAAATTTTTCCGGAAACAGTAAAACTTCTTTTGCTTCGGTTAATATACTTTCTTTTTTTTCTCGTTTTCTGTATCGGTTGATTTGCCCCAAGGCAATATTGATACTATTATTTTTTGGAAAACCTATTTTAATCAGGTCTTTTCCGGATAATTTATTTCCCATTATCTTTATCTTTTGAGTTTAAATAACTCATTATTTGATTTTTCTTTCTCTTCATTAAATTCATACATCATCGCATGAATTTGTATATTAGTCAAAGGGTCTTAATATTTTGAGATTTCTTTTTCTTTCAATCTTTTGTGTTTTACACGGCCGTGTACAATTCGTACCATCGAATTCCGTAAAAAATTACTTGTAATGTAATTGTCCAACTGATCAATTTCACTTTCCAAATCAGCGTCAACCATTTTGGTATGCGTTATCATATTGGGTCTGACCCGAAAAACGAATCGCCATGGCTCATCAAACACATAATGAATTCTGTAGCATTTCCAATTTGGCCACCAGCGTTGAACTTTATGAAAATGTGCTTTTTCCTTTTCTGTCAAGTCTAACTTTGGACTCGCCCATTCATATTCAAAAAACTCTTTCAAAAATTGTGATCTATCATTACAGACGTACTTTCTGCTCTTTTTTTTCTTTTTCTTAAAAGATTTTTCAGAAGAGTATTGTACTGTATTTATTTTTTCGAGCAAATTGTTATAAAATAACGCATCGTTTGATCTAGCTACATCTTCTCTCAAAATAAAGTAACGCTGCCATCCTTTTTGATAAGGTGTTTCTAAAGGTATTAATGGTAAATTATTACGCTTTTTCCAAAGTTCTTTTTCCAGTTTCGACAACTGAATTAATTGCTTTTCAAAATCTTTTTTGACTAATTGTTTTTTCTTTCTTTTGGATTTTAAACGACTACCGTTTATGTAATCATCTAAAAAATAATTCTCCATTTAAAAAAAATTAAATTATTTTCTTTTGTACCAGATATTAAAAAATAAAGGCAACAGCATTTTTATCTGAAACAGATAAATTCAGTTCGGATATTCGGGAATTTCTGAAGTGTCTAGAATAAAAAAAAGCCCGAAAGTTATTTTCCTTCGGGCTTGTTCATATCTCTAAATTGATTTGCTATGATTGAGAAAAGCCACGAAGACACATGCCAACAGAATCTGATCCTGATGCGATGTTTTGAGAGGTAAGGTTTAATACAAACATTGTCTTCGTTTATTAATAGTTAATTACTTATTTTCTGATGCAAATTTTGTGAATTATTTTTTTAATAAACAAATTAAATCATAAAATTTTCTTAAAAATATTTTTAAAGCACTAAAATACAAACACTTAACACGTAAATAAAATTTCATAAAACATAAATTAATCAACTATTTTAAGATTTTTACAAAAAAAAAGAGGTAACGAATGACTCGTTACCTCCCTATAAATTAGATTTTAGGAATATTAAAACTGGTGTACTTTTTTAGAAATTACTAAAAAGGAAACTAAAGAAATAATAGCTGCAATTGTCAGGTAAAAACCAACATAATTCAAACCATACGTACTTGCCAGCCAAATTGCAATCATGGGTGCAAATGCTGCTCCCAAAATTCCAGCCAGATTAAACGTTAACGAAGCTCCTGAATAACGAACAGTGGTAGGGAACAACTCTGATAAAAATGTCCCCAGAGGTCCGTAAGTAAATCCCATTAAAGACATTCCGATACAAACAAAAGCCGTTACTAAAAACGGGCTTCCTGAATTAAGGAATAATGAAAAGAAAAATCCAAAAGCAGCAATTGCAATTGTAGTGAAAATTAATATTTTACGACGGCCAATTTTATCCGCAACCAAAGCTGAAATCGGGATAAAAAGAGCGAAAAATAATACCGAAAACAATTGAATCAACAAGGCATCTCTTTTTCCATAACCTAAATCTGAGGTAACCCAGCTCAGGGTAAACACTGTCATTAAATAAAATACCAAGAAGGTTGTCACAGCTCCTAATGTTCCAAAAATCAATTGGTTTTTATACGATTTTACCAAAGTTAAAAACGGAACTTTTACTTCTTCATGTGCATTTTTAGAATTTTCAAAGGATGGCGTTTCAGAGATTTTAGTTCGGATATAAAAACCAACTATAACCAAAAGTGAACTGGCTATAAAAGGAATCCGCCAGCCATAATTCATAAAATCTTCATTGCTCATTGAATCCGTCAGTATTAAAAATGTTCCTCCTGAAAGCAGTAATCCAATTGGCGCTCCCAGTTGCGGAAACATTCCGTACCAGGCACGTTTATGCGGTGGTGCATTTTCAATGGCCAATAAAACGGCTCCTCCCCATTCTCCTCCTAAACCAACACCTTGCCCGAATCGGCAGAGCATCAATAATAACGGAGCGGCAACACCAATACTGGCATAACCAGGCAAAAATCCTATGGTAACTGTCGAGATTCCCATAGTCAATAAGGCAGCAACTAAGGTAAATTTTCGGCCGATTTTATCTCCATAATGTCCAAAAAAAGCAGAACCCAGCGGACGTGATAAAAAGGCAATTGAAAAAGTGGCTAATGATTCTAAAGTTGCCATGGTAGCATCTGAACCGGGAAAAAATAATTGAGGAAAAACCAATACGGCCGCATTGGCATAAATATAAAAATCAAAAAATTCAATTGTGGTACCAATAAGGCTTCCAAACAGAACATGCTTTAAGGAGTTCTTTTGATTGGGATTACTTTTCATATTACTGTGATATAACTTTTTTACTTGCAAAAATAGAGTTTCATTGTAAATAATTCAGTTTTAGAAAAATTAGTTTCACAACACTCGCGTTTTTTAACAAATTTTATAAATTTTCAATGTTACACAACTTCTCAAAAACTAAAAGCCTGATTACAAAGTTTTTAAACCAAAAAACAAAAATCAAATCATAAGCAATCGTTAAAACCATTTTTAACTGCATATTTTCATTAAATTTACAGCTGTCAAAAATAAATTCAAAATTATGCCAACCGACTGTATCAGCTATCAAACCTCAGGGTATTTCTCTAAATTGATGCAAGACTATTTAGATCAGAAACCAGAATTAAAACCGCTGTACAATCACTTTCCAACACTAGAAAATTTCGAAAAACAAATCGTTGAAAAGCAATCAAATTTTGATAATGCAAACCGAATTCCGTTAGTAAATACGTTAAAAAAACAATATCAAAATATCGAAATCTCAGATTCGACTAAACAAAATATTGAGCTTTTAGCGCTCGAAAATACATTTACAATTACCACAGGACATCAGCTAAATTTATTCAGCGGTCCATTATATTTTCTTTATAAAATTATTTCAACTATTAATCTTACCAAAGAATTAAAGTCGAAATACCCATCGAATAATTTTATTCCGATTTACTGGATGGCAACTGAAGATCATGACTTTGAAGAGATCAATTATTTCAATTTCAAAGGAAAAAAATTTCGTTGGAACAAAGAAAGCACAGGGCCTGTTGGGAGACTTTCAACTGAAGGTTTAGCCGAATTTTTGGAAATTTATGCTTTGGAATTAGGATCAAGCACGAATGCAAATACTCTGAAAAAACTGTTTGAAGATGCTTATCTGAAACATGATAATCTTGCTGATGCAACACGTTTTTTAGCCAATAATTTATTTGCTAATTATGGCTTAATTATTTTAGACGCTGATGATGCAGATTTAAAACGTGCTTTTATCCCTTTTGTAAAAGAAGAATTAGAAAAGCAGACTTCTTTCAAAACGGTTCAAAAAACCATTGAACAGCTTCAGGATTACAGTGTTCAGGTAAATCCGCGCGAGATAAATTTGTTTTATATTGAAGATAATCTGCGCGAAAGAATCATTTTTGAAAAAGACAAATATTATGTTAACAATACTAGGATTTCATTTTTAAAAGAAGAAATACTAAAACTACTGGAAAGCAATCCTGAAAAATTCAGCCCAAACGTAATCATGCGCCCACTTTATCAGGAGATTATTTTACCAAATCTGTGTTATATTGGCGGAGGCGGAGAAATTGCTTACTGGCTTGAATTAAAGTCATTTTTTGATGCAGTAAATATTTCTTTCCCAATGCTTTTAGTTCGAAACTCAGTTCTTTTAGCAACTGAAAAACAAGCTAAAAAAGCCGATAATTTAAATTTAAGCTGGGCAGATCTGTTTACTAAACCTGCTGATTTAGTGAATACAATCACACATAAATTATCTGCTTTTCCAATTGATTTATCTGTTCAAAAAGAAACATTAGAACAACAATTTAAATATCTTTACGAGTTAGCGGATCAAACGGATAAATCATTTTCCGGTGCCGTAAAAGCACAGGAAGCCAAACAGAAAAAAGGGCTGGAAAATCTTGAAAAGCGTTTGCTTAAAGCACAAAAAAGAAAATTGCAGGATCAATTAGAAAGAGTTACTGATTTGCAGTGTGAGCTTTTTCCAAATAACAGTTTACAGGAACGTCAGGCAAATTTTTCTGAATTTTATTTAGAGAAAGGGGAACAACTGATTCCGCTTTTGATTCAGAAATTAAAGCCATTAGAACACAATTTCGATATTATAACAATATAAACAGAGCATATATTACTGAATTACTCATCAAAAAAAAGATTAATTTGGAGCAAAAATAATATTGTAATAATCTTGAGAAACAAATAACCACCTCTCTTCTCAAAATTATTATTCCCTAAACCAAATAGCGATTTTTAAAATAATTAATTAACCCATTTGCCCAAAACCAATGGTAAAAGAACGCTTAATTTCGCTAGATGTCTTTCGTGGACTCACTGTTTTATTAATGACAATTGTCAACAATCCCGGAGACTGGGGCAATGTTTATCCTCCTCTGTTACATGCCGACTGGCACGGATGCACGCCAACCGATTTGGTATTCCCTTTTTTTGTTTTTATTATGGGAGTTGCTGTTCCACTTGCAATGCCTGACAAATTTTATGACAATACTACTTTCAGTAAAATCCTGATTCGTTCGTTGCGAATGTTGTGTCTGGGGATTTTCTTCAACTTTTTTGGTAAAATTCAATTATTTGGGCTTGATGGAATTCCACTTCTTATTGGTCGTTTAGCCATAACTATCGCTGTTGGTTATGCCTTAATGGGAAGTTTTAGTTCTAAAGTAAAAAACATTTTAGCTTTTTCAATTCTGCTTATTTATCTGGTTCTGGCTTACAGTGGTATTGAAGCATATCATGACGTAAGACTTCCGGGAGTTTTACAACGAATTGCCATTGTATATTTCGTAGTCTCCCTTTTATATCTAAAAACGACTTTAAAAACACAAATTATAACCGGAGCAGTTTTATTATTAGGATATTGGGGTATAATGACACTAATTCCTGTTCCCGGAATTGGAGAAGCAAATCTTGAAAAAGGAACCAATCTGGCATCATGGCTGGATCGTATTTTGCTAAAAGGTCATATGTACAGCGGTACTGTCACATGGGATCCGGAAGGAATTTTAAGCACAATTCCATCAATAGTAAATGGAATTATAGGATTATTCATTGGACAATTTTTACAAAGTGATAGTTCTAAAATTAAAAAAGCACTAAAAATGGGCAGGATCGGCGCCGGACTGATCGTTTTAGGATTAATTTGGGATTTGATTTTTCCAATCAACAAATCGCTTTGGACAAGCAGTTATGTTTTATTTACAACAGGATTGGCAACCGTATTTTTTACCATATTATATTACCTGATTGATATTGCAGATTACAAAAAAGGATTTAAACCATTCTTAATCTGGGGAATGAATCCAATGATTGTTTTCTTCTGTTCACAGATTATTCCTCAGGCTTTGGTCATGATTCAATTCCAAAATTCCAAAAAACCCGAAGATCAGACCAACCTTTTAGATTTTTTATATCGCTTCTGGATTGCGCCGTTTTTCAGTAATCCAATGACAGCTTCATTAGCAGGAGCATTGGTTTATGTTGGAATCTGGACCTTTATTCTATGGATTTTCTACAGAAACAAATTGATTTTCAAAGTCTAATTTTTCAAAACGCAATATATAGGGACGCACAGCTGAGCATCTTTTTTTGATTCGCAATTCACAATTCTCGATTTTCTTAATCAAAACCTCATTCTACTGTGCTTTAATTATGAATTTATTAAAATCAATTCGTAAAAAAGTTCTATTTTTGCACCAAATTTAAAAAACACAAAAAATGGCTACAAATAGAACTTTTACAATGATTAAGCCGGATGCTGTTGCAAACGGACACATCGGGAATATCCTTGCAATGATTACTAACGGAGGTTTCAAAATCGTTTCATTAAAATTAACGCAATTAACTGTGGCAGATGCAAAAGCATTTTACGCAGTTCACGCCGAAAGACCTTTCTACGGAGAATTGGTAGAATTCATGTCACGCGGACCAATCGTTGCTGCAATTTTAGAAAAAGACAACGCTGTAGAAGATTTCAGAACTTTAATCGGAGCTACAAACCCTGCCGAAGCTGCTGAGGGAACTATCCGTAAAGCATACGCAACCTCTATTGGAGAAAATGCAGTTCACGGATCGGACAGCGATGAAAATGCTGCTATCGAAGGCGCATTCCACTTTGCAGGAAGAGAACAATTTTAGTATTCAGTGTTCAGCTTTAAGTTGGCAGTACTTACTGATAAAAAAATCCCGATTCTAAAATGGAATCGGGATTTTTTTATGGATACTGAAACTCAACACTAAGATCTGACCACTGATTACTATCTCAAAACCACATCCTTCACAACCTCACGCCCTAATTCTTCATTAATCATTTTCACTATTTTAGATTTCCCATGACTTAATTCTTCACGCAAAACAGCTGATCCAAGTTCTACGTAAAGCGTACTTCCTTTCAAAACAACATTTTTTGTGTACGCTTTTACACCATTCCCCATCAAATTTGCCCATGCCTCCTTTACATCAATCTGATCCATTCCAGGCTGCAATTTATTAACCTGGATAATCTGTTGCAAAACAGCTCCAATTGTACTTTCGTTATTTAGTCTTTTTGCCATCGTTTAATAAATTTACTGGTCCTGATTTTTTATAATGGTATTCTTTATTTTGATCGTTTTTTACCACAAAAGCTTCATCCGAAATCGAAATCAATTCCTCACTCCATTTAGCATAATTCGTTTTATAGTCCAAAAACGTCCCTTTATCTGTAAACCGAACCGACACATTTTCAAAAGTATCTGTAGTCAAAAAAGTTCCGTCAAGCTGCGCCATTACTTTTGTCCGGGTACCTTTAGTACCTTTAATCTGAAAATAATCAAAATTCTCATTCATTCCGTAAACCTTCTCCTCTCCTTTATCAAAAACCACCTTTTCAATTTCCCAGTAGCCATTCAGTTTTGCAATATCTGCCGGTTTAATTTCCTGTTTGCAGCTTACAAACAAAAGCGATAAAACCAAAATCATAAAAGTGTTTTTCATATTGTATTATTTATAAGAAGCTATTTCCCGCTGTCCGCTCTATCTTTTATGGCAAACCCTGCCATAAAAGGATGCCGCTTCCATCAGGGCTAAACATTCCGTTTTCAAAAGATTTTTAGAGAACTACAAAGTTAAACTTTATAAAGTTGAAAAGAGATGAAAATTTGCTAAACACATTAAACTATTTTACATATTTTTGGTCATACCACAAACCAAAAAGACAAACCATGACTAAAACAATTTGTAAAATCCTGATTTTATTATTCTTCGTCAACTGTAGTAAAGAAGACAACACTACTGACACACCCACCACTCAAAGCATGTATTTTCCGCCTCTGTCCGGAAATGCTTGGGAAACCCAATCTATTTCTGACCTAAAATGGAATCAGAATGCTGTTCAGCCACTATTAGATTATTTAGAACTCAAAAACTCTAAATCATTTATCATATTGGTAAATGGCCGAATCGTTTTAGAAAACTACTTCAACGACCATTCAGCAACCAAAAACTGGTATTGGGCAAGTGCAGGAAAAACGTTAACCTCCACCGTTACAGGAATCGCTCAACAGGAAGGCATACTCAACATTAATAATAAAGTGTCTGAATATCTTGGTACGGGCTGGACAAGCGAAACACTTGCTAAAGAAAATCTAATTACGTGCAAACATCTGTTAACGATGACATCAGGCCTTGATGACAGCACAGATGATGTTGAACCTGCCGATTTAATCTACAAAGCCGATGCAGGAACACGCTGGGCATATCATAATGTTTACGTAAAGTTACAAGACGCTGCTGCTGCTGCAAGTAAACAGAACTGGTCAACCTATTTCAACGCTAAATTGAGAGACAAAATTGGTATGGATGGGACATGGGTCAAAATAGACGTAAATAGTGTTTACACAAGCACCACAAGAAGCATGGCACGTTTTGGTTTATTGATGCTGAACAAAGGAAAATGGGAGAACAACACTATTTTGAATGAAGCTTATTTCAATGAAGCTACTACTACATCTCAAAACATTAATTTAGCATATGGTTACCTATGGTGGCTAAACGGAAAAGCGAATTATCACCTTCCTCAATCGCCGCTTACTTTTCAGGGAAGTATAATTCCAACTGCACCAAGCGATATGTTTATGGCTCTGGGAAAAAATGATCAAAAAATCTATGTTATTCCAAGCAAAAAAATGGTAGTCATCAGAATGGGAGATGCTGCAGATGACGAAAATCTTGCTTTATCTGATTTTGATAAAGTTTTATGGGAGAAAATTAATGCTTTGTATCAGTAGAAATCAAAAAAACGATATAAAAATTCAACCAGATAAGAAATATAAGTACACGTAAGCAAAATATTAACACTACTTAAATGACCTTATATTTCTTACATGGTTTAAAATTGTTTTTTACACAACTATCGTTTTGTACGGATTCTTTTCAACATTCCTGCAAAAAAGAAAGCAAGCCCTAAAACCAATAAAACATAGTAGAAAGACAAACTTTTATCCTTTAATACATTCGCTAAAACAAAACTTAAAACGCTTGCAAAATAAAATGCAATAGGGGATATATTTTTAAAAGAAGAAAAACTCATTTTATTGTTTAATAAATTATTTAAAGAAACTGTCTACAAATTCATATTTATTAAAGACTTGCAAATCTTCAATTCCTTCGCCGACGCCAATGTATTTTACCGGAATTTGAAACTGATCTGATATTCCAATTACAACGCCGCCTTTTGCAGTTCCATCCAATTTTGTCACAGCCAGAGAAGTCACTTCAGTTGCAGCAGTAAATTGTTTCGCCTGTTCAAAAGCATTTTGACCTGTAGAACCATCCAAAACCAAAAGCACATCGTGAGGCGCATCAGCAACTACTTTCTGCATTACACGTTTTACTTTTGTCAATTCGTTCATTAAATTGATTTTATTATGCAAACGACCTGCTGTATCAATAATAACCACATCAGCATTTTGTGCTACGGCAGACTGCAAAGTATCAAAAGCAACAGAAGCAGGATCGCTACCCATATTTTGTCTCACAATTGGAACATCAACACGGTCTGCCCAAACCTGCAGCTGATCGATTGCGGCGGCACGAAACGTATCTGCTGCTCCTAAAACCACTTTATGCCCGGCTTTTTTAAACTGATAAGCCAGTTTACCAATAGTTGTTGTTTTACCGACACCGTTAACCCCAACAACCATTAAAACATAAGGCTTTTTGTCTTTCGGAATTTCAAACTCTGTTGCTTCACCTGTATTGGTTTCAGACAATAAAGCTCCTATTTCATCACGAAGAATCTGATTTAATTCGTCTGTACCAAGATATTTATCTTCAGCAACACGTTTCTCGATTCTTTCGATGATTTTCAAAGTAGTATTTACTCCAACATCAGATGCTACCAGAATTTCTTCCAGATTATCTAAAACATCATCATCGACTTTAGATTTTCCCGCTACGGCTTTACTTAACTTTGAAAAAAAAGTTGTTTTTGTTTTTTCAAGACCTTTGTCTAAAGTCTCTTTTTTATCAGTAGAGAATAATTTTTTTAAAAAACTCATTTGTTTTGTAGGTTTTTAGAATTGTTGGGACTTTTCGGCTTTAGATGACCTGAAATCCAAATCTTTAAAGAAAGCAAATTGATTTTATTTAGCCCCGACAGAAACAACATCATTTTCCAAACTTCTTCAGACAGGAAAAGACAGATTAATGGTAGGAAACCATAATTAAAACAAGGGCTAATGCCTGGCTTTCTCTAAATTTAAGACAAATATAAAAATAAAAAAGCTACTTTCGGAGTGAAAGTAGCTTTTCTATATACTGTAATTGTAATTATTTCTTTTTCAAGAAAGTATCAACTTCTTCAGGAGCCATAATAGATTCTACGAATGTATATGCACCAGTTTTTGGAGATTTCACCATTTTGATGGCTTTTGATAATCTCTTAGAAGCTGTTTGTAACGATGCTACGGTTTTCTTTGCCATGATTCAAATGTTATTGAAATTAATAAAAAAACAAATGACTGGATTTGAAATTTTATTAAACCTCTAATTATTACTTAATTTCTTTGTGAACTGTTACTCTTTTCAAGATTGGATTAAATTTTTTAATCTCTAATCTGTCCGGAGTATTTTTTTTGTTCTTTGTTGTAATGTATCTTGAAGTACCTGCAACACCAGAAGTCTTGTGTTCAGTACATTCTAAAATTACCTGGATTCTATTACCTTTCTTTGCCATCTTGCTATATATTTATTTAGGAAAAGATTATTTGATAAATCCTTCTGACTGTGCTTTTTTCAAAACAGCAGTGATTCCATTTTTATTAATTGTTTTTATCGTAGATGCTGCTACTCTAAGAGTAATCCATCTATCTTCTTCTGGAAGATAAAAACGCTTTTTAACTAAGTTTACAGAAAACTTTCTCTTAGTTTTGTTCATAGCGTGAGAAACGTTATTTCCTACCATCGCTCTTTTACCTGTAAGGTCACAAACTCTTGACATTATACTTATCTTTTATCGTTATTCAAAATCAGGGTGCAAAGAAAAGAAAAATAAACGATTGTAGCAAAAAAATGTTACACAATTTTCAAAATTTCTTTTTGCAATATTTCCAAACTCTTAATCGTGGCTCTATCTATCACTTTTTCACGCGGTTGTCCGAAGTTAAATTCTTCTGTAATCACACCATTTGGGGTAGCTAAAGCAATGAAAACAGTCCCGATTTCAGCGTCCGAGTCACCTTTTGAAGGTCCCGCATTACCTGTTGTCGCGATTGCATAATCGGTCTTAAGCATCTCTTTCACTTTCAGGGCCATAGCCGATGCGACTTGCGTACTCACCACCGAATACTGATCAACTAAATCCTGTGAAACACCGAGAACATTGACTTTCGTTTCACTTGCATAGGAAACAATACTGCCTTTAAAATAAGCTGACGAACCCGGCACAGCTGACAAAAGTGAAGCAATCCTTCCTCCGGTACAACTTTCAGCAGTTGAAATAGTTTTATTTTCTTTCGAAAGGAGCTTCCCTATTACCGTTTCGATTGTTTCGTTTTCTTCGTAACCTACTATTATATCATGAATTATCGCATCTAATGACTTAACGTTATCCTGTATTGCTTTTTCCAGCTCATCTTTATCAGTTCCTCTTGCGGTTAAACGCAAACGTACACGGCCAGGATTCGGCAGGTAGGCTAGCTTGATAAAATCCGGCAAATTATTTTCCCAGTTTTCGATACGTTCTGCAACTAAACTCTCGCCTTGTCCATAAGTCAAAATAGTTTTATGAATTATATATGGACGCTTATATTCACGAACTATTTTCGGAATTATTTCTTCCTCGACCAAATATTTCATTTCGTAAGGAACTCCAGGAAGAGACACAAACACCGTATTCTCCTTTTTCATCCACATTCCTGGCGCAGTACCAACCTGATTATGCAGTATTGTACAAGTTGAAGGAACCAGCGCCTGATCTTTATTCATTTGAGTGATTGGCCTTTTAAAATAACCCTCTATTAACTGGGTTACATGCTCCAAAACTTCCGGATTCACAACAAGTTCATCATCAAAATATTCGCAAAAAGTCTTTTTAGTCACATCATCCTTTGTTGGACCTAATCCTCCCGTAACAATTACTATATCAACCTTATTTTGGAACTTTGCAAAAGTATCTAAAATATGTTTTTTATTATCACTGATCGAAATCATCTCAACAATTTCAACTCCAATTCTATCAAGTGATTTGGCAATAAAGCCTGAATTTGTATCTACAATCTGACCAATTAAAATTTCATCTCCAATTGTAATAATAGTTGCCTTCATATTTATAAGATATTTTACTTACAAAAAGTTATTTAAAAAAGAAGCTCTCTAGCTAGATTTGCATGAGATATAGAAACGACATCCTTAATTGTCAAAGAATAATACCCAATTAAATATTTTCTTTCAAAACAAAAGAAACAGTGAGTAACCCTACCTGATTTTTCAGTCTATGTAAAAGGCAAAATAGATAAGCCTTAATTAAGATCAAAGTCTTTCTTAATTTCTTTAATAGCATCATTGACCTGTTTTCTGATACTTTTAAAAGTTTCTACAATTTCTTTCTTTTTGCCTCCTGCCTTCGTCCATGCTTCAACTTGCAAAATTTCCTCAAAAGCTACATTTAACCCCATTAAATCAAGGGTAGGTTTGATCTTATGCGCATAAGAATAGGCATGTTTGTGATCTTTTTTCTTAATACCTTCTTTTATCTGTTTTAAATCTTCCGGCACTTCAGTAACAAACAACCTTAGAATCTCTTTTACAAATTCTGAATCATTGTCTGAAAGCGCATATACTTTTGATAAATTGTATTTTAATGCCATTATTTTACTTGTATTCTGAATAATTTTTTATCTTCTAAAAAGCCTTCTAAAACATCATTTGGCTTAACTGCCGCTACTCCAGCAGGAGTTCCCGTAAATATAATATCACCAATTTTTAGTGTAAAATACTGTGATACATACGAAATAAGCTCGTCTATTTTCCATAGCATGAGAGCTGTATTGCCTTTTTGAACTGTTTTAGCGTTATTTGTCAATTCAAAATTAATATTTTCAACGGAACTAAAAAGTGTCTTCGGTAAAAAATCCCCAATTACTGCCGATCCGTCAAAAGCTTTTGCTTTTTCCCATGGCAAACCTTTTTCTTTTAATTTCGTTTGTAAATCACGAGCCGTAAAATCAATACCTACACTTATTTCGTCGTAATATTTATGTGCAAATTTAGGCTCAATATACTTTCCTACTTTATTAATTTTTACAATAATCTCGATTTCATGATGAATATCTTCTGAAAATTCAGGAATAACAAACGGATGCTGTTTTAATAAAACCGCAGAGTCCGGTTTCATAAAAACAACAGGCTCTGAAGGTCTTTCATTTTTTAATTCTTCAATATGATTGGTGTAATTTCTACCGATGCAGATTATTTTCATTTTTTCTAAAGTTACCAAGAAACTAAAACACTAAGTCAATAAGAACTTATTTAGTATTTAACTTTCTTAATTTAATTGCCGTCAAAACTTTTTTTGTATACAAAGGAAAATCAGCGTTTTGGATCCAGCTGAAATATCCCGGTTCGGTTTCTAATACCTTCTCAACTTTCGCTCCTTTGTGTTTTCCGAAAGTAAAGATTTCTTCGTTATCTTTATCAAAGGCAATCATTCCGGCAAAATCAGCAATTTTTTTACGTGTCGTAAACTCCGACAATACTTTTATATCATTTTCAAGTTCAGGATAGCGGTCTAACTGCGCTTTTAAAATCTCATAAGTTGCCATTGTATCTGCTTCTGCTGAATGTGCATTCTCTAAACTTTTACCGCAATAAAATTTTAAAGCAGCACTTAAAGTACGCTCTTCCATTTTATGAAAAATAGTCTGCACATCTACAGAAACTTTATTTTTCATATCAAAATCAACACCTGACCTAAGCAATTCTTCTGCCAACAAAGGAATATCAAAACGATCTGAATTAAAACCTCCTAAATCGCTGTCCTTAATCATATTGTACACTTGAGGTGCTAATTCACGAAATGTTGGCTCATTAGCTACTTTTTCATCTGTGATTCCATGAACATCTGTCGTTTGCGGAGGAATTGGAATTGTTGGATTCACTAACCAGGTTTTACTTTCTTTATTACCGTTTGGAAAAACTTTAAATATTGAAATTTCCACAATCCTGTCTTTCCCGATATCTATTCCAGTGGTTTCTAAATCGAAAAAGCAGATTGGCCTGGTAAGTTTGAGTTCCATTTTTTTTATTTTTTTTTGAATTTACAAATGTAATTTTTAAAGACGAATTATCACAAACTTATCTCTCAAAACAACTGTTAAAATTATTTTTTAGAAAGTTTACATTTATAAAACGAAAAAATCCGGCAAAATTCAAAACTCTGCCGGATTAAATATTATAAATGTATTATTTAGAAATCCCGATCCAAATCAAAAGCCTCTAAATACTCAGCTACACGCTTCACAAAGCTTCCACCTAAAGCACCATCAACCACTCTGTGATCATATGAATGCGATAAAAACATTTTTTGACGAATCCCTATAAAATCACCATCAGGCGTTTCAATAACCGCAGGTACTTTACGAATTGCTCCTAAAGCAAGGATTCCAACCTGTGGCTGATTGATTATTGGAGTACCAAAAACACTTCCAAAAGTACCAACATTCGTCACTGTATATGTCCCTCCCTGGGTATCATCCGGTTTTAATTTTCCGGTTTTTGCACGATTTGCCAAATCATTTACAGCTTTTGCCATTCCGACGAGGTTCAATTGATCTGCATTTTTAATAACAGGAACAATTAGGTTTCCGTTTGGCAAAGCAGCAGCCATTCCTAAATTTATATTTTTCTTTTTAATGATATAATCACCTTCAACAGAAATATTGATTCCCGGAAAATCTTTTATCGCTTTTGCAACCGCCTCCATAAAAATAGGAGTATACGTAAGTTTTTCACCTTCTCTTTTTTCGAAAGCCGCTTTAACCTTATCTCTCCATTTTACAATATTGGTCACATCTACCTCTATAAAAGACTGAACATGAGCAGAAGTTTGAAGCGAAGCCACCATGTAACCTGAGATAAGCTTACGCATTCTATCCATTTCAATTACTTCATCCTCTCCGTTTACAGAAACCGGAACTACTTGTTGACTTTTTTGAACTGTCGGTTGTATTGATTTTGGAGCAAGAGCAACTTTTACCTCCTCAACATCTGGTTTACGGTTCTCAATATATTTTAAAATATCTTCTTTTGTAACTCGCCCCTCTTTTCCTGAACCCGGAATACTTTCCAATTCAGAAAGAGAAATACCTTCTTCTTTAGCAATGTTTTTTACTAACGGCGAAAAGAATTTATCCGAATTAGAGAAAACCTGAGGAGCTAAAACAGCTTCTTTTACTACATCGATTGTTTTTTCAATCTCAACTGCTTCAGCAGGAATGACAACTTCTTCTACAGACTCAACCTCTGATACACCATCACTTTCTGTTTCAATAATCGCTATAACTTGACCAACCTGAACCAGATCATCTTTATCAAATAATTGCTCGATCAAAACTCCTGACACTTCACTTGGTACTTCACTATCAACCTTATCTGTTGCAATCTCAAGCACCGCTTCATCAGCTTCAATTTTGTCTCCCACTTGCTTCAACCAATTTGTAATGGTTGCTTCAGCTACACTTTCTCCCATTTTTGGAAGCCTTAATTCAAATCTTGCCATATTATTAACCTAAAAGGTGATTTCGATTTTGATATTGCGAAATTACTGAATATTTTAAATATAAATTACATAAAATATAATTTTTAATCAATTTTCACCATTTTACCACGTTCATTTTTAGAATCACTTCCAATAATAAAGTTAGCATTTTTAGGTAAAATTTTAAAAGTAATACGCTTATCTCTAAGAGTTTCTAAGATTTCGATACATTTTTTAAAAGAAACATAATGATTATCCAAAATAATTTCAACTCTTTTACCCTTTGAAACGAGGCACGAATTTACCATTTTTTCCCTTTTTAAATCCAAAAAAGAAACTTTATTTTTTAAACTCAAAGACAATTGTTCGCTCAATATTTTATTTAAAGACAAGAAAATATAGCTTTCCGGTAATAGATTTGCTTTTGGTTTTCCCTGAAACATTTTTATAAACGAAAAAAAGAGAATTCCGATTTTAATAAAAACAGAGAAAAATATCGATTTTCTGAAATGCTTTTGATAAAAAAACTCCATTGCTTCCTGAAATCTTCTCATATATTTCTCATCTTTTATGGTACTTTCTCCTTTATAGTGTATGACTGATGTTTCATGAAAATAGTAATTGCTTTTTTGTTTTTGCAAAACGGAATAGGACAAATCAATATCATCAGCATACATAAAACAATCTTCATCAAATCCGCCTGTTTCCAGATACAATTCACGTTGCATTACCATAAAAGCACCTACCAAAATATCTACTTTTCCTGTTTGGTTATCCCTTAAATGCTGTGCATAATACTGATTGAAAAGTTTTAGATTAGGGAAAATTTTATACAATCCAAAAATTTTGGTAAAAGCTACCCAGGGGGTTGGAACTCCTCGTTTGCTTTCAGGTAAAAAATTACCTGTACCGTCAATAAGTTTACATCCAATAATTCCAGGATTTGTTTGCCTTTCAGCAAAAACCAAAATTTTAGAAAATGTATCTTCGGCTACTACCGTATCAGGATTAAGAATGCAAATATATTTCCCCTTTGCTTGTTGTACACCAATATTATTCCCTTTTGGAAACCCGTAATTTTCTTTATTTTGAATAAGCTTTACCTCTGGGAACCTATTTTTAATCATCTGACAACTGTCATCATCCGAGTTGTTATCTACTACAATAATTTCTCCATCAATTACCGAAAGAGCTTCCTGAACACTTAAAACACACTGTTCTAAAAAGTAGCGCACATTATAATTAAGAATAATAACAGATAATTGCATGAAATTAAAATATTTTGGGAAAGTTAAAAATTTTCACTTCAATAAAAACGTTGTTGACCAATCGTTTTTACAATATTTAGAAAATCTTCTATAAATTCATGTTCTCTTTTTATATCATTTAATACATAAAGTAATTCCAACGGGAAGATTGCAGTGATTTAATAATTTCAGTTAAGTCAGCATAAGGGTTTTAAAAACAAAATAAATCTTTATGCTCTTTACTCTTAATATTTCTACCAATTTTATTTATTTTTGCTACTATGCTATCATTCTTAAAACAAAAACCATACTTAAAAGATCTTTTATCGGATAATTTTATCGATATACATTCCCATCTACTGCCCGGAATTGACGATGGTGCAAAAACGATCTCTGACACTGTACGATTAATAAAGGCGCTTAAAAAGATCGGAATTTCACAATTTGTTACCACACCCCATATTAGCCATTACATATGGAATAATTCTCCTAAAGCAGTTTGTGATAATCATTACGAAACCACACTATTGTTATCTGAAAATAATATCAAAGACCCTTTTAAGGCAGCAGCAGAATACTTTATGGACGATTGGTTCGAAAAGCATTTTAAAACAGAAAAACTTCTTCCTCTAAAAGACAATTATGTATTAGTAGAAATGTCTTACATGAATGCTCCAATACAATTGTATAAAATACTGTTCGATTTGCAAGTTGCAGGATACATACCGGTTTTAGCGCATCCGGAACGATATTTATTTTATCACAAAAACTTTAATGAATACGAAAGGTTAAAAAAAGCAGGCTGCTTGTTTCAATTAAATCTACTAGCTGTTGTAGGCTATTATGGTGAAGAGATCGCTAAAATTTCTGAACAATTATTAAAAAAAGGCATGTATGATTTTGTAGGCACCGATGTACATCATGATAACCATATAGCAGCATTTGAACAAAGAATAAAAGTCAATTCACTTGATGCATTAAAAAAAATCATATCTAACAATCAGTTTTTTAAATTTTAACTCTCGTTAAAAAAAATAACTTTCATAAAAAAAGTCCAAATGCTGGACTTTTTTTATGAAAACTCATTAAGTTTAACTTGGATTTTTGATTTTTTTAAACCAGGATTTACTCTCTGATTTAACCCCGTATCCATAACCGTATCCGTACCCTTTCGTTGAATCAGTATCATTAAGTACCAAACACATATTTGGTAATTTCTTTTCCCTGTAAAAAGTGTTTGCGATAGACAACATGCGCTTCTCTAAAACATTCGCACGCATTACATATACAAAAGTATCGGCATTTTTTGCAACCAATAATGTATCAGCAACTAAACTTACAGGAGCAGTATCAACAATAATATAGTCGTACTCTTTTTTTACTATTTCGAAAAGCTTATCAACATTTTTACTCATCAGCAATTCTGCCGGATTTGGAGGAATTACACCGGAAGGTAATATATAGAAATTTTCATAATCATTATGCTTAATAATGTATTTGTTGATATCAATATCATTTGAAGACAAATAATTAGTCAATCCCAAATTAGGCATTGCGAAATAATCCATAAATTTAGGATTTCTAATATCCATACCTATTAGCAAAACTTTTCTTCCTGAGAGCGCAAATGTAGCAGCAAGATTTACAGATACCAAGGTTTTTCCTTCTGCTGGAAAAGTAGAGGTTACAAAAATTGTTTTTGCTCTGCCCTCCGGTACATTTGTTAACATAAATTCAAGATTTGTCCTGACAATTCGTATCGCTTCAGCTGAACTCGTTCTACTGTCTGTTTTGATCAATTCATTAGCATCTTCAGATGTTGGAATATCTCCAATAAAAGGTATCTGGGTTTTACCTTCCAAATCTAATCTGCTTTTAATTTTAGTGTCCAATAAATTATGACCATATATAATCCCAAACGGAATTAACAGTCCAATTAACAACCCTGCTAAGTAAATAACTCTTTTCTTTGGGCTTACTGGAGTTTTATTAGCTTTTGCCGCATCAATTATACGCGCATTAGGTTCCGTAGCCGCTAATGAAATAGCAGTTTCCTCACGCTTTTGCAGCAAATACAAATATAATTCCTCTTTTACTTTTTGTTGTCTTGCAATTACCCTGAACTGTCGTTCCTGTACTGGAATTTTACCAATTTTACTATTCAATAAGGTTTCCTGATTTTTTAAATCACGATTTTGAATTTGTAAATTCGACTGCATCCTTCTTAA
Organism: Flavobacterium sp. LM4; assembly: GCF_002017935.1. Lineage (NCBI taxonomy): Bacteria > Pseudomonadati > Bacteroidota > Flavobacteriia > Flavobacteriales > Flavobacteriaceae > Flavobacterium > Flavobacterium sp. LM4. Next base: position 772,806 of record NZ_MUFW01000001.1, on the reverse strand, counting down.
GCTTGTCGCTACATTAGCTTTCAAAGAAGAAATTTGCTGATCTAATTTTATCACCGAAGGATTTTCAGTAGTCGCCGATTTTAAAATTCGGTTACGATCCAAAACCAACTGATTATAAGATGTAATTAAACCGCCTGCATCACCATCAGTAGCGATAATGTTGGTGGGTAATAAATCGGCATTAGTACTTTTTTTAATAAAATCAAGCAGAGAAGAAACCACATTTAATTGAATTTCAGCTTCTACTCCTTTTTTATCATACTCATTTGAGCCTTCAATAAAAAGTTTTGCTTCGGATTCAATGTCCGTTAATTGGTTTAATTTTTTAAAACTTTCTACGTCTTGTTCTACACCATCCAATTCTTGAGTAATTAATGCTAAACGCTCAGCAATAAATTTGGAGGTATTCTCAGAAATAAAATTTTTATCCTCAGCTGCATCTTCGTTATAAATCTGAATCATATTATCCAAAAACTCTTCAGCCTTTTTTTGAACAGGATCAGTGATAGAAACATTAACTACACTACTTGATTTACTTATAGCTTCTACTTTTAATCTGTTTCTAAAGCTTGCTGTTATACTCTCAATCGGATTAATTACTATTCGAATTGATTTATTTTTCCCTATATTATTTTGTTTGTAAAATGCGGTCTTAGCAATAATTAAAACACCTATAGTTGTAGGAATTTTTTCTCCAAATTTAAATTCCTTTTTAGATGACAAAATAATATTATCAACTGCAGCTTTAGTTGCAGCATTCTGTAAAGAGAAACTATCATGAGGTAATAAATCAAATTTTAAAACTACATTAGCCTCTTCAAATAATTCTGTTTTATTGATAAAGAAAACATTTACAGGTGCTCCTCCGTAAATATCACGATCGACCACATTCCCTTCAACCTGAAGACTGATATTTAAATTTAGTTTTTTCACCGTTGATTCTACTAAAGTCCTAGACTTTAATACCTCAATCTCATTATCAACATTATTTACAGAACCTCCACCAAGTCCTAAGTCCGAAAAAGCAGATAATTCAGAAAGCATACCTCCTTTTTTTTCATCTTTTACTAAGATAGAGGTGCTGGCTTCATAACTTGGAGTAGTGTATCTTAAATATAAAAACGCAAAAACCAAACAAAGGAATCCACTTAAAACAAACCATTTCCAGTGAATTAAATATTTATTCAGTTGTTCCCGAAGATTTATTTCATTAATTTCATCCTCTGACTCTTCATTATAAAAATCTTGCATTTGTCTTAATTTATCAGTTTTATTTAAAAAGTAGAACAGAAAGCGATATTAAAATAGAAATCGCAGATATAATGACAGATGTATTAGGGCCTACAGCTGCAGCATTTATCTTAGTCTTATTCGGTTCTACATACACCACATCGTTTTGCGCCAGATAATAAAAAGGGGAATTTATAAAATCTGCCTTGGTAATATCTATCCTGTTATATGACTTTACGCCACTAATTTCACGAATAACCAAAATATTATCCCGTTTTCCATAAATAGTTAAATCTTTCGCCATACTTAAAGCTTCAATCAAAGTAATTCTTTCAGAAGCAACAGTATATGTACCTGGTAAATTAACTTCACCTTGTAAGGAAACTTTAAAGTTTATGATTCGCAAATTAATGATTGAATTTTTAATGTAAATTCCTATTTTATCTTTTAACAATTTTAACACTTCTGTTCTGGTTAATCCCCCTACAGCTAATTTCCCTAAAACAGGAAATTCTATGTCTCCATTTTTATCAACCAAATAAGGCTGAATAGTCTGTTGTCCAGTTGCCGACATTAAATTTGCTGTACTTGACACTGTAACTGATGCCAAATTAAAAGGCATAGCAATTTCAGGATCTTCAGCAGAAACTATAATCATCAATAAATCATCAGGCTGAATTTTCACTTCATAAGAAGAAGCATTTTCTGGTCTGTTCAATCCATCAATATTTTGATAATAGACAATATCTTTTTTAGATGCACAGGAGAAAAACAAGAAAAAAACGAAAAGTGGAAATGTTTTTTTCATTAAAAATACATATTTCATGCGGTTTGAGATTTTAAAATTTGCAAAGATAGATAATAAGAAACAGGTTCAAAGATTTATGAGTACATTTTTATTCTTATCAAATTTCCTGCTTCTCTGTATCCATAATTAAAATATTTTTTTTAGTCTTACTAAGGTAGTGCAATAAATTCTTTAAATTCTTATACTTTAAAATAGTTGTTTACAAAAAAAAAAAATAAATTAAAATGTTATCGGCTTTAATTATTTTGAATAAATGACACTAACACACTATCATTCTACATTTTAAATGAAGTAAAAGTTTTCAGCAAACCATCTTTAACATTTACAGGAAATGGTTTATTAATAGCCTGCTTAATTTTTAAATTGCATACTACAAAACTCTCTGTTAATTTATGGAGCCGCTCCATATTCAATGGGAGACTAAGAAAATCTCCTGTTCTTGCAATATTGATAATCATTTTTTTTGGAAGAGAAAGAATTCTAGCTTTCTTATTTTGAGATTTAGAAATTAAAGTTACTAATTCGTTAGTTGAAATTGAATCATCATCTGCTATATTATAAACTCCGGAAAGAATTGTTTCCTGAATTAATAATTCTTTAATAACGAAACATAAATTTTCTACACTTAAAAAAGAACGCTGATTATTAAAAGCTCCTAAAGGCCAGGGAAAGCCTTTTTGAACCAAACCAAATAACAAGTTTAAATTTCCTTTATTTAACGGGCCATGAATCATACAGGGACGTAAAATGTACACTTTTTTAGTTTCAGGCAAATTTGCTAAAATGTAATCTTCAGCCATTCGTTTTGATTTTCCATAAACGCTTACCGGATTTGAAATGGCATCTTCTGTCAAAATTCCATCTATAGAATCTACAACCGCCTTTACAGAACTTATGTAAATAAATTGCTTAGCTTCAGACTGCAAAAACTGGTTATATAATTTCTTTGTTAACTCAAAATTAACCTCATAATATTCGTTGTCATTGGACGTTTTTTTCAGATCGTGTGCTTTACCGGCAAGGTGGATCATTACATCATATGGATTACTGCCTTCCAGGAAAGCTTCGTAGGTTAATCCATTATATCCTTTTCTTGTAATGCCTTTCACATCAAAATCATCGGCTAAATATACACTGAGATTCTGACCTACAAATCCGGTGATTCCTGTAATTAAAATTTGTTTGTTTATTTTCATTTCTTTAAAAATCCAATTGTTTTCCAAACAAATCTCATCCTGATTTTTAAACCTGAGAAATCGATAGCATTCATATGAAGGGCTTTTTGGATTTCTTTGGTAATTAAATTATAGGAACTCCTGCCTGAACTACTTAGCCCACCAACTAACATAGCTGTAGTGGTTATTCCTGAATATTTCCAGCTAATTTTTCCTTTTAGAAAAAAACGAGTAATCAACTCATAATCCGCACCAATAGCAAATCCAAGTTCATAAAAACCTAACTGTGTAAACAAGGCTCTCTTAAAAAAAATGGAAGGATGCGGAGGCATATAACCAATTTTTAATTTCTCCGGATTCCAGTATTTCGAAGAATAAAGACGAACAACCTTTCCGTCTTCCTTATGCTGTATTATATTCCCTACTGATGCATCAATGCTATTATTAACATGAAAGGCTGCAATTTCTTTTAATACTGTTGTTGAGTAAAAAGTATCATCAGAATTTAAAATTCCAATAATATCTCCAGTTGCCAAAGCTATTCCTTTATTCATAGCATCATAAAGTCCTTTGTCGGGCTCAGAAATCCATTTAGTAATTTTATCTTCGTGATTTTGTATTATTTGAAGTGTAGTATCTTTTGAATTGCCATCCACTATTATATATTCGATATTTTTATAAGTTTGCTCTGCTACTGAAAGAATTGTTTTTTCAATCGTAGTAGCACTATTGTAACAAACTGTTATTATGGTAATTTTCATTTCTTTATTTATTAACCTATTTTTGTTACATCATAGCCATACTCTTTTTTGAAAAACAAAATAAGATTTTCTTTATTATAACCAGCTTTTTTATATGCCTCATAAATTTTTACATCCACTAAAAAGCGGTACCATCCACATTGAAGAATGTTCCAAATAAATCCTCTCTTCCCTTCAAAAAAACCTCCTTGCAAAACATATCTAATAAACCAAAAAAGAAGAGGTCTAACAAACAAGGGCAACATCAAATATTTTTGTTTGAACCACCTCCTGCGTTCTTCTCCATTACCAAATAAATTAGATGGTACTAATTCAGCATCTGTAAAATTATAAATCTTATCTAAAATGTCAATAGCTTCTCTGGTAGCATATCCATTATGTTTTTGAATCCACCATGTCAAATTATTTAAATTATGATCTACTAAGTCTCCTTCTAAAGATGCCGTTTCTCCCTGATTAAGCTTCATCCTTTCATCCATCCAGCGTTGTTCACAAAAAGCAGAACCATTACGCCACAATTTTGTATGCCAAATAGGATACATTCCTCCTTTTTTTAAGGGTCTGTCAAAAAAGTACATCAACCGCTTTACTCTTATTCCATGAACATTAGCATTCATTGTTATTAGGTCTTTTTTAATATTCCTGCCCAATTCTTCAGATAAATATTCATCCGCATCTACACGTATTACCCAATCTGTTGTAATATGTCCAAACTCAATCCCCCAATTCAATTGATTGGCATGATTAGAAAATTTGTTTTGATAAAAACGTGCTCCGTTTTGAATAGCAATTTCTTTTGTTTTATCAGTTGAATAAGAGTCAATCACAACTATTTCACTACATACTCCTTTTAAAGAATCCAAACAACGTTGCAGGTGAATTTCTTCATTATAAGTTAATACAATTGCAGTAAGTGATGGGGGGTTATTCATTTTCAAATATTCTTTTTTTAATAAATTTTGCAGGATTGCCCCCTACAATTGTCCAAGGCTCAACATTCTTATATACACAAGCATTTGCTCCAACAACAGCACCTTCTCCTATAATGACTCCTTTATGTACATATGCATCAACTGCAACCCAAGAATCGGATTCTATTAGAATTGGTGCTGTAATTAATTCATGACCAATAGAAAAAACGTCGTGACTAGCCGTACATAAATGTGTTCCCTGAGATACTGTTGCATTTTTTTTCATTATTATTTTGTCAACGTTATAACAATTAACATTCGGGCCAATCCATGCATTTTCTTCTAAAACTAAATTCCAAGGAGCCCAAATAATGGCAGATGAATATACTCCTGCTTTACTATGAATTTTGGCACCAAACAGCCTTAAAAGGACGTTCCTCCAACTTCTAAAAAACTTTGTAGGAAAGGGTCTAAATAAAAACAGATATATAATATTCCATAATAATCGTTTAAAACGATTTATAGTTGAAATACGATTCATACGATCATTTCTTTCCATTATTGTATATTTTTATAGAGTAAATTATCAACATAATCATCAATTAATGGAAATAACGCAGCAGTAATATTTATACCTCCCGCTCTTGGTAAGACTCCTGTATTTACAATTAATAAAGAATTATATCGATTGTAAAATGACCTTAAATTTTCTGAGTCACTCATAGCCATATTGTAAGGATGATAAGTATCCTCTATTTTTTCAAAAGAAAAGTCATCGCTTAACAAATCAAATTTTATATTATTTGATACAAGTAAGTTTTTAACTTCCTCAATGGCTTGTGTGTAAAGTCCATTTATTTTCTCTTTATCTAAATCAAAATAAACATCCAAATCTTTAATCACACTTTGTTTCTGGGTTTCTTTCCCTAAAGTTATAAAACTATTTGATTTTGGATTTTCAATATCTACATATAAATTCCACATGTTTTTATAAATATATACCTCTTTTTTAAGTAACATACAATAAATAAATTTTACGACATACGGTAAATCTAAAAGTATACTTTTAATAATATCGAAGCTAATTTCTTTTTTAAATAGTAACTTTTTAAAATTTTGAAAAAAAGGAAAATCTGAGTTGTAAATTGGATTTGCGAAATAAGAATAATCATCAACTTCTCCAATAATTCTTTTGGTAATTAATGCTGCCCCAGAAACTTTAAATTTATAATCCTCTTCACCAATACGACTATTACCAATTATCTTAAAAACTTTTTGAGAAAGATGATCTGAAAAATAAATCTTTTCCTCATTAATTAATCCTGATTGCAATAAAATCCTATTACTTTCAAATGCTCCGGCTGCTAAAATAAAAGAATCAAAATATACAATTTTAACCTCTTTATTATGTTCTATTTCTGCAGCTACAATTTTATTTCTTTCTGAAATTAATTTAACAACACGAGTGTTTTGCTCAATTTTGACATTTTTTAACTTTTCTATTTTAAAAAATTTAAATAAATTTCTATCAAAATACCCCAACCATAAACCCGTTTTTGAGAATTGATTCTCATTTAATATTTTCTCTTCAAATTTGTCTTTAATTTTAAATTTTCTGAAAATTTCAATTTTATATTTTTCACTAATTTCAATTATATCCTTGATAAATTGAGTAGGTTTTTTAAAATCATTTTTTGTAAAAAACAACAATTGTCCGCCCCATCTATTTGAAGTACCACCTAATCCAAAATATCTTCCATCTGATAATCCTGAATATTTTTCATTTAGCAATTTTGTAGAAAAACCAATTTCTTTTTCAGTCTTAATCTTATCATTTCCAACTTCTAAAAGTGTAATATTTGAATCTGGATATTTTTCCGTAATGGTATGAATAGCATAACTTCCATATACTCCTGACCCTATTACGCACACAGAACGATATGTTAAAGATAATTTAAGATTACTTTCTGTAATCGATGAATCAAAATAAGTAGCTTTAAACAGACCTCTAATTTGCCAATACTTTGTTTTATTAAGTAATTTAATTCTATTAAACAATGATGCAATAGGTAAAATTCCCCATGAAGGCAGTTGAAAAACTTTTCCTTTAAACCTCTTTTTTAAAAAACTAATTTTAGTTTCATTTCGGTTTTCCAATAATAAATAACAGGACAATCTATTTTGAGATGCAATAATTTTTTCAATTGCAAAATGCATTCTTTGACGGTCTATTAAAGGCAAAGAAGTTTTTTTATTTCCTAATAAAAGAGCACAATTAAAGGGCAGATGAATACAAATTCCAGCAGTAGAAGATTCTTTTTCCGAACTAACAATAAAACCAGGTCTAAGAAAACTAAGATTATAATTTTTAGTTTGTTTTAATAAAAATTTATCTGATTCTACTTTAAGGGCAGCATAACTCCCTTTTTTTGCACTATCAAATTCAATTTCAGTTTCTTCATTTACAACACTCTCTTCATTTTTATAAACACTTATTGAAGATACATGCAATAAATTTTTCACATATTTATTGCAATATAAATGAAGTGACTCTAAATATTTTATATTCTCCTCAACACTTTCATCTTTTATAATAGTAAAATTGATTAATATATCATATTCTTTTTCCAAATACTTATTCGTATGCATCTTATTAACATCACCGCTAATCAGAGTACCTGCTTTATTCTCAATTCCTCTTGAAAAACAATCTACAGAATATCCTGAAGCTGTTAATAATGCTGCAAGCCCTTCAGCTGCAAAAGATTTATAACCACAAATTAATATTTTTTTGTTGTTCATTTATATATTATTCTAATATGCTTAAGATACAAGTTGCTATTTTTACCGTTATAAATATACAAAATCAGGTTTCTCTCCTTTAAAAAGAATCCATTCGTACAACTGTTTCATTTTTTTTGCAACCGCTTCAATGGAATACCTTTCTTCAATTAATTTTCTTCCATTTTTGCCCATTGTTTCTCTTTGTAAATCACTTTTCATCATTAACTCATACAAGGCTTTTTTTAAGGGTTCTTCACCCATATCTATCCATCGCCCTGCATCCATTTTTTCTAATTCTTCCCATGGTGTTCCTTTAGTAGTAATTACAGGAACTCCACAGCATAATGCTTCTGCAATTACTATTCCGAAGTTTTCACTATAGGTAGGCAGGACAAATATATCTGCATTTTGGTAACAGTTAACTTTTTCATTGCCAAATACTGGTCCAATAATAGTTATTTGGTCTTCCAGATTTTTTGCCTGTATTATACTATGCAAAGATTTTATGTAATTTTCTTCTCCGTTACCTACTATTTCTATAATCCAATTTTTGCGAATAACAGCATTTAAATCTCCCCAACTATTAATCAAATTCTCTATCCCTTTTTTTGGATGTATTCTGGATAGAAAAAGTATTTTTTTTAAATCTGATTTTTTAGCAAAATCTTTAATAGGATATTGATCTATTTTTATTCCGTTAGGTATATCGGCTATTGGATTCTTAAATCCCAATGCCCTTATACTTTCCAATTCCATTTTACCGGTAGCGTGCAAACAATTCGCTTTTTGTAAATCTTTATACTGAAATAACATTAAGGCAATTTTTTTCTTGAGCTTTCCCTGAGTTAAAGACCAAGGCTCAAGCATTCCTCTAACAGAAACAACATAAGGCAACTTTCTTTCTCTTGCAATTCTTGCCATTTGGTGTACTGGTTGTTGCCAAATACCATGACCATGGAACAAGTCTGTTTGAACAGAACGCAGTTTACTACACAGTCCTGATGAGTATTGTAACAATCCAGATGCATAAAATTCAATGTGCAATTTGGTATTCGAAAATTTTGATATTAAAGGGCTTTCAGATTTAATCGTCAATAAGTTAACTTCTGAAATTACTTTAATTTTTCCTAAAGCTTCAACTAAATGGGTTACACTTCTTGCAGGGCCTCCTGTAGATTCGTCAATGGATGAAATACAATGGGTTATTTTCATTTTAATAAAATATTATACAATTTAAAATAAGAATAAGTAATATTTTTTCTTTTAAATGGCTCAACATTGATTAATCCTGTGTTTATAAGATTTTCCCTGTACTCTTTATTAATTATAAGCATTTTAAAACCATCAGCGATTGACTCAATACTGTACGGGTTGACATAATGAACAGCATCATTTCCAATTTCTGTCATAGGTTCAATCTGTGATGTTAAAACTGCTCTACCAACAATTTGTCCTTCAATAATTGGCATACCAAAACCTTCATATAACGAAGGAAAGCTTACAATATCGCATTTTCTATATTCATCGGCAATTTCCTGATCAGATAACGAGTACGCATTTGAATAATTGATATTGAATTTATTTAATAAATCTAATTGTTTTTCTTTGATCTTACCAATTATTCTTAATTGACAATTTATACCTGAAATTGCGTTAATCACTCTTTCCAAGTTTTTATTCCAGCCAACTCCAATATGTAAAATCACAGGTATATCATTAATTTCTTTTATATTTTTTTTTAACGTAGGATCAACAGGATTATAAATTACTGATACATTTTTAACTTTCACATATTTTAACAAATCTAATTTTGTTTTTTCTGAAATACAAACCACTTTATTAGCTATTTTAGCAGGTATATACAGCCATAAAACCCATTTAAAAAATCGATCAATAGGATTTCTGGCATTTTTAATGAAAACTAAATCATGTATAGTCAATACTACTTTACTTCCTATCAGTCCAAGTATGCAATAATGAATATCTCCTGTAACATGATTTATACCATGTTTATTCCTGTTTTTGTATGTAAACAAAATATTTTTTACAATAGATATAGGCGAAGCATCAGCTCTGGGCATGTAAATATTTTTTGAAACAACATTTTCAGGCATAGCCTCGATAATTGTTTTAAAAACCTTTTCAATACTGTATGCTTTATTTTTTGAACGAAAAAAATAATTTACTTCCATTTGTCTTAATTTACAATAAAAAAAGATCAAGCCAACTCTGCCAAAATAACATTCAAAATAGACTTTATTCTCTTTTTATTTGAATATCCTGAATCTCTGCATCTTTGTATGCCTGCTAATACTACCTTATTTCTTTTTTCATTATCATCTAAATATTGCTTGCATTTTTGCAACAACTCTTCATCTGTTGAAAAAAACTCAGCTTCTTTTCCTTCTTCAAATAAATTTAAATGTTCAGTAGTTCTTTCTGCCAGCATAAATCCTCCACAAGCAGGAATTTCCATTGTTCTCGTTGTTTGTAAATCAAAATTCATCTTTCTTAAAAAACAAAGAGAAATTTTAAAAGCAGACAATGCTTTAGAGTAATCTTCAGAAAACAATCCTTTATCTTCAATTTGAAGATTAGCAAATTTGTTTTTATAATCAATCCACTTTCCACCACCCCAAACTCGTACTTTTACTCCATTCTTAGCGAGATATAAAATACTATTTGCTCTTTCTTCTTCCCATACACCTATAAAACCTACATCTCCACCTAATTTTTCTTTTTCAACATCATTCAGAATTCGAGGAAAATGGAATTTATCTTCATAAGCATTATCAGTAAAAAAAACTTTTTTAACTCCCATCCTTTTTAATTTCTCAACAATATATGATTTGGTAGTTATATAATAATCATAATGAGGAAGACTTTCGATAAAATTTAAACTTTGATTGTGTCGTTGCGACATATCATCTGGAGAGTACCCTATAATTATTACTTTAGGGTTTATTAATTTTATTTTTTGTAATGTTGAATTATTAATAAACAATCCCTTGTCTATCCAAATAAAGTCATACTTTTTAGTATTAACTTGAGTTATAATTTTTTCATTAACAGATAAAAAATCCGGAAATCTCACATTAAACCCTTTGTGGAATAAGCGATTAATTACTCTTAAATAAATCGTATAAGGTTTTGATGCTGTATCTATTCTATCTACTTCTCCCAATTCTTCTAATGCCCACGTACGATGCAAACAAGTATTGCTTTCTCCATATCCTGAAAAACCTCCTATAGATAGAATTTTCAAATTACCTTTCATATACAAATAATCTAGTTTTATTTTTACTAATCACATATACAAAAAACAATACAAAAAATAATGTTTTCAAAAGGCTGTTTAGTGAACCTACAAATTCTGTTTCAGCCTTAGTAGCTCCAATAAAAATCACAATTATACTAAAAAGATATAAAATGTTTCTTTTAGATCTATTAATAATGAAAATTAATATCCTACTAAGTAGTAACCCATATAGTAGCATAAAAACAAAACTTCCAAATACCCCAAATTCTGCATAACCTATTCCAAGAGCATTAACACCTACTGATGTTCCCTCTTCTAAATACCTCCCTGTATATAACATATAATTTTTTCTGTTATCAATATCTTTTTTATCTGGATATAGAAATCGAGGAATTAGAGCATTTGCAAAATCTTCAAAAAGCACCTCACCTTGAGTATGTTGTTTATATTTAGGCACATAACTAAAAATATTAGAATTCACTGATCCGGAACTAATTCTTTGAAGAAAAGAATTATCTGTATCATTTTCAGATTTTTCAGAATTAAAAAGTATCGTAAAAAATAAACTTATATTCACCTCTCTGCTTCTGTCACTCCAGACTTTACTTCTGTAAGCTGTTTTAGCAGTATTTATTACTGACAACATTATCATACCAAGAACTAAAAGAATAATTATTTTTTTTTTGCTGAGAGAATAAATATTTGGAATAAAAATAATAAGCAAAAAACATTGTGAAATAAATTCTGCAAAAACAGATTGATATATACATTTAAGAAAAAGTAGAGAATAAATAGCAATTACATATACATTTTTATTAGATACAGGGCTATACAATAACATAATAGCCGTAATAAAAGAAAAGCTATATATTGTGGTAAAAATAAAATCTAAAGATGTTTTAAAAAAAAAAGAAAAAATAAAAAAAACTATACTAACCCAATAAATGGATTTAATAATTGAAATTATCTTAGGCCTTGACATAATTTCTTTAATCTTAGTTTTATTAAGAATTGCTTTTTTATTTCTTATAAATAAACATCCTGTAACAAAACTTAAATAAGCACCTACAGTAATGGCCATATACTCATTTTCTGAGACGTGCATAAAATCTGGCTCTATTCTATATAATATAAACGGTCCAACTATCCATTGAAAACCACTAATAAATAATATCAACTCCAAAATTGGAATTGTATTCCCTAGTTCATCCAAAAACTTATTCCCAATATAAATAACTATTAATAATCCAATAGAGGATAAAATACTAACTCCATAAAAAGCTAATAGCCATACAATTAAAACAATAATTATAAAGAACTTAACATTTTGCCTTCTTTTCATTTACAAGTAATCGATTCGGGTAATCGCTTTTTTATTTGATAATATTGTTTAATATCTCTAAATATCTGACTCCATAATCGTTCCATGTAAAACCATTACTGACTTTTAGCTTTGCTTTTTGTCCCATTTCACGACAAACATCCGGATTTTGATACAAAAACAATAATTTTTCCTTTAATGCATTTACATCTCTAATATCTATAACAAAACCTTCTTCTCCATCTTTCGTAATTAAATCTTCACCACCTGTATTACTAGTACATATAATTGGAAGTCCACATGCCATGGCTTGTGGCTGAACTAAAGCAAGCCCTTCCTCTAAAGACATTATAACAAACACGGAGCCTTGAGAATAATATCTATTTAATTCATTTTGAGGCTTATGACCTAAGTATTTAATTTTATTACTTTGGAATCTTTCTACAATTGGTTTAATTTCTTCAGTGACTGTACCCAAGTGCCATAATTCACTATTAGGCAAATCTAATTCATAAAAAGCTTGCAATAAATAGTGTGCTCCTTTTCTAAAACTCAAACCACCTGCAAAAACAACCCTGAATACATCATCCTGTTTTTCAATTTGTTTAAAAGAAGAAAGATCCACTCCATAAGGATTAAGCAATATTTTTTTTTCTGGAAATCCTTGTTCTATAAACGAACGTTTTACATAAGTTGAAGGAACCATAACATAATCTGTCAATTCATATTCTAACAATTCCCTCTGCCAAACTTTATAATTAGGTTTAAAAACTTTACTGAATTTTAAGAACTCTTCCTGAAGAATTCTCATTTGATAACTATAGTGGCTACTTCCTCTTTCAAGTATAGTTATTTTATTTAATTTTTTCGCTTCAATTATAGCTTCTAAACTTGCTCCGCTCCAGGAAATTAAAACATCAGCATCTGATAAAAATTTCTTATTGCTATTTGCCTGTTTTTTATATAAAAAAATAGAAATAGAATTTTTTAAAAATGGGAACAATCTAATAAAATACCTGTTTAAAAACTCTAATGATATATTGCTATTTATATTCTCTGTCCTAATTCCCCAACGTTTTGTTATTATTTTAGGGTAAGTCGTATTTAATTTAGACAATACCCCTGCTTTTTGCAATTGATTTGCCAAATCAAAAGCATGAAATCGTCCTACTACAGAAACAAGTACTTTCATTAATTTATTTTAATAAAATTTACAAAAAATATATTTAGTGTCTTTCGCTAATTAATTTTGCCGGATTACCTGCATAAATTCCACCAGATTTATAATGCCCTTTCACAATGCTTTGAGCTCCTATAATTGCATCATTTTCGATGCTAGTACCAGGTAATATTGTTACATTATTTCCAATCCAAACGTTGTTACCAATAATTACTTCTTTCGTTATTATTCCACTGTTTTCATCAATTTCATGACAATTAGAGTAAAGAATTGAGTAAAACCAAGAAATACAACAATTCTCGCCTATAGAAATATTCTCTCTTGCATGAATGACTATTGGACCTGAAAAATAAGTACCATTGCCTATTGTCAACCTCGCATTTTTAAACAATTTTAATTGTAATCCACTAAAAAAAATTACACTCCCTTTAATATCCACAATCGTATTCTCTAAAAGTCTTACTGAGCTATAAACCAAAATTGCCCATTATTTTTAGCATCAATATGTAGAGATCCTTTTATTTTTATTTGAGCACCTTTATCTAATAATATTAAAGTTCTTTTTCCTGTGTAGATATTTTTCTTAAAATCTCTAAATACAAAAACACGAATAAATATTGTTTTAAAAACAGAAAAGGTAGCACCGGAAATAAATATTTTTTTATAAATTTTTTTTATCATTATATCTTACTAAAATTTTATCTTCTTTTAAATTTATAAAACAAATCCAGAATCAGATTTCTATCAGCGATAAAAACTATAACCCCATAAACAATTGGGGATAAAATACTATTCAAGAAAAGATTGATATAGATGTTTTCAAAAAGTGTAGTTATTAAAAATATCCCTCCAAATATAATACTGCTAATGACAAAATATTTGATAAAAGGATATATCACCTCTCTAAAATTAATATCAAAATATTTATAAGAAAAATAAATAAGTATTGGACTGGAAGTAATATTAAAAAGTGATACTGCTATAGCTGTTCCTGTGGATTTATAGAAATAAGAAAATGGAATAATTAACATTAAAAAGTATATCGAAGACAAAACAGAATATAATGCCTGCTTTTTAAAATCCGCTTTTAAACGCAAAGCTACTGTCCATAAAGAACCAACCACCTGAAAACCAACCCCGATTGATAAAATTTGAACTAAATAAATGCAGTCATGCCATTTTTGTGGCAAAAACAGAAGAATTAATGGCTTCACTGAAACTGCCTGCCATAGAGCAAAAGGCATACCTAGCAATGCTAAAACAGACGTTATTCTAAGTATTATTACTTTTAATTGTATTTTATCATCTTTTGGAACTTTACTTAAAGCCGGAAATAAAACCGGAGCAATACTTCCAACTAATAAACCTATTGCCTGAACACTTAAACTAAAAGCTAAATAATAAATTCCTACTTCAGACTGTAATGCAAATAAACCCAAAACTGCAAAATCAAATTGCTGAATAACCCTCTGGCAAATTGCATAAATAAATCCCCAGGCACTATTACTTACTAAATGATTCCATCGTTTGAAAGTTATTTTAAAAGCATATCCAATACCTGAATGAAAATTAAGATAAATATAATTTAGAAAAGCCACAATTACTGTTGGAATAACAAAACTATATACTCCAAAGGATAATAATGCCAGAATAATTGTAAACAGCTGTGTTAAAAAAACAGAATAAAACTGAGCTAAAGAAAGCTGCTTAAAACGCAGGGCAAGCCTTAATTTAGCATCCGGTATAACTGAAAAAGAATTAAACGGAATAGAAAGACTAAAAATTAAGACTAAATAAGTAATTTGAATATCGTTATAAATTATTCCTCCAATTACTCCTAAAATAAGAATAATAATCAAACAGGTTGCAGCTAAAACTAAAGTAATTGATTTTGCTAAAGGTATTAACACATTGAAAGATTTTCCCCGACTAATTAAAACGTCTGTTAATCCAAAATTTTGTAATACAATACCTAAACTTGTCAGCGTATAAACAAGGCTAATTTTACCAAAATCCTGAGGTAATAAAATCCAAGCTAAAATCAATTGCCCAAGCATTGAAAAAACCTTTGTCCCAATCATTTGGAAAGCACTCCAAATTGCGCCTGAAACTATGCTTTTTGATATATTATTTGTCACTATTTGATTATAATTTTAATCTTAATTTAAAATTATCGGTTTTTATATGTTCTTATATATGCTTTTAGGTCACCTCCTAATAAAGATTCAACAACAAGATTTTTATGCACTACTTTTCTTTGTCCTATTACAGTAGCAGGATTGCCCGAAACTACTGTCATTGATTCTACATCTTTCACTAATACACTTCCTCCACCGCAGACAGCACCATAACCAATATTTGTGCAAGATGGCATAACTAAAACATTAGTCGCAACCCAAACATAATCCTCAATTACAACTCCATAATTCTTTTGTTCCCATTCTTCTGAATGAATATTATGTGATGCTGTAATAATTTCTACATTCTGACCTAAAATCACGTTATTCCCAATAGTCACTTTAGATCTCAAATCAATATTATTTGTTTGAACAGAAGTATGGCTTCCAATTTTAAGATTTGAATTTGCTTTTTTCGCAAGTGACAATGGAATAACTGTACTTTCTCCTATTGTTGCTCCATTTTTCAGAGCAATATATCTTGAGTATTTTATTTCAAGATATTTTTTAAATCTTGGCAAAAGACCAATATAGAACTTCAACAAACTCCTACCTTGTATTCTGCTTTCATATATATCTTTTGTCATTTTGTAATTTTAAATAATTTAATAAACAAGACAACCAACAATAAATAAATATTTTCTTTAAAACATTCGTGACGAGATAAGTTAATTATAATGTATTATTTTGCATTATCACCGCTTAAAACAGGAGAATATTTTTTCTTTTTATTTATAAATTTCACTTCAAAAAAATAATATGAAATGGTTGCAAACACAATAGTAAAAAGAATAGTAACCGGATAAATTATATAATTACTGTAATTAAAATTCTTGCTTATCTTAATTGCAATAGTAATTGCTATTAAATGATACATATACAATCCATATGATATTCTTCCTAAAAAATTTGTCAAAGCATTTTCCATTGAAAAAATTCTATGCTTATTAGCTGCAAAATTTATAATTATAATTCCAAAAAATACAGAATAAAATTCTTTTTGAAAAAATGGCACAAACAAACCAATGGTTATAAAAAATAAAATACAAAACAAAGAAAAATACTGTATCGTTTTGGCAAACAACAATTCTCTTAAATAATAAGTAATCTTATTGTTTTCGAATAGAATTAAAGCAAAAACACCCCCTATCGCCATACAGTCAATCGAAATTGATTCCCAAAATTGATCAATTTCATTCATTAATGGATTAATTCGATTTAATTTTATAGCAAATTTTACAATCAAATAACCTACAATAATACCAAACATCAGCAACCATTTATTTTTTATATATTTATTTAATAATGGCCATATTAAATAAAATTGTTCTTCCGCTCCTACAGACCAAGCTTGGGTAGCATAGGGTATGCCACCTAAAAGTGTTAATGCTAAATTGGGCAAAAAGACAACATAGAGTACTATTTTAAATATAAAATTTCGAGAAACAATTTCTTTTCCAGCTCCCGGAATTGTAAAAAAATCAATCTCCGGTAAGACGAAAGCAGAAATAATGATTAGAAAAAAATACAACGGCCATATTCTCAAAACTCTACGGATATAAAATTTTTTTACATCTATCGTATCAGTCATTTTTTTTTCTACAAAAAGAAGATAGGTAATAAGAAATCCGCTCAAAACAAAAAACAAAACTACTCCCAGACTACCTATTAACCTTATTGTATCACACCCAAACCACAAATTGGGCGTGATATTAAAAATAAATTTTTGGTTCTCAATATGATGTACTATAACAAGTAAAGCTGCTATAAATCTTATTGCGTTTAAATTTTCAAAATAAATTTTTGTGTTATCAAGCATTCATTAATAATTTTACTTTACTATATTTAATATTTTCCAAATACAGTTTTTTTAAAATAATTTCAAATCGCTTGCTACCATCTCTTTTACCAAAGCAGCTAAATCATATTGAGGCTTCCAGCCTAGTTTAGTTTTTGATTTAGTAGGATCACCAATTAAAAGATCTACTTCTGTAGGACGATAATATTCCGGATCTACACGCACTACAACTTTTCCTTTTTCTAATTGATATAATGGGTTGTTACAGGCTGCAATTTTAGCTACTTCACTTTCATTTTCTCCTTCAAAAGTCAGTTCAATACCTACTTCTGCAAAAGACATCGTCACAAAGTCTCTGATATAGGTAGTTACACCTGTCGCTATTACATAATCTTCCGGTGTATCTTGTTGCAAAATTCTCCACATCGCTTCTACATAATCTTTGGCATGTCCCCAATCTCTTTGCGAGTTTAGATTCCCAAGATACAGACATTCTTGTTTCCCTTTTGCAATAGCGGCAGTAGCCATCGTAATCTTACGTGTTACAAAAGTTTCACCGCGTCTTGGAGACTCATGATTGAAAAGAATGCCATTACATGCAAACATGTTATAAGCTTCACGATAATTTTTTGTTATCCAAAAACCATAGATTTTAGCGGCACCGTATGGAGAACGTGGATAAAATGGTGAGTTCTCATCATAAAATCCTTTTTCATTTTTATTTTCAGCCAGACCCCCATATAACTCTGAGGTTGAAGCCTGATAGACTCTTGTCTTTTTCTCTAAACCTAATATTCTTACTGCTTCCAAAATTCGTAAAGTCCCTAATCCGTCAACATTAGCTACATATTCAGGAGAATCGAAAGACACTTTTACATGTGACATTGCTCCTAAATTATAAATTTCATCCGGTTGTACTTCCTGAATTATTCTGATAATATTTGTTGAATCTGTTAAATCTCCATAATGCAACTTAAAATCAACATTTGTTTCATGCTGATCCTGATAAATATGATCAATCCGTTGAGTATTAAAAGATGACGCTCGTCTTTTAACTCCGTGTACCTGATATCCCTTTTCTAATAATAGTTCAGCTAAATAAGATCCGTCCTGACCTGTTATTCCTGTTACTAATGCAACTTTTTTTGTACTCATATATTTTATGTTAACAACTGGATAGTTGATTAATTGACATTTATTTGATAAACTGGATAAGTTCTAAATACTTAAAACATTTAAGTCATTCATTCCATTTTTACCTGCTTAAATGCTTCACTATTTTCTAAAAACCAATCATAGGTTTTTTGAATTCCCTCCTGAAGTTCAATTTTATGTTTCCAGCCTAAATGATGCATTTTAGAGACATCCATCAATTTTCGTGGAGTTCCATCCGGCTTAGTAGCGTCCCAGATAATTTCTCCTTTATGTCCGGTAATTTGCTGAATAGTTTCTGCTAAATGTTTAATGGTTAAATCTTCTCCGGTTCCTACGTTATACAAATAATCCGGTAATTTATTTTCTAAAGCAAAAATAACGGCCTGCGCCATATCATCTACGAATAAAAATTCACGCATAGGAGTTCCGCTTCCCCAAAGAGTTACGGGAGCATGATTATTTTCTTTAGCTTCATGGAATTTTCGAATCATAGCAGGCAAAACATGCGATGTATTTAAATCAAAATTATCATGCGTACCATATAAATTTGTTGGCATTAAACTTACATAATCTTTACCAAATTGATTTCTAATAGCCTGACACGTTTTTACACCTGTAATTTTGGCAATTGCATACCATTCATTGGTTGGTTCTAAAGTGTCTGTTAGCAGGTAATCTTCCTTTAGAGGCTGCGGTGCTAATTTTGGGTATATGCAAGAACTTCCTAAAAAAATAAATTTATCGACATTATTTTGTAAAGCCGAATCGATCAGATTATTTTGAATTTGCATGTTCTCCATAATAAACTGATATGGATAATCATTGTTGGCCAATATTCCGCCAACTCTTGCTGCTGCATCGATAATAACTTCCGGTTTTTCACTGGCAATAAAATCACGAACAGCTTGTTGATTACGAAGATCAAGTTCTTTACTTGAAACACCTAGCAAATTTGTAAATCCTTTATCTGCTAGTGTTCTCCAAATCGCACTTCCAACCATACCATTATGACCGGCGATATATATTTTAATATTCTTTTCCATTTTAACTTAAATTACTTTTAAAGCTTCTTTTTCAGCGACAACTTTTCTTAATCCGCTGCTTGAAAAACGATGATCCCTGGTATTAAAATATAATTCGATGCCTTTTGATTCACAATACTCACGACCGGTAAAGTTTTTTTCGCGATACTCATCTCCTATAATACGAACATCTATTTTAAAAGAACGCAAAATATCTTCTAAATCCTGTTCAGTAGCATAAGGTACGATTTCATCAACAAACTTACACCCCTTTAATTGAATATAACGTTCAACCACAGTTTGAGTAGGTCTGTTTTTTTCAGGCCGATCCAATGTAGGATCTGTTTGTAAGGCGCAAATTAAGTAATCACACTGACGCTTGGCCTCTTCCAACATAGTGATATGTCCGGCATGAAGTAAATCAAAGGCACTAAAAGTAATTCCTATTTTCATTATTTATTTATATGAAAATGATTTTATAATTCTTTTAAATTAGTAAGCTGAATCTGCATGGAAACGATTTTGTCCCAAAGCTACAATAAAACCAAAAGTAATCCCCAACTGGCTTCCTGTTCCGTTATTAGATAAATGTCCATCAAAATTCAAACTCTGCTCAACAGTAGCTTTATATGTCAAATCTGTAAAAAAAGAAACTTTTTCATTTATCGCGATAAATGGTTTTGCTCCAAACATTAAAACCCCAACATAGTCACTATTATAATATTCACTTGACATTTGACCAACACCTGCACCTGCATGAACCAGCAACCCAAATTGTCCTCCTGAATTTCTGGATATATCAATAACATTGCCTAAATTGTAGCAAAGTTCTAAGCTGGCTATTTTCTGATTCATCTTGTCTTTGGCTTTGTTTTCAAACTGATCAAAACTCAAAGAACCTAATAATCCCACATTTTCAGAAAACATATAACGCAATGAACCCTGTCCATGGGTAATTGATATAGGTCTATTTCCATCTCCATCTGAAACTTTAGATAAAGGAACAGCCAATCCAATTCCGGCTTCCATAAAAAGCTTATCGTATCTTAATCTGTATTGAGCTTGTGAAACTGTCGCAATTAATAATAAGGCAAAAAACATTTTTTTCATAAGTTGGTAATTTTGGGATTGTTATAATTTATAATAAATTTTTTAAAGATTATTTCCTAACATACAACATAAGCTGCTTTTTTATTCTCTTTTATCATCAATATTTTGTCAAATAATTAATAAATACATAATTTTTAAAAACAAAGTTAATACGAACGTTAAAAATAAATTATTTAAAAATATATAATAGTATTTTTCTTTGTAAATTTGCAAAATTAATTGTATTTTAACAGAGCTTCGCTCCTCTAAATCCCATTTTAAAGAAATTCAGAATAGATAAAATTTGTGCAAATGTATTGACATTTTTTAGATTATAAACTTAAAAACATCAGGAGGTAATGAATAAAAGCCACACAAAAATACATTAATCTCATTATCAATCACATACAAATTAACACAAATTGTGGTCAATTTTTAATTTTTGATAAAAAAATAAGTTAAATTTAATTTAGTACCACTTAAAATAAAATAATACATTTTTTAATGTTAAATTTCTGACTTTTCAAAATTATTACTAAATCTATTTATACAATTAAATCATGTCTTTTTTTATATATTGCAACTAATTTCAAATTATAATGTCTAAAACATAACTTTTAATATTTTAGTTTATTGCATTTTAATTATGAAAGAATATTTTATTTTTTGCTTTTTTTTTATCTCTACAGCTTACAGCCAAATTTCAGGATGTACAGATCCCTTTTCAAAAACATACAATTCGAATGCAACTCTAAATGATGGAAGCTGTCTGTACAAAACAATCAAAATAAAACCAGAATACTCAAAAACATTAAGCGATTCTATCAACGAGACTTCAGGAATTATTTCGTTTGCAGATTTATTATGGACCCACAATGATGATCATGATAAAACTATCTACGGATTGGATTCTTTGGGAAAAATTAAAAAAAAAATAATTCTGGAACACACCATAAATAACGATTGGGAAGAAATCTCGCAAGACAGTTCGTATTTATATATTGGGGATTTTGGAAATAATTATGCAGGAAACAGAGTCAACTTGAAAATCTTAAAAATTGAGAAAAAATCATTTTTAAAAGAAGATCCAATAATTGAAACTATTTCATTTTCATATTCAGACCAAACTGATTTTTCTTCAAAGAAACCAAACACTACAAATCTGGATTGTGAAGCTTTTATTGTCACAAAGGATAGTATCTACTTGTTTACAAAACAATGGAAATCATCAAAAACAAGTATTTACACTTTACCAAACAAATCCGGAATTCATAAAGCAATACTAAAAGAAACACTTGATACAAAAGGGTTAGTAACAGGTGCCACTTATATAGAATCAAAAAAACTAATTGCTCTTTGTGGCTATTCAGCAAAAGGAAAATCGTTTATATATCTTCTGTACGATTTTAAAAATCATGATTTTTTATCCGGAAACAAACGAAGAATAAGTCTTAAACTTTCTTTTCATCAGATAGAGGGAATTACAACCCAAGATGGTTTGCATTATTATTTAACCAACGAAGCTTTAATTAAAAAACCTATTTTAAATGTTCGACAACAGATCCATTACTTCGATTTAAGTCCTATATTGAATTCCTATCTCCATAAATAATTCGCAAATCGTAATATAATAGTTTACTTTTGCAAAAAAGTTGTGTTTTGTAAATCATTCATAACTTATAATTTATAACTCATAATTTACAAAGTGAATTACCTATCTGTAGAAAATATATCGAAGTCTTTTGGCGAAAGAACGCTTTTTGACAACATTTCATTCGGAATCAATAAAGATCAAAAAATTGCTTTTATTGCTAAAAATGGTTCTGGAAAAACAACCATTATGAGCATTATTAATGGCTTAGATGAACCAGATACAGGTCAGGTTGTTTTAAGAAAAGGTATTAGAATGGCATTTCTTTCTCAGGATAATAATCTTCAGGACGAACTGACTATTGAAGAAAGTATTTTTGCTTCAGACAATGAAACTTTAAAAATTATTGAAGCTTACGAAAAAGCATTAGAGAACCCGAATGACGAAGAAGCATACCAAAAAGCTTTTGACGGAATGGATCAGCACAATGCGTGGGATTTTGAAACGCAATACAAGCAGATTTTATTCAAATTAAAACTAGAAGATTTTAAACTGAAAGTAAAAAATCTTTCCGGGGGACAAAAAAAGCGTCTTTCATTAGCTATAATTCTAATCAATCGACCTGATTTACTGATTTTGGATGAGCCAACCAACCATTTAGATCTTGAAATGATTGAATGGCTGGAAAGTTATTTTGCTAAAGAAAATATCACGCTGTTTATGGTAACACACGACCGTTTCTTTTTAGAACGTGTATGCAATGAAATTCTGGAGTTAGATAACGGAAAATTATATCAGTACAAAGGAAATTACTCCTATTATTTAGAGAAAAAAGAAGAGCGAATTACCTCTGAAAATGCGAGTGTTGATAAAGCCAAAAACTTATTTGTAAAAGAATTAGAATGGATGCGCCGCCAGCCTAAAGCAAGAACGACGAAATCAAAATCGCGTCAGGATGATTTTTACGTAATTAAAGAAAAAGCTCAAAGCCGTAGAAAAGAAAACAAAGTCGAACTTGAAATCAACATGGAAAGAATGGGGAGCAAAATTATTGAGCTTCACAAAATTTCTAAAAAGTTTAAAGATCACGTTATTCTGGATAATTTCAGTTTCGATTTCCAAAGAGGAGAACGTATCGGAATTATTGGTAAAAACGGAACTGGAAAATCAACTTTTTTAAACCTTTTAACCGGCACACTTCCTCTTGACAGCGGGCGTGTCGTAAAAGGCGATACAATAAAAATTGGATATTATACCCAAAGCGGAATTAATCCCAAACCGGGACAGCGTGTTATCGATATTATTAAGGAATATGGTGAATATATTCCGCTTACAAAGGGAAAAATGATTTCAGCTTCACAGTTACTGGAGCGTTTTCTTTTTGATGCCAAAAAACAATATGATTTCGTTGAAAAATTAAGTGGTGGCGAATTAAAACGTTTATATTTATGTACGGTTTTGATTCAGAATCCAAACTTTTTGATTCTCGATGAGCCAACAAACGATTTAGATATTGTAACACTAAACGTTTTAGAGAGTTTCCTTTTAGACTACCCTGGTTGTTTATTAGTGGTTTCACACGACCGTTATTTCATGGACAAAATTGTCGATCATTTATTTGTTTTCAGAGGAAATGGTGAGATCGAAAATTTCCCGGGAAACTATTCTGATTTCAGAGCTTATGAAGACAGTGCGGATGTTGCCCAAAAAGAAGAAAACAAAGCCGAAAAGAAAGATTGGAAACAAAACAATCCGACTGGAAACCTGACTTTTAACGAGCAAAAAGAATATCAAAAACTAGAAAAAGAAATCAAAGATTTAGAAATTGATAAAACCAAAATCGAACAATTATTCTCTGACGGAAAGGTTGCCGATGCTGACATCGAGAAAAAAGCAAACGAATTACAAAATATCATCAGCAAAATAGATCACAAAGAAGAACGCTGGTTTGAGCTTTCTGCTAAAATTGAAGGCTAATTATTAATTGAGTTAAAAAAAGCCACAGCGATACGTTACATTTTATTATTATGATTTTTTGTATTTACTTTGACAATCTTTGTAAAACAAAAAATCAATATATCATACTAAATTTAAAACAGTTATGAAACAAATCCTATTTTCTCTAATCGCCTTAACACTTTTTATTTCGTGTAACCCGGACAATGCAGAACCACAAATAGCAAAAGATTACACTGCTGAAAATGAAAAAGAAATTACAGATTATATAGCTAAAAACAATTTAACCGCGCTAAGAAGTAATACGGGACTATATTATGTGATTAATGAACCCGGAGAAGGAACACAGCCAACAGCAACATCTAATGTCACAGTTGCTTATAAAGGCTATTATACTAACGGAACAATATTTAACTCCATTACTACCTCATCTTTTGGATTAAACCAAGTTATAAAAGGCTGGACTGAGGGCATTCCGTATTTTAAAACCGGCGGAAGCGGTGTTTTATTAATTCCGTCCCATTTAGCATATGGAAGTTTTGATTATAGAGGAATTCCAGGCGGCTCAGTACTTATTTTCGATGTCAAATTGATTTCGGTTAATTAAACATTACACGGAGATTCACAATAGAATCACAGAATTACACTAACTTTTTTTTACGAATCTTTGTGTTTGTATTTTGTGAATCTTTGCGAAACAAAACATGCAGCATCAAATAAAGTCATATCTAAAATTCCTTTGGAAATCCAAAAATGAACATGGAGTACACTCTCCCTTTGTTTTTAATTTATTAACGAAATGCTTTTACGATAAAAAATCAAAACCCGAATATTCAACTCTTAATAACTATCGAAAATCATTTTTAGAGAATAAAAACTTTATTAATGTAACTGATTTTGGAGCAGGTTCAAAAGTTTTCAAATCCAATAAAAGACAGATTTCAAAAATTGCAAAAACTGCAGGAATTTCTAAAAAACGTGCTGAATTATTATTTCGCGTAACTAATTATTTTGAGCCAAAAAATATTCTTGAAATCGGGACTTCATTAGGTTTAGCAACTTCTGCCCTTGCCTTAGGAAATCCAAAAGCAAAAATCATTACTTTAGAAGGCTGCCTGCAAACTGCAAACCAATGTCAATTGCAGCTGCAAAGATTCAATTTCAATAATGTTGAAAATGTAATTTCAGAATTTGAACTGTATCTGAATAACCTGAAACCAGAAACTTTAAACTTTGAACTAATTTACTTTGACGGTAATCATTCTAAAAAAGCAACTTTAGCTTATTTTGACCTTTTACTACCTACGATTGAAAATGATTCCGTTTGGATTTTTGATGACATTCATTGGTCATCAGAAATGGAAGAAGCTTGGGAAATTATAAAAAAACATCCAAAAGTAACCGTTACAATTGATACTTTTCAATGGGGGTTTGTATTTTTCAGACACGAGCAAGAAAAAGAACATTTTGTAATTAGAATATAAAAAAGAAGATACTCATGGCATCCTTTTTTTTCATAATTCTATTTCATGATAATCATAATTCAGAAGAAATCATACTATTATTTTTTTAATTACTTTAAAAAAATATAAAACAAAAAACCCTTCATCATTAAACTCCAACAAAGATTAATTTATACATAACCTAAATCAATTTTTTAATTTTTTTGTACGTATTTATTTTCTAATTAAAAAAATAAAATAAGAAAAAAAATACAAAAAAAACATATAATTTCGCTTTTGATTTTAAAGATTGGTACCATTTAAAATCAACTAAATAACTTTAATTTAAAATGAAAATGAAAAAAATTTATTTTTTAGCTATATTATGTATAGTATTTACATCTTGTAGTAAAGATGATTCTTCAAATGACCCAAATTCTATTACTAAAGAAGAAATCAAATTATTTAATTTTCCTTCTGAGGAGAAAATGGAAGAAAAAATTGATGAAATTATTACGCTTAAATCTGAGAGAAAACAAATCGTTTTATTTAACTTTAATGAATCAGAGGCTTCAAAGGGATTTACTTTAAATAGTAAAAAAACTAATGATCTTGATGTAAAAAAAAGAGATAAGGCTATTAAGAATAGTTTAAAAATTTATCATACTGCATTGCTTTCTAGTATTTATGAATTAAGAAAAGAGTTAAACTTTACAAGTATTCAAAGTATTGCTGATGAGATAAATTCTCTTAATGCTACAGATCCTAATAAGGCTAAATTGTTAACAGAAATTCATCAAAAATTACTTATTAGAGATCCTTTAGTTGGTATAATTAAAACAGTTTTTAATGAAAGAGTTGCAAATATTATAAATATCGAAGGGGAAGTCATAATCGAAGGAAAAAAAGTAAACTACAAAGAAAATTTTTCTACTTCTAATCAAACTCAAAAATATATTGGTGACGAGTTTATAGTTGGAGAATTAGCTGGGTTTAATGACGATTATAAAGCTTATTATTTTGCAGGAAGAGAGGTTCATAAAAATGATCTTGGAGTTAAATTTTTCAAATATTATACAGAATTAAAAACATATATGGGATCGTTTCCTGCGATGAATGTAGTAGAATGCCCAAGTGTTTTTACTGTTCAAGATGGTTCTAAAGCTGGGTTTGCACAATCAAAAGACAATCCTTTTAGTGATTATGCCTTTAGTTATCCATTTATATCAGGAACAGGAGTTTCCGTTAGGTATAGAGGAGGTAATAAAAACACCGCTTATGTACCCGTTGGAGGCAACTTAAAAGCAACTTTTACTACAACACTAGGAGGAGTTTTTAAAGAGATAAATGTTGACTTAGTCTATAAAGAATAAAATCAAAAATAATTAAGCTAGTTCGTATCATTTTTTTTCACGAATTAGCTTAATTATTTTACAAAAAAACAACCATTTCTGATTGTCATATTCAAAACTAAATAAACCTAAATAACCTATTTCTTAGCTGCGGCAGTTTCTTCAGATTTAGCTCCCATTCTGTTTACAGTATACATAGGCGCAAATTTGATTTTTAAGCCTGCAATTTTTCTGTTATCTTCTGCTGAGAGACCTTCTTTTTCGACTGTATTTTTACGACTGTCAAGTGCTTCATACATCAATTTAATTTCATCCCAGTCTTCACGTGAATAACTGTCTTTATTATTTTCTACTGTATGTACAAATTGTTGATACACACTATGAATATTTTTAGCATTTACCCAGTCAAAACTCATGTCGTCACCAATTTTTCCTTCTCCAAATAAAGCATTACGCAATTGTTGTTTCGGACTTACAGGCGGCGCAAGTTTAGCTGCCATCTCATTTTTAAATTCTTCATATTTAATTTTGCTCGTATTTATTCTTTCCGTTTCAGCTGTATTATCCTTAATATCCGCAAGCGCTAGTTGTGCATTTTCTGCTCTCTTGTCATATTCCGCTTCAACAGCTGCCCAATCTGCTTTCAAATCTTCTGCCGCAACATTTTTTACTGAATCCACATAAGCTACATATGAATCAATCGTCTTCTTAGCTTGTTCTTGTTTCTCGTCTTTACATGATGTAAAACCCAATGCAATCAATACAATTGCTGATAAAATTTGTATATTTTTCATAATTCTAATTTTTAAAAGTTACAAACAAATATAGTTAAAAAAATAACTAAAAATAAATTATTATTAAAAATTAAGCTTTTTAATTAAAAATAATTTAATTAATTTAAATAAATATGATAATTATATAAAATTTAATCAAAATCATATAACGCCTTTTTTTGACGAACCAGAATTTTCTACAGAATTCAAAGTATTGC
Organism: Flavobacterium sp. LM4; assembly: GCF_002017935.1. Classification (NCBI taxonomy): domain Bacteria; kingdom Pseudomonadati; phylum Bacteroidota; class Flavobacteriia; order Flavobacteriales; family Flavobacteriaceae; genus Flavobacterium; species Flavobacterium sp. LM4. The sequence goes on along the minus strand of NZ_MUFW01000001.1, from coordinate 744,804 downwards.
AATGAATGACTATTTAGATTGTAAAGCCTGTAACAAAAATCAATTAAATACTACTTACCAATTATTGAAAAGGGTTTTGTACTTTTAAATCCAAAATTGTAAAACAAAATGGCAAATCCATTAATTAAAATAACTGACATAAGACGAAATTTTGTGCTGGGTAATGAAATCGTTTATGTTTTAAAAGGAATTAATTTAGAAATCAATAAAGGAGAATATGTGGCGTTAATGGGACCTTCAGGATCCGGAAAATCTACTTTAATGAATTTATTGGGATGTTTAGACACACCAACTTCCGGTCGTTATGTCTTGAACGGAAAAGATGTAAGTCAGATGAAAGATGATGAACTGGCGGGAATTCGTAATACAGAAATTGGTTTTGTTTTTCAAACTTTTAATCTTTTACCCAGAACGACCGCATTAGATAATGTTGCATTGCCCATGATTTATGCAGGATATTCTAAATCTGAAAGAAACGCAAGAGCGACAGAAGTATTAAAACAAGTAAATCTTGCAGACCGAATGGATCATCAGCCGAATCAGCTTTCGGGAGGACAGCGCCAGCGTGTGGCAATTGCCCGTGCTCTTGTTAACAAACCATCCATTATATTAGCCGATGAACCAACAGGAAACCTGGACAGTAAAACTTCTGTAGAAATCATGAAGCTTTTTGGAGATATTCATGCGCAGGGAAATACTGTGATTCTGGTAACACACGAAGAAGATATTGCCGCTTATGCGCATCGAGTTATTCGTTTACGAGATGGATTGATTGAAAGCGATACTACGAAATAATTTCAGATTTCAAATACTTTAAAAAGTTTATTTGGTTAATTGTTTAATCGGAAAAGAAAAAAATGACCAATTTTATTAAATCTATTTTATTAGCTTTTTTGTTTTTAACGTCTTGTAAAAATACCTCCGTAAAAAACAATGAAAATTCTAAACTATTACCTCCAAAAATTGAAAGTGTAAAAATACGTTGGGCAACTACAAACGAATTTGTAGTTAGTATTGATAGTCTTTTATCTTACGAGAAAAAATTTGAATGTGATTCGGTTATTGGAGTTAATTATATAGGTTTTGATGGAAATGGACATTCATTTTATCCCATAAATAAAAGAGGAAGATCTGTTAACACCATAAAAAGCAGAAAGAAACTCGATCGCAATCAAATTTTAAAATTAAATGCAATTATTGGAGACAAAAAAACATTTGAAAATCCAAATCTGACGGCTTGTTACAATCCAAGACTTGGATTTATTTATTTTAAGGATAATAAAATAATTTGTCAAACACAGATTTGTTTAGAATGCTCTCAACTTGAGTCGACCGCAAAAACTGCGGGAATAAAAAGCGATGCCTTTAATGACAAAGCCCATAAAAAATTAACAAAACTAAGTAATGAACTTGGCTTAAACAACTAATAAAAAAAGCTTAGTGCCTTAGCATCTGAGAACCTTAGCATCTTAAAAGAAAAAATGAAAGTATATACCAAAACAGGAGACAAAGGAACCACGGCTCTTTTTGGAGGCACACGTGTTCCTAAAGATAATATCAGGATTGACAGTTATGGAACTGTTGACGAATTGAACTCTTATATCGGACTAATCCGGGATCAGGAAATTGATTCGCATTATAAAACTATTTTAATCGAAATTCAGGATCGTCTTTTTACTGTTGGTGCCATTTTGGCAACTCCTCAGGAAAAAGAAGTTTTAAAAAACGGCAAACTACGATTAGAAAATCTTGGAATAATTGATTCTGATATTGAATTACTGGAAAATGAAATAGATAAAATGGAGGAAAGTCTACCGCCAATGACCCATTTTGTTTTACCGGGTGGCCATCCAACCGTGTCACATTGTCATATTGCGCGTTGTATTTGCCGTCGTGCAGAACGCTTAGCAGTTCATTTAAGCCATAACGAACACGTTCCTGAAATCGCAATTATGTATTTAAACCGACTTTCTGACTACCTTTTTGTCTTGGCACGGAAGTTGTCCTCTGACCTCAAAGCGGATGAAGTGAAATGGATCCCCAGAAAATAAATTTTCTGCAAGTTCCAATTTTTTAAGCCCCAAATTCCAATAAAAAATAAAATTATTTCGAATTTTTAAAACGAAATAAATCTTAAAAATTTGGAATTTAAATATTGAGATTTCAAGGGTCTTTTTTGGGATTTGGAATTTAAATATTGGAATTAACAAGCGACGTTCTTAAATTTTATTAAAATAAATCAAATTTTACTTGTCTTTTTCAGTAAAAAATTTATTTTTGCACAAACTAAATCGACAAAAGATGTATTGGACATTAGAATTAGCATCCTATTTAAGTGATGCACCGTGGCCTGCTAACAAAGACGAACTTATTGACTACGCTATTAGAGCAGGAGCTCCTTTGGAAGTAGTAGAAAACCTACAGTCGATTGAAGACGAAGGCGAGATATATGAATCAATGGAAGAAATTTGGCCTGATTATCCAACAGACGAAGATTATCTTTGGAATGAGGATGAATATTAAAAAATAAACCAAAGGAAAAAGTCTCATCACCGAGGCTTTTTTTTTGGTTCAAATACACATTTACACAAAATAGAAATACAATAAATCATGAGTTTCATAAACAGTATTATTAAAGTCTTTGTAGGTGATAAATCACAGAAAGATGTTAAAGCTCTACAGCCTTATTTAAACAAAATTAAAACATTCGAAACCAGCTTAATGAGTTTGTCTCACGACGAATTGAGAGCTAGGACTACATATTTTAAACAAAAAATAAAAGAAGCCAGAGCTGATAAAGATGCTAAAATTGCTTCGCTTAAAGCAGAAGTAGAAAACATCGAAGACATCGATAAAAGAGAAGATCTTTATGATGCTATTGACACTCTTGAAAAAGAAGCTTACGAAATCTCCGAAAAGACTTTATTAGAAATTCTTCCTGAAGCCTTTTCTGTTGTTAAAGAAACTGCACGTCGTTTTAAAGACAATTCTTTTATTGAGGTTACCGCAACTGCAAAAGACCGCGAATTTTCAGCAACAAAAACATATGTTACTATTGAAGGCGACAAAGCTACATGGGCAAACAAATGGAATGCTGCCGGTAAAGAAATTACCTGGGATATGATTCATTATGATGTTCAGTTAATTGGTGGTATGGTTTTGCACGAAGGTAAAGTTGCCGAAATGCAAACAGGTGAAGGTAAAACTTTGGTTGCTACACTTCCGTTATACTTAAATGCTTTAACCGGAAACGGAGTTCATTTAGTAACTGTGAATGATTACCTTGCAAAACGTGATAGCACATGGAAAGCACCTTTATTCGAATTTCACGGTTTAACTGTTGATTGTATCGATAATCACCAGCCAAGTACGGAACAAAGAAAAAAAGCATACGACGCTGATATCACTTACGGAACCAACAACGAATTTGGTTTTGATTATTTAAGAGATAATATGGCACACTCGCCAAGCGATCTTGTACAAAGAAAACACAACTATGCAATTGTCGATGAGGTCGATTCTGTATTAATTGATGATGCAAGAACGCCACTTATTATTTCAGGACCGGTTCCTCAAGGAGATCGCCATGAATTTAATGAGTTGAAACCAAAAATCGAAAACTTAGTTGCACAACAGCGTCAGTTAGCAAATGGTTTCTTAGCAGAAGCTAAAAAATTAATCAAAGACGGAAATACCAAAGAAGGTGGCTTCTTATTGTTGAGAGCTTACAGAAGTTTACCTAAAAATAAAGCATTAATTAAATTTTTGAGTGAAGAAGGAATCAAACAATTGCTTCAAAAAACCGAAAACCAATACATGCAGGATAACAATCGCGAAATGCACAAAGTGGATGAAGCTTTGTATTTTGTAATTGAAGAAAAAAACAATCAGGTTGAATTGACTGATAATGGTATCAAATACCTTTCAGGAGATACAGATGCAGACTTTTTCGTGCTTCCGGATATTGGAACTGAAATTGCTGCTATCGAAAAACAAAAATTAGATAAAGACGCTGAAGCGGAAGCAAAAGAAAGATTGTTTCAGGATTTTGGTGTAAAAAGCGAGCGTATTCATACTCTTACTCAGCTTTTAAAAGCTTACGCTCTTTTCGAAAAAGACGTAGAGTACGTTATCATGGACAACAAAATTATGATTGTCGATGAGCAAACAGGTCGTATAATGGATGGCCGTCGTTATTCTGACGGTTTACACCAGGCGATCGAGGCTAAAGAAAATGTAAAGATTGAAGCTGCTACACAAACTTTTGCAACCGTTACATTACAGAATTATTTCAGAATGTACAGCAAATTAGGGGGTATGACAGGTACAGCGGTTACAGAAGCTGGCGAGTTATGGCAGATTTATAAACTGGATGTTGTTGAAATTCCAACCAACCGCGCTATTTCAAGACAAGATAAAGAAGATTATATCTACAAAACTACCCGTGAGAAATTCAATGCTGTTATTGAAGATGTAACAGAATTATCAAAAGCAGGAAGACCGGTATTGATTGGAACAACGTCTGTAGAGATTTCAGAATTATTAAGCCGTATGTTAAAAATGAGAGGCGTTACACATAACGTTTTGAATGCTAAAATGCACAAACAAGAGGCTCAAATTGTAGAAGAAGCAGGTAAAGCCGGAGTTGTAACCATTGCAACAAACATGGCTGGTCGTGGTACCGATATTAAATTGTCTCCAGAAGTTAAAGCTGCCGGAGGTTTAGCAATCGTGGGTACAGAGCGTCATGATTCTCGTCGTGTTGACAGACAGTTGCGTGGTCGTGCAGGACGTCAGGGAGATCCGGGAAGTTCACAATTCTATGTTTCTCTTGAAGATAACCTAATGCGTTTATTTGGTTCTGAAAGAGTGGCAAAAGTGATGGACAGAATGGGACTTCAGGAAGGTGAAGTTATCCAGCATTCGATGATGACTAAATCTATCGAACGTGCTCAGAAAAAAGTAGAAGAAAATAACTTTGGTGTTCGTAAACGTTTATTAGAATATGATGACGTAATGAACTCTCAACGTGAAGTAGTTTACAAACGCCGTCGCCATGCATTGTTTGGTGAGCGTTTGAAACTGGATATTGCAAACATGCTTTATGATACCTGCGAATTAATCGTTAGTCAAACAAAACCTGTAAATGATTTCAAAAATTTCGAATTTGATTTGATTCGTTATTTCTCAATCACTTCTCCAATTTCTGAAGCAGATTTCTTAAAATTATCTGATATCGAAATTACAGGAAAAATCTACAAAGAAACTTTAGCGTTCTATACAGAGAAAACTGAAAGAAGCGCAAGAGAAGCTTTCCCAATCATTAAAGGAGTTTACGAAGAGCCAAACAATCATTTTGAGCGTATCGTAGTTCCGTTTACTGACGGAATCAAAACCTTGAATGTGGTTACAGATTTGAAAAAAGCATACGATAGCGAAGGGGCTCAGTTAATTGCTGATTTCGAGAAAAACATTACTCTTTCTATTGTTGATGAAGCCTGGAAAAAACACTTACGTAAAATGGACGAATTGAAACAATCTGTTCAATTGGCTGTTCACGAACAGAAAGATCCATTGCTTATTTACAAATTAGAAGCTTTTAATTTATTTAGAGGAATGTTGGACAACGTAAATAAAGAAGTAATTTCATTCTTATTCAAAGGTGATTTACCAGCTCAAAACGTTCCTGAAATTCACGAAGCAAGAGAAGTTCGTCAAAAAGAAAACTTCAAATTAAGCAAAGATGAAATTCCGAATAGTGAAGACATCAACCGTGAAGCCGGAGAAACGCAACAGCGTCAGGTTACAGAAACGATTGTTAGAGATATGCCAAAAATCAACCGTAATGATACTGTAACAGTTCAGGAAGTTGCTACAGGTAAAACAGAAACAATGAAATATAAAAAGGCTGAAACTTTAATTGCCAATGGCACATGGGTTCTTGTAAAATAAGTTACAATTTACAGTCGCAATCTCAGTTTACACTAAAAACTGAAAACTGAGACTGAAAACTAAACTACAAGTTAGCGTTACAATTTCGATACAAACTGGAAACTGTGATTGCGACTAAACACTGAAAAATATCTCCGGCTACTTTTGTAATTGGAGATATTTTTTTTGCAAAATGACAAAAAATCATACTATTTAAAAATAATAAAAATGTATTTTTGCAATCGAAAACAAAGAAACAGCTCTTGAAAAAGTTACTCATCATATTTCTTTCCTGTATGCTTTTAGTGCCATCATTTGGCAGTTTCTTCGTTTATACTTCATTTAAATTAAATCAGGAAGAAATTTCAAAAACGATTTGTGTACAGCGAAAAATGATCTTTAATTCGTGCAACGGCCGATGTGAACTTCAAAAAAGTCTGAAGAAATATGCCGACAACGAAAAAAAGATGCAAAACAACCTGAAAGAAAAAGGAGATGTTGTTTATATTAAAAATACACCTACAGCTAATTTTAAATTAGTTATACCTATCGCATCAGCAGCACAACTTTTTGCTTCTTTTGATGCGAAACCTATTTCGGTTTCCAATAGTACTTTTCATCCTCCATCCTATTTTATATAAGTTTTAGTACACTTTTCAATTCAAAACTGAAAAGATTTTTCTTGTCTCGATGTCAGGAAAATAACATGCTACTTTTAAAATTTATATAATTTAAAATGAAAAAAATATACTTTACCCTACTCATCATAGGGCAATGTGTTCTTGCACAAAATGAAGTGAAACAGGACACAATAAAATCTCAGGAACTCGAAAATGTTTTTATAACTGCCAATCGTACTGCTACTTTACGTAAAGAAACGCCTGTTGCCATTAGCAAATTAACGGCAAAAACAATAAACGAAACCAAAGCTACAGCCGTTTATGAAATCATAAACAAAACACCTGGGGTTTTAATGGTCAATTTAGGAAACGAACAGCACATGATGTCGGTTCGCCAGCCTATGACCACCAATGCATACTATTTATATCTGGAAGACGGATTACCAATTCGACCAATGGGAATCTTTAATCACAATGCTTTATTAGAAATCAATCAGTTTAATCTCCAAAGCATTGAAGTCGTTAAAGGTCCGGTTTCTTCTTTATATGGCCCGGAAGCTGTGGGTGGAACTATCAATTTAATTTCGCTAAAACCGCCTGTTAATCCTGAATTTAAATTTGGAGTTCAGGCAGACAATTACGGTTACAGAAGATTTCAGGCTGCTGGAGGAGCAACAATTGGAAAAGTTGGTTTTCATATTGCCGGAATATCCAGTTTACAGGAAAACGGCTGGATGACGTACTCTGATTATAACAAAGACAATCTGAATGCGAGAATCGATTATAACATCTCCCCTTCTACCCGATTGATCAGTAATACCATGTACGGAAAATATTATTCAGACATGAGCGGAAGTGTTAATGAAGAAGCCTTTAACAATAGAACCTATAAAAGCACAACCGATTTTACTTACAGAAAATCTGATGCTTTACGAACAAGATTAACTTTAGAACACGATTGGAACGGTAATTCAAGTAGTTATATCACAGGATATTTACGTGATAACAAACTAGGTCAAAATCCTACTTATGGAATTAAATGGAATCCAGATCCTACTAAACAAGACCCTTATTATCCTTCTCAAAAGAATAACCCTGAAATTGCATACGGAGAAGTCAATTCAAACAATTTTAAAAGTTATGGCGCAACCGGACAACATATTCAAAAATTTGATTTTTTAAACACTAAACTTGTTGCCGGAGCTTTATATGATTATTCTCCCGTAACTTATTGGGCATATAGAACAGATTTACGTGCTATATTAAATCCTGGTGAAATTGCAAAACAAACTGTCGAGCATTATGAAGTTATAGAAGAAAGACCTGATTTAAAGATAGCAGATTATTCGGCAGATATTTTCAACACCGCAGGCTTTGCACAATTGAGTTTTAATCTATTTGAAGAATTAGTTATCACGGTTGGTAGCCGTTACGACAACATGAAAGTGGATTACGAAAACACTTTAGACAATTCTACCGGAAGCAAAGTTTATGATAAAATGACTTTTAAAGCCGGAGCCAATTACAATCCGTTTGAATTTGCAGGTCTTTATGGCAATTATTCACAAGGATTTGCACCTCCGGGAATCACTTCTATCTTCAGAACAAAACCTGGCACTGGAGGAACAACAGGCGTACCAGCTGACTTTTATTATAATCTCGAACCTGCAACTTTCAACAACTACGAAGTGGGCGGATGGCTTTCTTTCCTTCAGAATAAATTAAATTTTGATTATGCTTTCTATTATATGGAAGGAAAAAATGAGTTATTAAACATCAAACTTCCGGATAATTCTACTGATTATCGCTCGGCAGGAGAAACCCGTCATAAAGGAATTGAATTTGGAGTATCCTACCGCCCTTCAAAAGAATTTAATTTACGTCTTGGCGGAACTTATGCACAACATAACTATATTGACTTTAAACTTTCAGACAAACCATCTGATCCGATTCAGAATTTAAACGGAAAAGAAATGTCTGCAGCGCCAAGATGGTCCGGAAATTCAGAAATAAGTTATTACCCAGACTGGCTTCCCAACTTCAGAACTTCTATCGAATGGCAACATGTAGGCAGTTACTATCAGGATCAGATTAATACCGTAAAATATGATGGTTACAATTTATTCAATGCCAGAATTGGGTACCAATGGAAAAAAATTGAAATCTACGGAAATGTCATGAACCTAACCGATAAATTATACGCTTATAACGTTTCGAGAGCAAACACAACAGGGGCGCAGCCAACTTATACAGCAGCAGCACCAAGAACATTTGTATTCGGAATACAATATCATTTTTCACTAAAAAAATAAGTATTAGAAGCTAATCCCGCTCTACGCTATATCTTTTGTGGCGAACCCCGCCACAAAAGGATATCGCTTCGATCGGGGCTAAAAAACGGAACAATGAACAAAGAAATAACAGCCAAAAAATCTAAAAAGAAAGATTCGAAATTCATAAAAAAAATCAAACAGCACATGTACCAATGGCATCGTGTAATTGGTTTAATCACCATTATCCCTGTTATCTTCTGGACATTATCCGGTTTGATGCATCCGTTTATGGCGCATTTTTTCAAACCCGAAATCGCACATGATAAAATCGAACAGCAAATCATTCCTAAAAATCAACTGAAATTTTCTATTCAGGAAGTACTGAAGCAAAATTTTATCAAGGATTTCAAAAATTTCCGGATCGTTCAATTCAACAACAGCACTTATTATCAGGTAAAAATGATTGCCGGTGATTTACTGTATTTTGATACTTCAAATGCAAAAAAAATCGAAAATGGAGATCAAAAATATGCCGAATGGCTTTCAAGATATTTTTTGGATGATCAAAAAAGCGCTCTAAAAAACAGTGAAATTGTAACCGAATTTACTTCACAATACAAATATGTAAATCGCTATTTACCGGTTTACAAATTTACTTTTGATCGTGAAGATGAAATGCAGGTTTACGTTGAAACCTCATCTGGCAAACTCGCTACTTTCAATCCAGCTTCAAGACAATGGTTTATTTGGTTTTTTGACACTTTTCATAATTGGTCCTTTGTAGATGCCATTTCAAACAACAGTGTCCGAATTATTACCATGATTTTTCTACTATCAATTATTGGTTTTTCTGCACTGAGTGGAATTTTAATTTACGGTTTACTATGGAAACAGTTCAAAAAAACGGATAGTGTACAACCTAAAAAAGGACTTCGAAAATACCATCGCCAAATCGGGATCTGGGTTTCACTTTTCACTTTGACTTTTGCTTTTAGCGGTGCGTATCATGCCACTACAAAATGGTCACCCTATACCTTATCCCAAATGGTTTACGAACCGACATTTTCAACCAAGGAAATTCCCAGAGCAAATAATAAGCTTGATTTAGACTGGAGCCGTTTTCAAAACATGAGTATTATTACACTAAACGACACTACTTATTATCGTTGTCAATTGGCTGAAAAAGAAACAAAAAGACACAAAAAACCAAAATTAGATTCTAAATGGAACAAAAAAGATGATAAAAAATCTGAAGTCGTTTACATCAACGCAACTACAAATAAAATTGCGCCAAACCTGGATTTAGAATATGCAGAATTTTTAGCTTATTATTTTACCGATGGGGCACCAAAAGCTTCGTGTTGCGAAATGATTGACACGTCAGAAGATGATTCTGAGCCTTCATTTGAAAATATAAAACTATTAGAATCAAAAGTTTTAACTGATTTTGAAAGCAGGGAATATGGTTTTGTAAACAAAAGACTGCCGGTAATAAAACTGGCTTATGATACACCTGAAAAAACAACTTATTTCATCGAAACTTCAACTTCACGATTGGCAGCTGTTGTTAAAAATGCTGATAAAGTGGAAGGATATTCGTTTGCAATTTTACATAAATTTTTATTCATGGACTGGGCAGGAAAAAACATTCGGGATCTGACCATGGTTTTGGCGGCATTGACCATACTAATTGTTAGTATACTTGGGTTTATTTTGTTTTTAAAGAAGTAGTACACAAATCGAGCGATGAAAAGGATGATTTAATTTATGCCAAACCAAGTTGAAAAAATTTAAGACAACACAAACAAACACCTGCAATTTTAAAAAAGTTGTAGGTGTTTTTATTTTACAAAAATTTATAAAATTCAAATTATTTGTTTAATTCAGATACTAACATTAAAAAAACATCAATAATTTCAAAATTGATAGAAAAATAACTCATTTTAGTTATCTTTATTAAAATAATTCATATGAAAAAATTATCACTTATATTGTTAATTGCCTTTGTCTTTACTTCCTGTTTACGCCTTGAAAACAATTCCTGGGAAGAAAATCAATATAAACCAGTAGTCCTTCAAAGAAGTGTTTTTGAAAAATCTATTGTATTAGAAAACCCCAAACAATTAATAAGTCTGGAAAAATTTATATAAAAGGAGACTTAATGTTTATTAATGATGTTAACAAAGGATTTCATGTTTACGATTATTCAGATCCTAAAAATCCTGTCCGTTTACAATTTATAAAAGCACCGGGAGCAACAGATCTTGCTATAATTGATGATGTTATTTACATTAATCAGGCTGTAGATTTGGTAACGATAAAGTACAATTCTGCCACAAAAAAAATTGACATTACGAATAGGAACAAAAATGTCTTTCCGCAAAAAAAATCACCAAATGGTTTTTCTGGAAATCCCCGTGAAAATGAAATCATAATTGACTGGAAAACTAACTAATCGATTTTATTATCAGTCCGCTATTCTAAAATTCAAATATCGAATTTTTAAACTACCACTTAAAATGAAAAAAATTATATCTTCATTAATTGTTTTATTTTTAATTAGCTGCTCCGATTCGGATTCATCAGGAAGTGGCGAAATTGGTCAGGGAGGTTCTCTTGCCGTTTTTGCTATAAAAGGAAATTATCTTTATAGTGTGGATGAAATGAAACTAAATGTTTTTTCTTTAATCGACAAAGAGAAACCGGTAAAAGTCAACGAAATTCCAATTGGTTTTAATATTGAAACCTTATTTTCTTATGGTGAAAATCTATATGTTGGATCCAGAAATGGAATGTTTATTTATTCTATCAAAAATCCTGAGAACCCTACTAAATTATCAGATGTCCAGCATTTTACTGCCTGCGACCCGGTAATAGCCAACAACACTCATTCTTTTGTAACTCTAAATTCAAATACTTTTTGTGGAAACAATATTAATGTCTTACAGGTCTATGACACAAAAGACCTTAAAAATCCAAAATTAATACATAGCAGAACATTAGCTCACCCTAAAGGAATTGGCTTTTTTAATACCGATTATTTATTGGTTTGCGACGACGTCATAAAAATATTTAATATTCAAAATCCTGCTGAACCCGTATTGGTTCATTCGATAGACAAAGAATGTTTTGATGTAATAATTAGAAATAATACTCTATTTGCAATTGGAAATAACGGAATTTATCATTACGAATTAAACTCCAACAACATAAAAGATGTAAAATTACTAAGCGAAATACATTTCTAATGCTCCTCGTAATAGCGAGCTTCAATCCGTTTAATATCTTTAATCGAATTTCTTGCCCAGGACAAACGTTTTTCTAAAATTTCTTGTTCTGATAATTGCCAATTGATATCTGAATTTCGTAATCTGTTGGTTAAATTCTGAATGATGATCGCTGCCGAAACCGAAATATTCAAACTCTCTGTAAAACCAACCATCGGAATCTTTAGAAAACCATCTGCTTTGTCTAATATTTCCTGAGAAAGTCCGTCGCGTTCTGTACCAAAAAACAATGCGCTAGGCTTTGTAATATCAAAATCTTCCAGCAGACAGTCATTTTCATGAGGTGTTGTTGCTATAATTTGATAACCCTGATTTTTTAAAGTTGAAATGCAAGTAGCAACCGAATCAAATTGATTGATATCAACCCATTTTTGAGCGCCCATAGCAATTTCTTTATCGATCTTTTTTCCGTAACGCTGCTCAATAACATTTAATTCCTGAATTCCGAAAACCTCACAGCTACGCATTACCGCACTCGTATTATGCATCTGAAAAACATCTTCAACAGCAATCGTGAAATGTTTGGTACGATTCGCCAAAACATTCAAAAATCTCTCTTTGCGGTTATCTGTTAATATATTTTCAAGAAATACGAGGTAATCTAAATCAATCATTTTGGTTTTGTTTGGCGCAAAAATAATAAAAAAATCAGGTAAGAAGATTATGCTTTTTGAGGTTTAAGAAATCAACTTAAAACCATAAATCAGTGAAAGTTTTCATCAAATAAAGGCAAAAAACCTTTTATCGATTCGTTACTCGTAAAAAATGCAATTTCGGTTAGTTTCATTCGTGTATAATCAGCAAAAGTTTTTATTATCATTATATTTTTCTTTTCATCATAATACCCCACAAGGTTCTCCCACTGTTTTACTTTAGTTGGCTCAAAATTTCCAATAAATTCGTTTCTCAATTCTTCAAATTGAGTATCAAGATACCCTACCGTTTTAGTAAAACTTACATCTAATAATAAAGAATCTTTTTTTGAAAATGAAAAATATGCGGTTTCTGAATCACTGATTAATTTCTTTTGAACAAAAGTTTTATCTGTAATTGTTTTTCCAAATTTATTCTGAACTTTATAATAATTGACTTTTAGCTGACCAAAAGAAAAATTACAAACTATTAGCAAAATCCATACTGTTTTCATTTTCTGATTTTAATGTGAAGCTAAAATAGCTATTTCCTTTTAAAAATTTCTTATTTGATTATATATGAAGTTCGAATCTTAATTTTCTTTAAGAATAAAACTGGTATGTTTTAATTCGTACTATTCCTAAAATCGGTTATTTTTACTAATTACTAACTACCTCATAAAAACAACCTTTAATGAACAAGCAATTTTATAAGAGCTTTTTTTGCACCTTATTCCTAACCCTTTTTGCCTGTGCAACAAAATCATCAAAAGAAATTCCAGTTGGATATGGCTGGAGCAATAATTCTGTTAATACCGTTAAATTCAGAAAAAATGCTGTAACTACTTTTAAAAATTTTCAGTTTACAGCATATTATGATGATAGTGGCGCATTAATTTTAGCCAAAAGAAAACTAAATACCAACTCATGGGAAATTTTAAAAACTGATTACTCCGGCAATGCAAAAGACGCTCATAACAGCATTAGTATTGCTGTAGACGGAGATGGCTTTTTACATGTAAGCTGGGATCATCATGACAACAGACTGCGATATGCGAAAAGTAAATTACCGCTAAGTTTAGATTTAGGTAATGAAGAATCAATGACCAATATTGCAGAAGAAAAAGTAACGTATCCTGAATTTTACAATCTACCTAACGGGAATTTATTGTTTTTCTATCGTTCAGGTTCTTCGGGAAGAGGAAATATGATTATTAATTCCTATTCTTTGAAAGACAAAAAATGGTCACAAATTCAAAGCAATTTATTAAACGGCGAAGATAAAAGAAGTGCTTACTGGCAGGCAAAAGTAGATGAAAAAGGCACAATACATCTGTCCTGGGTCTGGAGAGAAAGCTGGGATGTTTCGACGAATCACGACATCTGTTATGCCCGCTCTTTTGATGGCGGTTTGATTTGGGAAAAATCAAATGGAGAAAAATACAATTTACCCATAACTGTCGCATCTGCAGAAATTGCCTGGAAAATTCCGGAAAAATCGAGTTTAATCAACCAAACTTCGATAACGGCAGATAAAAACGGAAATCCTTATATTGCGAATTATTGGAGTGAAAACAATATTCCGCAATTTCAGATTGTTTATTTAGAAAATGGTAGCTGGAAAAAATCGAATACAGGTTTCAGACAAACTTCTTTTTATTTAGGCGGCGGCGGTACCAAAAAAATCCCGATTTCAAGACCCGATTTATTGATTAAAGAAGAAGGGAAAAATCGTTATTTGTACCTTCTTTTTAGAGATAGCGAAAGAGAAAACAAAGTTTCAATGGCTTACACAAATTTAAGCGAAGACAGTAATTGGAAAGTAACAGATTTAACCACAACCTCAATAGGCGAATGGGAACCTAATTATGATATTTCACTTTGGGAAAAGCAAAAAAAACTTCATATCTTTCTTCAGAATGTAAATCAGGTTGATGGCGAAGGTATGGTAAAATCAGAACCGACAATGGTACGAATATTAGAAGTGAATCGATTACCCAAATAATTGCAATACAAAAAATGAAAAAGAAATTAGTGGTTCTTACAGGGGCCGGAATAAGTGCTGAAAGCGGCATCAAAACATTTCGTGACAGTGACGGATTATGGGAAGGTCATGACGTAATGGAAGTAGCAACTCCCGAAGGATGGCATAAAAATCAGGAACTGGTTTTGGATTTTTACAATAAAAGACGACAACAGCTTAAAGAAGTCGAGCCAAATTTAGGACACAAAATTTTAGCCGAATTAGAAAAAGATTTTGATGTTTACATCATCACTCAAAATGTTGATGATTTACACGAAAGAGCCGGAAGTTCCAAAGTTTTACATTTGCATGGAGAATTACTAAAAGTCAGAAGTACCAAAAATCGGGATTTGATTTTAGACTGGACAGAGGATTTAGCAACCGGAGATCTGGATGAAAACGGACACCAGCTCCGTCCGCATATTGTGTGGTTTGGCGAAGATGTTCCGGCACTTGAAGAAGCCATTGCCATAACGGAGACCGCTGATTATTTTGCTGTAATCGGAACTTCTCTTCAGGTTTATCCTGCTGCAGGGTTAATCAGTTACACCTATAGCATTACGCCGGTTTTCTACATTGATCCGAAGCCAATTGCAATTCCAAATATTAGAAACAAGGTTGAAACAATCGCAAAATTTGCTTCAGAAGGAGTAGCTGATTTGAGAGAAAAATTATTGAATTTAGAAAAGACAAAATGATTTTTGAAAGCTGGCTGCAAGAGTTATCCCAATTTAATCTGGCTTCTGTGACTGTTTTTTTTCTGATTGAAAACTTGGTTTTAATCTATATCTCAGTTTTAATCGGAAGAATAATTGAGCCTGAAAATACCGTTTTAAAAAAGTCAGACCGCAAATGGGTCTTTTCGACCCTGATTTGCAATACGTTTATAACAATATTGGGGTTCGAATTGTACCGTTTAGGAATCTTAAAAATAGATTTTTCAGCATCAATTGCATCTCTATTCTTTGATACATTACTGCTGATCATTTTGATGGACTTTTTTATGTTCTGCTTTCATTTTCTGGCGCATCGCTTAAAATGGTTCAACCCAATTCACAAACTTCATCACACCCATGTTGACACTAATGTTTATAGTCTTTATGTCCTTCATCCAATTGAAACTTTAGGATTCGGTTTTATCTGGCTGTTTTTAATTACGCTTTTAAAGTTAAATTATTTGAGCATCATTATTTACCTCATTTTAAATTTATCGTACGGAATATTTGGTCATTTAAAGACAGATATATTTCCGGATTTTTGGTACAGAAATGCTTTTACAAAATGGATTTCGACTACAAAATTTCATAATGACCATCATAAAAATGAATCCCGTAATTATGGTTTCTATTTCACTATTTGGGATAAAATTTTCAAAACCATAATTTAAACCATAATATAGCTTCAGTAATTTTCAGAAGTTTTAACAATACCTTATATTT
This sequence comes from Flavobacterium sp. LM4, assembly GCF_002017935.1. Taxonomy (NCBI): domain Bacteria; kingdom Pseudomonadati; phylum Bacteroidota; class Flavobacteriia; order Flavobacteriales; family Flavobacteriaceae; genus Flavobacterium; species Flavobacterium sp. LM4. The sequence continues at coordinate 728,599 of NZ_MUFW01000001.1, read as the reverse complement.
GCACCTTTCGAAAAACAACATAACGATGACTACTCTAAACGAATTGAATGCTATATCCCCAATTGACGGAAGATATAGAAGTAAAACCCAAAATTTAGCACCTTTCTTCTCTGAAGAAGCTTTAATAAAATATCGTGTATTAGTTGAAGTTGAATACTTTATTGCTTTATGTGAAATTCCACTACCACAATTACAGGGCATTAATTCAGATTTATTTGAAAGTCTTCGTAATATCTACAAGAGTTTCTCTACTGAAGATGCGCTTTGGATTAAAGAAACTGAAAAAGTAACCAACCACGACGTAAAAGCGGTTGAATATTTTATCAAAGATGCTTTTGAAAAATTAGGTTTGTCACAATACAAAGAGTTCATTCACTTCGGATTGACATCTCAGGATATTAACAATACTGCTATCCCGCTTTCTACAAAAGAAGCTTTTGAAAAGGTTTACATGCCTTCTTTAATTTCTTTGATTTCTAAATTGAAAGAATTAAGTGTTGAATGGGCAGCTATTCCGATGCTGGCACGTACACATGGGCAGCCTGCCTCTCCTACCCGTTTGGGAAAAGAAATTTTGGTTTTTGTAGAGCGTTTAGAAGAGCAGATGCGTTTGTTGTTCAACATTCCGTTTGCAGCAAAATTTGGTGGTGCAACAGGAAACTTCAACGCACATCATGTAGCTTACCCACAAATTGACTGGAAACAATTCGGAACTAAATTCGTAGAAACCGGTTTAGGTCTACAACATTCATTTCCAACTACTCAAATTGAACATTACGATCATTTTGCTGCTTTTTTTGACGGCTTAAAAAGAATCAACAATATCATTATCGACTTAGATCGTGATATCTGGACGTATGTTTCAATGGATTATTTCAAGCAAAAAATCAAAGAAGGTGAAATTGGTTCATCGGCAATGCCACATAAAGTAAACCCTATTGATTTTGAAAACTCAGAAGGAAACTTAGGAATTGCAAATGCTATTTTCGAACATTTGGCTGCTAAACTACCAATCTCAAGATTACAGCGTGATTTAACTGACAGTACTGTTTTAAGAAATATTGGAGTTCCTGTAGGACACACAATCATTGCTTTTGAAGCGACTTTGAAAGGCTTGAACAAGTTACTTTTAAACGAAAGTAAATTTGCCGAAGATTTGGAACGAAACTGGGCAGTTGTGGCTGAAGCAATTCAGACTATTTTACGTCGCGAAGCGTATCCAAATCCGTATGAAGCTTTAAAAGGGTTAACCAGAACCAATGAAGCTATTGATAAGAATGCAATTCATAATTTTATTGCAACTTTAGAAGTTTCTGATTCTGTCAGAGCAGAATTAATGCAGATAACTCCTAGTAATTACACAGGAATTTAAAGAAAACCTAAAATATTTTGTCAAAAAAAGCTATCTTTATCGGGATAGCTTTTTTTATTTAATACGGAATCTAGTCCAGATTACTTCACTTAACTTTTATTTTTATAGGAGTTCAGTAAATTCCATTTTAAATGAAAAGCCTTTTGTAAAAAAACATATTTTTTTTAGATACAGAGCGCCCAACGGAAGCTCCTGGAGCTGTTTAAAAATAGGTGTTTTGAACAAAAGCTTGGAATGGAAATCTGGATTAAGCTCCTGAAAAAAATACCGCCTTTTTATATGATTGCCTTAACCGCCACTGCCGAAACTACACACCACTTACAACCTTTAATTAGTGATCTGGGATTAATCCTGATGACTGCCGGAATTGCTGTACTTATTTTTAAAAAAATGAAACAGCCATTGGTTTTGGGATACCTGATTGCAGGTTTTTTAGCCGGAAACCATTTTGACTTTTTTCCTTCGATAACTGATATGAAAAGTGTTGAAGTCTGGGCTGAAATTGGAGTTATCTTTTTACTTTTTAGTTTGGGACTCGAATTTAGTTTTAAGAAGCTAATGAAGGTTGGCGGAACCTCATCTGTCACTGCTATAACGCAGATTGCATTCATGACACTCATTGGTTATTGTGTTGGACAATGGATGGGTTGGGGAAAAATGGACAGTATTTTTCTTGGGGCGACGCTTTCGATTTCTTCTACAACAATTATCATCAGAGCGTTTGACGAATTAGGTGTTAAAGGAAAAAAATTCGTTGGAATTGTTTTCGGAGCTCTGATTGTTGAGGATATTGTTGCGATTTTAATGCTTGTTTTGTTATCTACTATCGCTGTAAGTAATGAAGTATCAGGTGGAGAACTATTACAATCTGTCTTAAAGCTAATTTTCTTTTTAATTATTTGGTTTTTGGGCGGAATCTTTATTATTCCAACCATTCTAAAAAAAACCAAACATCTTTTAACAGATGAAATGCTGCTCATCATTTCACTGGCCATGTGTTTGATGATGGTGATTTTTGCTGCAAATGTTGGATTTTCTCCTGCTCTTGGGGCTTTTATAATGGGTTCTATTATTGCAGAAACTACTCAGGCAGAAAAAATTGAACATTTGATTCAGCCTGTAAAAGACTTATTTGGAGCCGTTTTCTTTGTATCTGTAGGGATGTTAATTAATCCGGTAACATTAGTTGATTTTGCACTTCCTGTTTTGATTATCACGCTGGTAACTATTTTTGGAAAAGCATTCAGTTCTTCATTTGGCGCATTATTATCAGGCCAGCCTTTGAAACAATCTGTACAAACGGGAATGAGTCTGGCGCAAATTGGAGAATTCTCTTTTATCATCGCCACACTTGGTATGACACTTAAAGTTACAAGTGGTTTCCTGTATCCTATAATTGTAGCCGTTTCTGCCATCACAACCTTTACCACACCTTTTTTAATTAAATATTCTGAATCGTTTGCGTTAGCTTTAGAACAAAAAATGCCGAAAAAATGGGTAAAAAACATTAACCGTTACAGCGTAAATGCTCAGGCAATTAAATCCGTAAGTACCTGGCAGATTGTGTTGCGCTCTTCGATAACCCAAATTATTCTTCATACCATAATCATTACCGCAATTGTTTTATTATCATCCAAATTTGTAGCGCCTTTAGTAGCCGATACACGTTTTGGAAATACATTGGCAGCTTTATTAACTTTGGTTATAATCGCTCCATTTTTATGGGCACTTTCCCTGCGTCGTGTCAAAGTTGAAGAGGTTGAAAGATTATGGGAAGAACGCAAATATCGCGGGGCTCTCTTGATGCTTATTTTAATTAGAATGAGTTTGGGATTATTTTTCGTTGGATTTTTACTGAATATTTTCTTCTCTCCCCTAGTCGCTTTTATTGCATTGATAATTGCGATTGGAGCTTATCAAATTTTTCCTAAAAAATTAAACGAACAATATCATAAAATCGAAAATCACTTTTTGAAGAATTTAAATGACCGCGAAAACAAAAAGATAGACAGAAGATATGCCAATTTAATGCCCTGGGACGGTCACATGTCTATTTTTGATATTGGAAAAGAATCGAACCTTGCCGGAAAAACATTAGAAGAATTACGTATTAGAGAATCAATGGGAATTAATATTGCGTACATCAGACGTGGAGAAGTCACAATTCCGATTCCGACTAAAACCGAACGTTTATTTCCAGGAGACGAAATTTCAGTAATTGGTACCGATGCACAAATTACTGAGTTTACTAATTATTTGAACCAGAATGAAATTGAAGCTGCTAAAAATGTAGAAGAATCTGAAGTCGTACTGCGTCAGCTGGAAGTTTCTAATGAAGACTTTATGGAAAAAAGCATTGGTCAGTTTAGAGGAAAAACCGGGGGAATGGTGGTTGGAATCGAAAGAAACGGAAACCGAATCCTAAATCCTGAGTCCAGTTTGATTTTACAGCAAAATGATATTATCTGGGTAGTTGGTGACAAGAAAAAGATGGCTGAGTTGCTAAAAACCCACTAAGAAGCTCAGATACTAAGTTGCTAAGTTTTTCCTAATGACAATAAACTTATAAGGTGCTAATTTTCCAATATTATGATCTTGGAAAATTAGCACCTTAGTATCTTAGAAGCTCAAAAAAAAAGCTTATTTATTTGGCTGTGGTGTCAAACGTAAATACGGTTTGATTGGTGTATGTCCTTTTGGGAATTTTGCCGGAATATCACTATCCGGAACTGCCGGTGAAATCACCACATCCTGACCATCTTTCCAGTTAGCCGGAGTTGCCACGCTATAATTTGCCGTTAACTGTAAACTATCTATTACACGAAGTAACTCATCGAAATTCCTTCCTGTAGAAGCCGGATACGTTAAGGTAAGTTTGATTTTTTTATCAGATCCAATTACAAAAACAGAGCGCACTGTAAATTTATCGCTTGCATTTGGGTGCAGCATATCGTATAAATTAGCTACTTTTTTATCTTCGTCAGCAATAATTGGAAAATTAACTGTTGTATTTTGAGTTTCGTTAATGTCTTTGATCCACTCTAAATGTGACTGTAAACCGTCTACACTCAAAGCGATAACCTTTGTATTTCTTTTGGTAAATTCCGGAACATAATTCGCTACTGTTCCTAATTCAGTTGTACAAACAGGGGTAAAATCTGCAGGATGCGAAAATAAAACACCCCATGAATCTCCCAACCATTCATGAAAATTAATAGTTCCCTGTGTAGTTTCTGCCTGAAAATCCGGAGCTATATCGCCTAATCTTAATGTTGACATAATTATATTTTTTAGTTCCTCTAAAATTAACTAAAAAATACATTCAGAATACAATCATTATTTAAAAATTAGTTAAAATTCTATTTTCCCTATATAATTAATTCATAATCAAATTAAACTGACAATAAAGTACCAAATTGCAAGGGTTAGGAAAGAAACCGGAATCCCAAAACCAATCATCATGCTGCTTAATTTTGGTTTCAAACCATAAGTCGAAGCCAGAATCGCACCCGTAATCATGGGTGCCATAGCAGTTTCCATTATTGTAATTTTTATAGGTTCAGAATGCTGTTTGAAAATAAAAACGTATAAAACTAAAAGGACAAACGGAACCAGAATAAGTTTGAAGAAAAGTCCCAGACGTAAAAATTTCCAATGTTGGCTTTTACGATCAAAACTCAACTGTAATCCTACCGATAATAAAGCAAGCGGGGTTACAAAACTTCCTATTTTCAATAAAATAGATTGAATATTCAAATCTAAATCGTAGTCATATACATTCATTAAACAGGCCAGAACAAACATGATGAACGGAGGAAATAAGAGTATCTTCCTGATGATGCTCAACGTATCGGGACTCCCTTTAGAATAAAAAGCAGCTACAAAAACCCCTAATGTTGAAACCACTACAAATGTTCCGGGCTGATCTACCAAAACTGCTGTTTCTAATCCTTTTTTCCCAAACAAAGCTTCAATTATAGGATAACCTAAAAATGATGAATTGCTTAATCCAGCAGTTAAAATCAAACAGCCAATGAGTTTATTGGACCATTTTAATTTCTTTCCTAAAAAATGAAAAAACACAAATGCCAGAATAAAAGTAATCCAGCCCGCTCCTATTGGAAACAATAATTCATTGCTCCATTTAATTTTCGGAATATGATATAAGGTGATGGCAGGAAGACATAAATAAATGACAATTTTGTTTAAAACCTTGTAAGTATTAGACGGAAAACCTTTCACTTTTTGCAAAAGCAATCCTAAAAATAAAAAGAAGAATATTAAAATAAAGTTGTTCATATCAAAGCCTGAGCACAAAAGTAGGGATTTATTAACTGTTGAGTTGAACAAATTATAGCACTTCTTTAAGTTTTTTGTTACTTTTAATATATAACTATAAAAGTAATGCAGCAAATAAGAGACAATTTAGAACGAATGGCAAAACTCTCTGATGAAGACTGGAATACCTTTTCCTCAAAACTCACCCGTCAGGAATTTCCAAAGAAAACAACCATACTTAAAACCGGTCATGTTGAAAATTATCTTTCTTTTGTAGAAAAAGGAATCGTTAGATATTATGTCCCCTCTGAAAACAAAGACCTCACATTTACTTTTGGATTTGATGGCGAATTTGTAAGTGGTTATGATTCATTCATTACCAGATTACCCGCAAACTACACCGTAGAAGCTCTTGTAGACACAATACTTTGGCGTATCTCTTACAATGATCTCCAAGACATTTATACCGTGACCAAAATTGGTAATACAATCGGCAGATTAGCAAGCGAGGGATTATTTCTAAAAAAATCAAAAAGAGAACTGTCATTACTGAACGAGTCAGCAGAACAAAGATATCGTAATTTATTCACAGAACAACCTCAATTAATTCAAAAAATACCCCAAAAATACCTTGCATCCTATATTGGTATTACTCCACAAGCTTTAAGCCGAATACGAAAACGCATTTATTAACCCAAGTTCATTGTTTTAAGTTTCATTAGTATGCAACTTTGTATCATAAATCAAAAAGATATGGAAACCTTAATTGTGCTCTTTGGAGTTTTTACACTAACGCTACTTACTATTTTGCTTACAACCAAACGCCTTGAATTTAGATTTTCAGGCAGAGTTGCTATGGCACTCATGCTGGTATTTACAGCTGTAGGTCATTTTGTTTTTACGAAAGGAATGACAATGATGATTCCTTTTCTACCCTTGCCAAATGTAATTGTCATTTTTACAGGAGTTATAGAGTTAATTGCAGCAATTGGACTACTGTTCCGCAATACCAAAGTCCTAACGGGGAAACTGCTTATTTTATTTTTCATCTTACTGTTCCCTGCTAATATTTATGCCGCAATTCACCACATTAACTTGCAAACTGCCGACTATACAGGCAAAGGCATATCGTATTTATGGATTAGAATACCTATGCAGCTTCTTTTTATTACCTGGGCATATTTTTCGACTATAAATCAATCAAAAATCAAAATAGTCAATCAGGGAAATGTACATCCTTAAAATGAACGATTTACCCATTTTAGCTTTAGTTTCAATTTGTAGTTTTTAACTGTTATAAATTAATTTTTAGTTAAAATTAGTTTTTGTACTATAAAATGGCTTAAATTTGTAATATATTTTATTACAGTATGCTGTCAGGTAAATTTGCCATCTCGGTTCACATTCTTACTTTACTCACTAAATTTCCGAATGATTATTTGTCATCAGAGTTTATTGCAGGAAGTATGAACCTGAACCCTGTTTTGGTCCGAAAAGAAATTGCAAACCTAAAAGCACATCATATTGTAGAAAGCAAAGAAGGCAAAAATGGAGGGACAAAATTATCTAAAGCAGCTTCAAATATAACTTTAAAAGAAATATTTGAAATGACTTTTGAGAATATCGGTTTGGGTTATGCTAAAAATCAGCCTAATCCGGATTGTCCTGTTGGAAAAAAAATCAATCAGAATCTCGATGCACTATACGTAGAAATGAATCAGAAAGTCTGTGAGCAATTAGAAAACATTTCTCTGGAAGATTTTTCGACCCAATTTTAAAAACCATTTTTTTTAACTAAAACTGTAACTTTTTTTATTACTAAATAAATTTATATACTATGAAAATCGCAATTATTGGAGCTACAGGCTTCGTTGGAACAGCTATTTTAAATGAATTGGCAGACAGAAAACACGAAATTACAGCAATAGCCAGAACACCAAAAGACACCACAAATGCAACCTGGATCGCAGCAGATGTTTATGATGTTGACTCATTGGCAGAAACTTTAAAAGGTCATGATGTTGTAGTGAATGCATTTAATCCGGGTTGGACAAATCCAAACATTTATGATGATTCCATTAGAGGATCAAAAGCAATCCAGGCTGCTGTAAAACAATCTGGCGTAAAACGTTTCATCACAATTGGAGGTGCCGGCAGCTTGTTTGTGGCACCGGGTTTACAAGCAATTGACACTCCTGATTTCCCGAAAGAAATTTTTGATGGTGCAAATGCAGCGAGACATTATTTAGAAATTATAAAAGAAGAAAAAGAACTGGATTGGGCATTTTTTAGTCCTGCTTTTGAAATGCATCAGGGAACCAAAACCGGAAGAACAGGAAAATACCGTTTAGGTCTGGAAAACCCTGTTTTTAATGATGAACAAAGAAGCATTTTATCTGTAGAAGATTTAGCGGTTGTGATTGCTGATGAAATCGAAACTCCAAAACACCATCAGGTTCGATTTACTGCTGGGTATTAATCAAATACAGATTTCACAAATTAGCATGAATTTAAAAGTGAGACAATTAATTCGTGTTTTAACAAAAAACAGTTTCCTAGGCAATTTTCTGCTTTTGAAACTGTTTTTGTTTTCAGTACTTTTACCATTCTAAAAAATGTGTTTTGCCAAGTTCAAATAAGCAGACCGGCAGTTTAAACGAAAAGGCTGGAATTTCATCTCCCGAAATCACCAATGCTTCGGCAATCAGCCAAATTAAAAACAAACGCAGGCAACAGCCATCCGCAGAAGAACTGATTTCAGGAATTCTTTCCGGAAACCGAACAGATCTAAGCCGTGCTATTACTTTAATCGAAAGCACAAATCCAGAACATAATGAAAAAGCAAATGAGGTTATTAAAGGATGTCTGCCTAAAGCTAATAAATCCATCCGAATAGGAATTACAGGAGTTCCGGGTGTTGGAAAAAGCACTTTTATTGAGGTCTTTGGAACTTTCCTGACGCAATTAGGAAAAAAAGTCGCCGTTTTAGCGGTAGATCCAAGTAGTTCTCTTTCTCACGGCAGTATTTTAGGGGATAAAACCCGAATGGAAGAATTGGTAAAAGATGAAAATGCTTTTATAAGACCAAGTGCTTCCGGCGAAACTTTAGGTGGTGTGGCTAGAAAAACCCGTGAGTCTATTATCCTTTGTGAAGCTGCAGGTTTTGATACAATTATTATTGAAACGGTTGGTGTTGGTCAAAGCGAAACAGCCGTTCACAGTATGGTTGACTTCTTTTTATTACTCAAAATTTCCGGTGCCGGTGATGAACTTCAGGGAATCAAACGTGGTATTATGGAAATGGCTGATGCAATTGTAATCAACAAGGCTGACGGAGACAATATCAAAAAAGCAAATTTGGCCAAAGTTGAATTTAACAGAGCCTTGCATTTATTTCCTTCCAAAAAATCAACCTGGCGGCCAAAAGTTACAACTTGCAGCGCCATAACTAAAGATGGTATTTCAGAAGTCTGGGAAACGATTTCTGAATATTTTGAAATAACTCATGAAAATGGCTTCTTTCAGGAGAAAAGAAAAGAACAAAATCAATTCTGGATGATGGAAACCATCAATGAACAGTTGAAATCAAATTTTTACAATCAGCCTGAAATTATTTCACAATTGGACCAAATTAAAAAAGCGGTACAAAATAATGAAATATCACCTTTTGCAGCCGCTCAGTTATTATTGGACAAGTATAAAAAAATGTAACCTTTTCTATTTTTCGTATAGAAAATTTTATTTTTTCAACGGATATTCCCTACAGAATTTTTAGCAGTATCGTGTTTGGTTTTCAGACGTCTTTTATCTAATGCAACACCAGCTTGAGTCTGTGTTTCTAATGTAGTTCTCAACTCTGAAGCCGAATTTGATTTAACTGTTTTTTCTTTTACATTTTTACTATCCTGAGCTTTTACGTTTGTTAAGCAGCACAATACGAATGCTGTTGTAAAAATTACTGTTTTAAAATTTTTCATGATGATTAAGTTTTAATATTTTAAAATAGATAAACAAAGCTCCTTTTTTGTTACCCCTGTTGGAAGAAAAATATTTGTTTTTAAAATAAAAAAAGCTGCAAAAAGAAAAATAGCACCTTTTGCAGCTCCAAGGATTATTTGTTTTAACGAATATTGCCAACGGAATTTTTAGCTGTATCGTGTTTGGTTTTCAAAACACCTTTTTCTATTATAAAAGCCATTCTGACCTGAGTTTTTAAAGTATCTTTTAGTCCCGAAGTTGCTTTTTCGACAACAACGAAACTCAATTCATATTCGCCATCTGCCAGGTCAAACACCGTTTGATTTTGGTTATCCTGAATTTTTAAAATAGTATTTTCAGAATCAGGTGTTTGTGCCTTTCCAGTACGAGCATAAGAAGCTGCTGCCGCTCCTCCTCCAGCTCCAGCTAAATTGCCAACACTGGAAACCGCAGCCGAAATAATAGAACCACCCGGCATAGCACCTCCCAATAAAGAAGCTCCCTGAGACACAGCATTCCCAGCCGCATGCAAACCCTGATTGACTTTTTCGCCAAAAGTCGCGACTTCACTTTTGCTCAGTTCGGTTATACTTTTATTTGCTGTATTGACTTTGTATCCTTCACTTGAAGAAAATAAAACGATACATCCTCCTTCTACTAATGTTACATTTATTTTACCTGAATTTACTTTCTCTCCAAAAGTTGCTCCCTGGGTTTGTTTGGCAACCGTAACATTCATCGAAATCCTGTTTGGCATTCCATTATTTATACCATTTATACTGCTTTTTTGTGCAGATACATCCAAAGTGCTTTCTGAAACCGAACCGGATTTAATCGCTTTTTCCTTAACAACTTTACCTTCCTGTGCTTTTACATTTGCTAAACAACATATTATAAATACTGCTGTAAAAGTGATTGTTTTAAGATTTTTCATATCGATTTAGTTTTAATCATTTATAAACAGATAAACAAAACTCATTTTTTGTTACCTCATTTTGCCTTCATAGAAACACATCATAAGAAACTAAAAATCAAACCATTAAAGTTACGACAATTTCACATAAATTGTGATTTTGTTATTATTTAAAATTCAGGCAATAAAACAAAAAAGCTGCTAAAGAAGAAATTCATCTTTAGCAGCTTTTCATTATCAAAATGAGTTGCAAAATTATTTTTTTACCTCTCTCAGCTTATATTTATTTTCCTTATACAAATTACCCGCAGTTATAACATGTGCCAAAGCATCTTTTGCTAATTCTTCGTTTAATTTTACTGGAATCAAAGTTGTATCATTTTTGATTTCAAATTGAAGCGGTTTCAAATTTGGCTGCATAATTACAACCTGATTCTCTACTCTGAACGCATTGATATCATTAAATTGCATGATAGATCTACCCTGAGTTTTTGCATCTAACTGATTTAAATTTCTACCTACCATTGGCGTTTCAAACGAAAGTCCCAAATAACTTAATAACGTTGGTGGAATGTCAATCTGACTGGCCAATTTACTATACGAAACTCCTTTTGGAACTCCAGGGCCCAAGATTAGAGCGGGAATATGAAATTTATTGATTGGTACTAAATTTTTTCCGTAAGTTCTGGTATTATGATCGGCAATAACAATGAAAATAGTGTTTTTAAAATACGCCTCTTTTTTAGCCATTTCGAAGAATTTCCCTATCGAAAAATCAGCATATTTCATGGCATTGTTAACTGTTGCAGGATTCTTGTCATACGGCTGGATTCTTCCGGCTGGATATTCAAAAGGCTCATGATTGGATGTCGAAAACATCAAAGAAAAGAAAGGTTTATCTCCTTTTGATTTAAAATAATTATTCGCTTTGGTCACCAAATCCTCATCAGAATAGCCCCAGGTTCCTTTGAAGGCATATTTATTCCCATCTGATTCAAAATCTTCCTGATCTACAATATCTTCAAATCCGTTTCCGTTGAAAAATGAAGCCATATTGTCAAAATTCGCCATTCCGCCATAGATAAAACTAGTGTCATATCCTTTGTGTTTTAAGGCATCGGCAAGTGTAAAAAAACCTTGTTGTGAATTTCCTAACTTCACTACACTTTCAGACGGAGAAGGCAAAAATCCGGTTACAACCGCTTCAATTCCACGAACGCTTCGGGTTCCGGTACAATATAAATTGGTAAACAACAGACCTTCTTTCGATAATTTATCAAACTCCGGAGTTAATGGTTTACCTCCAAGGATCCCAACATATTCGGCACCTAAACTTTCCTGAAGAAATATCACCAGATTATAAGGTTTCTTCAAAACAGAATCTGGTTGCTGAACATGCAGAAACGGAATTTCGGCATCGGTAAAATCATTAGGTCCCGCAATCATGTATTTTTTTACACGAGCAATGGCTTCGGCTTCCTCCATTTTACCATACATCTTAGTGTTACCTTCGTTTTTAATCGAATAAGCAGCAAAAGCAACCGTATAAAACGAATTTAATCCCAATGTATTGGTAAGCTGATCCGTTGAAAAAACAGCATTACTGGCATTAATCGGGCGTTTTGAAGTCAGACTTGAACGGGCCCCAAAAAACAATAAAAACGCCACTAACGGAAAAACCATTAATTTGAACTTATATTCGGCAGTAGTTGTATGAAAAAATTGTTTCCCTTTTTTGAAAGCCAAATAAATAACTACTCCTAAAATCAGGAAAGTAACGATAATAGAAGTCAGATAACTTTTCAAAAGCATTCCGACAACTTCCTTAGGATAAATCAGGTAATCAAGGAAAATCTTATTCGGACGCGTATCATACTGTTTTACAAAATCCGGCGAAGCCAATTCTACAAAAAGAATCAGAAACAGAAACAGAAAACTATAAATTACCAAAAAGGAGTTAGTAAACTTTAGCCATTTATTAGGCAAAAAAGTAATTAAAAGAGCCGGGAGAAAAGACAAATAACATAGTAATATCAAATCCATTCGAAGACCGATTGGAAAAATATACCAGAAATTAGGTGTTTCAACTACTCTGTCTTTAAAAATAAAAAATAAAAATATTCTACTTAAAGTAGTAATCAGCAATCCGATTAAAATGAAATTTAAAACGGGTTTTAAAAAACGTAATTTTTTCATTGGAAAATTTTGAATTGTACATGGGTAGAAATACGCTGCAGTGCGTCTCTACTCTTCGTAACGATTTATTTCTCTGTCGTAAAAGTTATTTGCCTTTTCAATTAAACCTTCCATTTCTGCATTCAATTCGGCTTCATCAAGATCTTCGGCTTCTTCCAAAAACTCAACCTCGTCATCTTTTAAATTGATAATAAATCGAGGATAATCAAGATGAATGATAAAAATATCGTCTGGAAAATCAGTATTATCTCCAAGTAAAAATTTAGGTAATTCCATATTTAGTGTATTTTTTATGGTTCAAATTTAGGTATTTGAATCTTAATTATTGATTAATTTTTTTGTTAGATAATGAAAGTGAATATATAAAAATACTGCAGCAGAAGTTAATCCTGCCAAGAACCCAATCCAGACACCTTCGACTTTCCGTGTGTTTTAAATTTACTTTTATTCTTTTAGCCTTGCAAAGATAATCACATGCTTCGGATTAGGCCAAAATACGAAGCTTAATAGATTTTGTTCTTCTAAAAGCAATAAAATACTTACTTAATTTTAACATTTCATCAAAATTTAAAGAATAAAAAGGCTTGAGTATATTTTTGAATAAAATCAAAAAAACCAGTAAAATCAAGGGATTACAACCAATAATGCATTGCCTGAATTTTAACAATATTTACATTATGTAACGATTTCGAAAAATTATATAACTACATAGCAGTACCTCAAAACTAATTTTACATCATAGTAATTAAAAAAATACACGCATGAAAAATTTACAAAACATCCGAATTTTATTTATTGCAGTCTTTGCAATGCTTTACACGACGTCCTCAACTGCGCAGCAGAATGATGAAATACAAAATTATGATCAGAAATTCAAATTAGGATTTGGAGTAAGTGGCGGAATCCCAACCGATGGAGATGATTATGACTGGGCTCTTGGTGGAGATGTAAGACTTCAATATGATTTATCTAAAAGAACCTCACTAACATTGACAACCGGTTTTACTAACTTATTTGTTGGTGACGATGTTCCTGATTTAGGTTTCATTCCTACAAAAGCCGGTTTTAAAGCATTCGTATGGGAAGATCAGTTTTATGTTATGGGAGAAATTGGTGCGGGTTTTGCTGTAACTAATAATTATAATGAAACCTCAATTTTATGGGCTCCAAGTATTGGATATGCCGGAAAACATATTGATATCAGTTTAAGATATGAAGATTATGACAAATTCAATACCAATCAGGTTGCACTACGAGTAGCATATGGTTTTGAATTGTAAAAACTAAATTCAAGTTATTTTTATTTTTTTTGGTAAACCCGATGGATTTTGATAATCTGTCGGGTTTGTTTTTTTACTCATACTGAATTGTAGTAATATTTTGTATCTGACCATTCCTCTTCAATGTTATTTTTGTTGGGTAATTTTTTGAATTATACTCATATTGATATTTATCAACTCCTCCATCATAATTATAACTATGAAGAATATTATTCTTAGCCATAGATATAATTTTCAAATAAGCTTCTGAATAAATCAAACCAAATGAATTATGTTTATCATCATACGATTTATAAAACGTCATATCCTTTTTAGATTGCCCTTCATATTTCCTCTCAGAAAGATTTCCCTTTTTATCGTACAAATATGCTTCTTCAGATAACAGTTTACCATTTTCTGAAATTTGACATTTTATAATCTGTTTCAAATCGTTATAAGTATACATATAAAGTATTTTTCTTTGACTTTCTGTTGTCAAAATATTAGTTATTAAATCTTTATCATAATTAAAAACTCTCAAAACAGAGATTTCGTTTAAGCTTTTTAATGGTTTTATATAATCTTTCATTTCCTTTATCTTCCCATCTTCATAATTTATTTCAACGCTTGCTGTAATCTTACCATCACTTAATGATTCGATTTTGGAAATCAAATCATTTTCATAAAAAAAAGTCCAAACTTCCTCTGGCTCTGGATTCCCATTAGTATAATTTGCAGAAACTTTTTTTACCACCTTCAACGTATCATTAATATTAGAAAGCTCTGTTCTAATTTTTGGACCATTTGGATAGCAAACAATATAAATCATAACTGAGATAAAAAAAATAATTCTTTTCATGGTAATTAATTCAAATATTAGAAGAGTAAATGTGTGTTTAAATAATGTAAAAAACCTAAGTTTTTTTAAAATGTTAATTTTATTACTTTTCTCCCAGCTCTTTTTTATACATTTCGATATTAGCTTTAATCTTATCATCAAGCTCTGGTTCTTTAATATCGGTATATTTTTGCATTTCTTCCAATATAATTTTCGCTACTATATAACGGGCCATTTCCTTGTCATCTGCCGGAATTACATACCAGGGTGCATAATCTGTTGAAGTTTTATTAATGGCTTTCTCATAATATTGCATGTATTCTTTCCAGTGTTCACGCTCTTTTAAATCTCCGGGCGAAAATTTCCAATGGTGTCTTTCTTCTTCCAAACGACGTAACAAACGTTCTCTTTGCTCTTCTTTACTCAAATGCATGTAAAATTTCATCACAATGGTTCCATTTTGCGTAATATGCTTTTCAAAATTATTGATTTGCTCAATTCTGTTTTTCCAGAATTTGGGTGTAATATCTTCAACCGAATTGATTCCGGGTAAATTCTCTCCCAAAATATACTCAGGATGTACACGGGTTACCAGAACATTCTCATAATGCGTTCTGTTAAAAATAGCGAACTTCCCTTTTTCCGGTAAAGCAATATAATGTCTCCATAAATAATCGTGTTCCAACTCAGTCGAATTGGGTGTTTTAAAACTATGTACCACAACACCACGCGGGTTAAATTCCTTAAAAACTTCCCTAATCAAACTGTCTTTGCCTGAAGTATCCATTCCCTGCAGACAAATTAAAACACCATATTTATTGTGTGAATACATGACATCCTGCAAATCACTCAATTTCGCCTGAACCTTATCCAATTTTTCTTCTTTTTCATCATCATTAGCTTCGATATTAAGCAAAGTCGGAATCTTAGACAATTTTATTTTATCTGTAACTTTAAAATCATTCGGGTCTATTGATTTCATATGTGTTAATTTTAATTATTATTGGTCACATATGTTATCGCCTTTAATTGTTTTTGTTTACACAAAGATTTTATCAGTGGCGATTTCATATTTCTAAGTTTTATACAAGTAAATATACTATTTTTACGAAGCATATTCCTGCTATTCATTGCAATACTTTTCAATAAAATGCTTTTTTCCAAAGCCATAACAAAGCTTCCGCTGGTCGCTTCGTTCTGTCAGGAAAAAACACATTTTCTTTTCAAAGTATTTTCATTACTATCAGGGCTAAGCATTGGTTTTCAAAACAACTTTCACTTTCATAATTTTATATCTACGTGATGAAAAAAAACTTTCTAATACTTTTACTTTTATTAGGAATTCAGGTCTTCAGTCAAAATGATGATCCTGACCAAAAATTTCACCATAAAATTTACGGCAAATGTTTCAAGAGCTTAAAACAAATTCCTGAAACAGAAAATCAACTGCTATTAAAAGCACTATCATTTTGCAGTCTTTTAGAATGTACAATAGGTTTTGAATACTCGAAAAATAAGAAAGATACTCAGGATGCTATACTAAAGAGAGCCATTGAAATTACTAATCTGCTTTACGATGAAGGAACTCCAGTATATCTAATCAGTGGATTGGATAGCTCAGATGAAGCTGAAAAGCAAAACCAAAATATTACTGACGATAATAATTTAGTATATATTAGTGTTGGAGAATGCGTTTCCACTAATGAACTTCAAAAAATAAAACAAATTATTAATCAGCAGACATTAAAATTAATAAATAAAAAATAAACCAAAAATACCAGTACTCAAAACAACAATTCATGGAAAAATTCACATTAGAAATACTATTTCAAATCATCGGAATCGGTTCTGCCTCCGGATTATTTTTAAATAATGATTCACTTTATGTTATTGGCGACAACAGCGGATTTTTATACGAATACAACATGCAGAATCAGCAGTTAAACCAGCATCCTTTAATTGAAAATCCAACGCAAAACATTCCAAAAAACTTAAAACCGGATTTTGAATCGATCACGCATCATAACGATACACTGTATATTTTTGGTTCCGGATCCACTGAAAACCGAAACAAAATGATAGAATTCAATCTGAAATCGAAAACGGTTATACAAAAAAATAATCTGGTCGATTTGTATGCGCTGATGCAAAATTTCGGCGAAATAAAACCGGAAGATTTCAATCTCGAAGGTGCTATTTTTGATGGTGAAAACTGGTACTTATTCAACCGCGGGAACGGAATTTCGAACAAAAACACCATTTTTACCATCCATGCCAAAAATCTTGGAGAAGAATTTGCCCTGATTTCTGTCAATTACAAACTGCCAAAAATAAAAGGAGTTCGTTCCAGTTTTACCGATGCTATTTTAGTCGAAGACAAAATCTATTTCCTTTCTACCGCCGAAGATACCAAATCAACCTACGATGATGGCGAAGTTTTAGGAAGTTTCATTGGCCGCATCGACCTTAAAAGCATGAAAATCGATTTTACTCAAAAAATCACGGCAACCAATAAATTTGAAGGTTTGACACTTTACAAAAAAGAGAACAATAAAATTGAGTTTCTGCTTTGCGAGGACAATGACACTGAGCTTTTGGAAACTAAGATTTATAAATTGACATTGCCGGTTAAGTAATATGATTTGTATGAAAAAAATAATTCTCTCGCTAATACTATTTTTTATTCTTTCAATTGGAGGTTATCTGTTTTATTACTTTAAAATAACCCATGTAGAAAAAGATAACATAGAATTTGCAAGTATAGAAGATTTAATACAAAAAGAATATCCCAAAACTTTATCCCCAAAAGATTTAAATCCAAAATCATTTATCGCACTTTTTACTGAAAGATATAATAAAAACTCCCGTTTTAATTTTGTAACAATGATAGGAGATTTTCCTGAAAATTGGGTAAAGCCAAATGATGTTCAATATCTAATTTCAATTATGCATTCTAAAGAAAAATGCTGTGGATATATGAATTTATTCTCTTCACATATGCTAAGTAAAAATGGTGAAGTTGGAGGTTTTGCCTTAATTTTTCTAAACTCTTATATTTCTCAAACAAAAATCAATTTAGGATTAAATTGTAATCCTAAAACAGATTTAGAGTCAATAAAAAAAATAGAAAAATGGTATAATAATCAAACCCTACAAACTAAATAAATGCTCAACATTACAAACGCAGCTAAGAAACCAACTTTAATTATCGGCATCATACTTTCAATACTCCTTCCTTTTCTGGCAATTTATTCTTCTTTATTATTCAAAGATTCAGGACTTAGTAAAGAAGCTCAATTCTATATTTCGAGATTTACAATTTGGATTTCCTTACTGCTTTTATTCCTATATTCTTTTAAAATAGAAAAACAGCCCTTTCTGCTTTGGAAAGAAACTGAATATTCATTTTCTTTTTTAACAACAGCAATATTAAAAACATTTTTAAAATTATTTCTGGCTGTTGTCTTAACAGGTCTTTTATTTATGTTACTGAAAATGAACTCTCAAAGTACTGTGTTAAATAAAGCCTTAGGGATTTTAAAAAAAAGTTATGTATTACTTTTTTTTACTTGTGTAACTGCTGGTATTACGGAAGAATTAATTTTTAGAGGCTATCTGTTGCCCAGATTAGAATTACTGATTAAAAATCAAAAGCTGGCTATACTTATTTCTAGTTCTGTTTTTGGATTTATGCACTTTGGCTATGGCACTTTAGTGAATATTATTGGCCCAATCGTCATCGGGGTGGTATTGGCTTTGCAATATGAAAAATACAGAAACATCAAAATTGTAATTATCTGTCATTTTTTATGGGATCTTTTTCTTTTAATGTTAAAAACAAAATAACAAATTAATAATCAGCAAATTAAAACCTAATTTGAATTATTTTTACATTTATTTTCATCTTCGTCCCAACCTTTTTATCTTTTTCACTCTCTTTATAATTAAAGACCAAAATTGTGATAAACGAAACGCTAATTTCTAACTGCAAAAAAATGAACCGTGATGCCCAGCGTCAGGTTTATGAGCACATGGCTCCAAAATTGTATCGTGTTTGCAAACGATACCTAAAGAAGGAAGAAGAAATAGAAGAAGCCCTGGCCGATGCTTTCTACACCATCTTTACAAAACTCGACCAGCTCAAAGAAGATAAGGCTATTGAAGCCTGGGCCAGAAAAATTACCGTTAATCACTGTTTGGCAACTATTAAAAAGAGCACCAATTTCAACATGTATCTTGATGATGTAAAAGTACTTTCGCAGCCTTTTACAGATGAGATAAACACATTAGAAGAAGAGGATTTACTCAATTTATTAAACCATATTCCCGAAGGCTGCAAAACGGTTTTCAACCTTTTTGTCATTGAAGGTTTCGGACACAAGGAAATTGCAGCAATGCTCAATATTTCTGAAGGCACTTCAAAATCGCAACTCAATGCGGCCAAAACCAAACTGAAGGAATTAGTAAATAAATTGTATTATCAAAAAGCAAAATAGTCATGGACAATCAGGATAAAATATTCGATAAATTTAAAGAAGCCGCACAAAACTCGGAACAAAAAGATTTTCCGGGAATGGAAAAAATCTGGTCGCGCGTAGAAGATAAACTGGATCAAAAAGAAGATAAAAAAAACATTGCTTTATGGAAGAAAATTGCAGTCGCAGCTTCCTTTCTGTTATTACTTTCTCTTGGATTTCAATTTTTAAAGTCAGACAAAAATCAAGTAAATGAGATCCCAAAAGTAGTTATTCAGGAAACTGAAAAATCTCAAAAATCCGATTTAAATCAAAAAGATAAAACCATCTCTTCTGACTCCGGAATTGTCTCTAAGGAAGAAGCAATTAAAATTCTTGAAAATCAGGCAAAAAACAAAGAGAGTGTCGCCATTCAGCAAGCAACCGGAATGGGATCTAGTGTTCAACTTATTGAACCGGTGGTTGTTTCTGAAATGACTCCCGAAGCTATTGCATCTCCCCCCGTAAAAGAGGAACTTTTTGAAGAAGACAATACTATAGTTTCAAAAAAAGAAACCAGTGAAGAAATGAGTTATTCTTCAAAATTTAAAGAAAGAGAATCTGCTAAAGCTGCTTTTGCCGAAAAACAAAGCCAAATGGCTAAAAAATCAGCACCATTGATTGTCCTTAACGGAAATGCCATGGCACACAGTGACGATTACAAAAGAGACAAAATGATACAGGAGGAGCTTCCTAATATGAGTCCGGAAAATGTAGAATCACTCGTTATTCTAGATGAACCGTTGTACATCATCGACGGCATTTATTTCTCTGAAAATGATTTATTCGGAAAAAATCCGACGAGTCCGTATGCTCCTTTAAATAAACAGGAAATCAAAACCATTACCATACTTCAGGATCTGGAAGCCACAGAAAAATATGGCGAAAAAGGCAGAAAAGGAGTTGTTATCATCACTACTAAAACTGGAAAACCGGCTCTGAAAAAATAGCCAAGACCCGAACATTAATTCTAAAACTTACTATCATGAAAAGTCTAAAACTTATTTCATTAGCCATTACTATGCTTATATGTTTCGTAACCATGGCACAGGAAAGAACAATTACAGGAATTGTGACAGATCAATCTAACATACCTCTTCCTGGCGCTTATGTAGTGATTAAAGGCACTAAAAAAAATACTCAAACAGATTATAATGGAAACTATTCTATTCAGGCAAAAAAAGGAGATGCTCTTGTTTTCAGTTTTATAGGAATGAAATCCCAGACAAAAGTTGTTGGAGACAAAACCATTATTAATGTAAAACTCGAAGAAGAAAGCCAGTCATTAGAAGAAGTTGTCGTTACGGGTTATGCCGTTAAACGCAAAAAACACCAAACAGCAGCTTCCGTACAAATAGTTCAAGGGACAGAAGTCAGAGCAAAAACTTCAAAAAAACAAGTTCAGCCAGTTACAAATGCAAGTGTTACAACAGTTCGGGAATCTTCTTCAATTTCATCTAAAAATGAACCTGTGTATATTGTTGACGGAGTTCGTATTAAAGCCGACCAAATGGCAAAAATCAATCCAAATGATATTAAAGATGTTCATATTCTTAAGAATGATCCAAACTCATCAATTCATAGCGGTACTAATAATGGAACTGTTATCATCACTACGAAAAACGACCTTTATAAAAATCTCTCTGAAAAAGAATTAGACAAAAAATTAAACACAATTACACCAATCCCTGCAGAACCTTCTCAGGAAGATTATGATACATTTGTAGAAAATGCTTTCGAAAGTCCGAAAACAGCACCACTTTCTACATTTTCTATTGATGTTGACAATGCTTCTTACACCAATATCAGACGTTTCCTGAACAATGGACAGGAAGTTCCAAAAGATGCTGTGCGTGTCGAGGAAATGGTAAACTTCTTCAAATACAATTATCCACAGCCAAAAGACCAGCATCCGTTTTCTATCAATACCGAATTGAGTGATTCTCCATGGAATTCCAAAAATAAAATCCTTAAAATTGGTTTACAGGGGAAAAACATTCCAACCGATGATTTACCGGCTTCTAATCTTGTTTTCTTAATTGATGTTTCCGGGTCAATGAGCGAAATGAACAAATTGCCTTTATTAAAACAATCGATGAAAATTTTGGTAAACGAATTACGACAAAAAGATAAAGTTGCCATTGTGGTTTACGCTGGAGCTGCCGGATTGGTTTTGCCTCCAACTTCTGGAGACGAGAAAAAAACTATTATTGATGCTTTGGATCAATTAAACGCCGGAGGAAGTACTGCCGGAGGAGCCGGAATCAATCTGGCTTATAAAATTGCTTCTGAAAATTTTATTAAAAACGGAAACAATCGTGTAATTCTTGCAACTGACGGTGATTTTAATGTGGGAGATTCTTCGAATACGGACATGGAAAAACTAATTGAAGAAAAAAGAAAAACCGGTGTTTTCCTGACTTGTTTAGGCTACGGAATGGGCAATTACAAAGACAGCAAAATGGAAATCCTGGCCGATAAAGGAAACGGAAATTACGCTTACATTGATAATATTCAGGAGGCAAATCGTTTTTTAGGAAAAGAATTTAAAGGATCGATGTTTGCGATTGCGAAAGATGTAAAAATTCAGATTGAATTCAATCCGATACAAGTGCAGTCTTACCGTTTAATTGGATATGAAAACAGAAAACTTCGTCCGGAAGATTTCAAAAATGATGCTATAGATGCGGGTGAATTGGGGAGCAACCACATCGTTACGGCTTTGTATGAAATCATTCCGGCAGGAGTTTCCAGTACATATCTTACAAGTCTTCCTGATGATTTAAAATACACAAAGGTTCAGGAAACTACAACCAATTTCAATAATGAACTTGCGACGATAAAATTCCGTTACAAAAAACCTGATGGCGATAAAAGTATCGAAATGGTTCAGGTGATCGAAAACAAAGCTATTGTTTTAGAAAAAGCTTCTGATGATTTCAAATTTAGTTCTGCCGTGGCCTGGTTTGGATTAAAATTGAGAGATTCAAAATTAATATCAAACAAATCTTCCGAAGAAATAGTTAAATTAGCCAAACAAGGAAATTCAAATGACGGCGAAGGCTATAAAGCTGAATTTATTCGTCTGGTTGAAACTTCTAAACAGTATAATTAATTTCTTATTTACATTTAAAATTAACTTTTAAAACAATGAAAAAAAGCCTTTTAGCATTATTTGCACTGTTAACAATAAATTCCTTTTCCCAAACTAAAAATTCAATTGACAAGCCTTATATAGAGTCTTCCGGTAAGGCAGACACATTAGTCATTCCAAATAAAGTCTGGATAAATGTTCTTTTAATGGAAAAAGATTTTAAAGGCAAAAAGTCTGTTGAAGACATTGAAAAAGAAATGATTCAGAAATTACAGGAGATTGGTATAGATGTAAATAAAAACCTAAGTGTAAATGACATTTCGAGCAATTACAAGTTTTATCTTTTAAAACAAACTGATATTTTCAAATCCAAATCATATTCTATTTTGGTCAAAAATGCTTCCGAAGCTTCGAAAGCCTTTATCGGTTTGGAAAAAATCGGCATCTCAAATGTTCGAATTGAAAAAATTGAAAATTCAGATGAAAAAAAGATAAAACTTCTGATTAATGGAAAAGCTATGTTGAACGCAAAAGAAACAGCAGAAAGTTTTACTAAACCTCTAAATCAAAAAGTTGGTAATGCTATACAAATCAGTAATTTTGAAGATTTTTCGAGTCAATTAGCAGGAAGTGTTTCTGGAATTGCAATTAGAGGCTCCAGAAGTTTTTATGCCGAAGAACCTTCTAATGAACCTAATATTGAATTTGAAAAAATTAAAATTTCAAGCACAGTTCAAGTTAGATTTCTCATAGAATAATTTAATTTAGCTCTATATAAATCAACTATAAGTAAAATTTCATGAACCCAATTTTAAGTAAAAACCTATTTTTAGTAAAAGAACATGTCGGAATGTTTAAAGCGTCAAACAATTACGATATTTATAATCCTGAAAGCAACCAGATTATCATGAACTGCCGTGAGAACAATCTTGGCTTTTTTACAAAAATGCTGCGCTTTACAGATTATAAGCGAATGACTCCTTTTAATGTTGAAATCACTACAGCAAGTGGCGAAAAATTAATTGCAGTAAAACGTGGTATTGCGATCTTTCGATCTACTGTCGAAATATTTGATGAGAAAGACAGATTAGTTGGAACTTTTAAACAGAAATTCTTTTCCATCGGAGGAAAATTCGAAATACTAGACAAAAATGAAAAACCTGTCGCAACGCTTCAGGGAAAATGGACCGGCTGGGATTTTAAATTTTCGCACGAAAACAAACAGCTGGCTCAGGTAAGTAAAAAATGGGCCGGAATGGGCAAAGAGTTTTTTACCAGTGCCGACAATTATGTCCTGCAAATTGAAGAAACAGTCCCAGCTGATTCTCCGCTGAGACAATTAATCCTGGCAGCTGTAATGTGTATTGACATGGTTTTGAAAGAATAAGCAAAAGCTGTTAAACTTAGATTAAGAAATAAAAAAAGCGTCATTTTGGTAAGCAAAAACTGTATTTTTGTATAACTAAACTGATGCTTTTTGCATTTCTAAAAAATACACTCATGACAAATCTAAAAAATAAAAATGCCCTGATTACAGGAGCCGGTAAAGGAATTGGAAAAGCTATTGCTATTGCTCTGGCAAAAGAAGGTGTAAACGTAATTTTAGTCTCAAGAACCCAATTGGATGTCGAGCAGCTGGCTGTTAAAATTGAAAATTTCGGAGTAAAATCATTGGCTCTGACTGCTGACGTGGCCGATATAAATTCGATAAATACTGCTATTGAAAAAGCTTTAGCAGAATTTAAAACCATTGATATTTTAATCAATAATGCCGGAATCGCTGCTTTTGGAAAGTTTATGGAATTAGAGCCATCCGAATGGGAAAAAATCATACAGGTAAACTTAATGGGAACTTATTATACAACCCGTGCCGTTTTACCTAATATGATCAAAAGGCAAACTGGTGATATTATCAATATTTCTTCTACAGCCGGATTAAACGGAAATGCCTTAACCAGTGCCTACAGTGCCTCTAAATTTGCAGTTTTAGGATTAACAGATTCTTTAATGCAGGAAATGAGAAAACACAACATTCGCGTTACAGCCTTAACACCAAGTACCGTTGCAACTGATATGGCTAAAGATTTAAACCTCACTGACGGAAATCCTGAAAAAGTCATGCAGTCAGAAGACATTGCAGAGTTGATAATCGCCCAACTCAAACTAAATCGCAGAGTGTTCGTTAAGAACAGCAGTATCTGGTCTACAAATCCTTAAGTTAAAATATAAATTCTGATCTATGAAATCCCCTATTCCAATTATTATCCTTAACTTATAGTTGGAACAGGAAACTTGATTTTGGAATTAAAAAACAATAAAATGGAACAATATTTAAGACAATTGGTTTCAATTGCATTTACTGATAAAAAAGAAATCTTTACCGGATTTCTGATTGATTATTCGGATGACTGGATTTTACTTAAAAACAATCCAATCGATTTTATACTTGATGGTTTTGTGATTTTAAAAAACAAAAACATCGAAGCAATCGAAAGAGATGAAGAACTGGTATTTAATGAAAAAGTGATTCGCCTTAAAGGGTTAAAAACAAATGCCGAAGACATTATTCCGATTAAGGATTTGAGTACCATACTGCATTATATCAACAACAAATATGGCATTTTCCAGATTGTAAAGAAATCCCCAAAATCGGTTTATTTAGGAAAATTGATAGAGATAAACGATGAAATTTTAACGATTGATTTTTTAGATATCAGAGGTCAATTTGGAGGAGAGCTTAATTTCAATCCAGATAAGATAAGGGTTATTGAATTTGATTCGGATTATATTAATTCTTTGAAATTGGTCTCGCAGGAAAACGAGAAATAATATTTTATAAATGCATAAAAAAGTCCTTTTTCAAGGACTTTTTAAATTTTATGTCATTTCAACGAAGAAGACTAGAACGATGAGAATAGACAAAAAACAATATTGTGACTAGGCCTCTGCCAATTTATTTAAAAATTCCAATCGAACACTACCGTCTTCATCGATTTTAGTTAGATTAATTTCCTGCAAAGTATTAACCAATTCGGGATTCCAAGGTGTTTTTACTTTTACATAGTTTTCAGTAAAACCATGAATATAGCCTTCCTTATTTTCACTTTCGAATAAAACAGTCCTGTTAGAACCTAATTGACTTTCGTAAAAAGAGCGACGTTTTTTAACCGATAATCCACGCAGCATTTTACTTCGTTTTGCTCTTACATTAGCAGGAACAATCCCTGGCATATCAGCAGCTTCAGTATTATCTCTTTCAGAATAGGTAAAAACATGCAAATACGAAATATCCATTTCATTCAGAAAATGATACGTTTCTAAGAAATGCTCATCTGTTTCACCTGGAAAACCTACAATTACATCAACACCTATACAGGCATTCGGCATTACCTCGCGAATTTTATTGACACGCTCTGTATACACTTCACGCAAGTAACGACGTTTCATTAATTTTAAAATATCATTACTCCCGGATTGCAGTGGAATATGAAAATGGGGCACAAAAGTTCGGCTTTTAGAAACAAACTCAATGGTTTCATTTTTCAATAAATTCGGTTCGATAGAGGATATTCGCAAACGCTCGATTCCTTCTACTTTATCCAAAGCCTGCACTAAGTCCAGGAAAGTATGTTCGTGTTTTTTATTTCCAAACTCACCTTTGCCATAATCCCCAATATTGACACCGGTTAAAACAATTTCTTTTATGTTTTGTGCAGAAATCTCTTTGGCATTTTGCAATACATTTTCTAAAGCATCGCTTCTTGAAATTCCTCTCGCCAACGGAATTGTGCAATAGGTACATTTATAATCACAACCATCCTGAACTTTCAGGAAAGCACGGGTACGATCACCAATAGAATAACTTCCTACATAAAAATCAGCCTCGGCAATTTCGCAGGAATGAACCTCCCCCATGTCATTTTTGCTCAGGTCATGAATATAATCTGTAATTTTAAATTTTTCAGTAGCTCCCAAAACCAAATCGACCCCATCAACAGCTGCCAATTCCTCAGGTTTTAATTGTGCATAACAACCCACAGCGGCAACAAAAGCCTTCTCATTAAGTTTCATAGCTTTTTTTACAACCTGTTTGAATTGCTTATCAGCATTTTCAGTTACAGAGCAAGTATTGATAACATAAATGTCTGCTACTTCTTCAAAATCAACTCTGTCGAAACCTTCATCATTAAAGTTTCTGGCAATTGTAGATGTTTCTGAAAAATTCAGTTTACAGCCAAGTGTATAAAAAGCAACTTTTTTTCTATTTTCCATAGGAATGTACTACGTTTTAAGTAGCAAGATTATTATATTTACATCTTAGATTGAAGAGTTTGCAAATTTACACACAAATTTCTTTAAAATAAAATCAATAATACATTATAAATCAAAGAATTGAAACAAAACACTTTTATTAAACCATAAAAAGTAATTAATTGAATTTCTGATTACTCTAAAAGATTTATTTTTTTTATAATTTCACGCTTAGTATCAAAAAATACAAAATGAAAGAAAAAATCGACAAAAAGTAAATAAATCCGATTAAATGCATTGTAACTGATTTTAAAATCATTTTTTCTTGAATTTTTCTTTGCTGTCATTAATAATAAACTTAAATTCACGCATCGAAATTTTATAAAATAATTAAACTTTGAAATATAATTTATTTCATTGAAAGCGTTTTTAAAATTTCAACTAAAAACCAAATGGGAAAGCCGAAAACCAATTTAGAGTAGGCGAATTTTTAAATTTACAGAACAATATGAAAGCATGTTTTCCTACGATCTGCTTAATCTTTTTAACCATCTTCGCACAGGCTCAAACTAATACACCTGTTGCAAATTCAAATCCATTTCCAACAATCAGTACATTAACAAATTGGGCCAGTTTAAACTCTCAGCAGCAATTTGACATTGCGATACGTGCGGTTGGATTTAAATTTGAAGTTAAAGAACCGGGAGAAGGATCTACAGCTTATACATACATCAGAAAAGTAGTAGTTAATGAGGTAAATTATACGGACAGAATTGTATACCGAATTACAAATACCAACTCTGCTAGTATTATCTCTTTAGTTACTGCTTCTACAGATTTAGTAAGTTTATACACTCCTCAATTAGCTTCTTTTAAAAATAACAACTGCAAAACAGAAATGTCTAAAGACAAAAATACAACCTGCAGTTGCTACGAAAGCGCAAATTTTGCAATCGATCTTTGCGATGAGCGTGTAAAGCTAACAATGGGTGACGGAAATAAATATTTTGTTTCAGTAGCTAAAAAATAACTCAGACGAATTTATAAAATAAAAAATCCGAAATTTAAGATACTTAAATTTCGGATTTTTTATTTAGACCAATATATATCTCTGTACAACCTCAGCAACACCATTGTTATTATTTGATGCCACAATAACATTGGCTCTGTCACGCAATTCTGGCGTAACATTATCAACCCAAACTCCTAAACCGGCATATTCAATCATGGTTAAATCGTTACCGGCATTTCCAACTGCGATAATTTCGCTTTGATGAATGTTTAACTTTTCAGCAAGGAACTTTATACTTGCCGCCTTGTCAATTCCGTGTTGAGCAGCTTCCAGAAAAAAAGGTTTAGACATTGCAATACTTAAATGAGGCATTTCTGTTTTCAAATCTTTCTCTACTTTTTTTAAATAATCAGGATGTTCCAACAAAATACATTTTACTGCAGGTCTGTCTACATAATCTTTAAAACTGAAAACTTTATTATGAGGCAGTCCGGTAATTTCTTTTTCAATTTCTATATACTCGGAATCGGTTTCGCTTATAATTTCGCCATCCAGATAGGTAATAATATGAGTTTTCATTTTTACACTATAATCGTATAAATCATGAATTTGGGCAATAGTTAAGCACTGCTCAAATAAAACAAGATCATCCTTTGCCTGGCTTATAACAGCACCATTAAATGAAATTATATAAGAATCATTTAAATCTAATTCTAGTTCCTTTGCATAAGCAGTCATAGCAGATGTTGGACGCCCGGAAGCCAAAACAACATAAACCCCTTTTGTCTGTGCCTCAAGAAGTACTTTTTTATTTAATTCTGAAATTTTATGATCGTCTGTCAACAAGGTATCATCCATGTCGAGTACTAACATTTTATATTGCATATTTAATATAATTAAAATCAGGATTAAATACTCATTCTAAACTTTTCAATTACCGGATTTGCTTTTGCAAAATCAGTCTCCTGAATGAAAATTTCAACAGCCAGATCTGCTCCTCCTAAACGCGCAGATTGAATATTATCTTTTTTTACTGTTTCTACTCCGGCTTCTTCCAATCTTTCCTGCAAAGCAATTGCTAATACTTCACTTCCTGAAAATGCTTTCATCAATCCCATGACATTTATTTTTTATTATTATTTTATTTTCTTTATTGCAAAATTATTTTTAGCTGTTTTTTAAAATCATCATTCTCGTTCATTCCAATATGTCCTTGGTCTTTCAACCCACAAAAATGTCCCTTAAAATCTAATAATTTATTTAACCTAACGGAATTTGAACATGAAATTAATTGATCATCTATGCCATGGAAAATATAAATCGGTGCTTTTACTTTTGGCAAATAATGATGCGTTTCTAAACGAAATTTCTTCATGAAATTAGGAAAGAAGGGAACTTTCGTACTTGATAGTTCTGTAAAACTAAAATAAGGAGATTGCAGAATTAAAGCTTTTGGGTTATTTTCAGAAGCTAAAATTGTGGCCAGGCCTGAACCGATCGAATAACCTGCAATGATAATTTTGTCTTCTGAATATCTTTGTTTTATTTTTTTATAGACTACTGTAACATCCTTATTTAACTGTTCTTCATTTTCTATTTCACCTTCACTTTTCCCGAAACTTCGGTAATCCAAAATAAAAATATCATATCCTAATGAAGTATAAATTTTAGAGATACTTCCCCAGGTTTCAAGTGTTCCTGCATTTCCATGAAGATAAAAAACCAAACCTTTGGAATTCTCTGCTTTAAATAAAATTCCGTTAAGATTTACTCCATCAAAAGATTTAATGTTTATCTCTTCAAATTGACTTTGATATTCAAACTGATATTCTTTAGAAAGAGCAGCACTTTGAAAAACCATTCCAACCTGATTAAAATATACGTAAGAAACAATAATTACATAAACGACAACAAAAAATACTGAAAGTACGATTGCTAAAAATTTAAATGTCTTTATGATTTCCATATAATTTCGAAACAGCTTATTCCTCTTCTATATCATCTTCCTCTTCATCAAGCTCCTCTTCCCCCTCTTCATCCATATCAAAGAAATAAGGTTCCAACAGCATTTTATCTGCTAAAATTTCGATGCGTTCAGTTAAGGTTTCAGCAAAAATGATACGTTGAGTTTTTGCAATACTATTCGAAATACGCATGATTTTAGTTTCATTTCGTAATTTCAATATTGGATCAGCATCGTCAAGAATAAACATTTTCAAACGATTTACATTGTAACCTGCCGTGGTAAACATATCGCTTAACTTATTTGGTGTTCCAATTAAAACATCAATTCCTGTTGAAATATAATTTTTATCATAATCCATATCTCCCTTATCATGTACCCCATATACTTCAAGATTAGTATACTTTCCGTATTTTTCGAAAAGAGCTTCCATAGCCAGCACTTTCTCCTTGTCTTCAACAATAATCAAAGCCCGTGGTGATTCTTCTGTTTGCCCGGCCAATTGCTGAATTACATTCAATACAATTGTTGTCGATTTTCCAGTTCCTGCCGGAGAAATAATCATACAGTCCGCACCACTTTTGATTGTTGAAAAAGTTTCCATTTGCAATATATTTGCTTCTGTTAAACCATTTTCAATGAGTGCATCTTGTAGCTTTTCGTTTATTTTTTTTAGTTTCATTATTAATGATTAAAAGATTTAAAAATTAAAAAATTTCAGCTCAAGCCAAATTCTCAAATTTTTAAATCATTAAATTTATTTACTTGCAAACATTTTAACATCGGTTTCTGAGATTTCGTTTCCACCTAAAATAATAAGTCTCTCAACCACATTTCGAAGTTCACGAATATTTCCTGTCCAGTCATATTCCTGTAATAATTTTATGGCTTGTGCCGAAAACACTTTCAGGGCGTTCCCTTGTTCTGAAGCAATTTTCTCAGAAAAATGTTTAATCAGTGCCGGAATATCATCACGCCTGTCATTTAATGCGGGAACTTTAATTAAAATTACAGCCAGACGGTGGTACAAATCCTCACGGAAACGACCTTGTGCAATTTCTGTTTTTAAATCTTTATTGGTCGCTGCAACTACCCGAACATCCACTTTAATATCTTTTTCAGCCCCAACTCTGGTAATCATACTTTCTTGTAAAGCACGCAATACTTTGGCTTGTGCTGAAAGGCTCATATCACCAATTTCATCCAGAAAAATAGTTCCTTTGTCAGCTGCTTCAAATTTTCCGGCACGATCTTTCACGGCTGAGGTAAAAGCACCTTTTACGTGTCCAAATAATTCACTTTCAATCAATTCACTCGGAATAGCAGCG
The DNA here is from genome assembly GCF_002017935.1 of Flavobacterium sp. LM4. NCBI lineage: Bacteria > Pseudomonadati > Bacteroidota > Flavobacteriia > Flavobacteriales > Flavobacteriaceae > Flavobacterium > Flavobacterium sp. LM4. The sequence goes on along the minus strand of NZ_MUFW01000001.1, from coordinate 697,603 downwards.
CAATTTACTTCAATTAATGGAAAATTAGCACGTTCGCTCTTCTCATGTAATTGATGGGCTACCAATTCTTTTCCTGTTCCGTTAGGCCCCGTAATTAAGACTCTGGCTTCAGTTGGAGCTACTTTATCAATCATTACTTTTATATGATTAATAGCTTCGCTTTCTCCCACCATTTCGTAGTTTTTACTGACCTTTTTCTTCAGAATTTTATTTTCAACAACGAGCTGTTTTTTATCTAAAGCATTTCGGACCGTATTTAGCAAACGATTTAAATCCGGTGGTTTCGAGATATAATCAAATGCGCCTAAGCGCATTGTTTGAATCGCAGTTTCCATATCACCGTGTCCTGAAATCATCACCATCGGGATTTCAGGTTTGATTTTTTTTACCGCTTCTAAAACCTCAACACCGTCCATTTTTGGCATTTTGATATCACACAAAACCAAATCATAGTCATTGTTTTTTATTTTCTCAAGTCCGGTAACTCCATCTTCTGCTTCTTCAACCTGATATGTATCATTTTCTTCTGACAAAATCTTTACCAAAACTCTTCTGATAGCTGCTTCGTCTTCTATAATTAGTATTTTACTCATATATTTTTAAGATTCTGAGATTCTAAGCTGCTAAGTTTCTAAGTTTTTTTCTGACAGCTAAAATCTTAGCGTCTAAGAACCTTAGTATCTTAGCATCCTCAATTAATATTTAAGCCATCTGTACAATTCCTTCCATGTTGGTTTTTTACCATACATTAAAATCCCTACACGGTAAATTTTTGCAGCAAACCAAACCACAAAGAAAAAGGTTGCAAACAATAATGATACCGAAATTGCGATTTGCCACCAAGGCACGCCAAACGGAAGCCTCATTAACATAACAATTGGAGACGTTAGCGGAATCATTGAAAATACAACTGCCACAGTTCCGTGAGGATCATTTACAACGGTAAAAAAACCGATATAAACACTCAAAATCAATGGCATCATGATGGGTAAAAGAAATTGCTGTGAATCCGTTTGATTGTCGACTGCTGCTCCAATTGCTGCATAAAAGGAACTATATAGAAAATAGCCTCCAATGAAATAAATCACAAAACCAATTAAGATGCTGGCAATTGGTAAATTCCATAATTCAGTTATATACATTTGTGCAGAGCCTGAGAGCTCGTGTTGTGCTGATTGCATTAATTCAGGAGAAATTCTAGCCGTTGGCCCAACATTTACTCCAAAAAATACCGATGCAGCAAACATCAATCCTAAACCAATTATAGCCCAGATTATAAATTGCAACAATCCTGCAAGCGAAGTCCCCACAATTTTACCGATCATCAATTGAAATGGCTTAACCGATGAAATGATAATTTCAATAATCCGGCTTGTTTTTTCTTCAATTACGCTTCTCATGACCATATTTCCATAAATGATAATGAACATCATGATTAAGTATCCGAAAGCACCTCCAATTCCGATTTTAATTTCGTTCAGGCCTTTTAAACTTTCTTCTCCGGAAGCTTTAACCAAATGAATATTAACTTTTGATTGTGCTTTTTGAATTGCCAAAGTATCCAGTTTGGCTTCTTCCAGATTTAGTTTCGTAATTTTATTACCAATGATATCCTGAGTGTTTTCTATAAAAGAAATACTGGGACTGCTATTAGAAATAAATTCAATTTTACTTTCTAAGTCTTTGTTTTCACTGGTTTTCGGAATAACGATTAATCCGCTGAAATTTTCTTTTGTAATACTGTCTTTTAAAGCTTTTACATCAATTTCAGATAAATTAAGATATTTAAATTCAGCACCCTTCTTATTTTCTTTTAAAAAATCTGCAACAAATAAGCCCGTTTCATCATGAATGGCAATTCGTTTGGTTTCAGCCTTCATTGAACTCAGATAGCCAATAAACCCCGCAATTGCTACAAACAATAACGGACTTAAAAAAGTCATGACAACAAAAGATTTATTACGCACTTTTGCAATAAATTCTCTTTTAATAATCAACGAAATGATGCTCATAAATATTTTAATTTTCAAATTTCAAATTCCAAATTAAAAGCTCTAATTCGGAATTTGAAATTTATTTTTTGAAATTTTATTTTTTATCTGTTACTGTCTGAATAAAAATATCGTTTATACTTGGTATTTTTTCTACGAAATGTGTGACTTGTCCACGCTGCGTTAAGATGTTCAATAATTCATTTGGAGTTGCATTTCCAATTTGTATATTTAGTTTTAAATCATCATTCAGCGATTTAAAGTTTGCAGGAGAAACAGTAAATTTTTGTGTAATGTCATACATCAGACCTTCAACATTATGCGTTAAAATTCCGACTTCAAAACTGTTTGTTCTAAATTGACGTTTTACATCACCAACCTTGCCTTCTATTAATTTATTTGACTTATGTATCAAAGAAATATAATCACAAAGTTCTTCTACACTTTCCATTCGGTGGGTAGAGAAAATAATTGTCGAACCTTGTTCTTTCAAAGCCAAAATTTCGTCTTTGATTACATTGGCGTTTACAGGATCAAAACCCGAAAAAGGTTCATCTAAAATTAGTAATTTAGGTTTGTGCAAAACACAAACTACAAACTGAATTTTCTGTGCCATTCCTTTAGAAAGTTCCTGGATTTTCTTGTTCCACCATCCCTGAATTCCCAAACGGTCAAACCAGTAGTCTAACTGTCGTTTAGCCTCAGCTTTCGAAAGTCCTTTCATTTGAGCCAGATACAAACACTGTTCCCCCACTTTCATCGAACTGTACAAACCTCTTTCTTCCGGAAGATAGCCAATAGTCTGCACATGTTTTGCCTGTAATTTTTCTCCATCCAGAATAATTTCACCGCTATCTGGCAGCGTGATTTGATTGATGATTCTGATTAAGGAAGTTTTTCCGGCTCCATTCGGACCTAATAATCCGTATATACTGCCTTTTGGCACATTTAATGAAACTTCGTTAAGCGCTACATAATCGCCGTATTGTTTTACGACTTTATGTACTTCGAGTAAGTTGCTCATGCTGTTTTCAGGATTTTCTGCGTCAGTTTGACCATTATGTTTTTGCGACTGTAAAAGTAAATAATTCGGAGCGAATCTAAGCGTTAATACATAAAAAACCCATTCTAAAATTTACCTTAGAATGGGTTTGGATTTATTTCTACATTTAAAAAGAAGCTTAGATTATGAAAACATATCTTTTACTTTTTCAAAAAATGATTTTTCTGATTTCTCAGGACTTGGAATAAAATGTTCGTCATTTAAAGCATTTTCAAAAAATTGTTTTTGCTCTTTATTTAACGTTTTAGGTGTCCAGACATTTACGTGAACCAATAAATCCCCGTTTCCATAACCGTTGATACTTGGAATACCTTTTCCTTTTAATCTTAAGATTTTTCCGGACTGAATTCCTTCTTCAAGTTTAATACGAACTTTTCCGTTAATTGCTTCGATATCTTTAGACACGCCTAAAACAGCTTCAGGAAAACTTATGTATAAATCATAGTGAATATTTTCTCCTTCACGTTTTAATAATTCGTGCTCAATTTCTTCAATTGCAACAATTAAGTCACCCGGAATACTATTACCAGGAGCATCATTTCCTTTATTAGAAACTTTTAACTGCATTCCATCAACTACTCCGGCAGGAATTTTGATTGATACCGTTTCATCTTCCTGAACCATTCCTTGCGAGTCTGCTTCAGAAGGTTTTTTATCTAAAATCTGACCAGAACCACCACAAGCAGGGCATGTTGATGCAGATTGCATTCGTCCTAAGATAGTGTTAGTTACACGCATTACTTGTCCTTGACCATTACAAGTCGAACAAGTTTTGTAGGTAACCCCTTTAGCCTGAACTTTACGTTTTACTTTTACTTTTTTCTCAACACCATTTGCAATTTCTTCTAAAGTTAGTTTTACTTTAATTCGAAGATTGCTTCCTTTAGCACGACGAGGACCACCTCCGCCGCCGCCAAATCCACCAAATCCACCACCAAAAATATCACCAAACTGGCTGAAAATGTCATCCATATTCATACCGCCATGACCACCGCCAAATCCGCCGGAACCATCAAATGCCTGATGCCCGTATTGATCGTATTTCGCTTTTTTCTGAGGGTCACTCAAAACTTCATAAGCTTCTGCTGCCAATTTGAAGTTTTCTTCTGCCTCTTTGTCGCCCGGATTTTTATCAGGGTGATATTTTAGCGCACTTTTTCTGTATGCTTTTTTAATTTCGGCAGCATCGGCACTTTTTGAAATGCCAAGTATTTCGTAAAAATCTTTTTTCATAATAAGGTTAAATTCCAAATCTTAAAATTCCAAAAGCCAATTTTAAAACTAGCGTTTGAAACTTTTGTTTGCATTTTTTAGTTTCCGATAACCACTTTAGGAAAACGAATAATTTTGTCTCCTAATTTGTATCCTTTTTCAATAACATCAACTATTTTACCTTTCAGTTTATCAGAAGGCGCCGGGATTTGAGTAATAGCCTCTGCAAAATCAGCATTAAAAGTATCACCAGCCTGTATTTCTACCTGCTCTAAACCTTTAGAAACCAATGTACTTTTTAGTTTTTCGTGAATTAGCTCTACTCCTTTTTTCAAATTTTCATCTTCAGACTTGTTAATTTCTACAGCAGCTCTGTCAAAATCGTCCAAAACTGGCAACATTGCTAACAAAACTTCCTGATTGGCAGTTTTGAATAAATCGATACGCTCTTTTGAAGTTCTTTTTTTGTAATTTTCAAATTCAGCAAATAATCTCAAAAACTTATCTTTTTCTTTTGCCAAGTCTTGAGTCAATTGCTCTTCAACACTTAATTCTTCAACAATTAACTGCTCTCCGTTTGCATTGTTCTCTAACGTTACATCATCTAATTCCTGATCGAATTCTGTATTTTCCGTAGTCATATTATTTGTATTTTTAAAAATATTCTTAAACTTCATTTTTAATTCTTTCTGTTGGATTGCAAAAGTACTGCCAAATCTTCGAAAATGTCAAATTGTCACTTTTTTGAAAATGACAAAATATTTTCAAGCTAAAAATTCTTAAAGAAAAATTTAGTATAATTTTAAGACTATTACGTTTTCGTTTGCCCTATATTTGAACCTGAAAATAAAATCAGTGTTATTACCTATCAAAGTTTGAATTTAAGGGTTAGCCTCGGCTTATATAAATTATTAATTCAAGTTTACCTTATATTAAAAAAAAGCTTCGCCTAATTGACGAAGCTTTTTTTATGCTTTTTTTTTACCTTTTTAACTTCAATTGAAATCTTCGGTAATAATTAGTATTTTGCACGGGCGGAGGGATTCGAACCCCCATCAACGGTTTTGGAGACCGCTATTCTACCCTTGAACTACGCCCGTAACTTAAGGCCGCAAATTAAACGGTTTTTTTGTTGCCTCGCAAATTATTTCACGCCGATTTTAAAAGATTTAACCTGATGAGTGCAGATTATTTTAATAAAAAAACAATCTAAATCTGCTAAAATTCGCAAAATCAGCATAAAACAAATCATTTAATCTTTAAATCTGTAACAAAAAAAATGCAAATTTATACCAAGCTGTTTCCTCTGATTTTTGCAGATTTAAGCAGATGTGCTCAGATTTTTTAAATTAGAAAATCAAATTAAATCTACTGAAATCTGCAAAATCTGAGTGAAAGAAAAATATATAAAATGCTTTTTTTTGATCTATGCCAAAAACACTTTACATTCAAATTATGCCAATAAAGCATTCTTCAATCCTTCTAAGTCAACAGAAACCTGCTCACCTGTAACTAAATTTTTAAGTGCATAAGTATTGGAAGCTATTTCCTGATCGCCTGCAATTACTGCAAAAGGAATCAAACGTTTGTCTGCATATTGAAATTGTTTTCCAACTTTTACATTATCAGGATACAATTCTACTTTTATGTTTTCTTGTCGTAATTTCTGGATTGCCTGAGAAGCGTACAGAGCTTCTTTATCACCATAATTCACAAATAAAGCTTTCGAAGTTGCAGCGACAGTTTCCGGGAATAATTGTAATTTTTCTAAAACCAGATAAATTCTATCCAATCCAAAAGAAATCCCAACACCACTCATATTTTTTAAACCAAAAATACCTGTCAAATCGTCGTATCTTCCGCCGCCGCCAATAGAACCTATGGAAACAGTTTTTGGCGCTGCAACTTCAAAAATAGCTCCTGTATAGTAATTTAGTCCTCTGGCTAAAGTCACATCTAAATCTAAAATTGCAGTTGACAATCCTAAATCTGCAACATTGTCACATATAAATTTTAACTCCTCAACACCTTTCATTCCCTCTTCAGAAGAAACCAATAATTCTGAAAGCTGTGCAATTTTGTCTGCAAAAGTTCCTGAGAAGCTAAAAAGCGGCTGCACTTTTACCAAAGCTTCTTCAGAAATGCCTTTTTCGATCATTTCTTTTTTAACGCCGTCTTCTCCAATTTTATCTAATTTATCAAGAGCAACTGTAAAATCAATTAACTTATCAGAAGCACCAATTACCTCAGCAATTCCAGACAATATTTTTCTGTTATTGATTTTGATGGTCACCCCTTCTAAACCTAAAGATGTAAAAACGGTATCATATAACTGAACCAATTCAACTTCCTGCCATAACGATTTTGAACCTACAACATCTGCATCGCATTGGTAAAACTCTCTATAGCGTCCATTTTGAGGATTATCTGCCCTCCAAACCGGCTGGATTTGATATCTTTTAAAAGGAAATACAATATCATTTTGGTGCTGTACAACATATCTTGCAAATGGAACTGTCAAATCATATCGTAAAGCCTTCTCTGAAATTTTTCCAGTAAATTTATTCAACTCAATTCTTTGTTTAACATCAATTGTTTCAGCAGAATTAACTTGCAGAGCTTCTATAGATTCCGGTAATTCAATTTTTTCTTTTTTATCATAGAAAAAATTACCTGAATTCAATATTTTAAAAATCAAACGATCTCCCTCTTCACCATATTTCCCCATCAGCGTATCTGAATTTTCAAATGAAGGAGTTTCAATTGGCTGAAAACCAAATTTCTCGAAATTAGCTTTTATAGTCTGTATAATATACTGGCGCTTTGACACCTCTGAAGGTGAAAAATCTCTTGTCCCTTTTGGCACGCTTGGTTTTGAAGCCATCTTTTTAGATTATTTAGATTTTTTGGGATTATTAGATTTAGATTTTCATTGCTACTAATTCTAAAAACCTTTTGACATTATTTTTTTTTAAATTTTTTAATCGCCTGCAAATATCTTACTTTTTAAAATAAATAATACAGCTTCGAAAACAAACTTGTAACAAAAAACGTATTTTCGTGTCAAATTGGTTATGATGCTAAAATTATTTAAAGAAAATATCCGAATTGCTTTTGGCTCCATCAAAACACAATTGCTGAGAACCATTCTTACTGTCTTAATTATTGCAATCGGAATCACAGCTTTAGTCGGAATCCTTACAGTTGTAACAGCACTCGAGAATACCGTTTCGACCAATTTTGCTTCCATGGGTGCGAATACTTTTAACATTAACCAATATGCAAACACCGTTAAAAACCGCGGTGGAAACGAGCGCGAAATCATAAATCCAATCATTTCCTATCCGGAGGCCGTTGCTTTCAAAAATAAATACAAATACCCTTTTACGGAAACTTCTCTTTCTTTTACGGCAACTTCAACCGCTGAAGTTAAATATTTGGATCAAAAAACAGATCCTGAAATTAAAATTTTGGGGGTCGACGAGCATTTTATTTCTAATTCAGGTTTAGAAATTAACCTGGGGCGTTCTTTTAATCAATTTGATATTGATAACAATACGTATTCGTGCGTAGTAGGTTCTGATTTTGAAAAAGGGCTATTAAAAGACATTAATCCAATTGACAAAATAATCTCTATTCGCGGAGCTCGTTTTAAAGTTATCGGAGTCTTAAAAGAAAAAGGATCAACATTTGGAAACAGCCAGGATTTACGCGTTCTGATTCCAATTCAGGTAGCGCGTTCTTTGTTTACCGCACCAAACATCAATTATACCATGAGTATAATGGTTTCTAAAAAAGAACTTTTAGATCAGGCCATTGATAATGCGACAAGCACCATGCGAAGAGTTCGTAAACTAAGTCCTGTTCGCGACAATAATTTCGGTATTGGCCGAAGTGACGATTTAATCAACAGAATCTTAGGAATTACACAATATTTAGATTGGGCTTCTGCTATTATTAGTATAATTACAATATTAGGATCATCGATCGCTTTAATGAATATTATGATAGTTTCCGTTACAGAACGTACCCGGGAAATCGGTGTCCGAAAAGCATTGGGAGCAACAAGAGCAACCGTTGCCTTTCAATTTTTTATTGAAACCTTATTAATTGGACAAATTGGCGGATTAGTTGGAATCATATTAGGAATGTTAATAGGATTTGGTATTGCAACTGCCATGAGTTTTGCTTTTGTAGTTCCGTGGTTTGCTATCACCATCGCTTTTGGAACCAGCTTTATGGTGGCCATTGTTTCCGGATTGTACCCTGCAATTAAAGCATCACAACTTGACCCTATAGAAGCTTTGCGTTACGAGTAGTTTTATTAGAAGCAAAATTCACTTGTCTCAAAAGACCAATTGTCCCGCTATCCGTTTCAAACTTTTGCGCCGAACCCCGGCACAAAAGGTTTTCTCTTCTATCGGGGCTAGATTAGGAATTTATGTTATAAATCACCTTTTATTCCCTTCATCATCCTGTCATTATCATAAATATCTTTTCGAAGTTCAATATTCTTAAAATCCATTTTCTCTAATAATTCAGTCATTTCCTTTCCTAAATACTGATTGATTTCAAAGTACAACTGCCCGTTTTCTGAAAGACTTTTATGTGCCAGTCCTGCAATTTTTCTATAAAAAACCAAGGCATCATTATCATCTACAAAAAGAGCCAAATGGGGTTCGTGATCCAGGACATTTTTTTTGATTTCCGGTTTTTCTAAATTACGAACATAAGGTGGATTCGAAACAACAATATCATAATCATATTTTAAAATATCTAATTCTAAAATATTTTTAAACATAAAAGTTACTTTGACATTATTGCTTCTGGCATTTTTTTTTGCAGTTTCTATTGCCCTTTTCGAAACATCGATAGCATAAACATCAGCATTAGGAAGATTTTTGGCAAGCGAAACCGCAATACAGCCACTTCCTGTTCCTATATCCAGAATTTTCAGTTTTTTGGTTTTATCAGTAATCTTATTTTCATTAATAATCCATTCTACTAATTCTTCAGTTTCAGGCCTCGGAATCAAAACGTTTTCATTTACTTCAAAATCTAAACCGTAAAAACTCGTTTTTCCAAGTAAATACTGAATCGGAACTTCTTTTTTTAATCGATTTAAAAAAGTACTCCAAACAACCAAATCAGCATCTGTAAAAGTTAGTTCATGATTCAGCGCCAAATCAATTTGTCTCAGCTTATGTTTATTTTCTAATATCAAATAAAAAAAACTCTCTGCTTCATATGCGTCATATAAAGAAGAAAGTTCCTTAATAAATTGAGTTCTGTATTGTTTGATTTTCATTTAAGGGCTTTTCAGTATTTTTAGACCAAATGCAATTACATTTTACAAATAAGTATCGTAAAGTAAATTTTGTTACAATGTTATTTTACAATTCTTTCAACATCCAGACTGGACAGGAGTTATGTCCGGTACATCCTAATGGAGCATCTAAATACTCAAATCCTGATTTTTTATATAACTTTTGAGCGGCATGCATAAATGGCATTGTTTCTATGTAACATTTTTCAAAACCAAAGCTTTTAGCTTCTTCCAAACATTTTTTCATCATTTCACTTCCTATTCCTAATCCGCGGGTTTTAGGCAAAAAATACATCTTTTGTAGTTCACAAATCTTTGGATCACCGTTTTCTAAAGGTGCAATTCCACAACATCCAACAATTTCGCCCTCATTTTCAACTACAAAATAAACCGATTCCGATTTATTATATTCTTCAAACATGAAATCTAAATACGAATCTTCATAAGCTGTTCCTGTTTTTGGAATTTTCATTTCATCAAAAACTGATCTTATTAATTGAGCAACTGCCTGATTGTCTTCTTTTTTAATTTTTCTGATAAACCAATTTTCCATTTTACATTACAGTCTGATACATTACAAAAATAGAAATACTTTTTTGATAGTTTCATAACTATCCCAATAACTCTGGGGACAAAACTCAAAAATAATTACTTTTGTATCGTGAACATACATGAGAAATACATAAAACGATGCATAGAACTGGCCAAAAATGGCTTTGGAACCACCTATCCAAATCCAATGGTAGGAAGTGTAATCGTTTATGAGGATAAAATTATAGGCGAAGGCTGGCACAAAAAAGCCGGAGAACCACATGCCGAAGTAAATGCGATTCGATCTGTAAAAGACAAATCGCTTCTTAAAAACGCTACTATCTATGTAAGTTTAGAACCCTGCAGTCATTTTGGCAAAACACCTCCGTGTTGCGATTTGATTATTGAACATAAAATTCCGACTGTAGTAGTAGGAACCGTTGATCCCAATGAAAAAGTAGCTGGAAGAGGAATAAAAAAAATAATCGAATCAGGTGCCAGCGTTATAGTAGGCATTTTAGAAAGCGAATGCTACGAGCTCAATAAACGTTTTTTTACTTTTCACAATAAAAAAAGACCTTATATTATATTAAAATGGGCAGAAAGTCAAGACGGTTTTCTGTCACCTGAAAAACAAATTAATCAGGAACGTAAACCCGTTTGGATTACCAATCAGTATTCACGACAACTGGTTCATAAATGGCGTAGCGAAGAACAAGCAATTTTTACAGGAACACAGACCGTAATTGATGACAATCCTAAATTAAATGTTCGTGACTGGAGTGGCAATAACCCTACAAGAGTGATTTTGGATCAAAATAGCCGTATTTCAAAAAGTAGTTTTATTTTTGATGACAGCGTTAAAACTATCATATTTACAAAATCTGAAATTAGCTTATCAGCAGAAAACACTACCTTTGAAGTAATTAATTTTAATCAAAATATAATTCCGCAAATTTTGGCGGTTTTGTATCAAAATCAAATACAGTCTATTATTATTGAAGGTGGTTTACAAACTTTGCAATCTTTTATAGATGAAAATATTTGGGACGAAGCACGAATTTTTACTGGACAAAATTCTCTTAAAAAAGGAACAAAAGCCCCTGTTTTACCAAGAAAAAATGCATTGAGAACTTACATCCAAAAAGACGAATTAATATACCTTAGAAATCATGATTGATACTATAATTTTTGACTTTGGAGATATTTTTATCAATCTGGATAAACAAGCCACTATTTCCGGATTAGAGAAACTGGGCATGAAAGAATGGAATTCGGAATTTGACCGTTTGAATCTTTTGTTTGAAACAGGGGATATTTCTCATGATGAATTTATAGCAGGTTTTCAAAAAGAATTACCAAATGCTTCAACAGAAGAAATATTAGAAGCCTGGAATGCTGTTTTAGCAGATTTCCCTTTATACAGATTAGAATTCCTGCAAATGCTTTCTAAAAAATACCGATTGTTTTTATTGAGTAATACTGATTCTATTCATATTGAAACTTTCGAAAATAAAAGCGGAATTTCGTTTTACAGCGATTTTTATCAATGTTTTGAAAAAGTTTACTTTTCATTTGAAATCGGAATGCGAAAACCAAACGCCAATGCTTTTCAATATTTAATCAACAAACACGAACTGTCACCCAAACGCACTTTGTTTGTAGATGATAAAAAAGAAAATACTGATTCTGCTGCCTCTTTAGGTTTTAATGTTTGGAACTTGCAGGTTGGCCAGGAAGATGTTGTTGATTTATTTGAGAAAAAAATACTTTAGAATTTAACTTTGGAATATAACGATACGTACCAGACCATCGCTTTTGAATCTGAAGAGGTCTTATTTAAGGAAAAAGGAAGTAAGTTCTTTGGCTATGCTTTTCCGATAGAAACTGAAGATGAAGTAAAACCGATTATTGAAAACTTAAAAAAACAACACCCTCATGCTGTCCATTATTGTTATGCCTATCAATTAGGTATAGCTCCAAAAATATCTTATCGCGCAAATGATGACGGAGAACCAAGCAATACAGCAGGAACCCCGATTTATGGTCAGATACAATCTTTTGGACTGACCAACGTTCTTGTGGTAGTGGTTCGAATTTTTGGTGGAATAAAATTGGGCGTTGGCGGATTAATAGCTGCTTATAAAACTACCGCACAAATGACACTTGAAGTTTGTGAAATTGTCAAAAAAACGATTGACGTACATTTTTTAATCTCTTTTGATTATAAAAACATGAATAAAGTCATGCGGGTAATTAAGGAAAAAAAGCTGGAAATAACTTCTCAGGAAATGGAAATTGACGAAGATTCCGACTTACCAATTGGAAAAATAATGACAAAAACCAGAAAAAAAAATGCTGAATCTATATTCAGCACTTTTGATTTAATGTTTGAAATCGATATAAAAATTATGTAAATCGATATAAAAAAGCATAGCATTTTAACAATTATTCAAGTGTTTTAAATAATTCTAAAATATAATCCGGAGGAGGTGTTGGCCGACCCGTTTTTAGCGAAATAAATACCAAAATAAACACCGCCGTTGTTAATAACTCATTTGCTTCATTGTAGATTTCGCAGTCAAATTCAATCTTGACTGAAGACTGACTTTTAAAAGTAGTATGAATTGTTAAAAGCTCATCATAACGCGCCGATTTTTTATAATTTATCTGCATCGAAACAATTGGCAATCCTATTCCGCTTTCTTCCATGCTTTTATACGAAATCCCTTTATTTCTAAGCCATTCCACGCGACCTATCTCAAAATACGGGATATAATTCCCGTGATAAACAACCCCCATTTGATCAGTTTCAGAGTAGCGAACGCGCACTTGCGTTTGATGATTTTTCATTATTTATATATTAAAAAAATTAAGTTCTTAAAGTATGCTTACAACATTATTTTATAAAATTAGAGTTCAAAATATTTTTTTTTACAGAATTTTGTTCACATATTTGTTATCCCGAAATAAGGAATAAAATTACCTCCTTTTATTAGGAGAATCTTTATCAATAATAAAAAAATTTATCTGAATTTATGACTAAAACTGCTCAATCGGTATGGGAAAACTGTTTGTCCTTTATAAAAGACAATATTCAAGATCAAGCATACAAAACTTGGTTTGAACCAATCAAATCAGTTGAGCTAACCGACAACGCGTTATACATTCAGGTTCCAAGTAAATTTTTCTACGAATGGCTCGAAGAACATTACGTAAAATTATTGAAAGTTGCGCTTACCAAAGAACTGGGAAAAAACGCAAAGTTACTCTATAAAATTAAAATGGAGAACACTTATGGAAACAAACAACCTTTTACCGAACAGTTGCCAAGTTCCAATAGAGTGCCAATGAAACCGCAAGAGGTTGATGCTCCGTTTAAAAACTTAAATCCAGAACTTAAAAATCCGTTTGTAATTCCCGGAATTAGAAATTTAAAAATTGAATCCCAGTTAAATGCCAACTATAGTTTTGACAATTTTCTGGAAGGAGATTCAAACCGTCTGGCACGTTCTGCGGGTATGGCTGTTGCCAACAAACCTGGAGGGACTTCATTTAATCCTTTATTGATTTTTGGTGGAGTTGGTTTAGGAAAAACACACTTAGCACATGCTATTGGTGTTGAAGTAAAAGATAAATATCCGGAAAAAACGGTTTTATATATTTCTGCCGAGATTTTCACACAACAATATATTGATTCGGTAAAAAAGAATAATCGTAATGATTTTATTCACTTTTACCAATTAATAGACGTTTTGATTATTGATGATGTACAGTTCTTATCCGGAAAATCAGGAACTCAGGATGTATTTTTCCATATTTTCAATTATTTGCACCAAAACGGAAAACAGGTAATTTTAACTTCTGACAAAGCTCCTGTTGATATGCAGGATATTGAACAGCGTTTGTTATCCCGCTTTAAATGGGGATTATCTGCTGAATTGCATCAGCCGGATTATGAAACCCGGATTTCAATCTTAAAAAATATTCTTTACCGTGATGGTGTTGAAATGCCGGAAGACATTATTGAATATGTTGCCCGCAATATCAAAACAAATGTTAGAGAACTTGAAGGAGCTATTATTTCCTTAATCGCTCAATCTTCTTTCAATAAAAAAGAAGTAACAATTGAGTTAGCTAAAAGTGTTGTAGAGAAATTTGTTAAAAATGTAAAGAGAGAAATCTCTATTGATTATATTCAAAAAATTGTGTCTGATTATTTTCAGTTAGACATTGAAACTCTTCAATCAAAAACAAGAAAAAGACATGTGGTACAGGCGAGACAATTGGCTATGTTTTTTGCAAAGAAATTCACAAAAGCATCTTTAGCAAACATTGGCTCTCAAATTGGAGATCGCGATCATGCTACTGTATTACATGCTTGTAAAACAGTTGACAATTTAGTTTCTACAGACAAACAATTCAAAAAATTTGTCGAAGACATCAACAAAAAACTAACGCTATAAAAGCGCATCATGCCAGTAAAAATCTTAATGGTTTGTTTGGGAAATATCTGCAGATCACCTTTAGCTGAAGGTATTTTAGCTTCCAAATTACCAAAAGAAAATTTTATAGTCGACTCTGCCGGTACCGGTTCATGGCATGTAGGCCACGCACCTGACAAACGTTCTATTGCCGTTGCCCAAAAAAATGGTTTATGTATTGACCAGCAAAAAGGAAGACAATTCAAGACTTCTGATTTTGATGAATTTGATTATATCTATGCCATGGATAATTCGAATTTTCGTGACATCATTCATCTTGCCAAAACTCCTGAACACAAAAGCAAAGTCAATCTGATTCTAAATGAATTATTTCAGGATGAAAATGTTGACGTTCCAGACCCTTATTACGGAGCCGTTAACGGATTTGACAATGTCTATCAAATGCTGGATGAGGCAGCCGAAATAATTGCAAAAAAACTTATCGAAAAACATTCTTAATTTACTTTTTCAATTATTGATATTTAATAGTTGAAAAAGTATTTCATTTTATAATCTATATTAAAGATATGAAACTTCCAGGAAAATTATATTTAATCCCAACTACTATGGGCGAAAGTGACCCAATGGATGTTTTACCGCAAACTGTAAAAAGAAGTATTGAACTTATAGATTATTATATTGTTGAGAACGAAAAAACTGCACGAAAATCCATAAAAGCAGTTTTACCGGAGAAAAAACAATCCGAATTAGTTCTTTTTACTTTAAACAAACGTACAGAACCAAGCGAACATTTAGACTTCATAAAACCTTTATTAGAAGGAAAAAACATGGGTTTAATGAGCGAAGCCGGATGTCCCGGAGTTGCTGATCCAGGAGCTGTTATTGTAAAACTGGCACATGAAAAAGGGATTCAGGTTGTTCCTTTGGTTGGACCTTCTTCTATCCTATTAGCTATGATGGCTTCTGGAATGAATGGACAAAGTTTTACTTTCAATGGCTATTTACCAATTGACAAAGACGAGAAAAAATCGGCATTGAGACATTTTGAGAAATTGTCCCACGATAAAAATCAATCGCAAATTTTTATTGAAACACCTTATAGAAACAATAAATTAATTGAAGATCTTTTGCAGATTTTAAATCCTTCAACACATCTTTGTATTGCTACAGATATTACGCTGCCAACAGAATTTATTAAAACAATGAAAATTGCTGACTGGAAAAAATTAAAAGTGGATTTACATAATCGACCAACGATTTTTATTATTCATAAAATGTAAGCTAACTTTAAAATCATCATAATGAAAAAGTTTTTAATTCTGATTTTGATTTGCTTTGTACAAAATGTGTTTTCACAACATAAAGAACCAACTATTAAATCAGATCCAAACGCAGTAACTAATAGTACTGAAGATGGTTCTTATGTAGACAAGCAACCTGAATTCCCTGGTGGACCAGATGCTTTGCATAATGTTTTTTTGAAAAAAAATTACAAAATGCCAAATGTGTCTGGGTTAAAAGGTAAAGTTTATGTAACTTTCATTGTTGAAAAAGATGGTACACTGAACAATATAAAAGTTTTAAGAGATATTGGTTATGGAACAGGAGAAGAAGCAATTAGAGTTTTAAAATTATCTCCAAAGTGGATTCCTGCTAAAAGAAACAATGAGTCTGTTAGATGGAAATATTCATTTCCTATAACTATAATTGGAAATGAACCACCTAATGCATCCAAATTACATGAATTGACTAAAAATAGTTCAGTAACACCCGTTATTGAAGAAGAAGAAAACCAAGTGTATAATACGGCTGGGCTAGAAGTGAGACCTGAATTTCCAGGTGGTCAACAAGCATTAGAACTCTTTTTAAAAGAAAACTATAAAAATCCTCAAAAAGACCTAAAAGGAAAAGTGTATACTACTTTTATTATTGAAAAAGATGGATCTTTAACTGATATAAAAATTTTAAGAGATATTGGACACGGAACAGGTACAGAAGCTATTCGAGTTTTAAAATTATCACCAAAATGGAGTCCTGGAAAACAAAATAATATTGTAGTTAGAGTTCTTTATTCCATACCTATAATTGTTCACTAATATACTTCACAATCCTTTCTCACAAAAGTTCCCAAATCAAACTTTATCATGAGTAAACTCCCTAACGTAACCACCAGCATCTTTACGGCAATGTCAAAAATGGCAGCCGAATATAATGCGATAAATCTTTCTCAGGGATTTCCAAATTTTCCGGTTGATGAAAGGCTGACGGATATTGTAGCGAGATTAGCAAAAGAAAATGTGCACCAATATACACCAATGGCAGGATATCCGCCGTTGATGAATCAAATTGCAAAATTAGTTCTGAGTTCCTATAACAGAATTATAAATCCTGACACAGAACTTTTAATTACAGCCGGTGCAACTCAGGGAATTTTCACTACGATTTTAGCCTTAGTAAAAGAAAACGACGAAGTCATTATTTTGGATCCGAGCTACGATTCTTACGAATCTCCTGTTTTACTTTGCAAAGCCAAACCAGTGCGGGTAGCACTAAATGATGATTACACTCCAAATTGGGAAACGATAGAAAAAGCCTGTTCTGCAAAAAGCAAATTGATGATCATCAACAATCCCCATAATCCAACAGGGAAAATTCTAACCGAAGCGGATTTTGTTCAGCTACAAAATCTTCTTGAAAAATATCCTGACATCATAGTTTTATCAGACGAAGTTTATGAATACATTACTTTCGAAGAAAAACATATTTCGGCACATACCAAAAGTTTCCTCTTAGACCGATGTATAATGGTTTCTTCTTTTGGAAAATCATTCCATATTACAGGATGGAAAATCGGATACACCATTGCCCCTGAATATCTGATGAAAGAAATTAAAAAAGTACATCAGTTTTTGGTTTTTAGCGTTAACAGTATTTCACAGTTTGCCATAAGCGAATATTTAGATATTGTCGACGTCAATTTACTTGGAAAATTCTATCAGGAGAAACGGGATTATTTTCAAAAACTGCTTCAAAACAGCCGATTTGAACTAAAACCATGCGAAGGAACTTATTTTCAGGTTGCTTCCTATGCTTCAATCTCAAACGAGGATGATGTTACGTTTTGTAAAAGACTAATCACAGATCATGGTGTTGCCGCAATTCCAATTTCAACCTTTTATTCTGACCATAAAGACAAGAAATTAATACGTTTTTGTTTCGCCAAAGATAACTTCACACTCGAATCTGCAGCAAAAAAAATATGCGCAATCTAAAGTTTTTCTAAAATTTATAACAATATTATGCATGCATCCTATTTAAATTAATTAATTTTGTAAAAATAAAAAAGTATGAGCTATACAGATAAAATGTTAAGAGACGATGCTTTAAAAGGTAAAGTCATTGTAGTTACAGGCGGTGGAAGCGGTTTAGGAAAAGCAATGACCAAATATTTTTTAGAATTAGGAGCTCAGGTAGCGATTACTTCAAGAGATTTAGAAAAGCTTAAAACGACTGCAACAGAACTCGAAACTGAAACTGGAGGAAAATGTTTACCGCTCCAATGTGATGTTCGTCATTATGAAGAAGTCGAAAACATGCTTCAGGAAGTTTTAAAAACTTTTGGAAAAGTAGATGTCCTTTTAAATAATGCAGCCGGAAATTTTATTTCTCCAACAGAACGTCTGTCTGCCAACGCATTTGACACTGTTATAGATATCGTACTAAAAGGTTCTAAAAACTGTACACTCGCTTTTGGAAAGCATTGGATTGACACTAAACAAACATCTGCAACGATTTTAAATATCGTAACTACATATGCCTGGACGGGTTCTGCATACGTGGTCCCAAGTGCAACAGCAAAGGCAGGGGTCTTGGCTATGACCAGAAGTCTGGCTGTAGAATGGGCAAAATACGGAATTCGTTCTAATGCAATTGCTCCGGGGCCATTTCCTACTAAAGGAGCCTGGGACAGATTATTACCGGGAGATTTGGCAGAGAAATTTGATATGGCAAAAAAAGTACCTCTAAAACGTGTAGGTGATCATCAGGAATTAGCCAATTTAGCAGCTTATTTAGTTTCTGATTTTTCGGCTTATGTAAACGGCGATGTCATTACAATTGACGGTGGAGAATGGTTAAAAGGAGCCGGACAATTCAACTTATTAGAAGCAATCCCCGAAGAACTATGGGATCAGCTTGAAATGATGATAAAAGCAAAAAAGAATAAATAATTACAAGTGCTTACTAAATTCAGAATATTTTATTAAAACTATACTGATTGCACGAAATCCCGAAGGTTTTTACTTTCGGGATTTTTTTATAATTTTCACCATATAAACAATATAAATTCAGTTAAGCAACATTTTGTTTAAACATTTTCCAGTTTAAACTTACTTAGATTACTTATATGGTTAAATTATATTAAATGTTTAGCGATTCAGTTAAATTATTATTTTTGCGAAACAAATTATAACATCAAAATTTATGCTCATTATTGGAATTGCCGGAGGAACAGGAAGTGGAAAAACAACAGTAGTACACCAAATCATGAATGAATTACCGGACACCGAGGTGGGTGTAATTTCTCAGGATTCATACTATAAAGAAACCCACAATTTGTCATTTGATGAAAGGGCATTAATCAATTTTGATCATCCTCGTGCTATAGATTTCGAATTACTGGTAAAACATCTTAAAGCCTTAAAAGCAGGCGAAACCATAGATCAGCCTGTTTACTCTTTTATCCAGCACAACAGAACAGATGACACTGTATCAACACACCCAAGAAAAGTAATGATTGTTGAAGGGATCTTGATTTTAACAAATCCTGAATTACGGGAACTTTTTGATATAAAAATATACGTTCATGCTGATTCTGATGAAAGATTAATCCGTCGCTTAAAAAGAGATATTTCAGAACGCGGACGCGATATTGACGAAGTTTTAAACCGTTATCAAAACACCTTAAAACCGATGCACGAGCAATTTATTGAACCTTCGAAAGCTTTTGCCGATATCATTATTCCGAATGATAAATACAATACCGTAGCAATAGATGTAGTTCGTGCTGTAATTAATCAGCGTATTTTATAATTTTTATTGTAAATTTATTCCATAAAAATAAGGAGCTATTCCGCTTTGCCCTTTATCTTTTTGTATCCGAAAAAGCCATAAAAAGGATATCGGCTCAAACGAAGTTCACTGAACACAAATAAAAAAATAAACTTTGTGAAGTAATCGGGGCTAAAAAGGTAAATCTCCTTAAAAGAAGTAATCGGTTAAAAATAAATTAAAATGAAAAATCCATACAAAGACAAAAAATGGTTCAAATTTCTAAGCAATAAATATGTTTGGGTTTTACTGTTTTTTATAGTTTGGATGCTATTTTTAGATAATTATTCTTATTTCGACCATCGGTTTTTAAATAATCAGATTAACGAACTTGAAGACAATAAAACCTATTATCAGGAAGAAATCAAAAAAGACCAGGAACAGATCAAACAACTCAAAAATCCTGAACAAATAGAGAAATACGCCCGCGAAAAGTACTTCATGAAAAAAGACAGCGAAGACATATACATTATTAAATTTGAAGGCGATACAATTCAGGAAAAAGAATAAACATAAAACTAATGGCTACTACCCTATTCGACGATTTTAGTCCGATTTCATCCAAACAATGGAAACAAAAAATTCAGTTTGAACTGGAGGGTGCCGATTACAACAAAACTGTAATCTGGAATTCTCCTGAAGATATACAGGTAAAGCCATTTTACCATTATGATGAAGATTTCAAAACTTCCCAGATACAAACGCAGGCTTCTAATTTTAAAATCTGCCAAAACATATTTGTTTACGATGTTGAAAAATCGATTCAAAAAGCAATAGACACCCTTGAAAGAGGTGCCGAAAGTTTGCGTTTTACCATTCAAAATGAAAAAATAGACATTCAAAAATTATTAGAAAATCTTCCTTTAGAAAACCGAATCGTTTACTTTAATTTGAATTTTATTTCAATCGATTTCGTAAAAAAACTGGATACTATTTCAATTCAAAAAAAAACTGTTTTTTATTGCAATTTAGATCCAATTGGCCATTTAGCCAGAGAAGGAAATTGGTTTGCGACATCTGATAAAAATAATTTTGAAACACTCGAAAAGATTTCAAAAGCAACAGCAAATCTTTCCCTATTAAGTATTGACTCAGGTCTCTACCAAAATGCCGGAGCCAATATAACACAGCAGATCGCATACAGTCTGTCGCATGCAAACGAATACCTGAATCGCTTTCCGGATTTAAAGAAACCAATTGTATTTCAGGTAGCTGTAGGAACTAATTATTTCTTTGAAATTGCAAAACTTCGTGCAATGCGAATGCTTTTCAACTTAATTGCAGCCGAATACAACCCCGATTTAGAATGTCTTTTATTGGTTACACCAACCAAACGCAATAAAACCATATACGATTACAATGTCAACATGCTTCGTACCACAACAGAATGCATGTCGGCAATATTAGGAGGAGCAGATACTGTTGCCAATTTGCCTTACGATTCTTTGTACCACAAAGACAATGAATTTGGTGACCGGATTGCCAGAAATCAATTATTGATTTTAAAACATGAAAGTTACTTCGACAAGGTGGACAATCCTGCTGATGGAAGTTATTATATTGAAAGTTTAACCATTCAACTAGCCGAAAAAAGTCTCGCTCTATTTAAAGATATTGAAACCAACGGAGGCTTTTTGAAACTTTTGAATGATGGAACCATCAAAAAGAAAATTCAGGAAAGCGCTAATAAAGAACAGGAATTATTCGATACCAAAAAAGAAGTTTTATTAGGTACAAATAAATATCCAAATCCGGAAGACAAAATGAAACACGATTTAGAATTGTTTCCTTTTGTAAAAATAAAACCCAGAAAGACATTGATTACACCGATAATTGAAAAAAGATTAGCCGAAAAACTGGAACAGGAACGTTTAGAATCCGAATAATATTTTTCAACGTAATGATAACTGCTCAAAAGAGTATTTCAATGATAAGAAAAGACCTTAAACATATTAAGTTAAAAGTTAAAAGTGATGAATCAAATGAACAATTACATGATTCAGAATCTCTGATTGATAACTTTACTACAGCAGAAGGAATCGAAATCAAAAAAAAATATTCTGAAAAAGATATTGAGGAATTCGAATTTTTAGATTTTGGCGCAGGTTTTCCTCCAAACCTTCGAGGTCCTTATACAACTATGTATGTACAAAAACCTTGGACAATCCGCCAGTATGCGGGGTTTTCAACAGCAGAAGAAAGCAATACTTTTTATAGAAAAAATTTAGCAGCCGGTCAAAAGGGCTTATCCATAGCTTTTGATTTGCCAACACATCGAGGTTACGATTCAGATCATGAAAGAGTGGTTGGGGATGTCGGAAAAGCCGGGGTTGCCATTGATTCTGTCGAAGACATGAAAGTACTATTTGATCAGATTCCATTGGATGAAATGTCAGTTTCAATGACTATGAATGGGGCAGTTTTACCAATTATGGCATTTTATATTGTAGCAGCTGAAGAACAAGGCGTAACAATTGAAAAATTGTCAGGAACAATTCAGAATGATATCTTGAAAGAGTTCATGGTTCGTAATACTTACATTTATCCACCAACTCCTTCGATGAAAATCATTGCCGATATTTTTGAATTTACAAGCAAAAAAATGCCAAAATTCAATTCTATCTCAATTTCAGGATATCACATGCAGGAAGCGGGTGCAACTGCTCATATTGAATTAGCGTACACTCTTGCTGATGGTTTAGAATACATCAGAACCGGATTATCAACAGGTATGACCATTGATGAATTTGCACCAAGATTATCATTTTTCTGGGCAATTGGAATGAATCATTTTATGGAAATTGCCAAAATGAGAGCCGGAAGGATGATATGGGCCAAACTCGTAAAACAATTTAATCCAAAAAGTGACAAATCATTAGTTTTAAGAACACATTGCCAGACAAGCGGCTGGAGTTTAACAGAACAGGATCCTTTTAATAATGTGACCCGAACTTGTATTGAAGCTTCAGCGGCAGCTTTTGGAGGAACCCAATCATTACACACCAATGCCCTTGACGAAGCAATTGCTTTACCAACAGACTTTTCTGCAAGAATCGCACGTAACACACAGATTTTTTTACAGGAAGAAACCAAAATTACCAAAACGGTAGATCCCTGGGCAGGAAGTTATTATATTGAGAGTCTTACCAATGAAATGGTAGAAAAAACCTGGAAGCTTATTGAGGAAGTAGAAGAATTAGGTGGCATGACGAAAGCCATTGAAACCGGAATTCCAAAACTTAGAATTGAAGAAGCTGCAGCGAAAAAACAAGCAAGAATTGACAGTGGGCAAGATATTATTGTAGGTGTAAATAAATTTAGATTAGAAAAGGAAGATCCTCTACATATTTTAGATGTTGACAACCAAATGGTTCGCAAACAGCAAATTGAGCATCTTTCAAGAATAAAAGCAACCCGAAATACTGAAAAAGTAAACCAATCACTCGAAAAATTAATTCATTGTGCTAAAACCGGCCAGGGAAATTTACTGGAAATTGCTATCGAAGGTGCCCGAAACAGAGCAACTTTAGGCGAAATTAGTGATGCCCTCGAAAGTATTTTTGGCCGGTTCAAGGCTCAAATAAAATCTGTTAGTGGTGTGTATAGTGCAGCAATTAAAAACGATGAAAGTTTTGAAAAAGCAAAGCAGCTTGCTGACGTTTTTGCAAAACAAGAAGGAAGGCGTCCCAGAATTATGATTGCAAAAATGGGACAGGACGGACATGACCGTGGAGCAAAAGTAGTAGCAACAGGATATGCTGATGTAGGTTTTGATGTAGATATTGGTCCTTTGTTTCAAACACCAGCAGAAGCTGCAAAACAAGCTATTGAAAACGATGTTCATATTTTAGGTGTTTCATCACTTGCAGCAGGTCACAAAACATTAGTCCCTCAAGTTATCGAAGAGCTAAAAAAACATGGTCGTGAAGATATTATGGTAATTGTTGGAGGTGTTATACCTAAGCAGGATTATCAATATTTATTTGATGCGGGTGCAATTGCTATTTTTGGCCCAGGAACAAAGATTAGTGAAGCAGCAATCAAAATTTTAGAAATATTAATAGATTAAACTAATTTTTCTATAAAAAAATCCCGATAGATTCGGGATTTTTTTTTCAAATTCTTAATCGTTAATAGTAGCATTACTATCTGCTTCAATGTAAGAGAGATCATAGCCGCCAAAAGCCTTCATGTAACTTCTTAAAGAAGTACCGTAAGCATCTCTAAAATGTCTGTTACCATTGTTTTTAAAGAAGTTTTTTACTGAACCTGCACCACCTAAATGTGCTGCTGCTAAAATCCCTGATTCGGTAATTTCTACGCCATTGATCGTCTTACCTTCATATTTGGCAATTTCACGACGTAATATCCATTTGTTTTTTGATAACAGTGCAACAAATGCCTTTTCTTGTAAAGCAGGATTCTTTAAAAAGGCCTCATCATTTTGAATACCTACTGATCTTAAAGTCTTAGAGCCAAATTGATATTTTCCCATGTAGCCAATAGAATTTACTTTTCGGTATTTTCCTTGGGACTCTTTAAAAGCAACTGCTTCTTTGAAACCTATAAAATGGTTTCCGGTGTATGGAACACTTATATTAGGATAATCATCCTCTTCTTCCGATGGAAATAAGTATTCTGCTCCATCTGTTTTTTCTGTAATAAACCAGGGTTTGGCTTTCAGACTAAAGGGTTTAAAACCCAAACTTAAAAATGTAATAATAACGATTAAACCCGCATAAAAATACCATTTCTTTATCATAAATTGTTTTTCTTCAAAACGCTGTCACCTTTTTGAAATTTCTACGGTGCAAAGGTAACAAATTCAAAAAAATACTGATAATCAATGAAATAGCATTTTTAAAAATAAAACAAATGTCCTTTAAGCCCTTTATTGGCGGTATATTCGAGAGTTGGAGCCGGAATTTTTATCGTATTAAAAACGGAAAAAATAGTTTTAAAAAAATGTGATTTTGTGTTAATTTTAGCTAAATCAACATCAAAAGAAAGATAAATCTGACGAAAATTTTCAGGATTTTGAGCTAAAACGAAATTTTCATTTTTATTGTTTCCGGATAACATTCCATCAGCACCATATCCAAAAGCTACATTTAACCACTTCGGAATTTTTGTTTCTTTAGCAAAAGAATACAGATTTACAGATAACCAATACGTCTGTCCATTATAGTCTTTTAAAATCTGTTCATTAAGCGAACTCCCAAGCTTATCAGGTCTTTTATTCGCATATTGAGTCGTATGGAAGGAAAATTTAGGCGTTATTCGTTGTTCATTCCAAAGTAATTCCTGAGAAACATATAAAGCAGTTCCGGTTGCATTAGCAATTAAATCACCCGAAGATGCACCCCATTCTGCAGAGTATCCATCTAAAACTTCAACAGCAGTGAGAAAGGCAAAACCTACACCTGCTCCATAAATCAATTGATTTTTTTTACTTGCACCACTCCAATTCAACGCTTCAGCTCCGAATCTTCCTAAATGATACGCCGAATAAAAATGGCCTATTTTATCCATTTGGAGCCATTCGTCATTATCATTTATAAAATGAAAATTAGATTTCGGATAATCGGCATACCAAATCTGATTCAAACCAATTAAAGTAACTGAGGCCAAAGCGGCCTCAGTTATAACAACTGTATTTTGTCTCTTTTTATTTAAAGTATCTAAAGGCTTTAAAAAAATCTCAATTTTATTCTGTGCTTCAATAAATTGAAAACTCAAAATGAATAAAACCGATAAGAAAAAGGAAATTTTAAAATTCAAAACTATCTTGTTACGCCCTGACCGGCAATCCAGTCTGAATATTTTTTTGCATTAATTGTGTGCTGCTCATAAGTTGAGGCAAATTCATGATAACCAAAACGATCGATACTGGCACAAAAATAAATATAATCGTGTTTTTCAGGGTTTAAAACCGCTTCAACAGCAGTAATATCCGGCATTGCAATTGGTCCCGGAGGAAGTCCTATATTCACGTAAGTATTATAAGGAGATTTCATAATCAAATCATTATAAAATACTCTTTTGATAACCTGATCAAAATTATTGTCACGTAATTTTAAGGCATAAATCACAGTTGGATCTGCTTGTAAAGGCATTTCTAAGCGTAAGCGATTTAAATAAACACCCGCGATACGAGGTCTTTCATCTTTTTTAACTGATTCTTTATGTACAATAGAGGCTAAAATTGTTGCCTGAACTGGGGTTAAACCTTGTTTTTTAGCTTTTTCGATTCTTTCGTCTGTCCAAAAATTGTGATATTCCTTAATCATTTTATCACGGAATTTTATTGCCGAAGTATTCCAGTATACTTCATAAGTATTTGGAATAAACATGGCAAAAACATTCTCTTCATTAAAACCATTTTCTTTTAAGAAAGTAGAATCTTTTATGGCTTTCAACAATGACAAACTATCAGCTTCAATTTGTGAACCTATCCTTCCGGCAAAATTCTCTAAGCGCTCCTGATTATTAAACGCAAGTTTAACCGGAACATTAGATCGCATTGCACGAACCAAATCAATATTGTTCATATCTTTTTTAAGTAAAAAACGCCCTGATTTTACATTTTCAGGATAACTGCGTTTACTGGCAACCATTTCGAAATTATCGAAATTCTTAATATAAGGTTCTAATATTTTTTTAACATCAGCATAAGTAGCATCAGTAGGAACATATACGTAAAGTTCTTTTTCTTCAAATTTTGTATTGGCACTAAAAATTCTGCTAATAAGTATAAATCCGTAAATCATTAAAACTGAAATAACAGCTACGGCAACTATCGTGATAATCTTTTTTAAGTTCAAAGTTTAAAATTTAAATTTGTTTGTTAATTAACTGAAAAATTGCTTCGTCCTGATATTGTCCATTTAGCAAAATCCAATCTTTTTTAATTCCTGTTTGCTCAAAGCCAAATTTAGTAAAAAGAGCTATACTTGCTACATTTCTTACGCTAATATTTGCATATAATTGATGTAAGTTCAAATTATAAAAAGAATACTTAATTAATAACTCTAAAGCCTCAGAACCAATATTTTGATTTCGATTTTCCTTATTCTGAATTACAATACCAACTCCTGCTCTATTATTTTTCGGATCAAATTCAAATAAATCAATTAATCCTATAGCCGGAAAATCTTCATCCTGACAGATTGACAAACGCAATTGTTTCGCTTCATAAATGTCCTGATGTGCGTTTTCAAGATATTGCCGAACCAAAAAACGGCTATATGGTGTTTGCGTATTGCTGACTTCCCAAATGCTTTGATCATTTTCCATAGCATAAACGAACTCTAAATCATTAGGTTCTAATGCGCGCAGATAAATATTTTTGCCTTTAAGAGTTATCATTACACTGTAGCTTTTTGATTTCCGGATTTTGATAGAAAAATCAAATATAAAAGACTGATTGCAACAACTGCCAGAATAAATGAAAGCAATGTTCTTACATAATCTATTTCGGCACTATCGTTCGAGTTTCTATTTTTAAAAATTGGCTTAGGATTCAGGACATGTTTTGCATAAATCAATCTTTTTTCTAAAACAGGACTTTTTAAACCGTATTCTTTCGCCTTTTCCAGAATTAGCTTTGCAGTATTAAATTGTCTTTTGAGCATTTTTATATTCCCTAATTCAAACATCAATATTGCAATTATATTATCTTTAGGCTGAATAAATGATAGCCTTTCATTTAACTGATAATATAAAGATTTATCTAATTTATTTAGTTGAATTGTGTCCAATTTAGAAATAGGTTTTATCTCATTTCCAAAATCTGTGTTTAATAAAAATTTAGAGTTTTGAAACTTTTCTCCATTTATTTTTGCTTCTAAAATTCTAGAATGAAGCCATTCTGAACCATTATGTGATTTAGAATTAATAGTAATCGATTTATTGATCCACCTTAAAGCCTCTTTATTATTCCCCATTAATTCATACAATGTTCCTATGTTTGAAGCTGTAGAATATCGGTTTGGTTTTAATTTTTCTATTTTTAAATAGAGTTTCAAAGCTTCGTCATATCTCTTTTCAAGAATCAGAATATATCCTTTATCAGATAAATAATCTAGATCTTTTGTTTTTTTATACAAACTATCAAGCTCAAATTTAACACGCTCCATATTTCTACTGATAGGAAAATTATGTCCAAATGGCAAAGCATCAGCATAATCCATATAAAGATAGCCACCGTTTTTCATGATGTATTTTTCGCCATTCAAGCATGCATACGTGTTTAATAACGTAAAAAATAAGAATCCAATACAGAAAATTTTTCTCAAGGTTTTTTTGATATTAATATAGTGAAATTAAATCTCTATTATTCCTTTAAAAACAAATTTTGCAGGACCAATTAAAAAAACATTCGTAAAATGTTCTCCTAATTTATCAAAAGAAACGGCCAGTTTTCCTCCTTCAACATTTATATCAATTGAAGTTTTATCCGTCTGTCCGGTTGCATTCATGGCAATTGCAACAGCCGTTGCACCAGTACCACAAGCTAAAGTCTCATCCTCAACTCCTCTTTCATAAGTTCGAAGTGAAAATTCAGAATCATTGATTTTTTTGACGAAATTAATATTGCTTCCCTTTTGTCCGTACAATTCTCCGTAACGAATTGCTGCTCCGTTTTCTTTTACATTATAATGTTCCAAATCATCTACAATTTGTACATGATGAGGTGAACCGGTGTTTAAAAAAGTATAGGAATCTTTCTTTTGAACTTCATCAACATCAATCATCTGCAATGAAACAATTGAGTCATTATTTACAGTTGCATGATGCAAACCATCTGTAGCAATAAAAGTGGTTTTATTTTCAATAACGCCTAATTGATTAGCAAAAGCTACAAGACAACGGCCTCCGTTCCCACACATTGAACTTTCGTTTCCATCTGAGTTGTAATATACCATTTTGAAATCGGTTTCATCATCATTTTCCAGTAAAATAAGGCCGTCAGCACCAATTCCGAAACGTCTGTCACATAAGCGTTCTATAAGTTTTATATCTCCTTTAGGAAAGAAATCTGAACGGTTATCAATCATTACAAAATCGTTTCCGGTACCCTGATATTTATAAAATTCTATTTGCATTTTTTAGTTGTTAGAAGTACAAAAGTACGAAGTATTAATTAATGAAATGTTAATCAATGTTAAAGAGCGTTAAACCATTTTTCAAAATATTTTTTTCTATTAATTTTACATAAGTAACTTAAACATAAATCCTAATTATGAAAAGATTTTCAAGCTTATTTTTAGTATCATTATTGAGTGGTGCTACTACTCTTGGGGCTTACAAATTATTATTTGATGGCAACAATTCTTTTTTGGGAAGAGAAAATTCTGTTGTTACTCTTGCCCCGAATTCATTTGGCAGAAATGTTGGTCTGGCTGCCGAAACAGTAGATTTTACTGAAGCTGCTGATAAAACAATTCATACTGTTGTTCACGTTAAAAATGTTTCGCGCAGAACAGTTAGTAATCCGATGCTGGAGTTTTTCTACGGTTATGGAGGACAACAACAGCAGGAACAGGTTGGAACTGGTTCAGGTGTTATTATTTCTGAAGACGGTTACATTGTAACAAATAATCACGTTATTAAGGATGCTACCGAAATTGAAATTACCTTAAATAATAAAAAATCATATAAAGCAAAACTGATTGGAACAGACTCTAAAATGGATATTGCTTTATTGAAAATTGATGCTGACGAAAAACTTCCATACACTGCTTTTGCAAATTCTGACAGCGTAAAAGTTGGAGAATGGGTTTTGGCAGTTGGGAATCCTTACAACTTAACTTCTACTGTTACAGCCGGAATTGTTTCAGCGAAAGCCAGAAATCTTGACACGAGTGGAATCCAGTCCTTTATTCAGACTGATGCTGCCGTAAACCCTGGAAACAGTGGTGGAGCACTGGTTAATACCCGTGGAGAATTAATTGGAATTAATACTATGATTTCTTCCATGACCGGATCATATGTTGGATATTCTTTTGCAGTTCCATCAAATAATGCCCGTAAAATTGTTGAAGATATAATGGAATTCGGAAATGTACAAAGAGGAATCTTAGGTGTTGAAGGCGGTGAATTAAATAGTAATGCTTCTAAAGAGTTGGGTATTTCTGAAACACAGGGTTTTTACATCAATAAAGTTACCCCTAAATCCGGGGCTCAAAAAGCCGGTCTTACAAAAGGTGACATCATTATAAAATTAGACAGTCAGAATATTTCAACATTTGCCGATCTTTCCGGTTATATCAATACCAAAAGACCAAATGACGTGGTACAGGTAACCTACATGCGAGAAGGAAAATCGAAAGTGGTTCCTGTAACATTAAGCAAAAATGAGTTTTTTAGTACCGAGTTTAAAGGAATCGAATTAGAAAATATTGATGCTGTTGACAAAAAGAAATTCAAAATTGATTATGGAGTTAAAATTAAAAACATAACCAATGAGAATTTGATGCAATATCAAAATGAATTGCAGGGGAATATCATTTTAAGCATAGACAACATAAAAGCAACAAATGTTGAAACTGTTTCAAAACTTCTAAACAAAAAAGATGAAGGTCAAAGTATCCGAATTGAAATGATCAATAAAAACGGAGAAATCTTTAGAATTATCATTTAAAAATAGTCACATCAAAGTTTTAAACTGAGACTAAATATTACCAAAAGCCATCTTAAAAAATTAAGGTGGCTTTTTTATTTTTCAAAAATAAATTACAAAACAAGTTACGAAATCGATTGAAATAAGTAGTTTTGCGCAAAATTTTAAAATAGTGAGCGTTTTATTTTTTTAATTCAATCAATTATGAACAACAAAACTTTGTACCAAAAAGAAGTATCTCTACAAGTCGACCGAAGAAGAGCTGGAGTCCAATTAATTAAAATCATAAGTGATTTATGGTATGACAAATCCATCGAAATGGTTTTATTTAAGAATCAGTTGTTGGATAAAAATGTCAGTGACATTATCAATTTGCATCAATATGCAGGAGAATTTGTCGGCAAGCCAATCAGCATTTTTGATTCTGTTGAAATTGCTAAAGTCATTTTATCATTAGATTTTCCATCTGCTAAATTAGATCTTGGAAAATTGACTTATGAATATCAGCTGGAAGAAGAAAAATATCCGGATGCCAGATATTTTGTAATGGATAAATTAAAAAAAGCCAAATCATCTAAAGAAATTCAGCCTAAAGATGTCGTTCTGTATGGCTTTGGAAGAATTGGACGTTTATTGGCAAGAGAACTAATGTCAAAAACCGGAAAAGGAAACCAGTTACGCCTGAGAGCAATTGTGACACGGGATAAAATTGATTCAGTGATCTTAGAGAAAAGAGCTTCTCTATTAAGACATGACTCAATTCACGGAAATTTCCAGGGTTCAGTAACAGCAGACCCAAAAAATAATGCTTTGATTATTAACGGAACTACAGTAAACATAATCAATGCAAATTCGCCTGAAGAAATAGATTATACACAATACAGCATTAATGACGCACTTGTCATTGACAACAGTGGAGCTTTTACATCTGAAGAAGCTTTAAAAAAACATTTAATTTCAAAAGGAGTCAGTAAAGTATTGTTGACAGCACCCGGAAAAGGAGTTCCAAATATTGTATATGGCGTAAACCATAACGAATACAATCCTGATGATACAGCTATTTTTTCGGCTGCATCATGTACTACAAATGCCATAACCCCTATTTTAAAAGTTATTGAAGATAGTTTAGGAATTGCAAAAGGCCATCTGGAAACTATTCACGCCTATACAAACGATCAGAATCTGGTTGACAATATGCACAAAAAATACCGTCGCGGAAGAGCTGCAGCCTTAAACATGGTTATTACCGAAACGGGGGCGGGGAATGCAGTTGCAAAAGCAATTCCGTCACTTGAAGGAAAACTGACTTCAAATGCTATTAGAGTTCCGGTTCCAAACGGATCATTAGTAGTTGTAAACTTAGAAGTCAAAAAAGCAACCTCAATAACTGCTGTAAATAAAATAATGAAGAAATATGCCTTAGAAGGCGAATTGGTAGAACAAATTAAATATTCATTAAATAATGAACTCGTTTCATCTGACATTATTGGAACTTCTGCCCCTGCAATTTATGACAGTAATGCAACAATTGTTTCTAAAGACGGAAAAAATATTATTCTTTACATTTGGTATGACAATGAATACGGTTATAGTCACCAGGTAATTCGTTTAGCAAAATATATTGCCAAAGTTAGAAGATTCACTTATTATTAATATAAAAACCAACCATCTCTTAAACCATCAGGGTTTTTCTGGTGGTTTTTTATTTTAAATAGGAAGTACAGTTGTACTCTTTACTTCAGAAATTACAAAAACAGTATTAATTAAGGAGACTTCAGGTAAAACCGATAATTTCTTTTGATGAAAATAATGATAGCTTTCCATATCCGGAATGATAATTTTCAGCATATAATCAAAATTTCCAGAAACATAATTGCACTCAACAACTTCAGGCATATTTAAAATCGACTGGTTAAAACCTTCCGATGTATCATAGGTCTGTTTTGTTAAAGTTACCTGACAATAAACAGTTAGATTATTGCCTAGCTTTTTCTTGTTTAAAATTGAAACATACTTCTCTATAACACCTTCTTTTTCAAGACGTTTAACTCTATCATGAACGGGTGTTAATGACAAATTTATTTTGTTTGCAATGTCTTTCAGTGTGTAATGAGCATTTTCCTGTAAAAGACGTAAGATTTTCTTATCAATTTCATCTAAAGCCATAACGAAAACGTTTTCTATATTTAACCAAAATCAGTCATTTTTTCTTTTTAAAGAAATAAAAATGAATCTATAAAGAATAATTTTCTGTAAAAATACAACATAAAATAATATTTTCTTATTTAAAGCCTAATTATCAATAATATATTCTCTATTAATACATTTGTAACATAACTCTATAAAAAACAAAATACATAAAATTATGATAATAGGTGTTCCAAAAGAAATTAAGAATAATGAAAACCGTGTAGCTTTAACTCCTGCCGGTGTTTCTGAAATTAAAAAACACGGGCATACAGTTTACGTTCAGTCTACTGCCGGTTTAGGAAGTGGTTTCGGCGATGAAGAATATGCAGATGCTGGTGCAATTGTATTACCAACAATTGAAGAAGTTTATGCGATTGCAGAAATGATCATTAAAGTAAAAGAACCAATTGCTTCTGAATACCCTTTAATCAAAAAAGATCAATTACTTTTCACTTACTTCCATTTTGCTTCTTCAGAAGAATTAACTCATGCAATGCTTGAAAAAGGTGCTGTTTGTCTAGCTTACGAAACTGTAGAAAAAACAGACCGTAGTTTACCATTATTAGTTCCAATGTCTGAAGTTGCAGGTCGTATGGCGATTCAGCAAGGAGCAAAATATCTTGAAAAACCATTAAAAGGAAGAGGAATTCTTTTAGGTGGCGTACCAGGTGTACCGCCTGCAAAAGTTTTAGTTTTAGGTGGAGGAATTGTAGGAACTCAGGCTGCAAAAATGGCTGCTGGTTTAGGTGCTCAGGTAACCATTATGGATTTAAGCTTGCCACGTTTACGTCAATTGGACGATATTATGCCGGCAAACGTAAACACAGAAATGTCTAACCATTACAACATCACCAGAGCAATTAAAGATGCAGACTTAATTGTTGGAGCAGTTTTAATTCCGGGAGCAAAAGCACCGCACTTAATTACCCGCGACATGCTAAAATTAATGCGTCCTGGAACGGTTGTCGTTGACGTTGCTGTAGATCAGGGAGGATGTATCGAAACTTGTACTCCAACAACACATGAAAATCCAACTTTTATTATTGATGATATTGTTCACTATTGTGTAGCTAATATGCCAGGAGCTGTTCCTTATACATCTACTTTAGCTTTGACTAATGCTACTTTGCCTTATGCAGTACAATTAGCGAATAAAGGCTGGGAAAAAGCTTGTCATGAAAACGAAGAATTGAAAAAAGGTTTAAACATTGCCAACGGAAAAATCCTTTACAAAGGAGTTGCCGAAGCATGGAATCTTCCTTTTAATGAAGAATTAGTAGTAGCAAACGCATAGTTATTACTAAAATAGTGTTTACTAATTCACTAGCAAAAATGCTTTTCAATAATTGAAAAGCATTTTTTTTTGCACAAAAAAACCTGTCTCAAAAGACAGGTTTAAATTTATAATTCTAAAATATTACTTTTCATCCAATACTTCCTGCATTACTTTAGCTTCTGTTCCATTTGGGAAAGTAACTTTTATTTTTTGAGCAATCGTTGGTGCAATTTCAGTAATAGCTTTTTTATCATAAGATTCTCCTTTTTTAATATGCCATCCATAAAAAATTGCTGGTACGTGAGTATCATAAGTATAAGCTGTTCCGTGCGAAGTTCCAGTTGGTAAATATTCAATAACACCAGGTTTGCCCATTAAAACTATATCACCATCCTGTGTTGCATCATATCCTTTTGCAACAAAATTCAAATAGTAATCGTTTCCAGAATTAGCTAAAATTTCTTCTTCGGTGTATGCTTTTTTAACTTGTGGCAGCGAAATTAAAAAATCTTTAAATTCTTGTTTCACTTTCGCTAAGTCTAAACCTTTGTCTTTAATAATCTGTTTATTGAAAAAGATATTAAAATTAGAATAATTCAAAAGTAAATCTACTCCAAATGTTTTAACTGAGAAATCCTGTAAACTGTTTCTAAAATCTTTTGATGGATAATTATCGACATTATATTTACGGTCTTTCAAATAAATAACATTTTCCGCTCCGGCATGATCAGCTGTTAAAAAAAGCAAATAATTATTTTTACCAACTGTTTTATCCAAATAAGCTAAAAAATCAGCTATCGTTTGGTCTAATCGCAAATAAGTATCCTGAAGCTCCATAGAACGTGGCCCTAATAAATGTCCAACATAATCTGTAGACGAGAAACTCACTGTTAGAAAATCAGTAATATTGTCTTTTCCTAACTCTTCTTTTTCAATGGCTTTTTTAGCAAAATCAGCTAATAAATCATTTCCAAAAGGAGTAGATCTCAATATTCCTGCATCATTTTGTTCATACATCGCTTTAAGATCATATGGAAAAACAGGTGCTAAACTGCCGTATAATTTCCCTTCATAAGGATTATCATCAGGAAGGCTTTCATTATAGGTTGAAGCAGGTTTATACAAATCCCAACCCTTATTTATATATTTCAGATAATTTTTCTCATTATTAAATTCGGATACCCATTCTGGTAATTTTTCTCCATAAAATGTACTGGAAATAAAAGAACCCGTTTTACTGTACCAAAAAGCCCAATTAGCAAAGTGACCAGCTGGTAAAATGGCACCACGATCTTTAAGACTCATTCCAATAACTTTCCCCTGAAAATTTGTCGCCATTCTAACTTCATCAGTAATAGTAGTGCTTTGCAGGTTTTTTGGAGACATTCCCCCTTCATCTGCAGTTCCGTCACCAACAGTTTTTACCGAAGCATCATCTGTACAGTACATTTGCTTTCCCAGAGTCCTGCTAAACCATTCATTCCCCACAATTCCATGCGTCGATGGTGTAGTTCCTGTATAAATAGAGGCGTGCCCCGGAGCTGTATAAGTAGGAACATAATTATAATGCATATTTTGAAAAGTATATCCATTATTTATCAATCTCTTAAATCCGTTTGCAGAAAAGTCATCCGAAAATCGATATAAATATTCCATTTTCATCTGATCAACCACAATTCCTACAACCAGCTTAGGTCGTTGTTGAGCAACTAGGTTTGAAATAACAAATAGCACCAACAATACAAAACTTTTTTTCATAGTCAACTTATAAATATTTAAGCAAAAATACAGATTCGTATCTGGAAAGGCTAACCAACCATAAATTTAAAGTCAAAATTGATCAAAATTTAACAGAAAAGTATCAAATACTTTATAGCGTTTCCCTGTGAACCGGCCTGTCCGCTGTATCTTTTGCGGAAGAAAGTTTTGATTAAAAAGAAAAGACAAATCCCGCAAAAGGATACGGCTTTCATCGCTAAGGCAGGATCGGGTCAATCAGAAGCTCTTTCTATTTGAAGAAAACACTCCATTCCATTAAGCAAGAAAACTCCAATCAGCCATAGCCAATTGGAGTTTTCAGTACTCAGAACGGGACTTAAACCCGCACGAACATTGCTGTTCACTGGATCTTACTACCAATTTCACCATCCGAGCATTTGTGGATCAACACAAAATGTTGTGGGGAAATATTAAAATATCGATTTTTGTATTTTAAAATTAAATAGAAATGCAGGATTCTTTTGTTGATCTTCTTAAATTATTACTCCCAGAAATAATAGTCGAATATTTTGAGCTTACTTCTTATGAAAAGGGAGATGAGGTTCTTCATTTGTACTTGAAAGAAATCAATTCTATTCCAAAAGAATACAGCGATTTAAATTAAGTTCAAAAGGATACTTTGACCAGATAACTGTTCAGGATTTTCCTATTCGCGGACATCAGGTTTATCTTCACATCACTCGCAGAAGATGGCTTAATGAAGATACTGGAAAAGTAGTTTTTAAAGATTGGAATTTAGTAGCAGACGGAACTCGTTTAACCCAGGAGTTTGCGTCTTTTTTAAAAGAAATCCATAGATTCCAATCCAAATAATTGCAATGCCATTGCTTCATTTTATGGTGTCAAGGGCAGGAATCTGCAATATCAGTACAAAGACTTTTTAAGCGATTTTAAGATTTGGGATCAAAAATCACATGCAAAAAAATGGCTTATTTTTCCCGAAAACATTGGGAAACGCTTATCAATAGATGAGACCTGTCTCTCTAATGGCGAACTATACACTGTTTTAACAAATAAATCCGGCAGAGGCAGAAAAGGAACCATAGTGGCAATGGTGTTAGGTAATAAAGCAGAATCTGTTATTGATCTCATTGAGAAAATCCCTCTTAAGCAGGGCAATCTAGTTAAAGAAATTACTTTGGATATGGCGGGAAATATGAACCTGATCGCTAAGAAATGTTTTTCAAAGGTAGCTCGTGTTATCGATCGTTTTCATGTCCAGAAACTCGCATCGGAAGCTTTACAGGAAATTAGAATTAAATATCGCTGGAAAGCTATCGATCAGGAAAATCAAGCTATAGAAGAAGCCAAAAAGTTCAATAAAAAACATGAATCTCAAACACTTGCAAATGGAGATACACTTAAACAACTATTAGCAAGAGGCCGTCATTTTTTATATAAAACCAAAATAAAATGGTCTGTAAATCAGACCCAACGCACTAATCTATTATATGAATTATATCCAGATATCTTAAAAGCATATAATCTAACTCAGGAATTGCGTACTATTTTTGAAAAAACAACTAACAAAGTTATTGGCTTTGCAAAACTGGCCAAATGGCATGAAAAAGTAAGTCAATCTGGTTTTAAGTCCTTCAATACAATATCCAGAACAATAATGAATCATTATCAAACCATATTAAATTACTTTGATAACAGAAGCACAAATGCTTGGGCAGAATCTTTCAATGCAAAAATAAAAGCATTTAGATCTCCGTTTAGAAGAAATAAATTTAGAATTTTTTCTTTTTAGGATCTCCGTTTAGGAACTAAAACATTAGAAGTTATTATTACGAAAACGGATCTACAAATGATCCGCTTTTTTTGCATAATAGCATCCAAATATATATTTTATATTTTTTTTGTTTCTGTGGTCGCTTGCATCGCTCACGCAGGATCGGGTCAATCAGAAGTTCTTTCTATTTGAAGAAAACACTCCATTCCATTAAGCAAAAAAAACTCCAATCAGCCATAGCCAATTGGAGTTTTCAGTACTCAGAGCGGGACTTGAACCCGCACGAACATTTCTGTTCACTGGATTTTAAGTCCAGCGTGTCTACCAATTTCACCATCCGAGC
Source organism: Flavobacterium sp. LM4 (assembly GCF_002017935.1). Lineage (NCBI taxonomy): Bacteria > Pseudomonadati > Bacteroidota > Flavobacteriia > Flavobacteriales > Flavobacteriaceae > Flavobacterium > Flavobacterium sp. LM4. The sequence goes on along the minus strand of NZ_MUFW01000001.1, from coordinate 659,979 downwards.
ATTTGTGGTACCTCCAGGGATCGAACCAGGGACACATGGATTTTCAGTCCATTGCTCTACCATCTGAGCTAAGGTACCTCATTTTAAAACAAAAAACCCTGTTTCATCAGAAACAGGGTTTTCAAAAGAAAGGCGACGACATACTCTCCCACATAACTGCAGTACCATCTGCGCAGGCGGGCTTAACTACTCTGTTCGGGATGGGAAGAGGTGAGCCCCGCCGCAATAACCACCTTAAGGTTGTTAGTCTAAAGTCTAAGGTCATAAAGTCAAAAGTTTTCACTTTACGACTCTGGACTTTCGTCTTTAAGACTGCCCGCGACGGGCAAATATCTTAACATACTGAGATAAAGAAAAATATTTTTATTTACTATTTTTAGAAAGTTTCTTCCTCCGGGTTGACCCGGAGGAAAAGGGTGTACATAAGCTTACGGATTATTAGTACTACTCGACTATGACATTACTGCCTTTACATCTATAGCCTATCAACGTGGTCATCTTCCACGATCCTTAAAAGAAATCTCATCTTGTGGTGGGTTTCGCGCTTATATGCTTTCAGCGCTTATCCCTTCCCAACGTAGCTACTCTGCGGTGCCCCTGGCGGGACAACAGATACACTAGAGGTTAGTCCAATTCGGTCCTCTCGTACTAGAATCAGATCCACTCAAATTTCTAACGCCCACAGTAGATAGAGACCGAACTGTCTCACGACGTTCTGAACCCAGCTCGCGTGCCACTTTAATGGGCGAACAGCCCAACCCTTGGGACCTTCTCCAGCCCCAGGATGTGACGAGCCGACATCGAGGTGCCAAACCCCCCCGTCGATATGAGCTCTTGGGGGAGATCAGCCTGTTATCCCCGGCGTACCTTTTATCCTTTGAGCGATGGCCCTTCCATGCGGAACCACCGGATCACTATGCTCTACTTTCGTACCTGATCGACCTGTATGTCTCTCAGTCAAGCTCCCTTATGCCATTGCACTCTACGCACGGTTACCAAGCGTACTGAGGGAACCTTTAGAAGCCTCCGTTACTCTTTTGGAGGCGACCACCCCAGTCAAACTACCCACCAAGCACTGTCCCCCACAAAGCGGGGTTAGGCCTCAGATAAACAAAGGGTTGTATTTCAACAATGACTCCACAACGCCTGGCGACGCCGCTTCATAGTCTCCAACCTATCCTACACATCATTTATCCAAGGTCAATACTAAGCTATAGTAAAGGTGCACAGGGTCTTTTCGTCCCACTGCGGGTAAACGGCATCTTCACCGTTACTACAATTTCACCGAGCTCATGGCTGAGACAGTGTCCAGATCGTTACACCATTCGTGCAGGTCGGAACTTACCCGACAAGGAATTTCGCTACCTTAGGACCGTTATAGTTACGGCCGCCGTTTACTGGGGCTTCAATTCAATGCTTCTCCGAAGATAACATCTCCTCTTAACCTTCCAGCACCGGGCAGGTGTCAGGCCCTATACTTCATCTTACGATTTTGCAGAGCCCTGTGTTTTTGATAAACAGTCGCCTGGACCTCTTCACTGCGGCCAGCATTGCTGCTGGCGACCCTTCTCCCGAAGTTACGGGTCTATTTTGCCTAATTCCTTAGCCATGAATCTCTCGAGCACCTTAGGATTCTCTCCTCGACTACCTGTGTCGGTTTGCGGTACGGGTACTAATTACCTGAAGTTTAGAGGTTTTTCTTGGAAGCCCTTAGGCGCACTATCTCTTTGTCCGAAGACTCCGAGTACTATCGTATTTCCCCAAAACCCGTGGATTTGCCTGCGGGTCTTATAGGTAGGTACTTCAACGAACTATTCCGTCAGTTCGCGGCGCTTTCATCACTCCGTCACCCCATCACAGTAATCAGTAGTACGGGAATATTAACCCGTTGGCCATCGACTGTCCCTTTCGGGTTCGCCTTAGGTCCCGACTAACCCACAGCTGATTAGCATAGCTGTGGAAACCTTAGTCTTTCGGTGTGCGGGTTTCTCGCCCGCATTATCGTTACTTATGCCTACATTTTCTTTTCTAACCAGTCCAGAATACCTTACGATACACCTTCAACCCTGTTAGAATGCTCCCCTACCACTTACAATTGCTTGTAAATCCATAGCTTCGGTAATATGTTTATGCCCGATTATTATCCATGCTCGTCCGCTCGACTAGTGAGCTGTTACGCACTCTTTAAATGAATGGCTGCTTCCAAGCCAACATCCTAGCTGTCTGGGCAGACAAACCTCGTTCTTTCAACTTAACATATATTTGGGGACCTTAGCTGATGGTCTGGGTTCTTTCCCTCTCGGACTTGGACCTTAGCACCCAAGCCCTCACTGCTGGGAAACATTATATAGCATTCGGAGTTTGTCAGGAATTGGTAGGCGGTGAAGCCCCCGCATCCAATCAGTAGCTCTACCTCTATATAACTATCGCCAGCGCTGCACCTAAATGCATTTCGGGGAGTACGAGCTATTTCCGAGTTTGATTGGCCTTTCACCCCTACCCACAGGTCATCCGAAGACTTTTCAACGTCAACCGGTTCGGACCTCCACACTGTGTTACCAGCGCTTCATCCTGCCCATGGGTAGATCACACGGTTTCGCGTCTAACACTACTGACTAAAGCGCCCTATTCAGACTCGCTTTCGCTACGGATCCGTGGCTTAACCACTTAACCTTGCCAGCAACGTTAACTCGTAGGCTCATTATGCAAAAGGCACGCCGTCACCCCACGAAAGGGCTCCGACCGCTTGTAAGCGTATGGTTTCAGGATCTATTTCACTCCGTTATTCACGGTTCTTTTCACCTTTCCCTCACGGTACTGGTTCACTATCGGTCTCTCAGGAGTATTTAGCCTTAGCGGATGGTCCCGCCAAATTCAGACAGGGTTTCACGTGCCCCGCCCTACTCAGGATACCACTATCTATTATACTTGTTACCCATACGGGGCTATCACCCTCTATGGCCCGACTTTCCAGTCAGTTCCGGTTCCGTGTACATAAAATATCGTGGTCCTACAACCCCAACATTGCCGTAACAACATTGGTTTGGGCTAATCCGCGTTCGCTCGCCACTACTTACGGAATCACTTTTGTTTTCTTCTCCTCCGCCTACTTAGATGTTTCAGTTCAGCGGGTTTGCCCACCTATCGGTGTACTATGTCTTCAACATAGTGGGTTGCCCCATTCGGGTATCTACGGATCAATTCGTGTGTGCCGATCCCCGTAGCTTTTCGCAGCTTATCACGCCCTTCATCGCCTCTGAGAGCCTAGGCATCCCCCATACGCCCTTATTTTGCTTATTGTACCAATCATAAATTAATATGACCGTTTTTTTTTGTTTCTTGTTGTTTGTATCTCTACTATAACAAAAAACGCTTTCTACTTTTTATTATTTCTTATCTCAATATGTCAATGAACTTTAACAATTAATAATTATCAATTGATAATTGTCAATTATTTCGTGGAGAATAACGGAGTCGAACCGTTGACCTCCTGCGTGCAAGGCAGGCGCTCTAGCCAGCTGAGCTAATCCCCCATTTTTTAGTTGTCAGTTAACAGTTTTCAGTTAACAGTACTTAAAACGGTTACTCAACCTCTAAAATTTCCTTTTAATTAAGCTAATCAGTCTTTTTAATTATCAATTGTCAATTAATAATTGTCAATTTGATTTTAAAAAGTAGTCCCGGGCAGACTCGAACTGCCGACCCCTACATTATCAGTGTAGTACTCTAACCAGCTGAGCTACGAGACTCTGTTTTACTTAATTTTCATTTTTTTTTAAATTAACAGCAAGAGTAATACAATCTTTCAATTCAGAACTTTAAAGATCTTCATCTTTTTTCCTCAGCGTGCACAAATGCTAACACTAAGGCTCTAGAAAGGAGGTGTTCCAGCCGCACCTTCCGGTACGGCTACCTTGTTACGACTTAGCCCTAGTTACCAGTTTTACCCTAGGCAGCTCCTTGCGGTCACCGACTTCAGGCACCCCCAGCTTCCATGGCTTGACGGGCGGTGTGTACAAGGCCCGGGAACGTATTCACCGGATCATGGCTGATATCCGATTACTAGCGATTCCAGCTTCACGGAGTCGAGTTGCAGACTCCGATCCGAACTGTGACCGGTTTTATAGATTCGCTCCTGGTCGCCCAGTGGCTGCTCTCTGTACCGGCCATTGTAGCACGTGTGTAGCCCAAGGCGTAAGGGCCGTGATGATTTGACGTCATCCCCACCTTCCTCACAGTTTGCACTGGCAGTCTTGTTAGAGTTCCCGACATGACTCGCTGGCAACTAACAACAGGGGTTGCGCTCGTTATAGGACTTAACCTGACACCTCACGGCACGAGCTGACGACAACCATGCAGCACCTTGTAATTTGTCTTGCGAAAGATCTGTTTCCAAATCGGTCAAACTACATTTAAGCCTTGGTAAGGTTCCTCGCGTATCATCGAATTAAACCACATGCTCCACCGCTTGTGCGGGCCCCCGTCAATTCCTTTGAGTTTCATTCTTGCGAACGTACTCCCCAGGTGGGATACTTATCACTTTCGCTTAGCCACTGAAGTTGCCCCCAACAGCTAGTATCCATCGTTTACGGCGTGGACTACCAGGGTATCTAATCCTGTTCGCTACCCACGCTTTCGTCCATCAGCGTCAATCAATTAGTAGTAACCTGCCTTCGCAATTGGTATTCCATGTAATCTCTAAGCATTTCACCGCTACACTACATATTCTAGTTACTTCCTAATAATTCAAGTTCAGCAGTATCAATGGCCGTTCCACCGTTGAGCGATGGGCTTTCACCACTGACTTACTAAACCGCCTACGGACCCTTTAAACCCAATGATTCCGGATAACGCTTGGATCCTCCGTATTACCGCGGCTGCTGGCACGGAGTTAGCCGATCCTTATTCTTACGATACCGTCAAGCTCCTATACATAGGAGTGTTTCTTCTCGTACAAAAGCAGTTTACAATCCATAGGACCGTCATCCTGCACGCGGCATGGCTGGATCAGGCTTGCGCCCATTGTCCAATATTCCTCACTGCTGCCTCCCGTAGGAGTCTGGTCCGTGTCTCAGTACCAGTGTGGGGGATCTCCCTCTCAGGACCCCTACCCATCGTAGCCTTGGTAAGCCGTTACCTTACCAACTAGCTAATGGGACGCATGCTCATCTTTTACCGTTGTGACTTTAATTACATCCTGATGCCAGGTCGTAATACTATGAGGTATTAATCCAAATTTCTCTGGGCTATCCCTCTGTAAAAGGTAGATTGCATACGCGTTACGCACCCGTGCGCCGGTCTCTCTATCCGAAGATAAATACCCCTCGACTTGCATGTGTTAAGCCTGCCGCTAGCGTTCATCCTGAGCCAGGATCAAACTCTTCATCGTATATTGTTGATTTAATTTACATCAAATCGTATTGTTATTCGAATCAGTATCTATCGGTTCTTATCGAATCTTCCGATTCTATTACTCTTATTCTTTTGCCTTAACATCTCTGTTAAAGCGGCTGTCAATTCAATATGTCTACGAACGTAATATTTTTTATTCTTTTCGCCTATCGTTTATCTCTCAAAGCGGGTGCAAAAGTAAAACTTCTTTTTGTTTCTCGCAAGAAAAATTTAAAAATTTTTGAAACTTTTTTTTCGTTTCCTTTTTCTAATTTTCCTTCCAATACCTCAATGAACTTTTCGTGTTTTGCGGGGTGCAAATGTAAAAAGCATTTTCAAATCTCACAAGCTTTTTTGAATCTTTTTTTTTAGAAAATTTCTTTTCCTTTAAATTCGTTTGCCTGTCAGTATTTCGATGAACGCTTTCGCTGTTGCGGGTGCAAAAGTACAACCTTTATCCACTTTACCAAGCCTTTTTATTATAAAATTTCAACCTTTTTTAAAACTTTTTCTTAACTGTCTGGTAACAGCTTGTTTATAATTTATAAAAAAAGTTTATAGTAGGTTTTTTCTTTCTTCAAGTACTGTTTTAATGTTTTTCGGCTTATTTTGGTATTGGTTTTTGCCGATTTTTCAGTCTTGGCGCATGATTTTTCTCTTTTAATTACCCTTTGAAATCCTATTTCCGCTAATATTCTTCTGAAAAACCATCCCCTAGCCCCGATGGGAGGGAAAATCCTTTTGTTTTGGGGTTCAAAACAAAAGATTTGGAAGGACGGCGGGAAATAACTACTAAACTTGAATGCAAATTTTTTAAAATTGCTGCTCACTATCGCTAGATCTCAAATTCCGAAACCCAAAAGTCTTCGAATTCGATCAGCCCGACAAAAAGCACCCTTATATTTATAGTATCGTTTTTTACCTAGAATTATATATACGTGAAAACAAACCCGACAAGTCAAAAAAACTTGTCGGGTCCAAAACAGGCATTCGCTATCCCACGACGCTATATTACTTTAAACAATCTATACAGGTTGGATAAATCAAGACACCTTATATTGCACATATAGAAAAGGAATACATATATAATAAGTAAACTTGTACATATATATTGTATGTGTTTTTGTAATCATGTATATTTGCACTCACAAAATTATAAACAATGATCAAGATTACTTTACCCGATGGGTCAATTAGAGAGTTCGCTTCAGGCGCAACTCCAATGGAGGTCGCTAAAAACATTAGCGAAGGTTTTGCTAGAAACGTTATTTCAGCATCTTTTAATGGTACAACTATTGAAACCGAAACTCCATTGACGACCGACGGTAATCTTATACTATATACTTGGAACGATGCCGAAGGAAAAAAAGCTTTCTGGCATTCGACTTCGCACGTAATGGCACAGGCTCTTGAAGAACTATACCCTGGAATTAAATTAACTCTTGGACCAGCAATTGCCAATGGCTTCTATTATGATGTAGATTTTGAAGATCAAAAAATTGTTGAAGCTGACTTTAAAAAGATTGAAGATCGCGTACTTGAGATTTCAAGAGAGAAACATGAATTCAAAATGCGTCCTGTGACTAAAGCTGAAGCTTTAGAAATGTATAAAGACAATGTTTACAAAACTGAATTGATTTCTAATCTTGAAGATGGAACTATTACTTTCTGTGATCATTCTACATTTACTGATTTATGTCGTGGTGGACATATTCCTAATACTGGAATTATCAAAGCGATGAAAGTAATGAGTGTTGCGGGCGCTTACTGGAGAGGTGATGAAAAAAACAAGCAGTTAACTCGTGTTTACGGAACTTCATTTCCTAAACAAAAAGATTTAACTGAGTATCTTGAACTTCTTGAAGAAGCGAAACGCCGTGATCACCGTAAACTTGGTAAAGAACTTGAGTTGTTTGCTTTTTCTCAAAAAGTTGGACAAGGTTTACCTTTATGGTTACCAAAAGGAGCTGCACTTAGAGAGCGTTTGGAACAATTTTTAAAAAGAGCACAAAAGAAAGCAGGATACGAGCAAGTTGTGAGTCCACATATTGGTCAAAAAGAATTATATGTTACTTCTGGTCACTATGCCAAATATGGTGCAGATAGTTTTCAACCTATTCATACTCCAGCAGAAGGTGAAGAGTTTTTATTGAAACCGATGAACTGTCCTCACCATTGTGAAATCTATAACGTAAGACCTTGGTCGTACAAAGATTTACCAAAGCGTTATGCTGAATTTGGTACTGTGTATAGATATGAACAATCTGGAGAACTACACGGCTTAACTCGTGTTAGAGGATTTACTCAGGATGATGCGCATATTTTTTGTACTCCGGAGCAATTGGATGAAGAGTTCAAAAAAGTAATTGACCTTGTATTATATGTATTTGGTTCGTTAGGTTTTGAAAACTTTACTGCTCAAATTTCGTTGAGAGATCAGGAAAATAGAGAAAAATATATTGGTACTGATGAAAATTGGGAAAAAGCTGAAAATGCAATTATCAATGCTGCTGCAGACAAAGGTTTAAATACTGTAGTTGAATATGGTGAAGCTGCATTTTACGGTCCAAAATTGGATTTTATGGTTAAAGATGCATTGGGAAGACAATGGCAATTAGGAACAATTCAGGTAGATTATAACTTACCTGAGCGTTTTGACTTGACTTATAAAGGTGCTGATAACGAATTACACAGACCAGTTATGATTCACAGAGCTCCTTTCGGCTCTATGGAACGTTTTATTGCTATTTTACTTGAACATACAGCTGGAAATTTCCCTCTTTGGCTAATGCCTGAACAAGCTATAATCTTGTCTTTGAGCGAGAAATACGAAATATATGCTAAAAAAGTTTTAGATTTGCTAGAAAATCACGAAATTCGCGCCCTGATTGACAACCGAAACGAGACAATAGGCAAGAAAATTAGAGATGCAGAAATGCAGAAAACACCATTTATGCTGATTGTAGGAGAAGAGGAGGAGAAAAATAACACTATTTCTATTCGTCGACACGGACAAGAAGGAAAAGGGAATATTACAGTTACCATAGACGAATTTGTCAGAATTGTAAACGAAGAAATAAATAAAACATTAAAAGTTTTTAAAGTTTAACTTAAATTATAAAGTCATAGCAATAAGAAGCAACAGAGGTTTTCAACCTCGCGTAGAAAAAAAAGATGCACACAGAATAAATAACAATATTCGTGGTGTACAAGAAGTAAGACTAGTAGGTGAAAACATCGAGCCTGGTGTATTTAAACTAGCGGAGGCATTACGCTTAGCTGATCAATTTGAATTGGATCTAGTTGAGATTTCGCCAAATGCTGAGCCACCGGTTTGTAAAATCATGGATTACAAGAAATTTGTTTACGAACAAAAGAAACGTGACAAGGTATTAAAAGCTAAATCGTCTCAAGTTGTAGTAAAAGAAATTAGATTTGGTCCTCAGACTGACGAGCATGATTACGAGTTTAAAAGAAAGAATGCTGAAAAGTTCCTTAAAGAAGGTGCAAAATTAAAAGCATTCGTTTTCTTCAAAGGTCGTTCTATCATCTATAAAGATCAAGGTCAGATTTTATTATTACGTTTAGCAACAGATCTGGAAGAACATGGCAAAGTGGAAGCTATGCCTGTTTTGGAAGGTAAGAGAATGATTATGTTCATTGCTCCGAAAAAGAAGAAGTAGTCTAAGTTTACAGTTTCAGTATGAACTGAAATCATAAATATGACACAAAGATATAAGTAAGTAAGAATAAATTAAAACACTAGGAAAAATGCCTAAAATGAAAACAAAATCTAGCGCTAAGAAACGTTTTAAAGTTACTGGCTCTGGAAAGATTAAAAGAAAGCATGCTTTTAAAAGTCACATCCTGACTAAAAAATCTAAAAAACGTAAATTAGCTTTGACACACTCAGCGCTAGTTCACTCAACAGATATGAAAAGCATTAAACAACAATTAAGAATTATCTAATAATTCTTTAGGTTAAAAAATTATTTATATAACCTTGGAGTATGGCTTTTAAGTTCCTTTGATTCAATTCAGGACGCCTGCTACAAAAACACATTAAAATTATGCCAAGATCGGTAAATTCAGTTGCTAAAAGAGCAAGAAGAAAAAAAATAATGAAGCAAGCCAAAGGTTTCTTTGGAAGACGTAAAAACGTTTGGACAGTTGCTAAGAATGCAGTAGAGAAAGCAATGTGCTACGCTTACCGCGATAGAAAACAAAACAAAAGAAATTTCCGTGCATTATGGATTCAACGTATTAACGCTGGAGCCAGATTAGAAGGAATGTCTTATTCTCAATTCATGGGAAAAGTTAAAGCTAACGGAATCGAATTGAACCGTAAAGTTCTTGCAGATTTAGCTATGAACCACCCGGAAGCTTTCAAAGCTATTCTTAATAAAGTAAAATAAACGTTTATCAACTCAATTTAAGATTACTTACTTATCATAAAAAACCCAGTCATTCGATTGGGTTTTTGCTTTCTAATAGTTTATCAAGAATAGAAACTAGATTTATTACATTTGTATTAAATCAAATGCATTCACTACTTTTAGAACATATTCAAAAATTTACCTCCTTAGAATTTCATGAGATTAATATTTTAGAATCTAGTTTGGATATTACAAAAAGAAACAACATGTTTTACAAGAAGGCAAGATTTGTAATACGATGTCTTTTATTGCAAAAGGTTGTTTTAGACAATACATCATTAATAATAAGGGAACAGAACAAACACTTCAATTTGGAGTTGAAAGCTGGTGGATTACTGATTATTTAAGCTTTCACAATCAGACACCATCACATTTTTATATTCAGGCTGTAGAAAACTCTGAAATTATTGCAATTGAAAAATCTGTCCTCGAATCCTTATTAATTCAGATTCCTAAATTAGAACGCTACTTTCGAATCGTTTCACAAAAAACATTTGGTGCGGCTCAAATGCGTATCAAATTTTTATTTACGATGTCAGCAGAGGAAAGATATCGACATTTTAGCAATCTTAATCCGGAATTTGTTCAGCGAGTTCCTCAATATATGCTTGCCTCCTATCTTGATTTCTCGGCTGAGTTTATGAGTAAAATAAGAGCTGGAAAGGTGTAAATGCATTTCTTGAAGTAGTTCAAGATTTACAAAATATGATTGACTGACCTTTGTTTCAACTTTAAAAACAAGTAAAATGAAACCAAGAATCGTTATCGCAACAGTTGCTCCAGAAGCTTATCAAGCCCTTATGAATTTAGAAAGTTATATTTCTAAAACATCATTGACACCAACACATAAAGAACTCATCAAAATTCGTACTTCACAAATAAACGGATGTGCTTTTTGTATTAACATGCATACTGCAGATGCCAGGAAATATGGCGAAACTGAACAACGCATTTATCTTATAAGCACATGGCGCGAAGCGGACATTTATACAGAAGAAGAAAAAGCAATTTTGGCTTTGACCGAAGAAGTAACTTTGATCAGTAATCATGTTTCTGAAGAAACATATCAAAATGCAGCCCGTTTATTTGATGAAAAATATTTAGCAGAAATTATCCTGGCTATTATTACAATCAATTCATGAAATAGATTTGCTATCACAACAGGATTAAGGGCTGTCTAATTCTTAATAAAAACATACAAAAAAGGCTTTTTCATAAATTTGAAAAGCCTTTATATTTTTCACACTAGATATAACCAGAGCAAATAATTATGTTTTTAATTTTTTCTTTTTTGCAGCCGGAAACAAAACGTTATTTAAAATCAATCGATAGCCAGGAGAATTTGGATGCAAATCCAAAACTGTTGGGGATCACCTACCTGATGCTGATAATCTTCGGGATCGTGTCCTCCAAAAAAAGTAAACATTCCTTTTCCTTTTTCTCCATGAATATAGCGTGCTTCACCATTAAGTTCACATGCTCCCATAATTAAAACATTAGATTTGATCAATGCTGAATCAAATGAAGTAGTCTGCCCCATAAATCCTTTTACCAATTGTGTATGATTTTGACAAAGCATACTTGGTATTGGATCCCATTTTGCAGAGTATTCCATTAAAGTGAAATAATCTTTATCAGGTGTTATTCTACGTTTTGTAGTCATATCAATATCTGAAAATTCATACTGTTCCGGTCTTCGTTCAAGTGTAAAATCTTTAAAGGCAAAAGAATTTCCATAGTTCAATTTTGATTGATAATTCGGTTCACTTGCATCTCCATCAAACATTGCTTCACAGATATCAACCCCATCTGCTGTTAAAGAAATATCAAAACTATCAGTTGCAGAACACATTGCAAACATAAAACCTCCCCCAACAACAAAGTCTCTGATTTTTTTAGCTACGGCTCCTTTTTCCTCTGAAACTTTTGAATAGCCTAACTTACTAGCCAAAGCTTCTGAATCCTTTTTTTGTTCAATATACCAAGGTGTATTTTTATAAGCTGAATAAAACTTACCATATTGACCGGTAAAATCTTCATGATGCAAATGCAACCAGTCGTAAAGTAACAACTGATCACTTAAAACCTCTTCATCATAAATTGGTGTAAAGGGAATTTCGGCATATGTTAAAACTAATGTTACAGCATCATCCCAAGGTTGTTTGCCTTTTGGAGTATAAACTGCAATTTTAGGAGCTTTTTCCAAAATAACTGATTCCATATTTTGAGAGGGACTCGAAATTTCATCTAAAATTGACGCTTCTTCACTATCAGAAATAATTTCAAAACTTACTCCACGAATTTTACACTCTTTACGAATTTCATCTGCGTCCGGTAATAAAAATGAACCACCACGATAGTTTAGTAACCAACTCGCCTTGTAATCCTTACTCAAACACCAATAAGTAATACCATAAGCTTTAAGATGATTTTGTTGTGTAGCGTCATCCATCGGTAGAAGTACATAAGAAGCCTTTACCGACAGTGTTACCAAAAACAATACTACATATATTAAATTTTGTTTCATTCGACAACTATTTAAGGGTAAAGATATAAAGGAAGTACTAAAAAACCATGTTGAGACCTGAATAATTATATCAAAGAAACTTTATTCTTTTTTAATTTATTTAAAAAATAATAAAACAAAAAAACAGGTATAAATACTTACAAGAGATACGGATATTATCTTTAAATTTGATGATTAAAATAACTTGTAAGAAATGAAAATTAATAATACAAATAAAGAATCGAAGAACTTAAATATATTAAAAAAAATAGCTCTTTGTATATTAGTAATTACTATTATTTTGTATTATATAATATCTATTCAATTTTTGAGTAATTAAAGTGTTAAAACTGCAATTTCATTTTGAATAGCATATACGACTAATCCAGCAATATTTCTTGATTCTGTTTTAAGTAATAAATTATTTCTATGCCCTTCTACTGTTCTCGGACTCAAAAAAAGTTCTTCGGCAATTTCTGCAGTTGTTTTTTGATTACAAATAAGTTGAAGTATTTCAATTTCCCGAGGCGATAAAAATCCTGATTCCAAATTTATTTTAGAATTTTTAGAAGGTTGAATAGTATCTTGTATTGTTTTTAAAATAGTTTCATTATAAAAAAATCCTTTAGAAGCAACTTCATTTATCGTGTTCACTAAATCTTTTGGGGTTGTACTTTTTACTAAATAAGCGACTGCACCTACCTGAATTATATTAGTTACAAATGATTTTGTATCATAACTTGTTAAAGCAATAATTTTAATTTCGGGAAAAAATTTTCGAATAATTTTGGTAGCCTCCACACCATTTAAAACAGGCATTTTTAAATCCATGATAATAATATCTGGTTTAGTTTCATTAATATTCAAATGAGAAATCAGTTCTTCTCCATTTGATGCTTCAAAAAGGATTTCAATATTTTTTTCTCTTTGAAGTAAAAAAGAAATTCCTTTACGAAACAAAACTTCGTCATCAACTAAACCTATTTTGATATTAAGATCATCCATTTTTTTTAGGCATTGAGTCTTTTAGAATTTGAAAATTACAAAAAATAACTAATAAAAAAACAGCATTGAAATATAAAATTAAGATACCATGAAAACAATAATTTTGTTAAAAAGTAAAAAAAACATCAATTCCCTTGTTTACCTCCGAACTTATTTCAATATTACCATTTAAAAAAGATATTCTACTATCAATATTTTTCATTCCAAGTCCTTTCTGATTTTCTGATTTTTTAGAATCAAACCCTACACCATTATCTTTATAAATACAGCTGTTAATTCCATTTACTTTATCAAAAATTATAGAAATTTCAGTTGCTTTTCCATGTCTTAAAGAGTTATTCATCAACTCTTGCAGGATTCTAAAAACATGTAAGTGCTTGTTTTTTTCATTTTCATTAAAATCAATTTTATTTTGATAAAAGACTTTAAGAGATTTACTGCTTTCAAATTCTTCACATAATTCCTCTACACCTGCATGAAGTCCAAATTTATCAAAAACAGGAGGAAGTAAATTGTGAGCAATTTTTCTGGAATTATCTAAAGCTTTTGCTGTAAGATTGATAATATTAGTTGTAATCTCTTTGGTTTCAGCTTCTGTTAAGTTCGCAGAAGTAAGCAAATAACTATTTAATGAAACTACATTTAACTTTGAACTAATATCATCGTGTAAATCCTGAGCTATCCTTTTACGTTCTTCCTCTTGTGTAATAAGAACAGCATGTAATTGATCTCTTTGATGTGTCAGTATTAAATCTTTTTTCTCTAATTCTTTTTGAATGATTTTTTTTCTGGAGAAATAAAAAAAGACAATCAGAGCAATTGACACAATCATAAAAAAAAGCGATGTATATAAAATAATCGCGACTATCTCTTTTTCAGGAATTGAATTTACATTCATATAAATTTGTGGTATTTCTTTTATTATTGAATATAATGCAAAATCAAAGATATTCATTTAATTTTATCAGAGAAATACCTTTAAAAATAATTTAATTAAAAATCTCTATCAAACAAAAGTAGATAGAGATTTTTAATTAAATTATTTTTTATTCTGATTCAACACAAGGCGGGCAAGGTCTGGTACCATCGTAAACATCTTCAGCTTCTTTAGATGTTAAAGTGGTTGTTTTAATTACATTATTTTGATCTAAGCCAATTAAAATTGTTGTTACTTTTCCTTTTGAATTAAGTCCTAAGAAAACCCCAATATTTTTATTGTTTTTAGCTACCATGGCCTCAATAATTTCAGACTCTAAACTAAAATATCGAAAACGATTCCCTTCGTAAGAGGTTATTTCATCTAAATCAGAAACTGTATTTAACTTTTTTTGCCAGGCTTCTATCCAAACCGAAGCATCTTTTGGCAATAACAAATGTTTGGTTAATAAGGATGTTCTTTTATTAGTTTTACTTATAGACAATTCATTAAGCTTAGTTAAGTTTAATTCTTTCAAAATTGTTGATTTAACAGAACCTAAATCATCTCCCGATTTATCAACACCAATCACTTCTATCCGTATTGTATTATCAGCATAACCTAATACAAAATGTACTTCTTCAATATTAGGCGTTTCTACTAATGCCTTCATTTCCTCTGTAGAAAATAAATAAGCAGCAACTTGTTTTTGGGAACTGGCAAATTTAGCATCTAACTTTGCTGTCAACCAACTTTCTTTTTGTAAAGTTGTTGCTGAAATAGCATCATCCTGAGTACTTTCTTTTTGACATGAGAACATAAAAACCATAATTGTAAAAACAATGTGTACTTTAATTTTTTTCATAGTTAATGATTTAATATTATGATAATTCAACAAAATTGTTAAGCTTACAAAACAGTTTTTTTAGAAAAACTTATTTTCCATTCATATAAAATAACTAATTGGTATATTAAAAACAGAAAAGCATTTAATGTCCAGGAAAAATATTTCACATCCTTACTCAAAGTTAAAGTAATATTTCCTACCAAATACAAAATAGTAGAGCCTAACATAAAAAAAATAATACCTATCGTAATATAATAATACGTTTTATGTTCTGTAAGCATATTATAAAAATGTAATAATGCGAACACTACTATCAATAAAGAAGTAAGAGTAATTTCGAATAAATTAAATTTTAAAAATTGTTTAGGATCAATAAAAAATTGAACACTCAATACTAATAAAGCAAAATACAAACTACACTTTACAACTTTTGCTTGAGATTTTAATTTTAAAATCGAAGCATAAAACAAACTTAATAAAATCATTTGTCCTATAACAAAAATATTGATTAGAAATAAATTATCTAATTTCAAATGATACATCCACTCCATAGTAATTTGCATTATAAAAGCAAAAAGCAAATAACTTATAAAAAAAACATTAGCTTTTTCCAAAAGGAAAAAGCTATAGGTGTATAAAATCAGATTAATTAATAAAAAAAAATAACCTGAATATATTAAAAAATCTATCATTAATATTGAATTTCAGTGTTTTAAAAAGGAGGTGAAGGACGTGTTCCATCGTAAACAACATCTCCTAATATTTTTGCCTCATCCTGATTTACAGGTGGCCCGTAAACGTCGATATATTTACCTGTTTCTTTGTCTAGTTTTGCCCCAACAAATAGTAATGTCTTTTCATTTTGATCATTAATACCAATATAGGCACGAACTGCTTCAGCCTCTAGCTGTAATACAGTTTCTAAACTTTCTCTTGGAATTAAATAGGATCTTACTTTGTTCTTATTATCCTCTACGAGATTCTCATCCTCGTATCTTTTTTCCCATTCTTTAGCTACAGCTAATGAAATTTGAATTGGTCCCGGAAATTTTTCTTCTGACATAATTTTGATTTTTGTTAGGTTATTATGTTAAAATCAAGAATAATTTTTTAGCTAAACTAAGGAATTATTTTAAAAAATTAACATCTACTAATAAAAAAGCAATAGTTATTACTGAAAAAAAAATACTGATAAACAACCACTTGCACTTACCTTAATTAAAAAACAGGTATAAATACGCATATCCAAATTTTTATTATGACTTAAATTTGGGATTAATCTCTTAGCAAAAAACTTATGTAACAGAGTCATTTGCCAAGGAAATTATTTTTTTGAATATTTTCTAAAACCAAACATTAGAGTAATAATAAGCAATTACAAAATATAATCGCTTATAACATAAAAAAGGCTGTTCATGTCATTTTATTTAAGAAAAAACATGGAATAATATAGTTTTGAATAGCTTGATTAATTAATCTTTTAAAACTTAATATAAAGCTTGTAACTGATTAAGAATTGAAATTCATAAAGGAGACAGTGAAAAAGCTAAAAAACATCTAATTTATTTTTTAACTATATAACTAAAAACTATGTCTACAGAACCATTTATTGGAGAAATAAAAATTTTTGGGTTTGATTTTGCACCTCGAGGCTATATGAGCTGCAGTGGTCAACTCTTATCAATTGCACAAAATACCGCTCTTTTTTCTTTACTGGGTACAACTTATGGAGGAAACGGAGTTCAAACTTTTGGGCTTCCTAATTTGCAGGGGCGTATGCCTATTGGGCAGGGTCAAGGCCCAGGATTACCATTACATGTCATGGGTGAAGCTGCTGGTACTCCAAATGTAACATTGCTAACATCTAATATCCCATCACATATTCATACATTGAGTAATGTTAGTGTAAAAATAAAGGCCTCATCAATGAATGCTGACGAATCTGTCCCAGAAGGTAATTTCCCTGCAACAACAATAAATCCCACTTATTCAGGAAATGGAGCAACTCCAAATGTTTTTACAGGAGGAACAACTGTTTCCGGTACTACAGATATAACAGGAGGAAGCCTTCCTCTATCTATTATGAATCCTTATTTAGTTATCAATTATTCAATAGCTACTCAAGGAATTTTTCCAAGCAGAAATTAAAAAAAACTCTTAAAACAAAGCATTATGTCTACAGAACCATTTATTGGAGAGATAAAAATATTAGGATTTAATTTTGCTCCCCTAGGCTACTTAACATGTCAGGGACAACTTATGAGTATTGCCCAAAACACAGCTTTATTTGCACTCTTAGGAACTAATTATGGAGGAAACGGGCAAACCACATTCGGATTACCTGATTTACAAGGACGTGTACCTATTGGTCAGGGACAAGGAGCTGGTCTCCCATATCATAATATCGGAGAAATAGGCGGTTTACCTAGCACTACATTACTTTTATCAAATTTACCACAGCATATTCATACATTGAGTAATGTTAGCGTAAAAATAAAGGCCTCATCAGGGAATGCTGATGAATCTGTACCAGAAGGTAACTTCCCAGCTACAACAATAACTCCCACTTATTCAGGTAATGGACCTTCACCAAATGTTTATACAGGAGGCACAACAGTAAGCGGAACATCAGATGCAACAGGTGGAAATGCGCCTTTTAATATAATGAATCCCTACTTAACTATTAATTATTCCATCGCAACGGAAGGGATATTTCCAAGCAGAAATTAATTAAAAACATTAAAGGAAATTTTCAATATGGAAGTTTCCTTTTTTACTTAAACAATATGCAAACAATAGGTATTTTATTAGCCCGATCAACATACTATCAAAGCATTAGTTTCGATCTTTATGAGGGACTACGTTCCGGATTAAAACATTTAGGAAGAAACGACATTCGAATCGTTACAGAAAATATAGGTTTTGGTTCAGATAAACAACAATGTTACCGCAGTGCGGAAAAACTTTTACTAGAAGAAAACGTTTCTGTAGTAATAGCTTACATAGGTCACCGTATGGCGCAATTACTTCGTCCGCTTTTTCTTGCCGCCAACAAAATCTTAATTGTTTTAGATGCCGGAGCTAATTTGCCTCACGAATGGCCTGCTTGCCCAAATATTTTTTATCATTCACTACACAATTCCTTAGGGGCTTCAATGGCTGCCAGACAAGCCGTAAATGATGGATATACATCAGCTGGAATGGTGACAGGTTACTATGATGGAGGCTATTTACATACTTATGGTATATCAAAAGGATTTGAAGAAAATGGAGGAAAAATCGCTTTTAATCATGCCACAGGATATAAGGAAGAAGATTTTACGATTGCACCTTTAAAAGACCATTTAGAAAAATTTCCTAATAGTGCCTTATTGAGTTTGTTTAGCGGTGATTTTGTTCACTGGTATTTTGAAGGTATCAAAAACTCATTTGAAGGACAAAATATTCCAATTTACTTACCTCCTTTCGGGTTTGAAGAAATGATGCTGGCGGATGCAGAATATCCTGGCGAAAACATAAAAGGAATTGCAGCCTGGTCTAAAAAAATAGACTCTGAGGAAAATAAAATATTTATCGAAACAATCACAGCAGCGAACAGGACTCCTAATATATTTTCATTACTAAGCTGGGAAAGTGCTTCTTTAGCATTAAAAGTTATAGAATTAATTGACCTGTCTAAAAATAACATGACGCAAATAGCCTCAGGCATCAAATCTTTTACGTTTAAAAGTCCAAGAGGCACTATTTATTTTGATTCTAAAACAAATACTTCTATTTCACCTTTATACAACTCAACTATAATTCCAAATAGTGAAGGGAAATGTGAAATACAGATAGAAAGTATTGCAAATGATGTATTTGAACATTTTCAAAAATTAACTAATCAGAACCTCAATAATTCAACATCGGCATGGTATAATAGCTATACGTGCATTTAATTATGGAAGCACAAAAAAAAATATTAGTACTATGTGGTGGAAAATTTGCTTTTAAAGCACTACAATTATTAGCATTTGAAAAATTCATATGTGCCATTGGAATTGGAAAAGGAAACCATACAATCATAGACGCACTAGAGAGAGAAGCTGAAGACAACAATTTTGGTTTTAAATCTTTTCCTAATACTAAAAGCATATCTGAAATGAGAACATGGATTGATAAGATTCAACCTGACTACATCTTTTGTATCTCATTTCCGTTTTTACTTCCTGAAAGCGTTTTAGCATACGGAGAAAATAAATTCATCAATTTTCATCCCGGACCGCTGCCTCAGTATCGGGGACCAATGCCCATTTTTGAAGTTCTTAAAAATCAGGAAACCGAAACCGCCATCTGTGTCCATTTTATGAACTCAAAATTTGATGAAGGAAATATCATTTTTAATGATTCTATTGTTATTGAAACGGGTGATACTTATGGCAAACTAACAGTAAAACTAAGTGAACATTTAGCTCAAGTTGCATTGAATACGGCAAATATGCTGCAATTTGCCAATAATATTCCCAACGAGCCACAAGATGAAACACAATCCTATTATTATGAAAAGCCAGATTTGTCAGACACTTATATTAATTGGAAACGAATGACAGCAGAGGAAATAATTTCACTAATAAATGCTTGTAATCCTTGGAATAATGGTGCTGATGCAACACTATTAGGAGAACAGATTAAAATAATTTCAGCTTATTTATTAAATGAATCTCATGAAAATCAACCGGGAACAATAGTTTCTTTCACTAATACCTTAAATATAGCTTGTGAAGATAAAAAACAAATTGCGATTGAAATTCTTAGTGCAGAACAAGGTATAATGACGGCTTCACAATTTATAGCACTAAAACCTGTCCTGGCAGAAATTCTTAACTAATTTTTAACAAATAACATCTAATTAAATTATGTAACCATGAAAAAAAACTTTACTTTAATTTTTATATTGTTCCTCTCCCTGTTTTGGACTGGAGGAAATGCGCAAACGCTATTTTGGAGCGACACCTTTGAAGATACGGGGGCTCCAAGTACTGGAACCAGAACACCATCAATTGCCTATTTTTCTTGTAACAGTCCAGCAACTTCGTATTTCTTTAGAACTGCACTAGCTGGAATTGCTTTGCAATCTGATACTTATTCTGGATTTGAAGGTACTAAATTTTTTGCAGCCGAAGATATTGATAGAGGACCGACCTGCACAAACGCTTCTATAAGTGCCAATCAACAAGTAACTTGGAGCGGTATTAATATTAGTGGAAAATCAGGACTATCCTTTAAAGGTCTTTTTGCTTGTAATCAATTTAATGGTAGTTACCAAGGAACGGACTGGGGTTCTGCTCAGGATTTTATGGCCATAGAATATAGAATTGATGGAGGGGCATGGACAAAAGCCATCGGAATATATTCAAATAACGCTAATAGCTCCAATACATTTAGTGTAGATACTAACGGTGATTTATTAGGAGACGGAACAGCTTTAAGTTATGCCTTTACAGAATTAACAGCATCAATATCCGGGACAGGAACTACTTTAGATATCCGTTTTAATTGTCATGTAAATGCTACTGCGTCTCAAGAAATTGCAGTAGACAATTTTCGCCTTTTCGAAGCACCATTTTGTACAGCACCTATCATAACTGCTAGTCCTTCAGACCAATCAATTTGTAATGATGGTAATACCACATTCTCAGCAACCGCAACTGGTGCGACGGCTTACCAATGGCAGGTAAATACGGGTTCTGGTTTTACAGATATTACAAATAGTGGTGTTTACTCAAATGCTACAACAAATATTTTAACAATCACAGGGGCAACTTCTGGCATGAACGGTTTTTTATATCGCTGCGTAGCTAAGGATGGTTCTTGTAGTAGCAATTCACTTTCAGGATTATTATCCGTAACTACGATTACTTTAACAGCAGCATCTCAAACAAACATTGCTTGTAATGGTGGCTCAACTGGAGCTGCAACAGTAAATGCTGCTACTGGAGGAACAGGACCATATACCTACAACTGGACACCAGGCACCCCAACAGGTGATGGAACAGTTTCTGTTAGTGGTTTGACTCCTGGAGTCTGGACCTGTACTGTAACAGATAATATGGGTTGTTCGACGACTCGTGCTTTTACAATTACACAACCAACGGCTATCAGTACGGCAACTGCTGCGCAAACAAATGTGTCTTGTAACGGTGGATCTAATGGTTCTGCTTCCGTTACTCCTTCGGGTGGTGCTGGTGGATATACCTACTCATGGTCGCCTTCGGGTGGAACAGCTGCTACAGCAACTGGATTAAGTGCAGGAGCATATACCGTAACGGTAACCGATGCTAACGCATGTACAGCTACTCGAAACTTTACAATCACACAACCAACGGCTATCAGTACGGCAACTGCGGCGCAAACAAATGTGTCTTGTAATGGAGGATCTAATGGTTCTGCTTCCGTTACCCCTTCGGGCGGTGCTGGTGGATATACCTACTCATGGTCGCCTTCGGGTGGAACAGCTGCTACAGCAACCGGATTAAGTGCAGGAGCATATACTGTAACGGTAACCGATGCTAACGGATGTACAGCTACTCGAAACTTTACAATTACACAACCAACGGCTATCAGTACGGCAACTGCTGCGCAAACAAATGTGTCTTGTAACGGTGGATCTAATGGTTCGGCTTCCGTTACTCCTTCGGGAGGTGCTGGTGGATATACTTATTCTTGGTCGCCTTCGGGTGGAACGGCTGCTACAGCAACCGGATTAAGTGCAGGAGCATATACTGTAACGGTAACCGATGCTAACGGATGTACCGCTACTCGAAACTTTACAATTACACAACCAACGGCTATCAGTACGGCAACTGCCGCGCAAACAAATGTGTCTTGTAATGGAGGATCTAATGGTTCTGCTTCCGTTACCCCTTCGGGAGGTGCTGGTGGATATACCTACTCATGGTCGCCTTCGGGTGGAACTGCTGCTACAGCAACTGGATTAAGTGCAGGAGCATATACCGTAACGGTAACCGATGCTAACGCATGTACCGCTACTCGAAACTTTACAATCACACAACCAACGGTTATCAGTACGGCAACTGCTGCGCAAACAAATGTGTCTTGCAACGGTGGGTCTAATGGTTCGGCTTCCGTTACTCCTTCGGGTGGTGCTGGTGGATATACCTACTCATGGTCGCCTTCGGGTGGAACAGCGGCTACAGCAACTGGATTAAGTGCAGGAGCATATACCGTAACGGTAACCGATGCTAACGGATGTACAGCTACTCGAAACTTTACAATCACACAACCAACGGTTATCAGTACGGCAACTGCTGCGCAAACAAATGTGTCTTGTAACGGTGGATCTAATGGTTCGGCTTCCGTTACTCCTTCGGGAGGTGCTGGTGGATATACCTACTCATGGTCGCCTTCGGGTGGAACAGCGGCTACAGCAACTGGATTAAGTGCAGGAGCATATACCGTAACGGTAACCGATGCTAACGGATGTACAGCTACTCGAAACTTTACAATCACACAACCAACGGTTATCAGTACGGCAACTGCTGCGCAAACAAATGTGTCTTGTAACGGTGGATCTAATGGTTCGGCTTCCGTTACTCCTTCGGGTGGTGCTGGTGGATATACCTACTCATGGTCGCCTTCGGGTGGAACAGCTGCTACAGCAACTGGATTAAGTGCAGGAGCATATACCGTAACGGTAACCGATGCTAACGCATGTACAGCTACTCGAAACTTTACAATTACACAACCAACGGCTATCAGTACGGCAACTGCTGCGCAAACAAATGTGTCTTGTAACGGTGGATCTAATGGTTCGGCTTCCGTTACTCCTTCGGGTGGTGCTGGTGGATATACCTACTCATGGTCGCCTTCGGGTGGAACAGCTGCTACAGCAACTGGATTAAGTGCAGGAGCATATACCGTAACGGTAACCGATGCTAACGCATGTACAGCTACTCGAAACTTTACAATTACACAACCAACGGCTATCAGTACGGCAACTGCTGCGCAAACAAATGTGTCTTGTAACGGTGGATCTAATGGTTCGGCTTCCGTTACTCCTTCGGGAGGTGCTGGTGGATATACCTACTCATGGTCGCCTTCGGGTGGAACTGCTGCTACAGCAACTGGATTAAGTGCAGGAGCATATACCGTAACGGTAACCGATGCTAACGCATGTACAGCTACTCGAAACTTTACAATTACACAACCAACGGCTATCAGTACGGCAACTGCCGCGCAAACAAATGTGTCTTGTAACGGTGGATCTAATGGTTCGGCTTCCGTTACTCCTTCGGGTGGTGCTGGTGGATATACCTACTCATGGTCGCCTTCGGGTGGAACAGCTGCTACAGCAACTGGATTAAGTGCAGGAGCATATACTGTAACGGTAACCGATGCTAACGGATGTACAGCTACTCGAAACTTTACAATCACACAACCAACGGTTATCAGTACGGCAACTGCTGCGCAAACAAATGTGTCTTGTAACGGTGGGTCTAATGGTTCGGCTTCCGTTACTCCTTCGGGTGGTGCTGGTGGATATACCTACTCATGGTCGCCTTCGGGTGGAACAGCTGCTACAGCAACTGGATTAAGTGCAGGAGCATATACTGTAATGGTAACCGATGCTAACGGATGTACAGCTACTCGAAACTTTACAATCACACAACCAACGGTTATCAGTACGGCAACTGCTGCGCAAACAAATGTGTCTTGTAACGGTGGGTCTAATGGTTCGGCTTCCGTTACTCCTTCGGGAGGTGCTGGTGGATATACCTACTCATGGTCGCCTTCGGGTGGAACAGCTGCTACTGCAACTGGATTAAGTGCAGGAACTTATACCGTAACGGTAACCGATGCTAATTTATGTACGGCTACTCGAAACTTTACAATCACACAACCTACAGCAATTAATTTCACAACAACAGTTTTGTCTGGTTATGATTACAATACTGGATATAGTCAAACTATAGTAGCTTCAGGAGGAACAGGATCTAAAACCTATGCAGTTACAGCGGGAAGTTTGCCTTCTGGTTTTTCGCTATCAACAGCTGGACAGATAACAGGTATTTCAACTCAAATTGCTGATAGTAATTTTACGGTTACCGCTACTGATGCTAATAGTTGTACTACTACCTATAATTATATACTGAAATTAAATCAAATCCCAATTACCGTAACTGCAACACCTTCTCAAACTAAAGTATATGGGGAGAGTGATCCTGTTTTAACTTATACAGTGTCACCAAGTTTGCTTTCTGGAGATTCATTCACAGGATCTTTAACAAGAGTTAGTGGTGAAAATATTGGTAATTATGCTATTAATCAAGGTTCGCTTTCAGCTGGATCTAAATATTTAATTACTTATGTTGGTGCAAACTTTACTATTACCGCAAAACCAATTACAGTAACGGCAACTCCATCACAAACGAAAGTTTACGGAACAATAGATCCTGTTTTTGCTTATACAGTTTCACCAGGTTTAGTAGGTAGTGATTCCTTTACAGGAGCTTTAACTAGAGTTGCAGGGGAAAATATAGGAACTTATGCTATCACCCAAGGAAGTTTGAGTGCCGGATCTAATTATACGATTAGTTACGCAGGCGCTAACTTTACTATTACGGCAAAACCAATTACAGTAACAGCAGATGCTTCACAAACCAAAGTATATGGAACAACAGATCCTGTTTTTACTTATACGGTTTCTCCAAGCTTAGTAAGTGGTGATTCTTTCACAGGAGCTTTAAGCAGAACTGCTGGAGAGAATATTGGAAACTATGCCATTACACAAGGAAACTTAAGTGCCGGTTCTAATTATAACATTACTTATGTAAGCAAAGATTTTACTATTACGGCAAAACCTATTACAGTAACGGCAGATGCTTCACAAACAAAAGTTTATGGAACAGTAAATCCTGTTTACACTTATACGGTTTCTCCAAGTTTAATAAGTGGTGATTCTTTCGCTGGAACTTTAACAAGGACTGCTGGAGAAAATGTGGGTGTTTACGCTATCACACAAGGAAGTTTGAGTGCCGGTTCTAATTATAACATTACTTACGTAAGCAAAGATTTTACGATTACGGCAAAACCAATTACAGTAACAGCAACTCCATCACAAACCAAAGTATATGGAACAACAGATCCTGTTTTTACTTATACGGTTTCTCCAAGTTTAGTAAGTGGTGATTCTTTCACAGGAGCTTTAAGCAGAACTGCTGGAGAGAATGTGGGTGTTTACGCTATCACACAAGGTAACTTAAGTGCCGGTGGAAATTATACCATTATGCATAATGGCTCTAATTTTACTATTACGAAAGCAGATCAGGTAATTACCTGGAATCAGACTTTGGGATTAGGGTGTAATGGAGAAACTAGTATTGTTTTGACTGCTGTTGCTAATAGTGGTTTGGCAGTAAATTATGCTTCTTCTAATACTAACATTGCTACTGTTTCAAATAATTCATTAATTTTCCAAAATTATGGGTCTGCAACTATAACAGCTTCGCAACCAGGCAACATGAATTACAATGCAGCTCCAGCAGTTGTTTTACCAGTAGTATCTAGTCAGCCTAACCTGATTAGAAAACAATTTGAAAATATTATATTCTTTGACAATAGTTCTAAGAGTTTTAAATCGTATAGCTGGTATAAAAATGGGGTTTTAGTTCCGGGTCAAACTTCACAATATTTCAAAGAAAGTGCTGCCTTGAATGGAACTTATTATGCCGTAGCAACAAAATTAGACGGAACATTAATTACAACCTGTACGTTGACTTTCTCTCCAACAATAGAAGAAGAGTACATAAGAATTGTTCCAAACCCTGTTAGAAGCAATGCAAGTTTCCAATTAATGACGAATGTTAGTACAAGCAGATTACAAAATGCACGTGTTGAACTTTATAATTTAACAGGTAACTTACTAACTACTATTACAAACCCAAGTCAAAATACTATTGACATGAGTGCTCCGAGCGTTGAAGGAATTTATATTGTAAAAATGACCTTAGCAAATGGTAAATATTTTACAAAAAACCTTCTCGTTAAAAATTAAAAATAATTTACAGAATATGACATCCTCATTTTTAATGAATGAGGATGGATTATTCTAATTTAAAAACAAGTATGAAATCGTCATTAACAACAAGTTTGTGTGAACAAAAACAAATGAGTAAAAAGGCGATAACATATAGGGACACTAAAAAATAAATTTTACATCTATGAAATTCAATATTAAAAACATAATTGGAACTATAGCTTTCTTAATTTCCCAAGGAATAGCTGCACAGTTTTATGTAGGTATACAGTCGGGAATAGGGAATATTCAGAGTGATATTACTGGTATACAAACAGGTAATCGCCTTGGCGGAGCTGTAAAAGCAGGTTATATCTACTCTTTAAATAATCATTTTGGTATTGGTTCAGGGCTAGAGTTCTCACAATACAAACAAGAAGTTTCTTTGTCTCAGCCTTCTGCAACACTTTCTACTTTTGAAGTTGATGCTTCAACTTCAGCATTTGTTTATAACGTTACTACCAACAATTATAGAGAAAAACAAACTTTACATGCTGTGCAAATCCCTCTTTTTGTGCAGTATAAAACAAATATTAACAAGGGTATTGATTTTAATTTTAGAGCCGGAGCTAAATATTTTTTACCTGTAAACTATAAAATTAAAGCAACAGCCGATTACGTAAATGGTAGCGCTTATTATCCAGATGTAAACCTGACTATTGATGATTTACCAGAATATGGTTTTGGTGGCCAGGATAATTATTCCTCATCAGGAGAGTATAAAACGAAAGGAATTATAATGAGTTCTTTTGAGTTAGGATTTACATTTGATATGGGAAGGAAGAATTCGTTATATGCGGCCATGTTTCTGGAAAATGGGTATGGTTCAATTTTAGACCAAAACAAGAATGAATCCTATATTGGTTATAACCCAACATCTGCATCTGATAGGAAAATTAATGGCTTGTACAGTACGGATAAAGATGCTGAAATTAAACCTGTAGCTTTTGGTGTAACACTAGGATGGAATTTTAAATAAGTTCATTTTTTAAAATAATACGAAAGGTCTTGAGTCAAAATCAAGGCCTTTTTTTTTGCAACACATTCTCTTTTCAAAGTATTCTTTTGAACTGTGTTTGCAACTTGCAGATGGTGTTTATTTTGTTTATGAAAAAGCTTCTATACTCCTTTAACCTCATAGAGGGAAAAATCCAATGATTTCCCCTCTTCTTTATAGTAAGTTTATTTTATGCCGTTTTAAAACGGCACATCACTGTCATCATCGTCATCATTTAAATTACTTCCGAAAGCTTCATTCGCAGAAGGAAGGTTTTTAGTGATAAAAGGGTTGTCATCGTGATTCATTTTTGATGGTAAATCATCATAGCTGCCTGAAAAATCATCAAGGTTATCGAATTTCCCAAGGTGCCCTATAAATTTTAAACGAACATTTTCGATGCCACCATTACGATGTTTTGCGATCATGATTTCTGCCTGACCAGCGGTTGGCGAAGCTTCATCATCATCCCATTCGTCAATTTTGTAATATTCTGGTCGGTATAAAAACGAAACAATATCAGCATCCTGCTCAATTGCTCCAGATTCACGAAGATCTGAAAGTAAAGGACGTTTGCTGGATCCACGTGTTTCTACAGCACGCGATAATTGAGAAAGTGCAATTACCGGAACATTAAGTTCTTTTGCCAAAGCTTTTAAGTTTCGGGAAATGGTAGAGATTTCCTGCTCACGATTTCCTCCACCTTTATTATTTCCTCCTGCAGTCATTAACTGTAAATAATCGACAATGATAATTTTAATACCGTGTTGCGAAGCTAAACGACGGCATTTTGCTCTTAAATCGAAAATAGAAAGCGATGGGGTATCATCAATAAATAAAGGGGCTTTTTCTAAGTCTTTTACTTTGGTACTCAACATAGTCCATTCGTGAGGTTCTAATTTACCAGTACGTAATTTCTCTGATGACAATCCTGTTTCAGACGAAATTAACCTGGTAATCAACTGAACAGATGCCATTTCCAGAGAGAACAAAGCTACTGCATGTCCAAACTGGATAGCAATATTTCTGGCCATAGAAAGTACAAACGCCGTTTTTCCCATCGCAGGTCTTGCTGCAATAATAATTAAATCACTGGGTTGCCATCCGGAAGTCAGTTTATCTAAATTAGTAAAACCGGTTTCCACACCACTTAATCCCTCTTTTTTAGAAATTTCTTCAATTTTCTTTTTAGCTTGTAAAACTAAACTTTGTGCAGTTTCAGAACTACGTTTGATATTTCCCTGAGTTACTTCATATAGTTTTGATTCGGCCTGGTCTAATAAATCGAAAACATCCGTAGTTTCATCATACGATGCCTCAATAATTTCAGATGAAATTCGAATTAAACTTCTTTGGATAAACTTTTGAAGAATGATACGTGAATGAAATTCGATGTGTGCCGAAGACGCAATTTTTTGTGTAAGCTGTATTAAATAAAAATCACCTCCAACTAATTCTAATTTGCCATTCTTTTTTAACTGACTTGATACCGTAAGTAAATCAATTGGCTGCGTTTCTGTAAAAAGCTGTATAATGGCTTCAAAAATATGTTTGTGTGCCTCTTTGTAAAAAGCATCCGGCTGTAAAATATCAATTACATCATCAACCCCTTTTTTATCAATCATCATAGCACCAAGCACAGCCTCCTCTAAATCAAGAACTTGCGGTGGCAATTTTCCTTTCTCCAGATTAATAATAGTGGTTTTATCTACCTTTACAGGGTTTATATTTTTGAAATTTTCCATATAGCGAAATTAGCGAAATTAAAAAAAACATTACTATTGAGTTATAAGTAATAATTGTTTATAAATAAGTATTTTTTGTTCATAACCAAAAAAAATCCGAAACTGTAAGGTTTCGGATTTTAAATCAATTTATATAAATTTATTCCTTATACTCACCCATATTACTGTACTTATCCATTCTTTGGGCAATTAAGTCGGCTGTTGATAAATCTTTCAATTCGTTATATCCTTTCGTAATATATTCAGCTACGGTTTTAAAAGTAGTTTCTCTGTCATAATGTGCTCCGCCAAGTGGTTCCGGAATAACATCATCAACTAATTTTTGCTTTTTCATGTCAGATGAAGTCAATTTTAAAGCATCAGCAGCACGTTCTTTGTACTCCCAGCTTTTCCATAAAATTGAAGAACATGATTCTGGAGAAATTACAGAATACCAGGTATTTTCTAACATATAAACTTTATCTCCAACACCTATTCCTAAAGCTCCGCCTGAAGCTCCTTCTCCAACAATAATCGTAATAATTGGCACTTTAAGGCGAACCATTTCGAAAATATTCCTTGCGATTGCTTCTCCCTGCCCTCTTTCTTCAGCTTCTAGTCCGGGATATGCACCCGGTGTATCTACTAAAGTTAAAACCGGGATTCCGAATTTCTCTGCCATTTTCATCAAACGTAAAGCTTTGCGGTATCCTTCAGGATTTGCCATACCAAAATTACGGTACTGACGTGTTTTTGTATTAAAGCCTTTTTGTTGTCCCACAATCATAAACGACTGACCGTTTATTTTTCCAAGGCCTCCCACCATAGCTTTATCATCCTTAAAGTTTCTGTCTCCATGAAGCTCTAAAAAAGTTTCGCCACAAATGGCTCTGATATAATCTAAAGTATAAGGTCTGTTTGGATGCCTTGACAATTGTACTCGCTGCCAGGCCGTAAGGTTTTTGTATATATCTTTCTTAGTTTGTTCTAATTTCTTGTTGATTTCCTTACAAGTTGGCGTAACATCAACGTCAGATTCTTTTCCAATTATAACACACTTTTCTAATTGTTCTTCAAGTTCTTTTATTGGAAGCTCAAAATCTAAATATTCCATGGATTTTTGAATTTTGTTTTTAAATCGAACCGCAAATATAAAAATATTATATCATTGGTATAAATAATTTGTATTTAAATAGAATAATGCAAAATAAACATAAGGTAAATATTACACTTTTTCTTTGTTTTTAGAATGTTTGAAAACACCGTTTAAAATAACTGTAATTACAATTATCAGAGCGCCAATATAAAATTCAGTACTCATTTTTTCTTTTCCTCCCAAAATAAAATAGGCAAGCATAATTCCGTAAACAGGTTCTAAATTAGTCGTTAACATTACTGTATAAGGTGTTAATTTCTGCATTACTTTTACCGATGCCGTAAAAGCATAAGCAGTACAAACCGAAGCTAAAATAAGTAACAGCCCCCAATTGTTTAATGACATGGTAAAAAAATCAGCTGTGAATTTTCCCTGCACCAAAAAATAAATGGATATAAAGAAAACTCCTGCACCAAATTCATAAAATGTAATAACAGAAGGCTCATGATCAGAAATCAATTTCCCATTCATTAAAGTAAATAAAACCCCTAAAATAATCGAAGCCAAAGCGTAATACATTCCATTCAGATATTTTACTTCAACCTGCATAATCAAAGCTAAGCCTCCAATGATTATTAATCCAAAAAAAACTTCATACCACAATATTTTCCTTCCATAAAAAAGAGGTTCTAACAATGATGCAAAAAAAGCACCCAGAGAGAATATTGACAATGTTATCGAAACATTAGAAACATGAATTGCTTTAAAAAAGAAAATCCAATGAAGCGCTATTAATAATCCGACAAAAATTAATTTAGCAAAAGACTTTCCTGATATGACAAAAGATTGTTTTTTATAAACTATAAAAGCAGCCAGAAAAACTCCGGCAAGCAGCATTCTGTACCAAACCAGATTCTCTGCATCAATAGTTATTAAAGCGCCTAAAATTGCTGTAAACCCCCATATAAAAACAATTAAATGAAGATTTAAATAACTTTTTAAATTATCGTTTCGCATTACGTAATAAGTAAACTGCCAAAATTCCAAATACAATATTCGGAAACCAAACAGCTAATAAAGGTGAAAATGTAGATTTTTCGGCAAGTGTACCAAATATTTTATCAAAAAAAACAAATGAAAATGCAATTGCAATTCCAATTGCAAGATTAGTTCCCATTCCGCCACGGCGTTTCATTGACGAAACTGCAACTGCAATAATTGTCAGAATAAAAGCTGAAACCGGTACACTGTATTTTTTATAAAGCACTACTAAATAAGTATTGATGTTTCCGGAACCTCTTTTTTTTTCCTTTTCAATAAAATCGATTAATTTTCCGAGTGAAAGTGTTTCGGCAATGTAAACCACCGGGGTTAAATCTGCCAGTTCAAACTTAAAATGAACTTTTTTGTCTGGAGATTTTTCAATTTTATCATTCAATTCCCCAAGAGTTCTCTTGGTATAATCATACAAAATATAGGTTTTCTTTTTAGGATCCCAGGTAATTCGGCTTGCGGTAATTTTATAAGTCAGTTTGTCCTTTTCAAAATGTTCCAATGAAAAATTAAAAGCTGTTTTAGTCTCCTCATTAAAACTATTTACAAAAATAAAATCGTTGTCATTTATTTGTCTGTAAACATTCGTGTTTTCACCACGCATCAGTTGTTTTCCATTCCCTTTTAGATACGTATACCTAAAATTATTAAACCCTTCACTGGCTGCCGGAACTATAAAGAAACCCATTAAAAGAACAAAAACAGAAACAATAGAAGCCCCAATAATGTAAGGCCTTAAAAAACGTGTAAATGAAATTCCCGAACTTAAAACCGCAATAATCTCTGTATTATTGGCCAGTTTAGAAGTAAACCAGATTACTGATAAAAATAAAAATATCGGAAACAAGGAGTTCGCAAAATAAACCGTAAAATTGTAATAATAAATCGCAATTTCGGTAAACGGAATTTTGTTCTCCAGCATTTTATTCACCTTTTCAGAAACGTCAATTACAATCCCAATCGGAATAAATAAAAGAATCATCACCGAAAAAGTGGCTAAATATCTTTTTAAAATATACTTATCTATTATCGTTAACATAAAACTTTTGTTTCAGGTTCAAAAGTTTCAAGTTTTAAGTTTCAGGTTTCAGTTTCTCTACAGAAACCTGAAACCTGAAACAAAAATAACCTGAAACATTTTTTATAGTCTTTGACTCATATTTTTAACCATCATTTCTTTCCATGGTCTAAAATCTCCTGCTAAGATATGTCTTCTGGCTTCACGAACCAACCACATATAAAAACCAAGATTATGAATCGTTGCAATTTGTTTTCCTAAATATTCGTTGGCTGCAAACAAATGACGTAAGTATGCTTTTGTATATTCTGTATCTACAAAAGTATGTCCCATTTCATCAATTGGAGAAAAGTCAGCTTCCCATTTTTTATTTTTGATATTGATTGTTCCGTTTGCAGTAAACAACATTCCGTTTCTCGCATTACGCGTTGGCATCACACAATCAAACATATCAATTCCTAACGCAATATTTTCCAAAATATTAATTGGCGTTCCAACTCCCATTAAATAACGGGGTTTATCTTCCGGAAGAATTTCGCAAACCACTTCTGTCATCGCATACATTTCCTCAGCAGGCTCCCCTACTGATAGTCCTCCGATTGCATTTCCCTGCTGACCTGAATTAGCAATATATTCAGCAGATTGACGACGCAGATCTTTATATGTACTTCCCTGAACAATAGGAAAAAACGTTTGTTCGTATCCGTATTTATAAGGAACTTTATCTAAATGGTTAATACAACGATCCAGCCAGCGGTGTGTCATGTGCATAGATCGCTGTGCGTATCTGTAATCACAAGGATACGGTGTACATTCGTCAAAAGCCATAATGATATCGGCTCCAATGGTACGCTGAATTTCCATTACATTCTCCGGAGTAAAAAAGTGATACGAACCATCAATGTGTGATTTAAACTTTACTCCTTCTTCCTTAATTTTTCTGTTATTCGAAAGAGAATACACCTGATATCCACCTGAATCAGTCAAAATATTACGATCCCAATTCATGAACTTATGTAGTCCACCTGCTTTTTCCAAAATCTCCGTTTGTGGACGCAAGTACAGATGGTATGTGTTTCCGAGAATAATATCCGGATTAATATCGTCTTTCAATTCACGCTGATGTACGCCTTTTACAGAAGCAACTGTTCCAACAGGCATAAAGATAGGCGTTTCAATTACGCCATGATCTGTAGTAATACTCCCCGCTCTTGCTTTAGACTGCGGATCTTTTTGTAATAAATCAAACTTCATCTGTTTCTTTTTTCAGAGCGCAAAGATAGATTAATTTGAGGGAATTTTTATTAATTAGAAAATTTGTCAATTAGAAAATCAGATAATGTTTTTCAAGGACTTGAAACATTAAACCTTAACCACTGAATTTTCAGATTTTGCACCTGGTCTTTCAAATTTATTTTGGGCGTTCCCTACGGTCGGGCTATTCGCTGTATTCCCAATAACAAAAACTACGGCTAAAAAGCCTTGTTTTTCTAAATCGGGAGATGTCGCTGCTATCCCTAACGCAAGACCAGGATTTATCTATTACCAACAATAATCAAATGTAAAACTTACAACAATCACAATAGTAAAATATAACGATGTAAATGGTTTCCTTTTATAATTTTATAAGAAATAATTATCAACTAAACATTAGAAATCATGATAAACTCAGAAGAAAAAACAGATCAGATTAAGGATGCTCAAATTGAAAAAAACATCGAAAGAAATCTGGAAAACTTAGATTATCCTCCAACCGAAGACATTTACAATCAGGAAGAAAACCTCGAAGACATTGATCCGGAAGGGATCTCAGGAGAAAAACTCATTATAAATCAGGAAGATCATGAGTGGAAACAAAACAGTGACAAAATCGGAAATGATTTAGATATTCCGGGTTCTGAGCTTGATGATGAACAGGAAGAAATTGGATCGGAAGACGAAGAAAACAATTTCTACAGCGAAGGCGACACAAAATAACAATACATTAATTTCATTCCAAACAAAGCTCCATAATAGGGCTTTGTTGTTTTAAATTTTCGTCAAAAGACAATCAAATACAGATCTCTAATTCAAAAAACTTAAAACATTTCAACGTTTTTTTCAAGATCAATAAAAAAACTACCTGAATTTAACAATTACGGCAAACTAAAGCAAAAAATCATTTGTCTTACCGCAAAATAAAATTTACTTTTGCACCAGTTTAACTTTTACATATAAAATGAAGCCTAACACACAACAATTAAGCGATTTAACTATCCAAGTAAGAAGAGATATTCTTCGAATGGTACATGCTGTCAACTCAGGTCACCCAGGTGGTTCACTAGGTTGTACTGAATTTTTGGTAACGCTATACCAAAATATTATGGAACGCAAAGAAGGTTTTGATATGGACGGAATTGGAGAAGACCTATTCTTTCTTTCAAACGGACATATTTCACCTGTATTTTATAGCGTTTTAGCACGAAGCGGTTATTTCCCTGTTTCAGAACTTGCAACTTTCAGACTATTAAACTCTCGTTTGCAAGGACACCCAACAACACACGAAGGTTTACCTGGTGTTCGTATGGCTTCTGGTTCATTAGGACAAGGTTTATCTGTAGCTCTTGGAGCAGCTCAGGCTAAAAAATTAAATGGCGACAATCACTTAATCTTCACTTTACACGGAGACGGTGAATTACAGGAAGGTCAGAACTGGGAAGCTATCATGTATGCTTCTGCTAAAAAAGTAGACAACCTGATTGCAACTATCGATGTTAACGGAAAACAAATTGACGGAACAACTGACGAAGTTTTAGCAATGGGAAGTATTCGAGCTAAATTTGAAGCTTTTGACTGGGATGTTTTAGAAATTGCTGAAGGAAATAATATCGATGCTATCATTGCAGGTTTAACTGATGCTAAATCGAGAACAGGAAAAGGAAAACCGGTTTGTATTTTATTACATACTGAAATGGGCAATGGTGTTGACTTTATGATGCATACACATGCATGGCACGGAAAAGCACCAAACAACGATCAGTTAGCGGCTGCATTGGCTCAAAACTATTCTGCAGATCAAATCGATTATTAAAAAAAAGCTTTAAGCCAAAAGCAATAAACGACATGTTTATTATCTAAAGCCTATCGCCCAAAGCAAAAAAACAAAATGAAAAAATATACAAATACAGGAAGTAAAGATACTCGTTCAGGTTTTGGAGCGGGAATGACTGAATTAGGTCAAAAAAACGAAAAAGTAGTAGCCCTTTGTGCTGATTTAATTGGATCATTAAAATTTGATGAATTCAAAAAAAATCACCCGGAGCGTTTTTTCCAAATCGGAATTGCGGAAGCGAACATGATTGGAATCGCTGCAGGTTTAACCATTGGAGGAAAAATTCCTTTTACAGGAACTTTCGCTAACTTCTCTACAGGAAGAGTTTACGATCAAATTCGTCAATCTGTTGCGTATTCTGATAAAAACGTAAAAATCTGTGCTTCTCACGCTGGTTTAACTCTTGGAGAAGACGGAGCAACTCACCAGATCTTAGAAGATATCGGGTTAATGAAAATGTTACCTGGAATGACTGTAATCAACACTTGCGATTACAATCAGACAAAAGCTGCAACGTTAGCATTAGCAGATCACCACGGACCGGCTTATTTACGTTTTGGACGTCCGGTTGTTCCTAACTTCACTCCTGCTGACGAACCTTTCGTTATTGGAAAAGCAATTTTATTAAACGAAGGAACTGACGTTACAATCGTAGCAACAGGGCACTTAGTTTGGGAAGCAATAGTTGCTGCTGAAGCTCTTGAAGCAAAAGGGATTTCTGCAGAAGTAATCAACATTCACACCATTAAACCTCTTGATGAAGAAGCTATTCTAAAATCAATTGCAAAAACTAAATGTGTTGTAACTGCAGAAGAACACAACATTCTTGGAGGTCTTGGAGAAAGCATTTCAAGAGTATTGGCTTTAAATACTCCTGCTCCACAAGAATTTGTAGCTGTAAACGATAGTTTTGGCGAATCAGGAACTCCTGAGCAATTAATGGAGAAATACAAACTAAACAACCAGGCAATTGTTGAAGCTGTAGAAAAAGTTATCAAAAGAAAATAATTTCAATTTTCTTAATCATAAAAAAACCTCGAAATTCACATTTCGAGGTTTTTTTATGATTTTTTCTTGACTTTTAGTTTTTATAAGGATAAGAATTATCTAAATGTATTCTTAATCTTCCTGAGGCAATGTAATCCTCCTCTGTAAACTTTCTAGGATTACTTGAAGACTCCGGCAAATTAGGATTAGTAAGAACACCTGTAGGTCTTCGTGGAATTCCTTTTGGCTCACTATTTAAACTTTCATTTACATTTGGAGTCATTGGATCGTCTACAATCTTAAATGCTTCAAACGGATAATACCTGCTTGGACCAAAACTACCTCCAACCTCAGCAGTTGGTTTTGCAATTTCTACAATGGTTCTATATCCATCACCATCATCATCTATATCAATAAAATCAGGAATACCATCACCATCTGTATCATCTAAATTTACCGGTGCATTAGGATATAATGTTGTATTACGATAATCATATACATACCCATCACCATTAATATCTTCCTGATAATCAAAAACTCCGTCACCAACATATGCATTTACGCCATTTACCAGACCAAGTTCATGATCCATTCTTTCCAGATCATATAATTTGAAACTAAAAATTAATGGCGAATAAGGCGGAATAACTACAGTTCCTCTTGAATTCCCAGTATAATATCCTAATCCTGATGGTATAAACAATACACCTGCACCAAAATTTTCATATTTTACAGTTCCATCTGTCTGTACAGCACTGGTTCCGGTTTTAAACTGAGGAAAGATTTCACTCCACCCTACTACAGCAGTATATAAATCCGTAAAATTTACATTAGCCTGAGGAAATTTGATTTCCTCAAAAAGCGTTGTTGTTAAATGAGCCGGTACTATTGGCGCCGTGGTAGTTGCTTCAACACGAGTCATATACTCTCCTCTATAAGCAGCTACAACACGATCTGTGTTCATAGGAGAAGTACCCGTACCTTCTCTCAATACCAAATAATACATTTTGTACGCAACACCATTTAAACTAATATTTCTTGTTAAAAGTTTAGGAAAAGAAGCACTATTAAGGTACGACATGATAGAAGGCTGAGTTGCGGGATCCGTAATTTTAGATATTGCAACATCCTGATCTTCCTGGTTACCAGGACTATCAACAACTGTAATGTAATATGTATTTAAATACTCTTCAATATTAGCATTATCTGTATTATATTGTTCCGTATAATCTCTCAACGGAACCGGCTTTACATCATCATCATCGTCGTTTTTATTACAGGAAACCAAAATAACACCTGTAATCAGTAAAATAAAAAAATATTTAAATTTATTCATTATTGTTAATTTTTTAGGTGCGCAAGATACAATATTGATTTATTTTTGTAAAGAATTTAACTCCGATTTTAGAAAAATTATGCGAATAGATAAATACCTGTGGTGCGTAAGATATTACAAAACACGTAATATGGTTACTGAGGCATGTAAAAAGAACCATATTACAGTTAATGGTCAGGTTGCAAAACCCTCTAAAGAAGTTTTTCCTACAGATAGAATTACGTTTAGAAAGGATCAAATTACACAAATTATAACTGTGTTAGATATTCCTGAAAGCCGTGTAGGCGCAAAATTAGTTGATATCTACAGAAAGAACGAAACTCCTCCTGAGACTTATGCTCATTTAGAGTTGTTAAAACTCTCCAAAGAACATTATCGCAAAAGCGGTACAGGCAGACCAACCAAAAAAGACCGTAGAGATATTGATGACTATGGAGATGAAATACATGAAGAAGATCAGGATGAGATTTAAATTTCAAAATTTAAGAAAATCCAATATTTAAATTCCAAATCCCAAAACTTAAAAATTCGATGCCAAATTCCAAAATTTTTAAAAAAAGTCTCGTATACATTTCAAAATTGGAATTTGGATTTTCTATATTGGAATTTAAATTAGTTATATATTAGCAAAAAAAATAAATCATGAGCAAAAACATCATCTTAACCAATCAGGAAATTGAACATAAAATAAAACGTATTGCCTATCAGATTTACGAGACTTTTGTTGATGAAGAAGAAGTTGTAATTGCCGGAATTGCTTCTAACGGGTCTATTTTTGCCGAAAAAATCGCTTTAGCTTTAGGCACTATCTCTACCCTTAAAATCTCTTTGTGCGAAGTTATTGTAGACAAACAAAATCCTCACTTACCAATACAAACTTCCCTTACTGTCACACAATATGAAAATAAAGGTTTGGTATTGGTTGACGATGTCTTGAATTCGGGGACTACATTAATTTACGCTGTTCGTCATTTCCTGAACGTCCCTTTAAAGAAATTCAAAACCGCGGTACTTGTTGACAGAAATCACAAAAAATACCCGGTAAAAGCCGATTTTAAAGGAATTTCTCTTTCTACATCCTTATTAGAACATGTACAGGTTGTTTTTGGCGAAAACGGAAACGATTATGCTTTTTTAAGCTAATATTTCCAAAATGTCCTGAACTGTTTCTTCAACGGTTTTATCATCGACAGAAACTTTATGCTGCGCGTGGTTGTAATAAAAGCTTCTGTCGAATAAATGTTTCGCAATAAACTCTTTCATTTCTTCTTCGTTCATATTGGCAATTAACGGGCGTTTGCTTTTGTTATGCACCAATCTACTATATAAGGTATCAATCGATGCTTTTAAATAAACAGAAACAACATCATCCCGTTTTAATAATTCATGGTTATTAGCATAACATGGTGTTCCGCCCCCCAAACCAATTATATTATTTTCTGAAGACTGAAGTAATTCTACAAACATTTCGTGTTCTAATTTTCGAAAATATACTTCTCCGTGCTGTTCGAAAATTTCATTTATGGATAAATTCGCTCTTTTTTCGATGCATTTGTCTAAATCTAAAAATGGAATATTGGTAATTTTTGATAAATTTTGGGCAATTGTAGACTTTCCGCAACCCATATAACCTAATAAGATGATTTTTTTCATTGTAATAAAACCTTATAAACTAAGGTGTTGTAAAATTTGATTAAAAAAAGACAAATTTATAATAAATTTGCTTGCAATTAATAAAATAAACTCCTTATATTTGCACCCGCATTCAAGGAATTAAATGACTCGATAGCTCAGTCGGTAGAGCACATCACTTTTAATGATGGGGTCCTGGGTTCGAGCCCCAGTCGGGTCACAAATTTTGTGATAAACAAATTAAATTTCTTGAAAGCAATGACTCGATAGCTCAGTCGGTAGAGCACATCACTTTTAATGATGGGGTCCTGGGTTCGAGCCCCAGTCGGGTCACAAAAGGTCGAGTATTAATTTACTTGACCTTTTTCATTTTTAGGCCATGTGGAGAAACGGTAGACTCGCCATCTTGAGGGGATGGTGCTCGCAAGGGCGTGAGGGTTCAAATCCCTCCATGGTCACAAGAAAAAATAAAAAGCCTGTAAAGCATTGATTTTACAGGCTTTTTTCTCATTCGACAAAAGCTTCGATATTTTAGAGTGATTAACAAACCCTTATGTTTGTTGAGTTTTCTGGTTCGAATCCTGTAATGTTTTTAACTTATATGTTAAAATCATGAAAATACTTTAGTTCTCATTGTAGGTTGCAATTTGCCAACTGCCATTCCAAACATAAATAACATCGGTTTCTCCTTTGGTAATTTAAAACGTATTGATGTCTTTGAACTCATTTTTGTCTCTTAGCTTCGAGATAATTTACATTGTAAACTTTCGTAAAATCTGGCTTTAAGAACTTTTGAGTTCCTTTAAATTGAAGTATAATTGGGTACGTAGTTGGGTGTTTTTTTGATGATTTTGTTAAAACTTACAAATACTTTTATTTCAATAATTTGTTATTTTTTTAATGATTACTACATAAAAAACTTATTTAAAAAAAAGAATAGTTTAATTTTTGTCAGAATTATTTACGTTTTAATTATTTTGTTTATTATCTTTAGTAAGTTAATTCTTAAAAATAATTATGAAAAATCAAAAAAACAATTTATTAAAATTTGCTGTAACTTCCTTTGTGATTATGGCATGTAGTTGTAGTAAACCTGATGAAGTCATTTCATCAACAGAGGTTATCGGTAAAACTGAAAAAAACGCAAAAGTCAGTGTAATTTCAAGTCCAAAATGGAGTGTTACTGGCAAAATTTTTGAACAAGGTGCAGCGGGTTCTTTTGAATCTGTTGCCGTAAAAGATCCAACACTTGTTTACGACGGTGGTAAATGGCATGTGTTTTATACCGGTACAGATGGAAACAACTGGAAGATGGGTTATGTAAACACAGTCTCATTATTCAATATGAAAGCCGATCCTCGTAGGTTTATGAATTCGTTAAATGGTGGAGGATATTTTTGTGCCCCGCAAGTATTCAACTTTCCTG
This sequence comes from Flavobacterium sp. LM4, assembly GCF_002017935.1. NCBI lineage: Bacteria > Pseudomonadati > Bacteroidota > Flavobacteriia > Flavobacteriales > Flavobacteriaceae > Flavobacterium > Flavobacterium sp. LM4. The sequence continues at coordinate 619,444 of NZ_MUFW01000001.1, read as the reverse complement.
TAAAAGGAAAATGGTATTTAATCTATCAATCGGGTTTAGGTGCCACATATTCTACCAATACGAGTGTATCCAATTACGGAGGTTGGGCAGCAGGTAAAACAATGGGGATTAATGATGGTATCGACTTTTGGTGCATTGCTGATAATAGCCATGTATATTGTTTTTATTCTGCACAAGATGGTTCAAATACTATTAAAAGACGTAGAACTACGATCGCTAATTTTCCAAATGGTTGGGAAGCGCCAACAATTGCTGCAACAAATACTTTTGAAGCCCCTCATGTATATAAAAACAAAGCAGATGGTAAATTTTATATGATGGTCGAAGATGCTGCAAGGTACTTCGAGCTTTGGTCGGCTACTACGCTTAACGGAACATGGACTAAAGTTTCAGAAACATGGGCTACAAAAGCAAATTTAACAGAACGGAATGAGCATTGGACAGATCAGATTTCACATGGTGAAATATTGCGTTCAGGAAACAATCAATTAATGGAAATAAATAATATTGATCGTTGTGAAGTCCTTATACAAGGTGTGGTAAATGGAAATTTTGGTAGTTATATCAAAATTCCTTACGATTTAGGATTAATGCAAAACTTTTAAGAAATAAAGATTACACATACTATTAATAAAAAACATAAAAAGACATAATTATGAAAAATAATAGAATTTCAATTAGAATTCAGTGGGTATTGTTAGTACTAGTAGCTATAGTATTGGGCAATAATGCGCAAGCTCAATTGGGAAAATGTAAAGGAAAATATTTTGGAAATATTATTCAAAACAGTGTTCCAAGTAATTACAATACATTTTGGAATCAGACTACTAGTGAAAATGCTTCAAAATGGGGCTCGATTGAAGGTACAAAAGGAGTTTACAATTGGTCTGGTTCTGATGTGTCTTACAATCAAGCCAAAAACAGTGGCGGACTATTCAAGTTTCATACTTTAGTTTGGGGTGCTCAAACACCAGGTTGGGTTGCAAGTGCTAGTGTAGCAACGATACAAGCTTCGGTACAAGCCTTCATAAAAGCCACAGCTGACCATTACAACCCTTTGGGCGGTCTAAAAATGATTGATGTATTAAATGAGCCGGTAAATACCCCAATGACAGCTAATTATAAGGCTGCTCTTACTGCAGGTTATCGAGCAGAACCAGCCAATGCAGGTGATATCAATAATCAATATGGTTGGGTAATTTGGTGTTTTCAATTGGCTAGAAAAAATTTTCCAAATACTACGTTATTGATTAATGAATACAATGTAGAAATGAACTGGAACAACTGTCGTGCACCTTATATTGCGATGGTAAATGCTGTAAAAAATGCTCCAAACCTTACAAATGGAACAAAAAATCTGATTGATGGTGTAGGTTTACAGGCACATGGTATTGAAAATTTAACTGCTGCAAATTTTAAAGTATGTATCGATGAAATCTGGACAAAAACTGGTGTTCCAATTCATATTACTGAGTTTGACCAACCCGCTAATCCTAACGAGACCAAACAAAGAGATGTTTACGCTAGTCTAATTCCAGTAGCCTGGGAACATCCAAGAGTAGCCGGTATTACATTGTGGGGTTATATTCAAGGCAATACATGGATCAATGGTAATGGTGCCTCTGGTGCTGGCGGAACTGATTCTGGATTACTTTATGGAAATTTTGTAGATCGCCCAGCAATGACATGGTTAAAATCTTATTTAGGCGGTCGCCCATCGCTTTCTTGTTGTCCTGCACCCGCTCCATTTGGTGGTTGTGGTACTAATGTGGCAACTCGTAATTTTGTAACTAGAGCTCGTGGTACCGCTACTGGTGCTCAATTACAATTGCGAATCAACGGAAATGTAATTGCTACATACAACCTCACTACGGCTTTTGCAAATTATAGCACGTCGTCAACAGCTACAGGTGCTGTACGTCTAGAAGTTGTAAATGATATCGCAAATAGAGATGTAGAGGTAGATTATTTGCAAGTGGATAGTGCGGTTTTACAAGCCGAAAATCAAACGGTTAATACAGCATTTTATTCAAACAACACTTGTGGTGGTGGCGGAAGCAGCCAGATGATGCATTGCAATGGTTATATTGCATTTGCAGCTGCTACCAATCGTATGGCAACATCAAAAGAATTTGTAACGCAAATTGAATCGGACGAAACCGAAATAATCGTATTTCCTAACCCAACTATTGATGGCAATACGAATTTAGAGTTTTATAATGAAAAAGAACAAAATATAACTGTTCGATTAGTTGATTCTAGTGGGGCTGCGGTTAAAGACATAGCTTCTCAAAAATTTGCAATAGGTAATTGTACTTTGGCAGTGGATTGTAGTAATCTCTCTCCAGCGATCTATTTTATTGTAATCGAAAAAGAGAATGCAAAACGTGTTACTAAAAAAGTTATCGTAAAATAAATTCTAGAAAAATGCATAACTCCAATAACTTGGGATTTGAATTTAGCTAATTATTAAATAAAATTTTGGTTCCTATATAATCGGCTAATTGTATTTAGTGGTGATTCATATTCTAGGGTTTTTCCAGGTCTTTCATTAAGCTGATTTTGTACTTCTTTGAGTTGCTTTTTTGATATTAAATTAAAGTCAGTTCCTTTGGGGAAATAGTCTCTAATTAATCCATTTGTATTCTCATTTGTTGGTCTTTCCCACGGACTATAGGGATGGGCAAAATAGACTTTTACTTTGGAGTTTTTAGTAAAGGTTTTGTGTTGCGCCATATCTGTTCCGTTGTCATAGGTCAAAGACAGCTTTAAGTTGTCAGGAAGCTTTCTAAACTCCTTTTCAAACGCCTTACTCACAGTTGTTGAATCTTTCTTTTTTAAGGGTACAATTATTAAAAATCGAGTCGTTCGAGACTATGAAATTTTTATCATTTACTAAATGATGAAATTAGTAATGTAGAAAATTTCATTGAAAAATATTTTGCAAGAAAAGTTGAAAATTGTTATTCACAAACGGAAATTAGAAGAACTTATTCTAAAAAATGTTGACCTAATCGTGGAAGATGAGTTATAGAAAACTAACTTTAAACTTTATCAATAAGCCTTTCGAGTTATTACATATATAAATACAATGTTATTAAGTCTAACCTTTCAATATTGCTGGAACAAATGATAAACTTTTTGTTGATTTACTAGATATCCTTAAACTTAAGGGACTTTGTATTTCATACAATTAGATGTGCTTTGTAGAAGCCCCATTTAGGCTAGTTGCAACTTTTTAATAAACTCGGTCAATCAAATGCCTTCATTATTAAAACTCTGTCAACTCGCTTAAAACTTGGAAATCTTCAAGTAAAAGGTTCGAATTCTGTACCAAGGAGGTCAAAATTTTAAAAGTGCATTCCTTTACAAATAAGGGTTTGCGCTTTTTTTATTATGTAATTGCCCGACATCTGCCCGACAATTTTTACAAGATAACAAAAAACATATTATTCTTCCCGTCATTCTTTTGATTTTTATACAAAACCAAAGTATGATACAATTAAGTTAGAATTGATCCTTTAAGTTTTATTTTATTCTATAAATTAAAGAATTTTATAGAATAATCTAAATAAATATGTTATCAGACAATACAAAACCACCATTAATACCGTAAGTTTTATATTGAAGTATAAAATTAAAAAAATGATTATTCGTAATCTTTTTTTGATTAAAAAAAAACACATACTTTTACGCCCGAAAATAACCGAATTATACTACATGAAGAAACTTTACTTCTTATCATTACTTTTTATTTTAATCATTTCTACTGCTGCCCATAGTTATAATCGTAACGATAGGAATAATTTTACATATAAAGATTACTGCAATTTTACAGCACCAGTCGTAGATTTTAGCTTTACTAATGATGGTGCCTGCTCAGGAACTCCTGTTACGTTTACCCCAATAGTAGCCGGCAGCACTCCCTTTTCTTATAAATGGGATTTTGGAGACGGAAAAACTTCTACTGAGATGAATCCAAGTCATAGCTTTACAGCTGTTGGATGCGGAATCCAAAATTTTAGTATAAAACTAACCGTAACTGACGCTACTGGTCAGACAGGTTCGATTACAAAATCTATTTCTGTAAAACAGAAACCTGATTTGAAGTTTACTGACCTGAATGCTCCGGGTTCTAATAAACCTTTTGAAAGATGTGGGGATAATAACTCAAATCCAAAATACTCTATTAATGTTGGAAACAGTTCCAGTTCAGTTTCTTGTATTACATCCTATAATGTCGACTGGGGAGATGGCAGTACAGATACAAATGTTACTTTTCCAAAAAGTCACCAATACCAGAAATTAGGTTCTTTTAATATGGTGATTACAGCTGTTGGAAATAATAGCTGTAATAATTCTGTAACTTATGTAGTTAAAAATTCCAATAACCCAATTGGTGCACTTATCGCTCCGGGAAACACAACAAATTTATGTGTTCCGGTAGATCCAATGGATTTTGCAATTGGTTCCTGGGCTCTTAATCCTTCTGATACTAATTATTATATTAATTATGGCGATGGCTCTACTCAAACTTATACTCAGTCTCAACTGGAAGCTTCTTCTTATTACAACAGTCTAAATCCTCAGGCTTCACAAAATTTCCCTATTCCCCATAAGTTTACAAGAGCCAACTGTCCGTCAGGAAACACCGTAACCTTAACTATAACAACATCCTGTGGAAGCACCTATCTTACTGCAGGACCCATTATTATTTTAGATGTACCGGTAATAAGTTTTAGCATACCATCTGTTGCATGTGTAAATTCAGGTGTCTATTTCAATAATTCAACCTATGCCGGTTATACTAATGGCTGTAGTACTGTAAATGTTTATACCTGGGATTTTGGGGATGGAACAACTTCTAGAGAGGTTAATCCATATCACTCCTATGCAGCACCGGGAAGATATAAAGTTACCTTGAACGCTACAACGCCATGTGGTGTAGGAATCACTCCTGCTGCACAATACATATGTGTTGAACCTGTATTGCAGCCACAATTTACTTTTGTTAATGCCTGTGCTTCAGAAACAGTTCAGATAACCAATACTACCGATACAAATTTAAGCTGTGGAGCTTCAAGCTTCTATTGGGAAGTTATAAGTTATTATGAAGCCTTTTGCGGTAAGGAAACATCTCCCGGATCAGGAAGAGGATCGTGGAATTTTGCAAACGGAACAAATTCATCCTCTAAAGATCCGGCTTTTAATTTTACAACTCCGGGAGTTTATACTGTTCGATTAAGAACAATCAATTCTTGCGGAATTTATAATTATAACACACAGCAAATTCAGGTAAAAAAGAAACCTGTTATTTCTCTAAAGCCAATCTCAGATTTTTGTAAATCGGCAACGATTTATCCTGAAGGAAAAGTAGAAGAAACATGTTCCCCTCCATCAGAAATCACTTATTCATGGAGTTTTCCCGGAGGTACACCTTCAACTTCTACAGCACTCAATCCGGGAGCTATTAATTATACTGCAACCGGTAATTATGTTGCAACTTTTAGGGTAACAAATAGCTGTGGAACAACAGAAGTATCCAGAAACTTTTCTGTAGATATGGTTCTTTCGCCTGTTATAACCCCTAAAACAGCAAAAATATGCAGTGGAAATACTTTTCAAATTATACCTGTCAGTAACGGAACAACAGATAATGTACCATCGGGAACTACTTATGTGTGGTCTAATCCGGTAGTTTCTCCGCCGGGTGCGATAAGCGGTGCAAGTGCGCAATCCAGCCCAAGAGCAAGTATCAGCCAGACATTAATAAACAATACAGCCAGTCCGGCAACAGTAACCTATACTGTATCTCCAATATCTGCTTCATGTCCTGGCCCAGATTTTACAGTTACAGTTACAGTAGAACCAACTATAAAAGTCGTTCAAACTATAAAAAATGGCAAATGTTACGGATCTAATGATGGCTCAATCAGCTTAATTATAAGTGGAGGAACACCTCGTACAACAGGAAAACCTTATACAATATCCTGGACAAGCCCTAACGGATTTACTAGCTCAGATCAGGATATCTCTAATTTAAAAGCTGGTTTGTATTTTTTATCTATCACAGATAATGGAGGCTGTCCTTTTACTACTTCATATAATGTATCAGAGCCAGGAGAATTTAGAATTGCAAGCGAAGGTAAAAATGATATAACCTGTTTTGGATTAAAAAACGGCACCATCAATACCTCTGTAACAGGAGGAACACCTCCATATAATTTTGTATGGACAAAAGATGGAAATCCTTATCCCGGGAATTCGGGGAATTTGAATAATCTGGACAAAGGAGTTTATCAGGTAAAAATAACAGAAGTCAATAATTGTGGCGAACTTACAGGAACCAGTTTTACCATTATCGAGCCTCCATTACTGGAAGTAAAATGGGAAAGCCAGGTAGATGTTTTATGCTACGGATATAATACAGGTGAAATTAATGTGAGTTCGTCTGGAGGAAGACCTGCTCATCGTTACAGCTGGACTGGACCAAACGGGTTTAGAAGTAATCTTCAAAATTTAAAGAACCTTTATGCCGGTACTTATAATTTAACGGTTACGGATAATTCCGGATGTAACGTTCCATTGAAGGTTGAAATACTTCAAAATCCTGAAATAAAATTAAATACCTCTGTTACTCATTTAACTTGTTACAGCGTTAGAGATGGAGTTATAAAAATTAATTCTATCACAGGAGGAGTACCTTTTACAACCGGCGATCCGTATATTATAAAATGGAGCAATTTAGGAACTGGCATGGAACAGTCTAATTTGTCTGCAGGAAACTATTTAATTACCATTACTGATGCCTTGGGATGCCCGAAAGATTTTCCTATAACGGTTAACAATGCCCCGGTATTTATGATCAATCCGGACTTTCAAAACATTTCTTGCCATGGAGCAAATGACGCACACATCCGACTCAACCTTGTTGGCGGACAGGCACCGCTTAAACTGGAATGGAGTGATGGTTCTACTGCAGGAATCGAAAGAAACAACCTTGGTCCTGGAAGTTATAACGTAAAAATTACCGATGCTAAATTATGTGTAATAGAAGCAGAATATATTGTTGTTGATCCATTGGAATTAGAGATAAGAGGAGATGTTTCAAACCCGCTTGATTGTGTTAAAGCAAATACCGGTGTCATTGATCTTGTTGTTACAGGTGGTACAGCTCCTTATACCTATGTTTGGTCTAATGGTGCACGAACTGAAGACTTGAGCCAACTCACCCCTGACAATTATACTGTTACGGTAACAGACTCAAGAGGCTGCAAAAAATCAGATACGTTTAAAATTACGCGATTTGAACAGCTTACTCCAACAATAGAAATTTTAACTGATTTTAATTGTGAAACCAAATTTGTAGATCAAACATTTGTGGGGCATGTTAAAGGGGGGATTCCACCTTACACATTAAAATGGTCAGATGGAGTTATTTCCGGTGTGAATGGTGAAATAATGAAAACCGATAATAAAGGATTAGTCATTTTTAGCGTTACTGATAGTTTTGGCTGTACTGCCGACGTAGTTCATAATGTTAAAACACCTGTTTTAGGTGTAGCAGGCTTCTCTACCAGTTCGTACGGAAAAGAGATGTTTGACCTCTATGCCGTTTACGACCCGGTTATATTTACAAATTTAGCCACAGGAGATTTTACAAGCATGTCATGGGATTTTGGAGATGGCAATTTTTCTACTGAAACAAATCCAAAACACATTTACACCAGAGAAGGCATCTATACTATAAAACAAGTCGTTAATTATCCTTTTGGATGCCAGTATTCTTATGAAACCAGTATTCTTGTAGAAAAAGGATACACCTTAGTTATGCCAAACGCTTTTACACCAAATAATGACGGAATCAACGATTCATTTGCACCTGTCTTTCAGGGATTAAACAATGTGACCCTTGATATTTATGACACATGGGGAGGTATTATTTATACTGAAACAGGAGTAAACATTCATGGATGGCGTGGAAAAATTAAGGATTTAGATGCCGAAAACGGTAATTACTATTTCAGGATAACAGCTAAAACCTTTTACAATCATACCATAACAGAAAAAGGATCACTCACATTAATTAAATAAAACAACAGATTAAAAAATGAGATTAAAATTATTATTTGTTATATTAATAACATGTTGTTTTTATACCAAAACAAGAGCACAAGATCCTATTTTTACACAATACTTTTTAGTTCCCGAAACCCTAAATGCTGGTTTCACAGGTTTTATGGAAACTACCTACGCCGGAATCATTCATCGTGAACAATGGCCAGAATTAGATTTAAGTGTTGACACAGATTATGCCTTTGTAAATACCTGGAGTGATAACCTTAATAGCGGAATTGGCTTGAACATTTTAAACCAAAGGGAAAACGCAACCAATTACAATTTTACACAAGTCAATGCCAATTATGCCTACAGGGTGAGGATTAATGATACCTGGACATTCAGACCGGGTATCGAAGCAGGATTTGGATTAAAATCATTTGCATTTGGTAATTTATTACTGGAAGATCAGATTAATATAGGCGGGCCTAATAATGCGACTTCAATAGATCCTTTACTGGCCAACGACAGGGTTACTTTTTTTGATGTATCTGCAGGTATGGTTTTTAACACTGATGATCTCTGGATTGGACTTTCAATGAAACACCTAAACAGACCTAATATCGCTCTGAGTGCTAACGGAAATCTGCCTTTAAATACTTTTTTCTCGCTAAGCAGCGGGTATGAATTTCTAGTAGCTGATTATATTGACGTATTGTTTCTTCCATATGAAACCAAAATGTTTGTCACATCAAATTATATGCAGCAAGGGCGATATAACCGACTGGATATCGGAGCTTCTATTTTATTCGAAAAAATGTTTTTCGGAACAACTTTCGTTACCAATCCTGCTAAAAATGGAATGAATAATGAATTACTGACTTCTGTTAATTTTTTCACCGGACTGCAATACGAAAATTTGCGATTAGGTCTTTCATATGATTTGAATACTACTAAAATAGGAAGAACAGGAGGTGTTTATGAACTATCATTAACATATCAGTTTAATATGGCACGTAAATGTTTTGGCTGCCCAAATTACTCAGGAAACTAAGATTAACTAAAATATCTTTGATTAAAAAAAGAACCCTCTCAGAATTAAATCTGAGAGGGTTCTTTTTAACTTTAAAATTAAATTATTATTTTCTTAGCAAATAATATAATTTAAGGAGTAAATTCTTTTCTTTTTATTCTAAGCAGGCTCCCATAATTCAATTTTATTACCTTCTGCATCCATGATATGCACAAATTTCCCATAGTCATATGTTACAATATCATCCAGTATGGTTACACCGTTTTCTTTCAGTTGATTTACTAATCCTTCAATATTCTGAACACGGTAATTGATCATAAAATCTTTTTTAGATGGAGAAAAATATGCATCTCCTTTTTTGAAAGGGCTCCATTGAAGAGTGTTTATTTCATCAGGCCTTTCCATGTTTCTGGATTCAAACCCTGATGTGCCCCATTCGCTGATTTCAAATCCTAAATTTTTGGCATACCAGTCTTTTGTTTCCTGTGGATTGTCAGAAAAAAAGAAAATACCCCCAATTCCTGTCACCTTAGGTGTTACATCACGTGAAACTGAGTTCTCTGAGTGATTTTTTTATCTTCCATAGTTATCGCTTTTAGTTAATTAGCTGATTTCTGAATCTTTCTGAAAATTTTCCATTATATTTTTTAACTCTTTTAAGTCACTTGCAAGCGGATTTAACACGATTTCTTTATTTAATTCTATAACAATTTCTGACTCTATCCGACAAAAAATACGACTATTTTCCTTGTAGAAATGAAACTTCAAATTATCTAAATTTGGATTAGAAGTATACAATATATTTTCTAAATAATAATTTTCAGAATCATACCTTATTGATAACCTGAACAATGTGGGATCTCTTGGAAAATCTACACTAACCACCTTTTGATTTTCAAAAAGAGTAAAAAAGGTAACATTCCAGGTACCTTGTGAAAATTGAATCCGCAAATCGTTATTATATTCTCCACTTACTATAACTTTCATGTTTCTTTTTATACATTTTACAAAAAACTTCCGGTAGTCTAAAAACCTAAACCCGGTTCATAGCTTAGCAGCAGGAATTTAATTTATTAACGATTACTTTGTCTGATTAAAAGGAAATTAGCAGCCCACTGAAAACCTATAAATCCAAATAGAAAAATTACTGACGCCATATTAAATATATCTCCTGTCATAAAAGTTAACGCTATTGCAACAAGACCTATAACCGCCATAACAATAGTATACACTAATAGTGAATTTTTGTATTTTGTTGGGGAAAACATCACACTGCAAGGCAGCATCATCGCACACCCAAAAACGGCTACTGATAAAAATCTTTCATCCGGTAAAACAAAATAAAACAAGAGACCAACAGCAAATATGGCTAAACCTAAAGCAACAAAATTAGAACTTTGTTTTTGCTCATTACTGAGCAGTAATTGTCCGTATTTATTGAAACGGAGAAATAAATTTCCGATTGGCGTTATAACCCAGGTGGAATAGGCAAACAAAGCCAAAACAATTATTAGAGGATTTAAATACGGCTGAAGACTGACATTATTATCTGCTAAATTTCTAAGCAATTTAACTCCAAAATAAAACCCAATTATAACTCCCCATTGATACTTGGCCGTTAAATTACCCATCCAAAATGAATATTTTAAGTAACCTCTATATACAGGATTAGAAGCTTTTATGGCTTCAAGCATTCCTGATTGTGCATAAGGAAAATTAGGGTCGCTTTTCAATGCTTCGTTAAAGTGCTTCAGTGCCTTTTTATTATCTCCTTTTTCTAATAAACTCCAGCCATAATTGGCATGTGTATAAGTATTATTAGGGTCTTCTCTTAAAGCGCCTTCGATGGTATTAAATGATTCTTCACTTCTGTCCAATTTTAGTAAAGCAGTACTTCTGGTGTTTAGTCCTAATAAGTTTTCAGAATCAATCTCTAAAGCTTTATTGGCAAATTCCAAGGCCTCTTCATATTGTTTGCGAGCTAACTTAATGTTTGCCATAAAAGCAAAATAATCTGCATCATAAGGATCTAACGTTATTGCCTGCAAGATGTTTTTTTCCCCTTCATTATAGTCGTCCTGCTGAATGGCAATTCTCGACTTTACATAAAACAAATGAGGCTCATCTGGTGCTAAACCAATTGCGTTTTCGATTATAGTTTTGGCTGTATCAAATTTGTCCTGTTGCAAATTAACTTCTGCCAGCAATGACAAAAAGTAAATATTATTGACGTCGCCTGAAATTAAATCTTTCAATACTTTTTCAGCCTCTGCGTATTTTTTCTGTTGAATTAAAATAGTAACCTTTGCTATTCTATGATCTTCTGACATGTTATTTTTTAATTTTTAAATACGTTAGAATATCATCATACAATCCTGAATCATTTGCGAACATGGCAAAATTTTTCGCAGTCATAAACCACTCCAGTGTACTGGCTTTGTGTTTTTTGATTGCATTTTGTAAATCCTTTGTACTAATTGGTTTTGGAATACCATCCTCAAAAGAAGATTCTAATTTTTCTTCAATAGCAATATCAATAATGGCTTCAATATCTGCTCCTGAAAAATTTTCTGTCTTTTTTGAAATACTGCTATAATCAATTGCTTCTGTCGGCTTATTGGTTAGTTTAAGCTTTAGAATTGATTCTCTCGAAGCTTCATCCGGTGGCGGAACAAAAACGATTCTGTCAAAACGGCCAGGTCTTCTGAAAGCGGGGTCTAAATTCCAGGGGGTATTTGTTGCTCCAAGTACCAATATGCCTTCATTATTATTATCTATTCCATCTAACTCTTGCAGAAACTGATTGATTAAGTGGCGTCCGCTTGATTGTTTCATGTCGCTTCTGCTTGCGCCCAGAGCGTCAATTTCATCTATAAATAAGACGCAAGGTGTATTTTCTCGGGCTAGTTCAAATATATCATGCAGATTTTTTTCGCTGCTGCCAATCCACATATCCAAAATATCATTCAGCCCAACACTTATAAACTTTGCGTTTACCTGTCCGGCTGTTGCTTTTGCAATATATGTTTTTCCGCAGCCTGGAGGTCCGTAAAGTAAAATGCCTCCTCCTATTTTCTTTCCGTATGCTTTATAAAGTTCAGGATGCTGCAATGGCTTGATGATTTTTAGCTCGATTTCTTTTTTAACAAATTCCATTCCGCCAACATCAGCAAAATTAACCGTTGGTTTTTCCAGAAATCTGCTGTCTATTTCCTCATCTGATTCAATTACTTCATTGCTGCCCTTTAATCTAAGTTGATTATCTAACTCTTCATCAAAAAATTTAGGATCAATTGCCAGTGCTCTTTTATAGGTTTCAACTGCCTTTCCAATTGAATTTTCTTTTAAAAGTCCTTTGGCATACAATGCAAATACGTTTACATCCTGAATCCCTTTCTCAATGACTTCTTCCAAAATTACATTACAGGCTGAGTAACTTCCCTTTTTAAAGAAAGTAGTTGCAAGTCCTACTTTTGCTTTAACATCGTTTGTACTCCTTAAAAGTGTAAGATATTCTGTTTCTGCTTCTTCCAGTCTGTTTAAAGTTAGCAAGGTCTCGGCTAAGAGAAATCGTAATGGTGTGTTTTCCGGAGAATGCTTTAATGCCTCTTTTAAACTGTCAATTGTATTATTGTTCATATTGTAAAGATTACTCCTCTTTTAGAATTCTTTTAATTTCAACCGATTATCGGCAAAACGAAAATACAAATTAAAATGATAATTCCGTTAAAATCCTAATAGATGTAGTACCCTAAATTTCCTTCAAACTAAAGCAAAAAAAACGGAAATAACTTTATCAGCTATTTCCGTTTTTAATTCCAATTCTAAAGAATCAGATTTCCTACTTAGGTCATTATCTGGTATAAACTGTGATAATACCAGTAGCTTTGTCTTTTAATTTCAGCTCTTTATTAGTAAGATTCATGATATCGCTGGTTGTACTGGCAGTACCAATAGTAATCGTTAAATCATTATGAGATCTTACGTAGGTTCCTGTTGTTTCAGTTTTGTTACAACTCTCGCCGCTATAATCCCCTATAACTGCTACATTACTCAGTTTTAGTTCTAAATAATCTTTACTACATCCACTTGCATTTTGTGGAGCATTAACTAAAACTTCATTCCCGTTCGAATCTGCTGTTCCCACTTTGCTTAGTTCATATTTTCCCTGAATTGGTACTATTGTTTCTCCTTCATTATCTTCATTACTGCAAGATGTTGCTGCGAATAATCCAAAACTTAGTGCTAATACGTATAAAAAATTTCTCGTTTTCATGTTTGTTTGTTTTAAAAATTATGTTTGATTTATATTTACGAAATTACATTCGATGTAATTCAAATCTGTTTCATAATTTTCAAAATAACTTACATAATTGCCGTTTATATACTAAAATCGTAATTTTATGTTAAATACCTAAAGAATAAAACAAAAAAACTCCTGAACTAAATTCTCAGGAGATTGTGTTTATGAGTTAATTTTAACCTGATTATTTCCAACTATCTTTAAGCTGCGACAAGTTCTCTGCTTCGTAACTCCTGTTTAAGATTCACAATATTTTTAAATCAACATTTAATTTCTCATTATTTTTTTGTCTAGCGACCAGAAACCGCCACCGTTTATGAAAAGAAAAATATTTCCTAAAAGCATTGCCCAGTCCGTTCTGCTTTCGTGCATCATTTTCCAAAATCCGTCATTGATTAAGATTTCTGTTTTTGTTGTTGAGATTGCAACAAGCATAATTACAATAAGGGGAATACTGGCGAGTCTTGTAATTAAGCCCAATAAAATTAATACCCCACAAATTATCTCAAAAATACCAACAAGACTTCCTAAAAATTCAGGCGAAGGGAGTCCTATTTTTGCAAATCGTCCGCTTCCTAAACTATCAGCGAATAGAAATTTTTGAATGCCCTCTCAAAGAAAGACTATTCCAACCATAATTCTGATTAGGATAATAGTTTTTGAACTGTTGGTATTTAATATCTTATATTTCATTATATAATTTTTTCATGATTTCCACAGTTATTTCAGCAAATTCAGTAAAATATTATTTTACATATTTATCAATAATATATTGAGTGACGGGTTTTAATGGCTTATTATTTTCAGGATGCATTCCGTGTGAATTAAAAAAGTCAACTCCGTTTGCTGTCTTTGCATACCAAATAATTGCTACTCCATTTTTATCAAAACAAGTTGTGGTATCGCAAATGGTAATTTTTTTTAGATTAACAAGACCAGGATCCAAGACTTCGATTGCATTTGCAGGTATGAAACCTTCTTTTTTTAAATCACAATCTACAATTTCATAATGGTCGCTTGTCCATTGCATACATTCTTTTTTCTCAGGAAAATAATACCACCCTAAAACTACCAGAAAAGAGACTACTCCTATCCGGATCCATGTATTTCGTTTTATTATCGATTCTTTTTTAGGTAATTCTTTTTTAAAACCTAAAAATAATTCTACTGGTTTAATAAGTTGTTTCGTCGTTTTAACTTCTTTTAAAATCTCTTCTTCCGGAGCTTCTATTAAAATTTCATCTACAGTTAAAATATTCTCTTCATTCGAAAATGCTGTTTTATCTAAATTTTCTTCTTCCCATAAATCTTCATTTAGATTTTCTTCTGGAATGGCCCTTTCCTCTTTAATTCCATTACTCTTTTCAAACTCTTCGTTATCATCATTTTTTATAAAAATCACTTCGGGTAGATGAGGTTTTTTTATAGGTTTAAGATTTTCTTCAACAGAATTATCTATTTCAATCCATACCTCTTTACTAAATTTTTTAAATGGTCGAAATTCATAATTGACAAGAATTGCAGCTAATTCTATTGTGGTAATTTTTGCTGGCTCCTTATCTCCTCGAAGAAAAGCACCCACTTTTTTAAACTTATCAGTGTATGGGGTTGAAATATTTTCCTCTTTTGAATTAAAATCAAACTTAAAAAAATTACGATAAACAGCTAAATCATCAGGTTTAGGATTTGAATTAAAAATTTCCCAGCAGAGGTCTCTTAAAAGTGCTTGTGATGGATTATTTAAATAATGTGAATGTATCCCTTCAACTTTTTCAGCTCTGTATTTATTTCTAATAGCTTCTTTATAACCATTTTCAATTTCTTCTTGAGTATTTTTTTTCATAGGCCTTCAGGATTTTTCAGGATTATTTCTCGGATTTTTCAGGATTTTTCGGAATTCTCAGGAAAGTTAGTATATCCCGGAATTCCGTATCAATTCACGTTTACAACGGTTGTTACTTTGCCTCAGAATCAAGTTAACGTTTTGATCTGCAGGCTAAAACAAATGTACAAAACTAGTTCAATTATAAGTGCGGAAAACCGTAAAACGGACTTTATCCGGGAAGTATAAATAAAATTTTATAGTTCTACGCACTTCACTTCCCAACCAAAATTTGGTATTGCCAAACAAGATCCGGACAGAATCCGGACAGCAATACCTATATCAATTTTTAATTCACAAAATCATGAAAAAATTATTTTTATTGGGAATGTTTGCCCTATTGACAACTACATTATTCTCCTGCACTGCCGACGAATATGAAACTCAAACAAAAAAAGAAATAGCTCCAACTTATGCTGATGGACCTGGAGATTTACCTATAAAAGTTCCACCGCCGCCAACAAAATAATGGTATACTAAAATCTTAATCATAATTAATTTCGGGGAAAGTAAGTTTATACTGCGATCCCCGTTTTTATATTATAATCTTATCTATTTATCCTTTCCTTTCAAAATAATGACTCTTATATCCAAAGAAGGAAATCGTTTAAAAAAAGGCATTACTAACTTTCAAAAGAAAAGTTTTAACAGTAGATATAATTAATACCATCAATAAATTAACAGCGAAATATGTTTTCTTTTCTATTAACAAAATGAACCGTTTTTTCTATAAATTGCCACTTAGGAATATTTTATTTTAAATTTTAAAAAGCTCTGAAAGCATGAAAAAATTATTTTTATTGGGAACATTTGCCCTATTGACAACTACATTATTCTCTTGCACTACCGACGAATATGAAACTAATACAAAAAAAGCAGTAGTACCAACTTATGCCGATGGACCAGGTGATGATCCTATTAAAGTACCACCGCCACAACCAAAATAATAATTGATTAAATAATTTAATCTGCAATTAATTACTAATTTCGGAGAAAGTAAGTTTTATGCTACGATCCCCGTTTTTTTGTTTGCTTCTGTGTGCATTTCTACTTTCCTGCAAAGAAGAAATAACTAAACCTGTCACGAACGAATCTGTTAAAAAGGAAGCAGTATTACTTCGAAATAAAGGAATAACAAGCTTTCAGGATAAAAAGTTCAATACTGCTTTTTATAATTTTAATAAATCAAAAATTGCATTTGAAACAATAAAAGATAGTGCCAACATTGTTTATAATCTTATCCAAATGGCTTCGATACAGCAAATAAATGGAGATTATTATGGCAGCAAAGAAACCCTGACAGAAGCATTACCTTATATTAAGAACAAAAATATTTACAGTGCTTCAATCAATAACTTTTTCGGAATTGCTGATAAAGAACTTTCTCTTTATCACGATGCTATTTATTATTATAAAGAAGCTATAAAAGACTGTACAGATGAAATATCAAAACAATCTCCTTTAAATAATATTGCCGTAGTTTATATTCAACAAAAAGAATATGATAAAGCAATTCATATTTTAGAATTTATATTAAACAAAAAAATTATTGATGAAGATCCAGCCAGCAAATCACGTGTAACAGATAATTTAGGTTTTGCTTATTTTAAAAAAGGATGGAGTAAAAAAGGACTCCTATTGATGCAACAAAGTTTGGAATCAAAAAATAGGATAGATGATCCTTATGGATATATTGAAAGTAATTTACACCTCTCTGAATATTATTTAAAAATCGATGTCAAAAAATCAATTCACTATGCTCAATATGCATATCAAACGGCTACAAAATTCAATAGTATTGATGAACGTTTGAAAGCTTTATCTTTTTTAATAGCTAATGGCTCAGGAACAAAGTATGCACAAAAATATATCACACTAAACGATAGCATAATTAAAATAAGAAACAATTATAAAAACAAATTTGCCAAAATAAAATACGATTCTAAAAAAGAGAAAGACGAAAACCAAAAATTGCGTTTAGAAAAAGCAGAAAATCAATTATCACTTCAGGAAGCAAAATATCAAAGAATATTTTTTATAATCGGAATTACATCTCTTTGTCTTTTGTTGTTATACTTGAGAAAATTTTATCAAAACCGAAACCGAATCGAAAAAATAAAAACCGCCTACGATACCGAAACCAGAATTGCCAAAGACATTCATGATGAACTGGCAAATGATGTTTTTAATGCCATAACTTTTACTCAAACACAACCCTTAGAAAGTGACAATAGAAAAGAAACCTTAATTAAGAAACTGGATCATATTTACTCACGTGTCCGGGGAATTTCGAGAGAGAATAATGATATTGATACCGAAACAAATTATTCAGCTAACTTAAAAGAAACACTTTCGACTTACAACCTTGATACCAGAAATGTCATTATAAATAGTATCGAAAAAATCAATTGGAATGATATTGATAAAATAAAGAAGATTACCATTTACCGCATTTTACAGGAATTAATGGTAAATATGAAAAAACATAGTGAGGCATCAATAGTAGTCATAAAATTTGATAACAGTCCAAAAAAAATATTTATAGACTATACGGATAACGGAAAAGGCTGTGATCAAAATAAAATTATAAAAAATGGTTTGCAAAATATGGAAAACCGTATTCTGTCTACAAAAGGAACCATTACTTTTGAAACTGAACCTGATAGAGGTTTTAAAGTAAAAATATCCATGCCTAAATAATTTTATATGTTTAAAAAAGTATTAATAGCCGAAGACATTGACGCCATCAATTTAGGAATAGAACAAGTCCTGAAAGATTTAAATATTGTCAATTTTCAACATTCAAAATATTGTGACGAAGCGTTTCTAAAAATACGTAGAGCCATTCAGGACAATGAACCTTACAATTTATTAATCAGCGATCTTTCATTCAAGACTGATCATCGTGAAGTAAAAATTGCCAATGGAGACGAACTAATTCAAAAAGTACGTGAATTGCAGCCTGATATTAAAATCATTGCCTATTCTGTAGAAGATAAAAGTTACCGAATTAAATCCCTTTTTGATAATCCCGGAATTGATGCTTTTGTTCTAAAAGGTTTAAACAGTATTGAAGAATTAAAGAAAGCAATTAGCATTATTTCGACCTCAGATCAAAAATACATTTCCCCAGAAGTTGCTTTTGCCTTGCAGGAGAAAAACAACTACGAAATAGACGATGTGGACATTCAAATCCTAAAACATTTAGCTGGAGGCACTTCACAAGATGAAATCATAGAAATTTTTAAAACTTCAGATATCAAACCCAACAGCAAAAGTGCCATTGAGAAAAGACTGTCTAAACTAAAAGATTTTTTTAAGGCAAACAATACCGTGCATCTGGTTTCTATTACTAAGGATATGGGGATTATTTAAATCTCATTGTAGTATGATATTCATTTTTAAAAGCTCTTTCGGGGCTTTTTTTTATGACTGCAATTTAAAATACCTCGATTATGGTTTTCCGTAAAACACTGGATTTAAATAGGTTTAAGTTTGAATTATTAAATCAATTTAAATATTAATTAAAACCAAAAATTATGAAAAACTACTATGTAAATAACACTCCACAATTAAACGGAGATCACGAAGTCCATACTGATGACTGCCGTTACTTTGAAAGCATTGTAAGTAAAAAATACTTGGGCGCTTTCTCCAACTGCAAACCTGCAGTAGATGAAGCAAAAATAACGCATCCAAAATCAAATGGCTGTAAAACGTGTTGTAATGCCTGCCATACAACCTAATCATGGGCTTCCGATTTCAAAAAAGAATTAGACTTGGAGGCGGACTTGGATTAAACATTAGTAAATCCGGGATATCTCCAAGTCTTAGAACCAAAATGGGAACATTTAGTAAAAATGGTTATTCTAACAAAACCGGTATACCCGGATTAAGATACCAAAGCAGCGGGTGTCTTGTAATATTTGCTTTTACAGGACTTCTTACATTTTTAATTTTCACAATAAAACATTTATAACTATGGGATATCGAAAAGGATATTACAGAAAAGATGGAACTTATGTTCAGGGGCATTATGCAAATAACAGATCTAAGTCTTTTTCAAACAAAAATAACGGTTGCATACTACTGATTTTAGTTTTTATTGCCTTTAGTGCAATAATTTCCTGCTCAGAATCATCTGAATCAACAGATAATGTTACAAATTCGGGATCAGGATTAAGTACAACAAATTCAAATTGTCCAACAAAAACCTGTCCTGATTTTAAAACTCAGGCTGAAGCTCAGGCAGCTTATAACAGCAACCCGAAATGCTATAAAAAACTGGATCATGACGGCAACGGAAAAGCTTGTGAATCTTTAAAATAAATACCCCCCAATCATGATAACACTAGAACTAAAAAGCCATTTTTTGAGATTATATCAAATGGCATTATCAGACGATCAATTTAATGTATTAGAACTTCAGATGCTTTATCATTTTGCAGATGAAAGAGGAATTCCGAAAGAAGAATTGGATAAACTTTTCCTTAATCCTGTCAATGTTGAATTCACAGTACCGGAAGCCTTAAATACAAAGATTGAATACCTGTATGACCTAACCAGAATTATCTGGGCAGATGAAAAAATAACCGATGACGAATTGAATATGCTCCGAAAATATTGCCGAAAATTTGATTTCGTTGAAGAAAACATCAATGCTTTATCTGATTATCTCATTGAGTGTGTACAGAAAAACATTGGTAAAGAAGAAATTATTAGTCAACTAAATGCTTAAACCATGAAAACACTTTCACAATTATTTAGTTTAAAAAAAACTGAAGATTCTTCTTCTAAATCTTTTGAAGAAAATGAAGAAGACAGAGAACAAATAAGAATTACGTACTATCAAAGCGGTTTCGCAGCTTCGATAAAAGCAACAGGCAAACCAATTGTTTTAAAAGCATGTCTTCAAAATTTATATATGAGTTTTGAAGATCAGTGCCGAAAGCAAAAAATGGAACAGGACAGATTAAAACAGCCTTACCGCGAAGAACAGGAAAAAAACAGAACTGAACTTAAAAAGTATGAAGCTGCTATTGGCATTTTCGAAAAAAAAGAACAGGATATCAACCATACTATCGACGAGATCAAAAACGAGATTATTGAAGTCAAAAGTAATCCTGACAAATACGGTATCGAAGATGGCAAAGGTTTAAAAGCGCAATTTTACATCGGTTTGTTTTTACTGCTTCCTATTACACTCTACGTATTAGTCTTTTATATTTCGGCTTCGTATTCTGCTTTTTTCAAAGAATTTTCAAATGATAGTTTAACAGCTGCGATTTTTGATGCCGATGCTTTTACAAATGCTTTTAAAGCGAGCTGGCTTGAAGGTGTTTTGGTCGTAACAATTCCTTTTGTATTTATGGGTTTAGGTTATGTAATTCATATGGTTCAAAAAGGAAAAGGCATAAAAAATGTTTTAAGAATGATGTCCTTATTTGTTATCACCTTCTTATTTGATGCTTTACTCGCTTATCAAATAGAAAAAAAGATATATGAGTTTAATAAAACAACCGATTCTGCTCCATACAATTTGAACATCGCTTTGGGTGAAGCTGAGTTTTGGATGATCATATTTGCCGGATTTGTGGTGTACATCATCTGGGGCCTTGTATTTGATTTTGTAATGAAAGAATTCGAAAACATCGATAAAATAAGAGCTTTCATCCGGGGTAAAAAAGAGAATTTAATTACCCTGGAAAAAATAAAAGCAGATTACATCAATAAAATCAACGATTTCAAACAACAGATTGTTACTCTAAACGGAAAAAATTCCGAGCTACAATCAAAAATAGACGGTTTTGTTTTTCCAGTAAAAGAATATCTTCATTATCACCACCAATACAAAGAAGGATGGTTTCAGGCAATAAACACAGAGATTGCTTTGGCTCATAAAGAAAAAACAGAACTTCTGGAAAACTGTGAATTTCATTCTGAAGAACACCTCAACAAATTAAACTTAGCTGATCCTGATTTCCAACATTTGGTATATTCTAAAAACTAATTAAATGAAAAATATTTTACAAAAAGTACTACCTTCATTAGTATTGATTTTGTTTCTTTCATGCAAAGAAGAAAACAAAAATGGAGAAAAAGAAACTGTACATAAAAATCCTGTTGCAGAAAATTACAATATCAGTATCCTTTTAGATTTATCAGATCGAATTAGTCTCAAAAAAAATCCAAATTCAACAATGGAGTATTATCAAAGGGATTTAGGATATATTAAATCGGTTTCAGAAGCTTTTACACAACATCTAAAATCAAAAAGAATAAGGCAGATTGATGACAAAATGCAGCTGTTTTTTAATCCGGAACCGGAAAGCCCTGAAATTAATTCGATTGCAAATGAATTAAAAATTAAAGTTGATAAAGATAATGCTTCAAAGGATTTACTGAACTCGATAAGTGGTAACTATGCTTCAAAAACAGCAAAAATATACGATTCGGCAATTAAAGATGATAACTATATCGGATCTGATATTTGGAATTTTTTCGACAGCAAAGTTCAAGATCAATGTATTGATAAAGGGTATAGAAACATTCTGGTTATTTTGACCGACGGTTATATGTTTTATGAAGGAACACAAATCAAAAACGGCACTCTTTCGAGCTATTTAACACCTCAGTTAATTAAACAAAATGGGCTTAACACAAACGACTGGCAGAAAAAATTTGAAAGTGAGAATTTTGGTTTTATCAAAATTGACAATGATTTATCGAATCTGGAAGTTTTAGTTCTTGGTATAAACCCTGGTAAAAATAATCCTTACGAAGAAAAAGTTATTAAAGCCTATTGGAGCAAATGGTTAGCAGAAATGAACATCAAACATTTTGAAATTAAAAGTGCTGATCTGCCTTCGAACATGGATAAGATTATTAAAGATTTTATTTTGAATAAAGAATAATACTTCACAATAAACAATTTAAAAGAGGAATTCTATTGTCCTCTTTTTCTGTTTATAAAAGTTTCAAAAACTTCTCTCACTTTACGGTTTTCCATAAAATACTGATTCTTATTGGTTTTACATTTGAATTATTAATTTAAACCAAAACCAATGGAAATCAATATTCAACTTAAATCATTAGCAGATAAAATCAATCAGTTAAAAAACAAAATTGAGACTGAAGAATCTACAAAGCATGCTTTTGTATTGCCATTTATACATGTTCTCGGATACGATGCTTTTAATCCACTCGAAGTTGTCCCTGAATTTACGGCTGATCTTGGCCTGAAAAAAGGAGAGAAAGTAGATTATGCTATTTTTCAAAACGGAGAACCTATCATAATTGTGGAATGCAAAAGCTGGAAGGAAAAACTAACGATTCATAATTCACAGCTATTCCGCTATTTTCATGTGACCAAAACCCGATTTGCACTTTTAACCAATGGCATCCATTATCAGTTTTTTACTGATTTGGATGATCAGAATAAAATGGATGAAAAACCATTTTTAGAATTTGATATTACTAATTTAAAAGAAAATACAATCAACGAAATAGCGAAGTTTCATAAAGCCAATTTCGATGTAGATAATATTGTAAGCAATGCCAGTTCTTTAAAATATATCAAAGAAATTAAGAAACAAATCAATGCCGAATTAGAAAGTCCTTCGAATGATTTTACTAAACTTTTTGCTGGTAAGGTTTACACAGGAAGACTTACTGAAAAAGTAGTCGATGAATTTAAGGATTTAGTTCAGAAATCGATCAGTCAATACATAAACGACAAAATTAATGACCGATTAAATGCTGCGTTGACCAAAGAAACAATTAAGCAGCAGGATGAAGAAATTGTAATAATCGAAGATGATAATAAAATTATTACGACCGAGGAAGAACTTGACGGATATCGTATAGTGGTTGCTATTTTACGCAGAAAATTACCAACGAACCGAATCGTACATCGCGACACACAATCTTATTTTGGAATATTATTGGATGATAACAATCGTAAACCTTTATGCAGATTACATCTAAACGGAGGAAAAAAATACATCAGCTTATTTAACGAAAACAAAACCGAAACCAAATTACCCATTTCATCTATTGACGATATTTATCAATTTGAAAAGGAATTATTAGAAACAATTGCACTTTACGAAACTGAATAGAATCAGGTATTAGTACTTATTTCTAAAAAAATTATTCTAATTAGATTTATCACAGACATTAAAAATAAATCAAAGAATTATCTATCTCCTAAAAAACTATAACGTATGAAAACAAAACATTATGTAATTATTGGACTTTGTTTATTTGCATTAATTGCAGCATTATCAAATCCCGGAACTGAGAAACATAAGGAAGAAGTAAAATTAAAAATGAATGTATTTCTTGAAAAACAAATGAATGAAAAAAATACAAATCAAAATAACGAATGGTCTAAAGCTGGAAATACAATGGGAAATGTTTTCGCAAAATCAATGATAAACATGATGGTTGATAATATGGTTTCTTCATCTAATTATGTTCTTTTTTCAACAACAAATGTAACTTTCGAAGGAAAAACAAA
Organism: Flavobacterium sp. LM4; assembly: GCF_002017935.1. NCBI lineage: Bacteria > Pseudomonadati > Bacteroidota > Flavobacteriia > Flavobacteriales > Flavobacteriaceae > Flavobacterium > Flavobacterium sp. LM4. The sequence goes on along the minus strand of NZ_MUFW01000001.1, from coordinate 595,647 downwards.
AACAATAGGCATTGGCATTTTGGGAAATATCTTTTTATCTGGCAAAATTGATGACGCAATGAATCAGGAAAAATAAATTTTAAAGTAACCATTCAAAATAAAAATGCCTGTGCTAAAAAACTACCTAATCTTATTATTTATAATCCTTTTAGCTCTTTCCTGTAAAAAAGCCGATGCTCCTCCTCCACACATTAATTCCTTTTACAAAAAAGTAATTACGGCAGATGACCGAAAAACAATTACCTCCGAAGAAGCCAAAACTTATCATGTTGATGAAACTTATCAATACGAATATAGAACAGGAAATTCAGGACATTATGAATATAATTATAATGTAAAGGGAATAAATGTAAAAGGCGATTCGGTTTTTGGAAATATAAATATTGAAGGAAAATGCGGTGCCGGAATTTTAATGAACGACAGTATCGCAGATATTGAAATCAACACCGAATGGATTTCTTATGGAAAGTTAAAAGCAACTGATAAAAAAGGAAATGAATATCAATTAATTGTCAAATAAATAATCCCCAAATGAAATATACCCTACTCCTGCTGTTTATTTGTTTTTCTTCTTTTTGCCCTCCGCCAACACAAGTATTTATATGCGGACCAACCGGTGCAAAAAAATATCATTATAAAGAAAACTGCCGTGGCTTAACGGCTTGTCGACATGTATTAACCAAAGTTTCCGAATCTCAGGCACAGGGATATGGATTAACGCTTTGCGGTTGGGAAGATTAAATTTAAAATCTAAATTATAATATTATGAACAAACCAAACAACATTGATGAAAAAACTCTTTATAAACCAGTTGCAGTCTTATTCGTTATAGGGCTAATCATTTTTCTTAGTTCTAATAAATCTGTATTCTCGGATTCAAATGACTCTTCATTATTTATCCTGGGATGGTTTATATCTGGGGTGATAGCAATTATTATTTATGTTTTTATTATCAGGTGGACTTTTAAAGTAAATGAAATAGTAAATAACCAAGAAAAAACAAATCAATTATTAGAGAATATTTACAATATATTATCAAAATCTGAAAAACCTTTTCTGGAAGAAAGCGATGTTAATGATCCTGATAATCTAAAAAAAATAATAGACAATCTAAAATAACAAAGCGCTGTCTATCTTGAACTTTTTAATCAATCATTCAAATTCATAAAGCAAAAACAACGGCAAATAATTCTAAAATTATTTTTGTTCTTTATCTATAGTAATAGTTAGCTTGTTTTTCTTTTGTTCAATGTTTACGATTTGCCCTTTGCCGAAACCCAGTTTTTCTAACCATTTGCCTTCTAACCTGATTTCGGGTATAGTTGTACCGCCATAAGTTCTGGCCTGATATTTCGTATGAATTTTGAGTTTTCGTGAATTTGCCATTTGTCATACAATTATAAAACAAATGTAAATCAAATAAAAAAACAACTTGTCAACTTTTTATATGACAGTCAGTAAATTAGCTAATATTTTTTTGGGTTATGACACGAGATAAACTAAAAAAGAAATAAACGGATTATTGATTTCCGTGAACAAAAAGGCTGGAGTCAATCTGACCTCGCCAGAGCATGCAATAAAGACCGCCAGGCAATTGAAAAACTGGAAAACGGAAAAGTCAACCCAACACTTTATACTTTACTGGAAATCGCTAATGCTTTGGAGATTTCATTATCAAAATTGGTAGATTTGTCTTAGTTAGAATCGGTTGCAAACGCCACCTCTATGCTTTTCGATTTATGTAGGTACTCGTTGCAAACGAGCACCAGATTGATTATGGTAATTTGATGATTTTTTTAAGTTATTTATCTTTATCATTAACTAACGTCTTTATAAGTTTCCCTCTTTTATAAAACTCGGTTTTAAGCAGTTCAATTTTTTGAATAATTTGAACATCTTGTCCACTAAACACTTCTGAAACAGTTCCAGAGATATCTTTTAGAAATTCTTTTTTTATCAACTCATTTTTTAAATTATAATAACTTAGCGTTTCTAATCTTGTTATTTGCGATTCACCATTGCTTTTACTTTCAATATAATTTAATTTTGACCATTGGTATTTTTTACCAGATCTATAATATTCTGTTATTTCATTATTTTGATTATCCTTTGGATATTGAAATGCTCTATGTTCTCGTTGCAAGCTTGTAATAAGTTCTCCTCTTTCATCAAAGCCATTTTTTTGTTCTATGGCATTTCCTTTTTCATCAACACTAACACTAATTTGAAAAACTATTTTTCCTTTTTTAAATTTGTAAATTGATTCGTATTCCTTTTTTGGATTGTTTTTTTCGAAATTTGTTATGACAATTTCATCTCCATTTATTTCTTCTTTTGAAGATAATCTTACATTTTCAATAATAGTATCTTTAATTTTATTCACTAATATACCATCTCTATAATTCCAAACTTCATTTTTGATTTTTTTTGATTTTGTATTGCCATAATAAATAATTGTTACTGCTCTACCGTTTTCCATAGTATCAATTAAACGATAATTTGGACAATCAGCGCAATTTTCTTTGGATTCGTTATATGAAATTTCGAGAGGCGGTTTATAGGGTGTTGCTTCAGCGTTTATTTCATTAATATGTGTTCTACAGCTAATTAATAAGCAAAAAAGTAAACAAAAACACTTATTTATAATTCTCATAATCGTTTCTCATTATTATTATTTGATGGCTCAAAAATTTATTTTTCTTTGCTGAATCTTTTCCTTCAGATAATATTTGACCATAATCCATTATGTTTTCAGTACTTTTATAATTAAAATATAAATAATTAGTTGCTATGACTTGCCATTCTTTTTCTAACTTTAATTCTAAATAATCATTATATATTTTTAACTTGTCTTCATAAGTTAGATAGTATTCTGAATCAAATTCAAATAAGTCGTCAATATTAATTAAAGTTAATCGATTTAAAGCTAATTTATTCGCTTCTAGCTCCTTGTCTAAAATAGTTTTTTCTGTTTGATTTATTTTTAAATTGTTATTTAAAGTATCATTAAATTCAGCTTTAGAAACTTTTTTTCCTGCTATTGAATAGGATGGATACTCTTTTTTATCATTCACTTTATTGGTGTAAAACTTAATTTGTTCATCTCTATACTCTATTTTTCCGACCAGATAGCTATTAGTATTATTTAAGCATTCTTCTAAAGTCTGTTTTTTGATAAAAAATTTCGTAAAAGTATTAAGTACTTTAGATTGATTTTTTAATGGTTTAGCATTTAAGTTTGTCTCGCTTATTTGATTAGATGTTTTTTCTTTAATTATTTCTTCTTTGCACTTCTCTATTTTATTTTTATAAGATTTAATTTCATTTATTTTATCCGTACTTTCTTTTTTTTCGGCTTCTTCAAAAAAAGTATGTTCTAATCCCAACATATGACCCAATTCGTGTGCATAAGTACTTTTAGATTCGATTCCATTTGCACTTACAAATAGTCCATAATGATTAATTGGTAACATTCTACTAAATGCAGCTACGCCTGCATTTGAACATTCCAGATCAGACAAAATGATTATACCACCAATATATTTAGTTTTTAATTTGTTTTGATATGAAGTAATTGTAATGTAGTCTAAATTGTTTGAATAAGTTTTATATTTTTTGTCTCCATTTGAATCAATTCCATCTTGTTCTTCATAATTTAATAATAATTGACCTTCTTGTTGTTCAATGTTAAATTTTTCTTCACCGTTTTTATCCTTTACTAGAGTATACTTTTTTTTGTTTGCATCTACAGAAAAAAGCTTTCTTTTTGTCCATTCTTCCTTGTCAAACGCATATAAGTAATCGTCTAAATTAGTATCATCTAGACTTTTAAACATAGATTCATTTTCTATTTCTACCTTATATCCAGCTTGGTTTAGTGAATTTTCATTTAGATAATTAGCAATTTTATTATCATTAAATTTTTTAAATAAAGCCTTAGCTTTCTCATTTGGGTTACCATCTGATGAAACTAAAGCAATTACTCTGAATTTCAATTTCAGTTCGTTGTTTTCCATCATTATTAAACCTCCCACGGAGTTAGAACCTGTGATTGGATTACTATGTTTAAATTCGTATTTTTTTTCACTTCCTTCTTCTAAACATTTTACTTTGAAATCAATCTTTCCTGCCTTAGTTACTTTTATCTTGGCAGTCTTACCTTCTTTCTCTCCGCCGATGATGTCAAATTCATAAAATTCATCACCGGTTATAGTAATTACATCATCTTTTATTTCGCCTTGCCAAAGGATGATTTCGGCACTTAATGTTATTTCCTGATCACACTTAATTAAAGCAAATGGAATATCAATATGCTTACTTACAGGATTGAAATTATAATGATCCTGAATAGCATGTTTTGCTCCTATCGGATCTGTACTTGTTGCAACAATATCTCCTAAATCTGGATTAGCTGGATCTTTTTTATAGAAATATTCTACCTCTGAAAAAGGTACACCTTGTATTTTCTCTATCTGTTTGGTTTCTGGATCTACATCGACCCAATCAAAACCGAATTCTCCATTGTAATTGTCATTTAATCTTACTTTTACATATAGATTTGTTATTTCCAAAGGTTTTGCAGTTTCTGGTTTATCGCCAAATGTTGTGCCTCCCTTAGCTGTAAAAGTCGATTTCCCACCTACATTTTCGACATAGTTTCTGGTGTACAGTACATATTCCTCGCAAATTTCTGTATTCTTGCCTGATGATCTGTAGATGGTCATAATTAAAACATGTTAGATTTTTCAGTTGAATTGATTTTGAACTCACCTTCTGTATGGACATTTTTATTTTTCTCAATATTCATTTCGTGGCTTTCGTGGTTATTTATAATTTTTTTAGATTGAGATTTTCTTTCTCCGATCACATTTTCAAATAATTTACCGGTCACATTTACCATATAATCAACTCCAATGGATAGTGTATGCATCAGACCTACAGTGGTAGATTTATCACCTCCGGCACTTTCAGAAATATTCATTCCGGCGTTCACACTAATATTTTTACTTGCTGACAAATTAATATCTGCAGCATTCACAGAAAAAGTTTTTGGCGCATTCACATCAATATTTCCCTGACCATCCATTTTCCATGTATTGCCGCTTGGATCTTCAATCAAAATACTTCCTTCACCATCGTTCAAAATAATTTTAGTTCCTGAGCGGGTGTGAATCGCCTTGACATTGTTTTTGCCATCAGCATAACCGCTGGTTTCACTGCCATTATATTGTGCTCCCAAAACATACGGATTCTGTGCATTGCTTCCTTCAAAGCCTACTAAAACCTCTTCACCAATTTCGGGAATAAAGTAAAATCCTTTTCCTGAACCTGAATGTGGCTGTATCATTCGTAGCCATTCACTTGAATTGTTTCCACCTGCCCAGTTGAACTGTACTTTTACACGCCCTAATCCTTCCGGATCATTGTTGTCTTTTACTTTGGCTGGCTGTGTTTCGGCTTTAGCAAATACATTGACGTCTGTATAATGTGGTGCTGCAACATCTGCCGGAATGGCCTTGAAATTACAGGCATAGTTTCCATGAACTTGCGAAAGGTGTGTCACTTCTGTTACAATAAGTTCGTGTTCTACAGTCTGGTTTACGATGCTGAAAACCTGTCCAAGCCCTAACGGAAAATAAGATATTCCGCTGTAATATACACTATTGGCATCACTTCCTGCAGTCTGCAATTTGACCATTTCTTCGATTTCTTCACTGCTTTGGGCGTTGGTGGTATAAGCTCCATTATTAAGATCGTTTTGGGTAACGGTTCCCTGGTTATGTCCTACAACAGCAGAGAAGCTGTCTTTACTTCCTGAAGAGGTTCTTGCTGCCGAGTTACGAATATTGGCTGCACCATTGTAATCATACCCTCCCAAAGAAATTTTATGGGAAGCCATATTGGTCTGGATTTTAAAACCATGCAGCGAAGATCCGTTGATGAGTTTTATTTTACTGGTTTTAGTCTGTCCGAACTGCATTCGCATTCCGTCAAAATAAAACCATTGCCCGTAACGACTGGCCAATCTTTTTAAGAAATCAAAATTGGTTTCATTGTACTGTGCCATATATTTGAATTCCTGAAGATAGGTAGATTTTATAGCATCTCTTTCGTAAAACTCTCCCGGACCTTCTGCTAAAATATCCAGTACAATATCATTCATACCTCTTTGCTGGTAGGTTCTTGATTTTTTCATGTCATCCAGAACGATAGTATGGCTAATACCTGTAACATGTAATCCTTCGGCACTGCCATGAAGATCTATAGAAGATAATTCTATTATGATTCCTTTGCTCATCAACCGGATTCCGGTGAGGCTTTTAAAGGTAAAGATAACTTCATCTCCAAGATACGTTCGCAATGCCTTTGCCTGATCTGCCGGATTTATGATCGCCTTGCCTGTATATTGCCATACAAAAGAAAAATGATGGTGATCGGCCATCTTTTGTGACAGTTCTAAATTATGATAAACAACATTTTGGGTAAAGCTCCCTATGCTGATATGTACCTGTTCTGAAAAATGTCCCATAACTATTTTTACATTAATTATTAAGTAAGATTTTTTTGTAAAAATAGAATTTAAAATTACTTTGACAATTTTTTAGCAAGAATTTCGTACACTTTACAACAGACAAATTGCAAAGTATAATTACTCCAAAAAGTATTAAAAAGGAAAATATAAACATAAAAAAACCTCCCGAAAATTTTACTTTCCGGGAGGTTCAGTCCTACAACTATTAATATAAAAAATGATATTATTTCCAGCCACCGCCTAAGTTCCTGTAAACATGAACTGTTGCGTTTAATTGTTCTTTTTTGGTGTCTATCAATTCCAGTTTTGCTTCTAAGGCATCACGCTGTGTCATCAAAACTTCAAAATAATCTACTCTGGCAGATTTAAACAAATCATTAGAAACATCAATTGATTTATTTAAGGCATCTACCTGCTGTGATTTTAAATCGTATCCTTTTTGCAGGTTATCAATTTTTGAAAGCTGATTGGAAACTTCCAGATAGGCATTCAAAATTGTACGATCATAATTATACAAGGCCTGAAGCTGTCTTGCATTGGCACTTGAAAACTCTGCTTTGATGGCATTTCTGTTGATCAGCGGTGCAGCCAGATCTCCCGCTAATGAATACAAAATAGACTCCGGAAACGTAAACAAATACGAAGGATTAAAGGCCTGTACACCCACCGCAGCTGAAATATCCAGTGATGGATAGAACTCGGCACGAGCTACTTTTACATCCAGTTTTGCTGCTGCCAGTTCTAATTCTGCTTGTTTTACATCGGGACGGTTTTGCAGTAATTGCGAAGGAATTCCGGAATTTACGGTAGCCGGTACCAAATCGGTAAAATTGGTTTTCTCCCTTTTAATTTCCTGCGGATAACGCCCTAACAAAAAGTTGATTCGGTTCTCAGCTTCTTTTATCTTTTGAAGAATGTCGAATTCCATACTTTTAGAAGTCAAAACCTCAGCCTGAAATTTTTGAACAGCCAATTCTGTTGCTCTTGCCGCTTCTTTCTGAACTTTTACAATTTCCAAAGCATTGGTTTGGAGCTGAATGTTCTGTTTTACAATATCCAGTTGACTATCCAAGGCTAACAGTTCATAATAATTGTCAGCGATTTCGGCAATAAGATTAGTTACTACAAAATTCTTTCCTTCAACCGTGGCTAAATATCGGGTTACAGCCGCTTTTTTAGAATTGCGCAGTTTTTTCCAGATATCTACTTCCCAGTTGGCATAAGCAGCAATCGTAAAATCACCAAGCGGATCCGGGGTTTCTTTGCCGGGTTTAATTTCTGTGGTCGCATCTCCGGCACCCTGACTGGTATAACGGCCCACTTTTTCAACTCCGGCTCCGGCACGCACACCAACTGTTGGCAGGTAAGCCCCTTTTTTGATACGAATATCGTTTTTGGCTATTTCAATTTCCTGAAGCGTAATATTTAACTCCTGATTGTTTTTCAGGGCGACATCAATTAAATCTGTCAGGTTTTTATCTTTAAAAAAGTCCTTCCACGCAATAGCTGACGTTGAGGTTGTGTCCTGAGTTTTGGCATAACCAAAAGATTCAGGAACCGGTTTGCTGGCAGTTGACACCTCCGGAGCGGGAGCCTTACAGCTTATTGCAGCAAGACAAATACTTGCTGCAATACTGTATTGATATAATTTAAATTTATACATGATTGTTATCAATTTCTTCAGTTAATGGATTTTCTTCTTCATGTTTCACCAATTTGTGTTTCTCGGCAATTTTACCAAAAATGTAATACAATCCCGGAATCACAAATACTCCGCAAATAGTTCCAATAAGCATTCCTCCTGCCGCTGCTGTACCAATGGTTCTGTTTCCAATTTTACCCGGACCGGTTGCAAAAGCAAGCGGTAATAATCCGGCGATAAACGCAAATGAAGTCATCAAAATAGGACGGAACCTGGCTTTTGAGCCTTCCATTGCAGCTTCCAAAACTGATTTTCCTGCGGCATGCCTTTGAATCGCAAACTCTACAATCAGTACGGCATTTTTACCCAGCAGTCCAATAAGCATTACCATGGCAACCTGAGCATAAATGTTATTTTCTAATCCGGTTAATTTCAACAGAAAGAAAGCTCCAAAAATACCCGCCGGCAACGAAAGAATTACTGATAATGGCAAAATGAAACTTTCGTATTGCGCTGCTAAAACCAAATAAACAAATCCTAAACAGATTAAGAACACCCAAATGGCCTGATTGCCCTGCGCTACCTCATCGGCAGAAATACCTGCCCAGTCGATATCATATCCTCTCGGTAATTTTTTGGCCGCTACTTCCTGAATAACTTTGATAGCCGTTCCTGAACTATATCCTATAGCAGGACCACCACTGATTTCGGTTGAAGTATACATATTATGACGCGTAATTTCTGAAAGTCCGTATACTTTTTCCAGTTTCATAAAAGCTGAAAAAGGAACCATTTCATCCCGGTCATTTTTTACATACAATTTTAAGATATCATCCGGCTGAGCACGATATTCCGGTGCCGCCTGAACGATTACTTTATAGTTGATTCCGTATTTAATGAAACTAATTTCGTAGTTACTCCCTACAAGCGTTGATAAAGTGTTCATTGCATTTTCGATCGAAACGCCTTTTTGCTGTGCCAGATCGTTATCTACTTTCATCATATATTGAGGAAAACTCGCACTAAAGAAACTGAAGACGTTTGTTAATTCAGGACGTTTGTTCAGTTCTTCTACAAACTCTTTGTTAACTTCTTCCAGTTTTTTGAAATCGCTGGTACCCGTTTTATCCAACAGACGAAGTTCAAAACCTCCCGCTGCTCCGTATCCGGGTACTGCCGGCGGCTGGAAAAATTCGATATTGGCTCCCGGAATGTCTTTCGACTTTTCTTCGAGTTCGATCATGATTTCCTGTACAGATTGTTTACGGTCGTTCCAGTCTTTTAAGTTGATAAGGCAGGTTCCGGCATTCGCTCCTGTACCTTCCGTTAAAATTTCATAACCTGCCAACGATGAAACCGATTTTACACCTTCTATTCCTTCTGCAATTTTTTGTAATTTCTCTGCAATATTGTTTGTTCGCTCTAATGATGAACCTGGCGGTGTCTGAATAATAGCGTAGAACATTCCCTGATCCTCATTCGGAATAAATCCGGAAGGCACTGTACTGCTAACAAGCCATGTTCCGGCACAAAACCCAACAAGTGCAATAATCGTAACAGCTCTTCTGTTTACAATTTTTGCCAATACATTTTGGTATTTACCCTGAGCCAGGTTAAACTTATTGTTGAAACCATCAATGAATCTGTTTACCGGTGTTTTCTTTTTAGGCTTACCATGATTATTTTTCAGCATCATCGCACAAAGTGCAGGCGTTAAAGTTAAAGCCACAATACCCGAAAGTATAATTGCAGTTGCCATTGTAATCGAGAACTGTCTGTAGAAAACCCCCACAGGACCTGACATAAACGCAACCGGAATAAATACTGCCGCCATTAAAAAAGTGATTGCAATAATAGCCCCCGCAATTTCGTGCATCGCTTTTTTTGTAGCTTTAAATGGCGACAGATGTTCTTCTTCCATCTTGGCGTGAACAGCTTCGATAACCACAATCGCATCATCGACGACGACTCCAATTGCCAGTACCAGTGCAAATAAAGTAATCAGGTTAAGCGAAATATCGAAGAAGGTCATGAATACAAAAGTTCCAATCAGCGAAACCGGCACCGCAATTGCCGGGATAACGGTAGAACGCCAGTCTCCCAAGAAAAGAAATACTACTAAACCTACCAGAATAAAGGCTTCTATTAAAGTATGAATTACTTTTTCGATAGAAGCATCAAGGAATTTAGAAACGTCATACGAAATTTCATAATCCATTCCTTTTGGAAATTTGGTTTTGATTTTTTCCAGTTTGGCTTTTACATCTTCAATAACCTGATTCGCATTACTTCCAAAAGATTGTTTCAATACGATTGCTGCAGATGGTTTTCCATTTAAATTGGAATAAATATCATACATCGAGCTTCCAAATTCTACAGTGGCAATATCTTTTAAACGTAAAAGTTCTCCATTAGGATTAGATCTTACTACAATATTACCGTATTGCTCCTTAGTTGTAAAACGCCCTGAATACTTCAATACATATTCGAATGCCTGAGAACGTTTACCGGAACTCTCTCCCGTTTTACCGGGCGAAGCTTCTAAACTCTGGCTTGATAATGCTTCCATTACCTCTTCGGCTGAAATTTTATACGCCAGCATTCGGTCAGGCTTTAACCAGATACGCATAGCATATTCACGTGTTCCTAAAATATCTCCCGAACCAACACCGTTTACCCTTTTCAATTCTGACAGGATATTGATATCTGCATAATTGTAAAGGAACTTCATATCAGTATTTTTATCGTTACTGTAAAGGTTCACATACATCAGCATACTTGGAACCTCACGGGTAATTTTTACCCCTTCCCTAACTACCAGAGGAGGAAGTTTATTGGTAACCGATGCCACACGGTTCTGAACGTTGATAGCTGCCTGATTTGGGTCTGTACCTAAATTGAATACCACCTGAATACTGGCTTCTCCGTCATTTCCGGCATCAGATGTCATATATTTCATTCCCGGAACACCGTTAAGGGCGCGTTCCAACGGAATAATAACCGATTTGATCATCAACTCACCATTCGATCCCGGGTAATCTGCTGTGATATTAACCATCGGAGGTGAAATCGAAGGGAATTGGGTAATAGGTAAACTTATTACCGACAATATTCCTAAAAAGACAATTACCAACGATATAACGATCGACAGTACAGGTCTTTGTATAAATTTATTAAACATTTAAATATCTTTTAATGATTAGACTAATTGGAATGTTTCAAGTTTCAGGTTTAAAACTCAGCGTAAAACTTTAAAAACCTGAAAAAACTTAAACAAAACTTACTCCGCTTTTAATCGTAAATTTTTGATCACCTTTTGAGGAGCTATATAACTGTAATTGATCTTATCATCTTCTTTTACTTTCTGAACACCTTCAAGTAAAATTTTATCATTTTCAGTTATTCCACTGCTTATCACATACAAATCCGGAATTTCGCCTGTAATCGTAATTTCTTTTGAACTTACCTTATTGTTTTTGCCTACAACAAAAACATATTTTTTGTCCTGAATTTCGTAAGTTGCTTTTTGCGGAATTACAACAGCATTCTTCAAAGGAACCAGCATTTGAACTTTTCCGGTTTCTCCGTTTCTAAGCAGTTTCCCGTTATTAGCAAACCTTGCTCTAAAAGCAATATTTCCGGTTTCATTATCAAATTCACTTTCAATAAGTTCTACTTTACCTTTGTATTTAAAAGATTCACCGTTTGCTAAAAGTAAGTTTACTGTGTTTTCGGCACGGTCTTTCACATTGGTTTGATATTGAAGGTATTCCGGCTCCGAAACGTTGAAATAAGCAAACATCTGACTGTTGTCTGAAAGGCTGGTTAACAATTCGCCTTCGTCAATAAGACTTCCTAATTTTAAAGGAATTCTATCAATCGTTCCGTCAAAAGGAGCTCTGATTTCTGTAAAAGACAAATGAAGTTTTGCCAGAGCAACCTCAGCTTTTGCTGATTGCACTTTGGCCAGCGCTACTGCCTGTTCGTTTTTAGAAACAATATTCTTATCTGCCAGTGTTTTGGCATTTAGCAATTCAATTTCAGCTGCTTTCTGTTCTGCCTGTGCTTTAAGCAGTTCAGCTTCATACATTTTCGGCATGATTCTGAATAGTATCTGGCCGGCTTTAACAAACTGACCTTCATCAACATAAATATTTTGCAAAAACCCTTTTTCCTGGGCACGGATTTCGATGTTTCGTACAGAGCGAATCTGCGAAACATATTCTTTGGTAAATGAAGTGTCAATTCTAACCGGATTGGTAACCGTGAATTTTTCCGCTTCCTCTTTTTCTTCTTTTTTAGACGTACAACTGGTTAGGCACACCAAGGCTATTAAGCCTGCTAATACAACAATTCTCTTCATGATTTAAGTATGGAAATTAAGCGATTGAATGTGGGAATGCAAAAATTCCCTTAAAAGTAAAAGCACCAGTAACCATAGTCAGAACAGAACTGTACCATGAAAGAAGTAAAAAAATATACATCTATGAGATATGAATGCTCATAACTCAGGCAACTGATGTATAATATTTATCAGATTCTTAAAACGCGCTGCGTAATATAAATAGGATTTGAATTGCCGCAGAAGGGCACGAAAAATTTGAAGTGGCTGTGATAATTAACCGTAATTTGATCTGAGAACGTCAAATACCAATTATCAAGCAGACTGTAATTTGCAGTAAAAACTTTATTTGTTAAACCGTTTTTAAGAGCATCACCGGAATATTCCTCATCCAGATCCAGATCGGCTTCTTCTATAATAGAACTTCCCTGCTCCTGACTGGTATATTTTATATGGTGTTTGTGCCCGTAAGTATGACCAGAATTTTGATGTGTACCCGCACTTAGATATTGCCCTCCGCCAAACAGAAGGAAATTCATAAATACCATAAATACAATTATTCTTTTCATATGGGTGCGAAAGTAAGCAAAGTATCAAAACAAAAAAAGAAATTTTAATAAGGTTTAACAACTAAAAACAACGAAAACGTTTTCTATTGCGGATATAAAACGTAACAATTTAATTTTCAGATTTTATTTGTAAATAATAGACGATGTTTTTGATTTATTTCGAGATTTAATTTTGATTTTACGGCTTTGCAGGCTGCCAACACATGATAGTTTTTTTAAACGCATTATTAGATGTTTTTGACATATAATTTCAAATAAAGGCGACATTTAATAGATTCTATAATCAAGGAATATATTTTAATACCAAATATTCCCTCATTCTTTAAAAATTGATTACTTGCATTGTACAGAAAATTTAATTTTTAATTTCCATTTTTTTAAGTAAAACACCTTCTCTTAGAAAATAAATATTTCTATATTCGTCACATATTAATTTAACCCCAAATTAGTTTTTATGAAACACGTATTACTTACTTTATTTTTTATGGCGACCTGTTCTGTATGGTCACAATCTGCAACTGCCTATTTTGACAAGGCAATGAAAAAAGCCGAAGCAGGAAACACTAAAGGCGCTATTGCAGACTATACGAAAGCAATCAGTATGAATTCAAAATTTGTTGAGGCTTATCAAAACAGAGGTGTTGCCAAATACAAGCTCAACGATTTAGAAGGAGCTTTAGCCGATTTTAGCAAAACAATCGAATTAGACAACATGAACGCTGATGCCTTTACCGGAAGAGCTAACGTTAATTACAAATTATTAAAGTATCCGGAAACTATAAAGGATTGCTCTTATTCCATTATGTTAAATCCTAAAGATTATGTTGCTTATAACCTTAGAGCTTTAGCTTATAACAAATCAGGCGACAAAAAAAATTGCTGCAAAGATTTCTCTAAAGCCATTGAATTAGGCAGCCAGAGTGCAATAAAAAACAGAGCTACTTTTTGTAAATAATATAGTAGCTGAAAAATATTCCTGAGCAATCTGTAGAATTCAAATTTTACAGATTGCTTTTTTTGTAAAAAACGCATATCTCCAGCCTAAAAAGATAGTATTACATTTGCTCAAAATAAAATAAATGGCTCTCTTAAGAAAAATAAATAACAAAGCCCAAACAGATCAAAATTCGGGTTTCGGTACCAATGCAAATAGTTATGGCGGACGTTTTGTAAATAAAAACGGAACCCCGAATATCGAGAAAAGAGGTATGCACTTGTTACGCCGAATCAGCTGGTACCATACCATGATTGATATGCCCAACTGGAAGTTTATGCTCATTCTGTTTACATTTTACATCGTAATCAATTTTATTTTTGCCGTTCTGTATTACGCAATCGGAATTGAGCATCTTGATGGAATTGCACAATCTCAAAGTGTATTGACACAATTTGGACAGGCATATTTCTTCAGTGCCCAAACTTTTACCACTGTTGGTTATGGACACATCAGTCCAACGGGATTTTTCACGAGTGCACTTTCAGCTGCCGAAGCTTTGATTGGTCTTTTGAGTTTTGCTATTGCTACCGGTTTATTTTTTGGAAGATTCAGTAAGCCAACTGCATTTTTAAAGTTTTCGCACCATGCGTTAATTGCTCCTTACAAGGACCATAAAGGTTTAATGATTCGGCTTGTACCTTTTAAGAACACCAATTTTACAGATGCCAAAGCAAAAGTAACCCTTGGAATGACGGTAGAAGAGAACGGAATAATGACCAATAAATTTTACAATCTTGATTTAGAATTAGACAGAATTAATGCTCTTTCGTTAAGCTGGACATTAGTTCACCCCATTACAGAGAACAGCCCTGTCTATAATTTTACCGAAGAAGATTTTAAGAAAATTCATGGTGAAATTTTGGTATTCATTACCACTTTTGATGATATGTTCAGTAATACTGTCGCTGCCAGAACCTCATATACTTTTAATGAAATTATATATGGCGCCAGGTTTAAAACCATGTACAACCGAAGCAAAAATGGCTCAAAAACAATTTTGCATTTAGACTTGTTAAACAGCTTCGAACGAGTAACTTTCTAATATTTTATCATTTTAAACACGTTAGTAAGGTTATCTCAGTTTTTATTCTATTTTTGTTTATCCCAATACTACGAAATGATAAACAATATAAAAACCGTTTTCAGCATAAAAGATCTTGAAAACTTATCCGGAATAAAAGCACATACCATTCGCATATGGGAAAAAAGATATAATGTTCTTGAACCTATGCGAACAGATACCAATATTCGACTATACAATTTAGCCAGTTTACAAAAGCTGCTAAATATTACATTACTTCACGAATATGGGTACAAAATATCTAAAATAGCCACTTTCCCTGAAGAAAAAATACCGCAGCTGGTTCGTGAAATTATTTCTATGAAAAATTCACAGAACTATGCTATCAATTCCTTTAAGATGTCTATGATGAATTTCGATCAGGAAATCTTTTTCAACACCTTTGACTGGTTAATTTCTGAAAAATCATTTCAGGAGGTTTTTAAGGAACATTTTCTTCCTCTCTTAAAAGAATTAGGGCTATTATGGCAATCGCAAACTATAAGCCCGGCAAATGAACATTTCATGAGCCATTTGATCAAACAAAAAATATTAATTTATACAGAAAATCTTCAAATCCTGAAACCCACCAAAACTGATAAAGTTTTTGTGCTCTCCTTACCAATGAATGAGATTCATCAAATAGGATTGCTGTATCTTCAATATGAAATTTTACTGCAAGGATATAAAACTATTTATTTAGGCGAAAGCATGCCTATCGAAAACCTGCAGGACCTTACCAAATATTTTAATACAATCACTTTTGTGACCTTCATGACTGTTCAGCCGGACCGAAACATAGTGAATCAGTATGTAAAAACAATGGAACAAAAATTATTACTTAAAAGCAATGAAATCTGGCTTATCGGAAAAATGACAGAACATATTGACAGAAGAAACTTATCTGAAAGAACCTATGTTTTCGATTCTATGGAAGAAACAATTAATAAAATATAATTTTGTTTAAAGTTTTTGTACATTTGTTAAACAAATGAAAAAAACTATCTCCATAATAGGTTCTGGATTCTCTGCTTTAGCAGCTTCGTGCTACCTTGCACAACAAGGGCATGAGGTAACAATTTACGAAAAAAACGATTCAATTGGTGGCCGGGCAAGACAATTTAAAAGCAATGGCTTTACCTTTGATATGGGACCAAGCTGGTATTGGATGCCGGATGTTTTTGAACGTTTCTTTAACGACTTCGATAAAAAACAATCTGATTATTATGAGCTTATAAAGTTAAATCCGGCTTATCGGGTTTATTTTGGAATAGGTGATTTTATTTCTATCCATGATAATCTTGAGGCTATAAAATCGACTTTTGAAAACATTGAAAAAGGTAGTGGTCAAAAACTGCAAAGTTTTATCAATAGCGCCAAAAGCAATTATGATATCGCGATAAAAGATTTAGTATATCGTCCCGGAGTTTCTGCTCTGGAACTAATTACACCAAAAACGATTTTAAAACTTAACCAGTTTCTTAGCAACGTCAGTTCTGATATTCGAAAAGAATTCAAAGATGAAAGATTAATTCAGATTCTGGAATTCCCGGTTTTGTTTCTGGGCGCTAAACCTTCGAAGACGCCTTCATTTTACAATTTTATGAATTATGCCGATTTTGGTTTAGGAACCTGGCATCCTAAGACCGGAATGTTTGATGTGGTTCGTGGTATCGAAAAATTAGCCTTGGAATTAGGAGTAACAATAAAAACGAACTCTCCTGTTGAAAAAATAATTATTGAAGACCAAACCGCAACCGGAATCATAATTGACGGAAAAAAAATTAAATCTGACATCATTTTAAGTGGTGCCGATTATCACCATACCGAAACTTTACTCGAAAAACAGCATCGTTCTTATTCTGAAACATATTGGGAAAGCAGAGTTTTTGCCCCTTCATCTCTTTTATTTTTTGTTGGTTTCGATAAAAAAATAGAAAACATTACCCACCATGCTTTATTTTTTGATGTCGATTTTAACCAGCATGCAGCTGATATTTATGACAATCCAAAATGGCCTGATGCGCCATTATTTTACGCTAATTTTCCATCAAAAACAGATGAAACTGCTGCACCTGAAGGAATGGAAACCGGGTTTTTCCTAATTCCGCTTGCACCGGGAATAAATGACAGTCAATTGCTTAGAGAAGAATATTTTGCAAAAATAATTAATCGATTTGAGCAGATTACGCAACAAAAAATTAAAAATAACATTATCTTTAAAAGATCATTCTGTAAAAACGATTTTGTAACAGATTACCATGCTTACAAAGGAAATGCATACGGAATGGCAAATACCTTATTACAAACTGCTTTTTTGAGGCCAAAACTAAAAAGCAAAAAAGTTCGTAACTTATATTTTACAGGACAATTAACTGTTCCTGGACCAGGGGTTCCGCCTGCTTTAATTTCAGGAAAATTAGTTGCTGAGTTAATTCAAAAATCACTTAGATCTTAAAAAATGAAAGCACTATTCGACGCCGTTTCTTTTAAATGCAGTAAGCTAATTACACAAAATTACAGCACCTCATTTTCGCTGGCAGTTAAAATGTTATCGCCCAGCATTCGCGATGCCATTTACAGCATTTACGGATTTGTACGTTTTGCAGACGAAATTGTCGATTCTTTTCATGATTACGAAAAGGAATATCTTATCGATGATTTCGAAAAAGAATATTACAAAGCCATGCAATTAGGAATTAGCCTGAATCCTATACTTAACTCTTTCCAGCACACTGTAAAACAATACAATATCACAGACGATTTGGTTCAGGACTTTTTAAAAAGCATGAAACTTGATCTTATAAAATCAACTTACAATTCACAGGCTGAATACGAAGATTATATCTATGGCTCTGCCGATGTTGTTGGCTTAATGTGTCTGAAAGTTTTTGTAAAAGGAAACAATCAAAAGTATGAACAGTTAAAAAATGAAGCGATGCGATTGGGATCAGCTTTTCAAAAAGTGAATTTCCTGAGGGATTTAAAAGACGACAATTTGGTTTTAAACCGAAATTATTTCCCGGGAGTCGATTTGAATTCATTCGATGAAAATGCAAAAACTGCTATCATCAACGAAATCGAAGAAGATTTCAAAGTTGCCTATCAGGGAATTGTGAAGCTGCCTATGGAAGCAAAGTTTGGTGTTTATACGGCATTTATTTATTATAAAAAATTGCTTAAAAAACTAAAAAACACACCGTGTTCAGAAATTGGGAATTCAAGAATCCGCGTTTCTAATTACACCAAAGCCGGACTTTTAGCGCAATCTTTTGTAACTTACAAACTGAAATTGGTTTAGGTTTTTTAGTTGTTTTGTCATTCCGACGAAGGAGGAATCTTCACAAGAAACTCCGTAATCAAAGGTTATAATCTTTGTCGATTTTGCAACGGAGATTCCTCCTCTGTCGGAATGACAAGATTGAGTGAAGTACTGAATTCAAAACCTTTAGAGTTAATCTTTTATCATTTAAAGCTTAATCCTAAATTTTTTAAACAATAATTTTAATAAATCAACAAATACAAAATGATTTCTTTTTTAATCTTTTTAGGTGTGTTCCTGTTTATGGAATGTGTGACCTGGCTCACGCACAAGTACATTATGCACGGATTGATGTGGTATTTTCATGCCGACCATCATCAGCCCAAATACGAGCACACTTTTGAGCGCAACGACATCTTTTTTGTCATTTTCGCCATTCCGAGTATTGTTCTCTTTTATTTTGGAGTGCAGGGTGGGTTAAATTATTTGTTTTTTATAGCATGTGGCATCACGGCATACGGAATATGCTATTTTATGATTCATGATGTGCTAATTCATCAGCGTTTTAAATGGTTCAAAAATACCAAAAACAAATATCTGATCGGATTACGAAAAGCACATAAAATTCATCACAAACATTTAGGAAAAGAGCATGGAGAATGCTTCGGAATGTTATTTGTCCCTTTCAAATATTATAAAATGTAGTATAATTTGGGCGTTCCCCAAGTGTCGGGTTTTCCGTTCCCGCTTTTTTGTGACAGGCAGACCTTAACGATAGCGACAAACGAAATAAATGCCTGCCAAAAAAAGAGCTCCCCTACAACCCCTAACGCAACCGTATTTCAGGAACTATACGTAAATAATTGTATTTATGAAATTATACAAAATAGAAACCGAACAACTTATAAACGCCAGTGTTGAAGAATGCTGGGATTTTTTTTCAAGCCCAAAAAACCTTCAAACCATTACACTTGACAACATGAGTTTCGAAATTCAGGATTTTGATGGCAAACGCATGTATCCCGGACAAATTATAACCTATACTTTAAAACCGCTTTTAGGAATCAAAATTAATTGGGTTACTATTATTACAGTATGCAAGGAAAACCAATACTTTATAGACGAACAGCGCTTTGGACCTTATGCTTTATGGCATCACAAACATTTTTTTGAATCAACAGAAAATGGAGAAACAAAAATGACAGACATTGTCCATTATGCGTTGCCATTAGGAATTTTAGGCCGTTTTATGAATACATTGATAGTAAAAAACAAACTGAAAACCATCTTTGATTATCGTCGAAATAAGATCGAGGAATTGTTCAATTCGAAATTATAATTACAGATTTTAAGTTTAAACACATAGAAACATAGATTCTCTTAGTGGTTAAAGGCGTTTCACTTGTATGAAAACACATAGCTATGTATTTAGTAATGTGTTTCTCTTTTATACCCTTTTCAGGAAATTAAAATCTATGTGCCTATGTGTTAAAAAATATTCAGTAAAAACTCATACAATGGCAAAACAAAAAGTTACTCTTTTCTGGTTCAGACGTGATTTGCGTTTAGAAGACAATACCGCATTATTTCACGCGTTGCAATCAGATTTTCCTGTGATTCCTCTTTTTATCTTTGATGATGAGATTCTGCAAAACCTTCCTAAAGATGATGCCAGGGTAAGTTTTATTTATGACTCACTTGAAAAAATAAACAAGGAACTTAAAACAATTGATTCCTCACTTTTAATCAAAAAAGGAAAAACATTTGAAGTATGGAATTCGCTTATTGCCGAATTCGACATTCAAAATGTTTTTTTTAACAAAGATTATGAACCGTATGCCATCAAACGGGATCTGGCCATTGGTAAAGTATTAAAGCAAAATAATATCGAATCGTTTTCTTTCAAAGATCATGTGATTTTTGAAGAAAAAGAAATCACAAAAGCGGACGGGCTTCCGTACACGATTTACACGCCCTACAAAAACAAATGGCTGGAGAACTATCATCTTTCCGGGCAAGCACCTGAATATGACACCAAACCATTATTGAGCAGCTTTGTAAAAAAACAATTTCCATTTCCAGAATTATCACAAATTGGTTTTGAGATAAGTACAATAAAAGTACTTCCTCATAACTTAACCCAGATTGGGAATTATAAGGAAATTCGTGATTTTCCTGCTTTAGATGGAACTTCTTATTTGTCTCCGCATTTGCGTTTTGGAACGGTAAGTATCCGAAAATTGGTGAACTGGGCGAATCGTAAAAACCAGACTTTTTTAAGCGAACTGATCTGGAGAGAATTTTTCATTCAGATTCTCTTTAGCTTTCCGAAATGTGTCAATCATAATTTTAAGTCAGCTTATGATGGAATTCAATGGCGCAATAACGAAGACGATTTCAAACGCTGGTGTTCCGGAACTACCGGATATCCTATGGTGGATGCCGGAATGAGACAACTCAATGAAACCGGTTACATGCACAACCGCGTGCGTATGGTAGTGGCTAGTTTTTTATGCAAACATTTACTCATTAACTGGCAATGGGGAGAAGCCTATTTTGCAGAGAAATTATTAGATTTTGAATTGGCCTCCAACGTAGGCAACTGGCAATGGGCTGCTGGAACTGGCTGTGATGCTGCGCCGTATTTCAGGGTTTTCAATCCGGAAATTCAACTGAAGAAATTTGACGAAAAAGGAATCTACATACGCAAATGGATTCCTGAATTTGATTTTGGTTACAATGAGCCTATGGTTGATCATGCTTTTGCGAGAGATCGTGCGATTGCTACTTATAAAGAGGGGATTATTAAGTAACGTTTCAAAACTAATCTGTAACTGGTAATCAGATAATTTCGAGTTCTTTTAGCTTGCAATTATGCCAGACGTTTTTGAGCTTGGAGAAGTTTGGGTTTATATTGCACCATTCCATTCAGACTGAAGTCAAATGTAATAACATCTTTGCATTATAAACTTAGTCAAAATTTGTTAAAACATCTTATTAGAGGTGGCTTATTTTGTACGCTTTATTTTTGTTGGATTTTGTCGCGTATCAAATATATCAAAAACTTCAATTCTGTTTTTCTCTAAGTTTACCCAATAAATGATTTTATAATTTTTAAAAACGAGATAGCGAAAATCTCTAGAGTCTTTGTCCAGTAATTCTTCTTCTTGTCCAATAGTTGGATTCTTTTTAAGTTTCGCCGCTTCTTTTGTAATTCCAAGAACAACATTTCTTGCAACATTTAAACTTGCCTCTTCTTTGTAGTAATCGAAGATATTTTTTAGTTCTTTTTTTGAAAAATCAGTCCAATAAATTTCTAATCCCATTTTTCTATTTCGGAAATTAATTTACTGTTCTCGGTAAGTTTTCCATTTTTAGAATCTTCTGTTGATTGATCAATTCTTTTCTGAAACTCTTTCATTGTCATTGGTTTCAACTCAAAACTATTTTGGGTTTCTTTCTGTAATAGTTTTTCTAAATGAGAAATTGCTTTCTCACTTTCTAGTTTGAGAAAATCTTTTATAAAGTTTAATTTTCGAGTTTGCAAATCCATTTTTTCTGTCTTTCTTTTTTCAAAATTACAAATTAACTTTGAACGATTGTTTTATTTTATACAGATTTTGCCAAAGCTTACCCTCAGGTCTAGCACTACAGCGGGTTTTGAAGTAAATTAAGCTCTATTTTCGGATTTGCCAAATCATACCAAGTACAAGACCAACTTTCCATTAAGCCAAATGCCCAAATCCGTTGTAGCGTGTGTTGTAGGCAGTTTTTATTCTTTTGTTAAATAGTAGAATTCTCTTTCTAAATCATATTTCATTCGTTCAATACTTCTTTTCATTTGAAAATACGGTAAAATAGTAATTAATGATAGAAGCATAAACATAATTGGCATTCCGAATTCTGATTGATTTTGATTTCCATTTTTTAGAAATAGTATCAGTGCAAAAATCATAACGCCCCAAAACAAAATTAAAAAGCAATAAAAAAATTTAAAAAAAGAATCGAATCCAATAATTTCTATTTCAATTTTCGTTTTGGCATTTAGCTCTTTAAACTTGCCATATGCAATAGTATTTACTTTTGTATTGTTTGAACCGCCCAATTTTCTGCATATTTTAAAACCCTTATTGTCAATTTTACCTTTAAATATTTTTTTAGTCGAACGAAAACCTTCTAAAATATCATAATTATCTTCGTCAACAAAATTTTCAATTTTTTTTACTAAATCATTTATGTTAATTGGTAATTCTATAATGAGATTATCAATTAACTTTATTTTTTTTAAAAATTCAGTCATAAATTTATTTTCAATTCTGTTAGTTCTTTTTTAGAAAGTTTTGCTGTAAAATTGCATACAACGTCAATCTGTGAAAAAACTTCCGTTGATTAGCAACAAATATAGGGAAGTATTGTTTAAAAACAGGATTTTTCGTATTTTTCGTAATGCAACGTATACAAGGAGTTTCCCGCCAACAAATGCGTTTTTCAAGTTTAGAAGATGCAATATCTGCCGATAATCAAGTACGTTTTATAGATGCTTTTGTAACCTTTTTAGATTTGGAAAAACTTGGTTTTGCAGTTACTTCTATTAAATCAGAAGGTCGACCGAGCTATAATATCAAAGTGTTTTTGAAAATCTATTTATACGGCTATCTCAATGGATTAAGAAGTAGCCGCAAACTGGAAAAAGAATGTTTTAGAAACATTGAAATGCAGTGGTTGTTAGAAGACATTCGACCGAACTACCACAGCATATCTGATTTTAGAAAGAACAATCCTGCAGCATTAAAAAACTTGTTCAAACTCTTTGTCGTTTTCTTGAAAGATGCCGATTTAATAGCAGGGGAAACCATTGCTATTGATGGAACTAAAAGCCGAGCGCACAATAGCCGTAAAGCTAATTTCAATCAAAAGAAAATAGATAAACATTTAGAGTATATCGAAATCAAAACCCAGCAATACCTTGATGCTTTGGAAGAAAATGATGCAAAGCATAACCCTGAAAAAATCAAAAACATCAAGCAGAAAATTGAACGTTTAAAACAAAACAAAATCCGCTATGAATTACTGGAAGAAAAACTAGAAGCAAGTGGCGAACCTCAAATAAGCACCACCGATAGTGATGCCAGAGCCCTATTAGTGCAAGGGCAAGTGGTTGAAATCTCATTTAATATGCAGGCTGCAGTCGATGCCAAACACAATCTTGTGGTAGCCACTCATACGATCAACAAGAACGATCGTAGCGCTTTATCTGCCATTGCCATAGAAGCCAAAGAAAATTTAGGAATTGAAACTTATACTGCATTAGTGGACAAAGGCTATCATAATGGCAAACAAATAGAAATCTGCAAAAAAGCGAACATCACTACAATTGTAGCACAGCCCGAACAGGGGAAAAATAAAGAAAGGATAGCTGAGGGTTATTTGATCTCGAAGTTCCAATACGACC
This sequence comes from Flavobacterium sp. LM4, assembly GCF_002017935.1. Taxonomy (NCBI): domain Bacteria; kingdom Pseudomonadati; phylum Bacteroidota; class Flavobacteriia; order Flavobacteriales; family Flavobacteriaceae; genus Flavobacterium; species Flavobacterium sp. LM4. Next base: position 571,791 of record NZ_MUFW01000001.1, on the reverse strand, counting down.
AAACCACCGACACCTATACTTGCCCTGAGGGAGAAACGCTTAAAACCACAGGTCACTGGCACAAGAAAACTGATAGCGATAGTTATGAATTCAAGAGATACCGAACATCCAAGTGCAGGGAGTGTCCCGTAAAGCAGTTATGTACCAGCAGAGTGGCTGGACGAGATATAGACCGCAGTCAATATGCTGATGCCGTAGAAGAAAACAACAAACGTTATCACGCAAATCCACAGCTCTACCGCAAGCGTCAGGAAATCAACGAGCATATCTTTGGGACTATCAAACGGCAATGGGGCTATAATCACACTAATTTAACAGGATTGGAAAAAGTAAACGGAGAACACAGCTTAATTATGTTGGTCTATAACATCAAACGCAGTATCAATATACTGGGCGTTCCCGAACTTATTGCAAAACTTCAAAAATGGAATTCACCCTACAAGGCAAAAGTCTTGTTTTTACTAAAAACGAGTTATTTAAAGCTTCATACAACAACTAATTTTTATCCCGAGAAATTAGCAGCCTAAAAAAAGTGATTCAATATAAGGCTTTATTTGAATTACAGTAAAGTAAAATCTAGAGGTTTTAACTGGAAAAGGAGGTTTTTTCACAGCCTGACGTTCTCGCGCTACAGCGGGTTTGGGACTAAATTAAGCCCTATTTTCGGATTTGCCAAATCTCCCAAATACAAAACCAACTTTCCATTAAGCCAATTGCCCAAATCCGTTGTAGCGTGTGTTAGTGGTAGTGTTTATTTATTCTACTAATTTTGTATAAAGAATTAAAAGTTTATTCCAATAACCGTTTTTTAGTTTGATTTTGGCATAATTAGATTTTTTTATTTTTTCAAAACTATATTGAGCTACATTAATTACAGTTTTAGATTCTCCAATTTTAACAGTTATTTCATTTGCGCTTCCGCTTCTGTTTAGACCTTCTTTTTTTTCAAGTATTAATGCTGTAATTTCGTATTCTTTACTTGTTGATAAATGTTCATTTGTGAAAATGAAAATCGCTAAGAAAATAGAGCCATAAGTGAAAAATTTTTGAAAATAAATTTCTATAAATGAATAATCATTTTTTTCATATGCTTTATCTATTTTATATAATAATATTGTAAATATTAATCCTATAACCGTATACAATTTAAATATGAAATCTAAACCAATAATAACAAATAGGTTACATTGTCTTATTGAATAAAAGAAGCATAAACTTCCAAAAAAGCCAACAATACCTTTCCAAATTAAAATTGAGTTTTCTTTTTCCTTTTCACTTTCTGAAAAATGAAATTGTTGTTTATGTTTAATAAAAATGTTTTTCATTAAAGTACTCTAATTTGTTTATTTTTAGGATTCTGCGGTAACATTCTAACTAACGTTTTATAGATATCTAAAAACTAAATGGTTATAAAGTTAAAATCATCGACTTTGAATTGATGTTTTTCCATTTGTTTTTGTATTCTTTTTTGTACCGTTAGTTTTCTTTTTTCGTCTAAATATAAGTAATTTTCTGGATTATAGTATGAGGTATTTTTGACAATCATATTCCAAATGATTATACCTAATTTTCTTGCTGTTGCACTTATGGCAGACACTCTTCCTTTTCTAAAATTAATTCGATGAAAAAAGTCTCTCAAAGGTGTTGATTCTTTTAAATTCCCGATGGCATTGGCAGCATTTCGTAAGGCTATTTTCAAGCGATTACTCCCTTTTGGCACGCGACTGCTGAGTACTTTTCCACCGCTTATTTTATTGTTTGGAGTAAAAAATGCCCAAATTGCTTGTAGCGTGTGTTGGCGTGTGGTTTTTTTTTAAGCCTATTTTTCGAACTTTTTCTGTTTTTTTACCTCTTCTTTCAAAATTTGGATTTCTTCTTTCGGCTCTTTAATTCTTATACTTATTTTTTTATATTTCCATTCAGTTCCATTTTTGTCAGCTGAAATATCCATTTTTCCTTTTCCTTTGCTTCCTTTTACTCTTACTGATAACTCAACTGAATTATTGTTGTTTGAATATATTGCATTTCCTTCTAAAATTGCTAATTTATCAATTGGCTCTATTTCTCCAATAACTTCAAGAACTCTTTGATTAGTTTTTACTTTTTCAATTGCTTTTTCATAAAGTGAATTATCAGAATATGCTTGAGCAATATCAGTTACATTTCCGTCAATACTTAAACTCAAGATTAACCAAAATAAAAGCAAAAAAATTAATGTTAAAGTTGGTAAAAACCATTTCCAATTTTTCCCCCACCAACTTTTCTTAACTATTAATTCATTATCCATATTTTGTATTTTGATTTGTTTTTCAATTATTTTTCTGCGAAATTTTAGTTCAAACTACCCGCCAACGTTTTGCCGCTTGGCCTTTACTTTGTAAAGCATAAATTTTGTAAATTTCTCAAAGGAAAGCAGAAGTGAACTACGCGCTTGGCCAGACTCATGATCCATACCTCGCATTAGTCTTCTGCTCCTCCTTGAGTTTTGTTGAATGGCTTCAAATAGAATGATAGACAACGGGTCTAATAAAGGCTTTAAAGCAAATTCAACTTTTTATTTCACTTAAAATCAAATGTATGAAAAAGTATTTATTTTTTGTAGGGATTGATGTTTCTAAGTCAAAATTAGACGTCACTTTTCTTGAGAAGCCATTAGGAAAGAAAATAGTTCACTTTGTGGTAAGTAACGACAACAAAGGAATTAAAGAGATTGTAAAGCAGCTAAACAATCGAAAAATTGCTTTAGAAGAGGTGTTGATCAGCTTTGAAGATACGGGTGTTTATTCACTTCCTTTGGGATGTTATTTGACACGGTACAAGATCGATTATTGGATGATTCCCGCCATTGAAATCAAACGCAGCAAAGGAATCTCCAGAGGGAAAACTGATAAAAATGACTCTAAAGATATTGCATTTTATACCTTAACACATTTGCACAAGTTGCGATTAACACAGCTTCCAGAGTTATCATTAATGGAACTTAAATTACTTTTTACAGAACGTGAAAAACTACTTAAAAGCTTGCGTATCATTGGAAGTACCAGTGAAGGAATCGGTTATATTCCCAAAGAAGCTATGGGTGATGTTTTAAAAATTAATAAAGTAGTTATTAAACAACTTCAAAAAGCAATCGAAAAAGTAGAAAGGAAAATGAAAGAAATCATTCAATCCAATGAGCAGCTCAAATTGCAGAACGAGCTCATTCAAAGTATTCCAGGGGTTGGGCCACAAACTGCCTTGTATATTATCTTAGTTACCAAATCGTTTCAATCCTTCGAAAACTGGCGACAAGTGGCTTGTTATGCTGGAGTGGCTCCATTTCAATACAGTTCTGGAAGTTCTATAAAAGGAAGGACAAAGGTCAATCATCTAGCAGATAAAAAACTAAAATCGTTACTGAATATGTGTGCTTTAAATAGCAAAAAACACGACGCGGAACTCAAACAATATTATGCACGGAAAGTAGGCGAAGGGAAATCGAAAATGTTGGTTTTAAATAATATAAGATGCAAACTATTGGGGCGAATTTTTGCAACTATTAACCGCGGAACACCTTATGTAAACATTCAAAAATTTGCAGCATAATTTTAGCGTTTTTTACTTGGATTTTGCCATAGAATGCGAGGTTGCGAACTTCGGAACCGATTATTTTCTATCAAAGATAAAATTTCTTGCGAGAAGTAAACGTGAATTTACTACAAAATTCGCAATCTTGCCAAACGCCTGTTAGCGGATGGCTGAATTATTTATTATTATTTTTTCATTCAATTTTTTATTCATTTTTTTCAACTCATTTAATTCTGAATCGTCTCTATAAAATAAAGTAACAATAGATAGAAATATTGAAAGTACTGCCAAAATAATTGTAATGATATTTAAACGAAAACTTATTTTTCCAGATTTTTCATTCTCATCATTTAATCTTTCAACTTGCTTTAAAAACTTAGCTTGATTTCTTTTACTTAATTCTTGATACCCTAAATCTATAATTGTATGATAGTAACTTGTCCCTAAAGACACATTAGAAGATCTAGAGTATTTTCTGATATTCTCACTATTTGTCTCTATTATTTCCAAAATTTCTGAATCAGAAAGTTCTTGAGGATAAGTTTTTGGTACTTCGTTCATAATTTTATTTTTTTTAACCGCTATTTATAACAGCTTGCCGCTAACGTCAGTCTGTGAAAAAACCTCTTCAAATTTAGAAAGTATTCGGAGAGCTACCGGAGAAAAATCTCAAATATGAGATTCTCAAGACGTTGATTTTAGTTTTTTCACAGCCTGACGTCAGTCTGTGAAAAAACTTCCGTTTTGTTGTAAACAAATATAGGGAAGTATTGTTTAAAAACAGGATTTTTCGTATTTTTCGTAATGCAACATATACAAGGAATTTCCCGCCAACAAATGCGTTTTTCAAGTTTAGAAGATGCAATATCTGCCGATAATCAGGTTCGTTTTATAGATGCTTTTGTAACCTTTTTAGATTTGGAAAAACTTGGTTTTGCAGTTACTTCTATTAAATCAGAAGGTCGACCGAGCTATAATATCAAAGTGTTTTTGAAAATCTATTTATACGGCTATCTCAATGGATTAAGAAGTAGCCGCAAACTGGAAAAAGAATGTTTTAGAAACATTGAAATGCAGTGGTTGTTAGAAGACATTCGACCGAACTACCACAGCATATCTGATTTTAGAAAGAACAATCCTGCAGCATTAAAAAACTTGTTCAAACTCTTTGTCGTTTTCTTGAAAGATGCCGATTTAATAGCAGGGGAAACCATTGTTATTGATGGAACTAAAAGCCGAGCGCACAATAGCCGTAAAGCTAATTTCAATCAAAAGAAAATAGATAAACATTTAGAGTATATCGAAATCAAAACCCAGCAATACCTTGATGCTTTGGAAGAAAATGATGCAAAGCATAACCCTGAAAAAATCAAAAACATCAAGCAGAAAATAGAACGTTTAAAACAAAACAAAATCCGCTATGAATTACTGGAAGAAAAACTACAAGCAAGTGGCGAACCTCAAATAAGCACCACCGATAGCGATGCCAGAGCCCTATTAGTGCAAGGGCAAGTGGTTGAAATCTCATTTAATATGCAGGCTGCAGTCGATGCCAAACACAATCTTGTGGTAGCCACTCATACGATCAACAAGAACGATCGTAGCGCTTTATCTGCCATTGCCATAGAAGCCAAAGAAAATTTAGGAATTGAAACTTATACTGCATTAGTGGACAAAGGCTATCATAATGGCAAACAAATAGAAATCTGCAAAAAAGCGAACATCACTACAATTGTAGCACAGCCCGAACAGGGGAAAAATAAAGAAAGGATAGCTGAGGGTTATTTGATCTCGAAGTTCCAATACGACCAAACCACCGACACCTACACTTGCCCTGAGGGAGAAACGCTTAAAACCACAGGTCACTGGCACAAGAAAACCGATAGCGATAGTTATGAATTCAAGAGATACCGAACATCCAAGTGCAGGGAGTGTCCCGTAAAGCAGTTATGTACCAGCAGAGTGGCTGGACGAGATATAGACCGCAGTCAATATGCTGATGCCGTAGAAGAAAACAACAAACGTTATCACGCAAATCCACAGCTCTACCGCAAGCGTCAGGAAATCAACGAGCATATCTTTGGGACTATCAAACGGCAATGGGGCTATAATCACACTAATTTAACAGGATTGGAAAAAGTAAACGGAGAACACAGCTTAATTATGTTGGTCTATAACATCAAACGCAGTATCAATATACTGGGCGTTCCCGAACTTATTGCAAAACTTCAAAAATGGAATTCACCCTACAAGGCAAAAGTCTTGTTTTTACTAAAAACGAGTTATTTAAAGCTTCATACAACAACTAATTTTTATCCCGAGAAATTAGCAGCCTAAAAAAAGTGATTCAATATAAGGCTTTATTTGAATTACAGTAAAGTAAAATCTAGAGGTTTTAACTGGAAAAGGAGGTTTTTTCACAGCCTGACGTTCCCGCGCTACACGCAGGCTGGGATTAAAGATGCGTATTCTTTCGGTTAAAAACAAATGTTTCAAATACAAACTATCTTCAAATTAAGCCAATTGCCCAGCTTGCTTGTAGCGTGTGTTAGCAGGCGTTTTTTTTACTTCTTTTTCAAGTAAATTTCTATAACTCCATTTTTTCCTTTTTCGCCGTATTTTTTGGTTGCGCTTATATCTTTTAAGACATTTATCGATTCTACGTCATCAGGTTTTATTTCGGCGATAATCTCTTCGGTCACTTCTTTACCTTCGACGATATATAAAGGTTTGTTTTTTTGAGTTTTTTGTTGAGTTGAATAACAATCAGAAACAATATCAATTCCTTCTATTTGTTGTTCGGAATAATATTTATCATCTATTGGATAACGAGGTTCTTTTTTCTTATTTAATTTCACATAAAAATAAATTTCTTTGTTTCTATTTATTCCTAAATAATCAGAACAACCACGAGAAGTCCAAATATCTAAACTGTCATATTTTGCGATAAGTTCCCCCGCTTTAATGTTCTTTAAGTCAACATATTTTCCGTCAGGTAAATATCCCTTAAAATCTTTTGTTAAATGAATTTTTGCAATTGAATTTAAATCTTTACGATATTTCTGGAAGATAACACCTGGATATAATTTTGAAGTATATCCAATTCTATTTTCAAACCTTCCATCTTGTACAAAACCATCTAAACACAAATCCATTTCTTCCAAATTGATTTGTTTTAATTCAACATCATTTTGCTTTAAATTGTCTAAAGTTAGTTCGCACAATTTTATTTCGGAAAGTTTGATGTCATTTTTCTGTTGGGAAATAGATTTTAGACTAAACAATAAAGCTAGAATTAGAAGTCTTTTTTTCATTTGGTTTTCAGTAGTTTTTAGTTTTCTGCGGTAAAATGTCTGCTAACGGTTCGGGGCTTTGCGTTCGGGCGGGAAATCGAAGCACAAAAGTTGATATTATTACTAAAGTTCAATTGAAAAACTGCTGTTGAATTTTGCACTTCAGCCCGCCTGACGCAAAACCCTTGTTGGCAGTAGTTTTATTCTGTCCAAAATTTTCCAATTGAATATGTTTTTGCTTGCCCACTAATAATCACTCGGTCTCCTTTGTCTTCACAATATAGTTTTCCCATTCGTTCCGAAACTTGTTGCCCATAAAGTACTTTTTTATCAAGTCTTTTTGACCAAAATGGCACTAGAGAACAATGAGCAGAACCTGTTACAGGATCTTCTAAAATGGATGCTTGCGGTGTAAAAAAACGAGAAACGAAATCACAATCATCTCCAATTGCTGTTACAATTACTCCGCCTGGATCAAGGTTGATTTGGTCAAATAATTGTCGGTCAATTTGAATGTTTCTGATTGCTGTTTCGTTTTCATAAACCAAAACATAGTCTCTTGATTTCAAAATCTCCTTCGGTTGCATATTTAAAGATTTTGAAATGGTGTCGGGTAACCTATCTGCAATAGGCATTCTTGACGGGAAGTCCATTTTATAAAGTCCATCTTCAACTTTAACAATTAAGTCGCCACTTAATGTTTCGAAAACAATTTCATCTTTTTTGTAATCTAAAATTGTCTTTAAGCAATGTGCTGTTGCAAGTGTGGCGTGACCACACAAATCCATTTCAATTTCTGGCGTAAACCATCGCAAATGGATTTTTTCTCCTTTGTCAACAAAAAAAGCGGTTTCTGCAACGGCATTTTCTTTAGTTATTTTCAACAAAATGTCGTCTGATAACCAATTGTCAAGAGGCACCACACAAGCAGGATTTCCACCAAAAAGGGTATCTGTAAATGCGTCAATTTGGTAAAGTTTTAATTCCATTTCTTTTTTGTTTTTTAATAAACAGTATATAGTCAATCTATATTTTGAAAAGACTATATGCTGTAAGTTAAGTTAAGTTAATTAGGCATCAACAAGTATCACTTGACCAGTAATAAATCCATCAACCGAACGTTCAAAGGCTTTACCCACCAATGTACTTGGTACGGGTTGAAATCCTGGCATCATATCGCCATAAACATCCCAAGCTTCTGCTAAAACTGTTGGATTTACTGAATTTACACGAATACCTCTTGGCATTTCGAAGGCTACACATTTTACAAAGGTATCAATGGCACCACTTGTAGTTGCATCTGCAATAGCAAAAGGAATAGGCTTTAAATTTAGTATACCTGTAATAAGCGTAAAGGAACCTTTATCAGCAATATATTCCTGACCAATTCTAACAATATTGATTTGCCCCATCATTTTACTCATTACTGTAGTCATCCATTGCGCTTCAGTCATTTCCTCGAAGGTTGCATATTCACATACGCCAACTGTATTCACAACTGCATCAAAGTGACCAACCTCCTTGAATAATTTTCTCAAAGATTCTTCACTGGTAATGTCAACTTGGTAGTCGCAACCGTCTTTTGAACGACCAGCTGTAATCACTTTGTGTTTTCCTAAACCTGTAAGTGCTGCTTTTCCCATTTTCCCATTAGCACCTATTAAAATTACTGTTTTCATATATTTAATTATTTTTAATTTGAAGTGCAAAATTACACTCCTGCCATACTATTCACGTAGGACATTTGTCTAATAATTAAATTGATGCTCTTATTCTACTTAAATGTCTTTGAGTAATTCCAAGATAGGAAGATATGTAGTGAAGTGGAACTTGTTGTACAAATTGTGGATTGCTGTGTATCAAATCTACATATCGTTTTTGGGCGTTGGATTTTTGATGATTAAATATCCATTTTTCGAGTTCAACATATTCTTTTTCAGCAATTATTTTTAAAAAATTCAACCATTTATTGTTTGATTTTGCAAGGTTTTCTAATGTGTTTTTTGAAATTGAAATAATTTCAGAATCGGTTAAAGCTTGTAAATTTTCTTCTGATTTATTCTGTGTAATAAATGAAGAATAAGCCACTAATAACGTATTGGGAAAGGTAAAACAATAGGTTATTTCTTCGTCATTATTAGAATAATAGAACGAACGGAAAATGCCAAAATTCACAAAGGAAAGTGTGGTACAGATTTCATCTTGTTTAATGAAAAAATCTCCTTTTTTTATGGTAGAAATAGTGGCTAAACTTATAAATTCATTTATTTCGCTGTCTGTAAATAAATTATATTGTTTTAAGTAGTCAACTATTGATTTTTTTTCGAACATTTATTTTAATCGTCGTTTTTTGTTAAAATTACTGCCAACGGTTCTCGGCTTTGCGAAGTGGCGGATTTTCAGCACAAATGTTCAATTGAAAAACTGAACTTGAACCTAGCACTAAACTGTCATAGAAGCACTGAACCCGCCATTTTGCAAAACCGATGTTAGCACTTCGCCCTTCTTTTCTGTTGTGTTTGTTCGTTGTCATTTTGTGTCTTTCTTGGTGCGTTGGCTTGGTGGCTCTTTTGCAAAACTTGGCTTTAGCGTTGGCTTGTGCGGTTTTGCAAATGTGCCACTAAATGCGTTGGCTTTTAAATTTGTATTTTATACTTTTCTATCAAAAAATCATCAACTTCATCTTTGGTTGCTCCGTTTGATAAAAAATATCTGTCATTTTTAGTTAATTCACAAATGCCAAAATTTTTGACATAATTTTTAGCGTACGATAAATAGCCAGAAGAGTAGGGTTTACTTGTATTCTTCATATAGTAATCAAAAACTTTTGACTCTAAAATTCTCTTTAGAATTTTTAGTTCTTCAACTGATTCATTAAATATTGCATAGCCACAATAAATCATCATTTCCTTTTGGTCTGTAAATACAAAATGAGGATCTTTTGCCATATACGGAAAGAGCAATTTATATCCTTTGTCTGTTAAAGCCTGAGTTCTTCCGAACGCATACCAAGCTCCATAATCACCATTTCCTTTATCTCTTTTTTGAAGATCATCTTTGTGGAATGAAAGATACTCATATGTATTTGGGAAGTTTGATTTTAATTGCTCCTCTTTCATCAGTGATAGAGGTGTTATGCCATTTGTATATGGATAAATCAGTTTTTCCTTAATTGATTCTATTTCGTGCTCATATTTGAGAATGTTTGGCTTGATTATGTCTCTGCAAATGCCCTTTTCAATCTCAAACTTTTTTCCGTTCCGAATTAATGTATAATAGTTTTCATTCTCAGCAATTGGTTTAAAAATATAAATATCATTGCTGAGAGTAGCAATCCCATTTTTTATCTTGTATTTATCCCCTAAGCTTTCACCAGCACTCTCAATTCGTTTTATGTTTTCAACGATTTGTTTGTTGTTAATTAGCCAGCCTCTTTGGAAGTCCAAATCTTTAAAAGGAATTTTATTAAACTTTTCTAATCCATTTTTTTGTAAGGTTTTGCTTGTCTCTTTTTTAAAGAGTAAATATTCTGATTTTTCTTTAGCTAAAAAGCAAATACAAGTGTAGGTCGATTTGCTTTCAAACAATTTCTCGTCACCAAAGTCAATAATACTTAATTCATATTTATTAGTCTGTAAGTATTTTCTTAATTCTCTAGCGTTTACACTTTTAAAGAATGAGTTTACTGTAATGTAGCCAAGAATGCCGTTTTTATTTATGTTTTTAAGGCCAATTTCAAAGAACGGGATATACAAATCGGGATTTCCCGATTTTGTTACCGACCAATTACTTAGTAATTTTGTAGTTTCTAAATCAATATTTTTTGCTCTTACATAAGGAGGATTCCCAACAATTAAATCAAATCCTTCATTAAACTTGATTGAACTACAATTAGATTTCCAATCAAACGAAAGTGCATTTCCGCAAAACAAATTGAATTTAAACTCCTTTTCATCTTCACCTTGAGAAATGGCTAACAGTGAAAGAAGGATGGCTGTTCTTTTTATACTAGTCTGGCAGATGTCTAAACCAAATATATTTTCTTCAAATATTTCGCTAAAGGGTCTTTGTGTTTCTTTCTTCTGTTTGTTTGCGATTGTGAAAAGAAAAGCTCCGCAACCACAAGAAATGTCTGCCGATTTTATTTTAGGTAATGGCTTTCTTACTTTAGATATGCTGTTTTCTACTATAAAGGATTTTATATAATTTGGCGTGTAAACCGCACCATTGACAACTTTATCCTGTGATGGAATTGCTAATTCAAATGATTCGATTAGTTCATCAAATGAGAATTTATATGTTGCGAAAATGATATGATGATAAAGAGGCGATTCCTTACTCAGGATCAGATCCTTAATTAGCTCATTGGTTGTAACCTTAAGAGAATTTGAATGGATAAAAATAGACACAAGAATCTTATTCAATGTGTTTTCATCATCACTGAATTGATTAATAATATTTTTTAAGTCCTTGTTCATTTGTCAATTGTTGTTTAGAATTTCAATTCTGTAAATGTTTCGCCCTCTTTCATTGAAGAATGCTTTTTCCTCATCATTCAATTCATAGAGTTGATAACATATATCATCCAATAAATCCCATTGTCTTTGAAGTAAAGCATTGATACCTCTTTTTTGATTAGGTGATGAAGATTTATATCTTACTTGCAAACCTTCAATTCTTCTTGATATTTCAAAAAGCTGAGTTTTTAAATCTACGCTTTCTGCGAAATTCTCTCCTGGGAATGGAACTGGTTCCAGAAATTGCTTATTAAACTTGAAATATCCATTTGACTGGGGGTTTGCAATTGACCTTGCTAATACAGAATAAACTGTAGAGTTAATAATTGAAGCTAAAGCGTAAAGGTTTACTTCATTTATTTCAGGTAATTCTACATAGTTTACATTTGCGTTATCACAATAATGCCTGTCTGAAAAAGTAACGGCTGCAAAAGTATCAAGTGCTGTCATTGGTATATAAACTTTAGGAAAATTTCTGGCAATATTGTTAGCTCTAGTATAAACGTGCCATCTTTCTTCAGGGAAAGTTTCTACATTTTGTTTAATTCTCTCTTGATTTCGGTTTAAATATTCTCCTGCCAAAGGGTATTGGTCGCAAAAATCGGTGTAAGGTATTTCATAGGCTTTTCCGTCTTCCACTCGATAAGGGAAAATGCAATATGTTTCGGGAATGTCATCTCTGTAAGGGTAAAAGTTTTCATTTGGCAACAAGGCACAGCAAGCATCCAACTCAATTTGAAAATTGTTTTCTAAATGCGTCTTTCCCGTTATGATTCCATTTTCAACTTGAATAGGTCTAATATGGTACGCTTCATTCCACAAGGCTTGAATCCCAACCCTCACATTTGCATAATCACCTAGAGTTCCTATGTTTGCGAGGAGCTTTGTTTTTATGGCTATTAATTCACTATCGTCAAAGCTCCACGGATTTTCCGTAATTGCAGTAGATGGTAAGAAAATATAATTTTCAGGAGATACGTCAGGTGTATTCGATTCTCTTAATTCAGAAGGAAGTGTTTCAATATTGTCTTTGAATAATTTAAAGCTAAAATTCTCAGGTGCTGATTTGTCTAAAAGCAATAAAGAAACATAGGTCATTCTGCCTTTAAAAATTGAAGTTGTTTCAAAATCAACCACCGAGGATAAAAGACGAGAACTAGAAATTATCTCTCTAATTTTCTTTCCGTAATCAGTTTTAAAAAATCGTTTTTGAACAATAAACCCTAATCTTCCTTGCAGGTTAAGTAATTCTATTGACTTTTCAATAAAAGGAATTGCAAGATCGACCTTTCCATTTTTAGAAGAAGAAAATTTATCCTTTATGTATGCGTGCATAAAAGGCAAATCAACATTATAGTTTTTCACCTCTACATAAGGTGGATTTCCAATTATGTAGTCAAAGCCTGCTTTTTGTTCAAATATTTCATTGAAACCATACTCACTATTCCAGTCAAATACATTCGTTTTTAATAGTTCCTCTTCGTTATCGGCTAGTGCAGGAAAAATTTCTAAAATATCGGATTCAACTAGAGAATTTCCGCAACGAATATTATTCCCAATTCCATTTAAAATTTTGCTTCCGAAAAGTCCAATTTCATTGTATGATTCAGGGAAGTCAGAAGAATCTATAATTTTTAGAGATAGTGACATTTTAGCAACTTCTACAGCCTCAGCATCTATATCAACTCCGAATATACAGTTGTCAAGTATTGCTTTTTTCCCTTTTAAATTCAGAAAAATGTTAGAATCAGTTTGTATAAAATATTGCGTAAAAGCTGGATTTTGCGAAGAAATAAAAAGCTCTTTGAAAATATCTTCTAAATAGTCATAAGCTTCAATTGCAAAAACACCACTTCCACAAGCAATATCCAAAATTCTGTTTGATAGTAAATTTTCAATCCCCTCATCTAAAAGTTTTCTTTTAGGAATTGTTCTTTTTATTATTTCCTGAACAATATACTGTGGTGTACTTACTGCTCCCCTTGTTTTAAGGTATTCGCTTTTGATTTCATCTCTTGCTTCCCCATCTTCAATAATTAATTTTTTGGACAAGAATATCTCATAAATGTCACTCAGTAATTTGGTGGGAATTACATCAAACCGGTAAGGAGAAGGATAATATAAGTGTTGTAATAAAGTATCAAATACCTCATTTGATATTGTCAAACTGTGAATTGAATTTATGCGTTCAAACAATGGACCATCATAATGCTCATAAAATTCAAAATACGATGAATTTTTAAAAGTGTCCCAAAATCCGTTTTCCTTGTATGTTATTAATAAACCATCTTCTTCAACCTTTCTTGCTTCACATACTCGAATGAATAATATTCTATTTATAATTACCTGAACTATATAACTAAGATTGGCAGAATTATTCTGAATAAAGGCAGCGTTATTTCTCAAAATATCTTCTGCCAGTAGTAAACGGAAATCAGATAGTTGTTGAGCAAACTTGAGGTCAGGAGAAATTTTCTCCAAATATCTGTTATCCTTTAGAGTTGCTGAGTAAATTTCGTTTAGCTTACCTTTGTAAATATTCTCTTTTAGTAAATGCTCATCAAGAATTTCAAAATTGTCAACGTAATCATTGATTGTAAAATACAATCTTCCAATATTCGGAGATTGTCCTTGTTCAGGGGTGTATGTGCAATCGTAGATTGCAAACTCTTCAAAGTTTGAAATGAAAGCACAAGGTGCTAATATAGACCAACCGTATGACTTAATTTGAAATGCGGCATTAGAATCCGCTTCAATGCTTACGGTAATATCCTTAGCATCAAGGAATGTTAATTTCTGTTTCGCTACCTTGAAGGTGTAATCAGGTCTTGTATTTCGAGATCCAATTTCAATCAGTCTTTCTTTCTCAGCTTTTGATAAGACTTTTTCTTGTAAAATTTGAGATGTATCTCGAACATCCCAACCAAAAATGGTCAAAAGCTCATTCAGCCAAGTTCTAATGGTCTCTTCAGAAGTAAGATCAAGTCTTCCTTGTTGTTTGAACTGATTGTACTGACCAATGAGTTCTGTAAGCCTTTGTTTTCTAATTATAGAACTCATTTACTTTTCTTTTTAATTTGGTATTTAATTTTCTCTTCTGCTACTTGCATTGCCTGTAATGCCAAATCTTCGTCTTGAACTTCATAATAAAGTTTGTCTGAAAGCCAAGCTATTATAACTTCATTCTTTTGGTCTTTATAAAAATTTGCAAGTGATTTTACTTGCTCTTTTGTCGGCATTCGTTTATCCTGCTCAATTTTACTTAAAATAGTCGGGTCAAGCGAAAGCTTTGCACCAACTTCTCTAAGAAGAAGCCCTTTAGCTTCTCTTAATTCTCGCAGTATTGTTCCTATTGTCTGTGTTTTCAATGTGCTTTATTTTGACTTGACAAATATTGGCAAATTTAAAAGAATATTTTGAAAGTCTGTCAAAAAAGTCAATAATTTTTGTCAATAATTTTGTCTGGGTGGTGGGTGGGCTTTGGGTGCGGTTGGGCAAAATTAAATGTGGTGTTTTTGTGTCGGCAAGTGCGTTGGCAAAACACCTCTTTTAATTTTGCGAAGCGTTGGCATTTTTCTGTTCGTTAATTGTCGGTCGTGTCGGTCTTTTAGGGTGAGTGCTAACGTTTTGGCGCTTGGCCTTTACTTTGTAAAGCATAAATTTTGTAAATTTCTCAAAGGAAAGCAGAAGTGAACTACGCGCTTGGCCAGACTCATGATCCATACCTCGCATTAGTCTTCTGCTCCTCCTTGAGTTTTGTTGAATGGCTTCAAATAGAATGATAGACAACGGGTCTAATAAAGGCTTTAAAGCAAATTCAACTTTTTATTTCACTTAAAATCAAATGTATGAAAAAGTATTTATTTTTTGTAGGGATTGATGTTTCTAAGTCAAAATTAGACGTCACTTTTCTTGAGAAGCCATTAGGAAAGAAAATAGTTCACTTTGTGGTAAGTAACGACAACAAAGGAATTAAAGAGATTGTAAAGCAGCTAAACAATCGAAAAATTGCTTTAGAAGAGGTGTTGATCAGCTTTGAAGATACGGGTGTTTATTCACTTCCTTTGGGATGTTATTTGACACGGTACAAGATCGATTATTGGATGATTCCCGCCATTGAAATCAAACGCAGCAAAGGAATCTCCAGAGGGAAAACTGATAAAAATGACTCTAAAGATATTGCATTTTATACCTTAACACATTTGCACAAGTTGCGATTAACACAGCTTCCAGAGTTATCATTAATGGAACTTAAATTACTTTTTACAGAACGTGAAAAACTACTTAAAAGCTTGCGTATCATTGGAAGTACCAGTGAAGGAATCGGTTATATTCCCAAAGAAGCTATGGGTGATGTTTTAAAAATTAATAAAGTAGTTATTAAACAACTTCAAAAAGCAATCGAAAAAGTAGAAAGGAAAATGAAAGAAATCATTCAATCCAATGAGCAGCTCAAATTGCAGAACGAGCTCATTCAAAGTATTCCAGGGGTTGGGCCACAAACTGCCTTGTATATTATCTTAGTTACCAAATCGTTTCAATCCTTCGAAAACTGGCGACAAGTGGCTTGTTATGCTGGAGTGGCTCCATTTCAATACAGTTCTGGAAGTTCTATAAAAGGAAGGACAAAGGTCAATCATCTAGCAGATAAAAAACTAAAATCGTTACTGAATATGTGTGCTTTAAATAGCAAAAAACACGACGCGGAACTCAAACAATATTATGCACGGAAAGTAGGCGAAGGGAAATCGAAAATGTTGGTTTTAAATAATATAAGATGCAAACTATTGGGGCGAATTTTTGCAACTATTAACCGCGGAACACCTTATGTAAACATTCAAAAATTTGCAGCATAATTTTAGCGTTTTTTACTTGGATTTTGCCATAGAATGCGAGGTTGGGGAATAAAGATGCGTAATTTTTCGGTTAAACCCAAATTTTCCAAATACAAAACCATTTTTAAATTCAGCCTAAAACCCCAATCTCGCCAAACGGCTGTTATGGGGCGGTTATTTTGTCGAAATTACTATTAAACCTCAAATTTTTCACGCTTCTATTTTTAAGTTTCTGCTTTTCAGATTCCAACTTTCACGCTTCTGCTTTTCAAGTTTCTACTTTTTAGACTCCAACTTTCACGCTTCCGCTTTTCAAGTTTCCACTTTTCAGATTCCAACTTTCACGCTTCCGCTTTTCACGTTTCCACTTTTCAGATTCCAACTTTCCACTTTTAGCTTTTCAGATTTCCGCTTCTAAATTCCAACTTTCACGTTTCTGCTTTGTAAACTTCTTGAGGAAACCAATTCATTTTCTGATTGTTTTCATCTGCGTAATTTCGGCATAACTGCCCCATAACGTTCCCACGCTACACGCAGGTTGGGTTAATAATTCGTTATTTTTCTGTTGTTACTTTTTTCGGCAAGTACAAAACCGTTTTTATTTTAGCTCTTTGCCCAACTTGCTTGTAGCGTGTGTTGGCAGTAGTTTTTTCTATGGAAAGTGAATGTCGCCTTCTTCGTTTACATAAGTCCATTTTGCTTTATCAATTTTTGTTATGTCGATATATTCAACAGTTTGAAAAATCACAAATAGTGGTTTTAATTTAACAGTTCTTCTTCCACCGTAACCTAACGCTCCAACGTCAAATATTTGTTGATTGATAGTTATGTTTTTATCATCTTTATTTCTGTATAATATTGTTTCGTTTGTCCAAGCACCGAAACCAATTGTAAACATAGTAAACATCAGAATGTAGAAGCAAAATCCTGCTGATAAAACGGTTAAAGTTCCAATTACCCAATTTTTGTATTTCGAGTGTTCTCTTTTTAAAGTTCCAAAAAGGGTCAACAAAATTGCGAAAGGTAAACCTGTAAATATCAAGTAATAAAAGTTGCTTTGTGTTTTATAGTTTTTAAAATAAACTGGTAAAGATTGTCCAATTGTCAATGCAAAAAGCGCAACTATAATAAAAATAATTGTCAACCAAAAAATTGTCAGTCTTAAGCTTTTAATTTGTTTCATTATATACTTAAATTCTCTTTTCTACTGCAAAATTACTGCCAACGTCAGTCTGTGAAAAAACTTCCGTTTTGTTGTAAACAAATATAGAAAAGTATTGTTTAAAAACAGGATTTTTCGTATTTTTCGTAATGCAACATATACAAGGAATTTCCCGCCAACAAATGCGTTTTTCAAGTTTAGAAGATGCAATATCTGCCGATAATCAAGTACGTTTTATAGATGCTTTTGTAACCTTTTTAGATTTGGAAAAACTTGGTTTTACAGTTACTTCTATTAAATCAGAAGGTCGACCGAGCTATAATATCAAAGTGTTTTTGAAAATCTATTTATACGGCTATCTCCATGGATTAAGAAGTAGCCGCAAACTGGAAAAAGAATGTTTTAGAAACATTGAAATGCAGTGGTTGTTAGAAGACATTCGACCGAACTACCACAGCATATCTGATTTTAGAAAGAACAATCCTGCAGCATTAAAAAACTTGTTCAAACTCTTTGTCGTTTTCTTGCAAGATGCCGATTTAATAGCAGGGGAAACCATTGCTATTGATGGAACTAAAAGCCGAGCGCACAATAGCCGTAAAGCTAATTTCAATCAAAAGAAAATAGATAAACATTTAGAGTATATCGAAATCAAAACCCAGCAATACCTTGATGCTTTGGAAGAAAATGATGCAAAGCATAACCCTGAAAAAATCAAAAACATCAAGCAGAAAATTGAACGTTTAAAACAAAACAAAATCCGCTATGAATTACTGGAAGAAAAACTAGAAGCAAGTGGCGAACCTCAAATAAGCACCACCGATAGTGATGCCAGAGCCCTATTAGTGCAAGGGCAAGTGGTTGAAATCTCATTTAATATGCAGGCTGCAGTCGATGCCAAACACAATCTTGTGGTAGCCACTCATACGATCAACAAGAACGATCGTAGCGCTTTATCTGCCATTGCCATAGAAGCCAAAGAAAATTTAGGAATTGAAACTTATACTGCATTAGTGGACAAAGGCTATCATAATGGCAAACAAATAGAAATCTGCAAAAAAGCGAACATCACTACAATTGTAGCACAGCCCGAACAGGGGAAAAATAAAGAGAGGATAGCTGAGGGTTATTTGATCTCGAAGTTCCAATACGACCAAACCACCGACACCTATACTTGCCCTGAGGGAGAAACGCTTAAAACCACAGGTCACTGGCACAAGAAAACTGATAGCGATAGTTATGAATTCAAGAGATACCGAACATCCAAGTGCAGGGAGTGTCCCGTAAAGCAGTTATGTACCAGCAGAGTGGCTGGACGAGATATAGACCGCAGTCAATATGCTGATGCCGTAGAAGAAAACAACAAACGTTATCACGCAAATCCACAGCTCTACCGCAAGCGTCAGGAAATCAACGAGCATATCTTTGGGACTATCAAACGGCAATGGGGCTATAATCACACTAATTTAACAGGATTGGAAAAAGTAAACGGAGAACACAGCTTAATTATGTTGGTCTATAACATTAAACGCAGTATCAATATACTGGGCGTTCCCGAACTTATTGCAAAACTTCAAAAATGGAACTCACCCTACAAGGCAAAAGTCTTGTTTTTACTAAAAACGAGTTATTTAAAGCTTCATACAACAACTAATTTTTATCCCGAGAAATTAGCAGCCTAAAAAAAGTGATTCAATATAAGGCTTTATTTGAATTACAGTAAAGTAAAATCTAGAGGTTTTAACTGGAAAAGGAGGTTTTTTCACAGCCTGACGTTCTCGCGCTACAAGCAGTTTGGGACTAAATTAAGCCCATTTTTCGGATTTGCCAAATCATCCCAAATACAAAACCATATTTAGATTAAGCCTTATACCCAAATTGCTTGTAGCGTGTGTTAGTGGCAGTTACTTTATTTCAAATTCAAATAGCAATATTGATTCAGTTTTATCATCTTCTTTAAAATACAGTTTAAGAATACTAGATTTATTTTTGAATGCTAATACTTGAAGTTCGGTAGTTTCCAATTTTAAAGAATATTGGTTTTTATTACTCTGAATAGTTTTAATTTCTTTCCCCTTCTCTGTTTTAATTATGAAATTAGAATTGCATTTTACACAAGGTGTATCTTCAAAATATTTTATATGAAGAGTATCAAGTACTCTGATCGTTTTTTTATATAATTCTATTCGCTCTTTTTTGTTACTGAGAGTTCCTTCTTTTATCAATTTACTATTTCGATAAATTTTCCAATAGGATATTGTATCAAATTTTGTCAATGAATTGCAATAGCTTTTCATTGATATTAGAAGAATTATGATTGTAAATAGTTGTCTCATTAGTCGTGTTAAGTATTTGATTTTTTTAAGATTTTTGGGCTAATTGCCACTAACGTTCCGGCGCTTGGCCTTTACTTTGTAAAGCATAAATTTTGTAAATTTCTCAAAGGAAAGCAGAAGTGAACTACGCGCTTGGCCAGACTCATGATCCATACCTCGCATTAGTCTTCTGCTCCTCCTTGAGTTTTGTTGAATGGCTTCAAATAGAATGATAGACAACGGGTCTAATAAAGGCTTTAAAGCAAATTCAACTTTTTATTTCACTTAAAATCAAATGTATGAAAAAGTATTTATTTTTTGTAGGGATTGATGTTTCTAAGTCAAAATTAGACGTCACTTTTCTTGAGAAGCCATTAGGAAAGAAAATAGTTCACTTTGTGGTAAGTAACGACAACAAAGGAATTAAAGAGATTGTAAAGCAGCTAAACAATCGAAAAATTGCTTTAGAAGAGGTGTTGATCAGCTTTGAAGATACGGGTGTTTATTCACTTCCTTTGGGATGTTATTTGACACGGTACAAGATCGATTATTGGATGATTCCCGCCATTGAAATCAAACGCAGCAAAGGAATCTCCAGAGGGAAAACTGATAAAAATGACTCTAAAGATATTGCATTTTATACCTTAACACATTTGCACAAGTTGCGATTAACACAGCTTCCAGAGTTATCATTAATGGAACTTAAATTACTTTTTACAGAACGTGAAAAACTACTTAAAAGCTTGCGTATCATTGGAAGTACCAGTGAAGGAATCGGTTATATTCCCAAAGAAGCTATGGGTGATGTTTTAAAAATTAATAAAGTAGTTATTAAACAACTTCAAAAAGCAATCGAAAAAGTAGAAAGGAAAATGAAAGAAATCATTCAATCCAATGAGCAGCTCAAATTGCAGAACGAGCTCATTCAAAGTATTCCAGGGGTTGGGCCACAAACTGCCTTGTATATTATCTTAGTTACCAAATCGTTTCAATCCTTCGAAAACTGGCGACAAGTGGCTTGTTATGCTGGAGTGGCTCCATTTCAATACAGTTCTGGAAGTTCTATAAAAGGAAGGACAAAGGTCAATCATCTAGCAGATAAAAAACTAAAATCGTTACTGAATATGTGTGCTTTAAATAGCAAAAAACACGACGCGGAACTCAAACAATATTATGCACGGAAAGTAGGCGAAGGGAAATCGAAAATGTTGGTTTTAAATAATATAAGATGCAAACTATTGGGGCGAATTTTTGCAACTATTAACCGCGGAACACCTTATGTAAACATTCAAAAATTTGCAGCATAATTTTAGCGTTTTTTACTTGGATTTTGCCATAGAATGCGAGGTTGCGAAGTTCGGAACCGATTATTTTCTATCAAAGATAAAATTTCTTGCGAGAAATAAACGTGTATTTACTACAAAATTCGCAATCTTGCCAAATGCCTGTTACCAGCAGGTTTTTTTTTTATTCTATTAGTTTGAATTCTGTTTTTGATTTTCCGCCAAACATTGAAAAATTACTTTCAATTTCCATTACGCCTTCATAATTAATCCATTTTCCTTTAAGAATTGAAAAATTACCTGTTGCATTATGCGAAATTTTCATAAATGTTTTTTTGTCAGTTTCCATTCCAAACATTCCACCCATTGGATTTCTAAAATCTCCGATTACGTATTCTTTTATATTATATTTAATTACAGCAATTTGGTCGCCATCTTTTTCTACGATTCGTTCAATATAAACTGAGTTTTCATTGCTTAAACTATCGCAAACAAAATTTTGATCCATTTCGATTAAACTTAAGTTGAGTTTCCATTTTTCTCCAATTTCAACTTTTCTATTTGGAAGTTCAAATAATACTGAAATTAGATTTTTTTGAGAATTTTTATAATATGTACTTACAATTTCACCAGAATTAGTAATTCTCCCTCTCAAAACGACATTACCATTTAAACCAACTAATCCTTTGTAAAGGTTTTTAAAGTTTAGACTATCTTTTTCTATTTCATCAATTTTATTTTTGTCTTTTTTCTTTTTCCCTTTTTGTTTATTTTCAGCTTTTTCTTGAGACATTATTTCTTTAAACTTCTCAATAGAATTATCTTTTTCTTCGTTAAACATTAGCATTTCAATATCTATTAGTTTTTCATCTTTTTTGTTTACGAAAAGATTAGTTTGATATTTCATACCTGAATTAATTTCTGAGAGTGATTCTCGTATTTTTTCGAAGTCTTTATCAGAGAAAATAGAAGTAGAGTCATTTTTACTCGAAACTTCGCTTTTTTCTTTAATAGCATTCATTGTAGTTTTATATTTCAAAGTATCATTTTTGGATATTTTCCATTCTAACGATATTTTTTCTTTAGATTGACTAAATGCTAAAGTTGATATAAAAAGTAAAAAAAATAATGTTTTAATTCTCATTTGGTTGTTTTTAAGATTCTGCGGCAAACTTGCTGGTAACGTTCTGGCACTACAGCGGGTTTGGGACTAAATTAAGCCCTATTTTCGGATTTGCCAAATCATCCCAAATACAAGACCGTTTTTCCATTAAGCCAAATACCCAAATCCGTTGTAGTGGCTGTTAGCGGTTCGGGCTTTTTTCACGTTTCAGTTGTCGATAAATTCAGTTTTATGTTTTCTAATAAAATCTACTTGTAATTGTTGTAAATTTTCAGTGTCGTAAACTTTATAAAATTCATCGTCAAACTTATTCAATGGATTGTCTTCATAAGATTTACTAAAACCTTCTATTGTTCCGTCTTGATGTTGTGTGATTTTTGGATTTTCTCTTTCAAAAGTTTCATTCGCTCGTTTCGTCAATTCTGAAAATTTATTAGCTCCAACTAGTTTTAAAGCTTCGGGCAAATATTTATAAAATTGTCCACTTGAATTAAAGTAAAACTGATTATAACCACCATTATTAACTTCTGATTCTAAAGCCCAAATCATATAAATTGCTTGTTTTGATTTATTCCAACTCATTACAGTTTCGAATTCATTTTCGTAATCTGCTGATTGTTTCTGCGATAAGTAGTCAAAAACTACCTGCAATAAATTATCGTCAGAAGTATTGTCAATAATTTTTTCAGTCAGTTTCTTGTAAATTGGTCTGTTTTTAAACGCGTCAATTGATTGAGTAAGTTTTTCTTCAGTTTCTTTTGAGAGTTTTTCGTCGTCTTTTTTTGTGTTTCCAGAACAGCCAATTAGACTTAATATTGTCGATATAATTCCCATAATTACTAAATTTCTTTTCATTCGTCTGTTTTTTTTTCAGCCTGACCGCTAACTAGTTTATATACGCATAAATTCAACTCATTTTATTCCAAATTGGTATGTTATGCGCATGTTTTGTTTCGTATTATTTCTCCCAAATATATTTATTTTTTCTTACAAACTGTAAAAAAAATACGATTCATAAATCATGAAAAACCTCTTATGAAAATTAATGCCCTAGCCCAGATGGGAACGGCATCCTTTTGTGGTCTCGTTTTAAAAAAAACGAGACCACAAAAGATACAGTAGACAGCTGGAAATAGCTCCTGAAACTATTTAATGAGTTTATTCAGCATTCCGTTGAAGATAAAGCCGTGAAAAGGCAGTACGGAATACCAATATAATTTTCCTAAGATTCCTTTTGGCTTAAAAGTCGCCGCCTGATATAACGTATTGTGAATGATCTTAAATTCGAGCCATGCTTCGCCGGGCAGTTTCATTTCGGCGTATAAAATCAGTTTTCCTTCTTTTTTATTAGCATACAAAACGCGCCAAAAATCGAGTGCATCGCCGGCATAAATAGTATGTTTATTGGTTCGTCCACGACGGGAGCCTACACCACCAAATAACTTATCGATAAAGCCTCTGAAACTCCAGAGCCAATCGCCATAATACCAGCCAGTTTCCCCTCCTATCGACCAAATTCGCTCAATTGTATACTCACGGTCGAGGATTTCTTTTTTTCTTCGGTCAATGTAACAGCCTTTTTTAGGCACCTTTAAATGATTGGAAATGCTTTGGCTGAACCTTCCGCTGATCAGGGAATCTTTCCAGCTTGATACTACTTTGTCTTCCCCAACTTTTGATAAAGCCCTGGAAAGTGCTTCTTTGTAAGGAATTGGCTTTACGCCTAAAAGTTCGTTGATGCGATGATCACTGCAAATCACCTCAACTTTCATGCTGCTAACTAAGGCTGCTGCCAGTTTATAAGAGGTCGAGGTTACAAAATACAGCCAGTACGATGACAGTTTAGGTGTCATGACCGGAATGGTAAAAATATATCTTTTTAGGTTTTTTGCTTCGGCGAAAGCCAGTAACATTTCCTTGTAGGTTAGAATATCCGGACCTCCAATATCGAAACTCTGGTTGTAAGTAACCGGATTTAAAAGTGATTTTGAAAGGAATTCCAATACATCATTGATGGCAATAGGCTGACATTTTGTATTGAGCCATTTGGGAGTAATCATGACCGGAAGTTTGTTGACCAGATCACGGATAATTTCGAAAGAAGCACTTCCGGATCCTACTATAATTCCTGCTCTTAACGTCGTCAACGGAACTTTTGATTTCGCTAAAATGCTTTCGACATTTTTTCGGGAAGACAGATGTTTTGAGAGCGATTTATCATTTACAATTCCGCTTAAATATAAGATTTGCTGTGCCTGGGTTTGATTGATTCTTTCAGAGAAATTCGTTGCCGAAATACTTTCCAGTTCGTCATAATTGGTGTCAGAACCGGACATCGAATGGATAAGATAAAAAGCGGCATCAATAGCTGTTGGAATATTTATTAAAGTTTCTTTATCTAAAAAATCAACTTCTATAACCTGCACTTTTTGTTGAAATTCTTCCGGAATATAAAATCTGTTTTTATCTCTTACACAGCAAATTACATCATGCCCTTTATCCACTAAAATAGGTAAAATACGTTTTCCTATGTAACCTGTAGCACCTGTTAAGAGAATTTTCATGTTTTTTAGATTTTAAAACTCACCAGACCATAATCCATTTCGAAAACCTGACCTGAAATAGAATTTGCTTTTTCAGAGATTAGGAAATCAACCATATTAGCCACTTCATCAGGTTTTAAATAACTTTTCATGGGATGGCGTTCAATCATATTTTCTTTCATACGATCGTTTCGCAGTATGGAAGCTGAAAGTGACGTTTCGGTAATTGTGGGTGCAATTGCATTGACACGTATTGTGGGAGCCAATTCAGCTCCAAGTGATTTTACCAAACCTTCAACACCTGCTTTTGCAGTTGCGATACTGGCGTGAAAAGGCATCCCTAATTTTGCAGCAACGGTACTGAACAAAACAATGGAAGGCTGATTGCCTTTTTTTAAAACTGGCAGGTATTTCTGAATTACTTTTACGGCACCAATGACATTGATTTCAAAATCATTCCTGAAATCATCAACACTTAAGCCCGAAATAGGTTTTAAAGTTATCGATCCCGGACAATAAATCAAAGTGTCTATATTTTCGATATCAGGAAGTTCATCCTTCAACACATCCAAATTAAAATGAGTCAGGTTGGAATGACTAAAATTGGGTTCGGTCCGACTGATATTAAAAACGTTATTACGTTCTAACTGCTGCTGTAAAACTGCATTCCCAATACCTTTGCTTCCTCCGACGATTAGAATATTCTTCATCTTTTCGAAATTTTATTATGACTTATATGTCTTTGTCTGGAACATTTGAAACGGCCTTTTGTAAAGTCTCTCAATTTTTCATGTTTGGTTTTCCGTCCCTGAACACGTTCGCGCCACATTTTAAAACTTGAAGCTTTCATTTCGATTCGCATTAAATCGATAACTTCCTGTTCTTTTAAACCAAATTGTATAAAGATAGCATCAAAAGTTGTTCGGTCTTCCCATGCCATTTCTATGATTCTGTCTTTTTCGAGTTCGGTCATTTCTTGTTTAATCATTTGTATTTTTGAAATTGGTTAACCACAATTTTTGCTTTCAAATCAAACATCAGATTATACAAACCGAAAAAAGTACGATTCATATAAATAAAATGTTTGGAACCGCGATTCCCATTCATTTTTTTAAGATTAGTATCGTTAGAAAAACGTTCTCCTAATTTTGCGATATTTTCGAAGAAAGTTACATCAGCAAAATCGAAGGTTTCGTCCTGAAACGGTTTCGTGAAAAGCGATAACAAATCATGAAACATCTCTGTAAAATACTCGATTTCTGCAGGTGAATCATCTGGTCGAAGAATCTCTAATTCGAATAATTTCTCGTTGAATCGATTTTTATCGCTAATGACGTTTTTGTTGATTAACTCGAAATACGGTACATAAAATTCATTTGGAATCTGTTTCATACATCCAAAATCAATTGCAATCAAATGGTTTTGATCGTCAACGAGAAAATTTCCGGGATGCGGATCAGCGTGAACTTTTCGCAAAACATGAATCTGGTACATATAAAAGTCCCAAAGTGCCTGACCAATTTTATCTCCGGTTTCACGATCAAAATCTTTTGCCGTAAACTCAGAAAGATGAATTCCGGTCATCCAGTCCATCGTGATGATTTTCTCTGATGAAAATTCAGGATAATAGTTTGGGAAAAGAATGTTTTCGATTTTACTGCAGGCCGCAACCACTTCCTGGCTTTGTTTGAGTTCCAGTAAATAATTGGTTTCTTCAATCAGTTTGTCTTCAACTTCCTTAAAATATTTATCAGAATCTTTTCCTTGTAAATTAAACATTCGAATCGCAATAGGTTTGACCAAAGCCAAATCTGACGAAATACTATTGGCAACACCCGGATATTGAATTTTAACGGCTAGTTTTTTATCGTTTTTAACAGCCAGATGAACCTGACCAATACTTGCCGCATTGACAGAATTGGCATTGAATTCATCAAAGATTTCATAAGGTGTTTTGCCTAAATTATTTTTAAATGTTTTTAAAACCAATGGAGCTGAAAGTGGCGGAACAGAAAACTGCGACAAAGAGAACTTCTCTACATACGCCTGAGGCAGAAAATTCTTGTCCATGCTCAGCATCTGCGCGACTTTTAAAGCGCTTCCTTTTAGGCTTTTTAAGCCATCGTAAATATCTTCAGCATTATTTTCATTGAGTTTATCTCGGGTCAAGTCTGGATTAACCATTTTTTCAGCATAATGCTTCACATAGTTAACACCTATTTTTGCACCGGTCTGTACCAATTTGCTGGCTCTTTCAATTTTTGACGTGGGTATATAATCGATTGTTTTCATTTATTTGCTGTATATTTTTTCTTTGAAAAGGAATTTCCCAAAGTCAATCAGATGGTTTAATGGTTTAACATTCATTAATTCGAATGAAGCATTTACAGATTTTTCTATGAAAATATCTGTTTTTTCAAATGCTGCAGAATCATCGTCCATCCAGAATTTTATGGTCATCATCAGCTGCAGCCAGGCACTTTCCTGAATGGCTTTTTCCTGATATTTTTGCAATTTCTCCTGCTCCAGCCTGTAATCATCAGTCAGGATTTCGGAAACATAATTTTTAAATGCTTCGCGAAGTGTCGTCAGCTGTACTAAATTCTTTAATGGATTTCTGTCCCGTTTTAAAGATTGTAAAACGTAACTTCTGTTGGCTGCCAAAATTTCAAAAAAAGTGAAATAAAAACTCAGCATTTTATTCTTCATATCATATTGCGGATAGTCTTCATGCTGATGCAGTAAATTAAAAGAATTTTCAAAAAACAGTCTAAAAATTTCTTTTTCTAAACTTTCCAGTGTTCCAAAAAAAGTATAAAACTCAGCTTCTGTAAAGTGATTATGCTTTGCAAAAAGATAAACTGATTTTGGCTTTTCTCCTTTTTCCAAAACCTCATTCATGTATTTTGAAACGATATCATCCTTTGTGATTATCTTATTTTTAGTTGCCATTTCATTAAATTTAGAATTTGCCTTAAAGGTACGCAATGTTTAACTATATTTGTGTATCGTTAAACAAAACCTTCTGTTAAATATATTATAAACTATCATGGCAAAAAATGTTTTATTAACTGGCGGTACCGGATTTATCGGTAAATATCTTATCGACATATTGATTTCTAATGGTTTCTCTGTATCTATTCTAAGCAGAAGTGACAATAATAACTCCGGTGCCATAACCTATTACAAATGGGATTTGGAACGTAATTATATTGACGAAGAGGCCATTCTTAAAGCAGATTATATTATCCATTTAGCAGGCGAAGGAATTGTAGAGAAAAGATGGACAGCCAAACGCAAAAAAGATATTTTAGAAAGTCGCACCAAACCCATTGACCTTATTCATTCAGTTCTTCAAAAAAACAATAAATCATTGCATGCATTTGTTTCTGCGTCAGCAATTGGAATTTACGGAGCAGCAACAAGCAATGAAATTTGTACAGAGAGCACCCCTCCGGCAAATGATTTTTTAGGAATGACTTGTCAAAAATGGGAACAAGCCGTTGATAAAATTGAATCTTTAGGAATTAGAACTGTAAAAATCAGAACAGGAATTGTATTAGGAAGAAATGAAGGTTTTTTAAAAAAACTTACACCTGGTTTTAAAATCGGATTTGGAACAGTATTAGGAACCGGAAAACAATATTTGCCCTGGATTCACATTGAAGATTTATGCATTATTTATTTAAAAGCCATTCAGGATGAGCAAATAAATGGTGCTTATAATGCAACTGTTTTAGACAATACTACAAACGCAATATTATCTAAAACACTTGCCAATTTGTATGGATATTCGATTTGGCTTCCTAAAATCCATGCATTTATCCTTAAACTATTTTTAGGAGAAATGAGTGTTGCCGTCCTAAACGGTCAAAGAGTTTCATCGGAAAAAATTAAAAAAGCAGGTGTTCATTTCCTTTATGAAGATTTAAAAACAGCGCTTTCTAATTGTTTGCCTTAAAAATTAATTTTTATTTTAGAGTCAGTAGATTTTGTTCATCACCACCAATAACTCCGTTTAATTGAGTTTTTGCAATTTTTCCAATTTTTGAAGCTATTCTGTCCGGAATTTCAATATCAAAATCAGCAGTAGAAATTGGAAAATCTGATGTAATTCGTATTCCTCCATTGGCTTTTTTAAACATTGCCTTTACCACTATTTCTTTAGATTTTCCACGAATCATTAATCTACCTTTAATTACGTATTCTTTTTCAACTTCATCAATGTCTTTTAAATCAAATTTTTCGATTTTTCCTTTAAAAAAAGCTTTAGGGTACCGGTTGCTTTCGATATAATTTTCATTGAAATGCTCTTCCATCAAATCCAGTTTAAAATGAAAATCTCTCATAATAACAGTACATAAAAAAGTACTTGTTTTGGGCTCCAAAATAATCAAAACCGAACTGTTTACCGCTTTTATTTCTTCAAAAAATGGCACTGAAGCTTCAAAATTTATTATTGCTTTGCTGGTAGTTATTTTTTCCTGAGCAATAATAGAATAAGTGGTAAATAGCAGAATAAATAAAATAGTTTTTTTCATAATCGTCTGCAATTAAACAATTATATCATTCGGTTTTATTTAAAGAAAGAAAAGCTGAAATGAATCAGATTAAAAAAATCGAATGGCGTAACTCCGTAAAACATAGTAATACAACCATGTACTTAAATTTACGAAAATCCGAGGGATAGAGTTGAGGATTTAATGCTAAATATTTGTGAATTTTTTACTATTATCTTCTGCCTTTTATTAGAGCATAAATTGCATTTATAAAGAATAAAATCTGAGTGATGATTATTATAAATGAAGTTATAAATATTCCCCAATTTATTCTTTCATTAAAATGCATATCATCTAAAAGAGTTTCAAAATCTCCCGGAGCTGTTTCCCTAATAAGCAGAAAAAAACTGGCTATTGAACAATAACCTCCTATCGAAATAATTACATGGGCAATCGTCATCCATTTTATCAATGATAAATTAAATCTTATCAGAGCAAAATAAATTAGTCCTAAAGCGCCATAAATAAACGATGAAAGTAAAGCAAAATCTAAATAAGAAATAACCAAATAGGTATCATGAATATTGATATCCAACATCTCTTTAATATTTATAAACCCAATTATTAAAAGAATCGTTATAAAGGCTAAAAATAAAAAATAAGGTTTGCTGTAAATATATTTTATCATACTATCCAATTTCCAACAACACATTATATTTATCTAAACTAGCCAAATCTTCGATAGAATTCACTTTTGCTTCTTTGGCATGTTCTTCTATTTCTTTTTTGGTTTCAATTTGTTTGATACATTTTCTAAAACGGCGTACTTCATCCAAATTGGTTAAAATTAGTCCTGGAACCTGAACACTTTTACCTTCCTTGTCTTTCGCAACCATAGTGAAATAGGATGAATTGCAATGTTTGACAGCCCCGGTCTGAATGTTCTCTGCCTCAACACGAATACCTACAATCATAGAACTCCGACCCACATAATTTACTGATGCTTTCATTGTAACCAACTCGCCTACTTCAATAGGTTTTAAAAAGTTTACCGTATCAACAGAAGCCGTTACACAATAATTCCCGCAAAATTTTGAAGCACAGGCAAAAGCAATCTGATCCAGCAATTGCAAAACATATCCTCCATGAATTTTACCGCTAAAATTGGTATGTGACGGAAGCATTAATTCTGAAATACTTATTTTCGATGAAGAAACGGGTTTGAAATCTGTAGTCATATTATAATTATTTGTATTTAAAAGGAGAATTTTCTTTTTGAACAGCTGTGATAAAAAATTGGGTATCACCCCACCAGCTAAAGGTTTTATATCTTTCGACATACGTGAGTTTTACATATTGACCTTGCAACTCATTCAAGTCATCAATCACTTTTTTATCACTGTCTAAAACAGAGAAACGAAATATTTGCGAACCGGAAACGCCCTGGCTCAACTCGCCTTCCCATGTTTTCATCATAACTCCTTTATGGCTCAACTTAATTAATTCACCTGAACGATAACCTTCGCTATAAGGCACATAATAAATAAATGCAAAATATATTGTTCCAATCAACACACAAGCAACGGCAATAATCATTAAAATTCTTTTCATTCTGTTTTTAATTTAAAGATTGGTTTTCATCAGTATTGTTTGAAGCTCTTGTAATAATATTTTCAGGAAGTGATTTTTTGGCTTTCGCTCCCATTTTTTTTAACTTTTCAACACTCGAAATCAGGTTTCCTTTCCCGTCAACAAGTTTATTCATTGCATTTTCATATTCGGCTTTGGTATCTTTTATTTTATTTCCAATTTTTACTAAATCAGTTACAAAACCTTCAAACTTATCATACAATGCTCCGGCCTGACGTGCAATCTCAAAAGCATTTTCCTGTTGCTTCTGGTTGGCCCACATACTATCAATCGTTCGTAAAGTTGCCAATAAGGTAGTTGGTGTTACAATAACAATGTTTTTCTCAAAAGCTTTATTGTACAAATTAGAATCCTGATTTAAAGCAATGGCAAAAGCGGGTTCAATAGGAATAAAAAGCAAAACAAAATCCGGACTTTCAATTTGATACAGATCATGATAGTTCTTGCTCCCTAATTGCTCGACATGCCGTTTGATGGAGTTGACATGTTCTTTTAAAAGATCAGCTTTAAGAAATTCCTCTTCTTCATTAATCCATTTTTCATAAGCGGTTAGCGATACTTTTGAGTCGACAATCATTTTTTTTCCGTCGGGAAGATTAATGACTAAATCAGGAAAAACACGATTCCCTTCATTATTGGTAAAACTTTGCTGAACTTCATATTCCCTTCCTTTTTCCAGTCCTGATTTTTCCAAAACACGTTCTAAAACCAGTTCGCCCCAATTACCCTGCATTTTGCTGTCTCCTTTCAGCGCCCTGGTCAAATTTAAAGTCTCTTTGCTCATCTGAATATTCATTTCGCTCAAACCTAAAATCTGCTGGCGCAAAGCTGCGTGGTAATCGATACTTTCTTTATGAGTTTGTTCTACTTTTTGCTCAAAACCCTGAATTTTATCCTGCAGAGGCAACAGGATATTTTTCATATTTACGGAATTCTGCTCAGTAAATTTTGCTGATTTTTCTTCGAGGATTTTATTGGCTAAATTTTCGAATTCTTTAGTAAATTTTTCCTGCAGTGCTGTTATTTCTGCTTTTTGTTCTTTGTGGCGTTCCCATAAATTTTCAAAATCAGCTTCTTTTTTTGATAGCTGAATTGCTAAACTATCTTTCTCATTTCGAATATTTTCTTTCTCTGAATGGATTAAATGAAGCTGTTTTTCAAAACTGTTCTTTTCGTTTAGAAATTGTTCTCTCTGCAATAGAAATTGCGAATTTGCTCCATTAAGTTTTTCATTCAAACTTACTTTCTCTGATTCAAATTTAGACGAAGACAAAACTCTGCCCAAGTAAATGCCCAGGAATAAAGCCAAAACGAAAACCACCAGAAACGGAACAAAATCCAACATAAACACGTAAATTTTTAAGTAAAAGTACGCAATAATACGTAGTTCTTATTCTTTACAATTAATATTTCACGAATTAGTATCTAATCTAAATTAAATAAACAATTCAGTCATCTAAAAAATTTCAACGCAACCATTTTAAAACAATTACATCTACTAAATATAAACCTAATAATAAAATTCATGAAAAAGTTAATGTTAAGCTTATTTATAGCTTTTGGATTCAGTGCGTGTTCACTGAATGATGATTTACCTCAAGATACGTGTGGAACATATACTAACGTTTCATTTACCGGCTTTCCTCTTTCCTGCAACTATACAATTAAAGAGGCCTTACCCAATCCTGCAGCTATAATTGTAAATAGCCAGGAAAAACTGAATCAGTATTTCACACAACATGCTAATTCATGTACTGTTGCCAGTGATCCAAATATTAATTTCACTAATAACTTTTTGATTGGACTTTATTCTGGTCAAAAATCAACCACAGGTTACGGTATAAAAATCACTTCGATTGTAGAAAACAATTGCCAGATTGTTGTTAATTTTTATGAGCACGGACCACAAAGCGGAGAGACCACTAGTCCAACTGCAACCTATCCTGCTGATTATGTTTTGATTCCTAAAACGACAAAACCTATTTATTTTAACAAAACTACAGAAAACAAAGACAATATTGTTATTGGAACTTTTGGCAGTGTTAATGACTTTTTCCAACTAAATGATTACAATATTCTTAAATATCTAAATGTAGCTACCGGAATTTATGAATTTGGACAATATAAATATACTGCTACAATAAAAAGGGGTGAATACACGTTGTTCCTGAAAAGTGTCCCAACTGAAATCTTAAACTTAAAAGGCCAAACCAAAACCTACGGATCTCCAGACCCGGCAAATCAGGGTGGTGTTTATTTTGAATTACACCAAGGTGCCAGTACAACAAAAATCTATATCGACAATACTGATACAGCAGATCAAAGTACAGAAGTGAAAGCTTTCAAGAAGGCAATTAAAGACAAAATTGTACTCTTAAAAATTTAAACAAATCATGACAAAAAAACTATTCCTTTTTATTGTACTTATCATTTTTACAACTGCTTATTCATTTGAAGTTAACACAACTAAAACCAATCCCATTATTGATACGTGGGTCTGGAAAAAAACGATTGGCGGAGAAAATAATCCATATGTTTCTACTCCTAAAACAATAGGATTCAATAAAAAAATAGTTTTTACCAATGATGGAAAAATCATCACTTACAAAGATGATGTTGAGATTCGCAACAGTACGTATGAAATCAAAAAAGGGATCAGTTTTTTTGACCAGTCAGAAAAGGATCTGATCTCTTTTGAAGGCAAAACATACATTATAGAAAACCTTGATAATCAAAACTTAACAATCATAAGTAATGACTCTGATGGTACACGTACTATCTATAAAAAATAGGTTAAGAGTCTAAAAAAAGTTATTTTTGCCTAAACCAAACAACACCTCTTTTTGAAAGACGATTTAGACATATACATTAAACAATGCATACAGAATGACAGAGCAGGACAACTGAAAATTTATCAGTTGTTCTCTCCTGTTTTGTATGGTATTTGCTTAAAATATATGAAAAATGAAGACGATGCCAAAGATGTTTTTCAAGAGGCGTTTGTTATTGTTTTTCAAAAAATCCATCAATATAAATTTGAAGGCAGTTTTGAAGGTTGGCTGAAACGAATTTTTATCAATAAACTAATCGAAACTTTAAATAAGAAAAAAAAAGAAAGTTTCTTTTTGGATGTTTTTGATCCTGATACCGATTTTGTGGAAGAAGAGGAATTAGAAATTATTCCGATAGCACAAGAAAAATTACTCGAATATATCCGGGACTTACCTGATCAATACCGCATGGTTTTTAACTTATATGTTTTTGAAAAAATGAAACATAGAGAGATTGCAGAACAACTCAAAATTTCAGAAGGCACTTCTAAATCAAATTTAAACAGGGCCAAACGAATTTTACAAAAAAGAATTTTGAGTATTAAAAATTTTAAAACAGCATGAAAAAGCAGAAAATAGAAGATATTTTTTCATCAATGGAAAATTTTTCGAGTGTCCCACCACCCGAATTATGGAATAAAATTGAAGAAGAACTTGATAAACCCAAAAAGAAAAAAAGAGCAATTCTTTGGTGGTCTGCTGCTGCATGCCTTTTACTAGGGCTATTGCTTCCTTCTGTTTTACGTTTTAATTCTGATTCAGGAATTGAAACAATAAATAAAGAATCGATAGAAAAAAACGTTGTTCTTGACGAAAACAAACAAAACGCAGAGAGTAACAAAAAAATAGGTACTGAAGAAAATAATGCAGAAAAAAAGGCTGATGTTGTTGAAAATTCATCTTTAGAAAATACCGTAAAAGAATCTAATAATCCTCAAAACAACAATCCATATAGAACAACAATTACTCCTAAAAATTTCAGTACTAAAATCAATTCCGGTATTTCTGACCAGAAATCAAAAAATACAACAAAAAATACAAATCAGGCTGTGGCTGAAAAAACATTCACAGCAGGAAAACAAAATTCGTTCAATTCTTTTTCAAACAATCAGGCTTTAAAAGCTGAAAAAAGAAATGAAAATCAGGATCTGGCTGAAAAAACATTCACAGCAGGAAAACAAAACTCTTTCAATTCTTTTTCAAACAATCAGGCTTTACAAACTGAAAAAAGAAATAAAAATCAGGCTGTAGCTGAAAAAACATTTACAGCAGGAAAACAAAACTCTTTCAATTCTTTTTCAAATAATGAAGCTTTACAAGCTGAAAAAAGAAATGAAAATCAACCCGTAGCTGAAAAAACATTTACAACAGGAAAACAAAATTCGTTCAATTCTTTTTCAAACAATCAGGCTTTACAAACTGAAAAAAGAAATGAAAATCAGGCTGTGGCTGAAAAAACATTTACAACAGGAAAACAAAACTCTTCCAATTCTTATTCAAATAATGAAGCTTTACAAGCTGAAAAAAGAAATGAAAATCAAGCCGTAGCTGAAAAAACATTTACAACAGGAAAACAAAATTCGTTCAATTCTTATTCAAACAATCAGGCTTTACAAACTGAAAAAAGAAATGAAAATCAGGCTGTGGCTGAAAAAACATTTACAGCAGGAAAACAAAATTCGTTCAATTCTTTTTCAAATAATGAAGCTTTACAAGCTGAAAAAAGAAATGAAAATCAGGCTGTGGCTGAAAAAACATTCACAGCAGGAAAACAAAATTCGTTCAATTCTTTTTCAAACAATCAGGTACCAAACTCTATTTTTGAAGAAAAATTAGCTTCAAAAAACAATGCTGTTACTGTTTTAAACTCTTCTAATTTAATTTCAGAAAAGAAACAAAATACAACAAAAGAAGTTTCAAACGAAGCCCTAACAACAAAAACAATTGTTGCTGAAAATAATCAAAATAAAAATTCTGAATATACTAATTTGTTAACCAAAGTGGATTCTCTTCAATTAGTAGAATTACAAAATTTAGAAAAGGGAATTGTAGAAGTTAAAACTGAAAAAGACAAAGAAAGTAAATCTATTCCTAATTCTGAAAAATGGTCATTGGACGTTTTTGCAGGAGTTGCAAATTCTCAAAATTACGGTAAGCAAAAGACTTTAGGAAATGTTAACGAATCCAAACAAACGAACTCATATGGAGTAAAGACAAATTACAAACTCAATAAAAAATGGGCTGTAAGTTCTGGTTTAAAAATTAATGAATTAGGTCAAAGTATCGCTAATGTTTCTTATTACCAAACATCTGAAATAGCTTCATATCCTGCAATAAGCGACTATTTAATTCAGAGTCCTGCAGTAGTTGCGCCAAAGATAACAACCAACTCCAGCTATGTTTTTGTTTCAAAAAATACTCAAAACGCTTTAAAAAGCGATAATACAGAAAATGGGAATATCGAACAGAGTTTAAAATATATTGAGATGCCCCTTGAAGTTTCTTATGCGATTTTTAGCAAAAGCAAAACCAGTTTAAGTCTAAATACGGGTGGTTTTGTAGGGAAATTAATTTCAAACAATGTGACCTTAAACGGAGATTCAATAGGTGATAATTTAAATGCCAGTGACTTTGTTTACGGAACTTTACTAAGCAGTACTTTACAATATCGTTTATACAAAAAGACAAATGTTTTTGTTCAGCCTGGTATGAATTACTACATCAATCCATTAACCAAACAAACTTTTAATCAATTTCAGTGGGCATTTAATTTTGGTTTGAATGTTTCGTTTTAAATCAAGATACTAAATTATGAAAATTCCGGACAGTTGGATTAATCTGAAAACATTTCCAGATGATTTAATTTTGACTAAAGAACTGGTTTACGATTATTGCAATTTAGAATGTACACAACCTCAACCAGAAGCAGAAAGTACTGAATATAGTGCTTATCGTTTTGAGATTAATAAAAAGACAATCTGCTATAGAGAAGCTAAAATTACGCCAACAAAGACGGGGCAATTTGTCACTTTATGGAAACGTAATATATCAGGAATTATTGAACCATTTGATTTTTTGGACAGAATAGATTTTGTAATTATTAGTGTTCGAAAAGAAAATAGTTTTGGGCAATTTATTTTTCCTAAAGCTGTTTTGCTAGAAAAAGGGATTTTTTCTACAGCAACCAAAGAAGGTAAAAGAGCTACGAGAGTTTATCCACCTTGGGATGTTACGACGAGCAAACAGGCTCAGAAAACACAACAATGGCAGTTAGAATATTTTTTAGAAATATCAGAAAAACCATCTTTTGTTTCAAGAATAAAAAAAATATTTGATGTTCAATAAGTACTTTTTAAAAGAATCAAAAAAGGCAGTTCAGATTTGAACTGCCTTTTGAGTAATTGATTATTTTCTGTTTACTTTTTTATAATCTTTCCTTTAAACACAACTTTGTTATTTTCAGTCAAAGTATAAATATAAAATCCACTTTGTAAATAATTTACAGGAACTGCTGTAGTATTTATATCCTCATTTGCTCTAACTTCAACAGGATTCCCTGTTAAACGTCCATTGCTATCATACAATCTTAATTTTAATTTTTTTTCTGTATTGCTTTTTACAACAACATTTATCACATCTGTTGCCGGATTAGGAAATGTTTTTACGGCAAATGCTTTATTAGTTTCAAAATCAATTGTCCCCAGATTATCTTCTTTTAATTCAAAACGGGCAATTACAGGCCCATGGTCTGAAGTTGTGGTTGTATAGTTAGCAATATGTGTACGCGGATCATAAACAGCGATTGAATTGGAAATATATTCATCTGCTAACTCATTTGAAATAACAATATGATCAAGAAATCCTCCAGAGCTTAAAAAACTATAGGCACCTGCCTGACTGATTCCCAAAGTTAGCGCATTATAATTACTGGTATCATTAACAAACGATTCGTAAGATGAAGGATTTGGAGTAATAACAGATGCTTTTACATCATCATTAAAATCTCCCAAAATTATCAAATTAGAGTTTGGATAATGAACATCCAGACTGTCTTTCAAAAATTGAGCATCATATTTACGCATATTATATCTCCCAATATCTGTTCCGCTATTTGCACGGGCATGAAGATCAATCAGGTTAATCTCTTTTGCAACTCCGCCAATATTAGTTTCTATTTGAACCAGATACGGCAAACGGCCTGAAGAGAAAAAACTATCATCATTGCCGCCCGGATAATTAGGTAACGTTACTGTATTAGCACGCACATCATCATACAATTCTTTGAACATTACACGTGTCTTTTTTACAGTTGTCGTTTGTGTATTATAAAGTACCACTAATTTTTGAGGAGGAAAATTCGGGTCAGGAGCATTAAATGAATACGACCATGATGTTGAAATGGTTTTGTCAAATGTTTTGCCGTTGATATTTAGTTTCTGAATCAAAAGATCCAAAGACGGATCATCAGATACTTCCTGAACTACATAAACATCCGCATTTAGTTTATTCATTACTTTCGCTACATTATCAATCTGCAGGGCATCATCTGTTGGTCCAAATTCTACATTATCAGTACCTTTCACATCAGTACCAAAAAATTCTAAATTATAGGTTACGACATCAAAAGTCTCTGCTTTTGGAAGTGAAGATCCCGTTAAAGAACCTACTTGTTTGTTTAATGA
The DNA here is from genome assembly GCF_002017935.1 of Flavobacterium sp. LM4. Lineage (NCBI taxonomy): Bacteria > Pseudomonadati > Bacteroidota > Flavobacteriia > Flavobacteriales > Flavobacteriaceae > Flavobacterium > Flavobacterium sp. LM4. The sequence continues at coordinate 533,491 of NZ_MUFW01000001.1, read as the reverse complement.
AGTTCCTGTAACTGTTAGCGGGCCGGCAATTTCAAATTCTTTTACAGTCGGCGCAAATCTCGCATACAATGTTTTTCCTGCAAAAGCATCGGCTTCTGTCAAAATAATGCTGTTTTGGAATAAACTATTATCTACAGATATCTGATAATCCGCAGGTGCAGTAATCGTTACATCTCCATATCCTTTGGCTTTAAAAGCAAAAGATTGTGAAGCCGAAATGTTGTTTTGATCTACAGTACCAAAATCTAAAACAGGGTTTGAAGCTACATAACCTGATTCGTTTACAATAGCGTAATCATCAAACGACCATTCTGAAGCATTTCCTGTACCACCGCCTATTGTTGTCTCATAAACCCATGCTACATAAGTATGACTAGTTTTGAAAGCTGATAAATCAATATATTGAGATTGAACATACGATCCTGTTGTAGTTGGAAAACTGCCATCGATTTCTGTCCATGCTGCTGTTTCTGGGCTGCTTACTCCATCGTAATTCGTAGAAACCATTAATTTTAAAGCTGGTCCTGGATAGAACTTACGAGAATAAAAAGATAATGATGGTAATTTGTCAAAAGTATCTAAACGTAATTTTGGCGAAATCAACCAGTCTTTACTTGCTCCACTGTCTGAATATCCATTCATAAAAACCGCACCTGTTCCAGAATTTACATTTCTTGCTGTTGTGGTGTATGCCCATTTGTTTACAGTTCCTGCTGCATCATATTGCGTCCAGCCACTGTTGCTTAACACATTTGGATCATCAAAATTTTGAACGTATGGATTGATTCCTCTTCCTGCTAAAGATAAATTTTTAATAACAGAAGTAGATTCATGTGTAATCTGTCCTGTAAAAGCACCTGCTAAATTTGGATTAAATCTTACATAAACCGTCTGTGAAGCATTTGAAGCAAAGTCAGCAGCAGCGTAAGTAAGCATTGAAGCAAATGTTACATTATCTTTTGAGATCGAAAAATTTGGTGTAACACTAACCGTTAAATCGCTCAAAAGATCCATTGCTTGAATTTGATAACTTTTAGATGCTGATTCTAAGTTTAATTCATTAGAACCTAAATCAAGAGCACCTACAGAAGTTGTTACTACTGGTAATGCAGTTGCTGTTGTTGTAACGTCTACTTTATTTACTGCTGTTTGTAAATTTCCATATTCATCCTCAGAAACAGAAAATACGCTGTAGGCAGTTGATAGCGTTAAACCAGCAATATTTTTCGTATAAGCCGATGAAGCATCTGCTATAGTTAAAAATCCTGCTTGTAAAGCAGCATTTCCGTTGGCATCTAATCCTGCTTTTACGTGAGCAGGAGTTGGAACTGTATTCCCGTCTGCAAGCAAAACATAATAAGTTTTTCCGATTTCATTCAACTTATCCGAAAAATCAAAATGGGTTGAGGATATATTAGCAGATTTTGGAAATCCGGTTTCGTTTACTGGCGCTGTGTGATCGCTGTTTACATCAATATTGTCAATTGCGAAAGAAGGACGAGAACCAGAACCTGAAAGTTGTCTTGCAATCCATCTAAGCTGCACGACTGGCTGATTATCACAATCTGAAGGCAATGTTACTTTTATAACTTGAGGATTTTGCGCCGCAGTATCTCCAGCTCCTATTTTTTGAGTTGAATTATTGACATAAACAGTAGTTGGCAAAGTTGTGAATGCTGCTGTTGTTCCGACTCTGTATTGTAATACGAACTCATTAACTCTAGTTGTTGCCGGGCTTCCTACTCCTGTTGGATTACGAATCACCATCGCATCATATTGAACTTGAATTCCGTAGAAATTAGTAGTTTCTAATGCAAGACCAATTGCCTGATCAAGGAAGCTTCCCGCATTTAAAATTCCTATTTTGTCATTAAAATTATAAACATCTCCAGAAGTAGAACTAGCAGAACCTGCAGTTAAACCTTTATTTCCTACTATAGTACCCGAGGTTGTAAAATTTGATGGAGTTGGTAAGCTTGAAGGAGTACTTGCAGACCAGCCTTGAATTCCTAAAGGAAAAGTTGTTCCTAAGCCTGTAAAATTCTGCTTATAAGGAAGTTTCTGCCCTTCCGGCATTGTCTGCGCATTTACACTTAAAGAAAAGCAATAAAAAAAACTAAAAAAAGCCATTAAATGGCGTACAGAGTAGATCTTTTTCATATTTAAAAAATAGAGTTTTTAGAAATCAAATTTATACCCTTTAAAGTTAAGGGAATATTATAAAACTATAAACTTAAATACACTAAACTTATAAACATTTCACATCAATAGCTAAAAAATTCGACAACTAATTAAATTATTCACAACCTTTCTTCAATTGAAATGATGATATTATTTTTTTAAGCCCCGCTATTTTTTTTTAACAAAAAACTCTAAACATAAAGCTATACCTACAATTATACTGCAAATAAGTAAAGCAAAAAAGACTGAATGAAAAACAGACAGTCTTTGTATTGTATAATGAAAGAATTTTAAAGAGTTATGTTTTAATTTCCCTCATCCAATTTCATATTTCCTCTGTCTTCATGACTTTCAGGATTTGAATTAGGATACCGATTTGGTGTAATATCCGAATTTCGGTCTTTGTTTTCGACTGTCTTTTTTGCTTCTTCTTCTGTAGAAACACCACGGTTTGCATTGGCATCCTCCATACTTGCATCACCTTTTACTTTTTGAATATCCTCGTTTTCATTTCGTGCCCTTTCTACTATTTGTTTATTTCCCTGCACATCCGTAACAACTTCTTTTTTTAAATTTGCATCCTCAGATTTGCCGTCGTGAGAAATATTTTTTCCTTTCGATTCGTCTATATTTTTTTGTACTCCATTTATCTTTTTAGAGCCTAAATTATTAGTTTCCATATCATTATTATTTAAAATTACTATTATAATATTACGAATTCTAAATTTTAAAACTAAATGATTTAACATTGCCTTTAGTTTATTATACGATTATTTTTAATGAAGATGAAACAAACTATCTTTGCAAAAAATTAAAAATGCACAGACACTTTATTCTTTTTAAACCTTATGGCTACCTCAGCCAATTTATTTATGAATTAAAAAGAAAGAAAAAGCTTTTAGGTGAATTGCATGATTTTCCGGAAGGGACAATGGCAATAGGAAGGCTCGATGAAGACTCTGAAGGTTTGCTTTTGCTGACTACAGACGGAAAAGTCAGCGAACAGATAAGAAGCAAGAAAGTAGACAAAGAATATTACGTTCAGGTTGACGGAATTATAACTCCCGAAGCCATTGAACAATTGCAGCAAGGTGTAGAAATTGGTTTTGAAGGAGTAAAATACAAAACAAAATCCTGTACCGCTTTTATCGTTACCGAAATTCCTGATTTTGGTCCAAGAGCCAAAAAGATCAGGGACGAACGTCATGGTCCAACCTCATGGGCTTCGATAACAGTTAATGAAGGAAAATTTCGTCAGGTTCGAAAAATGACCGCCGCAGTTGGTTTTCCTACTTTAAGACTTGTACGTGTTCGAATAGGAAATGTATATTTGCAAAACTTAAAAGCGGGTGAAGTTCGTGAGGTTGATCAATTAGAGAATTAGATGATGTGGCAATTAGCCAATTAGATAATTCCAAAAAAACTTATCACTTATAACTCAAAACTCAAAAAAAACATGCTAAACGTTGTTCTCGTAGAACCGGAAATACCAAACAATACCGGAAATATTGGCCGCTTGTGTGTAGGCACAGAAAGCAGACTGCATTTAATTCATCCGTTTGGATTTGTAATTAATGATAAAAACCTAAAACGTTCCGGCTTGGATTATTGGGTTCACCTTGACGTAACCGAATATCAAAATATTGAAGAATGGATAGCACAGATTCCGGATCAATCACGGGTGTTTTTAATGAGTTCACATTCTGATAAATCGTATCTGGAAAATGAATTTCAGGATGGTGACTGGCTGGTATTCGGGAAAGAAAGTGTTGGTTTGAGTAAGGAGTTTATGGCAAGATTCGAAAATCATTTGACTATTCCGATGTCTCCGCTTATTCGTTCTTTTAATATTGCTAATTCAGTTGCGTTTGTGGTTGGGGAAGCTAAGAGGCAGATTGGATTGAAGAAATTTAATCATTAAATCAACAAAATGTCTGAAAGAATAATATTTACATTCGAAATAATATTAATTGATTTTTTTGCAGCATATGGTTTAATCACAATTCTATATCTAATTCTTTCAATTTTCACAAAAAACCAACTTATTAAACAAGTTGATGAGCAATCTAATCGTTCTATTTCCTTTGTTGGAATTATTTATTTAATTGTATGGATGATTGCAACTATAACTGATTTAAACAGCATAGATGAAGAAAGTAAAGCTTCTCTACTCAGTAGAATGTTTGGAGAATATTGGTTTACAGTGTGGCTTCAGCCATTCCTTTGGTTTTCTATTACTCAATTATTACGATTTAAAGTAATCCGGAAAAATATTCTATTGAGATTAGTTTTTAGTATTTTACTAATTCTTTCAATAGAAAGAATAGTAATAATCATAACCTCTTTTCACAGGGATTATTTACCTAGTTCCTGGTCAATGTATTCAAGTATTTATCCTTCAAACATTTTCATTAAATTGCCGATGAGGATTTCTTTTTTCTTAGCTTTTGTTGGATTTTTTGTATTTATTAATCGAAAAATAAACGGGTGGAAATCAAAAAAAAACTAACTCACAATAAACTTCCCTTTCTCTGCATCAAAAACAATATGTTCGTCTTTAAATAATGTTGCAAAACTTCCTTGTGAAATTAAATTGCAAGGTTCATCCTGTACTACCATTTCGGGCGTCATTATAATCATTTCGTCACTTAACTGAATTGCCAGATCAATGTCGTGTGTTGAAAACAAAATGCATTTTTGAGTTTCCTGTGTTAGCTTTTTCAGCAATTTGAACAGTGAAACTTTATGCAGTAAATCGAGATGTGTTGTAGGTTCGTCCAGAATAATCAAGGGCGTGTCCTGTGCCAGAGCTCTAGCAATTAAAACTTTTTGCAATTGACCATCACTTATTTCAAAATGCCTTTTTGTAGCTAAATGTTCTATTTGGGTTAATGCCATTGCCTGCCTTACTTTATCAATATCAGTTTCTATTAAAGTTCCCACCCAATTGGTGTAAGGCTGACGGCCCAATGCCACCAATTCAAAGACTGAGAGATTACTTGGGGGCAGTTTTTCAGTTAAAACTAAACTTAGGCTTTGTGCTAAATCTAATGGTTTGTAGGTGTTTATATTTTTATCATTTAGAGAGACACTTCCTTCTAGTGCAGGCTGAATTCCTGTAATCGTTCTCAGTAAAGTTGACTTTCCTACTCCATTGGCTCCAATTAAAGCAATGAGTTTTCCCGAATCGAAAGTCAGATTTAAATCCTGGGCAATAGTCACAGCAACTTTCTTGATTTTGTAGCCAATACTTAAATTTGAAGTTGAGAGGATGGTGTTCATTTTTGCCATTGATTTAAACTAATTACTTAAAATTACTTTTTCGTACCAATAACCAAATCACAACTGGTGCCCCAATTATAGATGTAATAGCATTTATTGGAAGCGTCACATCAAAACCGGGCATTTGAGAAACTATATCACAAAATAGCACGATAATAGCTCCAAAAAGCAAAGTACTCCAAAACAAAATCATATGATTACTGGTTTGGAAAGTCAGTTTTGCAATATGCGGAACTGCAAGACCAATAAAAGCAATCGGACCTGCAAAAGCAGTGATACTTCCGGCTAGAATACTGGTCGCAAAAATGATTATTAATCTGGCTTTTTTAAAATTCAACCCCATGCTTTTTGCATAATTTTCTCCCAGTAGCAAAGCGTTCAAAGGCTTGATACTGCATGCACTTAAAACTAAGCCAAAAGACACACTAATAGCTAAAACAATGATTGATTTCCATGAAAGGTTTCCAAGATTTCCTAAGGACCAAAAAGTAAATTTCTGAAGCTGTTCAGCAGTACTAAAATAGGTCAAAACACTTACGATTGCTGTTGTAAAGCTTCCAAACATTAATCCAACGATCAAAATTGCCATTGTATCCCGTAATCGCTGTGAAACTAACAAAACCAAGAGTAAAACGAGTGTGCTTCCTAAAGTCGAAGCAAAAACAATTCCGTATGATGATAATGCAATTATTTTCAAAAAGGGTGGCAAAAAGCCTGCCCCCAGAATTACAAAAGCTACACCCAAACTTGCACCTGAACTTAATCCTAAAACATAAGGTCCTGCAAGCGGATTTCTAAACAAAGTCTGCATTAGCAAACCGCTTATTGAAAGTCCGGTTCCAACTAAAATGGCGGTAATGGCTTTTGGCAAACGATAATTAATAATGATATATTCCCAAGTCGATTTACTAGCCTCACCTCCTGTTAAACTTGCATAAACATCTTTAAACGGAATATTAACAGAACCCAAACTAATACTCGCAAAAAACATCAGAAGAAGTCCTAAAGCTAAAATGCTAAATAAAATCGTATTTCTTTTTCTGTTCGGCAATTTAATTCAGTTTAGTTGCAAAAGTAAACTCATAACCCGGCAACAAATCCGGATGAAAAATTTTAATATAATCTTTCAAAACCAAATCAGGCCTGCTTGGTGATAATTCATAATAAATAGTTCCGCCTGTAGCTCCAAACTTACTTTCTAAACAATAAACTGATTTGTTTTTAAAAGCATCAAATTCATTATAATGCGGATTTGCTTTTTGTAATTCGTCTAAAGTTTTAAAGGATCCTGAAACAATCCAGAAGTTTGCGGTTTTGGCTTTGTCCAAAACTTTTTCAAATGACAAGCCCTGGCTTCCGGTGCCTTCTAAATCTGACCATAAATAATTGGACTGAGCATCTTTCATAAATTTGGCAACCCAGCTGTTTCCTTTTGCCACATACCATACATCTTCATACATTGAACCGTACAAAACAGTAGAAGCTGCAGATTTTCCGGCTACTAATTTTTTTGCCTGATTATAACTTGTCACAATTTTATCGAATAATTCTTTTGCTTTGTCTTCTTTTCCAAATAAAGCTCCATAAAGTTTAATCCATTCCGCTTTGCCAAGTGGAGACTGCTCCATCCAATCAGCCTGAATTAGTACATTTAAGCCACTTTTTTTCAAATTATCCAGCATTGGATTATTATTGTCTACTCCAAAAGTCACAATCAAATCCGGTGACAATTCTATTAATTGTTCCATATTTAATTTTTCGTTCTGCCCCACATTTTTAACAGCACCTTTATCTATTAATGCTCTGGTTTTTTCAGAAGAAATATAATCTGTATGTGGAAACCCCGTCAGTTTATTTTCGACATCGAGCATTTCAAGAAACGGAATATTGGTTGTTGAAGTCACCACAACTGATTCCAAAGGCACTTTAATCGTTGTATAATTCTGCAGGCTGTCAGGCACTTCAGCATCTTTTTCTTTTAAAATATATTTAAAATTTTTATTGGCTTCCGGCCAGGGATTCGAAACTGTCACAACTGAATATCCTTCGTGTTTTACAATAGAAAGTCCGGAAGCATACTCGATAGTATTTTTAGGAATTTTAGAAGTTACAATTTGTTTGCTTTCATTTTTCTTACATCCTGTCAGTATAAAAAATGAGACAATAAAAATAAATTTAGAAAATAAATGTTTCATATGCATGTTATATTGTTTCAGGAAATATGGCATTATTATTGTCTGCTCCCAATAATGTCTTTATCAATAATGACAAAGGTAACGTAATTTATTATTTTTTTTACCCACCTTTATTCTTACAAATTTAGACAAACCAATTTTTAAATATTTATGAATAATATAAAAACGAAAGTTTGTTCAAGCTGTGAATCTTCCTTTAGCTGCGGTAATATTTCTCCTGAAAACAATTGCTGGTGCAATGACTTCCCCCCGATTTTTAATCTTTCAGAAGGAGGAGACTGTCTTTGTCCAGAATGTTTTAAAGAAGCATGTATCGACAAAATTGATGCCTATGTAGAAACTATTACTCCTAAAAAAGCACTTAAAAACAAAGCCATATGCTTACCAAAAACTGAAAAACTAATTGAAGACATTGATTATTACATTGAAAATGGCAATTATGTTTTTAAAACATGGTTTCATTTAAAAAGAGGAACCTGTTGCGGTAATGCCTGTCGTCATTGTCCTTATTAATTGTTAATTATAAATTGTTAGTTGTTAATGAAAAATAACATTGTAAAAGATAAAAGTTTTGATTTTGCTATTCGAATAGTTAAATTACATCAATATCTATGGATTGAGAAAAAAGAATTCACTCTCTCCAAACAGCTCCTGCGATCCGAAACCAGTATTGGTGCTATGATAAGAGAAGCAGAGCATGCTGAAAGTAAAAATGATTTTATTCATAAATTTGCAATAGCTCAAAAAGAAGCCAATGAAACAATTTATTGGTTGGAACTTCTCAAAGCAACTGACTATTTAAATGAAAAAGAATTCGGGAACATTAACAATGATGCAATTACAATATTAAAATTAATAACCAGCATAATTAAAACTACTAAAAGCCAAGTTATGGCTAAGTAAGTTCTTTCTTAATTAATAACTAACAATTTACAATCAACAATTTAAATAATGATTTACTTAATTACCGGAGGTGAACGTTCCGGAAAAAGCAGCTACGCTCAGACTTTAGCTTTACAGCTTTCAAATGCGCCAATTTATGTCGCTACGGCCAGAAAATGGGATGCTGATTTCCAGAACCGAATTGACCGTCATCAACAGGAACGCGACGAACGATGGACCAATATTGAAAAAGAAAAATATTTGAGTGAAATTGACTTTTCAGACAAAACAGCTTTGATTGACTGCGTAACGCTCTGGCTGACCAATTTTTTTGTTGATACCAAAAATGATGTCTCATTATCACTTGAAGAAGCAAAAAGCGAATTTGAAAAAATAGCCAGTCAACCCAATACTAACCTGATTATTGTTACAAACGAAATTGGAATGGGCGTTCATGCCGATACTCACATTGGCAGAAAATTTACCGAACTGCAAGGCTGGATGAATCAGTTTCTGGCTTCAAATGCAGACGAAGTGGTTTTGATGGTTTCAGGTATTCCGGTTAAAATAAAAGGTTAGGCAAATTTCAATGGCAAAAATCAATTTCAAAAACAATGGCAATTTCAAAAATCAATATCAATTAATAAACAAATTCCAACATTTTAAATTCCAAATTCCAAAGCTCTGCCTTAACTTTACATAAATTCAAACATCAAGATTATTGCAATTGATTTTTGAAATTGTAATTGATATTGATTTTGACATTGTAATTGATTTTTAAAAATGAGCAATCTGGACGATATACTAAAATCACGTCGTGATACCCGACATTTTACAGCCGATACCGTTCCTGACGAGGTGATTAAAAAAGCTTTGCAGGCCGGACATTGGGCACCTTCTGTAGGATTGACGGATGCCACAAGATATTATATCATCAAATCTGCAGAAGTAAAGAGTGCAGTTAAAAATTTATTTTTGGATTATAATAAAAAGGCCGAAGAACTTACAGATAATCCAGAGCAAAAAGAACATTACAAATCCCTGAAACTGGAAGCGATTGAAGAAGCCCCAATCGGGCTTATCATTGCGTACGACAGATCGGTTCTGAATCAATTTACAATTGGAACTGTTGGAAGCAATGAGGCAGTAAAATTTAGTTCGGTTTGTGCAGCTCAAAATATCTGGCTATCCCTTACAGAGCAAGGATATGGGATGGGATGGGTTTCGATTTTGAATTATTATCAGTTTAAAAAAATACTTAACCTACCTCAAAACATTGAACCTCTGGGGTATTTCTGTATTGGAAAACCTGCAACCAATTACGATAATCAACCGATGTTACAGCAACTGCATTGGAAACAAAAATCTGAAACTCCGGATTGTACAGAAATTAAAAATGTTAATCTAAATCATGTGTCGGATTTTGTTTTAAAACCTCAATCTGAAACTGAAGACGAAACCAATTTCAACATACTGCTGCAGGAAAAAATAGATTCTAAAACCAAACCTGTTGGTGCTTTAGGCACTTTAGAAACTTTGGCTTTTCAGTTAGGGACAGTTTTTAAAACTTTAAATCCAAAAATAAACAATCCTAATATTGTCGTTTTTGCAGCTGATCACGGAATTGCAAATCACGGTGTAAGTGCTTATCCACAGGATGTAACCAGACAAATGGTTGGTAATTTTCTGGAAGGCGGTGCTGCAATTAATGTTTTTTGCAATCAGCATGATATTCAACTTTCAATTGTCGATTCCGGGGTTAATTATGATTTCCCAACAAATGCTAAACTGATCAATGCGAAAATCGCAAAAGGAACCCAATCTTTTTTGCATGCGCCGGCAATGAGTGAAACCGAATTGCAATTGTGTTTTGAAAAAGGAAAATCAGTTGTCGAAACTATTGCCAAAACAGGTTCTAATTGTATTGGTTTTGGTGAAATGGGAATTGGAAACACTTCGACAGCTTCAGTTCTGATGAGCGTTTTAACCGGTTTTCCGATTGAAGAATGTGTTGGAAAAGGAACAGGAGTTATTGATAAAAATTTAATTCAGAAACAAAATCTGCTTAAAAAAGCGATTGAAAATTATTCTGGTCCGGCCGAATTAATGCAGCAGCTCGCCTACTTTGGAGGTTTTGAAATCATACAAATGACAAGCGGAATGTTAACAGCTTTCGGGAACAATATGATTGTTTTGGTTGATGGCTTTATTTGCAGTGTTGCCTTTTTAATTGCTTCGAAAATAAATCCTGATATTTTACAAAATGCTGTTTTCTGCCACTGCTCTGCCGAAAAAGCACATCAAAAATTATTGAATTATCTGCAGGTAAAACCAATTTTAAATTTAGATTTGCGCCTTGGAGAAGGAACAGGCTGTGCTGTTGCTTTTCCTATTCTGAAATCTGCTGAGGCTTTTTTGAATGAAATGGCGAGTTTTGAAAGTGCGGGAGTGAGCAGGAAATAAAAGCAATTGCAAAATTCAATTTCAATCAAAATATAAAAATTAAATCTTTTAATGAAAAAGGAACTACATATATTCTTTACATGTCTAATGTTTTACACCCGGATTCCATGTCCGAAAAACATCAGTCACGATCCTGAATATTTAAACAAAGCCACACGATATTTCCCTTTAATTGGCTGGATTGTGGGAAGCATATCATTTGTTGCTTTCTATGTTTCTTCTCTTTTTCTTTCTACAGAAACAGCTGTTATTTTAGCAATCATTACTTCTATACTCACAACAGGCGCCTTTCACGAAGATGGCTTTGCTGATGTCTGCGATGGTTTTGGCGGAGGCTGGACTAAAGAAAAAATCCTCATGATTATGAAAGACAGTGCAATTGGCGCTTATGGTGCGATTGGTTTAGTACTGCTTTTTTTATTGAAATTCAAATTACTTTCTGAATCTGTTTTACTTTTTTCGAGTGAAAAATATTTGGTTTTTCTGCTGTTTATTTCTGCACATGCATTGAGCCGTTTGGCTGCAATCTCAATTATTTTTACACATCAATATTCGCGCGATGATGCTTCGAGTAAAAGCAAGCCCATTGCAAAAAACCATGGCTGGAAAGAAGTTCTAGGATCCTTTTTCTTTGGGTTAATTCCGCTATTGGCACTCTCCTATTTTCAATATAAAATACTTTTAGTTTTAATTCCTGTTTTCCTGACTCGTTATTTTTTAGCTCGTTATTTTCAAAAATGGATTGACGGCTATACCGGTGATTGTCTGGGCGCTACCCAACAAGTTTGCGAAGTGCTTTATTATTTAAGCATTCTTTTTATATGGAAATTTATTTAGTTCGCCATACCGAAACGACCTGCGAAAAAGGAATTTGCTACGGACAATCTGATGTAGATTTAGCGGAGCCTTTTGAGTCTGTTTTCGAAAACATCCTTTCACAACTACCTTCTAAAGCAATAATTTTTTCGAGTCCGTTGAAACGATGTGTGATTTTGGCGAAATACATTCAAAAAAATATAAATACGATTTCTTACCAGGAAGATAATCGCTTGAAAGAAATGCATTTTGGCGATTGGGAAATGAAAACGTGGAATGAAATTCCGCCGGAGCAACTCAATCCATGGATGGAAAATTTTGTTAATATCCGTGCTTCAAACGGAGAATCTTTTGTGGAATTACACGAAAGAACTGGCGATTTCTTATCCGAAATTAAATCAAAAAAGTCCCATTTACCGATTATCATCGTAACGCATGCCGGCATCATCAGAAGCTTTTTGTGCTATCATTCATCACTACCTTTAAAAGATGCTTTTCAGAATAAAGCAGACTTTGGAGAGGTCATCAAAATCAATTTTTAAGGCGTCTTTTCTTTATCAAGTGTTTTAAAAAGTAAAACAAATTTGAATTTTACACTTTTTTAACTTTATCTTTGCACCCGATTAAGGTTGTGTTTTTGATTAAAAAACACATTAAAAGGGAATCAAGTGACTGATTTTAAGTATTTTAAAATCAAATTCTTGAGCTGTACCCGCAACTGTAAGCTTAGTTCTTTTTAAAAGAATGCTTGTTGTTATCTACAAAACCACTGTCACGGCTGCGTGATGGGAAGGTAAACAACAAGACGCAAGCCAGGAGACCTGCCTTATTAACAAATATCGAACTCTCGGGAAAAAGAGTGTAGAAATTATGACTTTTAAAAAACGTTTTGCTTTTTGCTTTTTGCTTTTGTGCCAGATTATTTTGGCGCAGAACGACTCTATTACAAAATTAAAAGAAGTTATTGTTTCGGATTCAAATCTTAAAAGATTTGCAAATACACAATCGATTCAACGATTAAGTGATTCTATAATCAGTAAAAATGAATCTTCATTAACTTCTCTTTTAAACTACAACACCGTTATTTATTTTAAAGAGAATGGTTTAGGAATGACTTCATCTCCGTCATTTCGAGGAACAACATCACAACAAACAGTTGTGGTCTGGAACGGAATAAATATAAACTCTCAATTACTTGGTCAGGCTGATTTTAACACTATCTCTACACGTGGTTTTAATTCTATTGATGTTAAAGCAGGCGGAGGAAGTGTCATATATGGCAGTGGTGCAATTGGCGGTACGATTCATTTAAACAATGATTTAAAATTTACAAATACATTCAAAAATGAATTTCAGATTTACTATGGCGAATTTAATACACTAAGTGCTGTTTATGGTATTACAGCATCTACCGAAAAATGGAGTGTGGATGCAAGCTTTACCAGAAACAGTTCAGACAACGATTTTAAATATATAGGTCAGAAAGTATGGAATACTAACGGACAATATTACAACAATACATTTGACGCAGCTATTGGATACAAAATAAACCAGAATAACAGTATCAAATTTTACAGCGAAATTTTTGATGGAGAGCGTCACTTTTCTTTGACATCTCCAAATGCAACAAAAACAAAATATCAGGATTACAATACCCGTAATTTATTGACCTGGAGCAGCAGTTTTAACAAATTTGAAACCAATTTAAGACTTGCTTATATCTCAGAACATTATAAATATTATGAAGATATAAAAAATGAAGGCTTTACTTCAGGGGGTGTAAAAAGTTTTATCGGAAAATATGATATTGATTATGCAATCTCTTCTGTAATAAAAATTAGTGCAATTTTAGATTATACAAAAAATAATGGATTAGGTTCAGGAGTTGGCAGAAACAATCGTGAAATTGGCGGAGCAAGTATTTTATGGAAACATAATTTAAACGAAAAATGGAATTACGAATTGAGTGCCAGAAAAGAGATTTCAGACGTTTATAAAAGTCCTGTTCTTTTTTCTGCAGGTTCACGATATAATTTTTCAGATTTTTATCAGCTTAAATTTAATATATCCAGAAATTTCAGGATTCCAACCTTTAACGATTTATTTTGGACAGGAAGTGGTAATCCTGACTTAAAACCTGAAAGCTCTTTTCAGGCAGAAATAGGAAATGAATTTAAACATAAAGACTTCCGATTAACGGTTACTGCCTATGGAATGAAAATAAAAAATATGATTCGATGGCTGCCGAACAATACCGGAAACTGGTCTCCGGAAAACACAGACAGTGTTACTATTTATGGTGCTGAAGCACTCTTGGGATGGAAGAAAAACTTTAATAAGCATACATTTGATTTTAGCGGAACATATGCTTATACAGTTTCATTAAACGATAAAACTGACAAACAGCTTTTTTACGTACCATACCATAAACTTACCGGCTCATTATCTTATTACTACAAAAAGATTTCGGCTTATTATCAAATTATGTATACAGGAGAAATTTTCACCACATCAGATAACAATCCAAAATACATTTTGGATGCTTATAATGTTTCAAACGTTGGTGCAGATTATAATTTCAGTAAAAAAAATATTTTTAAAATTGGTGTCAGAGTAGCCAATTTATGGAACGAAAAATATGAAGCGCAACCAAGCCGCTATATGCCTGGAAGAAACGCAACCATTTATTTAAACTTAAATTATTAAAAATGAAATTTAAAAATCTTTATTTAGGACTTATTGCATCTGCTTTTTTATTTGCTTCCTGCAGCAGTGATGATAATACTATAATTGACACCCCATTAGGAGCATATGACAATGGTGTATTGATTTTAAACGAAGGAAATTTTGGAAATCCAAATGCATCGGTATCTTATATATCTAACGACTTAATGACTTCACAAAACAACATATTTTCTGTTGTAAACCCTACAAAAGTATTAGGAGATGTAGCACAATCATTAAGCTTCAGTGATGACAAAGCGTTTATTGTTATAAACAATTCTAATGAAGTAGAGGTTGTTAACAGATATACTTTTGCAAGCCTTGGAACCATTACTGAAAAACTAGAAAACCCGCGTTACAGTGTCGTTTTAAACAATAAATTATATGTAACTAATGCTATCTCAAATGCCGTAACAGTTTATAACGCTACAACATATGCTTATATTACCTCGATTTCATTAAACAAAACTGCTGAAAAAATCGTAGCTGCAAATGGAAAATTATACGTAACAAACGGTGCATTTGGAAAAGGAAATGAAGTTACCGTAATAAATGAATCAACTAATACAGTTTCTACAACTATCACTGTTGAAGAAGGAGTAAACTCTATTGAGGTGTATGATGGTACCGTATATGTATTATGCGGAAACAAAGACAGGACTAAACTTTTTAAAATTAATGCTGCAAATGACGCTGTAACATCAATCGAGTCCACTACATTGAAAGACGCTTTAAACATGGACATTGACGGAAATAAAATATATTATACCCAAGGAACTGGCATATATGCAATAAATACAAATGCTACAGCTTTTTCAAACACACCTTTATTTTCAGTTACAGATAACAGCTGGTCTACCTTTTATGGATTTGGGGTAATTGATGGTAAAATATATTCCGGAGATGCAAATGGATTTACTGCAGACGGAATTGTTACAGTATATTCTACTACAGGAACAGCATTAAAAACTTTGACTGTTGGCATAGGACCAAATGGTTTTTATTCAAACAATTAAAAAACAAAATGCCCTTATAACAAAATTATAAGGGCATTTTTAAACAACCATTATGATAAAAAAATTACTTTTTACCTTATTACTTACATCATCGCTAATTTCTGCACAATCATATGCCCCGGCAGCAGGTCAGACCGGCAGTACTGCCATAGCAAAAAGTAGTTCCGTTTTTGTAGGCTGGGCAACAGGGATTACAGTTGTAAGAGGTCCCCAGGATATTGCTATAGCAAACAGCCCTTTGGCTTCTTCCGGAACACCAGCAGACGGAATGAAAGGTGGTACATCAGGATCAGGTGTTGTGTGTCTGGGTGATGGAGGAAGCGCAACCTTAACTTTCGACACTCCAATCGCTAATGGTTCAGGATTTGATTTTGCCGTTTTTGAAAATGGTTTTTCTGATACTTTTTTAGAATTGGCCTTTGTAGAAGTCAGCTCAGATGGTATTAATTTTTTCAGGTTTCCTTCACATAGCGAAACACAAACCACAACTCAAATTGGAGGTTTTGGAGCAGTTGATTGCAGATACATTAATAACCTCGCCGGAAAATACCGTACCGGTTTTGGAACTCCATTTGATTTATCAGACATTCAGGATAATACTCTGTTAGATAAAAACAATATTACATATGTTAAAATAATCGATGTAATTGGTACAATTAATCCTTTGTATGCCTCTTATGACAGTAAAGGAAATATAATCAATGATCCTTACTCGACTGGTTTTGCAGCAGGAGGTTTTGATTTGAATGGCGTGGGCGTGATTAATCAGAAATCAGCAACTTTAGGGGGTAAAGACTTTAATATTGATTCTGTGATGTTATATCCAAATCCTGCTTCAGATATTGTTTATTTAAATACCAACGAAAAAACCAGTATTATCATTTTTGATATAACCGGAAAAATTGTAAAAAATCTCCCTACAGCAAATTACAACGATATTATACTTACTGATATAATTCCCGGAACATACCTGTTTGAGATAACTGCTCAGGATAGAAAAGCGGTTAAAAAAATAATTATCAATTAGTTAATTTTGTTTTTTTTTTTAAAATTGTTTTGGAAAAAAAAGGCTTTCAGAAATGAAAGCCTTTTTTATATTTTTACAATTTTAGAAACTCTTTTGGAATACTTTCAAAATACATTTCTTTTCCAAAACGACGCATTGATTTTGAATCTGTAAAATAAGGAAGAACAAGGCCTTTATCAGTTTGAATTCTTTTTGACGTTGAACCTGTGATTTTAGAAATGGCAAGATTCAATAAAGGTTCAGACGCGTCACCTAAAACCCCGTAACTGCTCACACGTTCATCTTGTGCAAAAGTGGGCGGTAATCCTCCTGTATAATCACCAAAGTTAGCAGAATTCGAAATTTTAAAAACCAAAGGCTGCATCGCATATTTGTGTATCGGATTTACTCTTGTTTTAGATAAAGTTTTGGAATCATAAACTGTATAAGATCCAACATTTTTACCTACAGTTGTTTCTCCAACCTGAATTACATTGATATATGGTTTTAAACCGTTAATAACTAACTCACTTGCAGAAGCTGTACTTCCTGTTGTTATAACATACAGTGTGTTCAATTTTAAACTATTTATTGCCTTTCCGTCAAACGATGATACAAATCTGTTATTTAATGACTCTAATTGTGAACTGCTTAAACCATTCATCTGTTTGGCATTATATTGTGTTTTTGCAAAAATATCATCTGGGAATTGTCCTGTAATCATACTTGCTAATCTAATCGCAGAACGAACTGAACCTCCTGGGTTATATCTTAAATCCAGAACTAAATCAGTAACTCCTTCAGTTTTCAGTTTGCCAAAAGCCTGATTTAGTTCATTATCATATTCAGCATAAAAACCATTATACATTAAATATCCTATTTTATGGCTTCCCGAAGTTATTATTTTATTGATTAAAATTGGATTTTCTTCTAAAACCGTTTTTGTTAACACTACAGATTTACCGTTTAACTCAAAAGTACTACCATTATAATTGGCTAAATTTAAGGTATAACTATCAGACTCAGAATTTAAAAGTAATGATCTATAATTTGATTCTGTAAGTGGTATTCCATTCACACTGGTAAATAAATCACCTCGTTTAATATCTTTCTTTGAAGCATCAGAGTTAGGAATAATATAACGTATATAGCCTACTAAATCATTTGATCCTTCTGCTTGCCTTCCTAATCCAAAATCAATACCACTATTTTTTGTAATACCATTTAATTCTTGTTCTAAAACGGTATAGTCATCTACAATCCAGCTAAAACGATCGATAGCACCTCCATTAGGGTACTTGCTTTTAGGTTTATTTAGCAAATCTTGAAATAAGTCTTCTGGCGTTGAATAGCCTTCCAAAAACGAATTTAAATCCTCCTGACCCGTAAAACGATTGTCGGCCAAATTAGGAACATCGGCTTGCCATAAATAAACTTTATTCAATCCTCTCCATATAAAATTATTTATTTGCAGATCTTTTGGAGTAGCAACATCATCTTTATCGTCACAAGATTGAAGGCTAAATGCAATCAAAAGAAAGTAAACGAGACTTCTTAATGTTTTTTTCATAAAATAGGGGTTTCAATATAGTATAAACGTAAAAATAGTACCTTTAGTTTTAACTATATAAATGTACAGGTTTTTTTTACAACATTTTTTTAACTTGTCTTGTAACAAAAATAATACTGTCTCGTCTTGAATATATAAGCTAACCAAATCTTTGATTTATGAAATGAATATGATCATAAACAGATCAAAGACAAATTGAAATATGTTACTCTATATTACCGGCCAAAAATCAATAAAAAACCACAAATGAACCAAGTTGTATTTATAGAATTAATAAATCCTTTTAAAGACAAAGTTTTTCGTCTGGCAAAAAGATTATTGACAAGCACTGAAGAGGCTGAAGATGCAACTCAGGAAGTTATGGTAAAATTATGGAACAAAAAAGACAATTTAAACGCGTATAATAATGTCGAGGCTGTAGCGATGACAATGACTAAAAATTATTGTCTGGATCAATTAAAATCTAAAAGAGCAGATAATCTTAAAATTGTACATAATAATTTTACGGATCGCGAACCTCAATTAGACAAAAAATTAGAAGACTCGGATAGTTTAGAATGGGTAGAAAAAATAATAAGCCAGTTGCCTGAACAGCTTCAAATACTAATTCAGCTCCGCGATGTTGAACAATATGAATTCGATGAAATCGCAAAAATTGTTAACATGAATGAAACAGCTATAAGAGTAGCACTTTCAAGAGCGAGAAAAAAAATAAGAGAATCAATGATTAACACACACCGTTATGGAATTAAATAAAATAGAAAATATATTAGAAAAATACTTTCAGGGAGAAACAAGTATTGCTGAAGAAAATGAATTACGAGACTATTTTTCCTCATCAAATGTTGCGCAGCATTTGGAGCAATACCAACCAATTTTCAGTTATTTCTCCCAGGTAAAACAACAAAAATCGACGCATGAACTCGAGAACCTCGATCAAACAGACAAAGCAATTCCGCTACAAACTAAAAAACAAAATGTGGGGTGGTTATCAATTGCAGCTTCTGTTATTGTTTTACTAGG
The DNA here is from genome assembly GCF_002017935.1 of Flavobacterium sp. LM4. NCBI lineage: Bacteria > Pseudomonadati > Bacteroidota > Flavobacteriia > Flavobacteriales > Flavobacteriaceae > Flavobacterium > Flavobacterium sp. LM4. Next base: position 514,333 of record NZ_MUFW01000001.1, on the reverse strand, counting down.
AATTGGAACCTATTTTTATACAAGCGAAAAAACCACAACTCCGGTTGTTGCGCAATCAGAATTAGGAACCTATGACAATCCTGAAAAAGCCTTTGCCGAAACACAAAAAGCTTTGGCTCTATTGTCAAATAATGTTAATGTAGGTATTGAAAGTGTACAATACATTAAAGAATACGAACAATCAAAAAATAAAATTTTTAAACAATAATTAATTAAACAGATATGAAAAATTTCATCATAACAGTAATTTTGGCCTTTTTTACACATGCTTTTTATGCACAAAATGCATTTGATAAATTTGACGGGCAGGACGACGTAACATCAGTAATTGTCAATAAAAAAATGTTTGACATAATGAGTAAGGTAAAAGTAGATCCATCTGATAAAGAAACTCAACAATACATGAATCTTATTAAAAAGCTTGACAATTTAAAAGTGTTTACTACAAAAAACTCAAAAATTGAAGCCGATATGAAGCTTTCTGCTGATAAATATATCAAAACAGCAAATTTAGAAGAATTGATGCGCATAAATGATAACGGGAAAAACGTGAAAATATATGTTAAATCAGGCGCTACTGATACTAAAATCAAAGAATTATTCATGTTTATCGATGGTGCAAAAAATGAAGACACCGTTTTATTATCCTTGACAGGAAACTTTGATTTAAATGAAATTGCTGTCCTGACAGACAAAATGAAATTACCGGGCGGTACAGACTTAAAAAAAGCCTCTAAAGGCAAAAAATAAGATGAAAGTTGGTATTTTTATCCCGGCACTTTTAGCATTGCTAACTTTAATAAGTTGTAATTCCGAACCTTCATTACAAAAATACTTTGTAGAAAATACAGAGAATAAGGATTTTATTGCATTGGATGTTTCTCCAAGCATTCTAAACCTAGAAAAAACTAAATTATCACCAGAGCAAAACGAAGCCTTAAAGTCCTTCGACAAGATGAATATTCTCGCTTTCAAAGCCAATGATAAAAATCAGGCACAATTTGAAACAGAGCGGGCAAAAGTCAAAGCGATTTTAAAAAATACCAAATATCAGGAGTTAATGAAAGTTGGTTCCGGTAAAGATGGCGCCTCAATAAGCTATGTTGGCACTGATGAAAACATCGAAGAATTTATAATTTTTGCCAACAGAAAAGAAAATGGTTTTGCTGTTGTTCGTGTTTTAGGAAAGAATATGAATCCAAATAACATTATAACTTTAATATCGGTTTTGAAAGAATCAAAAATTGATATGGAACAATTAAAACCATTACAGGAATTGGTTAAATAATCCAGCTTAGGTTTCAACAAAAAGCTCCAGAATTGGAGCTTTTTTTGTTACATATATTTGAAAGATTATACGTTGTAATTTAGTTCGGTTTTTATTTTAATGTGTGCTGAATTTAATTATATTTGTTAATAACCAAAACTAGATTATTAAACATGGTACAAAAAACATCAAATGCCTTTATAGCGGCATCTTGGGTAGCTCTTGGGGCTGGAACAATTGGATTTATAGTTGGATTAGCAAGAGCCGAAATGCTGTTAAATGAAAAAGGATATTATTTCACCGTTCTAATGTTCGGATTATTTGCAGTAGTTTCATTGCAGAAAAGTGTTAGGGACCGACTTGAAAATCTTCCTGTAACTGATATTTATTATGGGATTTGCTGGTTTGGAACACTTTTATCAATTGTACTTTTAGTTGTTGGACTTTGGAATGCAACTATTTTACCAAGTGAAAAAGGATTTTATGCTTTTGCTTTTTTACTAGCGTTGTTTGGCGCTATTTCTGTTCAAAAAAACACAAGAGATAATATGTCATTTAGCCAAAACGAATAAAAAATTAATATTTTTATTAAATGCAAAAAAGCCTCAAAATTTTAGATTTTGAGGCTTTTTTTATTGAATCTATTATTTACTCAAATACATTTTTCTTCTTGAATACAATTCATAGAATTGATCATCTTTTAAATCATCAATAAACAAGATGCTCTCTCCTGTTGATTTCATCTCAGGCCCTAATGCTTTATTTACATTTTGGAATTTACTGAAAGAGAATACCGGCTGTTTGATAGCATATCCTTTTAATTGTGGATTAAAATCAAAATCAGTTACTTTATTGTGACCTAACATTACTTTTGTTGCGTAGTTTACATAAGGCTCTCCGTAGGCTTTTGCAATAAACGGTACTGTTCTGGATGCTCTCGGATTTGCTTCAATAATATAAACTGTATCGTCTTTTATTGCAAACTGAATATTGATCAAACCAACTGTTTTTAAAGCTATCGCAATTTTATAAGTATGATCTTTTATCTGCTGCATCACGAACTCTCCTAAGTTGAAAGGAGGTAATGTAGCGTTACTATCTCCAGAGTGAACTCCGCAAGGTTCAATATGCTCCATAATTCCGATGATATACACATTACCATCAGCATCACAAATTGCATCAGCTTCTGCTTCAATTGCTCCGGCTAAATAATGATCTAAAAGCAATTTATTTCCTGGAATTGTTTTCAATAAGTTGATAACGTGCTCTTCGAGTTCTTTTTTATTGATAACGATTTTCATTCCCTGACCTCCTAATACATAAGAAGGACGAATCAATAATGGAAAATCAAGAGTATCTGCAAGAGCAGAAGCTTCATCAGCCGTTTCAGCAATTCCGAATTGTGGGAAAGGAATATGTAATTCCCTCAATAAGTCTGAGAAACGCCCCCTATCTTCAGCTAAATCAAGTGCATCAAAACTGGTTCCGATGATTTTCACTCCGTATTTAGATAATTTTTCAGCTAATTTTAAAGCTGTTTGTCCGCCTAACTGAACAATAACACCTTCCGGTTTTTCATGCTGAATGATGTCGTAAATATGTTCCCAGAAAACAGGTTCAAAGTATAATTTATCCGCTGTATCAAAATCAGTCGAAACTGTTTCCGGATTACAGTTAATCATAATGGTTTCGTATCCACATTCTTTTGCTGCTAAAACGCCGTGTACACAAGAATAATCAAACTCAATTCCTTGTCCAATTCTGTTTGGCCCTGAACCAAGAACGATGATTTTCTTTTTATCGGTAACAATACTTTCGTTATCTACATAACGCTCCCCGTTTGCTTTTTCGATCTCAGCCTCAAAAGTCGAGTAGTAGTAAGGTGTTTGTGCTTTAAACTCAGCCGCACAAGTATCAACCAGTTTAAACACACGGTTGATATTCTGATCCATACGCAAAGTATGTACTTCACTTTCTAAGCAATTTACCATGTGAGCAATTTGTCTGTCGGCAAAACCTTTTTGTTTCGCTTCAAGCAACAGTTCTTTTGGAAGATTTGAAACTTTATAGTTTGAAATTTCTTTCTCTAAAGTATAAAGCTCTTCATATTGTTTTAAGAACCACATATCAATTTTTGTGATTTCATGAATACGGCTCAACGGAATTCCCATTGCAATCGCATCATAAATTACAAAAACACGATCCCAGCTTGCAAAAGTCAGTTTCTCGATAATTTGTTCGTAATTGGTGTAGCCTTTTCCGTCAGCTCCTAACCCATTTCTTTTGATTTCTAATGATTGAGTAGCTTTGTGTAATGCTTCCTGAAATGAACGCCCAATTCCCATTACTTCCCCAACGGATTTCATTTGAAGTCCCAGAGTTCTGTCTGCGCCTTCAAATTTATCGAAGTTCCAACGAGGTATTTTTACAATTACATAATCTAAAGTCGGCTCGAATAAAGCTGAAGTTGATTTTGTAATTTGATTTTGTAGTTCATCTAAATTGTAACCTAAGGCCAGTTTAGAAGCAATTTTAGCAATCGGATATCCGGTTGCTTTTGATGCTAAAGCAGAAGAACGAGAAACACGAGGATTAATTTCAATCGCTACAATATCTTCTTTATCATCAGGAGAAACTGCAAATTGCACATTACATCCTCCGGCAAAATTTCCGATACTACGCATCATTAAGATAGCGTAATCACGTAATTTTTGGAAAGTGGTATCAGATAAAGTCATTGCAGGAGCAACGGTAATCGAATCTCCGGTATGGATTCCCATTGGGTCCATATTTTCAATCGAACAGATAATTACAACGTTGTCATTTTTATCTCTCAATAGTTCTAACTCATACTCTTTCCATCCTAATAAAGCTTTGTCAATTAACACTTCATGAATTGGTGACATTTCTAATCCGTAGGTTAGTTTTTCGTCAAACTCTTCTTTGCTGTGTACAAAAGCTGCTCCTGTTCCACCCAATGTAAACGAAGGACGAATTACTAATGGAAACCCAAACTCCTGAGCAATTTCTTTTCCTTCAAGGAAAGAAGTAGCGGTTTTAGCAGGTGCAGTAGGTACATTTATTTTTTGAAGCAGTTGCTTGAATTGCTCTCTGTCTTCGGTAATATTGATGGCGTTTACGTCAACACCAATTAATTTTACTCCAAAATCCTGCCAGATTCCTTTTTCATCAGCTTCAAGACACAAGTTTAGAGCCGTTTGTCCACCCATTGTAGGTAAAACAGCGTCAATTTGTGGATGTTCCTTCAGAATTTCAATAATCGATTTTGTAGTTAATGGTTTCAAATAAATATGATCGGCCATAGATGGGTCGGTCATAATAGTCGCTGGATTTGAGTTTATCAAGATAACTTCAATTCCTTCTTCACGAATAGAACGTGCAGATTGAGATCCTGCATAATCGAATTCGCAAGCTTGACCAATAACAATAGGTCCTGAACCTATTATTAAAACTGATTTTATTGATGTGTCTTTAGGCATTTTATTTGTATTGTGTAGTTATATTTTATTTAAATCTGCAGTAGTTTGTTAAAAACCAGAATTTTAACCTCTTTATTTACTGACAAGGTATAAAAAAAGGCGGTACTAAAAAAAGTAACGCCTTATTTATGTTTACAGAAACATTATTTTTTGTGTCTAGGCTCGCTAGAAACAGTTAATTTATGTCTTCCTTTAGCTCTTCTGCGCGCTAGAACTTTTCTTCCATTCGCAGAAGCCATTCTGTCCATAAATCCGTGCTTATTTCTTCTTTTTCTTTTCGATGGTTGAAACGTTCTTTTGCTCATTGCTTTGTATCTTTAAAATAGTATCTAATATCTCTTTTTTGTTTTTGAATATCCTTATTCCAAAACCGAGTGCAAATATACAAAGACTTTTTTTTCTGGCAAGTACTTTAATAAAAATATTTTTAATTCATTTTACTATATTTGCAATCACAAATATACACCTATTATGTTTCATAAAAATATTAAACTTATTTTAGCCGGACTTCTTGTAGTCGCTGGCGTTTGGCAATTTACAGAAAGTAATATCGGAAATGGAATCTTCCTTATTTTACTGACTGCAATTCCTGTTTTCCTTTACTTCAAAAACGAATTTATCCTATTGGCTTTCCTTAAATTGAGAAAACAAGACTTCGAGGGCGCTAAAAAATGGTTAGCATACATTAAAAATCCTGAAACGGCTTTAGTAAGAAAGCAGCAGGGATACTTTAATTATCTTCACGGAATCATGTTGTCGCAGACAAATATTAATCAGGCTGAGAAACACTTTAAAAAAGCAATCGAATTAGGCTTGTCTATGGATATGGATTTAGCCGTAGCAAAATTAAACCTAGCCGGAGTTGCCATGTCACGCCGTAGAAAACTTGAAGCTACCAATTTATTAAATGAAGCTAAGAAACTAGACAAACAGGGAATGCTAAAAGAGCAAATCACAATGATGAAAGAGCAAATGAAGAAAATCTAGATTCTTTAAAATCACAATATTTAAAATCCCAAATTCAATTCAGGTATTTGGGATTTTTTTTGTTTTAGAATTTCAGTCAGGAATTTAATTTGAAGCTATTTCCTGCTGTCCTTCCAATCTTTTGTGCCGAACCCCGGCACAAAAGGATTTTACCTCCCATCAGGGCTAGGCAATCATTTTCATAAGAAGTTTACGTTTATCTGTAGTGCCAGCCTGAGCGAAGTCGAAGCCCTTTTTGAGCACGAAAGCCTTCGACTTCGCTCAGGGTGACAATAGTAATAACCGCTATTTTATCCCTCCAATATAATAGACGGCAAATTCTCATTCAGCCATTTGTATTTATTCAGAATCATAATATGAGTCCCTCCTTTTACAACAATACAACTATTGATATATTTTATAGGAAAAACATCATCCTGATCGCCGTGAATATGAATTACTTTTTCATCAATCTCATTCCGGTTCCAACATATAACAGATTCTACAGCCCATTGCAGGTAATTCAAATCTCTAACAGCAAGAAACTTTTCATACAACTTAATGCGCTTATTGATTTTTTCACCAAAAGAAAACTTAGCCAGATTCTCTATATTCAAAATCAACTTCATCGGAATCAGCTTGTACGCTTTTGTGGCCTTACCAATTTTCATTCTCCTTGGAAACTCCAAACTGCTTCTCACACTCGAAATAATAATCACTTTTCGGACTTCGATATGTTTTGCCATTTCCTGAACCAGAATTCCACCAAAAGAAACACCAATTAAAACAGGATTTTCATGTTTAATTTTTTTTGTAATTCGAAGCGCATAATCAGATAACGATTCTTTTAACTGAGGAATTTCCCATTCCAGCAAACAAACTTCAAAAATAGCTTCATCTAATTGGATTCTTTCAAAAATGGCCGGACTAGCAGCCAAACCGGGCATAAAATAAACAGGAATTTTACTCATCGCTAGAAAAGGAATTTAATTACAAAAGCTAAAATTACTTTTTTTACCAATATACACAGCAAGTCTTACGCTTTAAATTGAATATCAAAATAAACAAAAACATAAAATCATTTCTAAGTTAACTTTAGAGCAGTCATTAAAAAATAATTTCATATTGAAAATCAAATGATTAACTTTACAGTCCAAATCATTCGTGTTTACTATTTTCCTATGATTTTTTTTAAACCGAATCATCACCCTAAATCTATATTATATTTTTAAACCTGCTAAAAAATGATAAATTATGGAACCTATTGAAACTATTATGGCGGTCAAAGACAACACTTTTGCAAGACAATTTGAAACCATAGTTCCGGAAGGAATGCTTTCAGTTGAATATTCATTTCAGGAGAAAAAGATTTTCCTAACAAAAATAAATACTCCGGAAGATTTTAAAAATCAACTCCTAATAGACACATTATTTAAAAACATCATGGAGATTGTCATTGAAAAAAAAATGAAAGTAATGCCAATTCATCCAAAAATTGTATTATTCATTAAAAAAAATCCGGAACACAAAGAATTACTTCCACCTGGAATTCGAATTTAGAATTACATTTCAAAGAAAAAGAGCTGCTCAATTGAACAGCTCTTTTTCTTTCTTGCTTCTCCTAAATCAGGAATTATTTCTCAATCTCCCTCATAGAATCCATTTTTTTATGTGCCAGAAAACCTGCCACATCTTCAAAATGTTCTTTCACACGTTTATTTCCAAATTCAAAAACTTTAGTTGCCAATCCGTCAAGGAAATCACGATCATGAGAAACCAGAATCAGTGTTCCGTCAAAATCACGCAAAGCATCCTTTATAATATCTTTGGTTTTCATATCCAGGTGATTCGAAGGCTCATCCAGAATCAACAAGTTTACTGGCTCAAGCAATAATTTGATCATTGCCAAACGGGTTTTTTCTCCACCCGAAAGCACTTTTACTTTTTTGGTAATGTCATCCCCCTGAAACATAAACGCCCCTAATATATTTTTAATCTGCGTACGAATATCTCCGACCGCAATAGCATCAATAGTTTCAAAAATTGTTGCATTTTCATCTAACAAAGAAGCCTGATTCTGAGCAAAATAACCAATTTGCGAGTTATGACCAATTTCTACACTTCCTTCATCAATACCAATTTCCTTCATAATGGCTTTGATCATAGTTGATTTTCCTTCACCATTCTTTCCAACAAAAGCAACTTTCTGACCGCGTTCGATTACAATATTAGCATCTTTAAAAACGACATGATCGCCGTAAGATTTAGAAAGATCTTTTACCACAACAGGATATTGTCCTGAACGTGCAGCCGGCGGAAATTTTAATTTTAGCGCAGAATTATCAACCTCATCAACCTGAACAATAACTAATTTTTCCAACATCTTAACACGCGACTGAACCGCATCTGTTTTAGAAAACGTTCCTTTAAAACGATCAATAAACGCCCTGTTATCCGCAATCATTTTTTGCTGTTCGTCGTATGCTTTTTGCTGATGAACGCGACGGTCTTTTCTCAACTCTAAATAATGAGAATATTTGGCTTTATAATCGTAAATTCTTCCCATCGTCACTTCAATGGTACGATTTGTAATATTATCTACAAAAGCTCTATCATGGGAAATCACCACAACTGCTTTAGCCTGATTAATTAAAAACTCTTCTAACCACTGAATACTTTCAATATCCATATGATTGGTAGGCTCATCCAGCAAAATCAAATCAGGTTTTTGTAGTAAAATTTTAGCCAATTCAATACGCATTCGCCATCCTCCTGAAAACTCAGAAGTTTGTCTTGCGAAATCCTCACGTTCAAAACCTAAACCAACTAAAATTTTCTCAACTTCAGCCTCATAATTTACCTCTTCAATTGCATAATACTTCTCACTTAAATCCGAAACCCTTTCGATCAGCTTCATGTAAGCATCACTTTCATAATCGGTACGAACAGTTAATTGTTCGTTGATCTCATCAATTTCTGCTTTCATTCTAAAAACTTCCCCAAAAGCTTTTGATGCTTCTTCCATAACAGTCGCTCCATCCTGTGTCAGCAAATGCTGAGGCAAATAAGCTACAACAGCATCTTTTGGCGTAGAAATACTACCGGTAGAAGGCTTACTTTGACCTGCAATTATTTTTAAAAGTGTCGATTTCCCCGCACCATTTTTACCCATAAGGGCAATTTTATCGTTTTCATTGATAGCAAAAGAAACATCGCTAAATAATGTAGTTCCACCAAACTGAACCGAAATATCGTTAACTGTAATCATTTAGATTTTTAGATTTTAGACTGCTTAGATCATCAGACGCCTTAGCAAGTATTTTTTTAAAGGTGCAAAGATAGATTTAATTAGAGAATTTGACAATTAGATAATTAGATAATTCTACTTAAAACGAAAAGCTTTTAAACAAAAAAAACTCCACCAAGCATTAAACTTTGCGGAGCAATATTTTCAATTATCTAATTGACTAATTATCTCATTGACACATTAATCTTTTCTCCATTTTTTGGTTTCCTCAAAAACATGTTCTAAGATGGCAGCTTCTGTTTCGTCAAATTCGATATTTCTTCTTCCCATTACCAATTTAGCAGTTTCAAAAGCTTTCTTGGTAATATAAGTCGTAAAGCCGGCAGATCCACCCCATGAAAAGCTCGGGACGAAATTTCTAGGAAAACCAGAACCAAAAATATTAGCACTCACTCCTACTACCGTTCCGGTGTTAAACATCGTATTGATACCGCATTTACTGTGATCCCCCATCATCAAACCGCAAAACTGAAGCCCTGTTTTTGCAAAACCTTCTGTTTCATAGCTCCATAATTTAACTTCTTCATAGTTATTTTTCAGATTCGAATTATTACTATCTGCACCAATATTACACCATTCACCCAAAACAGAATCACCTAAAAATCCGTCATGACCTTTATTTGAATTAGCAAAAAGAACAGCACTCTTCACCTCTCCGCCTATCCTTGACCCCGGACCAACGGTTGTAGGCCCGTAAACTTTTGCATTTAGTTTCACCTGGGCATTTTCGCATAAAGCAAAAGGACCACGAATTACGGTTCCTTCCATGATTTCAGCATTCTTACCTATATATATAGGACCAGTCGATGCATTCAGGGTAACAAATTCTAATTTAGCTCCCTCTTCAATAAAAATATTTTCTGGCGCAATAACATTTACACTTTTCGGAATTGGTTGTGATTTTCTGTCTTCTGTCAAATATGCAAAATCAGCACGAATAGCAGCATCATTTTTTGAGAAAATATCCCAGGTATGCTCAACTGTTAAACAATCATCGTTGTACTGAATAATTTCATACAAATCAAAATCAACTTCTTCCTGATTTTCAGTCGTAAAAAAAGCAATCACATCCTCACCTTTAAAAATGGCCTGATTTTCCTTTAAATCAGAAACCATTTCGACAAGTGTATCATTTGGTAAATACGCAGCATTTATCATAACATTCTCTTCCATTTCCACCATCGGAAATTTAGCAGATAAATAATCTTCGGTAATTGTTGTAATAGTAGAACCTAAACGAGCCTCCCACTTTTGACGAATCGTCATGATTCCGATTAGAATATCAGCCACGGGCCTTGTAAAAGTAAAAGGTAATAAAGCATTTCGAACGGGCCCATCAAAAAGAATGTAGTTCATAAATAATAAATTTGGCGCTTGTTAAAATCTTGATTTGGTTATCAGGTTCAAAGTTACAAATATTTTATTTGTATCAGTAAACATGTTTTTCAGCGAAATAAACAGCCTTTTTCTATTCAAAATTCAGAACCAAATTTAGTTCCTAAGCCGCTCTTCAATAGCGGGTTGTTTAAAATATTGAATCAATTCTAATGAGTAAATTACACTTGTAATTTACCATTTTCCATCTCTTTTTATGAGATTTAAATACTTGCTGCCCCAATTTGTCATTTTGCCATCTGCCCAAAAACTGTAATCCATTATTACAGAAGCTACAGTTCCATATTCGATAACTTTAATATTATCAAACTTATCTTCAGTAGATTGGTGCCTGAACAAACTTCTCATAAAACCTTTATACGATCCGGAGAAATAATTACTACCTGCTTTTACCTTCCCTTTTGCTTCAATTTCTTTGGCCTGAGTCCGATCTTTATAGCCTGCGCACCAGGTTACATTTCCATCATTAAATAAACCATAAAACACAACAAAATCTTTTACAATGACACTTTTCGAATAGTCGTCAATCATGGCAAATATTATTTTTTTATCGTCTGTTTTTTGCTGCCCATAAAATAGCAAGATTACCAAAAGCAAAATCGCCGTTATTTTAAATTTTTCCATTTCTGTTTTATTTAAAGGTTATCTTCTTTTTTGAAATTTGAAATTTTATTGCTGATAATTTTATACTCAATAGTAAGCACTTCATAACCGTAAGCATCAGCTTTCATTTCTTCGATTGCTGAATAACTTACAGGATAAACATTTCCAAGTAGCTCTGACAGCAAATTATGCAAAGCCTCTATATATTTTGCCTTGTCATCTTTGAGGTTGGTTGAGTCTAAAATTTTGATCGTCAAAAAGAAACTGTTCTTTTTTAATTCAGCTAAAGATTCTGAATTTACAAACCATAAACAATCCGAAATAAAAGATACGGTTACAACTGTAACTTCAGGCTTTTATGCAGTATTTGATTTGTGAGACTACTAATCGTTTTCACGAGTTCTTTTACTAAAACAGGATTTTCTTTACCGCTGACTTTAAGATCAATTGCTGGCATACTTCAAATGTTTATTGATTACTGAAGTACAAAATTCAATCTAAAAATACACTTATTTATTGATGTATGTTAAGAGTTTAATGCGGCTTAACGATTCCGGTTTTATTCCTAAATAAGAAGCAATATGGTATTGCGAAATTTCCTGTTCTATTCCGGGATAGGCTTTACAAAGGGGCTCAAACCTTTCTGTTGCAGAGTTTTTCAAAAATGAAGTTTCGCGTTTGCATTTTTTAATAAAGAAAACATCCGAGATATATTTTGCTAATTTCAAAAAACGGACATCCTCTTCAATCAACGCATTAAATTGTTTATAAGTAATACAAATGATTCCTGTATCAGCCAAAGCTTCAATATTGCAATTTGTTGGATTCCGGGTTAGATAACTTGTATAGGCCGTAACCAGACTATTCTGCAGATAAAAATCATTATTGAATTCTACACTATCATTTTGAACATAAGACCTAAGTTTCCCGGAAACAACAAATCCTATGAATTCACAAACAGTTCCTTCCTGAATCAGAAATTCTTTTTTCTTTAAGGTTTTAATTTTAGTTAAGCTAATGAACTTTTCAAGATGGTGTATTTCCAGTCCGAGTTTATTAATAAAAATATCTTTTAGAAAATCCATTGCTTTTTGATTAAGATGAATTCTTTTCAAAGATAAAGATTAATTTTTTGAGGAATTTAAAAAATCACCGCATAAAAAAAGCCTCCCGGACTGGAAGGCTTTTGTATAGTTTAAAACAGCTATTATTTTTTAGCGTGTTTTGCATATTTAGTTTTGAACTTGTCAATACGTCCTGCAGTATCAATAAGTTTAGATTTACCAGTATAAAAAGGGTGAGATGTTCTTGAAATCTCCATTTTTACAACAGGATACTCAACTCCGTCAACTTCAATTGTTTCTCTTGTATCTGCAGTAGATTTAGTAATAAAAACGTCATCATTTGACATGTCTTTAAATGCAACTAATCTGTAATTTTCCGGGTGGATTCCTTTTTTCATCTTTTCTTTTTATTTATTGTTTCAGAGCACTTTTATTTTGAAGCTTTTTCATGGCTAGAAAAAGGTGTAAACAAAGGACACTCTTTCTTGTTTAAAACTTTTAATTATTTTGAGTTTGCAAATTTACAATTCTTTTTTAATATACAAATCTTTAGCCCACTTTTTTTTAGTTAAATTCAAAAAGCTTTTTTTTAACTTTGATTATATTCGGAATTGCTATATTTGTGGATTATTTTTAAAACATATAAATATGATTAATGAAGTTATAAAAAAGAATGGAATTACATTTGGTTTAATCATAGGAATTGTTGCTTGTTTATCGCAAACTTTTGTATATATAGGTGGATCAGCTATTTATAAAAGTTCCATCTTTGGCATAATCGTTTGGTTGTTATATTGGGTAATTAGAATATTTCAGGCAATTACAACTAAAAAAAAATTAGGTAATATAATTACTTTTAAAGATTCTTTCACCACCTTATTAATATCAACAAGTATTGGAATATTTATATCGATAACGTTTAATTATATTTTATACAACTTCATAGCTCCTGAATTTAAACCTGAAATAAATAATTTCATGAACTCTAAACAATTAGAGATTTTTAAAGCTATGGGTAAAACTTCATCAGAACTAAATGAATTATTAAAAAACGACAATTTCTCTATCGGAAACCTTATTAAAGGAGGTCTTTTTTCAATAGTTGTAAGTTCTATTTTTAACTTGATTATATCAGCAATTATCAAATCTAAACCATTACAACAATAGTGAATTTATCTATACTTATACCACTTCTAAACGAGGAGGAATCACTGAAAGAACTCTACTCATGGATTATTAAAGTGATGCAGTCTAACAATTATTCTTATGAAATCATTTTTGTGGATGATGGCAGTACAGATGATTCGTGGAACATTATTGAAAGCTTTTCTAACGAAAATCCGAATGTAAAAGGAATTCGTTTTATGAAAAACTTTGGAAAATCTCAGGCACTACATGCTGGTTTTGCAAAAGCACAAGGTGATGTTATTATTACTATGGATGCCGATTTACAAGATAGTCCTGATGAAATTCCGGGACTATACGAAATGATCACTACTCAGAAATATGATTTGGTTTCTGGCTGGAAAAAGAAACGATACGACTCTGTTGTAGCCAAAAACCTTCCCTCTAAATTGTTTAACTGGGCAGCAAGAAAAACTTCCGGAGTTGAATTGAATGATTTTAACTGTGGATTAAAGGCTTATAAAAATGCCGTCGTAAAAAACGTTGAAGTTTCGGGCGAAATGCACAGATACATTCCGGTTTTGGCGAAAAATGCCGGATTTAACAAAATTGGCGAAAAAGTCGTAATTCACCAAGCCAGAAAATACGGCGAAACAAAATTTGGAATGGAGCGTTTCGTTAACGGATTCCTTGATTTGATTACGATTTGGTTTTTGTCACGATTCGGAAAAAGACCTATGCATTTGTTTGGCGCAATTGGCTCTTTAATGTTTATCATCGGATTTTTATTAGCCGGTTATATAGGCATCTCTAAATTATACCATATGTATAATGGAATGAAATATAGTTTAATTACCAGTAATCCCTGGTTTTTTATTGCGCTGACAACAATGATTTTAGGAACGCAGTTATTTTTGGCAGGTTTTCTGGGAGAAATTATTTTGCGAACTAAAAACAACGAATCACGTTATAAAATAGCACGGGAAGTTAATTTTTAACCTGAAGTCATAGCCCTGATGGGAACGGCATCCTTTTGTGGTTCCGTTTGTAACGGGATCACAAAAAATATAGTGTGCAGCAGGATTAGCTCCTAAAAAAAATTATCTTTAATTTAAACATTAAAAAAAATTACATGAATATAGCTCCTAACATATTGAATGCTGTAAACGAATGGCTAACACCTACGTTTGATAAAGAAACACAAGCTTCCGTTAAGGAATTAATGACAACATCGCCGAAAGAACTTGAGGAAAGTTTTTATAAAAACCTGGAATTTGGAACTGGAGGAATGCGTGGTGTTATGGGGGTTGGAAACAACCGAATCAATAAATATACTCTTGGAAAAAACACGCAGGGACTTTCAGATTATTTGCTTACAGTTTTTCCAAATCAGCCTATAAAAGTAGTAATTGCTTATGACTGTCGTCATAACAGTAATACTCTGGCCAAAGTTGTTGCCGATGTTTTTTCTGCAAACGGAATTCAGGTTTATTTGTTTTCAGATTTACGACCTACTCCTGAGTTGTCTTTTGCCCTTAAGTATTTAGGCTGTCAATGCGGAATCGTTCTTACTGCTTCGCACAATCCACCGGAATATAATGGATATAAAGTATATTGGGAAGATGGCGGACAAATTGTTCCCCCAGAAGATACTGCTATCATTAGCGTTATTGAAAGTTTAGATTATGACAAAATCAAATTCAACGCAAACGAAAGCCTGATTCAGTATATCGATACCGAAATCGACAAAGCTTTTGTAAAATCATCTATCGAAAATGCCAGTTTTAATACTCCGGCTACTGCCAAAGAGAATTTACAAATTGTTTTTACCTCTTTGCACGGAACTTCTATAAAATCAGTACCTGATACTTTATCACAAGCAGGCTACACAAATGTTCATATTGTTCCTGAACAAGCGATTCCTGATGGAAATTTCCCTACTGTAAAATCTCCAAATCCGGAAGAACCCGAAGCATTAACTATGGCTTTGGCATTGGCAGACAAAACCAATTCGGATATTGTAGTCGGAACAGATCCCGATTGTGATCGTTTAGGTGTAGCTGTTAGAAATAACGATGGAAAAATGATTTTGCTTAACGGAAACCAGACTATGGTTTTGATGACTTCTTTCCTTTTGAAACAATGGAAAAAAGCAGGCAAAATTAACGGAAAACAATTTGTGGGATCCACTATTGTTTCGACTCCGATGATTATGGAACTGGCAACTAATTATGGCGTAGAATGTAAAGTTGGTCTGACTGGCTTTAAATGGATTGCCAAAATGATTAAAGACTTTCCCGAACTTCAATTTATTGGTGGCGGAGAAGAAAGTTTTGGTTTTATGGTTGGAGATGCCGTTAGGGATAAAGATGCTGTTGCAGCTACTTTATTAATATGTGAAGTTGCCGCTCAGGCAAAAGCTGCAGGAAGTAGTGTTTATAAAGAACTTTTACAGCTTTATGTTGAAAATGGATTCTACAAGGAATATTTGGTTTCTTTAACCAAAAAAGGAATTGAAGGCTTAGAAGAAATTAATCAGATGATGATTAATTTAAGAGAAAATCCATTGAAAGAAATCAACGGGCAAAGAGTAATCATGGTTGAAGATTATCAATCATCTGTTGCTTTGAATTTATTGAGTGGTGAAGAATCTGTAATGGAGATGCCAAAATCAAACGTTTTGATTTATTATACTGAAGATGGTTCTAAAATTTGTGCAAGACCAAGCGGAACTGAACCAAAAATTAAATTCTACATTAGTGTTAATGCAGAATTAGATGCTGTTGAGAATTTTGATACTGCAGAAGCTTTCTTAGATCAAAAAATACAAAATATCATTGCAGATATGCAATTGAAATAAATCACACATAAATACCTTTAATAAACCCGGCAGTGTTTAAAAAAAACTGTCGGGTTTAATGATAAAACAACAATCTGTAAATGAGTAATTTCAAAAAAATACTTCCCTTTATATACCCTTATAAAAAATATGCTTACCTAAACATCTTTTTTAATGTTTTGTATGCACTTTTTAGTACGCTTTCCTTCATGGCATTAATTCCTATGATTCAGGTTTTATTTGATAAAACGAAAAGAAATACTGTAATGCCTACTTATGAAGGAATTACACACTTAAAAGACTATGGCGAAAATTATTTAAGTTACTATATTACAACAAATACAGATGCAAATAATCCAGGTCTTGTACTTTCGGTTATGGTTGCCATTATTATTTCTATCTTTTTATTAAAAAACTTAGCCGATTATCTGGCTATGTTTTTTATTACCTTTTTACGAAATGGTGTTTTGAGAGATATGCGAAATGCGATGTATAAAAAAACGTTGGAATTACCATTAGCTTTTTTTTCAGAGAAAAGAAAAGGAGATGTGATTTCAAGAATTTCTGCAGATGTAAATGAGGTACAAACTTCTTTTTTAGCTATATTGGAACTTATTGTAAAAGAACCTTTGACCATCATTTTTACAATAATCGCTATGCTAATAATTAGCGCAAAATTAACCCTGTTTGTTTTTGTTTTTATTCCGGTTTCAGGATATATCATTTCACTAATCGGCAAACAGCTCAAAAAGAAATCAAGCAAAGCACAACAGGAACAAGGTACTTTTTTATCTATCATTGAAGAAACCATTGGAGGTTTAAAAGTAGTTAAAGGTTATAATTCTGAAAACTATTTTAATAGTGTCTTTCAAAATTCAACCGAACGTTTTTTTAAATTATCAAACAGTATTGGCAACCGTCAAAACTTAGCCTCACCTGCAAGTGAATTTATGGGAATTGCAGTCATTGCAATCCTACTTTGGTACGGAGGTCAAATGGTTTTGATTGAAAAAACATTAGAGGGAGCAGCATTTATTGCCTATATGGGATTAGCTTATAACATTCTTACACCTGCAAAGTCAATATCTAAAGCATCTTATGCTGTAAAGAGAGGAAATGCAGCTGCAGAAAGAGTATTGGAAATCTTAGATCAGGAAAACACTATTACATCTAAACCTAAAGCTTTTGAAAAAACAACCTTTGACGATAACATAAATGTTCAAAACATCAATTTTAAATATGAAAATGAAACGGTTTTAAAAGATTTTTCACTTGAAATTAAAAAAGGACAAACCGTTGCACTTGTGGGACAATCAGGAAGTGGAAAAAGCACGATTGCAAACTTACTAACACGTTTTTATGATGTCAATGACGGAACAATTTCTATTGACGGAGTAAACATAAAAGACATGAACTTGCAATCTCTACGCGGATTAATGGGATTGGTCACACAGGATAGTATTTTATTTAATGACACTATCAAAGCTAATATTGCCTTAGGAAAATTAGACGCAACGGATGATGAGATAATTGAAGCCTTAAAAATTGCCAACGCTTATGAATTTGTAAAAGAATTGCCTTTGGGAATCTATACTAACATTGGTGACAGTGGAAATAAATTATCCGGTGGCCAAAAACAACGTTTATCGATTGCACGTGCAGTACTGAAAAATCCCCCAATTATGATTTTGGATGAAGCCACTTCGGCACTGGATACAGAAAGTGAAAAATTTGTTCAGGTTGCTCTTGAAAACATGATGCAGAACAGAACTTCGATTGTTATCGCTCACCGCCTTTCCACAATTCAAAAAGCAGATGTAATTGTCGTGATGCAAAAAGGAAGAATTGTAGAACAAGGAACTCACGATGAATTGATTTCTCACAACGGAACTTATAATAAGCTTGTAACCATGCAATCTTTTGAATCTTAAGATTCTCAGACTTTGTAACTAAATAGATATTCACAGATTAAAGAATTATTAAAAGTGTTTTTAATTTCTTTAATCTGTTTTTATTTTTTTAACTTAGATACTATTAACGATAAAATCGTTTCATTACTCAAAATGTATCTTAATAATCCAAATATAAAACTACCTGATGATCCCGACACAATTGTGTGGAAGTATCTGGATTTATCAAAATTTCTTGATTTATTGCTTTCCAGGAAATTATTCATGTCACGATCTGATAAGTTTGAAGATCAGTATGAAGGTACTTTTAGCGAACCTACATTTGAAGAGATTAAGAAACTGGCTATTGACAACCCTGAATTTTTAAATTACTACAAAATCCATCGCGAAAAAGTAGCCGTAAGCAGCTGGCATATTAACGAATATGAATCGTTTGCTATGTGGCAGATATTTACCCAAAATAGTGAAGGATTAGCTATTCAATCTACAATAGGAAGATTACAAAAAGCTGTTAAACCTGAAAATAATTTTGATCAATATATTGGAGAAGTAAATTATATAGACTACAAAAAAGAATATATTCCTTTTGATGATTTGTTCTTTCCATTTTTATTCAAACGCAAAAGTTTTCAATACGAACGTGAAGTTCGTATTATTACAGACACTTCTCAAAGCAATTTAAAATTGAATGAAGGATTAAAAATCAATGTTGATATCAATGAGTTAATTGAAAAGATTTACATTCATCCCAAATCAGAAAATTGGTATAAAAAATTGGTAATTGAATTGGTAGAACGTTTAGGTTTTGGATTAGAAATAGAAAAATCAGATTTAGAAAGTGATATTTTAATTTAAATTTTTTCTCCGCAGACAAAAAAATTGATACCCAAATAACACTAAACGCATTAAAAAAAAAATTAAATAGGCTTATAACTTACAGCCTCCCATTTTTTAGAAGTCAAATCAATATAATAATAATGTAAAACATCATTTTTATCAAACTGTCCATTTTGATTAGTATCTTCAATTGTTCTAAAATACAAACGCTTTTTGGATTCAATTAAACTCCAGTCAACCAACTCCTGCATGTCTGTTGAAACTTTAGTGAAATTTTCTCCGCTAATATCACTTAAGTAAAGAGTCTTAATATCTCCAGTATCAATTTTCCCGTCTTTATTCGTATCTGAATCTGTCAAAGTATAAACCATAATTTGACTAAGGTTTTTATCTGCAAGTGCCTTTAAATAAGTCGCTGTTAAAATTAAAACCGGCTTATCAGATAATGGTCGGATAGAATCTGAATCTATTTTTTGAAATTTCAAATTTTGCAGATAACCTGTGATTTCAAATTCGCCTAAATTAGAAATTGTAAAACTTACATCATTTACACTCGATGATCCGTAACGTACCTTAGTTCCTTTTTCAAAGACTCTTAAATCTCCAACAGGATGAATCAAATAATCTGTACCTTCCATTTGGATAGGCAAATCAGCTATTTCAATTTGAGTTGAATCTGTTTTAGTTAAAGCACTTGTTTTATTTGATGTATCATAAGTCACTTTTGGTTTTTGAGCTTCTTCTTTACAGCTCGCTAAAGATCCAATAATTACTAAGGCTATATATTTAAAATATTTTTTCATCTGCATCAATTATATTCGATTATCAAATATAGCGTTTTTGGTGATAATATTTGTTTTTATTGAATTTTACTAACGCAAAAATGTTGATAAATACAATTCCTAAATAGCCTAAAAATATTATCCAGTTTTTTTTATAGAGGGATAACAACCGTTTTCTTTCTGCTTCTTTGGCTTGGCTTAACCAAAAATCTTTATTCGCTTCACCATTTCCACAAATAATATGATCAAACGGTTTTAAATTAGTTGATTTTGGCGGTCTTGCACTTGAAAAGGCATAAATATCATCTTTATACAAAGACCAATTCATTACTTTTTCTTCAATCATAATATTTTGAACACTGATAAAAAGATCTTAATCAGTTTTTGATCCGAAATGGATTTTTGCACCATTAATGGTATCGTATTCTTTTACTAAATTCCGAAGAAAGAACCTTAATTTTTTCAATTCTTTAAACTCTTGGAATTTTTTCTTTTCAAAATAAAAAGTCTTGTAATTCCTTTTAATCCTTCCTAGTTGTTCTTTATTAATTGAATCATTAACGTAAAAAAAGGCAATACAACTTTGAACCTTAAAAGCATCCGTTTTATAAAAATGGTAAAAACAAAACAAAGGAATCAAAACCAAGGAAATCATTCCTGGAACATATAAAATTCGTTTTCTTTTTATCCGTTCTTTCATTATAACCTGGCATTCAGTTTTATATTAAAAACTCTCGAAGTCATATAATTTGGAATTGCATACTGATTTTTTGAATAAGCATCTCTAACCCAGGTATTGGTAATGGCATTTTGATTATTAAAAATATTAAATATTTCCACTCCCAAAGACAATTCCTTAAAGTTTTTCAGCCAGCCAGACTTTGGTGCACTACTCTGATCAATAAAAACCTTAGCAAAACCAACATCTGCCCTTCTGTAATCATTCAATCTGTTTTGGTACAGATAAGGATCAGAATAAGAAGGCGAACCTCCTGGTAAACCGGTATTATAAACTAAATTCAGGTACAATTTTATACTTGGAATATTGGGCATATAATCCTGAAATAACATTGCAAATTTCAATCTTTGGTCAGTTGGTCTGGCTATAAATCCTTTATTATCATAATTTTCTTCCGTTTTAAGATAACCGAAACTTATCCATGATTCAGTTCCCGGAACAAATTCACCATTTAACCTAAAATCCAGTCCCTGAGCATAAGCTTTGGCATTATTATCAGCAACATAGCGAATTCGTACATTGTCAATTGAATACACATTGACATCTGAAAGTGATTTATAATACAATTCCGTAACCCATTTAAAAGGGCGGTTCCACATTTTAAAATTATAATCGTTACTTAAAACAAAATGTATCGATTGTTGTGCTTTCACATCCGGATTAACTTCTCCTTCAGCATCACGAAGTTCCCTATAAAATGGCGGCTGATAATATAGTCCTCCTGAAATCCTAAAAATCATGTCCCTATTCCAATCTGGTTTTAAAGCAAATTGTACACGTGGACTAAAGACTGTTTGATTTTTTCCATCAACAGTTGCTCCTGAAACTTGCCAGCTTTGAAAACGTGCCCCAATAGTATACCAAAATTGATTAGAACCCAACTCTGTTTTATTATTCCATTGTGCATAACCGGAAAACCTGTTTATATCATTGAAATTGGTCGCACGGATATTTTGATACGGCAAAAGAGGTCCGGTATAAGGTTCATATGGCTGATTATTTTTCGGCAGATTTAAAATACGTGGATTTAATGAAAATCCTGCAGAATCAATCATCTCCCACTCTACAATTCTGTCCCGTATCGATTCTCTTGTATATTTTAAACCAAATTCCAGCTGACTGTCATTCCATTCTTTAAACCCTTTAATTTCAACATTTGCTATCAAAGCATCCAAATCGTTTCTGGCATGATTAAGCTGGGTACCAATTCCTCTGGTAAAATCGACATCATCAGGATTTATGTTTCCATTATCATCAACATTTCCCAATCGGTATTGTGCCAAAATATCAAAATGCTCCTTCTCTATTGTATGAAACAAGGATCCTATCAATTTTAAAGTAAAAGTTGGCGAAGCTTTATAAGTTGTTTTTAATGCTCCAAAATAAGTATCATATTGATCTTTTTCCTGACCCTCATAAAAAACAGCAAGTGCCATAGGCTGATCGATAGTTCCAAATTTTGTTTCGCGGGTTAAAGGCTGGTATAAATATTTATTTTGCGAAATATTTCCCAGAAAACTCAATTGCCATTTTTGAGAAACATCATAGTTAATATTGGTTTGAATATCTGCAAATGTTGGCGTATAATTTGTCTGTGTATCCTGACTGTTTACCAGCAGACTATTATTACGATAACGGACTCCGGTTACTGCAGACCATTTTTTGTTTCTAGAAACAGCATCAACAGAAATGCTTCCACCAAGAAAACTGGCCTCCAAAGAAGCTCCAAATTGTGTAGGTTTTCTGTAACTGATATCTAATACTGAAGAAAGTTTATCTCCATACTTTGCCTGAAACCCTCCGGCAGAAAAATCTATGTTCTGTACCAAATCGGTATTGGTAAAACTTAATCCTTCCTGTTGTCCGGAACGAATTAAAAATGGGCGATACACTTCAATTTCATTTACATAAACCAGATTTTCATCATAATTTCCTCCACGAACTGCATATTGAGTACTTAATTCGTTGTTTGAATTTACTCCTGGCAATGTTTTTAGTATATTTTCTATTCCGGCATTCGCTCCGGGTACTTTTTTTATGGTAGCCTGATCAATAACTGTAATACCCTGGACACGTTTTTTATTTTTTGAAGTAACAAAAACTTCCCCCATCTGTTCTTCTGAATTGTTCATCACAGGATTAAAAACGAAAGTTTCGTAAGGTTTCAGATTGACTGTTAATGTCATCATTTTTAAGGAAATGTGCGTAAAAACCAAAACCACCTTTTTGTTTGAGGGTACAAAAATCTGAAAATAACCTTTAGCATCAGATTTTGCCGATTTGTCTCCTGTCGTAACATTTACATCTGCAACCGGACGATTTTCACTATCTAAAATAACTCCCTTAACGCGAGCACTTTGAGCAGATGAACCATAACCAATCCAAAAAAAAAGAAAAACAATTATTAATTTAAAATTATTCAAACGCTTAGATTTTATTTTTGTTGACTTCTAAAAAAATGAGTTTCAAAGATAGCAGAATTCCCCACATTATCAACTACTTCAATTTTTAAATCATTCGCACCTTCAGCAACTATAGCATCATCAAATGTGTGGGTTATTTTTCTCGTTTTATTATCATATTCAAACAAAACCCAGTTCCCATTCAAATAACCATTATAGAACCTAATTCCGGATAAGGCATCACCAATTGTAAACTGAACATTTTTAAAACCGGTAATCCATTTATCCTGAATCACTTTAGTGATTTTTATAACAGGAGCAATAGTATCTAAAACCAAACCATATTGCCCTAAAGTTTTTGATTTGATAGTAAAGACATCATTTTTTCTGGTGGTAGCATTATAACTTTTACTATTACCACTAAATCTTGCAATAAAAAGTTTATCACGCAAGGTTTCAGAATAAGTACTGTCTTTTATCGTAACCGTAAAATTTGAATGCACTGGAACAACATCTTCATGAATGTAAATCCGATTGTTTTTTACATCAAAATTTAAATTAAAATCTTCATAAAAGGTACCTGCAGGAAAAAAAACAGACATATTCTCTTTCTCAAAATTCGAATCTTTATTGTATCGAACAAAATACTTTGATGTCAATGGTTCTGCGTTAATGATTGGTGCTTCCGAATCATATTCAACCGGAACAGTAATCGAATTCAAATTTCCAAAATAATCAGAAACTTCAATTCTGTAAGTCGAAGCTAAATTAGGTTCAACAGGAACTATTCCGTTGAGCGAATCTCCTTTTATAATACTTAGAGCATAAGGGCTTTTCATAAATAGCTTTTGCACACGCTGACCCGTTTTTTTATATCTTGGATAATCAATAAACGCATTTATAAAACGCATTTCATCAAAAGAATAGGTATTGAACTGGTAATTATAATTTTGATTTCCATTTAAAAAAGTACTCACATTAAAAACACCATTTCTATTGTTGGAAACATCATCAAAATCGACAGCATTAATTCCGAAACCTATCTTTCCGTTAGCTTTCACTTTACCAGCCAGATAAGTTCCGTCTTTTTGGAGGGAAAGATTCAATAACAGAGGCTGTTTCGACTGGTTTACCGTTGTATTATCCATCGGATAAACAAATAAACTGGAAATCGTCGGTTTTTTAGTATCCTTTAAATATTGATCAAATCCAAAAAAAATAGGATTTATAACAAATTCTGTTTTCGTGTCACGAAATTCAAAATGCAAATGCGGCCCTTCTGAAGAGCCTGTGTTTCCTGAGAGCGCAATTATCTGCCCCTTTGTAACAGGAAGGTCTTCCGGCTTTGGAAACATTTCAATTTCAAAAGATTTTTCGCTATAATGCGTTTTATGAATATATTCCTGAATTGGTCCAACAGCTGTTTGCAAATGTCCGTAAACAGTAGTATAGCCGTTTGGATGTGTGATATAAATACATTTTCCGTTTCCAAAAGTTGAGATTTTTATTCTGGAAACATAACCATCAGCAACAGCATAAACATTCAGTCCTTCCCTTTGATTGGTTTTTAAATCGAATCCGGCATGAAAATGATTGGGTCTCAACTCACCAAAATTCCCGGAAAGCTGCATCGGAATATCTAATGGTGTACGAAAATAATCCTTTGGATACTGGTTCTGGCTAAAAATAAAATTACAAACAAATAAAAAAAACAAATAAAATCTCATAGGTAACATTTTTGCTAAGATAAAAAATTAAGGAGCTAAAACCGAAAGATTAAACAGCAAAAACACAATTAACTGAATTTCATTAATTTGTCTATTTTTAATGTAAAAAAATCGATAAAAAATTGCATTAATAAAAAGGAATATTAACTTTGTAGGATTAAGTAATGAAAAGGATTTATAATGAGTGTAATTGCTGAAATAATTGATACTCTTGAATATAAAGTCGAAAAGCTTTTTGCAAAATCAAAAACTTTAGAGAAGAACAATCAGGATTTACGATTAGAACTAAACAAAGCTGTGCAAATTATCCAGAAACAATCTGAAGAAATTGAAGCTTTGAATAAGCAATATGAAACACTTAAGATAGCCAATTCGTTGCTCGGCAGCGACAACAACAAGAGAGAGACAAAGCTTAAAATAAATTCATTAATTCGCGAAATTGATTACTGTATTGCACAACTATCAGATTAGTAAATATGGACGGAAAGCTTAAAATTAAAATATCAGTTGCAGACAGAATTTACCCGTTAACGGTTGAGCCTGCTCAGGAAGAAGGACTTAGAAGTGCTTCTAAAAAAATTGATGCTATGATTAAGCAGTTCGAAGAAAATTACGCAGTTCGCGACAAACAAGATGTATTGGCTATGTGTGCCCTGCAATTTGCATCACAAGTAGAACAAAAACAAATTGACAATACTATTGATGGCGAGGAAACTATCAAAAGAATTAAAAGATTAAATTCGCTTTTAGATCAATATCTCGAAAATTAAACGTTCTTTACACGAAACTAAGATACTGCCTACATTAGTTCACAATTGGTAAACTCAACACTAACAATTTAGAATGAGCAAATCGTCGCTACTATAGTATGCCATGCTTCGGCTTGGAAACTTGAACAGTGAGTTAGCTCAAAACTTGTCTTTACGAGTTTATTCAAGCAATTAATGTAGGCTTTTTTATATATAAATTTTAACAAACATGGACATCATAACGATCATTATTTCAGGTATTGTTGGCATTGCAGCTGGTTTTGCGATAGCTAAAATTATCGAAAAAAGCAATATTTCTAACTTAATCAAAAACGCTAAAAAAGAAGCTGCATCTATTTTAAAAGACGCTAATTTAGAAGCTGAAAATATTAAAAAAGATAAAATTCTTCAGGCAAAAGAAAAATTTATCGAATTAAAAGCAGAACACGAGCAGGTAATTTTAACCAGAGACAAAAAAGTAGCTGAAGTTGAAAAAAGAGTTCGTGATAAAGAATCGCAGGTTTCAAATGAATTATCAAAAGCTAAAAAAGTAAATGATGATTTTGAAGCTAAAACAGCAGAATATAATAACAAAATTGAGCTTCTCGACAAAAAACAAACTGAAGTTGACAAACTACACAAAAGTCAGCTACAACAATTGGAAGTAATTTCGGGGCTTTCTGCCGAAGAAGCAAAAGAGCAATTAGTAGAAGGTCTAAAAGCTGAAGCTAAAAGCAAAGCAATGTCTCACATTCAGGATACAATTGAAGAGGCGAAACTTACTGCTCAGCAAGAAGCTAAAAAAATCATCATCAATACTATCCAAAGAGTTGGAACAGAAGAGGCTGTTGAAAACTGTGTTTCTGTTTTCAACATTGAATCCGATGATGTAAAAGGTAGAATTATCGGTCGTGAAGGGCGTAACATTAGAGCGCTTGAAGCCGCAACCGGCGTTGAAATCATTGTTGATGACACACCTGAAGCTATTATTCTTTCATGTTTTGATCCGGTACGTAGAGAAATTGCCCGTTTATCATTACACAAACTCGTAACTGACGGACGTATTCACCCAGCCAGAATCGAAGAAGTTGTTGCTAAAACTGCAAAACAAATCGACGACGAAATTATTGAAGTTGGTAAACGTACTGTTATCGACTTAGGAATTCACGGCTTACACCCTGAATTGATTAAAGTTGTCGGAAGAATGAAATACCGCTCTTCTTATGGACAAAACTTACTGCAACACTCCAGAGAAGTCTCTAAACTTTGTGGTATAATGGCAGCTGAACTGGGTCTGAATGTTAAATTAGCTAAAAGAGCAGGTTTACTTCATGATATTGGTAAAGTTCCAGATACTGAAAGCGATTTACCGCACGCCTTATTAGGTATGCAATGGGCAGAGAAATACGGTGAAAAAGAAGAGGTTTGCAACGCTATTGGAGCTCACCACGACGAAATCGAAATGAAATCATTACTTTCTCCAATTATTCAGGTTTGTGATGCTATTTCCGGCGCGAGACCAGGCGCAAGACGTCAGGTTTTAGATTCATACATTCAACGTCTGAAAGATCTTGAAGAAGTAGCTTACGGATTCAGCGGTGTTAAAAATGCTTATGCAATTCAAGCCGGTAGAGAACTTCGTGTAATTGTAGAAAGCGAAAAAGTATCTGATGAAAATGCAGCTAATTTATCTTTTGAAATTTCACAGAAAATTCAAACAGAAATGACATATCCTGGTCAGGTAAAAGTAACTGTTATTCGTGAAACCCGAGCAGTAAACATTGCTAAATAAATTCAAAACATATTTAAAATAAAAAAAACTTCTCATCGCTGAGAAGTTTTTTTTATTTCTGATTTAGCCTTAAATCACAACTCATCATTAAAAACAATTTTAAACACAGTCCCTACTCCAACCTCACTTTCAACAAAGACTTTTCCGTTCATGGCTTCTATTTGATTTTTGGTAATATGCAAGCCTATACCCCTGGCATCTTTATGTTTATGGAAAGTTCTATACATTCCAAACAACAAGTCACCATATGCATCTAAATCAATCCCCAGACCATTATCTTTTATTTTTAGAACTTTATACCCCTCTTTTTCTATAGTATAATCGAAAATAATTATTGGACTCCTGTCCGGATGAGCATATCTGATCGCATTGGTTACAAAATTTAAAAGCACACTTTCAAGATAGGCAGGATTAAAAGTTATCGTTACGTATTCGGGTACGTTGTTTATAATATTTGCATTTGTTTCGGAATTAAAATTCTTAATAGTTGAAATTGTTTTATTGATGTATTCTACCAAATTTAATGGTTTGATAATTATATTCATATTGCTCTGAATCTGAACAATTTGATTCAAATTCAAAATAGTATCATTCAAATCATTAGAAACTGTTCTAAGATGCATTAACATCTCTTTTATCGTTTCTTTTTTCTCATCAATATCAATAAAATCCAATATAGATTTAATATTACCAGCCTGTGTACTTAAATTATGTGAAACAATGTGTGAAAAATTTAGCAATCGACTATTTTGATCACTATATAATTTCATCGTTTTTATAAGCTCCAACTCTTTTTCTTTTTGCCCAGAAATATCAGTGTGGGTTCCTATAACACGCAAAGGTTTTCCTTGGTCATCTCGTTCAATCACTTTTCCTCTGTCTAATATCCATTTATAATTTCCGCTTGAGGTCATTACACGATGATAATTTTCGTAATAAGGAATCTTATTCTCAAAGTGATCCTGAATATCCGAATAATATTTCGGCAAATCATCAGGATGCACAATCTGATCCCAACGTTCAGGATCATCAAGTACATCTGCCGATTCAAGCTCTAAAATCTTCAAAGACAAAGAGGAATAAAATACTTTATTAGTAAGCATATTCCAATCCCAAACACCGGTTGTAGAAGCTTCTAAAGCAAATTGAAACCGTTCTTCAGAAATACGCAGTTTCAATTCTTTATCTTTTAACTCTGTAATATCCGAAAGATGCCCAAAAAAACTCACCTTGCCATCTGAAGACAATTCGGATTTAGATGAGATCTTAAACCATCTTAAGCCTTTTTCAGGCAATATTCCACGAAATTCAACTTCCCATCTGGAAACTTGTTTTCTAGCTTTTAAAAATGACTGAAAAAACAAATCACGATCTGAGGGATGGATTCTTTCAGAAATAGCAGATTTGATATTATTTAAAAAATCACTCGTACTTAACTCAAATATTTCTTCAATTGATTTACTAAATAATGGAAATGAATAATTATTATCAACATCGATAATAAACTGAAAAATCAAATCAGGAATTTCAGCAAACAATTTTTTATAAAAATCATTAACATTATTACAATATGTATTTTCATCTAAATCAAAAACCATAGTTACTTGTGTAAGTTTAAATTAATTTAAATTTGAGGCTACAACTTTCCGCAAAAAAGAAACCTTAATATTTCAAAATATTCCTTTTTAAATAAGTCACTAATAATAACTAATTTTTCTTTAAAAAATTATCTTCGGGGATGAAAAGCATGCATTACATCTTTTAAGAAACTTCTGTCTAAATGAACATAAATCTCAGTTGTTGTTATTGATTCATGTCCGAGCATGAGCTGAATAGATCTTAAATCGGCACCATTTTCTAATAAATGTGTCGCAAAAGAATGTCTAAAAGTATGCGGACTGATATTTTTGTTTAGGCCGATTTTTACAGCTAAGTCTTTAATGATGGTAAAAATCATCGCACGTGTAAGCTGATTTCCTCTACGATTCAAAAACAAAGTATCTTCATTTCCTTTTTTTATTTTCAAATTTACCCGAACTTCTTTTTGATAAATGTTAATATATTTTTGGGTTAAATTACCAATAGGAACAAAACGTTCCTTATTTCCTTTTCCGGTAATTTTTATAAATCCTTCTTCAAAAAAGAGGTCTGAAATTTTTAAGGTCACCAATTCCGAAACACGAAGTCCACAACCATACAACGTTTCCAACATGGCTCTGTTTCTTTCCCCTTCGTTTGAACTTAAATCTATAGCCGCAATCAGATTATCTATTTCCTGAACGGACAACGTATCCGGTAATTTACGCCCTGTTTTGGGAGCTTCTATTAATTCCAGCGGATTATCTGTTCTGTAATCTTCAAAAACCAGGTAATTAAAAAAACTTTTTAAGCCTGAAATAATTCGGGCCTGAGATCTCGGATTAACCTCTCTTGAAACTGAATAAATAAATTGTTGAACCGTTTCATCTGAGATTTTTATTGGAGACACTTCTATTTGATTGGATTCTAAAAAAAGACATAACCGTTCAATATCGAAACCATAATTTTCGATTGTATTTTTTGACAAACCTCTTTCTATTCGCAAATACGACTTATAATCTTTAATATAGGTATTCCATTTCATATTTACAAAGTAAACACATTTTTGAGCATAAAAAAACCTTCCGGTTAGGGAAGGTTTTCATAAATATATCAAAAGAAGATATTAGAATCTGTATCCTAAACCAACTTGCAATCCTGTGTTACCAAGATCAAATCCGTCAGCATCAGAAATGTTAGCTAAACCTAAGTTATATCTCGCATCAAAGAAAAGACCATTAGTTAATTCATAACCAGCACCAAATCCTAAAGCAAAATCAATAGACTTAGTAACTTCGTCAACCTCATCATCTGCTCCAACTTTAACGGCTAATTGAGGCCCTGCTTGTAATGATAATCCTTGAACCACATAATATTTAGCCATAACAGGAACTCTTAAATAACTAATTGACAAATCATCATCAGCTCCTTCAACAGAATACAAAAGTTCAGGCTGAATGTGGAATTTCTCAGAGATTGAAAAGTCTGCTAAACCACCAACATAAAAACTAGTTTTTGCATCAGTATCAGCATCACCTGTAAAGTTTGTTAAGTTAACCCCAGCCTTAACACCAAATTTAGTTCCTTGAGCATTAGCAAATCCAAAAGCCATAACTGCGATGGCAGATAAAATAATTTTTTTCATTTTTTTTTATAAATTAATGATTATTTAGTGGGTGCAAAGCTATGTTAATAAAGACCAACAAACCAAATATTAACATTAAATAATTCATTAATTTAGTTCAAAAAATCCTATTAAAACAAACAAAAAACTTAAAATCAAACGATTACATTTTTAAATATCACTAAAAACAGTTAGACAAAAATTATTTTTATTATTAGTAAAATTCTTTCTTTTTAAGATGGATGAATAATTTTTTTATCAATTGAGTGAGTGAAAAATGGAAATTTTGAAACGCAAACAAACAATAATTATAATCCTTTTGAGTTTTTATTTGCATTACTTTGTACAATCAAATCTTAAATTTTAACATTATGAAAAAAGTTTTTTTAGCGGTGGTTTTGTTCATCGCCACCTCAGCATCCATTCAGGCACAATTATTAAAAATAGGGGTTAAAGCAGGGGTTAACTTTGCAAATCAAACCGGAGATGACACGGATGCACCTGGAGTTAACAAAGAAGGCATCACAAGCTACCATGCAGGACTTGTTGCAGAAATTAAATTACTGGATAAACTCGCTCTACAACCTGAACTTTTGTATTCTACAACTGGAGCATCGTATAAATTTGACGGTGTGAGTGAGGATATTAAAAACGAATTAGGTTATTTGTCCATTCCTGTAATGGCTAAGTTTTATTTAACCGATTCCTTCAGCCTTGAAGTGGGGCCACAAGCTTCCTTTTTATTAAGTGAAAAAGACAATGTAGAGTTGGGAGATGCAGAGACCTTTGAATTTGGTGTTAATGCGGGGTTAGGTTTTAAAATCACAAAAAATCTTTTTGTTCAGGGGCGTTACGGCTTAGGGCTAACAGAAGCGTCAAAAAATGCTGATGTTAAAAATTCAACCATACAATTGTCTGCAGGATTTATGTTCTAAAAGAATATCACATACTTTTATAAAAACCGTTCTAATAATTAGGACGGTTTTTTTATTTTTACACTGTTCGTAAAATGATTTCTGTCAAATGCAAAAATGAAATCCTATATACTTTAATCAAAATAAAAATTCCATTATGAAAATCGCTATAATCAACGGTCCCAATTTGAATCTATTAGGAAAAAGAGAACCTGAAGTTTACGGAAGTCAGACTTTTGAAGATTATTTTGAAACCCTTCAACAAAAATTTTCAAATATTGAACTTTACTATTACCAAAGTAATATTGAAGGTGAATTAATTGACAAAATTCAGGAATATGGGTTTACATACGACGGAATTATTTTAAATGCAGGCGCTTACACTCACACTTCAATTGGTCTGGGCGATGCTATAAAAGCAGTAACAACTCCTGTTATTGAAGTTCATATTTCAAATACCTATGCACGTGAAAGCTTCAGACACCAGTCGTATTTATCGGGAAATGCAAAAGGTGTTATTTTAGGATTTGGATTAAAAAGCTACGAATTGGCTATCCAGTCATTTTTATAACACATTATTTAACAAATTATTAATAAGTACAGATTCAACTTGTTTTAATTTTGTAAGAGAACCCACTTACATGAAAAACTATATTTTACTCGCCTTTTTATTTTTTTCAATTTCAACTTTTGCCCAAATCAAAGGAACTATAACAGATGAAAAAGGAAGTCCTCTGGCTTTTGTATCTGTTTTTGAAGAAAATACATATTCCGGTACAACCTCCAATGAACTTGGACAGTATCAGTTGAATGTAAAAGAACCGGGCAAAAACAAAATCGTTTTTCAGTACATGGGTTATAAAACTCAAAAAATAGCTATTTCTTCAGATTCAAAAGCTGCCGTACTTGATGTTAAAATGTCGGAAGAAAGTTTTGCGTTAAATGAAGTTATAATCGATCCAAAAAACAATCCTGCAACTACTATTATTAAACACGCCATTGCAAACAGAAAAGAAAATTCTGAAAAAACAGCCCGTTTTACTGCTGACTTTTATTCAAAAGGAATTTTAAAAGTTAAAGATTTGCCTAAAAAAATACTAGGTCAAAAAATAGACCTTGGCGCTGATTTGTCTTCTAATCTGGATTCAACCGGTACCGGAATTCTATATTTATCAGAAACCATTTCTAAAATTACTTTTCAAAAGCCTGACAAATTAAAAGAAACAATTGTTGCTTCAAAAATCTCCGGAAACAACAACGGCTTCAGTTATAATACTGCTGCATTATCGACCTACGATTTTTATGACAACACATTAGAATTTGATGTTAACCTTATCTCTCCTATTGCCGGAAATGCTTTGAGCTATTATACCTATAAACTGGAGGGAAGCTTTTATGACGATAACAAACAGCAGATTTATAAAATAAAAGTAATTCCAAAGCGGGATAAAGAACCTGTTTTTGAAGGTTACATTTACATTGTCGATGATAGTTTTGCAATTTATGCAGTTGATTTTGATATAAAAGGCTACCGGGCGAAAAATGAATTTACTGAAGTAATGAATTTAAAACAGGCTTTCAGTTATAATTCACAAAATAAAATATGGTCAAAAAACGCACAGACACTTTCTTTTAATGCAGGTGCTTTTGGAATAAAATTTTCAGGTCAGTTTAATTATGTTTACTCTAATTATGAATTTCCGTCTTCTTTTACCAAGAAGACATTTGGAAACGAAATAGTTGCTTTTGACCTGAATTCTAATAAAAAAGACAATTCGTTCTGGAATGAAATTCGTCCGATTCCTTTAACACTTGAAGAAAGTACTGATTATATCAAAAAAGACAGCCTTCAGACCATTAGAAAATCCCAAAAATATACAGATTCAGTTGATGCCAAAAACAACAAATTTAAAGTTTGGGATATCCTGAAGGGCTATGATTACAAAAACACGTTCAAAAAGTATTCTTTTAAATATGAAGGTTTACTAAACCTGACTTCTTTAAGTTTCAATACAGTACAGGGCTTTAATTTAGATTCTGGTTTTTCATTTAAAAAATGGAATGAAGAAAACGGCAAAAGCACTTCAATAAATACAATTTTCAATTATGGATTTTCTGATGAACGTCTTCGCATTATTGGCGAATTCACACATCGGTTTAACACGGTAAATTATGCTGCAATTTCGGCTTCGGGAGGAACAAAAACGGCACAATTTAATGGCACTGACCCCATAAAGAAAATTGTCAATTCTGTAAGCTCTTTATTTTTTAAAGACAATTATATGAAATTGTATAATTTGGAATTTGCTCAGCTTAACTATACTCAGGATATTGCAAACGGAATCAATCTCAATGGTAAAATAGCCTATGAACAAAGAAAATCACTTTTTAACACAACAGATTATTCTTTTTTCAGTAAAAATGATGTTTATTCATCAAACAACCCTCTCGCGTCGGAAAATTTCACATCTTCTTTTGATCAGCACCATTTATTCAAAACTAACCTTACAGCCAGGATTAACTTTGGAAATAAATATATCTCAAGACCAGACGGAAGATATAACTTTAAAAACGATAAATATCCAACCATTTTTCTTGCACTGGAGAAAGCCTTTGCAGCAAGCGAAAAAAAATATGAATTCGAAAGAATCGGTGCTTCCATTCAGTATGATTTATCACTGGGAAACAAAGGGATTCTGGGGATGAATTTCAGAGCCGGAAAATTCTTTAATGCTAAAAATATTTCTTTTATCGATTACAGGCATTTTAACGGAAACCAGACTCATATTGGCACAACAGATCGTTACCTTAATGTTTTCAACTTAATGCCCTACTACTCAAACAGTACAAATGACCGCTATCTTGAAATGCATTTCGAGCACAATGACATGGGATTTTTGACTAATAAAATCCCACTGATCAATCTTTTAAAATCAACTATGAATATTGGCTTTCATTCATTGGCACTTCCGGACAGAAATCCTTATTCTGAGTTCACAGTTGGTTTAGATAATTTAGGTTTTGGTAAATTTAAATTGTTCCGGGTTGATTATGTTCATTCGTACCAAAGCGGAATCCAGCAGAACGGAGTTATTTTTGGTTTGAAGATTCTGAATGTTTTAGATTAATTTTTTAGCAGATTCTTTATTGGCGTTACCTCCGGCCGGGCTGTCCGCTGTATCTTTTTATTTTTAAAGAAAAAATAAAAAGGATGCCGCTCCCATCCCTAACGCATCAAGCCTAAATTCATATTTACGATATTAACAGAAAAAATCGCTTAATTTGCCAGATAAATTTCCCCTGACAATTTAAACAGATTAAATTATTTTAGAATTTGACCACGTAACCTTTAATTCCGCTCGGCAAGGAATTTTACTTTATTTACAGCAACAAGAATTTATAAGAGATTTTACAACTTAAAGCTTAGCCTTACGAAACCTCTCTAATTATAATCATCTGGCTCTACATGAATCAAAACATGACCAAGTTCCGGAATCTCTCCTCTTAAGGTATCTTTTAATTTATGTGCCAAATCATGTCCCTCTTTTACAGAAATTTTAGCTGATACAATAGCATGAAGATCTACGTGGTAACGCATTCCGGCTTTGCGGATAAAACATTTCTCGGTTCCTAAAATACCCTGAACTGTTAATGCTTTTATGCGAATTTCTTCTACAAGATCATCATTAAGATTTTCATCCATGATTTCACCAAGGGCAGGCCTGAAAATTTTATAACTGTTGTATAAGATAAAAAAAGAAGCGAAAAGTGCTGCCCAATCATCTGCAGATTCATATCCTTTTCCCATAAACAGTGCAATGGAAATTCCAACAAAAGCTGCTACTGAAGTAATGGCGTCACTGCGATGATGCCAGGCATCTGCAGCTAAAGAAGAACTATTGGTTTGTTTACTGCGTTTTATTACTAATCTAAAAGAATATTCTTTCCAGACAATAATTGCACCTAAAACATACAAAGTCCAGGATTTTGGAAGATTATGCGGATTCTGAATATTGGATATACTTTCATACCCGATGATCGTTGCCGAAGTAATTAAAAACCCAACTACCAAAAAAGTAATTAAAGGTTCTGCACGACCGTGACCGTAAGGATGATTTTCATCAGCCGGTTTGTTCGAATATTTGATTCCGAACAAGACCAAAAAGGACGAAAATATATCAGTAGTTGATTCGATCGCATCTGCAATCAGGGCATAAGAATTGCCAAAAAAACCCGCTAAGCCTTTTATAACGGCTAAGCAGGTGTTTCCAGCTATACTAAAATAAGTAGCTTTTATAGCTTTTTGTTCATTTGTCATTGGAGATTTTTTATTCTCTTACGATTTTAGCACCAATTGCTCTCAAACGTTCATCGATACGTTCGTATCCACGGTCGATTTGTTCTATATTTTGAATTGTACTTGTTCCTTTTGCAGATAATGCAGCAATTAATAACGAAATCCCCGCACGAATATCAGGAGACGACATTGTAGTTGCTTTTAACTGAGATTCAAAATTATGCCCCATAACCACAGCTCTATGCGGATCACATAACATAATTTTTGCCCCCATATCGATTAATTTGTCTACAAAAAATAAACGACTTTCGAACATTTTCTGGTGAATCAAAACATCGCCCTTTGCCTGTGTTGCTACAACCAAAACAATACTCAATAAGTCAGGTGTAAATCCTGGCCAGGGTGCATCAGCAATAGTTAAGATTGAACCATCAATATCTGTTTTTACTTCATATCCGTCTTTGTGGGCAGGAATATAAATATCGTCGTTGCGTTTTTCTATTGTAATACCCAGTTTTCTAAATGTATTCGGTATTAAACCTAAATTATCCCAGCTTACATTTTTGATTGTTATTTCGCTTTTTGTCATAGCCGCAAGACCAATCCAGGAACCGATTTCGATCATATCCGGCAAAATTCTGTGCTCACATCCTCTGAGACTTTCAACACCTTCGATTGTCAATAAATTAGAGCCAACCCCAGTGATTTTAGCTCCCATTGAGTTCAGCATTTTACACAATTGCTGTAAGTAAGGTTCACAAGCAGCATTGTAAACTGTAGTTCTTCCTTTTGCCAAAACAGCAGCCATTACAATGTTTGCAGTTCCGGTTACAGATGCCTCGTCTAAAAGCATATCTGTTCCCTGAAGGCCTTCTTCAGGAGTCTCTACTCCATAAAAATGATCCTCTCTGTTATATCTGAATTTTGCTCCAAGGTTAATAAACCCTTCAAAGTGTGTATCTAATCTGCGGCGGCCAATTTTATCTCCACCCGGTTTTGGAATATATCCTTTTCCGAAACGAGCCAAAAGAGGCCCAACAATCATAATAGAACCACGAAGTGCTCCTCCTTCTTTTTTGAAAGCTTCGGTTTCTAAGTATCCAACATTAACCTCATCCGCCTGAAACGTAATTGAACCCGGTGCATTGCGCTGAATTTTAACTCCTAAATTACCCAACA
The DNA here is from genome assembly GCF_002017935.1 of Flavobacterium sp. LM4. Lineage (NCBI taxonomy): Bacteria > Pseudomonadati > Bacteroidota > Flavobacteriia > Flavobacteriales > Flavobacteriaceae > Flavobacterium > Flavobacterium sp. LM4. The sequence goes on along the minus strand of NZ_MUFW01000001.1, from coordinate 477,737 downwards.
AAGTGATTAATTTATTAATGTCAATAATATCGGGAATATTATTAATTGTTACTTTATCTCCCGTAAGAAGTACGGCACATAAAATTTGTAATGCCTCATTTTTTGCTCCTTGCGGAGTGATTTCTCCTTTTAAAGGAATTCCTCCTTCGATTTTAAATACTCCCATATTCTTTTTTTAGGTTCTGAGTTGCTGAGTTCCTAAGATTCTAAGTTTTCTTTAGAGATTAAAACCCCCTGTTACTTAGCAACTTTATTTATTTCTGATTGTTATTTTTTTGAAAAGGTTTCGGTTTCCCTGGTCCTTTATTGTTTTTGTTGCTTTGGATTTTTGGTTGTCCTGGTGGCGTAATTTTATTTGACATACGTTTGTTGGTGCGCAATAAATCTGTAGTATTTAAAAGCTCTTCCGTACTCTGCAATAAATTGATTTTTCCTCCTGACAATTCAAATAAATGTTCGAAAATCACATCGTCTTTTACTGTGTCTTTGTTCCAGCTTAAATACGACTTTTTCATATGGTTGGCAATTACCAGAACCAATGCATTTTTCATTTCGCCATCTTCCCATTTGTTCGCAACATCAATCATGTACTTGATATTGTTACCATAAAATCTGTATTTTGGAAAATTTTGCGGATACTGTAAAACATCCGGTTTTAACTGCAGCACATCACGTGATGGAATTGGATATGGAGATTCTACATTTAATTTAAAATCAGACATGATAAAAAGCTGATCCCATAATTTATGCTGAAAATCCGGCACATCGCGCAAATGAGGATTCAGACTTCCCATAACCTGAATGATATATTTCGCAGCTTTGTTGCGAGTTTCATCATCTTCAATATGAGTAGCCTGATCGATCAGTTTCTGCAAATGACGACCATATTCCGGAATAAGTAAACGCTGTCTTTCAGAATTGTATTCTAAGTTGAAAACAACGTCATTCGCGACTTCTTTTTTATATTTTTCGACCATAATTTATAATGAAACTATACCTTCTATTGTAGAAACTTCTTTGTATTTGCCAATTACTTCGTCAGCACTATCCATTGTTACATCTATAGAAACACTGGTAAATTTACCTGTTTTAGATTTTGTTGTTTTGATAACCGCACCCATCCTGTCAAAAGCTTTTTCAACGCGCTCTACATTATCGGCTACTGAAGGCACTATAAATTTATACAAATATTCTGCTGGCCAGGTGTTTGAATTGTCCAGCTCAACCTTTAATCTTTCGTAAAATTCGGCGGTGTTTTTTTCTTTATCGTTCTCCATTCGTAATTAAAAATAAACGCAAATATACGTTTTTGATTTTAGATATTTTATATTGAAAAAAGATATTAAATCCTCGTATTTTATTTATGATGAATTTCACTAATTTGCATGAATTATTTTTATTCTAAAAATGCAATTGAATAAATCCGATATTTTAAAATTAGTCAAAGTCAAAAAATCAGATCTTCTTTGGAATCATTTTTTTTACGGACTCAAAAAAGATTATTCTGTAAATGGTGAAATTCAAACAAACACTATTAATTGCGGGGTTCGCCATAAAAAGATATAGCTGAAAGCAGGAACTTTGCTGGCTGAATTTGCGAAATCATTCGCTGCTGATAAATATTCTTTTCAAATACGAATAACTTTAGGTAAATTTGCTCTTTATTTTTACGAAAGTGCAAAAAGAAATTATTGTTCTCCTTGGCGGTCCTGGAACAGGAAAATCTACGCTTATAAACGAATTAGTCGCTCGTGGCTATTGCTGCTACCCTGAAATTTCAAGAGAAGTTACACTCGAAGCCCAGAAAAGAGGCATCGAGCAATTGTTTTTGGAACAGCCTTTACTGTTTAGCGAAATGCTGCTTGAAGGCCGTATTCAGCAATTCAAGAGTGCTTTTCAGGAACCTGATAACGTGGTTTTCATTGACCGGGGAATCCCTGATGTTGTGGCTTATATGGATTATATTGGCGACGAGTATCCGGAGTTTTTCACGAAAGCCTGTGAGGATTATAAATATTCTAAAACTTTTATTTTACCTCCCTGGGAAGAAATATATCAGAGCGACACGGAGCGTTATGAAAATTTTGAACAGGCATTAGAAATTCAGAAACATCTTATTGAAACCTATAAAAAATACGGATACGATTTAATTGAGGTTCCTAAAGACACGGTTGAAAACAGAATTCTTTATATATTAGACAAAATTTAGCCTACGGATTTAAAGTTGCAAAACTAGAATCTGAGTTCTAAATTTTTAACTTTAATACATTGGCCATGCAGGAAGCACAGGATATTCTTTTAAAATACTGGAAACATACCCGTTTCCGACCACTGCAAAAAGAAATTATTGATTCGGTCTTAGCAGGTCATGACACTTTTGCACTGTTGCCTACCGGAGGTGGAAAATCGATTTGTTTTCAGGTTCCGGCCATGATGCAGGACGGAATTTGTCTGGTTGTTTCGCCTTTGATTGCTTTGATGAAAGACCAGGTGGCAAATCTGCAAAAAAGAGAAATTAAAGCTATTGCCTTAACAGGAGGAATTCATACCGAAGAAATTATAGATCTACTGGATAATTGCCAATACGGAAATTATAAGTTTCTTTATCTATCGCCTGAGCGTTTACAATCTGACTGGATTTTGGAACGTATTAAAAATCTGCCTATCAATTTAATTGCTATTGACGAAGCGCATTGTGTTTCGCAATGGGGTCACGATTTCCGTCCGGCTTATTTAAAAATTTCTGAACTTAAAAAATATTTTCCTAAAATTCCGTTTTTGGCTTTGACTGCGACTGCAACACCAAGAGTTGTAGAAGACATTAAGACACAGACAGGATTAAAAGACCCTAATTTTTTTCAGCAGTCATTTGAAAGAAAGAATATTGCCTATATGGTTTTTGAAATCGAAGACAAACTTTATCGTGTTGAGCAAATTTTAAAGAAAAACCCACAACCTTCTATTATATATGTACGAAACAGAAAATCGTGCTTAAATATATCAACCCAATTACAATCATTAGGATTTAAGGCAACATATTATCACGGTGGCCTTTCGGCAAAAGAAAAAGACAAAAACATGGGATTGTGGATGTCCGAACAAGCACAGGTAATTGTGGCGACCAATGCATTTGGAATGGGGATTGACAAAGACAATGTAAAAACAGTCATTCATACACAATTACCCGAAAACTTAGAAAATTATTATCAGGAATCCGGAAGAGCGGGACGAAATGGCGAGAAAGCGTTTTCGGTTTTACTTTATAACAATTCAGATTCAAACCAAACAGAACAGCAATTCTTGAGTGTTTTGCCTGATAAGAAGTTTCTAAAAACGATGTATGTGAAACTTTGCAATTATTTTCAGATTGCTTATGGCGAAGGCTTAGATGATTCTTTTTCGTTCAAACTTAATCATTTTTGTAATAAATACGACTTCCCTACTTTAAAAACGTATAACTCTTTGCAGTTTTTGAATCAGCAGGGAATCATAACAATGTCACAAGAATTTTCAGAAAAAATTACCATGCAGTTTTTAATTGAATCAAAAGAAGTCATTCGATATATGAGTCTGAATCCAAATGATGAAGAAATCATTTTGGCAATTTTGAGAACGTATCCCGGAATTTACGAAATGAAAACATCTTTTAATATTTCGTTGATTGCCAAAAAATCAAATCATTCTGAAGAACAAGTTTCTGCAGTTTTAGAAAAACTAAAAGAAAAAGAAATCATCGAATACAAATCAAAAAATAACGACGCGACTATATTATTTAATGAAGTTCGCGAAGATGATCTTACCATAAACAGAGTTTCAAAATATCTCGAAAAACAAAATCAATTAAAAAAAGAACAGCTTTCATCTGTTCTGCATTATATAAAAGAGAATAAGACCTGCAAAAATCGATTAGTTTTAGATTATTTTGGAGAAGAAACGACAGAGAATTGTGGCGTTTGTTCTTATTGCATTATTCAAAAAGGAAAAATCACCGAAGCAGATTCGATTGCTGATAAAATTTTGTATTTATTAAAATCTGCTGCTTTAACTTCGCGAGAAATTCAAAGCCAGATAAAACTGGATGCCAACGATATTATTTTGGTACTTCAGGAGTTATTAGAAAACAATCATATTACCATATTAGCGAACAACAAATACACTTTAAAATCATAATGAAAAAATTGAGAATTATATTTATGGGAACTCCTGAATTTGCTGTCGGCATTTTGGATACCATTATTAAAAACAATTACAATGTTGTTGGCGTGATTACCGCTGCAGATAAACCGGCAGGACGTGGACAAAAACTAAAATATTCGGCAGTAAAAGAATACGCACTTGCCAACAGCCTTACTTTACTACAGCCAACAAATTTAAAAGATGAAGATTTCTTAGCCGAATTAAAGTCTTTGAACGCTAATTTACAAATCGTAGTCGCTTTTAGAATGCTGCCAAAAGTTGTTTGGGAAATGCCGGATTTAGGAACCTTTAACCTGCATGCTTCGTTATTGCCAAATTATCGCGGAGCAGCCCCCATTAACTGGGCTATTATCAACGGAGAAAACACAACCGGCGTTACTACTTTTTTCATAGATGATAAAATTGATACCGGAGCGATGATTTTAAATTCGGAAATTGCTATTGAACCTGAAGAAAACGCAGGACAATTACATGACCGATTAATGTTTTTAGGAAGCGAAACTGTGATCAACACCTTAAAAGTCATTAAAAATGGAAATGTAACCACAACTATCCAGGAAGATAACGACAATATAAAAACGGCATATAAACTAAACAAGGAAAACTGTAAAATCGACTGGACAAAATCCGGAACAGAAATCAATAATCTTATTCGCGGTTTAAGCCCATATCCTGCTTCCTGGTGTTTTTTGAAAGATAAAAACGAAGAATTAAGTATCAAAATATATGAGGCAAAACTGTTTTTAGAATCGCATTCACATGAAACAGGAAAACTTATTTCCAGTAAAAAAGAAATTAAAATTGCAGTACAAGGGGGATTTTTACATCTTTTGAGTTTACAATTACCCGGAAAAAAGAGAATGCAAGTGGCAGAATTACTTAACGGGATTGCTTTTTCTGATTCAGCCAAGGTCTATTAAGCTCAGTAAAACAAGGGTTTATAACTATTTTTAGTGATAAAACCAGTCGTTTTATGAACAAAAAAAATAAGTTATTAACAATTATTGCTAAATTTGTAGAAAACACTTGCAAGGAACGGATTTCCTACTAAATTTGTGTATTAACAATTTTTTTTAACCAACAATTAATAACTAATTATTATGAACAAATCAGAATTAATCGATGCTATCGCTGCTGATGCAGGAATTACAAAAGCTGCTGCAAAATTAGCTTTAGAATCATTTTTAGGAAACGTAGGTACTACTTTGAAAAAAGGAGGAAGAGTTTCATTGGTAGGTTTCGGATCTTGGTCGGTATCTGCCAGAGCTGCTAGAGATGGTAGAAACCCTCAAACAGGAAAAACTATTCAGATTGCTGCTAAAAATGTAGTGAAATTTAAAGCCGGAGCTGAATTAGAAGGTGCAGTGAACTAAGTAAGAAAGTTCTCTAAACTTATAATATAATTAAAACCCTCCTTATAGAGGGTTTTTTTGTACGGTTTATCGATTTTATTTGGGTTTTTAAAAATTTTTTGATTAAATTTAATAAAAATTGTAGCCGTATGATTTCAGAAAAATTAAAAAAAGGACACCTGCTTATTGCCGAGCCTTCTATAATTGGGGATTTATCTTTTAATAGATCGGTAATTTTATTAGCAGACCATAACAAGGAAGGATCAATAGGTTTTATCATTAATAAACCGTTAAAATACACTATTAATGACTTAATTCCTGAAATTGATGCCAATTTCAAAATATACAATGGCGGACCTGTAGAACAGGACAACCTCTATTTCATTCACAATATTCCTGAATTAATCCCAAACAGTGTTGAGATTTCGAATGGTATCTATTGGGGAGGTGATTTTGAATCGACTAAAGACCTAATAAATAACGGATCTATTCACAAAAACAACATTCGTTTTTTCTTAGGATACACAGGTTGGGATGAAAATCAACTTGAGAATGAAATGCAGGGAAACTCCTGGATTATAACCGATAACAGTTATAAAAACAAAATTATTGGAAAATCTACCACTCATTTTTGGAAAGAGCAAATTATAGAGCTTGGAGGTGATTATCTTATTTGGTCAAATGCACCAGAGAATCCATATCTGAATTAATTTTGAGATATGGATTCGTTTAGCTTTTGGACTAACAAATGAGCCAAATTAGCTGTAAATTCCTTTTTTCGGTATTTTGTTATCGACTGTATTCCTGTGATTACATTTGTCAGAAATAATTCATCTGCTTTTTGAAGATCAAAAGGTGAAATTATTTCTTCAGACACTTCTATCCCTTCCATCCTCTTTGCCAAAGCTAAAATTTGCTTACGCATAACACCATTTAAACAACCTTCTGAAACTGGTGGAGTAATTAGTTTTTTCCCCGTAACCATAAATAAATTCCCTTGTAATACCTCAACCACATTCTTCGTATCATTAAGTAAAATACAGTTTTCTAAGCCATTTTCGTGAGCAAAAATACTTCCGGTAACATTTATCAGCTTATTAGTTGTTTTTACAGACGATAACAACTGTTTTGTTACATAGAAATCTTTATACAAATCTACTTCATATGAAACGGTATTTAATGCATACAAAGCATTTTCTAAAGGTGTGGCATGAATTAAATAAGAGACTTCATTTGTTTTTGGCAAATACAACCCTCCATCGTTTCTAAAAACAGTTATTCTGGCTCTTGCAGATGATGAAATCTCTTTTTGTTTTACCAGATTTAAAATCTGCTCCTCAAAATATTCCATTGTGAAATTCATTGGAATTTCCATACGAACAACCCGCATAGAAGCCATTAACCTAAAATAATGATCTTCAAGAAACAGGATTTTACCGTTAACTATTTTTAGTGTTTCAAAAACACCATCACCATACAAAAAAGCACGATTTTGAGTTAACACATTTTTCTGCTCTAATACATTTCCGTTAAAATTGATCATAAAAAAACCCTGAATTTTGTTCAGGGCAAATATAAGGCATAAAATAGACTTTTACTAAACAGAACCTATAAGATGTTTCAGATCTGAAATTTGATTCTCCCACAATTGCTTAGCTTCCCCTACTTCTTCTTTTTCAGCAAAATCAATTACCATTAATGACACATCTTTGGTTAATTCATCAACCAATATATGCAGTTCAAAGAAATATTCTGTGTCTTTACTTGCCTCATCGACCCATTTAAATTTTACTTTTTCGCCGGTTTTTTTAGAAGCAAGTCGTGCTTTTTCCTGTGAATCATTCCAGATAAAAGTAAAAAACTCACCTCTTGAATTTACATTGTCGGCAAACCATTCAGACAAACCTGACGGTGTTGATATATATTGATATAATAGTTGTGGCGAAGAATTGATAGGAAACTCTATTTCGTAACGTATTTTTGAATCCATGTGTTGCTTTAAATTTTTTCGAAATATAAGAATATATGTCCGAAAACAATGCATTTTTAAAAATATTTTTTTTTCTTCATTTTATGCTTGTCATTTTTAATATAATTTTTATATTTGCACCCGCAATGAGGAACTCGGTTCGCATGCGATTCTGGCGAGGTAGCTCAGTTGGTTAGAGCGCAGGATTCATAACCCTGAGGTCACGGGTTCAACTCCCGTCCTCGCTACAAAAGGCAAAACCCTTAAACAGAAATGTTTAAGGGTTTTTTATTGCTTTTTGTATTAAAAACTACGACTTTAATTAGCTCAAACTTATTTCTAAATAGGGAAAAGTTGTTAAAAGTTACTCCCAAAACTATTCCGGATTTTTGCATTATTCGATAAGGAAGTATTTATAAAGTGAGACATTATTAGCTGCTATTTTGAATTATTCCCGCCTTTTACATTTTATTTGCTTTTTTATACTAATTTTCGGCTCCAACTTCTAAAATTTTTATCCAATAACACTCCTATTCTATAAAATTTACTTCACTTCACTCCTAAATCATTGAATACTAAATACCAAAAACAAACTTCAAACAACCTCTTAACAAAATAATTAACTTTTGCCGCTTCATTTCAGGCAGGCTGACGAACCATCATACTAATAAGTGAACTAGCTAAAATTACTTGCGAAAAACTTACCAGCCCTTTTGCTGTTACCTTATTAGAATATGCAACGCACTACATGTTCTATCTACAGCCCAGATTTTCATCCGAAACACTTCTTCAGAGAACAATATTATTTTTAACCGCATTGTAATGCCTGCTTTTGGGAAACAATTTAAGTAGGCACTCGATGAAAACTAACGTTGGGAGCGGGAACGATCATTATCTTTATTCGAGCATCCTTCTTTTCTGTTCATTAAACTCTTCTTGAGTTAAAATTCCTTTTTCAAGTAAGTTATGTAACTTTTCTAAGTCATTTGCTAAATTTGATTTAGTTTCATTGTCTGAACTTTCTAACTCTTTTAAAATTGGTTTTGTAGTTTGTTTGTTTAACAATCTTTTTAATTCTGAATATAAATTTGGAATATTTTTACTTTGTTTTATAGAAATATCACATTCATTTCCGTTATTATTTACTATTAATGTCAAATGATTTTCTTTTCTTCTTTTTCCACCGATAGCAGCACCAGCTAATAAGCCAATTCCACCTGTCAAAATTCCTCCAATAATTGCTCCAGTAGCTGCTTTTCCTGCAGACCTGTAAGACTCTTGATTTAGTCCAACTTCTATGATGTCATCTGGCTTAATAATCTTTTTCACTGATGTAAACCCTGTCAGTATTTTAAATTCGACTTCATTTTCTCTGAATTGAATTATAACAGGCTTGTCACCCCTACTAATATCAGGAAACCCCATTTCATATTTTTCCGAAAATCTTGGATACTTAAGTGAATCTTTTAGTGAGTCTAAAAATCCCATTTTTATTTGTTTTTAAAGTTAATTTTTATTTTAAGAAGAACGTTCTTCATGACGTTTTTGTAATATGACACACAACTTGTATATGCCAAAACAAACATTGATATATCCGCTGCGATTAAGGCAGACTGGCGTAATTTGTTTCGTTTGAATGTTATCAAAAATAACAAAAAAAGATTACAAACGACCAAAAGAATAATTGGTTGTTTCTTCCCTATTCAATAAAACTAAACTCCATAAAAAGAGTTATTTAAAGTCGAAAGACATTTAAGGAGTTTGGAATTTACATGGACATTAAAAATATTATGCAAAGTCGGACACATTTGTAAAGTGTTTGGTGAGAAAAACTTCGGAGAGCCAGCGTCGCTTTTCATAAATAACTCTTTTAGAGCGAGGCAATTTTACATATTTAGTTTGCTTTACTTTACGGGCACAGAATGCTATTCTTAACTAACGTTATACAGACCTGCGCAAACGGATTGTATATTCCAAGTCATCTTTTCTAATATTCCTCCACAGTTACGAAACAAATGAGTTAAATATGATCAATATATTAACAACTGAAGATGAACATAATGCTCTGACTTAATAAAGCCTAATTAAAATAACAGCATAACCTTGCTTTCCATGTTGTACTTATTTATTTAAACTTGTAGCATAATTTTCTTTTACAATTATATCCAGTGGGATAAAATGAGTAGGATTTAATTTTTTTTCATGCAGAATGATTTTTTTGTAGAGATAACTTATTCCTGTATACCCCTGCTCTTCCGGTTTTTGATTAATTAAAAAATCAATTATACCGGAATTCAAATAGGTTATATTTTCTTTTAAAAGATCATAACCTATTATTCTAATCCCTTTTATGTTTTGCTGTTCTAAAAACTGTGCTACAATGTAGGCACGTGAATTGGGTATGAATATACTGCTGATGTTTTTAAACATTTCCAAAGTAAGCTGATTGACATCAGGATCTTTAACCGTAATTTCAGAAAAATTAAAATTGGTCAGTTCTGAATGCTCTTCAAAAAAAGTATAAAATCCTTTTATACGCTGTAAATAAACCGAAGTACTATCAATTTCTTTTGCTATTTTAACAATAAGCACATTCCGTTCATTTTTTACAGCAAAACTAATGAGCCGGCCCGCTAAATATCCACTTTTAAAAGCATCCTGACCAATATAAAAATGAGATATATCGTTATTAATATCCGAATCAATCATTACAACCGGTGTATTTTTATTTTTATAGTGTTCTAAAAACAAGAGTGATTCTTCATGGAAAATAGGCGAAAAAAGCAATCCTTCACATTCAAAATCTAACACCTTCGAAAACATTGCCTGAAATGACTCACTATCAAAGTCGTACAGAAAGTAATATAGTTCAATACCAAATTTTCCAAATTCTTCACCCGCCTTTTTAACTCCCGTTAACTGACTCTCCCAATATTCCAATTTCTCAGGCTTTGGTAAAAAAACAGCAATTCTGGATTTTTTATTCGAGGCTAAATTACTTGCAAAAATATTTCGTTTAAAACCATGTTTTTTAATAATGGCATTTACCTTATCAATATTCTCCTGTGATACCTGTCCACGATTGTGAATGATTCTGTCAACTGTTCCCGGAGAAACATTTGCAAGTTCTGCTATTTTTTTTATTGTTATGATATTCTTACGCTTTAAGTTAAATAATTTAAGAAAGTTCCAAAAATAATTTTTTTTATTGAAAAGTTGCATTTTTTATTTAAGTTTTTATATACATTTGCAAATCACGTGTGCGTACACGAAAATTATAACAGTATGATTACGAAATAAAAGCATTTTTGGAAACATTTGTTTTTATGCCTATTCAAAATGAATTAAAAATATTTCAATTCATTTTTAGAATTAAATCCGTGTACGCACACGTAAAAATAAAGATATGTCAAAAAAAATAAAACTAAAAACGTTCACAGTATACAAAAAAATAAAAAGTAAGTAATCAAAATAAAATAATTAAAATGAATTCGATATTTAACCTAGAAGGAAAAATAGCGCTAATTACAGGCGGTGCAGGTGTATTGGGAAGCAACATGGCTCAGGTTTTAGCTAACCAGGGGGTAACTACAGGAATTTTGGGATTATCAATTGAAGAAGCACAAGTTACTGTTGCAGAAATAGAAAAAAATGGAGGAAAAGCATTTGCTGTAAAAGGAAATGTTTTAAATCAGGAAGAACTTGAAGCGATACGAGATCGTATTATTGAGAAATATGGCCGTTTGGATATTTTAATCAATGCTGCCGGAGGAAATATGCCAGGAGCTACAATTGGACCAAATCAGGCGATTTATGATTTAAAGAAAGATCATTTACAAAAAGTACTTGACCTTAATATCATTGGAACAATTTTGCCTACCCAAGTATTTTCAGAACTTTTTGCAAAACAAAAAAGTGGTGTAATCATCAATATTTCATCTGCATCTGCAGAGCGTCCTTTAACAAGAGTAGTTGGTTATTCAGCTTCAAAAGCTGCTATTGATAACTTTACAAAATGGATGTCTGTTGAATTAGCTTCTAAATATGGAGAAGGAATTCGGGTAAATGCTATTGCTCCGGGATTTTTTATTGGAGAACAAAACAGAGCTTTATTACTGACTCCGGAAGGTGAACTAACTCCAAGAGGTATTAAAATAATTGACCATACTCCAATGGGACGTTTTGGGATTCCTGAAGACCTGGATGGTGTATTGCTTTTCTTATGCAGCGATATGTCTAAATTTGTAACGGGAACAATAATTAAAGTTGATGGAGGTTTTGGAGCTTCAAGTATTTAAATAATCGAAAATTTGATAGTCCTAAAGGTAAAATAACTAATAAATAAAGTGATTGCTGATTTTTGATTTCAGATTTGTGATTTCAGATTTGTGATTTCAGATTTGTGTTGATAAAATAGATGATATTGACGATTTTACGAAATTCTTTACATCTTAAATCTAAAAATTTTTAAATTAAAACAAAAAATATAAAATTATGGAACAAACATGGAGATGGTACGGTCCAAATGACCCTGTACAATTAGCTGATGCCAGACAAGCCGGTGCAACCGGAATTGTAACTGCTTTACACCACATTAAAAATGGACAGGTGTGGGAAGTCGAAGAAATTATGAAACGAAAAAATGAAGTTGAAGCTGCAGGAATGACTTTTTCAGTTGTAGAAAGTATTCCTGTGCATGAAGACATCAAAAAACAATCGGGAGATTATTTAAAATACATAGAAAACTACAAGCAAAGCATCAAAAATCTTGCATCATGTGGCGTTCATATCGTTTGCTATAATTTCATGCCTGTATTAGACTGGTCAAGAACCGATTTGTCATACGAAATGCCGGATGGTTCAAAAGCATTACGTTTTGACATCAATGAATTTGCTGCTTTTGAATTGTTTATTTTAAAACGTCCGGGTGCAGAAAACACTTATACTGAAGCACAGCAAGTAAAAGCGAAAGCAACTTTTGAAAAGTTATCTGATGCAGATAAAGTAAAATTACAGCAAAATATCATCGCCGGTTTGCCTGGTGCCGAGGAGTCGTATAGTGTTGAAGATTTCCTAAAAGTACTTCAGAGTTACGATGGCATCGATGCTGCTAAATTAAAAGAAAACCTATATTATTTCCTACGTGAAATTGTACCTGTAGCCGAAAGTGTAGGGGTAAAAATGGCTATTCATCCTGACGATCCTCCTTATCCAATTTTAGGATTACCAAGAGTTGTGAGTACAGAAGCTGATTTAGTACAATTACTAAATGCTATTGATTCGCCTTCTAATGGATTTTGCATGTGTACAGGATCTTATGGCGTAATTGCCCAAAATGATTTATCAGGAATGATTGATCGTAATGGAGAGAAAATGAATTTTATCCACCTGAGAAGCACACAACGCGACGAAGAAGGTAATTTTTACGAGGCCAACCATTTAGAAGGAAATGTTGACATGTATGAAGTGGTGAAATCTATTGTAAAAATGGAAAAACAAACCGGAAGGATTATTCCAATGCGCCCTGATCACGGACACCAAATGTTAGACGATTTAAAGAAAAAAACAAATCCCGGATATTCAGGAATAGGCCGCTTAAGAGGTCTGGCTGAATTACGCGGACTAGAATTAGGGATTAAAAGAAGTTTATAATAATGATATTCCACCTTCACATTTTTGCAAACAAATTGGTGCAAGGTGGAGTTTTTCAACAGTCATAGCATGCAACAAAGCTTTATAACCGAGGACTTTCTATTACACAATGATACAGCAAAGAAGCTCTATCATGACTTTGCTAAAATGCAGCCCATTTATGATTATCATTCACATTTGTCTCCAAAAGATATTGTCGAAGACCGTCAGTTCGAAAACATTACCCAACTTTGGATAGAGGGAGATCATTACAAATGGCGTGCGATGCGTGCCAATGGTATCGATGAAAAATATATTACCGGAGACGCTTCTGATTTTGAAAAATTTGAAAAATACGCTCAGACATTGCCAAATACATTAAGAAATCCTTTATATCACTGGACACATTTGGAATTGCAGGGCTATTTTGGGATAAATGAATTACTCAATGGCGCATCTGCGCAAAGAATATATGATACCTGTAATGAATTATTGAAGAAACCTGAATTTAGCGTCCGTAATTTATTGCATAAAATGAATGTAAAAATGGTAGGCACTACAGACGATCCTACAGATAATTTACAGTATCATAAACAATTAAAAGACGAAAGATTTAAAATTGCGGTATTACCTACTTTCCGTCCTGATAAAGCAACTGAAATTGAAAAAGGCCAGGCATTTACTGACTGGATCAAAAAATTAGAAGCAACTGTGCATTATACTGTAAATACATTTGCTGATTTATTAAAAGCTCTTGAAGAACGACATTCCTTTTTTCATGAAGCCGGCTGTAGAATATCAGATCACGGACATGAAAACTATTATGCGGCAGACTATACTGAGTCTGATGTTAATCAAATATTTCAAAAAGGTCTAAATAATGAAACCTTACTACCAAGGGAAATTTACCAATATAAATCTGCTGTTCTGCATAAAATTGCTGTCATGAACGCAAAGAAATCATGGGTACAACAATTTCACGTAGGGGCTATTCGAAACAACAACACCAAAATGATGCAATTATTAGGTCCGGATCATGGATTTGACTCTATTGGCGATCAGATTATGGCTCAAAATATGAGTCGTTTTTTTGGTCGTTTAACTAAAGAAAATGCATTAGCTAAAACAATTGTTTATAACCTAAATCCTCGCGACAGTGAAATGATTGCTTCAATGGCAGCAAACTTTAATGATGGCTCAACTCCCGGTAAAATGCAGTACGGAGCAGCCTGGTGGTTCTTAGACCAAAAAGATGGAATGCAAAAACAATTGGACGTTCTTTCTAATTTTGGGTTATTAAGCCATTTTGTGGGTATGCTTACAGACTCAAGAAGTTTTCTTTCTTTTCCGAGACATGAATATTTCAGACGCATTTTATGCAATGTTTTGGGTGAGGAAGTCGAAAAAGCAGAATTACCAAACGACATAGCGTTAATTGGTGGTTTAGTCCGTAAAATATGCAGTGAGAATGCTGTTGTGTATTTTGGTTTTGACCAGAAGTAGATAAATTATTTTAGCACCGTTTATTATAAAACGGTGCTATTTTCATTTTACACTTAATTGCAATGAGCAACCCTTGGATTATTAGTCGAACTACATTGAAATAAGTATCTTGATTGTGGATATAATGCAACAGGATTATCAGTGACAACCAAAGGTGACAATGCCTGCCCGTTATATCCTGGCATTGTAACTTGTACTGCTGACCCATTACCCAAAGCTACATTTTTAGCATTCGCATTTCCGTTAAAACTATAATCAATCATAGCGTCCAAAAGTCGGTAAACACCGTAATAATCGTAAGCATCATAAGATGACTGTGTATTTGGCAAATTATGCTCTGCAGTATAAGTAAAAGAAGGTAGCACACTTTTCTTTATTAAAATAAAATCTTTTTCTGAATTGGCAATGTTTATATTTTTAAAAATATCTATAGCAAGACGGTGATCATTTGTTGTATCATCATCATAAACTTCTGTAATCAACTTTGTATTGGCAGGAAAATCGAGCAACTGACTGTCTGATAACTGGTATGCATACCATTGCGCCATTGCAAAAATAAATCTGCCGTTTTCACCCCAGCCTTCATCAATAAATGCTCTGTGTGCCAGTGAAAATGATGCACCTCCACCAAAAGAATGCCCCATGAACCCTACTTTTTTTGTATCAATGATCTCTGGGTAATCTGTTACTGCTTTTTTAAAACTCTGCCATAAAGTATTGTATCTCTCATCAATCGTTACTCCGGTGGTTGGATAAGGTGCAAATACTACTACATATCCTTTTTTGGCAATAAATTCGTAAAGTCCAATATTGTAAGCACTTTCTTCTCCTCCATAGGGATGAGAATAAAAAATAACAGGTTTGGGCGAAGTAATTCCTTGTGGATAAAAGATTTGAACATTTTTACCTTCATAGGCTGGACTTGCAAAAGAAATTTTTGCAACAGAAAAAGTTCCGTCTGCTCCATATCCTGAAGCTGGCCGTGAGATAGGTCCGGCAAGATCATCATCAACATACGGGGGATCAGATTTTTCTGTGTTTGCATCATTGGAACATGATGTTAGTACCAATGTAAATAGAATCATTTTCAGGATATACTTCATAACTAATATAATTAAATGTTAAAAATTAGACTGTATTTAGGGATAAAAGGTTTAATCACATTTATTTTTTTTTATTTTAATGATTCCTTATAAAACTTAAACACTTATTAAAATACGAAAATAAAATAAATGGAGTAATTTTACACCTTGTACCCAACTACAAGACATCCAATCTTATTTGAACCAATTGATTGTCTTTTGTATTGGAATTAGTTCTATTAAATCCTAATTTTGTACTGGCAAACAGAGCAATATTTTCTTTATATTAAAATGAAAGATAGCAGACGTTTAGAATAGCTTTGAAAACTAAGTAATTTACAGCAACATGGATATAGTCAAATTTAAAATCACATCAAAAACGATAAAAGTAGAAGTACGCAATTCGAATAATTATGTTTTTAATTTTAATACGGCTTTAGAAATTGCTAAAGAAGACAAGGATGTTTTATTAAAACTATACAATGCCTTAGATATTCTTTTTAAGAAAGAAACTCCCAGCGAAATAAAAAACTATATCTCACCAAACCAAACCAATATCCTGGATCAGATTTCTGCCGTAGACAATTTAGAAGAGGAGCAATAAAGTTCTAAATTGGAACAACTTTTCGACCTTACCGGCATTTAAAAGTATTTTATTTATTTTTGTACAGATACAAATTTCACTAAATGAAACGTTCCGGCACAGCAGATCTTCCCTTACATTATGGACATGTTCCATTATGGCTTGCCGAACGAATGTCTAAACTTGGTTTTGCAATTGTAGAAACGATTGCCATGGAATTTTCCACTTCAGAAGTAATAAGCAAATTAAGCAATCCGTTTTGGTTTCAAAGTTTTGGCGCTGTGATGGGAATGGACTGGCATTCATCCGGAATTACAACTTCAGTACTTGGAGCCTTAAAAAAGTCGGTAAACCCACATTCGAAAGAATTAGGTATATACATTTGTGGCGGCAAAGGCAAACATTCCATGTTAACACCACAGGAGCTTTTATCTGTTGGTGAAAAAACAGGTCTTGACGGCAATAATCTTGCGAATTGCAGCAGGCTTGCCGCCAAAGTTGACAATACAGCCATTCAGGACGGATTTCAATTGTACCAGCATAATTTTATTGTGGACAATAAAGGGCAATGGGCCGTTATTCAACAGGGAATGAATCCCAACTCTAAAACAGCGAGAAGATACCATTGGCATTCGCAAGATTTAAAGTCTTTTATAAATGAACCGCACACTTTTATTTATGGCGAAAATCAGGGTACTATCTTAAATCTTACAGCTCATGCAGCGACCAAATCCAGAGAAGGTATTTTGGAATTATCGAAAGAATCTCCAGCAAAAATCATGAAGGAGATGCAGTACCTTTCTATGCCTGCACATCATGATGTCAGGATGGAGGATGTTAATATGAAAAGGCTCGGCTCAATGCTCTGGACAACTCATGAGAATAAACCGGAAGATTTTGAAGAACTGCTGCTTTTAAAAGGAATGGGGCCAAGAGCTTTACAATCATTAGCATTGGTTAGTGAAATCATTTACGGCACTCCTACCCGATTTGAAGATCCGGCACGTTTTTCATTCGCCCATGGTGGAAAAGACGGACATCCGTTTCCTGTTCCGGTAAAAATATACGATGAAACAATTGATACTTTGCAAAGAGCTATTAATCGTGCTAAAATAGGCAATAGCGATAAAATACAAGCGATTCAAAAATTGTCCGAAATATCAAGAAAGGCTGAAGAAAGTTTTACACCAAACTCCAATTTTGATGCACTAATTCAAAGAGAAAGAGACGAATCGCACCAATATGGAGGAAGAACTGTTTTTGGAGATACTAAACCACCTAAAAACAAGCCTATTCATCCAAATAATCAACTGGAATTGTTTTAAACTGATTAGATAGCGGGATTTAATTTTACGTCAATTATTACTTTCCTGAAATCAATTTTTCAATTTCACCAAAAGAAATAACCGGATTTGCGCCAGTCGATGCAGCAACTAATGCCCCAACAGCACAAGCAAAATCAATAGAGTCCTGAGGCAGTTTTCCTGTAAGCAAAGAAGTTATTAATGATGCTAAAAATGAATCTCCTGCGCCTACTGTATCGGCAACCTGAACCAGATAACCGTCGTTTTTATACAATTTTCCTTCCCATAAGAACAAAGCCCCATCTTTTCCTTTTGTTACACAAATAGATGATGTATTTGTTCTGGAAGCTATAAACTCAATATTATCTTCGAGTGTTGTAAAAGGAGAGTGCAAAGCTCTAGCAATTTCAAGAATTTCATCATCATTGAATTTGATAAAATTGGCAGACTTCATTAATCTTTCAAGAATTTCATATGAATAATGTGGCTTTCTTAAATTAACATCAAATACTTTATAAATTCTGTGTTGCAATAATATTTCTAAAGATTTTCGGGATACTTCATCCCTGCAAACCAAACTTCCGTAAATTAAAACATCTGAATTGTTTACCAAATTTTGACCCAAATCGTTTATTTCGATTTTATCCCAGGCTGCCGGGTAATGAATATCATAAGTTGCAGAACCATTTTTATCCAGAGTTACGTTTACCAAACCTGTTGGAAACGTTTCCGATTGCAATATTACATCCGTCCCCACCCCTAATATTTTTACTTCATTAAGAATAGCAACTCCATCTTCATCATTTCCCACACTGCTTATCACGGTGACCTCACACCCCAGGCTTTTCATTCGCAAAGCCACATTTAATGGTGCTCCGCCAATCTTTTTTTCGTTATCAAAAACATCCCAAAGAATTTCTCCGAAGGCTGCGACTTTAAGTTTTTTGTTATTACTCATTTATATTTTTTTCTAAAATTACAATTTAAAGTAAAAACAATCAACCTTATAGCAAATCTACAAACAAATTAGCTATCTGTATTCTACAAAAAAAGGGAATATTCGTTATCCGAATATTCCCTTTTAATATTACAATTTAGCTTATTTCACTAAAACTTTTACTGTTTTTGTACCTTCTTCAGATTGTGCTTTTACAATATAAACACCACTCTTAACAGATAAACTTACATCTTCACTAGTTGCAGTAGATTTAACCAGTGCACCTGTTATACTATACACACTAACTTTAGCAGCTGCAGTTACATTTGCAACATTGATTTTTCCATCTGCACCAAATATAGTTACTTTAGAATCTGCTTGAAAATTATTAGTTGAAAGTGTTGCTCCAGAAACTTCAATCTTATAAACTGCAAAAGAACTATCCCCATAAATATAAACCAAACCAGAATTTGTAACATTAACGGTAACTACATTAGATAAATTAGCAGTTACGTCATTAGTAACTGAACCGCTTCCATAAAGAGCCGCTCCATCTGACACATAAAGAGTACGTGTTGTAGGTACTGTACCATTAGTAGGTATCGCTGTTGTATGTTTTATCCAAGCTTTAACTGTACATGGACCACTTACATTGAAAGAAAAATAACGAATAGTAGGCAAAAAAGTCCCTGTTGCCGCTGCACTTGAACCTCCAGTACTTGCTCTATTTGCACCAACATATCCATCAGAAAAAGTTTGGCTATTCCCTGATATAGCAGCAAAAGCTGAAGCACCAACAGCAGTATGTCCATATAAATTCAAACCACCAACGTTTATAGTATTTGGTGAAGTTCCTGCAGTACTACCCGAAGCGCTTGTAAGAACCCCTGCAGTAGGAAACGCTGGACTTGGAACTGTAACGGTACCACTAACAGTATTGTCGCTAAAATTCCAAGTTGTAGTTTGTGCATTAATAGATCCTACTGAAAAAAGCAAAACAGCAGTTAAATAAAGTAATTTTCTTTTCATAATTTATGGTTTTAATAGTTTAATAATCACAATTGTAATCGATTTTCTAAGTTAATATTTTTTTATTAAAATGTAAAAAAATATGTGTTTATTTTAAAATTTTTATTATACAATCCATTTCATACATCCTGGCAGGAAAAGAATAAACCTAAAACAAAAAAAGCATGCCTAAAATAATAGGCATGCTTTAAATAAATTGAAACTTGAAATTAATGTGTAATAACTTTCACAGATTTTTGACCATCTTCAGCTTTAACAACCACAATCCAAATACCATTTTGGAATTCAAAATCAACATCCTGAGTTGTTTTGAATGTTTTTACCTTAGCTCCTGTAATACTGTAAACAGCCACAGCCGTTTCTGATTTTACATTTGAAATTGCAATTCTGTTTTTATATCCAACAACCTTAACAGCAGAAGTTGGCGTATTATCTTTAACCCCTAAACTTTCATTAGCAATTAATTGTGGTAAAGGATCCCAATTATCGCTTCCTTTTGTAAAATTAAAAGTTGTAATAGCTGTACCATCATTTAATATAGGTGCTGCTAATTTAGTAGACCATGCAGCACGACTTGTACTATTGTTTACCCCTGAGTTTTCTATAGTTCCGTATTCATACATTTTTACAGATTCTCCGCTCAATGAATTATTCCAGCCTGCAGGTACAATTAAAGAAAGATTTTCACTACTTGGATAATTAGATGTTTCAATCGTAGTATTATAAAAAACAACTTCACTTGTATTAGCAGCCCAAGGACGACCAAAATAACCTGGTTTTGCACGATAAGCTGAAGCTGTTTCTATTCCAGGGGTGGCTGTTGTAACTTTACATTCGTACATTAAATAGCCTCTTCCGGTACTTTGTTGAGGAGCTGTAATATAAGCCTGATCGCTACTTACATCACTTGTATTCATTGACAAATCAGTTTTATAAAAAACAGCATTCATTCCACCAAAAATATAATCTACAGCCCCCATCATAGCGCCTTTATATACTACTACTCTGGCACCGGTTCCTCCATAAAATGAATCCTGACGACCTATCACTCTACATTTATTCAATATTACTTTATCAACATTGTTAAGAATTGAGATAGCAGCTGCTCTTTCTACAAAGCTTCTGTTCTGAACAGCAGTATTTCCAATATCTGTTGGGCGAAGTCCTTTATTTCCTACTGCCCACATTTCAACCACATCTTCGGATTCTTTTTTAGAAATGTACTGATTAAAAGAGTTCTCAAAAATAATATCATTTGCTTCAAAACCGTTAGCATTTATCACTATAGTCGCATTCCAATAAGATCCATTAGTAGTTCCGGAACCTGCATTAGCATAAGATAAATAACCATTTTCTTTGTTTACTTTTAAAACATCTTCATGCCATTTTTGATCTGATGACATACTGTAATAGCTATATCCATGACCATAATATGAAGTAACCCTAACCGAAGAACTTCCAATATCAACCCCTTTATTTAATAATTCTATCGTTGGATTAGATGCCGCATTTTTTAATGTTACATTCGCCTGATTTATTACTAACATTTCTTCATAGTTTCCCGGATCAATCATAACTGTAACACGATCTGAAGCGGTACGCGGCATTTTCGCAATAGCATCTAATGCTGCATTTATGGTTTTGTATGTTTTGTCAGTTCCTACAGTAATTGTAGAAACATAAGGTATACTGCCACCAATTTTAATTTCAGTAATATAAGTTGTTAATGCTGAACCGCCCATAGTAATGGTTACATATCCAGATGTACTTCCCGGGTATGTATATTCTACTTTTTCTACATTTGCTGTACTGTTAGTTGCAGTTGTAATTGCTGTACCTCCATCAATAGAGAAATTAGCCGTGTAATAATATGAAACTGTAATTTTATCTCCAACATTTACCGGAACCTGAATAGTACCACCGGTTTTTGCTAATAAATGACCTGAAGAAACACTGTTAGAAATAGTCGCAGCAGTTCCTCCAAACACCATCCCTTTGTATGCAGTAGTAGAAGTTGTTATTGTTTTATCATCAAAAGACCAAACAGAAACCGGTTTGAATGCTAAAACTTTTGTAACTGCTGAACCATTCACTGTTAAATTAGAAACCAAACCAAGCTCAACTGAATAAGCATCTAAGCCAGTATAGCTAACTGCATATGTACCATTACGCAAAGAAATACCGGTTGTTGAGTTAAAATTATAAACATATCCACTTTCGTTTAAGTTGGTAAAAGTTAATTTTAGATTACTTAATTGCGTAACATCTAAACCCGTGGCATTTATAGTTACACCATAAACAGGTTTTGCTGTAAATGCAACATTTGCTGAAGTAGCACCTGTAATATTTACAACGTTTGATAAAATTTCATAATCATTAACTCCCTGACCTGAAACAACATATTGTGTATTTGCTTCCAAATCTACGCTATAAGTCGCATTAGCGGTATTAATTACAGGTTTAGGAATATACACTTTATTAGCAGAAGCATCTGGAGTATATGTTAAACTTAATTTTGAAATATCTGTTCCCAATCCTGTGATTGAACCACTTACTGTATATAAATCTACTTTTAAAATCGCAATATCATAAGTCGTAGTTGCATCTGAAACAGCTAAGTATTCGCCATTACTAATAATATAACCATTGGCATTAAGCAAAGTCATTTTGTAAGTAAAACCTTTAGGAAGGCTCACATTATAAGTACCATTAGTAACAGGAGCCGTCCATGATTTTCCTGCCGTATTTGTAAATACTACAGAATATCCATTAGGAATGTCTGCTGCTTGTGAAACATCTAGATTTCCTGTTATTGCAGCATAAGAAGCTGGTTTTCTATAAATTCGGTAATAATTCCCTTTACCTCCCAAACAAGTTATTGTAAAGTTTCCAGCTTGTTTTGCCTGAAATTTTGCAAGTGTAACACTAGTACCTGACGTTACTAATGGAATCAACTCTGTTTGGGTATTTGTTGTAGTATTAACAACTGTTAAGTTATTACTTGAAGCAGCTGATTCTATACTTGCAACAACCGTTACTTCATCATCTTCATTTAATGTTAGAGTAAAAAAACGTGTTGTAGCACTCGCACTACCATTACAATAATATCTTGCAGTATAATTAGCGTCTGTTGTCCCTAAATTACCTGTTGCATATCTTGTAATAGCTGTATTCGTTGTATACAATCTGTCATTATTGCCTGTTTTAAGTGTTAGTGCTCCAGAAGTTAGTGTCAAAGCTGTTGAGCCACTTAGAACGTTAGCAGAACTTGCTGTCCCTTGCACAATTGTTGCACTATAGGTATACCAAGTGTTAATATCAGTGGCAGTCAATTTATTATTATACAAATTAACATCCAATGTTGCGCCTCCAAAATCCCAAACATCTGTTTTTTGAGCATGGATATACGATACTGAAAGCAATATCGTAAAAAAGAGTAATCGTAATTTTGTTTTCATAAGTGGTATTAATTGGTTAGTAAAATTTTAATTTTTAATCTTTATTTTTAGAATTCGTTGGATGCCATTAATAACCTAACTAATCCAACGAATTATCTTTATTCTCATTTCATCCAAATTAAGTTTTCTTAACAAGATATCTTCTACTAAAAAAGGCATGCGCAAATGTTTAAATTCAGCATGCCTTTTATAATTAACAAATAAGTTTTTTATTTAATCCAACGTGGATCTCCTACTTTATTGTCTTTTAAGGTTTGATTACTAATTGTAAAGTCACCAGCAGACGCATTAGTAAAACCCGGATTTAAAGCCGTACCTGCTGCATTTGCAGAATTAAGCGTAGCTGCATTATAATAGTTATTATTTAAATATGTCGGTGCAACAGTTGCAGAGTTATTAGTAAATCTGGCAACAGTTTCAGCAAAAATACAATTACGTATTGTAGTGGCATTTGAAGCAAAACGAACATAAATAATATTATAACCACTTGCAGCAATTGTATTGGTAACACCATACAAAGTACAACTATCAATTAAAATATTTGATGTAAGACCTGTACCAGTACCAGATCCTGTACCAGCATCTTCACGAATAAAAGCTCTTGCGGTCGCACAATTATTAAAAGTACTAGTTTTTAAAGCAATTAATCCAACATAAGATGCTCTAAAATCAATAAAATCTCCTGTTGCACCTACAATACCAACATTTGTTACAATAGAATTTTCAACTGTTATTGATTCAATCTTAGCGTTTACAGCTGTAGCCGCTCCTACTAATGTTTTATCATAACCATGAATTGCACAACCATTAATCAACAAGTTACCATAAGTTGAAGAACCTGTATAATCAACAAGTTGAGGCTTAAGAGCAGCTGTATTAGTATTACCAGATAAATCCAGATCAATCAAACTCACATTAGAAGACCCTGACGGAAGTATAAAAGCAACATTTAATTTTGGTTTGTCATAACTTCTTAAACCACGTAAAGTAGCAGCCCCAGCCGGAAGAGTAATATTTACCCCCTGAGAGGTATAATCTCCGGGTTCAAATACATATTCAGTATAACCGCCAGCTTCAATAATAGCTTTAATATCATCCGAAGTAGTAAGCAAAATTGCTCCTGCAGCTAAATCATAAGCCGTTTGGAAAGTTTTAGCTCCTCTTTTCTTGGCACCGTTGTATAAAGTTGCCTGATAATTTACTTCTGCAGTTAATCCTTCAATAGTTGCGATACCAGCAGCTTTTTCCTGAGCTGTAATTACATGTGTTATGTCACCAGGAGTTAAAACTATGTTAGTTACATTAATGCCCGGAGTCCATCTTAAAGTAACCTTTTTTGCCTGAATGTCACCATCCTGAAATGGTAAAAATGATTCTTCTGATAATGTAGTAGCAGTTGTCACAGTCCATTTAGAATCTTCCAACCCCGTTGTTACAGCTTTCACTCTTATAGAATAAAGTGTTTCACCTTCTAAAGCCACAGTTACCGGCAAATCCTCAGCTGTAACTTCTACAGTTTTGAAGATAGTCGTAAAGTTTGGATCATCTGCACTAAATTCTACAACATAATGATCCGCTTGTGCATTTGCAGTCCAATTCAACTCAACTGATGTTTGATTTCTAACTTTTGCTGTAACGTCTACAGGTGAAAACACTCTTGTATTTCCAAGTTCGTCAATTAAAGCATCATTTAAACTATCACAACTGGCTGCTAGTACTACAAGCAAAAAAGAAGCAATTAGTCCTTTAATTATATTTTTTACTTTCATAATTATATCTGTTTATGATTTTTATTTTCTAATGAGCTATTAATATCCGTAATCGTTTACTAACTGATTGTTACTCGTCTCAATAAATACTTTCCAGATTGGCCAAAATTGTCTATTATCTGGATTAACTCCAGCTTTATAAACAGAAGCAATTTTAGCGTCGTCTAATTTAGTCCAGATAGCTGCAGTATAATCAACACCAGGGTTAACATTTTCACCACGATTCAAACCATATATTATTAACGAAACATTGTCTGCGGCATATTTATAGTATAAGGTAGATGGCACATCTGCATAAGCACCTGTACGAGCTTTCAAATCTGTCATTTTTACTTTTGCTTCATCCATTTTAGTTTTTAGCAAATTCCAACGAATTAAAGCTTGTTTACGCTCCATTTCTCCAGTGAACTCATACTTGTTTTCTTCAATAAGAGCATTAAACATCGATTGTTTGTCTGTCAAAGCATTTACGTAAGCATCTACTTTTGTAGCATGATTTGTCGAAGCAAAAGCTCTTCTTCTAACTTCTTTTAAATATGGAGCAGCAGCAGTTGGTCCTTCTAATTCGTTTGCAGCTTCGGCAGCAATTAAAAGAACTTCTGCATAGCGCATGTATATTTTATTTACACCATCATCATTTGTAGAAGTAACAAAACGTTTCATCCACTCATAACGATACTTACCGAAGTACCAGGTATCTAATGCATTTAACTCTTGCTTTGCAACGTTATTAACAGCAGTTCCCCATTTGTAAGGTACACAAGTTACATCTCTACGGGTATCGGCCAAATCATAATCATAAAAAACATAAGGTAATGGACCTGCTACTCCTCCACGTCCAGCACCATTTGCATGCCATTGATCATTTGTAGTATGTTTTACAGCAAACGTAAATAACATACGCCCGCGTCCATCAGAAAAAGGAAGTTCCCAAAGAGATTCTCCTCCAGATGTAACTACTTCCTGATTGTATTTTTTCCAAAAACCTTCAAAAGTAGTTTCCAATTTTGCTGAACCACTTTCAATCACTTCACGTGACTCTTTTAAAGCTAAAGCATACATATTTGCAACAGATAATTCCGGATCTGTACTTCTTCTGATACCATCAGGATATTGTTGGTACCCACTAGCTACCATCGCTAAACGAGCACGAAACCCTTTTACGAAAGCTTTGTTTACGTGTTCTACTGTATTAGTGTATGTAGTTGCATTTGGCCAAGCAACCAAAGTAGCAGCTTCTCCTAAATCTGCAATTAATTGTTTATAAATTACATCTCTACTTGTTTTAGGTAAATACAGTGTTTCACTAGTAATTGGTTCAAAACGAGCAGGGACATCTCCCCAGGCTTTCAATAAATCAGCATAATAAATTGCTCTTAGAGTCAAAGCCTCTCCTAATAATTGCCCCATTTGCGTATCAGGTAATGGATTACCATATCTACGTAAACCACGAATACAAATGTTAGCACGCTCAATTCCTGAGAACATCATAGCATAAGCGTTGTTTGCGGTATTCATTTCAGTATTTTCAGGTTTCGCATCGTAGACACATAAATCTGCTTTAACATCTCCAGAAGTAGATGCAGTATACCATTCGATATCAGTATTTAAACCATAATATGGTAAAAAACGACCTCTATAAGAATTAGTTTCAGCAAAAGGCACTTTTATCCCATCTATAGCTGCTTCAGCAAGTCCTGCAGTAGAAAAAAGCACAGACTCATCAATGGTCGATTGTGCAGGAGCATCTAAATAATCCTCTTCAAATTGTTGACAAGAACTGAATAAACCAGAAATAATCAATCCTGCTATTATTATTTTATGTTTCATTTTGTAGTAATTTAAAATTAGAAATTAAGATTCATTCCAAAAATCATTTGTCTGCTTCTTGGATAAGGACTTGAATCAACTCCAGGTGTCATTGGGTTTTTTCTTTTTGTTGAAACCTCAGGATCAGAACCTGAATAGTTTGTCCAAACAAAAACATTACTTGCTGTTAAATAAAATCTCAATTTAGAAAGTCCAATTTTAGAAGTTACCGTTTCAGGAGTAGTATACCCTAATGTTAAAGTATTTAATCTTAAAAATGATGCGTCTTCAACAGCCCAATCTGTAAATATTGCTTTGCTCATAAATGGAGACCACATCGACGTGTTCTCGTTTAATGCTGCTAATGCGGTTGGATCAGTTACTAATTGTCCTGTAGACGGATCTAAATTGGTCCATCTTTTTCCGTCTGCCATAACAGTACTTAAATTTTTGTATTCACCAGCTGTACCAGGAAGCGATGTTGAAAATTCAATTTTATCAGCATTGTAGACTTCATTACCGATACTCCAGTTAAATGCTGCCATTAAATCAAATCCATAAGCATTCCCGTTTATTACAAAACCTCCTGTACTTTTAGGATTAGAATTTCCAATAACAGATAAATCACTTGCATCTACTTTTCCATCACCTGTTACATCTTTCAATTTCATATCTCCTGGCTGAACAGTAGTCTCTGACCCAACAAGTCCTTTAGAATCAGTCACACCACTTTTCAACACATATTTACCTGCAACAAAATCAAAGTCTGAAACTTCGTATCTGCCATCATTTTTATAACCATACATATTTCCTATAGAAGACCCAACAGTCATTTGATAGTCACCAGTTATAGTAGATGTCCATGCTGAATTTTGTGTGAACCCGAATTCACTTAATGGACCTAGAGAGTTAATACGATTTTTATTTACTCCAACATTAAATGAAAAATTCAATCCGTATTTCGCTTTTTCTATAGCTACAATATTTAAAGTAGCTTCAATCCCTGTATTTTGAATCTCACCTATATTGCGATATTGAGACACATATCCTGTACCTGGTGTTAAGAAATTCATCAACAAGTCGGTTGTTACATTCTTGTATACATCTACATTACCATTCAGGCGGTTTTTGAAAAATCCAAAATCCAAACCAACGTTTTGTGTAACGGTAGTTTCCCATTTTAATTCAGGATTTGCCATTACTGTTGAAGCCGCTGTTACGTTTTGAACACCATTAATCCAAGTTGTATTTGAAGACTGGTAAGTTTGTACCATTTGCCCAACCGGAATATTGTTATTACCTGCCTCTCCGTAACTTGCTCTTACTTTAAGAAGATCTATCCATGAAACATCTTTCAGGAAACTTTCCTCAGAGATTTTCCAAGCTGCTGCTGCTGCCGGGAAATAACCCCAACGGTTATTTCCTAAAAATTTACTAGATCCATCAGCACGGAATGTAGCTGTTAAAAAATAACGGTCTTTGTAGTCGTAAACAGCATTACCAAAAAACGAGAACAATTTATCATCCGGGTTATAAAAATTATCTACAGATTGAGGAGTAGCTTTTGTTGTCAACCTTCTTGATAAATCAAAATCAAAAAATGATGGAAAACCATGCAATGTAGTTGTAACTGTATTTTTTGAAGATGTAATCGTTTCTTGCCCTAATAAAGCCGTTAAATGATGACTATCACCCAATACCTTTTTAAAATCGTACGACAATACATTTGCATTTCTAAAACCTTCTTGTTTTTCATCCCCCATAATTAAAGCAGGCAAGCCTTGTAAGGTAGCAGCAGGAGTATTTTTAACATAATATGTAGTTCTTCCGTAAAAACGATAATCTAAATAATTGTAGTTATCCAATCCTAAATCTACTTTTAATTTTAAATTATCTACAATTTTCCAAGAAATACTACCTAACATATTGAAGTTCTTACGAAACTGTTGACGATCGTTATCATAAACAGATGTTATTGGATTAACCAATACATCCGAACCATCTCCAATTCCATCATCAACAGATGTTAAGCCTGAAACCGGAATTGGCGCATAACCAACAATCGAACGCATACGAGAATCAGTAGAAGATTTTTCTGTTTGCTCGTTTACACCTCCACCATTAATTTCAGTATCTGAGTAACGTGCCGTAAATGCAAGTTCTACTTTATCATTTACTTTACTTTTTAACGCCAAAGATAAGTTGTCTCTTTTATAATCAGAACCAATCATAATTGCCTTTTCATCAAAGTGCGTATAGTTAAAGTTGTAGTTTAACATTTCAGTCCCGCCTCTAATTCCTAAATCGCGGCTTTGTACTTCACCTTTACGTCCGAAGATTTGTTTTTGCCAATCATTACCTTTAAGACCTTTGTACATATCGGCATCTTGCCAGTTTCCAAAATATTTGGTATATGAACTTGGGTTAGTCAAATTTGTATCATCTGATTGATTTAGCAAAGCATATTCATATTGTAATTTCACATAATCTTCAGGAGACAAAACATCAATTTGATTTGCCATCGTTTTCAATCCATAAAACATGTTGAAATTCACTGCGATTTTACCGTCCTTACCACTTTTGGTGGTAATAATAATTACACCGTTAGCCCCTCTAGAACCATAAATTGCTGTTGCAGAAGCATCTTTCAAAATTGTCATAGACTCAATATTAGATGCAGCAACATCACTCATACTAGCTACAGGAAATCCATCTACAATAATTAATGGAGACGTGCTTTGAGTAAGTGAACTACCTCCACGTACTCTAATTTGAATTTCTGCATCAGGAGAACCTTCTGTCGAAGTAACTTGTACCCCCGCAATTCGACCTGTTAAGGCTTCAGCAACGTTTGCAACCGGAACTTTTTTCAAATCATTACCTGAAATAGAAGCAACCGCACCTGTTAAATCAGTTTTCTTAACTGAGCTATAACCTACTACCACAACTTCATTCAATGAATTTGCTTCTTCTGCCAAAACAATGTTAATTGTTTTTTTGCCAGACGCAGCAACTGACTGAGTTGTAAAACCTATAAAAGAAAATTCTACAATTGCTTTTGAACTTGAAAGTTTCAATTTGTATTTTCCATCAAAATCAGTTGAAACCCCATTTTTTGTACCTTTTTCCAAAACGTTAACCCCTGGCAAGGTTAAACCTGAAGCATCTTTTACAACACCTTCAACTGTTACCTCTTGTGCGTTTGCCTTATTACTGGCAAGCAAGCATAATAAGAAAACAAATGCAAAACAGCACTTTATTCCTTTATTAAATAAATCTTTCAAATTCATAGTGTAGTGTTTAGTTAAATTATTAATGTTTATAAAGTTTATTTATGGTTTTTTAAATCACACTTTACTTCTAAAATATTTTAAAAATATAATTTTTAGTTAAAAACTAATTTTCAATTTATTTCCGCAACCCCTGAAAACAAACAAAAAATAGATATTTTAAAATATTGAAAAGCAATGTGTAATCGATTACACAAACATAAAAAAAAATTCTATATAAAAAATTAAATTTCACAAAATAATCATAAAAAAAATTACATATAAAAAAATAATCAGTTTTAAAATGCCATATATTCAATTTATCTGCTTTAAAACTAAGAAATATTCTTTTATACTTTTAATGAGATAAAATTATTGCACAAAATTCAATCGATTACATCATCTGTGAATATTTTAACGATCCCAATAAAAAATACATTTTTCAGGAAATTTTCTCATAATTTTTCTCTAAAAATCCCTACAGTCAATTGGAATCAAAAATGAGTAAAAACCTTTTCTTAAGAATTCATTAACATTAAAAAGATAAAATAACAAAATTATACATCACAAATGAATTCTATAAAGATTAATTCTTCTAATCAGAAAAAAATATTTCACATCATTTAACATTTGGCTATAAAAAAACCCTTAAATAAAATTTAAGGGTAGTAAAATCTAATTGTGATTATTTATTATTCCGTTTGTAATTTCAAAACGGTTTTTTGTTTTTGTATTAAACCAAAAGTTATAATCATCCCTATAATTGCCATACCAACACCTATAAGGTTTGGCGATGCATAACTATAACCGGCTGCCAAAGGCAAACCGCCTAAAAAAGCTCCTAAAGCGTTCCCAATGTTAAAACTCGCCTGAAGTGCTGCAGATGCAATCATCTCTGCATCTTTAGCTGTCTTAATCATTAACATCTGAATGGGTGCTATAACTGAAAAAGAAATGGCTCCTGTTAAAAATGTAAAAAATAACGATACATATTGGTTAAAGGAGAAAAAGTAAACCATAATTAAATCGAGAACCATTATAAACAATAAGGCGAAAACTGTTGGGGCTGGTAAAAATTTATCAGCCAGTTTACCTCCGACAAAATTACCTACAACCATACCGAATCCTGCTAATATCAATATATAAGAAACATTTTCTGGTAAAAATCCCGAGATATTGATTAACAAAGGCGCAATGTAACTAATCCATGCAAACAATCCTCCAAAACCAATTGCCGTGATTCCAATGATTAGCCACGCTTCTGTTTTTTTGAAAAACAACAATTGCGTTTTCATATTTACATCACTGCTTTTTTCTAACTTCGGCATCCATAGAAAAATAAACAAAAAAGTCAGCAGTCCTACAATGGCAATTAATATAAAAGTATAACGCCATATAAAATGATGTCCAATATAAGTACCGATTGGCACCCCTATTAAATTTGCTAATGTCAGACCTGAAAACATTATTGAGATTGCCTGAGCTTCTTTACCTCTATCGGCCAAACGGCTTGCGACTACCGCTCCTACCCCAAAAAATGCTCCGTGTGGCAATCCGGAAAGAAATCTGGAAGCAAATAAAATGTTATAATTGGGTGCTATGATCGAAAGCGCATTAAAAAGAGTTAACATCAAAGCTAAAATTAAAAGCATTTTTTTTGGAGGAAAATTTCTTCCCAGGATAACCAATAATGGCGCTCCAATAACAACGCCCAAAGCATAAGCTGAAATTAAATATCCGGCTACCGGAATCGAAACATTCATATCTAAAGCAATATCGGGCAGTAAACCCATCATTACAAATTCGGTTATGCCAATTGTCAAACCTCCTAATGAGAGTGCAATAAGACTTTTTTTCATTTTTTTGATAAGAAAAGAATAGGTTTTCTATACCGCAAATTTACGTCATAAGCATACAATATAAATTGTAAATTTGCGATATAAAGTTGTACATTTAAGTTATGCCAAAATTAAATCAGTTTAAAACACTTGTCCTTGATGAATTTGAAGAAGAGAAGTTTCACCTTCCTCCACATACAC
Organism: Flavobacterium sp. LM4; assembly: GCF_002017935.1. Lineage (NCBI taxonomy): Bacteria > Pseudomonadati > Bacteroidota > Flavobacteriia > Flavobacteriales > Flavobacteriaceae > Flavobacterium > Flavobacterium sp. LM4. The sequence continues at coordinate 445,806 of NZ_MUFW01000001.1, read as the reverse complement.
ATACGTATTACGAAATCATCTATATCAAAAAAGGGAGCGGTATTCATCACTTAAATAACAATCTGTTACCCTATAAAGCAGGAGATCTTTTTGTTATTTCTCCAGATGACCAACATTATTTCGATATTAAAAAAAGTACACGCTTCATTTTTATCAAATTCACTGATAATTATTTCAACTCAAAACAGAATCTGACTTGTGATGAATTCCTAGTCAATACTCCAGAAAGTTTCATGCGAGACAAAATCCTAAAAGAAACGGTTTTGAAGTTTGATGAACCTTGTAAAACGATTTTAAAAAACACAGTCGAAAACATCGTAACCTACAATCATTATATTGATGTCACTTCTTCGCCAATTGTTTTCTATCAGATTCTGTCGATTTTTGGTTTGATTAAAGAAACCATTCGTTGCATGAATCTACAAATGCAATCGACGCATTTGGATAACGAACAAATTGCCAATTATATTCATCAAAATATTTATAAGCCCAAGTTAGTTCAGGTGAAAGTGATTGCAGATCATTTTAACATTGCGCAAACGTATTTTAGCGCTTACTTCAAAAGGACATTCAGTATTAGTTATCGTGAATATATCCATAATCTGAAAACGACTTTAATCGAAAAAAGATTTCACAACAATCAATTGCCGATTAAGCAAATTGCATACGAATTTGGTTTTACTGATGAAAGTCATTTGACCAATTATTTCAAAAAGCGTAAAAACATGAAACCAACCGATTTTAAGAAACTGTAGTTATTGAAATCTTAAAAAGTGATTTTCTCAAACATTTTTAACTAAATTTGTACTCATAAAAATAATTTCTTTGAAAAAGAAAATCCATATAATAATGCTTTTTATAACACTTAGTTTCTTTTTGAATCCGAGTTATACTTATGCATGCAATATGGAGCATAAAAAAGAAATTGATGCTAAAGAAGAAAACAGCTGTTCTAAAAAATGCTGTGAGAAGAAATCTTCAAAAGAGCAAAAACACAATTGTGATGGAAAATGTCAACATTCAGGCTGCAGTACCTCAGCGTTACAATTCGTTATTTTGACTTCAAATGAAATTAATTTTCAAAACGATGTTTTCAATTTTTCTTTAAAAAATACTATTTCTTCTTATAGTCAATCCAATATTTCTTCTGGATTTACTTCAATCTGGCTGAAGCCGAAAATATAATTATTGTATTTGTGACAGCCCATATTGGGTATTTTTGAAATCAACTTTTTTAATTAATTTTAAAGGAAATAAAATCCTTTACTCAAATACTATACACAATGAAAAAATCAATCATAGCTTTAGCAACAGCACTAACTCTATTATTTAGTGCAAACAATATTCAGGCAAATACCGCAAAATCAGAATCAGAAACAATAGAAATCGTTGATGCAAGTCAGCTTCAACCGGTTTATGATGCTTATTTTAATGTAAAAGATGCACTTATAAAAAGTGACAGCAAATTGACTTCGGCAAAAGCCAAAGATTTGGTTACTGCAATTTCATCTGTAAAAATGGATAAACTGAAAAGCGATGAACATACAGTTTGGATGAAAGTGGTTAAAAAACTAACTGCTGATGCAAAAAGTATTTTAGCTACAACAGATCTTAAAAAACAACGCGATACTTTTAAATCATTATCAAAAAGCACTTATGATTTAATAAAAGTTTCAAATCCGGATCAGCCAATCTACAAACAATATTGCCCAATGGCAGACGCTGATTGGTTAAGCAAAGAAAAAGCAGTTAAGAATCCATACTACGGTTCTTCGATGCTGACTTGCGGAAACGTGGTAGAAACAATCAAATAAATATGAAGCTCTACATCAAAAATATGGTGTGCGCGCGATGTAAAATGGTTGTGGAGTCTGAGTTTGAAAAACTTGGACTTCATACTATTTCTGTAGAACTTGGTGAAGTTGAATTAAAAGAAGAACTAGACGATAAGCAAAAAGAAATTTTATTAGTAAATCTTCAAACTTTAGGTTTTGATTTAATTGATGATAAAAAAACAAAAACTGTCGAAAGAATAAAAAACTTAATCGTCGATTTAGTTCATCATAAAAACAACTATCTCAAAATTAACTTGTCTGATTATTTAGCTGAAAACTTAAATCAGGATTATAATTCGCTGAGTAATCTATTTTCGGAAATTGAAAACACCACGATTGAGAAATATTTCATCAGTCAGAAAATTGAAAAAGTAAAAGAGTTATTGATTTATAATGAGCTTTCGTTAAGTGAAATTGCAGACATTCTAAACTATAGCAATGTGGCACATTTGAGCAATCAGTTCAAGAAAATTACGGGTTTTACGCCTACTTCATTCAAACAATCAAAAGATAAAAAGCGTATTCAGATCGAGAATATATAATCTCTCGCAAAGTCGAAAAAATTATTCTCTCGCAGATTTAAACAGATTGAGCAGATATTTAAAATTATCAAAATTAAATCTGCTCAATCTGCAGAATCTGCGTGAAACAAAAATCTTCGTAAATCTTCGTAAATCTTACAAATCATTCACAAAATTCTACAAACCTAACTCGTCAATAGTTCAGAAATTTGCATTGTAATACTTAAAACCAATACAATGACTCATCAATATATAATTTCAGGAATGTCTTGCAACGGATGCCGAACCAAAGTAGAAAAAACTTTGAATGAAATCGAAGGCGTTCAGGCAGAAGTAACTTTGAATCCGCCAACGGCTAGGATAACAATGGAAAAACATGTTCCGACAGAGAAATTTCAGGAAGTTTTAGCAGCTGCTGGAAATTATACTATTGAAATGGATTCTCCTAAAAATCATGACGAAGCTGCTAAATCCTGCTGTTCTGTCCATAAAAAAGACAATCACGAGCATACTAAAAAAGTACATCAGCACAGTGCAAATGGCATTTATTACTGCCCAATGCATTGCGAAGGCGATAAAACCTATAATAAACCCGGAGATTGTCCAATTTGTGGAATGGATTTAGTTCCAATGCAAGCTTCAGAAAGTCAAGAAAACAAAACCTATACTGATTTATTGAAGAAAATGAAAATCGCGATTTTGTTTACGCTTCCTATTTTCATCATTTCAATGTCAGAAATGATTCCAAATAATCCACTTTACAATATAATATCTATTGAAAAATGGAATTGGGTTCAGTTTCTATTTTCTCTTCCCGTTTTATTTTATGCGGGTTGGATGTTTTTCGTTCGCGCTTACAAATCTATTGTGACTTGGAATCTGAATATGTTTACTTTAATTGGAATTGGAACCAGTGTTGCTTTTCTCTTTAGTATTGTCGGAATGTTTTTTCCGGATATTTTTCCATCGGAATTCAAATCGCATCACGGAACGATTCATTTGTATTTTGAAGCTGCGACCGTAATTATCACTTTAGTTTTATTAGGGCAATTATTGGAAGCAAAAGCACACGGACAAACAAACGGCGCAATAAAAGAATTATTGAAATTAGCACCAACCGAAGCAACTTTAGTAGAAAACGGAAACGACAAATCAATCTCAATTCACAACATTCAAAAAGGAAATTTATTACGAGTAAAACCAGGAGAAAAAATTCCGGTTGACGGAAAAATAACTTCTGGCGAAAGCAGCATAGACGAATCGATGATTACCGGAGAACCAATTCCGGTAGATAAAAAAGTTGGAGATGTTGTAATATCAGGAACGATAAACGGCACCAAATCATTTGTGATGATTGCTGAGAAAGTGGGTTCAGAAACCATGCTTTCGCAGATTATCCAAATGGTAAATGACGCCAGCAGATCTCGCGCGCCAATTCAGAAATTAGCCGATCGTGTTTCTAAATATTTTGTTCCGACAGTTGTTTTTATTTCGATTTTGACATTCTTTATTTGGGCAAAATTTGGCCCGGAACCCGCTTATGTTTACGGATTGATCAATGCTATTGCGGTTTTAATTATTGCCTGTCCTTGCGCGCTTGGATTGGCAACTCCAATGTCGGTTATGGTTGGTGTAGGAAAAGGTGCTCAGCACGGAATTTTAATCAAAAATGCCGAGGCTTTAGAAAACATGAATAAAATTGATGTTTTAATTACTGATAAAACAGGAACCATTACGGAAGGAAAACCATCTGTAGAAAAAATTTATGCCATTAATAATGACAAAGATTATCTCCTTGAAAACATCTCTTCTTTAAATCAACACAGTGAACATCCTTTGGCGCAGGCCGTAGTCAATTTCGCAAAAGCAAAAAATACTACATTAAAAGAAGTTCAGGGTTTTGAAACTATTGCCGGAAAAGGAGTTTTAGGAACTATAGAAGGCAAAAAAGTAGCTTTAGGAAACAAAAAACTAATGGATGAAATTGGAGTTTCGATCAACTCAGATTTAGAAAACAAAGTAACTGCCGAACAAAATCTTGGAAAAACAATTTCGTACATTTCTATTGAAAAAGAAGTTTTAGGATATGTTGCCATTACCGATGCGATTAAAGAAAACAGTGCAAAAGCCATCAAAGAATTAATAGATCAAGGCGTTGAAGTAATTATGCTGACTGGAGATAACTACAACACAGCAAAAACGGTTGCCGATCATTTGCATTTGAGTTCTTTTAAAGCGGATTGTCTTCCCGAAGATAAATTGAAAGAAATCGAACGTCTTCAGGCTGAAGGAAAGATTGTTGCAATGGCCGGAGACGGAATCAACGATGCGCCTGCTTTAGCACAATCTAATATCGGAATTGCGATGGGGACAGGAACTGATGTTGCGATTGAAAGTGCCAAAATTACCTTGGTAAAAGGAGATTTAAACGGAATTGTCAAAGCCAAAAACCTCAGCCATGCTGTAATGTCAAATATCAAACAAAATTTATTTTTTGCTTTTATTTATAATACTTTAGGAGTGCCAATTGCAGCAGGGATTTTATATCCAATTTTTGGGATTTTGCTTTCGCCGATGTTGGCAGCGGTTGCTATGAGTTTAAGTTCTGTTTCGGTAATCGTAAATGCTTTACGATTGAGAAATTTAAAATTATAATCTAATATGAAAATCAAATACCTCTTTATACTTTCACTAATTTCTTTTCAGCTAAAAGCCCAAAAAGTGGTGCGATACGATTTGCACGTTCTTGATACGATTGTCAATTTTTCGGGGAAAGAAAAACGTGCGATTTCGGTTAACGGACAAATCCCGATGCCGACTTTGACTTTTACCGAAGGCGATATTGCCGAAATTTATGTGCATAACGAACTCAAAAAAGAAACCACTTCGATGCACTGGCACGGATTGTTTTTACCCAATAAAGAAGATGGCGTACCATATTTAACACAAATGCCGATTGAACCTGGAACGACTCATAAATATACTTTTCCAATTATTCAGAATGGAACCTATTGGTATCACAGTCATTCTGGTCTGCAGGAGCAAATTGGTTTGTACGGACTTTTCATTATCAATAAGAAAAAAGACGATCCGACTATTCGAAAAGGCATTGACGATTTGCCGACAATTCCAGTCATTTTAAGCGAATGGACCGATCTTAAGCCGGAAAATGTACAGCGAATGCTGCACAATGCCAACGATTGGTTTGCCATAAAAAAGGGCACGACTCAAAGTTATGCCGAAGCTGTAAAACAAGGCCATTTTTCGACCAAAGTAACCAACGAATGGAAACGAATGAACGCGATGGATGTAAGCGATGTTTATTATGAAAAGTTCCTCATTAATGGTAAAAACGAGCAACAGTTTTCAGACCTTAAACCCGGCTCAAAAGTCCGCTTAAGAATTGCCAACGGAGGCGCTTCCAGTTATTTCTGGCTGACTTATGGCGGAGGAAAAATTACCGTTGTGGCCAGCGACGGAAATGACGTTGAGCCTGTACAAGTCGATCGTTTGATAATTGCCGTTTCTGAAACCTATGACGTTGTCGTTACGATTCCTGAAGACCATAAATCTTTTGCTTTTTTGGCTACAGCCGAAGACAGAACTGGATCTGCGTCTTTGTTTTTAGGAAATGGTGAAAAACAGCCCGTTCATCATCTTTCGAAATTAAAATATTTTGAAGGCATGAAAATGATGAACGACATGATGAAAATGAACGGCGAAATGAATGACATGGGCATGAATATGTCTTTGAATAAAATGGACATGAATGCCGTAATGTATCCTGAAATTTCGGGGGAAGATGAAAATGCAAAACCTGTAATGGACCATTCGAATCATAATATGGACGGAATGAAAATGGAAAGTGACAGTACTGAAACTTCAGAAATTGTGACTTTGAATTACGGAATGCTGAAATCTCCTCTTAAAACGAACTTTCCAAAAGATGCGCCAGTAAAGGAATTACGTTTCACTTTATCCGGAAATATGAATCGCTACGTTTGGAGTTTAGACAATAAAGTAGTTTCTGAAACAGATAAGATTCTAATTAAAAAAGGAGAAAACATTCGTATTACATTATATAATGGTTCGATGATGCGCCACCCAATGCATTTACACGGACACGATTTTAGAATTCTAAACGAACATGGCGATTATTCTCCATTAAAAAATGTGATTGATATTATGCCAATGGAAACCGATACGATCGAATTTCAGGCAAATGCAGACGGCGACTGGTTTTTTCACTGTCATATTTTATATCACATGATGGCAGGAATGGGACGTATTTTTAGTTACGAAAATTCAGCTCCAAATCCGCTAATTCACCATGCTGAAATGGCTTATAAAATGCTAAAAATGGATGATCGTATGTTTCATTTTATGGGCGAAAATGATTTTGCTACAAATGGAAATGATGGTGAAGCGATGTTTAGCAATACGCGTTGGAGCATCGGAACGGAATGGAGGCTGGGTTATAATAACGAACATGGCTACGAAACCGAAACCCATATTGGAAGATATATCGGAAAAAATCAATGGTTAATGCCTTTTATCGGTTTTGACTGGCGTTACCGAAAAATGGGAATGGACGAGCATGAAGAAAATCTTTTTGGACAAAGTAATACCAAAGACAATCGTTCAGTTTTTAGTGCTGGTCTTGAATATACGTTGCCAATGCTGGTAAAAGCACAAGTTGAGGTTTATACCGATGGAAATGTTCGTTTACAATTTGAGCGAAAAGACATTCCGCTTGCGAGAAGTTTACGAATGAATTTAATGTGGAATACTGATAAAGAATATATGGCTGGTTTGAAATATATCGTTGCCAGAAACTTCGGAATCACGACGCACTATGATAGTGATATGGGAATTGGTTTTGGGGTTAATTTGAATTATTAGTAAAAAAGAAAAAATTACGGTTTACCATAAGATTATGCTTTAGATAGTCACTAAATTTGTGTTTTTAAAATTATTAATTTATGAAAAAAATATTTTTTTTATACATTTTACTAATATCCAATATTGATTATGCACAAGATTGTCCAAATCGTATTGGATCTTTAGTAATTAATTCTACAACATTCCGGTATTTTTCGAACATATGTCTCAGCTGTAACATTTATGGATTACCAACAATAAAAAATAAAGAGGATTATTTATTATATAAAGTTGCTCAAAGTGAACTTAATAATGATCCACTAGATGAATCAATAGCATATGAAGTCAAACCAGATTTCGAGAACATAAAAAGTTCATACAATATGGAAATAGCTTCATTAAACGATTCCATTAAAGTTATTTTTATTCCTATTTTTTTAACCAATGGTATATACATAAAGAATCCCCTTTTAAAATTTAAAAATGATAATTTGTTTTACATGAGTGCCAGTTTATCAAAAGAGTACAGAGATATTATTTTGGAAAAATACAAGGGAAAAGGACATAAATCAGAAGAAAAAACAACACCCAATACTTGTAAGGATTTAAAATTCAAAAAGTATAAAAATAGCTTTTACCAGTATTTCTTTGCTTCCGAAGAGAATAAAATAAGAGCATTACTTACGTTTGATTTAAAAATAAATAAATATTGTGAAGTAGAGATAAATAATAGAATTGAAATTTTTGATTTCGATATTTATACAAGTTAAAGTGATAAAATCATTCCTAATATGGAAAAATTACAAAAAGAAAAGAATGACAAAATAAAATTGGATAGAGAAGAAAGATTAAAAAAATTCTAACTTTTTAGTTTATATTTACTTATAGACATATGTTTAAAATATTTTGACATCAAATCTTCAATCAAAAAAAAGAAAAATAATTAACAATTAAATTAAACAAAAATGAAAAAATTATTTACTGTTTTAGCCATCGCTTTATTCACAATTGGATTACAAGCACAAGACACAAAATCAGCTCCTAAAAAAGAAAAACCTAAAAAAGAATCTTGCTGCAAAAAAACAGCTGCTGAGAAAAAATCCTGTTGTGCAAAAAAATAATTCGAATTGTATTTCAACAAAAAAGACCTCAATTGAGGTCTTTTTTGTTATTTATAGTTTTTGCATAAAATCATTTCAAACGAACGCTCCATTCAAAATCCATTTCAGAAACCTGAGCACCTTCTTCATTTGTTCCTATAGATTTCATCCAGAAGGTCTGTCCTTCGCCTGTTTCTATTGTTCTTTTAATAGCTTCTGTAATTAAATGCCCATCGTTGCAGACAAATGTAATTCTGCCTGTAGCCTTTTTTGTGAAGTTTCCTTTGTTGTTGGCAACCAACATCGAAATTTTCTTTCCGCTTTCCTGAATTTGTGAAATGACCAATGCTCCGGTCGTTAACTCAGCTGCCATTGCCTGAACAGCAAAATACATCGAGTTAAAAGGATTTTGATTGATCCATCTGTGCTTTACCGTTACAGTGCAACTATTCTGATTAATAGCTTTAACACGTACCCCGCAAAAGTAAGCTGATGGTAATTTGAACAACACAAATTTATTGAGTTTTGAAACTGAAACTGCCATTTGATATATTTTTTATGTAAAAATACAAAAAAACTATGCGTGCACAATAAATTGAGTGTACTTTCTAAAAGCCCCAATAAAATCAATACTTGAGAATGATTTTCAATCAATTAGAGTTCAAATATAAATTTTGTTTTTGTTAAAATAATGTTAATATTTGGTACTATGTAAAACAAGATACTGTCTTTTAGATATATATTTGCATAAGAAATTACTATATACTTTTAATCATGAAAACATCAACACCACTCATCATGGAAAAAACATCAGAAAAGAATACAGCAGCATTTACTCATTTGAGTACATTAAGTCAGTACATCATTCCGTTTGGGAATTATATTTTTCCACTTATCATCTGGACAAATTATAAAGATAAATCTGAATTTGCAGATCACCACGGAAAACAGGCTTTGAACTTTCAGTTAAGCTTATTGCTTTACACTTTGATTTTAGCACTTATTGCAATTCCGATTTTTGTAACTGTATTTTTGCAGAATCTTCCAATCGAAGCGATTATTAATGATGAAGATTTTATCATCAGAAATTTTAATCTTGAGGGAAACATTGGTCTTTTAAGTGTTGGAATTACAGCAGTAGTTCTTTTTGGATTATTAAAATTTGTTGAATTCTTTTTAGTGATTTATGCTTCGATAAAAGCTTCAAACGGAGAATTATACAAATATCCGCTAACAATTCCTTTTATAAAGTAATCTGCTAAACATTAAAAGTTATAGATTCCCAAGAGCCCTAGCCCTGATAGAAGCGGCATCCTTTTGTGGCGGGGTTCGCCACAAAAGATAAAGCGGATAGCAGGAAACAGCTCCTAAAAAACAATCAATCATCAATCATCAATCATCAATCATCAATCATCAATCATCAATCATCATCAATCAAAAAACGAATTGTTCAATCTAAAAAAAATGAAATGAAATTATGAACATTGAAAACACAAAAGCACAGATGCGCAAAGGTGTTCTTGAGTTTTGCATCTTATCGGTACTAAAAGAAAAAGACGCATATACATCTGAAATACTAGACACTTTAAAAAACGCAAAATTATTAGTTGTTGAGGGAACTGTTTACCCTCTTTTAACCAGACTAAAAAACGACGGTTTACTCAATTACAGATGGGAAGAATCGACATCGGGGCCACCAAGAAAATATTATGGATTAACCGAAATAGGACAAACATTTTTAAACGAACTTAGCGGAACCTGGACAGAATTGTCTGACGCCGTAAAACTAATCACCAATCAAAATCAATAAGTCATGAACAAAACAGTAAATATTAACTTAGGCGGTATGTTTTTTCACATCGATGAAGATGCATATTTAAAATTGACACGCTATTTTGACGCTATAAAAAGATCATTAAACAACTCATCTGGTCAGGATGAAATTATTAAAGATATTGAAATGCGTGTTTCTGAACTTTTAACAGAAAAACAGAAGAGCGAAAAACATGTTGTTGGCTTGAAAGATGTTGACGAGGTGATTGCGGTAATGGGACAACCTGAAGATTACAGACTTGAAGACGAAGGAAGTACTAATCAGTCTTTTAATTCTGATAACAGAAAACATAAAAAATTATACCGTGACAAAGAAAAAGGTATGATTGGCGGTGTAGCAACAGGTTTAGGACATTATTTTGGAATAGACGCTGTATGGATTAAAATCGTGTTCTTAATATTTGTTTTTGCAGGTTTTGGAACTGGAATCTTAGCTTATTTTGTATTATGGGTTGTAACTCCTGAGGCGGTTACAACCTCAGAAAAACTGGAGATGACTGGAGAACCGGTAACGATTTCTAACATAGAAAAAAAAGTTCGTGAAGAAATTGACTCATTGTCTGATAAATTTAAAAATGCAGATTATGACAAAATGGGAAACCAGGTAAAGTCGGGAGCTGAGAGAATAAGTAGTTCATTTGGAGACTTTGTCATGACGGTTTTTAAAATCTTCGCTAAGTTTTTAGGAGTAATTCTGATTATGTCCGGAATCACTGTTCTAATATTATTATTAATTGGAGTGTTCACTTTAGGTACAAATGTTTTTCTTGATTTTCCTTGGGAAAACTTTATTGAAGCCGGAAATTTTACTGAATATCCTATCTGGTCATTTGGCTTATTAATGTTCTTTGCTGTTGGAATTCCGTTTTTCTTTATGACACTTTTGGGTTTCAAATTGTTATCGCCAAATACAAAAACAATCGGAAACATTGCCAAATATACTCTGTTAGCAATTTGGATTATCGCAGTCGCAGTTGCCATCAGCATCGGAATCAAACAGGCTACTGAAATTTCATACGACAATAAAACGGCAGAGAAAAAAGCAATCAACATTACTCCTAATGACACATTGTATGTAAAGTTTAGATACAATGATTACTATGCGAAAGACTTAGATCATCATAAAGAATTTGAGTTTGTACAGGATTCTGCCAATAATGCTTTAATTTACTCAAATGATGTTCGTTTGCATGTATTGCATACCGACCAGGCCGCTCCTTATTTACAAATAGAAAAAAGCGCCAGAGGAAACTCGTTTACAAGTGCTAAAAAAAGAGCAGAAAAAATCAATTATAATATTGACATTAAAGGAAATTATTTAATTTTGGATAATTATTTTCTTACAGACGTTAAAAATAAATTCAGAGGTCAGGAAGTAGATGTGTTTTTATATTTACCAGAAGGACAATTATTTAAACCGGATGCTTCTATACAGGATTATGATGATTCTGAAAATGATTTTTTCAATTTACATTTCAGTGGTAACTATAGCTATAAAGTACAGGGTTCCAAAATTAAATGTCTGAACTGCCCTGTAGATGAAGACGATTATAATGATGCCGAAGAACAAGAAACTATTGAAAATGATACTATAAAAGAAGTGTCGATTAAGATTAATGGAGAAGAAGTTTTAAATGCCAAAAAGAACAAAGGAAGGCTAACCACTGATAAAAACGGAGTTATAATCAAAATTAACTAAACCATGATAAAAATAATCATTCATATTACGAAATTCATTATTGCAGCAATCACTGCATTATTGTTTGCCTCTTGTAACTTCAACGTGAACTCAATTGAAGGCAGCGGGAATGTAACCACTCAAAAAAGAATCGTTGAGGGTGATTTTAAAAAAGTATCTGTGAGCAATGCAATTGATTTGGTAATCATACAGTCTGATTCAACTGAAATTACAGTTGAGGCTGATGATAATCTGCAAAAAGACATTATTACGAAAGTAGAAAACGGAACATTGATTATTAAATGCAAATACAGTTCGTTTGGCGATGTTACTAAAAGAGTAACTGTAAAAATGCCTGTTATTAACAAACTGGAAGCTTCGAGTGCATCTACTATACAAACCGAAAGAGTTATTTTGGGAGAAGATATTGCCCTGGAAGCATCAAGTGCAGCTACAATAAATATTGAAATTGAATCAGATAATATTACATGCGATTCAGGAAGCGGAAGCACAATTAATATAGAAGGAAAAGCATTAAAAATTAAAGCTTCGGCATCAAGTGGTGCAAGTATCAATGCTCAACAAATGCAGGCCAACGATGTTGTAGCAGAAGCATCAAGCGGCGGAAGTGTACATGTGCATCCAATCGTAAATTTAAAAGCAGAAGCTTCAAGCGGTGGAAGCATTAATTATGACTCATCACCTAAAACAATCGAAAAAACTGAAAATTCAGGTGGGAGTGTCAGCAGAGGATAACGCTATTTTGTGTTAAATATAAAAGAAATCATTCATCAAAAGTGGATGATTTTTTTATATTTGTCAAAATCAAAATCTAGAATTAATGAAAAAAAATACAGCCCTTATCTTATTGTTATTAGTTACTACATTCACTTTTGCCCAAAAAAGAGAAAAAGTAAAAGGTTCTAAAATTGTCACAACATCCATAAAAGAAGTTGGTGATTTTGATGCTCTGGAAATAGATGATAATATTGAAGTCTATTTAGAGAGAGGCGAAAAAAATGAAATAAAAATTGAAGCCGACGATAATTTGCACGAGATTATCCAAATGGATTTAAGAGAAAAAACCCTTCGTTTATATACATCAAAAGAGTCTTCCATTTTTAAAAAACTATCCGTTCGTGTTACTTATACAAAATCATTAACAAAAGTAATTACTAAAAATGAAGCCATAGTGTATGCTATTCAGGAACTTCAGTTAGACGATATTACATTTAATAGTTTCGATTATTCTAAGTTGCTTTTGAATGTGAATGCAAAGAAATTCAATTTAGTTGCAGATGATAAATCAAAATCTGAAATAAATTTAAAATCTGAAGATGCTGTATTGCAATTAAGCAAAAGCTCATCTATAAAATCCTTAGTATCTTCAATTAAATTCAAATGTGATTTATACCAAAAAGCAAACGCTGCTATAGAAGGAGTTGCTGAAAAAGGCAGCATTCGTATCGATAACAATTCTACTTTTACGGGAACAAAGTTTACTATAAAAGAAGCAAACTTTACTGCTGAAGCTAATGCTACAGGGACTGTATTAGCTGAAATCTCAATATCTCTGGCAATTAGTGACAAAGCTGAAGTTTCGCTTTTGGGTAAGCCAACAATTCAACTTACACGTTTTAGTGAAGAAGCAAAATTGATTAAGAAACTTAAGTAGTTAGATTTATTTCATAAGTCGTTCATTTTAAAGATGAGGAAAGAAAGAAATTTACTCCGCAAAAACTGGCCTGATTTAAGAGCAGAAATAACTGCAGTAATTATTCAAAATAAAATTTCTAAAGAGGATTTTCGTCCATTATCTGTAAATGAAGACTGGAAACAAATTGAAAATAATATTATAGAAGCATTTTGTTTTTATACTCCTAACAAAACTCCCTGGCTTTGGAATAACTTTAAACTTGATACATTTTCAACTTCAAATTTTATTGATAGACCCGAAACTTACTTAGACAAATTAGTTGAAGAAAAAGAAAAGGTTTGGTATATTGTTAATGAAACAATTAATGAAACTGATAAGTTTTGGTTTTATGAAGGTAAAATAAAAGGAATACAAACCATTATTGATAAAAGTTGGTTTGATGAACTTTATATTGTATCAAAGAAGTACAAATGGTTAATTGCTATCAATCATCATGATATCTTAATTGCAACGGGGGAAATAATGCCGGATAAATTAAGAAAATTGGAAATAAGATAAATACAAAAAATCTCCGTCTAAAATTTAGACGGAGATTTTTTATAGATAAGCTTTATGATTTCAAAAACAGAAAACCTGAAGAAACTCTTTAAATTATTCTTTAGCTGCTAAATATCTTTCTGCATCAAGCGCTGCCATACAACCTGTACCAGCTGCTGTAATAGCCTGACGATACACATGGTCGGCAGCATCTCCAGCCACAAAAACACCTGCTACATTTGTTTTAGATGTTCCCGGAGTGTTTACAATATAACCTGTTTCGTCAAGAGTGATGTAATCTTTAAAGATATCTGTATTTGGTTTATGACCAATGGCCACGAAGAAACCTGTTGCAGGAATTTCAATAACTTCTCCATTAGTTTTATTTAATGCTTTGATAGCGTGAACTACATTTCCGTCACCTAAAACTTCAACAGTATCGTGATTCAGTAAAATCTCAATATTCTCGGTTTTACGAACACGCTCTTCCATAATTTTTGAAGCTCTGAATTTTTCGCTTCTTACCAGCATCGTTACTTTTTTACACAATTTTGATAAGTAATGTGCCTCTTCACAAGCTGAATCCCCTGCTCCAATAATTACAACTTCCTGATTACGGTAGAAAAACCCATCGCAAACGGCACAGGCAGAAACCCCTCCACCCATATTTAAGTAATGCTGTTCTGATGGTAATCCCAAATATTTAGCTGAAGCCCCTGTAGAAATAATAACCGTTTCACAGTGCAGTTCTATTTTATCGTTAATCCAAACTTTATGGATATCTCCGGAAAAATCAACTTTTGTAGCCCATCCGTCACGAATATCAGAACCAAAACGTTTGGCTTGCTCTTGCAACTGAATCATCATTTCCGGCCCTGTAACTCCATCAACATAACCCGGAAAATTTTCCACTTCATTAGTAGTGGTCAACTGACCTCCAGGCTGCATTCCCTGGTATAAAACCGGATTCATATTTGCTCTGGCAGCATAAATAGCAGCAGTGTAACCCGCAGGACCAGATCCTATGATTAGGCATTTAATTTTTTCGATTGTATCTGACATAGTATTTATAGTTTTTAGAGATGCAAATGTAAACTTTATTACAAAAAATTCCCCTCAAAATAAATCCTAAATAACTATCTTAAAATAAGTTTTATTTATTTTTAGTTTTTTCTTTTGAAAACAGAATTTATTACTATATTTGCATCCGCTTACGGGGTGTAGCGTAGCCCGGTTATCGCGCCTGCTTTGGGAGCAGGAGGCCGCAGGTTCGAATCCTGCCACCCCGACAAAAAGCCGAACAGAAATGTTCGGCTTTTTTGTTTTAAACCTAATTGTAAATGCATTACGGATTACACTTGTATTCTTTACAGCACTAAAAAATCAAAGTTATATATTGGGCAAACAAATGATATTCATGACAGAATAAAAAGACATAACAGCAGAGCATCGCTTTCTACAAAAAATGGCATACCATGGAAAATCATTTATTCTATTGTATTAAATTCAAAACCTGAAGCTGTTTTATTTGAATTTACAACTCAAAGTATTACAATTACATGGAATGTAATTTAGGAATTTAACTTATTTAGGATCCCAAACCTTCGAAAATTCAACAATAGGAAAAAAAAAGATCCTGTCATCAACTTTTTTAGTAAAATCTTGTCTGAATTCAATTCTATACAAATAATTAATCCCTTTTTTATAGGGATACATTTTTTTATCCTTCTCTATCCACATATAATTTGTATAAAGAACTTTTAATCTTAGATTTTGATTTTCAATAAACCAATTTGATTCTTGAATAGTAATTAAATCTGTAGAATCTTTTAGTGCAGCATCAGGTTCTCTAAATCTAGTTACGGAAACCGTTCTGTCTTTATTGAATTTTAATACCATATAACTGTCAACTCCCATTGTTGAGAAAGTTTTCTTATTGGCTAAGTCAATCCCAGGCAAAAAAGCACCACTTTGAAAAATCCACTCGCCTGTAAGTCGGTTTTCAATTTTTCGGTTTTCAAAGTTTTCGCGAAATGTTTTGCAAGATGTCAACCCTATTAATAGAAAAAATAAAAAAAGATGTTTTTTTAGATCAAAATATTTACTTTTCAATACATTATACTAATTAGATAATTTTCAATACAATTTGATTATTTTCTACAAACCTAATCCTGCAGATTATACTTTTATAAAAAGTACAAATGTATTAGCTATTTTTAGGTTTTGAGGTTTTTTGAAGTTACTTCAATATTTTCTGGAGTAACTCTTTATGTCTTTTTGTATAAAAATATCCTTCTTTTTCAAGTTTTACAATGCCTCTGTAGCCTTCTTTTAATTTGGGTTCTACCGTTTTTGCCTTGCTAATCGTTTTTTCACTTCCAACTTTATCATTAAGCAAATACTGAACGGTAAACAAGCCTACAAGCTGATCAATTTCCGGTTTATAGGTTACTGCTTCCTTAAAATATTTAAGAGAAGCCTCCAATTGATCATCTTCCATATAACAATACCCAATATTAGAAAAAACATCTGCATGCTGTTTCTTTTCATTGGCTGAATAGTTTTTCACTATATCTAAGTAATCATACAATGCATTTTGATACTCTCCTACAATTTGTCTACTTACCCCTCTTTTAAACAATAATCCATAATCCTTACTTTCCGGTGTACTCAATCGTATGGCTTTAGTAGTATACAAAATTGTATTATTATAATCCATAGCATCAAAATATAAAGAAGCTAAAAATGCATTATTTGAGTAATCTCCCGGCTCCAAATCAATTGCAATTATAACAGATTCTATTGCCTTTTTAAAATCTTTTTGTACATCATAAATTATGGCACTATTTATATAGGCTTGTGTCAGGGAAGGATTAACTTCTATTGCCTTAGCATACATTTCTAATGCAAGATCATATTTTTTGTATTTTTTATAATGATTACCGAAATTATAATAATTATTAGCATTTTTATTATCTGTAATTAAAGCTTTTTGATAGTAGTAAAATGCACTGTCTTTCTTTAATTCATTATTGCTATATATATTTGCTAAATTACCATAAGCTCCTGATAGGTTATCCTTTAACTGAATGCATTTTTTATACATCTTTATTGCCATCCCTATCTGGTTATCGTGTTCATACATAACGCCCATGTCTAAAAGGATATCGGTATCTGCAGGATTAATTTCATAGGCGCGCTTCAGTTCTGTGTTGGCTTTCTCAGGCTGCTTCAAAGAATTGTAGATTTGAGCTTTTTTAAAATATAATTCAGCATTATCAGGATTATTCATCAATCCTGTTTCAATAACTTTTAATGCCTCTTCTTTTCTGTTAAGCTTTATCAAAGACTCTGATTTGTTAAAAAAATAACTATAATACGGTTTCTGAGCAATCGCTTTATCAAAATAAAGTATTGCTTCATTGTCATTACCTAATTGGTTATAACAGCTTCCAACATAAAATAATGCATCATTATAATTACCATTTTCTTTTTCTCCTTTTTCCAGATATTCTTTTAAATAAACAATAGCACTTTCCCATTTATGCAATTTAAAATAAGTATAACCAAGGTTATAATGCGTATTGTTATTTGAGTCCGAAACTTCTAATAACAAAGTTTTATGATACAAAGGTAATGCCTCTTCAAATTTCCCAATGTCAGAATAGCAATTGGCTTTCATAAGATAAAAGTCAACCAAATCACCGGTACAAAACTGCAAGGCTTTTTCACAAATTTCTATTGCCTTAAGCTGTTGCCCTGATTTTGCATAAATCAAAGCAATGTTATAATAGGCTGTATTATTAGTATTATCCAATTTCAAAACCCTGTCATATTCTATCATTGCCAAATCTGACTTACCTTCTACCTGATACTCATATCCTTTGGTCAGATAATCATTTATTAATAAATCTCCTTCCCTTTGCTTTGGCTGAGAATAGATTGACAGTCCAATAAAAAATAGAAGAAAAAAACATCGGTTTTGATGTAAAATGAAGTTCATCAGTTTCATAAAATAAATTTAGCTTTGGTGTATTAATAATTCGAGAATAGCCTAAAAATTGGTTGTTGAATGAACTCTTCAAATTAAATTTTGGCTTTAACTTCCTCTAACTATAAGAAGATTTGTAATTGAAAATATTATATTAGAATTTGGCTAAACATATACAATTAAAAATAAAAATGAATAATTATATGTGTCTAATTATTAAAATAATTCCTGCAAATATACAGCATGAGCAGGCAATTTTCTCACAAGATCTTTAATAAATTTAAATCAAATCTTATTTATCTATAAAACACACAATTAACATGATTTAAATAAAAAAAATCACATAATGTATTCCGCTTTTTGTAGAGATATTTTTCTTTTACACCAAAAAAGTTTCCAGTATTAATAAATGTAAATCCAAAAAGTAAAAAATTAAAAAACTGTTATCGCATTAAAATGTTATTATATTTACCAATTAGAAACATTTATTTACAACTATATGGAGGTTTTTCTTTTAGCAGGATTATTTGGTATTCTTATTTACATTCTTAATACAATTAAAAGTCGCTTTGATAATCTAGAAAATGATATTCAAAAGCTTAGCAAAAAAATCGATCTTTTAAAAACAGCTGAAAAACCTATTGAAAAACCGATATCCGCTTCTGTTGTTATTCCAAAAGAAGAAATCAAATTCGAAGAAAATGTAGAAATTAAAGAGGCGCCAATTCCTGCAATAAAAGAAAAAACATCAGAATTTAAGCCTGCACAAATAGATCTTTCTATGGAGGCGAAACCGCGCCTTACTAATCAGGAAGCAATTAAAAAACCTATTACTCCTATTGAACCAAAAAAATCATTTTGGGAAAATTTCAAAGAACAAAATCCGGACTTAGAGAAATTTATTGGTGAAAATCTGATCAACAAAATTGGTGTTTTAATTCTGGTTTTAGGAATCAGTTATTTTGTAAAGTATGCGATTGATAAGGATTGGATCAACGAACCTGCGCGTGTTGGAATTGGCGTATTATGTGGTGTCTTAGTAATGGGAATTGCACATAAATTACGTAAAAATTACGCTGCTTTCAGTTCGGTAATTGTAGCCGGGGCTATTGCGATTTTCTATTTTACAATCGGAATTGCTTTTCATGATTATCATTTGTTTAATCAATCCATTGCTTTTAGCATAATGGTTGTCATCACAGCTTTTAGTGCTTTAATATCATTATCTTACAATAGAATAGAGCTTGCTGTACTTTCTTTAATTGGTGGCTTTTCAGTTCCTTTTATGGTTAGTGCCGGAGAAGGAAATTACATCGTGCTCTTTAGTTATATTACTATTCTAAACATTGGAATTTTAGCCATTGCCTATTACAAAAAATGGAATCTTGTTAACATACTCACCTATATTTTTACGGTTTTACTTTATGGAGGATGGCTCGCCGATGACTTGACAGGTGAAAAACCACATTACCTTGGCGCTTTACTGTTTGGATTTGCCTTCTATTTTATTTTTATCCTAATGAATATCATTAACAATATAAGAACAAAAGGAGAATTCTCTAAAACTCAATTGACTATTTTAGCAAGCAACACCTTCTTGTTTTATGCAGCTGGAATGGCAATTTTATCAAATTTTCATCCTGAATTAAGAGGTTTGTTTACTACCGCAATTGCATTGTTAAATTTGACTTATGCCTTGTTTTTATACAAAAAATTCGGATTGGACAAAAAAGCAGTTTACTTACTTATTGGATTAACACTGACTTTTATAACACTGGCAATCCCTATTCAGTTTGAAGGCAATTATATTACACTATTCTGGGCTGCAGAAGCTGTTTTATTGTTGTGGCTTTCTCAAAAATCAAAAATTTCAAGTTATCGATTTGGCTCTGTAATCGTTCATATCTTAATGATTATTAGCCTGATAATGGACTGGGATTTATTTTACAGCAATGATTTACCTTTAAAAATTATAATTAATCCAATATTTATAACAGGCGTTTTTGCTTTCTCATCGCTATTTGCAATTTGGTTTTTATTAAAAAATGAAACCGAAACCATTACATTTTTCAATATCACTTTCAATCCTGAAAAGTATAAAAAGTACGTTTTGATTATAGGGCTTTCTATATTGTATTTAACAGGTTTACTCGAAATTTTTTACCAGTCAAATACTCATATTGAAAATATTAATAGCGCCATTGCATTACCTGTTCTTTATCATTTATTGTTCTGCGTCATGTTAAGTTCTGCTTTAATTAAAAGCAAAACGAATGAAGGATCTCAGCTGGCTATCATAATTGCTGTTACAAATATTGTTTTGTTTACTTTCGGTTTTTCAAATTATGCTTTTTTCGAACATACGGATATCATTCGTACAGGGAAGGGTCAGCCAATAGCATTTTATCTTCATTATATTTCATTAGCAATAATCGTATATTCCGGCTATCAATTGTTCCAGATTCAAAACAGGAACAATTTCAGTTTTTTCAAAAATCGTTATTTTGTCTGGGTCGCAGCGTTCTTTATTATTTATATTGCAAGTTCAGAAGTCATGCTTCATGGTCTTGTATTGATGAATTCACCAGTCACATTACAAGACATACAAACCAGCACAATGTATGCAAGTTACAAATCTGAAATCCCTTACCTTCGTGAATTGATAGCAGAAGATGTTATTGGATTGGCGAGAACTAAAATAATAAAAACCGGCTTCCCAATACTGTGGGGAATTCTGGCTTTTGCATTTTTAATTATCGGAATAAAAAAGCAAGTCAAAACAATTCGAATTATTGCGCTAAGTTTACTTGGATTAACAATCTTGAAATTATTTTCATACGACATCAGCAACATTTCTGAAACCGGAAAAATCATATCCTTTATTCTTTTAGGAATCTTAATTTTGATAATTTCTTTCGTTTATCAAAAAATAAAAGTGCTTGTTATTGATGAAACCAAACCTAATGAAACTGATGAAACTGATGAAATTAAATAATTTTTTTATACTCTTATTCCTGACTAACTTTTCGTTTGGTCAATTTCAAATTACCGGAAAAATAAAAGAAGTCAAAGAAAATGGTTTACATGAAATTGTTTTGTCACCAGAAATCCGTTCACATTCTAAACAAGAATTAAGCGATATCAGAATTTTTAATTCTAAAGGAAATGAAATTCCATATTTCATAAAAAGTAATTCTGAAGCTTTATTAAATACATTTGAAGAATATAATATTGTTTCAAAAACAGTGTCCCCTAAGAAAAGTACTTCGATTGTTGTTGCTATTCCATTAACCAAAAACAACAATCAGCTTTCTCTGTTTATTGCTAATGCCGATGTTGAAAAAAAGTATTCTATATCCGGCAGCAGCGATCAGAAAGAATGGTTTGGAATATCAAATTCACAAGTTTTATATGACTTAAACAGTTCGACAGAAGCAAGTGTAGTAAAAACTATTTCCTATCCGTTAAGCACTTATAAATATTTAAAAATTGATTTTGATGATCAAAAAACACTTCCAATTAATATTTTAAAAGTGGGGAATTTTAACACGCAACTTCAAAAAAACACATTACAGGAAATTAAACCCAAAAAATCGTCAACATCTGAAATTTCATCTGAAAAAGAAACTCAAATCCATGTTGTTTTTGACGGACCACAAGTAATCAACCAGATTACTTGTGACATTACAGGACCAACCTATTATAAACGTAAAGCAATTATTTACAAAAAAGTAACTATTCAAAATAAACGAAAATCGCAAATAGCAGATGAAGAAATTGTTTCATTAGAATTAAATTCAAATACTAAAAACAGTTTTGAAATTCCCGAAATATTCGAAAAAGAATTCTACATCAAAATAGAAAATCACGATAATCTTCCTTTGTCTGTTTCGACAATAAAATACAGTCAAAAACCAATTTCAATTATTGCCGATTTGAATGCAAACGAAAAATACAGCATAAAAACAGGCGATAATAAGCTGACTGAACCTGATTATGATCTTTCTGATTTTAAAAATAATATTAAAGGAATTTTACCTCAAACATATATTTACAATATTCAGCAAAATTCAACAGCGAAAAATAAAACGGAGCATACATCTTTTTGGCAGCAAGGTTGGTTTATGTGGCTCTGTATTTTGTTTGGCGGAATTACGATTTTATTTTTCACAACAAGTCTTATAAAAGATCTGAAAGAAAAAAAATAGACTAAATTTTAAATTTTAGTTTTAAAAAATAATTTCTTCCCCTGTTTGTTTGATATTTGATATAACAAACAGAAAGAAATTTCGTAATACCTAAAAAATAAATCCAATCAAACTCCCACCAAACAAAGGCTAAAGAATGTTTAGCAAATGTTAACAAAATAGATTTTCAAAAACCATAAATAATTGTATTTTTACGGTTCAAAATTCAGAAAATAAATGGGCAAAATCATTGCGATTGCTAATCAAAAAGGAGGCGTTGGAAAGACTACTACATCAGTAAATCTTGCTGCCTCATTAGGTGTTTTAGAGAAAAAAGTATTATTGATCGACGCTGATCCTCAGGCCAATGCTACATCTGGCCTTGGAATTGACGTAGAATCAGTTGAAATTGGAACTTATCAAATTCTTGAACACACTGTAACACCAAAGGAAGCCATTTTAAAATGTACGGCTCCAAATGTTGACGTGATACCGGCTCACATTGACCTTGTTGCTATCGAAATTGAATTGGTTGACAAAGAAAACCGTGAGTACATGCTTAAAAAAGCATTAGAAGAGGCTAAAGAAGAATATGATTTTATTATCATCGACTGCGCACCTTCTTTAGGATTACTGACACTAAATGCCTTAACAGCGGCGGATTCAGTGGTTATTCCTATTCAATGCGAATATTTTGCACTCGAAGGATTAGGAAAACTTTTGAACACCATAAAAAGTATTCAAAAAATCCACAACCCTGATTTAGACATTGAAGGGCTATTACTAACCATGTACGATTCGAGATTACGTTTATCAAATCAGGTTGTTGAAGAGGTTCAAAAACACTTTAATGATATGGTTTTTGAAACCGTAATTCAAAGAAATGTAAAATTAAGTGAAGCACCGAGTTTTGGTGAAAGTATCATTAATTATGATGCTACCAGTAAAGGAGCTGTGAATTACATTAATTTAGCTCAGGAAATTATAAAGAAAAACAGCAAATAGTTTTTATGACAAAAGCAATTAAAAAACAAGCCTTAGGAAGAGGATTATCAGCATTATTAAAAGATCCGGAAAACGATATTACATCAGTAGAAGATAAAAATGCTGACAAGGTAGTTGGAAACATCATTGAGCTTGAAATTAGTGCTATCGAAATAAATCCGTTTCAGCCCAGAAGTAATTTCAATGAGGAATCATTACGCGAATTAGCCACTTCTATTAAAGAACTTGGTGTGATTCAACCTATTACTGTTCGAAAATTAGATTTCAACAAATACCAGTTAATTTCCGGAGAGCGCCGTTTACGTGCTTCTACTCTGGTTGGTTTAACCCACGTTCCGGCTTACATCCGTATTGCTAATGATAATGAATCATTGGTAATGGCTTTGGTTGAAAACATACAGCGTCATGACTTAGATCCTATCGAAATTGCGCTTTCATATCAGCGTTTGATTGATGAAATTCAGTTAACACAGGAGCAAATGAGTGAACGTGTAGGAAAAAAGCGTTCTACTATTGCCAATTATTTACGCCTTTTAAAATTAGATCCGATTATACAAACCGGTATTCGTGATGGTTTTATCAGTATGGGTCACGGAAGAGCCATTATTAATATAGAGGATTTAGACGTTCAAACAGATATTTATCAAAAAATTGTAAGTCAGAATTTATCTGTTCGCGAAACTGAAGCTTTAGTTAAAAATTATCATGAAGGGCAGCAACCAAAAGCAGAAGGAAAACCAAAATCTGACGCTGCTTTTGTAGTCAGAGAAACACAAAAAAACAGCTTTAATGATTATTTTGGCTCAAAAGTTGATATAAAAGTTGCCGGAAATGGAAAAGGAAAAATTACGATTCCGTTTAACTCAGAAGCCGACTTTAACAGAATTATAAAACTAATAAACGGATAGTGAATAAAATTGTCCCCATAGGCCTATTGTTCTTTCTCTTAGGAACCGTCTCTCTTTTTGCACAAACAAAAGAAGAAACGGTTTTAGTCGCTAAAGACACTACCAAATTGCAGGAAATAGATCCCCTTACACCGGCAAAAGCAGCCTTTTATTCGGCAATTTTGCCCGGTTTAGGACAGGCATACAATAAAAAATACTGGAAAATCCCTTTGGTTTATGGTGCAATTGGTGCCAGTTTGTATTTTTATATTGACAATAACAAAAAATACCATCAGTATCGTGACGAATACAAACGAAGGCTTGAAGGATATAGCGCGGAAAGTGGTGATTTTGATTACCTGAGTGATGACAGACTTATTGCCGGCCAAAAATTTTACCAGCGTAATCGTGATTTATCCGCTTTATTTGTTGTTGGATTTTACGTCTTAAATATCATTGACGCAAATGTTGATGCTGCTTTGATTCAATTTAACGTCAACGAAAGACTATCTCTTCGTCCGGAAATTTATCCCTCGGATGTAACTTTTAAACCAAATGTTGGACTAACTTTTAATTACAACTTTTAAATAGCTTTTTTACCTCTATTTAAATTTAAAAATATACAAAAAAATGAAAATTGCACTTTTAGGATACGGAAAAATGGGTCAGGTAATTGAAAGGATTGCTCTGGAAAGAGGTCATGAAATTGTCTTAAAAAAAGATGAATTCAATACATATGACGGACTTTCAACAGCAGATGTCGCCATAGATTTCAGTGTTCCTACTGCAGCCGTTTCTAATATTTCAAGTTGCTTTCATGCAAATGTACCGGTAGTTTCAGGAACAACTGGCTGGCTGGAACATTATGATGAAATGGAAGCACTATGCAAAGAAAAACAAGGTGGTTTTATTTCGAGTTCAAACTTTAGTCTGGGAGTAAACATCTTCTTTGAGTTAAATGAATATTTAGCCAAAATCATGGCTCAATTTGACTCTTATAAAGTATCAATGGAAGAAATTCACCATACCCAAAAATTAGATGCACCAAGCGGAACTGCAATTTCTTTGGCAAAAGGAGTGATTGAAAACAGCGCTTACGCAAAATGGACAATGGAAAGTCCAAAACCGGAAGAGATTTACATCGAAGCCAAAAGAATTGGTGATGTTCCCGGAACTCACACAGTAACTTATGATTCAAGCGTTGACAGCATCGAGTTAAAACATACTGCACACAATCGTGAAGGCTTTGCTTTAGGAGCTGTTATTGCTGCTGAATGGTTAGCAGGTAAAAAAGGAATCTACACAATGAAAGACGTTTTAAATCTGGAATCTAAATAAAATCCAAAAAATAATATTCTGAAATTTCAGAACTAAAATATAAAACTATGACACTTTATCTTTGGTTTGTTTTTTTCTTAGCCGTACAAATAATTCATTTTCTGGGAACCTGGAAATTATATCAGGCCGCAGGCCGAAAATCCTGGGAAGCAGCAATCCCTGTTTATAATTCGATTGTTTTAATGAAAATCATAAGCCGACCTACATGGTGGACACTACTGCTTTTCATCCCGATTATTAATCTGATTATGTTTCCGGTTGTTTGGGTAGAAACACTGAGAACTTTTGGCAAAAAAACAACTTTAGATACTATTTTAGGAATTTTTACTTTAGGATTTTATGTTTATTATGTAAACTATACTCAAAAACCAGAGTACAATGCCAATAGAAAATTAACACCCGAAAACAGAACAGCAGACACAGTTAGTTCACTCCTTTTCGCTATAATTGTAGCAACGTTGGTTCACACATATGTGGTACAGCCTTTTACAATCCCAACCTCTTCCTTAGAGAAATCACTGCTAATTGGAGACTTTTTATTCGTAAGTAAAGTAAACTATGGCCCAAGAGTACCTATGACCACGATTGCATTACCAATGGTACACGACTCTATTCCGTTAACTAAAAGAAAATCATATCTAAGCTGGCCACAATTACCTTATTTTAGATTGCCTGCTTTAGAAAAAATAAAAAATAATGATATTGTTGTTTTTAACTGGCCGGTTGATACAGTGCATTACTTCTTTGAACCAAAAGGAAAACCTGGCGTTATAAAACCAATCGATAAGAAATCAAATTACGTAAAACGTTGTGTAGGGATTCCAGGAGATAATTTATCAATTAAAGATGGTTTAGTTTTCATTAATAACAAAGAGTTAATTCTACCTGAAAGAGCAAAACCACAATATGAGCATCGGATTTATGCTACTAAAGGTGTATCTAACGAATTATTAAAAGCTACAGGCTCTACTGAATTTGCAAGAACCTACATAATTAAACCAAATAGCGATGCACAATTAGACGCTGTAAGACCTTACATTATGTCTGCAAATCATAATCCTGACAATTCATACACTGTACAAACAGGATTTAATGGTCTACCTATAAATGTAATCCAAAGTTCAGGTATCTATGCCCAAGAACAATATCTTGCAGAGACAAATGCTAATTTGACTTTAAAAGCCGCAGAAGAATTAAGAAAAAATAAATCAATAGATTCAATTGTTAGATATATAGCTAAGGAAAAAGAAGGTGATTTAATTTTTCCACACAACGGAAAATGGACAATGGATGAATATGGCCCAATATTGATTCCTAAAGCCGGCACAACAGTTCAATTAAATAATGAAAACATATCTTTATATGCCCGAATAATTAGAACATATGAAAATAACAAATTGGAAATAAATGGTAATGAAATCAAAATCAATAACCAAATAACCTATAATTACACTTTTAAGCAAGATTATTATTGGATGATGGGTGATAACCGTCATCACTCAGAAGATAGTCGATATTGGGGTTTTGTACCAGCTGATCACATTGTAGGGAAACCTGTTTTTATCTGGATGAGTTGGGATACCAACGGAAAAGGCATTAATAAAATCCGCTGGGACAGAGTTTTCACCACTGTTGATGGCGAAGGGCAGCCACAATCCTATTTCAAATATTTTCTGATTGCATTAGCCGTATTTTTTATTGGAGAGTATTTTTGGAAAAAAAGACAAGAGAAAAAAGCATAAATAAAAAAGTTATTTTTGTTTGCTTCGCCTGTTCGAGCAAGCTCTTGAGTCAGGTTTCAAGTTTCAGGTTCGCAAACAACTTGAAACCTGAAACTTTTAACCTAAAATTAAAGAAATGAATTCCTTATTACTTCCTACCTATTTTCCGTCGATTAGCCATTTTGCAGTTATGGTTCAATCTGAAAATATCACTTTTGAAATGGAAGATAATTTTCAGAAACAGACTAATAGAAACCGCACCTATATCTACAGTCCAAACGGAATTCAACTTTTAAATATTCCTGTTAAACATTCTAAAACGGCACATCAAAAAACGAAAGATGTTTTAATTGAGAATGAATTTGACTGGCAAAAACAGCATTTCAAATCTTTGGAAGCCGCCTACAGAAGCTCTCCTTTTTTTGAATTTTTTGAAGACGATATTCTTCCTGTATTCGAAAAAAAACACATGTATCTTATGGATTTAAATCTTGAAGTGCTGGATATAGTGACCAAATGTTTACGTATGAAATTGGGGTTTGGTAAAACAACCGAATATTTTCATGAAACAGAAAATATGCTTGATTTCAGATATTTAGCAAATGGAAAGAAAGATACCAATTCATTCGAAAAATACCCTCAGGTTTTTGACGAAAAACATGGTTTTATTAATAACCTAAGCGTTTTGGATTTACTATTCAATGAAGGTAAATTTGCAATGGATTATTTAAAAGCACAGAAATTAGAAGTAAAATAATAGGGTAATCTACGTTTTGGATTTTTTTATTGGAATTTGGAGCATTAAAAATTGAAATTTATTATTAATTATTCCATCGAAATCCTTGTCATTATTGGATAATGATCAGAATTTTCAAAATCAGAAAAGCTCTCAAACTGTTTTACTTTCATTTTTGGATCTGTAAAAATATAATCAATTCTAGCAGGATAGTAGCGAAATTTATATGTCGCTCCAAAACCTTCCCCAGCTTCTTCAAAAGTATCTTTTAGCTTTCCTTTAATGTTTCTGTAAACATACGAAAATGGACTATTATTCATGTCTCCACATATAACAATAGGATTTTTACACTGTTTAATATTCTCTTTAAAGATTTCTGCCTGCTCCTGCTGCTGTCTAAATCCCGCACTGATTCTGCTATAAATTTGTTGTGATTTACGTTGGTTTACATTATCAATGTCATTCGAAATCTTATCAACATCAGGTGATATTTTAATTGACTGCAAGTGCATGTTATAAACACGAATAACATCTTTCCCTCGTTTTATATCAGCATAAACTACATTATTATCTGATTTAGGAAAAATAATATTTCCTTCATTTATAATTGGGAATTTTGAAAAAATAGCCTGCCCTGTTTTTATTTGATTCCCGTCAATAAAAATATAACGGTGCGGATACACTTTTAAATCAAGGTGAGCTGAATTTGAATATTCCTGAATGCACAAAATATCAGGGTCTTTTTCATCAATAAAAGCTTTAATATTTGAAGGGATATCATCACGATCCAACCATTTAAAAACATTAAAAAGACGCACATTATAACTCATTACAGAAAAATCTTTTTCATCTTCTACATATTCCTTACCAGAAATTTTATAGAATTTACTGATAAATGTAATTCCTGTCAACAACACCAAACCAGACAAAATAAGGCGTTTTTTAAACTGAATTGCCCAATACACGAAGAAGAAGCCATTTAAAACAAAAAAAGCCGGCATAAACAGCGTAAGCACCGATAAAAGCGGAAAACTTTTAGGTGCTAAAAAAGGCAAAATATAGACACTAAATGTAACAATAGTTAGTACTATATTTAAAAAGAACATTATTTTATTAAACCACGAAAGGTTATTCATAATTATCTTGCTAAAATTATTTTCCAGCTTTAAATAAAAACTCTTTTTCTTCTTTTGTTAGACAATCATAACCAGATTGGCTAATTTTATCTAAAATCTCATCTATTTGCTGTTGTGTTTTGTCTTTTGTAACAATTCTTGAAGTAACTTTTTCTGTAGGTTTTTGATAATTTTTATGAACTTTTTTAAATGGGGTCGAAGGTGATTTCCTGAATAAGTTAACAAAAAAATCTATTATTCTGGAAACAATAATACTTAAATCTGTTCCGTTTTGAAGTAGTTTAATGTAAATAAAACCAAAAAAGGCCCCGGCTAAATGTGAGATATGTCCACCTGTATTATCCAAACGCAATTGCATAAGATCTAAAATAAGTATCACACCTGTAATATGCCATAATTTTACATTTCCAATCAATAACAAACGAACATTCATCAATGGCTGATACGTTGTTGCAGCAACAAGAATTGCCATAATTGCAGCGGAAGCCCCCACAATAGGAGCTGAAATATTCAAAAAGTAATAACTTAATGCAAATGTAATCCCTGCAAAAATGGCACTTAAAATATATAAGCCTAAGTATTGTTTTTGAGTAAAAAAAGTCAAAAACAACTGGCTCGCAAAATTCAATACCATCATATTAAACAATAAATGTAAAAATGAAGAATGAAAAAATGCATAGGTTATAAATGTCCAGGGTCTGAATAAAAAAACCTGAGGATCAGACGACAATGCGAGCCAACTTGGATAAGCAAATCCGCCTTCGGAATATTGGTAAAAAAACACTAATGAAATTAAGAAACATGCAACATTCCAATAAATCAAACGTAGTGCAATACCACCTATTTTGTATTGTAATTTTAAATCATCCAGAATATTCATAAAAGATTCTTTTTGGTTTTATTATTAATTATTTAAAGTTAAAAATTAATTCCAACGATTGCCATTAAACTGATTTTTTTTCCAGTATAACATCATTAAATAACCTGTTAACGCTCCTCCAAGATGTGCAAAATGTGCGATTCCGGTGCTACCGCTTGCAAAAAAAGAACTTCCTTTCAATCCAAAAAACAAATCAATTGCTAAAATTACCGGAACAAAATACTTTGCTTTAACAGGAACGGGAATAAACATAAATCCAAGTTGGGCATTAGGAAACATAAATGCAAAAGCCGTCATTAAGCCGTAGGTAGCGCCAGATGCTCCTAAAACAGGTGACTGAACTATTGAACTTGCTTGTACCAAAGAATTAAATTGTTCCTGTGTACAGTTTGCCTTATCCAAAATAGTAGCAATTTGACCCGGTATCATTTTCCCATTTGCATCAAATAAAGACTGATAATCTGCATTTAAAATCAAATGAAGATCAGATTTAGACAAATTCAGATTGGTTACAGCATTTAAAATACTCTGTATCTCTAAATAATTCACTCCTGTATGAAGCAATGCAGCACCTAAACCGCAAGAAAGATAAAAAAACAAGAATTTTTTCCCTCCCCAAAAATGTTCTAATGCAGATCCAAAACTATACAATGCAAACATATTGAAGAGAATATGCGCAAAATTCGGCCATTGCGCATGCATAAACATGTGGGTGAAAATTTGCCAAATTTCGAAATTATTACTTTCCGGATAAAACAGTGGTAAATATCCATAAGAGACATTGACCAATTGAGATCCAATAAAAAAAAGAATATTAATAATAATCAGTTGTTTTACAACTGGAGTCATATTCATCATAAGGCAAACTTTTTATCTATATCTTCAACACGCATGGTGATGAAAGTAGGTTTTTGAAAAGGTGAAATATTAGGATCTTTACAGGCAAATAATCCGTTTACCAAATTATCCTGTTCTTTTTCGGTTAAATAAGATCCGGTTTTAACCGCTAAACTTTTGGCCATTGATTTGGCAATGGTATCATTTTGACTATAACTATTGGCTGGGATTCCATCTTGTAAATCACTTAATAATTGTTCGATTACTATAGAAACTTCACTTTCGGCAATATTTACCGGAATTCCTGAAATTACGATATGATCCGTTTGTGCTTCCTCAAAAACAAAACCTGTTGTTTCTAATGAAGGCTTTAACTCTTCAATCAATGTCATTTCATCTGAAGAATAAAACAAATTCAAGGGAAACAACAATTGCTGACTTGAAGCCTGATTTACTGTCATATTCAGTAAAAACTGTTCGTACAAAATACGCTGATGAGCGCGTTGCTGATCCACAATTACCATTCCTGATTTTATCGGCGAAACAATATATTTTTTATGTATCTGATATGTTTTTTGACTTGCCTGCTCTATTTCATCATCATTAAACAATGACGATGTTACTTCCTCATTTTCGAATGTAAAAGGCGAACTCTCAATACTTTCTACATTATCTAAATCCAACCCAACATATAAACTTTCCCAGCTTGCTGTTGGTTCTACTCTTTTAGAATATCCGGAATATGAATTTGACCCTGAACTAAAACCGGAACCCGAACCAGATCCTGAACCGGCTTTTGAATAATGCTGATTTGTTTTATCATCTGTAAAAGGATTAAAAGTTCCATCAACCTGAATCGTTGGCGTTTCTGCTTCCAAATCTTTATAATAGTATGGTGTGTCTAAATTCGAATCCCTGTCAAAATCTAAAACAGGGGCAACATTAAATTGTCCAAGACTATGTTTAATTGAGGCCCTTAAAATAGCATATAAAGCCTGTTCATCATCAAACTTAATTTCAGTTTTTGTTGGATGAATATTGATATCGATTGTGTTTGGCGGAACTTGCAGATATAAGAAATAACTTGGCTGAGAACCATCTTTCAAAAGTCCGTCATAAGCAGCCATAACTGCGTGATGTAAATAACCGCTTTTTATGAAACGATCGTTTACAAAAAAGAACTGCTCACCCTTGCTTTTCTTAGCAAATTCAGGCTTACAAACAAATCCCTGAACGTTTATAATTTCAGTATCTTCATTTACAGGAACTAACTTTTCATTGGTTTTCCCAGACATTATTCCAACAATACGCTGACGATAACCTGCAGCCGGCAAATTATACATTTCGCTTCCGTTATGATAAAAAGTAAAATGAATATTGGGATGCGCCAAAGCTACACGCTGAAATTCATCCATTACGTGACGAAACTCAACGGTATCCGACTTTAAGAAATTACGTCTGGCGGGAATATTAAAAAATAAATTTTTAACTGCAAAAGAAGTTCCTTTTGGCAAAACTGCTACTTCCTGCGAAATAAACTTGCTTCCTTCAATAATTATGTGTGTACCTAGTTCTTCCTGATCTTGCTTCGTTTTCATTTCCATATGCGCAATTGCCGCAATAGAGGCCAAAGCTTCACCACGAAAACCCTTAGTGCATAACGAAAATAAATCTTCGGCCTGACGTATTTTTGAGGTTGCATGACGCTCAAAACACAAACGAGCATCTGTAACACTCATACCCTTACCATTATCAATAACCTGAACTAATGACTTTCCGGCATCTTTGATAATAAGTTTAATGTCGGTTGCATCAGCATCAACAGCATTCTCCAACAATTCTTTTACGACTGAAGCAGGTCTTTGAACCACCTCCCCGGCAGCAATTTGATTAGCAACATGATCAGGAAGCAATTGAATAATACTTGACATTAAAATTTAAGATTGTAGATTAACGATTTAAGAATTTTGATTTAAAATCTAAACCAAGGCGTACAAATTTAAGAATTTTCTCTTGGCTTTTGGAATATGTGATGTCATAAAAAAAACAAAAAACCTATACTATTTGACACAGTATAGGTTTTAGTATTTTTAAAACAATTGTGTTTATTCTTTTTCTATTTTGATTGGAGTTTCTTCAATTTGAATTGCACCTGAAGACAACAAAGGCTGATTAAACGGATGTGAAATTGAAGCCTGCTGACGAATGTACGCCATTTTTATTGCAGCAATAGCAGCTTCAGTTCCTTTGTTTCCGTGAATCCCTCCACTTCTATCGATTGATTGTTGCATTGTATTGTCTGTCAAAACACAAAAAATAACCGGAATATCTGTTTGAACATTCAAGTCTTTGATTCCTTGTGTAACACCTTCGCATACAAAATCAAAATGTTTGGTTTGTCCCTGGATAACACAACCAATTACAATAACTGCATCAACATTTTGTGTTTGCAACATTTTTTTTGCCCCATAAATCAGTTCAAAACTTCCGGGAACATTCCAGCGGATAATTTGCTGTGCCGGAACCTCACAATCTGTCAATGCTTCGAAAGCACCATTATAAAGCCCTTCTGTTATAGTCTCGTTCCACTCAGAAACAACAATCCCAAATCGAAAGTCTTTCGCATTTGGGATTGTGTTTTTATCGTATTCTGATAAATTTTTATTTTCAGTAGCCATCTTTTATATTTAAGATTTTAGATTTTTAATTTAGATTGTAAAAATACAAATCTAAAAACTAAATCTGAACTCAAAAAATAAAATTATTGCGCTAATCCAATCAATACATCAACAGAAGCAGCTTCCGGAGTTGCATCAAAGTTTTCTTTAATATCTGTAAAGTATTTCAAGGCGTCTTCTTTTTGACCTAAAGCTAAAGCTGTTTTACCTGCTTTTAATAAAAAACGAGGTGTTGTAAAATCGTTTTTATTAGATTCTGCAGCTTTTACATAGTAGTCAAGAGCTTCTTTTTGTTGATTTTTTTGAGAATAAGCATCTCCAATTCCTCCAATTGCTAAAGCATTAACGATAGCCTCATCTGATTTGAATTCTCCTAAATATTTAATTGCATCATCAAATTTACCGATATTCAAAGAAGCCATACCCGCATAATAGTTTGCTAAGTTACCAGCATCTGTTCCAGAATATTCGTCAGCAATTTTAATAAATCCGAATTTACCTTCAGAACCATTTAAAGCTAATTTATACAATGAATCGCTTGCTACTCCTTCTGTTGCTTTTTTATAATTTTCCTGAGCAACAAACATTTCATTTGCAGCTTCATCTTGTTTAGGAGCTTCAATAAATTTTTGGTAAGCCAAATATCCAATTGTTACTACAGCAATACCGGCAACCAAACCAATAATGATTTTTTGATTTTTAGCCACCCAGTCCTCAGTTCTTGAAGCAGTTTCATCTAACTTTGAGAAAACACCGGCAGTTGTACTATCTTTTTCGTCAATAATTACCTCTTGTTCTTCATTAACTTCTTTTACTTCCTTCTCTTTTGGTGTCTTATATCCTCTTTTATTGTAAGTTGCCATTTAAAATTAATTTAGTGAACGGCAAAAATAAAATTTTTATTGAAATTGACGTCAAAAAAATCAATTTTATCACTATTTTAAAAAAAATAATTTCAACAATCATAACTCCTTTTAGTTCAGTTGCAAAATAAATCATTCGAAAAAGCCTCAAAAGCCTTTTATATCGATAATTTTCGATAATTTGCACCCTCGAATTCTTGGCTTTCCAAAACACCAAAATTCACCTTTAGAGTTCCTTAAAATGCATTTAAACAAAATTTCTCTATTCAATTATAAAAATTTCTCCGAAGTTAGTTTTGATTTCGACCACAAGATCAATTGTTTTGTTGGCAAAAACGGAATTGGCAAAACCAATGTACTCGATGCTATTTATCATTTGGCTTACGGAAAAAGCTATTTTAATCCGTTGGCTGTTCAAAACATCAAACATGGAGAAGAGTTTTTTGTGATTGATGCCGAAATAGAAAAAAATGACAGGACGGAGCAAATTGTCTGCAGTTTAAAAAAAGGGCAAAAAAAGGTTTTAAAAAGAAACGGGAAGGCTTATGATAAATTTTCGGAACACATTGGATTCATTCCGCTTGTGATTATTTCTCCGGCAGATCGTGATTTAATTGTAGAAGGCAGCGAAACACGACGTAAATTTATGGACAGTGTGATTTCGCAATTAGATTCTAATTATCTGCATCAGCTTATTCAGTATCAAAAAATAATTGTTCAGCGTAATGCTTTACTGAAATATTTTGCACTGAATCATGTTTTTGATAATGACACCTTATCTATATATAATGAACAACTGAATAGTTTTGGACAGTCTATTTTTGAAAAACGAAAAGATTTTCTGGAACAATTTATACCTATATTTAATACACACCATCAAGCTATAACAGGATCCGAAGAATCAGTTCAATTGGTTTATGAAAGTTATTTGTTTGACAAAGATCTCCTGATTCTTTTACAGGAAAATATCAATAAGGATCGTGCGCTGCACTACACAAGTGTTGGTATCCACAAAGATGATTTATCATTTGAAATCGATTCACATCCAATAAAAAAATTCGGATCTCAAGGCCAGCAAAAATCATTTTTGATTGCTTTGAAACTGGCACAATTCGAGTTTCTTAAAAAACAAAGCGGCGTAAAACCATTGTTACTTTTTGATGATATTTTTGATAAATTAGATGAAAGCCGTGTCGCCAAAATAATAGAAATGGTTAACAGCGAAACTTTTGGCCAGCTTTTTATTTCAGATACACATCCGGAACGTACCGAAAAAATTGTCAAATCGACACATCAGAGTTATAAAATATTTAATTTGTAATTTTATAAAGAATTCAAAAGTTAAAGAAACAACTGCAATAAAAAATCGATTATGCTTACAAAAGAATCATTGCAATTTTTAGACGATTTAAAAAAGAACAATAACAGAGACTGGTTTCAGGACAATAAAAAACGGTACGAAGTATTCAAAAAAGATTATCATCAACTGGTAAGTGATTTCCTGGATGTAATGAAACCCCTTGATCCTTCACTGGAATTATTAGAAGTCAAGAATTGTACTTTTAGGATTAATCGTGATATTCGATTCTCAAAAGACAAATCACCTTACAAAGCACATTTAGGCGTTTGGATGTCTGCCGGAGCTAAAGGAGCGAATCGTGCAGGATATTATGTTCATATTGAAAAAGGCGCCAGCTTTATCGCAGGAGGATTTTATTCGCCGGAAGCCGAGGATTTAAAAAAAGTCCGTAAAGAAATTGCATTTTTTCACGATGATCTGGAAGCTATTTTAGCTGATAAAAATTTCAAAAAAGAATTTGGAAATTTAGATATAAACGAAAATAATTCTCTTAAA
Organism: Flavobacterium sp. LM4; assembly: GCF_002017935.1. NCBI lineage: Bacteria > Pseudomonadati > Bacteroidota > Flavobacteriia > Flavobacteriales > Flavobacteriaceae > Flavobacterium > Flavobacterium sp. LM4. The sequence goes on along the minus strand of NZ_MUFW01000001.1, from coordinate 409,650 downwards.
AGCATGCCTCGTGGTTACGAAAAAGATCATCCGGCAATTGCCTTTTTAAAATTAAAAAGTTTTACTGCTACTCAAAAATATGACATTTCTGAAGTCACCAAAAAAGATTTTGTTGGCAAAATGAGTCAGAAACTAATCGCACTAAAACCTTTAAATGAATTCATTAATCGTGCTTTAGAAACAGAGGAATTTTAAGTTTATCGAATGAAAAAAAGGAAAATACTTTTTCTGGGAGAATCCTATCGTGCCGATGCTATAACATGGATGAAAGGCCTGAAAGAATTTGGCGATTTCGAAATCTGCACCTGGGAACTTCAAACACCAAACAATTCAAAACTGAATCGGTTCAAACGTCTTTTTGAATATATCTTTTCTCCTGTTTCGATTAGAAAAACAATCCGTCAGCAAAAACCAGACATGATTATTGCAGAAAGAACGACCAGTTATGGTTTTCTTGCTGCAATTTCCGGAATGCATCCAATTGCAATTGCTCAGCAGGGCCGAACTGATTTATGGCCTGAAACTTCTGTTTTATATCCCTTAAAAAAATTAATTCAAAAATATGCTTTCAAAAAAGCCGATTTAATTCACGCCTGGGGACCTGTAATGACTATTTCGATGAGAGAAATTGGCGTGGATATGAATAAAGTCCTGGTTCTTCCAAAAGGAATTGATTTATCTATTTTTACTCCGTCAACCCATAATCCAAAAAGAATTGAAGCAATTGTAACACGTTCTCTCCAACCAGAATACCGACACGATTCTATTCTAAAAGCTTTTGGAATTTTAAACCAAAAAGGAATTGATTTTTCATTAACCATCGTTGGCGACGGAACCAGATTGCAGTTTTTGAGAGATCTGGCAAAAGAATTGCAAATCGAAAACAAAGTAATCTTTACAGGAAGAATTCCGAATACAGAACTCCCTAAATTACTACAGCAATCGAATATTTATATCAGCATGCCCATTACCGAAGGTGTTTCAGCCTCTTTATTTGAAGCTATGGCCTGTAATTGTTATCCCGTAGTTTCGGATATTCCGGGAAATCAAAGCTGGATTAAACATCGTAAAAACGGACAGTTGATTGAAATTGATAATATCGAAATGCTGACCGAAGAATTGATTTGGGCTATTGAAAATATCGAATCCCGAAATATAGCTATTCTTCAAAATAGAAACTTTGTAGAAGACAATGCTAATTATGACATTAATATGAAAGTCATAGCAGACAAGTATCATAACCTATTGAATTTAAATAAATAATTGCAACATTTTTATCGGTTGAACGTTAAGTACTATTTTGGCATTTATTACAGAAACAGAATTTAGCTCCAATTAATACACTTCAGATATATTTCGCTAACCTCATAAAAACAGATTCGTATCGAATAGCTGACTTTTTAATTGCATCAGCATCAACAATCTACACCAATTAACGAGGCGTGAAAAATCTGATAAAATAACCAAAAAGACTGAAAAAAGCAATAATATTACACATTAAAACCAACTATAATAAATTACAATCATTACATTTGAAATCAATTATGCCCAAATACGGGATTTACAAAAGCGTTATATTTATGGAAATCCAATCCAATTTTTCTTTAAAAAACTACAATACTTTTGGCATAGAAGCCAAAGCTAAACAATTTGTTGCCGTACATTCAGTTGATGAATTGAAAACTATTTTGAAGGAAAATAAAAACGAGAAAAAATTCATCTTAGGCGGAGGAAGCAACATGCTTTTAACGCAAGACATTGACGCTTTGGTGATTCATATTGATTTGAAAGGTAAAAAAATGATCAAAGAAGATGATGATTTCGTTTGGGTCGAAAGTCAGGCCGGAGAAACATGGCACGATTTCGTACTTTATACAATAGACAATAATTTTGGAGGACTGGAAAACATGTCCCTGATTCCTGGAAATGTTGGAACAACACCTGTTCAGAATATTGGTGCATACGGAACCGAAATTAAAGACACCTTTGTTTCCTGCGAGGCAATAAACATTGAATCTCAGGAAATGAAAACCTTCACAAATACCGAATGTAATTTTGGATATCGTGAAAGTATTTTTAAAAACGAAGTAAAAGATCAATACATTATTACATCGGTAATTTACAAATTGACAAAACGCAATCATAAAATCAATACCTCATATGGCGATATTACTATAGAATTGACCAAGAACAGCATTACTGTTCCGACCTTAAAAGATGTCAGTAACGCCGTTATCGCTATCAGAAAAAGTAAGTTACCTGATCCTAAAGAATTAGGAAACAGCGGGAGTTTTTTTAAAAATCCAATTTTATTAAAATCTCATTTCGAAAAAATTCATAAAAAGTTCCCTGAAATGAAATACTATGAAGTTTCTGAAACCGAAGTAAAAGTTCCGGCGGGATGGTTAATCGAACAGGCAGGTTTTAAAGGAAAACGCTTTGGCGATGCCGGAGTTCATAAAAATCAGGCTTTGGTTTTGGTAAATTACGGAAATGCAACCGGGCAGGAAATTCTGGCGGTTTCTAGAGATGTTCAAAAAACAGTTTTTGAAATTTTTGGCATTCAAATCGAAGCGGAAGTAAATGTTATTTAAACTAGATTTTTTTACCTATTTAACTCCTAAATGAAAAAACTAAATATTAGAGTAATTTTATTTCAGTTGATCGGAATAATTTTCTTAATTCATGGCATGCTGCAATTAAGGTTTTATACTGTTGCAGAAAAATTCATTTGTGCTACAAATCATTTTCAGGATCAAAAATCGGAATGCTGGAATAGATTATTTCCAACTACTGAAGATATTTCCAGTTTTTGGCCTAGTATTTATATCTGGATATTCTTAGGCTTATCAGCTGGAGTCATTCTAATTTCTTTTTTGAATTGGAAGTATAAATTTTCATCTCTAAATACAATTTTAGTCTCAATAGTAATGTACATTATTATAAGACTTAAATTCTTCAGAAAAGGAGTATTCTCGAGACTATTCGATTTTTTTGCTTCATCAATTACTGATGATTTTGCCTTACGATTTATCATTGGAGGAATTACTTTTACTGCCTTTGGAATTATCGTTTTATGGCTAAGTGTTAATCCAAAATTGTTTAATTTTAGAAAAACTTAGTTTCAAGCCTTTTTTCAATCAAAGCATATGTGAACGATTTATAAGTTTTAGCAAGACAAAAAAACACTTAAAACATTCCTAAATGTATACACCTGACTTATATAAAAATGAAGATCCGGAATCGATCAGAACTTTTTTAAAAGAAAACAGTTTTGGAATTTTAATCAATCAGACAAATGGCAAATTATGCGCAACCCATATTCCGATTGAACTTGAAGTGAATGCTTACGGAAAAGAAATCCTTCAGGGACATATTTCAAAACTAAATCAGCAGGCTGAAGGTTTTACTGAAAATGATCAGGTTTTAGCAGTATTTACCGGCCCACATTCGTATATTTCTTCTTCGTGGTATGATCATGAGAATGTGCCTACATGGAATTACATAGCCGTACATGTTTACGGACGAATTAAAATTGTAGACGAAGCTGCTTCAATAGAACAACTTAAAAAATTAGTTGATAAATATGAAGCCAACTCAGAAAACCCTGTTATTGTAGAAAACTTATCTGCAAAAACAATGCGCGAAGCTAAAGGTATTTTTGGTTTTGAGATAGAAATTGATGAAATTCAGGCTACTAAAAAACTATCACAAAATCGTGATGACCAAAATTATAAAAATATAATTTCAGAGTTAAAAAAGACCGAAAACCCTCAGGCTATTGCCGTTGCAAAAGAAATGTCGAAATGCAGAAAGTAAATCGGTTTTAATCATTGAAAATTAGGAATTCATAAGTACATTTGCACTCGCAAGATTCAAAAATTAAAAGACATTAAAACAGATGCTTATACTTTTACTTTACTTCTTTATTGCTGTTGTATTCATACAAATTTTTTATTACTTAGGGATTTTTGGAAAGTTCGCTTTTGGAAAACCTCAAACCATTACACCAAAAAAACTTCCGGTTTCTGTAATTGTCTGTGCAAAAAACGAAGAAGAAAATGTAAAAAAATACATTCCATTATTGGCGGAGCAAAATTACCCTGATTTTGAAATTGTTTTAATTGACGATGCATCTAGTGATGAAACGTTAGAAGTTTTTGAGGAATTTGAAAAACAATATTCAAACATTCGATTAGTAAAAGTAAAAAACAACGAAGCTTTTTGGGGAATAAAAAATACGCTTTAACTTTAGGCATCAAAGCCTCTTCAAAAGATTATTTACTATTTACTGATGCAGATTGCTATCCAGTCTCAAAAGAATGGATTACTGCCATGACTTCACAATTTACCATGAATAAAACTATTGTATTAGGATATGGAGGTTATGAAAAAACGGAACGTTCTTTATTAAATAAAATTATCCGTTTTGAAACAGTTCTTACAGCATTACAATATTTTTCATGGGCAAAAACAGGCCTTCCTTACATGGGAGTCGGGAGAAATCTGGCTTACAAAAAAGAAGAGTTTTTTAATGTAAACGGTTTTATTGAACACATTCAGGTTCGTTCAGGCGATGATGATTTATTTGTAAACCAGGCGGCAAACAAAGCAAACACTACAATTGCATATACACCTGAAAGTTTTACTTATTCAAAACCAAAAGAAACCTACAAAGAGTGGTTTACACAAAAAAGAAGACACGTTGCTACTGCAAATTATTATAAATTTTTCGACAAAATTCAATTAGGTCTTTTTTACAGCTCACAATTATTATTCTTTTTATTAGTTATACTTTTACTAGCTTTTCAATTTCAATGGATCATAGTCCTGGCATTATTAGCAACCCGCTATACGATTGTATGGATTGTATTCGGATTTTCTGCAGGAAAATTAAAAGAAAATGATCTTAAAGTTTGGTTTCCTATTATTGAAATCGTGCTTGTAATTATTCAAATTAATATATTTATAACTAATATTTTTTCAAAACCAGCAAATTGGAAATAAATTCTAAAATAGAAAAAGCAAAAGAAGGCGATCAAATCGCCTTTACTTTTTTATTAGATTTTTACTGGAATGAAGTGTACGGATTTATGTTGAAACGTACCGAAAATGAGACTACAGCTGAAGATATTACTATTGAAACTTTCTCAAAAGCTTTCGATAAGATTGCAACTTACAACCCGGATTTTCAATTCAACACCTGGTTAATCAGTATTGCAAAAAACGTTTACATTGATTTACTGCGTAAAAAGAAAACGAATCTTTTTATAGAAATCACAGACAATGAAGATCAACAGGCCTACAATATTGCCGACCCTACTCCCTCTGCAGAAGATGCACTGATTAAAGAGCAAAATTTATCCCGCTTGCTTTTATGTATCAAAGAATTAAAACCACATTATCAGGAAGTCATTCAGTTGCGTTATTTTCAGGAAATGACTTATCAGGAAATTGCACTCAAAATTAATGAGCCTTTAAGCAATGTAAAAGTAAAATTACTTCGTGCTAAAAAATTATTAGCAGAAATTATCGAACGAAATAGATAATTTACTATCTTTAATAAAAGAATAAGACATCAGCATATTTATTCTTAAAAAACCAAACATTTCACACACAAAAAGTTCTTTGTTTTCGTTATTAGTTAAACTATAAACCTTGTCATGCTTATGATTTAATGTTACTTAACCTTTTAAATCTAATTACTATGTCTAAATTAAGCCTTTACGAAACCAAATGGACTGATCTTGTTTTCGAAAACAAAAACAAAGAGTACGGCGCGTACCAATTACGTCAAGAGAATACCAAAACAACAATTACCGCACTATTTATGGCGTTGCTATTGATAGCTGCACTAGGAAGTTTGTCTATGTTGGTTGGTAAACTTACAAAATCATCTGCTATAATCGAAAATCTTCCTCCTATAGACGAAGTAATTAGAACAGTTGATTTAGATCAGATAATAAAACCTAAAACGGAAGAAGCCGTTGCCCCACCAGCACAGCAACAACAAGCTGTTACCCAAGTAACACAATCCAGTCAATTAGTAAACCCTGTTGTCGCTGTAACTCAGGATGCTATACAAGACATTGCAACAAACAAAGACAATGCTCCGGTAGTAGATAATACTTCCATCGGAACTGGAACTGCTGTCAATGTATTGCCAACAACAGGCGGTAATGGAACGGGAGGAGAAGCAACTAAAACAACAGGCGACGGAAATACGGTTGTAAGCACAGCCATATTAGACAAAATGCCGGAATTCCCGGGCGGAATGGCTAAGTTCTACACTTATGTTGGAAACAACTTTAACAAACCTGAACTGGACGCTGAAAGAACATTGCGAGTATATGTTTCTTTTGTTATCGAAAAAGACGGCTCAATGACTGATATTACAGTAAAAAACGATCCTGGTTACGGATTAGGAAAAGAAGCTATACGTGTTCTAAAATCATTAAGAACAAAATGGACTCCGGGAATATTAGAAGGAAAACCGGTGCGAACCGCTTATAATCTTCCGATAATAATAAAAACGGAAATGGAACAATAACAATACAAAAGCAGAATTTAGGTTCTGCTTTTTTTTGATCAAAAATGTACATTTGCACAAAAATCAATTTATTCAAAAACACATTTTAATGCCTTTCACTTTTTCTCATCCTGCAATAGTTTTACCATTAAAATATTTTCCAAAAAAATGGTTTTCATTAACAGGATTAGTTATTGGCAGTATGGTTCCGGATTTCGAATATTTTATCAGAATGAAAGTAAAAAGTATTTACAGTCACACGATTGATGGAATATTCTGGTTCGATTTACCTCTCGCTCTTCTGTTGGCTTTTCTTTTTCACAACATAGTAAAAAAGTATTTATTCCAAAATTTACCTAAGAGTTTTCAAATAAGGCTTTCAATCTTCAACGATTTTAACTGGAATAATTATTTTAAAAACAACTGGTTTATTATAATTATTTCAATTTTAACAGGAACTGCATCGCATCTTTTCTGGGACAGCTTTACTCACGATCATGGATATTTTGTCAATCGTATTTCCTGGCTGCAAAAAACTTTTTCCTTTTTTGATATAAAAATCCCAGCATTAAAAATTGCACAGCACTCAAGCACAATTATAGGAGGAACAGTTATTCTTTATACCTTTTTTAAACTCCCGAAAGGTTCTACTCCAATTTTCTCAATAAATAAAATTTACTGGATTTTATTATTGCTTATATCTTCTATAATTTTATTTTTTCGATTTACAACAGAACTAAGGGCTAAAGAATACGGAAACATTATTGTTTCTATTATTTCATCGATAATGATTGCATTAGTTTTAACCCCTATTTATTATATTTTAGCAAATTTTCAAAAAACTAGGAAATTCAATTAATTTTGTAAAAGCTTAAAAGAGAAATCAATCAAATTAAACAACTAAAAAATGGGAATATTTTCAGCTATTCTTGGCAACGCCGGTTCAGTAAGCCAGGAGGATTTAATTAAAAAATACGGACAGCTTTTAACCGATAACGAAGAAATCGAAATGGGTTTTAAATTAATCCGGGACACTTTTATCTTCACTAATAAAAGATTAATTTTAGTTGATGTACAAGGAATTACAGGAAGCAAGACCGAATACAAGTCAATTTCATACAAAAGCATTACACGATTCAGCGTAGAAACTGCCGGAACGTTCGAACTTGATGCCGAATTAAAAATCTGGGTTTCAAGCGAATTACAGCCTAGTATTATAAAACAATTTAATAAATCAGTAAATGTTTATGATGTGCAAAAAGTATTGGCACACCATGTTTTAGGATAAAACAGAAAACCCGACAATATTAAACTTGTCGGGTTTTCTGTTTTTCAGACTTCTTATTTCTTTTTAGTTGTCTTTTTCTTTGTTGTTGCTTTTTTAGCAGGTGCCGGTGCGGTATTTACAATTTTTTGCTGCACATACGCTTTATACAAACCATCTTTCTCTGCTCTCTTTTTAGCATCTTCAGCTCTTTGTTTTGAATCCGGATGCGAACTCATCATCTGATCTAAAAAAGAAGACTGAGTTCCTTCGCTCATTTTGGCTAATATCCTGAATGCAGATTCTTCGGCATTAACATTATAACCATTCTTTTTCATAAAATTATAAGCAAATAAATCAGCTTCAGCTTCTTGTTTACGACTATGCTTGCTATCAATCATAGCGCTTCCAATTTTCCCTAACTGACTATCCGTAAGACTTGTAACAGTTGCAGACTGGGACGAAACCCCATCTATCAAAGCTTCTTTTTGATAAGCTGCACGCATAGCATCTCTTGAATCATTATTAGCAACGTGACCAATTTCATGACCAATAACAGCCAGTAATTCGTTATCATCCATAATATCCATTAATCCTGAATAGACTCTTACACTTCCATCTGCTGTTGCAAATGCGTTTACTTCTTTTATTTTATACACTTTATAATTTAAAGTATAACCTTCACCAGAAGTGTGCTTACCAAAAACCCTGTTTAATCTTAAGGTGTAAGGATCAGTAGGACCTGCAACTTCGTGTTCTGCGTCTAATTTAGCTACAGCTTCTTTAGATAATTTAGCTGCATCTTCGTTTGTAAGGGTAAAACTAGCCACCCCTTTTTGAACTGCTCCTATAGCTTTTTCACCAAAATTAATTTGTGCCTGTACTTTTGTAAAGCTCAAAGAAGCCAATAGAATTCCTAAAACTATAAATTTATTTTTCATCTTTTTTAATTTAATTACAGAACAAATATACTTAGAACTAAAAATATAAAACGATTTATATTTATTTCTTTTAACCGTTAAAGAACCATAAATCCTCTACATTACTAAAATTAGCATCTAATTTATTATATAAAATTAACAAATTATCGATAATTAACAAATAAACTCGACAAGATAACAATTAGACACATCTCTAACTTATACAACTTTGCGTATATTTGTAGTTCAATTTTAATGTATGGAAACTGTAGTAGAAAATATCCCTACCGGAAAACCAAAATGGTTAAAAGTAAAACTTCCAATTGGTCAAAAATATACTGAACTTCGTGGTCTGGTAGACAAATATAGCTTAAATACCATCTGTACTTCAGGAAGTTGCCCAAATATGGGTGAATGTTGGGGAGAAGGAACTGCAACTTTTATGATTTTAGGTAATGTATGTACCCGCTCTTGTGGTTTTTGTGGTGTAAAAACCGGAAGACCAGAAACAGTAGATTGGGATGAACCAGAAAAAGTAGCACGTTCTATCAAAATAATGAACATCAAACATGCTGTAATTACAAGTGTAGACAGAGATGATTTGAAAGATGGCGGTTCTATTATCTGGATTGAAACCGTAAAAGCAATTCGACGTATGAACCCAAATACGACCCTTGAAACTTTAATTCCGGATTTTCAGGGAATTGAAAGAAATCTTGACCGAATTGTAGAAGCAAATCCTGAAGTTGTTTCTCATAATATGGAAACTGTTCGCCGTTTAACCCGTGAAGTACGTATTCAGGCAAAATACGATCGTAGTTTAGAAGTTTTACGTTATTTAAAAGAAAAAGGGATTAACAGAACCAAATCGGGAATTATGTTGGGACTTGGCGAAACTGAAGAAGAAGTTTTTCAAACCATGACTGACTTGCGTAATGCAAACGTTGATGTAGTAACTATTGGTCAATATTTACAGCCCAGCAAAAAACATTTACCTGTAAAAGAGTTTATAACTCCTGAGCAATTTGCCAGATATGAGAAATTCGGACTTGAACTTGGATTCCGCCATGTAGAGAGCGGCCCTCTTGTTCGTTCATCTTATAAAGCACAAAAACATATATTGTAAAAAGTTTATTCGGTTAATCATTAATTGTTTAACCGATTAAACAAACCAACAGAATAAAAAATTGAAAACTAGAATTGCTATAAATGGTTTTGGAAGAATTGGCAGAAATTTATTTCGATTACTTTTAAACCATCCCGAAATTGAAGTGATTGCAATTAATGATATTGCAGACAACAAAACGATGTCACATTTGATAAAGTATGACAGTATTCACGGAGTTTTACCTTTTACGGTATCTCATGACGAAAAAAGCATAATAGTTAATGAAAAACATTATATGTTTTTTCATGAAAAAAATATTTCAAATTTAGACTGGAAAAGTCATAATATAGATTTTGTAATTGAATCAACAGGGAAATACAAAACCTACGAAGAGTTAAATGCACATATTGAAGCAGGAGCCAAAAGAGTGATTCTTTCTGCTCCGTCAGAAGTAGACACTATAAAAACTGTTGTTTTAGGAGTAAATGAAGGAATTTTAGACGGAAGCGAAAAAATTGTTTCGAATGCAAGCTGCACGACAAACAATGCTGCTCCGATGATAAAAATAATTGATGAGTTATGCGGAATTGAACAAGCCTATATTACCACTATACATTCCTATACAACCGATCAGAGTTTACATGATCAACCGCATAAAGATTTAAGAAGAGCAAGAGGAGCCAGTCAGTCTATTGTTCCTACGACAACTGGGGCTGCGAAAGCACTAACAAAAATTTTTCCGGGTTTACACCAAAAAATTGGGGGCTGCGGAATTCGTGTTCCGGTTCCTGACGGTTCTTTAACTGACATTACGTTTAATGTAAAACGTGCTGTAACAATAGATGAAATTAATGATGCTTTTGAAAAAGCATCCCAAACATATTTAAAAAACATTTTAGATTACACAGAGGATCCAATCGTATCAGTTGATGTAATAGGCAATACAAATTCATGCTTATTTGATTCTCAACTAACTTCTGTTATCGATAAAATGGTAAAAGTCGTTGGCTGGTATGATAATGAGATAGGCTATTCATCAAGACTTATCGATTTAATTATACTGATGAAAAAAACATAAGATTCCATTATAAAAAGTATTACAGTATGAAATACCTTTTTATGTTTATCAGTTTTTTTTACACTTTTTTGTATTCGCAAACTAAACCGGATACAGATAGTTCTTCCTATTATAAAAAATTAGCCATCTCCGATAAAAAAGCAGACATCGTTGTACAAAAATCCAATTTCAGGAATTCTTATGAATATCTGAATTTCCAGAAAGCGATGACATACAAATCACTTAAAAATTACACATTAGCTTCTAAAACGCTAAAAAAGATCGTTCAACGCCCTGACAATAATAATAATAATAATAATACTTTAGCTCTCAAATCAGAAGCTTACTATCAACTTGGATTAATTGAAACACAACTAAAAAGAAATGATTCTGCCATTTTTTACTTTAATAATGCTTTAGAGGAAAATTCAAAAACTAAAAATTTAAAACAAAAAGCAAATATTATATTAGCCATAAGCAACTATCACAAAAACAACAAAGAATACGAGCGTGCTTACAATTACCTGAGTGAATATTATCAAATAGAGCATAATATTCTAAAATTAAATGACAGCAAATTCAATTTTGATAAACATAAAAAAAACAATCAAATTCATCTTTTAAATGAAGAAAAAAGAAAAAGCGAGGAAAATGCACAGATAAAAACGTATCGATACTCAAAGTTGATAAGCATTTTAGCCATTGCGCTAATCTCAATTCTTTCTTTATTGAGTCTGGCTCTCTACAAAAACAATGTTATTAGAAATCAGAATAATTTAGTTTTAAGAGAAAAAAACAAAGAACTTATTCTGGCAAAAAATAAAGCTGAAGAAGCTTCAAAAGCCAGAACTGATTTTTTATCAACAGTAAGCCATGAGCTTCGAACACCATTAAATGCAATTAACGGTATCGCGCATCTGTTACTTGAAGAAAGCCCAAAAGAATCACAACTAAAATATTTAGATTCATTGAAATTCTCAGGAAATTACCTCACTACCTTTATCAATGAAATACTTGAAATAAACAAAATTGATTCAACTAAAATTGAAATAGAAAAAATTTGTTTCGACCTAAAAGCGTTACTTAACAATATTCAAAATTCTTTAAAGGAATTAGCAGCAGCCAACAATAATCATTTTTTACTAGAAATAGACGATGCTATTCCGGATAATTTAATTGGCGATACAACCAAACTTTCTCAAATAATCCTGAATCTAATTAACAATGCCTTAAAATTTACCCAAAACGGCAAAGTAACACTTATCGCAAAATTACATGCTCTGGAAAACGAAAAAGCAACAGTTTATTTTGAAATTACGGATAACGGAATCGGAATTCCTAAAGATAAACAGAAAAAAGTTTTTGAAAGTTTTTCACAAGGTTCTATAGAAGTTAATCGCAAATATGGCGGAACAGGTTTGGGACTTACAATTGTAAAAAAACTCATTCACCTATTAGGAGGTAAAATTCACTTAGAAAGTGAAGTAGGCAAAGGTTCTACGTTTAATTTTAAATTAAACTTCGACATCAGTAAAAACCCGTCAGAAAAAATTCAGGAGGCAAAATCTTATAATGATGATCAATTAAAAAACAAAATCATTTTGTTGATTGAAGACAATAAAATCAATCAGATGATTACCCGTAAAATGCTCGAAAACAAATCTATATACTGTGAGATACTTGATAATGGAGAAGAAGCAATTGAATTATTAAAAATAAAAACTTTTGATTTAATTTTAATGGATGTTCATTTACCTGGTATAAGCGGCACAACAGCAACAAAACTTATACGTGAATTTAACAAAACAACACCAATCATCGCCCTTACGGCTATTTCGCTCGATGAAAACAGAGAGCAGCTTTTATCTTTTGGAATGAATGATGTAATTACAAAACCTTTTGTTCCTGATATATTTTACAACACTATTGCTACGTTTTTTGATTGATTTTTTAATCTAACTAACTTTTTACATACTGCAAAATAGTTGCGTCAAAATTTTGCTTATGATTTATAAAAGTACTTTTTATAGGCAAATAATACAAATTCGAAATTATTTCAGCATCTTTTAAACGCACATAATCTTTTTCGGTTGTAATGATTTTTTTGTTTTGAGCTTTATTTCGAATTTCATTTAAATCGTTTTCAGAAAAATGATGATGATCAGGAAAAGTAAGACATTCATCATTTTCATTCTTCAAATAATCAAAAAAAGGTTTCGGTTTTGCAATTCCGGCCAAAAGTACTTTTGGTTCTGATTTTATTTCGTTTACAGCTATTTTTTCTTCTACATTATAAATTGCATCATCATAGTCTATAAAAGTAAAATAGATTTGTTGACCGCAATTTAATTTTAGTTTCGAACGAATTTCGTCTTGTTTTTCATCAGACAAATTCTTTGAGCACTTTGTGACTACAATAATATTAGCTCTATTAGCCCCTCTCCTGCTCTCTCTCAAACTTCCTGTTGGCAGTATAAAATCATCTGCATACAAATCGCCAAAAGCAGTCAGTAAAATATAAAATCCCGCTTTTACTTTTCGGTGCTGATAGGCATCATCCAATAAAATAATTTCCGGTTTTATTTTCTGTGAAAGCAATTGTGTAATTCCGTTGGTTCTATTCGCATCAACCGCAACCTGAATATTTGGAAATTTCTGGTAAAACTGAAAAGGCTCGTCACCTAAAATTTCGGCATTCGAAGTTGAATCTGCCAAAATGAAACCTTCAGATTTACGTTTGTAACCACGACTTAAAGTAGCTACTCTGTAATTATCCGATAACAATCGAATTAGATATTCAATCTGAGGCGTTTTGCCAGTTCCGCCTACACTGAGGTTTCCAACCGCAATAACCGGAATATCAAATGAAGTAGATTTTAGAATTCCTTTATCAAAAAGAAAATTACGAATTGAAGTAATGAATCCGTATAAAATGGCAAATGGGAAAAGTATTTTTCGAAGTAAGTTCATAAAGTTATTTATCTGAATAATGCCCCATTGCGGAAATTACAAATACGGTTACAATTTCGTCATCAACGCGATAAATTAATCGGTCCTTTTGATTTATCCGTCTTGACCAAAATCCTGTATATTCATATTTTAATGGTTCAGGATTTCCAAAACCTTCATATGGATTTTCTGTAAGATCAATTAAAATTTTAGCAATGTTTTTAATAGAGATTTTATTTCCTGATTTTTTATGTTTTTCAATATCCTGATTGCCACCTTAGTTACTTCAACCCTAAACTTCCCCATATATCATCTGGATTTAGCCTTGTTGTTTCACCATTTTTAATGTTCTCTTCCGCTTTTTTTACTTTCTCAACAAATTCAGGACTATAAATACTTGGTTCCTCATTCACCTGTACATAATCATCAGTTTCAACAATTTCAATTCCTTCAACACCTTTAAAAAAAGCGTCAAACATAGCCATGAATGCTTTGCCTGACTTGGTATGTTCGTTAATTTTTATTGTAGTCATGATTATTAAATTTTATATTACAAATGTAGTAAATTTGTAATTGTAACAATAAGTTTTACATTGTGTCAATAATTGTTACTAACTAAAACCTGAAATTTCATAAATGAAAATCAAAAACATAATAGACGTACTCGAACAAATGGCTCCTTTGGCTTATGCCGAAGATTTTGACAATGTGGGCCTTTTAGTCGGAAATTCAGAAACTGAAAGTACGGGCGTTTTGGTTTGCCACGATGCATTAGAAAATGTAATCGAAGAAGCCATTACTAAAAACTGCAATCTGGTCGTTTGTTTTCATCCGATATTATTTTCCGGAATCAAAAAACTCACAGGCAAAAACTATGTCGAGCGTGCCATTTTAAAAGCTATCAAAAATGACATCGCCATTTATGCCGTTCACACTGCGCTGGACAATCATTTGCAAGGAGTAAACAAAATATTTTGTGATGCTTTAGGCTTAACCCATACAAAGGTTTTGATTACGAAGCAAAATTTCATTCAAAAATTAGTTACATACACAACGCCCAATAATTCAGAAAAAGTTAGAAATGCATTGTTTGAAGCTGGTGCAGGAACAATAGGGAATTATGACAACTGTAGTTTTAACTCTGAAGGCTTTTTTACTTTTCAGGGAAATGAAGACAGTAATCCTGTAATTGGCGAAAAAGGAAAACTACATACCGGAACCGAAATAAAAATTGAAGTTGTTTTTGAAAAATATTTGCAATCCGGAATCTTAAAAGCCCTTTTTGCCAATCATATTTACGAAGAAGTCGCTTATGAAATTTATGATTTACAGAATTCACATCAAAATATCGGGCTTGGGATGATTGGTGAACTGGAAACTGAAATGGATGAAAAAGACTTTTTGTATTTCGTAAAAGATAAAATGATTGCCGATGGAATCCGTCATTCAGCCTTTACAGGAAAAAAAATAAAGAAAGTTGCCGTCTTGGGAGGATCAGGAAGTTTTGCCATCAAAAACGCACTTCAGGCGGGAGCAGATGCCTTTTTGACCGCCGATTTAAAATATCATCAGTTTTATGAAGCCGAAAATCGTTTACTTTTAGCCGATATTGGTCATTTTGAGAGCGAACGGTATACAAAAAATTATATTGTTGATTATCTTAGGAAAAAAATCCTTAATTTTGCAATCATTTTATCAGAAGAAAATACAAATCCAGTTAAGTACTTATAGAATATGGCGAATACGAAAGAATTAAGTGTTGAGGACAAGTTAAGAGCAATATACGATTTACAGCTTATTGACTCCAGAATTGACGAAATCAGAAACGTAAGAGGGGAACTTCCATTAGAGGTTGAAGATTTAGAAGATGAAGTTGCAGGTTTAAGCACTCGTTCAGAAAAACTTAAAAGTGAACTTGAAGTAGTTGAGGATCTTATCAAAACTAAGAAAAACGCTATTGAAGAGCACAAAGAAGTGATCAAAAAATACACAAAACAACAAGAATCAGTTCGCAATAACAGAGAATTTAATTCTTTGACCAAAGAAGTTGAGTTTCAGGAATTAGAAATTCAATTGGCTGAAAAACAAATCAAAGAAATGAAAGCTTCTATCGAGCATAAGAAAGAAGTTATTTCAAATCTAAAAGAAAAATTAGAAGCTAAAAGCAATCACTTAAAGCATAAAAAATCTGAATTGGATGCAATTATGGCAGAAACTCAAAAAGAAGAAATCTTCTTAACGGAGAAATCTGCTGAGTTTTCTGAGCAAATTGAAGCAAGATTATTAGCTGCTTACAACAGAATCAGAAGCAGCGTTCGTAATGGTTTAGCGGTAGTATCTATTGAAAGAGGTGCTTCTGCAGGATCATTCTTCACCATTCCACCACAGACTCAGGTTGAAATTGCTTCCAGAAAAAAAATCATCACTGATGAACATTCAGGAAGAATCTTAGTTGACAGCGCACTTGCTGACGAAGAGAGAGAAAAAATGGAACAATTGTTCGCTAAAATCTAAATAAAATTGTCCCGATCAACATCGGGACTTTTTTTTACCATAAAATTTATTGGTTTTGGGAATTAAAAAAGGAATTCGTTTTATTACATTAAAATCGGTAGGACAATACATTAACTTCCTCAGTTATGTCCGCCCACAAAAAGCCGTCGAACTTTCATACGCACTTTTCAGCCAGCCACGGGACGGCAGATTACTAAAAGAAAGTTTACCAAAATTTTTAAAAAACACAGAAACAGAAACGTTTCACCATAACGAACATCATTTTCAAACGTATATCTGGAAAGGAAACGAAACCAAAATCTTACTTGTTCATGGCTGGGAGAGCAACTCTTCCCGCTGGAAAAAAACGTTACCTCATCTTCAAAAATCAGGAAGCACTATTATTGCCATTGATGCACCTGCACACGGACAAAGCAGCGGAAAGGAATTTAACGTTCCGCTTTATGCCGAGTTCATCAATAAGGCAGTAGAAAAATACCGTCCGGATATTATAATCGGGCATTCTATTGGCGGTGCTGCCTGTGTTTACCATCAGTATTTATTTCCAAATACAAGTATTAATAAAATGGTAATTTTGGGAGCTCCTTCAGATCTAAAAACGCTGATTGACAATTATGTTTCGATGTTGAGTTTAAATACCAAAATGTTTTCGCTTTTAGAAAATCGTTTTTTAACACATTTCAATTTTAAACTCGAAGATTTCTCCGGAAAAAAATTTGCTTCTCAATTTAATATACCGGGTTTAATCGCTCACGACACAACAGACAAAATTGTTGCTTTTGAAGAAGGCAAAAAAATTGCCAGCAACTGGAAAAACAGTCAGTTTATCGAAACCAAAAATTTAGGACATGGCATGCACGATGACGAGTTGTATCAGAAAGTGATTGATTTTCTATTTTCTTCTTAAAAAAGATTCAAAGTTGCTAAGCCCCAAAGGAACAAAGATTTTTTTCTGAGTTTCTGAGGTTAAAATTAAAAATTCATTTTTAGTTTTAAAAATCTAACAGTCTAACAATATTAAAGTCTAACAATCTAAAAATCTAAGAAGTCTAATTTTTGACTACTTTTGCAATATGGAAGAAAATCTAAAACGCCTTAATAAATTCATTGGAGAAACAGGGTATTGTTCCCGCCGTGAAGCAGATAAACTCATCGAAGAAGGACGCGTAACCATAAATGGTGCCGTACCCGAAATGGGAACCAAAGTTTCGCCTGATGACGAAGTGCGCATAGATGGAAAACTAATCGTTGAAAAACACGAAAAAATGGTGTATCTGGCTTTCAATAAACCTACGGGAATTGAATGTACGACCAATCTTGAAGTCCGAAACAACATTATCGATTATATCAATTACCCAAAACGTATTTTCCCAATCGGAAGGCTGGATAAGGCAAGTGAGGGATTGATTTTCATGACCAATGACGGCGATATCGTAAACAAGATTTTGCGCGCCCGAAACAATCACGAAAAAGAATATACCGTAACCGTAAACAAACCCATAACCGACCGTTTTATACAACGCATGGGAAATGGTGTTCCGATTTTAGATACCGTTACCCGAAAATGTAAAGTAGAGCAAATTAGCAAATACACCTTCAAAATTATTCTGACACAAGGTTTAAACCGTCAGATTCGCAGAATGTCTGAGTATTTAGGGTATGAAGTTACGGCTTTAAAACGCATCCGGATTATCAACATTTCACTGGATGTTCCTGTTGGCCGTTACAGAGATTTAACCGATGCTGAAATAAAAGAATTAAATCAGTTAATTGAACCTTCCAGTAAAACTGAAGAAGCCAGTTTACCAAAACCGGAAGCTCCAAAAAGAAGAACAGAATTTATTTCAAAACACGATCCCCGATTTAAAAAAAGAGGAGATTATTAAGCTTTCGCTATAACAATCTCCTTGATTTTCAAATAATCTCTATTTTAATATTCTAAAGTGTTTTACAAAGTCTTTGTACTTATCGCTTAGCGTAACTTTGTGATTGCCTTTTAGAACAATCAAATTGTCATTCACAATTATTTCCTGAATTTTTGTAGCGTTTACAATATAATTTCGATGGGTCTGAAAAAATTTTGCCGGATCCAGCAGCTGAATGATTTTGGTCAGGGAGATTAAAATGACGAATTTCTCTGCTTCGGTTATAATGTTGCAATAGCGGTCTTCGACTTCTATGTACACAATATCCTTAATTTGTACCTTCTTTAAAGATTTATTTTTTTTGATAAACAGCGAATCATTACTTATTACGGCATTTTGATCTTCGCTGTGAAAAGCATTGGTCTGTCCATAAAACTTTTCGACAGCCATTTCGAGTGCGTACAAAATTTCCAGTTCGTTAAATGGTTTCAACAAAAAGCTAAACGGTTTGGTGAGTTTGGCTCTTTCAAAAACCTGGCGGTCTTTTGAACTGGTTAGAAAAACAAAGGGTTTTACACTATTAGGAACAATATTTATTGTTTCTGCAAATGTAATTCCGTCCGGTTTTCCGTCTAAGAAAACATCGATAACGACGATGTCAATTGTATTTTGGTAAAATAACGTTAGTGCATCCTGATAGGTACGGGCAATCCCGACAATGTTGTAATTATTTTCGGTCAGTACTTTTACAAGCGCGTCGCTTTCGGCCGGTGTATCTTCGACAATAAGTACATTTATATTATCCATGGTTTTTAAACTTTGGTAATGCAATGATAATCCTGGTTCCAACATTTTCTTCACTCTGAATATCGAGTGTTCCTTCGTTTTTGCGAATCAGGCTTTTGCACAACTGCATTCCTAATCCGGTTCCTATGATATCATCGTTTTGCTTTTTCGAAAGCAAAATGGTTTCTTTTAATAATTCCTTTCTGGTTGCTTCGCTCATTCCTAATCCGGTGTCTTCGATGACCAGATAACAAAATTCTTCTGATGCAGGACGGCTGTAAATAGAAATCGTTCCGTTTTCTTTAGAGAATTTAATCGCATTGTCTAAAAAGTTCCGAATGATGATTTTAAGCGAATCCAGATCAGCAAACACATAATCTGAAGCAGTAACATTGATTACAAAACTGATATTCTTGTTCAGCATTAAAGGTCTGTAATTGTACTCTACATGCTGCACAATCGAAGACAAATGCAAGGATTCCTGGTAAAAATAGCTCTGCTGGGTTTGCAATAAAGCCCAATTGAGCAGGTTGTCCAGCAAATTGTATGCACCACTGGCAATGGAGCTGTTTTTGTGCAGTAAAACATCAAGTTCCGTGTAGTTTTTACTTTCCAGATTGTCCAGAAGTTTACTATTACTCACTTTCAGGGCATTTACAGAGGAACGTAAATCATGACTGACGATTGAGAACAATTTATCTTTTGTAGCATTGAGTTCATCCAGTTCGTTTTTCTGCGCTAAGATGATTTTATTGCTCCTGATTTTTTGCCTGTAAAAATAAAATCCGGTACCCAACAGCACAAACAATAAAACCGAAGAAATGAGAAACCCATTTCTTTCGGCTATTTTTGCTTTATTCTCGGCTGCGAGAATGTTGACTTCTTTTTGCTTTTGTTTTATGGCAAATTTCTTTTCAAGATCTGCAATCGCCCAGACTTTGTTTTGATCATTTAAGGAATCTTTCCATGCTTCGTATTCTTTTCTGTAAGTTAAGGCTAAAGGAAAGTTTTTTCTGTTTTCCTCAACTACCGCCATGTTTAAGGTCGCCATCCTTTTTAAATCAAATGATTTTATTTTTTTAGATAAACCGTATGCCTTTTCAAAGTATGGAATTGCCTGATTGTCTTTGTATTGCAAATAGTAAAAATTAGCTATATCTATATAAGATTCTATAAGTAATAAAGTATCTGTCTCAGTTTTATTAAATTCCGTTTTTTTTATTAAATATATCTCTGCTTTATCAAACTCATTCAGATGTAAATAACACAACCCTATATTATCTAAAACGTTATTTTTATTAAAATCATAAATCTGAGAATTATTAAGACTTTCAATTCCCTTAAAATATTGCAATGCATTTTGAAAATCTTTTTGCAATAATGCAATTTCACCAAGATTGATTTTTACTTTATAAAAAAAAGCAAAATCGGACGAAACTTTGTTAAATTCTTTTTTGGATTGATTATAAAGCTTTTTACTTTTAAAACTGCATCCTCTAAAATAATAACAATAATTTTTGAGTTCATGATCTGTCTTTAAACCATCTAAACACTTCATTGAATAAACAAGTGTTGAATCCCAACTGCTTGCTATAAAATATGATTGCGCCTTATTAAAATTAATATCCTTTTTAAATTTTTGAGATTTTTCTTTAATTGCAATTTCTAAAAGTTTACCAATACGAGATTTTTCCTGAGAATATCCAACAAAACGACAAATCAACAATAATGAAACAATAAATAATTTAATTCTAATCATTATTCTTGTAATATTTAGAAATTTAAGTAAAACCTATCGAAAATAGAAGAAATTCTATTAGGGCATTAAGCTCCTGATTTAACAGCTGTTTCTGTTCCTCTAGAAGTTACAGGATCTATATCCCACAGAAATGTCTGAATTGAGGTTAGGTTTGAAAGTCCTCCAATAAAAATATTTGAATCTGCCTGAAAAATTATTTCATAAATAAACAAATCTCCTGATAATTCTTCAGGCTGATTGTATACTATAAAAAATTGCAATTGTGCTTGTCCCTCAATATCTATATATGTATTCTGAATGATGCTATAATCAAGTACTTCGTTTTTGATAGCTTCAGCAGCTACATAAATAATAGCATTCATCGTAAGTGTATTCTCTCTGGCAGAATAATACGCTTCAACATAAGGAGCTAAAATCTCAATGGATTTCGTTTCCTGAAATGTCACATTTCCTATTGAATTTGCTCCTTCTATAGGCGTAATATCTGTTCCTGGAGGATAAATGATTACAGGACATTCAGTTGGGGTAATTTTTTCCATGGTAAATAATTTTTAGGTTTGTTAATTAATATTTAGATTTTATGAATCTTGTTAATTAAGCCATATTTAACTGACATAACAAGCAAATTTCACAAATCAAATATAACAAAGTATTTCTTAATAAGTTTTGTTTGAGTCTACATTCAACGTTATTATTTGCTTTTTGTCAATAAAAAATTGAAGAAAATCGATTAAAAGAATGTTTTATAAAAAAAATCCTACTCGTTGTTGAATAGGATTTCTTTAGTTATTTTACTATTTCTTCAAAAACTCATAATACAATGCTTTTGATAAAAACGTTTTTTTCTGATGATTCTGAATTCGGGTTTCTCTATGTAAATTAATATTCTTGTGTTCAATTTTATTCTCTAAAAAATAGGCATTACGCGATTCATCATTAAAATTCAAATCACTTAAAAACACCGGCTCTACTCCTTTATTTACTGAAATATTATAATTGGTAATCAAATTTCCCCAATTGAAATAACTGCAAATCAAAATCGTTCCGTACAAATACCAAATCATGTGGTTAAAAAGATAAGCGTTTGTTTTTTGTCTGATTATTTTTTGAAAAGAAAGCATTAAACCTATAATTGCTAAAGCTAAAAATAAGTACACTCCTAGCCTTTTATAAGTTAACCCGAAAAAGGCAATATATTCAGTGTTTTTCATCACCGCACTTACAATTAAAACACAGTTTAAAGCAATCCAGATTTTGGTGAGCCTTTTGAGCTGAGCAGCTTTTTTATCAAAATTGAATCCGCCTTTGAAATAAAACAGAATTACCCCGACAGCCATAACGATGGAGAAGATTACAGCATTTACGCGTTCGTGTGTGTCTGAACTTAAATTTGTTTTCTCGACCACTTCAAAAAACTGCTCGTAATTATAGGTCCCAATGAAAATCAACAACATTAGGTTTAATAGTACCAGCGTAATTTCTCCGCTCTTTCTTTCAAAATCTACATCCAGGAAAGAAAATGTATTTTGGTTTTCGATTGTGTCTCTATTGCTGAAATCATTATCTAATACATATTTTTTTTCATAACAAACTTCCGGGATCCAGTAATTCCAAAAACTGAAAGAAATATAGAATCCTAAACCTGAAATAACGATTAACTGCCAAAGATCAATATCTAAAGTATAATCTGTAAAGAGTGAAGAAAAATGATCGCTTCCGAAAGAATAGACAATAAAAAAGAGTCCTAAAAAAACGGTTGGGATAATCACGAAGGCAACGAGTTTTTTTGCAAAATTATTATGGATTTTCTTTTCGGGAAGCCATTGTTTAAACATGAAAATGCGTCCTAAGGAAGTAATTCCGTTTAAAAAGATTAGCGGTATTACCTGAATTACTTTGAGTTCTCTTTCATGGGTTTTGAATTGTAAAAAGACAACTGATAATGACAACGCCCAAAAAGAGGCAAAATCTCCGTACCAGGCAAATGCCAGACAAGACAATATAGAGGTTACAACTAATATTAAATGGGTTCTGTCTGTAAATTTGTCCTGAAAAAAATAACAGATGGCCGCCGTTATTGCCAAACCGAACAGCGCCAGATTAATGCCCATTGTCTCATTGTAAAAAAGCAGTGTAAAAATCAAACTGCTAGCCAGAATAAATTGATGTTTTTTCATGGTTATAGAATTTTAGTTGTTGTGTTGAAATTAATTTATATCTTTTATGATGTTGTTTATATTATTTTTGATGTTATTTCAATACACTTAAAAGTACTTTGTATTTCAAAGTTTTTAGACAAAAAAATTTGAATCTTTAAAATTTCATTAATTTTTCCAGATAATTGAGGTGCTCTTTAAAGGCAGCACGCCCAAGATCGGTGACTTTGTATGAGGTTTTAGGTTTTTTACCTACAAATTCTTTCTTTATTTCGATATACTGGGCTTTTTCAAGAGCAGAGGAATGGCTTGCTAAATTACCGTCTGTGATATTCAAAAGTGTTTTCATTTCGGTGAAATCAATCCACTCGTTTACAATCAGAATAGACATTATACCTAATCTGACACGGCTTTCGAAATCTTTATTTAATTTATCAATAATTCCCATGGGCTTATTTGTATTTTTTGAACATTACTAATCCGTACAAGATGTGTAAAATACCAAATCCGATTATCCAAAAAATTAAACCATATCCTAAATAAAAAAGAGAAATAAATCCTAAAACCAGTTCGCAATATCCCAAATACTTTACATCAGAAAATGTATACTTTTCTGCATTTACAAGGGCTAAACCGTAGAAAATTAAAGTCACAGGAGCAACTAAAACATATATTTGGTGATATAAAAGCGCTAAACAAAATATTCCGCCTGACAAAAGTGGAATGGCTAAATTTAAAAGCATTTTTTTTGTTGCAGATGTCCAGATCGGCAAGTTGTATTTTTGGCTTTTTCTGATGGTAAAAAAGATTCCAAATGTAAATGCAAAGACCAAAATAAGAAGAGCAATCCAAACTAACTCTGAAACTAAACTGGCGGAATACAATTTATGATCACCATCAAAATAATCAAGACCGTTGGCTTTGAATAATTGATAAACGTACAATCCGCCGATAAGAGCTGACAATCCCGCAAAAACTCCTGAGAGTCCGCTTAAGGATATAAATCTTGAAGAGCGTTCCATCATAGAACGAATGTGAGCTAAATCTTCCTGGTGCTTCTGATTCATAAATAAAGTACTTTGTGTTGCAAAGTTATTATTTATTTTGAATTGGCAAATAAAAATCTAAGAATATTTTTAAGGATAATGTAGATTCTTCTTTCGAGGTTTCTAAAACCTTAAAGGTCATTAGTCTTGTTAGAATAAAAAATGATATTGTTTTAGTGCTTAAAGTATACCCGAAAGGTTTTGAAAAACTTGCAGAAACTATGGGTTTATAATTTCCTGTGAGCCGCGTGAGGGATAGAAATAAGCTACCGAAGTAGCATGGATAGCCCGACCCTGTTTGCGGAAAGGCGCACAATATACATCAAGATTGGAGCGCCTTTTGCAAACAGGGTCACGCCCAAAGTACATAAAAACGAAAAAGCCTATTTGTAGTGAACAGGCTTTTGCTTTATAGTGAGATTTTTAATTAAAACCATCTCCTTCTTTTGAATAATAAAACCCCTAAAACAGATAAAATAATGGAAACCAAAAGCAGAATCCAGATTCCGTATCTGCTCTCTTCTAAACCATTGGGTACATTCATTCCGTACAAACTGGCAATGAGCGTAGGAATCATCAGAATTATTGAGATAGACGTCATTTGCTTCATAATATTATTCATGTTATTGGAAATTACTGAAGCATAGGCATCCATCATTCCTGTTAAGATGTTGCTGTAAATATTAGCCGTATCCTGTGCCTGACTTAATTCGATTTCGACATCTTCCAGCAAATCCAAATCGTAATTTGCCTTATGTGCTTTTAGGTTTTTAACTCGCTGAAATAAGACATCGTTGGCTTTTAGAGAAGTAATAAAAAACACGAGACATTTCTCGATTTGAAGTAATGCCTGCAGCTCTTCGTTTTTGATGGATTTCTCCAAATTATCTTCGGCAAGTTTTATTTTTTGATTGACTTGTTTTAAATATTTTAAATACCAGACGCTCGATGAAAGCAGCAATCGTAAAACCAAATCAGGATTGTCTTTGATTTCAATATTCTTACGTTGTGAATACGAGACAAAATCTGCTATGATTTCTGTTTTGTAAAATGTAATGGTTACACAGATATCTTCTTTAAAAATCACGCCCAAAGGAATCGTCTGAAATGGCAATTTAACATCATCGCTTTTGATAGGAACCCGCATAATAATCAGCGTCCAGCCATCTTCAATTTCGATACGGGGTCTTTCGTCGATATCCTCAATATCATTGTAAAAGGCTTCTGGAATCTGAAGCTCTTCTAATAAATATTTCTTTTCTGAATCTGTTGGATCCTGAATACTAATCCAGCAATTTGGATTCCATTTTGGGATTTCTGTTACTCCGTTGTTGTTTGTGTAAAAGGCTTTCATTTCAAAATACAGGGTGTTATCACAGCATTTTGAAATTTTTCAAAAGCTGCTTTAATTTAATACTAACGAATAATAATCGTCCATTTGGAGAAGTGTTTTTTTAGTGGTGCAAAAGTATCTTTTATTTTTAAAACCTGAAACTTTAAACTAAAAATTAAAATAACAAAGCCCACTCTTTTGAATGGGCTTGTTTATTGATATTCTGTAAAATATTATTTTCCTGCGCTTCTCATTTTACGTGCTAAAAGTGTATTTTTAAGCAACATGGCAATTGTCATTGGCCCTACTCCACCCGGAACCGGGGTAATGAAAGATGCTTTTTTGCTTACACCATCAAAATCAACATCTCCTTTTATAACATATCCTTTTGGATTTGCTGCATCTTCAACTCTTGTAATTCCAACATCAATAATTACAACTCCGTCTTTTACCATGTCTCCTTTTAAAAATTCAGGAACTCCTAAAGCTGTTATAATGATGTCGGCATTTTTAGTAAATTCGGCTAAATTTTTAGTACGGCTGTGTGTTAAGGTAACGGTTGAATCTCCCGGATTGCCTTTACGGCTCATCAGAATACTCATTGGACGTCCTACAATATGACTTCTCCCAATTACAACAGTATGCTTTCCTGCAGTTTCTACTTTATAACGCTCCAACAATTCCATAATTCCGAATGGTGTTGCCGGAATAAAACTTTCCATTTCTAATGCCATTCTTCCGAAGTTTGTTGGATGAAATCCGTCAACATCTTTGTCAGGATCAATAGCTAATAAAATTTTTTGCTCATCTATGTGTTTTGGCAAAGGCAACTGAACGATATATCCGTCTAAATTATCGTCTTCATTTAACTCTTTTATTTTTGCTAATAAATCTACTTCGGTAATATCTTCAGGCAAGGCCACTAATGTTGAATCGAAGCCAATTTGCTGACAAGATTTTACTTTGCTTCCTACGTAGGTTAAACTTGCTCCGTTATTTCCAACAATTACTGCTGCCAAATGAGGCACTTTTCCGCCGGCTGCTTTTATGGATTGAACTTCGGCTACAATTTCGTTTTTAATGTCTTCAGATGTTTTTTTACCGTCTAGTATTTGCATTGTTTTTTGTTTCAGGTTTAATTTTTTGTTTCAGGTTTCAAGTTGAAACGACACTTATGTATATTCAAGTAAAAAAGTTTCAAATTTCGTTTCATAACCTGAAACCTTAAATTTGAAACTTTCTTTTTTATTATCTCGGCATTCCACCTGGCATACCTTTCATACCACCCATCA
Organism: Flavobacterium sp. LM4; assembly: GCF_002017935.1. Classification (NCBI taxonomy): domain Bacteria; kingdom Pseudomonadati; phylum Bacteroidota; class Flavobacteriia; order Flavobacteriales; family Flavobacteriaceae; genus Flavobacterium; species Flavobacterium sp. LM4. The sequence goes on along the minus strand of NZ_MUFW01000001.1, from coordinate 383,072 downwards.
TTTTCATCAGGTTTTTTCCGCCCGGTCCCTGCATCATTTTCATCATTTTGCTCATTTGATCGAACTGCTTCATCAATTGATTCACCTGTTCGACTTTTGTCCCGGAGCCTTTTGCGATTCTGGCTTTCCTTTTTACGTCGATAATGGCGGGTTTGCTTCTTTCTCCCGGTGTCATCGAATGAATAATCGCTTCAATATGTTTAAATGCATCATCTTCGATTTCAACATCTTTCATGGCTTTTGAAGCTCCCGGTATCATTCCAACAAGGTCTTTCATATTACCCATTTTCTTAACCTGTTGTATCTGCGTTAAGAAATCATCAAAACCAAATTCGTTTTTCGCGATTTTCTTTTGAAGTTTTCTGGCTTCTTCTTCATCAAATTGTTCCTGAGCTCTTTCAACAAGAGACACAACGTCTCCCATTCCTAAAATACGCTCAGCCATACGTTCCGGATAGAAAACATCAATTGCTTCCATCTTCTCACCTGTACCTACAAATTTGATTGGCTTATTTACAATTGATTTAATCGAAAGCGCCGCTCCACCACGAGTATCACCATCTAATTTCGTTAAGATAACTCCATCAAAATTCAAGATATCGTTGAAAGCTTTTGCTGTGTTTACAGCGTCCTGCCCTGTCATAGAATCGACAACGAACAATGTTTCCTGAGGCTGAATTGCTTTGTGTACACGCGCAATTTCGTCCATCATTTCCTGATCTACAGCCAAACGTCCTGCTGTATCGACGATAACAACATTAAATCCGTTTGCTTTTGCATGTTTGATTGCGTTTTGAGCAATCTCTACAGGATTTTTATTTTCCGGTTCTGAGTAAACCTCAACACCTATTTGATCTCCGACTACATGTAATTGATTGATCGCCGCAGGACGGTAGATATCACACGCTACAAGAAGAGGTTTTTTATTTTTCTTAGTCTTTAAAAAGTTGGCTAATTTTCCTGAAAAAGTTGTTTTACCTGAACCCTGAAGTCCTGACATCAAAATTACTGTTGGATTTCCTGAAAGGTTAACTCCGGCTACATCGCCTCCCATTAATTCTGTCAGCTCATCTTTTACCAGCTTCACCAATAATTGTCCTGGCTGAAGCGTAGTCAATACATCCTGACCAATTGCTTTTTCTTTTACTTTGGTGGTAAAATCTTTAGCAATTTTAAAGTTAACGTCGGCATCAAGCAAAGCACGACGAACTTCTTTTAAGGTATCGGCAACGTTTACTTCTGTAATTTTACCATGTCCTTTTAATATATGGAACGCTTTATCTAACTTATCACTTAAATTATCAAACATAATTTTGTTTTCTTTTATTGAAGTGCAAATATAAACTAAAGTTACAAAGTCACAAAGATACCAACTTGTAAAATTTAGAGAATATCAATAAAAAAACCAGCTTAACTAACTGGTTTTTTTGTTATACTCTATAATTCTGATGCTAATAATGTTCTCTTTTGAATTTAATTTTTTTCAAAATAAAGATAGTTATTGTTAGTTATGTCGCGAAAGCGTATTACAGAATTATTAAATTCAAATAATACCCAGTTATAATCTAATTTATGAAGCAGTAAGGAACTGTAACTAAAGTAAATTTTGAACTCTTTGGCACCGTTTACTATATTAAAATCCCATTGTCCTGTGGCAGAAATTCCATCTTTTGTAGCGACCACCGTTTTGTCGTTTTTAAAAACAAATTCATATCCAGTATAGGAAGAAGTTTTATCTGAATCCTTAAAAAAATAAGCAATCTTCCAGGAACCATTAGTTATTGTTTCTGTAAAATCAAGCGATACAATGTTATTTTCTGCGCAATTATCAATTGCATATTTAATTGCATTTTCGAACTCTAAATTATTCTTTATCGATTTTATCTGATTATTATATTCTGTAATTGAAATAGGATAACTTAACGAAATATACTGGCTATCATTTAAATTTTTTATAAAATTAAAAAATGCCTGATCACTTGTAATAGAAACAGAACTTGCAGACTGATTGTAACTGTTGTAAATATTAATTGTTATGGGATAATTTATATTTAACCCATTTATTTTGGATAAAAGATCAGGGTAAAGATTCCAATAATCGATTAAGGAATCAAAGTCGGCTTCATTTGGAATCAGTTTTTCTATATAATTATAGTAAATCATTGTTACCGGAAAATCTATTTTTACAATATCATCATCAGTAGTACTTGCGTTTATATTGTCAACCACTTTTTGATAATCTGCAGTAGTGTTAATCGCAATACTTGCATTATTAACAGTAACCGTATAAGGTAGTTTTATAGTGCAATAATTTGACCCGTCGATTACGTTATCCTGTACGGTTTTTACCATGGCAACCCTTTGCAAATAAGATGTAAGCGGGGAAGAACTGTTTACTGTCTGGGTATTATAGCTTTGTTCGTCTGATTCACTTTGACAAGAGAAAAAGAAGAGAAAAGCTAATATGGATAAATATTTATTAAAACGAAACATATTTATATTTTTACAAAGGTATAATTTAACATATTGTTTTGGCAAATTGCCCATCACTTATTGCGTAATTTGCCCATTTTTTTAGATAAAGTAATCCTTTTTTTACAAGGAATAAATTAGGCCTAAAATGAACGCTGGCAAGGTAAAACCTGATTTTGAATACTAAATAATTCAACCAGTCTATACCTGAATAAAAACATTTTACTTCGGTTATACCCTACTTGAATTAAAAAGAAATACTTTTGCAAATCCAAATTGAAAGATTTTACTGCTAATGCCAAATATAGAACAATCAAATACTTGCGACGAAATAGTATTTTCGTCTTTTTTTAAAAGTCATATCAAAGCACTTCGGAATTTTCTTTTTTACAAATTTGGAAATAAAGATCAGGCCGAAGATGTAGCTCAGGAAGCCTTTTTGAAACTTTGGCAAAACTGTGCTTCTGTACCTGTTGAAAAAGCAAAATCATATGTTTATACTATTGCAAGCAATAGCACTTTAAATGAAATTGCGCATCAAAAAGTCGTTTTGCGATATGAAAAAAATTTCGCCCCTTTAGACAGAACCAATGAAAGTCCCGAATATCTTTTGGAGGAAAAGCAATTTCAGGTCAAACTTTTAAAAGCTATTGAAAATTTAAACGAAACACAGCGTGTGGCATTTTTAATGCACCGAATTGATAAGAAAAAATATAGTGAAATTGCCTTAGATTTGAATATAAGCGTAAAAGCAGTAGAAAAGCGCATTCATCTGGCTTTGTTAAGTTTGCGTAAAGAAATTGATTTATAAAAGTAGGGTAAATGCAACCTTAGTTGTTTTAAAATTATAATGCCAATACAATGAAAGAAGATGATTTATTAGCCAAATGGCTTAACGATGATTTATCCGAGAAAGAATTAGCCGAGTTTGAAGCAAGTCCTGATTTCGAAAAATACCACAAAATAAAAAATTATACAGCTCACCTTGAAGTAGATGACCTGGATGAAAATGCGATGCTATCAAATATTCTTCAACAGAAAAAAACAGCTCCAAAAGTAATTCCGTTATACAAAAAAAGGTTATTTCGTGTAGCGGCTATTTTTGTCTTAGCACTTGGGATAACTTTTGTGATGAAAAATTTTGTACCACAAAGCCAGACAGCAAATTTTGGAGAAAAAACTACTTTTTCATTACCCGATAATTCTGAGGTTGTACTGAATTCAGGATCTGAAATAAACTATAAAAAATGGAACTGGAACACTAACAGACGTCTTGAACTGAAAGGTGAAGCTTATTTCAGGGTATCAAAAGGCAGACGTTTTGAAGTGCAGACGCCACTTGGAAAAGTTTCGGTTTTAGGAACTCAATTTAATGTAAAAGCCAGAAAAAACAGATTTGATGTAACCTGTTATGAAGGTCGTGTCAAAGTAAATTATGCCAGCACACAAATCATATTGACACGCGGGCAAAGTGTAACTTTTGAAAACGGAAAACAATTTAATACGGATATAAAGTCATCCAAACCTGCATGGATCGACAATCAAATATGTTTTAATAAAGAAAATATAAAAAGCATTTTAGACGAACTTCAAAGGCAATACGACATTACAATTGAATTAAATGCGGACGATACAACTTCTTTGTTTACAGGAAAACTGCCTACGAAAGACCTTGATATGGCATTACAAATTATTAGTACAACCTATCATTTAAAAGCGAAAAAAGTTTCAAAAAATAAAATAATTTTTGACGAAAAATAAATGTTACGCCCCAAACCATTTCATTTTTTGTTTTTTTACCTTTTTCTTGTCCTGAACGTTTACGCGCAAGACAAAGGAAATGTTATGCCCTTAAAAAAAATTATAACTGAAATAGAGCAACAGCATCAGGTAAACTTTAATTACACTGAAGAAAATGTTGCAAACTTTTTATTATTGCCTCCTAAAAGTTCACTTTCTTTAGAACAAAAACTACAATATCTCACCCGAAAAACCAATTTATCTTTTGAAAATCTGGGGAATAAATTCATCAACATTTATAAAAAAAATAACGATTCAAAAGTAATTTGCGGATATGTTTTTTCTAATATTGATAAAAAACCTATTGAAAATGCTAATATTCATTTAAACAGCATCACTCATATTACCACTGATTCAAATGGTTATTTTGAATTCGAAAAAGGCTCTAAAAATATTTTTTTTATTAGTCATGTCGGATTTATGGTCAAAAAAATAACAACCGCGAATTTAGATTCTCAAAATTGTCTCAAAATAATCTTAGAACCTGAAATTACCGAACTTGAAGAAATCAAAACCAATCCTATTTTAGCTTCCGGTATTTCGAAAAACAGTGATGGTTCATTTGAAATTAAACCAAAGAAATTTGGTATTTTACCCGGGCTTATTGAATCAGATGCCTTGCAGACCATGCAGCAAATTCCAGGTGTAAACAGTATCGACGAAAGCGTATCAAGTATTAATGTCCGTGGCGGAACACACGATCAAAATTTGTTTTTATGGAATGGAATACGAATGTTTCAAACTGGACATTTTTTTGGTTTAATATCGGTATTTAATCCTAATTTGGCACATACTATTTCTATCTATAAAAATGGAAGCTCTCCATTTTACGGCGAAAGCGTTTCTAGTGTAGTGGCTATTTCCTCAACACCTGAAACAACAGAAAAAAATAGTTTTAGCGCAGGAATCAATATGATTAATACTGATATTTATGCAAAATACAATCTTTCGAAAAAGAGTTATATAGAAATTTCAGGACGAAAATCCATCACCGATTTTGTAGAAACACCAACCTACAAAGAATATTTTAATAAAGTATTTCAAAATACAACCATTACTGATTTTTCTCAAAATCAAAATATTAATTACAAAAGCGACAAAGAATTCGATTTCTACGATGCCACTCTTAAATACGTTCAAAAACTAGGTTTAAAGGATCAAATAATATTAGATTTGATAACTATACAAGACAACTTAAAAGTATTTCAGAGTGCTGCTTCGTACAACATAAATAAATCTGAGGATAATATTTTACGACAACAAAATTATGGTGGTAATTTATCCTGGAAAAGAAACTGGAATAGCTTAAACACTACTAAAATAAATATTTACAATTCTTCGTATGAACTTCTTGCCGACCAAAAAACTACAACTGGAAATCAAATAGTAATTCAGGAAAACACTGTCGCTAATAATGGAATTAATTTAGAAAACAACCACACGATTAATTCAAAATTCAGTCTTCATGATGGCTATCAGTTTAATGAAATTGGTATTACTAATTTAGAACAAGTAACTAACCCTGATTTTTATCGTAAGAGCAAAGACGTTTTAAGAACACATGCCTTAATTTTAGAAGGAAGATACAATGACACGATTTCCAGAGTAATACTAAATGCGGGAATACGATTAAATTATATTGAAAAATTTAAAAAATATATTCCTGAACCTCGCATACAGTTTAATTATGGGTTCAACAAAAATCTAAATCTGGAATTGCTTGGAGAATTAAAAAGTCAAAATTCTCAACAAATTATTGATTTACAGAAAGATTATTTTGGCATTGAAAAAAGGCGTTGGATTATTTCAAATAATACAACAATTCCAATACAAAGAAGCAAGCAAATATCATTGAGTCTGTTCTATAAAAAAAATGACTGGTTGCTGGATATAGAAAATTTTTATAAAAAAGTAAACGGAATTACAACTGCCAGTCAGGGTTTTCAGAACCAATTAGAATTTGTGAGAACAACCGGTGACTATGAAGTTTTAGGAACAGAATTTCTAATTCAAAAAAAGATGAATCAATTTCTGACCTGGCTTAGCTATACTTACAACAATAATAATTACCATTTCTCTAATTATGAATACCCAAGTTTTCCGAACAACTTCGAATTAATACACACCATATCGTGGGCCGGAAGTTATGAAAAAAATAATTTTAAAATAGCTTTGGGAACAAAATGGTCTTCAGGAAGACCAAAAACATCTCCTGATATTTCTAAAATTGACCTTTCAGATCCTGTGTTGGTTTACAACAAACCAAACAATACGAATTTGAATATTTTTTCGCAAGTCAATCTTTCCTCTACATATAAATGGGAAATGGCTAATGGAATTCAGTACAAATTAGGAATCTCCATCATGAACATCCTCAACAGGAAAAATGAAATTAGCGAATATTACAGAATAAGTTCCCTTTCAAGTTCGATAGAGGATGTCGAAACATTTTCACTGCAAAGAACTCCAAACCTGAGCTTTAGAGTTTCTTTTTAATCCAAATATCCCGGATTACAAAATAAGCAATACATTTCTTTCAATTTTTTTTCAAAAAAACAACAACTCTTTGGTAGGGTAATCTACATCAAGGCTGTTTTACTACTGAACCCCTAAAAGAATAAAAATGAAAAAAAAATTAATATTAACTATTCTTGCGATAGTTGCTTTGGGCATTTTTGGTTACTGCTACGTCTGGTATGGAGGTGCCAGAAACGTATCTGCTGAAGATGCTGTATTTAATGTTAACTCAAAAAGCATTATAGCGGAATTTGATGCTGATATTGACAAATCAAATGCAAAGTACCTGGAAAAAGCAATTGCCATCAAAGGAATCGTCAGTAAAGCAGACCAAAAACAAGTCATTCTGGACAACACAATTGTTTGTGATTTGAAAGAATTAGATCCTGCGATTAAAGAAGATCTGGAAATAACTCTTAAAGGCAGAGTTGTAGGATATGACGACCTTATGGGAGAGATCAAATTAGATGAGTGTACAGTAATAAATAATGATTAATAAAATAAAAATGAAGAATTTTTTAGGCTTTATGCTTGTGTTTTTTTTAACAGGAAATCTATTTGCACAAGATGATTTACTGAGTCAGCTGGATACCATTAAATCAGATGAAAAACAAATTGAAATTGCAGCCTTTAAAGGATTGCAGATAGCCAATATGCAATCTACAAAATTGCCGGCAAAAGGTGAATGGTATATGCTTGTATCACATCGTTTTGGCGATTTGTCTGAAGGATTTAATAATTTCTTTGGTTTAGATAATGCCCTGACAAAGTTTGGTGGAATTTATGGTGTAACAAACTGGCTTAGTGTTGGTGCAACCCGTCACACATACAATAAAACATATGAGGTAACTGCCAAATATAAAATGGCTAATCAGCAAGTAAATGGCTTTCCTGTTACAATTGTAGGTTACAATACAATGGATATCAACAGCGCACTGGAAAAAGAAGTATATCCAAATTTACAATTTTCGGATCGTTTAGCTTTTACTACCCAATTATTGGTTTCCAGAAAAGTAAATGAAAAATTATCAGTCGAATTGGGACTTATTAATGTCTATAAAAATCTATATGATGATTCGATTGAACAGCAAAATGTATTTTCGGCAGCAGGAGGATTACGATACAAAATTGCCAAAAGAATGAGCGTTAACCTGGAATATGCTGCGCGGGTGATAACAGAAGAAAAAGCAATAGATCCTTACCATAATCCGCTTACGGTTGGTTTGGATATTGAAACCGGAGGACACGTTTTTCAACTCGTATTCTCAAACAGCCAGCCTATGAATGATGTAGCGGTATTTTCAACTGCCTCAGGAGACTGGAATAAAGGAAAGATTTATTTTGGATTTAACATGTACAGATCCTTTTAAAAACAAGAAACATTTAAGTTAACATATGAAAAAGAATATAGTATTATTATTTATCTGTACAGCATTTTTAGTTTCCTGTACAACCAGAACTTATGAAGAAATTTCAGAGTCAGAGTCATCTGCTTCACCTACTTATACAGCAAATGTTGGGCCTGTCATACAAGCAAATTGTGTGGGCTGCCATTCAGAAGGAGGCCGATTCCCAACTTTACAAACTTATGATCAGGTAAAAGATGCTACTCAAAACGGCAATTTAATTTGCAGAATAGATCAGACTCAGTCTTGCGGAAGTGTAATGCCAAGATCAGGACCTATGCCAAGACAAACTATTGACATGATTATACTTTGGCAAAAAGAAGGATATAAAAATTAAATACATATAAAATGAAAGAAATACTAATATCAGCATTGTTTTTATTGGCAGGAAACCTGGCCTTTTCACAAAAAATGGTAACCAGAACCGGAGAAGTAAAATTTGAAGCCTCAATGCCTGCGTTTGAAGAAATAGCCGCAACAAACAAAACAGCTTCCTGCATTCTGGAAAAAAGTACAGGTGACTTTGTGGCCCTGACTTTAATAAAATCATTCAAATTCAAAGCACCATTAATGGAAGAGCATTTTAATGAAAATTATATGGAATCTTCTCAATTTCCAAAAGCCACTTTTAAAGGAAAGATTTTAAATTTTGATGCTAAAAAATTATCTGCTTCAAAAACAACTTATGACTTAGAAGGTGATCTAACCATACATGGTGTTACAAAAAAGGTAAAAACAAAAATCAGCCTTACTTTAAGCGGAGCCAAAATTCTTGCAGCAAGTGCTATTTCGGTTAAACCGCAAGATTATAAAATTGAAATCCCAAGTCTGGTTAAAGGAAAAATCGCTGAAAATGTAAAAGTTACAATGAATTTTGTTCTTGAACCAAATTAATTCAACAACTGATTTTACTATGAAAAAGTTATTAGTATTGACTGCTTTATTATGCTTCTATATCTCTACGGCACAAGAAAAAAATGTATTTGATATTGCCCGAAGCGGAACTTTAACAGAGATTCAAAACCTCAACAAATCAAACCCGGATTTAATCAATTCGCTTAACGAAAATAAAACAAGTCCGTTGATACTGGCTTGTTACAGAGGAAATATTGAAGTTGCCAAATTTCTGATAGAAAATGTAAAAAACATTAACTACAACTCTGATATGGGAACGGCTCTAATGGCGGCAACGTATAAAAACCAGCCACAATTAGTAAAATTATTGTTAGAGAAAAAAGCAAATCCAAATGCAACAGATACAAACGGAATCACAGCATTGTCACTAGCAGTTCAATTTAAGAATACTGAATTAGTAAAATTGCTTTTAGAGTATAAAGCTGATAAAACAATTAAAGATAATCAAGGAAAAACAGCATTTGAATATGCTGTTTTTTCTCAAAACGAAACCATCATTAACCTTTTAAAATAATCGATTATGAAAAAAATTACTCTTTTAACACTTTTAGCAATCAGCCTGAGCAGTTTTGCCCAGCAAAAATCTACCGGAGATGTTACTTTTGGAACTAGTGGTGTAACAGCAAATTTAACCTTAAACAACACTACTCAAAAAGCAACACTAAAACTTACCGGGCCCTCTGACAGATGGTTTGGATTGGAATTCGGAAGTTTTGCAGCTGGCCAGGGTATGACTGATGGACACGATTTAGTATATGCTAATAATACTACATTAATCGATGCTAGACAAACCGGATATGGTGACCCTCCAAGTACGGATGCATCACAAAGCTGGACAATAATTTCTGACACAGGAACCTCTGCTTCATCTCCTGCAATTAGAACGATAACGGCAGAACGAAATTTTTCAACCGGAGACGCAAATGATTACACCTTCAATTATGCTAACACCTCTATTGATTTTGCCTGGGCTAGAAGAAGTAATGCAGGATATGGATTGGGAAATCACGGAGGAAATCGAGGATATGGTATTGATAGACCTTTATCTACTACTTTAGGTGTAGATGATTTTGGTTTGAAAGCTTCTTCTATTTCACCAAATCCATCAAACGGAAATTTCACTATTGAAACAAAAACAGGTTTAGATCAAATAAATGTATACTCTTTAATAGGAACACTAATTCAAACTATTGAAGTAAAAGATAAATCTAATACTGTTGAAGTGTCATTGAAAAACTTGCAATCGGGAATTTACCTAATAGAATTGCAAAACGATCAGGAAAAAACCTGGAAAAAAATAATTATTAAATAGTTGGAAGGCTGTCAAACAGCCAAATTAATTGTTAGAATAAAGCGTCAAAACTATTTAACTCCAAGAATAGTTTGACGCTTTTTTTGTACCCCTGTTTAATATTTTAATCGAAGTTTTTAAAACCAAAAAAAGAGGCTAGAAAAATTCTAACCTCTTTATCAAAAAAAAAATAAAAAAAACCAAGTTATTAACTAATTGAAAATATTTTTATCTGTAAATAAATTTTCCAGTTTTAAATTCTTTATTGTCTGATACAATTTTATAAAAATAAATCCCTTTCAAATAATTTGAAGGAATATTCCAACTTACAATCTGATTTGGAATAACACGCCCTTTAAAAACAGATTTTGTATTAGGCAGACTTTCAGAATAGACAATAATTTCTATATCTTTCTCTGTAGAAAAAGTGGTTGAGAAGTTTATTGATTCTGATGTTGGGTTTGGATAAACTGCTAAGTCTGAATCAATATTTTCCGTAAGAGATGTTTTATTTGCAGAACTTTGAATTATTGGAGCTGTAATTATATTACTGTAAGAAGACTTATTTCCTGAAATAACTCTTCTGTAATATTTAATATTTAGATAACTCTGAATTGGTCCTGCATAATTTTGCTCACTCCCTGGCATCATACTTGGTCCTTCGATTTCACCATCGGGAAGTTCAAGATAGGAATAATATTCATATCTAAAAGTTCCTGTTCCTCCTGTTGGCAAACTTCCTATAATGTCATTCCCCGACAAAGTAATTATATTATTTTGAATAGGTTGAGAAGGATAAATTGTCACAACGTTACTATTAGAAAATTTATTACCTGATTTTACTTGTCTTATAATTGAAGCCTGAGCTACTCCTATGTTTTCCATAAATTGATAAATACTGGCTGGTATACTACAATCTTTAGTCGTTTGTTGAATTAGTACTGGATCTTCTCCTTCTAGTACATAAGCATACCAGCTATAAGTAAATGAACCTATTCCGCCTGTAGGTGTACTTCCTTGTATTTCTGAACCTGATAAAGTAATTGTATTATTTTCTATTGGTGTATTAGGCAATATGGTAACTGTTATTTCATTACTTGTGCTAGTAAGTGTACCAAATAATGAAGTAACAATTCTTCTGTAAGATATTGTAGAAACTGAAACATTTGTAGGTTTAAAAGTAACTCCACTTGCTCCTGGTATAGTTGTCCATGCACCTACGCTTCCAATTTTTTGCTGCCATGAATAAGCATATAATCCATTTCCACCGTTTGGAGTTGGTCCGTTTATAGAACCTACAGGATCTCCTTCGTAGACTGTTTGGTTTCCTATAATATAGTTACTAGTTATTAATGGAACTGTTTTTACATTTACACTTGTTCCCAAAATGGGACTATTATTTACCGGTGAAAATTGTGCATATATAGATCCTGAACCAGAAGGGAAATGGCTGGATTTTAACTCTATTGTGCATTGTCTGCTCACAGATCCTGATATAGCATTTTGACCATAGAAAATTGAGACATGTTGTAAATTTGTATTGCTATTTAATTTACTATAAACCGATAACGTTCCGCCTTGTATTAGTGCAAAACCAGGGTTATTGATTCCTAAATCAAACGTTACAGAAACAGTGCCTCCCTCAGCAATTTGAATTGGTGTTCCTGTTGGTATTGCACTACCATTTGTATATTTTAAATTGCTTATTGAAATCATTTGTTGGTTTTGAGAATAGCCAGAAATAGCAAACAGCCCCATTAATAATACAAAAATTGATAATCGTAATTTTATTTTCATAATCATGATTGATTAAACAAGAAAATTATTCTTATCTGTTTCAAAAATTTATTTTAGACTTCTATTTATGAAACGAAAGCTTAAAATAAAATTTAGAGCACAACAAAATTAAATTTCTTCATGTTAAAATTTATTATTGATTAAAAAATAACCTCGAATAATAATATTCGAGGTTAATAAATATTATTTTTTATTTCAAGATAGCATATTGAAATGATACATTACCTCTTTCCCCTGCTGCACTCAACATGGCAGTGAATTTTAATTTATAAACATTTCCTGCAACATCTTTTATTACATAAAAACGATCTGTTCTAAATGATAAAGGCTGTGTCGCTCTCCAATTTCCACCAATTACTCTTTGATCCTTTGCTAATTCTGTCTCAAATTTAGATTGAACTACATTAGCTAAAGTGAAATTCTCATAAGACACTTCAGATGTTAACACCTGAAATGCTTTTGTTCCAACTTTTGTGTTAGTAATTGCATAATCTGGAAAATAATATGCACCTGCTGACGAACCATCTTGATAGAAAGTTTCTCCTGTGAAAGCAGTTATATTCAAATCCCATTTTTCTTTTACAGGCTCAACTTTAACTATTGATTTAGTGCTTAAACTAAAAAAAGTAAAATTATATGCAGCATCTTTAGCGATAGTAATCTCGTTATGAGTTGTTGCATTTAAATCAGCATATTGTAATTTGTAATTAGTCCCATCTCTTAATATTCTAATTTTTTTCCACCCTCTTGCTACTCCGGTAAGAGCAACGCCAGTTCCTGTTCCAGGAATAGTAGAAATTTCTTGTCCTAAGTTCACCAAGTAAACTTTGTTATTTGCATCGTTAGAAGAGACCTCAGCAATTGCCGTACCTTTACTTCCTTCAACTCCTGAAATTGGAGCTAAATTTCCGTAAGGATTATCTATATAATTTACTGTAGTTGCATCAAAATTACCTGTTGTTACATTTAGATCCTCAACTTGTACTTCATCAATGTTAGTAGTATTCAACTGTTTTACAGCAAATTTATTGATAGCTCCGTTTGAAATCACACGGAATTCAGTTCCTGCATAAAAACCTAAATCCCAACTAGTTCTAACAACTTTTGTCATTGCACCAGAACTTAAATCAATAAATACTTGATTTGGAACTGTATTTCCTCCATTTTCAGGAGACAACGATTTACTTACAACAGCCGTTTCGTTGAAATTAAGTTGTGCTGAACTCGTTGCCGCATCTACAATTACATCTGTATCTGAAACTAAAGCAATAGTAAACTTTACATTTTTAACCTCGCCTTCTATTGCATCAATTAATTTCTTAAAACTAAAAGACACTGAACTTACGTTTGCTGTATAAGGCAATACTAATTTCCCACTTGCAACTGCAGGAGAAGTTGTAAAATCTGTGCCATAAACCAATGCTGTTGGCACTACATTTAAAGTAACTGTACCTGCAGATGTAGTTGGCTTAGCAAATACAACTTTTACTTCTGTTTCTGCTTCTGTAAGATTTGAAGCAGTATTAACAAATGCCGCCGCATTAGAATTATCTACAACATTATCATCATTATTACAAGCTGCAATACCAACAAGTATAAATGAAAGAATAAAAAGAGCACTTTTTTTCATTTTGAATATTTATTAAATTAAAGATTAAGATTATATGTTAGTTTTAGATAATAAGACCTACCATATCCTAAAAGAATATTATTTGAAGCCGTATGTGCATCTGCTCCAGATGCTATACTTTGCTGAATATTGGTTACATCTAAAATATTTCTGGCACCAAATGTGACATCAAATTTCTTTTTAAAAAAAGATGTTCTGACAGAGCCTTCCAGGAAACTATATGGATCTAATTCTGAAAGCTTAAAAACATTTTCACCTCCTTCAGTAACTTGCTGAAATTGTTGTCTTTTTCCATTAAACTTATAGTAAACTGCAAACAAGGTGTTATACTTTGCTAAGTTGTAGGTTACATTACTATTAATTTGTAGGGCGCATAAAAATTTATCATCAGAAACGCTTTCACCATTTTGTATTTCTTGTGAAATTCCGACTAAAGAAGCTCCAAGATTAAAAGTCAAATTTTTATAATTCAGTTGATTCGTTACAGCGGCATTCCACATTTGATAACCACTAATATTTATGTATTGGTATATTGGATCTGTAGTACCCGTTTCAAATCCAACAAATGCCATATCAATTTTATCTTTTACATTCAAATAAGAAGCGGATAAATTATTAGAAAGCATTAATCCTGATTTTAATGATGTCATTTTTTTAATACTGAAATCATAAGATACACTTGTCTCAGGAATTAAATTTTCATTACCATAAAATTGATGTCCGGAAAATTTAATTTTTGAATATAATTCCTCGAAGTCAGGTGTACGAAATCCTCTCCCCACCGATCCTCGAACTTCAATACCTTTATCAAATAAATAGAAAAGACCTAAAGATGCTGCGTACTGATTATCAAAACTATTTTGGAATGAATATCTTACTCCGGGTCTAATGGAAAAACTCTTTGTAGCTTTAATTTCTGATGAAAGGAAAACATCATAATTTTCAAATCTTTTTTCGATTGGTACAAATGACTGATTTTCGCCGTTAACTACTGCAAATCCTAAATTATTAACATATTCATATCCTAATTGAAAATCAAAAGATTTGCCAGGAAAAAAATTACCTAATGTACCTGTAGAGTATAAAAGTTCTGTTGATTGATTCTTTTCTTTTCTCTCTTTCGATTCTTGTCTTAGACTCAAATTATATTCAAAGGATTCTGTAGATCGCGTTTGTTTTTGTTGAGAAAATGAGACATTATAGATATATTGAGAAGCTAACTTGCCATAAAAATTTAAATTATTGACGATCCGCTCTGTCAAATAACGTTTATCTTCTGAGTAACGGATATCCCCAAAAGGAGGGTTTGTCGTAACAATAACAACTGGATTGTAGTAGTCAATATTTTCATTTAAATAATCAAATTTATAGAAGACTCTAAAATCGTTCTTTCTATAACTCAACATTCCATTACCAATGTATTGTAGCTTTGGCAACCAAGTATATCCTCTTTGTAGGTCAGTATTATTATAATCTTTTCCTTTTCTATTATCAAGATAACCATCAAAATCATTTCTATTGAGTCCTGCAGAAACAAACCAATTATCATTAAGAGTATGTGCAACTTTTAAAGACTGTATATGTCGTCCTTTATTAAAAGCGGCATATTCTTCACCCACGGTCTCTTCTTGAAGTGTTGTGTCTATTTCCCATTTATATCGTGAAGATTTTTTAGTAATTATATTAAGAATTCCTGTTACGGCATTTGCTCCATTTGTAACTCCCATTGAGCCTTCAATGATTTCGATTTGCTCTATATCATCAAGATTTATCTGCGTTAAATCAACACTATTACCTAAACTAGTATCACTTACTAAAGGAATATTATCAACTAAAATTTTAAAATATTCACCATTTAAACCAAACATAGATACTGTAGATCTGCCTGTTCCTGAGCTTGGAGTAATGGTAATATTCAAATATTGATTAAGAAGATCTGCAAGATTATTTGCTGCTTGTTGGTCAATATCTTTTCTTGAAATTACGGTAACATCATAAACAGATTTCTTTACAGATTGCGGCTCAAACTGCGCTGTAACAACTACTCCAGACAACTCTTCTTTGGATGTAATTGTATCCTTCTGCTTTTCCTGAGAAAAAGAAATTTGACAAAAAAGTAATCCAGTAAAAAAGGTAATTTTAATTTTCATTATTTTTATTAAGTCTTAATAATCCCTGCAAATATATAATTATTTTTATTTATTCTAAATAAAGTTTATATATTTGCCAAAAAAATTTAAACCTCTAAATAGTATGATTACAAAAAGCCTCTACTTATCAGCCGTTATGGCTTTAACTTGCGGTCTTGGTTTCAGTCAGGATAAAAAACAGCAAGACATTAAATCAATCAAATCGATGTGTGGTTGTTATGAAGTGAAATTTAATTTTGCAGAAACGTTTCAATATGCAAAGGATTCAGCTTCTTATAAACCTTCACAGACAAAGCACGAATCTGCTTTAGAATGGGTGGAATTGGTTGAGGACACACCAAATAAAATTGTCATGCAGCATTTATTAATTGTAAGTGACGATATGATCATCAAGCATTGGAGACAAGACTGGCTGTATGAAAACACGGATTTATATCTGTTCGATAAAAACACATCCTGGAAGTATAAAAAACTGGATAAAAAAGCTGTAAAAGGACAATGGACTCAAAAAGTATATCAGGTAGACGACAGCCCAAGATACGAAGGGTCTGCAACCTGGGTACATGTTGACGGTCATAATTACTGGGCAAATGTAACAGATGCCCCATTGCCAAGAAGAGAACACACAAAACGTAATGATTATAATGTTTTAAAAAGAAGAAACATTCATGAAATTACTGCTACCGGATGGAACCATGAACAGGACAATGATAAACTGATCAGAGATGACAGCGGAAAAGATGTTCTATTAGCGCAAGAAAAAGGAATGGACGTTTATACCAAAGTTCCGGATATTAAATGTATTGCCGGTCAAAAATGGTGGGCAGCAAATAATGCACTCTGGAAAAATGTTCGTGATAAATGGCAAACTCTTTTTGACAGACACCAGGACTTAAGCCTAGAAGCCAAAGTAGAGAAAAAAGCGCTTTATTCTCTTTTGTTTGATTTGAAACCAAATGCAACAAAAGCAGAAACGGATGCCATCATTCAAAAGTTCGTAAAATAAAAAATGTTTGTGTTAGTTGTAAAAAAGCCGATAGTCCTAAACTATCGGCTCTTTTTGTTGTTGTTTGATTCAAAAATCATTAAAGAACAATTTACATTCTCTCAGGAACTTCAATTCCTAATAACGCAAAAGCAGATTTAATAACTTCACCTACTTTTTTCGAAAGCTGTACCCTGAAAATCTTTTTAATCAAATCAACCTCTCCCAAAATATGTACTGATTGATAGAATGAATTATACTCTTTTACCAAATCATAGGTATAATTCGCAATCAAAGCCGGGCTATGGTTTTGTGCCGCATTTTGAATTACTTCAGGAAAAAGTTCGATTTGTTTTACCAGTTCTTTTTCTTTTTCGTGAATCACTTCGACTCCGCTCAGTGTGACATTGTAGTCAAAATCAGCTTTGCGAATGATCGATTGAATTCGCGCATACGTATATTGAATAAACGGACCCGTATTTCCGGCAAAATCTACAGATTCTTCCGGATTAAATAAAATACGTTTTTTTGGATCTACTTTTAAAATGTAATATTTTAAAGCTCCTAGCCCAATTGTTTTGTACAATTTAGCTTTTTCTTCAGCAGAATAACTTTCCAGTTTTCCTAAATCTTCAGAAATTTGTTTTGCTGTTGCCGTCATATCATGCATCAAATCATCAGCATCTACAACAGTTCCTTCACGGCTTTTCATTTTTCCGGATGGCAAATCAACCATTCCATATGATAAATGATATAAGCTTGAAGCCCAGTCAAAACCTAACTTTTTCAGAATTAAGAATAATACTTTAAAATGGTAATCCTGCTCGTTACCTACGGTGTAAACCATTCCACCAACATCCGGCATGTCTTTTACACGCTGAATTGCAGTTCCGATATCCTGTGTCATGTAAACCGCAGTTCCGTCAGAACGCAGTACAATTTTACGGTCTAAACCTTCGTCTGTCAAATCAATCCATACTGAACCGTCAGGATCTTTTTCGAAAACTCCTCTGTCAAGTCCCACCTGAACAACATCTTTTCCTAATAAATACGTATTGCTTTCATAGTAATATTTATCAAAATCAACTCCAAGATTGGTGTATGTTACAGCAAAACCGTCATAAACCCACTGGTTCATTTTTTTCCAAAGTGCAATTACTTTTTCATCTCCGGCTTCCCATTTCTTAAGCATATCTTGTGCTTCAAGAATAATTGGGGCTTGTTTTTTAGCTTCTTCTTCCGTTTTACCGGTTTCTATTAATTTATTGATTTCACCTTTATAGGCTTTATCAAACTCAACATAATATTTACCAACTAGTTTATCTCCCTTCAAATTTGAACTTTCCGGAGTTTCTCCATTTCCAAATTTTTCCCAGGCCAGCATCGATTTGCAAATATGAATTCCGCGATCGTTGATGATTTGTGTTTTATATACTTTTTTACCCGAAGCTTTAATAATTTCAGCCACAGAATATCCCAGCAAATTATTACGAACGTGACCTAAGTGCAAAGGTTTATTGGTATTTGGCGAAGAATATTCGACCATTACCGCCTTATCTTCAGGGTTTGGAGTTATGAAACCAAATTTAGTATTGTCTTTTATTTCATTAAAGAAATTCAAATAATAGCGATCTGCAATTACGATATTAAGGAAACCGGAAACAACATTGAATCTTGCAACTTCAGCCACATTTTCAACCAGATAATCTCCAATTTTATTTCCTAATTCTACAGGATTGCTTTTAGTCAATTTCAATAAAGGAAAAATTACCATGGTAATATCTCCCTCAAACTCTTTTCTGGTAGTCTGGAATTCGATTTTATCAACAGTAACATCAAATAATGCCTGAATAGCGCTTTGTATAGAAGGAGTAAGAATTTGTGATAATGACATGTAAACTTATTTTAAAGTGAGCAAATATACTGCTTATTCATCAATTAGAGAAAACGAAAAACATATTAAATACCAAAGAATAATTAGAAATTCTCAAAAACAGACTTGTTATAATTGTTAAAATCATCAAAAAAAAACCACTAATCCCTTACAAAACAGAACATCTAAGAAAATACTAATTTTTTCTTATTAATTTCTTGTAACAAATTGTTAGTAAAAATGTCTTATTAGGAAATTTGAATACAATCAATCATCAATCAAATCAAAATAATCAATTATCAAATTATGAAATTAAAATTCTTTCTGTTTGCATTATTCAGTTTTATTGCAGCAGCACAGGCCCAGAATACAGGAACGGTTTCCGGGAAAATTATTGAAAAATCCAATAAGGCTCCCATTTCTTATGCTACAGTTTCGATTAAAGACAATGGAAAAGTGGTATCAGGGGTAAACACAGATGACAACGGAGATTTTACAATTAAAAACCTTCCTCTAAAAAGTTACACAATCGAAATTCAGTATATTGGTTTTAGAAAATATATTGGATCTGTAATTTTAAGCGACAATAAAAAAACGGCTACTTTTAATGTATCTCTTGAAGAAGAAGCGACTCAGCTCAAAGGCGTTAATGTTGTTGCTGAACGTTCTACAATTGAACAAAAAATTGACCGTAAAGTGATCAATGTTGGTAAAGACCTGACAACTGCAGGAGCTTCGGCATCTGATATCATGAATAATATTCCTTCTGTAAACGTAGATCAGGACGGAAAGCTTTCACTTCGTGGAAATGAGAATGTACGTGTATTAATTGACGGAAGACCAACAAATCTTGATCCGGCTCAATTACTGAAACAGATTCCGTCAACTTCGATTAAAAAAATTGAATTGATTACTAATCCGAGTGCAAAATACAATCCGGAAGGGATGTCAGGAATCATTAATATTGTTTTGCACAAAAATGCGAATACCGGTTTTAACGGAACTTACAGCGGGGGTATCACCTTCGGACAAACTGCAAAATACAATCAGTCATTAGATTTGAATTATAAGACCGGAAAAGTAAACTTCTTTGGGAATGCAGGTAATAACTTTGGAACACATTTTAACGATGGATTTATCAAAAAAACAGACAAGAGTATTACACAGGATTTAGACATTTCAAACGAAGACGAGTCCTACTTGTACAAAGTGGGGATGGATTATTTAATTAATGATCATAATACTCTATCTTTTTACACCACCCAAAATAAAGCAACAGGACTTGGCTTTGTAAATACTAATATTGATTATGTTAATTCAGCGGATAACATTTTAAATATGTATCAAAAATCAAGATATCAGGGACCAAACAAAACTGGTACATATAATTTAGCTTACAAACACATCTTCAAAAAAGAAGGTCATACATTAGATTTTGAAGGAAATTATAGTGATACAAAAGAAACTCAAAATGCGGCTTTTGATACTGAAACAACAAAAACGGATAATACATCCAACAATATTGTTTACAATGATTTCATAAATGATAAACGAAAATTAAGCACTTTTAATGTTGATTATGTAAATCCGTTAAACGAAAAGACGACCCTTGAAGCGGGTGCAGAAGCCAGAATAACCCGTACTGAAAATAACTATACAACCAACAATCCTATAGTTACTGACAAAGTTGTTAATTATACTTATGATACCGATATTTATTCTGCTTATTTAACATTTGGACAGAAATTTAAAAAATTAAGTTACCAATTAGGAGCTCGTTTTGAAAGCTATAATGTGGCAGCTAATTTAAATAATGGTTCGAAAAAGTTTGATGATGATTATATTACTTTATATCCATCAGCTTATTTAACATATAATTTAAATGAGAAAAACACTTTGCAACTTAGCTACAGCCGTCGTGTTGACCGTCCGAGTTTAGAACAGACAAAACCTATTCGTGAGTTTTCTACTCCGTTGGTTACTTCATTTGGGAATCAGGAACTAAGACCTCAGTTTACTAATTCTGTTGAAGTAAATTATACTAAAACCTTCGAAAAAGGCAGTTTTACTACAGGTGTTTTTGTTAGAAGCATCAATGATCAGATTGGCAGAATTTTACGTCCGGATCCATCAGATTTAAACGGGAATAAACAAATTTTAACGTTTGCCAACTATGATCACAATACAGCATATGGTTTTGAAGTTTCTTTAAATTATAAAATTACAAAATGGTGGGATATCCAGCCGTCTATCGATTTTTCAAGCATAGATCAGGATGGCGTTGTGTTTTTAGCAAATGGAACATCAAAAAACAATCCGGTTACAGTTGCAGCATTCAACGGACGCATGAACTCTAACTTTAAAGCAAATAAACGTTTAAGTTTCTTATTGTTCGGTTTTTACAGAGGGGCTGTTGATGGAGTTCAAAATAACAGTCATGAAATGTACAAAATGGATATAGGGTCACGTTACACATTATTAGACAACAAAATGAATATTAGCTTACGTTTTAATGATGTTTTCAACACTATGAAATATGCTTTTGATACCCAATATCCTTATCCGCAATCAGGACAATTTACATGGGAAAGTCAAACAGTTTATTTAGGTTTAACCTATAATTTTGGAGGTGGAAAAATTAAAAACCTGCAACGTAAACAAAGAGAAGATAACACTAATAAAGGTGGTGGCGGAATGTTTTAGTCCTACTTTTTAATTTTGAATTTTTTTTTTATTAGTACTTGTAGAAAAATGCCTGGAGTTTGCCAACTTCAGGCATTTTTTATTGATTAACATTTATAAAAAATTTCGAATTTCTTTTATTTCTTCGGGATTTGCTGTTTCTGTATTATCTGTAATGGCAGATGAATGATAAAAAGTAGGTTCTAATTTATCCTGCAATAATTTAATATTTGATGATCGTAATCCTCCGCCAGGCATAATTTCAATTCTGTAATTGGCTAATTTTTGAATTTTCTCTAAATTGAAAATTCCCTCTTCAACATTTATTTGCTGTCCGGAAGTTAAAATGGTTTTAAAACCACAATATATAACATCTTCTAAAGACTGCTCAACATTTTTAACCACATCAAAAGCACGATGAAAAGTACAGGAAAGAGGATGAGCTAAATTGACTAATTCCTGATTTTTCTTTTTATTTACACTTCCGTCTTCGTTTAAAATTCCAAAAACAAAACCATCAACACCTAATTTCTTAAATTGTTTTATGTCTTGCTTCATTTCGACAATTTCTTCATCTGAATAAACAAAATCTCCACCTCTGGGTCTTATTATAACGTGCATATTTATAGAAAGTTTTTCACGAACCTTTACCGCCAAAACATAATTAGGTGTTGTACCACCAAGATGCATATTTTCGCACAACTCTATTCGATCAGCTCTATTATTCTGAGCAATCAAAGCTGATTCGTAATTAAAACATGCTATTTCGAGTTGATTTTTTTTCATGTTCTTAAAAACAATTATTACCCGCTAAATTTATAAAAAAACCTGCTTCAAATAAAGCAGGTTCTACTATTTTAGGGTTGTGAAAACTAATTACCATTTGATAATTGCACTTGCCCACGTAAATCCACTTCCAAAGGCTGCTAAAACAACAGTATCTCCTGCTTTAATTTTCCCTTGTTCCCAGGCTTCTGTCAAAGCAATTGGAATAGACGCAGCGGTTGTATTACCGTATTTCTGGATATTGTTGTGAACCTGATCATCTGATAATTTGAATTTATTTTGAATAAACTGTGAAATTCTCAAATTCGCCTGATGCGGAATCAGCATATCAATATCTGACACCTGTAAACCATTTGCTTCTAAACCTTCATTAATAACTTCTGCAAAACGAACAACTGCATTTTTAAACACAAATTGACCATTCATGTAGGGATAGTAACTTTCGTCATTAGGATCGTTATCTGCAATAATATCTGTTACCCAGCGCGCACCCATCCCCGGAGCCTGCAAAGCTAATTCTTCAGCATGCTGCCCTTCGGAATGCAAATGAGTAGATAAAATTCCTTTCGTTAAATCTTCTTCACGGCTTAAGACTGCCGCTCCTGCTCCATCTCCAAAAATAACCGAAACTCCACGCCCACGGGTTGTCATGTCTAATCCTGTTGAATGCACCTCAGAACCAATTACCAAAATGTTTTTATACATTCCGGTTTTAATATATTGATCCGCAACAGAAATTGCATACACAAAACCAGAACATTGATTTCGAACATCTAATGCTCCTACAGTTCTTAATCCTAAATCACGTTGCACTAAAACTCCGGGACCAGGAAAATAATAATCCGGACTTAATGTAGCAAAAACTACAAAATCAATATCTTCTTTGGCAACACCAGAACGCTCAATTGCTATTTTAGCCGCTTTTACTCCCATCGAAGTTGTGGTATCTTCTCCACGAATAATATGTCTTCTTTCCTGAATTCCTGTTCTTTCCTGAATCCACTCATCATTGGTATCAATAATCTTAGACAATTCATCGTTTGTCACAACATTTGAAGGAACATAATATCCTAAGCCCGTTATTTTTGAATGATACATATTTTTTTTATTATTTGTTAAAAATTTGGACTACAAATTTAAGTATACTTAAAAACATAAGTATACAAATTACTGTTTTTTTCGCAATTAACAATTCAATACTTTCTTAAAACTATTCATTATCTTAATTTCTCTTTTTTTTATATTTTGTTTTGTTTAATAAATTTAAAAAAGAAGTAAAAAGCACAAGAAATGTAACAAGATTACGATATTTTAGACTAACAAAATACATCCTTCATTTTTAAACACAAAAATTGAAATTATGAAATTAAAAATTACCCTGCTTCTATTTTTAAACGTGAGTTTTATTGCTTTTACACAAGAAAACCTCATGTATCAAAAACCATCCAAATCAATTTTGGATCTGGCTGATTACGAAAGAGCACCTAGTGTATCTATGGATACTAAAAAAGAATATTTGCTTTTATCCTATAGAAGCACCTATAAAACTTTAGATGATTTAAATCAGGATGAACTGAGACTGGCTGGTTTAAGAATTAACCCTAACACTAATATTTCCAGCACTGTAACTTATATAAACAATTTCAAAATAAGAAAAATAAATAACACAGAGGAAATACAGGTTTCGGGCTTGCCGGACAATCCAAAAATAAGTAATATTCTTTGGTCTCCAAACGATAAGAAAATTTTATTCTCTCATACAACAAATTCAGGAGTTGAACTTTGGGTTTTGGATGTTGCTTCAGCAAAAGCTAAAAAACTTACTGAGGGAATTGTCAATGCAAATCTAGGAAATCCATTCAGTTGGTTTTTAGACAGCGAAACTATTTTGGTTAAAATGCTTCCAAAAAACAGACAGCCTTTACTTGATGCCAAAAAAGATTTGCCAACTGGACCTATTATTTCGAATACATCAGGAACAAAATCGCAAAACAGAACCTATCCTGATATGTTAAAAAATCAAAATGATGAAATAAATTTTGAAAATATTATCACTTCTGAATTATATAAAGTCAATCTTAACGGAACTGCTACCTTGTTTAAAGCAGCTGCTATGTATGCCGGAGAACGAATTTCGCCTGATGGAAATTACATACTATTAACCACTATCCAAAAGCCTTTTTCGTATGTTGTACCCTTAAACAGATTCCCTTCTAAAACGGTGGTTTATGATAATAACGGGGTAGAGATAAAAGTGGTAAACGAAGTTCCGCTTAATGAAATTATACCAAAAGGCTTCATGGCAGTCAGAAAAGGAAAAAGAGAAATGGCATGGCGAAATGACAAACCAGCTACTCTGTCATACGTTGTAGCTTTAGACGAGGGCGACCCTGCCAATAAAGCAGATTTTAGAGATGAACTATTTTTATGGGAAGCACCATTCACAAAGGATGCCAATACATTATTAAAAATACCTCAACGATTTAACAATATTACCTGGGGTGATGACCATACAGCAATTGTTTCTGATGAGTGGTATGATACTCGAAATACAAAAACATACCTCATAAATCCGTCAAATCCGGATCAACAGCCAAAGGTAATTTCAGACAGGAATTCGCAGGACATCTATTCTGACCCTGGTATTTTTGAAACCAGAAAAAATGCTTATAACAAATATGTATTAGCAATTGAGAATAATACTGCTTATCGAATTGGTGAAGGTTTTACCAAGGACGGGCAATTTCCTTTTATCGATGAGTTTAATCTAAAAACTTTACAAACCAAACGTTTATATACTTCTGCTTATAAAGATAAAAAAGAGGATCTTTTGGAAATTGAAGATTTTAAAACCGGAAAAGTTTTAGTTCAGATCCAATCCAAAAATGACTATCCAAATTATTATTTCAAAAATATCAAAAAACAAAACGCCCTGACTCCAATTACCAGTTTTAAAAACCCGTTTGAAAGCATTAAAGATGTCAGCAAAGAAGTAATTAAATACAAACGTAAAGACGGTGTTGAATTATCAGGCACTTTATACCTGCCGGCAGGATATGACAAAGTCAAAAAAGAAAAATTGCCTTTATTAATCTGGGCTTATCCGGCAGAATACAAAGATAAAAGCAGTGCCGGACAAACAAGTCAAAACCCAAATGAATTTACTTTTCCGTACTATGGTTCATTTGTATATTGGGTAACAAAAGGATATGTTGTTTTGGATGATGCTGCCTTTCCTATAATTGGAGAAGGTACAACAGAACCAAATGACAACTTTATTTCTCAATTAGTTGATAATGCTGAAGCAGCAATAAATGCCGTTGATGCATTAGGATATATTAACCGCAAGAAAGTTGCTGTGGGCGGACATTCTTATGGCGCTTTTATGACAGCGAATTTATTAACCCATTCTAATCTTTTTGCCTGCGGAATTGCACGAAGCGGAGCGTATAACAGAACTCTGACTCCTTTTGGTTTTCAGACTGAACAGCGTAATTACTGGGAAGTTCCATCTGTTTATAATACGATGTCTCCTTTTATGAATGCAGACAAAATGAAAACACCTATTTTATTAGTACATGGAGAAGCAGATAATAATCCTGGAACTTTCACTTTACAAACTGAACGCTATTTTCAGGCATTAAAAGGATTAGGCGCTCCTGCGAGGATGGTAATTCTGCCAAAAGAAGCGCACAGTTATGTTGCTAAAGAAAATATCCTGCACTTACTTTGGGAACAGGATCAATTTCTGGAAAAATATTTAAAAAACTAATGATATTTGGTCTTCTATTCACAAACAAAAAAGTCTCTGATAAACTTCAGAGACTTTTTTATTTGTGTTTTTTAAACTTTAACCTTTCAGCCAGGCATTTCTTAGTTTTTCTTTTGAAATATCTGTAGCTTTAAAAGTTTCGCTTTCCTCGTATGGTAATTTTACAGTTCCTTTAATAGATTGCACTTTTCCTTCACGCTTTATCTGAACAGTAATTGGATCATTATCTTTCCAGTTTTCACTCTCACCTATTAAGTCATAAATATTATCTAATGAATATGGTTTAGTATTTATAGACAAAATAACATCTGATGGTTTAAGATTCAAATTAGTAAAAAACGGATTTAACTCAATATCCGGTCGAACACTTATTTCTTTTGTTTTTTGATCTACACCTATATACGGCACCTGTCCTTTTAAGAAAACTGATCCTGCCTTTTTCTCAGAAGCTTTGGTTACCCCCACTTTTGCCAAATATTGATCATACGGAATAGGAGTTGTTCCGGCCACGTAAGTTTTTAAAAATTCCCCAACCTCCGGATAAGTCAACTTTGTAATTTTATCAAAAAGTTCATTATCATTAAATGGTTTTTCGACTCCGTATTCCTCAGATAACTTGTGCATTAGATCAAGAATTCCTCGTTCTCCGTTACTTTTTTCCCTGATTATTATATCGATACACATTCCAATCAAAGCCCCTTTTTGATATACATTTAAATATTGATCTTTATACGGCTGTTCCAACACATTTTTACTCATAACAGTAAACGACATAGTATCATTTAAACCTTTTGCCTGTTCGATCTTATCGGCAATACGGGTATAAAATTCAGCTTCATCAATTAATCCCTGATTAATCTGGAAAAGATTGGCAAAATATTCTGTTACACCTTCATACATCCACAAATGTTCAGACATTTTTGGAGCATTATAATCAAAGTACTGAATTTCTTTAGAATGAATAGTTAATGGAGTTACAATATGAAAAAACTCATGAGAAACTACATCTTTCATCGATTCAACCAATTTATCTTTCGGCATCGATTCCGGCAAAACTACAGTTGTAGCAGTTGGATGTTCTAAAGCGCCAAAACCATGTGCGTCATCTTTTGCCATACTTGACAAATACAACAAAACTGTATATTTTTTAGTAGCGTTTACTTTTCCTAAAAAGTTTTTTTGAGCCGTCATCATCGTTTTCATTTCCGGAGTAATACTCTCAGCGGTAAATTTTCCTGTAGGAGAATAAACAGCAATCAAAATATCCATTCCGTTAACGTTGAATGTAGTATAATCAGGCTTAGAATACATAATTGGATTCTCAACCAAAACAGCGTAACGGGGAGTTGTAAAAACATCGCTTGTTTTGCTTGCATCTTCATCAGTCATTGAAGTTGCTCCCCAAAGTGTTTCAGGATGTGTTATGGTAACTTTGTAAGGAACATCTAATTTATCCTGAAAATATCCAACAAAACCATGTGTATTAACCATAAAATTGATTCCTGCATTTATATTTGTTCCGGCTGGCGAAAATACATCATCATTACCAAAACCGGTTCCTTTTTCAGTATCAAAAGTATCACCCACTAAATAAGTAATCGTTTTTAATTTTTTTGCATCAGAAATAGACCAGGAATTATCATCAATTCTTCTTACACTTAAAGTATTTCCTTTAGCGTCAAATGCTTTAAAACCATCTGAATATTTCCCATAATTATCCGTAGAATAGGTTCCCGGAACAGTTTTAGGAATACTGTAAATTACTTCATCAGTTTTTATTTCAGGTGCAGTAACTGTTACCAAAACTTTATCATCCTTTATATCTGTAAGATTAATATTGACAGCCACATTTTTTTGCGTAGCACCTGAAGTCCCGGTTTTACAGCTCCAAAGTGTAACTGCGAGAGCTAATGTGCAAATTATTTTTTTCATTTATTAAAAGTTTAATTTTTATATAAGTCTTACAAAATGTAAAACTGTTACAGTAAAGATATAAAATAAAAAAACTCCTGTAATTCAGGAGTTTTTGTTTAATCTAATTTATTTTTGATATAATATTTGCCGTCCAAATCTTCATCAAAATCATCTATTTTAACCGGTTTGGGCTTTGGTTTATTTGCAATTGCTTTTTTTTTCCACATCTCAAATTTTTCAAGAGGCATTTTCTTTTTCATTATTTCCAGAACTTCTTTTTCTGACAACCCAAATTCTTTTTTTATAATTTCGAATGGATTCTTTTCTTCTAGTGCCAACGAAACAAGCTTTTCAGTTTGTTCCCAATTCAATTCTTTGCGGTTACTCTTTTTCATCACGTGAAAATTAATTCAAAATAGAGGTTAATGATTAATAGATTGATTTTCAATTTAAGTATCAATATTAATAAAAAAAATAATTAGTTGATCAGATTGAGTATATTTTTTTTATTGATTTCAGCATTTTTTTACGGTATCTGAATTTTGCCTGACATATTTGTAAATTTTATAATTTATAATTTATAATTTATTCTTAACCCATATATGCATTTTAAAATCTTATAAAATAAAATTTCTACATACAAAAAGAAAACCAATATCTGATTTCCTCTCTCTATTTTTAAAAACTAATATTAAACTATTCATTTTTCATTATTTTGCAATACTGTTTTATAAATAAATCCTGCTGCAATTGCGCCTAAAAACGGAGCAAGCCAAAACAGCCAAACCTGTGACAAAGGTTCACCTCCGACAAAAATAGCCTGAGATAATGAACGTGCAGGATTAACTGAAGTATTTGTAATTGGAATACTGATTAAATGAATTAATGTTAAGGCTAAACCAATTGCAATACCACAAAAACTTGTGTTTGCAAATTTATCTGTAGCACCCAAAATTACTAGCAGGAAAAAAAATGTAAGCACGAACTCAGTAATAAATGCTGATGACATAGAATAACCCTCTGGTGAAAATGCGCCAAATCCATTAGATGCAAAAGCTCCGGCTTTAGTATTGTCTATTGCATTTCCGGCTTTCCCTGACCAGATAATAAACAATGTTCCTGCTGCAGCGAGAGCACCAATACATTGTGCTATAATATACGGAATCAAATCTTTTGCCGAAAATCTTCCACCTGCCCATAATCCAATTGAAACTGCAGGATTAAAATGTCCCCCTGAAATATGCCCGACAGCATAGGCCATTGTTAATACGGTCAAACCAAATGCTAATGAAACCCCAAGAAAACCAATTCCTAATTCAGGAATTCCGGCTGCAAAAAGTGCACTTCCACAGCCTCCAAAAACAAGCCAGTATGTTCCAAAAAACTCTGCAAATAATTTTTTCATAATAAATGGTTTTAATTAATGGTTAGTAATTTAGGTATATTGATATGCCCATAAAATCAACAAAAGCTGTAATGGCATACGCAGCAATAAAATCCATTTTGGCAAACCAAAACCTGCTTTTTTATTTTGATACATGAAAAGATTTGCCGGAAACACTGCAACGAGCAAAGCTATAATTCCCCATGCAGCAAAATGGCTCATGAAAGGAAGAGTGAGAAGAAAACCCAAAATTATTTCGGCGGCTCCACTTATAATATTTAGTAATCCGGGATTTGGAAAATAAGGAGGAATGATTTTAAGATACATCCCCGGAGATCTGAAATGATTAATTCCGGCAACAATATAAAGAAAAGCCATTAGATACAAATGCCAGGGTAAATCCATGATAATCAGATTTTAGCACGAATTTAATAAATCCCAAGGACTTTTACCCGAAAGTATGATTTTTTTTTACAAAACAATTGTTTTTCTAAAATTAACATTCATTATAATGATTGCCAAAACAATTAGTACGATTCCGATCCATTGCAAAAAAATGACTTTTTCATTTAATAAAACAAACGCCATCATTACCGAAACCGGCAGTTCAAGAGCAGAAACAATGCTTCCTAATCCAATTCCGGTTAAAGGGAAACCGGCATTCATAAGCATCGGAGGAATTATAGTCCCGAAAAGAGAAAGTACAATCCCCCATTTAAAGAAAATTGAAAAATCAAAAGGTGCATTTTGTGTAGCCAGAGCAAACGAAAAAACAATAACAGAACCACCCAAAAGCATATATAAACTTCTTTGCGCCGAAGAAATTTTGACAGCTATACTGTTTGCTGTAAACATGGTTGTAGTAAATGATGCCGCTGCCAGAATGCCCCAGCCAATTCCACGCCAATCTAACGCAACATTATTGTTAAGAATATTAGTTGCTAACACAGTTCCAATAAGAACAATAAAAACAGCAATTATCTTTTGAATTGATGGCAGTTTCTTTTCTAAAACCATTTCAAGCAAAACCCCCATCCAGACAGTCTGCATTAATAAAACAATACCTATTGAAACAGGAATATACTTTACAGCTAAATAATAAAACAAACTAGTCATACCCAATGAAGTTCCGGCCAACATTAAATTGAAAATATTTTTCGTCGTTGCTTTTACTACATTTTCCTTATGCTTTGCTTTTTGAAAAGCATTAATCAACAAAACACCTAAAATGCCTAATATAAATTGAGAAGTAGTAACTTCTGCAGTCGTAAAACCTTCCGCATAAGCCATTTTTACAAATGTAGCCAGCATACCATAACTTGTAGCACCTAAACCAACCAGAAAAACTCCTTTCAGTATATTTTTTTGTGACATTTTACTTTATTTAAAATTGAGCCTGCAAAGATAACACATAGTTTTGGGCTTACTATTCAAAAAACAGAAAAGACAAAATTTTAACTTAAGAGCCTGTTTAAAATTTATTTCTGAAAAATCAAACCTTCAATCAACTTCATTTAAAAAATTTCTTTATTTTGCACCCAAATCTAAAAAACAATGAAAAAATCAATTATTGCATTTATTGCAATTACCTTATTAGCTGTCTCATGTGATAAAAAAGAACCAACTGACAGTGTACATATTACAGGAAACATAAAAGGATTAAAAGAAGGAAAATTATATATACAAAGATATAATGACACAGCTTTGGTAGCTATTGACAGCATTAAGATTGATGGAAATTCAGCTTTTGAAACTACTATAAAATTAGAATCCCCGGAAATGCTTTATTTATTCCTGGATCGTGGCGTTACCAACTCATTAGACAATAACATCATGTTTTTTGCTGAACCGGGAAACATAAATATCGATGCAAATCTTGATAATTTTATTAATGGCGCCAAGATTACCGGTTCAAAAAACCAAGAGCTATATGAAGAATATCAAAAAGTAAACTCCCGCTTTAAAGACGAAAGTCTTTCATTGATAGAAGCAAAATTTAAAGCATTGAAAAGACAGGATCAAAAAGCAATGGATAGCATTGAAGCAAAAGGTAATTCGAATATTAAACGAAAATATTTATTCGCTACCAACTTTGCAATTAACAATAAAGATCATGAAATAGCACCTTATATAGCCTTGGCAGAAATTTATGATATCAATATTAAATTTCTGGATACTATTCAAAAGTCGATGACTCCTAATGTAGCTAAATCATTATACGGTAAAAAGCTAACCAAGTATGTTAATGACATCAAAAAAGAAGAAAAAAAATAATTTGAATATTTTAAACAAAAAAGTCCTGAAAATTTTCAGGACTTTTTGTTTTATTACAAGACATTAAAAATCATATCGCATAAACCATTGAATCTAAAACTTAATTTATTCCAAAAAAAAACCATCACAAAAAGTGATGGTTTTTTGCTGAGCCGGCGGAGGGACTCGAACCCACGACCTGCTGATTACAAATCAGCTGCTCTAGCCAACTGAGCTACGCTGGCGACTCATTTTAAAGCACAATTATTAATGGTTTTGTTGTCCCAAAAATAAGACTGCCCTTCATTATAAGGAAAAAACCATCACAAAGGTGATGGTTTTTTTGTTGAGCCGGCGGAGGGACTCGAACCCACGACCTGCTGATTACAAATCAGCTGCTCTAGCCAACTGAGCTACGCTGGCGACTCATTACGGGTGCAAATATAAGGCGGTTTTTGGTTTTTCCAAAATATATTTGAACTTTTTATACTTTTTTTTGGCTTACAATTCGTTGATTTTAGCAATTAATTGATTAGCAGTTTGTTCCAACTCAACATTGATTTGCTTGAAGTGTGCCTTTTTGTTTTCAACATTTTTAGCATTCACTTTTGTGATCAAAGTATCAAAAGCAGCGATTGCCTGATCGATCAAAGCATTCGTTTCAGGTGTAGGATTTCCTGTAGTAGACATTTCAAATAAGTAAATTGCCTCAATAATATCTCCTAATACGAAATTGATGTCTTTCTTTAAATTCTTAACGTTTGCCATTTTATTTTAATTTTAATTTGCGTTTGCAAAAGTACACATAATCTTTATATTAAGCGCTATGAAATATAAATTTCTAAAATTGAAGCCTTTCCATTCAAAATAAATGCATTTATCTCAGCCGGAATCAAAACAGTATCTCCCTTTTCATACACTTCTTTAAAACCATCAAATTCAATTTCAAAAGCCCCTTCTATACACATATAAACCGTAAAAGACTCTCCTGATTTAGAAATAGAAACCTTATTTTCCAACGGCAAAAAATT
Organism: Flavobacterium sp. LM4; assembly: GCF_002017935.1. Lineage (NCBI taxonomy): Bacteria > Pseudomonadati > Bacteroidota > Flavobacteriia > Flavobacteriales > Flavobacteriaceae > Flavobacterium > Flavobacterium sp. LM4. Next base: position 350,414 of record NZ_MUFW01000001.1, on the reverse strand, counting down.
GGTTGTAAAATAAGGACAATCAACTACTATATTTGATGTATTCGTTTTTGTTTCGTATTTCTTTTGTGTATCTACTTTATTATAATTTATTGCGTCAAGCGCTAAATCTACATGTAGTTCTCTTGTATTTCCTTGAGCATCTTTACGATCAAAATCATACAAACGATATGTAATATCTGAAGTTTGTTGAATTTCGGCCACAACCAGCCCTGCTCCGATTGCATGAACCGTTCCGGTTTCTAAAAAGAAAACATCTCCAGGCTTAGCTTTTACAGTATCAAGAATAGAAACCAGGTTTTTATCATTAAGATGCTGCAAATACTCTTCTTTGCTGGAATCATTTTTGAAACCAACAATAATTCTTGCGTCCGGGTCAGCCTGTGTTACATACCACATTTCGGTTTTGCCGAATGAATTATGACGTTCTTTGGCTAATTTATCATTTGGATGAACTTGTATAGAAAGATCTTCTCTAGCATCTAAATATTTAAAAAGCAAAGGAAATTGTTTCCCGAAACGCTTGTAAACTTCGGTTCCCAAAATTTCATTTGGCATTTCATCAATAAGCTCCATTAATGATTTACCTTTTAACTCTCCATTAGCTACAATACTCACATCTCCTTCTACAGTTGATAACTCCCAGCTTTCTCCGGTAATTTTTGAAACAATTGGCTTGTTAAGAATCGTTTTCAGTTTTTCTCCTCCCCAAATTCTTTCTTTTAAAATTGGTTCAAATTGCAAAGGGTATGATTTTGTTTTCATAGTTTTTTTTTGGCTAATATCTTTATTAATACAATATTTATCTAATACTATTTTTTTAACTTACAATACTAATTCTTTAATTGTATGCAACGCTTTCGGAATATGGCTGGCAGCATTCATACTGTCAAAAATTAAAATTACAAGACCATTTCTGTCAATTACATACGTTACTCTTCCAGGAAGGAGTCCGAATAAATTATTTTTAACTCCAAAAAGATGCCTCAATTTCTTATTTTCATCAGATAACAAAATAAATGGCAACTCATGTTTTTTAGCAAACTTGTGATGGGATTTCACACTATCACTGCTTATCCCAATTACTTCTGCTCCTAAATCTTTAAAATCTTCATATTGATCCCTAAAGCTGCAAGCCTCGGTAGTACACCCAGGTGTATTATCTTTAGGGTAAAAATAAATCACGAGCGGCTTTCTCCCCAAAACACTTTGGCTTTCAAAAATTTCTCCGTGACTATCTTTCGCAGTAAAATTCGGAACTATATCTCCTATTTTTAATGACATGCTTTATTCTCCTTTATAAGTTACAAAATTACGTTCCGTTTCATTCAAAACGATTTCTAAATCAAAATCGGGCTGAATTCTTTTTCTAATTTTATTCCATATCACAACAGCAATATTTTCAGCTGTTGGATTCAAATCCTGAAATTCAGGAACATCCAGATTCAGGTTTTTGTGATCAAACGGAATTTCCACTTCAGCAAGTATAATATCCGCTAACACTTTTACATCCATTACAAAACCAGTTTCCGGATCAATTTTTCCTGTAACACTTACTGTTAAACCATAATTATGACCATGGAAATTGGGATTATTGCATTTTCCAAAAACTAAATCGTTCTTTTCAGATGTCCAGTCTTTCCTGTGTAATCGATGCGCAGCATTAAAATGTGCCTTTCTTGATATGGTTACTCTCATTTAGGTTTTAGTTAGTAGGTTTTTTATAGTTTGTGGTCCTCTAAATAATGATAAAATTCATCAAAAATTATTTTAAACCAAACAGTGTAAATTTCGGGATGCTTTTCAATATCATCTTTTACATCTTCTATCACCATCCATTTCCAATCCTCTACTTCTTCTAAATTGATGGCTGGACTATCATTATAATATCCAATCATCACGTGATCAAGTTCATGTTCAGTCAAACCATTATCAAAAGGCGCTTTGTATATAAAGTGAAATAGTTCTTTTAATTCGGTTCTAAAACCCATTTCCTCAAACAATCTGCGACTTCCAGCTTCTATATTCGACTCCCCTTCACGTTGATGACTGCAACAAGTATTTGTCCATAGTAAAGGTGAATGGTATTTTTGATGAGCACGCTGCTGTAACATTATTTCATTTTTACTGTTTAAAATAAAAACTGAAAAAGCCCGATGTAAAACCGCTTTCTCGTGTGCTTCTAATTTTGGCATTAAGCCAATTTGCTCATCATTTGTATTAACTAATATTACGTTTTCTTCTATCATAAGGCGTGTTGATGTAACAAAAATACGAAAAAAGAAATGGCTTGAAAATTTCAGAAAAGATTGTGAAAAGTTTAACTAAGCCTGATTTTATTATACTTTATTGATTTTCAATGTCATATTTCATTATTTTTTCAAAAAAAACCTTTTAAAACCAAGCTTTTAAAACTACAACTATATATTTTTACGTAAATAAACAAAAAGTTAAAACACACTTAAATATATCTGAATTACAATGTAAAGATATTTCTGCATGAAATCTCATCGTATCTTTGGAATTCAGATTAATCTCCAAAAACATGAAATCAAAAAATCTCATCAGCCTATTCTTCCTAATGCCTCTTTTTATTTTGCAGGCTTGCGGACAAAACACTAAAAAAGAACCTGAAAATAAAGTTGTGGAAAACAAAATCAACAAACCCGGAAATCCTTATTATTCAAATACAGCTACAACCAAATTAAATGTTAGCGATGCAGAATGGAAAAAAGTTTTACCCGAAGATGTTTATGCTGTCATGAGAGAAGCAGATACAGAAAGACCTTTTACAGGAAAATATTGGCGCACAGATGAGAAAGGAACTTATTATTGCGTCTCATGCGGAAATAAACTTTTTAGATCAACAACAAAATTTGCGAGCAGCTGCGGGTGGCCAAGTTTTTTCGAACAAGACAATAAAAAAAGTGTTGTTTATAAAAACGACAACTCTCTTGGAATGGAAAGAATCGAAGCTCTCTGCGGAAGATGTAATGGCCATCTAGGTCATTTATTTGATGATGGCCCGGCACCTACAGGAAAACGATATTGCATGAACTCGATTGCCCTTGACTTCATTCCTGATTCTAAAAAATAAATATTATATATATGAAAAACATAATTTCATGTTTACTGATAGCATTCACGCTTAATGGATTTGCACAGGAAAACAAAACAAAAAGCACTTCTAATCTGGAAAACATTACTCTTGGCGGAGGATGTTATTGGTGCGTTGAAGCTGTTTATGAAAATTTAGAAGGTGTAAAATCTGTAGTTTCAGGTTTTTCAGGAGGAAAAACTGCAAATCCTACTTACGAAGACGTTTGCACAGGAACAACCGGTCATGCGGAGGTAGTACAGATTACGTATGATAAAAATATTACCGACATCAATGAAATCTTCAAAGTCTTCTTTACGGTTCATGACCCGACAACATTAAACAGACAAGGTGCAGATATAGGAACTCAATACCGATCTGTAATTTTTTATAAAAATGAGGAACAAAAAAAAGCAGCTCAACGTATTATTAATGACCTTAATAAAGCAAAAGTTTACGACAGCCCTATTGTTACAAAAATCGAACCTCTTACAAAATTTTACAAAGCCGAAAATTATCATCAGAATTATTACCAAAACAACACAAACCAACCGTATTGCAAGATGGTAATTCAGCCAAAAATAGAAAAATTTGAAAAAATTTTTAAAGCTAAATTAAAAAAGAAACCTTAAAATAAAGATCTTATCTTCAAATAATTACAAACAAAAAAGTCTGTATCAAATACGACACAGACTTTCTGTTTTTTATTAAAAAATCAGATTCTTAGTGAGTAACATCTAAAGAATAAAATTTCACATTTGCATAAGCTCCGGTTTCATCACCCTGAAGATTACATCCTACAGTAAAATAATTATCAAATGAATTCCATAACTTATAATCACCTCCGGAATATACCTTTTTTTCACCATTTACACTAACCTCCATCTTTCCATCACTAATTTCAATTTGAAATGTAAATTTGTCAAAACCAACTTTATTTTTAAATATATAACCATCATCATCAATCCAGGAATCTTCTTTTAAAATATCAACTCCTGTAATAGAGGGATCGGCAAGTCTTTTTGATCTTAATTTTACATATCCATTATCCCAAAAAACTTTTAAGATTGACGGAGCAGATTTATCTTTTGCACCAATTTGATTAACCTGATCTTCTTTTAATCTGCCACCTATTTGGGCAAATATAACACGTGGGTGCTGATCGTTCTTTTTATAAATCTCTCCCATTTTAAGCGACGCTTTTAATTTAGCTCCTTGTTTAAAAGACCAGCTTGCATCTCCTCCAAATGAATTTTGCTCTTTTAAATCTGTTTTATTAAAAGATCGTTTGGATTTTATTGAAGGATAAACATAAAAAACCAAAGACCTGTCAGTCAGGTCATTGAACATGAATTTTTGGATTTCCACATTTTCAGCATAATCCAAAATTTTTGGCGCTTTATATGTAGTAACAGAACCTTCAGGAATTGTTAATTTCCATAAAGTCAAATCTATTTTTGGTGCTTTTTGAGCATGAATTAGAAAAGTAGTACTTGTTAATAGTAATAAAAGATAAGTTCTAATTTTTTTCATTTTTTTGCTGTTTTTGGATTAAAATAATATTTGATTTTAAGAGAAATACGCAGGGAAAAAATAAAATCAAGTTCAAAATATTTTTTTCAGAATAATTTTTTTTGCATATTTTTCTTTGTAATCGATTGCATAAAAATATATTTTTTTTTTAATATTCTTATATTTTTTTTAATATTTTTTTTTATTCCTTAAAAAAAACAGTTTAAAAATAACAATTCACGATTAAAAATCAAAAATAAATAAGCATCATTAAGAAATAACAGAAAGAAATAGCAAATCATTGAATAATTTAAAATAGAAAACTATGGATTTTTTAAATGAAAAACCTATAATTAACTAAAAAAAACAGAATTACAAAGTAATTACATACAAAAAAAATATGTGATTATGAATTTTTTACTCTTACAAAAGAAAAAAAATTAAAAACAGAATGTAACAAATGTTTTGTTTGTTTTCACACACAAGTGTAAAATTGACATTTATTACACAAATAAACATCAGCTAAATTGATTAATATAGTTTATCTATTTTTATTTTAATAATGTCTGATAATTCTAAAATCCTTTCTGAATCACTTTTATTTACTACAAAAAATAAATAATTATCCCCACCTGTATCGTAAGTCATTAATTCAAAATCTAATTTCCCTAAAGCAGATTGAATATACGGGAATAATTCATGACTATACGTTTCTTCCGGGTATTCAAAATTTAAATCCTCACCAATCATTTCAGAAATAAAATATTCAGCATCTTCGGGATCAAATTTCCAGTCGCTGTTCCATGCATTTATACTTTCAAAAAAATCGAAATGACCTTCAACTTGTGCATGATACTCTTTTGTTTCTTTTTGAAAATCTTTAAACAGCTTTTTAGAATGTTTCGTCAGTAGTTTTTGATCTACATTCCCTCTTGAAACAAGTTTTATAAACTCTTCAAAAGTTTCTGTTGTAACTTCTTCTGCTTGTAGTAAATTCTCTGAAGAAATCAACTCAATATCTTTCGGAATTTCAATATTCATATATTGACAGATCCCCTGCAAAACAGTTTTAAAATCTTTGATGCCAATTTCCTGCGTTTCATTTTTTGGATTATTAAAATTCAGATACTCTGAATCCAACAAACCTTTTGTGTAATCTATAAAATGACCACTTGAATATAAAATCTTAAAATCGTTTATTTCTGTACTGTTTGTACAGCAAAAAAAGATGACAAAGTTATTCAGAATACGTTTAAAATGTGTTTTCATTTGAGCACCTGGTACTGAATAAAACTGAATATGAATAAAATCATATTCCAGGCCTTCTTGTATATTTTCTTCAGAAACACCACCGATATCAATCTTTTTATAAAGTTCATTTAAAACTTCATAAGCGTTATTGAAACCCGCTTTTTTAATTTCTGTATGTCCGTCGTTATAATCAAACGAACCTGGAAAATAGAATAAATTAACCGATATTGTTTCCTGAATCCCTTTTATTTTGAATTCAAGACTTCCATTTTGATTATATAAGTATGAATAAATTGGCTCAATAACATCAAAAGAAATTATTGATTTTGGTTCATTGTTTCTATTAAATAAATTTGATAAAAAGTTTTTCATAGCAGTTAATTATTATTCACATGTTGTATCTCTAAAGTAATAAGAAATACAGACATTAAATATTTTCTGCTCTAAAATTATTTTAAAGTTTCCGCAATCATCAAAGCACATTTTTCACCATCAATTGCCGCAGAAATAATTCCCCCCGCATAGCCCGCTCCTTCTCCACACGGATATAAACCTTTTATTTGCAAATGCTCGTAAGTAATAGGATCTCTTGGAATACGAACCGGTGATGAAGTTCGGCTTTCCGGTGCATGCAAAATTGCTTCGTTGGTCAAATAACCCCGCATGGATTTTCCGAACTCTTTAAACCCTTCACGCAAAATTTGCGATAAAAATCCTGGAAAAACCTGCCCCATTTCTACCGAAGTGATTCCGGGAACATAAGATGTTTTTGGTATATCTGCTGACACTTTATTCTGAGTAAAATCAATCATACGCTGTGCCGGAACTTTTTGCGTTCTTCCTGCTAAATGCCATGCTTTTTGTTCAATACTTTTTTGAAATTCCATTCCGGCCAAGGCGCCAAATTTTGCAAAAGGTTTAAAATCTTCTAATTTCAATTCAATTACAATTCCGGAATTTGCCGTTGCCTGATCACGCTTAGAAGGCGACCAGCCGTTTGTAACAACCTCTCCCGGACTTGTAGCACAAGGAGCAATTACACCTCCGGGGCACATACAAAATGAATACATTCCGCGTCCGTTAACTTGTTTTACAATAGAATATGGCGCGGGGGGTAAATGTTCACCACGATAATCACAACTATATTGAATACTGTCAATTAATTGCTGAGAATGCTCTGCGCGTACACCCAATGCAAAAGGTTTTGCTTCAATAAAAATTTTCTTTTTATCTAATAACTCAAAAATATCACGTGCAGAATGACCCGTTGCCAAGATCAATTTATTGGCAAGAATCGTATCTCCATTTTGAGTTACAATTCCTTCAACTTCATTGTTTTTTAATAATATATCGGTCACACGGGTATCAAACAAAACCTGACCGCCAAATTCGATTATTTTGTTACGAATGTCTTCGATTATTTTAGGTAATTTATTGGTCCCAATATGAGGATGCGCTTCTACCAGAATATCTTCTGATGCTCCAAAAGCTACTAAAAGTTCTAAGATTCTGGTAACATCACCACGCTTTTTAGAACGAGTATATAATTTCCCATCTGAATAAGTTCCTGCGCCACCTTCTCCAAAACAATAATTAGAATCTTCGTTTACTATATGTTCGCGATTTATTGCTTTTAAGTCACGTCGGCGTCCGCGCACGTCTTTTCCTCGTTCGATTACAATTGGCTTTAGACCCAATTCAACTAATTGCAAAGCTGCAAAAAGCCCTGCCGGACCAGCACCAACAACAATTACTTCCTGCGATTTTGAAACGTCTTTATATACAGGAAGTTCAATTTTAGATTCCTGAAATGGTTCTCCTTTTAAATAAATAAATACTTTTAAATTGATCTTTATCGCTTTTTGCCGCGCATCAATTGATCGCTTCAGAATCGAAACATGTTGAATTTCCTGGGGAGATACTTTTATTTGTTTGGACAAATAGTCTTTTAGCAATAATTCATTTGCTGCTATTTCGGGAGTTACCTGAAGTAAAAGTTCTCTTGGCATTGTATTTTATTTATTCGATTAGCTTTTCTATTTATGAAAAGAATATGCAAAAATAACATTTTGAAGTGAGACTTTGTACCTTTGTGTCTTTGAAACTTTACACCAATAATAATGTCCAGAAAAATAAAACTAATTTGGGATTTTCGTGGTCCTGCTTCTGCAAAAACAGCGGAACATCATGAAATTCATTTGAAAGAATATATCGCAATCGAAAAACTCCCCTTAAATATAACGGGTTTTGAAGTCATCACCGAAATGCTGGCAATTGCTTTTATGGTTGTTACTGATGAAAACATGATTCTGGTAAGAGATGCTTTGAAACCACATCGAGGAGAACTGTATTCTGAGTAAGATGTAAATAAAAAATTCCAAATTCAAACTGAGTTTTCAGTTTGAATTTGGAATTTTTTATTTTTTTAGGGATTAGAAACTAATTTTGTAGTCACTAAAGGTATAACTTTCATTTTTTTCTCCTGACATCTTAACACTTTTAAAATCTACCACTTCATCCTCATTTTTTACATTGTATATGTATATTTCAGGATCTTTTGCATTGGATGAAAGTTCATAGAATTTTCCTTTTTCTGTCCACCATTTCCCTTTTTCTGTAAAAGTTTCTATTTGACAGTCCTGCTTTGTTGTAAACATAATAACATAGGTGCCATTTTCAAATCTTTGCTGTATCCAATGTTTTTCTACACCTTCAATTTGTTTCTCAACTTCGAAACCTTTCCAAACACCAATTAATTTTGAGTCTTGTTCTTTTAGATTTGATGAAAAACTAAAAATTAAGAGTGATAATAAAATCAAACCTACTGGCGCAAATAATAAGGAAGCTTTTTTCATAAAATTAATTAACTGGTATTTCAATTGTTTTCATATAATCATTTAAAAAGATAAACATAAAAGATTCTACTTCTTTATCTGCTTTGTAAGCAGCTTCTTTTTCCTTCAAATATTTATTTTCTTTCTTTTTGTTCTTTGAATTTCCAGAAATGCTCAAATCCAGCTTTTTATCAACATCATCTGTCATTTCTTTAAATTCTTTTGCTTTTTGTTGGTATTCTTCAGTTTTCTTATAGTATTTAAAATAATCCTTTTTATAATCCATAAATTCCTGAGCAGTTAACTTTTTAGATTTTACCTTAACTCCATCTTTTAATTCTATAAGATTGTAATTTTCATACAAAGAACTATACCCCATATGAACATACTGCAATATTTTTCCAGAAGGGCAAATCAAAAGGCCGGAATAATAACTGCATTCAAAATTTTTATTTTCACCAAAAATGTTCTTATATATTGACGTCAAAAAGAAATGAGAATTTCCCTTATCATCTTCTTTGTATTCTTCTTTATAAATATTTTCAACAACTAATTTCCCATCCAAAAATTTAAAATAAGCAATATAACCTCTCCAATTAGCACTGGACGTTAAGGTAATTAAATTTGCAGGAATTGGATGTTCCTTAAAATAACCTTCTAATGGATTTGATTGTATGCTTAAAGTGTCCTTTTCTACTATTAAGTAATCTGGAACTTGGGCTGTCGCAAATAAATTTACCGTTGCAAGAAGAAAAATAAAGGTAAAAAAAAACTTTAAACTCATAGAAACATTTTAGTTTGCAACCTCACTAATAAACTTAATTCGCATCAGTCGTAATTCATCAATATCATATTCTCCATCGAATTCTTTAAGTGCATCTTCGATTTTATCGGATTCTGATTCCATGAAATAATCGTGAATTTCTTCCTGCTGATCATCATCAAGCATATCATCAACCCAATATTTGATATTTAACTTGGTTCCTGCATACACAATCATTTCCATTTCTTTAATCAAGGCATCCATGGAAAGTCCTTTGGCAGAAGCAATGTCACTTAATGGTAATTTTCGATCTATATTCTGAATAATATACAATTTATTAGCTGAATTAACTCCGGTTGATTTTACCACTAAATCATCGGGGCGAATAATATCATTATCTTCTACATATCGACTAATTAAAGCAACAAAATCGTTACCATATTTCTTGGCTTTTCCTTCCCCAACTCCATGAATATTATACAATTCTGTTAAAGTAATCGGGTATTTTAAAGCCATATCCTCAAGAGAAGGATCCTGAAAAACGACAAAAGGAGGAACTCCAAGTTTTTTGGCTACTTTTTTACGCAATTCACGTAACATCCCCATCAAAACTTCATCTGCAGTTCCTGATGATTTTCCAGCAGTGACAATAGCTTCATCTTCAGATTCATTATATTCATGATCTTCAGACATCATAAAAGAAACTGGTTTTTCAATAAAATCCAATCCGTTTTTGGTGATTTTAACTACTCCATAAGTTTCTATATCTTTAGATAAATATCCGGCTACGAGAACTTGTCGAAGAAGTGCCATCCAATATTTTTCGTCGTGGTCAGATCCTGAACCAAAAAACGACTGCGTATCTGTTTTATGTGCCTTAATAACCGCATTTATACGGCCAATTAAAGTAAATACAATTTCCTTTGATTTGTAAATATGCTTGGTATCGCGAACAATTTCCAACAACTTAACAACCTGATCTTTCGCTTCAATTTTGTTTTTAGGATTTCGCACGTTATCATCCATATCAGCCCCATCGCCATTATCCGGAAATTCTTCACCAAAATAATGCAAAAGAAACTTTCTTCTTGACATTGAGGTTTCGGCATAAGCTACAACTTCCTGCAACAAAGCAAAACCAATCTCCTGTTCGGCAACTGGTTTCCCAGACATGAATTTTTCTAGCTTTTCCACATCCTTATAAGAGTAGTAAGCCAAACAATGTCCTTCTCCTCCATCACGTCCGGCACGACCTGTTTCCTGATAATAACTTTCGAGAGATTTTGGAATATCGTGATGAATTACAAAACGAACATCCGGTTTATCGATTCCCATTCCAAATGCTATTGTTGCAACCACCACATCTACATCTTCCATCAAAAACATATCCTGATGTTTGGCACGGGTTTTTGCATCTAAACCTGCATGATAAGGAACAGCACTGATTCCGTTGACTTGCAAAACCTCAGCAATCGATTCTACTTTTTTACGACTCAGGCAGTAAATAATTCCTGATTTTCCTTTATGCTGTTTAATAAATCGAATAATATCCGACTCAATGTTTTTAGTTTTTGTACGTACTTCGTAATATAAATTTGGTCTGTTGAAAGATGCTTTAAAAGTACTCGCATCTGACATATCAAGGTTTTTCAGAATATCTTCCTGAACTTTTGGAGTTGCAGTAGCAGTAAGTCCTATAATAGGAACCTGTCCTAATTGTTTGATGATGTTTTTCAGATTTCGATATTCAGGTCTGAAATCATGACCCCATTCTGAAATACAATGCGCTTCATCAATTGCTACAAATGAAATAGGAACACTTTGTAAAAAAGCCACATATTCTTCTTTTGTTAAAGATTCCGGCGCAACATATAAAAGTTTAGTTAAACCAGATGTAATATCTTTTTTGACCTGAGCAATTTCTGTTTTTGTGAGAGATGAATTAAGTACGTGTGCAATTCCATTTTCAGAAGAAAGACTTCGAATAGCATCAACCTGATTTTTCATTAAAGCAATTAGAGGAGAAACAACGATTGCTGTTCCATCCTGAATTAAAGCAGGTAGTTGATAACAAAGAGATTTACCACCCCCGGTTGGCATAATGACAAAAGTATTTTTTCTATTTAAAATACTTGTAATAACTTGTTCCTGCAAACCCTTAAATTGGCTAAAGCCGAAATACTTCTTTAATTCTTTATGTATTTCAATTTCGTTTGAATTCATTCTTTATATTAATGGTATTTTGTATAAATTTGCATCATAAAGATACGAATTTCTTTCACATTCACAAATTTTAACTTTCCTGTTTTGATTACAAAAGAAAATATTTTAGCTATCGCAAAAAAAACAATACTCTCTGAAAGTGAGGCAATTACAAAATTAATTGATTTTCTTGATGAAAATTTTTACGAAGCAACACAACGCATCTACCAAACAAAAGGCAGATTAATTGTTACAGGAATCGGAAAAAGCGCCATTATTGCGCAAAAAATGGTTGCCACATTCAATTCTACCGGAACCCCTTCTATGTTCCTTCATGCTTCTGAAGCGATCCATGGAGATTTAGGAATGATACAAAATGACGACATTATAATTTGTATTTCAAAAAGCGGAAATAGCCCGGAAATTAAGGCCTTAGTTCCTTTACTAAAACGCTTTGGAAATATTTTGATTGGAATGACAGGAAATATAACTTCGTTTTTAGCAAAAGGTTCTGATTATGTTTTAAACACCACTGTTGATATGGAAGCATGCCCCATAAATCTTGCTCCTACAAACAGCACAACAGCACAACTTGTCATGGGTGATGCACTTGCAGTCTGCCTTATGGAAATGCGTGACTTTAAACCCGAAGATTTTGCCGTTTATCACCCAGGGGGCGCTTTAGGCAAAAAATTATTACTGCGTGTAAAAGATATGATTGAGAATTCCTTAAAACCTATGGTTTCACCGGACACATCTGTTAAAAAGGTAATTTTTGAAATCTCCGAAAAAAGACTTGGTGTAACTGCCGTTATCGAAAATGATAAAATAATAGGAATTATAACAGATGGGGACATTAGAAGAATGCTGAACGACAGAGATTCGATTGCAGATTTAACCGCCAAAGATATTATGAGTAAAAATCCAAAATTAGTTTCTTCAAATACCATGGCTGTAGATGCCCTGAATATTTTGGAAGATTTTTCGATAACACAATTGATTGTTTCTGACGATGGCCAATACAAAGGAGTATTGCATTTACATGACATTTTAAAAGAAGGAATTGTATAATGACAAAGAAAAACCTTAACGAAATGTCTTTTTTAGATCATCTTGAAGAATTAAGATGGTTATTGGTAAGAAGTACAATTGCCATACTTGTAATGGCTTTTTTTGCCTATTTTATTAGCGATTATCTGTTCGATGTCATATTATTAGGACCTACAAGACCTTCATTTTTTACCTATCAATGGTTTTGCGACTTATCACATCAATTAGGATTTGCTGACAGCATTTGTATTACTGAAATGAATTTTATAATTCAAAATACTGAAATGGAAGGTCAGGTTAACATATTTGTATGGATGTGTATTTTATGCGGATTTATTCTGGGTTTCCCTTATATATTATGGGAGATATGGAAGTTCATCAGTCCTGCTTTATATGAGAAAGAAAGAAAAAATGCAAAGTTGTTTATTTTTGCCTCTTCATTACTTTTTTTCTTAGGTGTTATATTTGGCTATTATGTGGTAATTCCAATGTCAGTAAATTTCGTTGCCACGTTTTCGGTGAGTGATGTTGTCCAGAATCAATTTACCTTGTCCTCTTACATGGGGATGGTAAAAACAAGTATTCTTGCCAGTGGATTATTTTTTGAGTTACCAATCATTATTTATTTTTTAACCAAATTAGGCTTGGTAACACCTGATTTTTTAAGAAAATACTGGAAATATGCTGTAGTTATCATTCTTATTGTAGCTGCAATCGTTACTCCCCCAGATGTTGTAAGTCAAACAATTGTAGCGATACCAATGTTAATTATATACGAAATTAGTATTCTTATATCCAAAATTGTTTATAAAAACAAAAACAAAGAAAATGTCTGATATTATTCAAGAATTTAACGACTATCGTTCTAAAATGAACGAAAAATTACTGGCTGATAACAATAAAATTGTAAAGCGAATTTTTAATCTTGACACTAATGCCTATGCACCAGGAGCTTTGGATGTAAAAACAAAAGAACTTTTAGGTTTAGTGGCTTCTGCTGTTTTACGATGTGACGACTGTGTAAAATATCATTTAGAAACAAGTCATAAAGAAGGAGTAACCAAAGAAGAAATGATGGAAGCAATGGGAATCGCAACTTTGGTTGGAGGAACAATTGTAATTCCGCATTTAAGAAGAGCATATGAATTTTGGGAAGCTCTTGAAGAAGCAGGTAATTAGACAATGAGATAATTAGTCAATTAGATAATTTTAAACATGATTTGTTAATTCTCTTAATTGATTAATTTATTTTAACTTATTTTGCCTCTCTCAAAGATAAAAGATATATTTCTACAGAATTGAATTATCTAATTATCCAATTGACACATTATCTAATTAAACAAAAATGAAGCTAAGAGCCGATAATTTAATCAAAACCTATAAAGGCCGCAGTGTTGTAAAAGGAATTTCCGTTGAAGTAAATCAGGGAGAAATCGTTGGGCTTTTGGGGCCAAATGGTGCCGGGAAAACAACCTCTTTTTACATGATTGTGGGATTAGTAAAGCCAAATCAGGGAAACATTTATCTGGATGATTTGAATATTACCGATTATCCAATGTACAAACGCGCACAACAAGGAATTGGTTATTTAGCACAGGAGGCTTCCGTTTTTAGAAAACTAAGCATTGAAGATAATATCTTAAGCGTTTTACAATTGACTAAACTTTCAAAGGAAGCACAGATTGCAAAAATGGAAAGTTTAATTGAAGAATTCAGTTTAGAACATATTCGTACCAATCGTGGTGATTTACTTTCAGGAGGAGAACGACGACGTACTGAAATTGCTCGTGCCTTGGCCACAGATCCAAAATTCATTTTATTAGACGAACCTTTTGCAGGAGTTGACCCAGTTGCGGTTGAAGATATCCAGAGAATTGTAGCTCAGTTAAAAAACAAGAATATTGGAATCTTAATTACCGACCACAACGTTCAGGAAACTTTGGCTATCACAGACAAAACCTATTTAATGTTTGAAGGTGGAATTTTGAAAGCAGGAGTTCCGGAAGAATTAGTTGAAGACGAAATGGTTCGCCGTGTTTACCTTGGGCAAAATTTTGAGCTGCGTAAGAAGAAATTGGAATTTTAAAAATAATTTATAGTAAAATAGTAATGGGAAGAACTAAAACATTTATTTTAATTCTTCCCATTTTTCTTTTCACTACTCTTTACAAAAAAAACTAATCGACTGTGATGAACTGCAATTGTTGTAGATCACCATTATAAATGTTTATATCTACATTACGATCAATTCCTGGTACATTTGCTTTTTCTGTAAACTGCCAAAATAACCAGTCATCTTCAATTTTTTCTCTGTAGAAATTATAATTGGCTATCCAAAATAAATATTCCCCAAATTCATCTTTTAAAAAATCTGAATAATAACGCTCCCCTGTATAAATGATTGGGCGTACTTTGTAATGATCTTCTACTTTTAAAAGCCAGCGTTTCAATCCTTTTTTCAAACTATCCAAAGATTGATTTTTTGGCAATTTTTCTATATCCAAAACTGGAGGCAAATCACCTTTTTCAAGTTTAACCGTTTTAATAAAAAGATCGGCCTGTTCAATAGAATTTTCGTTTGGCCTGTAATAGTGATAAGCCCCACGGATCATTTTATTTTTTTTGGCACCAATCCAATTTCGTTTAAACTGAAAATCTTTTCTGTCTCTTCCTATAGTTGCTCTTATAAACACATAATCAAGAGGATATTTTTGTTCTAAAGTATCTACATAAGACCACCTAATTTCGCCCTGATACTCAGACACATCCAACCCTATTGATTTTCCTTGATGTTTTGCCAGTACCTGAAAATTACGAATATCTGACAATCGTTTATCTTCAATTTCTTTTTCGGACAGCTTATTAGTTTTAAAACCTAAATAATACGCTAATCCGCGACGGTAATGATAAACTGCAAAAACAAACAATAATGCAAATAGGGATAAAAAAACAAAACGCAGTATCTTACCAAAGAATGATCTCCCTGATTTTTTGGACGTGGTTTTGCGATAAGTCGTTTTTCTTGCCATTGATAAACTACTTTTTCAAAAACGTATTATTTACAACCGATAATAGGACATAGAAAATAATAATTAAAGGAATAGCAATATAATGAATCACTAAAACCAATACGATTGAAACTAATAAGAACACTATTTGCAGAGCATTATCTTTAAAATTAAACTTCTTAATTTTTAATGAGAATAATGGGACTTCGGCATTCAGGATATAAGCGCTACACAAAACAATACCCAATAAAACCCAGTGATTTGTTAAAATTTCGAATACCATTAAGGAATCTGAATGTTCAATTACTAAAGGTAAACTCAAAATAAAAAGAGCGTTTGCGGGTGTTGGTAATCCTATAAACGAATCTGTTTGGCGAATGTCGATATTAAAATTTGCTAATCTATAGCAAGAACCTAAAGTCACAATAAATCCTAAAAAAGGAATAAAAGCAGATGCAATCACGTCATGCGGATGAGCGCTTTTTACAAATAAACTATACATAACATATCCCGGCACGACTCCACTGGTTACCATATCCGCCAAAGAATCCAACTGCAAACCAAGCGGGCTTGAAACTTTAAATAATCTGGCAAAAAAACCATCAAAAAAATCAAAAAATATTCCTAAACAAACCATATAAAACGCCATTTCATAATTTTGTTCAGAAACAAAAACTACGGCAATACAGCCACAAAAAAGATTGATTAGTGTAATTAAATTAGGAATGTGTTTTTTAATATTCATCTTTTATAATTTTGAAGATCCAAGGAGCAAATTTAGCATAATAAGTCAATCTTATCTGCGTTTTTAATAGAGTTTTTTATTCTAATATTCGACTTTTATATTATTTATGAAAAGGAAGAAATAAGCTCGGTAAAAAATTATATTTTTGGTAAAAATTAAAACAAGCCTAGGTTTGAAAAAATAAATACGTTGAAAAAAATCTTAGTATTTTTATTGTTTTGGAATTGTGCTTCCCATTATGCACAGACTGTTCGAAAATATTCGAACGAGTTTATGAATATTGGAGTTGATGCAGCAGCTTTGGCAATGTCAAGCGCTGTTGTTGCTTCGACAAATGATGTTAATTCTGTTTATTGGAATCCGGCAGGTTTGACAAATCTTGAGGATCACCAAATTTCATTAATGCATGCCAATTATTTTGCAAATATTGCTCAGTACGATTATATTGGATATGCAATTCCAATTGATGACAGAAGTGCCTGGGGAATTTCAATGATTCGTTTTGGGGTAGATGACATTTTAGATACAACAGAATTAATAGATAATCAGGGCAATATTGATTACAACCGTATCAGTTTATTCTCGACAGCTGATTATGGTTTTACATTTTCGTATGCCCGAAAACTGCCAATTGAAGGATTTCAGTACGGTGTAAATGCCAAAGTCATTCGCCGTGTAATTGGTAAATTTGCTAATTCCTGGGGATTTGGATTTGATTTTGGCCTACAGTTTGAAAGAAACGGCTGGAAATTTGGATTGATGTTACGAGATATTACAACTACTTACAATGTTTGGAATATTGATGAAGAAGAATATAAGAAAATCTCAGATGCTATTCCCGGAGAAAATCAGGAGTTACCGGAAAGTACTGAGATTACATTGCCAAAAGCACAATTAGGAATTTCTAAAAAGTTTGAATTTCATAATGATACGAGTCTTTTGGTTGGAACAAACCTAAATATTCGTTTTGAACAGACTAACGATATTATTTCATCCAATATTGTGAGCATTGATCCTGCACTTGGACTTGAATTTGGTTATACTGAGCTTGTTTTTTTAAGAGGAGGAGTAGGAAACTTTCAAAACGTGACGCAATTAGACAATACAGAGAAATTAAATTTTCAGCCTAATATTGGGCTTGGCTTTAAATATAAAGGAATCCAGGTTGATTATGCTCTTACAGATTTAGGAAACCAAAGTACTGCTCTATATTCTAATATTTTTTCGCTTAAAGTAGACTTAGGAATCTTTAGATAAGATTTATTATTAAAAAAATCCAGCCATGAGAGGTTTTACGTTTCGAAAAATAATGTTTTTATTACTGATGTTCAATTTTAGTTTTGGACAAAGTTTACCCTTATCAAAAGAAGCACATGTAAGTGTATTAACTTGTGGACTTGGCAATGAATCTTATTCCTTTTTCGGACATACTGCAATTCGTGTAGCAGATACTGCAAACAATATTGATGTTGTATACAATTATGGCGCATTTGATTTCAGAACTCCAAACTTTGTGGCCAAATTTGCAAAAGGCGATTTACAATATTTCGTAATTGCACATTCTTATGCTGATTTTATAAATGAATATAATTACGAAAAAAGAAGTGTCTTTGAACAAGAACTGCTTATTTCACAAGAGGCAAAACAAAAACTTTTTGACAATTTAAATACTACTCTACTTTCCGAGGATCGTTATTACACCTATAAATTTATTGATAAAAACTGTACTTCTATGGTGGTTGATGTCATTAATAAAACATTAAAAAAAGACGTAATTACCAAAAAGGAAAATACGGATAAAACATACAGAAGCGTTTTATTTCCTTATTTTGACGGTCATTTTTATGAAAAGTTAGGAACGAGCATCATTTTTGGGACAAAAGTAGATCAATTAAGCACTAAAATATTTCTGCCTTTTGAGTTAAAAAATAGTTTAGAAAAAACAACTTTTGAAAATCATGCTTTTGTAAGCAAAAGCAAAACATTATTAGATTTTAAAAAAGAAACACCGGATTCGTGGTGGAATAACGTTTACAGTTATATTATTTTACTTGGTTTTATTGTCCTTATAAACAAAAAATTTATCGATAAAATTTATTTATTTATTTTGTCTGTAATGGGAATCTTTTTTTTCTCAGTTGGTTTTTATTCTTTTCACCAAGAACTGGCAATGAATTATAACATCTTGTTATTTAGCCCATTTTTATTGATTTTAATTATTTTATCAGCATTTAAAAATAAAAAATGGACCTATAAATTCGCTGTACTGCATTTGGTTTTATTACTTATTTATACACTCTTTATAATTAACAAAGCACACTTTTTTATTGTTTTACCAATGATTTTTACCAGCGGGATAGTTTTGGTAAGAGTTGCCATCAGAAATAAAAAAAGAATTCCGATAATCATTTAAAATTACTTACTGTCCTCTATAGAATAAAACTGTTGTAATGGTTCTAAAAGTAATACTCAGATCAAGGAATATGCTTCGATGTTTTATATAATACAAATCATATTGCAGTTTTATAAGACTTTCCTCTATAGATTCACCGTATGAATAATTAACCTGTGCCCAGCCTGTAAGCCCGGGCCTTATGACGTGTCTGGTTTCATAAAACGGCATTATATCTGCAATTTCTTTTACAAAAAATGGCCTTTCGGGTCTTGGACCAATTACAGCCATATCCCTTTTCAAGACATTAATAAACTGAGGTAATTCATCAATTCTTGTTTTACGCATGAATTTTCCAAACGGTGTGATTCTTTTATCATTTGATGACGCAAAAACAGCTCCATTAGTTTCGGAATTTTCAGTCATTGTCCTAAACTTATAGATTTGAAATATTTTTCCGTATTTACCAACTCGCTCCTGTGTATAAAACAGAGGTCCTTTATTCCAAAAGATATTGGCTATAAAAATGAAGGGAATAAAAACAGCGCAAAAACATAAACCAATTAAAGAAAAAACGTTTTCAAGAATACTTACCAATAGTAGATATAGTTTATTATTGTTACTTCGGCTAAAGGGAAAAAAACGATAAAAATCCCGAGAAATATATTGAACCGGAATTCGTTGCGTTTTACTTTCATAAACGTGAGTATATTCTCTAATAATATGTCCTGACTCAAGTAAATGAAGCAAATGTTGGTATAAATCTGCTGTAATACCCTCCGTTTTTTGAGAAGCGATGACGATTTCAGAAATATTATTTTTACTTACAAAAGATAATAAATCACTCTTTTGAATTTCTTTTATATAATTTAAAGAAAAATCTTGTTCTGCTAAAAAATCTGAATTTACAAAACCAATAATTTTATAATGCGGATCAACATTTTCAAGTCCCAAAACGAGTTCATCTAACTGATGTTTATTGCAAATTAAAATTACATTTTGAGAAAATCTTTGGGTTGCCAAAAAATAAACATAAAAAAAACGCCAAAACAATAATGCACCAAGAATCGTAAAATAAAAAATCAATATAACCAATCGCTGCTTTGGAAGTTCTGGTGACAAAATGGGTGTAAATAAATACACTAAAGTAGCAGTTGTCACAGTTAAAACAACACTTTGAAGAATCTGAAACTGATTGCTGGCAACTTGAAGATTATACATCTCGAAGATCACTCCGAAACCACTTAGATAAACAATGAATAAAATTGGTCTAAAATAATCTGCACTATCCAAATTGAAGTATGGATAGTAAAAAAGCTCGTCCATTAAATATAGAGCAAACAAAATAAAAGCAATATCAAAAAGCCTAAGAAGTACTTTTCTTTCTGAAATTTCAAAATGCATTTTTTTGTTTGTTTGCATATATTCTATTTTAATTTCAAGCTCTTTAATTTGAGGCAAATGTATTATAAAAAACAGAATTTAACCGTCTGAATTTTCTGTTTTTTCAGGATTCTTAACCTGAACTAAAAGAAGCGATAAGGCATAAACAAAAGCAGGAGCAGCTGTTCGCATAGCTGCATGATTGATTGTCAGGAGCCAAAAAAAATAAAATGACAAGAAATATAAATGCTGTCTATTGTTAATATAAAGAATAAATGGAGTGATAAAAAGTATTATAAGCCCTAAAATACCCAGTAAACCATGTTCACTTAACATACGTGTTATTTCATTATGTGATGCGGTTTCAGTCCCAAATGATTCTTTCCTAAGACCTTTTCCCATTCCTGGTCCCACACCTGTAACGGGATTATCCATAAAAAGTTTTATCTCTTCATCCATAATTTGTTCTCTTCCACCCAAGCGATCTTTTTTTGTTCTTCCTGCTCCATCCTCATTTGCATAGCGTTTATTAATAAGACCAGATGTTTGTAATGAACTATAACTCCATATTCCTCCGGCCATCAAAGCCGTTAATACAAAAACTAAAATAAATTTACTTCTGCCTTTAACATTAGCAAAATAATATAATAAAAACAACAAACATGTAATCATTACTATACCGGTTATAACTCCTCCTCTAGAAAAAGTAACAATAGCTCTGTAACTGATCAACAACACTAAAACTCCATTTAAAACCATCAGTTTTTTTGATTTAGAAAACAAAACTAATTGTGAAAAAAAAATGAACATTCCTAAACCTAAAACAGTCGAAACCTGATTAGGGCCAAATCCTCCGGATGTTTCAAAATTTGATTGTGTTCCGGTAACCACATCCTTAACGCTGGGATTAAATAGAAACAAATAGACTGTAGTTGTGACAACAGGCAATCCCATTGCAATTATAATATTTTGTAAATAAGTAAATGAAATTTTCCTTTGATACATATAAATCGCAGAAATTGCTAGACAAAACGGACCCGATAAATTAAAAACTAATAATTTTTTCACATCTGCAGTAAAATCAGCATTTGAAGATGTTATTAAAATACCGGGAATTAGTAATAATAAAAAAGCCCAATAAATAAAAGCATTAATAGAAAAATTACTATATATCATACCTAAAACCATGAAAAACATCACATTTACTTTGACAAATTCATTATTAAAATTACCCCCCGTCATTCGTAAAAAAACCTCAACACCTACCATATAAGCTGCTACTAAAAGAACTTCATTATTTTTATTTTTGTTTATGTAAACAAAGTAGAAGCCAATGATTGGAATTAAAAATGCATAAATTTTTGATAAAAAAGGAATTGTAAAGACAACCAAAGCAATTAATGCATGGATTATAAGGAGATAAATGTAGAATGACCGAATGTTTTTCATCTAAAATATTTTAAAATCAATGAATCAATGAATCCAACCACGAAAGATATTGACGAATAATTGATTCTTCACTGAAATTTAACGCTATTTTTTGTTCTAACATAAATCCTGCTTCCTTTCTGTATTTTTCATTCTGAATAAACTGAATAAGGGCATTTGTAAATTGAGCTACGTTATTTGATTCTACAATTAAACCTTCTTCATTTGAGGTAATAATTTTTGAAATTTCTCCAACATTTGTAACAATAACAGGCAATTTGTGTAAGCCATATTCTAAAATGGCGAGTGGCAGCCCTTCAGACAAAGAAGTCAAAACGGCAATATCACACTGTTTTAATACTGAACTAACATTTTGAGTGGTTCCATAAAAAAAAATATTTTTTTCTAGTTTTAATTCTTTAATATAATTTTTAATTCCTTGAGAATAATCATCTTCAAAGTCTTTTCCAAATAAATGAAATGTCCAATCCGGAAATTTTTCTTTAATTAAGGAAGCAACTTCAACAAGTAATTTGTGATTTTTTTGCGGTCGTAGATTGGCGAGACAAATTATTCTTTTTCCTGCAATGCCTCTTAATTCCGCTTTTTCACTAATTTCAAAATTATTTAAAATAAAATTTGGAAAATATACAATTTTAGAACACCATAAATAAGATTCAGCCCATTTTTTCAACGATGAATTTACAGCAATGCTTCCTTTAAAAAAAAGCGATCCATACTTTAACACCATGTCTTTTCTAAAAGTCAAATCTTGAGAAATCCCATAATGATCATGCCAAATAATTTTAACTTTTGGTAAGGTCAATTTCACTAAAACAGCTAAAAAAAAAGAAGAACTATGGGCTTGTATTATATCAACTTTGTTGTTTTTTATAAATTCCCTTAATTTAAAAACAGCTTTTACATCAATTCTTTTCTTTTTTCCTAAAAACAAATACGGTACTTCTGAATCAATTTGTTTTATCAACAATCCCTCTTTTCTGGTAGCAACTAATCCCGAAAATGTTATTTTTTTAGCTAATGCATTTGCGTAGTTTACAGCCATACGCTCTGCACCACCAGCCTCGAGAGAATCTATGATTTGTATAACTTTCATTTGACTAATAATTTTTTAATTTCAGCTTCAAAAACATCAGTAGTATATTGTTGTGACCATTGACATGCTAATTTGCTTTTAGAAAAAAAAGTTTTTTCATCATTCAATATTTTTTCAATTTGTCCTACATCTTTTTTTATATTCATCTCTAGCAAAATACCTCTATTATTGTAATCAAGCATAAAGGGCAAACAAGAAACCTTTGTAGCAATAGGAACACAACCCCAAAACATTCCCTCAGCAATGGCTTTAGGCCAACCCTCACTTTTAGATGGTAAAAGCACAAAATGACTTTTTTGAAATGCTCCTATCATAACTTCACGAGTCTGATTACCTCTTAAAATCACATGGTTTGCTAACAAATTCTCCTGAATATAATTTTCTAAATTTTGCCTTTCCGGACCTTCACCATATAATTCCAAAGTAACTTTTTTTCCTTTTTTAATTAGCTCTTCAACCAATTTGACTGCATATAATGGATTTTTTCCTAAAACTAAGCTCCCAACAAAAACAAAATGAATTCCTAAATCCAGACTTGTTTTTTCAATTATTTTTTTCTCCGATTCTGAATATGTCGCAGTAAAGAAAGATTTTATGTTTTTTGATTGGTTTTCCCAAACTCCGTAAACCAATACCTGCATATTTCGAGTTAAAAAAGTGTTATTCAAAATGTATTTTTGAAAACGATAAGTCCAAGGCTGTTTACTTACGGGATCCCAATTTCCTGCATATTTCGCAGTTTTTATTTTATTTGGAAATAAAATCTGAACCAAACAACCAATCAGTCCAACATTACCAGGACATCTCAAATGAATATGATCAGCATTTTTCATGGCCCAAAATACCTCCCAGAAAATTTTTGGTAATTTAAATATTGACAAAAGAATATTCTTAGTGTCTAAAAAGTTAAAATTCGGAATAACTCTAAAATCAATTTTTTCATGATGATAGGGCAAATCAATCGGTGTTATCTCTTTGTTTTCCAATGGAGCAACCAAAATTCCCTCCTCAACATATTTAAGCCATATGTTCATTTCCCAAACATAAGGCGAATAGGCAAAATACCTTTCTGCTTTATTTTGATGAATGACATGCGTTATGATACAAAAACTGAATGACAAATTACTTTACTTATTTAACTTAGCAGTAACATATAATGTAGGCCCATTATATTTTCCTATTAAAGAATTAAAAAACATTTTATAAAAATTTAAAGATTTAAAATTAAAATACGGAAATTTCTTTTCTTTAATCATAACGTAATCAAATCCATACCAATTTAAAACTTCTTTTAAAGATTCTTTTGTGAAAAAATTAAGATGAACAGGAGGACCACTCTGATATATTTTATCTTTAGCATTTCTATAATTATCAATTTTAGCAAAATTAGGGACTGAAAACACAAAAACACCTTTAGTGTTTAATCTTTCTTTAGCCAATTGAAAAAACAACTGCAAATCTTGTAAATGCTCTAAAACCTCCCACATCATAATTACATCAAATTTTTCATTAAATGTTTCCATTTTAGAAAAATCTCCATTAACAGAATTCACACCAAGAGACAGGGCACGTTGGTGTGTTTTTTCATCGAGTTCTAAACCATAATAAGACAAATTATTAAATCTCTTTAAGTACATTCCAATCAACCCAATGCCCGATCCAACTTCTAAAACATTTTGAGTATGTTTTGTAATAATACTTTTTATAATTCTTTTCCTATTATACCCAATACGAATTATACCTTTTTGGAGTTGATGATATTCTTCTATTGAATGCTTTTTATATATTAAATTTTCTTTTGCATTATATAATCTATCATAGGTTAAGATAAAATCTTCTGTTGAAAATTTTTTTTTCGAAAATATAAATTTGCATTCTTGACATTTAACAAGATCAAAAGTTGAATTTACATTATCAATTTCACCATTGCATACCTTGCAACGTGCAAATTCGTTAATTATTTCCATAAGTCATAAAATTTGAATGGTTAATAATTTCAGTTTTAGATTGGTACGCTTTTAGTAAAAAAGACTTCACAACTTCTCGATTTTTTTCTCCTTTTACGCTTTTACCAAGCTTCTTTTTCTTATCAAAATATCCTTCTCCTTTTTCTCCCATGTCCAAACCATAAATTTCAATTTTAAGATTCGAAATAACGGAAATAATGTAAGCAAAAACAAGGGTGACAAAACCAGAATTCACACCATAATAATTAATACCCAAATTTTGTTTCAAAAATTCGACAAGCTCAACATGAACATTTTTTAGCATAAATGACTTATCAATATTTGTAATTAAAAATTCCTTCTTCTCTCTGGATTTTGTTTCAAAATATTCCTCTAATAGTTTTACTGCACGTTCTTTTCTTTTTGATGTAGTAGAAACATACCAAAAAACAGTTGTTTTCCATTCTTTAGAATTTGTAATCGATTTTAAATATTTCAAAATATAATAGGAATCATTTAATACATAAACATGCGGAACAGACTCAACTAATTCAAGTGCACTATTAGTTACAAAATACAAGGCATCTTTTTCTAGTTTTACATTTTTAGCTGAGGGCCCACTAGCCACAACAACTATTTTCTTGTATTTTTTTACAGTAAGGTAATCAATAATATTTGAAAGATTCGTAAACTCATCATATGTATTACAATCCTTTTTAACTTCTTTTGGAAATGGTTTAAGAAGATAATAAAGATATGTATAGTTTCGTGCAGTAAAAAAGGATGTTATTTTCATTGTATTTTAGGTTTTTTAAAAAACAAACTTAACCAGCCAACACTTCTCCCAATCGATTCTGTAAAAGCTTCTTTTTTATTTTTTTCTGTTATTATATTAGTAAAACGGATTAGAGTTAATAAAATGGTTATAGCATTCCACTTAAAAAAATCTCCAACATTTGGATTTGGATTTTTAATACGCCATACATACCAGCCATTTCGTACTACCATTTTCCCGTATTGATATTTATTTGGCCGCCCGGATTCAGCATGGAAATGTGACAATTGAGCTGCGGTATTTAAATACAAATTTCCCGCTTTTGAAACTCTTAATGTAAAATCAGCATCTTCATATAAACCATAACCCACAAAGTAAGTAGAAAATGAAAACTTTTCAAAAACAGATTTTCTAAAAGACGAAACCCCTCCCATTAATTGTTCAACCTGATATATTTTATTACTTGGAGGTAGAAAACCAACGCTCCTTCCGTGTGAAAAAGAAGGAGAGAAACCAGGTGGACGATCACTATCTAAATTAATTTTTTTTCTTAAAATAAAACGGCTCCCATCTTTACGTTTCCATCCATCAAAATAAAATTCCCGAATATTGGGATGGTAATCCAAGCCAACTTGCTCCCATTTAACTTCATTGTTAATATAGCCTCCTGCCCCTAAAGCTTCCGGATATACCTCATACGTAGAAAGTAGATTTTTAAAATAATCAGGTTCTAAAATGGTGTCATCATCAAGAAAGCAAACAACATCAATATCTTTTGCTACTTTAGAAATACCAAAATTCCTTTGTTTGGTTAGTCCTCTATTTTCATCAGAAACTAATTCGTATTTTAAATATTGAAATGAATTTTGTTTTAAAATCGTTTCCGTTTTATTGTTAGTTGATCCGTCTACAATTAAAATTTCATTTGGATATAAACTTTGCGCCTGAACCGATTTTAAGAGTTTCAGTAGAGGCTCTGGCCGCATATAAGTGCAAACTATTAGTGAAAACTTCATTTTTTATTCTTTAATTCATTCGCCCAATATTCACTTTGTTTCCATTGCATTTTAAAATTCAAAAAATATCGTATTGGATTTTTAATAGTCTGTAATTTATAAAACTTAAAAAATAAAATGGTTTTATATCCTTTTACCTGTTGTTTAGACAAATGCAGCAGATCAAACAACATAACCGTTGGTGAAGGTTTAGGCTGAATTTTGTCATTGTGCCAAGGTAAAACAGGTTTAGTTCTAAACCCTCCTATTGGAGCTTTTAAATGCAAAATTTCAGGTTTTGGAAAATAAATAACATCAACACCTTGATTACGAAGCTGCATACCAAAATCTGCATCTTCGCCAAAACCAAATTCGAATCTCATATCAAATTGTAAGTTTTTCATAGCCTGATGCTGGACAATGCTGCAACCGGAGCCAAAAGTAGACCATTGAAACATTTTTTTAAAGACTAATTTTTCGTTTTTTTGAAAACACCTAAAAGTAGCAGCCTTGTTTCCACTTAATTTTATTTTTTCCAAAGCTTTTTCTAAAAAACATTTTTCAAATCTAATATCATCATCAGCCATAAAAACCCATTCGCTCTTTAGTTCCTTAAATGCTAAATTTCGCGCATTGCAGGCTCCTGCCTGATGTGTGAAAATATGTTTTATTTCAAATGGCCAATTTTCTTGCGTAATATAATCAAGGTCCGAAATACTATCCGATTTTGGGTTCTGCTCTACAATTATAACTTTTAGCGGTAAATGGCTTTGCTGTTTTAAATCTTGCAAAACATCATATAAAAATTGCTTTCTTCCAATAGTTGGAATAATGACATCTATAGTTCCTTTATTAATTAAGACTTTTTCAGATTGTACTTCAATCTCATTTAAAACATTTACTTTTAGTTTTCGTCTGCTATAAAATAAACTACAAACAAGAGGCAGGATTGCTAATTTTCTTTCGTATAAAAACAAATCTAATAATAGTGAAAAAACCCAATGTATTTTATAATGCTGTTTTACAAACCGAAATAAAATATAAAAATTCTTTTTATGCGACTGAATAATTCCTGAAAAAGAATGCAATAACTGAGGTTGCGAGTAACATAAAAGCCCCTCAGGCATTGCTAGTTTAGCTAAAGAATGCAAAAAATAATCAAAGCTGGCAGATGTTTTAAGGTTATCTTTTAAAGCAATTATAACCGAAGTATGAATTCCTCCCACAAAACTGCTCATTCTCCATGTTGGATAAATCACTTCTTTATTGATGTTTATAAAAGAGGATAATTCGCAATACCCAATTTCTTCAGTAAGAAAACCATTTCCAGAAGGATCGTAAGAGGCTACTATCTTATTATGATGAAAAATATCATGAAAACCAGCAATGTTAAGATTTTGTTTCAAATCATTATGGCACCAGATTAATAATTCATTAGGATAGGCTACAGCAACTTCTAATAGGACCTGAGAAATATTTTTTTGTGAAAAAGAAATCCCTTGACCCCCATCAATTCCCAGTACCTGAGCATTATAATGATAAATAATAATCATGTTAGCTTTTGATTTTTAGATATGATTTCCTGATAAAACTGAATATTTTTTTTTACTAATTTTTCAATATCAAATTTAGCTTCAACACTTGCTCTTGCATTTTGCCCTATTTTCAAAGAAAGTCCTTTATTATTTAATAACTGAATAATTTTTTCTGCGTATAATTCATGGTTTTCAGGATGCACCAGATAACCGTCTTCTCCATCAACAATTAATTCCTGAGCCCAACCAATATTGCTATTCACCACTGCTTTTTGCATCGCCATCGATTCGATAGTTACCATTCCTAAAGTTTCTGCAAAAGTTGGAAAGACACAAACATTTGCTTTTTTTATATAATGCTTCACTTCCTCATATGGAATTTTCCCTAGGTATTCAACATTTTTCAAATCCTCTTTTTGAAATTGATTTTGCATCAATTGCCAGGTCGATTTTGATCCTGTTCGAATATCAAAAGAATCACCACCTATTAAAACCAGTTTGGATTCAGCAGACTCCCTTTGCACTCTACGAAAGATTTCAGGAAGTTCCAGAACCCCTTTTTTACGAATCAAAGTTCCGATGTATACTATTAAATCTTTTTTGTATTCATTTGGATTGGTATTTTTAAAATGCTGAATTTCGATTCCGTTTGAGATAACTTCTACTTTTTTTCCTCTTAGTTTAAAAAGAGATAAAGTTAAATCTCTGGCAAATACAGTTGGTGCAATAAAGGCTTTCGCATTTTGCAAAGCCAGCTTCTCAAACCAAAAATTTTTAAGCTTCTGTTGTCTTTTTTCTAAATGACAAAAATAGGTATCACTACCATGAAAACGAATCACCAGCGGAATCTTAAACTTCATAAAAGCTGTAATTCCGGTCCAATCAGGAGCTTCAATGAGCGAAATTTTTTCTTTTTCAATAATCGTATTACAATAATTCTGAATATATTTTCGATGAAAAAACCAACTCAATAATTTATATTTTTTATTTTTTATCAAATGAATTTTAATTCCATTTTCGATAATGATTTCTTGTGATTTTTGGCCATAAACAAATACAGAAACTTTTACTTCTTCTTTAACCAAAGCTATTGCAAGATTTTTGATACTTGTACCAATACCAGCCGCATTTGCCACTTTGGTATGAGGGAACTCTGGAGTTAGAAAAGCTATATGAATCATTTCTTGAAAAAGTCTTTTAAAATTTTAGCCGTAAACATCTTTGCCCCGTTATCATTCATGTGACCACATGACGAAAAGTATTTATCCTCGATTACTACATTCTCATAATTATGAATTTCGGGGTATAATTTATTTACCTTTTTAAAGTAATCAATTCCTTTAACATTATCACAAACTGGGGTCATTATCGCAATCAAATTTATACGATTGATTTTACAAATTTCCTTTATTTCCTCGTAATATCGATTGGGTTTAGGGTTAAAATTCAAATTTTCTACTTTCAGTTTTTGATTAAGTGAAGGTAATGCATTATATCCTCCATAATCTAATTCATGGCTTTTTTTATTAATACTACAAAAAAATGCTTCTCTAAAACCAATTTTAGTGTCATATTTTAAATATCTATAAAAAGGAATGTAACAAAATGCGTTATAATCTTTTAAACCTTCAAAATGTTTTTTTATTACTTGAGACCGATGGAAATAAGGTAAGAATTTTAAACAATTGGCCTCTGATTTCCGTTCCGATTTTAGTGTTACATCAACATCAATTATTACATTTTTTATAATACATTTTCTTTCTAATAACAATTTTAAAACCAAATCTGATTCGAATAATTTAGATCCCTGCATTCCAAAATTGAATGTTCTTAACCCTTTATCAGTAAACATTTTAGACACTAAATGATTATTAGCTCTTGAAGATCCCAAAATAATAACATCAAATTTTTGAGGCTCTGAATTAAAAATAAAACCTATTTTTCCTCTTTGCCTAGTTTGAAGATAACATGTAGAATAAATGTAGTCTATCAATACCGAAAGCGTGAAAACCAAAAGTAATATCTTAAAAATAAAAAAACAAAATTTCTTCATATTCATGATAAACTCCTCATTAAAAAAGATTGAGATATTCATTATTTCTTGAAAAAGTCTTTTAAAATTTTAGCCGTAAACATCTTTGCCCCGTCATCATTCATGTGACCACATGACGAAAAGTATTTATCCTCAATTACTATATTCTCATAATTATGAATTTCCGGATAAGCTTTTTTTACTTTCTCAAAATAGTTCATACCCACCACATTTTCGCACATGGGTGTCATTATAGGTATAAAATTAATTTTATTGGTCTTGCAGATGATCTTGATTTCTTCATAATATTTATTATGAGCTAACGGATTTAGTTTTGAAATATTATTTTTCATATTAGCATTTTTATGCCTTTCTAATCCATGGTATCCTAAGTTATCTAACTGGTTTGTTTTTTTGTGAATAGCTGCAAAAAATGTCTCTCTGCACCCTATTTTAGTTTCATATTTAATATATCGGTAAAAGGGGATATAATACAACTCAGAAAAGTTTTCCTTTCCTTCAAAATGTTTTTTTATGATTTTAGAATTGTGAATGTAAGGTAAAAACAAAGCTGATATTCCTTCTGCTTCATGTTGGCTGGACAAATTCAAATCTGCCTCCAGAATTACATTTTTGATATTATATTTTCTCTCAATCATTAACTTTAGAAGTAAGGAAGCCTCAAATAAATGTCCCCCACTCATTCCATAATTAAAAGTTTTTAATCCTTTTTCTTCAAACATTTCAGGCACAAAATGATTATTAGCTCTTGATGAACCTAAGATTACCACATCAAAATTTCTGGATTTTGAATTAAAAACATCCTCTATTTTTCCTCTATTTTTAGATTGCAAAAAAACATAAGTATAAAATCCGTCAAGAATGATTGCTATTAAGATTGTGATACATAAAATCTTGAGCGTATAAGTCAAAAACTGTTTCATTAAAACTGAAAATAAATAAATTCTTTGTAATCTGAATAAGTTCCGAAAGCTATTATCGCTCCAATAGCCAAAGCTATTTTAAGCATACTTCTTTTTCCTGAAAGTGGCTCAACCTTGGTACGATTATTCCATTCGACTAAAACAAATACACCAATCATCAGCAAAATTTCATAACTATATCTTTCGTTGTCTAAATATTGAAAGCTAAAATCTCTATTAGTAAAAATTCTCTTTAAATATAAAACTGCGTCCGTAATTGTTTTGGCTCTGAAAAATACCCAAGCCAAACAAGTTAATAAAAAAGTGCAAAGAATGCTTATTATAACTTTTGCCGAATCTAAATTGAATTTTAGCAGAACAGCATCCATATTATTTCGATTGCTATTAGATAATAACAATGGTAAAAAATAAACAGCATTAATAAATCCCCATGCAATGTATGTCCAACTGGCTCCGTGCCAAAATCCGCTGACTACAAAAATGATAAATGTATTTCTGATTTTCATCCAAATTCCGCCTTTACTTCCACCTAATGGAATGTATAAATAATCACGAAACCAAGACGAAAGTGATATATGCCATCGACGCCAAAACTCTGCAATATCTCTTGAAAAGTAAGGATAATTAAAATTTCGTAGTAAATCTAATCCGAATAATTTTGAAACTCCCAATGCAATATCTGAATACCCTGAAAAATCTCCATAAATCTGAAATGCAAAGTACACTGCCCCCAGAATTAATGAAAATGAATTCATTGAAGTATAATGATCAAAAATAGCATTGGCATAAGTTGCGCATGTATCAGCAATTACTACTTTTTTGACTAGCCCCCAAATGATTTGATAAATACCTTCTTTAGCTTTTTCTAAATCAAATTCTCTTTTGACTTTTATTTCCGGCAATAAATGTGTCGCTCTTTCTATTGGGCCTGCTACCAAAAGTGGAAAATAACTCACAAATAAGGAGTAATCTACAAAGTTATATTCGGCTTTTATTCGTTTATAATAGATATCAATTACATACGATAAACCGTGAAAAGTGTAGAATGAAATTCCCACCGGAAGAATCACATCTAGCAAAATTGGGCTAGCTTTTATTCCGACAGTATTTAATAATTCTGAAAATGAAGCAGCAAAAAAGTTATAGTATTTAAAAACTCCCAGAAAACCTAAATTAACGAATATACTAAGCCAAAACCAAAATTTCCGACTTCCCTCTGATTTTCCCTTCTCGATTTGAATGCCTGTATAATAGTCCAGAAAAGTAGAGAAAACCAATAAAAACAAGAATCTCCAATCCCAGCAGGAATAAAAATAATAACTGGCAACAATTAATAAGGCATTTTGAGTGCTTTTGGTTTTATTAAAAACAAACCAATACAAGAAAAAAACGATTGGTAAAAAAATAGCAAATGCTATGGAATTAAAAAACATAAAGTAATTTTTAAAAATAAAAGACCAGTTATCTGCGTAATGATACTTAATCGATTTGAATAATTTAAAACAAAGGCTTTAAAAAACCTTTAGTAAAATATACAACACCATTAGTATTTAAATGATGATGGTCATAATAATATTTTGGATTTAATACCGATTCAGAAAAATCATAATAATTTACATTATACATTTTCTTCATTTTTTTTGCAAGATTAACAGCAAGATAGTGCTCTGGCCATTTTCCAAACAAAGCAGGTGGAATTATCATTATAATGGTTGTTTTGTTTTGTTTTGCTGTTTTTACAATTTTCTCAACTCCAAGACACGCTTTGTTAAGCACTTCAACATTAATGCTATCTCCGTGAACAAATTTGATTCCTTTTATAACTGACTCAATATTTATTTTTTTTAAAGAATCAAACTTGCCAATTCTATAATCTGGTTTTAAATTTATCCATGGAGCCTTTAATTTACTTTGCCCATATTGAATAATCCTTTCATATTTGTTTTCAGTATCAAACATCAAATACTGAGAAAAAAAATTCAAATCAAATGCCTCTTCATCAAAAGTATTGGTTGAAAAAGGCAATTTGTCAGAAGTTAATATTGGAGGTGTTAATATAAAAAAAATGGTATCCACTTTATTATTTTTGGAATAAAAATAGTTAAGATAAAATAATTGTTCATTTACACCACACTTTCCTCCTCCCTGCCCAATATTAACAATTTTTCTTTTCAAAATATTTTCTACAATTTTATCATTACCATATCTTGAAAAATTTCTAGCATGAGAAATCCCCATAAACATCAAATCAAATTTTTCATTTGATTTCATAAATAATGTATTACTTTCTGTTTGTGAATTTTTAAATTTTCTGTTTTTTACATAGCTTGAACTTCCCAGTAAAACAATTATCAGAATTATAAAAAAACCTATGCCTGTCAATATCGTTTTAAGAATAAATTTTTTAATCATAATCTCATCATGTTAGAAAGCAAAATAAATAAACTCTGTTTTTGCTGTAACTCCCCAAATAATTATTACCATAAAAAGTAAAAAGTATAATCCCCATTTATAATATATTGGCTTTGAATCTGAAAAATATAATACGTGACTATATGATCTTGAAGTCCATTCTTTTATCACAAAAAACAATATTAACACTAAAAGTATTTTTATAGAAATTTGCTTTGAATCAAATCTGGGTATTGTAAATAAACTACTTGAAAAAATTCCTTTTATATAACTAAATGCACTATCCAAATCTTTTGCCCTGAAAAATATCCAGGCAAAACAAGTTATAGCAAAAGTCCTTATTATTTGAAATGATTCTTTAAAACTTGGAAAAACCCTGTCTTTAGCTATAAGATCTAAATTATTTCTATTTGTTTTAAAAATAATAGAAGGCAAAATAAATAATGCATTCAGTAATCCCCAAACAATAAAAGTCCAATTAGCCCCGTGCCAAAATCCGCTAACAATAAAAATAATGAATACATTTCGTATTTGCTTTAACTTTGACACTTTGCTACCACCTAACGGTATATAAATATAATCTCTAAACCAGGAAGAAAGTGAAATATGCCAACGTCGCCAAAACTCGGCAATATCTCTTGAAAAATAGGGATAATTGAAATTTCGAAGTAAATCTATACCAAACAACTTTGAAACTCCTAATGCTATATCTGAATAACCTGAAAAATCTCCATAAATTTGAAATGCAAAAAAAATGGCTCCAAGAACTAAAATGCTACCTGGATTTGAGCCAGAATTATCAAAAGCAATATTAGCATAATCAGCACAATTGTCTGCAATAACTACTTTCTTAAACAGTCCCCATAAAATTTGTCTTAAGCCATCAACTGCAATTGCATAATTAAATACTCTTTTTTCTTTTACCTGCGGAAGCAAATGTGTTGCTCTCTCTATTGGCCCTGCTACCAAAAGTGGAAAATAACTCACAAATAAAGAATAGTCTACAAAATTGTATTCTGGTTTAATACGTTTGTAATAAATATCAATTACATATGATAAACCATGAAAAGTGTAAAATGAAATCCCGACCGGCAGAATCACGTCCAACAAGATTGGACTTGCTTTTACTCCAACAGAATTTAATAATGCTGAGAAAGAAACAGCAAAAAAATTATAGTACTTAAAGATTCCTAAAAATCCTAAATTGACTATAATACTTAACCAAAACCAAAATTTACGGCTCACTTCAGATTTCCCTTTTTCAATTTGAATTCCGGTATAATAATCTAAAAAAGTGGAGAAAACCAATAAAAATAAGAATCTCCAATCCCAACAGGAATAGAAATAATAACTGGCAACTATTAATAAAGCATTTTGAGTGTTTTTGGTTTTATTAAAAACAAACCAATACAAAAGAAAAACAATTGGTAAGAAGATAGCAAACGCTAAAGAGTTGAAAAACATATTGTTTTATTAATTTTTGTTTTTTGTTTTCAGAATAACCTGGATAGCATGTCCTAGCTTTCCTGAAAACTCTTTTGCCCCGGTATCATTCAAATGAAAACTATCATAAAAGTAATCTGAATTCTGAGCTATAACGTCATGAGAAAAGTCTATAAAAAAGATATTCTTATTTTTTGCCTGAACCGTTTTCAATTGTTTTATCAATGGTGCTTTTAAAGGATCATAAATCACATTTAGCCGTTCTTTATATTCCGGGGCCCAGACAAAAATAAGCAATGTATTCTGATTCATTTTTGATTGATAAAAACGAATCATTTCATTGAGCCTTGATAGATTTCTGATATTAATTTTTTCTTTTTCCTGTACATCTGATTTTAATTTATCAAAATTATGTAAATCTAATTTATAGGATTGCTTTTTAGGTGAAAAACCGAAATATAATGATTTAGCTGGCGCTTTACCACTTACGTTTGCTAATAATCCCGTCCTTAGAATTGAAAAATTCTGATTGTATTTTAATAAAGGTATATAACCAACATAACTAAACTTATCATCAAATTTACTGATGAACTTGTTGATCTCTGCATTGTTTACAAAAGGAAAAAACTGGTCTTCATCAGGCAAAACCTTACTTTCCTTAAAATTGGCCAAATCAATGTTTTGGATAATAATTTTGGGAAAATTATTATTTTTCAAATAAATCTCAAATTTTGATTTCTGTAGATTATAACCTCCTGCATTGAAACCTAAATTTTGAGTTTTGAGTTTTGTTTCTTTTAAAATACTCCTTGTATCATATGAAAACTTAGCTCTGGAGGATCCATTGATAACAATATCAGCATTGATTTCGCCTTTAAGAATAGCATTCCAATCAGCGTAAATACTATTTTTTTGATTTTTTAATCCTTTATCTGCGAAAAACTGAATACTGAAAGTGATCAGATAAACAATCACAATAATACCTATTAAAAATAAAATGAATTTTTTCATAATAATCTAAAATTGAAAATAAATAAATTCATTTTTTAACCCAAACTGTCCAAATAAAATAATCAATATAATGATAAAAATTAGTTTTAAATTATAAAGCCCTTTATTTAAAGGTGAACTATTCTCTCTATTAACCCATTCAATTATATTAAACAACAACAATAATACTATTAAGTCTATCCTAAAATAGGATTTAGTAACAGAAAAATTAAAATCTAAAAGAAAAATTCTCTTCACATAACCAAGTGCATTTCCTATAGAATCAGACCTAAAAAAAATCCAGGCAAAAGTAGTTAATCCAAATGTAAGTAGAATGCTTACCAAAGTCTGAACGCTTTTAAAATTTGCTTTTAATTCTATTGCTTCTAAGTTGTTTCTGTTTTTATTTAACAGTAATAAAGGTAAAAAGTAAACCGCATTTAATAATCCCCAAACAATAAAAGTCCAATTTGCACCATGCCAAAATCCGCTAATCACAAAAATGATAAATACGTTTCTAATCTGAATGAATTTAGAACCTTTGCTGCCCCCTAATGGAATATACAGATAATCCCGAAACCATGACGAAAGCGAAATGTGCCAACGGCGCCAGAACTCGGCAATATCTCTTGAAAAATAAGGATAATTAAAGTTTTTCAGTAAGTCAATTCCAAATAATTTTGAAACCCCCAAGGCAATATCTGAATATCCTGAAAAGTCACCATAAATCTGAAAAGCAAAATATACTGCTCCTAAAATCAATGATAAGGAATTCATTGTTTCGTAATTATCAAATATTTGATTGGCTAAAATTGCACAACTATCCGCAATCACAATTTTTTTAAACAATCCCCAAACAATTTGTCCAACACCTTCTTTGGCTTTTTCAAAATCAAATTCTCTTTTTACTTTTACCTGTGGAAGTAAATGTGTGGCTCTTTCAATTGGTCCTGCAACCAAAAGTGGAAAATAACTCACAAATAAAGAGTAGTCTATAAAATTGTACTCGGCTTTAATACGCTTGTAATAGATATCAATTACATACGATAAACCGTGAAAGGTGTAAAATGAAATTCCGACTGGCAAAATGACTTCTAACAAAATTGGACTTGCCTGAATTCCTACAGTATTTAATAATTCTGAAAATGAAGCAGCAAAAAAGTTATAGTATTTAAAGACTCCTAAAAATCCTAAATTAACTATAATGCTTAACCAAAACCAGAATTTTCGGCTTTTATCTGATTTTCCTTTTTCGATTTGAATTCCGGTATAATAATCCAGAAATGTGGAGAAAACCAATAAAAAAAGAAATCTCCAATCCCAACAAGAATAAAAATAATAACTGGCAACTATCAATAAAGCATTTTGAGCGTTTTTGCTTTTATTAAAAACAAACCAATACAAGAAAAAAACAATTGGTAAAAAAATGGCAAAAGCCAAAGAGTTAAAAAACATAAATTAAGTTAGTTATTAATCACAAATAGATTCTTATTGTCATGAAATAAAAGTATTAGAGCCACTTGATTATAAAGTCCTGAATCGGAATATAAAAATCTCCTACATTTTCTTCAACTTTTTCCGGGTTCCAATTCCACCATTCTATTTGTTTCATTTTTGAAATTGTATCCAAATCATATTTCATTTTGACAATCTCAGCCGGAACACCTCCAATAATAGCATAATCAGGAACGTCTTTCGTTACAACTGCACCAGCCATAATTGTTACACCATTACCAATTGTTATATTTGGCAAAATTACTGCATTCATGCCAATCCATACATCATGGCCAATTTTAGTTTTACTTGGATCTGTTTTTATTTCTTGCTTAAATTCAGATTGCATTTTAGTACCAATGAGCAAATTTTTATTTACCATATGGTTAAAATGAGGAAATGTTGTAATGTCACTCATCATATGATGACCAGAATCTAATATAAAATTAACATCATTTGCTATAGAACAGTATTTGCCAATCTCTAAGTGTGAATTATTATGCCATTGCCATACAAATGCGCCATTATGATATGTCTTATATCCGATCGTCACATTTTTTGCCTGATGCAAATATGTTTTATTTTGACCTATTAGAAAATCATGGTAGTTTTTTCCTAATATTTTCCACGCTATTTTACGTAAAAGCAATTTCATTTTACTATATGTTTAATACCGTCCCATATACGTTGAGATGCTAACTGTGGTGGGGGTTGATTTATTTTTTCAAACCATTTTTGAGCGTATTCAATTGTTGTCTCTGTATTTGACAAGCTAGTGTTTATTTTTTGACCAATTTCCTCACGCGAGTTTAACCATATTACCGCTTTTTGGTCAGGCATTGATCTAAAATGGATATAATTATAAATTTTTGCTACCGCCCAGTTTTTATCTTTCTTGCTAACAACATCATAATTAATAAAAGCACATGGCTTTTCAAAACTCACATAATCAAAAACCATCGAAGAACCAAGATTTACAACCATTTCTGTATGCTTTATAGTATTCGCATGCAAAATAATATCAGCCTGAGTTGGTAAAATTGTGTTCCAATCCTCACTTATTTTTTGCCATGCAGGAGCAATTGGTCTAATAATATCTTTGTAATCTTCGAGTGTCTTATCGTATCTTTTAGAGAAATCAACGGGACAGCGTCTAAAAACAATTCCTAAATTATTTCCTTGATCATTAAGCTTACGAACTGCTTCTGCAACATCTTTTAAATATTCTGCATCATCAGGGCAGGTTGTTATATCATCTCCTGAATAGCAAATATATTTTTTATTTACATCTAATTTATTTTGTTCAAAGAAAAGGTCACGTGAAACTAAATTATCTATATCAAAGTGCGTTTCAAACTGAGGTGTTCCTGTAATAAATATTTGTTTCTCTTTTATATAGGGATAATAATTAAGTAATTCGTTCTTCATATGCTGACTCCACACAAAATAGTAATCCGTTTCAACAACCATTGTGGCTTTAGGCAAATTATCCCAGGAAAAAATAAAAGTCGCTGTGGGAATCCTTAATTGTTTCGCAGCCAAAATTGGAGCAATAGCAAGGATAGGACGTTGATTTGTGCAAAAAACTATAGCAGGTTTTTCGCTTTGAAGTGTTTCTAAACATTTCTGATAATAAGCTGTTTTTTTTTCGCTTTTTTTGATCTTTTCACGAATAACTTTTAATCCTTTTTCTGAGGAAAAAAACTTAATTAGAACCTCTGCAGTAAAACTCTTTATCTTGCTCTTAATTCCTTTATAACTAAATGGGAATCTATAGGTATCATAAACAATATCATTACTCTTTTTAATGTTTAAATCGAGTTCAATATGTTTTCTCACATTTTTATAAATATCTGTAAAAGAATGCGTTTTGGCTTTTTCAATTTTAATTTCTTTAAAACCTAGTTCCTTTAATTGAAAAGGAGTGTTATTCCAAAATGTAATATCAAAACCATTTTGAATACCAAGCTTATGAAAATTTGTAAATGCAAAATTTCGTAAGCCAACGCCATCTGGCAATAAAATAAAAATCTTATTATTTTTCATTAAAATCCCTAAACTGTTTTTGATGATTAAGCTTCCAAATATCTTGGTTTTTTATACACTCAAGAAATAATTCTTTACTATTTCCCTGTCCAA
Organism: Flavobacterium sp. LM4; assembly: GCF_002017935.1. NCBI lineage: Bacteria > Pseudomonadati > Bacteroidota > Flavobacteriia > Flavobacteriales > Flavobacteriaceae > Flavobacterium > Flavobacterium sp. LM4. The sequence continues at coordinate 310,930 of NZ_MUFW01000001.1, read as the reverse complement.
AATCTTCATTGGAAGGATTAACTTTATGCGAAACTATTAAATTCAGAGCCTCTTTTATGTTTGTTCCAGAATAGTCTGTATTTATGATATCTGCATGAATAGCTCTATTTTGCTGTCTTGTTCCAATATTTATAATTGGGATTCCATAATAGGGTGCTTCTCGAATTCCGGCACTACTATTGCCTATAATAAATTGACTGTTTTTTAATAACATCAAAAAATACTCGAAACGAAGCGATGGAAAAATTCTAAATCTTGGATTATCTTTTAGTTTCTCATATTCTTCTACAATAAATTGGCTTCCTAAATCATTATTTGGATAAATTATTATATAGTTGTGATTGTCATTTAATAAAACTTCAACAAAATCCTGAGCATATTTTTGCATTGCTTTAAATTCTGTAGTGACAGGATGAAACATTACAATTGCAAACTTTTGGAAAGGAATTTGGTAGTATTTTTTTACTACATCCAAATCCGGTAATAGGTCTGAAAACATAATGTCAATATCAGGAGAACCAATAGTAAAAATAGATTCATTGATTTCTCCCATTTGAAGTAATCTCTTGGCGGCCTGCTTATTTGATACAAAATGAATGTGGCTTAACTTACTCACGCTGTGTCTGATTAATTCATCTACAGTACCTGAAATTTCTCCCCCTTCAATATGTGCAACTAAAATATTATTTAATGACCCTACAATGGCTCCTGCAAGCGTCTCTACACGATCCCCGTGTACCACAATCATATCTGGATTAATTGTTTTGCAATAGCCTGACAATCCCTCTATGGTTCTGGCCAGGGTTAAATCCATAGTAGTCTCATGAGTATGATTCTCAAAAATAAAAACATTTTTAAAATTACAGCGTTCAATCTCAATTAAAGTATAACCATACAACTCCTGCAGATGCATCCCTGTAACAAAAACAAAAACTTCAAAATCCTGTTGTATTTCAAGGATTTGAATTAATGATTTTATTTTTCCAAAATCAGCACGTGTACCTGTTAGGAAAAGAATCTTTTTTTGTAAACTACTCAAAATCCGAAAAGTCTAATTGTTCATCGTTTTGAATATCACGCAAAGCAACTTTTCCGAGGATATTATTAAAGTTTTCTGCTAAAATTTTACCAGTTCCCGGACGTTTTACCCAGATATTATCTTTATTTAGTGTATCCCCCTTTTTGATATCTTTAATAGAGCACACAGTCGCAAACGCAAAATCGATTGTTACTTGTTCTTCGAGTGCCGGTTTTTTTGTTCCACCCCGCATTAAAGCAATTTCTGCAGATGAAACAATTAATTCCTGACAAGTCTTTTCATCCATGCTGCACACAATGTCTGGTCCTGTACGCTGCATATGATCTGTAAAGTGGCGCTCTAAAATACTTCCTCCAAGAGCTACTGCGCCCAGACAGGCATTATTATTTAATGTATGATCGCTTAATCCAAAAACTTTATCGGGAAAAGCTTCATGTAATTCTATCATAGCTCCATAACGAACCAAATGAATTGGTGTCGGATATAAATTGGTAGTATGTAAAAGTGCTACCGGAATATTATATTTATCAAAAACAGCAACTGCTTTTTGTACGCTTTCGATTGTATTCATTCCCGTACTTAAAATTACAGGTTTTCCAAAAGATGCAATATGTTCAAGTAATGGATAATTGTTACACTCTCCAGAACCTATTTTATAAGCCGGAATATCAAACTTTTTTAATCGTTCTGCAGCTGCACGCGAAAACGGTGTTGAAATAAAAATCATTCCTTTACTTTCAACATATTTTTTAAGCTCTAATTCATCCGTTTCATTTAAAGAACAGCGTTCCATAATTTCATAAATAGACACATCTGCGTTACCTGGAATGACTTTTTTTGCAGCACCACTCATTTCGTCTTCAACAATATGGGTCTGGTGTTTTACAACCTCAACTCCTGCCCTATGTGCAGCATCAACCATTTCTTTGGCAACCAGAAGAGACCCTTCATGGTTAATTCCTATTTCAGCTATAACTAGAGGCGGAAAATCTGCTCCTATTTTTCGTCCGGAAATTTCTATATATGGATTCATAAATGTATTATGTTAAAATAGATTATTGTTTCTTGTACAGAAGATATTCTGCATAATCAAAATCATTTTGATCATCGATATCAACATTAGCAAAAATATGATTCATTTTTAAAGGAAAAGCATTCTCTGATAAAATTTTGCTTTTTAAAATCAGTTTTGCTTTACTGATATAAAGTAATCCGTTTTCATAAAATAAAGGCTCTAAATCCTGACTTCGCTGACCGATTGTATAATTGAACGGAATAAATTTATTATTTTCTATTTTTCCTAACTTTTGATAATTCTGGCTAACGGTAAATAAACTGTCCACTTTTTTTTCTTTGTAAATTTCAAACGCTTCTTTTAATAAATTTACTGGTCTTAATGGATTTGTAGCTTGTAATAAAATTACATTTTCGATCTTCTTATCTATTTGTTCCAGAACATTTTTTAATGCAGAAACTGTAGGTTCCAAATCACCCGACAATGATAAAGGCCGATCTACAATCTTAGCCCCAAATTGTAAAGCGACTTGTTTTATTTGCTCATCATCTGTAGAAACATAAATTTCTTGAATAATATCATTATTTGCCTGAGCATACAAAATGCTATGTGCCAATAACGGAATCTCACCCAAAAATTTTATGTTTTTCTGCGGTAGTCTTTTAGAACCTCCTCTGGCTGGAATTATTGCTATTGTTTTCATTTATTGCAATCTGTTTTTAGCATTTTCAATAATTACATTCATTCCTGAATTCCAGCTTTCCGAACTGTATAATTCTTCTAAAACTGGTGCTGAATTTTTTTTATTTTGATCTAAAAATTCCAAAATAGCATCTTCCCATTCTTGCTCAAAATGTGGATTTTGAATCAACTTTCCTAATTTTCCATATTGCAAAACTTCAGGAACTCCCCCTAAAGCCGAAGCAATACAGTAACAACCAGAATGCAAAGCCTCTATCAAACTCAAACCAAAACCTTCATGCCACAAGGTTGGAAACAAATAACAATCTGCTATTTGGTAATATTTAGGAAGCGTATCATTTGGAATCTGTCCTAAAAACTGAACTCCTTCTACCGGAGTATTTCTGGTAGCGCCAACCACTAATAAAATTGCATTTTTATGAAATGTATTAATCTTTTTCCAAATTGGTAAAATAAAATCTAATCCTTTTTTAGGAACATCTCTTGAACACCAGATGAAAATTTTTTTATCTTTTAATTCTAATTCATCTTTTAAAATTTCTTTTTGCTCATTGCTTATTTTTTGAAATTTTGAAGTGTCAATTCCGTTATGAAGTACAGAAAACCTACAAGGTAAAATAGTATAATATTCTTTATGAGCCTTGTAGCTGTCATGCGTAAGCAAAACCATTTCGTCAATAGTTTCATAAAAATATCGACTTGCCAAATTTCCATAAAAAGGAGCAAAACCATGATAGAAAAACTGAAGAAAACAGTTTTTCCTGAGTCCTAACTGTAACAAAAGTTCTTGAAGAGGTTTTACAATCCCAAAATTATCTACAATTTGAATTACGTATTTCTCTTCTTCATTCAGATTTTTTTTTAATGCCTGCAAATAATTAAAGTATGGTTTTTTTTTCCATCTTTTAAAAAACTTATATTTTTTGCTTTGACTTACAAATTCATATTTAACATTATCAAAAACTTTTTCAGGTTGTTCACAAATCACATAGTCTATTTGATTAATTCCTCTTAAATAATTAGCATACAAAGTAGTCCAACTTCCTGACTTATGATAGGGTAATGCAAATTGAGATATCAAAATTACTTTTGGCATATGAATTTATTTAAAATGGACAAACATCCATTAATTGTTTTTGGATCTGAACAATTCTTTCCTTTTTTGGCAACATATTACTTGAACTAAAAACAATCTCTAATTGATCATTAGTAATTGGTGCTTCTAAAAAAAGTGGCTTATACATTGCGAGATCTACCGATTCGAAATAATCCTGGTATTTAATTCCATCACCAAAAATTTTATTTGAAAATTCAACCCAAACTGCTGGAATTTGATACGCATGTGATACAATTACTCCGTGTAACGAGGAAGAGATTATTTTTTTACAAGACAAAATAGCATCTGTGACTTCTTCGACATTATTAGTCATTAAATTAATAACCAGAATATCTTTTAATCCTTTATACTGAATCATAACATTTTTATAATCAATATAGTGAGGAATAATCCCTAAATTATACTTTATTTTATATTCAGGGTTGTAATACTTTGGCATCAGCAAGGCAGGATCACCATAGATTTCGGGAACCTGATATCCTTGTTCTATCAACAGTTTTCTTGTTTGAGGTCCTCGTACTGCCAAAAATTCTGCCTTTTTAATTTTAAACTCTTTAGATATAATACCACTCCCCCAAACTACGCATTTACCATTTATTTGGGATAGGATACTTCCAACTGTAAAATAAACGGTTTGAAAATGATTCAAAAAATTTCGTTTTTTTGGATGTGTCCAAATAATCTTTTTATTAGATATTTTTTCAACTAAATACCTGCCAATCAAATCACCATAATTTTCCTCTTTTTTACTGGCTAAATGAATTTCACTCCACCAAAACAGCCTAATTTTTTTTTTACTTTTCATAAAATCTTAAACTATTATTTAAAATTTAATTTTGAAAATGAGACTTTTCAAATTTTCTTCAATCCTATAAATATAGGGCTTAGTATGATAAAACGAGATCATGTGCTGCAAAATTCGATCGTTTACTTCCTTCAAAGTATAAAATTGAGGCACTTTTTTTCCTAAATATTTTTTTAACTTATATTTTATTGAATTTTCGAAAGGGTCATTTTTAATTTGAATAGCCAAGATGCATTCATTAGCTAAAGCCAATTCGTGAAACAAAAAATAATCAACATTTTCTCTCTTGTTTGACACTTGAACAACTGGATAATCTTTTAATTTATCAAAGTCAGATTCTGAGATAACATTTCCCCAGGACTCTTTATTAACTGTGGTTGTTCCATTTTTCAAATTTTGCTTCATATGCTGATTATTGAATTCAACAATTCCTGATAATTGCAATTCGGCATTAAGTTTTTTGGTTTCTCTTCTTCGATAATTAAAATGCCACTGGTGCAATACCATGGTTTCTTTATCATAAAAATACACTTCGCAACCTACATTTTTTAAGCGATTATGAACATCTGTATCCTCAGCTCCCCAAAAATGAAAAACTTCATCAAAGCCTCTAATTTCTTTTAATTTATTAACTGGAAAAAGAGAAATCCCTGTGGCATCGCCATTGCTAAAGAAATTTATTTTATATTTTTCAAACGATTTTTCTTTTTTACTTTCTTGTTCTGAAAGAAACCCTACCTGAAAATAAGTAACTTTATCATTTGCACAATACTGCTTCATGACAGTCGTAAAATCAGAATGAAAAATCATATCAACATCAGCAACTAAACAATAATCTGATTGTAAATTTTTGATAACAAAATTGAGTGCTTTACTTTTATTCCAAGGCTGAAATTCTGAAAACAAATAGTGATAGGTACAGAATGAAAATTCTTCAACTATTTTTTTAATTTCTGATGCTATTTCTTTTTTTGACCCATAATCAATAAAAACAACTTCAAAATTTTGCTCATTTTGTTGTGCTAATGAATTTAAAGAACGCTTAATACGTTGAGGTTCACGATTTCGATAAGGGTAAATAATAGAAATCATGTCAAATACTCTTTAGCTTCAGATTTTGAAAGCCCTTTATAAATAAAAAAATAAGGCATTATTTTTTTATTTAGAATAAACTTTGAAAATAACCTGCTTTTTATAAAATAAGAAAGATTAGAATTCAATGATTTTTTACTCAAAATTACTAAACCTGAAAAATCATTTTTTTGAAGAGTATTTATTTCAACCTGCATCCAGTCTTCTAAAACATTTCCCATATGGTAGGCATAATTATCATGAGTAGATAAGCGCCAAAAACCATTTTTTACAACTGGAATATCTAAGACCTTCCCTAAACTATCGCCACCTAGTTTAAATTTCGAATATTTAGTCGTGATCGTATCAAAAATATCCCCTCTGTAAGTTGCTACAAAATGTCCGGCACCCACAACTGCCTGACAATTTTCATTTGAAATGGTTAAATACTTTCGCAATTGAGCTTCATTGTAAAATTTTGCATTTCCAACACTCAAGGCGAACATTTTTAAGGCTTCACTATTTTTCACTTTCGAAAATTTTAAATTTTTCGAGAACAAAACATCCCAATAAAAATTAGCTGTATAAGTCCTCAAAGAACGGGAAGAAGGAGTGGGACAAACTACTCCTGTTTTTGGGAAACATTCAAAAACATCATACGTTGATGATTGCCAGTTACTTAAAAACAAAACATCTGCATCTGAAACTGTTATAATAGGAAAATCATGTCCTACAATACCTTTCAAAACAGCATTAGTTTTTCCAATATTATTCGTTATAATAATTTCATGAATAATACCTTGTAAAAATAAATCATTCAAGTAGTTATTTATTTCAACTGAGCTTCCATTGCTCACTATTGTGATAAACGTTTTATCATGAATAGTTTTAAATAAAGATTGCAGGCAAACTTTTAATATCTCAAAACTATCCTTAAAATATCCTTCCTGATGAGGAATATAAACGGGAATTACTACTTGGTGAAAATAATCCGACTCAAAATTTTCTTGATTTTTATTTGGATTAAATCCTATTCGCATTTTGTAATATTTTATAAATTTCAATTACTTTATTTTGGTTCATCGTGTAATCTAATTTTTGTAAAGCAATTTCTTGATTTTTCTTAAAAGAAGTTTCCCAAATATTACCACTATCAATTGCCTTTAAAATAAGGTCTCTTATTTCAATAATAGATTCCGGATTGTTTATTAATAAACCATTTACACCATGTTCTATAATTTCTGCCGTTACATTTCCAGGATTAGACTGAATAGGAAAAGCTCCCATCACTATCGCCTCTAAAAGTGTATTGGCCATTCCGTCTGAGATACTATTCCCAATATAAAAAAGTGATTTTCCCATTAACTCCATTAATTGTGTATGAGAAAGTCCATTTCTATTATAAACTTTAAAATTTAGATTATTTAATTTTACATAATCAATTACTTTTTGATGAGCGCCAAAAACTACTACATCATAATTATTAATTTCATTTTGTAACAAATTCAATGCTTCTAATACCTTTAAACCTCTCCCAAATTTATGATCATAACCCTTAACTAAAATTATTTTTCTTTCAGAAATTGGTAATTTATTTTTTTCTAATTCATTAAGTTTATAACCTGTTCCTCCCGGAATAACTCCTACATGCTGTCCTGAAAAACCCAGCTGTTTTGCTAAAACAAAATCACGTTCACAATCGGTGTGCAAAAAATCAATTCTTTGTAAAACATTTTTTATTTTTTTAGAATGTGATGGGAAATTCTTGTAATAATATAGATCATTCCCCCAACAGGAATAAATCCATTTAATATACATATGTTTTGTCATTGTTCTTAAAATAGGGTAAGAGCAACTTTGCATTTCAAAACTATGGATGACATCAGGTTGAATTTCTAATATAATCTTATCCAGGGCCTCATTAGCCGAAACCTCAAGATATCGATTGATTTTTTCATAAAGTAAAGGTGTTTTTTTACTCAAAAAATACTCTCCTTTTATATATTTAATTTTCCTTTTTTTCCATCCTGTAAATTGACTAACAAAGTATAATTCTCCAATCTCCCCTCTTCTTAAGACGTCAAACCAATAAAGTTCGTAGTCAGTTTGCTTTAAATTTTCAACCCAGCGAATAAAATGAATTGATGGCATTGAGATAAATAGAATTTTCATTTATTTTAATAATTTATAGCCTTTACCAAAAATCAAAAAAATAATAAATGCAAAAAATGTAGTTACAAAATTTTTTACATCAAAACTTATTATTTGTTTATACAAAAGTTTTCGCAATAGATAAAACTTGATTTTGTGATTATGGATTAATGAACTCCTCAATAAAATTTTGTATCTATTTTTAATATAGTACTCTATTATTTTTGGATTGGCTAATTTATTTTCTTTAATTAATTTTAAATGTTTTTCTCTAGCTTTAAATTCAGATTGTATTTCCTTAAAATTAAACTTACCTATTTCATGAGATAATGAACTTGAGTGCATTCTATATTTAATTAAAGGTTCATCCAAATAAATTATATAAGGTTGCTGATAAAGCATTCTAAGATTAAAATCCCAATCATCAAGATTTGTAATATGTTCATCAAATAATTTGTTTTGCTTATTTAGAAAACTTCTTTTCCATAGAGGTCCTGAAATATAAAAACTAACATTCCCTACTAAATAGTCCTCTATCAAAGTTTCTGAATAAATCTTGTTTTCTCTTAAAAGTTTATTATTCTTAAAATCATAACAAACAAGTTTGCAAACAATACCATGAACATTGTTATTTATTACTTTTATTTGATTTTCCAGCAAGTTAATATACATCAAATCATCACTGTCAAACCATTTTATATAATCGCCTTTGCTTAATTCAAAACCATAATTTCTGCATGAGTTTGGGCCTTTTATTTTTTCTTTAGGTCTGTCATAATATTGAAACCTAATATCTTTTTTAACATATTCAGCTAAAACATCAGACGTATTATCTGTTGAACCGTCATCGACAACAATGCACTCCCAATGAATGTAAGTTTGCTCTAAAATACTATTAAGAGTTTCGCCAATTAAATGGCCTCTATTGTAAGTAGGAATGATAATAGAAATCAAAGTTTGCATTTATTTCTTATTATCAAAAATGGCTTCATTCATTTTTAGCATTCTGTAATGTCCTTTTTTTTGATATAAAATTTTGTTTATCATTATCATAAAAAAGATCTTAAGTTTCATTTTTACCGGAATACTGAGATATTCATTAACAATTTTTAATAACCTAAATAATACTTTAAATTTTGTCTTTTGATTTTGATTTGCTTTTATAAGACTATATACTTTACACAAAATCTCCGGTTTTAAAGAATCTAAATCCTCTTTATCCAAAATTTCAAAAATAGATGTATAAAAATCTATTGCTGTTATTAAAACTTTATTTTGAAAACCTGAAGTCTCATTTCTTTTCTCAGGTTCAGTATTAATTCTGTAAAAAGAGTCTGTTTCATCAATTGATATATAAATAGGATTCTTTTCCTTTAGAAGTCTTATGCTGTATTCAATATCTTGAAATCTTAATAGACTTTCATTAAATTTTATATTCTGTATTATATTTCTTTTATAAATAGGCCTACTAACTTGCCATGGTATTTTTTTTCCAGCTACAAATAACTTAATTGTATTTATATTGCTTTCATTCACTGAAGATCGATGTTTATCAACCTGCTTTATTCCTTCTTTAAGCAATCCCATTGAGAAAACTACAAAATCATATTGATTATTTTTCTCAATAAAATCCAATCTTTTTTCCAGGAAAAAAGAAGCCATTAAATCATCGCTATCAAACCAATTGATATATTGACCTTTGCTAACCTCGAAACCATAATTACGAGCCGCATTACCACCTTGCAAACGATCAAAAGGTCGATAATGCAACTGAAAACGGTTATCTTTTTGAACATATTCCTTTATAACTTCTACAGTAGTATCTGTAGAACCATCATCAACTATTATACATTCCCAATTTTGATAGCTCTGTTCTAAAATACTCTCAAGCGTTTCACCAATCAAATGTGCACGATTGTAAATCGGTATAATTACAGAAACGAGTGGTGAATCATTCATATCAACAATTATATTGAAGTTAAAAATCTATACTTTTGAGTTGTAACAATCCATGTTTGTTTTTCACCGTGGAAAACTTGCTGATAGATTTTTATATTTTTATTCTTAAAAAGTTTACAGAGCTCATTTATAGTATCTTTTTCTCCCTGTCTGTTAGAATCATCAACTATCATGATGAATTCATCCGATGCTGTTAATTTTTCAGCTAACATTATAACATCATACCTAGAGAAACGTGGACTACCAAAAGGACCATCGATCAAATACAAATCATACTTTTCATGAATGTGATTTTCAAGTAAATCATAACAATTCACTTCAAATCCATTAATTGTTTTTTGTTTTATTGGACAAACGGCAACATCCGAAAAACTACTTAATTTAAACTTTGAGTTAAAATCAGAATTCCATTCATCGCTTTGCTCAATAATTTGATGAATACCTCTTTTCAAATTATTCTCTAAACATACTGAGATAAATTTTGAAGATTCTCCTAAGCCAAATTCTAAAATTCGTTCTGGTTTTGCATCGTGCATAATCCTGTTTAATAAGTAAAAAAAAGGATAGTTTCCTGCCCATCTCCCAATATTCAAAGACAATTTTTCTAAATATTCTTTCCCTCTAATACTATCATGATAAATATTTGCCCATAATACTTCCTGAGTTAATGCAAGAATTTCAGATTGTTTCTTCCTATTTTCTCGCACTATTTTTTTTATAATTTTAATCATTCAAGTAAAAGTTTAAAATCCATTAACATTTTAGATTGAATATTAGGTGTTTTTCTGCCTGAACCGTAATAATCACCTTCAGTCACTTCAAAAGAAAAAGCATTTTGTACCCAATCACTCACTTCTTTATTCACTTCAAGATATGTGGTAACATAATACAAGCCGTTATTCAAATTTAATTTTTTGATTTGAAAGCATAAATTGTCTAATATTCTATTTTCTTGTATGGGTAAAACTGTATTGCTAATCCAAGCAATTCTTTGTCCCATATGGTCATCGATACGGAAATCAAATCTGATTTCATGGGTTTGGATTTGCTTAGGATTTTCAAAATAAAATTTAACATGAAACGGCATTCCGGATTGAGGTAAAATTCCAAGTGAACTTCCAAAAACTTCAACTGTAATAATTTTAATTAGTCCATTTCCTTTTCTATCTACATTTTCACTAAAAGCTTCAATTTTATTGTTATCACTTAAATAATATTGAATACTACTTTCGATATCACCCTCATAATCAATAGAACCATTTTTCATTACTATTCCTCTCGTACACAAATTTTGTACTGCCGCCATATTATGACTTACAAACAAAACTGTTCTCCCTTCGCCCTTTGAAATATCCTGCATTTTTCCAATTGCCTTTTTTTGAAATTCTGCGTCACCAACAGCTAAAACCTCATCAATAACTAAAATTTCAGGTTCTAAAAAAGCAGCTACAGCAAATGCCAAACGAACTGTCATTCCACTACTATACCTTTTTACAGGTGTATCAATATAGCGTTCACAACCAGAGAAATCAATAATCTCATCGAGTTTGGATGTTATCTCTTTTTTGGTCATGCCCAAAATAGCACCATTCAGAAAAATGTTTTCACGACCAGTCATTTCTCCATTAAATCCGGTACCAACTTCTAAGAGCGAAGCAATACGTCCTCTAGATTTAATGTTTCCAGTTGTCGGAGCAGTTACTTTAGATAAAATTTTTAAAAGCGTAGATTTTCCTGCTCCGTTTTTACCTATAATTCCGAGCACCTCTCCACGCTCCACTTCAAAATTAATATCCTGTAAGGCCCAAACATAATCTGATGTTCCTTTCGTAGCTCTGTCATTGGTATCACCAATTTTCAAATATGGGTTTTCTTTCCCACGTATTTTGTGCCACCAGCGATTAAGATCGTGACTCAAAGTGCCGGTTCCCACTTGTCCTAAACGATACTGCTTAGAGATATTCTCAGCTTTTAATATAATATCTTTTTTCAATTATGAACTGTAAATTATGAATTGTAAAATTAAAACTATGTTATTAGTAGACAATAGACTTTTATACTGTATCTATGAAACTCTTCTCTGTTCTATTAAAAATTAAAAGTCCTATAAAAAATAAGACTATGGTAATCAACAAGGTGTAACTTAATCCTAAAACTGAAATTTCGCCAGTATTTAAAAGCATATAACGAGAAGTTTCAATAATATACGCTAATGGATTGTACTCCACTAACCATCCAAATTTTGGTAATTTATCTTTTATTAATGCCATCGGGTACATTACAGCCGATAAATACATTAACAATTGTATTCCAAAGCCTATCAAATAGCTTAAATCTCTATATTTTGTTACCATAGAAGATATAATCATACCTAAGCCTAAGCCTAATATTCCCATTATAACAACCAGTAAAGGAAAAAAAATGACTAATGGATTTATACTTAGATAAGACCCTTTAATCAAGAAAAAAATATAAAATATAATAAAAATCAAAAACTGAATACCAAATTTTATGAGATTGGAAATTACAATAGATAAAGGTGTAATAATTCTTGGAAAATACACTTTCCCAAATATCCCGGCATTTGCCTTAAAAGTATCTGAAGTTCCGGTTAAACAAGAGGTAAAATAATTCCAAACTGAAATTCCTGCTAAATTAAATAAAAAAGGAGGAATTGTTCCGGTATCAATTCCAGCCACATTATTAAAAATAATTGTAAAAGTTATGGAAGTAAATAAGGGTTGAATCAAATACCAAAGTGGCCCTAAAACTGTTTGTTTGTAAACTGTAACTACATCCCGTTTTACGAAAAGGAGCAACAAATCCCTGTATTGCCAAATTTCTTTAAAATTAAGAGCGAAAAAATTATTTTTTGGTGTTATTTCAAACAACCAATCTTTATTATCAATATTATTCATTTCATAAATTAACAGGGTTTTTACCCATTCAAAAAAAGATTAAAAAAGCAAAAGGCGTTTTTTTTATAAAAACACCTTCTATATTTACTATATAATAAGCATTTTATACATCCAAAACCTCAAAAGAAGAATTCATACTTTTAAATTCTGGAACTATTTTTTTCATTTTACCAACAATATCATCATTACTGTGAAAATTAGCAATCTCTATGAGCTCGTCAACTTCAGTATGCAGATTTTCATATTCATCCTGGATTTCCTGTGCAATCATAATTTTATTATGATAGGTTGGTAAAGTTTTAGAAGTATCATTTAATAATTCTTCATACAATTTTTCACCTGGTCTAAGTCCTACAATCTTTATTTTTATTTCCTTATCAGGGATAAAGCCGGCTAACTTAATCATTTTTTTGGCTAAATCTATAATCTTTACCGGTTTACCCATATCAAAGATGTAAATTTCACCACCCTTTCCCATTGCTCCTGCTTCTAAAACCAACTGACAGGCTTCTGGGATGGTCATGAAATAACGTATAATATCCTGATGAGTTATAGTAACAGGACCTCCCTCAGCAATTTGTCTAGTAAACAAAGGAACTACTGATCCATTGGAACCTAATACATTCCCAAAACGGGTTGTAATAAATTTAGTTACACATTGCGATTTTTCAGTTTGATTTTTTAAAAATAAAGACTGTACATATTTTTCCGCAATACGTTTACTTGCCCCCATAACATTACTAGGGTTAACGGCTTTATCAGTAGAAACCATTACAAATTTTTTAACCTTGTATTTACAAGCCAAATCTGCTAAATTTTTAGTCCCTTTTACATTTGTAAGAATCGCTTGTGAGGGATTTTCTTCCATCAGGGGAACATGCTTATAGGCAGCAGCATGAAAAATAACCTGGGGGCTATAATCTATAAATACTTTTTCTAAAGCTTTTTTACTCTTAACATCAGCAATAACGGCCCTTATTTTTGTTTGAGAATCCATACTCAAAGTTTCCAGACATAGATTATGCAAAGGTGTTTCTGCTTGGTCTAAAATAATTATTGTTTTAGGATTAAATCCTAAAACCTGCCTTACAATTTCGCTACCAATAGAACCTGCGGCCCCTGTAATTAAGATCACTTTATCTTTCAATTGTTTAGATATAGATTTACTATCCAAAACAATTGGTTTCCTTTCTAATAAATCCTCAATCTGAATATTTTTTACTTTTTGAGAAATCTCTTTTTGATTTTCCCAATCTGAAATTAAAGGAACTGTGTATACCTTGTAATTAAATTCTAAACATTGGTCAACAATAATTAACTGCTCTTCCTTAGATAAACTTTTATCAGCAATAATAACTCCTTCTGCAGCTACTGATCGCATTAATGCTGGTAATTTTTTCTTTTGAATCAATATTGGCATATCAAGCATTCGCTTAGAGGCGTTTTGATTATTTTTATCTACAAAACCAACAATCTTAAATCTGGAAGGCGTTTCAAATTTTAATGCATTGGCAACTGAAATTGCATTAGCATCTGTACCATAAATAACTGTTCTTATTAATTTAGAATCCGTTTTTTCTGAAAAATAAATTTCAAAAGTTTGTTTTACAATTACCCTATATAAAAACAAACCACAAAAAGAAAGGACTAAGTTTATAAAAAGAGCTGTATTTAAAAAAGCTTTGTGTCCTGAATATAACTCATATATCAAATTAAAGAACAAAAAGAAAACCAAAACTGACATCTGTGAAAACAGTAGTTTGATTGCGTCTATATAGGAAGAATGCCTAATAATTCCTGAATATGTTCTAAAAAGCCAGAAGAAAAACACATTAACAAGTATAAGACTTGTAACAAAAATGAAATGAAATGATGTTATAATATACCCTAATGCTGTTCCCTCAAACAACATATAAGTAAGTGTAAACGAAAAGATAAGAACCATTACATCAATAGCAACAATAATCCATCTTGGTAAATAACTAAGATTATTAATGTTTGCTTTAAGGTTTCTTGGCGAAAAATTGTTATGTAACAAAGCCGCCATCTTGTTTCGTTTATCTGTATTCAAATTGGTTATATTTAATATTTACAACTAAGCACAATTACAAAAGTACTAATTTAACATATAAAAAGATATTTCTTTAAAAGAATTAAAATCTGGCTCCCTTTTTCTTTTGCTTCAAAAATTCTAACAGATAGGCCCCATAACCTGATTTAACCAGAGGCAGCGCAAGTTCTTCTAACTGTTCATCCTTAATAAAACCTTGTCTCCATGCAATTTCTTCGATACAGCCAACTTTTAATCCCTGTCTTTCTTCTAAGACCTGAACAAATTGTCCGGCCTGCATTAAACTATTAAAAGTTCCAGTATCTAACCAAGCAGTTCCTCTGCTTAAGATACCAACTTTTAAAGATTCTTTTTCTAAATAAACTTTATTTACATCTGTAATTTCATATTCTCCCCTGGCACTTGGCTGAATATTTTTAGCTATTTCTACAACTGAGTTATCATAAAAATACAATCCGGGAACTGCATAACTTGATTTTGGCTCTTCGGGTTTTTCTTCAATTGATATAGCTTTAAGGTTTTCATCAAATTCCACAACTCCATAACGTTCAGGATCTGAAACATGATAAGCAAACACAACTCCTCCATTGGGCTTTGTATTTGACTTTAAAAGCTCCTGCATATTAGAACCAAAAAATATATTATCTCCTAAAATAAGAGCAACATCATCATTACCAATAAATTCTTCTCCAATTACAAAAGCCTGAGCTAAACCATTTGGAATAGCTTGTTCAGCATAACTAAATTTGCATCCTAAACTCACCCCATCACCTAATAATTTTTTAAAATTTGGTAAATCATGGGGTGTAGAAATAATTAATATTTCATTTATTCCAGACATCATCAATGTTGATAATGGATAATAAATCATAGGCTTATCATATACTGGCATCATTTGCTTACTCATAGCAAGAGTCAAAGGGTGTAATCTTGTTCCTGAACCACCAGCTAATATAATTCCTTTCATATATTTTTGTAATTTTTTAGGATTAGATTTCTTTTTAAATTGCTTTAGAAATCTTGGAAAACTTCAACCTTTTTTTATTTAAACAAACATTTTTCTTAAACTTTCTCTATAATCCGGAACATCTAAATTATAGATTCTTTTTATTTTTTTCTTATCCAGTAAAGAAAATTGAGGGCGTTTTGCCGGTGTGGGATATGATGCAGATGGAACTCCCCCAACATTACAATTATATTTCCCAAATTCTCTTATACTTAACGCAAACTCATACCAACTTATTTCGCCTTCATTGGAATAATTATAGATTCCTGGTATCCAATTTGGTGAATCCAAAATATCCAACATGGCTTGAGCTAAGTCAGCTGCGTAAGTTGGAGAGCCTATTTGATCATTTACCACATTAATTGATTCTTTTTCCTTCATCAGTCGCTGCATCGTTTTAACAAAGTTATTACCAAACTTACTGTAAACCCAAGAAGTTCTTATTATAATTGAATTTGGATTTTCAGTCAGACAAGCGATCTCACCTGCTCGCTTACTAGCACCATAAATATTGATCGGATTTGTTTCAGCTTCTTCATTTAAAGCAATTGAAGAAGTTCCATCAAATACATAGTCCGTTGAAATGTGTATTAATTTTGCATTGTTTTCTTTAGCATACTTTGCTATTAATTGTACTGCTAAGTGATTTACAGTAAAGGCAATTTCTTTTTCTGATTCTGCTTTATCAACTGCAGTATAGGCACCACAATTAAAAATTATGTTAGGTTGAATTTCTTTTAATTGTTTTGCTAAAACTTTTAAATCATCCAAAGTAATTTGTGTTCTGTTTGCTAAAATCCATTCAAATTGTGAATGTTTTGTCGATAAGACCGAAAGCTCAGTGCCTAATTGGCCATTAGCACCTGTCACCAATATTTTTTCCATTAGAATAAGCTATTACAATTTTCAATAAAAGGAAGTATTTTATCTTTATCAGAAACTATTGCATGTTCTAAGTTCATACCCCAATCAATATTTAAAGAAGGGTCATCAAATTTAATCCCACCTTCGGAAGCTTTATTATAAAACTGATCACATTTATACATCACGGAAGCTGTTTCACTAATAACCGAAAATCCGTGAGCAAAACCTTGAGGCACTAATAATTGTTTTTTATTTTCAGCCGAAAGTAAAACGCTAAATGATTTTCCATAAGTTGGAGATTTTTTTCTTAAATCTACTGCAACATCAATAATTTCTCCTTCTAAAACACGAACCAGTTTCGTTTGTGCAAAAGGTGGATTTTGATAATGCAAACCTCTTAAAGTTCCTTTTCTTGAAAAAGATTGATTATCCTGAACAAAATCAATATCTATTTCTAAATCTTCAAATTTAGTTTTGCTGTAGGATTCAAAAAAATAACCTCTCTCATCACCAAAAACCGTTGGCTCCACTATTATTAAATCTTTTATAAAGGTTTTTTCAATTTTCATTTTTAAAATGTAATTCTTTTTTTATTTATGTTATTTTAAAGAAGTTATAAATCACTTCTTTAATTCTGTCTTTTTCTTCATTTGTAATATAGGAGCCTGATGGTAAACACAATCCTCTTTCGAATAAATATTCAGCAACATTATTACCATAATATGGATAATTGGTAAAAAGAGGCTGCAAATGCATAGGTTTCCATATTGGGCGACATTCAATATTTGCACTTTCAAATGCAAGCCTTAAACTTTCTCTATCTATATTTTTTTTTTCGCTTGGTTCAACTAAAATTGTACTTAACCAATAATTTGAAAAACAATCATTATTAGCTACCTTAAAAAAATGTATTTCGTCTATATTCTTGAAAATTTTGTCATAAAAACTATTTATTTCTCTTCTGGCAATAATGTTTTGTTTTAATATCTCCATCTGACCAAGACCTATGCCTGCGCAAACATTACTCATTCTGTAATTATAGCCTATTTGACTATGCTCATAATGTATTGCTTTATCTTTTGATTGGGTGGCGTAAAAAACAGCTTTCTCTTTGGATAATTGTGAATTAGAAATTAAAGCTCCACCACTAGAGGTGGTAATAATTTTATTTCCATTAAAAGATAAAACTCCAAAAGTGCCAAAAGTTCCACACTTTTTCCCTTTATAAGAACTTCCAAGCGCTTCTGCACTATCTTCAAGAACTGGAATTTCATATCGTTTTGCAATCGTATGAACTTCATCTATCTTATATGGATTCCCATATAAATGAACTGCTATAATAGCCTTAGGTTTTTTACCTTTTTTTATTCTGTCCTGAATTGCAATTTCAAGCCTTTTAGGGCAAATATTCCAAGTTTCAATTTCACTGTCCACAAAAACAGGAATAGCACCTTGATATAAAATAGGATTGGCTGAAGCCGAAAATGTCAGGCTTTGACAAATAACCTCATCTCCAATTCCTACGCCTAATAAAATCAATGCCAAATGAATTGCAGATGTTCCGGAATTTAAAGCTGTTACAAATGTTTTATCATCAAGATAATTTTCCAGAACTTCCTCAAAATCATTTACATTTGGCCCCCCAGAAGTAATCCAGTTATCTTCCAAGGCTTTCTGAATATATTTTTGTTCAAAACCACTTTGTTTTGACAAGGATAAAAAAATTCTTTTAGTATTATCCATTAATTTTCCAATAATCCGAAGTATAACGTACGTCATCATCACCAACATTCGCTAATGGCAAGGTCGAAAATGATATTAACTTAGAATTTGTTTCTAAGGATTCAATAGCATTTGCATAACCAGGAGGTATGTGTACTATTTTACTTTCTGAGGCAGTCACAATAATGGTTTCAATATTCAAATCCTTTGAAGGATTTTCCCAGTTATCAATTTTTACAAAATGAATTTTAAAAGATCCGTTTATACAATAGAAATTTTTAGCATCTAATTTATGTCCCTGCCAAGCCCTGATTGGATTTTCATCAGAATTACTAATAATATAAAACCTTTCAATATCCTTAAAACTGAAATCATTTACATACGAAATAGTTCCCCGGTGATCTGAAAAATTACCTCCCTGAATTATTCTAGATTCCATTAATTTAATTTTAGATTGTTTTTTCTTAACAAATAGAATTTTAAGGTATATATCAAAACTAAAGGAATGATGATTATTACAAATATCACTATCTCATGAACTTTATGATATAAAAATATAACTAAAACTGACACCATTATTTGTGCTAAAGCATAATAAAGAGCTACTAATCTGTGTTGAATTTTATATTCATTGCTTAAAACTTGATATAAATGCAAGCGATGAGCTTCAAAAATATTTTGTTTTAAGTACAATCTGTGCAATATTGTACAACACGAATCTGCTCCATAAACTGCTAAAAACAGAAGCCAAATGATTGAATTTGTTGCTAAAACAAGTTTAGAAACCAAATAAATAATCCAAAAAGCAATTGCTATACTACCAACATCTCCTGCGAAACATTTAGCTTTTTTTCTATAATTAAAAAAAAGAAAAATCAAACTCGCAATCATAGCATACTTTATAAAACCGGCATCTGTAAATAGTTGGATGTTTTTATTTACATATAATAACGAACCCATTACTACTAACGTATACAAACCTGTTATCCCATTGATACCATCCATGAAATTGTAGGCGTTTATTAACCCAATAGCTACAATATAAGCCAATATAATTCCTAAAAGAAGAGCAGAATTAAAAACCCCTAAATCAAAAAAAATCAAAGTAATAGACAAAAAATGTATGGAAATTCTAATTTTATTTGACAAACTCTGAATATCATCCCAAAAACTCACTAAGCTCACTAAGGTAATTCCAACAAAGAAAAAATAATTATTTTGAATATGCTGTATAAAATAAATCAAAGCAGAAAACCAGAAAATGATTCCTCCTCCTCGTAAAGTGATTTCAGTATGAGAACTTCTTTGATTGGGTTTATCTATAATATTAAAACGATCTGCTACTTTAAAATATAGCAGCATTAAAATCATGAGTAAAAAGCCAAGTATTATATATTCCATGTATTTATTAAGTAAATTTTAAATTAATTCTGTAACTTTTTTTTTATCGTTGACATGCTTGTATTCCATTTAAAAAAGGCTGAATATAACACGAATAAAGACTTTACTAAAAAATTATTCCAATTCATTATCTCGTAAATACATTAGAACATTCTGGGGTTTCCACGCCAACTGTTCTATTGCCTTAGTATCATCAAAAGTAAGATTAGAAGTTATCCTTTTTAACTTTGGTGAATTTATCGGTGCATTTACACCTATTAAGTCACCAACAAGTGCCATACATTTGGCTATTATTATTGGTAAATTAAAAGGCAATTTTTTATTTTTCTGTTTTGAAATAGCTTTACTCAACTCGTAAAAATTAGGATGAATTCCGTCTGTAAGATTATAAACTCCGTCAATTGATGCCAGTTTTGGAATAAAAGCAGCTACATCCTCAGCTAACACCATACTTTTATGTGCCCTTCCACCATCAATATTAAAATAATATCCTTCATTAATAGCCCTTATCATAGCTCCTAAATTACCTGGAGGATTTTTACCTATTAATAATGGCAAACGTAAAATTGTACATATAATTTTATTTTCTTCACACCAATCTAAAATGATTTTTTCAGCGTTAATTTTACTTACGCCATAAGGATCTTTAGCATCTAACGAATGATCTTCATTTATATTATCCCCTATTTCCTGTCCATAAACAGAGACTGAACTTATAAATATAAATTGTTTTGGTAAAGAAGTGTTTTCTAATCCTAGCAATAAATTCTTTGTACCAATAACATTTGTTTTATAAAACTCTTGTTTTTCAATATCATTTTTTGGAACAGAATGTGCTTTTCCGGCAGCATGAATGACAATATCAAAAGCATGGGAAAAGGTAGGGATTTGTGTATCTAAAGAAACTTTATAATTTCCGGAATTTCTTGAAAGACCAAATATTTGGTGCTCTCTACCTAATATATTCATTATAATTTGACCTAAAAAGCCATTAGATCCAGTTAGTAAAATATTCATATACTATTACTTTTATTAACTAATCCAATCAAAATTATTACCCTGAAAAAACAATTCGTTGAGCCAACCTGTAATAGACATACTTTCATATATTTGCGGTTCTATTTTTTGAAATGGTACATCAAAAAAACTTTTATCTATTTTTATATTATTTCTATCTATAATATAAATATTATTACTATTGTAAAAAGGATATTTTTTTATTTCTGAATTGGTTGTTATTAATTTGTTTCCACTCCCTAAAACTTCAAAAACACGCATTGTCAATCCTTTTTGATTTGGATGATTAATATCTAAAACAACCTTACTTTTATTATATAATTTAGCTATTTGAATGTGGTTTAAACTCTTAAATGATATTTTATTGTACTTGAATTTTTTAAATGAAGAGTCCAATAATTTAAAAAAAAGAAAAACCAACCGACTAGGTGAATAATAAAAAGCATAGCTCCTTAAATTATTATTTTTACACCAATTTACAAGTGTTTCACTTATAACATATCTGTCAGAATGTGCTGTCCCAATAAATAATAAATCAATATTGGAAGTTTGTGTAGATTTAGAAGAAGTATAAATATCAGAAAAAAACAACGGTCTGAGATTTATATTATAATCGTTCGCGTCTTTTGAATCAAATGTAAATTTCCTGTCAAAATGTTTCAGTATTTCAATTCCATTTGAATTATTTCTAAACGAATCAAACGTATAATATAGTAAAACAATATTGGGATTTAATGCCTTTACCTTTTCAATAAAATGCGCTGGGACTACTTCTCCTTTTATCAAAAAGAAATAATCATATTTCTTTTTTTCAATTTCTGTTACGATACCTCGATAGTAATTATCAATTTTATTTTTATAAAAATCCCTATTTAACCGAATAATACCTTTTACAAAAATTGAATTTGCTGGACGTTCATCATAATAATCTACTTTTGCACCTAATGACCGTAATTTATCCGCTATAATATTTTCATAATCAAATAATTTAACAGATAAAAATAGGATTTTCTGGTCTTTAAAATTATCTGTTATCATTTTAATAAACCTTTCTTTTTCATTTCTTTTAATGAATCGCTCAAGCGATCTTTTTGTATCTCTTGGTTCAGAACCCAAGAAGTGAATTTATTTATTCCTTCTTGAAAGAATACCTTTGGAACAAAACCTAATATCCTTGAAATCTTTGACATATCTGCGTAATTATGTCTAATATCTCCCAAACGAAATCTTCCTGTTATAGCTATGGGAACCTCAATCCCGTATGCTTTTTTAAGAGAATTAGCAACCGTTAATACATCAGTAGCTACTCCTGTACCAACATTGAATATCTCTCCATTTGCTTCTTCTTTTTCAATTCCTAAAATAGTTGCATCGACTACATCATCAATAAATACAAAATCTCGGCTTTCTTTTCCATCTTCAAAAATTTGAATTCCATTATGATTTCTAATTTGAGTTGAAAAAATAGATAAAATCCCTGTATATGGATTTGACAAAGATTGTCCTGGTCCATATACATTTTGGTATCTGAATGCTACAGGAGCTATTCCAATTAGTGGGCAAACTGTCATAACCATTTGCTCTTGGTTTTGCTTAGTTATGCCATAAACTGAAGAAGGATGAATTTTTGATTCTTCATCTGTCGCTACTAGTTTTAAATTAGCAATCCCTTTGTATTTAACATCAAAAAATCCATCAATCATTTCTTCTTCAATTCTATGCTTTGGATAAACAGGACCAAATTCAGGATGTATATACTTTCCTTCACCGTAAATAGATCGTGACGAAGCTATTACAACTTTTTTTACCTGATGTGTCTGATTTGCTAAAATGTCAAGCATAATAGCTGTCCCTTGCATATTTACTTCTGTATATTTTTCAATACAATACATGGATTGGCCTGTACCTGTTTCGGCAGCAAAATGCACAATAATATCTTGTTCATTAATAGCTTTTTTCCAGTCATTCCTAGAAGTCACTGTGCCTTTTATAAAGGTTACTTTATCTTTTATAGATTTATATAAGAAAGACATTTCTTCTGGATCCTCGCCATGAATTTGCAAAGAAAGATTGTCTAAAACAGTAATTTTATATCCTTTTTCTATAAGCTTTAGTGCAAGATTACTACCTATAAACCCTGCCCCTCCAGTTATTAAAATATTTTTCATTTTATTAATTTATTTAAAAAATCAATTATATTAGAATTAATACTAATAGAAAAAATTATATGTTGTTATTTTCAATAATAGATATCAACTTTTTTGCTGATTTATCCCAAGAAAATTCTTTTATTGTTTCTTTGGCATTTTCATTATACTTATCTCTTTTATTTTTGTTATTTATAAGCTCAGCTAATTTCTCTTTTAATTCAGATACATTACCAGGACTGTACAAACATGCATTGAAATCATTACATGCATATTCCCTAATCCCTCCTGAATCACTAGAAAGGATAGTTACACCACAATTTAATGCTTCTAATGGCGGGAGACTAAAACCTTCCCATAATGACGTTGATATAAAAATGTCTGTTTTTCTAAAAACCTCTGCAATTTCATTATCGCCCTTTGGCCGTATTAAAATAAATTCATTTAAGTCAAATTTTTCTAACTTATCTGTAGAAATTAAATAAACTAGTGAAACTTTATTTTTGATATCTTTTGATAAATCAGACCAGGCATCTATAAAGTTATCTAATTTTTTTAATGGATGATCCCTGGCTATTAAACAAATTGAAATTTTATCATTTAACAAATTATTTTGAGGTTGCAAATAATAGAAAACATTTTTATTAACAGCAGGATGAACAATTAATTTAGCAACATCTTTTCTATTACTTACAGACACAAATCTATCAAATGTAAAATTTGAATTAAATATATATTTTAGTTTTAATTTGTAATTTAAACGGGTTAGATACTTAAATATAAAAAGAAAAAGTCGGTTTTTTAATACAAACAAATCATCATAAATCCTATAGTCATCTGCCTGAATAAAGCGGGTAATATTTTTGTCATATTTTCTTGGAATGACCCATAAAAAAACAGACAAAATAGGATCTGAAATTATTATTGTAGTTTGTTGATTTATCTTCAATTCCTTTATAATATACCTAAATAAAAGAAAACTATTATATAACTTCGAAATTAATTTTTCAGCAATATCTCCAATGGATTTGATTTGAACTCTTGGTTCAATTTCATAATGATTGATCTCCATTGAATTATTTGGATAAATAATCTCTAATTCATAATTACCAATTCTTGAAATTGAATTGGCGAGTTCTACGAAAACGCGATTCCCACCACCATTTTTAAATTGAGGAGCTACGAATATTATTTTCTTCATAATCAAAAATTCCTTTTTTAAATAAAAAAACTGATATAGATACTATTAACATCCCAAATGGAAATTGGTGAATAGGTGCAAACATTGCCATTTGAATGAAAATTAAAAACACAATAAAGCTATATTTAATATATATTGATTTGCATAAATAATAGTAATATACAAGTTTAAACAGATATGACAATATTAGAATTATAAATAAAACACCTCCAAATATTCCAAAAATACTACCCATCATTAAAAAAATATTGAAGGATTTTGACCCTAAAGCCGATCCGCTTTCCGTAGAATGTGATTTATCCCAATAGAATCCATTACCGATAATATTTCCATTTAAAATATTATTAACAGAAATATGATAAGCTTCAATTCTTCCTTGAGCTGAATCGTCATTTCCTGAAAATTTTAAAACAAAAAGGTTTGAAATTTCATATAATTCAGGTGCATATGTAATTATTATTAATACAATTAAAAGAAAACTTACAATAGTAAATTGAGATTTTATTATTTTTAAATTTATTTTCTTTTGAATAACTATTGTTAAAAAAAAAGTAAAAAATAAATATAAAAATAAAGCTAAATAAGTATTTCTAGTAATAGAAAATAAAAAACCCAAGATATAAAACGGGATTAGGTATAATAATTTTAACTTCTTATTTTTTGTTAAAACCTTTAATAAAATTAATAATAAGCCAAAAAAAGTAAATTCGCTATACCAAGTAGTTTCGGAAAAAAATGCACTAGGTCTGATATTATAATAATCTAATTGAAAGTTAGGATAAAAGATCAAATTTGTAAAAAACTGCAAAATTCCCCAAAACATTATAAAAACAGTTATAGAAATAATATAATCAATAATTTGATCATAATAATTGGTTTTTTTAATAAAAAAGTGATTCAAAACTAAAATCAGGCCAATATAAAATACCCAATATTTTATATTATTAATTTTCGAGATAAAATCTTCAATTATCAGAAAATATAGTGACCATATAAAAAAAGCAAAACCAAATAAATATTCCAATAAAAACAACCTACTTAAAGTAATTTCTTTTTGTCTACGCTTTATAATCTCGTAGGAGGAAATTAAGTATATTATAACCAAATAAAAATACCAAATTCTAATATTATAATCTGAAAAATAAAATATTTCATTATCAAAAGCTAATAAGTATATAATAGCTAAAACCAATGAACCTTTCAATCCTATTTTTTTTTTATTGTATATAATTATAAAAATCGAAAAAAATATACAAAGAGGAAATGCTGCATCAAATCCTAAGATAGCTAACACTATAAAATAGGATACAAAATTTATTAAAACAAAATTAACGGGTTTTTCTAGCATTTTTTATGAACCACAAGCTATTAATATTTTTTACGGACTATAATAATTTTAATCTAAAAGTGTTTGATAATTATACATTCCTTTTTTATATAAAAAATAAGACAATGATACTATTAACATTCCAAAAGGAAATTGATGTATTGGTGCAAACATTGCCATTTGTAAAAAAACAATTATAACAATAATGCTATATTGTATATATATAGATTTAGTGATAAAAAATGATTTCATAAGTTTTTTAAGATAGAGAAAAATCAATGCTAAAAATAAAATCAGGCCAGGTATTCCAAAAATATTGCCAATCATTAAAAACAAATTAAAAGATTTTGAACCTAATGCTGAGCCTGTAACAGTAGAATAACCTGAATTCCAATAAAATCCTTCACCAAAAAAATTTTGATTTAATATATTATGTATAGAAATTTTAAATGCATCAATCCTACCTAAAGCAGAAGGATCTTTTGCCGATAATTTCAAAATAAAAATTGAAAATATATTAGGTAAATAAAAAAATAATAAAAGACTTACGAATAAAATAAAACTAAATGTTAGTAGTATTACCTTAACGTTTTTAGGCTTTATATATCTTTTTTTTAATATGAAACAATCAGTAACGAAACTGATTATTAAAAACAAAACAAAACCTAAAAAAGAATTTCTTGTAAAAGAAAATAATATCCCTAATAGAAAAAAAGGAACCAAATAAAAAAAGTTATTTAATTTATATTTGGATTTTAATAATAAAAATACAAATAGTAGACCGAATAATATAAATTCACTATACCAACTGGTTTCGGAATAAAAGGCAACTGGTCGAATATTAAAAAATGAAATTTGGTTAAATGGTATTGAGTATATATTGTTGAGTGTTTTTAATAATCCAAAAACCATTACAAAAAATGTGATTGAAATATAATACAATGATATTTCTTTAAATTTATTGATGTTATTTTTAAAAAAAACATTTAAAATTAAAATCAAACCAACGTAAAAAAACCAATATTTAAAATTATATAACTTGGATATTTTATTCTCAATAACAAAAAATAAAAAAGACCAAATAAAAAAAACAATTATTATTAAAACATTCAGAGAGATGTTTTTTTTACATTTCTGCAATATCTCATCCTTATTATTAACAGCCTGAAAAACAGCAATAAAATAGATTAATAATAAGTAAAAATACCAAAATCTAAAATTGTATTGAAAAAAACAGAATGATGGACTATCAAAAGCTAATAAATAGATGATTGACAATACAATTGATTCTTTGATACCAAATGTTCTAAAATTATAAATAAAAATAAAAACAGAAAAAAATACTGAAAGGTAAAAAGCATAATTACCCCCCAAAAAAACCATATCTGCTGCAAAAAAAAACAAGTTTAATGCAACAAAACTAAATGGTTTATTAAGCATTTTTTCTTTTATTATGTATGAAAACAATTTTATAATATCTCAGCCAATAAACTAAATAATCAAAAGGCAATTTAAATGTTTGTGAATTTTCCTTTCTGAAATTAATTCTAACCCTCATTTCGTCCTTTAATGAAGCAAAATAATCAGACGACAAATTATTACCATCTAATCTAAAATCAGAAATGTATTCTTGGATTACTGTTGGTTCCCCATATTTCTTCCATAATCTCAAGAAATAATCATAATCCATTGCGTGTTTATATGTATTATTAAATTCAATATCTAAAGATGCATTCAGTCTTACCATCGTAGATTGATGCCGAATAACATTTCTTATAATCATTGCTGACCAGGAAATTTTATGGTACGTGTCCTTTCTAAATATTTCATCCTTACTATTTTGAAAACGAAGATAAGCTGTAATCCAATTTGCATCAGGATTTTTAACTGAAGCATCTATCAATTTCTGAATAGAGTTACTATCTGTGAAGGTATCATCAGAATGAAGGTATAAAATCCAATCTCCAGAAGCTAATTTAGCACCTTTATTCATAGCATCTGACAATCCTTTATCAACTTCTGATATCATAACATCAATATTGGATTTATATTTTTCCAATATTTTTAACGTCCCATCAGTAGAACCTCCATCAACTACTATATATTCAATATTACTATAAGACTGATCAATAATGCTTAAAATCGTTTTTTCAATATAACGCTCACCATTATATATAACTGTAACTATAGAAATTTTTGTCATCAAAATTATTTATTGGAAATTTTATTCAAGATACCAGCAAAAAAATCATTTTTTATTACTAAAAATATTAGAACTAACAGATGAAAAACAAACAATATGATTCTAAAACATGTGCTCATTTTTAACAATACCAATATGGCGCTCATAATAATAGTAAATACAGATAATGTTTTTACAAAAGAATCTGTCCTTTTAACTAAATCATCAGTTATATTAAACTCTTTTTTAAATTTAAATATAAGATACTCAGATGATAAAACAATAGAAAACGCAATTGGAAGAACAACTAAATCATCAATCAAATATTTCCCAATAAAAAAAAATAGAGCAATATTTATTATACTTGACAAAATATGAGATATTATTATATTTTTTAATTTACCTAAACCCATTAATATTGAATAGGCAGTACTAGCCATAATATTAAAATGATATGATATACATAATAATATTAAAATAAATAAATATTGATTGGCATTATTTTCATCTAAATAACCAACAATAATCATACTAAAACAAATAAGGGTACTAAAGAGTATAAAACTTAATAAAGAAGCTCCTCTATTTATCTTATTAAACATTTCATTAATATCTAATTCACGCTTTTCATTGCTTTTAGAAACAAAAGGAGTTATAACTTGTACAGCACTAACAATTAGAACTCTTATCTGAGTTACCGCTCTAGAAGCGAGATCATAAATTCCAACTGTAGACAGATTAAAATATTTGTTTAAAAAATATTTTGTTATTGGATCAAAAATCAAAACAGCTAGAGATATGGCTTGGAAACCCTGTCCATAAGTAAGAAACAATTTTATATAAAGCTGGTTAAACTTCATTAAAGAGAAATCAAAAAGATCAACCCTAATCAATATTACTGTAGCACATAAAAGTAATAAAATTGATTGAATCAACTGAGCAATCAAAATACCTGTTAAGTCATAATAATAAACAAAAATAGCAGCGGTTATACAAAATATTATAGAACAAAAAATAACAATCTTATTTCTAACAAATATTAATTGCATGCCATCTATCGCAGATAAAAGGACAGAGGTTATGAAACTTATAAAAAAAGTACACAATGATATCCTAAATAACTGAATATATCTAACAGGAATTTTTGGGCTGTTAAAGAGAAAACATAAAATATTTGCAGAAAAACAATATCCTAATAAAACTATTAGTCCACCAAAAACAATATTAAAAACAAATCCATTAAAAATTATTTGATTAAAGGCTTTTTTGTCATTTTGTGCGGCATGTACAGGTATATATCTCAAAACACAGCCTGAAACACCTGAGCCAAAAACTGATATAGCAATTGGAAGCGAGGTTATTATAGACCAAATACCCAATTCATTTTTTCCTAATTTATGGAGAATTAAGTAATATATTACAACATAACAAAATGTTGACAAAACAATTTGTAATACTGAAAAGATGCTGTTTTTAATAACTACACTTTTTATTTTTAGCATCAATTTACCTTTTGAGAATAAGAAAATTATTTAACTGAACAAGCATTTACAACTTCCTTATTATGGATGATAACAAAAGTGTTTTTTTTATTAAGTTGATTAGCTTTTTATTATAACTAAATCCGGAAGATCCACTAATACCCGAAATAGTAGGTAGTATTGAGACTATATTCAAACAATTTCCTTTTTGAAGAGCAGATGCATAAACATGCTCTAAAAACAAACCTTCGCTATCTTTAACTTTTAAGTATTCTTCTTTTAAAATATTTTTATATGAAATTAAATTTGCAAAATAAAAATTAGTAAAAACACACTCAACCTTTTCTTTTTTCCAAAAAAATGAGTAAGAATAATCAAATGCAAAATCAACGTCTTTAAAATTTAAATAATTATTATAGTTTTCAACAAATAATTTCCCTGTAACCTTAAAAAAAGAATCATGAGATTGAATATATTTACTATTATTTAATATATAATTCATTATTTCACCTTCTCCATAACCCTTTCCGAATATTTTAGACTTTTCTTTATCTCCTTCAAAATTAAGTACTTCAAGAATTTTATCATTTTTAGCAGCTAAGGAAACAATTTCATTAGAATAAATATAATTTGAGTTATCACATATTATTATAGTTTTAAAATCTGATTCTAGAATCCATCTTTTTAAAGCTTCGACATGTAATTTTTCTCTATCATCAGGATTTATTAATTTAACAAATGAAGAAGATGGATAAATACAAGATGTTATTATTAAGCAAGATTGCATATATAATTAAATATTTTTTGATTATTTAATCATTTTTTTAATGGTTAAGAATAAAATAATTAAAAAACCAAATAAAAAACCACCTATAATAATTCCTTTTGTTTTTCCAAAACGATCTATTGTTAATGGCAATATAGGTCTATCAATTATTTGTATCAATGGTGTTTCTTTGCGTAAAGTAACTTTTGCTAATTCTGATTGTTTAACAAGTTCCGTTAATATAGCTGTATTCGCCTGAACATCTACCTGCCTTCTGGCTGAAGGTGCGCGACGAACATTTAGAGCAGGATTTAAATTAAATGTATTGTCATTAGCAATTGCAACTCCAGTAATTGCACCATTAAGCTCCCCTCGAATGGAATCTGTTTGACGTCGTAAAATTGCCATATTCAATCTTGCTTTTTTACTTTTAGTTTCCACATAAAAATCAGAAACTTGTTTAGCTAAAGCTTCACAAAAATATTTTGCAAAAAGCTCATTTTGGGAAGTAACATCAATACTAATAATTGAAATCTTTTTATCTTTTTGAGCTACTGACAAGCTGCCTTTTGACAAACTTTGATACATTTTTCCCAAAATACTATCCTGAATACGGGTATACAATTTTCGATTTGCATTAGGCAAAAATTCTAAAGTCGCAAATTTCGGATTATCACTCCAACCTTTGCGCCAGTTATTATTCTGAATAAACATTTCTGCCAGAGAAATTGTCTTTCCTTCAACTAAAACTGGAGAAAGCAATGTTTTTTCTACCATTGACCTGGATTTAAACAGCTCAGTTAAATTGGAACCTGTAAAAATACTACCTCCACCTCCATCTAAATCAATACCAAATGAACTTGCTAATCCCAAAGCACCTCCCAAAGTACCTCCACTTTTTTCATCTTCTAAAGCAAATGATAATGTAGCAGTATAAATTGGCTTTATACTAAATGAATAGGCAAGCCCTAAAAAAGCTCCAATTATTGCTGCTGCCAAGATAATTTTCCATTGAAAAAGTAAATAGCGCCACCATTCTTTTCCTTTTTGGACTAATTCTTTTAACGAAATTTCATCACTTTTAACTGGCAAATTGTTTTCCATAGAATCTAAATTACTTAAATGCGGTTACAATTAACAATGCTAGACTAGTAATAACACTACCTATACTTACCCATTCTCCAGTACTCATTTTCTTCGTTTCCGGTTTTTCAGGAACAACAATCTGAGAATCCGGAGTTACTTTAGGATATGATCTGAAAAATAAAAATGAACCTGTTACTGAAGCTTTTCCGTTAGGATAAATAATATATGCTTTTTTCTTCCAACCCTTGCTATCAACTCCACCAACTGCATTTATATAATATTTAAAACTTTTACCTTTTCTGAATGGAATTTCAGAATTAAGCAATACATTTCCTGTAACTTTAACTCCTTCGTTTAATGTTGAGACTTCTAATTCGTCATCGGGAAATAAAGTAACATTCGAATAATGTTCTTTATTGTCTACAATTTTTTTCCAATCTAGAGGAATTGTAGCATATTTTAATTCTTCTTTTAATTTTTTAGTAAGATCATCTTTTAAACTATCATTTTTAGACAAATTCAAATCAACTCTTTTTAATTCATCTATTTGTTCTTGTTTAATTGGTCTCTTAATTTTCATTCCTTCTAAATTAGCAACTGATGTTAGCCCCCCTGCGCGCATTACAACATTATAAACAGACTCTTTTTTATTAGCTAACACATATTTTCCGGGATAAGCAACTGCCCCACTAATTGTAACCATCTGTGGTTTTTCATAAACTGCCATTCTTCTAATATTGATAACATCAAAAGGTTTTAAAACAAAGTTTTTTACCTGCTCATTATTGTCTGCGGTAATTTCTAATTCTACTAATTCAATACGTCTTGGATTAGCATCATCAATTTCATCAGATTTAATCATTCGGGCAATTTCAACTCTTTTCGAAGCAGAACCTGTCAAACCTCCTACCTGAACAACTAAATCATTCAATGTAAGATTATCATAAAAAGGATATTCCCCTGGATTTTTCACTTCACCATCAATTGTAACTTTATATTCTTCCCTAAAATCTAAAATTGAGTATACTGTTACTTCGTCTTCTCTTTTTAACTCAATATCAGCATTCAAATCTCCTGACAAAGCTCTTCCTAAATCAATATTTACTATTTCTGTTGTTAAATCAGATTTTAAACGAATGATTCTGGCTCTTTTAGTATAGGAATCTTCTTTAAGACCTTCTGCTCTGGTAATAAGATCTGAAATTCTCATGCCTTCATTATATGAATAATAATCTGGTCTGAAAACAGCTCCTTCTATTTTAATTCGATTTTCAAATCGGTTTAAAATTTTAGTAATTCTGAAAACGTCACCTGATTGTGGCATATAGGAAGAAAATTCACTTTCATTAATATCATGAACCTTAAATTCTTTTCCTGTTTTTTGTAAAACATTTACTGATGCGGTATAGGCAAATTCGTTAAATCCAGATGCAAAATTTAATAAATCTGAAAATTTTTCACCTTTCTTCATCTCGAAAATCCCAGGTCTCTTTACTTCTCCTTCAACCGTCACTCTTTGCATA
Source organism: Flavobacterium sp. LM4 (assembly GCF_002017935.1). Taxonomy (NCBI): domain Bacteria; kingdom Pseudomonadati; phylum Bacteroidota; class Flavobacteriia; order Flavobacteriales; family Flavobacteriaceae; genus Flavobacterium; species Flavobacterium sp. LM4. The sequence goes on along the minus strand of NZ_MUFW01000001.1, from coordinate 278,359 downwards.
TAAACCGGAATTCGAATTACATCGTTTTCTTTTAAACTTACATTGTCAGACTGGTCACCTTTTACTAAAAAACGATAAATATCTATATTTTTATAAATTTTATTATTCCTTATTAATTCTATATTCCTATAACTTCCATTTTTTCCCGGACCTCCAGCTAAATGTAAAGCGTTGTAAACAGTTGACAACGATGAAATAGAATAATTTCCCGGTTGTTTTCCACCGACAATGGTAATTTTAATAGTTCTAATTCTACTTAAACTCACACTTACTTGAGATTGCCCCGATCTTACAGTACTGTAAACTTTTGCAATTGCTGCCTTAATTTTTTGTGTTGCAGCCTCAATTGATATTCCGGAAACTGAAATTTGACCAACATACTGAATCGTAATTTTTCCTTCAACACTTACGGGTATACTGGCATTGTATTCTTGTACTCCATAAACACTTACCTGAAGTTCATCTCCCGGTCCTAAAAAATAATTCATGGGAGTGGCAAGATTTGAATCAGGTTCAAAGTTCAACGTCGGATTATCAAACAATTCAGAACCAAATATTAAGGCATTAGCAGAATCTTTAACTTTATTATTTACTATTTTGTCCTGAGCACGTCCTGAATCTTTTTTGTTTGTAGCAGTATTTTCGTTATTTTTTTTATTTAAATTAATAATAACCCCTTCATTTACTCTTACTTTTAGCTTTGAAAATTCCGCAGCACTCATCCCTTTTGATAAAGCCATAGGTTCAGCCTGTTCAATAGTCATATTGTTATTCTGCAGTTGAATTCGTATTTTAGCAATATCACTATCAGACAAATAATCCACTTTTAAAGTACTCAAATCACTTGATTTCATTAAATCCTGAGCATTTACTTGAAAAGAAAATAAAAAAGTAAAAAATAATAAAACAACAACCGTTATATTTTTCATATTTAATGATGTTTTGATAAGAAATTCAAATCAGAATGGGATTTATTTTTAAGAATACTGTTTTTTATAATAATCTTTATAGGAACCAGAAGTTACATTTTTTAACCATTCTTCATTGTTCAAATACCAATTAATGGTTTTTTCCAAGCCTTCTTCAAAAGTTACCGATGGCTTCCAGCCCAATTCCTTATTAATTTTAGAAGCATCAATTGCATAACGCAAATCATGTCCAGGTCTGTCTTTCACGTAGGTGATTAATTCCTGAGATTTGCCCTTTTCCCTTCCTAGTTTTTCATCCATAATCTGGCATAATAATTTAACCAAATCAATGTTTTTCCATTCGTTAAAGCCACCAATATTATAAGTTTCATGATTTTTCCCTTCATGAAAAACTAAATCAATGGCAATGGCATGATCTTCAACAAAAAGCCAGTCACGAGTATAATTACCATCTCCATAAACAGGTAGTGGCTTGTTATTAATAATGTTATTGATAAAAAGCGGAATTAATTTTTCAGGAAAATGATAAGATCCATAGTTGTTTGAACAATTTGTCAAAACGTAGGGTAAACCATACGTTTCACCATATGCCCGTACAAAATGATCTGAACTTGCTTTTGAAGCTGAATAAGGAGAGTTTGGATCGTATGGTGTAGTTTCGGTAAAAAGCCCTTCGGTGCCTAAAGATCCATAAACTTCATCTGTACTGATATGATAAAATCTTTTGCCCTCAAAATTGTCTTTCCATTGTTTTTTTGCGGCATTAAGCAAATTCATTGTTCCAATAACATTTGTTTTTACAAATGCTAACGGATCTTCGATTGATCTGTCAACATGAGATTCTGCGGCCAAATGCAATACCCCATCAAAATTATGAATTGAAAAAAGTTCATTAATAAAAGTTTCATTTACAATATCTCCCTTTACGAAATTATAATTAGGACAATTTTCAATATCTTTAATATTTTCTAAATTTCCAGCGTAAGTCAAAGCATCAAGATTGTAAATTTGATATTCCGGATATTTGTTTACAAAACGCCTCACTACATGTGAACCGATAAAACCAGCACCGCCTGTTATAAGAATTTTTTTCATTTTCTTAATTTAATAATTCTGAGTTTTGTTTTTCTAACTCACTATATATGTCTTTTACATCTTGCGAATTTTCTTTTTGTAAAATTAAATTAGCAGTTTCTGTATAAACAAAAATTGTGTTTTTTAACCCTAAAAAAGTGGTATGTTTATTACAGCCTATAACCATATTACCATTTTTATCTATCGGATGCCCTTTAGAAAATAAATAATCATAAACAGATTCAAATGAACCTAAATCTGACCAGGAAAATGATGCAGGAACTACTTTAATTTTTTTACTTCGTTCCATTACCGCATAATCAATACTGATCGATGGAATTTCCAGAGATGCTTCTAAGTCCAGAAAGCCTTCTTTACTTGATTCCCAGACTATTTTGGACTTTTCGTAAACTTCGGGTTGAAACTGTTTCAATTCTTCTAAAAGCACACTGGCTTTAAAACAAAACATTCCGCTATTCCATAAAAAATTACCTTTTGCAATAAAATCTTTAGCAGTTGTTTCATTTGGTTTTTCTCTAAATGAAAGTACTTTATCTCCTTTTGATTCTATATAACCATAACCTGTTTCAGGTTTAGTAGGAATGATTCCAAAAGTTACAATAAAACCTTCCTGTGCTTTACTAATTGCATCATTAATCGCATCATTATAATTCTCCATTTTATCAATAATATGATCTGAAGGAGTAATAATCAAAATATCATCAGGATCACTGGCAAAAGCTGCAAAAGCAATAGCAGCAGCCGTATTTCTGGGTGTGGCTTCAACAATATTAAGATAAGCTGTTTGAGATTTATCCATAACTTTGCCACTTAAATGATGATTATCGACATTTCCTACTACCATCACTTTATTTGCTAAATGGCTATTGCGATTAACTGTCATTTCAAATAATGATTTCCCATCAAATATCTCAAGATATTGTTTAGGCTGGCTTTTACGTGAAAGCGGCCATAGTCTACTACCAACTCCTCCTGTAAGAATTACATGTACAATTGAATTACTCATATTTTTTATTTTAAATAAAAAAGTTTTAGGCTATAGTCTATTATCAGCTATAGTTCCTAAAACTCCTTTTACATCATATATCAAACTATTTGTTTTTTGAATCTCAAAGTAATCTAAGTCTAAAAATTCAGAATGTGCAACTCCTAAAACTATTGCGTCAAATTTTTCTTTCGGAAAAATATTTATTGTTGTTAATCCGTATTCTTTTTTAACTTCTTCAATATTTGCTATTGGGTCATATATTGTAACCGAAATTCCATATTCTTTTAATGCCCTTACCACATCTACAATTTTAGTATTCCGAACATCTGGACAATTTTCTTTAAAAGTAATTCCAAGCATTAAAAGCTCAGCATTATTTACTGAAATACCTTTTTTTATCATTAATTTCACAACCTGAGATGCTATGTATTCGCCCATACTATCATTCAAACGCCGCCCAGCTAAAATTATTTCAGGATGATAACCAAATTCTTGGGCTCTTTGTGCTAAATAATAAGGATCTACGCCTATACAATGTCCTCCTACTAAACCTGGTTTAAAAGGAAGGAAATTCCATTTCGTAGCCGCAGCGGCTAATACTTCTTGTGTATCAATATTCATTAAGTTGAATATTTTTGCTAGTTCATTTACAAAAGCAATATTAATATCCCGTTGTGAATTTTCAATTACTTTGGCTGCTTCAGCAACTTTTATTGTTGGTGCAAGATAAGTTCCCGCGGTAATAACTGATTTATAAAGCTCATCAACTTTTAAACCTGTTTCAGGATTAGAACCGGAGGTAATCTTGAGAATTTTCTCTACCGTATGCTCTTTATCACCGGGATTAATTCTTTCTGGTGAATATCCTGCAAAAAAGTCTACATTAAATTTTAATCCGGATATTTTTTCTAAAACCGGTACACATTGCTCCTCAGTAACTCCAGGATATACAGTTGATTCATAAATTACAATATCTCCTTGTTTTAACATTTTACCTACAGTTTCACTTGCTTTATATAAAGGAGTTAAATCAGGTCGATTATTTCTGTCTACAGGAGTAGGAACGGTTATTATAAAATAATTACAATCTGCAATATTATTTATATTGTCAGTGCAATAAAGTCCTTTTGTTTTGTTTGTACTATCAACTAATACACTTTGCAAAATAGCATCTTCAACCTCTAATGTTGAATCAGTACCTTGCCTTAAACTTGTAATTCTTGATTCATTAATATCAAAACCTACTACAGGATATTTTGTAGCAAATAAACGAGCTAAAGGCAACCCTACATAACCTAATCCAATAACGGCAATTTTTACGTTATTATTCATCTTTTTCCTTAATTTCGTTTATGACATTGTACGGCTTCGCGATTCACAGTCACACTAATGACCTGAATATCGAAAAATTCAATTTCAGCAAATATAGTACAATAAGTCAATTTTATCAACCCTTAAAAAATCTTATGATTATCCTATTAAATAAATAATTTTAATAGCCTCAAAGTCACCAACAAAAGAAAAAACTTTCAAAAAAAAAGCAAAAAATCACTAAGTTTAGTGATTTTTTGCTTTTTTCAAGCTTTGTTTCATTCTTCAGTATATTCAGTCAACATCTTTTTTATATTTCATTTTCAAAATACAACCTAAAGATTCTAAAACAAGAATATAATGAGTATTTGTCACTTCCTGAATAACTGCATTCTGACTACTGAAAACTCCAGCTTCCAATTTTATTTTATCTCCCTTTTTATAAGATACAACTGAAACATCAGAAATACTTGTATCTGAAAGACATTTTTTTATCGTTGTAATTTCTTCATTTCGAACAATTGCTGCTTTTCCTAACCAAAACAAATAACGGATCACACCTGCCACCTGAAATACCAAATTTCTGTCTGCATCAGACAATTGAACAAAAACGTAAGAATTAAAAAGAGGAACTTCAACTTTTTTCTTTCTGTCAGACCATTGTTTTATCTGAGTAATTAAAGGACAGTAGCATTCAATTCCTATTTCATTTAACTTTTCAGCTACTTTTTTTTCCCATTTAGGTTTTGTATAAACAACATACCAATTCATGTAATTTATTTTTAAGAACCTATTCCATTATAAATAAAGCCAATTGATTTTAAATCTTTTGCATTTAGTATATTTCTTCCATCAAAAACAAAAGCAGGTTTTTGCATAGAATCATATATTTTTTGCCAATCGTATTGTGTAAATTCATCCCATTCCGTAAGTATTGCTATGGCATGAGCTCCTTTACAGGCTTCATAAGAATCTTCAAATGTTAATACAGCATCTGCATTCGCGGAAGATTTTCTTGTTTCTAAATAATCTAAATCACCTAAAATCTTATTTCTTGAAACTTTTGGATCATAAACCGAAATCTTAGCCTGTTCGTTAATCAAATCGTCTGCTACATATATTGCTGCAGATTCGCGTGTATCGTTTGTATCTTTTTTAAACGCCCAACCTAAGAAAGTTATTTTTTTATCGGCCACTGTGTTGTATAAAGTCTGAACGATTTTATTTGAAAATCTTCTCTTTTGATAATCGTTCATGATTATTACTTGCTCCCAGTAATCCGCAACTTCATTTAATCCGTAAGATTTTGCTATATAAACTAAATTCAATATATCTTTTTGAAAACAAGAACCTCCAAATCCAACAGATGCCTTCAAAAACTTAGAACCAATACGACTGTCCATTCCAATAGCACGTGCTACTTCACTTACGTCTGCACCAGTTTTCTCACACAACTCAGACATTGCATTTATTGATGAAATACGTTGAGCTAAAAAAGCATTTGCAGTAAGTTTAGACAATTCAGACGACCAAACATTTGTTGTTAAGATTTTATCTTTACTAACCCAATTAGCATAAACATCAACTAAAGCATTAATTGCAGATTCTCCTTCCGGAGTTGAATCTCCTCCAATAAGAATTCTATCAGGATTTAGTAAATCTGTAACAGCAGTTCCTTCTGCTAAAAACTCCGGATTAGAAAGAATTTGAAACTGAACACCATTTCCGGTATTATCCAGAATACTTTTTATTGCTTCAGCAGTACGAACAGGCAAAGTTGATTTTTCAACAACTATTTTATTGTTTTTTGAAACTTTTGCTATTTGTCTGGCACATAATTCTATGAATTTCAAATCTGCTGCCATTCCTTTACCCTTACCATAAGTCTTAGTAGGTGTATTTACAGATATAAAAATAACCTGAGCTTCATCAATAGCTTCTTCTACATTGGTTGAGAAGAAAAGATTTCTCCCTCTTGCTTCTGCCACAATTTCAGAAAGACCCGGCTCATAAATTGGAATATTATCCGTATTTGGATCATTCCAATCTTTAATTCTTTGTTCATTCAAATCGACAACAGTTACTTGAATATGTGGACATTTTTGTGCAATTACTGCCATAGTTGGACCTCCTACATAACCTGCACCAATGCAACAAATTTTTGTGATTTTCATATTTTATATATTATACTTCTTATATATTATGTTTCCTTTTATTTTAAATTGTTCCAATACCAGCTCAGTGCTTCTTTTAGCCCCTCTTCCAAGGAATATTTGGGATTATATCCTAATAATTTTTTAGCCTTATCTACACTTGCTAATGAATGGGGGATATCTCCCGCTCTTGTCTCACCATAGATAATTGGCACAGTTGCTATTTTTGAATCATATACGGCTAAATATTTTTTTAAATATTCAACTAAATCATTTAAGGTATTCCTATCTCCAAACGCGGTATTATAAATATTATTGATTGCTTCAGAGTTATTAGATGAAATTGCGAGAGCATTCATTTGTATTACATTATCAATATAAGTAAAATCTCTTGAATAATTTCCATCTCCATTAATTACCGGACTTTCGTAATTCATTAATTGCATGACAAATTTTGGAATCACAGCTGCATAAGCACCTTTTGGATCCTGTCTTCTTCCAAACACATTAAAATAGCGCAAACCTATAGTTTCAAGCCCATATTGTTTGCTAAAAATTTCAGCGTACAATTCATTGACATATTTAGTTATTGCATAAGGAGACAAAGGTTTACCAATTACTTCTTCTACTTTAGGCAATCCTTCAGAATCGCCATAGGTTGAAGAACTTGCAGCATAAATAAATCGCTTTACTTTTGCATCACGAGCAGCTACCAACATATTTAAAAAACCCGTAACATTTACATCATTTGTAGTAATTGGATCATTTATTGATCTTGGAACAGAGCCTAAGGCAGCCTGATGCAACACATAATCTACTTCTGTAACAGCTAAATTACAATCAGATATATTTCGAATATCTCCTTCAATTAATTTAAAATTCGGATTTACAATAAACTCTTCCAAATTATGATAATGTCCGGTTGAAAAATTGTCTAAACAAATTACTTTGTGTCCTGAATTTAAAAAATACTCACATAAATTAGAACCAATAAAACCAGCTCCTCCTGTTATTAAAATAGTGTTTTGAATAACTGCTCCCATCTATTTCAAATTATTATTTTTTAAATTTTTTAAAAGCACTTTTAAAAAAACCTGCTTTCTCCTCTTCCTCATGATAACCGTTTGAATACGTTCCATAACCTCCATAATAACCATAACCATATGCTGACCCGTATTTAGCTTTATTTTCAAAACCATTTAAAACTATACTAACATTATTCAGCTCTCCCCGTTTGACACGATTATTTAACAATGTAATCATTTCCTTTTTTGAATAATTCTGTCTCACCACATACAAAGTAACATCACTAAATTGCACTAGTTCTAAAGCATCCGAAACAAGTCCAACCGGAGGCGTATCCAATATAATATAATCGTATGTTTTCTTAAGCTCCTCAATCAATTCACCCATCACTTCACTTATAATTAATTCTGAAGGATTTGGAGGAATTGGACCTGATAAAATAACATCAAGATACGGAATCTGAGTTTCATTTATTATTTCTGGAAGTGTTTTTTGCTTTATCAAATAATTGACTACCCCATACTGGTTTACCAGATTAAATTCATCTGCTAGACGTGGTTTCCTTAAATCTAACCCTACTATAACTGTCTTTTTTTCGCTTAAGGCAAATACAGTCGCAATATTTATAGAACAGAACGTCTTTCCCTCTCCACTTATTGATGAAGTAATCATTAGCGTTTTTGCTCCGTCTAACTGCTTTTTTTTGTATAAGAACTGTAATGAAGAACGTATACCTCTAAAAGCTTCCGACAATGCTGATTTTGGTTTTTCAAAAACCGCTAGATTGGTGTTCTCTTTATTAATACCCACAACACCTATTAACGGAATTTGTGTTTGTTTACTAATATCTTCTGTATTTTGAATTGTATTATTAATAAAGAAAAATATGAAAACAATAATTAGAGGAATTAAAAACCCTAAAAACAAAGCTAACACATAATTAACAGAAGTTTTCGGACCAATTAAACCTCCTCCAATATCTTTCGCAGGATCTATAAAATGAATATCTGACAAATTAGAAGCTTTTACAATATCAGCTTCATTCCTTTTCTGGAGAAATGTACTATAAATATTATCACTTAAATCATATTTCCTTTTAATCTTCAGCAATTCTTGTTGTTCTTCAGGAAGTTTTTTGATTTTACTCTCTGCTTCACCAATTTTATTATTAACTAAAGCTAAATCATATTGCAAAGAAGACTTGGCTGAGGCTATATTTTCAAGCAAAACATTTTTTACAGCCATCATTTGATTATCGAAATCTTTAAAAATCTTATCACTTTTTACTGCATAAGACATTTCAGATCTTTGGGTTGATAAAGCAATAAGTTTAGAAACATTCGTAACAATATTTGGATCTTCAATTCCTGCAACGGATGGCGCTGGTAATTTAGAATAATCAACACTGTTTTTAAGATAGGCTTTTAACGAATTGTAGTACGCAATTTTTCGTGCTACCACATCTTTTTCAACATCAAAATTTAAAATTTTATCTGAAAACTTAGCTCCACCTTCTTCAATATCATATATATTTTTATCTTTTCGAAAAGATTTAAGTTCATTTCCGGTTTCTTTCAACTGAGATTCCATAGACACAAGAGTACTATCAATAAATGCTATAGTGTTTGTAGCAAACTGATTTTTACCGTCTAATTGAATTTTGATTAACATTTTGACTGTGGAATTTAAATACTCAACCATCCGTGCTTTATTTGTACCCTGCATCGATAGTGTAAGTATAGATCCTCCTTTTTCCTCAGAATTAACATCAATTCCACGATAACGTGAAACGGTAGAATCGAAATTATTAAATCTTACAAAATATTCTTTCCCTTTATAGAAACCAGGATTATCAGTTATTTCAAGTTTCCAATTCAAAAATGGCAATACAACTTGTTCCCCAACTTTATACTTTTTTAAGAATTCAATAGGCTGAACGGCAGTACTGCTATAAGTATTATTTGAATAAGTCAGCAATGAAACCGAATTATTCTCAAATGGAATTCTAATTTCATATTCATTCGGGCTTAAAAATTTAATACTAATTAATACTCCTGTTAATTGAGGTTTCGTTTTATCTATATTAACATAAAAAGGAACCGCACCATATACATCAACCATATTAAATTCGCCTTTCGCGAGATAATCAATATAATACTGCAATTTATCCACTACCAATTCATTATGTGATCTCGATTGCAAAATAGTCGAAACACCACTTACCTGATCAGAAATACCTCCCCAATTAAAAACCAAGCTTGTATTCGAGGTAAAGAAAGGGTTGCTCTCTTCTTTTATCGAAATTAAGGTCTGCATGGCATAAATCTTTTCCTTACGAATATTAACCTGATAAGCTATCGTAAATGCAATAATTAAACTCACCAAAAACAATTTCCAATAACCAGCGATTTTGAGCAAAAATCCTTTAAAATCAAAACTGGGATGATTTTCAAAAATTGAAAAATCTTTTATGTCTAACATATCTTGTAATTACTTTTTAATTTTTCAACAATAAATAAACCGTTGTCCCCAAAGACAACAAAGTTATAATTGTACCAACAGATTGAATTCCTGTCTGACCTGTACCCCACGTTTTTTGTTTTAACGGTTTTACATAAACATAATCATTAGGCTGTAAGTAATAATATGGTGATTTCATTACATTTACATCTGTCAGATCTATATCATTCATTTGTACTCCTGTAGGTGTTTGACGAATTACAGTTACTGATTTGCGATTACCAACAGTAGTAATATCTCCGGCATTGGCAATTGCCTCCATAATGTTCACGCGTTCCTGAAACAATGTTTTGGTACCTGTACTTCCTACCTCTCCGTTTATTGTGTATCTGAAACCTGCTAATTTCACAGTAAGAAAAATATTTGCTTCGGTTTTAAAATATTCTTCCATCAACTTTTTCTCAATCTTTACGCGTACCTCCTCAATTGTATAACCAATTACATTGATTTCTCCTAAAATTGGCATTCTTATATTTCCATGATCATCAACAGTAAAACCATTAAAATATAGCTGTGACTCGGATTTACCCATACTATTTTCAACTTCAGTAGATTTAAAAATTGCAACCAATTTAGGGTCTATCGCTTTAATATCTATATTCAAAATATCGTTGACTTGCAATCTGTAAGGTTTTAATACAATTGATGAAACAGTAGTTTCATTTCCAACGGTTCCTTTATCCTGTAAATAGACCAAATCTTTTACTGGGATACACGATGTAAAAAACGTACTAATTAATAATAAATAAAAACAGTTTTTTGTCATTTTAAAAATTTTATAAGCAAATATAACCATTCCTTTAATCTTCAGGAAATCTTACTTAGTTTGTATTATTTAATTATTTTTGAAAGTTTTTTCGAAAGGAATACGATGCAAAATACTTCGGCCGAGCGTAACTTCATCAGCATATTCTAATTCATCTCCCACGGAAATCCCTCGCGCTATTGTAGATATTATAATTTCAGAATCGGCAATTTGTTTATAAATATAAAAATTTGTGGTATCTCCTTCCATGGTGGAACTTAATGCAAAAATAATTTCAACAACTTTGCCTAGTTTTACTTTTTCCACTAAAGTTGCTATATTCAACTGACTTGGTCCCACTCCTTCAATTGGAGATATCTTACCTCCTAAAACATGATAAATCCCTTTATATTGGGCTGTATTTTCTATAGCCATCACATCCCTGATATCTTCTACAACACAAATAGTCTGATGATTCCTGGATGAATTAGCACATATTTCACAAACTTTTGTATCTGAAATATTGTGACAGCTTTCGCAAAATTTAATATCTTCACGCATATTTAATAGTGCCTGAGATAAAAAGCCTGTCTGCTCTTTAGGTTGTTTCAATAAGTGAAGCACCAGTCTAAGCGCCGTACGTTTACCAATCCCAGGTAATTGAGACATTTCATTGACTGCTTTTTCTATTAATTTTGAAGAAAATTCCATGAAACAAAAATAATAATTTATATGGTTTGTAAGGACTTACATTTTAAACATACTTAGTATCACAAAGCTATCTTAAAAAGTGATTTCTAACCCTATTAAAAAATCCTTTTACACCTCATTTGACACAAAAGACATAGTGCATAAAAGGAAATAACTTCCAAGAAAACTAATATTGATTTGTTGCCAACAAAACCAAAGTACAAGCAACCTCTGCTTTGATATTATTAAGTTCAAGTAACTGATAAAACTCTGGATTTTCAGTTCCGGGATTAAAAACTACCCGCTTAGGCTGTGCTTCGATAATATAATTATAATAATCACGCTGACGAGCCGGGTTTAAATATAAGGTTACTGTATCTATATTTTTAACAGGAATGGCTTTGGTATAAATTTTCACGCCTGCAACTTCACCTGCTTTTTGTCCTATTGCTAAAACTGTATGCCCTTTTTGAGTCAACATATTTATGGCTTTAAAAGCATAACGTTCCGGTTTTGTTGTTGCACCTAAAACTAAAGTTTTTTTATTTTTCATTATTTCTGAATAAGCCACAAAAGTAATCAAAAAAGGCTGAAATACCTTCGTCTTTTGATTTAGAGCTATTAAAGACAAAAAAAACAATATCCTAACATCATATTCGGGTAAAATCTTAAAATTTGATTATTTTTACTTTATCATTCGAAAACATTATGGATTTATTCATTTATTTATTTGCTGCTCTTTTCTCTGTTTTAAATCCAATTGGTACTGTTCCTATCTTTGTAGGGCTCACTCATGATGATTCAGATAGTGAGCGTTCCAGAATATCATTATGGACAGCTATTAATGTTTTCATTATTTTAATTGTTTCATTTTTTATTGGACAATATGTTTTAACTTTTTTTGGAATTAGCATTGATGCACTTCGTATTGCTGGTGGTCTTGTGATCTTAAATTCAGGTTTTTCATTATTATCCGGAAAAATCAGCAAAAAAAGAGGAATTAATAAAAAAGTAGAAAACGATGCCCAAAAAAGAAATGATATTGCATTGACCCCATTGGCAATTCCAATGCTGGCTGGCCCTGGATCTATCTCTTTACTAATTGCTTTTTACCAGGAACATCATGAAGTGAACGAAATAATAATTTCCAGCTTAGCTATTTTAGCTATAGCAATTACCATTTTTGTTATCTTAAAAAGCGCTCATTATTTAGCTCGTATATTAGGCGCTTCTGGTATTGTCGCTATTTCCAGAATTATTGGTTTTATTGTAATTGCAATTGGAATTCAATATATTGTGAGTTCTATAATTAATATTGTTAAAGCAAATTTAATGTAACCCTTTGAATATCAAAACACAAAATTCCAAATCCCACTGCATTCAGCTTTTGGAATTTGGAATTTTTTATTGAAAATTTAACTTTAACTTCTTGGCAAGAACACTTCTGCCATCATACATCTGGCACTACCTCCGCCACAGGCTTCAATTGTATCGAGACTCGAGCTTAAAATTTCAGCATGCTTTTGTAATTGTTCAATTTGTTTTATTGTTAAACTGTTATAAGCCGATGAGCTCATAACGATATACTTTATATCATTTGATCCTCGAACCTCCAACATATTACCTGCGAAATTATTTACTTGTGCTTCCGTAATTAAAATAATTTCTTTATTATCTGCTTTCAGGTTTTCCAAGACCATTTTGCGCTCTTTTTTATCATCAATGCAATCTGCACAAATAACCGCAAAAGTTTCACCAATACACATCATAACATTAGTATGATAAATCAATTTACGTTCACCATCAACAGTCTGGAAAGCTTCAAAAATTACCGGAGCATAATCAAAATCTTCGCAGAATTCGATAAACAATTCTTCATCTGCACGAGGTGATAAGGCGCAATATGCTTTTCCGTTAGCTCTGTCCAAAAGTAAGCTTCCCGTTCCTTCGAGAAAAATACCATCTTCTTCTGCAGATGTATAATCCATGATATCAGTAATCTCAAAACCTTTTTCTTCCAAAATATCCAAAATATCTTCGCGGCGTTCCTGGCGACGATTTTCAGCAAACATTGGATACAATGCTACCTCTCCATTTTCATGGAACGACACCCAGTTATTTGGAAAAATACTATCTGGTGTATCTGTCTCTAAGGTATCTTCTATAACGGTAACATCAACTCCAACTGCTATCAATTTTTCTACAAATTCATCAAACTCCTGTTGTGCTTTTGCATTTACTGTACTTGGCAAAAGGCCATCTAAAACTTTTTGATAATAATTATTTACTGCTGTCTGTTCATTCATTCTGAAAGCAACTGGACGAATCATTACAATCGAGTGAGTAGTTTGTTTCATATCTTAAAATAAAATTAATCTCTAATTAATGGCAAAGTTGAACATCTCAACAACCCTTCTTGTTTTGCAATTTCAGCGTACGGAATTTCTTCGACTATAAAACCATTTGCACGTAACCAATTGTTTAAACGTGTGAAGTTTTTTTCTGAAACTACAACTTTTTCATCAATCGAAAACACATTCGAAAACATATTATACATTTCGTTTCTTTCGATATGAAATAAATTTTCCTTTCCAAAAAGATTTACCAAATACATATAATCAGCTTCTTCACGAAAACCTCTTTTATAAATAATCCCTTTATCTTTTCCTACAGGCTGAAAACAGCAATCTAAATGCAAAGCATTATCGCGGGCTTCAATTTTAGATTTAACCAAATCAAATTCCTTGACAATTTTATTCGGAAACAAATTTTTAATATAGTTTACTCCTTCCATATTAGTCCTTGCTGTTATGTAATCTTTATAATCACTCCCTTTATAAGTTCCAATAAAAATATGATCATTCCATAACATTACATCACCACCTTCAATATGAACTTCCTCTGGCGGACGAAGCACTTTTAAAGGATCAATCTGATCAATAACATATTGAATTGCATCAAGTTCTCGTTCTCTGTCAGGTAAAATATTTGATTTCACAAAGACATCATCAATTACAAAACCAATATCTCTGGCAAAAATCTGATTGTAATTTTCTATCATTTCCGGACGATAAACCACTACATCGTATTTTTGAAAAACAGCATTAAAAGCATCCATTTCAGCAACCATATCTTTTTCTACAGGATAAGTACCTGCTTTAATATGTTCCAATGATTTAGGATCATAAGCTTCCCTTATTGAAGGAGTTGGCCCATTATGAACAGCAGAACCCAAAACTACAGCACGTAATCTTGAGGTTTCGTTCTTTATATTTAATTGCAACATATATGTTATATTTTGTTGCAAATATAAAAAAAGCTTCACAGTTAAGTGAAGCTTTCAATTTTATTTATTTGACTTAAAATCTCTCAATGGATGCCCAGTATAAATTTGTCTTGGTCTTCCAATTGGTTCTTTATTTTCTCGCATTTCTTTCCATTGTGCAATCCAGCCCGGTAATCTACCAATAGCAAACATTACAGTAAACATATCAGTTGGGATACCTAATGCTCTGTAAATAATTCCAGAATAGAAATCAACGTTTGGATACAAGTTTCTTGATTTGAAGTAATCGTCTTCAAGAGCTGCAGTTTCTAATTTTCTGGCAATATCTAAAATCGGATCTTCAACACCTAAAGTTTCCAAAACTTCTTTAGCCGCTTTTTTGATGATTTTAGCTCTTGGATCAAAGTTTTTATAAACTCTGTGACCAAACCCCATTAATCTGAATGGGTCATTTTTATCTTTCGCTTTCGCTAAAAACTTATCTGTATCTCCACCATCTTTATTAATATCTTCCAGCATCTCAAGAACTGCTTGGTTTGCCCCTCCGTGAAGAGGTCCCCAAAGAGCAGAAACTCCTGCAGAAACCGAAGCAAATAAACCAGCATGAGAAGAGCCAACCATTCTTACTGTAGATGTAGAACAGTTTTGTTCGTGATCTGCATGAAGAATAAATAATTTATCTAATGCATTAACAATTATCGGATTTGCAGAGTAAGGACCTGTAGGCAATTTAAACATTAACTGCATAAAGCTTTCTACATATCCTTTTGTATTGTCATAATAGTTTAAAGGATACCCCATTGACTTTCTGTAAGTCCATGTAGCAATTACGAGAAATTTAGCCATTGTTTTACAAATAGCTTCGTACATTTCTTTTTCGTTATCAACATTTACTGCTTTAGGATTAAATGCTGTTAAAGCACTTGTCAAAGCAGATAAAACCCCCATCGGATGAGCAGTTTTTGGAAAACCGTCAATAATATTTTTCATTTCTTCGTTTACCAAAGAATGCTTTTTAATATTATTTTCGAAATCCTCTAATTGTGCAGCGGTTGGTAATTCTCCAAAAATCAAAAGATAAGAAACCTCTAAGAAGCTTGCTTTCTCTGCAAGATCTTCGATTGAATACCCTCTGTAACGTAAAATTCCTAATTCTCCATCCAGAAAAGTGATTTCACTTTTGCAGGAACCAGAATTTTTATAACCAGGATCAATAGTAATAATACCAGTTAAATCACGTAATTTGTTAATATCGATAGCGGATTCATTTTCACTTCCTGTGATTACCGGAAGCTCAATTTTCTTACCATCTACTTCTAATGTAGCTATTTTTGACATAATATATGGGAAATAATTCTTTAAAATAATAATTTATCAAATCTAAGGAATTTAAGACTAATTAAAAAAGGAATAATGCTATGAATTTGTTAAAACCCCAAAAAAAAACCACTCGTTTATACGAATGGTTTAATTTTACGAATATAACGCTACAATTACTTGATCTTAAAAGCGTTTAACCCAGGAAAATAAGCAGTACTTCCTAATTCTTCTTCGATTCTCAATAATTGATTATATTTTGCCATACGATCAGAACGAGAAGCAGAACCTGTCTTAATTTGACCACAATTTAAAGCTACAGCCAAATCTGCGATTGTATTATCTTCTGTTTCTCCTGAACGGTGAGACATTACTGAAGTATAACCCGCATTTTTAGCCATATTTACCGCAGCAATAGTTTCTGTCAAAGTACCAATTTGGTTTACTTTTACTAAAATTGAGTTAGCGATACCTTTTTCAATTCCCGTTGACAAACGAGCAACGTTAGTTACGAATAAATCATCTCCAACTAATTGAACTTTATGTCCAATTTTTTCAGTTAAATATTTCCATCCATCCCAATCATCTTCGTACATACCATCTTCGATAGAAATAATTGGGTATTTAGCAGCAAGTTCAGCTAAATAATCTGCTTGCTGTTCAGAAGTTCTGATTTTTCCGGTTTCTCCTTCAAATTTAGTGTAATCATATTTGCCGTCTACATAAAACTCAGATGCAGCACAGTCAAGAGCAATCATAATTTCGTCACCAAAAGTATATCCTGCTTTTTCAACGGCTAATTTGATAGTATCTAAAGCATCTTCAGTACCACCTGCCAAGTTTGGAGCAAACCCTCCTTCGTCACCAACAGCAGTACTTAAACCTCTATCGTGTAATACTTTTTTCAAACTATGAAAAATTTCAGTTCCCATTTGCATAGCATGTGTAAAAGAAGTGGCTTTTACAGGGAAAATCATAAATTCCTGAAAAGCTATAGGAGCATCAGAGTGCGAACCACCATTGATGATATTCATCATAGGAACAGGCAATGTATTAGCAGAAACCCCACCAACATATCTGTATAATGGTAATCCAAGTTCATTAGCTGCAGCTTTTGCAGCAGCAAGTGAAACTCCTAAAATAGCATTAGCTCCTAATTTAGATTTATTTGGTGTTCCATCTAAATCAATCATTAATTGATCAATAGTATTTTGTTCAAAAACAGAAGTTCCAACCAATTCTTCAGCAATAACGGTATTTACATTATTCACTGCATTCAAAACTCCTTTTCCAAGATAAGCTTTACCTCCATCACGTAATTCAACAGCTTCGTGCTCTCCAGTTGATGCTCCAGACGGAACAGCCGCTCTACCTAATACACCATTTTCAGTTACTACATCAACTTCAATAGTAGGATTCCCTCTGGAATCAAGAATTTGTCTTGCGTGAACTTTAATTATAATACTCATTATTTTTGTTTTTTATTAATAAAATATAATTTTTTTTTCGAAAGTATAAAAATATTTAATACTAAAAACGCATTTTTATCATTAAACATCTTTATTTATTAACTACATCGTTTTAGACCTTTGCAGATTTTATGTTATCAACAAATTGATCAAACAAATAAGACGAATCATGCGGCCCCGGACTAGCTTCAGGATGATACTGCACTGAAAAACAATTTTTATTTTTCATACGCATTCCCGCAACTGTATCATCATTAAGATGCACGTGTGTAATCTCTAATTCTGGATGACCTTCCAAAGCCTCTCTTTTTACAGCAAATCCATGATTTTGAGAAGTTATTTCACCTTTTCCAGTAATAATATTTTTTACAGGATGATTAATTCCACGATGACCTCCAAACATTTTATAAGTTTTAACTCCGTTAGCCAAAGCTATAACCTGATGACCCAAACAGATTCCAAATAATGGTTTATCATCTGCTATAATTTCTTTAGCAACTTGTATAGCACTAAATAGAGGGTCGGGATCTCCAGGCCCATTTGACAAAAAGTAACCGTCAGGGCTGAAGGCAGTCAAATCTACATATGTTGAATTATAAGGAAAAACTTTGATATAGCAATCTCTTTTTGCAAGATTTCTCAAAATATTCTTTTTAATTCCAAGATCTAAAGCAGATATTTTATAAGTAGCATTTTCATCACCAAAAAAATAAGGTTCTTTAGTTGAAACTTTTGACGCTAATTCTAAACCTTCCATGTTTGGTACATTAACCAATTCTTTTTTCAATTCATCAATCGAAGTTCCGTCTGTACAAATAACAGCATTCATTACTCCATTATCACGGATATAACTTACAAGAGCTCTTGTATCAACATCAGAAATACAGATTAAATTTTGTTTTGTAAAATAATCTTCTAAACTTCCCGAAGCATCTTCTCTTGAATAATTAAAGCTAAAGTTTTTACAAACTAAACCAGCAATTTTAACGCTATCCGATTCAATTTCCAAATCATTAACACCATAATTTCCAATATGCGCATTTGTAGCTACCAATATTTGCCCAAAGTATGAAGGATCTGTAAAAATCTCCTGATACCCGGTCATTCCTGTATTAAAACAAACTTCACCAAAAGTTTTACCGCTAATACCGATAGATTTCCCATGAAAAATAGTCCCATCACTTAGTAATAAAATGGCGCTCTGTCGTGTCGTGTATTTCATTCTTTAATTTGTATTGTTTTATCGTATTCTAAAACAAGCTGTAGCTTGTTTATTTGTAATTAGATATTTTGCAAATTTACTTTTTTAAAAGAGTGTCTCCAAGATTTTTTAAAAATTTCATTAATAAAAATAAAACCTAATCTCTTAAATAAGTTAAATTATACTTTCTTTATAAAAAAATCAAAAAAAAAGGATAAACTAAAAATTAGCTTATCCTTTATTTCTATAGAATCATTACTTTCATAATTATTCAGAAGCTTCAGTAGTCGTTTCTGATTCAGCAGCAGGAGCTTCTGTAGTTGTCTCCTCAGCTTTTTTTGCTTTACCACCACGACGGCTTTTTGCTTTTTTAACTTCTTTTTTTCCTCCATTGTAAAGCTCATTGAAATCTACAAGTTCGATCATTGCCATATCAGCATTATCTCCCAAACGATTTCCAACTTTGATGATACGAGTGTATCCTCCTGGACGGTCACCAACTTTAGCAGCTACGTCTCTGAACAAGTCAGTTACAGCATATTTGCTACGTAAGTAAGCAAAAACAATACGACGGTTGTGAGTCGTATCTTCTTTTGATTTTGTGATTAAAGGCTCAACAAATTGTTTAAGCGCTTTAGCCTTAGCAACAGTAGTGTTAATACGTTTGTGCTCAATAAGAGAACAAGCCATATTAGCCAACATAGCTTTTCTATGTCCAGTCTGTCTGCTTAAGTGATTGAATTTTTTTCCGTGTCTCATTGCTATTTTAAATTTAATCCCGCAAGCGGGATTGAATTATTCTTTATCTAATTTGTATTTAGCTAAGTCCATCCCGAAAGTTAAATTTTTAACCGCAACAAGTTCATCAAGTTCAGTTAAAGATTTTTTACCAAAATTACGGAATTTCATTAGGTCATTTTTATTGAACGATACTAAATCACCAAGTGTATCAACTTCAGCCGCTTTCAAGCAATTTAATGCTCTCACAGATAAATCCATATCAACAAGCTTAGTTTTAAGCAATTGTCTCATATGCAATGACTCTTCATCATACGATTCTGTTTGTGCAATTTCGTCAGCCTCGAGTGTAATTCTTTCGTCAGAGAACAACATGAAGTGGTGAATTAAAACTTTAGCAGCTTCAGTAAGAGCATCTTTTGGATTAATAGAGCCATCAGTTTTAATTTCAAAAACTAATTTTTCGTAATCTGTTTTTTGCTCAACACGGAAGTTTTCAATTGCATATTTTACATTTTTTACCGGAGTAAAAATAGAATCTGTAAAAATAGTTCCAATTGCAGCATTCTGTTTTTTGTTCTCCTCAGCAGGTACGTATCCTCTACCTTTTTCGATTGTTAAATCGAAATTCAATTTGATTTTAGAATCTAAATTACAGATAACAAGATCCGGGTTCAGAACTTGAAAACCTGAGATAAATTTTTGAAAATCACCTGCTGTTAATTGATCTTTACCAGAAACAGAAATAGTAACTGCTTCATTATCGATGTCTTCAATTTGACGTTTGAAACGTACTTGTTTTAGATTAAGGATAATTTCGGTAACATCTTCAACAACACCTGAAATAGTAGAAAACTCATGATCTACACCCTCGATACGAACAGATGTAATTGCATAACCTTCTAATGCTGAAAGCAAAACTCTTCTAAGTGCATTACCAACTGTCAATCCGTAACCAGGTTCTAAAGGTCTAAATTCAAATTTACCTTCAAAATCGGTTGAATCGATCATGATAACTTTATCGGGCTTTTGAAAATTAAATATTGCCATAAATTTCGACTAAGTCAATTATTATTTGTTGTACAACTCTACGATTAATTGTTCTTTAATGTTTTCTGGAATTTGAAGTCTAGCAGGAACAGAAACGAAAGTTCCCTCTTTAAGATCATTATTCCATGTAATCCATTCATAAACATGACTTGAATTTGACAAAGAACGTTCGATAGCTTCTAAAGATTTAGATTTTTCACGAACTGCAACTTTATCACCAGGCTTAAGGTGGTAAGAAGGAATGTTTACAACCTCTCCATTTACAGTAATGTGTCTGTGAGAAACTAATTGTCTAGCACCTCTACGAGATGGAGCAACTCCCATTCTAAAAACAACATTATCTAATCTTGCTTCACATAATTGTAAAAGAACCTCACCAGTAACACCTTTAGTAGCTGATGCCTTTTTGAATAAACCTCTGAATTGTTTTTCTAAAATTCCGTAAGAATATTTAGCTTTTTGCTTTTCCATCAACTGAACAGCATACTCAGATTTTTTACCTCTTTTTTTAGCCATCCCGTGTTGTCCAGGTGGGTAATTTCTTTTTTCGAAAGATTTATCATCTCCGAAGATTGCTTCGCCAAATTTACGAGCAATTCTAGTTTTTGGACCAGTATATCTTGCCATTTCTAAAAATTAAATTTAAGGTAGAGATTATGAATTCAGGTCAAATCCTTCGATAATCGTTTATTCTACCTTGTTATACTTAAATATATTATTATACTCTACGTCTCTTTGGAGGACGACAACCGTTGTGAGGCATTGGAGTAACATCGATAATCTCTGTAACTTCTATTCCACCGTTATGAATAGAACGGATAGCAGACTCACGTCCGTTTCCTGGTCCTTTTACATAAACCTTAACTTTTTTAAGTCCTGCCTCAAGAGCTACTTTACTACAATCTTCTGCAGCCATTTGAGCAGCATATGGAGTATTCTTTTTAGAACCTCTGAAACCCATTTTACCAGCTGAAGACCAAGAAATAACTTCACCTTTCTTGTTTGTCAAAGAAATAATGATGTTGTTGAAAGTGGCAGAAATATGAGCTTCACCCGTTGATTCAACGATAACTTTACGTTTTTTTGCAGTTGCTTTAGCCATATTACTTATTATTTAGTTGCTTTTTTCTTGTTAGCAACAGTTTTTCTTTTACCTTTTCTTGTTCTAGAGTTGTTTTTAGTTCTTTGCCCTCTTAACGGAAGACCAGATCTGTGACGGATACCTCTGTAACATCCAATATCCATTAAACGTTTGATGTTCAAAGAAACTTCAGAACGTAATTCACCTTCAATTTTGTAAAATCCTACTGCGTCACGAATTGCTCCGATCTCGTCATCATTCCAATCTTGAACTTTTTTATCTTGGCTAACTTGAGCTTTTTCTAAAATCTCAATAGCTCTACTTCTTCCTAATCCAAAGATATAGGTAAGTGCTATAACACCTCTTTTGTTTTTTGGGATATCTACCCCTGCTATTCTTGCCATAATTATCCTTGTCTTTGTTTAAATCTAGGATTTTTTTTGTTTATAACGTACAATCTCCCTTTTCTACGCACGATAATGCACTCGGCACTTCTCTTTTTTACTGATGCTCTAACTTTCATAGTGAATATCCTTTAATATCGATAAGTAATTCTTGCTTTTGACAAATCATAAGGGCTCATTTCTAGCTTCACTTTATCACCAGGTAATAATTTGATATAATGCATTCGCATTTTCCCAGAAATATGAGCAATTACAATATGTCCATTTTCTAACTCTACACGGAACATTGCATTTGATAATGCTTCAATGATTGATCCGTCTTGCTCTATTGCTGATTGTTTTGCCATAAATATATTAAGCTACTGCTTTTCTATTTTTACCAGTCTTCATTAAACCATCATAATGTTTGTTTAACAAGTATGAATTGATTTGCTGAATAGTATCTATCGCAACTCCAACCATAATTATTAAAGAGGTACCTCCAAAAAACATTGCCCAAGATTGTTGTACATCCATAATACTTACAACAATAGCTGGGAACACAGCAATCAAAGCAAGGAATAAAGATCCAGGGAAAGTTATTAAAGACATCACTTTATCAAGAAAGTCTGAAGTTTCTGCGCCAGGTCTGACACCCGGAATAAAACCGCCACTTCTTTTTAAATCATCGGCCATTTTGTTAGTAGGTACTGTGATTGCAGTATAGAAGAATGTGAATACAATAATTAAAGTTGCAAAAACAAAATTATACCAAAACCCAAACATATTACTAAATGCCCCAACAATAGATTGTGATGTATCTGATTTAGACAATCCAGCTACAGCAGCAGGAATAAACATAATTGCCTGAGCAAAAATAATTGGCATTACTCCGGAAGCATTAAGCTTAAGAGGAATCCATTGTCTATTACCACCTGCTAAATCTTGTTCGTAATCTCCTGTAGTTGTACGACGAGCGTATTGTACAGGAATTCTGCGTACCGCCATTGTAAGCAATACACAAGAAATGATAACTAACAACCATACAATAATTTCAATAACCAATAACATTGGACCTCCGTTGTTATTCGTAACCCTGGTTGTAAACTCTTGTATAAAAGCTTGTGGTAAACGCGCTAATATACCAACCATAATTAATAATGAAATTCCGTTTCCAATACCTTTATCAGTAATTTTTTCTCCAAGCCACATAGCAAAAATAGTACCAGTAACTAAGATAATAACAGAAGAAAATAAAAACTCAGGAGAGTTAAAACCAAGCAAAAATGCATTACCTGGTAATGTTCTGTATAAATTATAAATATAAGTAGGACCTTGAACCAATGTAATAGCAATAGTTAACCAACGGGTAATTTGATTAATCTTTTTTCTACCGCTTTCTCCATCATTTTGAAGTTTTTGCAAATATGGAATTGCGATTCCCATTAACTGAACAACAATAGAAGCAGAAATGTAGGGCATAATCCCTAAAGCAAAAACTGAAGCTTTAGAGAAAGCACCTCCGGTGAACATGTCTAAGATAGATCCTAAACCATTTTTTGTTTGTCCCGCTAAACCAGTTAATTGAGTTGCATCAATTCCAGGAAGCGTAACGTGTGCTCCAAAACGATATACTAAAAGTAGACCTAATGTAATCAGGATTCTGTTTTTCAGTTCTTCGATTTTCCAAACATTACTTATTGATTCAATAAATTTCTTCATACAATAGAAAAATTATATTGTTACAGCCTCTCCTCCAGCAGCTTCAATAGCAGCTTTCGCAGTAGCAGTAAATTTGTGAGCAGTTACTTTTAATTTTGCTTTCAATTCTCCTCTACCTAAAATCTTAACGATTTCATTTTTGGTAGCCAGACGGTTTGCTACGAAATCTGTCATAGAAACAGAATCAGTGATCACACCATTGTCTACTAACAATTGAAGCGTATCTAAATTAACACCTTCGTATTCTTTACGATTAATGTTTGTGAAACCAAACTTAGGCACACGTCTTTGAAGTGGCATTTGCCCTCCTTCAAAACCAATCTTTTTAGAATAACCAGAACGAGATTTTGCTCCTTTGTGTCCTCTTGCAGAAGTACCACCTTTTCCAGAACCTTCTCCTCTACCTAATCTTTTATTTTGATTGTGTGTTGACCCTTCAGCTGGTTGTAAGTTACTTAAATTCATAACAGTATTTGTTATTTAGCTTCTTCAACAGAAACTAAGTGTTTAACTTTGTTTATCATCCCAAGGATAGCAGGGTTTGAATCATGCTCTACAACTTGTCCCATTTTACTTAGACCCAAAGCTTCTAAACCTCTCTTTTGAGAAAGAGGACAGTTGATTTTGCTTCGTACTTGTTTTACTAATAATTTAGCCATAATTTCCTTGAATTAACCTTTAAAAACTTTTTCTAAAGAAACACCTCTTTGTTTTGCAACAGTATAAGCGCTTCTCATTTGCAATAAAGCATCAAAAGTTGCTTTAACCACGTTATGAGGATTTGATGATCCTTGAGATTTAGACAATACATCGTGAATACCTACTGATTCAAGAACTGAACGAACAGCTCCACCAGCAATAACTCCTGTACCATGAGAAGCAGGAATTAAAAATACACGTGCACCTCCAAATTTACCTTTTTGTTCGTGAGGAACAGATTGACCGTTCAAAGGAATTTTTACTAAATTTTTCTTAGCATCTTCTACTGCTTTTGCAATTGCTTCAGAAACGTCTTTAGATTTTCCTAATCCATGACCAACTACTCCGTTTTCATCACCTACAACTACAATAGCAGAAAAACCGAAAGCTCTACCTCCTTTTGTAACTTTAGTAACACGATTAACACTTACCAGACGATCTTTAAGTTCAAGACCACTTGGTTTTACCAATTCTACATTTTTGTATTTAGACATAATATATTAGAATTTAAGTCCAGCCGCTCTTGCGCCTTCTGCTAATGATTTAATACGACCGTGATATAAATATCCACCTCTATCAAAAGTGATGGTATCAATCCCGGCTTTTAACGCTTTTTCAGCAACTAGTTTTCCAACTGCAGCAGCTACTTCAACGTTAGTACCTTTTCCTATTTCTTTTTCTCTTGAAGATGCAGCTAAAATAGTAACTCCATTCACATCATCAATAAGTTGAGCGTAAATTTCTTTGTTACTTCTAAATACAGATAATCTTGGGTTAGCAGCAGTACCACTAATCGATTTTCTAATTCTGAATCTAATTCTCTGTCTTCTATCAGATTTTGTTAATGACATAATCTTATTTTTTAAGCTGATTTACCTGCTTTTCTTCTTAATACTTCACCTACAAATTTAACACCTTTTCCTTTGTATGGCTCAGGCTTACGGAAACCTCTAATTTTCGCAGCAACCTGACCTAAAAGTTGTTTATCAAATGATGTTAATTTTACAATAGGGTTTTTACCTTTTTCAGATATTGTTTCTACCACTACTTCCGGAGCAACTTCTAAAACAATATTGTGAGAATATCCAAGAGCTAAATCTAATTTTTGACCTTGGTTTGAAGCTCTGTAACCAACTCCAACTAATTCAAGTTCTTTTGTAAAACCTTCAGATACACCAACAATCATATTACTGATTAAAGATCTGTATAATCCATGTTTTGCTCTTTGGTCTTTATGATCAGACGATCTTTCTACTAAAGCATGATCGCCTTCAACTGTTACAGTTACGTCCGAAAACTCCTGAGTTAGTTGACCTTTTTTTCCTTTTACTGTAATAATACCGTCTTTAACTTCTACAGTTACTCCAGCAGGGATTACAATTGGGCTTTTACCTATTCTTGACATCTTATTTAGTCTTTAAAATTAGTATACGTAACAAATTACTTCACCACCTACATTTAATTGCTTAGCTTGTTTTCCTGTCATCAAACCTTTTGATGTAGAAACAATAGCAATCCCTAATCCGTTAAGGATTCTTGGTAATTTGGCAGCACCTGCGTATTTACGTAAACCAGGTTTACTAATTCTTTGGATATCTTTAATTACAGGCTCTTTAGTATCTTTATCATACTTTAAAGCAATTTTGATTGAACCCTGAACAGTGTTGTCCTCAAATTTGTAACTTAAGATATAACCTTGATCAAATAAGATCTTAGTTATTTCTTTTTTTAGATTAGAAGCTGGAATTTCTACAACTTTGTGGTTTGCAGCCACAGCGTTACGAACTCTAGTCAAATAATCTGCAATAGGATCTGTATACATATGTATTTGATTGCGATTATGGTTTTCGGGAGATACTCATCTCCCGAACCTATAATCAATTAAAATTATTTTTTTGGTTTGCAAAAGTACAAACTAATTATGAGATTACCAAGATGCTTTTTTTACACCTGGAATTAATCCATTATTAGCCATTTCACGGAAAGTTACACGTGAAATACCGAATTGACGGATATAACCTCTTGGTCTGCCTGTTAATTTACAACGATTATGCAAACGAACTGGTGAAGCATTTTTAGGTAATTTTTGTAAGCCTTCATAATCTCCAGCTTCCAATAAAGCTTTTCTTTTTTCAGCGTACTTAGCTACCGTTTTTTCTCTTTTCACCTCACGGGCTTTCATTGATTCTTTAGCCATGTCTTAATTCTTTTTAAAAGGTAATCCTAATTCAGCCAATAATGACTTTGCCTCTTTGTCTGTTTTTGCAGTAGTAACAAAAGTAATATCCATTCCTGAAATTTTGTTTACTTTGTCAATATCAATTTCTGGGAAAATGATTTGCTCTAAAACTCCAAGATTGTAATTGCCTCTTCCGTCAAATCCTGTAGCTTTGATACCACTAAAATCTCTAACGCGTGGTAAAGCAGAAGTAATAAGTCTATCTAAAAACTCATACATTCTTTCACCACGTAAAGTAACTTTTGCTCCAATAGGCATCCCTTTTCTCAATTTGAATGACGCAACGTCTTTCTTTGAAATTGTAGATACTGCTTTTTGTCCAGTGATCTTTGTCAACTCATCAACTGCATAGTCAATAAGTTTTTTATCAGATACAGCTGCACCAACTCCACGGCTCAAAACGATTTTTTCAAGTTTTGGAACTTGCATCACGTTTGTATATCCGAATTCCTCTTTAAGAGCAGAGATTACTCTACTCTTATATTCTTCTTTTAGTCTAGGTGTATATGCCATTACTATAGTACTTGATTAGATTTTTTTGAAAATCTTACTTTCTTATCTCCTTCTACTCTAATACCAACTCTAGTTGTTTCCTTAGTTTTAGGATCAATTAGTGAAATGTTAGATATTTGTATAGAAGCTTCTTTCTTAACGATACCACCTTGAGGGTTTTTAGCACTTGGTTTTGTATGTTTCGAAACCATGTTTACACCTTCAACTATCGCTTTATTTTTCTCACGGTAAACACGTAAAACTTTACCTTCAGCACCTTTATGGTCTCCAGCAATAACTCTTACGATATCTCCTGATTTTATTTTTAGCTTTATCATCTTAAAACGAATTAAAGCACTTCTGGTGCTAATGATACAATTTTCATGAATTGTTTTTCACGAAGTTCTCTTGCTACCGGACCAAAAACACGAGTTCCTCTCATTTCCCCTGCAGCGTTCAAAAGAACACATGCATTATCATCGAAACGGATATAAGAACCATCAGCTCTTCTCACTTCTTTTTTGGTACGTACAACAACTGCAGTTGAAACAGCTCCTTTTTTAACGTTACCGTTAGGAGTTGCATCTTTAATAGATACTACAATCTTGTCACCAACAGAGGCATACCTTCTTTTGGTACCTCCTAAAACACGGATAGTTAAAACTTCTTTTGCTCCCGTGTTATCTGCTACTTTTAGTCTTGATTCCTGTTGTACCATAATTATTTAGCTCTTTCTAAGATTTCAACTAATCTCCAACATTTTGTTTTACTTAAAGGACGCGTTTCGCTAATTCTTACAGTATCTCCAATGTTACAGTCGTTTGTTTCGTCGTGTGCAACGTATTTCTTTGTTTTCAACACGAACTTACCGTATAATGGGTGTTTTACTTTTCTTACTTCAGCAATAACAATAGACTTATCCATTTTATTTGAAGTAACAACACCTATTCTTTCTTTTCTTAAATTTCTTTTTTCTTCCATCTTTCAGCAGAATACAATTATTGTAACTCTCTTTTAGTTAACTCTGTAGCCAATCTTGCAACTGTTCTTCTTACACTTCTAATTTGAAGTGGGTTCTCAATTGGAGAAATAGCGTGAGCCATTTTTAGGTCAGCATATATTTTCTTAGTTTGACTAAGTTTTTCTTGCAACTCCGCTGCAGAAAGATCTTTTATTTCTGATTGTTTCATAATATAAATTTAATTATGCTTCGAAATCTCTAGCAACGACGAATTTAGTTTTTACTGGAAGCTTTTGAGCTGCAAGACGTAAAGCCTCTTTTGCAACTGATAAAGGAACTCCTCCAACTTCAAACATAATTCTTCCGGGTTTAACAACGGCAGCCCAATATTCAACGGCACCTTTACCTTTACCCATACGTACCTCAAGAGGCTTCTTAGTAATTGGTTTGTCTGGAAATATTTTGATCCATAATTGTCCTTCTCTCTTCATGAAACGAGTTGCAGCAATACGCGCAGCTTCGATTTGACGAGAAGTTAAGAACATTCCATCTTCATGTACAGATTTAATACCAAACATTCCATTAGAAAGTTCATGCCCTCTTTGAGAGTTACCTTTCATTTTACCCTTCTGTACCTTACGGTATTTTGTTCTTTTAGGCTGTAACATTTTTCTTTAGTTTAAAAATTTACTTTCTTTTACGAGCGTCTGGTTTACCACCTTTATTAAAAGGTTTTCTGTCTCCTCTCGGAGAATCTCCACCTTTACCACCACCAGTTCCAGATTGTTTTTTATCCATTCCTGCAAGCGGAGAAAGATCTCTCTTTCCATAAACTTCACCTTTCATGATCCATACTTTGATACCCATTCTACCGTAAGTAGTGTGAGCTTCAGCCAAAGCATAATCAATGTCAGCTCTGAAAGTTGATAGAGGAATTCTACCTTCTTTGAAACCTTCTGAACGTGCCATCTCAGCACCATTCAAACGACCAGAAATCAAAACTTTGATACCTTCAGCGTTCATACGCATAGAAGCAGCAATAGCCATTTTGATTGCACGTCTGTAAGAAATACGGCTTTCGATTTGACGAGCGATGCTTGTCGCCACAAGATAAGCATCTAATTCAGGTCTTTTGATTTCAAAGATGTTGATTTGAACCTCTTTGTCAGTAACTTTCTTAAGTTCTTCTTTTAACTTGTCTACCTCTTGTCCGCCTTTTCCGATAATGATACCAGGTCTGGCAGTAGTGATAGTAACGGTTACAAGTTTCAAAGTTCTCTCGATGATTACTTTTGATACACTAGCTTTTGATAAACGAGCGTGGATATACTTTCTGATTTTATGATCTTCGGCAAGTTTATCACCGTAATCATTTCCACCATACCAGTTTGAGTCCCACCCTCTGATGATACCAAGTCTATTTCCAATTGGATTTGTCTTTTGTCCCATGCTGCTTAAGAATTGCTTTGTGTGTTATTGATAGCTCCAAGCACGATTGTTACGTGATTAGAACGTTTTCTTATTCTGTGTGCACGACCTTGTGGAGCTGGACGAAGTCTTTTCAACATCATTCCACCATCTACCCTGATCTCTTTAACAAATAATCCAGCTTCTTCTAAATTACCTTCACTATTTTTTTGCTCCCAGTTGTTGATTGCAGATAATAATAGTTTCTCTAATTTTCTTGAAGCCTCTTTAGAACTGAATCTTAAGATGTTAAGTGCTCTTTCTACCTTCTGACCTCTTACCAAGTCCGCTACTAAGCGCATTTTTCTAGGTGAAGTAGGGCAGTTATTCAATTTTGCGAAAGCAATAGACTTATTAGCCTCTTTTCTCGCATCTGCTGTTTCTCTTTTACGAACTCCCATTGCTTCTTATTTTTTACCTTTATTTTTTGCTCCAGCATGACCTCTAAAAGATCTAGTTGGTGAAAACTCTCCTAATTTGTGACCTACCATGTTTTCTGTTACGTAAACTGGTACAAATTGACGACCGTTATGAACTGCGATAGTTTGTCCAACGAAATCTGGAGTAATCATAGAAGCTCTAGACCAAGTCTTTACTACACTATTTTTACCACTTTCTACGTTTTCCTGAACTTTCTTGTCTAACTTATAATGAACGAAAGGTCCTTTTTTTAATGAACGTGCCATATCTTATTATTTCTTTCTACGTTCTACGATATACTTGTTACTCGGGTTTTTCTTAGAACGAGTTCTATAACCTTTTGCTGGTATTCCATTTCTTGAACGTGGATGTCCACCAGAAGAACGTCCTTCTCCACCACCCATTGGGTGATCAACAGGGTTCATTGCAACAGGTCTTGTTCTAGGTCTTCTTCCTAACCATCTTGTTCTACCTGCTTTACCAGATACAACTAATTGGTGGTCTGAATTAGAAACAGCTCCAATTGTAGCCGAACAAGTTAACAAGATTAATCTTGTTTCACCAGATGGCATTTTAATTGTAGCATATTTTCCATCTCTTGCCATTAATTGTGCAAATGTACCAGCTGAACGAGCGATTACCGCACCTTGACCTGGACGTAACTCAATACAAGAGATAACAGTTCCTAAAGGAATTCTGCTTAAAGGCAATGTATTACCAATTTCAGGTTGAGATTCTGGACCAGAAACTAATTTCTGACCAACTTTCAATCCGTTTTGTGCAATAACGTATGTTTTCTCTCCATCAGCATAAGCTAATAAAGCGATAAACGCAGTACGATTTGGATCATATTCGATTGATTTCACTGTAGCCGGAATTCCGTCTTTAGTTCTTTTGAAATCAATAATACGATATCTCTGCTTGTGACCACCACCCGTATAACGCATGGTCATCTTTCCTTGACTATTTCTACCTCCAGAGTTTTTTATCGGCGCTATCAAAGAGCGTTCCGGCTTATCAGTTGTAATGGCGTCATAACCATTCACAACTCTAAATCGCTGACCTGGGGTAATAGGTTTTAATTTTCTTACTGACATTTTTCTATCTTAGATATTGTTGTAAAAATCAATTGTTTCTCCTTCTTGTACTTGAACAATCGCTTTTTTAATTGCATTTGTCTTTCCACTGATTAAACCACTTTTAGTGTATTTTGTAGTTCTATCCGGTCTTACGTTCATCGTGTTAACTGAAACAATAGTTACACCATAAGCAGCTTCAATAGCTTTCTTAATTTGAACTTTGTTTGCTTTTTTGTCAACAACGAATCCGAAGCGATTTAAAACTTCACTTTCTTTGGTTACTTTTTCCGTTACTATAGGTCTGATAATGATGCTCATATTCCTATTATTTACTTAAATTTTCTTCAATTAACTCTAAAGAACCTTCTAAAAGCACTAAATTATTAGCGTTTAATATTGCGTAAGTGCTTAATTCAGAGCTAGTTACGACGTTTGAAGCCTTTAAATTACGTGACGACAAATATACATTTTTATTCGACTCACCCAATACAAATAGAGATTTTTTATTTTCTAACCCTAAAGCTTTCAAAACGTTAATGAAATTTTTAGTGTTTGGCGCCTCAAAATTAAAGTCTTCAAGAACGATAACATTTGACTCTTTTGCCTTGATAGAGAAAGCAGATTTTCTCGCCAATCTTTTCAAGCCTTTATTCAATTTAAATGAATAACTTCTTGGTCTTGGCCCAAAAATTGTTCCACCACCTTTAAACAATGGATTCTTGATACTTCCCGCACGAGCTGTACCAGTTCCTTTTTGTTTTTTAATCTTACGTGTACTTCCTGTCACTTCAGCTCTTTCTTTAGCTTTGTGAGTTCCTTGTCTTTGATTAGCAAGATATTGCTTAACATCAAGGTATACAGCGTGATTGTTTGGTTCAATTGCGAATACTGAATCAGAAAGTTGAACTTTTCTTCCAGTATCTTTTCCGTTGAAATCTAATACTTTTACTTCCATTACTTCTGAATGATTACATAAGAGTTTTTATGTCCAGGAACGCATCCTTTAATAACAAGCAGGTTCTTTTCAGCAACTACTTTTAAAACTCTAAGGTTTTGAACTTTTACATTGTCTCCTCCCATTCTTCCAGCCATACGCATTCCTTTGAATACTCTGGATGGATAAGAAGAAGCTCCTACAGAACCTGGCGCTCTTAAACGGTTGTGTTGACCGTGAGTTGCTTGTCCAACACCACCAAATCCGTGACGTTTAACAACCCCTTGAAAACCTTTACCTTTAGATACACCTTGTACATCTACAAATTCTCCTTCAGCAAAAATAGAAACATCAATAAGATCTCCTAATTTTTGTTCAGTTGCAAAATCTTGAAATTCAACGACTTTTTTCTTAGCAACAGTTCCAGCTTTTTTAAAGTGACCTAAAGCCGCTTTAGTGGAATGTTTCTCGTTTTTGTCATCGAAACCAAGTTGCAACGCTTCGTACCCGTCAACACCTTTGGTTCTGACTTGGGTAACAACACACGGCCCAGCCTCGATTACTGTACAAGGAATATTTTTCCCGTTTTCGTCGAAAATACTAGTCATGCCGATTTTTTTACCAATTAACCCAGACATAAATATTAATTATTAATTACTAAAATTCCCTTCAATTTGAAAATCACATAAATTTCCAAACAGGGAGTGCAAAAGTAGATATTAAAATTGAATATACCAAACAGTTATAAAAATTAAATAGCTCATTATCAAAATCCAAGCATCAAACTTGACTGTAATCATGTTTAATTTTTAAAAACAAAGAGACTTATATCTTTTTAAACCTACAACACCATTAGCCGTAACAATTCCTTAAACAAAATACACAAAACTTCGGCAACCTCCTAAAACAAAGGCGCTTCAACAAAAAATCACACAATCAAGAATAACAAAAACACTTTAATAATCATAAAATAAAAACTTTGAACCAACAAAAAAAGCGAAACATTTCTGTCTCGCTTTTTTTTTATAAAATATAATAAAAAATTATACTTTTATCTCTACTTCAACCCCACTTGGCAATTCAAGTTTCATTAATGCATCAATAGTTTTAGATGAAGATGAATAAATATCAATCAATCTCTTGTATGACATTACTTCAAATTGCTCTCTCGCTTTTTTGTTAACGTGCGGAGAACGAAGAACAGTGAAAAGTTTTTTGTGAGTTGGTAACGGAATTGGACCTGTTACAACTGCTCCAGTAGTTTTTACTGTCTTTACGATCTTTTCAGCAGACTTGTCTACCAACATGTGATCGTAAGATTTTAGTTTTATTCTGATTTTTTGACTCATTTTCTTTAGAATTAAGCGTTACCTTTTGCTTTTTTAATTACAGCCTCTGAAATATTAGAAGGTGTTTCTGCATAATGTGAAAACTCCATTGTTGAAGTAGCTCTACCAGAAGATAATGTTCTTAATGTTGTTACATATCCAAACATTTCTGACAAAGGCACATCAGCTTTAATAGTTTTAGCACCATTTCTGTCACCCATGTCATTAACCTGACCTCTACGACGGTTGATATCACCTACGATATCTCCCATGTTTTCTTCTGGCGTAATAACTTCCATTTTCATGATTGGCTCCAAAATAATCGCACCAGCAGCTTTAGCCACTTCTCTATAACCCATTCTAGCAGCTAATTCAAAAGAAAGAGCATCAGAATCGACAGGGTGGAAAGATCCGTCTGTCAAAGTTACTTTCAAACTATCCACTTGATAACCAGCCAAAGGACCAGTTTTCATAGCTTCACGGAAACCTTTTTCTACAGAAGGGATATATTCCTTAGGAACGTTACCACCTTTTACTGCATTAATAAACTGTAATCCTACAGGAACCTTACCATCAACTTCGTCAGCTGGCTCAAGTGTAAATACGATATCACCGAATTTACCACGACCTCCTGATTGTTTCTTATAAGTTTCTCTATGCATAGCAGTTCTTGTAAACGCTTCTTTATATTCAACTTGAGGTTCACCTTGATTAACTTCAACTTTAAATTCACGTTTCATACGATCTACCAAGATATCTAAGTGAAGCTCACCCATACCAGAGATAATAGTTTGCCCTGAAGCCTCATCCGTTCTAACAGTAAATGTTGGATCTTCTTCAGCTAATTTAGCCAAAGCCATACCCATTTTATCAACGTCAGCTTTAGTTTTAGGCTCAATTGCAATACCAATTACCGGCGCAGGGAATTTCATAGACTCAAGAATGATTGGGTGTTTTTCATCACACAATGTATCTCCAGTTTTGATATCCTTAAATCCAACAGCAGCTCCAATATCTCCAGCCTCAATATATTCGATTGGATTTTGTTTGTTAGCGTGCATTTGGTAGATACGAGAAATTCTTTCTTTATTTCCTGAACGAGTGTTCAAAACATAAGAACCAGCATCTAAACGTCCAGAGTAAGCACGGAAGAAAGCTAAACGACCTACGAATGGGTCAGTAGCAATTTTAAATGCCAAAGCAGCGAACGGCTCTTTTACATCTGGCTTACGCAAGATTTTAGTTTGATCTTCTTCTAATAATTCAGCATCATCAGGATGAATACCTTCAATACCTTCTTTATCCATTGGAGAAGGCAAGTATTTACAAACTGCATCTAACATGAATTGAACTCCTTTGTTTTTGAAAGAAGAACCAGCAATCATTGGGATGATAGCCATATCCATAGTAGCAGCCCTTAAAGCGTTGTTGATTTCTTCCTCTGTAATAGAGTTTTCATCTTCCATGAATTTCTCTAAAAGATTTTCATCGTAGTCAGCAACTGCCTCAATAAGAATCGATCTGTATTCTTTAACCTCTGCAACCATATCGGCAGGAATTTCAACAATATCAAAAGTTGCCCCTTGAGTTGCATCGTGCCAAATAATTGCTTGATTTTTCACCAAATCTACAACACCTTTGAAATCATTCTCTTCACCAATCGGCAAAGTGATCGCAACAGCATTTGATTTTAACATATCACGAACTTGTTGACAAACCGCCAAAAAGTTAGATCCTTGACGGTCCATTTTATTAACGAATCCCATACGTGGAACTCTATACTGATCAGCAAGCCTCCAGTTAGTTTCCGATTGAGGCTCAACACCATCAACAGCACTAAACAAGAAAACCAACCCATCAAGTACACGTAAAGAACGATTTACCTCTACAGTAAAGTCAACGTGCCCAGGAGTATCAATAATATTAAAATGATAAGGCAATGATTCAGGCAAAAGCTTACCTTGTTCAGTTGGAAAATTCCACTCACAAGTTGTTGCAGCAGAAGTAATTGTAATACCTCTTTCCTGCTCTTGAGCCATCCAGTCCATTGTTGCAGCACCATCGTGTACTTCACCAATTTTATGTGACTTTCCAGTATAAAAAAGGATACGCTCAGTTGTTGTTGTTTTACCAGCATCAATGTGAGCAGCAATTCCGATATTTCTTGTATATTTTAAATCTCTAGCCATTTCTTTACGAATTAAAATCTAAAGTGAGAGAAAGCTTTATTAGCTTCTGCCATTTTGTGAGTATCCATTCTTTTCTTAACAGCAGCACCTTCTTCTTTAGCAGCAGCTAAACATTCTGACGCTAAACGTTGTGCCATAGATTTTTCATTTCTTCTTCTAGAATAAAGTATCAACCACTTCATTGCCATAGAAATTTTTCTATCTGGACGAATCTGCATTGGAATTTGAAATGTAGCTCCTCCCACTCTACGACTACGCACTTCTACGTGAGGCATAACGTTTGTTAAAGCATCTTTCCAGATTTCTAATGAAGTTTTTTCGTCATTTTGCTTTTTAGACTCAATGATGTCAATTGCATCATAAAATACTTTAAAAGCTGTAGATTTCTTACCATCCCACATTAAGTTGTTTACAAAACGCGTTACCAACTGGTCGTTAAACCTTGGATCTGGTAAAAGTGGTCTTTTCTTTGCCGCTCTTTTTCTCATGTCTTTTTTTTAATAAAAAGTTATAGGTTATCCGTTAAATGTTGTGCTTATCGACTTTTGCTATCGCATAATCTTTAACCCTCAACTCCTAACCTCGAACTCTTAACGTTTTTAAATTACTTTTTTGCTTCTTTTGGGCGTTTAGCACCGTACTTAGATCTTCTTTGCGTTCTTCCTGCAACTCCTGACGTGTCAAGCGCTCCACGAACGATATGATATCTAACACCTGGTAAATCTTTTACCCTTCCACCTCGCACTAATACTATCGAGTGCTCTTGTAAATTGTGTCCTTCTCCAGGGATGTAAGCATTCACTTCATTACCATTTGTCAAACGTACACGCGCAACTTTACGCATTGCAGAGTTTGGTTTTTTTGGTGTAGTAGTGTAAACACGCGTACAAACCCCTCTTCTTTGAGGACAAGAATCTAAAGCAACCGATTTACTCTTCTTAGTGATCTGAGTTCTTCCTGTTCTTACTAATTGTTGAATAGTTGGCATAATTAAATACTAAAAATTACTTGTTTATAAAATTCCCTCTTTTTACGGGGTTGCAAATGTATAAAATATTTTCCACTATACAAACGTTAATCTATTAATTTTCAATAACATTATTTAAGCTTATCTTTTTAGAAACAAAAGATGGATATTTGCAAAACTTTTAATTAACAAACAAATGTTTTCGAAACAGCTATTACAAATCATCATTTTTTCATCAATAAGCATTTCGAATTATGCTCAAAATTTTAATTTAAAAATAAACGGTACAAACAAAACAGAAAACACAATTATCGATTCATTAAATTACATTAAAAAACACCCTAACATAAAGTCTGTTATCAACGAATCAATTAGTACTATTGAAAATCTTTACAAAAAAGGATACCTGGACATAAAAACACTCGAAAACCATAAAGAAAACGATTCAACATACACATACAAATTATCACTTGGAAACAAAATAAAATACACCTATATATATATAGGTAAAAATGATTCATTTTTTGATCTGTTCAAAACAAAAAATGACACCTTAATTATTCCATATGAAGAAACAGAAAACTATATAAATCAAAAAATTAATGATGCAGAAAAGCAAGGTTTTGCACTAAGCAAAATAAAACTAGAAAACATCAAAAAAAAGAATTCGATAATTTATGCCGATTTAAATCTTAATAACGAAAAAAAGCGCAGCGTAAACTCCATCATAATAAATTACACCAATAATAACATCAGGGATTTTCCTAAAGGACATTTAAAACAACTTAACAAAAAATACATAAGTAAAACATTTAATCAAAAAACAATCAAAGATCTTTATGAAGATCTAAATAATTATGAATTTGTTTCCCAGACAAAATATCCTGAAATACTATTCACAAACGATTCAACTAAAGTTTATATCTACCTCGAAAAAAGAAAAGCAAATACTTTTGATGGCTACATAGGATTTTCAAATAATGAAAACAAAAAACTGAGTTTAAATGGCTACCTTGACATAACCCTACAAAATATACTTAAAGCAGGCGAACAGTTTTCTTTATATTGGAAAAGCGATGGGAACCAACAAAAAACCTTTAACACAAAATTAGAAATCCCTTACATCTTTAAATCTTCTCTTGGAATTAAAGCACAATTAAACATCTTCAAACAAGACAGTACTTTTCAAAACACAAAAACATCAATTGACTTAGGTTATTATATAAATTATAATTCAAAACTATACTTAGGCTACCAATCAACAGAATCCAGCGATATTCAAAACACAAACAGCTCAAGCATAAGCGATTTCAACAATTCATACCTCACCTCCAGCTATAATTACAACAAACCAGACAACAACAATCTTTTTCCGAGAAAAACATCTTTAAACTTCATTATTGGGTACGGAAAAAGAAATACAAACAATGAACCAGAAACCTCTAAATCAAGCAAACAATTTTTCATCTCTTCGAACTTATCTTACTACTTTAAGCTTAACGAGAAGAATTATATTTATATCAACTCACAAAATTACTTTTTAAAGAGCGACAGCTATATAACAAACGAACTATTTAGATTTGGTGGTATAAACTCAATAAGAGGCTTTTCAGAGAACAGTTTACAAGCAAATAATTCCAATCTACTTATAACCGAATATAGATATCTTCCTACATTAAATTTATACATTCACACCATATTTGATTACGGACTATTTCAAGATCAAACGATTACAGAAAACCCTAAAAAAGTAAGAAATATACTATCTATTGGAATAGGTGTGGGTTTAGCTACAAAAAGTGGCATTTTAAAAATACAGATAGCCAATGGCAGTACAAATAAAGGAGAAATAAAATTTTATAACAGTATTGTTAATATTTGTTATAGTGTTAAATTTTAGTTGCTTTTAAAAAAACTTTAACAAAAACTTGGAATATTAACAAATTATTATGAGATTAGTATTACTAATTCAAAATAATTATTAATATGAAACCAAAATCCAAGGGATTTTTAGTACTGCTATTAGTACTAATGACGCAATTAACCATTGCGCAAGAAAGAACTGTTTCGGGAATTGTCACCGATGACGCAGGCTTACCTTTACCAGGCGTAAGTGTATTAGTTAAAGGTACAAAAACCGGAACACAAACAGATTTTGATGGTAAATACTCCATCAAAGCATCACCAAGTCAAGTTTTAATTTTTAGCTACATTGGGATGAGATCTCAAGAAGCTAATGCAAATTCAACAGAAGTCAATGCAAAATTATCAGGAGACACAATGCAACTCGAAGGGGTTGTTGTAACAGCATTAGGACTATCAAGAGAAAAAAAATCACTTGGATATGCTACACAAGAAGTAAAAGGAGAAAGTCTCTCTGCAGTTAAAAGTGACAACTTTGTAAACTCTATATCCGGTAAAGTTTCTGGTGTTCAAGTAAAAAGAACAACAAATTTTGGCGGGTCTACTAATATAGTAATTAGAGGGAACGCATCATTAACAGGAAACAATCAGGCTTTATTTGTGATTGATGGAGTTCCGGTAAGTAACAACAACACAAACTCAAGAGATCAGGAACAATCAGGGTCTGGTTACGACTACGGGAATGCTGCATCTGATATCAACCCAGAAGACATTGAATCAATAAATGTACTTAAAGGATCTGCCGCAAGTGCATTATATGGATCCAGAGCCGCTAATGGTGTTGTAGTAATTACAACAAAAAAAGGAAATAAAAAAGGAAAAGGATATTCTATAACAGTAAACTCAGGAGTAAGCATGGGATCTGTTGACAAAAGCACTTTTATAAAATATCAAAACCAATACGGTGCAGGATACGGACCCTATTATGGGCCAGATGAAGACTCTTACCTTGATCACAGAGATATTAATGGAGACGGAATTTTAGACAATGTAACACCATTAACAGAAGATGCTTCATATGGACAAGCATTTGATCCAAATTTATTAGTGTATCAATGGGATGCTTTCTATCCTGAATCTCCAAATTACATGAAAGCAACTCCATGGATAAATGCAAAAAATGGCCCTATAACATTTTTTGAAAAACCAGTAGCGTTAACAAATTCTATTTCGATAGATAAAGGACTTGAAAATGGATATTTAAGATTAGGAGTTAACAATCTTGACCAGAAAGGCCTCTTACCTAACAGTTCATTAAAAAGAAATACTATTACTTTAAATGCATCAACTTTAATTAACGACAAGCTAACTGTGTCCGGATATGGAAACTTCACAAAAACAAGCACAATAGGAAGAAATACCACAGGATACAATGACAATATTGCCGGTAATTTTAGACAATGGTGGCAAACAAACGTTGACCTTAAAGATCTAAAGCAAGCTTATGAACTTACAGGAAGAAATGTAACATGGAATCCTAATGCATATGACGATCCTAGACCAATTTTCTGGGACAACCCTTACTTTCAACGCTATGAAAATTATGAATCAGATAGCAGAAGCAGATTCATAGGTAATATTTCTTT
Source organism: Flavobacterium sp. LM4 (assembly GCF_002017935.1). Classification (NCBI taxonomy): domain Bacteria; kingdom Pseudomonadati; phylum Bacteroidota; class Flavobacteriia; order Flavobacteriales; family Flavobacteriaceae; genus Flavobacterium; species Flavobacterium sp. LM4. Next base: position 238,371 of record NZ_MUFW01000001.1, on the reverse strand, counting down.
AAACTATAAAATTACAAGCTGGTTAGACGCATACGGAAGAATGTCTGTAGATACTTATGATGAATTGCAAGAAGAAAGAAGAGCAGTAGGAAGTGTACCTTCAAACTTTGGTATTGGAACTGGCGGAGGTGACGGTAGCACTAACAGAAACCCAGCCCCATCAGGTTATTCAAGAAGAAATATTGGCTTTAGCGAATACAACTATGATTTCATGTTAAACTACAATAAAGATTTAACAGAAAAATTAAACCTAAAAGGAGTTGTTGGTATAAACGTTAGAAGAAGTTATTACAACTCTATATGGGCTGCAACAAATGGCGGTCTTGCAATACCTGGTTTGTATGCTTTACAAAATACAGCAGCTCCCATGCTTGCGCCAATAGAAAGAGACGAATCAATAGGAGTAGACGGTGTTTACGGAAGTGCTTCTTTGGGGTATGATGATTATCTATACCTGGAAGGAACAATAAGAAGAGATCATTCTTCAACTCTTCCGGAAGCTAACAGCTCATACTACTACCCTTCAATATCATCAAGTTTTGTATTTTCTAAATTTGTAAAAGCAGATTGGTTATCATTTGGTAAAGTAAGACTTAACTATGCTGAAGTTGGAAACAGCCCCGGATTTGACAGAATATTAGACACTTACGCTGTAAACACAGCTATCGGAGCCGGATCTGCATCTGTAAAAGACACTAAAAACAATCCAAATCTAAAACCAGAAAAGACTAAGAGTTACGAAGCAGGTATAGAACTATCATTCTTTAAAAAGAGATTAGGATTAGATGTTTCCTACTATAAATCTAACTCAATTGATCAAATTATTCCATTACGATTAACATCTTCAACCGGATATTTATACGAATTAATTAATGCCGGAGAAATAGAAAATAAAGGAATAGAAGTTTCTTTAAATGGCACACCAATAAAAATAGCTAACTTTTCATGGGATGTTAATTTGAACTGGGCACGGAACAGAAACAAAGTATTAGATCTCCTGGACGGCATTGGCAATTTACAATTAGGCTCTTTCCAGGGAGGTGTTACAATAAATGCAGCAGTCGGCCAGCCTTATGGTGTAATCTACGGCACCAAATACACTTATTTAAACGGGCAAAGAGTAGTGGATCCTGATAATGGTCAATATATCAAAACTTCAACATCTGATAACCCAATTGGAAGTGCAAATCCAGAATGGACAGGAGGCCTCAACAACAAATTCACTTATAAAAATTTTTCACTTGAATTCTTAATTGACATGCAAAAAGGCGGGCAAATATTCTCACTAGACCGTTATTATGGTTTAGCCACAGGCTTACCCGATGATACCGCATTTATTAATGAACTTGGAAACCCTATCAGAGATCCACTTGTATTCAATCAATACGATGTTGACGGGGTTGGAATTCCAGCAGGAGGATATACATCAGCGTCAGGAGGATTTATCAATCCCGGAGTAAATCCAGATGGTTCAGTAAACACAACAAGAATTGTAGCCAGTCGATTTGGGGCTCAGGGATACAGAAGAGGATTACCAGATGAAGCATTTGTATATGATGCAAGCTATATCAAATTAAGACAAACTGCAATTTCTTATTCATTTTCAGAAAAAATTTTAAGAAACACATTTATGAACGGAATGACTTTAAGTGTTGTCGGAACTAACCTTTGGATTATTCACAAAAACTTACCGGATGCAGATCCAGAATCAGGATTAGGAGCAGGTAATCTACAAGGCTACTCAACAGGATCTTTACCATCCACCAGAGACATTAGCTTTAACGTTAAAATCCAATTTTAAAATTAGAAATCATGAAAAAAATATTCTTTATTCTCTTCACGGCAATAATAACAACATCTTGTTCCGATGATTTAGAAAAATTAAACGAAAACGTAAAAGACCCGGCAAATGTACCTGGGGAAGTTTTATTTACAAGTGCCCAAAAAAGTCTGGTGGATCAAATGATGAGCACCAATGTAAATGACAATATTTTTAGATTATTAAATCAATATTGGACAGAAACTGTATATACAGATGAAAGTAATTACGATTTAGTTACCAGAACAATCCCGGAACAACACTGGCAGTATCTATACAAAGATGTACTGAAAGATTTAGATCAAAGTGCAAAAAACATTACTGATACCCCATTAGGATTAACAGAAAACCCATTGGATAAGCAAAACAAACTTGCCATAATTGAGGTATTAAACGTCTATACTTATGCAATATTAGTAGAAACTTTTGGAGATGTACCCTACTCACAAGCATTAAATTTAGCCTACAAAACGCCTAAATATGATGATGGCTTAACAATCTACAAAGATTTAATAGTAAGATTAAACAAAGCTATAACAAACCTAAATACTTCGGGCCAAAGCTTTGGTGGTAATGACAGAATCTATTCAGGTGATATAAGCAAATGGATTAAGTTTGCAAATACTCTTAAATTAAGATTAGGCATCACGATCTCAGACATACCATCAGAAGCAGCTCTTGCACAAGCAACTGTATCTAGTGCAGCGCCATTTGTTTTTTCATCAAATCTTGACAATGCTGATTTCAAATACTTAACAGCAACTCCAAATACAAATCCTTTATACGTGGACCTTGTTGCTAGTGGTCGTTCAGATTTTGTTCCTGCTAATACATTAGTAGACGTTATGAATGATTTAAATGATCCGAGACGTTCTAAATATTTCGACAATAATGTAGATAATCCTGCTACTCCGGAAGTAGAATATATTGGCGGTACAAACGGAGGGAGTAATACATTTAAAAACTTTACACATATCACCCCAACAATACAAGTACCGGATTTCCCTGGAACAATTTTAGATTATGCACAAACTGAATTTCTATTAGCAGAAGCAGCAGAAAGAAATTTATATGGTACTCCTGCAACAGCTGCAGCACATTACAATGCGGCCATTACAGCATCCATTTTAGACTGGGGCGGTACTGAAGCAGAAGCGATAACTTACCTTGCAACACCAAATGTTGCATATTCAACTGCTCCAGGAACGTGGAAACAAAAAATAGGAACTCAAAGTTGGATAGCATATTACAACAATTCATTTGAAGGCTGGTCTGTTTATAGAAGACTGGATTATCCTGTTTTAGTTGCTCCTGCTGAAGCAGTTTCTGCAATTCCGCTTCGTTTCACTTATCCAATTATAGAACAATCATTAAATAAAAGCAGTTACACAGCAGCAAGCCAGGCAATCGGCGGAGATAATGTTGATACTAAATTATTTTGGGATAAATTTTAGAAAAACCTTAATACAAAACAAAATCCACTCTTTTAGGGTGGATTTTTTATTTAAAAGTTACAAAAAAAACAATTTCAATAATCGTAACATAAAATTTAACATTCACAAGAACTGAGGTATATTTAATTATTATCATATTTAAATCAATAAATTAAGAATACCGAATTTAATAGTCTTTTTTAACATTAAAAAAACAATTTCCTATTATAAAACTATAATTTAACTAAAAAAAAAGCTCCTTATATTAGGATAGTTAACAAATTATTAAGAGTTTTGCGATACTAATTCAAAATATTTAAAAATGAAACTAAAGTTCAATGGATTCTTAGTACTCTTATTAGTACTAGTAGCGCAACTTACTTTTGCGCAAGAAAGAGCTGTTTCTGGTACAGTTTCTGACAATTCAGGCATGCCTTTACCGGGTGTGAGTGTATTAGTTAAAGGAACCAAAGCAGGAACACAAACAGATTTTGACGGTAAATTTACAATCAAAGCAGCACCAAGTCAGGTTTTGGTATTTAGCTACATTGGCATGAAAAGCCAGGAAGTAGCTGCGAGTTCAACCTCAATTAGCGTAAAATTAAAAGATGATTCTGTAGAACTAGAGGGTGTTGTTGTTACCGCTTTAGGTATCAAAAGATCAGAAAAGACCTTAGGATATGCAGTATCAAAAGTAACTTCCGAAGAACTTACCAGATCAGGAGAACAAAACGTTCTGCAAGGATTAGCAGGAAAAGCTGCCGGTGTTCAGGTAATTGGATCCGGAGGTACACCAGGAGCATCAAGTAAAATCATTATTAGAGGTGTTAATAGTATTAACAGAGCTTCAGATCCTTTAATAGTTATTGATGGCGTACCTGTTGACAATACGACAAGCCAAACAACCGCTGGAGACAACCCTTTTAATGCAAATTTATCTGGTATCAATAACTCTAACAGAGCATTAGACATTAACCCTGATGATGTAGAAAGTGTTTCTATACTTAAAGGTCCTGCAGCTGCCGCTCTTTATGGAGAAAGAGCTGGTAATGGTGTAATACTTTATACTACAAAAAAAGGGAAAGCAGGTAAAGGATTAGGAATTGACTTTTCAACTTCTATGGCAATTGACAAAGTAAGTCAATTACCGGCAAGACAAAACAAATATGTTCAGGGTACAAGTGCTACCGCAACTACAATACCTACTAATACACCACAAAGCTGGGGACCATCAGCAGAATCATTAGGGGTACCAATGTATGACAATGTTGGAAACTTTTTTCAAGATGGGTTAACATACACAAACAATATCTCTTTCTATGGAGGAGATAATAAAGCAACCTACAGAGCATCTTATGGTAATGTAACACAAACCGGTATGGTACCGGAAACAGGTTTAAAAAGGAATACCCTTAGAGTTGTTGGAGATTTGAGGTTAAGCGAAAAATGGAAAACAGGAGGTAGCTTACAATACACCCATACAACAAACACATTAGCTCAAAACGGAAGTAATGTTTCTGGTGTAATGTTGAGTTTACTACGTTCAGTAGGAAACTACGATCTAAGAAACTATAAAGATGCTGCAGGAAACAATAAAAATTACTTTGCTTCTTATGACAACCCATATTTTACTGTAAATGAAAATCCCGCAACCAGTGATGTAAATCGTGTTTTCGGAAATATGTTTTTAACATATACGCCTGCAGATTGGTTATCCTTAACTGCTAAAGCAGGTATTGACACCTATTCAGATTACCGTAAACAAATATTTGCAGTTTCATCTAACGGAGACAACCTTGCCGGTATTGGTGAAGTTGCTTATAATAATATAACGAATAAAGAATTCTACGGAGATTTCATTGCAAGCGGATTACTACCAATAAAATCAGAATGGTTAAAAATCAACTATACAGCAGGTCTTAACTTACGTTCATTTCAAAATACTGATGTATTCTCAAGAGGTAAAGAGCTTGCAGTAAGAGGAGTTTACAACCTGTCTAATACAACTCAGAGATATGCTTCTAATTCAGAAGAAAACATAATGTCTAGAGCATTATTTGGACAATTGGAATTTGATATTAAAAACCAACTTTTCATAACAGGTTCGGTGAGAAAAGAATGGTCTTCTACCTACGGTACAAATGCAAATAGTGCAATTTTCCCATCTGCTTCAGCTTCATGGGTAATAACAAGCTCATTCGATTTGCCTGAAGCAATCAGCTTTGCAAAAGTAACCTATGGATATGGCAAAGTGGGTATCGCTCCAGCAACTTACAGAACTATAAGCACTTACACCGCACCATTCATGACTGACGGTTTTACTGACGGTCTTAGCTTTCCATACAATAACGTAAATGGTATGACTGTATCTGGCGGATTAGGAAATCAAGACTTAAGACCAGAAATAGTTGCAGGACACGAAGTAGGTTTGAGTACTAAATTTTTTGACAGCCGACTTTCATTAGATGTAAACGCATATTACAAAACGTCTAAGGATTTATTAATCACTTTACCATTACCATCTTCAAGCGGATTTTCATCAGTATATCAAAATGGTGCTGAATTAGTAAACAAAGGTCTTGAGGTAGAATTTGGATATGACGTATTCCAAAAAAGCAATCCATTTCAATGGAACATTAATTTAAACTGGGCTAAAAACGAAAATGAAGTAACCGACATAGCCGGTGGTTTAGACGATATTCAGATTGAAGCTGCATTTGGATCAATTGGATATTACGCTGTAAAAGGACAACCACTCGGAAGTTTCTATGGCACAAAATGGGCTCGTGATGCAAACGGAAACAAAATTATTGGTACTGATGGTTTAGCAAAAATTGCTGACGAAACAGGAAACTTAGGTAATTCCGCTCCAAAATGGACTGGAGGAATCAGAAACACATTTACATACAAAAGAGTTACCCTATCTGGTTTATTAGATATTAGACATGGTGGAACGGTTTACAATGGAACATTAGCCAGATTGCACAATTTTGGTGTATCTGAAGCATCTGCCGATCGTGAGAGAACCTATGTAATTGAAGGTGTAACAGAAACCGGAACTCCTAACACTAAAGAAATAGATGCAAAAAGCTATTATAGATTTTATTTAGGTGATGCAGGAGGAGCAGCTGAACAAGCAGTTACAGATGTAAACTGGATTAGACTGCGTGATGTTAGCATAACCTATGATTTTAATGTAAAAAAATTTACAGCTATCAATTCAGCTCAAATATCATTTACAGGGAGAAACCTATGGTTAGATACTAATTATGAAGGTGTGGATCCTGAAACTAGTTTAACTGGTGCAGGTTCCAGAATTAATGGATTAGATTACTTTAATAATCCGGGCAGCAAATCATTCATAATGACTCTTAAAGTAGGATTTTAAATTTAAAACAAATCAAAATGAAAAAATATATAAAAAGTATAATTCTTACAGCTGTTAGTATTAGCTTGCTAACTGGCTGTCAGACAGAATTAGACACCTTTAATGAGAATCCTAACGACCCAATTACAACTACTCCAACATTGTTGTTGGCTGCTATGGAAGTTTCAACGTTCTCTACACACACCAGTGGTCTAATCAGAACTGCAAGTATTTTTGATCAGCATCTTGCTGGTACAAGTGTTGGTCAATTAGGAGAAATTCATCGTTACATTCTTACCGAACAAGACGTAAATAACGAATGGAATACTATTTACGGAACAACTTTAATAAGCGGTCATATTTTAAGCCGTGATTTTGCAGCAGGCTATCCTTATTACAATGGTATAGGTCAGATATTGACTGCCATAAACTTAGGATATGCAACTGATGCTTGGGGAGATGTTCCTTATGACGAAGCTTTTAGAGCAGAACAGGGAAACAAAGCACCACGTTACAATACACAAGAAGAAATTTACCAAAGACTACAAACAACTCTGGATGAAGCCATTGTTAATTTAAAAAAACCTGCTTCAAGCAATATTTCAGTTCCTGGTAATGATGATTATATCTTTAAAGGAAATATTGCTAAATGGATTAAAATTGCTTATGTTCTAAAAGCGAGATACGCTTTAAGATTAACTCAGGTAGATACTAATGCTGCACAAAAAGCACTTGATTACATTACAGCATCCGGAATAAGCTCAAATGCAGATGATGCTAATACTTTTTTTACCGAACAGGCAAACGAACTTAATCAATGGTATGCTTTTGATAATAGCCGTGCTAATTATCTAAAAACGGGAGCATATTTTGTTAATAGCTTAAAAAATTCTAACGATCCTAGATTAACATTTTCAATAGCATTAAACAATCCAGAAGATGAAAATGAAACTCCAACTTATATAGGGAATGAACCAGATGACATCGAGACTCTTTCATCTTCATATATTGGTTCTGCGTATGCAAGTGCTAATTCTGCGGTTGGTATGGTAACTTATGCTGAAGCTAAATTTATCGAAGCAGAAGCAAAATTCAGATTAGGCCAAAATGCCCAACCAGCTTTAGAAGAGGCTGTTGCAGCCTCTGTTTTAAAAGTTACAGGAACTGCAGCTACACCAGCTTTCTTAGCTACAGCAGCTACAACTGTTACTTTAGCAAATATTATTCAGCAAAAATACCTGGCTCTTTTCTTAACTATGGAGCCGTATAATGATTACAGAAGAACCGGCTTTCCTGCTTTGGTTCCAAACCAATCATCAAATACAAAAACTATTCCTGTAAGATTCCCAACTCCATCAGATGAGAGAAATTACAATCCAAATGCAACTGTAGTTAGTAATGTAACTACTAATTTATGGTGGGATAAATAATATTAAAGAAACACTCTTAAATCATAGGACCACTCTGTTCATTCAGAGTGGTTTTTTTTTATATAAACATTATACCTATATTTGCGATATGGAAAAAGAACATCAAATATTTGGAATCAGAGCTATTATAGAAGCAATTCAGGCAGGAAAAGAAGTAGACAAAGTATTCATCCAAAAAGAAATTTCGGGTGAGTTAATGAAGGATTTAATGAAAGTCATGAAGCGTGCCAACATTAATTTCTCCTACGTTCCTGTTGAAAAACTGAATCGTTTAACTCCTAATAATCATCAGGGAGCAGTTGCAACAATATCTCCGATTGGATTCATAGATTTAGAACATCTTGTTGAATCTACAATTGAATCCGGTTCTAAACCTTTGTTTTTAATATTAGACCAAATTTCTGATGCCAGAAATTTTGGAGCCATCATAAGGACTGCAGAATGCACTGGTGTAAACGGAATTATTGTTCAAAAAGCTGGATCTGCCCCTGTAAACGGAGATACTGTAAAAACTTCAGCAGGGGCTGTTTTTAATGTCCCTATTTGTAAAGTTGAACACATTAAAGATGCTATTTTCTATCTTCAGGGATCAGGAATAAAAACCATTGCTGCCACTGAAAAAACAGAACAAAATATTTATGATTTAGAATTGAATGAACCTTTGGCAATCATCATGGGATCTGAAGACAGGGGAATTAATCCATCTGTGCTTAAAATTGTTGATGAAAAAGCGAAATTACCCATGTTTGGAACCATTGGATCCTTAAATGTTTCTGTTGCCTGTGGAGCATTCTTATATGAAGCTGTTCGCCAAAGAAACTAAAGGAATCATTACAAAGAATAGAAAAGCACCTCTAATTTGAGGTGTTTTTTTGTTAACTTAGGTTCTCTGAAACTATTTTAAATCATCGCTTCATCATTAAACCTTTCATTTACAAAGATTCATCTTTTGATTTTAAATTAGTTATAATATAATTAACTGAAATATTAGAATTGAAATAAGAAGATACTATTTCAGAATCTTCTTCAGGAATTTCAGTATTAACGAAATTACCATTCTCGTCAAAGTGCTTCATAAAAGCATCTTCATTAGGATCAAAATCAGGTTTTTGCCAATCATAAACAATTGGTTTAGCATATTCCGGAGTTTTATAAAACAAAGACATTACAAACCCTGTTATAAAACCTGCCAAATGCCCTTCCCAGGAAATATTTTGATCTACATCCGGAAAAACGTACCAAATCATTCCGCCATAAAGCAAAACTACCGCAAATGAAAGCGCTACTAAACGATAATATCGGGTCTGAATCCCTTTGAAAAATATAAAACTTACCAAAACATAAATTAGTCCACTTGCCCCAATATGATAATTTTCCCTACCAATAATCCATGTTATCAAACCTGAAAATAAAATTCCGCAAGCTATAACAGCAAAGGATTGCTTTGGATAAAAAAACTGTAAGGCTGCCAATAATACCAAAAGCGGAATCGAGTTATTATATAGATGGTTTAAATTTTCATGAATAAAAGGACTAAACAATACGCCCTGTAAACCTGAGAAATCCCGTGGATAAATTCCGTTTTGATAAAAATCAAAATCAAACCGAATCTGAACCCAATAAACAATCCACAAAAAAAGGACAAAAATTATTGGAAGTCCAATAACTGCAGTTGAAAATTTAAAATGGTTATCGTTCATATTTTTAACAATCAAATTAATAATTCATCAAAAAACTATCCAAATACAATTTACTGATAATTTGTCAGCAAAATATAAATTTCTCAAGATACAATTCATAGCCCTGATGGAAGCGGCATCCTTTTTTGGCTTTTTCTGCCAAAAAAGATATAGCGGACAGCAGGAAATAGCTCCTGAAAAAATTAAATTTAAATTGAAACTCGTAATTTTGTAAAATGGAAGCACCTTTAGCAGAACGCATTCGTCCACAGAAATTAGAAGACTACATTAGTCAAAATCATTTGGTGGGACCAAACGGCTCTTTAACGCAACAAATTTCGAAAGGAATTATTCCGTCGTTAATATTCTGGGGGCCACCGGGAACCGGAAAAACTACTCTGGCGCAAATTATCGCTCAGGAATCTAAGCGTCCTTTTTATATTTTGAGTGCCATAAATTCTGGTGTGAAAGACATTCGGGATGTAATTGAAAAGGCCAAACAAAGTGGTGGCTTATTCACTGCTAAAAATCCAATTTTGTTTATTGATGAGATTCATCGTTTTAGCAAATCCCAACAAGATTCTCTTTTGGCTGCGGTCGAGAAAGGGTGGATTACATTAATTGGTGCAACGACAGAAAACCCAAGTTTTGAAGTGATTCCTGCTTTATTATCACGCTGTCAGGTTTACATACTAAATGCTTTTACAAAAACCGATTTAGAAGCGTTGTTGCATCGTGCCATGAAAACGGATGCAGAATTAGTTACAAAAAATATTACTCTAAAAGAGACCGAAGCACTCCTAAGATTATCTGGCGGAGATGGCCGAAAACTATTAAACATTTTTGAGTTGGTAGTTAACGCTTCTGATAGCAATGAAATCATTATTACAAACGATAGGGTTTTTGAACTTGTTCAGCAAAACACTGTTTTGTATGACAAAACCGGAGAGCAGCATTATGACATTGTTTCTGCTTTTATCAAATCAATTAGAGGAAGTGATCCTAATGGTGCTGTTTATTGGCTCGCCCGAATGATCGAAGGCGGTGAAGATGTTAAATTTATTGCCCGAAGAATGTTGATTTTATCGAGTGAAGATATTGGAAATGCCAATCCTACTGCCTTCATTATGGCAAACAATACCTTTCAGGCAGTCTCTACAATTGGTTATCCTGAAAGCAGGATTATATTAAGTCAATGCGCTATTTATCTGGCAACCTCACCTAAAAGTAACGCATCTTACATGGCTATTGGAAATGCACAGCAATTGGTAAAACAAACCGGTGATTTACCTGTCCCTATTCATTTGCGCAATGCTCCAACAAAGCTAATGAAAGAATTAGGTTATGGTGAAGACTATAAATATTCGCATGATTATGCCAATAACTTTGCAGAACAAGAATTTTTGCCAGATGCTATAAAAGAAACGGTTCTTTATAATCCAGGTCAGAATTCCAGAGAGAATAGCAACCGTGAATTTTTAAAGAACCGTTGGAAAGATAAATATGGTTATTAAACCAAATTATATTTAAAATTTAACTGAAACTTTCTCAGAAACTAATTTATCATTTTGATAATATTCAAAAAACCACTGATTGTCTTTTGCATTCAAAGTTCCCTGAACACCATCTTTTATTGCTATGTATGAATCCGGACGGGAGGTTTTAAGCAATTTCATAACCACTTTTGGTGTTTTATCAATTAATTGATATCCATTTTCAGTTGGTTGTGCATACAATAAATTTGGATCAGAAACATCTGCAATTGGTGTAGCCACTTGCGTAGAAACTGAATTTGCAGTAACTGCCTGGGCATTCACAGCAACATTTGAAGCAACACCAGAAGTTATTATTGCAGTTTTTCCACTATACTTGTAATTCAAACCATATATCGATATAAATGCCATATCTAATGATTCACGATAGGCTGCTTCATATTCTTTCTCTTTGCTTTTGCCGGTTTCAGAAGTATGAACTACTTTTCCGTAACAGTCTTTAAATTCTACAAAAAGTTTTGTTACTAAAAAAGCATTGTCTCTTTTTACATCAACATACAATAAATCACAGCGATTTGAAAATTCTGCCGGTAGCTGTTCATTTTCATAAAAAGCCTGAAAACCTGCTTTTATTAAATTTGCCTTTGTCATAGTTGAAAGCCTATATGGGTTGATCCCTTTTGCAAAATCAAAATTAATAGGCACAATAACAGCTTTATAATCATTAATTGATTGAGAAAAACCTAAAGCAGAAATAAAAAGTGTTATTAAAAAAAGTTTAATTTTCATATATGTAAAATTTATTTGTTAGCGGTAACATATCCTATTGCCAATTATTTAATAAGATTTACAACAAACTTGTTATAATGGCGATTTTAATAATTATAAATATTTTTTGAGTTCTAATAAATGATTAACTTGTTTAATATTTTCCGGAGCCTGGATTTTTTTATCATTAAAAAAAATAGCATCTAATCCTGCATTCAGGGCACCGTTAACATCAGCATCCAGACAATCACCTATCATAATACAATTTTCTTTTGAAGCATTTGCCGAATTAATTGCATAATCAAAGATAATACTATTTGGCTTTTTTACACCTGCCAGTTCTGAATTTGTAATTGTAGTAAAATAATCACGCAAAGCTGCATTGTTTATTTTCTTTTCCTGAACAGTAGCAAATCCATTTGTTATGATGTGTAATTTATACTTTGATTTTAAATAGTCTAAAATCTCAATCGTCCCATCAAAAAGATGATTATTTTCTGTCAGAAATTCAATATAATCATTCGCAATCTGATCAATATCTGCATCAGAAATAACAATATTTAAGGCATCGAAAGAAAACTTTAATCTGTTGTAACGCAATTCTAAATGTGTAATTGCATCATTTTGATATAACTTCCAACAGGCCTGATTTATCGGAATATATTTTTGGATAAAATCCTGACATTTGATTTCAGGAAATTTGCTTTTAAAAATTCGGTTAAAAGCCATTTCTGAATTTCGATCAAAATCCCAAAGTGTATGGTCTAAGTCAAAAAAAATATCGGTAATATTTGTATGCATAATTTATAAAATTCCTTCATCTACAAAACTATAATATTTTGTTTCAGTAATAATCACATGATCCAAAACTTTAACATCTAAACTATCTCCTGCCATTTTTAATTTTTTGGTAATGTGTTTATCTGCATCACTTGGAATCAAAGTACCGGAAGGATGATTATGACATAAAATTAACCCTGTAGCACCAGATTCAAGTGCTAATTTAAAAACCAGACGAACATCAACAATAGTTCCGGAAATACCTCCTTTACTTAATTGAGATTTTAAAATAACTTTATTTGAATTATTCAGAAAAAGCACCCAAAATTCCTCATGAGGAAGTTCACCAATGACAGGCTGCATGATTTCAAAAACCAACTTACTGGATGTGATTTTTGTTAATTCAACTGAATCCTCTGCCCTACGTCTTCTGCCCAATTCTAATGCTGCAATAATAGTAATAGCTTTAGCCTCACCTATTCCTTTAAAATCTATCAATTGGGAAACAGACATCTTGCCTAACGAATTCAGGGTATCTACACTAGCTAAAATTCTTTTGCTTAAATCAACCGCCGATTCATTCCTACTACCGGAGCCAATCAAAATGGCAATTAATTCGGCATCACTCAAAGCATTTTTGCCTTTCAGCATTAGTTTTTCACGTGGACGGTCGTCTTCTGACCAGTTTGTAATAGGAAAATGTGCTACTTCCATTCAGGGCTATATATTAAATAATGTTCTTGCTCATACAAATACTATTTGTAAGGCCTACATAAGGTTCATAATTTTCAATTATTTCGAAACCCATTTTTTGATACAGATTAATTGCTTCAAGTTGCTTATACAAAGTTTCTAAAATCAACATCTTAAAACCTTGTTCAATTGCTTTACTTTCAACCTCCTTAATAATGTGCTGAGCTATTCCTAACCCTCTTCCTTCTGGTAAAACAAACATTCTTTTCAATTCGGCAGCAGTTTCATGATACTTTTTAAAACAGCCACAACCCACCGCTTTATCATCTAAATAAACGATAACCACATTTGGATTGAATTCAATTACGTTATTACTCCAATAATCCGTTTTTAATTCAGGATAGCGTTCCCACAAAAAAGTATCAAAGGTGTTGTATAAAAATATGAAATCAGGATTTTCGCTTGTTGTATGAACAACTTTAATTTTTTCAGGCATATAGTTTTATCAATATTTTCAAAAATAAGAAAAATCATTCATTAAAATACATTTACTATTCTGATAATCCTTAATTTTAAAACAAAAAAAATGAAATTCAACTATATCTTTTTAATCATGATTTGCCTTTTTTCTTGTAATCAAAAAGAAAACAGCAATTTAGCTATTAAAAACAACAACCCTGTCGTAAAAACTTTCGAAGAAAAACTTTCAGAAGCGGCAATATCTATAATTGACCCCTCGATAGATTATGATCCAACTTATTTTGCAATAGAATACCCAAATGGAGACATCCCGGTAAACAAAGGTGTTTGCACGGATGTTGTTATTCGCAGCTATCGAAAATTAGATATTGATTTACAAAAAGAAGTACATGAAGACATGATCGAAAATTTCTCTAAATATCCAAACTTAAAAAAGTGGGAAATGACCAAGACCGATACCAACATAGATCATCGCAGAGTTCCTAATCTAGAAGTTTTCTTTGAAAGAAAAGGAACAAAATTACCTGTTTCTGAAGATGCAAGAGATTATAAAACAGGAGAAATTGTAACCTGGATGATTAATGGAAAGTTACCTCATATTGGAATTATCACAAACAAAAAATCAGAAGACGGCAAACGAAATCTTATTGTTCATAATATTGGTGGCGGTCAGGTTTTGGAAGACTGTTTGTTTGAGTATAAGATTGTGGGGCACTTTAAATACGAAGGGGCTTCAAATTAGAAAATTTGTCAATTAGATAATTTTAAAAAAAATGCCAACTGCATAGCAATTGGCACATTATCAAATTATCTGATTAACGAATTAATTTACTCAATCAAGGTCTTAACTTCATCGAAATTCAAACCTCCATAATTACCTGAACTCATCAAAAGCAAGGCTGAATTGTCCAGATTTAAATTGAATAGATATTTTTTGAATTCAGCTGGATTGGTATAAATAATCAAATCTTCTCTATTGAAAGAATTAGCGATTTGTTCGTAAGTCACTTCTTCTAATTGTTTAATTTTTACAGCATCAGGTGAATAAAACACAACAGCAACATCAGCATACTCTAGTGCGCCCTCATACTCTTTTAAAAATTCGGCATTTAAACTGCTGTAAGTATGAAGTTCTAAACAAGCTACTAAAGTTCTGTTTGGATATTGCTCTTTTACTGCCTTTGTTGTAGCAGCTACTTTACTTGGTGAATGCGCAAAATCTTTATAGGCGACTTTTCCTTTTCCTTCTGCAATTTTTTCCAATCGTTTAGAAGCACCTTTAAAACTTGCAATCGCTTCGTAGAAATCGGCTTCATCAACACCCATATTTTGGCAGATCCATTTGGCTCCGGCAAGATTATTTAAGTTATGTGCTCCGAAAACTTCGATTGGCATATCTCCTTCTGGCGTTTTTAATAAGGTTACACCATCGCTTACCGAATATTCCGGTGTATGATAAGGTAGTTTACGAATTGGATTGGTTGCAGCCTCTGAAACACGTTTTACTTCAGAATCATTTTCATTGTAAACCAAAATACCGCCGTTTGTAATTTTAGAAATAAAAATTTCAAACTGTTCAACATAATTTTCATAAGTTGGAAACACATTAATGTGATCCCAGGCGATTCCTGAAATTAAAGCAATATTAGGCTGATACAAATGAAATTTAGGGCGACGGTCAATTGGAGAAGACAAATATTCATCTCCTTCTAAAACCATAAAATCATTTTCTTCTGTTAAATGCACCATGGTATCAAAACCTTCTAACTGTGCTCCCACCATATAATCAACCTCAATATTATGATAATGCATTACGTGCAAAATCATCGAAGTAATTGTCGTTTTTCCGTGAGAACCACCAATTACAACTCGGGTTTTATTTTTAGATTGTTCGTATAAAAATTCCGGATACGAATAAATCTTCAAGCCTAATTCCTGTGCTTTTAATAACTCAGGATTGTCTGCCTTGGCATGCATTCCTAAAATTACTGCTTCAATATCGGCAGTAATTTTTTCAGGAAACCATCCCATTTCTGCAGGAAGAATTCCTTTTTTTTCTAATCTTGATTTTGAAGGTTCAAAAATTGCATCATCGCTTCCTGTTACCTGATATCCTTTGTTATGCAACGCTAATGCTAAATTGTGCATCGCACTTCCGCCTATGGCGATGAAATGTGTTTTCATTTAAAATTCTAAATTTAAGTTCTAAATTCCAATTATGTATTAGAATTCAGTATTTGAGATTTGATTATTATGAGTCAAATTTTCGTTTTAATTCCTGTGCCTTTTTAGCATCTTTTAATTTGTTCAAATATAAATTATATAATTTTTGAAACGTAACTTTTGATTTGCCAATTTCATTTGCTTTTAGATAATTTTTTTCTGCAGATGTGAATCTTTTAAAATATTCGTCTATTCTTCCTTTTGACAAATAACCATCTACAGGCGAAATCCTTGCTAATTCATTTGAATATGAAATTGCTTTTGACTCACTTCCGCCCACAATTCCGGGTAATTGCAAATAAATTTCAATCAAAGCCCATCTAGCAGGAATATGTTTTGGATTGAGAATTATTGCTTTTTCAAATGCCTGCTTCATGTCGTCGACCATACCTAAAGCTTTAAATTTATTGACTTCCATAGCCCTCATTGCTAAACAGCCGCCATATTTATAAAAATAATCCGCTTCAGTAGGTTTTAATTCTTTCAGCTTATTATAATACTCTGCTCCTATTACCCATGCTTTTTGAAGTGTGGCAATATCACCCAAATATTCAAGTGTCTTACTATCTGAAGGTTTGATTTTTAAAATTTCTTCAAAAAGAGATTTGGCTTCATCATACTTTTTGGCATGGAATAACTTTTCAGCTTTCTCAAAATTAGACTGCGACCAAATTAAAATTGGCATAAGCAAAAAAAGAAACAAAAAGTTTTTCATATTTCAAAAATAAGGAAATATAAAACGCATCATTTGTTTTTAGAGATAAATTAGTAATTTGTACGAAATTTATTTTATCCGTTTCCCAACCTTTATCCAAAACCGCTCTCTACATACTAAAACCGACTTATGAAAAACATATTATTTGTATTCTTATTGCTTTCTACAGCACTATTCTCACAACAAACAGATAAAAAATGGGAGAAAGTTACAGCCTTTGAAAACCAAGGAAGAATAAAATCTGCCAATAAGATTGTTGTCAAAATTTACAAAAAAGCAATTTCAGATAAGGATGAGGCACAAATGATAAAATGTTTTTTTTATCAATCTAAATATTTGCAGGTTGTAGATGAAAATGCTAAGAAAACAATTTTAAGTAATCTAAAAACAGATATTGATCGCGTTTCTATTCCTTCAAAAGCAATCTTGAATTTGATTTACGCAAAATGTCTTGATAATTATTACCAATATGATGACTATTCATATGCTGTAGATAGCGCTTCAACGGTTGTTGAAGCTGCTCTAATAAATTTAGCCGCTGCCACTATAGACACTTCTGAAGTTGATGGAATTTCTAAAACAAATAATTTTAATGTTGGCTTTTCAACTCAAAGAAGCGTAATTTCTCTTTTTAAAAAAACATTAGAAAACGAAACCATTTTAAAAGCGACTCCTTTAACAAATTATCAGCCTATATTTGAATATTTAACTCTGGAAAAACTTAAAAGTGAAAATCTATACGATTATTTACTAAAAGAAAATATCACTTTTTTCATTCAGAAAATTGAGAAATGGGAAATTGAAAAAAACATTTTTCTGCATTATAAAGAGCAACTAATAGGAGATTCTTCTGCTTTTACAAAACTTAATTTAGATTTTCTAAAAGACGAAAATGTAAAAAAGGTTTTGTCTTTATATCAAAAACAAGAAGTCAACCATCCGACATTAGAAAATGAATTTGAGCGTGTACAATTTTGTAATACTTACCTACTACAGTCAGAAGAAGACTTTATAAAATATCTAAAAGAAATTGAAAATAGATCTAAAGATGAAATTTTAACTCAGAAAATAAAATTAGAAATAGGCAATATTATTCTGAACAAAGCTTCAAAAGAAACATATCCGAAGAATAATATTGAAGCCGTTGCCATATTTGATGATATAATAAAAATAAATAGCCAATCTAATACTGCAAAATCAGCTTTAGCTCAAAAACAGGAAACTATTTCGAAAACATTGTTAGTTGAACTCCAAAAATATACTTATAAAAATGAAAATACACGAGCTTTAGTTCATTATAAAAATGTAAATTATCTAACCATTTCTTTTTTTAAAATTACTCAGAAAAAAACACAAGAACTCAGGAAAAATCATGATTTACTAGATAGTATAGCGCCTCTAATTATTAAAAAACAAAGTGAAATCGCATCTCAAAAATATGAGTTTGAAAATAAAGGAGATTATTTTGAATATAGTACCGAAGTTATTTTACCCAAATTAGAAACCGGAAATTATTTAGCTTATTTTGAAACTGATTCAGATTCAAAAGAAAAAGCTTATGATTATCAAATCATTACCGTTTCAAATATCGCAGTTGTTGCCAATCAAACACAAAGCATAGAAAACTATCAGGTTTTAGATCGAAAGACAGGAAAACCTATAGAAAATGCAATTATAAAATCAGCAAGTTTTACGCTTAAAACTGATTCTAAAGGATTAGCATTTTTCAACAAAGTCAGCGATAGATACAACAATGAAACTATCGAAATTTTAACAGAAAACGATAGTATTTTCATTGATAAAGAATTTATCCGCCAGAGTGTGGATTATAAAGAATCTGAAAACGAAAAAACAAACGGAAAAATTGAATTTTATTTAGATCGTGCTATTTACAGACCGGGACAAACTGTTTATTATAAAGGAATTGCAATTCAAAAAACTAAAAACAAAACAAGCATTATTGCCAATGCCACTTTTAAGGTTACTGTAAACGATTCGAACGCTCAAATAATAAAAGAATTTGAAGTTACTACAAATGAGTTTGGTTCATTTTCGGGCGAGTTTACTTTACCGAAAAATGGTTTAACAGGACAATTTAGCCTTAACGCATTTAAACCTCAAGTCAAATCTCCATTTTTAGAAGATGTAAATTTCGCAAATTCTGAAATTTCTTTTAATGTTGAAGAATACAAACGTCCAAAATTTGAAGTAACATTTGATCCTAAAAAAGAAAGTTTTCAAATAAATCAATCCATTAAAGTAAAAGGAAATGCAAAAGCATTTGCCGGAAGCAATATTTCAGATGCAAAAGTTACGTATACCGTTACAAGATATACAAGCTATTATAGGAATTATTTTGGGAATGAAGAAGACGAAGTTATAACCTTTGGCGAAACAAAAACCGATGCTTCCGGGAAATTTAGTATCGACTTTACTGCTTTGCCTTCAAAAAACAGTAAAAAAGAACAATTACCAGTGTTCAATTATAAAATATATGCAACGATTACTGACGTTAATGGCGAAACCCATTCTGCAGTAAGCATAATAAAAGTAGGTTTTCACGATTTAATCATTAATGCGAGCATACCAAATGAGATTAAAACCAAAGACAAAAATGAAATTAACTTATCTAGCACTAATTTAAATGGAGAATTTTTAGCTGCCAAAGGCGAAATTAAACTCTACTTTATAGAACCTTTGTCGAATAAATTTAAAAGCCGTATTTGGGAAAAACCGGAAATTGAAACTATTACGCCAGAAGATTTTGAAAGATTATTTCCTTATGAGAAATCTGAAAGACAAACAAAAGAAAAACGATCTGAAATTTTATTATTCACTAAGAAAATAGACACTCAAAAAGACAAAAAAATAGTATTAGATTTTATTTCAAATTACAAATCCGGTAGTTATAAAATTGTTTTTTCTGCTAAAGACAGTTTTAATAATCCTATTGAAACTATCTCAAACTTTAAACTTATTCAAAGCAAGGATAAATTTGATCCGAGCCAATTATTTACTGCACAACAAATTAATCAAAACCCTAAAAAAGATGGATATGTAGAAGTAAAATTATCTTCTGTTATTCCTGAACTTTATATTGCGGTGAATGGGAATTACTATAGCAAAGTATATTTTGAAGATACTTTTCATTTACAGAATAACGAAACTATTATAAGAATTCCGTTGAAAAATGACTTTGAAAAAAGCATAAAATTAGGTTTTGAAAGTGTTTTTGAAAACGAGAATTTTATGGAAGAAATTAGCATAGAGTTAAAAGACGAAGAACCAAAATTAGAGTGGACAGTAGAAAGTTTTAGAAACAAGATACAACCGGGAACAAGTGAAAATTGGTCATTCAAATTAAACGCTTTTAATACACAAACCGAAGCTGAAGTTTTAGCTTCTATGTATGACAGCTCTTTAGATCAATTTTCTAAAAAAGAATGGGAAACCTTAAATTTTAGACAATTCAATTACAACGGAACTAATTTTAAAGAAAGATTAGGCTTTGATACCGTAAATGCTTCATTACAAAATTTAAATACAGGAATAGATGATACTGTTTCCCGCATTGAAGAAACAAAATTAAATTGGTTTGAATTTGATTTTAATGACAATGGTTATATGTATGGGTCTTATAGAAGAGATATTTATGACATAAAAGACAGGAAAATTGGAAGCGAAACTATTAAAGGAGATCCTGATGCTGTTTTAACTGTTGCTGAGCCTTTTGGTGCTGCTCCTAATGCTATTGTCATTGAGAAAGATTCAGTATACATGCCTGGATACAAAACAAAAAAAGCCTTAATGTATAACAGTCGTTCAGGAAAATCTTCTTTCAAAATAAAGGGAAGTATTTCAAATTCTACTGGAAAACCTTTATATATTATTGATGGTGAAATTGCCTCTGAAAACGAATTTAATACTTTAGATACAAGCGAAATTTTATCCGCAGAAACAATGATTGCTGAAAAAGCAACAGCTCTTTACGGAACCAAAGGCGCAAACGGTGCCATAATCATTACAACAAAAAAAGCCTTAGAAGCCTTAACCAAAGTGAAAACCCGAAAAAATCTGTCTGAAACCGCATTCTTTTTACCACATTTAAAAACAGATTCTAAAGGAAAAGTAAGTTTCAACTTTACTTCTCCGGAAGCTTTAACGGCTTGGAAACTTCGTTTGTTGGCGCATAATAAAGACGCGGTTTCCGGTTATTTAGAGAAAAGCGTCATCACTCAAAAAGAGTTGATGGTTTTACCGAATTTCCCTCGCTTTTTTAGAGAGAAAGATACTATTGTAATAAGCGCTAAAATTTCAAATATTACAGCCGAAGCAAAAACCGGAATTGCGATTTTACAGTTTTTTGATGCCGTAACCCTGCAGCCAATTGATGCGAAAATGCTCAATGCAAAAAATGTTCGTAATTTCAATGTTGGTGCTTTCGGAAATACAACAGCAACTTGGACAATTTCAATTCCTGAAGGATTGCAAGGTGTTCAATATAAAATTCTGGCTAAGTCAGGTAATTTTTCTGATGGAGAAGAAAACATACTTCCGGTTTTAACCAACAATATGCTCGTTACAGAAAGTATTCCGATTTGGGTTCGGGAGAATTCAACCAAAGAATACACATTTGCGAATTTAAAAAACAATACTTCTACAACTTTAAGAAACCATCAGTTTACTTTAGAATACACTTCAAACCCAACGTGGATTGCGATTCAGTCATTACCTTATTTAATGGAATATGAGCACGAATGTGCGGAACAGACTTTTGCCCGTTTTTATTCGAATACCTTAGCTTCAGAAATTATCTCAAGTAATCCTAAAATTGCAACTGTTTTTGAAGAATGGAGAAAAAATGGAAAACTGAATTCTAAACTAGAAGAAAACGAAGAATTAAAATCGATTATTCTGGCAGAAACGCCTTGGCTAAATGATGCACAAAGCGAAGACGAAAAGAAAAAAAATCTGGCTCTTTTGTTTGATTTGGAAAAAATGAAAACATCGCAGGAAGCCGCTTTCAAAAAATTAAAAAAGAAACAAAACAGTTCGGGAGGTTTTCCTTGGTTTGAAGGTGGCAACGAAAGCGAATACATTACCAGACATATATTAGCAGGTTTGGGACATTTATCAAAACTAAACAAAGATGAAATCAATGCTTCTAAAATGGATGAAATTGCAAAAAACGGAATTCCGTATTTAGATTCAAAATTTCTGGAATCCTATAAGATCATGACCAAAAATGTAAAAAAGGCTGATAAATTTTTCTGGATCAATCCGTATTCTGATTTATATTACCTCTACACCAGAAGTTTTTATTTAGAGAAATATCCCCTTTCTGATACTTTAAAAAAAGCAACTAAGCTGTATTTGGAAACGGCTAAAAAAGATTGGTTAAAATATTCGCTATACGAAAAAGGATTGGCTGCTTTAACGTTAAATCGTTTTGGAGAAGCTGAATCTGCTAAAAAAATCATAGAAAGCTTAAAAGAAACAGCATCTAACAATGAAGATTGGGGAATGTACTGGATTGCCAATAAACCAGGCTGGTATTGGTATCAGGCGCCAATAGAAACTCAGGCTTTATTGATTGAGGCTTTCGCCGAAGTGACAAACGATACCAAATCTGTTGATGCAATGAAAGTGTGGTTATTAAAAAACAAACAAACCAAAAACTGGCCAACGACAAAATCTACCACCGAAGCAATTTATGCGTTATTGATGCAGGGAACCGACTGGCTTTCTGTAAAAGACAATACAGTCATTAAACTCGGAGATGAAAAAATCATGACTAAAAAATTAGCAGAAAACGAAAAAGAAGCTGCAACAGGTTACATCAAAATGAACTGGAAAGCGAATGAAATTAAAAAAGAAATGGCTTCGATAACTATCGAAAACAAATCGAAAGTTCCGGGATTTGGCGGAGTTTACTGGCAATATTTTGAGGATTTGGATAAAATCAAAACCAATTCCGGATCTACTTTATCGGTTAAGAAAGAACTATATCTAAAGAAAAACTCCCTTAAAGGTGATAAACTGGAAAGAATTACAAGTAAAAATCCTTTAAAAACGGGAGATTTAGTTACTGTAAGATTAGTAATTAACTCAAAAGAAGATATGGAATTCGTGCATCTAAAAGATATGCGAGCTTCGTGTTTTGAACCTGTAAATGTTCTTTCAGAATATCAATACAAAGATCGATTGGGATATTATATGAGTACCAAAGATGCTGCAACGCATTTCTTTTTTGACCAAATCAACAAAGGAACTTATGTTTTAGAATACGAAATCAGAGTAAATAACAGCGGTGAATTCTCTAACGGAATTACCACTATAGAAAGTATGTATGCTCCGGAATTTACAAGTCATACAAAAGGGATTCGGGTGAAAGTTGAATAGTAAAGCTCTTGTTTCGATAAATAAATTTTAAAACTCAAATTTAGCTACATTTGTATTAAATAGATTTATTATGATAACAGATATTAATCAATTAGATTTTAGCAAAACGTATTCTTATGCTGATTATCTGACCTGGAGATTTCAGGAAAGACTTGAAATCTTTAAAGGCAAAATTTCAAAAATGAGTCCCGCACCCAGTACTTCTCATCAAAAAATAGCGGGAAATCTACATGGAATTTTATGGAATAGTTTTAAAAATCGTCCATGTAATTTATTTAATGCTCCATTTGATGTTCGCCTGTTAGATAAAAAAAACTCGACCAGTGACAACGAAATTTTTACTGTCGTTCAACCTGACTTGTGTGTGATTTGTGACGACAATAAATTAGATAAAAGAGGTGCTTTTGGCGCTCCTGATTTAGTAATAGAAATACTCTCGCCAGGTAACCCGAAAAAAGAATTAAAATACAAATTTGATTTGTATGAAGAAGCGGGAGTTTTAGAATATTGGATTGTAAATCCCGAAGACAAAACTTTTTTAATTTACGTTCTTAGAGATAATGAGTTTATCGGTTTACATCCTTTAATTGAAGAAGATAAAATTAAGAGTCCTTTATTCCCTCAATTAGACTTTGTACTAGAAGAAGTATTTGCTTAGATAAAAAAATCCGACAAGTTTTGAAACCTGTCGGATTTAATTTTTATACTAAATTGAGATTATTTTACAATCGCCAATTCATCAATAATATTTTGGGCACCAGCATATTTATCGATTAACCAAAGTACATAGCGTATATCTACGTTGATTGTTCTTTGCAATTTAGAGTCAAAAATTACGTCTCCAGCCATCGCTTCGATGTTTCCGTCAAAAGCGATTCCGATTAATTCTCCTTTTCCATTAAGAACAGGTGAACCAGAGTTTCCTCCTGTGATATCGTTATCCGTAAGGAAATTGATTGGCATGTAACCAGCTTTATCAGCATATTGTCCGTAATCTTTTGCTTTGTTCAACTCTAACAAACGAGCCGGTAAGTCAAATTCCTGATCTCCTGCTTTATACTTTTTCACCATACTCTCCATGGTAGTATAATTGTTGATCTTAGCATCATTACGAGGATCTGCAGGCAAAGCACGAACTTTTCCGTAAGTTAATCTCAAAGTAGAGTTTGCATCCGGATATTTTACTGCATTTAATTTTGATTCTCTTAAACCTTCAACTAATACACGGTAAGCAGTAGCAAATCCGTCATCAGCTTTTGCCTGATCATCTGTTTTAGTACGATATTTTGTCAGTAAATCAGTAGAGATAATATACAAAGGATCAAGTGGAAGAGCCGCCGGTTTTGGACTTGCTAAGTATTCTAAAATTTTTTCTTTAGAAGTAAAAAAACTTGTTTCAGTTGCTTTTGCTATATCAGCAGTAAAGTCACCGTTATTAGCCGCTTTCATTTTAGCAATTTGTGGTGCCAAACCATATTCAGCTCCTTTTGCAGCATATAAATTTAATTGTGCCGTTAATACATCTTTTTCTAACGGAGCATAAAATTCACCGTAGATATCTTCAACCATCGCGTTGATTTTCGGCAGCATTTCTGCTTTTTTAGCGTCATTTTCTTTAGAGTATGCTATTAATGCATTTCCTAAATTGGCAGGTCCGGTTGCATACGCTGAAGTACGCAAAAGCTGAATCAGGTAATTATCGTGAGTCGCTTTTAAATTTGTTTCTCTGTAATAATCATTAATTGTTGGAATAACATTTTCGTACTTTTCTTTATTAGCTGGTTTACTTGCCCATTCGTAGAATTTATCTTCCTGAGCTGCTTTTATGTCTACTGTTCCTGCTTTTGTCAAGGCGTCAATCATACCCTGACGGTTTTTCCAGTAATTGGCAGTCGAAGCATACTTTGAAGCATATTGTAAACGAACAGTTGCATCCTTATCCATATACTTTTTCATTTGATCCATTCCGGTTTTAGCACCTTCAACCCAGGCAGGATAAGCATATTTTATATTTTGTTCGATTCCTCCGGCCGGCATCCAGCGGTTTGTTCTTCCCGGATAACCTAAAATCATGGCAAAATCATTTTCTTTTACACCTTTGATACTTACCGGAAGATAATGTTTTGGCTGTAAAGGCACATTGTCTTTAGAATATGCTGCAGGATTACCATCTTTGTCAGCATACACTCTGAACATTGAGAAATCTCCTGTCTGACGAGGCCATTCCCAGTTGTCTGTGTCGCCACCAAATTTACCAACACTTTCAGGAGGCGTACCCACTAAACGAACATCTGTATAATCCTGATAAACGAAATAATAATATTCATTCCCCTGAAAGAAAGGACGAACAGAAACAGTGTATTTTCCGCCTTCGTTGTTTTCTTTTTCGATCAAAGCAATTTCCTGCTGAATGATTTTATTTCTTTCGGTCTCTGTCATTGTAGGATTTACTTTTGACAAAATTCTTTTTGAAACATCATCCATACGCACGAAGAAACGAACGTACAACGATTTTGGCTTCATCTCGGCACTTTTTTCTTTTGCCCAGAAACCATCTTTTAAATAGTTTTGCTCTGCAGTTGAAAGCTCGGCAATCGCGTCGTAACCACAGTGGTGATTGGTTAAAACTAAACCGTTTTTAGAAACGATTTCAGCAGTACATCCTCCGTTAAACTGCACAATAGCATCTTTTAAACTGTGGTGATTAATGCTGTAAATTTCTTCGGCTGTCAATTGCAAGCCCATTTTCTGCATATCCCTATGGTTCAGTCTTTCAATAAACATTAAGAACCACATTCCTTCATCAGCTCTTACGGGAAAAGCCATAAGACACATCGTCAAGAATAAAATTATTTTTTTCATGTTATTTTGTTTAAGTCTTGCGAAGATAATTCATTTTCACAATCATAACACTCAATTTACATTGAAAATTAAATTCAACCGTCTCTTTTTATTACTTTTTTGCGGATTTAACATTTTATTAAAAACAAAAGGTGTCCTGCAGTACAGAACACCTTTTGAAAAATTTCAGTATTTTATTATTCATTAAGCATCTTCCAAAGTTTGTCTTTCAAATCTGTCAAACCTTGTTGAGCGACAGATGAAATAAACATATACGGAACATCTTTAAACGAAACGTCTAGCTCTGCTTTCAATTCTGCTTTCAGTTCATCGTCCAGCATATCGCATTTTGAGATTACCAAAAGACGTTCTTTGTCCAGCATTTCAGGATTGTATTTGGTTAATTCATTAACCAGAATATCATATTCCGCTTTAATATCCGGCGTATCTACAGGAACTAAAAACAGTAACGTTGAGTTACGCTCAATATGACGCAGGAAATAATGCCCTAAACCCTTTCCTTCTGCAGCACCTTCAATAATTCCCGGAATATCAGCAATTACAAAAGACTGAAAATCCCTGTAAGCTACGATTCCTAAGTTTGGTTTTAAAGTCGTAAACGGATAATCGGCAATTTTTGGTTTTGCCGAAGTCAATACAGAAAGTAAAGTTGATTTTCCTGCATTTGGAAAACCTACCAATCCAACATCGGCCAAAACTTTCAGTTCCAGAATTACGTCCATTTCTAAACCAGGTAAACCCGGCTGCGCGTAACGAGGCGTTTGGTTTGTTGAACTTCTAAAATGCCAGTTTCCTAAACCTCCTTTTCCTCCTTTTGCCAGAATCCTTTTTTCGCCGTGTTCAGTAACTTCAAAAAGTGTTTCTCCGGTTTCTTTGTCTTTTACAACAGTTCCCAACGGCACTTCTATAATTTTATCATCTCCATCAGCACCTGTACTACGGTCTCCTCCTCCGTCTCCACCGTGTCCTGCTTTAATGTGACGGGCAAATTTTAAATGAAATAGTGTCCAAAGACCTTTATTTCCCACTAAATATACGTGTCCACCACGACCACCGTCACCTCCGTCCGGTCCTCCTTTTTCAATAAATTTCTCCCTATGTAAATGCGTAGATCCTTTTCCTCCTTTTCCGGAAGAGACATATATCTTAACGTAATCTACAAAATTTCCTTCTGTCATTTTTTCTTGTTTATCTGTAGTTTCAGGTTTCAGGTTCCAAGTTTCAAGTTATGCAGTACGCTAACCTGAAACTTGAAACATTTTAAACTTGAAACAAAATTCTCTCTACTCTTTTAATGCTTTCACAAGCACTTTATCAATCTTCACACCGTCCATATCGACAACTTCTAATATAAATTTTTGCCAAATTAGCTTTTCTCCTTCTTTTGGAATATGTGATAGCTCAGTCATAATCATACCGCTTACGGTGTTTACTTCGTAATCGTTTGTTAATTCGTCTAATTCGAAATACGTTAAGAAATCGTGTAATGAATAATGTCCGTCTACCAGCCATGAACCGTCTTCTCTTTCTATAAGCTGAAATTCGTCTTTGTAAAATTCAGATGCGTCACCAACCAGCGCTTCAAGAATATCGTTCAGCGTAATCATTCCCTGAAAAATGCCATATTCATCTGAAACTAATGCATAATGAACGCCTGTTTTTTTGAAATTCTCCAGCGCCTTGTAAGCAGTGGTTTGTTCCATTAAATAAGGTGCATCCGTCATTATAGTAGCCAGATCAAAATTATCTTTTTCGATATTGGCAAAAATATTTTTTAAGGTTACAACTCCCACGATATCATCATAATTGTCATTGTAAACCGGATAAACTGCATGCAAATCCTGAACAACAAGCTCTTTAACTTTAGCTTTATCTTCTTTCAAAGGAAGCATGTCTACTGACTTACGGTGTGTCATAAGAGAGCTTACTTTACGATCTCCAATGTGAAAAACACGCTCCACAATGTCCTGCTCAATTTCCTGAACTTCACCTACTTCAGTTCCTTCTTTGATGATGGCTTTAATTTCTTCCTCCGTAACTTTTCCGTCAGCAGTTGGTTTTATCTGAAAAACATTCAATAAAAAATCTGTTGAAGAGGTAAGCAGCCAAATAAACGGTGCCGTGATAATCGAAATCACTTTCATTGGCATGGCTACCATTTTGGCAATAGATTCCGGATAATTTAAACCAATTCGTTTTGGCAGTAATTCCCCTAAAACCAATGAGAAAAAAGTTAAAACAACAACCACAATTCCAACGGCAACTGAATGCGCGTAAGGTTTTAAAACTTCAAATCCGCTAACAAAGATTTCGACATCCATTGTGATTTTATCCCCTGAATAAATACCCGTCAAAATTCCGATTAAGGTGATCCCGATTTGTACGGTTGATAAAAATTTGTTTGGGGAATTGGCTAAGTCGAGTGCTGTTTTAGCGCTTTTATTTCCTTTTTTTGCAGCAGTTTCAAGTCTGTTTTTTCTAGCCGAAATCAATGCAATTTCTGACATCGAGAAAACTCCGTTTAGTAGTATTAGAAAAAATATTATTAGTATTTCCAATTTGTGGCTTGTTCGTTATATAATAGTCGTTAATGTAATTTGTAACCCTGATCGTGTTATAGCCCAGATGGAAGAGAAAAGCCCGGAGCTAAAAAAACTAATTTTTCCTGCCAGAAAACAGCGACCGGCGGAAGCTCGTTTTATGGTTTGGAAAAATAGTTTTTTTAGCGAGGACTTGTAACGTACAGCTGGAAAAGCTTCTACAAATTATCTATAACTGACGTTAATCTTTCTGTAATTTCTTCAATTGTTCCGATACCGTTTACGGCATGAAATTTATTTTGCTCTTTATAATATCCAATTAGCGGAGCTGTTTTTTCGTTGTATTCCTGATATCTTACACGAATTTTTTCTTCGTCCTGATCATCAGCTCTTCCGCTTGTTTTTCCTCTTTCAAGCAAACGTGCTACCAAAATTTCGTCATCAGCTTCTAAAGCGATTGTTGCTGCCACACTAGACCCAATTGTTGGCAAAAATTTATCTAAAGCCTCTGCCTGATTGATTGTTCTTGGATAACCATCGAACAAAAATCCTGCTGTATCAGGGTGTTTCTTTACTTCATCAATTAACATTGCTGTTGTTACTTCGCAAGGAACCAATTCTCCATTGTCCATAAAAACTCTTGCTTTTTTACCTAGTTCAGTATCATTTTTTAAATTGAAACGAAAAATATCTCCTGTTGAAAGGTGTGTTAAATTGTATTTTTCTTTTAAAAATTCTGCCTGAGTTCCTTTTCCTGCTCCCGGCTTTCCAAATAAAACAATGTTAATCATAAAAGTAATTTAATGATTAAAAGATTTAAAATTGAAAGATTTTTGTAATCTTAAATAATTTGAAATTCTCTAATCGTGTTGTTAATGTAGTTATGTTATTTTTTAATTTTTTAATCTTTAAATGCTTAAATCTACTCGGCAAGCTTATAGATTTCGGGTAAATTTCTTCCTAAACCATCATAGTCAAGACCATAGCCCACAATGAATTTGTTTGGAATTCTGATTCCGACATAATCAATTTTGATGTCTTTTTTATAAGCTTCCGGCTTAAAGAACAAAGTTGCAATTTTAAAATGCTTTACATTTTGCTCCTTAAACTTATGTTTTAATTCTTCGATTGTGTTTCCTGTGTCGATAATATCTTCGATAATGACAACCGTTCTTCCTGAAAGATCCTGATTGATTCCGATTAATTCCTTAACCGAATTTGTACTTTCTGTTCCTTCATACGACGCCATTTTGATGAATGAAACTTCGCAGGGACTTTTATATTTTTTCAGAAAATCAGCGACAACCATAAATGCGCCATTCAAAACACCAACAAAAATGGGCGTATTATCTCCAAAATCATCTTCTACCTGTGCCACTATTTTGGATAAAGCGAAATCAATTTCTTTAGCCGAAATAAACGGAACAAATTGTTTATCGTGAAGTTGTATCATTATTTTTGTTCTTTAAAATAATGGACAAAGATACAGAATTACAACCAAACTGTAAGTATCTAAATTTTATAGTAACGGTACTTTTTTGAGAATGTTAAATATCAGTTAATATTTACAAACGGTTTCCAGCAACTATTTCAGAATTCATTAAATTGTTGTCTGACAAATATTTAATCTAAAATACCATGAAAACTGCCCTACAATTATTATCCATATCCTTATTAACTATAATAACAGCCTGCAATGGCCAGGTTAAAAAAGAAGAAAAAGAAGCTCTGGCAAAACAGCCGGGCAATGTTGTAAAAACTGCTATTGGAAATATTACACTTCCTCCGCCCTATGCAACAGAATCTAAATCCAAAAACAGTAAAGTTATAGGCTGGCCGGAAGGAAAAACACCAAAAGCACCTGAAGGTTTTACGGTTACAAAATTTGCTGACGGATTTGAGAATCCGCGTTGGTCTTACATCGGTCCAAACAATGACATTTTTGTTGTTGAAAGCGGAACAAGAACAAGCAAAAACCAAATTATAATTTTGCGTGACAAAGACAAAGACGGCGTTTTTGAAACCCGTGAAGTCTTTTTGAAAGACCTCAACAGGCCTTTGGGAATGCTTATCCTGAAAGACTTTTTTTATATTGCCAATACGGACGGACTTTACCGCTATCCTTATAAAAACGCTCCATTGAAATTAGAAACCAAGGGAGTCAAAATTGTTGAACTTCCGGCGGGTGGATACAACAATCACTGGACCCGAAGCCTGCTTGCGAACCCTGAAGGAACAAAAATTTATATTGGCGTGGGTTCAGGAAGCAATGTTGGAGAAAATGGAATGGATAAAGAAATTCGACGCGCTGCGATTTTAGAAATCAATCCTGACGGAACCGATGAGAAAATTTATGCTGAAGGCCTTAGAAACCCAATGGGAATGGACTGGAATCCAGCCAATAAAAAAGAACTCTGGACCGCAGTTAATGAGCGCGATGAGCTGGGCGATGACCTGGTTCCGGATTATATTACAAGCATAAAAAGAGGCGGTTTTTATGGATGGCCGTATTCTTATTTTGGAAATATTCCTGATCCAAGATTAAAAGGCGAGCGAAAAGACTTAGTCGAAAAAGCAATTGTTCCTGATGTTCCGGTTGGTGCACATACTGCCTCTTTGGGATTGGCTTTTTATACAAAAAATGCTTTTCCGGCAAAATATAAAAACGGAGCTTTCGTAGGACAGCACGGTTCCTGGAATCGTTCTGTAATTTCCGGCTATAAAGTGCTGTTTGTTCCTTTTAAAGACGGAAAACCATCCGGAAAACCGGAAGATTTTTTAACCGGATTTATTTCAGATACAGACAAAGCGGAAGTTTATGGTCGTCCGGTAGCGGTTACGGTTATGAATGACGGATCGCTTTTAGTAAATGATGATAGCGGGAATACGATTTGGAAAGTAACTGCTAACAAGTAAAATTCCAATCTCATAACTATCGGGATAAATTCTAAATTCCAAACTTTACGCTAATTTTTAAACACATAGAAACATCGTATTACGGGAACTTAAAAAGGCATTTCACTAGTTTTAAAACACATAGCTATGTGTCTTTTAGCAAGTGAAACGCCTTTATAGACAATCCAAAACTATGTCTCTATGTGTTTAAAAATTAAGTTCAAAAATTAAAACCCTTTTATGCTTTTAAAAAAATATTGCTTTTTTCTTCTCGCCATAATTGTCTTCCAAAACACTTTTGCACAGGAAGAAAAAAGCAAATCTATTGATTCTGTGAAAACAGAAAAACTCGAAGAAGTTATTATCAGTTCCTTTCATATTAATGACAGCTTGCAAAATGCGCCGGCTTCGATTGGAATTTTATCCAGAAAAGAACTGACTCAAAATAACGCCACAGACATTACGACTGTTGTGAATACGATTCCGGGTGTTTTTATGCAATCGTCCAATTTTACGACTACCCGAATTTCGATTCGGGGTATTGGCGCGCGAACGCCCTATGGAACTAATAAAATAAGGGCTTTTTATGGCAGTATTCCGTTGACTTCGGGAAACAGCGAAACCGTTATTGATGATATTGATCTGGAAAACCTCAACCAGATTGAAATTATCAAAGGACCGCTTTCAAGTATTTACGGTGCAGGTTTGGGTGGAGCGATTTTGATTTCTCCTCAACTTTCTAAAACAAAAGGGCAAACTGTCGGAATAAGTTCTGTTTTCGGTTCTTTTGGATTATTGAAAAATACTTTGAATTATAGTTTAGATGCCAAAAATTCAAGTCTGAATTTAAGTTATCACAATTTGAAATCAGATGGCTGGCGCGAAAACAGTTCTTATAAACGAGAAGGGATTACGCTCGCGGGAGAATTATTCAGAAGACAGAACAGCAAACTGACATACTTCACTAATTACACTTATTTAAAAGGTTTTATTCCGAGTTCGATTAGTAAAGAAGTTTACGATTCAAATCCGCAATTGGGCGCAGCAACCTGGGTGGCTTCAAAAGGATTTAAAGAATATAAATCGACTCTGGCAGGACTGGCTTATGATTTTAAAATTAATGACAACCTGAGTAACTCAACTTCTGTTTTTATCAATTATAAAGACAGCAACGAACCGCGACCTTTTGATGTTTTGCGACAATATACTTTTGCGACGGGCGCGAGAACGCAATTTTCAGGAAATTTCGAAATTGGAAAATTGAAGAATCAATTCATTTTGGGAATGGAATATTTTACAGACAATTACAACGGAAATACCTTTGAAAATCTATACAAACAAAATAACGGAAAAGGCAGTTTACAGGGAAATCAATTGACGGAAAGCGATCAGAAAAGACATTTTTATAATATTTTTTCGCAAATCAGATCGTTGCTTTCTGAAAAATTCGAGCTTCAATTTGGCTTAAATTATAATAAAACGCATTTTGAACTGACGAACCTTCTTCCGCAAAAAACTTCAACTGAAAAATACAGTTATGACGGCATTTTTTCCCCACAGCTTTCTTTATTATTCAAACCAAATCAACAACAAACCATCTATTTTTCAGCAAGTCGTGGATTTTCATTACCAGCAACCGAAGAAACTTTGACGAGCAATGGAACCATCAATCCGGATATTAAACCTGAAAACGGCTATAATTTTGAATTGGGCGGGAAATTCTATTTCTTCAACAAAAATCTTTATACAGAAATTGTTTTGTACCGAATGGAAATTAAAGATTTATTGGTTGCCAAAAGAATTGGCGATGATCAATATGAAGGTGTAAACGCGGGAAAAACATTGCATGAAGGAATTGAAATTACGTTGAAACACAATTGGCAAATTAATCGGATTTTCAATCTGAATTCTTATGTTGGAACATCAATCGGAAAATATGAATTTCAGGAATTCGTTGATAGTGGAAATGATTATTCCGGAAACAAATTAACCGGAGTTCCTGCAAACAAAGTCAATGCGGGACTGGTTTTAAATACACATTTTGGAATTTATTTAAATGCCGATTATCAATTTGTAGATGAGATTCCGATGAACGATTCGAATACAGCTTTTTCAGATTCTTATAATATTGTAAACTTAAAAACAGGTTATCGTTTTGAAATTCTTCATAATCTAAGTTCTAATTTAGCTTTTGGAGTTAATAATGTGACCAACGAAAAATATGCTTCTTTAATATTACCAAATGCACTTCCTGTCGGGACTTCATCTCCAAGATATTATTACCCGGGACTTCCTGTAAATTATTACGGATCTGTTTCATTAAATTATTTATTTTAGTTTCCTGTAATTAAATAATTAAAGATGCCATCTGAATTGCAAATCAAACTGGATTACGTAAATGCTTACCGTGAAAATCGGCTCATTGCTGCACAAGATATTTTAGAAAATCCGTCTTTATTTGATGAATTAATTTCAATTTGCTTTTCGCCATCTGATAAAAACAATCATAAAGCCTGCTGGATTTTAGAATTTGTATCTTATGAAGAATTGATTTGGCTTCAGCCACATTTGGATTTTTTCTGTTCGAATTTAAAAATTTTGAAAGATGAAAGTTCGATTCGTCCCATTGCAAAAGTCGTTCAGCTTTTAATAAAATCACATTACAATAAAGATAAAAACAGCATTTTACTTTCCGAAGAGAATCTTCAGGATTGTATCGAAGCGTCTTTTGACTGGCTGATAAATGATGTTAAGGTTGCCACAAAAGCGTATTCGATAAGAACTTTGTATGTTTTAGGAAACCATTATGACTGGATTCATCCTGAACTAAAAATTATTCTGGATAAAGATTATGGCGATCATTCTGCTGCGTATAAAGCGGTTGCACGTGAAGTTTTGAAGAAAATAAAATAGCATTTTCCTATTCAATCATTATAAAGTATCTTTGCGCATCACAAACACACAACAATGAATTATTTTTCTTCTGATTTTAAATTAGGAATATTAGGCGGTGGTCAGCTAGGCAAAATGCTGTTGTTTGACACGCGAAAATTTGACATACAAACATACGTTTTAGATCCGAGCGACGAAGCTCCAAGTAAAATTGCCTGTAATAAATTCTTTCAGGGCGATTTGATGGATTATGAAACGGTTTACAATTTTGGAAAACAAGTTGATGTCTTGACTTTCGAAATTGAATTGGTTAACCTTGAAGCTTTAACACAATTAGAAAATGAAGGGGTAAAAGTGTATCCTTCTCCAAAAACTTTAAAAGGAATTCAGAATAAAGGAACTCAAAAACAATTTTACGCAGATAATACTATTCCAACCGCACCTTTTGAACGATTTGAAAATTTAGACCATCTAAAATCTAAAATCAATGATTTAAAATTGCCTTTCGTGTGGAAATGCACCGAATTTGGTTATGACGGAAATGGTGTGAAAGTGATTCGACAAGTTTCTGATTTGGAAAGTTTGCCAAATGTAGAATGTATTGCAGAAACGATGATTCCGTTCAAAAATGAATTGGCGGTCATTGTTTGCAGAAATCCATCAGGAGAAATAAAAACGTATCCGGTTGTTGAAATGGAATTTCATCCGGAAGCAAACCAAGTAGAATATGTAATCTGCCCGGCAAGAATCGACGAAAAAGTTGCCGAAAAAGCCAGAGCAATTGCTTTACAAGTTTCGGAGAATTTTAATCACGTTGGTCTTCTGGCTGTTGAAATGTTCCAGACTCAGGACGATGAAATCTTAGTAAACGAAGTTGCTCCCCGTCCGCACAATTCAGGTCATTATTCTATTGAAGCCAGTTATACTTCTCAATTCGAAAATCATTTACGTGCTATTTTAGATCTTCCGTTAGGAAATACAGACAGTAAAGTGGCCGGAATCATGGTCAATTTGGTAGGAGCCGAAGGTTTTTCTGGAAACGTTATTTATGAAAACATCGAAACCATTTTAGGATGGAATGGCGTTACGCCACATATTTACGGTAAAAAACAAACGCGTCCTTTTAGAAAAATGGGTCATGTTACGATTGTAAATGAAGATATGCAGGAAGCGAGACGAATTGCAGAGGAAGTTAAGAATACTATTAGAGTGATTAGTAACTAGTCCTTATTAGTGATTAGTCCTTAGTCGTGTTGCCAATTTAGCTATGATTTTTTAATTAGCTTTGTAAAAATTCAATTCATGAAAATTTCAAAATTACATATCGATCAGTTTAGACATTTAGAAAATCTGGATTTTGATTTTACTTATCAAAGTGGTGAGCGCAAAGGCGAACCTTTGGATAAAATATGTTTTATTGGGCAAAGTGCTACTGGGAAGACGGGACTGTTGGAGTTGATTTATGATTACATCAATTATACTTTTAATTGTGAATTGATTAATAATTCATTTAGCGGATCTCGTTTTAATATAAAAAAACTTGATGGAATTTTAGAGTTCAATTTAAACAATAAAAAAAGTATTAAAATAGAATATGATACTGTCGTCATTGATAATCACATTTATTCATATAAAGGATCTGGTGGTGGAATGGTTAGTAAACTTATTCCTTTAGAAGAAAATGAACCTTTATATTATTTTAAAGCAAATATTTTATCAGAAGGAAATTTAAAATTAATAAGTACTCACCCGAATGATTTGTACGAAAAAAACAAGGAGTATCTAGACTCGCTAAATACAATTTCTCTCAACACTATATTCCCTCAAGAAAATCGTTATATTTTTGATAGTGTAATTGATGAAAAAATTTGGTTAAATATACTCAATGACTATATAATTTATCTTAAGAATTTCACTCAAAAAATGTCTGAACTAATTCATCTAGGATTGCTTTCAGACACGAAAAGACTAGAGAAAGAATATAAAATTTGGGAAAAACAAAATCCAAAAAAATTATTAGAGTTTGCGGAAAAATTCAATCCTCTTTTAAGTAAAATTGGGCTAGAAATAGATAAAATAGACACACGTTTTTCTATTCCAATTAAGAATATTCGAAAAGATGAAGTAATCCAAATAAGCGACTTAAGTACAGGAACCAAACAGCTTTTACTAACATCGCTCCCATTGTATGAACTAAATACTAATAACTCCATAATCTTAATTGACGAACCTGAACGATCCTTATATCCAGATATGCAAATGGATTTGATGGATCATTACCAAAATCTTGCTCCAGAAGCCCAATTTATTATTGCTACTCATTCTCCTTTTATTGCAGCATCTTTTGAACCAGACGAAAGATTTATTTTATATTTTGATGAAGAAGGAAAAGTGGCAGTGAGAAGAGGAAGTTCACCAATTGGAGACGATCCCAATGATATGCTTAAAAATGATTTTGGAGTTAATTATTACAACAAACATGGTGAAGAAGCTTATCAAAAATATATTGCTCTAAAACAGGAAGTAGCAAACGAAACTGACCCTAAAAGAAAAAAAGAATTACTATTAGAAACTGTCAAACTTGGCGATACTTATAATTTCTAATATGAGAAGAGTTACTAAAAATGACGATTCCGAAGTTAAAAAAAGTAATTTGGGTTATATCGAAGGCAATTCAAATAATAATTTAAAAATTTCGAAAATCTTATATAAAGAGCAAAAAGGTTTTTGCATTTATACTGAAGAATATTTAGGAAGAGCTGATGCAAGAGATATCGAACATTTTGATCCAACTTTAAAAGGAACTCCTAAAGATTCATATTCAAATTGGTTTTTAGTCAAACACCAATGGAATAAGGAGAAATCATCTAAATGGGAAGATTATCAACCTGTTTTACATCCAACTGCAAATGATTTCGATCAAAGAATAGTTTATGATAGTGGAGATTATCGAGTTGCTGAAATAGATGATGAGGAAGCTACTAACTTGATTAAATTATTAAAGCTTGATGATATCATTTTAGCAGACGAAAGAAAAAAGTATATTCAAAGAAAAGCCAAAGAACTTTCTATATATGGAGTTTCTCCAAAAGAGTTTTTTAAAATATTAATTGAGGATGATATCAAACAAATATCATATCTAAGAGCAATTGATCAAGAATTTAAAATTGACATTTGGAACATGATTCCAGAAATAGAGTAAAACAAATAGTTTTCAGTTTCCAACAACTTGAAACTTTAAACCTGACGAGGCTTTAGCCGAATTGGCGAAGCAAACAAAACACAACAAAATAAAAACAAATGAGCAAAGTAGCCATCATAATGGGAAGCATCTCCGACATGCCAGTCATGCAGGATGCAATCGACATATTAAAACAATTTAATATTGAAGTTGAAGTAGATATTGTTTCGGCACACAGAACGCCGGAGAAATTATTCGATTTCAGTAAAAACGCTCACGAACGTGGGATTTCGGTTATTATTGCAGGAGCAGGAGGTGCAGCGCATTTACCTGGAATGGTAGCTTCGATGTCGCCGCTTCCTGTAATTGGAGTTCCTGTAAAATCAAGCAATTCTATTGATGGATGGGATTCAGTTTTATCGATTCTGCAAATGCCGGGTGGCGTTCCGGTTGCCACTGTTGCTTTAAACGGGGCAAAAAATGCCGGAATTTTGGCTGCACAAATTATTGGAAGTCACGATAAAAAAGTATTGGATACGATTATTTCATACAAAGAAGAATTGAAAGCAGCGGTTAATAAAGCTGCTGAAGGATTGAAAAAATAAAAAATTATACCTATAAGGTAGTGTCTCACTAACTGTGTAAGTAAAAAATAATGGGGTTTAATACCTCATTATTTTTTTGTTTAATTTTAAATTTTACACAGTCTTATGAAAAAAGAAGATTTATTATCCGCTGAATTTTTAAAACAATTCAAAACAGGTGAAGACCTAAATGGTTTTCTTGCAGAACTTCAAAAAAGAGGATTAGAAGCCATTCTTAATGGTGAATTAGATTCTCATTTAGGTTATGACAAACATGAAAAATCTAGTTCATCCAATTCTCGAAATGGTTTTTCCAATAAGAAAATAAAAACTTCATTTGGTGAGTCTCAGATTCAAATTCCCAGAGATAGGGAAGCTTCATTTAATCCTCTTATCGTTCCAAAACGTCATAGTATGATTGATGGTTTAGAGAATGTAATTGTTTCTCTTTATGCCAAAGGGATGAGCGTTAGTGATATTGAAGAACAGATTAAAGAAGTTTATAATTTTGATGTTTCTACATCTACTATTTCAAGAATCACTGAATCGGTTTCTAATGATATTATAGCCTGGCAAAATCGTCCTTTAGATGCTGTTTATTTAATAGTTTGGATGGATGGAATTGTCTTTAAAGTTCGAGAGAACTCAAAAGTGATTAACAAAACTATTTATCTGGCTGTTGGTCTGAACAGAGAAGGCAAGAAAGAAGTTTTAGGAATGTGGCTGGGTAAGAATGAAAGTGCCAGTTTTTGGTTAGGAGTTTTAACAGATTTAAAAGCCAGAGGTGTTGAAGATATATTAATTACAGCTACTGACAACTTAAATGGCTTTACTCAAACTATCAAAAATGTATTTCCAGAATCACAAACTCAAATCTGTGTAGTACATCAAATACGCAACTCAGCTCGTTATGTAGTCTGGAAAGATAAAAAAGAATTTTCCAAAGATATGAAGCAAATTTATGATGCTCCAACAAAAGATTCAGCTAAAGCTGCTCTTGAAGATTTTGCATCTAAGTGGAATCAGAAATATCCTTATGCCGTCAAATCTTGGCAGGAAAACTGGGAAGAACTCACTATCTTTTTTGACTTTCCGTTAGAAATTAGAAAAATCATTTACACAACAAATTTGATTGAAAATCTTAATGGAAAGATTAGAAAATACACTAAAAATAAATTGTCTTTCCCCACGGACGAAGCTGTTTTAAAATCGGTATATTTGGCTTTAAGAGAAGCTACTAAAAAATGGACAATGCCAATCCATAATTGGGGATTAATACTTAATCAGTTCTTAACTATATTTGAAAAAAGGGTTCAACTTTAATTAAAAAGCCAAACCCCGTTATTTTTAAACTTACACACTTTTTAGGACAGTGTCACCTATAAGTAGAAAGGCTTCCAATTACGGAAGCCTTTTTACTTTTATAGCGTTTTAGAAATTACGCTTCATCTTCAATTGCTTGAAGAACAGATTCAAATTCATAATCCGTTATATCTTCTTTATTTATCCAATTTTCTGACGTAACCAAGTTATAATTTACATCATCTTCTGTTGTCAATTCCCAGATAATACTTTCTGCTTCAGTGAATGGAATGTTTTGAGATATTTGATTTTCAAACAATCTTTTGATAAGATTTCTGTCTGACAAACCATTATTCAACAATTTCAGTACATTTTCTTCAGTCAATTTTTGTATTTCTCCATCCGTTGGCGTCATTGAAAAATGAACTACAGAAGCTTTTGCATTTGGAAATTTTCCATTGTATGCTTTAAAAAGCAATTGATTGACATTGAATAAAGTACCTTGCATGTGTATTTCCGGATATTCTTCACAAACCTTATCGATTAACATGTTGTTCGAAATTTGCTCAATCTGTCCTTCGCTTAATTGATCTCCTAATTTATATTCCAAAACTATTGCGGCAGCTTCATTAGGCTCATAATCCGAAATAGCCATTTCTAATAATTCCGGTAAACTGCTTTTCTCAGCTGTCGTACCATCGGGATAATTGAATTTTCCTAATAACTGAATTAAATCTTCATCAGACCAATATCCTTCCACTTCATTCACCGTATCGATATTCTTTATTATAACTTGATAATTCATCTTTTAATTTTTATAATTATGATTAACATTTTATGATGCTAACGTATTTTTTCAATTTACGCTTTTAAAACCGCCTACAAGAATAAATAACATAACTCTAACACAATTTAAGAAGGTTTTATGCCAAGAATCAATCTTATTTAGGTCGCTGAATTTTTATAAATTGCTATCTTTGAAATTCAAAAATATTGACTTCAACAAATAAAATAATTATATCATAATGAGTGTCTTACTTTCAAAATTTATAACCAAACATAATACTGCACCTTTTTCACAAATTAAAATCGAAGATTATTTTCCAGCTTTTCAGGAAGGAATTGCTTTGGCTAAAGCCGAAATTGATGCGATCGTAAACAATCCTGAAGCACCAACTTTTGAGAATACTATTCTTGCCATGGAATATTCAGGTGAGATTCTGGACCGTCTTTCTAGTATTTTCTTCAACTTGAATTCGGCAGAAACGAATGAAGAAATGCAGAAAATCGCTCAGGAAGTTTCTCCTTTATTAGCCGAATTTGGAAATGACATAACATTAAACGCTGAATTATTCGCCAAGATAAAAGCTGTTTACAATCAAAAAGAAAGTCTGAACCTCAATCCGGAACAAACTACGCTTTTAGACAAAAAATACAAAAGTTTCTCCAGAAACGGAGCTAATCTTGCCGAAGATAAAAAAGACCGCTTACGCGAAATCGACAAAGAATTATCTAAATTGAGTTTACAGTTTGGAGAGAATGTTTTAGCAGAAACCAATGCTTTTGAATTGCATTTAACCAACGAAAGTGATTTAGCCGGCTTACCGGAAGGCACAATTGAAGCAGCAAGATTATTGGCCAAAAGTCAGGAAAAAGAAGGCTGGATTTTCACATTGGATCACCCAAGCTACATTCCATTTTTAACTTATGCTGACAATCGCGAGCTTCGTAAAAAAATGGCGATTGCCTTTGGAGCAAGATCATTTCAGAATAATGAATTTGACAATCAGGAAAATGTATTGAGAATTGCCAAATTACGTTTTGAAAGAGCGAATTTATTAGGGTATAAAACACATGCACATTTTGTTCTGGAAGAGAGAATGGCGCAAAGCCCTGATAAAGTTTTTACTTTTTTGAACGATTTACTGGCAAAAGCTAAACCTGCAGCACAAAAAGAATTTTCAGAATTGACTTCTTTTGCAAAAGAATTAGACGGAATCGAACAATTGGAAAAATGGGACGGTGCTTATTATTCTGAAAAATTAAAACAACAGCTTTTCAATTTGGATGATGAAAAACTAAAACCGTATTTTCAATTGGAAAAAGTTTTAGAAGGTGCATTTACAGTTGCAAATAAACTTTTCGGATTAACATTTACCGAAGTTTTTGATATCGATAAATACCATGAAGAAGTTTCGACTTATGAAGTAAGAGATGCTGAAAATAATTTGATTTCGATTTTCTATGCTGATTTCTTTCCAAGAAAAGGAAAAAGAAACGGTGCATGGATGACTTCATTTAAATCACAATATGTAAAAGACGGTGTAAATGAAAGACCGCATATTTCGAACGTTTGCAATTTTACAAAACCAACCGAAACAAAGCCTTCGTTATTGACTTTTAATGAAGTAACCACTTTATTTCACGAATTTGGTCACGGATTACACGGAATGCTGGCCAACACAACGTACCCAAGTTTATCAGGAACTTCTGTTTATTGGGATTTCGTAGAGTTGCCAAGTCAGATTATGGAAAACTGGTGTTACGAACCGGAAGCTTTGGCTTTGTTTGCAAACCACTATGAAACCGGAGAAATTATTCCGATTGAGTATGTTCAGAAAATTAAGGAAAGTGCCAGTTTTCAGGAAGGTTTGGCAACTTTACGTCAGTTAAGTTTCGGATTATTAGATATGGCGTGGCATGGACAGGATCCGACCGGAATTACTGATTTAAAGGCATTCGAAATAGAACAATTTGCCAACACTCAATTGTATCCGGATGTAAAAGAAAATGCCATGAGTACAGCTTTTTCACATATTTTCCAGGGTGGATATTCTTCCGGATATTACAGCTACAAATGGGCTGAAGTTCTGGATGCTGATGCTTTTGAATATTTTCAGGAAAATGGAATCTTCAACACAGAAATAGCGAAAAAATTTAAAGACAATGTGCTTTCTAAAGGAGGAACAGAACATCCGATGACTTTGTACAAACGTTTCAGAGGTCAGGAACCAAAGCCTGAGGCTTTGTTGAAAAGAGCGGGACTGTTATAGACTTTCTTAGATTTTTAGAAATTAGATATTTTAGAAACCAAGGCTTTGCAGCTTCGGTTTTTTTATTTGATTTTATCTAAAAATAATTTTAGTTATCTTCGTCATTGAACCTAACATTACACTATACATTTTGAAAAAATATTTTAAAATAGCGCTCTATCTTGCCATTATTGGATTGATTGCAATTGTTTCTATAAACTATCACGTAAAATCATCTGCCAAAAAATATATTCATTATTCTTTAAGAAAATTTCCAAAAAATGATGTTGGAATTATTTTTGGAGCCGGAATCAATGGTGACCAGCCCAGCAAATATTTAAAAGACAGACTAGATGCCGGGATTCGTTTGTACAAAGCAAAAAGAATCAATAAAATTCTGCTCTCAGGAGACAACGGACGCAATGAATACGATGAATTGACAGTTATGAAAAATTATTGCCAGCGACATGGAGTTGACACCACAAAAATTTTTATTGATTACGCGGGTTTTGATACTTACTCTACGATGTACCGAGCAAAATATATCTTTAAAATTAAAAAGGCAACTTTAATCTCACAGGAGTATCATTTGAACCGCGCCATTTATATCGGAAGAAGTCTTGGAATAAAATCGGCAGGTTATTCGGCTAACAAAGGAGAATACCACGGTTATCAATATGTCAAATTCAGGGAATATATTTCGACATTCAAATCCTTTTTTGATGTTTTAAGAAATAGAGAGCCTCATTTTTTAGGAAATCCGATTCATATAAATGGTCAGTCCAATTATTCTAAAGAGGATAAAAGGTAAAAAAAACGAAGCAAAAATAAGGCTTCGTTTTTTTTATGTTCATTGTTTTATTCTTTCTCTAAAACTTTATTGGCAACTTCTCCAACTGTTAATCCTTGTACTACAATTGAAAATAAAACAACAATATAGGTGATTTCCAAAAGTAGGTTTTTATATTCTCCATCAGGCAGTGAAAGTACCAAAGCAATAGAAACTCCTCCACGTATTCCACCCCACACCAATACAGTTAAAGAGCCTTTATTGTAGGCAGATTTTATTCCGAAGAACTTGAAGATATCAAAGAATTTCCATGGTAAAACGATTGACGAAACTCTGGCAAACAGTACAATTAAAATAGTTACCAAACCAATTACTAATTGTTTGTCCAGATTTGGCAAAAGCAATAATTCAAATCCGATAAATAAGAATAAAATCGCATTTAATATTTCATCTATAAGTTCCCAAAATTTCTCCAGATAATCTTTTGTTACTTCGCTCATCGCTACTTTTTTACCATAATTTCCGATAATCAAACCGGCAACAACCATTGCCAGCGGACTTGAAACGTGTAAGCTTTTGGCAATCAAAAATCCCCCATTACTATAGATAAGGTTATTAAAACAGAAACGTTATAATCGTCAAT
Source organism: Flavobacterium sp. LM4 (assembly GCF_002017935.1). NCBI lineage: Bacteria > Pseudomonadati > Bacteroidota > Flavobacteriia > Flavobacteriales > Flavobacteriaceae > Flavobacterium > Flavobacterium sp. LM4. The sequence goes on along the minus strand of NZ_MUFW01000001.1, from coordinate 194,368 downwards.
TTTTTTGATAACTTTTGAAGCCGTAAAGCCTAAAACAGCTCCTAATAAAAGCCCACCAATTCCTTCTTTTGCGAAAAGCCAGGCAATTGAGCCAAAACTCATATCAAATGTTGGATCTGTAGCCATTTTTAAAACAACCGCAAACATAACCACTGCTACTCCATCATTAAACAACGATTCTCCCACAATTTTAGTTTCGATTCTTTTAGGAACTTTTGCTTGTTTCAAAACTCCCAACACTACAATTGGATCAGTCGGCGAAATTAAAGTTCCGAAAACAAGGCAAAATACATAAGGAATATTAATTCCTAATAGCGGTGCGATATAATACAGCAGCATCGAAATAATTAATGCCGACAATACGACACTTAATGTCGAATATATCATTATTGGCACTTTTTGTTCTTTGAGATCAGCCATATTTACGTGCAGTGCTCCTGCGAACAAAAGAAAATTCAACACAGCGCCCATTAGGATTTCGTTGAAATCAAATTGTTTTATTAACTCAAAAAAGTGTTTGGTTGTAACCGGAAAATAAGAATCTCCCAGAAGACGTATTCCGACAGAAACCAACATGGCAATAATCATTATTCCGATCGTTCCCGGAAGTTTTAAAAATCTTAGGTTTAAATAGGCGAAGAAAGAAGCCAGTACAATAAGTACCGAAAAGGTGTAGTATAATTCCATAAAAGTGATTTTTACAAAAATATCCTTCTCATTATTTAATCTAAAATTCGAGGGCTGAATTAACACAACTTTATAATTATTTAAAAAAAATAACTTTCTACAGCTATAAATTTTGATATCGTTTTAAAAAGAATATTTTTGTACGTAATTACTCTTTTTTTTAAACCACTTTATGAAATTAACTTTTAGCGAAACCCAAAATAATGTAATTAATAAAATTTGGGTATTCGGAATTATACTTTTCTCTTTAAGTATGCTCCAGTATTACATCGAAGTTTTTACCCCGGACACATTTATATTTAAACAAATTTGGCGTGTACTTTTTTGGTTTTCCAACTCATTAATTCTTTCCTGGTATTTTTATAAAAACAATAAAATTAAGACTGGAATCATTTTACAATTATTGAGTGCTCTTTATTTTTTCAAAAATAATATTTCATTTTTATTAGACTATAACTTCACACATTATCTTTACTTTTTAACCTGGTATAAAAGCGGTTACATTTACAAAACCATCAGTTTTTTATCATTTATTATTCCTTTTCTTTATTTTGTTAAGCACTACTTTACGCTAGAAAATTTTAATGTTTCCAAAAAAACAAAATGGTTTTTTCCAATACTGATATCTATACTTTTATTCAATGTTATTGATTTAGAAGTTACCGATGCATTTGGAAATTTTACCTTTTTAAACTTCAGTGAACCTTATTTACAGGATATATTCATAACCATTATGGAATTTATCAAAACCTTCAAAATTTTATTTGCACTTGTTGGCTTTTTCTACATTACCAATAGATCTGGAGGAATAAAAAGTATTCGAAAACCAATTGACGAAGAATTTATTGATACAAAATTCTTTAAATGGGGCTTTATAATCAGTTTTTTTCTCTTGATTCTAACGCTCTTAAATCTGGCCCAATCGATATTTACAATTTCTCTTTTTTCTTCAAGTTTTGATTTAGCTGAAGTAATCAAATTAGTGTCAAACTATTTTCTATTAGTGTATTCAGGAAGATTTTTAGGCAACTTGATTCAATTTCGCGGCTATTCCTTAAAAAAATATTTCGGAATTATAAATGCTTTTAGCCTTATTCCTATCTTGAATATTTTTAGTTTTATATTTTTACTGCTAACAAAAAAAACAGAAAACGTTACGCAATATTTTCTTAATTTAAAGAAAAACAAAAAACTTCATTTAGCTATTTATTGCTTTTTACTAAGTGCTTTTTTAATATATGAATATTTTACAAATGAAGTAAAAACCATCAACGATTTGATAAAAATTCCTGTATTTATACTAGCAATACTTTTGGTTGCGAATTATAAAATCATGACCAAAATTGTTCCTTTTGCAGTAGTTCTGTTTTTATATTTTGAAGACATAAAACGCTTTTTTGATTTTACAGAAGGCTATCTCATTTTTTTTAAAGACAAGATTTTATCCTTTCTATGGCTCTCCAGTTTTGGTGTTTTTATTCTGTATTATGTCCTGTATTATGTTTTACATAAATCCTTTTATGTTGTGTATTCAAACACCCAAAACGAAGAAAAGGTAACAGCAAATACTGATAAGTTTAATTAAACAATAAATGCGTATCATGAAAACTATCAAAATAATATATGTACTGGTATTCCTTTTATCATTATCAGGTTGCAAAAGGTATAATCTTGAAGAAAATCAAGCCAATAACGAATTAATTGAGCAAGGGACAAAAATTACCAAAGAAGATGCTCAAAAGATTTTTAATTTAAAAGTAAATCTGACTTCATTATCGGAACTGGGTAAATATAATATTGCTATTCCGGAAAATTACATTGCCGAAGTTACAGTCTATGAGCAGGGTAATATTGATTTGGAATTTGGAAAAATAGATTTTGAAACCCGAAAAGATGTTATCGCTATTGAATTAACTTCAGCTTTACTTCCAAATGAAAGGTTTTGCTCACAAAGCGTTTATATCATCAAAGATGAAAACCCTAATCTAATAAGCATTTCACAAATCAAAAACCAGCTTGTAAAAGAAAACAATATCTACTTTGAAGATTCAAACAGTATTATTTACGGTGAAAATTTTACCGTCATACATTACGATTACGATCCTGCCACAAAAAGCTATATTATTTTCAATGGAGCATCCGATCATTTTGAAAAATTTCCTGAAAAAGAAAATCTTGCCCTTCATATGCTTAAGAATGGTAAAAATTTATTAAAAAAGGATTTCAAAAATAAACCTTTCAATTCATGGGAAGAATATGTAATAAATAATCCCTATGCTGAAATCTATTTATTCAAATCTATTTTTAATAAAATAGACAAAGAGATGAAAGCTTTCCTGGATACAAACCAGTCAGTTTCGCCAAGATCAGAAGGAAACTATGATTATGTAACGTTTTACAGATCAAATAATGCAATGGATTTAGTTTATCTTAATTTTCTAAATGCAGTAAAAACAAATACCATAGAGACTTACGAACTGCCTGAAAATATCGGTAACGATTTTGAAAAAAATTTTATTGACTATAGATACTCGCGATCCAATAATTACAACTATTCTCAAATAGAGAATCTTACCGATTTAAAAATTACGGATCCAGAATATAATGATCGTGTTTTTGAAAAATTGATTTGTAATGTACAATATAACGGAAATAGTTTTTACTTAATTACAAATCAAGTTTCAGATCTTACGAGAGACTTTTACATTAAAATGTTCAATTATTATTCAAAAAACAAAACGTTGGATATTCTTTCCCCAAAAAAATAAATATGAAAATCATACTAAAAATTATTCCATTAATAACATTAATAACATTCTCCAGTTGTCATTCTATCGGAGAAGAATTAATTGAAGTACCTATATCAAAAGATGAAATTACTTCTTCTGGAGAAATCAGTTTAAAAAAAGGAGAAACCATTTCATTTTGGACCAAAATAATTAGCACTACGCCATATCCAGACTACACCATTAAATATCTAATTGAAGAAAATAAAAAAGCAATTGAATTTGATAGTATCAGCAGATTTTCTGGAACAAATCACATAATAAACGCTACAGCAAGTTCTGAAGATATAACTGAAAAGACATCGAAAGAAAAAGACACCATAATACATAGTGAAAAATTTGAATTTGAATTTGAAAATAAAAAATTTACTGCTCCCAAGGACGGTAAATACACCTTTGATTTTAAACTCACAAAGTATGAATCTGATTCGGAATCTTTTTTCGGCAGCGGTATGTCTATCATTTTAAGAAAATAAGAAATTCCGTTTCATCATTTTATACCTATTTCAGAAACAAACTTTCAATTATTTTTGAAAGTTTAAAAACTTTTACTTACATTTGTTTCATGGAATTCAAAGAAGCAAAAAATAAGTTTGTACAAACCTGGGAGCATTAGGTTCTCAATGGGGAATTAATAAAACCATGGCACAGATTCATGCTTTATTAATGGTCTCCAACGAAGCTGTTTCTATGGAAGATATTATGGAAGAATTGCAGATTTCCAGAGGAAATGCCAGTATGAACCTTCGTGCTTTAATGGATTGGGGAATTGTGTATAAAGAATATAAAGCAGGAGAACGAAAAGAGTTCTTTACAGCCGAAAAAGATTTAGACGAATTAGCTGTGAAAATTTCGAGAGAGAGAAGCAAAAGAGAAATCAAACCTGCTCTTAAAATTTTAAAAGAAGTTTCGACAATCGAAGCCAAAGATTCAGCAGAAGAAAAACACTTTGTAGATCAAACCACAAAATTGTATGATTTTGTTCTAAAAGCAGATAATATGCTGGACAAAATGACTGAATTTAATGATAACTGGTTAGGGAAATTGGTTATGAAAATCATGAAATAATTCTACAACTTAAAAAAATTTAATCAAAACTTTCATTTTTTTCTGAAAGTTTAAAACAAACTATAATTATGAAAACCATCAAGCGTATTAACACAATAGCCATTTTAATTCCATTTGTAATTGCAATAACATATCCGTTTTTTAAATATGCCCTACTAATAGCATTATTATCAACAATGGTTACCGGGTTTCTTCAGTTTTGTATAGGAGTAAAAATGCTTGCTGATAATCCAAAAAATAAAAACCTTAAAATGTACATATACGGAGTTGCTTTCTTTTTTGGACTTTGGCTAATGAATCATATCATAGATTATAATCACTTTTTAACTTATATTTTAGTCCCAATTCCGTTAATCCTCGCCATTTACCTCTCTTTATTAATTTATAAAATATAATAATCATGAACTTCTTAAAAGCAGAATGGAAAAACTTAGCCTTATTCAATTACGAGGTTAATCGTGAAGTTTTAGAAAAATATGTTCCAGCCGGAACTGAAATTGATCTTTGGAATAACAAATGTTATGTCAGCTTAGTTGGCTTTATGTTTAAAAATACCAAAGTTTTAGGGTTGAAAGTTCCGTTTCATGTCAATTTTGAAGAAGTTAATTTGAGATTCTATGTAAAACGTTTTGAGAATCGCGAATGGAAACGAGGCGTTGTTTTTATTAAAGAAATTGTTCCGAAAAAAGCGATCACTTTTATTGCCAATACATTGTATCAGGAACATTATGAGACTCAAGAAATGCGACATGAAGTTGTAGAAAATGTGGGGACAAAAACTTTTATATATCAATGGAAAAACGATAAAAACTGGAATACAATTCATTTAAAAACTACAAAAGATTTTAAAGAAATTGAGGTTGATTCTGAAGCTGAGTTTATTACAGAACATTATTTCGGCTATACAAAAATCAATCAAAAAACCACTTTTGAATACGAAGTAATACATCCCAGATGGGAACAGCTTGAGGTTTTAAAGCATCATGTTGATATTGATTTTGAAAACACATACGGAACCGATTTTGGATTTCTTCAGACTCAAAAACCAACCTCTGTATTTCTGGCAAAAGGTTCAAAAATCACAGTAAAGAATAAACGAAAACTGGAATTTTTAAATGTATTAGAACACGAAATGTTAATCTGAAATCATTATGAACCTCAACATCATCGCCTACTTCATTTATCTCAGCATTACAATATTTATTATCCTGAGAGTTGGAAAAATCTGCTACAAAAACGGAAACATCTATGTCGCAGAACTAATTCCGAATCATGCTGACATCTGTCAAAAAATCAATCAGGTTTTACTATTAGGCTACTATCTTTTAAATATTGGTTATTGTGCGATGACATTGATTTCATGGCAAAAAATAATATCGGTAACGCAATTAACCGAAATCATCTGTTTCAAAACGGCTGTCATTATTTTTATTATATCAGTATTACATTATTTAAATATTATAATTATAACAAAGTACATTCATAAACTCATTAAATAACAACTAAAATCAAATATCATGGAAACTACAAAAATTTTAATCGGTTACAGTATTTATTTACCAATTGCATTATTCCTTACTTATTATGTTTCTAAAACGCTTTTCAAAAATGGCAAAATCTTTATGCTGGATATTTTTAAAGGCCGCGAAGATATAGCCGATGCAACGAACAAACTTTTTGAAACCGGTTTTTATCTTTTAAATATTGGTTTTGCCCTTATGATTCTTCAAATGAATATCAGCGAAAACAGCTATCAGGAACTGATTGAAAGATTAAGCTACAAAATAGGAGGATTTTCTATTTATTTGGGTATTATGTTATTCTTTAATTTGTATTTCTTTTTTAGAGGAAAAAGAAAAGCGAAAGAAGCTCAGGAAGAAGAAAGACTGGTTTATAAAGCTTAAGCATTTATCTCATGAAAACGCTCGAAAACCAAACCTTGCTTTATGACGAAGATTGCCCGCTTTGCAATTTGTACACAACCGGGTTTGTAAAAAGCGGAATGTTAGATCAAAACGGAAGAAAATCTTATTGTCTATTATCTGAAGAGGAGCAAAATTTTGTAGACTTAAAACGTGCTCCAAACGAAATTGCTTTGATTGACAACAAGGCACAAACTGTAGTTTACGGAATTGATAGTTTAATTAAAGTTGTTGGTTTTTCTTTTCCTGTAATTGAAAAAATTGCAACTAGAAAACCTATTCATTTCATTCTTAAAAAACTGTATTCTTTTGTTTCTTATAACCGAAAAGTAATTATTCCGGGAAACATAAAAGAAGAAAACAAACTGCAATGCATTCCTGATTTCAATTATAAATACAGATTTCTGTTTATCGGATTTGCTGTAACAGTAACAACTTTTATATTATTTGGATATTCTAATTTGATTTTGAATTTTCCGAAAAGTACTATTACAAGAGAACTCATTTTAGCCCTTGGACAAATTGTTTTCCAAAGTTTGTTTCTTTTAAAGTTTGATAGTAAAACGATTCTCAATTATGCAGGAAATTTAATGACGGTTTCTTTATTGGGATCTTTAATTTTAAGTCCGGTTTTAATTTTGAGTCCATTTATTCAACTTTCGCAAGTGATAATTTTAGGTTGGTTTGGAGTAACGGTAATCATTATGTTTTTGGAACATTTTAGAAGAATTAAAATTTTAAAACTTCCATTTTATCTATCTTACACCTGGGTTCTCTATAGAATTATTGCCCTGTTTTTAATTTTAAATTTCTAATGATGAAAAAACTCATTATCGCAGCCGGAACGGGTTTTTTAGGACAGGTTTTGGTAAATCATTTTAAAAATCAATTTGATGAAATCGTAATTCTGACAAGAGGAAACTCAAAAACAATCGACGGAATTAAATATGTAAACTGGAATGCCAGAACTTTCTCCGGCTGGGAAAAAGAACTGGAAAACGCTGCTGTCTTAATCAATATGGCGGGTAAATCTGTCGATTGCCGTTATACTCAAAAAAATAAAAAAGAAATTTTGCTCTCCAGAATTGAAAGTACCAAAATCCTGAACAAAGCAGTTTTAAATTGTCAAAACCCACCGAAGCACTGGCTGAATTCTTCAACCGCAACCATTTATCGTTTCTCTTTAGACAAACAAATGGATGAAACTGATGGCGAAATTGGAAACGATTTTTCTATCAATGTGGCGCTTTCATGGGAAAAAGCATTCTTTAAAACAGAAACACCGAATACTTTAAAAACCGCTTTGCGAACTTCAATCGTGTTAGGGAAAAAAGGAGGTGCATTTATTCCGTTGAAAACTTTGGCAAAAATTGGTTTTGGAGGGAAACAAGGAAAAGGTAATCAGTTTGTCAGCTGGATTCACGAAGAGGATTTTGCGAATGCGGTTGATTTTATCATTCAAAAAGAAATTATAGGCGTTATTAATGTCGTTTCTTCGGAACCCATTCGAAATGTAGACTTCATGCAGAAACTTCGAAAAACGGTTGGTTTTCCTTTCGGAATTCCGATGAGTAATTTTTTATTGGAAATCGGCTCTTTTTTTATTCGAACAGAAACCGAATTGGTTTTAAAAAGTCGAAATGTGATTCCGAAACGACTTTTAGAAAATGGGTTTCAATTTAAGTTTAGAGCTATTGATGAAGCTTTTAAAAATTTATTGCACAAATGAAAACACAAAAAATAGATTGGAGTTATTTATTTAAACATTGGATTTTTAATCTGTTAATAGGCCCAGTTGTCTCACAAATAATCGCATTTATTCCTGTTTTAGGATTTAATCTATCGTTTGGTTTATTAGAATTTTATCCCGTAGTACTTATCGCCAGCCTTATCTTTTCAATACCAACATATATAGTATATGCTTTTGTTTATTATTATTTTTCCACTAAAGATTTACCGATTTTGTTTTCGAAAGCCATTTTAATTTTAATAACCGCAATTGGGGTTTTTATAACTACAGCCTTCATAGGCGGTACTTTATCGCATTTCATAGCCATTTCTTATTTGATTTCATCAATTATTACTGGGTCAATTTTTAACTTAAATTTCAAACATGAGGAACAATCATGACCACAATAATGATACTATTTTACAAAAAAACTAAACAAAACTAAACCAATGAAATATTTAAAAATAATTATAATCCCCGTTTTATTTGCCTTATTGCTAAGAATCATATTTGGTGCTTCTATTTTTGATGATTTTTTATCAGTGATGACTTGGACATTTTTCTTACTGGTTCCTGTTGCGATTGGAGCGCTTACAGTTTATTACTCAAGCATCGAAAAAGTAAAATCTGTAAACTATAGATTTTTTGCGCCATGGCTGCCGATTATATTGGTCATTTTCTTAACCATATTAATTGGTTTGGAAGGTTGGGCATGTTGGATAATGATTTCACCTTTATTCTTGATTTTTAGTTCTATTGGAGGATTAATTGCGGGACATTTTAAAGTAAAAAAATCCAAAAAGCAGGAAAATTTAAATCTATCAATTCTTGTTTTACTTCCTTTTATAATTGGTCCAATTGAGAACAACATTCCAAGAAACCCTGAAGTTTTTAAAACCTATACTTCCATAATTATTAATGCTAATGATGCAACAATATGGAATAATGTAACTTCTGTTAAGGAGATTAAAAAAGAAGAAGACTCTTCGAAGTTGACGAAGTGGCTTGGTTTCCCAAAACCAATCAAAGCCGAATTAGACAAACAAGAGGTTGGAGGTTATCGAAAAGCAATTTTTGAAAAAGGTCTTGTTTTTAATGAGACAGTGACAGAATACAAAGATTTAAAGCTTATGAAATTCCGAATAAAAGCAAATACTTTTGAAATTCCTTCAACAACATTAGATGAACACATTTTAATTGGTGGAGAATATTTTGATATGTTGGACGGTACTTATGAATTAGAAAAAATAGCAAATAACCAATACAAATTGATTTTGTACAGCAATTTTTCAATGAAAACCACATTCAATTCATATGCCGGAATTTGGGGAAAATGGGTCATGAAAGATATCCAAAACAATATTTTAAAAGTAATTAAAGAAAGAAGTGAAAATCAAAAATGACAACCATTCATCTCATCACAAAAATAAATGCTCCGTTAAAAATCGCTTTTGACGTATCACGAAATATCGATATTCACCAAAAATCTGCAGCTCCTTCAAAAGAAAAAGCAATTGCTGGTGTGACTTCGGGTTTAATCAATTTAAATGAAACAGTAACCTGGCGTGGCAAACATTTCGGATTTTACCTGACTCACAAAAGCCGGATTACCGCAATGAATTTTTATGACTATTTTGTGGATGAAATGGAGGAAGGAAAATTCAAAACCTTCAAACATGAGCATTTTTTTGAAGAAAAAAACGGAGTTACCATAATGACAGATAAACTGCAATATGAAACTCCGTTTGGCATTATCGGAAAATTATTCGATACCCTGCTTTTAAAAAACCATCTAATTTATTTTCTTCTGGAAAGAAATAAAACGCTCAAAAAAATAGCAGAAAATAAAGAGATTTAATTTTAAAAGTCACAACTTTAATTCCCCAAAACGAATTAACTTTCCCCCAAAAAAGAGTAATCTGCTAGTGTTATTATTGTTTGGTACGAACAAACTCTTGATACTGTTTATTTTCGTTTTCTATTTTCTCGAAGCACTTTGTTTTTAAATAATTAGCATTCAGAACAGGATCACGCAAAAAACATACAGCCTTTAAGCATTTTTAAAATTAAATCTTTAACAAAAGAGCTTGTTATTATACGAGCCTCTTAAGTATAAATTATAATTGAATTACTTAATTTTTATACTAACTCAACCTGATTTGCAGCTTTAACCGGAACGTTTTCTATATTATGTTCATAATATGAGAACCCTCCAGTACCGTTCCATTCGTTGTCGATTGCTAAATTAGCCTCAAAGTCGGCAAGGAAAGAACCAAATGCCGGTGGAGGAACTGAGTGCACATACTGCCCTTTTAAACCAACAACTTGTGTCACTTTTCCTATTCCGGTTGAAAATATTTTTCCTGTTACCGGAACTACGATATAACTATCAGGACCTTGTATAGCCTGAGTAATTACTACTGTACCTGACACAGAATGTTGAGATGGTACAACAACTAAAACAAATGATGCAACTGGAGCACCCGGCATCCCAACATTCCCGATTGTGCCTTTTGCTAAATAAGCACCTGCTAATAAATCTGACATAACTTTGAATTTATATGTTTTCTTACTCATAAGGCTTTTCAGAACCGCCTCGTTTTTTTTTAGTGGTATCTGCTCCACTACTTGACTTGTATAGATATTAATTGTTTTATCATATTGAAAAGAAAACGAAAGACTGTTATCATGACTACCTTAACTTTCCACATCAAAACTATATCAGACAAATAGATTTAAATATAAAAATGTTATGAATGGGAGATTTTTAGGCATGAATGCGATAAATATTGATATACAGGCAATTATCCTATTTAATTCATTTTTAACATAAGCATCAATAATGATAAAACACTCTTAAATAAACTCTTAACAAGAAGAGATGAAGTAAACAAAAAATCCTGACTAAAAACACTGAATGTTTTGACAGAATTAAAAATTAGTTTTTAAAAAATTTTAATCCCAAATGATCATAAAATATTAATTTCTAAAGGAAACCAAAAACGGCCGTATAAATCCTGTTGATTACCATCTGAGTTTAAATAATATAATGAGAAGTATATTATAATTTTGCGTTTTCCAGAATGAGAAACTATCGATTCAAACCATATTACATTTTGCTCTGTATTAATTACAGGCAATCCATTTTCACTATTTTCATTATTTGAAACCGTTTTCTTTGTTAAACAAACTGACTCAAAATTAATATCCTTTTTTTTAATTAATATTTGATTTAGAATAATGGCATCTGATGAGTCTCCATCAATAGAAATTCCCGAAATTATGATTTTGTCATTTTTTTTAGAATCAACACTAATCGTATGCAACGAATTTACAGCCTTAGGATTCTTTTTTTGACAAATTGCAAACCAGTTAGCCTGTTCTATTTTAATTGGTTCTTCCAGATCAATATCCTGATTAAAATATTTACTTTTAATTGCGGCTGTATCAATAACAATCAAAATTCTGCAAACCGTTTTTTTCTGAAGAGTTGATAAAGAATTGTCCATTTTAATTGTTTTTATGATTAAAAAAACACGAACAAAAAAAATCAGTTCGTGTTTTCTAAAAGTTTATTAGGGCTTAATAAGAATTAAGCTGGAACTACAACTTGTGGATCCCAATAGTAGTAACCATATAATTCTTGAGTCTGTCCATCAGAAGCAAGAGTATAAACAGCGATGTATACATAAAAATTCTCTGTTCCGCCTCTGGCTATTTTAGAGTCATAACTAGTAAAATTTTGAACTGTTAAAACTGGAGGAATACCATTTGGCTGATCAGGATTAGGCTGTACAGCTCTGTTTCTTGTAACGATGTTTGTTGTAAATGTATTAAATACTTTATCTCCTACCCAGTATTTGATTCCGTAAAGGATTACAGAATCATCAGAGTTTTGCTGAATTGATGATCCTCTAAAAGAAACATAATCTCCTACGTTTGCTCTAAAACTTAAATCTGCTGTACCCTGACCAGAAACAATTCCTCTTGGGCTATAACCTATCATATATTGGCTGTTATGATCTATTCCAGGAGCATTATTAGGATCAGTGTTTCTAGGAAAATGACTTTTAATATATTCTGTGTCTATTACAACAAGAATATCGATCTGTGCAGCTGAGGCTGCTGAAGAAGCTTGACTCATGATTTGATTTATTTATTTCCCTACTCATAAGGCTTTTTGGGTTACGCCTTCGTTTTTTACTGTACGAAACAGTTCGTTTTTTTAGTGGGTTCTGCTCCACCTGTTGGTTTGATTTTTTTTTAAGTTGAATCTCAAAAAACAGTGCTAAAAAAAAACAGTAATTAACTGAAAATCAATAAAAAAAGATTAGAATAAATTATTGCTAGCATTTATTTCATACCCAAAACTATATCAGATATATAATTTTAAATGAATAAATGTCATAAAACGTAAGTTCTTAGTTACGAAAGAGGCAAAACATATGTACGATTATTTCTATAATTTTAAAATTAAAACAGACTTTATAGTAAGATATAACGATCCATATCTCGTCCAGAGAAATTTTAAATATTAAAAAAACACCTATTTTGAGTAGAATAAAATAGTAATGAAGGGAAAGAGTTATAATAAAACAATCATCAGCCACCAAAGTATCGGCACGCTTTCGACCCAGAAAGAAGTATAATATTTAGAGCGGTTGGGATTTGCAAATGCAATAAAAAGCATTAAGATAATGACCATTATAAGATTAATAATGGCATCATGATAATTAAATGTAGAGATAAAAACCTCTAGCCACCAAAACGGAACCAGCAATAAAAACCCTAAATATTTTGTTCGCTTTACGCCTATGGTTTGCGGTACAGTCTGTAAATGCGGATCATCATTGGCTAAATCAATAATTTCGAAAACCAAAATCAATACAAAAACCAATACAAATCGTTGCAGGCATTTAATAAAAAAATCCAATGTTGACGGAAGTTCCGCATTTATTAAAGGTAAAACCAGCGTAGCCCCTACCCAACAAAGGGCTACAATATAAATTTTTACTCCTGCCCAGTTTCTGGCATTTCTACGATTTGGAAAAAAAGGTAAGGTATAAAGTGCTGTTATGGCAAATATTCCAACAGAAACAATTTGAGTGACACGTTTAAGATGAAAAAAATAATAACCAACTAAAATCACCGAAATAAAACTCAAAACAGCAATAATTTTAAGCTGGGTTCCAATTGGATTTTTCTTAACCCGAACCAACGCATCATATTTTACGAAATTATATCCTACAATTGTTCCAAAAAACACAAACAATGCCATCGATTCATCGTACTGTATATGAAATACATGAAACGTAATCCGTACAAGAGCATAACAGGACAAAGCCACGTGAATACTGCTGTTTAAGTAAAAATCAAATATGTGTTTCAGTAATTTCATCTCTCAAATCTAATCAATTGTTAACAAACCCACCTATTGGTTGAAAAATTCATAAAAATTGAAGTTAAAAATACCCATTAAATTATTAATAATACTTAATTTTGCGCCACAAAAAAACAACACATTTACTATAAAATGTAATAAACCTTGTATAGCATACCATTAAACAGGAAAATATACTTTGTAAATTACATTCTCTTAAAAATACAGAAAGTTACAAATGAGAACAGATGCTTTTGCTTTAAGACACATTGGGACAGGAGAAAATGACCTTGAACACATGTTCAAAACAATTGGTGTTAACAACATGGACCAATTACTTTATGAAACATTTCCTGATGGAATTCGTTTAAAAAATGATTTAATCCTTGATCCGGCAATGACCGAATATGAGTATGCTACCCATATCATGGAATTAGGCAAAAAAAATAAAGTTTTCAAATCATATATTGGTTTAGGATACCACCCCACGATTGTACCAGCTCCAATTCAAAGAAACATCTTCGAAAACCCGGGATGGTATACAGCTTACACACCTTACCAGGCTGAAATTGCTCAGGGACGCCTTGAAGCGATATTAAATTTCCAGACGACAGTTATCGAATTGACAGGCATGGAAATTGCAAATGCTTCTTTACTAGACGAAGGAACGGCAGCTGCTGAAGCTATGGCGTTATTATTTGATGTTCGTACCCGTGATCAAAAGAAAAACAACGTAAACAAATTCTTCGTTTCTGAAGAAATCTTACCTCAGACATTATCAGTATTACAAACCCGTTCGACTCCAATTGGAATTGAATTGGTTGTTGGAAACCATGAAACATTTGATTTCTCTAATGAATTCTTCGGAGCTATTTTACAATACCCTGGAAAATACGGACAAATAAACGATTATTCCGCTTTTATCACTAAAGCAAAAGAAAACGAAATTAAAGTAGCTGTTGCTGCTGACATCTTATCTTTAGCTACCTTAACTTCTCCGGGAGAAATGGGAGCTGCTGTTGTGGTTGGAACTACGCAACGTTTTGGTGTTCCAATGGGATATGGCGGACCTCACGCTGCATTTTTTGCAACTAAAGATGAATACAAAAGATCTATGCCAGGACGTATCATTGGAGTTTCTATTGATGTGAACGGAAACCGTGCGTTACGTATGGCTTTGGGAACCCGTGAACAGCACATCAAACGTGAAAAAGCGACTTCAAATATTTGTACAGCACAGGTTTTATTGGCCGTTATGGCCGGAATGTACGCCGTTTACCACGGACCAAAAGGTTTAAAATACATCGCAAATAAAGTTCACGCATCGGCGGTTACTACTGCTGAAGCTTTAAATAAATTAGGAGTTTACCAAACTAACACAGCTTACTTTGATACAATTTTAGTTAAAGCAGATGCTCAAAAAGTAAAAGCTGTTGCAGAAACAAACGAAGTAAATTTCTTCTATATTGATGCCGATACGATTTCTATTTCATTAAACGAAACAACTTCAGTAGCAGACATCAATCAAATTGTTGCCATTTTTGCTAAAGCATTAGGAAAAGAAACTTTAACGATTTCTGAGTTAACTGAGACGAGTCAATTACCTGCTTCATTAGAAAGAACATCTTCTTTTTTAACGCATGATGTATTCAACAATTATCATTCAGAAAGTCAGTTGATGCGTTACATCAAAAAATTAGAGCGTAAAGATTTATCATTGAATCACTCGATGATTTCGTTAGGTTCTTGTACCATGAAATTAAACGCTGCATCAGAAATGCTGCCTTTATCAATGCCAAACTGGAACAGCATTCACCCATTCGCTCCAATTGAACAGGCAGAAGGTTACATCACCATGCTTAAAAAATTAGAAGAGCAATTAAACGTAATCACAGGATTTGCAGGCACTACTCTACAACCTAACTCTGGAGCTCAGGGAGAATATGCTGGTTTAATGGCTATTCGTGCTTATCATATTTCACGTGGCGAAGGTCACCGTAATGTTTGTTTAATTCCATCATCGGCACACGGAACCAACCCGGCTTCTGCAGCTATGGCCGGAATGAAAATTATAGTTACCAAAACGACTCCGGAAGGAAACATCGACGTTGAAGATTTGAAAGAAAAAGCGATTGAACACAAAGACGATTTGTCTTGTTTAATGGTAACCTATCCTTCTACTCATGGAGTTTACGAGTCTACTATCATCGATATTACAAAATTAATCCACGAAAACGGCGGATTAGTTTATATGGACGGTGCTAATATGAACGCGCAAGTTGGATTAACAAATCCTGCCACTATTGGTGCTGACGTTTGTCACTTAAACTTACACAAAACTTTTGCTATTCCTCACGGTGGCGGCGGACCAGGTGTTGGACCAATTTGTGTGAACGAAAAACTGGTACCGTTTTTACCAACAAACCCAATCCTTAATGTAGGCGGTGAACAAGCGATTACAGCCATTTCATCTGCACCTTACGGATCAGCTTTGGTATGTTTGATTTCTTACGGCTACATCACCATGATGGGAGCTGAAGGATTAAAAAGTGCTACCGAACATGCTATTTTGAATGCCAATTATATGAAATCCCGTTTCGAAGGACATTATCCAATTCTTTACACAGGAGAATGTGGAAGAGCGGCTCACGAAATGATTTTAGATTGCCGTTCATTCAAAGAAAACGGAATCGAAGTGGGTGATATCGCAAAACGTTTAATGGATTACGGTTTCCACGCACCAACAGTTTCTTTCCCTGTTGCAGGAACACTTATGATTGAACCAACTGAATCAGAAGACTTAGCCGAATTAGACCGCTTCTGTGATGCTCTTATTGCAATCAGAAAAGAAATTGAAACCGCTGCAGCAGAGAATAAAAACAACGTCTTGAAAAATGCACCGCATACTTTAGCAATGCTTACAGCCGATACCTGGGATTTTCCATACACCAGAGAAAAAGCAGCTTACCCGTTAGATTACATTGCGGACAATAAATTCTGGCCATCAGTTCGTCGTGTAGATGACGCTTATGGTGACAGAAACTTAGTTTGTTCTTGTGCTCCTATTGAAGCATATATAGAGAATTAATTTTTTTAGTTTATTTATAACACCAAAGAGGCTGTCCGAAAAGTCGAAGCTAGCCTCTGAGAGTTGCATAAATGAAATTCGTCTCCAATAGGAGGCCAAATATTTTAGTATAAAAAAGAGGCTGTCCATACTTTTCGGACAGCCTCTTTTATTAGTCATATATCAGTAAAAACTCTTTTAGAAGACATTTTTTACTAAATTATCATTGAAATAAAGAAATATAACAATTCATTTTACTTTTCGGACAGCCTCTTTTTTTTATTATTTCTCTGTTAAAAAAAATTATTTTTGCAGGAAATAGTAACCGTTTTTTTTTACTTTAGCACAAAATATATTTTAATTTATAAAAGCCAATATGAGAAAAATTCTACATCCATTATGTACTATCATTCTATTAACATTCATTAGTTGTTCCAACGATAATGGAGAAAACGGTGAAAGCGGATCTCAAAAAACTGTTTTAAACATTTCAGATGCAAAAAGTCTTGCTGTTATTGAAAGCTCTACTACAAATAAATCACTCGCAAACGAAACAAATTTATTTAAAGTTTTAAATGATGGTACTTTTGTTCCTTTAAATCTCACCAATGAAGACGGTTCAGATGCTACTGCCCCAATTGTATCAAGTGTGCAAAATTTAAACTCTGATTATATTTTACTTTCAGGTGTATTTAACATATCAGATAAAAAGTATACGAATATTTTAGTACGAAAAAGCGATGGTGCTATTTATGATGCTTCGTCAATTAACTTTTCTTTTGGCAGTAGAAAATTAGGTGAAATTTTACCTAAAAATGATTCTGAAGGAAATATATATTATTACAAAGCATCTAATTCAATCGGGAAATTATCATTAAACAACCCAGATGATATTAATGTATTAGATTATCTGCCAAGTGGACAATCTGCTATGGCTTTTGAAGTTGATTCAAAAGGAAACTGTATGTATCAATATGACATGAGCAATGGCAATGATAAATATGGTATTCGTATAAGAAAAGCTAATGGTGGTATCTATGAAGTTAAGGTAGAGGGAAAAGATAATCGTGAATTTTGGTTAGGAAGCAATGGCAACTTTTATTTCATTACTTATACTTTTAATGATGGATACCACCCACAAATAAACAAGATAAATATAGATGGTGATAACATAAGTACCACTATGGTATGGGCTATTAAAGGCAATACGCCTTATGCAGATATAGGCAACATGTTTAGAACATCTAGTCAGGGTTCTTATATGATAAAAAAAGAAAAATCAGTTATATTTATAGACACTTACTACAGCTGGGGAGTAATGAATTGGGAATTCTTTGAAGACGATAATTCTATCAAGCCTATTAATTTGCCAGCTATTGATCAAGGTGCAAAAATTGTAACTTCTAAAGAAAATTACTATATCGCAACAAAAACAGAATTATATAAAGTCAATTTAAACACACATGAATATACTAAATTGCTCAACTCTGGAGAATATGAAGTTTACACTTTAAATGCTGACAATAATGATAAAGTACAATTTAGTGCTTTAAGACTAAAAGATGGTAAAAAAATATTTGCAGAAATCAGTAAAGAAGGCGAATTTAAAACTGTAAATGAAGAGATTAATAAAAGAGCTGTTAGCCTCGAAAGAATTGACAAATAGCACAAAATAAAGTATTGCAACCTCCCCAATTCGAAAATTCAGATTGGGGTATTTTTTTAAATTGAAATCAAAATAATTACTATAGAACACCTATTTCAATCGTTTGAAATCTCTGTAAAATTAAAAAATCATTAAAAAATAATCATTATATCACTTAAAAAATTACTATTTCATAATTATATGCATGCATAGTAATTTTTATCCTTTAAATAATATATTTATTTATAAATTAGCTTAAAATTTTGGAAAAAGAAACTAATGAAAATAAAGATTATAGGTATCGGAAGCTATATTCCGCAAAAAGAAGTTAAGAATACCGATTTTGATAAACATGTTTTTTTTAATGAAGATGGAACACCTTTTGGATACCCAAACGAAGTCGTAATTAAAAAATTCAAAGGAATAACGGGTATTGAAAACCGCCGTTATGCCGAAGACAAACACACTACATCTGACTTGGCATTTTACGCAGCTGAAAAAGCAATCGAAAACGCCAACATCGATAAAGAATCTTTAGATTATATCATTTTTGCGCACAACTTCGGTGACGTAAAAACCGGCACCAATCAGTCTGATATGATCCCTAGTTTAGCTACGCGTGTCAAAAACAAATTAAATATTAAAAATCCTAAGTGTGTTGCTTATGATATTCTTTTTGGCTGTCCGGGATGGATTGAGGGTGTATTGCAGGCCAATGCTTTTATAAAATCCGGAATGGCAAAAAGAGTTTTGGTCATAGGGGCAGAAACCCTTTCGAGAGTAGTTGACGAACACGACCGCGATTCGATGATTTACTCAGATGGTGCCGGAGCATCAATTTTAGAAGCTTCGACAGATGAAGCCGGTTTATTATCTTACGAAAGTGCCACTTTTGCAAATGATGAAGCCAACTTCCTTTTCTTCGGAAAATCATACAATCCGGATCTAGATCCCGATATCAAATACATCAAAATGTATGGCCGTAAAATTTACGAATTTGCATTAAGCAATGTTCCAAATGCCATGAAAGACTGTCTGGATAAAAGCGGAATTGCTATCGATGAGGTAAAAAAAATCCTTATTCATCAGGCAAACGAAAAAATGGATGAAGCCATAATTGATCGCTTTTATAAATTATACGACAAAACAGCCCCTAAAGATATTATGCCTATGAGTATACACGATTTAGGAAACAGCAGTGTTGCAACTGTACCCACACTATATGACCTGTTAATTCAGGGAAAACTGGAAAATCACCAAATCAACAAAGGCGATGTGGTCATTTTCGCTTCGGTTGGAGCAGGAATGAACATTAATGCATTTGTATACCGATATTAAATTTTAGCAGCTATTCCGGCTATCCATTACAAGTCCACACTTAAAAAATGTGTTTTTATTGCTTTAAAAAAGCTTCTTCCAGTCGCTTCTTTAAACCTGCAAAAACTACACTTTTTAAGTCGTGGGCTTTTCATTTCTATCCGGGCTAAAAAACACCAAAATCAGAAGATATCTTTGTATATTTGCGACCTAATCATAAAATTAAGAACTGGCCCTGCTTCGTTCACATCCATACTATGTACGAAAAAACGTTTCCGAATAAAAGATTCAAACTTACCTTAGAATTTTTACAAAAACACATCAAAACCTCTGAAACGATCCTGGATCTGGGAGTCGAAAATCCATTTTCAAAAATCATGAAAGAAGCTGGATACTCCGTAAACAATACAATTGGTGAAGATTTGGATTTAAATCAGGATTCATTGAAAAATGCCAATTCAGATGTGGTGACCGCATTCGAAATATTCGAACATTTATTGAATCCGTTTACAATTTTAAACGAAATCAAATCAGACAAACTTTTGATTTCAATTCCGATGCGTTTGTGGTTTTCACCTGCTTATCGTTCTAAAACAGATATGTGGGACAGGCATTATCACGAATTTGAAGACTGGCAGTTAGACTGGCTTCTGGAAAAAACAGGCTGGAAAATCATCGACAGACAAAAATGGACAAACCCAGTAAAAAAGTTTGGATTAAGACCTTTTTTACGCAGTTTCACCAATCGTTATTATATTGTATACGCGGAAAAAGCCTAATAGCAAATTTCAAAAAAATAAATTCCAAATTCCAATTTAAAACTATTTGAATTGGAATTTGGAATTTTAAAAAATTGGAATTTAAATTGAAAATTATGAAATATTACATCGTCATTCCGGCTCATAACGAACAGGATTTAATTGGCCTTACTTTACAATCTCTGGTATCACAAACCGTTTTACCTTCAAAGGTTGTAGTTGTCAATGACAATTCTACCGATAAAACAGAAGAAGTTGTATTAAGTTTTGCAAAAGAAAACCCGTTTATTTCTGTTGTAAACAAAACTTCAGACGCCATTCATATGCCGGGAAGCAAAGTGATTCAGGCTTTTCAAAAAGGTTTTGAAACTTTAGATACCGAATATGATATCATCGTAAAAATAGACGGCGATTTGATTTTTCCTGCTAATTATTTTGAATCCATTATCAAACATTTCGAATCTGACCCAAAAGTGGGAATGGCAGGCGGGTTTTGCTATATCGAAAAAAACGGCGACTGGATCCTGGAAAACCTAACCGATAAAGATCATATTCGAGGAGCCTTAAAAGCTTACAGAAAAGAAACATATCAACAAATTGGCGGATTACGCCCTGCAATGGGTTGGGACACGGTAGATGAATTGCTTTGTAAATATTACGACTGGAAAATTGTCACAGACGAATCTTTACATGTAAAACACCTAAAACCAACCGGTGCCAATTACAATAAAACAGCCCGTTATAAACAAGGTGAAGCTTTTTACACTTTAGGATATGGATTTTGGATTACTGCAATTGCTTCTGCAAAATTGGCGATGATGAAGAAAAAACCACTTCTTTTCTTAGATTACATAAAAGGTTTCTGGAAGGCAAAAAAAGCCAAAACACCATTATTGGTTACCCCTGAACAGGCTAAATTTATTAGAAAGTATCGTTTTCAAAAAATGAAACAAAAGTTAATTTGATTGCCAAAGAAACCGAAAAACGGGAACTCATAACCCAAAACTCATAACTTCTTTTTACCTTAGCCAATATTTGTAAAACTATGATGTTAATTCGTTATTTATCCCAGGTAGGGAAATATTTTTTAATGCTGAAAGAAATTTTCAATAAACAGACCAAATGGCCTGTAATGAAAAGTTTAATCTTAAAAGAAATCGACGACCTGATTATTGACTCTCTTGGAATTGTCTGCTTTATATCTTTCTTTATCGGAGGAGTTGTAGCCATTCAGACTGCTTTAAATTTAACCAATCCGTTAATTCCTAAATATTTAATTGGTTTTGCAACACGTCAATCGGTAATTCTGGAATTTGCTCCTACTTTTATTTCGGTAATTATGGCCGGAAAAATGGGGTCATATATTACTTCCAGCATTGGAACGATGCGCGTTACAGAACAAATTGACGCTTTAGAAGTTATGGGAGTCAACTCCTTAAACTATCTTGTTTTTCCAAAAATTATAGCTTTGTTCATGTATCCATTTGTAATTGGAATCAGTATGTTTTTAGGTATTTTTGGAGGTTGGCTTGCTTCTGCTTATGGTGGATTTTCGACAAGTCAGGATTTTATTTCCGGAGCTCAATGGGAGTTTATACCTTTTCATATTACCTACGCTTTTATCAAAACTTTAATTTTTGCTATGTTATTGGCCACGATTCCATCCTTTCATGGATATTACATGAAAGGCGGAGCACTGGAAGTTGGTAAAGCGAGTACGGTATCGTTTGTATGGACATCGGTTTGTATCATTCTTTTTAATTATATATTAACCCAATTATTATTAGGATAATGATAGAAGTAAAAAATATAGAAAAATCATTTGGTGACAGTAAGGTTTTAAAAGGCGTTTCGACCGTTTTTGAATCCGGAAAAACCAATTTGATTATTGGTCAGAGTGGATCCGGAAAAACGGTACTACTAAAGACCTTATTAGGAATTCATACTCCTGATTCAGGAACGATTGAGTTCGACGGAAGAATTTATTCTGATTTAGATCCTGATGAAAAAAGAGAACTAAGAACTGAAATTGGAATGGTTTTTCAGGGAAGTGCCTTATTCGATTCGATGACTGTTGCTGAAAACGTCGCGTTTCCATTAAGAATGTTCACTAATAATAACAAAGCCCAAATCAAAGAACGTGTTGACTTTGTTCTGGAAAGGGTAAACTTAGTTGAGGCTCACAAAAAACTGCCATCTGAAATTTCAGGAGGTATGCAGAAACGTGTGGCAATTGCACGTGCTATCGTAAATAATCCAAAATACTTATTTTGTGATGAGCCAAATTCTGGTCTGGATCCTAATACTTCAACATTGATTGATAATTTGATTCAGGAAATTACCAAAGAATACAATATTACAACCGTGATTAATACCCACGATATGAACTCGGTTATGGAGATTGGAGAAAATATTGTTTTTTTAAAGAAAGGGCTTAAAGCGTGGCAGGGAACTAAAGAAGAAATCTTTAGAACAGAGAATAAAGACATCGTAAAATTTGTTTATTCTTCAAATTTATTCAAAAAGGTAAGAGAAGCTTATTTGAAAGGGTAAAATCTTTTAAATGTTCAAAATAAAAATTCCAAATTCCAAACTTAAAAAAATGGAATTTGGAATTTCTTTTTATTGAATATTGATTAGCTCTACTTCAGCATTCGGATTAAAAAGATACAATTTTCCGGAACTAATTTCCAGACACTCAAAACGTTTTGTCCGAACGGCAATCTTCTTGAAAATTTTTCCGTTTTTGATTCTGAAAACACTGCCATAGGGAATTTCGAAAACGTAGTTTTTATCATTTTCTTTGTCATATTGCTTCAAAGCCAAAGACAAAGTGGTATCCGTATCGCTGCTTGCAGATGGATTCTTAAAATGTCTGGCCAATAAGGGAAGAATATGATTAGGAAATATCTCTGGACGAATAAACGGTACCATCAAACGCTGAAAAGTAAGTTTCCATTCATTACCGTGTGGTTTTATATTCCTGCCAAACTTTTCAAAAGCTACCAAGTGTGCTATTTCATGAACCAGTGTAATTAAAAATCTGTACTTGTTCAAACTTGCATTTACCGTTATTTCATGTTTACCACCTGAACCTCTTCTATAATCTCCATGACGCGTTTGGCGTTCATTTACAATTTTCAGATGCACCTGATTGGCAACTATCAAATCGAAAACGGGCTTTACCGCATGCTCCGGAATATATTTGGCTAATGTTTCGCTCACAATAGTTATAAATTATTAATTATGAGTTATAAGTTTTTTTTTGGACGTAATTATAATGCTTCTAATTATTTTTAGCACATCATTGCATTGTTGATGTATGGAATCAAACTCTGCTAGAGAAATATAATCCGTTTCTTTTAAGATTTCAAGCCAATACATAGATTCATCACACTCTTTTTGGGCAATTGATAATTTATGAATGAAATCAGCTTTGCTCTGAGCATTGACAGCTTCACGAACATTTGCGCCAACGGAAGTAATAGAACGCAAAAATTGCTTGCTCATTACAAACTCCTTTTTTTCAGAAACTAAATGTTTATAAAAATTAACCCCTCTTACAGCTAATTCAAAACTTTTAGTTTTTACAATACTTTCACTCATAATTCATAACTCATAATTTATAATTAGTTAAGGATTTGTCGAAGAAACTTCCAAGACTTTTCCGTTAAAATACTTATTCCCGTTAAGAGTAAAATCATAAATATAAGTCGCCATTCCTTCTGCAGAAATTGGAGCCTGATAGCCGGGGAAAGCCTCATTTAGCATTTCGGTCTGAACAGATCCTAACGCCAGAACATTAAATGAAATACCTTTTTCTTTATATTCTTCAGCCAATAATTCTGTCAAAGCAATAACGGCTCCTTTGCTTGAACTGTAAGCCGCAAGTCCTGCAAATTTAAGACTACCCCGTACCCCTCCTATCGAACTGATGGTTACGACATGACTTCCTTTTTGAAGATACGGTAAACAAATCCGGGTAAGATTGGCGACAGCAAAAACATTTACTTTGTAAATACTTTCAAAATCTGTCTGAGTAGTTTCTTCAAAAGGTTTTAGTAAAAGAGCTCCTGCATTATGTACTACAGCATCTATTTTTTTCCACGTTGAAGAAAGAAAATGGCTCACAGTATCAAGTTGGGTTTCATCTGCCAAATCAACTGAAAGACAAGTAACGTTTTGGTGTTCTAAAAGTGCTTGTGGAATTTTTCTTGAAATGGCTAAAACCTGATAACCAGCATTTGCAAACTGCAGAGCCAGTTCATAACCTATTCCTCTGCTCGTTCCGGTAATAATAATATTTTTCATAAAACAAAAATAATCAAATCTTATGAATACAACTCTTATTTGGTCATCGTAATTTCCTGAGTCGGAGATGATACAATTATAGCTATAGCCGGTAAAAACTCCTGCGTAAATTTAGTTATATGCGGAATATCCATTACCTGAAATTCATCTGATGGATGATGATAAAATTCGAAATTCTCAAAATCAAAAGTACTTATGGACTGACATGGTTTTTTGAAAACTTCATAAAAAGAATAATTATCAGAACGGTAAAAAAGTTCATATTCTGCCTCTTTGGGAAGGAAGCCAATCGTGTTTTTTCCTGTATACTGATTAATTCGCTCTGCCATATTTGATTTATCAAAACCTGTGATATAGGCCAGATAATCACGCTTCATTGGCACACCAACCATTTCAATATTTAACTGGGCATACAAATTAAAGTCTTTCTCTTTAAGTTTTTGTACCAAACTTTTAGATCCTAAGAGTCCCTTTTCTTCTCCTGCAAAAAACACAAAAAGGATGCTTCTTTTATTCGATTTTGTCTTCGCAAAATACTTAGCCATTTCTGCTACCACGGTTACTCCGGAAGCATCATCGTTTGCACCGTTATTAATCATATCATTCTGCTTATTTTTTAGCAGACCAATATGATCGTAATGCGCACTTAAAACCACGAATTCTTTTTTAAGTTCCGGATCGGTTCCTTCTAAATATCCCACAATATTATAGGCCGGTGATTTAAAATTTGTAAGTGTGTCACGATATGTACTGAAATAGGGTTTTACATTATTATTCTTAAAAAAATCTTCTAAAAAAACAGCTGCTTTTTCGATACCCCGTGTTCCTGTCTCTCTTCCTTCGAGTTCATCTGAAGAAAGAAATTTTAAAAAATCTGAAACCTCATTTTGTTCTACTATATAAGTGTTTTCAACAGATTCTGATACTGTCTTTGAAGTTTTTTCACCAACTATTGGCATATTAGATTTGCAGCCCAATAAAACTAATGAGAGAAGAAAGTACATTTTTTTCATAAAAAGAATATTTAAATTTGTGTTCTGATGAACAAAACTTCTGAAAATTAAAAAAAATAATCGTAAAAAAAACCCTTTCAAAGCTAAAAAAGCAGAAAGGGTTCAGGATATTAAAAAGAGAAAAATTATTCGGCGATAACTGCTCTCGAGATTACAATTTTTTGAATTTCAGATGTCCCTTCATAAATCTGCGTAATTTTAGCATCACGCATCATACGTTCTACATGATATTCTTTTACATATCCGTTCCCTCCATGAATCTGAACGGCTTCAACCGCAGTATCCATAGCCACCTGCGAAGCAAATAATTTTGCCATAGCACCGCTTACATCATAATTTTTATGCTGATCCTTATCCCAGGCAGCTTTCATGCATAAGTGACGGGCAGCTTCAATATTTACGGCCATATCTGCTAATTTAAATGCAATGGCCTGATGGTTACAGATTTCGGTTCCGAAAGCTTTACGTTCTTTTGAATATTTCAAAGCCAATTCATACGCCCCGGATGCAATTCCTAATGCTTGTGAAGCGATTCCGATGCGGCCTCCGGCAAGCGTTTTCATAGCAAATTTAAATCCGAAACCATCTTCCCCGATTCTATTTTCTTTCGGAACTTTTACATCACTGAACATTAATGAGTGTGTATCAGAACCGCGAATTCCCATTTTTTGTTCTTTTGGCCCAACAGAAAAACCCGGCATATCTTTGGTCATAATCAGAACATTTATTCCTTTATGCTTCAGTTCAGCATGCGTTTGTGCGATTACTAAATAAACTGAAGCCGTATTTCCATTAGTAATCCAGTTTTTTGTACCGTTTACTAAATAATGGTCTCCCATATCAATAGCTGTTGTTTTTTGCGAAGTTGCATCACTCCCGGCTTCCGGCTCACTTAAGCAAAAAGCGCCGTGAATTTCTCCCGAAGCCAAACCCGGCAGATATTTTTGTTTCTGCTCTTCGGTTCCAAATTCCTGCAATCCCCAGCACACTAAAGAATTATTTACAGACATCACTACCGAAGCTGATGCATCAACTTTAGAAATTTCTTCCATCGCAATTACATACGAAACTGTATCCAGACCGCTTCCACCGTATTTAGGATCAACCATCATTCCCATAAATCCTAACTGTCCCATTTTTTTTACCTGTTCAGCCGGAAAAATCTGTTTTTCGTCTCTTTCAATTACACCCGGCAACAATTCATTTTGAGCAAAATCCCTTGCAGCCTGCTGAATCATTAAATGCTCTTCTGTTAGATTAAAATCCATAATAGTGGTTCTTTAAGTTGTTAAAGTGCTCTTCTTGTTATCCATATAAAAGCTTTTCAAAGATAAATTTTAAATGTCAAATAACAATGCGTGCATAGTATTTTAGGTTTTTATCCAAAAATACTATAACGTTTTCGTTACTGCGTTAAAAAAAAAACAAATAAACTTTAATTTCACAACACATTACTCAGAATTTAAGCGTAAAATTATAGACAATAGAACGTAAAACAAACTACTGTACATACTTATGTAAAGACAATATGGTAAAAATATAAAAGAATACAAATCTGCAGTAAAATTACTCTTACCATTTTGATTATTAACTCAATAGCCTTAAAAAATATAAAAAACATTTAACTTAAGAGATGAATTTTAACAATTTAGCATTAATTTTACAAAAAACAAAACCGAAAGATTATGAAAAATATTGTACTATTACTTACATTCATTTTAAGTTTACAGTTCTCCACTGTTAATGCACAAAAAAAATTAGAAGTAGGCGGAGTTACTGTTCCAAGAACTCTTGATTTCAAAGGCAACACCTTGACCTTAAATGGTGTTGGGGAACGTTCTAAGATGTTTACAGAATTATACGTTCAGGCCTTATATTTATCACAATTGACTCAGGATGCCCATGTCATTTTAGAAAGTGATATCGAAATGGCGATCAGAATTCAGATAACGTCATCGCTTGTTACATCAAAAAAACTATCAAAAGCATTGGCAAAAGGAATGGAAAAATCTGTTGGTGAAGCCGGAATACTAAAATTAAATAAAGAAGTACAAGAATTAGAAGCTTTAATAGGCAGAGAAGTTACAAAAGCAGGTGATAGTTTTAACCTAATCTACAACCCTTTAGATAAATCATTATGGATTTATAAAAATGATAAATACGAAGGAAAAATTGAAAGCTTCGAGTTTAAAAAAGCTTTTTTTGGTATCTGGCTTTCAGAAAACCCGGTTGATAAGGATCTAAAAGAGGAGTTATTGGGTAAAAACAACTAATTTAAAAAGGTTGAAATATAAATTTCAGATTTCTGTAAACAATAAAGTATTCACATTAATCTATTCTATATATTTGCTTTAAATAAACATATCTCAACAAAATGAAAGATTTATTGCAGCAATTTGAAAATAAGGAACCTGAAATTGTTTTTAACTGGAAAGATTCTGAAACAGAAGCCGAAGGCTGGACTGTTATTAATTCTCTCCGTGGTGGAGCTGCGGGCGGAGGTACCAGAATGAGAAAAGGCCTCGATGTTAACGAAGTTTTATCATTGGCCAAAACAATGGAGGTTAAATTCTCTGTTTCGGGACCTGCAATTGGAGGCGCAAAGTCAGGAATTAATTTTGACCCTAACGATCCCCGAAAAAAAGGCGTTTTACAGCGTTGGTATAAAGCGGTTTCGCCTTTGTTAAAAAGTTATTATGGAACCGGTGGAGATCTAAATGTAGATGAAATTCACGAAGTAATTCCAATGACCGAAGAATGTGGTGTATGGCACCCTCAAGAAGGCGTTTTTAACGGCCATTTCAAACCCACAGAAGCTGATAAAATTAATAGAATTGGGCAATTACGCCAGGGAGTAATTAAAGTTATAGAAAATCCAAAATTTTCACCAGATGTAACCCGCAAATATACTGTTGCAGATATGATTACCGGTTTTGGAGTTGCTGAAGCGGTTCTCCATTTTTATGCAACTTACGGCGGAGATATAAAAGACAAAAAAGCAATTGTTCAGGGTTTTGGAAACGTAGGTTCTGCTGCCGCTTTTTATTTAGCTGAGATGGGTGCCAAAATAATTGGAATTATTGATCGTGACGGAGGCCTTATCAAACAAGAAGGTTTTTCGTTTGAGGAAATCAGAACTTTGTTTTTAAACAAGGACGGAAACAAACTGGTTGCCGAAAATATGATTCCGTTTGAGGAAATCAACTCAAAAATATGGACCATTGGGGCTGAAATTTTCACGCCTTGTGCTGCTTCAAGATTGGTTACTCAAAATCAAATTGACAGTTTAAT
This sequence comes from Flavobacterium sp. LM4, assembly GCF_002017935.1. Lineage (NCBI taxonomy): Bacteria > Pseudomonadati > Bacteroidota > Flavobacteriia > Flavobacteriales > Flavobacteriaceae > Flavobacterium > Flavobacterium sp. LM4. Next base: position 165,394 of record NZ_MUFW01000001.1, on the reverse strand, counting down.
TGAAAATGGCTTAGAAGTTATTTCTTGTGGTGCTAATGTTCCATTTGCAGACAAAGAAATTTTCTTCGGATCGATCATGGAAGAAGTAGACAGTAAAGTAAGTTTAATTCCTGATTTTATCTCCAATTGTGGTATGGCCAGAGTTTTTGCATATTTTATGGAGAAAAAAGTTCAAATGACAGATGAAGCAATTTTTAATGATACTTCAGAAATCATAAAAAGTGCGATTGTAAAAGCACATGCCTTAAACTCGTCAAAAACAAATATTAGTGCAACTGCTTTTGAGATTGCATTGAAACAATTAGTATAAAAATTTTCACACCCTATTTCAAAAGGATCAAATAATAAAATTTGGTCCTTTTTTTATTGCTCGCAGATTTAGCAGATTAGGGAGACTTTTCATTCAATGCAACAAAAAATGAATCTGCTAAATCTGCAAGATCTTTGGAAAAAAAAATATAGAGTTCATTTCTGAGTTTAAATCCTCCCTTCGTTTTAAACAATTTTTAGTACTTTTAGACGTTTTTATTAAATACAATTACAAAATTCAGAATCAAAATGACTTCTACCGATTCTTCAGATAAAAAGAAATCACTATTAATCTCTACGGCAATTTATGGTGTCCTATTATTGCTGTTGTTTTTTATACGTTTTTGGCCCCCTTATAATCCTGAAAACAATGTAGCTCTCGCTGAAGGTGGGGGAGGTGGAGGTATAACCGTAAATTTTGGAGACAGCGATTTAGGTTCAGGAGCCAATTATAAAAGTGAAGTTCTTGATGTAAAAAACAATGCGAAACAAGCTCCTGCAAAAGCAACTCCGGACGAAGCAATTATTACTCAGGAAAACTCAACTGCTGCTGAGGAAGATGTGATTATTCCCGTAAAAGAAAAACCTAAAAAAAATACTCCAGTTGTTAAACCGGAAGAAAAACCTGTTCCTCAAAAACCAAAAGTTTCTAATTCTACAAACGATGCTTTATCCAGCATTTTAAAAGGTTCGAATAAAGGTGGTGACGGAGATGATAAAGTGGCAGGAAACAAAGGAAAAGCGAACGGAAGTTTAGGATCGAACGGATATTATGGCTCAGGAGGTTCCGGTGGAGGAACTGGTGGTGGCAACGGAACCGGAAATGGTATTGGTACAGGAAGCGGATACGGAGCAGGAATTGGTGGAGGCTCTGGCGGCGGATCAGGATATTCTTTAGGAAACCGAAAAGCATTATCGAAACCGGCACCAAAATATACCTGTGATGAGGCCGGAAAAGTAGTCGTTGAAGTTACAGTAGATCAAAGTGGAAGAACAATAAGTGCAACACCTGGAATAAAAGGAACTACAAATTTGGCCAGATGCTTATTAGATCAGGCAAAAATTGCTGCAATGAATACGAAATGGGATGCTGACAATAATGCTCCTGCCAAACAAGTTGGTAAAATTATTTATAATTTTAGTTTGAATTAAAAAACATATAAAACTTAAATAAGAAAGGCTTTCTGGAAATTTTCAGAAGGCCTTTCTTATTGACTTTTGTCATTTCGACGTAAGGAGAAATCTTAGCGAGAAGCTCGACAAAGATTGGATTCTCGTTGCGGAGTTACTTTCGAAGATTTCTACTTACATCGAAATGACATACTTTATGGCTATGGCTACTATTTCTTTAATCTGTCTTCTTCCTCGTTCCTCTTTCTTCTATGTTCTTTCCTCTATGTCTTTTCTTTCTTTCATACTCTCTTTTCTCGCGTGAGGGATAGCAGCTGGCTACCGAAGTAGCGCGAATAGCCCGACCGGAATAAACATAATGGGCCAATCAACACACTGCTGATTAGCCCATTATGTTTATTGTGGTCACGCCCAAATTTACTTCGGACTCGTAGCAATTACAAATTTTAGATTGTTCTTCACTCCTATCTGCAACACATCTACTAAATCCTGAACCTGTAAGTTAAAAGGAATACGAACGACAACAGTTTGCGCTTTATCGTCTCCTATTTTCGACATCAGGCTGGTTTCTAATTCTTCGAACTCTACCGGCTGTTTGTCGATGTAGAACTTTTTATCTTCGGTAACCGATAAACTGATTAATTGTTTATTCGTTTTTTCGTTAGATTTCGCTTTTGGCAAAGTCATCTTAATAACATTAGGATTTGCAAGCGTTGAAATAATAAGGAAAAACAACAGCAGGAAAAACATAATATCACTTAATGAGGATGTTGCCACCTCAGCATGAAATCTTCTTTTTCTTTTAATAGACATACCTTATGCTCTTTGAATTATATTGACAAAAGCTAATATTTGTTTCTGGATTTTTAAAGCAAAATCATCAATCTTACCGTTCAGAATATGATAAGCACTATAAGCAATAATACCTACAATAAGTCCTGCACCACTACTGATCATTTTTTCGTACAATCCACCGGAAATGTTTCCGATACTAATATTTTCAGTTACAGAAATACTGTAAAAAATCTTAATAACTCCTGAAATAGTTCCAACAAACCCGAGCGTTGGCGCTATACCTGCAATAAGTCCAAGATGTCCTAAGCGGCTTTCCATTTCGCCAATTTCTATATCTGCAGCACGATCCATGTTGGCTTCGATTTCTGCAATAGGTCTTCCAATAACCAAAACTCCTTCTTTCAAAATATTTGAAGCTGCAGTATCACTTCTTTCTACGATTGTTCTGGCCAATTCTATATTTCCGGCATTCAGCTTATCACCTACATCCTGCATTAATCTGTTATCGATTTTTGAGGCTTTTGTAATGTATAAATAACGCTCTATAATTACGTAAAAAGTATAAAATAATAAAATGGCAATTGGTATTAAGAAAAAACCTCCTTTTAAAATAAATCCTAAAACTGAGATTTCGGTATTGGGTGCAATTTTTTCGATAACTACGTTAGATGCAGCGTTTGCGATGGTATCTGTTTGTAATTGAATGAAGCTAAACATATATTAATTCTGGTTTATAATAATTAATTCTAAAAAATATTTCAAATTTGCAATAAAGATAATTTTCACTGTAATATTAAACTAATAAAATTGAAAATTATTTCAATTAACCGCTATTTTATTCAAAAAATGAACTACCAGGAAACTACTAATTGGATGTTTAACCAATTGCCCATGTATCAGCTTCAGGGCGCTTCGGCTTACAAAGAAGACCTGACCAATATTAAAATATTGACGGCGCATCTTGGCAATCCGCAAAACCGACTAAAATGTATTCATGTAGCAGGAACTAACGGCAAAGGATCAACTTCGTATATGCTGGCTTCAGTTTTACAGGAGTCGGGATACAAAGTTGGACTGTATACTTCTCCACATTTAAAGGATTTCAGAGAAAGGATAAAAATTAACGGCAGCAACATTTCAGAAGATTTTGTTGTTGAATTTATTGCCAAACACAAAGATTTTTTTGAAGCTAATGACCTGAGTTTTTTCGAAATGTCTGTTGGTTTGGCATTCGATTATTTCGCTTCTGAAAATGTAGATATCGCCATTATTGAAGTAGGTTTGGGAGGAAGACTTGACGCTACTAACATTATCACTCCCCTTGTTTCGGTGATTACCAACATTGACTTGGATCATATGCAGTTTTTAGGAAATACACCAAGAGAAATTGCAGGAGAAAAAGCCGGTATTATAAAACCTAATGTTCCGGTGGTAATTGGAGAATATACTCCGGAAACACAGCTTGTTTTTTTGGCTAAAGCCGAAGAAAATAAAGCACCGATTTATTTTGCAGCTGATTTAATTTCCGAAGTTTTTCCTTCAGATTTAATTGGGGATTATCAGTTTCATAACAAAAAAACGGTTCAGCAGACCATTGCTGTTTTAAATGCCCAAAAAGAATTTAAAGTTTCTATTGAGAATTTAAAAACCGGTTTATTAAATATTTCTAAAAACACTGGCTTACAGGGACGATGGCAGCAATTAGGAGAAAATCCGAAAATAATCTGCGATACGGCACACAACAAACATGGTCTGGCAATTGTGATGAAACAGATTCAGAAAGAAACCTTTGAAAACCTGCATATTGTTTTGGGCGTTGTAAATGACAAAGATCTTGATTCTATTTTGCCTCTTTTCCCTAAAAAGGCGAAATATTATTTCTGTAGACCGGATTCTTCAAGAGGTTTGCCAACCGAAATACTGAAAGAAGCTGCAGAAAAACATGGTTTAATTGGCGAAAAATATGATTCGGTTGAAATTGCTTTTGAGGAGGCAAAGAAAAATGCGTCTAAAAACGATTTTATTTACGTTGGCGGAAGCACTTTTGTTGTTGCCGAATTGCCTTTGGACTAATCAAATTGAAATTAGTGTAAAAAGTTCGAAAAAAAATGGTTTTATAACAAATTCAATTCCAGTAAAATATAAGTTTTAATGCAAATTCTTTGAATTTTTACTGAAAATTCTTTGGAGAACTAAAAAACTAACGTATATTTGCACTCGCAATAACGCAAGACATTGCAACCCGAAAGGGCGATTAGCTCAGCTGGTTCAGAGCACCTCGTTTACACCGAGGGGGTCGGGGGTTCGAACCCCTCATCGCCCACCACCTATTTAAGGAATGAGTACATAAAATTCCACAATCTTACTAAATACCTGCAAATTTAAATTTTGCAGGTATTTTTTATTTATATCTATTTCTACAAAATTTTCAAAAACGCTCAAAATTACATGGCATTTTTATGGCACTTTTAAATTTAAAAAAAATGCGCCACAAAACAACAATTAAAACATTGATAATCAACATGTAAAATACGTTAACGACTTGATTTTAGGACGTTATATTTCGACATTTACTCATTTAAATTGTTGAATTATGATAGAAAGCAGTTTTGGATTAACCTTCTTTTTGAAGGTTCCACGAAAAAAAAGCAATCTTAGGTATATTTACTTAAGAATTATCGTTGATGGAATTCCCAAGGAAACTTCTACAAAACGTAGATGGGATATGACCCGATGGGATCAAAAAGCTGAAAGAGCTGTAGGTTCAAAAGAAGACGCCAGGATCATTAATTTTTTCCTTGATGCAATTGAAACTAAGATCAACAAGTATAGAAATGATTTGCTTTATGCAGAACATTCTATTACGTCTCAAAAAATAATAGACTTTGTTATGGGACGACTAGCACCAAAAGTAAAAGTGCTTGAAGAATTCCTAAAGCATAATGACGAATTACTAGCTCTTGTAGGCAAGGGAGAATATGCTATTGGTACTCATGAACGTTTTGAAATATCTAAAAAACATGTAAAAGAATTTCTATTATTTAAATTCAACTTGGAAGATATGGAATTCAGGGACTTGAATTATGAATTTATAAAAGATTATGAGTTTTATCTTAAGACAGTAAAAAGTTGTAATAACAATACGGCATTAAAGTACATTACGAATTTCAGGAAAATTGTGAGACGGGCAATTGATAAGGAAATCATTAAGGAGGACCCTTTCAAAAAATTCAAAGGGAAAAAGACAAAAACCAAGAAAAAACCACTCACAGCAATAGAATTGCATAAGATTGAGAATCATACTTTTTCTACTCCAAGATTGACTGTTATACGTGACGTATTTATATTCCAATGTTACACTGGCTTAGCTTACATTGATGCGTTTCAACTTAAGAAGGAAGATATCAAGATAGGCATTGATGGCGAATACTGGATTATGTCTGACCGTCAAAAAACAGAATCAGCAACAAATATTCCATTACTGCCAAAGGCTCTTGAAATTATAGAAAAATACAAAAATCATCCTCTTTGTCTTAGCAGAGGAACTGTCCTTCCAGTAAAATCAAACCAGAAAATGAATGCTTATCTAAAAGAAATTGCTGATTTATGTGGATTGAATATTATTTTAAATACACACAAAGCCAGAAGGACTTTTGGCAGTACAGTTACACTTGCTAATGACGTACCGATTCACATTGTAAAAGAAATGCTAGGGCATCAATCGGTACAACAAACGGAAGAATATGCAATAACCGAGCAGCAGACAGTTGGTCAACAGATGATTGAATTGAGAAATAAACTAAATAAAAAAGCATCCTTCGACTCCGATAATGGTTTGTTAATTTTGGAAAAACTTGAAAATGAAATTCTAGATTTAAAGAAAAAATTTGCTATCAGCGGAAAAAGTGGTTACTAAATTTCTCTAGAATATTTTAAATGTGTTGTTATATAAAAATCCCACTAGTAGTGGGATTTTTGTAGTTCCTGTTTTTCATCCGTTCTATGGTAAGATTATAACTAAATTTCCAAACAAGGCTTATATGGTACTAATTGTCCTTCCTTAATTGCTGTAGCAGGATTAATTACCACTTTTACGGTTGGCTGTGGGCTATCTGTGCACATACTGTACATACCACGTTCCATATACATTCCCGACATTGTTGCCAAATCAGAGGGCGACCAGCCCAATTCTTCGAGCTTCTTGTCAAATTCTTCATCAGAAGCGAGATAAGCCGTCTCGGGATTTCTCAACATCGCTTCCCTTTCCAACAGGTCTTTTTTAGCCTGTAAATCGTTGAGGTCAAGCACCTGATTTTCGAGGATTGTGTGTGTGCCTTGTACTATTGGACTTAACACGGCATTGATTGTTCCTAATACCATAGTTGGAAAAAACATAATGCAAATGCCCAAAGCAAACGGACGGAGCAAAGGATACACATCAATGGGTTCAGCTCTGCTCAAGGCCTGCCATACTTTTATGGCGACATAGAACAAAGCTCCCAAACCTGCTACTCCTTTAGCCACTGCCGCCATATCGGCGGACAGTGGAAGCATCTCATCATATAATGATCGTAGGACTTCGTGAAGATTTTGAAATTCCATATCTACCAGTATTTTTGGTTAGGAGTTCCATATAGGTCAAGCACTCTTTTGGTATTGTTCTGTTTTTTTGCTCTCAAAAAGCTCACGGAGATATTTTTATTGGTGTAGTAGCGTACCAAACTGTGGTATTCTTTTACTTCTTTGTACACTCTATCAATAATATCCATACGCTCTTTGTCGTTCAGCGAAAGGCTTGAAGAGCTTACAATCTGTTTGAGTTCTTTCAGCAGTTCGGTACTTTCATTCAATAGTGTCGAATAGCCGTTGGCGATAGCTGTTAATTCCTGTGCAGAAAAATTTGGGTCGTTCATCATCTTACCGAAATTCTGTACATACATTTCGGATACGTCTCCAACAAGCAGGACGGTCTGCTGTACCTTACGAGCATCTTTTACGAGATTATTTACAGCTTGTAGCTTGTCGTAATACTCCTTACCTTGTTTATACACCTTTTCCACTTCCTTGAAATTTTTAATTACATTCGATACCGTGGAGGAAGTCTGTATGATTTCATTGGCACTATTAAGAATACCCGATGCCAGATTTGTAGGGTCTGTAACAACCCATTGGGCTTTCGCTGACGGTGCTACGGCGAGCATTAGTGCCGTACATACCATAAAAAGAATTTTTTTACTCACATTCATCTTTATTTGATTTTTGTGTTCGTGAATCTTTGATTTCATTTTCTTGAATTTTAAAATGTTAATGACTATTGATTTGCTTTGTCCCGCCTTTCCATTGCGATATGCTTAATGGCGAGTTCTACGTTGCCGTCCAATTCTGAAGCTAATTGCATCACTTCCAGTTTTTCGGTTTCTTCGGTGGTGTATGCGAGATATTCCTCCAAACTAACTTCGGTGGCATAAACTGCCGAATGCGTACCTCCTAAACCTATCCAAACCTCTTTGTAGAGTCGGCTTGCATCGTTGTTCATATTGATGGAAAGTACCTGCCCTTTCTCTTTATCAGTAAGCCCCAACATTGCCTGTATGTCATCGAATTTGTTCATATACTTGCGTTGGTCAAGCAAAATTTTGCAGTCAGAATTGTTTATGATACTTTCTTTGACAATGGGCGACTGAATAATATCATCCACTTCCTGCGTTACGACAATAGCTTCACCAAAAAATTTTCTGACGGTTTTAAACAAATATTTTATGTATTCTGCCATACCTTCTTTGGCAATGGCTTTCCACGCTTCCTCAATTAGTATGAGTTTACGGATCCCTTTTAATCTTCTCATCTTGTTAATGAATACTTCCATAATGATGATGGTCACGATGGGAAAAAGGATTTTATGGTCTTTAATCGCATCAATCTCAAACACGATAAAGCGTTTGGAAAGCAGGTCTAACTGCTTATCGGAATTGAGCAGATAATCATACTCACCACCTTTGTAATAGGGTTCCAATACATTAAGGAAATTGGCAATGTCAAAGTCTTTTTCACGAACTTGTTTTTCTTCCAATACCTTGCGGTAATCTCCTTTTACATATTCATAAAAGCCATTGAAGGAAGGAAATTCGCTGTGCTGTTTAATACGGTCGATGTAACCGCTTACGGCATTGGACAACGCTACTTCTTCTGAACGAGTTGGTGGTTCATCATCACGTTTCCATAAGGTCAGTATCAAAGTCTTGACACTTTCACGCTTCTCAATATCAAACACGCCGTCATCGGTATAGAAAGGATTAAAGGCAATGGGGTTGTCTTCTGTATAAGTGAAGTACACACCGTCTTCGCCTTTGGTTTTTCCTTTGATGAGTTCACATAAGCCCTGATAGGAATCACCCGTATCTACGAGTAGTACGTGAGCACCTTGTTCGTAATACTGCCTAACCATGTGGTTTGTGAAGAACGATTTTCCGCTTCCAGAAGGACCGAGTATAAACTTGTTGCGGTTCGTGATAATCCCACGCTTCATTGGCAAATCCGATATGTCCAAATGGATAGGCTTCCCTGTCAGGCGGTCTGCCATCTTGATACCAAATGGCGAAGGCGAATTGTGGTAATTGGTTTCTTCTGTGAAAAAACACAAAGCAGGCTCGATAAAAGTGTAAAAACTTTCCTCACTCGGAAAATCACCAGCATTGCCTGGCATTCCTGCCCAATACAAAGTGGCTACATCCGTAGTGTTGTGTCTGGGCTTACATTCCATTAGTGCCAATGCACTACCACAATCGTTCTTCAACTGTTTCAGTTCTGTCGGGTCTTCCGACCAAGCCATAATGTTGAAGTGTGCCCTTATGGAAGAAAGACCGAACGAATGTGCTTCGTTCAGGTATTTTTCTATCCACTCTTTGTTGATTTGGTTTGCCCTGCTATACCTTGCTAAAGAGTGCATATTCCTTGCGGACTTCTCAAACTTTTGGAGATTGGCTTCACTGTTATCTAAGAATAAATATTGGTTGTAAATGTAATTACAGCTCAACAGCAATCCAACAGGTGAGGCAAACGACAAACGGCAGTCGCTCCGGTCAGTAGATAGTTTTTCAAAACGGGTATCAGCGGATACCGTTCCGGGCAGGTCGTCCGTATCGGACAAGGTGTGCAGGCTCAACCTTTTGTTTCCGATGCGGACTTCTTCACTTCCCAAAGCGATGTCCTGCATCGGTGTTCCTGCTTCCCTCGACAATGTAAAGTATTGTTCCAATAATCCCTGTTTTTCATCCGTACCGATGATTTCATCTTCCGTCAATCGTTTCAGGCTTACAAAACCGCTATCATTCACAATCCTCTCAAATTGTGCAACTGCTTCCATAAAGCGGTGTATCGTTTCCTTATCCCTGATTTCCTTTGGTATCAATGTACCTTTGCAAAGCGAACTGAAGTTGCTTTGCATCCGCATTTTTTCCTTAGTGCTCTTGGTCAGGAATAGGTAACAATAATGGTTTAGAAACGCTCGCTCATTAAAATGGTGTTGGTAGGATTTAGCCAAAAAACTTTGGTCTTCCTTTGCCAAATCGGGAGCGTAGTTTTCTTTGATATACCAATCCTGTTTGTGAACAACCGTAAAATCGGGCAAAGTTTTAAGAGCCTTGTGCCAAGCGGAATGAATGGCTTCATATTCTGCAGAAGCTACCGTAAACAGTTCCGGTAAACGAACTTCAAAGCAGGCGGTAATATCGGCATCTTTGGAAAGGATGCAGTTGTTTTCTACTGCCAACAAAGGAAATTTGTTTTCCAGCGTTGTTGTCTTTGATACGTTTCTCATAGAGCATTCGATTTTGGAGTGAATTTTAGATAGCGGTGTACAGGCTTGCGACAAATGATGTATCGGGGATGTTTTTTTCCTGCCCCGATTTTCATTAGTCCGTGTTCACCGTACTTTTTGTTCAGTGAAAAGGTCTGCCATACGATCAGCGTTGCACCGCCCGCACCGATGAATAGGCAGACGTAAGAGTTTACGCCAGCCATATACAGTATCATCACGAGAATTAGCGTTCCGAGCAATCCGCCAGCGAAGATGAACAGGTATTGTGCTTTCAGTCCTTTAAATTCAACTGTTCTTCCTATGCCTTTGTTGATATTGTAATTCATAAGGCAAAAGATTAAAGGAAGAATGAACGTAGAACAGTCGCCGCAACGATCAAGAAGATACACGCACCGAACCACGATGCCGCTGTTTTGCTTGTATCGGGGTCGCCCGAACTGAATTTGTTGTACACTTTAACTCCTCCGATTAACCCGACCACCGCACCGATGGCGTAAATTAATTGGGTTGCTGGGTCGAAATAAGACGTTACCATTTGGGTAGCCTCGTTGATACCCGCGGTACCGTTTCCCTGTGCGAACGCACCAATTCCTGACAGTATTGCCACGGCTACCAGCAAAACTTTTTTTCTCTGTTTTTCCATAATTGAAACACATTAATTTGTTACTGTTTTTCCGCACTTTGCGGGATTTTGAGACAAAGGTGTTATGGAAATTGAGGAGTTATAACAAAGTGGCAGTCAAAGGAATTGTTTGGCGGTTAGTGGCGTTATATTTTACTTTAGGATTATAATAATCACTAAAATTCAGCAACCAAATATTTGTATATCGAAAATCGCAATATGCAATATAAGGGATTTAAAAAATTTGCTTATTCTATATTTTATAGTTAATATTGCATATCGCAATATGAAATATTAGAATGACACAAGCAAAAAACAATCTTAAACCGCAAGACATTGTAATTCTGTTAAAAATAATTGCACTAGGTGAAAAATCTTGGTTTCACCATACTATTGCTCAGGAATTAGGCATGAGTCAATCGGAAGTAAGCCAGTCTTTAAATCGTTCCAAATATGCAGGACTAATTGATGATGCCAGAAAAAAAGTGAACAAAATTGCTTTTAACGAATTTTTAATTCATGGTGTAGCCTATGCTTTTCCGCAACAACCTGGGGCATTAGTTAGAGGAATGCTAACAGCTCATTCAGCAGAGCCTTTAAATAAAATAATTCAAGCAACTGATAAATATGTTTGGCCTTATGCAAAAGGATTTGACCGTGGTCAAGCAATAGAACCTTTATACCCTACGCTCGTAGCAGCTTCATTAAAAGACAACGATTTATACGAATTGTTAACTTTAGTTGATGCTATTAGAGTGGGAAGAGTAAGAGAAAAAGAAATGGCAAAAAGAGAATTAGAAAAAAGAATACTGCATGTATAATAAAATAATCAATCTAGCATTAGTTGCTCAAGTAGCGAAAGGTTTAAAGGAATTAAATGAAAAGATGGTCTTCATTGGAGGAGCAGTAATTAGTTTATATACTGATGATCCAGCTGCTGAAGAAATTCGTCCAACTTCTGACATAGACATGACCATTAATTTAGCGAATTATTATGAATGGACACGAATGCAAGAACGATTAGCTGAACTTAATTTTTATCCAGATCCTCAAGGACAATCTATATGTTCGTATCAGTTTGAAAATATCGCCATAGACATTATGCCTGCTGACGATAGTAGCATTGGTATATCCAATAAATGGTACAAACCTGGATTCAAACACCTGCAACAAATAGAATTGCCCGAAGGAATTAAGATCAACGTATTACCATCCCCTTATTTTCTGGCTACCAAATTAGAAGCATTTAAAGACCGAGGACAAAATGACTTTTACGGAAGCCACGACTACGAAGACATCATTTATTTGATTGACAATAGAACAACAATAGTCGAAGAAATCCTCGCAAGCGAAGAGGATTTGAAACAATACATAAAGCAAGAACTTACAACTATTAAAAACCATCCACAAGCAAACGAAATTTTAGCCATGCACATCCATCCGTTAATTAGAGAGGAACGATTTCAAATGTTAATGGAGAAAATAGAAATAATTACACGTTGAAAGTTAATAAAGAATACTTAAAAATAAAGATTTACAAAAATAAAAACAATGACAAGTATAATACAAAGAGCTGAATTACAAGCTAAAATTTGGAAAATTGCCAATGAAGTAAGAGGATCTGTTGATGGATGGGATTTCAAGCACTTTGTGTTGGGAGCACTTTTCTATAGATTTATTAGCGAAAATTTCACAAAATATATAGAAGGTGGAGATGATAGCGTTGACTATCTAAATTTATTAGACGAGGTAATAACACCAGAAATAAAAGATGATGCAATAAAATCAAAAGGATATTTTATCTATCCTAGCCAACTTTTTGTAAATATTGCTAAAACTGCCAATACAAATCCAAACCTGAATACAGATTTAAAAACTATTTTCACTTCAATCGAAAGTTCTGCAAATGGGTATCCATCAGAAGAAGATATAAAAGGATTATTCGCCGATTTTGACACCACTAGTTCAAGATTAGGTAATACCGTTGAAAGTAAAAACAGCCGTTTAGCTTCTGTTTTGAAAGGTGTTGAGGAATTAAATTTTGGTAATTTTGAAGACAACGAAATTGACCTTTTTGGTGATGCTTATGAATTTCTTATTGGCAATTATGCAGCCAATGCAGGAAAATCTGGCGGTGAGTTTTTTACACCTGTGCATGTGTCTAAACTTATTGCTCAATTGGCAATGCACAAACAAGAAAAAGTAAATAAAATTTATGATCCTGCGGCGGGTTCAGGTTCTTTACTGCTTCAAGCAAAAAAGCATTTCGATGGCATATCATTGAAGAGGGATTTTTTGGTCAAGAAATAAACCATACTACGTATAACTTGGCTCGTATGAATATGTTTTTACACAACATCAATTACGACAAGTTTAATATAGCTTTAGGAGATACGCTTCATCATCCTCACTTTATTGATGACAAACCTTTTGATGCCATTGTTTCAAATCCGCCTTATTCGGTAAAATGGGTTGGAGATGATGATCCAACACTTATAAATGATGACCGTTTTGCACCTGCTGGTGTACTAGCTCCTAAATCAAAAGCAGATTTTGCATTTGTCCTTCATGCTCTTAGTTATCTTTCCGGTAAAGGACGTGCAGCCTTAGTTTGTTTTCCAGGTATTTTTTATCGTGGTGGTGCCGAACAAAAAATTAGAAAGTACTTAGTGGATAATAACTTTGTAGAAACCATAATCTCAGTAGCACCCAATTTGTTTTATGGAACTTCTATAGCGGTAACAATTCTGGTACTTTCAAAACATAAGACAGATAATACAACACAATTTATTGATGCAAGTGGCGAAGATTTCTTCAAGAAGGTGACCAACAACAATATGATGACAGATGCACATATTGAAAAAATAATGGCCTTATTTGATAGTAAAGTTAATGTAGAGCATGTTGCAAAATCTATTGACAATACTAAAATTGCTGAAAACGATTATAATTTATCTGTAAGTTCCTATGTAGAACCGAAAAACATACGAGAAAAAACTAACATAGTGGAGTTGAACAAAGAAGTTGCCAAAACAGTAAAAAAAATAGATAAACTTCGTGCTGAGATAGATGCAATTATAAATGATATTGAAGCATGAGTTATTTAGAAAAACTATTAAACGGTATTACAGTGGAATGGAAACCACTGGAAGAGTTTGCTGATTATGAGCAGCCGACTAGATATTTAGTAAATTCAAAAAATTATAGTGATAATTTTAAAACTCCAGTTTTGACAGCTGGTAAAACTTTTATTCTCGGATATACAGACGAAACTGATGGTATTAATAAAGCATCAGAAAACCCTGTTATAATTTTTGATGATTTTACTACAGCCAATAAATGGGTTGATTTTGATTTTAAAGCAAAGTCATCGGCAATGAAGATGATTACATCTAAAGATGAATCTAAAGCATCATTAAAATATATTTACTATTGGATGAATACCTTACCTAGTGAATTAGTTGATGGTGACCACAAAAGACAATGGATTAGTAATTATGCAAATAAATTAATCCCAATTCCATGCCCGGATAATCCTAAAAAATCTCTTGAAATTCAACGAAAAATAGTTGCAATTCTCGATACCTTTTCGGAGCTTACAGCGCGTCAAAAACAATACCAATTTTACAGAGAGCAATTGTTGAGTTTTGAAAAGGGAGAAGTGGAATGGAAAAGTTTGGGGAAATTGACCTCATTGATAACAAAAGGCACAACACCAAGAAAATATACTGAAACTGGAATCGCTTTCATAAAAACAGAAGCATTCGATGGTTCAAATATTAACTCTAAAAAATTATCATTCATTGATGAAGATACACATAATAAAGAATTGAAAAGGTCAATTTTAAAACATAATGATATATTGATAACAATTGCAGGAGCAACAATAGGCAAATGTACGATTGTTCCAAAAGAGATTTTGCCTGCAAATACAAATCAAGCTTTAGCAATAATTAGATTGAATGATGATGTTAATTTAAAATATATATATCATCTGATAAAATCTAGTCATATGACAAGGTATATAGAACTAAATATAAAAGGTTCTGCACAACCAAATCTGAATTTAGAACAGTTAAATAATTTTGCTATCCCATATCCATCTCCAGAAGAACAAGAAAAAATAGTTTCCATACTAGACAAATTTGACATTTTAACTAATTCTATCAGCGAAGGTTTGCCAAAAGAAATAGCATTAAGAAAAAAACAATATGAGTATTATAGAGATTTGTTGTTAACATTCCCAAAAGATAATTTAGTAGAATAATATGGCACAATCATTAACTCAAATAGCACAATCTCTTATCGATGCTAATAAAAGAGTGCAATTAATTTATGCTTTTAATGGCACAGGAAAAACACGGTTATCACGTGAGTTTAGACTTTTGGTAGCACCGAAAGATATTGAAGGTGATGAGGAGTTAGAAGAGGAGACAGGAATTAAAGTGCTTTATTATAATGCGTTCACAGAAGACCTATTCTCCTGGGATAATGACTTGGATGCTGATTTAAATAGAAAACTTACAATTCGACCAAATGGTTTCACAAATTTAGCACTCAATTTTCTTAAAGAACAAGGTCAAGATGGTAACATAGTTTCCAATTTTCAGCATTATACTAGTCCATTTATAACACCAAAATTCAGTGAAGACTTTTCAGAAGTTACCTTTTCTATGGAGCGTGGAGGTGACGACAGTCTTGAAAATATAAAAATATCAAAGGGAGAAGAAAGTAATTTTATTTGGTGTGTATTTTATAGTTTATTGGAAGAAGTTATTGGAATATTGAATATTCCTGAACCAGAGGAGCGTAGTACACCAGCTTTTAATAATTTAGAATATATCTTTATTGATGACCCGGTTAGCTCTTTAGATGATGCGCATTTGATTGAATTGGCTGTAAATATTGCTAAACAAATTAAGTCCAGTACGTCGGAATTGAAGTTCATCATAACTACACACAATCCACTTTTCTATAATGTTTTATACAATGAATTTAATAGAGTAAAAAAAACTATGAAGTGGCGTTTAGAAAAAATGGATGATGGTACTTTTTCAATAGTTGAGCAATTGAGTGACTCTCCATTCTCGTATCATCTGTTTCTATTGTCAGAACTAGAAAAAGCCATACAACCACCAGTTAATATCCAAAAATATCATTTTAATTTTCTTCGTAACATACTAGAAAAGACATCCACTTTTCTAGGTTACAATAAATGGGAAGAGCTTTTGCCACAAGATTCACGCCAAGCATATTATGATCGTATACTTAATCTTTCTAGCCATTCAAAACATCATGGTGAAGAAATTTCAATTGTTGATGAAAATGATAAGAGAGTTCTTGGCTTCTTAGTGCAAGAAATAAAAAGAATGTACAGTTTTAAATCAACTATTATCCCAATTGTAACAGAAAATGACACAGTATAAAACCATAGCAGAATCGAACAATTTTATTGTTTTAGACGCATACACAAAATATTTAGAGGTAAATGAAACTCCAGCTGTTTACCAAACAGAGACCGCTCTTGAGAAAGAATTTATTCAAGATTTAATCAATCAAGGGTATGAAAATCCTAATCTGACTACTATTGAATCCATGTTGGCAAATGTAAGAGTACAATTGCAAGCGCTTAACAACATGGAGTTTTCTGATAGTGAATGGTCTCGTTTTTTGGAGGAATATTTAGATAAGCCAAGTGATAATTTGGTCGAAAAAACAAGAAAAATTCATGACAATTACATCTACGATTTTGTTTTTGATGACGGACATATTCAAAACATTTACTTAGTTGACAAAAAAAATGTTGCTCGTAATAAGGTTCAGGTCATCTCACAATTTCAACAAAAAGGAACCCATTCCAATCGCTATGATGTTACCATTTTAGTCAACGGCTTACCATTGGTACAGGTAGAAATTAAAAAACGAGGCGTTGCTATTCGCGAAGCTTTTAATCAATTACATCGTTATTCTAAAGAGAGTTTTAATAGCAGCAACTCGCTATATAAATACTTACAGATTTTTGTTATTACAAATGGAACTGATAGCCGTTATTTTGCAAACACCGTGGAGCGTAATAAAAACAGCTTTGACTTTACTATGAACTGGGCAAAAGCCGATAATACATTGATTAAAGATCTTAAAGATTTTACAACAACCTTTTTTCAAAAAAACACTTTATTAAATGTGTTGCTCACGTATTCGGTTTTTGATACAAGTGATACATTACTTATCATGAGACCTTATCAAATTGCAGCAACTGAAAGAATGCTATGGAAAATTTCAAGTTCATACCAAGCCAAAAAGTGGTCGAAAGTCGAAAGTGGTGGTTATATTTGGCACACCACAGGTTCGGGTAAAACACTTACCAGTTTTAAAGCGGCTCGCTTAGCTACTGATTTAGAATTCATTGACAAAGTTTTCTTTGTAGTAGATCGTAAAGATTTGGACTTTCAAACAATGAAAGAATACCAAAGATTTTCGCCAGATAGCGTAAACGGTTCCGACAGTACCGCAGGTTTGAAGAGAAATATTGAAAAAGAGGACAATAAGATAATTGTCACAACCATTCAGAAGCTAAACCATCTAATGAAAAGCGAGAATGATTTAGCTATTTATCAAAAGCAAGTGGTATTCATTTTTGATGAAGCTCACCGTTCTCAATTTGGTGAGGCCCAAAAGAATCTGAACAAAAAATTTAAAAAGTTCTATCAATTTGGTTTTACAGGTACTCCAATCTTTCCTGAAAATGCTTTAGGTGCAGAAACAACAGCAAGTGTATTTGGTCGTGAATTACATTCTTATGTAATAACAGATGCTATTAGAGATGAAAAAGTGCTTAAATTCAAAGTAGATTACAATGATGTACGAGCACAGTTTAAGAGTATAGAAACAGAAATTGATGAGAAAAAGTTAACGGCTGCTGAAAACAAAAAAGCATTTTTACATCCAGTACGTATCAAAGAAATTTCACAATATATTATAAAGAATTTTAGAATAAAAACACACAGAAATCAAGGAGGGAACAAAGGGTTTAACGCCATGTTTGCAGTAAGTAGTGTGGATGCTGCTAAATGTTATTATGAGGAATTAAACAACCAGCAAAAAGATAATGAAAAGCCTTTAAGAATTGCAACAATATTCTCCTATGCTGCAAACGAAGAACAGAGTGCCATTGGTGAAATAGTAGATGAAAACTTTGAACCTTCTGCAATGGATAGTAGTGCTAAAGAATTTTTAACTGAAGCAATAAAAGACTATAATGCAATGTTCAAAACTAGTTTTGGAGTCGAAAGTAAAGAGTTCCAAAACTATTATCGTGACCTAGCAAAACGTGTAAAGAATAAAGAAATTGACCTTATCATTGTAGTGGGTATGTTCCTTACTGGATTTGATGCTCCAACACTTAATACCTTATTTGTAGATAAGAACTTGCGTTATCATGGTTTAATGCAAGCTTTTTCTCGTACCAACCGTATTTATGATGCTACAAAAACCTTTGGAAATATTATTACTTTTAGAGATTTAGAAACAGCTACTGTTAATGCCATAACGTTATTTGGAGACAAAAACACTAAAAATGTTGTACTCGAAAAGAGCTACAAAGAATTTTTAGAAGGCTTTACAGATATTACCACAGGAGAAGCACGCAGAGGTTTTGTAGATGTCGTACAGGAGCTAAATGAAAAGTTCTCAAATCCCGATGAAATAGTAACAGAAAAGGATAAAAAAGAGTTCTCAAAACTATTTGGAGAGTACTTGCGAGTTGAAAACATCCTACAGAATTGAGTTTACCAATCTTAAAGCACTTCAAACAATAGATATAAACGACACTGAATCCATTGAAGCATTTAAAGAAGCTTACTATGTAACAGACGAAGAAATAACTGCGATGCGAGAGATACACTTGCTTCCAGAACGAACAATTCAAGATTATCGCTCAACTTATAATGATATACGTGATTGGTTAAGACGTGAAAAAAATGGCAAAGAATCAGAAGAATCAAATATTGATTGGGATGATGTTGTCTTTGAAATAGACCTGCTTAAATCTCAAGAAATAAACCTTGATTATATTCTTGAATTGATTTTTGAGCATAACAAAAAGACCAAAGATAAAGCCATTTTGATTGAAGAAGTTCGTAGGGTTATTCGAGCGAGTATAGGTAACAGAGCAAAAGAGAGTTTAGTTGTAGATTTTATAAATGAAACAGACCTTGAAACCATTCAAGATAAAGCGAATGTTATAGATTCATTTTTCAAATATGCGCAAGAAAAACAGAATAAAGAGGCTTCAGAATTAATTACAGAGGAGAATTTAAATGAGGAAGCAGCAAAACGATATATTTCTGCATCTCTAAAGCGTGAATTTGCTAATGAAAACGGAACAGAACTCAATACCATTTTACCTAAAATGAGTCCTTTAAATCCTCAATATTTGAGTAAAAAACAGAGTGTTTTTCAAAAAATCGCATCATTTGTTGAGAAGTTTAAAGGTGTTGGTGGCCAAATATAAAAAACTTCATTGTACTTTGAAAATCTGGATAAAACAAGCATTCTATCAAGCATTTTGGATTCCTCTAGAATTTAATATTGATAGAATGTTTACAGTTACACTTAGAAGGCTATTTGATTTTGAAAGATGGGTAGAACCAAAAAATGATATTGGGTAGTTAACACAAACTCCCCAATATCAAACCCTTCCAAATAATTTTTCCGCAAAGTGAAAGAACTAGCTTCCGTTTCAGTGCAAAGGCAACTGCGCAATAGCTTAACTATTTATTTAGGATATTGGATTTAAATTCTGCGACCTTTTCTTTTATTTACTGTACTTTCTTTTGGCATTGGACTAATGGACGGTTTTTGCTCTGCTTTTACCTGCTGACTATTATTTCTTTTGATAGTTTCGGCAAAGCGGGTTTGATGCCACGGTATTACTTTGGCTTCATAATGCAGATGTACACCCTCTTTTTTAAGATAATCCGAACTATTTAAGTTTCCTGACTTATTTTGCCAAATTGGGTCAAGGGTACGTTTCTGGGGTATTTGTACAACAATAAGGTCTTCGGGAATTTCCTTAACATTCAGGCTCACTTCCTGAAAGGTATGTGTTCTTTGGTTGTAAGGAATGGTAAAGGTATTGTCTTTATGCGAATAATAATATTTGAGCTCGGAAAAGATGATGCCACGTGACCAAATATCGTCTTTAGGGTGTAATTTGTCATTAAACAAGTCAATATAAAAGGTGTGTCCTGCAATATCTATCGTTGGTATAATCCCTTTATAGGCAATTTTATCAAACGCATCTTGATTAACCATTAATTTAAAATCGTCCATTTCCGCTATTTTATCTTCGGAAATGTTATGTTTCTTTGCCATTCCTATTGGGTCAAGTTTTACAAAATCGGGTATCTCTGCCAATTTTGCTCCCTGTTCAGCGTATGTTGTCAAGCTCTTGCTTTTCGGGCTGTACCAAAATTTGTAACCCTGTATTGCTTTCTCATCCATATCCGATATAGAAATTACATTTTTCGGATTGTCTTTTCCCCGAAGTTTCAACTGATTGACATCTACGATAAATTCCGTTTCGTGTATTTTATATGTTGGAAGTACCCTTGCGGTATCGGTGGGTATTCTGTACAAGTTGTCCTTTGGCTCATTGACGATATATTCTTCTTTTGGTTGTAGCTGTTCCGCAACATTACGCTTTATATGTTCTATTAAATTGGTATCTACCCACGGCAGGGTGCGGGCTTCAAAGTGCATTTGCTTTACGTCTTGATTAATAAAACTATTGTTGTACTTTTTATTCCATCCCACTATATCCAATTCATACTGATTGGGGAACTGTACGATAATAACATCTTTAGGCAGTTCGGTCATTGCAGAAACATCGTCCTGCTGAAATTCGTGTGTAGTAGGATTATAGGGAATGACATACGCCCGTCTATCACGGTCATAGTAGTCTTTTATTTCAGTAAAGTTTATGCCTTTGGATTTAAAATCGTCCTTTGGTCGCAGTTTGTCCATTTGTAAATCCACATAGAATGTATGACCTGCAATATCAAGCGTAGGCAGTATGCCTTTATTCAACCGCAAGTCAAGCAAACTTACTGGTTCTATGTTGATAGTCTGCAATTCTCTTTCCATAGTTTCTTATTTATAAATGATAAAGAAGTCTATACAAACGCTCCAATATCAAAATCTCCTAAATCATTATTCCGCAAAAAGGAAGAACCCGCTTCTGTTTCAAATGAAAGTGTGCTATCCAAAAGCTCGGCAATTTTTCGGGAAGCACCCTCAATGGAATTTTCCAGCAGGCTGAATAATTCAGTACCCTGTACTTTCTGAACAGAAATTGGGTATAAAAAAAATGTCAAACTTTTATTGTTTAGCATTTTCGCTTTACATTTTTCTACCTTTTTGTTTACTTTTTTTTGGCTGGATTGGCAGTTGTTTTTCGTCCTCTTTTTTTAGCCGTTTTTCTGCTCTAAGATTACTTTTAATTAAGTCGACTAGAAAAGTTTCTTTCCACGGAACATTCTTTGCTGTAAACTGCAATTTTAATCCTTGCTTTACCAGTCCATGCTTTATGTCCAATCCATACTTCCGGTTCCAACCAATCCTGTCCAATAATCTTTCGGAGGGAAATCTCACAGCGATTAAATCTTTGGGAAACTCTTTTAAATTTAGATAATCAGGCTCCTGAAATTCGCGTGTCTTGGGATTATAAGGAATGGTGTAGGTTCTTTTATCTCCGTTATAGTAGCTTTCAATATCTGAAAATACAATGCCTTGGGAAAGGAAATCATCTTTGGGTCTTAGCTTGTCCATTCGTAAATCAACATAAAAAGTATACCCTGCAATTTCTATAGTGGGCAGGAGTCCCTTATTTATACGTAAATTAAAAGCTCTAATAATTTGTTTTGTTTTAGTTGGTAGAACGGTTCATTATTATAATGAGCCGTTTTTTTCATTCTATTAGATTTACAATAATTTTCAAAACTGTACTTTTTTACAACCAAAACTTATAATATATTTCTTTGAGTTATGTAAATCACTACTATTTTATAGCACTAGGTACTATTCCATATTTTTTTTTGAAGGCTGTAGTAAAATGTTGGGGGTTTTTATATCCAATTAATTCGGACACCTGATTAACTGCAAAACCTTCCTCAAGGAGCATTTTTTTTGCAAGTTCCATTTTTTCATCATTGATTAATCCAAAAACCGTTGTTCCAAAGACTTCTTTGAATCCTTTTTTCAGCGTAAACTCATTCGTGCCAACTTGGTGTGCTAGCGTAATGAGTGAACAAGGAGTGTTTAAATTGGCTAAAATAAGTTCTTTTGCATTGTGCATTTTTTCTATATCCTTTTTTTTCAGAGAACAAAATACTTCGCATTCGTGCTCACTCATTTGTTCTAATTGTAAAAGGAGTAATTCAATAACTTTGGCTTGAATTAGCATTTTTTTGAATATTCCTTTTCGATTGCAACTGATAATTTCATTTATTACAGAATGCATTTTAACGGTTATTCTCAAATTATGTTTATTGAGAAATCCTGTAGTTTTTTTATTAATTATTTTTGCAAAATTTTTAAACAATACGCCTTGTTCCGGTAAAAAATTTGCAAAAAATTGAGGAAGTAAATTTACTTCAAAAATTTGCAATCCTGTGTTAGGACTCCATATCATTTCCCCTTTAAATTGATTAGCATAAATAATATTATGCTGATTAATACCAAATTCTATGCTCTTTTTGGTGTCATTACAAATGGACTGACTGTTTCCTGACAGCGCAAAATGCATCTCAACGGTTTCCATATCAGTATCTACTTGGATAATAGTAGTTTTGGCTACCTCTATATTGCCGTAGCCAATATGTATTCCATCAAAGTATAATTCTTTATATTCTCCTTTTCCAAAAAAAAATTCATTCTTATGGGTTACTTCCACAATATCTGATTGTTTAGTAATTGAACCATTATGACTAGATTCTAAAAATATTTCTCCTAGGTCTGCACTATGCAATCGTATTTTCATTTTTTCCGTATTACGTAGATTTTATTCCTTTTGGCGTACGCTGTTCTGTTTATCTAAAACTAACTTCGCAAAGTTAAAAAATTATTTATAAACATTCTAAATAAGTCGTTGTGAAAATTATTAAATTCAAGAATTCAAAACTATTATACTTATCATTTGTTCTGTTTTTTACCCAAATTATAAATGCCCAGGATACAATTCCTATTTCAAAACAAAATGTACTCGATGAAGTCACCGTTTATGGAGAAAAAAGGGAAAATAAAGTACAAAAAACAGCCACTCCAATTACGGTTATTGATGAGAAAAAAATAAAAAGCAGTGTTATCCAATCACTAAATGATATTTCAGGATTTGCGCCAAACCTTTATGTTTCAAATGCTGGAAGTCCAACACTTAATTTTATATCTTTAAGAGGGATTTTTCAATTTAGTGCCAATTTATCATTGGTAGGAGTCAGTGTAGATGACGTTCCTATGCTAAATGCCTATTCTATGTCTAGTCAAATTGAGAATATAGAACGGATAGAAATTCTTAGAGGCCCACAAAGTACCTTGTATGGCGGAAATGCTTTTGGTGGTATAATTGCAATAACTACCAAAAAACCAACCAATGTTTTTCACAGTTTTGCCGAGGTAGGTGTTGGAAATTATAATTTACTGCGCACAAAAGCTGGGGCATCTGGAGCAATTATAAAAGATAAACTTTTTGCGGGAGCTTCACTATATCATAATGGTCTTGAGGGTATTTATTACAATACTACTCTGAATCGGAATTATGATAAAACACAAAATACGGGTGGTAATATTTTCTTGAAATATGTTGGAAATAATGGATTTTCGTTGCGATTAAATTCCAGAATTGAATACAATAATTTGAAAGGAATTTTTCCGTATGTGAACACAAAAGAAGAAGCTTTTGCCCCATCTTATACCAATACAGCTAATGGTAGCAATATTGAAAAAAGAATGTTATTTAGTAATTCGCTATTGGCAAAATACGAAACAGACAAACATATTTTCTCGTCTGTTAGTGGTTACACCTTCCTAAATGATAAATATGACGATTATGATGTCGATTTTACGAAATATGATTGGTTTAAATTCACACAAAATGACCCTATAAACACTTTTACGCAAGAGTTTAAAATAGCGACCAAAAATCAAGACAAATTGCGATATGTAATAGGATTGTATGGTTTTTTGGATGATCATTACAATACAGAAACACGAACGTTTGTTGGTAGCGATGCGGTGGCTTTGGGGTCCAATTATGCAAGTGCGCCTTTTAGTACAGGAAATCAATCTACCAGAAAAGAATACGGATTAGCCGTTTACACCAATATAAATTATGCCCTTACCGATAAACTAGATGTTATTGCCGGACTGCGATTAGATTATTCTTGGAGAGAAATGGTGTTGAAAGGAGATTTTATAAAAGAACCCTATCCACCTATGATGAATCCAGAAAAAAACTTCTCTGGAAAAGATGTAGCAATTTCTCCAAGGGTCGGTTTTGCTTACAAATTAAAAGATGATTTTTTGTTGTTTGCTAATTATTCACGAGGATTTAATCCCGGCGGTTTGAATCAATACACTACAAACCCAAATTATACTTCCTACAAACCACAGTATTTAAACACTTTTGAGATAGGGCAAAAAGCACAATGGCTGGGTAATAAATTGAGAACAAACACCACCTTTTTTTACAGTATATGGAATGATCAACAGCAAACTGGTTTTTTGCCTCCTGATTATTTAGAACAAGCAATTACAAACAACGGAAAACTTAATTTGTATGGTGCCGAAGCCGAAATTTCGGCTCTTATTTTCAAAGGATTTCAAGTGGATTATAATCTAGGATTCACACAAACAGAATTCAAATCTTTATTACTTTTGGATCCGAGCAATCCAACTACTGTTTTGGATTATAAAGGAAACAAACAGGTTTTTACGCCTAATATTACCTCCACACTTTCGTTCTCGTATCAACACACTATTTTTAAAAATACCGATATACGATTTACACCAGAATGGAAATATTACGGACAGCAATATATGAATTATTATAATACTGTAGAGCAAGCCCCTTTTCATATCCTCAATGCAAATCTAGCTGTAAAACACGGTTGCTGGGAATTGAGTTTCTGGATAAAAAACGCCACAAAAAGTAAATATCTGGCCTTCTTTAACGCATCATCTGCAAGTAACGGTTATTCTTTGTTAGGTGCTCCTCAAACTTTTGGAACTACGTTTAGAGTAGATTTATAAGTAAGAAAAAATCTAAAAAACGAATCAATAGATAGAATAATTATCTCATAATAAAAAAATATGCAACTCGAAATAAAAAACCTCTCGAAAACCTATTCAAACGGACACAAAGCCCTAGATAATATAAATTTAACGATTAAAAAAGGAATGTTTGGCTTGCTTGGGCAAAATGGAGCCGGAAAGTCAAGCCTGATGCGAACAATTGCTACTCTGCAAGAAGCTGATTCAGGAAGCATTAAATTCAATGAAATAGATGTTTTTAAACAGCCCAATGAAATGCGAAAAATAATAGGATACTTACCCCAAGAATTTGGAGTGTACTCTGATGTTTCAGCGACCGATTTACTGCGTCATATTGCCCGCTTAAAAGGAATCGAAAACGAAAAAAATATTCTAGAAGTAACAAATTATTTTTTGAATAAGGTTAATTTATGGGACTCAAGAAATAAAAAACTAGGAACTTTTTCAGGAGGAATGAAACAGCGTTTTGGCATTGCGCAAGCACTTATTTCAGACCCTAAAATTATAATAGTAGATGAGCCAACGGCAGGATTAGATCCTGTAGAGCGCAATAGATTTTATGATATTTTGAGTGAAATAGGAGAAAATGCTGTTGTAATTTTATCTACACATATTGTTGAAGATGTAAACACTTTGTGTAATGATATGGCTATTATTGGAAACGGAAAAGTGCTAATAACCGGAGATCCAGATGATATTGAAATGAGTTTAGAGAATAAAATTTGGGAGAGAAAAATTAAAAAAAATGATTTTAAAAAATACAATCAAGAGTATAATATTATTTCTTCACGTATATATAGAGGTGAAGTCATCATCACTGTACTGGATCCTGAAATGCCTAATGGTAGCTTTTGGCCAAAAGCAACAAATTTAGAAGACGCCTACTTTTCAGTAATAAATGTTAAAAGAAATCAATATGTTTAAAAATATTTTTTTATTTGAGCTGAAACAACAATCAAAAAAAAGAATCAATTACGTTTTCTTTATTTTATTTGTACTGCAAGGGGTTTTTTATATAAAACACACTTCAGACTTTTTTAGTGCCGACACTTCATTTCATAATGCACCAGCAATTGTTTACGCTGTGCTGGCAGGAACAGGATACTTAACTTTTATTCTGGTAGCTTTTTTTGCATCCAAAGCATTGGGCAAAGATTTAGATGATAAAACTGCCTCACTGTTTTACACCACAGCTGTAAGTGAATCTGCTTTTTTCTGGAGTCGTTATTTGAGTTCTTTTTTTATCTTATTAGCACTCTCTACAGGCTACCTTATTGGTATTTTAATATATCCTTACACTGGTATTTCGCCTCAAGAAAAGCTGATGACTTTTGATTTGGCTAATTTTTTTAAAGCTATTTTTTACATCTTTTTACCTAATATTTTTGTTTATTTTAGTGTAAGTTTTTCGCTTGCAACAATAATGAAAAAAAATATGGGTGCTTACATAGGAACACTCTTATTTTTTGTTCTTTTAATTTTTGGAGACTCTTCCAAAGATTATGGAGAAGTATATACTATGGTTGATGCCTCTGGTTTTGCCAATTTGCATTTAAAATTAGAAAATCTTACTGCTTTACAAAAAAACAGTTTTACATTACCTCTCGAAGGATCTTTCTTCATCAATAGACTTATTTGGTATAGCATTGCTACCATTTTGCTTCTTGTTGCTTACAAGGGGTTTTCGTTTTTAAAATTTAGTGAGAAAAAAATTAAATTTAAAAATGATGAACCAGCAAATACAATAATTCCACCATTAAATCTGCCTATAATTAAAATCGATTTATCCTTAAAAAGCAATGTATCATCGATGTTGCGTATGGCATTATTTGAATTTAAAAATTCAATTCGGCCTATTGGTTTTAAAATTTTTATGGGCTTCATTTTCACGCTTTTTATCGTTTATGTTACCATATACCATCAAACCTATTATTCAGAAACGCAAACATTACCCATTACTTCAGAAATTCTAAAAGTAACCAAACCATTGGCTTTTTTTATTTATTTATTCCTTATTGTTTCTACAACAGAATTATTATATAAAGACCGAACAGTTGATTTTTGGTTAATTTCAGACGTTACCCCTATAACAAATTGGAGTGTAATTTTATCAAAAGTTTTGGCAATGTTTTTATTATCTCTACTGCTTTCATTAAGCTTTATTGTAATGGGAATTGTAGTGCAAACTTTTAAAGGCTTTTATGATTATCAAATAGATGTATATATAGGAGAATTGATTGGCAGGTGGTTGCCAAAATATTTTCAGTATGTATTATTGACCGTTTTTATTGCATCAATAACGGCAAAAAAACACATTACTTACATTATTACTTGTATGTTGCTTATGTTTACAGCAGTTGCGCAAGAAATGGGAATGATTGAACAATTCAAATACCTGTTTACATTTGCTCCAGGAGGCGATTTTTATACCGATATGAATGGATATGGCATATTTAAACAAGCAAATAGCTATTTTGTAATTTACTGGTCATCATTCGCTTTATTCCTGTTTTTTCTTTCTTTTATTGTTTGGCAAAGAGGTATTCCATTATCACTATTGCAAAGAGTGAAAAACAGCAAAAAGAGATTTAGCTATACAATTCTATTGGGTTTATTATTGTCAGGAACAATTTTTATTATTTATGCCAATAAAATAAATCAAACAACAGTAATCGATAATGAATTTTTAAGCAAAGAGCAACAACGGGAAGAAAACGCTTTGTATGAAAAAAAATACAGTAAATATAGTAATAGCAAGCAGGTTAAAGTTACAAACATAAAGGCAACTATAGATTTGTTCCCAAATGAGAGATATTTATTGCTAAATGCAGAGATGACCTTAAAAAATAAAAACAATAAAAAAATAGACACCTTGCATATTGAATGGATTGACTTTTATACTATCAAAAAATTGGCAGTAAAAAAACATAATCTGAAAAAAATTCAAGATGATAAAAAACTAAAGCACGCTATTTATTTGATAACGCCTGCCATAGAAAAAAATCAACAGGTAGAACTTGTAGTAGAAGCAAACATTCAGCACAAAGGATTTACAAATAATGATCCACAACAGCATTTAACTTTTAACGGATCTTATTTTAAAAACGATATTTTTCCAAAATTTATTGGTTTTGATACTGATAGAATTGTTCCTAAAAATCAATACCGTTCACTCTTAGGTTTAACCAAATTGCAAAATCGTTTTCCTAAATTTAGTGATAATGTTTATGCCTCATCATTAGCGGATAGTATAAGCTATAATTTTACAATAAGTACAGCAAAAGAGCAACATATAATTGTTCCAGGAGTACTCAAAAAAGTGTGGGTAAGCAGTGAAAGAAATTATTATAACTACCAATCCTTTTCAGGTACTTGGTATGATTTTACAATTCTATCGGCCAAATTCTATTCCAAGAAAATTGAGATTACTAAAACATTGGATAGGAAGCCTCAAAAAATTGAAATTTATGCACACCCAAATCATTTATATAATCTTGATATTATTGAAAATGCAGTAAAAAAAGCATTGCAGAATTTGTATCCAATTTTTGGAAATTATCCTTATCCCACAATAATAATTGCTGAACGTCCACGATACGATAACAAATTAGAAACAGCTGATAATATAATTTATTTGCCCGAAAACTATGCTTGGATTGCTAAAACCAGTAATAATGCAAATGATGAATTTATCAATTACTTGTTTACTAAAATGATTGCAAAACAATATGTACAAAGATTATATCTAACGCAATCACAAGGTTTTCCTGTAGTAATAAAATCAATCCCGGAATATTTGGCTTTACATTTTGTGCAAAAAGATTTTGGGAATACTATTTTAGAACAGCATCTAAAAAATTTAGAAGATGATTATCAAAAAGGAATTTCTTCTGCCAGCAATCAAGAAATATATTGGAAACAAAGTGACGATTATGCAGATTATATTTCAGAATCAAAAGGAGGATTAGAACTTTATAAATTGTCTAAAACACAAGGAGCCACAGTGTTTTTAGATAAATTAAGGACATTCTATTCGGTAAACAAAGACAAGAAAATTTCGGCTAAAGATTTTACATTTTTAGAATAAATAAACTTCTAAAGTTTTGTGGATAATTAAAATAGTATCGAAGAACGCTCGATTATGGGGGCAGATTAAACGAATTGGTATTTATTGGCATTTCTTTCGACGAAAAACAAGTACGCCAGCAATTAGAAAACTGCATTTGCACCGCTGATGAAATTATGGATTTACAAGATGTTTTTTTCTCCAACAAAGACCCTTTTCCTATCCCTAGAGCTACTAACACAACAGCAGAAACTGCTTTTTTAAACGATTAACTTTTATCAAAAATCATATTTTGTTTTGTTTTAGTTGGTAGAACGGTTCATTATTGTAATGAGCCGTTTTTTAAATTCAAAAAACAAAACACTTCACATTTATATTACTAAAATATAATTTTTAGTTTGGCTAAAACTCAATTCATACAAGTAGAATACCACTTTTTGTTATTAGCTTTCTTTATGATATCTGTTTCTTTCTCACGAAAAACTGTCTCTATTTCGAGTATAATTACACCTATCATAATAAATTTAGACCAAGCCAATATTGTTTTACATGGTACTTAATGAAGCAAAAAAGGTTACTCAAAAAAGAAAAACAGGGACACTACATTTTTTTGAATTGATTTGGATGAAAAAATATTTACAAGTTCTCAAAAGCGTTATTAATAAATTTTGTAAATAATTTTTTATTTCCACAATTAAAGCAATAATGTTGCGTTAACTAATATAGTTATAAAAGCAAGAATGTTGCTACAGTTATAGAAACGAATTAATTGCTCTTGCTTTGGTTGAATTTAAATTAAACTCTGAGGGTAAACAGTGCGGCAATAGTATGTTTTTCAAAGAAGAAAATATAAAATTTACAAAACATTTTGATGAACGTCTATTTGTAATAATTTTTGGAGCAACTGGATATTTTACAATTAAAGAAAAAATTAATGAAGATTGGATAGAAATAATTTCTGAAGACTATACGCATATCAAGACGATTGATGAACTGACAATTTTCATGAATAATTATAAAAACAAATTAGAAACTAATGTTGATAAAGAACTGACCAGGTTATTTCAATAGTCAGCAGTGTCTCACTAACTACATTAGTACATTTTTAGAATTATAGTTCATAACAACTTTAAAAAACAACTGCTATTTCTCTTATGAAATTAAAACAATATTTATTTGTTATTTTTTAAGGTTGTTATTTACTACTTATATATGCAATACAACAAATCTAATAAAGTAATTACACAAGAATTATTCTAACTTTAAACCATCGATAAGTTTCTATTTTTTTAATTTTTGAAAATAAATTCTATAAAAACTAAAACTCTAATTCATATCCCATTTCACCTGCTAATTTTTTAAAAATGGAATATGGAAATTTATCTAAATATGAGTAATAAGCTATTTTTTTCAGGTTTTCTCTTTGAGTTTTCAAGTCAGAATCACATAAAAGGGCTAAATCACTTTTGTTGAAATTGACACCTTCTTGCAATCTTTTTAAATATTTACTTAGATCATTATTCAAGTTTAGGCTTTCATCATCATTCAAAAAGAACGCTTCAAAAATTTCTACATATTCATCTATAGTAATCTTTCGATCTTTTCTAACAAATCTATCCCCAAAATAAATTTTAAGCCATTTTGTTAAGGTTCTCTTATTACATTTAAATTCTGCAGCAATAGTCTCCTTGGTTATATAAGCTATTTTTTTTAAAAGTATTTTGCTTTCTTCCTTGGTTTTGCCTTTTAAATTAATATCAAATGAAGTTGCTAAAACAGATTCTCCAAATGATTTCTGAATCGTAAACATTCTTGTCAAGCGCTCATGATCAGTAATCGAACTAGCTAACTCGCTGTTCACTTCTAGTCTACATGTAGTCTCAATTAAATCTGTTATATTATTAAATCTTAATGTTTCGGATAATTTCAGCCAAAAATTAAAATTAGTTTCAATTTTCAAAATTTCAAAAATTTCTTCATCAGTTTTTGATTGTTTTTTTAATTCATTTAATTTGGATATCAATTCTTTTTCACCTCCATAAACCATAACGAAGAAAATAGTAATCAATTCCTCTTCTTTTTCAAAAGACAGTTTCTTATAATTTTCTAAAAGTTTGTTTACCATAAAAAGAATTGTTTATAAAATGAAAAAGTAACAGAATCAAAACTAGTAAATTATATCACTGTCTGATTATAAAACTCTGAATAATATTGCGCACTTATTTTCAAGTTAATCATGATTAAATTCCCAATCGTCCCCAAAACTATCATCATCCCAGTCACAGTAATCTTCTTTCTTAGAATTTGCTATCTCATTCTTGTTTAGATGGACTTTCTTATATTCAATATTATTAGGATTTAGTTGATTAGATCTATTATCTATTGATTTTTGCTTCCTTGGACTTATTTTGATTTTTTGTGCACTGATTTTACTGAAAGCAATTTGATTTTTCTTTGACATTTTTTGATATTTATATAGTTTATACTTCAAAAATAGGGCAAAGAAAAAATGCCAATCTAAATTATGCACGATAAGTAATTATACACTTCCATTTTGCTTGCCTTGGTTATCAGATATGTAAGGACAAAAAGAGTTTTGCCATTTAGATGAAAATTAAAAATAAGTTGTATTTTTGTTTAAAATAAAAGGATTATAACGTTCTTTAAAATACAAGAAGTTTCTAGCAGGAGCTTTTTTTAAGATATTGTATAAAAATGATAATTGTGGCAGAATCATGGCACAGCTATTTTCTAAAAATAAAAAGACGGTATTGGTGCGGGTTAAGCTAATTAGGTTCGAACCCCTCATCGCCCACAAAGAAACTCCTTAAGAAATTAAGGAGTTTTTTTTATACTTTATACTTTATATTTTCATTCGACCTTTGGGATCTATTACAAAAACCTGTGGATTTATAAAAATTTATGCATAAATTTTAGTTAGTCTAAAAAGGAAAAACTCTACATTCCTTACTCCTCTGAACTGCGCTCTAAATGCTTTTATTTTTGCATTGAAAGATTCCGCCGAAGTATTTCAAAATAGTTTAAGATTGACTGGTAATTAAAAGTTATCTTCTCAAAAAATTAAAAATTTGAGATTATCTTTTATAAAACAAGCAACGCCCTGAGATTTCTGGACATTGCTTGTTATCTTTAAATTTTTTTTTTAGAAAACTTTATATGGTAATTACCTTCTAGAAAGATTAGATTTACATATTAAATTTCCTTAAACAAATACCCTCCATCTGAAAAACAAATTTATCACTGTTATTTTCTAGTGAGCTTCCAGCCAGTCTTTACCCAAACCAAGTTCAACTTCTAAAGGAACGGCCATTTTAAAAGCATTTTCCATTTCGTGCTTAATCATGGGTTGAATTTTTTCTAATTCGTCATTATGAACATCAAATACAAGCTCATCATGTACCTGAAGCAACATTTTTGATTTCCAATTTTCTTCCTGAAGTTTTTTATGAATGTTGATCATCGCAATTTTAATCACATCCGCAGCACTTCCCTGAATTGGAGCGTTAACAGCATTTCTTTCTGCAGCGCTTCTTACTACGGCGTTAGCTGAATTAATATCTTTTAAATAACGGCGGCGTCCCAAAATAGTTTGAACATATCCGTTTTCGCGGGCAAATTCTACCTGGTCTGAGATGTATGATTTTAATCTTGGATAAGTATTGTAATAAGCTTCAATCAAAGCAGCACTTTCGCTTCTTGATAATGAAGTCTGATTGCTTAATCCAAAAGCTGAAACGCCATATATAATTCCAAAGTTTACAGTTTTGGCATTGCTTCTCTGTTCACGGGAAACTTCATCCAACGGCACATTAAAAACTTTTGCCGCTGTTGCCTTGTGAATATCTTCTCCGTCCTGAAATGCTTTAATCATGTTTTCTTCACCACTTAAGGCGGCAATGATTCTTAATTCTATCTGGGAGTAATCGGCAGAAATTAAAGTGTGGTTTTCATCGCGTGCCACAAAAGCTTTACGGATCTGACGACCTCTTTCGGTACGAATCGGAATATTTTGCAAGTTTGGATTATTAGAACTCAAACGACCTGTTGCAGCAACTGTCTGCATATAATCAGTATGAACACGTAAAGTTTTTTTATCAACTTGTTCTGGCAAAGCCAAAATATAAGTGCTTTGTAATTTCACCATCTGTCGCCAGTCTAAAATTTCTTTTACGATTGGGTTGTCGTTTGCTAAATACGTCAAAACTTCTTCACCGGTAGCATATTGACCGGTTTTGGTTTTCTTTTGTTTAGCACCACCAATTTTAAGCTTGTCAAATAAGATATCGCCTAATTGTTTCGGTGAAGCCAAATTAAATTTCTCGCCAGCTATTTCGTAAATATTTTGTTCTAAAGTTTTAATTTCAACATCCATTTCTTTTGACATGGCACTTAAAAACTCAACATCTAAACGAATTCCTTCTGTTTCCATAGCAGCCAAAACACTTACTAACGGAATCTCGATGTCTTCAAAAAGCTTTTTAGTTTCTGTTTTATCTAATTCTTCTGTAAAAATCTCTTTTAATTGTAATGTAATATCAGCATCTTCAGCTGCGTATTCCTTAATTTCTTCAAGTGCAACATCGCGCATCGAAATCTGATTTTTACCTTTTTTTCCAATTAAGGTTTCGATTGATTTAGGCGAATATTTTAAATACGTTTCGGCTAAAATATCCATATTATGACGCATATCAGGATTAATCAGGTAATGCGCTATCATGGTGTCAAAAAGCTTTCCTTTTACTGTAATGCCATAATTAGAAAGAATTTTTAAATCATATTTTAAATTCTGACCAATTTTCTCGATGTTTTCATTCTCAAAAAAGGGTCTGAATTTGTCTATCAAAACCTGAGCTTCTTCCTGACTTTCCGGAAACGGGACATAATATCCCTTTCCTTTTTCATAGGAGAAGGAAATTCCAACCAACTCAGCATGCAAAGCATCCAAACCTGTAGTTTCCGTATCAAAACAAACCGAAATTTGTTTTTGCAGATTTTGTAAAAGCAACTTAATTCCTAAATCTCCTTCAATTGCCTGATACGAGTGAGGTGTATTTTCTAAAGTATTGTAAAATGAAGCTCTTGCTGCTTCAGGATTTTCTTCAGTTGTTCCTCCTCCAAAAAGATCAAATTGATCCTCATTTTTAGGCTGAGGCTTTTTATATAATTTAGCATCCGGAGCATTATTTTCGGCTAATTCATTCCCTCCTCCTACTTTAAATAAATTGTCAAATTGTTCTGCCATTCTTCTAAATTCCAGTTCCTGAAAAATAGCATCGGTTTTCTCAATGTCGGGACGCGAAAGTTCGTAGTCATCTTCATTAAAAATCACATCACAGTCGCAGATAATAGTTGCCAGTTTTTTAGATAAAATCCCCTTGTCTTTATTAGCCTCGATATTTTCTTTCATTTTGCCTTTTAGCAAATGAGTATTTTCAAGAAGATTTTCCATTGTGCCAAATTCTTTAAGAAATTTTTTGGCTGTAACTTCACCTACGCCCGGTAATCCCGGAATATTATCTACGGCGTCTCCCATCATACCAAGAAAGTCAATTACCTGCTCTGGTCTTTCAATTTCAAATTTTGCCAAAACCTCTGGTATCCCCCAAATCTCAATCCCGTTACCCATTCGGGCTGGTTTATACATGAATATGTTTTCAGAAACCAATTGGGCAAAATCCTTATCGGGCGTTACCATAAAAACTTTATAGTTTTGTTTTTCGGCTTGTTTGGCAATTGTTCCAATTAAATCATCTGCTTCACAGCCGGCAATTTCAATAATTGGAATATGCATGGCTTTTAGTAAATCCTGAATATAGGGAATCGCAATTTTGATTGCCTCAGGAGTAGCATCGCGGTTTGCTTTATAATCTGAGTACATTTCGGTTCTTACCTGGCTCCCTTCTTTATCAAAAGCAACAGCCAAATGATCTGGTTTTTCTCTTTTAATAACATCCAAAAGGGAATTCATAAAACCCATAATAGCAGATGTGTCCATCCCTTTTGAATTGATTCTCGGATTTTTTATAAAAGCATAATAACCACGAAAAATTAAAGCGTAGGCATCTAAAAGAAAAAGGCGTTTTTGAGTTGACATAAAAAAAATATTAGTCTGTAAAAATAAACAATTGGGTTTTAAAAATGATTCTGTTTTATGAATTTAAATATTTGTGACAGTTTAATCAGATGTTTTTTTAATTAAACAGGAGGTTCATGAACTTCCAGATGTTGTACAATGAAAAAGCTTAAGTTAATATCAAGTTAAAATTTTATTGGTCAGTACTTTCTTCATTTTGTCTTCATTTTACAGAAGTAATTTTGGAGTGTAAAAAATAAATATTATTAATTTAAATACTTAGAAATCATGAGAAATTTATTGATGTTATTAGTAGCAGTTTTAGGAACAAGTGCAATGGTTAGCGCATTTCCAGCAAAAGAAGTTAAAGTAGTTTCTGCAAAAGAAGTAAAAGCAACAAAACATCCGAAACACAAATCTGAGAAAAAAGCAAAATCAGAAAAAAGTGAAGCTCCGAAAGCAGAAACAGCAAAAGTAAAAAAATAACAAAAAGTAATTTAGAATAAAAGGTAATTAATTTAAAGCTTAAGAAATCATGAAATCACAGATTCACGAAAACAAAAAAAGCAACACACTTAGTCTGAGTAAAAATTTATTGATTGTTTTAGCAGCTGTTCTGGGAACAAGTGTAATGGTTAGTGCGCAAACAACTCCAACGCAGGCAACTCCGGCCAAAGAGGTAAAAGCAACAAAACACCATAATCATAAAGCGAATAAAAAAGCAAAAGCTGAAGCTTCAAAAGAAGAAGCAGCCAGCGTGAAAAAATAAGAATTGCTTTTGTTTTGTTTTCGAACTATTGTAACGGAGGCAAAACAGGAATAATGATTATAAGAATGCGATTGAAGAAGCTGATGAAGAAATTTGTCAGCTTTTTTTCATTCGTTAATTTTTTAATAATGCGCGACAGGACTTTTTATAATTGATTAATTTTAGTTGTGCTTAAATTGTTGTTTTTATGAATGTTTTGATTGTTGAGGATAATAAAGAGCTTGCCGGAGAAGTTTACGACTTTCTTTGTACTACAGGATATATCTGTAAAATTGCAAATAATTGCGAAGATGCGTTGGAGGAATTTGGCAGTAATGATTATGATGCAATCCTTCTGGATTTAGGATTGCCTGATGGTGATGGCTTTGAGGTTTTGAAAGCTATTCGAAAAACAAAATCAAAAATAGCTGTTATTGTAATTACTGCACGTGGAGAATTAGATGACAGAATCAATGGTCTTCACCTTGGTGCTGATGATTATCTGACAAAACCTTTTGCGTTGACAGAATTGGCCGCCAGGTTATTTGCTGTTATTCGAAGAATTCATGGTTTTACTTTAAATAATTTAAGCATCCACGGATTTATACTTCAGCTTCAGGATTACAAAGTAAGCTACAACGAAACACCAATAAACCTTACCAAAAAAGAGTTTGATATTTTTCAATATTTGGTTTTAAATAAAAATCGGGTAATTACAAGACTACAATTAACGGAACATATTTGGGGAGACATTTTGGAGGTAAATTCAGATTCGAATTTTATTGACGTTCATGTTCGAAATCTCAGAAAGAAATTGGACAAGCACAATTCGATAGATTGGTTCGAAACAGTTCGCAATGTTGGGTATAGAATTAATGAATAAATAATTTTTTGTGAAAATAAAACATCAATTAGCCATTTTTAATGCACTGACAAGACTGTTGGTTATTTTGGTTTTGTGGTTAATGCTGCCCATTTTGGTTGAAAATGTTGTGTATCGGCACATAAATAATGGATTGATCGAAAAAAAGAAAAAATTTATTGACCTCCTCAATCAAAAGGAAATTAATGATCTTATAGAAAATTCAGATGATTCGACCGAAACATATTCGCAGTTTACTACTTTACACAGCGAGTTTTTGGTTCTTTCCAGATTGTCTTCAAAACCCAGTCAGAAAAAAACAACTTTTAGTAATGATAACCGAATTATAGAAGGAGAAGAAAATGAATATAGAATTCTGCAATATCATTTTACTTATGGAAATCAGGATTATCAGCTTGAAATTGGAAGTAGTCTCAGCGAAGTAAACGACCTTACGTTTAGTGTTAGGCTTTTTATTATTATCGTTTTGGTTGTTATTCTTTTGATTACTTTTTTGGCGGATACCGTTTATATCGAATATTTACTGAAGCCTTTTTATAAAATTATTGATACTAAAATAAGGCGTGTCAACGAACCGGAAGCTTTTGATCACACGCCTATTAATGCAAAATCCAGAGATTTTAAAGAACTTGATTTTGTTTTGAATCAAATGATGGATCGTATCGCTGAAGTTTTTAAAAAAGAAAAACAATTTATTTCGAATGTTTCCCACGAGCTTTTAACGCCAATTGCTTTATTAAAAAATAAGCTGGAAAATTTGCTGCAAAATGAATCTTTAAATGACAATGCCATTGATAAAATTGCAGGTTCTTTGAAAACGTTAGACATGTTAAAAAAAATTATCAATAATTTATTACTGATTTCAAGAATTGAAAACAACCAATACGAATCAAATGAACACATTAATTTTAAGGAAATAATTAATGATCTGAAAGAAGATCTTCAGGATCGAATTGATGATAAAAGAATTGCGTTTGTCAATAAAATGAAAGATGATTTTTCTTTTACAGGAAATAAAACCTTAATTCATATCCTGTTTTATAATTTGGTTACAAACGCCATAAAGTATAATAAAACTGATGGAAGCATTATGGTTTCTGATGGTTTTTTAAACAATCAATATTTTATTGCGATAGAAGATTCCGGTATTGGGTTAAGTGAATCTCAAATCGAGAATATTTTTAACCGATTTGCAAGAGTGAGTTCTGATCAGGAAGGACAGGGACTTGGATTGGCTATTGCTAAAAGTATCGCTGTTTTTCATCATATTGAAATTAAGATTTTCTCTATTTTAAATAAGAGAACAACATTCACTTTATTGTTTTCCGAAACTGAAGATAAAATTAAAAGTTAATTTTTTTCCTGAAAACCTCAATATTCATTTTGTCTTCATTTAGCGATTCTATCTTTGAATCAAATAAATGAAACAATACAAATTAAACAAATAGACAATTATGAAAAAGTTAGTAATGTTTGCAGTGTTTGTTATAGGAACAGCTGCAATGGTAAATGCCCAAACAACTCCTGCTCAAACAACAGCATCAAAAGAAGTTAAGGCTACTAAGCCTAATAAGAAAGAACATAAAAAAGCAAAAGCTGACAAAAAAACAGAAACTAATGCTGTTAAGCCAGAAGCTGCAAAAGTTCAAAAGTAAACAGTAAAGTTTGCAAGTCAGACTTTGTTGTGGATTATAAAAGGTTAAAAAAAAAATTGTAGCGGAAGCTGATGGAGTAATTCATCAGCTTTTTGCTGTTTATTGAGTTAAAATTTTGATAATAGAAAGCGGTAAAATTTTCATTCTTTGTTACTTTGTTTAAAACTGTAAATAATGATTCTTCGTTTTATAATTCTGTGTGCTCTTTTTTTATTTATTGAGTTCTATTCTTACCAGGCCTTGCGCACTTTAATCAAATTACGATGGGTTTTAATGGCTTATCAGCTAATCAGTGTATTACTTTTGGTTTTTATCATCTATTCTTTTACGCAATTTGACCGTTCAGTTGGGCAAACCAAATATACCATGTTTACAATGGGTTTAATGTTATTGGTTTATGTTCCTAAAATTGTAATTACGCTTATTTTGTTTGGAGAAGACATTTTTAGAATAGGAGCTAGTATCTTAAACTATTTCATGTATAATGCACCACGAAAAGAAATGATGCCGGACAGACGAAGGTTTGTTAGTCAAATTGCTTTAGGATTGGCTGCAGTTCCTTTTTTGTCGTTGATTTACGGAATTTTTGAAGGAAAATATAATTTTAAAGTTTTTAAACAAACTATTTTTTTTCCTGATTTGCCGGATGCTTTTGATGGATTTAAAATTACTCAGATCTCAGATGCTCACAGTGGGAGTTTTGACGATTCAGAAAAAATAAATTATGCTATCGATTTAATTAACGAGCAGGAATCTGACATGATTTTATTTACCGGGGACATTGTTAATACACATGCTAAAGAAATGCATCCCTGGATCAATGCTTTTAACCGGATAAAAGAGTACAAATACGGCAAGTTTTCGATCTTAGGAAATCATGATTATGGAGAATATGTTACCTGGCCTTCAGAGAAACAAAAGGATGAAAATTTTCAGGAAATAAAAAACCTGTACGGACAAATTGGTTTTAAATTAATGCTGAACGAGCATACTTATATTCAAAAAGGGAATGATAAAATGGCGTTGATAGGAGTAGAAAACTGGGGGGTGAATTTTAAGAAAGCCGGAGACTTAAATAAAGCGTCTGCAGAAGTTGCTCAGAATGATTTTAAAATCTTAATGAGTCACGATCCAAGCCATTGGGAGGCCGAAATTAAAAACCACCCTAAAAACTTCCATTTAACATTATCAGGACATACTCATGGAATGCAATTTGGTATTGAAATTCCAGGATATTTTAAATGGAGTCTGGCACAATACATTTACAAGCAATGGGCAGGGCTTTACGAAAATTTAGGAAGGTACATTTATGTAAACAGAGGATTTGGTTTTCATGCCTATCCGGGGCGTGTTGGTATTATGCCGGAAATCACGGTTATTGAACTAAAAAAGGGTAACAATGTGGCTTAATTCGGTAAAAATGCTACATTTGTATAATGTTAATCTCTTTTTAGTAGATTTAAAAATTTAAATTTTTGGTTTTATGTCAAAATTTGGAGAACTAATAAATGCTCAGGTTCCAGTGTTAATAGATTTTTACACAGACTGGAACGAATCATCAGTTTCTATGCATCCTGTAATCAAGGATGTAGCAGCAGCGCTTGGTGATAAAGCCAAGGTAATTAAAATAGATGTTGATAAAAATCAGGAATTAGCAGAAGCTCTACGAATTAAAGGACTTCCAACTCTGATGATCTACAAAGAAGGCCAAATGATCTGGAGACAATCCGGTGAATTGGATGCTAATACCATTATTGGAATCGTTCAGGAACAGCTTGGCTAATGAAAAACCAGGGATTGTTTTAGCTGACAACATCAAATACAAATCCATTTTCTTTTAGATAGCTTAAAGTCTTAGGTAGTGCAAATTTTAAATTTTGTGATGCTTTTATACTGTCATGAAAAACAATTACGCTTCCGGATTTTACATTTTTAGTAACATTTTCCAGACATTTTTCAGGTGTAATAGTTTGATCAAAGTCGGCACTTAAAACATCCCACATCACTATTTTATAGCCTAAATTTCGTAAGATTTTAGATTGTGCCTTTTTGATTTTTCCGTAAGGAGGACGAAATAGTGAGCTACTCAGTTTTTTCCCGGCCAATACAGCAGCACAATTTTTTACATTTTCAATATAATCATTTGTTTTGCTTTTCCATCCATTTGCATGGTTCATGGTGTGATTTCCTATTGAATGACCTTCTGAAATTAATTTTTCAAACAAAGAAGTGTTTGCATTAATGTTTTTTCCAATACAGAAAAAAGTCGCTTTTGCATCAAATTTCTTCAATTCAGATAAAACCCAGTCTGTAACTTCGGGAGTCGGACCATCATCAAATGTTAGGTATATTTTCTTTTCTTTGTTTGGAATATCCCAACAATATTTAGAAAATACCCTTTTTATAAATGAATTTGTTTTGACCCAATAAAAGCTCATTTTGAAACAATTTAGAGATATGTAAAATTAAAAAATGCAGCGCTATTTATCTAACAGCGCTGCATTTTTTTAATCAATATCTTTTTCGTATATTATTCTTTTTCACGACCAAAACGTTCAAATACATTTACATACGTATTAAAGGTTGTTTTATGATTGTTAAAAAAAGCATTGTCTTTATTTTCTTTCATAACCTGAAGCAAGCTTCTGTAACGTTCTATATCTGTTATTATGTCAATGGCCAGATCAGATTGATCAGCACCGCTTAAGGTTCCATAATAATTCAGGTTCTCTTTGTATTTTTGAACCAATTTATTTAGCAAATCCTGGGCTTTTTCTTTTTCTCCTACTTTGTAATAACCGCCCGCAAAAGGTTCTACTAATGAATAATATCCATATTTGTCTAACGGCATTTTCGTCATGGCAAGATTGATTATATTTTTAGCTTTGTCGATTTTGCCTTCAGCAATAAGCTGATTCATTAAGCGAGAAAGATTGGTACGATAAGTAATACTGTTTCTTCTGGTTTCAGGGTCATGATAAATATCTCCATTGCTATTACCCCAATCCCATTTTGTTACGATGTCATACATTTTATCAGCATCAATTTGCCCCATATCCATTGGCCCTCCATCTTTTGAAGGTGTATTTTTGATTGGAACTAATTTGTATACCATTCCGTCAAGCTGTAAGTAGTCTTTCAGCCATAAATAATCTTCATCATCAAAAGCACCGCCGCTAAAATAAATTGGTCTCTTCCAGTTATTATTTGCTAAGATATCTAACATCATTAGGCGATTTTTATATATCGAAGTCCCTTTAATATCTATATCCAAATAGGGAACTATAGAATCATTGTATTTAGGATTAATCACTTTGTTTTTGATAATTGTATTTTTATCAACCGGAACCCTTATTTTATTAGTTGGGAAAAAGTGAATGGTTTGACCGTTTTGTAAAGTAACAGTCGATTTAGGATGCTTAATAAAAGTAATGAAATCATTAATATTCCAACGTGTTTCCACTTTTTGAATATGAGCTACATAGTCTAATTTATCTCCAACATATTCATCATGTGTAAAAGATATTGGTAAAGGATCTGACTCATATGCTTTGGCTTTCATTTGGTCAATATACCAGTCGGTCATAAAAAGACTTGTGTTTACAATTTTTACATCGGTACGAATACCTTCAATTTCTTGTGCATACCACAATGGGAAAGTGTCATTATCTCCAATGGTAAATAAAATAGCGTCTTTGTCGCATGAACTCAGATATGCTTTTGCCATTGCAACAGCTGTATATTTGCCTGATCTGTCATGATCATCCCAGTTTTGAGAAGCCATTAAAACAGGGGCTGCCAATAAACTTCCGGCAATAATAATTGGACCGGCAATTTTTGGAGCCAGATATTTTTGAATGGTCTCATATAATGAATAAACTCCAAATCCTATCCAGATTGCAAACACATAAAAAGAACCAACCAAGGCATAATCTCTTTCACGAGGTTCAAAAGGCCTTTCGTTTAAGTAAATTTTCAGTGCAATTCCTGTAAACAGAAACAGCGCCAAAAGAACATAAAAACTTTTAAGATCTTTATTGGCATGATACATCAATCCTATTAATCCCAGGATAAAAGGAAGGAAATAGTAGGCATTTCGTCCTTTATTATTTAGTACGTCAGAAGGCAGATTGTCTTGTGAGCCCAAATGTACTGAATCTAAAGCTTTGATTCCGCTGATCCAGTTTCCGTCTAAATTATCATATTTTCCCTGAACATCGCTCTGTCTTCCAACGAAATTCCACATCAGATATCTCCAGTACATATATCCAAACTGATATTCAAACATGAAACTGAAATTATCAACAGTTGTTGGTTTTTCGATAATTAAATAATCCCCATAACTTCTTAAAAACTTGATATACCCTTCGTTATCAATTTGCTTTTGAGCATAAGCCTGTCTGAATTCGTGAACCGTTTTCTCAACTTCATTACGTAATTGAGCAGTGGCTTTATTGTATTCATCTTCACTTAACTGACTAGCATCAATTCCGTACTTTGCTAAATCATCCTCGTAAGGGTAATTAGGGTTTATTTTAAATTGTGGCGGATTTGTAAAGTTGATGTAATTTTGAATATGAGCTGTTTCTGTGCTCCACATTCTAGGCAGAATTGTTTTTTGATTATCATCACTATTTTGATCTGCATTTTTATAATTATTCGTAATGATGTATTTACCGGTTTTATAATCCCTTTCGTAATTAGGCGCTTTGTCCAAATAAGGGGTTTTGGCATCTAATCCGGCAAAAACCTCGGTGTATTGAGGGCCATAAAATAAAGGATTTACTCCATATTGTTCACGATTATAATAAGCAAGAACTTCTATAGCATCTGATGGTTTGTTTTCGTTGATAACTGTATTGGCATTTGCGCGTACAGGCAGCATCATCCAGGTAGAAAAACCAATTAAAATGAATAAGATACAAAGAATAATGGTATTGTAGAAAATGAGCCCTTTTTGTTTGGTAAATTTTAAACCAAAATAAAAGAAAGCAATAAAGAGCAAAGCAACGAAAATGGTTCCTGAGTTAAAAGGAAGTCCCATACTGTTAACCATAAAAATTTCGGTCTTACCGAAAAAAGCCATTGTTAAAGGAAGAAGTAATTTAAAGATAAACAACAAAATACCTATCACTACAACATTGGCAATAATGAAGTTTTTTATAGTAACTTTTTCGTAGTGTTT
Organism: Flavobacterium sp. LM4; assembly: GCF_002017935.1. Classification (NCBI taxonomy): domain Bacteria; kingdom Pseudomonadati; phylum Bacteroidota; class Flavobacteriia; order Flavobacteriales; family Flavobacteriaceae; genus Flavobacterium; species Flavobacterium sp. LM4. The sequence continues at coordinate 121,762 of NZ_MUFW01000001.1, read as the reverse complement.
GAAGTAATAAAGAAATCCTATAGAAGGAATTGTCAATAAAGCCATAAAGTGAACCCCAAACGAAAGTCCAACAACAAGAGAAATGATTAATAACCATTTGTTTCCTTTTGGTTTATCCATATCCTGTTCCCAACGCAATCCAAGCCAAAAAAGCAACGCGATTAATAAAGAAGCCATGGCATAAACTTCAGCCTCAACAGCATTAAACCAAAAACTGTCTGAAAACGTATACGCTAAAGCCCCAACAAAAGAACTTCCCAATATTACAATTGAATTATTTTGATCGATTTCTGCAAAACGTGCAATGATTTTTTTTAAAATCATTGAGGATGACCAAAACATAAACAAAATAGTAAAAGCGCTTGAAAAAACAGACATCATATTTACCATTACAGCAATATGTTGATTATCTAAAGCAAACATCGCAAAAAAGGCACCCATCATTTGAAATAACGGTGCTCCTGGTGGATGGCCAACTTCAAGTTTAGCTGCTGTGGCAATATATTCGCCACAATCCCAGAAACTCATGGTTGGTTCAACAGTTAGTGTGTAGGTAATTAAAGCGATTGCAAATGCAAACCAACCAATAATTGTATTCCATTTATTGAAATTGAATTGTGCCATATTTAGATGTTAAAATTTTGTATGTTTTCTATGTTACAAAGAAAATGTTTTTTTGTGTAAAGAAACGAGCATTAACAAAAAATTCTACAAAAGTATTTAGCAAAAGTAACCTGCTGTTTGTGAAATACTTGTAACTTTATTACGAATTCGAAAGAAAAAAAAACAAAAAATAATTAAATTTTTTATCAAAAAAATTTGCGCAAACTAAAAAAAGCTTTAAATTTGCACTCGCTTAACCGCTATATTATTGGTCTATGGTGTAATGGTAACACAACTGTTTTTGGTGCAGTCTTTCAAGGTTCGAGTCCTTGTAGACCAACATAAAAAGCCTCTCAACTGAGAGGCTTTTTTTTATGCCAATTTTTTCCTCCAAAAAAGACAGAAGAAGTTTGAAATCAATGCCAAAACGAATCAATGCATTTTTTAAGCATAAATAGAATGATGTCATCATAATAACACATTCAGTATTCAGATTTTTTTTGCGGTGATCTTAATATGAAATTCAATAGAATCCGATATAGCCTGATCAGCTAAAAGGTCATAGAATTTTCCTGATTTACTCAGCAACCGCCGTTGCGAGGTGCACGCTTATAAATTATTTTACTATCTAATTCTACATAATCTCCCGATACTATTGGATATAAATACTTGGGAGCATGTGATACCGCATGGCTTTTTATAATTATTTTGTCGTTAACTTTCAGTTTATGCAATTGCTGAAATTCATTGTTAAAGTTTAAAAAACTATTATCAGACTTTTCCGACCCAAAACTAAGTATATAATCATCCCCATTAATCCTGACCATCACTCCGAAACCTAATCTTGAACCTGGTGGAAGAGAAAGAGACGTTACAACTCCCTTCATATTGGTATAATCCCTGACAGCCATCCTTATTTTGGCAGCACTTGCATACACTTTTTTACCCGCAGGAGATGCTTCCCATTTTTTGTACCTTATACCATCAGGGGTAGCCTCCCATTTTTTTAACACCGTTTTTCTTTCAGCAGCAGAGAGGGGATTTGGGATTGACTTTTTAGAAGTCTCGTTTTTAATTTCACGATTAGCATCCGAGCCATTGGGAAACGGAGCGAAGCTAAATACAAGTCCACTTACCACAACCAGAGGTAAGATCAACACATAAATTATTTTTTTCATGTTTTTTGTAGATTTAATTAATAATATAGTTTTATCTCTTAAAGTTTATGCAGCGAAATTACTTTGATATTTTTCGGTTTGAGAGATTAAAATTGTAAATAAAAATGTAAACTTTGTAAATAAAAACTTGACACAATGCAACTTAGTCGAAATCTAATCTCAGGAAAACGCAAATACGTGTTCGGGTCACTATTACTTTCGTTTATCTGTATAATCTGTGCCGCTTTCAGTATGGAAGATCGTGAAGACTTTGACTTTGCCAAAAGAGAAGTTTTACTCCGCAAGATTGGACACGAACTACTTTTAGAGTCGGGCGATAGTATATCAAGGGTGCTAGCGGTAAAAAAGATCGCCGAAAATGAATACCAGATCAGGTTTGAGAACGATCTTACTTTTCAACCGGCCTCACTAGTGAATATAACCCGGCGTTTGTTGGCAAAAGACCCGCTCGCAAGTGATTATGTTGTTAACATCCTGAACTGCGGCAACTCCAGTATAGTTTATGGATATGCCATCTCCAAAAATAAAAAAGATGATATTGTAACATGTATAGGAAGAAAGCAACCCAAAGCATGTTACATGATGAATATTAAATTCAAACCGACGGGAATAAATACTGCAAAAAACGGATATCTTCTGGGCAGCCTGTCATTTTTAGTATTTACCGGATTTATTTTTTTGAGATCTGTTAAGCCACGAAAAGTTTTGCCCGAGAGTCAATACACTAATATGTACACTTTAGGCTCGGTGCTGTTCGACGCGAAGAATCGGAAGCTCATTATAAATGAAAACACAACAGACCTGACCGGAACGGAAACCCGTTTATTGCTCATCTTTGCATTGTCACCCAACTCGACCATAGAGAGAAGCCGCCTGCAAAAAGAGATATGGGAAGATGAAGGTGTTGTTGTAGGCCGTAGTTTGGATATGTTTATATCTAAGCTTAGAAAAAAACTAGAATCAGATCCAAATATCAACATTGTTGTTATACGCAGCAAAGGATATAAGCTTGAAATTAGCAGTCAGTAAAGTACCACATTACCCTAAATTACTTTAGAAGAAGACATTGAGTGTATTCACATCTCATCTGTTAAAAAACAGGATTTTCCCCAAGGTTATTTTCTTCTAAAAACGCTGTAATAATTTTTTATTACATTTGACATAGATATTGTTTTGTTTGGCAACTTTATTGCTGTAAAGAAATCAATTCATCAACCAAAACTTTAAAAATGAAAAAAAAACTCATAATTCTTTTATTTGTATTTACAGTTATAAATGTCTTTGGACAAGTGCCAACCGTTTCAGAACCTGGCAAAACGAATCCTTCTAATGAGGAAGTTTCACCAATTAATGATGTAGTCACAAACAAAATCATAAATCCGTTTGCAAAAGTTCCGTTATACGATAATGGAATCCTGATTTATGATTACGATGGCAACCTTTTTTCATTTGATTTAGATTCCGAACAAATTGTATGGACTGTAAAAGCAACTGATTCCTATACAGAAATGTGTGCAAATGCAGTAACGCTACATGACGGTGTTGTATACGTTCCTTTTATTAACGGTGAAATTTTCGCAATTGACAACCAAAGTGGTGATGTTTTTTGGAAATCCAGAATAGGAAATAGCACAGATAAGATCATACTCAAAAATCAAACTCCAATCGTAAATAATGGAAAACTTTATGTAAATGCTCAGAACGGCAATATTTATGCTCTTGATATAAAAAATGGAGCTTTAGTATGGAATTATAAGTTTGACAGCTTAAATAACGATATTCCGGCTCTCTATTTTGACAATAAAATTTTTACACCAAGTGGATCCAGTTTTTACAGTTTTGAAGCAAACACAGGTAAACCTCTCTCTCAAAGAAGTTTCGAGACCGCTATGAACGGAAAACCTGTAACAGATGGTGAAAATGTATTTATAGCAAATGAAAAGGATGTACTTTTTGCTTTAGGCCCTAATAAATTAGATAATCTGTGGCAATTTAAATTAGACGAAAATCAATACAACATTAAGGAACGTATATTTTGCAAAGACAAAAAAATATATTTTGGGACACAAGGTTCAACAGTTTCTTCTGTATATTCTGTTGACTCAAAAACAGGTACTCAGATATGGAAAACTGATTTTATGGAAGATAATATTCAATACATTACTGAACATGATGATACGCTTTGGGGCTATACCCGTAAAGGAAAACTTTTTCAGATAGATTTAGAGAATGGTAAACTATTATTCGAAGCAAAACTAACAACCTTACCTATTTCAAATCTTGAATTTCCGGATGATGTGTCCGTGTTTTATTATTGTGATGCCGGGTTAATTCAATTTGAATTTGAAACAAAAGACGAAAACATGATGTACATGAGAACCTCTATTAAGGACGACATCTATAGCGGATATTTAAAAATAATTCGATAGCAAAAAAAGAAGCTGTTTCAGTAATGAGTAGCTTCTTTTCTTCTTAATCTCCACCACACCCGCCACAGGAACTACCACAAGAACTGCCGCAGGAGCTTCCGCAAGAACTTCCACAGCCAGATCCTCCGTTTGAACCTGCATTTCTGTTTACATAACCTGTTAAAGGAATGAAAGAAGTTGCCAGTATCACTTCTCCATACAGAAAATAATTCCATTGCCAGTCTTTTTCAGCTTCAGTACTCTTTTTTTCATCTTTAAAAGACATAGGAATTGTATCACTAAACAAGTAATCTATTATTTTGTGAAAATAAAAATTAGATATTATCACTAATGCAAAAAGCACAAAAAGCAAAAAAGTAATTGGTTTATCTCTTAAAACACCCGAAACAAGTCTGCTAAAACCAATACTTAAAACCAGACCCAAAATCAACATAGCACTTTTTATAATTTGCATAAATTGCTTAGATTCTGTAATTTTTTGCCTAATTCCAACAACTGCTTTTTCTAATTGTCCAAATATTGGTTTTTGGGATACTATTTTAAACAATTGAGGATAAGGCATGGGCTCATATTCTTTCATGATCTCAATAACACAATTTTCATATTTATTATCAGTTAACCCTTCATCAATGAGGTTCAGCCTATTATTCCCTAAAACCTCCACTTTATTATTGCTGATTAAATTATTTACAACCCCGTGAATAACAAATTCTAATTTATTTTTTTGAAGAAAAACAAGTTCAAAAGGACTAAGATTTAACAAAATTAAATTTGATTTTATATTCTCATAAAAGGAATTTAAGGCTGTTTTTACAAAGCGCATCAACAAAGTGATTACCACTGCAAACAATAAAATATAAAAAATCAAAAAATCAGGATTCTGAATTTGTATTAAAACTGGCTTGACACAATAATAAATTGGGAAAATGAGAAGTGCAAATAATCCTAAAAACACTTTTTTAAGTCTGACAATTTCAATCTTGCTTCTATCTAAACCTAAAGAATCAAGTGCATTCGAATGTTCCCAAATTTCCTGAGGTTGTTTTCCAAAATTCTGCTCATACAATTCTCTTGTCTTTTCTTTAGCCTTATGGAATTTCTCTGCCTCAGACCGGTTATGAGTCGACGGAATATGTTCAATCCTTTTAGACAATAGTGAGCAAAAATCAGAATATGAACCCGTGAAAATGAGGTGTTGATGCCAGACAATATCGACGATTTCTGAAGGTGAAACCATTTCATTAGTAACAGCGGCCAGATACATGAATTTTTTATACTCAAGGACTGCAGTTTTTGCAAAATGTATAGTCCATTTATTATCAAAAGCTAATCTAGTCAAAAAACCATATTCATCATTTGGATTATCCAATTCAAATTTTAAAACTTCTTCCCAAAGTACAGCATTCATCAATATTGTTTATTTTTGGTTAATTGATTTCATTTTTTCAGCAATTCAGATTAAAATAACGGTTTACAGCTATAGTCTCTCAGTAAACTTTTAAGTATTGATATACAAATCATCTAAAGTTATGAGTCAGCTTTTCTTATGCGCTAATATAAAATTAATTTTACTACAAAAATTAATTACTTTTTTGATACATTACCCGCATTATTTTATCTAAATATGCTTTAAATCGCCGAAAAATAATTCTAGTACGGTTATCGTTTTAATACTCTTCCTTCGTATTTCGAAATTTAGTGACGGTTTAAAATTCATTAAAACAATGCTTTCAAAAAAAGGACTTTCTGATTTTCCTGCCTATGGAATGTCAGGAGTTGAAGCGCTTACTCCTATTGTTATTTTAATTGATTTCAGAACCATAATTACGGCGGCTGTATACGCTTTCAATTGTTTAATGATCATTTTATGGCTCACAGTTCTGAAATATTCTCTATGGAAAACAGGTAGATGGGCTATAGAAGTACTTGGTCTGTATCTCTTTGAGCTCGAGTATGTTTTTTTTTATGGGAGTAGGCAAAATTGCCGTTTCAAAAAACAATAATTGGGATTAATTCTGAAATTGATAAATGATTACTATTTAAAAAAATCTCATCCAAACATGTAATTAAAACCCTCCCAAATCAGTTGATTTTGGGAGGGTTTTAATTATTATATTTTATCTAGTGTGATTTTCATCTCTTTACTCTCTAATATGAGCTTGTCACTTGTAATAGTGCTTTCGCAAGGGTAAGGAGTTCCCGTTTCGTCTTTAATCACTAAACTTTTCCCTCCTTTACTTAAAACAAAAGTACCATCTGTTATTTCACTTTGAAGATAACCTGTTACATGTCCGTCTTCTGTAAAAGTTAAGGTTCCTTTAGTAAGAATTTCATTTTTTAAAGAATCCGAAAGCGGTAATTTTGCTTCCACATTGGTGATTTTCCATGAATTTACCAATTTGTTTCGTCCTTTATGACATGAAACCATTAATACTGCTAATAATACAATCACATAAATAAATAAGTTAGATTTTTTCATGATTTTAGATTATAGGTTAAACAGGAAACAAGTTACAAAAAAAAATAAACACAAAATACTTGTAGTCAATTATTTATAACAAACCAAACAACAAACAAAGCTGTTTTCTATCTTAATACAATTTAAAAATATCTTCGTATTTGATATATTTTTTTCTGCTGATGGCGTATAACGGATTTCCATTTTGATCCGTAATTATCCCTATACTTTCGTCATCAGATTTCGGAAAACTGATTTTATAGCCTCTTCCATCTTCCAATTGAATTCCATAGGTAGAAACTGAATTTATAACTTCAACAGAATTTTGGGTATATTCAAATTTTTCTTTTTTTCCACTGTTGTTTGTTACTGTAAAATCTTTGGCATTGAAAAATAAATCAGACTTTACGCCTTTCGAATCGGTTGCTTTCCATGAACCTCGATAGGTATCTGAACCACTGCATCCAACTAAAATTACTGCTAAAATTCCCAACAGGGCAATACTGATTTTTTTCATTTTTTGTTTATCTATTGTTTTTAACTTTAATAAATTTACCATCTGAATATTTCATATTACAGGCTCTTTATATTCTTTTACGATTCTTCTAAAAGTAAAAAATAGCATCAGGATATACGCTATAATAGGCAGGTAATATTTTTTGCCTATTTCAATTGTTTTTTGCCATATTGGCCCCCACACATCTTCTTCAAAGTCAGAATCAAAACCACCAGAACCACAAATAATAATTCGCAAAGGCTCTGCATTTTTGTCAAATTTTACAGGTTTTGGGGGCTTTGGATTTGTGAATAATATATCATTTTTATAACTAAAATAATTCCCTCCTTGTTCTATGTTTATAATATCCAAAACTCTAATATAAGTCCAGTATTGCGATTTTTGCCCAAAGTGAAATTTAATTCCGCTAACCGAATCCTTTGATTTCACTAATACTTGGATGTTTTTTTGAGCCTCTTCTAATTTAATACTATCCGAAATAGTATTGCCCGTTAAGGCAACAGTCGTAAATTTTTTAGTATTTAAAAAAGCTATATTATTTTTAAAGAATTCTGAATTTTCCTGTCCGTCCCAATTTTGAAAACTCATCGAATAGCTATTTCTAAATGGCTTACTGTTTTTGATATGAATTAAGCATAAAATAGGAAGCAGTATGATACTGATTAATCCTGCTGAGTAATATATTCTCTTTCGTTTCTGCATTTTTTGATTTAATTACAATAACAACTTATAGATTTTATGTACTTTCAAGCTCATCAAAATCCTTAATTTTTGATAACTGAACCAGTTTATTCACTTTTATTTTTTCTGTTTTTTCTTCAAATACTTCATCGCCACCTTCTCCCTCCTGGTTGGTATTTGTTTTAGTTACTTTCTTCTTTGTTAAATAATTAATACTGGTTTCGCTATCAATTCTTGGTCCGAAATTGTCGCTCGAATCATATCCAATCAATTCGAAATCATTGTTTTTTAATCTAAAAGTATAAGTCCAATATCCGTATCTTCCGTGACCATAGTGCACATAGAGTTTTCCTTTTTCTATACTAACGTCTAATTCAGGTGCAAAGTAAACACCGCCATCTTCATTTTCAGACGAGAAGCAATCATAATTCTTTACTACCTGAATGTAATTGCCGTTTTCCTTAAAAAGCACAATTATTCCTCTTCTATTGCGATCTAATTCACCACGATATTCATCTGTAATAATGTTTTCTTTATTGGTTCCTTTAATGATTATTACGCGATCTTCTACTCCATCTTTATTGAGATCTCCTTTAATTTCCTGAAAAATCTTGTAGCCTGCCGGAATAAAATCGGCTATTGTTTTTCGGGTTTCTAAATTTCGCCCTACTGCCTCTGATTTCTTTTCTTCTTTGATTGAAACCTGTTCTTTTTCAATAGGAGTTTGACTTTTATTGGAATTGTTACAACTCTGCAACAGAACAAAAAATGCTGCTATAATTGAAACGAAATATTTTTTATTCATAATTTTAATTTGAATGATCATCAACATTTTTAATGTTTCACTTTTCTACACCAATTTTATAAAAGATCAGTCGAAGAACCTACAAGACTTAAAATTTCAACTTTATGTGTGTTATCTAATCCACTTTTATCTCTTTGTTCCTGAAAAGATTTAAAAGATGGAATATTGAGGATTTGCTTTTGTATTTCTTCATTTTTGTAGGTTGAAAAATGAAGAAAAGTTATTCCGTCCTCCTGTAAATAAACGTTGTAACTAAATTCAGACGGGTTCAATTTTTTGAAGTCGCTCAGAAATTTGTTAATATTCTCTTTGTTTGTTGCTACAAACTCAGATTTTACTGTATAGGTTACTTTCACCGTTATCATATATGTTTTATTTTGCGTCTCAATTTTTAACATTATACTGCTAATATAACATTATTTTTAGTACAAATTTTAAACAAATCAACCAAAACCTGATTATGAAACTGCTTGTTGCATAAGGGATGGGAATGGCATCCTTTTGTTTCCTTCTTTAGGAAACAAAAGATACAATGGACAGCCCGACCCTTGTGGTTATGCCCAAATTATAAAACTAAATCCTATAAAAAACTCCATCGTTAAAATGGAGTTGTTATTTTCTAATGTATATCAGTAGTAGTTTCCTCTTCGGGATTGCCTATTTTTCGCCAGTAATTAGCGAGTAGAGAACCTGAAACATTCATCCACGGGCTGAATACCGCTGAGGCCAGACCAACGGTTGCCAGCTTTCCCATCGCTCCTGCCAATCCGGAAGCCATACCGCCGTTTTGAAGACCGACTTCGAAAGCAATTGTCTGGCTGCTTTTTTTGTCCAGACCGCTTAATCTGCTGAGCCAATAACCAAAAAAGTAACCTGCTCCATTGTGCAGTACCGAAGCCAAGAAAAGCAAAAATCCAATCTGAATTAAGTTATCTCTTCCCGCAGCGGTAGTCACCAACGTAAAATAGATGATTCCGAACATCGAGAAATACGGCATAATCGTATCAATTTTTGAATACACCTTATACAATAAATGATATAATACTCCCACGATAAAAGCACCACAGCTGAAATTTACGATTTCTAAAACGTGAGCTGCTGTACTGTCTTCCGATACAGCAAAAGAATTTCCGAAGAAAACAACAACTGCCAACCAAATTATTGAAAAAATAGTCAAAACATAAATTCTTCTTTTTGCGACAGCTCCATAGTTTTTCAGAATATCGTGAATCATGGCTGCAGCCAAAGGCACAAGCACAATTTTGATAATTTCCATCATCATATTGAAAAAATGTACCTCAACCAGAGTTCCTGCAAATATTTTCATTAGGAAAGGTGTCATAATCGGTGCTGCCAAAGTAGACATTGCCGTTACGGTTACGGACAAAACCAGATTTCCCTTTGCAATATACGTCATTACATTGGAAGCCAGTCCGCTGCTGCAGGAGCCTATCAGGATAATTCCGGCGGCGATTTCGGGTTCAAAAGCAAATGTTTTGGCAATTAAAAAACCCATAATCGGCATGATGGTAAAATGTCCTAGCAAGCCAATCAGAACACCTTTACCTGATTTTCGGATGCCTGTAAAATCCTCAATGCTCATTTGAGTTCCCATTCCGAACATTACCATTTGGATGATGATCAGAATAAGCCATTTGTTGCGCATATCGAAACTGCCGACGTGCAGGAAAAAATCAGGATAGATTAGTCCGGCACAGACAGCTGTGATAATCCAAAACGTATATTGATAGCCGCTTAATGCTTTCAGATGCCCTACCCCAATGGCAATACTGGAAAATCCAAAGATTAGACCCAATTTCCAAAGAATTTCTATTTGCTGTAACCAGCCGAAACCGGCAACGATGAAAAATAGTGGGGCAGCCCAAAGAAAATATTTACGCATACTAAACATTATTAAAACATATTATTTTATTCAGAACTTTTCTTTAAACCATATAAGTTATATAAGTAAATATAAGTTGTTGCCTTTTGCGCTTAGCTTAAATGTCCTTATATAACTTATATGATGATTTTTTTTGTTAGAAATAAAGCTCTGCCAGTTTTTTCATGGCAATGGCTGGACTTGCTAAGATTGGCACTAGTTTTTCTTCGGTGCTTAAACCGTCAACTACACGCGCCATTGAAGCTTGTGCCAAAACAATTACATCAACTTCTTGCATTAATTCTTTTAGGGCTTTGGCTACCATTTCGTCATGTTTTGGGGCATCTCCGCTCATTAAAGCTTCAAAAGCGCCTTCGCATAATTTGGAAGTAATTGTTGCATTTTTACCTGCCAGTTCGGCTCTTCTTCGTACCAGGTCGCTCGTTGGCTCAAGAGTCGTCGGTAAAGTGGCAATCACTCCAATTTTATTGCTGATCTGTACTGCTTCATCCGCCATTGCCTGATCTACACGAATTACCGGAACGTTACTCAATGTCGCAGCGGTTTCAATCGCTACACCAATAGACGAACAGGTTACCAAAATTACATCCGCACCTGCTGATTCAGCAAGTTTAACGTGACTCACCACTCTGGAAGCCGTATTGGGCATTAATTTTCCTTTTTTGATTACGTCTTTAATCAGGCTGTCATCGACTATATTGAATGTTTCAATTCCCTCTAAAAACTCATTACTCAATTGCTGAAACAACGGAACCAATGTTGCTGATGTATGTACGAAACCTAAAACTTTTGCACTCATAATTTTTCTCCTTTTAATACTTTTATAAAATAATCGGCCGTACCTACTTGTCCGCCTTTAAAATTCATTTCTATTCTATTAACCCATTCATTGTCCGAAACGGCCTTGCAAAGCGGTGCTCCGGGCGCTATTGGCGCGATCATTTCCAATGCCAGAATTTCCAATTCGGAGGCAGCATAACTGGAAGTATCGCCACCTGCAAAAAGGATTCTTTTTAGTGGAACTGCTTTTAAAACTTCTTTGGTGATTCTCCCCAAAACACTTCCGTAAAGAGTACTGCATTGTTTCTGAATATCATTTTCCGAAATTCCTTTTGATCTGAAATACGCCTCTGTTTCAGCAATACGCGGGTCACTTGAACCTGTGCTGGTATGCAAAATCGTGCTTTTTCCCTGATTGAAATTGTCAACAATTCGAGCAACGGCGTTTTTTATAATTGCTTCCTGACGTTGAATATCGACAGCTTTACTTTCTAAAGCGATTTCCAGAAACCCATTTTCGAGTGCATATTCAATTTGACTGGATGTTACCGGAGAACAGCTTCCCGATAAAACGAGTATGGGCGAAACTTCTCCTGCTGATTCGAATATCGCTTCGTTTCCGATGATTTTTTCGTCTTCCCAAGCCAGTCCCAAAGCCATTTCGATTCCGGATGAACCTACTGAAAACAATGTTTTGTCAGTTGTCAATTGGTTAAAAACACTTCCGATGGTTTTGAGATGTTCCAAATTGAAACCGTCAAAAAACAGAATTTCAGCATTGTTGTTTTCTACCGCTTCGAGAACTGCTGATGTGCCTTTTTCGATTGTTGTTAAATTGACAAGATTGATGGATTTCTCCGTTTGTTTTGCCAGATGCAAAGTCAAATCGCCTTCCAAAGCGGGTGTAACAGGATGTTTGATCATGGATGGATGTCGGTCGATACGATAAATTTCGCCGTTTCCGATCGTTCTCATTCGGGCAAACAGATTTCCGAAAACACAAAATCTCCCTAAATGTGGTGCTGATGGTGAAACCAAAACCGTTTTCTGATTGAAAACTTCGCTTCCGATTTCGATTGCTTTTCCGATGTTTCCCACATGTGGTGCCGAATCGAAAGTGGAACAGACTTTATAATGAAAGTGATTTGGGGCAAAACTTTTCAGATTTTCAAAAGCACTATAAAGTTCTGTGCCCATTTCCGACGGTGACATCGATCGGCTTTTTCCAGCCAGACCAATCGCCTTAATTCCCGGAAAACGATCCAGGTCTTTTTGTTCCGGTTTTCGAAGAAAGAGAACGGTTTTCACTCCGGCCAGGGTAAGGAATTCAAGGGCATCCGTAGAGCCCGTGAAGTCGTCGCCATAATAGGCCAATAGCAATTTATCGTCCTTCATTATTTCGAAAATTTCTTAACTGATTCTGCAAATTCCGGATATTTTAAAGCGGTTTCTTCTACAGACAAACCGTCAACGGCTCCTGTCCAGGCTTGCTGTAATGCATTTACTCCGGCTTTTGGCCCCATTGGATGTGCCAAGATTCCACCGCCTGCCATATACAGCAAATCGGTGGTTTGGGTTCTTCTGTAGGTTTCTACGGCTTGTCCGCCCCATTGTCCCGAAGATACTACAGGTAATATTTCGTATCCGCCCAAAAAGGGTTTCAAACAGGATTTTATCGAAGTCACTACCGAATCATCCGATTCCCAAAATTTATTCTGGATGCCATTAACATGCAGTTGATCGACTCCTGCCAGACGCTGAATTTTTTGATAAGCCGGAAATTCAATTCCCAACAGCGGATGTCGGTTCAGCATTCCCCAGCCGTTTCTGTGACCGTGAATAACGAGTTCGCCCTGATCACAGATTTTCTTTGTTCCCGAAAGCCCCACACTGTTGATGCTGATCATCGCACAGCTTCCTCCTTCTTTTTTAATCAAATCGTATTTTCGTTGCATTTCGTCAATTTCATCACTGATATTGAAGGCGTACATTACTTTTTTACCTGTTTTTTGTTCGTTGTCACGAATGACTTTCATAATCGCTTTTACCCTTTCATCAAAAGGCGAATTGGCGGCAGATCCCATCAATTCATCGTCTTTGATAAAATCGATTCCGGCATCAATCAGTGATTTTAACAAAGTCGCGGTTTCCTCCACACTCATTCCGATACTTGGTTTTATAATCGTTCCAATCATCGGCCTGTCGGTTACGCCACAGGATAATTTAGAGCCTTTGATTCCGAATTTTGGTCCTTTGAAATGAGTTGCGAAAGAATCCGGCACTTCAAAATCCATTAGTTTCAATCCGGTAAATTGTGTGATTTCGTATAGATTTCCTTGTAAAGTGCTAATCAAAACCGGCAGATTATAGCCAAAGTTTTCTATCGACCAGCTTACTTTTACTCTTGCTTTCTGGTATTTTTTCCCTGGAATACTTCCGCCCGGAATGGATGGTTTGTCTGCCAAATCCAATAACTGAATATCCTCTACCCTTGCGGCAAAACGTTTTTTCAATTCTTCGGTTTCGCCCGGAACAGATACAAAAGTTCCCGAGGACTGCTCGCCCGCCAAAACCGCCGAAGCCTGTTCTACATCATAAGGCGTCTCGATAAGATATTCTGCAAAAACTCTTTCCATTGTTTTTCAATTTTTTAAGAAATCCTAAATAAATGAATTTATAGGGAGTAAGTGTCCTGCTGTGTACTGTATGCGAATTTATTTTTGAAGTCAAGTTAATAACCTGAATCCTATATTTTAATTTCAGGAGCAGAAAGATTGGGAACTATCAGTAAACATTAGTCCCGCTCTTCGTTGCAATCTTATGTGCCGAACCCCGGCACAAAAGGATTTTCACTGCGATCGGGGCTAGAAAACAACATTTTACATTTTTATAATCTTTCAAAAAAGAAAACAAAGTAAGAATCAAATAGCAAACACCACAAACAAATCAGATCGAAAAACAATTATTTCCTGTTGCGTTTGAATTCGTATATTCGGCCTTTATTTTGAAAAAAGAAAATGATTGCAAAATTGAATGAAAAAAAATCCTATCCATGGATTGTTGTGGGATTGTTGTGGTTTGTTGCTTTATTGAATTATTTAGACAGACAAATGCTTTCCACTATGAAGTCAGCCATGATGGATGACATTCCTGAATTGGCTAAAGCTGAAAATTTCGGTCTCCTAATGGCTATTTTTCTTTGGATCTATGCGCTTATGAGCCCTGTTTCCGGAATTATAGCGGACCGGTTTAACCGAAAAAGAATCATCATAGCAAGTCTTTTTATCTGGTCCGGGGTGACTATGGCGATGGGTTATGCCACCACTTTCAATCAGATTTATATTTTGCGCGGCATTATGGGTTTTAGTGAAGCTTTTTATATTCCGGCAGCATTATCCTTAATTGCAGATTACCATCAGGAAAAAACACGCTCTTTTGCTATTGCCATTCATACCACCGGAATTTATTTAGGACAGGCACTAGGCGGTTTTGGAGCGACTGTTTCTAAGCATTTTTCCTGGCATTTCAGCTTTCACTCCGTAGGCTTACTTGGTGTACTTTACAGTTTCGTACTGATCTTTTTTTTACAGGAAAAGAAAACGTATTTTTTTGATCCTGCAAAAAAGTCATCTACAATCTCTGAATTCAGACAGATGTTTAAAGGATTGGGAATATTATTTGGTAATATTTCCTTTTGGGTTATACTCTTTTATTTCTCTGCACCAAGTTTACCCGGTTGGGCCGCCAAAAACTGGTTACCGACCTTATTTACTGAAACGTTACATTTAGACATGTCTCTGGCGGGACCAATTGCAACAGTAACCATTTCGATGTCTTCCTTTTTTGGCGTTTTAATTGGTGGTGCCATTTCAGACAGATGGGTGATGAAACATCTTAAAGGAAGAATTTACACCAGCGCTATTGGATTGTTTCTTACCATTCCGGCATTGTTTTTATTTGGCTACTGCTGCGACACAGCAGCTATTATTTTTGGTGCTATTCTTTTTGGACTTGGATTCGGAATATACGACACGAACAATATGCCTATTCTTTGCCAGTTTGTTGCACCCCGCTACCGTGCTACCGGATACGGAATTATGAATTTTGTAGGTATTTCGGCCGGGGCTGTTATCACCGAGTTTTTAGGAAAAGCTGCTGATAATGGAGGAATGAGACACGTTTTTGTATTGCTGTTATTTGTTGTGGTTACTGCGATTGTTTTACAACTGTTGAGTTTGCATCCAAAAACTATAGATATGACAGAGGGGGAATGAGGGTTGAGCAAATAAACACAAAACCTCATTAAATTAAAAATGAGGTTTTGATTTAAAATTTGATTAATACTTTTCCATAATCTCCATTATTTTTCTTGCCGGATCCCGTATTTCTACTGCTTTACTATTTAGATAACCTTTGCTATCTTTTTCAGTTAATGCTTTTATGGCTACATAATAAGGCGCTAAAATAGTATCAAAACCATTTTCTTCAAGAATAGATAAAAACCAATTAGCGTAACCTAATTTTATAGCAACTGCTCCAAAACGCCACCAATCATCCTGAGTATCTACAGGAAGAATATCTTCTATTTTCTTGAATGCTTTTTCAATATATTCTTTTGCAATACCTTCATTTCGCTTATACAATTCAAAAAGTGATTTATTTAACCAATAACTATCTTCTGCCTCTTTATCAATTTCTAGTTTGCTAAAATAAAGTTCTGCCTCATTAAGCTTATTCATTTTATCTCTATACAAGAAAACTAAATTATACTTTGGTATTAGCGAATTAGGATCTAATTCTATTGCTCTTAAATATGCCTTTTCAGCTTTTTCTTCATTTTGTAAATTATCGTGATATATATTTCCTAGATTATTCCACGTATCAGAATCATCTTGATTTATTTCAATTGCTTTCAAATACATTTTTTCAGCATCATTATACTTTAGCAAATTTTGATGATATAGCCTACCTAAATTAAAAAACGATTCAAAATCATTATGATTCATTTTATTACAAGCAAGATACATCTTTTCAGCTTGTTCATATTTTTCCAAATCATATTGATATAATATTCCCAAATTATATACTGGCAATGGATTATTTACATCAGATTCAATAGCTTTCAAATAGGCCTCTTCTGCATTTCCGTTCAATTCTAAATCATTTCTATATAAATTTCCTAAATTATTCCACGCTCCTGAATTATATTCAGTTAACTTTATTGCTGTTAAATACGCATTTTCAGATTTTTTATTCTTTTTGAATTCTTGATAAAAACATCCTAGGTTAAACCAAGAATTAGCATCCGTATGTCTTGCCATGGCTTCATCTAAATATTCTTTTTCAAGATTTAAATATTCATCATTCGATATGTTAATTAGATCCAAATCTTTAGGCAAACCAAATTTTTCATAAATTTCAGGATTCTCTTTAGCTTCATATTTTAAGTCTTTATAACATTTATCGGTAAGTTGTTTTTTCAAATCTTTATCTTTTACCACTTCTGCCATTGCCAAATTGTACGTAATATGATTTAGACTTTTACTCTCTATCGCTAAACTATTTTTAGCCATCGTATATAAATCTTCTCCATAAAAAGTTTCTAAAAATTTAGACAAACAATATAATTCTTTCTTTTGTCTGCGACTGCTTCGGCGCATCAAAAACCAGATATTAAAAAATCGTTCACTAATTTGATAAGCGCTTCCTTTAGCTTTATAAGCATCTAATTTTTCTAGCCAGCCTAATTCCACTAATCTTTTTAATTGAGGTGAAAGTTGACCGTTTTCTAATCTGGTTTCGGCTCTCAGTTGTTCCAGATTCATTGGATCCCAATGTAAAGCTATTGCATCAACAATAATCTGCATTTGTACAGATAACTCTTCAAATCTAGCTTTATACAACGGTGTTATCTCATCTAATAATGCTTCCAAATCGTCATTAATTTCTTTGGAAAATCCTTTAACGATAATTTTAAAAAGCATTACAGCTGTTCTTGGATTGCCTCCTGTAAGCTGATGTATAGTTTTTAGGCGAGCAATCTCTTCATTAATATTTGCTAAAATTTCCTGCGCATTGGTCAATTTTGCCAGATTATTTAAAATATCCAGAAGCTCTTCAAAACTCAATTTATTTAAGTAACTAATCTGAAAAGCATCATAAAAAGGCGCACCATAATCAAAAGTATCTTCAATTTCTACAGCACTTGCTCCAATAAGAATTGGTGCCTCGTTTTGCATCAGCCATGCACGCAATTTATGTTGCTCACTTTTATCTAATCTATCAAAAATAAAACTCATATTATCGATTAACAACACGGGTCTTTTGTTGATTTTTTTTGACATTTCAATCAAAAATTGAAAAGCTTGTCTTGCCAATTCTTCATCATCTTTAATACTGCCAAGTTCTTTAACTTTTGAGTCAATTAACCTAACTTCGTCTTTCATTTTTATCAACTCCAAAACATCGGCTAAAGCATCTAAACTGTTCAGCCAGAATTCTGATAAATTATTTAGGTTGTATTGTTCTTCCGGAAAAAGTAATGGAATAAATTTCGAATCATCCTTTCTTAACTCCACTTCTATTCTTTTTAATAAAGTGCTTTTCCCCATTCCCCTCTGACCAATAAACAAATAATGCTGTGGAATACTATTTGGTTTTTCCTTATTAATCTTATCCATCAATAACTGAAAGTATTTTTGTCTCACAACAAACAAACTTTCAACAGTTTCATCATCCAACCTCTGTGGATTGTATAAGCCTAATTGACTTAATGATATGTGTTTTACTTTATCCATTATTTTGAAAATCTGTTATACCAAAAATCTCTTAATAGCGGAGAACGAAAACTATACTTTAATTCTTCTTCAATTAAATAGCCATCGTTTTGCAACATATAAAGAAGTTTACTTAAAGTTGAATCCGCCTTTTCAGGATCATTAATTTTAGTATTTAAAAAAGAAACAAGAACACTTCTACTCTCTCCTTGTTTATTATTTGAAAGCCTTTTCAACAATTCTCGGGCATAATTTTCTAATTCGTTATACTCTTGCAACCTTTCTTCCCAAGTGTTCAGATGTTTTTCGCTTATTAATAAATTGTATGCTTCGTCAACAGTTTCATTTGTAATTTCTTTATCTTCAACCTGTACTAAATGATAGAATTTAAAAAATAAAATCTGTATAAAATACGGAAGTAACCATCCTAACTTATCCAATTTATAATCAATTATTTCTTCGGAAAGTACAATTTGATCTGATTTTGCTAATTCAAATAGCAGTTCTTTAGCCTTTTCTCTTTTAAATGCCCCAATTGAATAAGGATCAACATCATTAAATGTATGACTCAAATTATGTTGACTTGTAAAATTATCTATCCCTATTGAACTACAAAATATCCAATGAATTTTAGTTCCTGAAACTTGTCTAAAGCTTCTTAACCAGTTCAAAAAGAATTCAGCATTTTTCTTTCCATTAACAGGATCGCTTTCTATAAAACTATTTAATAATACTGTTAGTTCATCAACCATTATTAATGTTTCTTCTCCATGATTAAGTAACTTTTTTAAATTATCATATGAATCCTCTTTTTCTTTTTGGTATTCAAAACTCCCTTTTACACCAAATACTTCTCCTGACAGTTTAATTCCAGATAGTAATGACTCAATTAAATCGGAAGAAGTACTTTTTGCTTTTTCCCACCAATCCTGCTTTTGTAATTCCTTAATAAAGACTTTTAAAAAGCCTTCTTCAGATTTAATTTCTTCCAGATTAATTTCCAAAGTATTCCAACCTGCAGCATGAGCCTGCGTTATTATTTTTTTTGCTAAAGAAGATTTCCCAACCCTTCTAGGAGCAGATAGTATTATTGAATTTCCTTTTTGAATATGTTTCCATACATATTCTAATTCCTTTTCTCTTCCAAAAAAATTGTTGCCTTCTACAGGAGAACCAGTTATATTATTTATCATATTACATTTTTTATTTCAGACAAATATATATACAAATTTGTATGTATACAAATTTGTATATTAAAAATTAACATCTTCTGAAACCAACTCCCGCATAAGGGATGGAAATGGCATCCTTTTGTTTTCCTTCTTTAGGGAACAAAAGATATAATGGACAGCCCGACCCGTAGGGATATGCCCAAATCATAAACGAAATTCCACAAAAAAACTCCATTATCGCTAGAGGGCACTGAAAAACATCCCTTATTTTGATCAGGTTTATTTTTTGGACAATAAAAAACCGCTTATAACAGGACTTTAAAAAATCCGCTATAAGCGTTTTTCGTTTTATAACTGTTTTTTATTTGACGTTATATGTGTTGATTTTTGATTTATAGAGGGGCATTTTATAGAAGTATACTTATTTTATGGTTTCTTATATTAATTTCAGTATTCTTTTTAAGTTGACTGTAAAAATAGCCATTGTCCTTGCATTTGCATATTGGTGATGCCATATGATATTGCTCTATCATAGCCATGTACATTTTTTAACTCACTGTTTTTAGCTTCTATTTTGTATCGATGTTTTGCCTTTTCCTTATAGTAGTCGGTTTCTTGAAAAGCAATTTGTTCTTTGTGTAATTCTGATTTTATCGATATTGAATATGTTTTTGTTTTTGATCCTTCTTTGTAACATCCTTCTTTTAATGGGCAAGACTTACATTTTTCGACATCAAAATAATGGGTCTCTACTTGATTTCTTCCTACATTTTTTTTACCCTGTTTCGATTTTCGTATAGCCATATGTCCTGCGGGACAAACCATTCTATCAGCATCTTTATTGTAGTCAAATTTGTCTTGATCTGTTCTGAATCCTTGTGTTATGGAAGAATTTAGCTTGGCTACTATTTGAATGTTTTGCTCACTTGTAAGTTTAAGATTTTCTTTCCCTGCATAAGCTGCATCACCAATAATAGTATCAACATCGATTCCATTTTCCTGACTAATCTTCAAAAGTTTAGGTAATTCTGGTCCGTCTCCTTTCTCTCCTGAGGTTACTACAGCCGCTGTGATGATGCGCTCTTCGGTCATCGCTAAATGAGTCTTGTATCCAAAGAAAGAGCTATCAGCGGATTTATGACCCGTTTTAGCATCTGTATCTTTTGATAAAATATAATTTTCCTGAGTATCTTCTATAGTTTCTTTAAGCAGGTTTAGCTTTTCTTTTACAGCAGGTATAGAACTCAAAGATTCTTCTTTTTCTATACGCTGCTCCAGTTCTTTACAATAAGCTAATTCTTTTTCTAATTCATTGGTAGTGTTCTTCTCAGGCATATGCTTTTTGAATTTATCATCAAATAAATATATTGTTCTTCGTAGAAGTTTAGAGCGCTCTCTTAATACATCAATTGCTGCAAATGGATTTGATCTCGATAAAGTATGTGTAGCATCTACTATAATAGACCTGGATTTAATGATTCCCTTTTCAACAGCTATAGTTACTGTTTTACCAATGAGTAGATTTAATAAGTCTGTATCTTTAAGACGAAGTTTACGAAATTTAGTCAATGAACTTGGATTAATAACGCTCTCTTCTGGCGTCATTTCTAAGAAATACTTAAAAGACATGTCAAAACGTGAACGTTCTACTATATCAACATCCGAGACATCATAAATTGTTTTTAGAAGCAAATACTTAAACATACGCACTGGGCTTTCTGCTGTGCGACCATTATTTGTACAATATTTATTTAACAACTCATCGTAGATGAATGAAAAGTCTATGAGTTCGTTGATTTTTCTAAGGAGATTATCCTGAGGAACAATTAAATCATATAATGAAGAGTAGGGACTAAACTGAATTTGGTGCTGTTGAATTAACATCTAAAAAGCCTTATGATTACACTAAAAAGATACAAAAAAAGGAGCAGAAAACTTTTAGCTTCTGCTCCTTATTAATTAACAATTTATTTGTGAAAAGACTTTTTCAGTGCCCTCTATCGCTAACGGAGTTTTTTGATATGTTCATCTACATCGAAGAAAATCAATCAAATGTATTACTCAAACAATTCTTCTGTTTTAGTTAAAAATTCTTCGGTTGCTTCTTCAATTAATATTCATTCTTTCGGCTAAAACGGTAAGCCACCAAATAGATTCTCCTAATTTGTATTTCAATTCTTCTTCTGTATTTCCTTTTGGCCATCTTCCTTGCTGAGACATTACGTGACGTCCAACCAAACCTGCATCGGTTAAAAAAGCCAATGCATCTTCTTCAACCGTCCATTCGCTGCCGTGATGTGTAAGTTCAAGTTCCCTATATTTTGCTCTTATTTTTAAAGAACGTTCTTTTAATTGTTCAAAATTTATTGATGCCATAATTTAATTTTTATTGAATAATTCCTGAAAAGCAACCGGACTCACATTCGTTTTTTTCTTAAACAATTTATTGAACGATTGCGGATGCTCAAACCCAAGTTTATAAGCAATTTCAGAAATAGACCAAGTTCCTTTTGCAATGTATTCTTTTGCTTTTTCGATCAGTTTATCATGAATAAACTGTTGTGTATTTTGCCCCGAAACACTTCGCAATAAATCGCTCAGATATCTTGATGACAATTGCAGTTCATCTGCGACAAATTGTACCGTTGGCAAGCCATTTTCAAGCGATTTTTCGGTATTAAAATAATCTTCAAGCAGGTTTTCGAGTTTAGAAAGCACATCGTTATTAACCGCTTTTCGGGTAATAAACTGCCTGTTGTAAAAACGATTGCTGTAATTCAGCAAAAGCTCTAATTGCGAAATAATTACGTCCTGACTAAAATTGTCAATTCGCTGATCGAGTTCGTCCTGAATATTAGCAAAAACAGCGAAAATTGTTTCCTTTTCTTTCTCTGATAAATACAAAGCTTCGGCAGCAGAATACGAGAAGAAACCATACTTTTTAATATTTTCATTTAATGTATAAGGCCGAATAAAATCAGGATGAATATTTAGTGACATTCCGCTGTAATCGGCTTCTTCTTCCTGCATTTTCAAAATTTGTCCGGGTGCCACAAATGACATTCCGCCTTCTTCAAAATCATAGAAACCATGTCCGTAACGCAATTTTCCGGAGAAATTAGTTTTAAAAGATATCTTATAAAAATCTAAAATGATGCCCTGCTCAAAATCCTTTGGATCAAAAATCGCTTTGCCATAATCCAAAACACTAATTAGCGGATGCATGGGTTTTGGCTGTCCCATCGCTTTATGCAATTCTGATATCGACTGGAATATTTTAGGCTGATTTTTCATTTTGAAGTACGATTGTTTTACAAATTTACGAAATGTTCTACTGGCGCAATGTTCCAGCTCACGGTACTTTGATCGATCATGTCGTGAACAACAGAATCACTAAGTTCTGACATTAATTTGTGCATGGCATTGGTTCCATCTTCGGCACTGTCCCAAACGAGCATATCATACACAACGCCTTTTTTGAGTTCGAAAATAGTTCGGGAACAAAATCCTTTTTGACGTTGTAAAAATGCATCAATTTCAGCATTCGCATCAATAAATTGTTGTGTTGTAAAACCATTTAGTTTAAAAGTAGTCAATTCTATCGCTTTATTTTTCATGTGATTCTAAAATTAAAAAGTAAACATAGTTTTGATGTTTTGGACCTGCGTTTCGGCACCCAATTTCAAACGTTCATCATACAAAGCATTGGCATCATTCCCTGCAACATATCGCAGTTGGTTTTTATTGTCAGTTGCCGCTTGGTAGATAATTTGGGCAACATCTTCGGCTTTGGTGTAATTCTCCAGTTTTTCTGCGCTGTAACCTTTGCTTACTTCAGCCGTTAGTTTTTCGTATGCAGGATGTTGTGCAACTTCCATAGATCGAACTGCAAAATCTGTCTGCATTCCGCCCGGCGCGACTACTTTTACCTGAATACCAAATTGAACCAATTCTGAAGCTAAACTTTCAGAGAAACCATCAACCGCAAATTTGGTAGCACTGTAAATCGAACAAGTCGGAAAACCCATTAAGCCAAATGTCGAAGTGACATTGATAAAAGTGCCGCTTTTCTTTTTACGAAAGTGAGATACAAAAGCTTTTGAAACTTTAATAACACCCAATAAATTAGTCTCGATTTGACGTTCAATTTGTTCTTCTTCCAAAGATTCTAAAGCACCAATTAAACCATATCCGGCATTGTTCAACACGACATCAACAGTATATTTCTCTGTGACATTTTTGATTGTTGCTTTTATTTGACCTGAATTTGAAACGTCAAGCGGAAGTACAATTACGTTTTCTAATTGATTTAATTCGGTTTCTTTTTCGGGATTACGCATGGTGGCGATTACCTGCCAGCCTTTGCTTTGAAATAATTTTGCTGTTGATTTTCCTAATCCTGATGAAGCTCCTGTAATAAAAATTGTCTTTTGCATTTTTTGATTGTTTTAAATTTATAATGCAAAGATCAGCCGAAGTCTCAAGTTGGAATTAGCCGTTTTGGAGTTTGGATTAGCCAAAATGACGTGCATAAAAAAACTCCATTATCGCTAATGGAGTTTTGAATACAATTATTTTTTGAAGTTCTTATTCTACTTTTACAAGTATTGTAGCTGACATTCCGTTTACGGTGGAAGTTTTTAACTGAATGTTTTCTTTCTTCCCGTTGGATTGGATGATGGCGATGCATTTTCCATTAAACACTTTGTAGGATGAAGCTTTAAAAGAATCCAGATTGGCCTGATAACCATTGTCGAGTCCAACGAGTTTACCGCCTCCGGTTACTTCAAAATCGATTTTATGATCGGCATTCGGAACCAGATTTCCGTCTTTATCTGTGATCGAAACGGTGACGTAAACCAAATCGTAAGTATCATTTTTGATAGTTGCTTTATTTACTTTCAAATCAATTTTGGAAGCTGCTCCGGCAGTATGAATTTCTTTTTCCAAAACTACTTTTCCGTCTTTTCTGGAAATGGCCTTTATCGTTCCGGGTTCGAATTTTACGCGCCATGAAATATGTAAATCATCATTTTGCTTTGATTTTTTTCCGAGAGATTTT
The DNA here is from genome assembly GCF_002017935.1 of Flavobacterium sp. LM4. Lineage (NCBI taxonomy): Bacteria > Pseudomonadati > Bacteroidota > Flavobacteriia > Flavobacteriales > Flavobacteriaceae > Flavobacterium > Flavobacterium sp. LM4. The sequence continues at coordinate 97,398 of NZ_MUFW01000001.1, read as the reverse complement.
CCGTTTAAGAACAATTCTACTTCATCGGCATTGTTGTAATACGCCCAAACATCGACTTCCTGATCTTTTTGCCAGTTCCAGTGCGGGAAAAGATGCAAAACGGGTTGGGTCGTCCATTCGCTTTGGTACATATAATAAACATCCTTGGGAAAGCCCGCCAAATCTACGATTCCGAAATACGAACTTCGTGCCGGATACGGATACGGATCGGGTTCACCCAGATAATCGAAGCCTGTCCAGATGAAAGTTCCCGCCATAAAATCCTGTTTTTTGATGGTTTTCCAATTGGCTTCGTGCGTAGTTCCCCAATAGGATTGCACCTGATCGAAAGCCGTAACGGTCCAGTCAGCGTTTCCGTCAAAAGGCGCACCGTGTTTTGGAGGCCAGGCCTTAATTCCGTCCGAAGGAAAATCGTAATGTCCACGGGTTTCAAGTGCCGAAACACTTTCGGAAGCCAATATTTTCTGCCCTTTGAAACGAACCGGAAAGTCTTTGTAATCTTCGTGTTTGTAATTGAATCCCAACAAATCCAAACCTCCCGACTGGTAAATGAAATTTTTCTCGATAACATTTTCGGTCAAAGCGCTCGTAACGGGACGAGTCATGTCGAGCGATTTTACGATTTGAGCCAGTTCTCTGGTAATCGCAATTCCGGTGCTGTCAAATTGTTCACGGATTTCGTTTCCAATACTCCACATAATTACCGAAGGATGATTTCGGTCTCTTTTGATGAAATCTTCCAAGTCCTGTTTGTGCCACGCATCCCAGTCTTTATGGTAATCGTTGGTTACTTTTTTCTTTTTCCACACATCGGTAAACTCATCCTGAACAATAAATCCCATTTCATCGCACAACTGCATCATTTCTAAAGAGTGCGGATTATGAGCCATTCGGATGGCATTGCCCCCCATTTCTTTCATGATTTTCAGTTTTCTTTTGAGTGCGTGAATGTTCTCCACAGCTCCCAAAGCTCCATTGTCGTGATGCAGGCAAACGCCTAATATTTTGGTTGGTTTTCCATTTAATGAAAATCCTTTTTCAGCATCGAAATTGAAGAATCTAAATCCTAAAGGTGTTTCGTAATTATCAACTGCTTTTGAATTTTCGTAAATCGTAGTGACAATTTTGTACAGATTCGGATTTTCGGTATCCCACAATTTTGGCTGGTTTACGTTTAGATTGTGGATTTTTTTTGCATTAGAATTCGCATCGATTTTCTCTGTTGTTTTAGCATTCGCGACTTCTTTATTATTCGCATCCAAAATAGAAGTTACCAATTGAAATTCTTTTTCGGAATTGGTTTTATTTTCAATCATTACTTCCAAGCGAACCGATGCTTTTTCTGCCGAAACTTCCGGAGTCGTTACATACGTTCCCCATTTCGCAACGTGCAGTTTTTCGCTCGCCACCAATCGCACGTTTCTGTAAATTCCGGAACCGGTGTACCATCTTGAATTGGGCTGTGCATCGTTATCGACTTTTACGGCGATTACGTTTTCCTTTCCGAAATGCAGATATTGCGACAATTCATAAGTAAATGAAATGTATCCGTTCGGGCGCATTCCTAACGAATGTCCGTTGATGAAGACTTCACTGTTTTTGAAAACACCGTCAAATTCTATGGAAACGTTTTTGTTCTTCCAATCTTCCGGAAGTATAAATGTTTTGCGGTACCAGCCTTTTCCTGCCGGCAAAAATGCCTGTGCCTGTTTGGTTTTACTGTCTTTATCGAAAGTACCTTCAATACTCCAGTCGTGTGGCAATTGCAAATTTCTCCAATCGGAAGTATTGAAATCAGGTTGAATTGCCGTTGGATGATCGCCTAATTTGAAATTCCAGTTTTGATTGAAATCTTCAACGATTCTGGCGTTTTTACTTTTTGATGCACAGGCAACTAAAAGCGACAATGCCAATACAATTGTTATTTTTTGTAGAATATTTTTATTCATAAACTTATTATTATAATCCAATTACGACCAGTTTGTCATTCCGACGAAGGAGGAATCTCCGCAAGTAACTCCACAATCAAAGTCGATCTTTGTCGATCTTGCAACGAAGATTCCTCCTTCGTCGGAATGACAAAACAACGCAAAATCAAACTTAAAATGACCTTATATAACTTATATGGTTTAAATTATTTACTGAAACTCAAAAGAATCCAAAAGCAAGCCTTTCATATCCTCTGATTCTATTGTGATTTTATAGGTCCCGGCATTAATATAACCGCCGGAAGTTGTATTCAATATCTTCCATTTTTCTGTTGCTGAAGGAAACTCAATCGTATCATTTCGCATCAGGATTCCGTAGGCGTCTTCCATTTTGAATTTGACTTTTAACGGAGTTTCGTTTCTGTTCATAAATCGGAAACGCATCAGGTAAATTCCGGCCACTCCTGGTTTTACTTCAAACTGAATGCTGTTTTTTGTTTTTTGTGTAAACTCGATATAATCGGCTTTTTTGAAATTGCCTTTTTCGATTCCGGTTCCGGTGGTTTTGGCGGTTTCCGCTTCTAAAAGTACAACTGGTCTTGAATCGTCTTTTTCTCCCATATCATAAGTTGGAACTACAGCAATTGTGCTGTTTTCAAAAACTACTTTTTCTCCTTTTTTTATTTTTTTATGAAAAACCGAAAACTCCACTTTATCTGAATTTTTAGCGATTTCGTATATTCTTTTATAACCTGAAATAGAATCTTTTGATTGAGTAAAAAGATAAATTTCTGAATCTTCTTTGGTTACGAATGAACCTGAACTTTTTGCATTGGATGATACTTGCAAATAATCTGCTCCATAAACTTCAGCAGGTAATTGCGTAAAAACAACTTCAGAATCTGAATATTGTTTAGAATTTATATCCAGCCAGGAACCAATTTTAGTTTGTGAATTACTTGCAACGTTCTGAATATTTCGTGGCGAAGGCGAAGCTCCTTTTGCATTTTTATCTTTGGTTGCAATGGCAATTGCTGAAATAATAGCCTGACTTGCTTTTACATTAGGGAAAGAGATAACGATTTTTCCATTTACACTTTTTACAACGAAGGCTTTCTTAAGCGCCGAATCGTGTCCGACTTCACTCCAGATATCCAAATCTTTCAACACCACATTGTCATTTATCGCTACGTCAAACAAACGCCAGCCTTTGCAATCCAGTCCTCCACCGGTTCCGTACCAGGGTTCTGTGAAATACAATTCTACCAGATATTCTCCGTCGGGAGCTGGGAATTCGTAACGCAATTTGTCGTTTCCGTATCTGAAACTCTGAAATAATTTCCAGTCTTTTGTTCCCGAAATTGGGTCGGAAGTGCTTCTTTGACTGGCATAAAAGTCCGGCAGTTGTTTGAAATTATCTGTCCACGACAAAGAACCCCACGTATTGTCTCCGCTTTTGTGAACATCTGCCTGCCATAAATTTCCGAAAGAATCCGTGATTTCGCTACCGCCACTATTGACTCTGTAAATGTAATTGTAGTTTTTTTGAGGCTGTAATAGCGTTTCTTTTTTGGTTTCTAATACCTTGAAATTAGGTGCTTTTGGCAAACTATTCAAAACGATATAATCTTTGGCGACCGCTTTTCCGTTTACATAACCTACAGCGTATAAAACATTGTATTGAATGTTGATATTATTCCACTGAAAGTGCTGCCCCAATCCCGGATTTTTTAGTTTTCCGAGTGATGCTTTATTGATGTCATTGAACAATTCGACCTCATCGCAATTCGAATAAACATCGATGCCATTTTTGATTCCCGGAGCATCCCAACGGTTCTGCCAGGTGTGCGAAACGATATAGACCATTGGATTGGTTTTGTTCGAAACATAATTGGCGCGGTACATATAATACGCGTCCAGAGGTTCACCCCAAATGCTGAAAAGTCCTTTGTAATTTACTGGTCCAACTTTGTCAATATCTCTGAATCCTTCTCCGTTTTGTACACGTCCCGGATTTTCGTGCGAGGCAAAAAGCCAGTTGAATTGTCCTGCGATTTTATCTTTTACCGATTCAGCTTCGCGGACTTTGATTTCCATTAGTTGAGAGAAACGGTTTTCGCTTAAAACTCCTTTTTGGTCGAATTCGCCTTCGGTGTGGAGATCGTGTGAACGCCAGGCACCGTATTCTCCGTTTAGCAATTGCGTACTCATTTCGACATCGTAGTTGAACGGATCGCCACCGTAAGTTCCCGACCAGTTTTGCACGACATTCCAATCGGTTCCTTCGCCACCGTTGCAGGTCGTAACGATGCGTTGCGAAGCCGACATTGGATCCATTTCGCGAATGATTTGAGTACATTCTTCGGCAAATTCTTTTGGAATCGTACTTTCGTTTTGCAATCCCCACATTACTACCGATGCATTATTTCGGCGTTCTTTAATCCATTCTCGTAATAAGGTTTTGAAATTTTCTTTGAATTCGGGTGTGTCGTACCAAATATGTGCCGAAAACTGACTCCAAAACAGGATTCCGTTTTGGTCCAGTTCTTCCTGGTATTTTAAATTATGTGGCTGATGTGCTTCGCGAAAAGCATTGAATCCTCCTGCTTTTATCTGCTCGATTCTGCAATGGATTTGTTCGTCGGAAAATGAATGACTGTTTCCTATTAAATGTTCGTATTCGCAGGTTCCGTTGATGAATAAGGGTTCATCGTTAATATAAAAACGATTGTCTTTTCCGTCACGGCTAACTGGCCAGCTTACCCAACGGATTCCGTATGGTGTTTTTAATTCGTCTATTTTTTTTCCATTTTCCCAAATTGTAGTGACCAATTCATATAAATACGGATTGGCTGGCGACCACAATTTTGGATTTGCAATTTCAGGAAGTGTTTGTGCTATTTGTTTTGTTTCTCCTGAAGTGTTTTTGATATCACTTTTTATGCTAACTACTTTTTTTCCGTTTTTATCAAAAAGGGTGTTTTCGATAGTTAAGTTTCGGTTTGAAGTTCCGTAGTTTTTGATTTCGGTCGTAATGTTCAGGATTGCTTTTTCTTTGGAAGTTGCTTTGTCATTCCAGATATGAACACCAAAAGGTTCTATGCGAACTTCATCGGTAACGACTAAAGTTACTGGTCTGAAAATACCCATTGGCTGTGAACCTTCCGAGAATCCCCATTCTCCCGAACAACCGCCACAAACCCAAGGCAAGTCCGCAATGAAAGATGGGTGTGCTGCTTTGACGATTATATTATTTTCTTTTTCGAAAGAAACAGCATTGGTGATATCGACTGTAAAAGTGGTTCTTCCGCCTTTGTGTTCACCGACTTTTTTACCGTTTACCCAAACTGTTGCATAGGAACTTACGCCTTCGAAAAAGAGGAAAAGTCGTTTTCCTGAATCGGATTTATCTAGTTTTAAAGTTTTTTGATACCAAGCTGTACCGTGTAAATTGCCGTGTTTGGTTCTTCGGAATCCGTAATACTGATCCCAGTTGTGGGGTACGTTTACTTTTTGCCATTGTGCATCTACTTTTGGATTTTGCACAAAGGTTTCTTCCTGTTCAGGAAGTTTGTCCAAAACAATAGTTTCCCAAGAGGAGTTCAGCGAAATTTCTTTACGAAAGGTCGCTCCTTTTTCTTGGGTTTGCGACGAAGAAAAAGCAGTTATAAAAAATAGTATGTAAATTAATCTCTTCATATATTTTCAAACCATATAAGTCATATAAGGTCATTTAAGTTGGGTTATTTTTTTACATCCTGCAAGGTTTCCAAAACCTTGTAAGTATAATTTTTAATTTCAAATACCTACAAGGTCAAAAAAAGACCTTGCAGGAAATCGGAAATTTCCACTCTAATCATTTTGCGTGAGGGATGGCAGTGGAGCTCTCCCGATTTTTCATCGGGAAGCGGGAACGTACAGCCCGACCCGTAGTTTTTACGAAGGGTCACGCCCAAATTATCCTAATAAAACAACCAGTCTACCGCACCTTTTTCGCCTTCGTCGATGTAGCCGACATCACGGGTTGTAATGGTTTGATTGGCGTCGATGAAGCCCAAAATCAGGACTCTTCCTTTACCCAAATCGAGTTTGTTTTCGCCCGGTTGGAAGGTGTAGGTGTGAATGTTGATTCGTGGCAATTCCTTCAAATTCATTGCGCTTGCCAGGATTACTTCGGCCTGACCGTGGGCATTTCCGGCTGCGTCTGTCTCCAGACTTGGCGGAAATAAAAATCTCTTTTGGTCGGAATTGAAATAACCTACCACCAGTTTTACTGCTTTGGTATTTTTGAATTTCAGCTGTGTTCCCTTTTCGTTTTGTGCTGTCTCGTCGAATGCAATTCCTTTTAGGTTTTGCAGTTCAGGAGCTACTTTTGTGAACTCTGAAATTGCTGTTCCATACACTTTTGTTCCGTTTTTGACTGCGTAAGTTCCTTTTGATTCTGACAACAAAGTTACTTCGGCAGTTTGCCACGGTTTACCTTCTTTAGTTACAATTTTACCATCTTTTGACGATTTCAGCAATTCTAAATTTCGTTTAAAATTAGCCAATTCACGTTCGTAATGTGGCAATAATTCGGCCCAAGTTTTGTTGTTTCCGTCGTCTCCACCAATCGGGATTCGGCGTTGTGCAGTCTGCATACTGTTGGCATACAAATAATGATCTTTGGTCAGACTCACCAATAATTCATAATGTTTGATGCTTTTTTCCAAATGCGGCAAGGCTTTGTCCAAATCAGCAATTTCGTTGGAATAACTGTAACGCAAGACCAAAATCGCGGATTTCACTTTCTCCGAAAAGAAATCGGCGAAGGCTTTGTAAGCGTGCATATCGTTTTTGAGGCGGAGAAATTCTTCCTTGTCTTTGGTTACTTTTGACTCGGCTTTGTCGATGGCTTCAACGGCTAATTTTCCGTGTTGCGTGATTTCGGCAATGATTTGTGTTGGCAATTCCCCAACGTGTGGTTCTTTGTTCCATTCTTTTTTAGCGTATTCCAAAAGCAATTCGCCCACTGGCCCACAAGATTCGTGGAATCCGGGATAGACTCTCCATTTGGCTGGATTTACTAATTGACTTTCAAACATTCCTAACAATAAAGTCTGACGATTTCCTTCTGTGATTCCGAAACGTCTTAATGTTTTTGGGGCAATTTCTCCAGACTCATCGTATGCTTTTTGGATGTTATTGGCTGCTTCTACATCCGTTCCGTATTTAGCAGCTAAATCTTCACTCCAATATTGAATCTCTTCGTTTCGATCTCTTTTGCTGTTCCAAGCATATCTTGCCCAGGCTTTGTACCAAATCCAGTCGCGATCCATTTCGAGCAATCGCTCGCCTGTTTTGGTTTTATCGGCCGTGTAAGGCCAATCCCAATAGGATGCCTGTGGATACAAATGTAGCGCATTAGCACCGTGAGCACTATGCATTGCCTGAACCGTTTTCTGAATAAAGTCGGGAGAACCGTAACGGAAAGGCTCCAAATTAGCCAAAATATGAACGTTTGAAATATGAACCGAATTCAAAGCGCTTAACTTTTTGTGAATTTCTCCCCAAGGGCCGCGTGGCGTGTAAGTCGTCAAGGACTCGCCATTGTACTTGTGCATCGTGTATAAATTTTTATACAACGGAAGTGCTTTTTCCATTACCAAAGGTGCATCGGTATCGTGAGCGCGAACGATAATTGGTGGCTCTTCGGTTTTGCCTAAAGCTTTCATTCCGCCTTGAACCCCCGGAATAATGGTCTTATTGAACCATTCTACGTCATCTTCAATCGTGTTGATTGCTTCGCCAAGGCAAACCAATAATCCCACGTTTGGATATTTTTCGATAAAGGCCGCGATTGATTTTCTGGTATAATCAGCAATTTCTGGTGTGATTGGACGTGAACGATCTTGTGTTTTAATGTTGTAATGCTCTGCAAAAGGTTTGGAAACAATGATATTATAGAACATCTGAATCACCCAGATTCCCCTTTTATTCGCTTCTACAGTCAGATAATTATAAATTTCTTCGTTCTTTTTGAAATCTTCTTCACTTACTTCCACAGCAAACGGATAGTCTTTTAGTTTTACCAACGAAGCAAAAGGATGTCCGTTCCATAAATACAGGGAATTTAGTCGGTTATCAACCATCATATCCAGGTATTTTGTCCATAGTTTTTTATCGTAAAACCAAGGGAAAGACTCGGGCGTGTATGGATATTCGTAAACGTCTCTTCCCGGAAGATAAACCGGTTTTTGCACTCCGATGCAAGACCCTCTCAATACCATTTCGGGACTGTCCTCGATATTGATTTCGGATGGAATTTCACCTGAAGTTTTGATTCGGTCTGCCAATTCCAAAGCTCCGTACAAAGCTCCGGTTGCATCTGTTCCTTCAATGAAAATGATGTTTTTTTGCGTGCGGATTTGAAAGCCTTCTTTTTTGGTCAGTTTGTTGTCGTCAATTTTAGCGCTTTTTGAATTTTGCTTCCAGAAATCAGTTCCTTTTTCGCCAATAACGATTACTTTATCTTTTGATTTTTTAGGAGTTTTGTCTGCGAAAGTTACTTTGAGTCCTTTTGCTGTTACAGTTTCTGATAGTTTTTCGGCACCATATTGCGCTCTTGGTGCTTTCGCATCACGAACGATGGTGATGTTTTGCGCTGATGCAAAAGTTACATATAGTCCTAAAAAAAGTAAGCTTAAATATTTCATTGTATTTTTTTTTAACCGCAAAGACGCGAAGACGCAAAGTTTTAATTTATTTAATCCTTAGCTAAATTTTCTTTGTGCCTTTGCGTCTTTGCGGTAATTAATTTAATTCTGAAAAATGCGTTTTAAATAAGCAACGTTGGCTCCGTAATTCGCTTTTATGTTATGAACCTGCGTTACGTCACGGGAACGTTCTACGATTAGCCAGCCACTCCATTTCATTTCGTCCAGCGTTTTTTTGATTTTTGGCATATCGACATTTTTATCGTTTTCCAGCCAAACACTATCTGTTGTGGAAGCGTGAATTTGTGCCAGATGTTTTTTGCCTAAAATCTTTAATTCGGTTGCGATGTCTCTTCCGTTATCCACGGCATTCGCAAAATTGAAAGAGCTTTTGATGTGTTTACAGCCAATTTCTTCCAACAGTTTTTTCTCTTCGGTGGCGTTTAATGAAGTTTCAATGGCGATAACTCCTCCAATTTTACCGACTTGTTTTCCTGCCCATTTCAATCTTTCAATAATTATCGGACGCAATTCGGGATTTTTATTCAAATCGCTTTCTGTACCTAATGGTAGATAAGCGACTTTTACCTTCATATTTTTCATTGCCTTGACGCAATCCTCAATCATAAGTGTTATGGATTCTCTTTTGGCAAAAGACTGTGCATAAAAACCAGACATTGCGATGGAACTGATTCCAACATTTAATTCTTTGGACTTATCCAGAAACTTTTGTCTTTCAATCGGGTCACCCAGTTTACTGTCGAAAGTGGGTCTTTTTCCCAAACCGCCCATATCTAGTTCGATTCCGTCTGCTTTTATTTCACTGGCTAAACCAAAAGCTCCCAGTTTTTGTCTTTTTAAGATCATCCAGTCACAAACGGCCACTTTATATTTTTGCTTTTTGGATGATTGAGCTGAAACTTCGCTGTTGAATGTTCCCGCCAAAACAATTGTCAGAACTACAGCGATAGTTTTAATGAAACTACTATTTTTCATATTTTATTTTTACTACGAATTAGTAATTTTCAATTCGTAATTCATAATTAATTTTTACTCTTCTTCCGCTTTAACAGCTTTCACTTCAACACCTTCTTGTCCTGGCCAGATTCCATTTTTGATTGGAATTGCTTTTAACTTACTTGGATCGATTTTTACGTATTTTAGTTTTTCTCTTCTCCAGGTGTACACAATATGCACCATTCCGTCTGAACTTTGAATTATTGACGGATAAGAATATTGACTGATTTTTGAATCTTCCAAAACTAATGTTGCTTTCCAATTGATTCCGTCATCTGAGATAGAAAGATTCAAAGGTGTTCTTGGTCCTTTGGCTTCTTTTCCGGGAGGCAAAACGTGGTTGTAAACCAATAAATGTTTTCCGTTTTTAAGCGTTACCGCATCGGTTCCGGAGTTGTTGTTTGGCAATCCGATTAGTTCTAAATCCGACCAGGTTTTTCCGTTGTCTTTAGAAAATGTACTGAAAATAGCTCTGTTTTTGGTTCTCCCAATCGCCTGAATGCTTCCGTCTTTATGAAACAGAATGCTTGGCTGAATGGCGTTGATTTTTTGTTTCCCTCTTGAAATGGTATCTCCCATCACCCAGGTTTTTCCGAAGTCAGGAGTGGATTCCATACGCAAATGCCAGCCATTTCCTTCGGTACTTGAAGGAAGTAATAAGTTTCCGTTGCTCAATAAAACCGGTTTGTTTTTGATTGGACCCAGAAAATCTTTACTTGGCATATCAATTTTATCAGACCAGGTTTTTCCGCCATCAGAAGAAGTTCTGTAAATGCCCCACCATTCAGATGGTTTTGGTCCGATTTTATAAAATAACATCAAATCGCCACCCGGAATTTGGTATAAAACAGGATTCCATGTTGGAAATCTTGTGCCGTCTTTCATTACACCATCAGCTACCTTAATGGGTTCACCCCATTTGTCGCTTCCTTTTGGCTTTATGGCCGAATAAATGCAAACATCCGGATGTCTTTCGTGTGATCCTCCAAACCAGGCCGAAACCAAATCTCCATTGGTTGCTTCCACAATCGTTACGGAATGGCAGGACGGATAAGGTGCTTTTTCGTAAATGAATTCATCTACCAAAATTCCTTCTTTCCAGGTCTTTTTTTCCAAAGCCGATTTACAGCTTCCCAAAAGTAGCAGTCCAAAAAAAGCGATAGTTATTTGTTTCAATTTCATTATTTATATTTTAAAATATTATAGTGTTTATTTTCAATACTATACAATTATAAGAATGGAAAAAAAATATTAAGTGTAAAAATGACACTAAATAATCAGACAAGCATCCTGTACTGTCCCGAATTATCTTATTGAAGCCTTAGATTTACTGTATAAGAACCCGATTCTAAAGTCAGGACTATGTTGTTATTTTCTGTTTTATAAGAAGATGAAAACTGAGCCAGTTTTTGCTTGTTTACCGTTACCGATGAAGCATTCGCTGTTGGCAAATACACCACAGCCGATGAATTGGCCGGAATGGTAATTTTCCATTCTAAAGTGTTTTTGTTTTTCTTCCAGTCGCTTCTAATTAATCCGTAAATCGATTCGTAAGAGGCGTTTACGAAAGTCAATCCCGCTCTGAAATCAGGTTTCATAATAATTTGTTTGAAACCCGGAGTTTCGGGATTGCTCTTGATTCCCCCATATTTTCGTAGTACCAGATCAATAAATCACCCAAAAGCATCACGTGATTTTGAGAATTCATTGTTGGATCAGCAGTATTTCCGTTCCATAATTCCCAAATGGTTGTCGCTCCGTTTTCGACCATATAACCCCAGCTTGGATATGTTTTGTTGGAAGCGAGTTTATAAGCCAAATCCCCTCTTCCGAAGTTCGTTAACGTTCGCATCAAAAATTGTGTTCCGATAACTCCCGTGCTGATATGACCGTTTTTAGTAACCTCCACTTCGTTAACCATATTTTGGAAAACCTTGTCAATTAAGTTTTCAGGAACCAAACCGAAAGCCAAAGGCAATACGTTTGCCGTTACGGTATTATTGGCATAGTAGTTTTTTTCGGTATTTAAAAATTTGGCGTTGAATGCTTTTTTGATTCTTGTTGTCAAATTATCATAATGGGCAATATCGGCATCGGCACTTGCGATTTTGGCAAACTTTTTCATAATGCCCAAAAGCTGATAATAAAACGCACTTGATAATAATTGTCCATCCGTTAAACGGGCAGAATCTTTGGAACGAATCAACTCTAATGATTCCGGCGGAACACACCAATCACCGTATTTGTCCTTGTCCATTAAATCATTTTGCAGATAATTTTCTTCCATATACACCATCCATTTTTTCATATACGGATATTGTTTTTTGATCACTTCTGCATCACCAAATTGTTGGTACAGCATATCGCCCACAGTAATATACGTCCCCGGCCAGGTCACGTTATCCCCATAATAGCGCCAAAATGCCGGCGCCACATCTGGCAATCCTCCATCCTGTGTTTGGGAATATTTAATATCATCCAGCCACTTGGCATACAAAGTCTGGTTGTCGAATAAAAAACTTTCGCCATAAGCACCTGTTGTTCTATCTCCTAACCAAGGCTGACGTTCGTTTCGCTGTGGACAGTCGATTGGCATTCCTTTGTAATTTCCGCTGATTCCCCACCACGCATTTTTAAAAATCTGGTTCATCGTCGCATCTGAAGATTCGAAAGTTCCAGTCGTTTTGATATCGTCATACACCACTTTTCCAACGAAATTATCCAAAGTTGGTTTGGTCGGAAAACCTGAAATCTCTACAAATCGGAAACCGTGAAATATAAAACGAGGTTCCCATATTTCTTCGCCTTCACCTTTTAAAGTATAAACGTCAGTAGTTTTCGCATCACGCAAATTGGCAATGTATAACGAACCATCAGCCTGCAAAGATTCGGCAAATTTCATTGTGATTTGGTCGCCACTTTTTCCTTTGACTTTCAGTTGCAACCAGCCCACCATATTCTGACCCATATCCAAAATATAAGTTCCTTTGGCAGTCGCTTTTATCGAAATTGGTTTTACCTCGCCCATTATTTTCATATTCGGCATCATCTGTGCTTCATAAAAACCACCCGGTTCCTGAACGTATCTGGCGTTTACCCAGTTTTTATCGTCAAAATTGGTCGTCGCCCAGCCTTTCATTTCCTTGCGGGCATCGTATTCTTCACCGTCATATTCATTGTTCGATAAAATCGGTCCGTCAGTAGTTAATTTCCAGGTGTCGTCTGTTCGCATGATATCTTTGGTTCCATCGGTATATTCAACAAACAACTGCAAAGCCATTTTCGGAAAACCAAATGATTTGATTTTATAGGGTTTGTAATCCTGACGCATTGCAAAAAAACGTCCGTTTCCTAAAATCGTTCCCAGCATATTTTTGCCTTCTTTCAATTGTGAAGTCACATCAAAAACATTGTATTTTACATTTTTTGTATAATCCGTCGGAACGGGTGCCAAAACCTGATCGCCAATTTTATTTCCGTTGATATACAGCTCATACAAACCCATTCCCATTATATACACTTTGGCACTTTTGACTTGTTTTTTTAAATCAATTTCTTTTCGCAAATAACGCGCAGACAATCTCGAATACTGCGAAACGCTATCATCTTTCGACAGTTTTTCATACCCAATCCAGCGTGTCGATTTCCAGTCAGCATAGGTTAAAATTCCAATGCTGAAATGAGCAGTTGTAGCCGATTCAACTTCTCCTTTGTTCGTGAAAACAGTTACTTTCCAAAACGCATTTTGTCGGTCTCCCAACTTTTTTCCGTTGTAGATAATATTGACAGATTCGTCACTTGTTACTTTTCCGCTATCCCAAAAATCAGCTTTGTTCGCATTTAGATTTTCTAAAGTCGAGGCAACCATAATTTGATAGGCCGTTTGTTTAACGGCATTCACATCGGCTTTTATTTGCCAGCTCAATCGCGGTTGTACCACATCAATTCCTTCGGGATTGTTCAGCATTTCGCATTGCAGGTTTGTTACGCTGATTTTTGTTTGGGCTTTCGCCGAAAGTGAAATCAGGGTTATAATGATGAATGTAAGATGTAAAAAAAACTTTTTCATTTTATTTTTATTTTTTTGTTCTCGCAGATTTAGCAGATTCGGCAGATTATTTTATTGACTAAAAATATACTTAGAATTACAATTTAGCTAAGATGTTAGTTATCCTTTTTTTGATGTAAGATTCTTTTATAAAGTCGCACTTTATTCATCAAAAAATCTTTATTTCTTAATGGATTATATAAACTTGAATTTTCAAACATCGCAACGAGAGTGATCTTTTCATCCTCATTAAGACTTTCAATACTCTTACCAAAATAAAATTTTGAAGCATTTTTTATTCCGATATTTTTATACCCAAAATCGTAGTTTAATAATCCAAATTTCAAACAATGATTTTTACTGAAATCTTTCTCAATTTTTAATGTATATATTTTTTTAGTCAATGAAAATCCGTGTCTATTTGGACCAATATGTGAAGTTGCAAATTCAGATATACATTGTCTTTCTTTTACAGTTTTATGAATTTTATTGTAAATCTCAACAATCGATTTTAAATCTTCTTTCTCAGTTTCTTTTAACGCACTTGTCAAATAAACAAACCTTTCATTTTTAAACATTGGATTAAAATCACTCAGCAAGAAATTATAGACTACAAAAAATAGAATTAAAATTAAAGCAATATTTTTAGTTGTTTTCTTTAACATTTATCAATAATAAATTATCTAGTTTTTTGTGAGTTACTTAGAAATAACTCTCGTAACTCGGATGACAAACTGGACAGAAATAAAATCTGCTCAATCTGCCAAATCTGCGTGAACCATTTTAATACAAATTTACTCCGAAACTAATTTCTCCAATTTTTCTGAAACCGCAATTTCCTTACCATTCTTAAAAACCCTAAACCCTTTTCCTTTACCATATTTCTCCCCAGTTTTGTCCCAAAGAATCGTGATAATATTCCCGTGATACAACACATTATCCAAACAGAACCAATCCCATTTTCCCTGTGGAACTAACGGATTTACTTCAATCTTTTCATCTGCTCTCGGGCGTAAACCAACTAATCCCGTAATCATCAAATCGTTAAAAGTCGAATGATTGTAATAACGGCTTCTTTCTTTGTCTCCCATCAGCCAATAGCCTGTCTTTTCATCCAGATATTCTCCAATGTATGGCTTTCCTCGGTAATATTGCGACTGCACATACAAATCCATTTGTTTGAAATAATCGGTTTTCGCAACGAAAGTTTGATTGTAATTATTCAAAACATTTGCCAAAGCAGTCAAGGTCTGCGAACTCGCAAAAGGCCAAATCGCTCCGTCCCATTCGCAGGTTCCGGTTCCGTGAGTTCTAAAACGCGGACTTCTGCGCTCGGCAGTTGTCAATCCAAAAGGTGCCGAAAACCCTTTTTCATCCTTAATCTGTTCCCAGGCTTTTTCAAAACCTTTATTTTTTTGTGGCAGATTAAAATACCACGGAATAAATCCAATCGCTTCTCTAACTTGTGCCAAAGTATCTTTCTCGGTAAACGTTTCAAAGAATTCACTTTTCGGATTCCATAATTTGGTTTCTACCAATTGTTGTAAAACATCGGCTTTAGCTTTAAATTTCGACTCTACTTCTTTGTCGCCTTTCATCTCGGCCATTTTCGAAATCGCCACAGCATTTCCAAACATATAACTGTTTATCGTCGGTCTTGCATTTTGTACTTTTCGCCCACCACTCAACGATTCTTCCATTCCGTCCTTTACATCGTGTTGCCAAAACAAACCATCTTTGCGCTGACGGTCTTTTTCCCAAACCGCATAATCTATAACCATATCCGGATACATATCCAACAAGAACTTTTCATCCTTATTCACCAAATAACGATTGTACAACGCATCAGCTGTCCAACTGCTGAATTTATACAATTTGTTCATCGGTTTTCCTTCATTGCCACGATACCAAATTTTCACATCCTGCTCAATGTACTGCGGATCGTGCATCCAGCGAAATTCATTAATATGATGCCCCACCGCACAAGCAATCAAATTGTATTTATCGGCATACGAACGATCTACCAAAAACTCAGTAATTCCGAAACCAAGTGGCGTTTTCTTGATGTGTTTTCGAGCCGTCCACCAACGGTAATAATAAATCTCCTCAAAATTCTGCTGTGGACATTCAAACAACGGAACATTTTTTTCCATCCACGCCCACGCACTGTCATTCGGAATCGCAAATTTCAAATTCTCGTCTTCCATCGTGTTGAAATAATCCACATAATGCTTAAAATCATCCGCTTTCAAAACTACGGAAGTTCCTTTTTTAGAATGCCCCGCTCCCGATTTACAACCGCTGTTCAAAGCCGAAATCAGGATGACAATCGCCATTATTTTGTATTTAAATTGGTGTAACATATTCTGTTTATTTTAATTTTTTGGGCGTGACCCTCCGTGAAAAACTTCGGGTCGTGCTGTACGTTCCCGCTTTTTTTTGTTCGGCTGAAAAAGCCTCTCAAAAAAAGAGCTCCACTGCCATCACTCACGCAGTCTCACGATCACGTTTATTTTTATTTCTACTTCTTTAAGGTTTCAAGACCTTAAATTTTATATTCTTTTGTCTCATTTTTGTCATTCCGACGGAGGAGGAATCTCCGCAAGTAACTCCACAATCAAAAGCTTCCAATCTTTGTCGATCTAGCAACGGAGATTCCTCCTCCGTCGGAATGACAAACTAAACTTATATGACTTATTATGATCAATAATTAATTCGCCGAAAAACTATAAGTCTGCCCCGCTTTCATCTCCACATCATACTCAGTGTACTTCGGCAATTGCACTTTAGGCAATTTTGCTTCTTTAGAAATAATCGGTTTTTTTACTTCCACATCATAAAACAACGGATTCGGGTTTTTACCTTTTGCTTTTTTAAGCACGATTCCTTTCTCTGCTCTTAAGGTGTTTTCCAATTTCAATCGGCAGTTTCCTCCTAATTTTGAATACACTTTCAAAGTCGAAACTTTATTGTTTTTCCACGTCATATCGATTACAAATCCGCCTCGGGTTACCAAGCCTTTGATGCTTCCGTCTTTCCAAACCGTTGGTAAAGCAGGCAATAAATGAATCGCATCTTCCTGACTCTGCATCAGCATTTCGGCTATTCCGGCAGTACAGCCGAAGTTACCGTCAATCTGAAACGGTTGGTGAGCATCCAACATATTTGGATAGGTTCCACCACCTTTTCTTTGGTCAGCGGTTACTAAATGCAATTGATCCTGAATCAGTTTATAAGCGTGATTTCCGTCTAATAATCTGGCCCATAAATTTACTTTCCAGCCCATTGACCAGCCTGTCGATTCGTCTGTTCTGTAAATCAGAGATTGTTTAGCTCCTTCAAACAATTCCGGTGTTTTGATTGGCGAAATCTGGTTACTCGGAAATAAGCCGTACAAATGCGAAACGTGTCGGTGATTGTCTTTCGGATTGTCCCAATCTTCCTGCCATTCCTGCAACTGATTGTGTTTTCCAATTTTCATCGGAGGCATTTTTGCTAAAGCTTCACTTAATTTTTTTGTATAATTGTCATCCGGAGCAACCAGTTTCGAAGCTTTAATCACATTCGAAAACAAATCAAAAACCAACTGATTGTCCATCGTAGTTCCGGAGGCAATCGTTGCTTTTCCTGTTCCACCAGCGTGTGTATTTTCAGGAGAACTTGATGGTACTACCACTAAATATCCTGTGTTTGGATCCATAATCATAAAATCCAAAAAGAAATCGGCAGAGCCTTTAATTATTGGATATATTTCTTTTAAATAATTGATATCGCCTGTGTACAAATAACGTTCCCACAAATCCTGCGAAATCCAGGCTCCACCAGTCATCCACATTCCTGACGCAGCCGAATCAACCGGAGCAGTTACGCGCCAGATATCCGTGTTGTGATGCAAAACCCAGCCGTTCGCATTGTACATTGTTTTTGCCGTTACTGCTCCCGTAACGCTTAACTCTTTTGCCATTTGGATAAAAGGCTCATGCATTTCGGTAAGATTGGTGACTTCTGCCGGCCAATAATTCATTTCGGCGTTGATGTTTGTAGTGTATTTAGAATCCCACGGAGGCGTTACCATATCGTTCCAGATTCCCTGTAAATTAGCAGGCTGACCTCCCGGCTGTGAACTCGAAATCAATAAATAACGTCCAAATTGAAAATACAGACTCGCCAACTGCGGATCGAATTGATTTTTGAAATCACGAATTCTTTCGTTTGTTGGTTTTTTGACGGCATCGTTAGAACCTAAATCCAATGAAACTCTGTTGAAGAATTTTTGATAATAGGCAACGTGCGCTTTTTTGATTTCATCAAAACTTTTCGGCAAAGCTTTATCCAAATACGATTTGCTTTTTGCTATTTCGTCTTCGGTAATGTCCTGATAGTTTTTGAAATTGGTCGCTATCGAAATATAAAGTGTTACCTCATCGGCTTTGTTGATGATTAAGATTCCGTTGCTTGCTGAAACTTCACCGCCTTTATTTTTGGCTTCGATTCTGCCCTGAAATTTTACTTTTCCTTTTACGTTTTCAAAATTAGTCCCAACTCCCGAAAGGATAATTTGGTTACCTTCAGTTGACGGAACGGTTTTGTCAATAGGGCTGTTCATAAAAACATTCGCCGTAATCTGACCCGGCTGACTTGCCGACAATTTTACCACAATCACCTGATCTGAAAATGATGTCAATATTTCTCTGGTAAATTCTACACCATTTACGGTGTATTTTACTTTTGCAGTGGCGTTTTCGATATCCAAGTCACGGTAATAATTGGTATATTTTTGATGTCCCGGAAACGAAATGTAAGCGCTACCGAAAGTCTGATACGGCATTCCGTCATTGGTTTGCGACATAATATCTTGTGTTGCCAATGCTTGTGCTTCATCAAATTTTCCTTCGAAAACCAGCTGTCTTACTTTTGGCAATGCTTCAATTGATTTGGTATGCGCGTTGCTGTTTGGTGAACCTGCCCAAATGGTTTCTTCGTTCAATTGCAAACGCTCCACAGCAGGATCTCCAAAAACCATTACACCCAAACGGCCGTTACCCAAAGGCAAAGCTTCATTCCAGATGGTGGCGGGTTTGTCGTACCACAATTTTAGTTGGCTGTTGGTTTGCGCCGTTGTAGCGAAGGAAACAATTCCCAAACAGATTGCTGTAATTTTACTTTTTAACTTCATAACTTATGGTTGATGGTTAATAGTTGATTGTTGTTGGCTAATCAATTATTAAATTCATATTTTTTTATTCCTAAATTTTTATCAAAGACAAATATTCTTGATTTACGAGAGTGCGTGAGGGATAGAAGCTGGCTACCGAAGTAGCGCGGATAGCCCGACCCGATTTGGGAAAGGGGCGACTAAGCGGTTTCGAGAGTTGCCCCTTTTTCAAATTGGGTCACGCCCAAATATTACTTCTTGACTTCATACACTTTCAGATTTTTTTCTCCGAACATTTCATATAATTTGTTGATGTCTTTCAGGGCATTTTTAGGTAGATTTTCGGCTTTGTTGCCAAAAACATATAATTTTTCATAAGGCTCAATCACACAAGTCGATTCGTCGATTTCGCCTTTTTCGTTCTTCACTTTGTTCAGATCCAAGCCTAAATATTTCGCCATAAACAGATACAGTGCCATACGTTTTGAAACGCCAAAATCGTGGCCTTCCTTGGCAAAATGGGCGTTTTCTACGAGACTTTTCTTGCCGTATAATTCGTAGGTTCTTTGGATAAAAGGGAATTCTAATTCGGGAACGGCCAAGGTCCAGTCTTTTCCGTCTGAAACGATTAACTGTGGTTTTGGCGCCATCATTGCGGAGATTTCTGCATTGTTGGTTCCGTTTCCGCAAAGGTGGATTCCGCGACCGCTCTCGCACGGACAACCGCCCGAAAAATGCGAAGAAACCATCACCACGGGAGCCGAAACCGTGATTCGATCGTCTAAAGCGGCCAAAAACATCGTGTGCGAACCTCCGCCGGAACCGCCGGTAACGCCAACTCGCGAAACATCGGCATTTTTTATGGTTGCCAGATAATCCAATAATCGGATTCCGCTCAAGACCTGAACGGTTGAGGCGATACTATTTCGGTGGGTTTCTTCGGGGAATTGCAATAAGGATTCGCCCCAGGCAAACAGGTCATAACTTACTACAATCGCGCCCATTTTGGCCATTATGGCGCAACGGTATTGCTCGTCTTTTCGGTATCTTCCGTCACCAAAATGTCCATCGGGCGTTAAGATAATCGCTGATTTTTTGTTTAACGGATAGGGTTTGTAAATCGATCCCGTTGTGTAAACGCCAGGCAGTATTTCTAAAGCTATATTCTCGACGCTGTAATCTTTATAGATTCTTTTTGGCGTTAAAAGTGGTTTAGACTTTGGTGTTGGGGGCGCCTTGTCTAAACCAAATGACATGGTCATACAAGCTTTTAACTCCTTTTTTCGTTTTTCCCAGTCGGCAACATTGGAATATAAAGTGGTCAAATAATCTAAACGCTCTTTTCCTTTATCGACTGAAACTTTATGGTTTTCATATTTTCGGATTTGGTATTTTCCGTCCGGCTGTTTGAAATACGTCAATTCAAAAGGGACTAAAACATTCGCCAGAGAAACTTCCAGATTGCCTTGTTCGATTCGCCAATCAGCGTAATCGAGTTCTTTTCCTTTCAATAAACCTCTGTCATCAATTACGGTGATTTTGAAAATGGTTTCGATGTTTTTGATGGTTTCCGTAACCGGTTTTCTGAAATTCGTATCGGATGTGCATTGCGCGTTTGCAAGTGTCAATCCAAAGATTGAAACCAGTAGAGCAAAAAGTATGTTTTTAATTGTCGTCATTTTTAAATCTTATAATTTGCATTCAATTGTATATTTTCCGCATCCTAATTTCAAATCTTTAGTCAGTTTTCCGTTGACTTTTATTTCTGAATTCTTTTCGATTGGCAATTTTATGGTCGCTGATGTATTGGCAGGAATCTCCACTCTCAGGATTAACTTACCGTCTTTCTTTTCCCAGGCCGAAGCAATATTTCCGTAAATGGATTTGTAGGTTGCTTTTACAAAAGTCATATCGCCCACGATTTCCGGCTGAATAAAGAAATGTTTAAATCCCGGATTTTGATCATCGGGAACGATTCCCGCCAGGCTTTGGTAAAACCATTCTTCGATTTGTCCCATCATAAAATGATTCCACGAATTTCCTTTGCGCGGATCCCATTGCTCGGTCAAAGTAGTCAGGCCAAATTTAATCTGAAAACCATAACCCGGCGCATCGTAGTGATTGTTCATTTTATACATCGTTTCGTTTTCGCCGTTTCGTGCCAAAGCCTGAAATAAATAACGGTTTCCGACATCGCCTGTTGTTAATCGGTCGCCTTTTGCTTTGATGTCGTTTAATAAATTCTGCATAACCGCCTGTTTGTATTGCGGTTCTACAATATCCATAAAAACGGGAACGGCATTGCTGAACTGACTGCTGGTTCCGTATTGTTTGGTTTCGGGATTGAAAAATTCCTTGTTGAAAGCGTTTTTGATATCTGAAGTCAGCTTTTCGTACTTTGCAATATCTTCTGTTTTGTTCAATAATTTGGAGGCTTTTGCCAGCAAACTCGCTCCATAAAAATAATGAGAAGTGGCCGAAAGCGCAATCGGGCTGTTTTTGGAATAACCCGCCGGATGCGTTCCATAATCGTACCAATCGCCCAAACCGTGTGAAACGATATGATTGGTGGCTTTGGTTCCCAAATAATCCACATATCTTTTCATTACGGGATAATATTTTTCGATTAACGAAGCGTCGCCGTAATATTCGTAATACATCCAAGGCAGAATCACGCCTGTCACACCCCATTCCGGTGAGTCTGTAAAATCGCCTCCGAAGACTACATATTCGGGAACGATGGTTGGAATCAGACCGTTATCTCGTTGCGAATCGGAAATGTTTTGCATTGTCGCCGGAATAAAACTTTCGAGGTTATAATTGAACAATAATCCGGGTCCGTTTAAGTGAATTTCTTCCAACCAACCCAATTTTTCGCGTTGCGGGCAATCGGTGAAAACACTTTGAAAATTACTTTTGATAGCGTTGTTAATCAGCAAGTGTGTTTTATTGAAAATGTCATTGGACGATTCAAAAGTTCCTGCTTCTCCTGCCGAATTGTAAATGAAATTCGATTTCAAATCTACCAATGTTGGCAGATTTTCGTTATTAGTTTCTTTATAATTGATGTTCTCTATTTGCACATATTGAAAGCCGTAATAACTGAATTTCGGTTGCCATTCTTCAACGCCTTCACCTTTCAATGTATAGTCGTAATAATATGGTTTTCCAGTTTTTCCCTGACTAACTGTTCCGTCTTCATTCAGGCTTTCACCTACCCAAACACGAACAGTTTGTCCTTTTTTTCCTTTGACTTTTATGGTGGTAAATCCCGAAAGATTTTGTCCCATATTGAAAACAAAAAAGTTAGGTTTCAGTTCTTTTGCCTTTTTAACTTCGTACTGCTTTTGGATTGTAATGGGTGTTGTAATCTGTGGTCTTAAAACACCTTTTGGTGCTTCCTGAACGATTACTTTTTTCCAAGCCGAATCATTGAATCCTTTTTCGTTCCAGCCTTTTTGTTCTAAATTGGCGTTGTAATCTTCGCCTCCAAAAATACTGTTGTAGGTAATCGGACTTTTACTGTATTTCCAACTTTCATCTGATTTTATAATGTCTTCGGAACCGTCTTTGTAAATCACTTTCATTTTGAAAAACAAAGTTGGAGGACCAAAACTTACATAGAATTTCGAATAGCGCTCGGCAAGTGTGTTGTACATTCCGTTTCCTAATAAAACTCCAATTACATTTTCGCCTTTTTTTAGTTGATTAGCAGATAATTGATAGGTGTTGAAGTTGACCGTTTTGTCGTAATCTGTCCATAAAGGGGCAAAATCGCTGTTGCCAATTTTCTTTCCGTTAATGATTAATTCGTAATGTCCTAAACCTGAAATGTACACTACTGCTTCTTTTATTTCTTTGTTAACCGAAAATGGTTTACGAAGCATAATACTTCTGCGCGACAACGAATCGGAAGCATTGATTAGAGCATCTTTTTTTTCTCGTTTGAAAGTCGCGGTATGGTAATTTCTGCCTTCCGGTAAATGACTGTCGGCTTTGGTAATGGCGCCAATCCAAGTTGGATTTAATGCTGAAGGTGCGATTCTGAAAGAAGCTGTTTTACTCCAATTGGAAGATTTCTCTTTTTGATTCCAGACTTTTACTTTCCAGAAATATTTGGATTCGGTTTTTAATGGAGTTCCGTTGTAGGTAATTTGAAGATTTTTATTGGAAACTACTTTTCCGCTGTTCCAGAAATCGGCTTCATTTTTCTTTAGTTTTTCTTCTGAAGAAGCTATCAAAATCTGATACGCAGTTTGTGATACATTTGATTTTTGGGAAACCAATTGCCAGCTTAATCTTGGTTGATTAGTGTTTACAGCCAATGGATTTTCTGTCATTTCGCATCGTAAATGCTCAGCAGAAATTTGTCCTTTCGAGATGAAAGTTACTAATAGGAAAAAGAGATAAAATATGTTTTTTAAATTCTTCATATTTATTTTTTTACTCGCAGATTGAGCAGATTTTATTTTTTATTTTTTTTTAAAGTATTCAACCCGTTTATTACCATGCCAAAGCCTCTTTTTTGTCATTCCGAGGAACGAGGAATCTCCGCTTGCTATTCCGCACTGTTGAGGACTTTGTTTGTAGAGCTTCTTACGGAGATTCCTCCTCCGTCGGAATGACAATATTGTGTAAAATCTATTGGTCTTAATCTTAGTATTACAATTTCTTCGTAACCAAAGACTGAATATTAAAAACTGCTTCGGGAATTAATTTTCCTGTATCCGGTAAATCGGTAAAATCTGGTGTGTCCGGTTCTGTATCTGCATTTGGTGTGTAACGCTGATCGCCTGTGCGGAACATAATGCGCGAAATACCATCAACCGGAGCATAGAATATTTTGTTGGTTTCTTTGCCGTCATTCACTTTTACGGTGTACCAACGGGAAGTCACGTCTAATTTTACTGTAATTGTATATTCTTTTCCGGCTTCGTATTTTCCAATTCCGCCGTGACGGGCTCCGTGTTTTACTTTTATTTCTCCATCCGAATCGAAAACGATGCGAATCGCAGGCAATCCTTGTTTGTTTTGGAACTCTACCTGCAATAATCCATGATTGTTTTGTTCAGGTTTAACGGTTAAAGTCGCTTCCATTTTTTGTGCAAACGGAATCACACGTTCGGCACGGGAATAATCAAAAAAGTCCTGATCTCTTAAGGTCAGCCATTTTTTTCCATCTGTTTTCTTTTCGATTTTGGCGGAAGCCCAGGACAAATCATAGGTATTCCATAATTTTAATTCTTCTCCGTTTGGCAAATCATTGAAAATATCATTCGCGTTTTCTTTTACTTCGCTTGTTACGGGAACTGGTACCGAAGCCACCCAAATATCTTCTTTGTTCACACTGTAACTTACCCACAATTTTCCGTCTGGCGGAGTTCCGTTTCCTTCGAGGATTCCGCGGACGTATTGCGGGCCGGCAGATTTGTAGTTTCCTCCGTAACGCATCGGACTTACTTCTCCGTGAACCAATAATAAATCTTTGTAATTCAGTCCGTCATCACTGGTTGATATCGCCAATGGCCAGCGGTATTCTGACGGATTGTAAACGGTTGCATAACGGTTATCCGAAGTTTTTTGTCCCCAGATTTTGGCATTGCTGTTTACAAATCCGGGTGCTCTTAACGGTGTGTATTCCCAGGTTTTTCCTTCGTCTTTACTTAATGATGTTAAAGCAAATTTCCATAAACCAACTACGTTTCCGTTTGGTAAATGGTAATAATTGAAGGCTTTGTACTGTTTTTTTAATGGCACCAAAGCATCATCACGATCAGCTTCTTCGACCCATTGTTGCATCATCAAAGGCTTTGACAGCAATTCGTCGCATGCATTGATGAATTTTTTGTCTTTACTTTTTGTGTAAAACGGGAAGGTCGTTGGCAACGGGTTTCCAGTTTTGTTGTATCTGATGAAATAAATAGGTCCAAAAGTTCCGTCTTTATAAATTTCTCTAATTACACGACCAATTCCTTTTCCGTCATTCGGATCGTCTTTTTTGTCCAAGGCAACTCCGTAATAACCGGTTGCCAGTAATCTGTTGTCGGATGAAACGTAAAAGCCCATCCGCTGGTGCATAATGGCATCGATGTTTTTGGCTACGCCTTCTACTCCTTCTTTTTTAAAGCCGTCAGGAACGTGGTAAATTGGGAAAAGTACGGCTGGTTTTGTCCAGGTTAAACCGTCTTTCGAAGTCATTATAAAAGTCTGGCTCGGCGGAATGTGTTCTCCTGAAGGGTCGCTTAAATAATGTAGGTAAAATGTATTATTCCAATACGCCATCATCGACTGGTGGTTGTAGGTCCAGCCAAAACCATCTGCTTTTTCCGGATGTTCACGGCTGGCACGCATAATTTGTGTGGCGTGAACGCCAACTGCCGGACTTAATTGTCCGTGATGGTAATCGACATTGGAAAGTGTTTTTCCTGTATATCGTATCGTGTCTTGTTGGGCTTGCGCCGAATTGACTGCGACACAGCTCAACAAAATGGTTGTTGCTGATACGATATTGGTTTTTATGTTTTGAAATGCAATCATTTTTATTTTATTTATTTCACCAACTCAGGATTATGAACCCTGCGGTCGAGTAAATCCATTATTTCTTTTCAATTAATCCTTTTAGAACTTCTTCGGAAATTGTTGTAATTGTTCCGTGTTTGTGTCCTTCGGGAAGCGATATTTTTGATGATACATCTTCGAATTTTACAAAATCTGAGGTGCTTAAGGCTTTGTAATTTTTGGATCCATAGTTGTCATAATACAGCAACCAGTTTTTGCCGACTTTAACAACCGTTGGACCTTCTGATAAATATTCCGTCAAGGGTTTTGATCTTTTTTCGAATGGTCCTAATGGTGATTTTCCGAAAGCTACTTCTATGTTTCGCATTGGTCTGGTGTTGTCTTTTAGAACCAAAACATAATCCTTTTTGCCTTTTTTGACAATTACACAATCGATGACGCTGAAACCTGGGTCGTAATACAATTTGGTATCAGAAAAGGTTTTGAAATCTTTGGTGGTTACGTAATACATTCGGTGGTTGTTTTTCTCGTCTTCTACTCCTTTTTCGAATCGGAATGGGATTGTGGATGCCCAAATAATAATGTATTCTTTTTTGACATCGTCATAAAAAATCTCGGGCGCCCATACGTTTACGACTTCGGGTTCGTGTTTCATTACGGAAATGTATTCCTGTTTTGACCAATGAATCAGGTCTTTTGAACTGGCGTATCCGAATCCGTTTCCGCCTTTCCAGTCGGTTGTCCAGACCATGTGATAGGTTCCGTTTGCGCCTTTGGTGATGGAGGGATCACGCATAATTTTGCTGGCTCCGATTTCGGGTTTTAGGAAGGATCCTTCCAAACCTTTCCAGTTGTAGCCGTCTTCACTGTAGGCTAGGTATAAACCTTCGGTAGCGGGTTCCCTGAAAGAGGTGAAAAGGAAAATTTCCTTTTTTTTCTGGGAATAGCTTACAGCGAAAAGTGAAAGCGTTAGTATGATGAATATTTTTTTCATTGTTATCTTTTTATCCTGCGAGGTTTCCAAAAAACCTTGTAGGTGTTCAATATATTTTTAACACATAGAAACATAGTTTTCTTTATCTAAAAAGGCGTTTCACTTTTATAAAAACACAGAGCTATGTGGACAACTAATACCGGGCTTTGGAAACCTTGCAGGATTTGGTGTTTATTTTTTCTCACCACAAATTGCACAAATTTTCGCAAATTTTAATTATTAAAAAATTGGTGTATTCTATTTTTAAAACCATTTCTGAAAGGATTTGGTATTTCTTCTTAATGTCAAAAAATCCAAATGTTTCTCTTTAGCCCCGATTGCAGTGGAAATCCTTTTGTGCCGGTGTTCGGCACAAAAGATTACTTCACTATACTTTTATTTTCATCGGAGTTCAGTGAACTTCGTTTGTAACGGAAAGCGGGACGATGCTTCCTAAAATGCCCAATTTTTCTGCTCCTGAAAATAATTACGTTATTCTGTAATTGCTTTTTTATCCAGGTCTTTTCCTTTTTTCACAACCGTAGTCACATTGTTGAATACATTGTTTTTTAGAAAAATATTTTTGGTATCTTTTCCATTGGCTTCGATGAAAATATCGGTGGCGTTGAACGAAAAATTGTTGTTGATCATAATGTTCGAGGCGTTGTCGATTTTGATAACCGGAACTCCTTTTATCGGTGTCGATGAACCTACGTTGTCTAAAATCAGGTTTTTAGCATCGCTGATTTTGAAAGAGGAACCCACGGTTGCGTTGACTTTTACGTCGTGAAATTCTACATCGGTCGCTGTGTTTATAGTAAAACCTTCCTTGCCGTCCATATTGATGTTGGAGAAGGTGATGTTCTGGATTGGCATTTCAACGATTCCGCGAACGAATCCGGCTTTGTTGACGTTTCCGCCTGTAACGTTGCTGATGTGGATGTTTCTGAAAATCGGCGTACGCTCTGTAACGGGCTCTACGGGATTGTCTTTGTCGTAGAAAAGATCCAAAATAATGGCTTCTTCCTTGATGTTTTTCATTACAATATTGTCGACGCGAATGTCTTCTACAACTCCACCTCTTCCACGAGCGGCTTTGATACGGATTCCACGATCGGTTCCGTCGAAAACGCAGTTGGAAATGGTGATTTTTTTGATTCCGCCTGACATTTCGCTTCCGATAACGACACCTCCGTGACCGCTTAACATTGTGCAATTGGTGATGGTTACATTTTCGGTTGCTTTTCCGTATTTACGACCGTCTGCATCGCGACCCGATTTGATGGTAATACAGTCGTCGCCTACGCTGATGTGGCAATTTGAAATGTGAACGTTGGTACAGGACGAAGGGTTGATTCCGTCTGTATTTGGGGAATGCGGATTATTAATTGTAATTCCCGCTACGGTTACATTGTCGCAAAATTCAGGATTTATGGTCCAGAAAGGCGAGTTTTTGAAGGTTACTCCTTCGATTAAAATATTCTTGCAATTGTAAGCCTGGAAAAAAGAAGGCCTGAAAAAGTGTTTGTCAATTGTTCTTTTATAATAAGGCTCGTAAACGATTCCTTTGTTTTGCTCGGTCCACATTTTTTGGTATTTGGTTTCCGGAATCGGCCCTTTGGCGGTTTCGATTCGGTAGACTTCATTCCACCACGCTTTTCCTTGTCCGTCGATTACGCCTCTACCTTTGATGGTGATATTTTCGACATCTTTGGCATAAAATAATGGGGAGAACGACTGCATCACGATGCCTTCGTAACGCATTTCTACATACGGAAGATAGTCGTCGAAATTCTCTGAAAATTTCAAAAGTGCTCCTGAATCCAAATGGATGGTGATGTTGCTTTTTAGTTTTAAAGCTCCTGTTAAATATTCTCCAGCTGGGAAAAAGATGGTTCCGCCTCCGTTTTTAGATGCTTTTTCGATGGCACTTTGAATGGCTTCAGTGCATTTTATTCCTTTGTTGTTTCCGCCTTCGTTCAGGATGTTTAGCCAGCCATCGTTTGCGAAAGCGGTGTTTAGTCCGGTTATGAAGAAAAGTATGATTATGATGTTTTTGATTTTCATTTTGATATTTTTTTTAGCACGCAGATTATGCGGATTTTAGCAGATTTTTTATTCTTCAGATTCTAAAATAAGTACCCAGTCATTGCCATCTTCTTTTTTACCTGTTGGTTGAAAATCTTTTATCCCTTTATTTTGAAAAAAACCAATCTGTTTTCTCTCACCATTTCTTGGATTATACCAACTTGCGTGAACATTATCTCCCAAGATTTTCCCCATATTAATGGACATTTTTCTGCCATTATACGTATAAATTAGTGCATAATTAAGCCCTCTTGTTCCCACTAAATAATCATATTTTTTACCTTGATTTGCAATTAAGGTCTGATCAGGGATACGGTCCAACGAATTATATCTTTCCATCAATTCCTTAATATAAATCATTTGCCCGGCTCCAGGTGCATTGATAGCGTCATTCCATAATTCTTTGTTTCCGTAGGCCGGATTGTCACCCTTTCTGAACATTTGCATTACGGCATTGTGCCCGTAAGTGTAACCTGCTCCACCTGCAAAAACGGACCAGTATCCGTAGCGACGTACATCGCTGGCCGTCCATTTTGGCTGTAACGTATCGTGCAGACCGTGTGGAATTCCTTCGTATGATGGTTCTCCGTCAAGGGTTGGTTTTGTTGGTTTTAAATCCCAGTCTCTTTGCACAAATTTGTAATTATCTTCTTTGAAAGGTTTCACCGAATCCTGATCGTATCTTCTGTGACCGGACTGAAACATATTGAAATCCAGCCAGCTTGCATTGTGAAAATTCTCTGATGAATCGGTTCTTCCGAATGGGTGGAAAGTCACTAATTGATCCGGGTTACTGGTTTTTAAAGTACTTCCGAGTGCGTTCCAGATGTCCTGAAATTTATCTCCGTAGGTATCGCCACCGTTCAGCCAGATTATATTCGTTCTTTTTTTATATCGATCGGCTAAAAATTTTGCATATTTTTCAACATCCGCTTTTGTTACTTTACTTTTAGCACTACTAATATTAGTTCCCCAAACCGGCACCATTGCAAGGTAGATTCCGTTTTTTTGGGCTACATCTAAAGTGTAATCTATGTGGTCCCAATAATCGTATTCGGGAGCATCATTTGGATCGTTGCCGGGTGAAGTAATTTGCTGGGCCAGATTATCATTCATTAATGCCTGATCGCCATACGCATTTACAGCATTCACATTATGCAACACCATCACCTGAACGACATTGAATCCTTTTGCTTTTCGGTCTTCTAAATATTTAACAACGCCTTCTCTGTCTAGTTTTCCGAATGTCAGCCAGCCTGTATCGCCTAACCAAAAGAAAGGTTTTCCATCTTCGGTCACAAAATAATGTTTGTTTTCGGAAACTTTAAGTTTTGGCAGGTTTTTGGATTGAGAAAATCCGCTTTGTGCTGTCAACATAAAGGGTATACAAAGGACGAATAGGTATTTAATTTTCAGGTTCATTATATTTATTTTTGCACGCAGATCCAACAGATTTGCGCAGATTTATTTTGCTTATTGTTTATTATCAGTCGTCAATTTTTCTTCATTACAAAAAGTACTTTTTCCTTGATTTCAGCTTGTGGAATTACGACTTTTTTTCCTCCGCTGACATTTGCTTTTTTGGTGATAGTTCCATTGGAAGCATTGATTATATATACTTCGAAAGTTCCTTTATGATTGGATAAATCGATTGAAACATCCTGGTCATTTTTCAGATAAAAAAGATAGGCATTGCCTTTATTTTCCAGTGTCCAGAACTTGTCTGAAAAAGTAGTTCCTGCTGCAAACTTCATACCAGCAAGGGCAGAATGAAAGGCAGAAAGTTCAATTTTTGGAACATTTGCCAAAGACGCTCCCGCCATTAACGCCGGCCAGCCAAATCGTGGTGCTCCCATAGTTGAATACAATACTGCTTTTTCCGGATATTTTTCACGGTATTCGCGAACGGCTCGATACACCTGATCATCTGTTTCTTTTCCGGTTTTGATTTTACGGGCGTGTTGGCGTGGTGCTAAATTTTTTCCGCCTTCTGGGGCATATAATGTTTCGTCTTCTCTGTAATACCAATATCTGATGTCAATTACATCAACAGTTTTGGCTCTTGTTTCGTCATTTAGAATGGCATCCTGAACATCTTTTGTGGCACTTAAAGCAATTTTAGATTCATTTTTATTCGACTTTTCGTAATTGGCTATTACATCAATCCAAAATTGCATAAAACTTAAAGGACCTGTATATTCGGCACTTGTAAGTTGCAGAACGTTAGCATTATCTTTAAAGTTTTCCAGATTTTTTTCGATGAATGCTACGTGCAGTTTTCGAATGTCTGCATTTTTTATATCATAAAATTGTTCGGCAAGGAAAATCCTTTTGTCACCTGCATAAGGCGGTGGTTCAGGTAATCCGGTTGTGTTGATATTATTGGCTGGACGCCAAGGGGAACTTGCCCAATGTGCTCCGGCTTCTAAAATATTGTGCTGAAAATAAGCTTCGTTTAATAAGATTTTATTTTTTTGACCCGCTAATTCTGCAAAGGTTTTCAATCGGTTCCAGTACCAGGCGTTGTATCGGGTCAAATCGTATTTGCTCAGATGATCCCAGGCAATTCCTTGTCCGCTTCTGTCGAAAGGCTGTTCGTAAAATGGTGCCCAAACATCGGCATCGATTCTTCTGATGCGTTCGTGATCAGCCATTCTTTGTTCGTACCACAATCCGTAATTATGATCAATTGCCGATTTATTGTTTTCGACTAAATAGTTTACGGTTTCCTCCAGATTATCGGTATAACCCACTCCATAATGTCCCGGTACAAATCGGGTAATATGCGGTCTTGATTTTGCAATTTCAGATTCGCGTAAACTGCCTCTCCACCAAGGAACGTCTACAACTTCTCCGGTGATTACTCCTTTTGAAGTGGTTAATAATCCATTGGTGATAGTAATTTTATCGGTATTGGTATTTGCAACTGCATCGGCTTTTACTTCGTCAATGCGTTTTGCTTTGGCATAATCAATCGCAATTGGATTTCTTTTTGAAGCTTTAGTAATGAACTCTTTTAAAGTTTCATTTAATTTATAAGCTTCGGCTGTTAAAGTGGCTGCTTGTTCCAACGTTGGACTTGAAGAAGGTTCAGAACCTAAATCCATAATTTGGGCATCCATCGGTAATTTTCCCAGACGTTGTTCAAGCAGAGCATAAAATAAACTTCTTGGGCTGATGTGATTGTTCACGTCTTTCCAATGTCCGTTTCCTGCCCATTGCGCCCAAACTCCAAACGCCCAGTTATTGAACGTTGGCGGACTGTAATTTTCAATTTTTGATGCCGAGGTTTCCCAGATGACACTATTGGCAGCATTCCATCCTAAACCTCTTCCGTCCTGTTCTTTGTTTTTAAAACTAATGGCATTTCCATCAATTAGGGAAACATCAAAAAGAATTCCGGTTGCCCAGCTTCCAACAGATCCACTGAAACTATACGGTAAATGTGATTCGCATTGCAAAAAGACATTGGGTCCTGCAGTCGCATAACCTCCCACTACAAAATCATTGTATCCGAATTCAGAATAACATCTTTGAAATAAAGTCTGCTGTCCTTCTGTATAAAAAGTATTTCTTCTATGTGCTGCTATTTCCGAAATTGGATTTAAAGCCAGACAATCTTCAACAGTGATTCTTTTGGCCGTTTTTAGAATTGAAACCGCACCGCCTGCAAACTGTTCAAAATTGACTTGTCGTACCCAAATATCTTCTGCATTTTCGATAGAAATTCCTGTCCATCTGTGTTGTTCGTCTTTTGGATTTGTGGTATCGTAATCTGATTTCAAAGTAAGGTTTTCAACACCTGAATTATTAATTCTTCCTGACCAGATGTAACTTACTACAGTTGATTTTGATAATTCTTCGTCTAAAGCATTCGTTAAAGGCGCATCAATTGTAATTTTATTTCCCTGAATATTTATAATTTCTCTGTCCGCACGTATCACGAAATCATCGGCTTTCCAGCCAATCCAACCGCTTTCCCCTCCGAAATCATTCATGAATAAAAGATCAATCCATTTTTTGGTAATTGGAGTATTGATTAAAATATGATCTCCTTTTTTGAGATTGGATACATTTTTTACGGTTAAAACTGTTACTCCTAATGGCGTATAATTTGCATCTAATTGGAATGTTTCCTTTAAAAGCTGATTATTAATTCCGCTGATATTGACAATGGCTTTTCTGTTAATTGAAGTTCCTAAAAGTATTGTTCCGTTATTTCCTGAACCGCTTCCTCTTAGTACAATTCCGCTTTCCTTAATATTAATTTCTCCCGAAACTTTGAAAGTTCCTTTATCTAAAAGTACTGTTCCTTTAAAACCAGTTGCATCGGCTTTCAATTTGGCAACATAATCTATTGCGGATTGAATTGTTTTTGTGGCATCACCATCCATATGCGGTACAAAAGCTTTAACAGCCACATTTGGAATCACAACCGAAGAAGCTTTATAACCGGCAAAAGAAAAATCCGGAATCTGGTTTCCTTGTGTATCGGCTGTTCGTTCCAGTTTTCCTTCTTTGGATTTTGTAATATCGGGAAATGTATTTTGTGCATTAGTAAAATTGGCACTAAAGAAAATAACAAAACAGGATAAAACGAGTAAATCCTGCTTTGTTATGATATTTTTTAACTGGATAAAATTCACTTTAAATTTTATTTATAGGTTATTCATTTTAAACTTAGACCTGACAGCTTTTTAATTCTGTCAGGTCTTGTCAACTAACTTAAAAAACTATTGTAATAATATTTTTGATAATGTATCCTTGTTATTTTCTGTTTTTGTCCAATCTGTTTTTCCTTTTGGATCTATACCATTAAAATATTTTTCAATATTCGTGTAACCATCACCATTTGAATCTTTATTTGCGTCTGACGCATCGTTTGGATTCAAACCAAATTTCTTTTCCCACGCATCCGGAATCCCGTCGTTATCTGAATCTTTATAAGCTTTTCCTTTGTATTCGGGATAACCGCCTACTTGATCTGGATGCGTTATAATTCCTTTTTTATAAGAGTCGGCTGGTAATCTCCTTTTGATGTATGCTGCACCAATTGTATTTTCCAGGCCGTCTTTTACCTCAATTTTCCCTGTACGAACCTGTTTAACGATTCTTTCATCTACTTCATCACGTTTTGGTAGTGTTGCTCCGGCATTCTGTAGTACAAATTCGTAGGCCTCTTCAGCTTTCATAATAGAAATTGGTGGCGTTTTAAAAGGCTTATTTTGTTTAATCTGTGCTAAAAAGTCTTTGGTTATTTCAGACGACAAATCTTCTAATTGCACTCCTCCGTTCCAATTATCGGCTGTCACCTCAGGTGAACCCACAATAAAGTTCCCGTCAACAAAAGCTTTTCCGAATGTTTTAGGACTGATAGAACCAGATTCCGGTTTGATAATTCGGTAACGAATCGGCTGATCAGTTGGGGTGATTGGTCCCGGTTTGAAATAATTATTGATAATGTTGTATTGTGAACGATAATCACCTCCATCAAGGGTACGGTTCCACCAATTGAAAACGACGTTATTCACAAAGTTAAAACTTCCATACATTCCAACTGAGGCATTTCTCGAAATATTATCGGCCCATAAATTGCGAATAAACATACTATTTAAACCACCTATAGTACTTCCGAAAGCATGATTGTAGGTATCCAGACCTTCTGCCGAAATGGTATTCTGAATGGTTACATTAACTGCTGGGAGTTTCTCTAATTTTGATTTTTCATTCGCCTGGAACTGGTGACGGTATAGCGAAATATTTTCATCTAATCCCCAGCTCATGGAACAGTGATCGATAATTACGTTTCCGATTACGTTTCCTCCCAAAGCATCGTCACGACGGGTCACTTCGGTTTCTCCACGGCGAAAACGCATGTAACGAATAATAATGTCGTGTGTGTCTAATAAAACAGATTCTCCCGCAACGCAAATTCCGTCACCCGGTGCAGTTTGTCCCGCGATAGTGATGTAAGGTGCACGAACAGTAATTGGCTTTTTAAGGCGAATGATTCCCGAAACATTAAACACTACTGTACGGGCTCCAACGGCTTCGAGTGCTTCACGAAAAGTTCCTTTTCCACTGTCTTCTAAACTTGTAATAACAAATATTTTACCGCCTCGTCCACCTGGTGTCTGAGCTCCGCCACCCATTGCACCTGGAAAAGCAGGAATATCAGCATGAACTAAATCAGTTGGTAATGCCGCCCAGGGTACATAAGGACGTCCTTGCAATTCTTCGGCTTTGATGATGTGTTCATTGGCTTTCCAAATCTGATCCAAACGCTCACTTTCAGCTTTCATCATGGCATCGGTTTTTTCCTGAATTGGTTTTGGAATATCAGGATATTGCGCATAGGCTGATGAAAAAAGAGAACAAAAGGAAGCTACCATAATTGTTCTTCTAAGAGTGGTCTTTTGTAAATTGTTTTGCATGAGTGTTAATATGAAATTATTAGTTAGAATAGTTTGACACTGTAATTCGCAAAAGGTTTAACTTAAAAATGTTAAAAACACACTTATAAAGAAAAACAACGATTATTCCTTCTTTTTATTCTTTTCTTTTTCTTCAATACGTTTATTCCAGCCTTCACGCTCTTTAGTTAAATCATAACCTTCTTTAGACAAATAATTGTTGATTCTTCCTTTGTATTTACCAAACCAGGCATGCTTTTCTTTTGATGAACCACCATCCATGGCGTGTTCTCTGGCTTCAACTAAAGCATCATAAATATATTTTTTTTGAGCTTCGTTCAAAGTAGGGATCATATCATTATAAGCGGTTACCGTAATTGGAAGTACGCCGTAAGTCATTCCGTCTTTTACTTCAGTGATTTTCGCTTCGTTTAATTGTGTTCCTAATTTTTTCAAATAGGTTTTGTGTAATTTGGCAATTGATTTGTCGGCATCAGCCTTTAGCTTGTCGATTTTCTTGTTTTGCTTTTCTTTGGCTAAAGTAGTATCGTCTTTTACCTTTTTGATTTCAGTATCTCTTGTGTCCTGAATTTTACTTAAATCACGGAATTGCTGCGCGATAATATTATTTACAGCGTTTTCTTTTTCCTTATTGTTCAAAGCTAATTTTTCGACAATTTTCGAAGCTCTTTCATTGGTAACCTTGATGTATTCTGGATCTGCATATTGTTGTGCGCTTAATTTGCAAAAGGCAAAAAGCAAAAACAATACAGCTAATTTCTTAATTGATGTCATTTTTAAAACTTTTAAGTTAGTCTATTTTTATAATTTAAAATCGACTAATCAGTGATTTTATCAGATCTGCTCAATCTGCGTAAAAAATTACTTTCGCAGATTGAGCAGATTATTTTTTTAATTTAAATCTAACAAAGGTCTTACCAAAGTTTCTTTGTTGTTGGCTAAATCAGTCCAGTCTACTTTGATAGCCGGGTTTACACCGTTGATGTAATCTTCTATATTAGAATAACCGTCTCCGTTTAAATCTCCTTTTGCATCAGATGGATCTTTTGGATTCAGACCGTATTTTTTCTCCCATGCATCCGGCATACCGTCTTTGTCTGTATCAACATAAGGTTTCCCTTTGTATTCCGGATATCCGCCCACTTGTGAAATATCCGTTATGATTCCTTGTTTATAAGAATCCTTCGGTAAACGTCTGTGTTCGAATTGATAAAACTCTTTTTTCTCCAAACCTTTTGCGTATTCAGGAACACCTGTCTTAACGGTTCTTACAATTCTTTCGTCAACCTTATCTCTGATTGGCAATGTTGCACCTACATTTTTCAAAACAAATTCATAAGCATCTTCTGCTTTCATGATTTTAGAAAACCAAGGCATTGGGAAAGGTGTGTCGCTTTTCATTTTATCGAAATAAGTTTTAGCTTCATCATACCCCATTAATTCCCCTTTTTTATTTTCGATCTGGATTCCACCATCCCAGTTGTCTTTGGTTACTTTTTCGTTACCATTCACTATATTTCCTGTTACATAAGCTCTACCAAAAACCATATAAGGCAGTTTACTTCTTCCTGATTCCGGTTTTAAGATTCTGTAGCTAATAGGCTCGTTTAAATTTGTTACTGGTCCCGGTTTGTAAAAGTTATTGATGATATTGTAGTTCGCTGTATAATCACCTCCGTCTGTTGATCTGTTGTACCAGTTGTACACCACATTGTTCACAAAATTGAAGATTCCGTTCCACCCAATTGAAGGGTTTCTACCTGCATTGCTGGCCCACATATTTTTCATAAATGAACAATTTTCCCCACCTAATGTACTTCCGAAAGCGTGATTGTAGGTATCCAATGCCTCTCCGAACAGACTATTTTGAATAGTAATGTTTACGGTAGGTTTCTTTTCGTCCGGATAACCTGCACCCGGGCTGTACATATGTCGGTACATTGACATGTTTTCGTCTAATCCCCAAGTTGCAGAAACGTGGTCAATCATAATATTTCCAACAGGATTTCCTCCTATTGAATCATCTCTACGACCAACAAAAGTTTCTCCTCTGCGGAAACGCATGTGTCTTATAATTACATCGTGAGTATTAATCCAGATAGATTCTCCTGCTACACAAATTCCATCTCCTGGAGCGGTTTGTCCTGCAATAGTAATATAAGGTGCCCGAATAATTAACGGCGTTTTTATTCTGATAATTCCTGATACATTGAATACAATGATTCTGGCACCTCCTTGCTCACATGCTTCTCTCAAAGTTCCCGGACCTCTGTCCTCAAGACTTGTAACGGTGTAAACATTTCCGCCACGACCCCCAAAAGTGTACATACCTCCTCCTTCAGCTCCTGGAAAAGCAGGTATAGACGCCTGTGGTAAATCGTTTGGTCTTGATGCCCATGGAATAAAAGGCTTCCCGTGTTTGGCTTCTTCTTCGATAATTACTAATGCTTTTTCCCAGGCTTCATCTGAACGTTTATCAGCTTCATCTATAAAAGCCTTTGATTGCGCAGCCATTTCAGGACTTATTTTTGGATATTGAGCGAAGCATTTTGCATTCCCTAAAACCAACAGCGATAAGATAAATAATGCTGAATTTTTCATGTTAATTTTAATTTGGTAATTCGTTTTAAACAAATCACCTGTATCTTTTTGAGGGAATACAGGTGAAAAGTCTAATTTTAATGTTAACGTTTTATTAAGATATTAACAAAAATGCCTGATTATTTTCAGGCATTTTTAATTTATAAGTTTATTCTTGGTAATTGAAAGTTCCATTTGCATTAGCTGCATCATTCCATCCAATCGTTTGTTTTAACCATGGATTTTGTGTTAGAATAGTTAAGGTCAATCCTTTTACATAATAATTTGGTCGCCAAAGTATATTTACTGCTGTAGTAGTACCATTGTTATCCATAGGAGTTACCAAATTAGTTAATACAAAATTAGTAGTATAAAAATTCGCTAAAGCTGTTATTTGTGCATTAAAGTTTGCATCATCCGGATCTACTGTAATACTCGCTCTGGCGGCAGTTAAAGGATCAGTAGATGTTGCAGTATTTTTATATTGCAAAAAGTGACCAATTCTTTGAGTACCATTTATAGGTGCCAATCCTAATTTTTGATTAGTATTGTCGACTGTACCATCAACTGCATCATCACTATACAGCATCCAACGCTGAACATCCCAAAAACGTTTTCCTTCATAAGCTAATTCAACTCTTCTTTCATACAAAACAGCATTTATAGCTGCATATTTATCGGCTAATGTACCTATACCATAGTTATTAGTAGATGGAATACCTACACGGTTTCTAATTTTACCTAAATAAGCTAAAGTATTTCCAATATCTCCTTTTGCTGCATAACATTCAGCAATATTTAATAATAATTCAGCATAACGGTATTCAAAAATATCTGTACTTGAATATTGAAAACTTGTCGCATTTGAAGCTGCAGGGTTAGACATTTTACGTACATAAGCAGGACTTGATGTTTGATTTCCATCACTAAAGTATTCTTTATTAGAAGCATCAACCCAACGATACCCCCATACAGTATTAGATGTAGCTTCTTTGTATGGCCATTTAGCCCCTGAAAATGCAAATGTTCTATAGAAACGAGGATCTCTATCTTTAAAGAAAAGAAATGGATCATAACCATTACCTGCTGTTGGTTTAGAACCGTCTTTCATAGGAAACAAATCAATCATGTCTTTTGGAACAGAAATTCCTCCAGTAGCAGTGGATTGGCTTTTTAAACGAATCGATTTCTCCCATGAATTATTTAAGGCAACAGTAGTATTAGAAGATAACATCTGAATCGTAATTGCTTCTTTACAAAAACCATTATCAATCAAAAACATACTAGCCCAATCTTTAGCCGATGTACCATATAGACCAAAACCATCTGCTGTTAATTGTGTTTCTGCAGCTAATCCAGCTTGTAATGCTGCATCCCAACGCTCTGTTGCGCTATCCCAGTTTTTATTGAATAAAGGACTAGCATAGGTTAACAAAACACGTGATTTTTGAGCTAAAGCTGCTCCTCTTGTAAAACGGCCATAATCTGTCGCAACATCCCATTGTCCTGGTAATAAAGTAGCAGCCAAATCTAAGTCAGCAACTATTTGAACTACAACCTCAGCAACAGTTGCTCTAGGTAATTTAATACTTTCATCCGTTGAGCTTGCGGCTTGTACGGTAAGTACAATTGGCACTCCTCCATATGTACGCATCAAATCAAAATACTGGATAGCTCTCAAATAATACATTTGTCCCTTCGCCTTATCACGAAATGTTTGACTTAAACCTGCACCTTTTACATCTATGTCTCGTAAAAAACCATTAATATCTCTAATTCTACTATAAGCATTATTTGCTGTGCTCGAAGTTATTGTAGTTCCATAATAAGTAGAGCCGTCAGCTGCATTAACAAATGTCTTACTTGGGTTAATCAAATCTGTAATCCCTCCTATCTCTTCGGTCAACTTTGACTGATCTGTATTATATAAACCAACCGTATTGGCTAAAGGTGATGTATATGATGAAAAGAAATCATAATATACATTATTAATATACCAATTTGTACGTATTTCACTTTCATAAAATGAATCATCAATCTGACCGTAATTTTTCTTATCTTCTAAGAAATCATCACTACATGAAGCACCTACCACCAGTAAAAGTGCTAACATTATATATAAATTAATCTTTGTTTTCATTGTTCTGATAATTTAAATTTTAGAATGTAATGTTTAAGTTAACTGACCATGTTCTAAGTGTAGGGTATGCTTCATACGAAGTATCATACATGTTACGATAATGATTTGGGTATGGATTATACAAATCCCAAAGATTATTTCCTGTAACACCAATACTTGCATTAGAAATTTTAAGCTCAGACAAAATTTCTTTAGGAAGCTGAAAACCCAGAGTTAAGTTTCTTACTGTACAACGGAAAGTATTTAATTGCCAGAAATCTGAAGCAGAACCAAGCATTGATGAATCATAATAAGCTAAGTTAGGATATTTACCATCTGTGTTATCATCGCCATACATATCACTCCAATAACTCTCATGTGCCCACATATTATGAGTCGAACCAACACCTTGTTTCACAACATCGATAGATCTGTAACCACCCCAAGAAGTAGCGATTTGAGTTTTCATAAAAAATGATTTATAAGACATTCCTAAATTAGTTGTAAACCCATAAGTTTTATTTTTGTTAACTAACTTCGTAAAATCCTCTCCTGTCATAATTCTTCCATCAGGTCCTTTTTGAACTCCTGTTGTACTGTCAAAAACACCTCCTAAATCTTTATAAGCCAACATTCCTTTTCTCATTCCTGATACATCTGTAATTCCATTATAATTTGGAGTACCTCCAGCAGCTGTAGCTCTTTCTGTCAAGTAACTCCAATAGCTTTGAATATCTTCATCAGTACGTAAAATTCCATCATGTGTCGAGGTTTGTTTCCAAGTTTGGAATCCCCATTGTGGATAAACCAAAGATGTATCTTCTCTCCTTTGATTAGTTGATGGCAATGCATAAGGAACATCGTAATAAGCTCCTTGTTTAGCGCTAGAAAAGCCAAAGTTTAACCCTATATTATACTTAACATTTTCTTTTATTTTATCATTCCAATTAATACTGAATTCAGAACCCCATGCATTAATAGTCGCTAAGTTTTCTTCTGCAAACCCTCCTCCTACAGATATTGGCACACCAACTGTGCTTGCCGCAGCTGTTAGCATTTCAGTACTTCTGTCATAGTACAAATCTGTTGTAATTTGCAGTCTGTTTCTCAAGAATGCTAAATCAATACCAAAATTATTTTTTACAGTAGCATCCCATCCTACATTTCTGTTTGGCGATACTCTTGTATTAATTCCGCTGCCTAAA
Organism: Flavobacterium sp. LM4; assembly: GCF_002017935.1. Classification (NCBI taxonomy): domain Bacteria; kingdom Pseudomonadati; phylum Bacteroidota; class Flavobacteriia; order Flavobacteriales; family Flavobacteriaceae; genus Flavobacterium; species Flavobacterium sp. LM4. The sequence goes on along the minus strand of NZ_MUFW01000001.1, from coordinate 56,637 downwards.
GTCCCTCCAGCTGTTGTTCCAAACACGTATCCTTTATCAGCAATAATATCATAGTATGTTGCCCAACGCCAAGGTAAAATATTATCTTTTCCGGTTTTACCAATAGAATAACGTAATTTCAAATTATTTACACCTGGTAACAAATCTCGAAACCAATCTTCTTTAGATACTACCCAACCAGCTTGTACAGAAGGGAAAAAGCCATAATAATTTTCAGGTGCAAATTTTGTAGATGCATCAGTACGGAAAACAAACTGAAATAAATATTTTGATTTATAACTATAGTTCAAACGACCTAAGTACGAAAGTGTTCCTGATTCACCTCTTAATGCTGTAGAATTTGAAGTAGATAATTTCCCTGCTGTCAAATAAGTACCTGCATAATCTGCTGTTGTCTCTTCATAAGCCAAACGCGTACTGCTATACTCTGCCTCTGATTTTTCAACACCTGCCATAGCACTAATTTCATGGTTTCCGAAAGTTCTGTCATAATTAGCAAAAAAGTTAGTTTGCGTGCTTTTATTAAAAGCAGTATCATAATACACTCTTGAATTTCTTACGTTAGTATCTATAGAATAATCTGAATCAGTTGCCCCACTAGCTAAGTGATTATCCTGAGTTTCATAATTTTTAATTCTTGCCATAACATACGGCAACTGAATTTGTTCAGTTTTATCAATATTCTCACTTCTTGCAAAAGTTCCTTTGAAAGACAGTCCTTTAATAAAAGGCACTTTATAATTCAACGACATATTAACATTATAACCAAAATCATCATTTACCGATTTAGATCCGTTATCTAAAGTTGCAAAGTAATTCCAACCCGCAATAGTTGTATTTGCATTCGCACTTCCTAAATTTCGATCAGTTCTAGGAAAAGGCGACATCCAATATTCCTGGCCATTAACTGTTGTTTGCCAAGGAATATATTTTGGCATATGAACCAAATATCCATAATCCTGTTGTTCACCTCCTCCATTAGCTTTAGAACCATAACTACTGTCATTAATGTTTGCAGAAGCTTTAGAATATGACTTTTGTGTATGACCTGTCAAGGCGGAAACAGAAGCTGAAAAATCTAAGTTTTTAGAAACCTTAGCAGTCATTCCTGTACGGAAATTCCATTTATCATACTTTTGTTCTCCAAGATTAGCCCCTTGTGTAAAATAATTAGCACCCGCGAAATAAGTGGCTTTATCATTACCTCCACTAACAGTAAGTGCGTGTTTTTGTTGTATAGCCGGTTTCCATGCTTTATCTAACCAGTCATAATTCAAACTCTTCATTTGCTCTAACTCATCTGCAGAGAAAAGACTTGAATTATTTGTTCCAGCTCTATTATCAGCAATCATAAATCGATTGGCCCAAAGTCCATACTGATACGAATTCATTGTTTTACTATGACTTACAGCATCATTTACTGCAAATTGACTAATGTAATTAAACTTAGTAACCCCAGCTTTCCCTCTTTTAGTTTTAACAATTATTGCTCCCTGAGATGCACGAGAACCATAAATAGCTGCAGAACCATCCTTTAATACAGTCATACTTTCTATCTCAGAAGGATCTAATCTATTAAAAGTTTCCAGTGTTGATCTACCTGTAGTAGGATCTATCTGAACCATATCATCAATTACAATCAAAGGAAGATCAGAACCCCCATCTTTTGACAAAGAAAATGTTTGACGAATCTGAATATCTGCTGCTGTTCCCGGGCGGCCAGAACCTCCATTAATCGAAACACCAGGAACCTGGCCTCTTAGAGCCTCTGATAAATTCGACACGGGTAAATCCTGGATTTTTTCCATATCAATAGTTGCTATAGCACCAGTGATATTATTCTTTTTCTGAGTACCGTATGCAACAACTACGATATCATCTAATACATTAGAATCTTCTTGTAGCTTAGCATCTAAATTAGTACGTCCATTCAAAGGTATTTCTGTTTTCTTCATTCCAATGAAAGAAAAAACTAATGTTGCACCAGGCTTTACAATAATTTCATACCTACCACTGTAATCCGTAGTAACGGTATTTTTCGATGACTTTTCAGTTACGTTAACTCCAGGTAATAGCAGCCCTGAATTATCTGTAACGGTACCAGTGATCTTAATTTGACTGCTTCCATTTTGGGCATAAGTGACAATGCTCATCAATGCAAACAAAATAAAACTACATCTTTTGATAAGTGCTTGTTTCATAAATTTTTGATTTAGTTAGATTAATAGTTAGGTTAGTTTAGTTTATAAAAATATATTTTTATTGTTGTTGAAAAATGCTGCATTTATACGGCTTTTAAATACCTGCAAAATTTTAAACGTTAAAACTACATTTATTACTTGGTTTCAAAAATATAATGATTGAAAATCACAACTGTCCTGTGGCATCCTGCTTCGATATTATCATCAAAAAAAATCCAATAAAAAAACTATATCAACAAAAAAATGTAAGACAAAATAGAGTAACACTAAAAAAAATGAGGAAATTTTGAATATAACAATATACAAATAAAATAAGTAAGAAAAAATACCCACAAATAGACAGGTTTTAGCAAACACATTAAAAAAACAGTAATTTAATTTAATTCTTTCTTCTTAAAAACATTGTAGGAAATCGATTTCTTTCAGCGAAACATCTTACAAAAAATAGCATTTCGGGATAATAATAAAAAATCAAAAAAATTTATAAAAAAAATTAAAACCAACTTTTATATAGGTTAATACTTATTAATGCCCTTTAAGATTTATCGTAAGTTTTGAGTGTTAAGACTATTACAACATTAATAAAGAATTATAGTCCGTTTAAAACTGTACTTCTTCATTCCCTTAAACGCTAATCTGTCTACTTTTCTTTCCTGAAGTCTGAAAATGAGTATTGCCTTTTTCCAAAAAGAAAAGCAGGAAAATGACCTGCTTCAAAGTTCTTAAAATGATTTAGAGTTACATACACCTGACCTTTATTAGTAAAAAAGTTGATAGACAGTTTATAGACTTAAAAACTAATATTGAAAATAAAATGGTTGTAAGTATTTAATAATTATGATCATGTTTAATTTTTAGGATTCCAGCCATTTAACACCTTTTCCAAACCGTAGTTTTTTAGATCAGATTTTTTCAATTGATGTGACCATGAAACTCTTTTAGACATATCTTTTGCGCCCTCCCCTTTACTGCCTGATTCTGCATAATAAACCGTTTTTTCCTTGTCAGGGAAATTTTTATCACCTTTCCATGGATTCCAACCTTCGGGAACAATATGTGCGCCCAATTCTGCATTGATAAACACTGTTTTTGCATATGGCCTCCACGGACGTCCCAGAAAAACCTTATCTACTGTGCTCTCTTTTGCAGTAAGCTTGCAATCTACAAATACAAATCCGTATTTATCTTCCTGGGGTGTTGATGCCGCAGTCACATAAGAATTGCTTAAACTTTCAATAGTACAATTATAAAAGTATGCTGTTGCTGCACCAAAAATAAAATCAGTTGTACCATTGATATAACAGTTTTCGAAATAATTTCGGGTTCCCCCTTTTGCTAAATACAAAGTGTCCTGATTTCCTAAAATTGAACAGTTTTTCACAAAAACCCTGTCACCTTCAGTATGCAAGGCCACTGCCTGACCTACTTTACCAGCTGTATTTTCTACAGTCAGATTTTCTACCGAACAATCATTTCCCTGAACTAACAAAGTATAAGACGTATAAGTACTAAATTTTGTATCTCCCGTAACGTCAATTCCTCTAAAGGGTTTTCCGGAATAATCGTTGTATGAAATAATCGTCTTTTCTCTGTCTGAACCTTTTAAAGTAATATTTCTTTTGAAAGCCGGAATCACTACCTTTTCATTATAAATACCCGATTTGATTGTAATGATAACTCGTTTTTCTGCGTGATCCCTTACTTTATTAATAGCCTCCTGAATGGTTTTAAAATCTCCGGATCCATCCTGTGCCACAGTTAATTCAAATCGGTTATCTGTTGTTTGCGCTGATGATAAAGCAGATATGAATGCTAAAAATAAAGTAACAATATATTTCATAAGATTTTATTTTTTAGCCATGTAAATTATATAACATTCTTTAAGTTTTAAAAAACAGAACTTATATGACTTATATGGTAAATTATTTTTTAATGAGAAAGCCACACAGACATTTCGCCTTTTCCGTGATTTCCCCATGCAAAATAAGGAATTAATTTGATACTGTATTCCTTGTTGTCTTTTGTAGAAATAGGTTTGTACAGCTTTTTATCCCAGGAAGTATCATTATTAATTGATGAACTGGCAGTTATACTAAGCAGTTGTCTGTCATGAATTTTGATAAAATCGGTAGTGAATTTCGAATTTACATCTAAAACAACTTCGTTGATACTTGTATTGGCCGGAAGCTGATCAGATTCTAAGCAATACACAATCGGACCTCTTTTTACGGCAACCTGATTTTTTACTTCTTCTACCAATGGATTTGCCTGCATCAACTCCACCGGCATTGGGATATTCAATTCGATGACATCTCCCTTTTTCCACTTTTGTGCTATTTTTTGGTAGAATCCGGAAGCAATTGCATCACTAATATTTTTGCCATTTACAGCAATCGTTGTCCCCTGGCTCCATCCTGGAATTCTCAATAAAAAAGTATAAACCTCTTTCGGAGCTTTTACTATTTTTAAAGTAACTTTTCCATCCCAGGGATAATTTGTCTGCTGTTCAATTTCAATTTTTTCTCCTGCAAGTGTTGTTGAATTCAGATTATTACTTCCGTATAAATTCACATACAAGCCTTCTTTCGAAAAGTTATAAGCATAATTGCTCACCTCAGCAATCGTTCTGGTTACGTTTGGCGCACAGCAGTTTGACAAAGCGATATAACCTTCACGTTCTTTGCTCCATCTTTGTTTGAAAGGCAAATCTTTGGAAACATTCAGCGGATTGTTATAAAAGAATTCTTTTCCTTCCAGACTGATTCCTGACAAAACACTATTGTATAAAGCTAATTCCACAATATCCGCATATTTGGCATCTCCTGTAATCTGAAGCATTCTCCAGTTCCACAACACATTTCCAATATTAGCACAGGTTTCGGTATGAGCTGTAGCATTTGGCAATTGGAAAGGTCTTCCGTAGGCCTGATGAATTTTTTGCACATCGGTTGGATTATACGAAGTTCCATCTGGAGAAACCCCGTCATACAAAGAACCGCAGGCTCCTGTGATATACATTTTTCTATATGTTACATCATCCCAAATTGATTCCAAGTTATCCAGTAATTTTTTCTCTCCGGTTTCTGCGTATAAATCGGCTACACCTGCGTACAGGTAATTAGCTCGTACGGCATGACCCATTGCGGTAGTTTGCTGTCTAAACGGAATCCTGTCCTGATTATCGTCTGTTCCATCATTGGTCGTCCCTCTGATATCGATTAGATTATTGGCCAATTCCAAATATTTTGGATTTTTCGTCGTACGGTACATTTCGACAATTCCCATATAATGTGAAGGGCAGATTGCATTTCTTGCCAATTCCGGTGAAGCTTTTTTGTAGAAATCATATAGGAAATCGGCAACGCCTTTGGCAATGTTTAAGAAATTAGTTTTTCCTGTCGCCCGGTAATGAATACAAGCTGCAGTCATTAAATGTCCCATATTGTATTTCTCAAAACCCAATTGTTTCTTCACTTCTTCCGGCCCAAGCGTTCCCCAGCGTTCGTCGATTAAAACCGGTGTATGCAGATAGCCGTCTTTTCGCTGTGCTTTCGCGAAAAGTGCAATGGCTTTATCCATTTCTGCATCAAGTTTTTTATCCTTAGTAACTGCATATGTCGCTGCCATTCCTTCAAAAATTTTATAAAAATCCCCGTCATGAAAAGATGGTCCTTTGAAAGTTCCTTTGCTTTCTCCAGCTGCAATTTCAAAATTTTTGTAAGCGTGCGAAACCTCATCATTATGATACAAGTCCCACATATAAGGTAATGTATTCTGGGTTTCAACATCAAATTGTTCTTTCCAAAAACCGTTTGTCCATTTTACATCCTGCAAACCTACACTCTGTAATTTAGAATAAGGGCTTTCAGAATTGGCTACCAAACCTTTGTTTTGGGCAAAAATTACTGTTGAAAGGAATAAAGACGATAGGATAATGTGCTTTTTCATTTGATATAATTTTTTATCTCCTTGATATGCTGAATCTGTGGAGGCTAATTTTTCTCGCAGATTTAGCAGATTTGGGAGATTATTTTTTGCTTTTAAATTGAAATCTTAGCAAATTTCTTAAATCAAATCTGCTTCAAATCTTTCTATTATTTCACAAGGAAATTAATTTTACGGCTCATTGTATCACCATCTGCATCTTTAACTGTTAATACAAAAGATGCTAATCCTGGTTCAATAGGCGTAAACTGAACTTCTTTTCCTTTTAAGACTACTCTCCCATTAGTAAGATCGGAAAAAGTAAATACCGGGGTTGTTTCGTAACCTTTAAAATAGTCTGCAGCATTTAAAACTGTTTTCTCACCCGATTTTATAAAGAAATGCGGCTGTGCCATCCAGTCTAAATAATTATCTAATTGCGTAAATCCGTCTTCATCTAAATCTAAATTCGCATCTGAAAAATCTCCTGCTTTAGAATTTTCGTTTAAACTGAATGCTTTTTCCCACCAGTCCGGCAAACCATCATGATCCGTATCCCAGTCTTCAGGACGGGTTTCTGATGCAAAATCTGGCCATCCTCCGGCATCAGATTCGTTATCTATCATTCCGCCTAAACCGCTTTTACTTCCTTTGTATGTAAAAGTCCCTCTTAAAGTTTCCTCTATAATTCGGTTATCGTGTTTATCAAAAAATGGCTGATTCGCACCAACATCTGAAAGCACATTTTTATAAGCTCCATTTGCTGACTGCGTATTTACATAAGAATCAAAGAAAGGTTTGTCTACAAATGTCTCATAGTCTACTTTATCGTTATTAGTAATGGTTCTTTTTCTGCCTTTTTCCTGAGATTTCTCATCAAAATAGCCAGGCATTACATTTCCGTCAAAGAAGTAACGCTGCATTCCTTTACCAACTCCCTCGTGCTGTGCATTTAGTGCTACAAAAATCCCTGTTGAAGCACCCGGTTTATAGAAATTATTTACAAAATTCACTTCGTTTGCTCCACCGTCAGTAGTTCTTTTTCCCCAGTTGTAAACGACATTGTTTCGAATATCAATTCTTCCGGTATAAAATCCGTCACCGCTTAAACCTCCTCCAACACTCCAGTTACGGCCATAATTATGTGCCAGTAAATTGTGGTGAAAACTTCCGATATCACCTCCAATGGTAGCAGCATATCCGTGCATTTTTCCTGCTTCATATTTATCGTGTCCTGCCACATTCAAAGCCTCCGAAATTAAAGTTCTCTGTAATGTAATGTGATGTGCGCCACGGGAACTGAACGATTCATCAATAGTCCAGCTGATGGAACAATGATCAATTATGCTAAAGTTAGCACCTGTTAGTCCCATACCGTCAAAAGTAGTTCCCCCACCGATTCTAACTTTCAAAAACCTAATAACACTGTCATCACCCGTCAAACCAATTGGTGCACGGCTAATCGTAATTCCTTCGCCCGGAGCTGTCTGTCCTGCAATGGTAATGTATGGCTGATTTACCACTAATCTTGATTTCAATTGAATATTACCCGAAACATTAAACACAATGGTTCTTGGTCCTATTTGCTGATTAATGGCGTCACGTAAACTTCCAGGTCCGTCATCGTTAAGATTGGTTACTTCAACGACTTTCCCGCCACGGCCTCCAACGGCAAAACGTCCGTAACCTTCTGCTCCCGGAAAAGCCAATTGAGCCGGTTTGAAAGACCACAAATTTCCTAGAGTGACATTTCCTTTAGCATCTATTTCATCAACACGCCAGTAGTACGTTGAACCGCTGTATAAATCAGAAACTGAAAATGTTCTGTCCATTAATTTACCTTTGAATTCTTTTGATGATTCAACAGCATTGGCAACAGCATTTTTATCTTCTCCAAAAAACAATTTATGTGCCACTGCGTTTTTTGGAGCATCCCATTCCAGCAAAAACTTTTTGTCTGTTGTAACAACATGTTCATTTGCATTTTCCGGTTTTGGAGAACGCGCCTGATTCATTAAGTTAGGTGTATCAATTTCAAAACCATTGATTACGATTTGCTTTACAATATCAGGATTTGTTGTTAGGTCAATTTCAAAACGAATAATAACTTCTTTCGATTTTACTGCATTAAAAATAATATATGCCATAGAGGCATCTATTTTCGCATTCGCTCTCTCACTGGCATTGATTGTTTCCGCTAATTTTCCGTTTACAAAGATTTTTATTGGTGAAAAAGTTTTTCCGGCGATAACATCAAAAGCATTGTGAAAAGTTAAAAGCGTGTGTTTTCCTGGCTTTAACCCACTGATTTTCATTTCCAGATTTCCTGCTGTAACCAGTCCGTCAGCTCCCAATCTATTGTAAAATGGAGCATTCATCCCCACTTTATACCATTTCGAACTAAAATTTCCTTTCAGTTTAAATGTTACACCATTAAAAGTTTTTTGGTCTTCTTTCATTTCATTTACAACCCATGAGTCATAACCCGGAGCATGAACTTCTTCCAGTCTCCTCTGAAAAAAATCAAAATCGACCTTTATAATTTGTTTATTTTGTGCCTGTCCGTTGGCAGTTAAAAGCAATGCTAAAGCAGCAGTGCTAAAAAATTTCTTTATCATTTTAATTAGTAATAGTTAGTTTAATTTTTTCTTTTCTTCTATTGAAATCCCTAACAGATTTATAATATCTTTTTTTCTTCCTTCCGGAGTTACTTTAATAACTTTCAATTCGCCATTAATTAATTCAACCTCAATTGTTGTATTTTGTTTAGCATGTAATTTAAAATGAACGTTCCATTCTTTTGGCCAGGCAGGAAAGAGATAAATTTTTCCATTGACTTCCTGTAAAAGCATTTCCTGCATGCCAATCATTCCCGATCCGCCCCAATTATGATCTGGAACCCAATCAAATCCTGGTCCCCAAAATGCAGGAAAACGTCGGTCTGAATTGGCCATTTTCAACAAATTATATTTTGCTGCTTCTTCGGTTAAGCCTAATCTTGCCGAAAATATATTATCCTGTTTCCAGCCGATATGACTTCTGAATTTTATTGCATCCGAATCGTATTTCCATGTATTCAAAGCCGTTTCTAAATCGGGTTTTCCAACTCCGTAAATTCCCCACGGATATACCGGATACAATTGTGGCACTTCGGTATTATTAATTCGTTCCCATGTTTTTGCCGGAAGTAGCACTTTGTGGTTTTCGATAGTTCCAAAATTCAAAGGAGGGATCCGGTTTTGAAAACTTTTCAGGTATTCTGTGTCTTCTTTGGACAATTCTTTTTCAGAAAGGTTTAAAAGATTTTCCGTAATTATTTTCAATGCCGAAATAGTGCTGTTGGCATTGTTGGTCATTTTGTACGTTTCGACAGCAGAACCCGGAAACAGTACTAAATGTCCGTTTCCATCCAAAGCTTTTCTGCCTCTTTTTTTAGCCAAATATTGATAGTGTTCGTCAAAAAATCGAAGACAGCTGATGATGAATGGATTGTATTTCTGAATATCTTCTCCTGCATATTCTTTCTGCTGCAACATCATCTGGCAAAACTCAAAAACAGTATCCCATTCATATTCGAGCCAGGCATTATACTCCATTCCCGGATCATAATCTACTGGACGTTTCCATTCGTATTCTGTAGGATTTGGCAAACCAAAATTTTCTAATTGTTCGGCAAACGATGCTCCATTGTGGTTCCAATAGACTTTGCTTCTTAATTCAGCATTTTTCTGAAGGCTCAAATAATAATCAAGCTGTGATTTCATCATATCAAAATCACCGCTTTTTACCATCGGATGATACACTAACCTTTGATTTTGAGCCGTCATCGTTCCGCCTCCCCAATTTCTGAAATCAGGTGTAAAATTCAAATCGGGATTTGTAAAAACGGGATCAACTGTAAACAATCCACCATTGAATTTGGTTGGATATTTCCCGTAGGCATTGCATCCTAACATGTAACGGAATAACTGATAATTCTGCCCTATTTGATACAACGAATCTTTTGCAGTCGATTGATTTTTTTGTGTAAAAATAAAACTGCGGTTCCAGAAATTATTCCACCATTTTTGAGTGTTTTTTTTAGCTTGTTTTGAAGTGCTTTTATTGGATGAAATCAAACTTTTCAATCCATTATCCCAAGTAGAAAAATCAGATTGATTGGTATTTAAATAAATTTCTAAAGAATGTTTTTTCGATAGTTTTATGCTTGATAAGTTATAACCTTTAAAATCAGTTGACTGGTATTTTCCTAAGTAAGTTCCGTTTGGTTTTAAATTTTCGCCTTTAATAAATCCGCCGAAAGTCAGATTCGTAATCGGATTCAGCATTTGGTCTTTAACCGATTCCATTTTCTGTTGCTTAACTGCGACATCAAAAACAGTATTTTCTCTATTTCTGTGGTAGAATTTTATACCGTTATTTTCAAACGAAATGGAATCTTTATACGTAATAAGCTCTCCTTGAGGAGCCCATTTATAGGAATTAGCGTTGTTTTCTTTTCCTTTCGGATAACGATTTTGAAAACGCCAGCTTTCATAAGAAGTAGTCATTTTAAGCGAAGTTTTACTTTCTAAATCAACATGAATAATCGGTTTAAAAATGTCCACCCAAAGTTTTATTTTAGTATTATTCTGTCCAACTAAAACATATCCATCTTTCAGTTTTAATTCCTGATGAAAGCCATCTTTTCCTTCAAACGGATTCGGACTTAAATTAATTTTTACTCTTCCTAATTTCAATAAAGTATTATGCTCATCGAAAGTCCCACTTCGTGAAAAATAAAAATACAAATCGCCTTTCTCCACCCAGACATTCATACCAATATCACCTCCACCCAAAGGCATAGATTCTGATGAATTGTTGCTTTGCGTTGTCCATATTTGATTGTAATTATCAAGCGCAGGGATTTGTGCTTTAAGGCAAAGCGTGGTAAAGAAAAGTATTAATAGTATATTATTTCTCATCGTTCTATCTCCTGCAAGATTCTGAAAACCTTGCAGTTATTTTATTTTTTTTTTATTTTCTCTCACAGATTTATTCTCATTCTTTGTCATTTCGACGAAGGAGAAATCTTCGTTGCATAATCGACAAAGATTGCGGAGCTACTTGCGAAGATTTCTCCTTCGTCGAAATGACAAACTAGAGGTTAAAAAACCATTAAACAATTATAAATTACCACTCATCCGTCCTAAAAGAAGAAACCGGCAAACCTCCTGCACTAAACAATTCCGCTTTAGCGAAATCTTTCCATAAATATCTTACTGCAACTGGATTTTTTACTTTATCAGAAGTCAAAACCACTGATTTTCTTCTTACCACAGTTTTCGCCGGATAAAAAACTTTGTCTTCACCAGCAATTTCAAAACCGGTAACTTCTTTATCATAAGACGTAATTCCGTTTGCAACATCATCAAAAGAAACCGTTATAGCGCCGTCTTTTATTTCCATTGATTTGTATTTCGGACTTTCAAATTCGAAACCTTCGATTCCGTAAGTTCTTGCTAAAGCCTGAAAAGCCAATCGGTTTCCTCCTTTTTCTTTGTCCATCGGATGAATATTGTTTTCTTCTCCAACGTCCATTAAAACTGCCATTGCTGAGTTTGGAATTTCCTTTGAAGCCTTAAACTGCGCTTCTCTTAAATAAGCTGAATTGTATTTTTCTAAATAATCTTTTGGATGAAATGAGGCATAATTAAATGGCGCAATCTGAGCAAAATAAAAAGGAAAATCGCCCTGATTCCACATCGTTCTCCAACTGCTGACCATTTTTTTCATCAAAGCACTATATTCCGAAGCTCTTTCGTAATTCGATTCACCTTGGTACCAAATACAACCTTTGATTCCGTAACCAATTACAGACGAAAGCATTCCGTTAAATAAAGTTGTCGGCACACGATTGGGATCTTTTGCTAATTCTTCTTTGGTAGTTGGGATTTTGGCACTTGCGAAATCTTTCAGCATTTCTTTGTTCATCCACGCTTCCATGCTCGAACCTCCGTAAGAAACATGAATTAAACCAACCGGAACATCTAAAACTTCTTGTAACAGCGATCCAAAATACCAAGCTGTTGCACTAAAATTAGATGTTGATTTTGGGGAAGCTGTTTCCCATTTTCCTTCAAAATCTTGTAAAGGTTCTAAAACAGTTGCTCTTGGAATTGTAATTAAACGAATGTTTTTATTTGCTGATCTTACGATGATTTCATTTCCGTTTTTAACGGGTTGTCCTTGAAATCCTTTCAACGGCATTTCCATATTCGATTGTCCGGAGCAAAGCCAGACTTCGCCAATCAAAATATTTTTGATGGTTATTTTTTCGTTTCCTTCCTTAACTTCAATTGTAAAAGGTCCTCCTGCTGTTGGCGTTTGTAATTCAGTTTTCCATTTACCGGAAGCATCTGCTTTTGTTTTATAAATTTTAGAATTCCATGATGTTTTAACCGTAACATTTGCATTCTTTTCTGCCCATCCCCAGATTGGTGCGATAGATTTTTGCTGCAGGATCATATTGTCGGTAAACAATGCTGGTAATTTGATTTTGGCATTGATTTGAAAACTTACTAAAATCGTTAATAATGCAATAATTAATTTTTTCATTTCTATTATTTTTATTTTAATCTGTATTTCATCGGATTAAAATCCGTTGATACAATATGAATCATTTCTTCCTATTCATCGGGTTAAAACCCGACGCTACAATATAAACCGTTCCTTCTGAACTCTAACATTATGTAATAGAGCCTTCGGCTCGAAACATTTTGTAAGGCTGGACTTTAGTCCAGTTTATAATGCTAACCATCATAAAAAAGAGCCGTAGGCTCGGTACATATATCTATTTTTCCTTAACAATCACAACCGGTCCTAACAATCCCGCTTTCAATAACGGATTTCCTTCCAATCTAAATGGCGCTGTTGTCCATGTCAATCTATCTTCTTTTGGAAGTTTTTGATCGCCTATTAAACGGTTTGCCCAGGTATTCGTAATTTTTATTATGATTGTGTTTTTTCCTTTTTGTAATGCCTGTGAAATATCAGTTTTGAAAGGGAAAGTCCAAATTGTTCCGCAGTCTTTTCCGTTGATTGAAACCTCTGCGATATTGGCTATTTCGCCTAAATCAAGCCATATTTTATTAGCATCTTTTCCTTTCCAAATGAAGTCTTTTTTGTAAACCACAGTTCCTGCATAATATTTAATCTGATCGTTTTCAGAAGTGCTCCAGTCAAAAAGTTTATTTGTTTTTACGACTTCTTTCGGACCTTTAAATTCAGTATCAAACTGTAATTCCCAATTCTCATCTAAAGTCTGAACTTTTTCAAATTCAGAAGATTTTCCTTTAGCTAAAACATCTTTCGTTTCGTCTTTAAAAATCACAAAACCGGATTCGTTGGCCTCTAAATTTATTGAAACGATTGTTCTTCCGTTTTCTATTTTCCAATTGGCTAAAGTTGTCGTTTTATCAGTCACCGGATTGTACCATTGCGGAATTTTTCCTGCTATTCTAAACGAAGCATCAAATATTCTCTTTGCTGAATTTTGATTTGAAAGGAAATATAAATCTTCGTTTTCTGCTTTTCGGTGTGTGTAGGCAATAGTTTCTGAATCGGTTCTGTTCAGGTTCGGAAAATAAACATCTTGTGTAATTCCGATGGAAGCAAAATCATTTCCTAAATAAGGTAATTTGATAACCGTTCCTTTTTCAATTTTCCATGTTGATGAATTGGCATTATTCCAGATTTCAGCAATTATATTCTGCCATTTTTTTTGATCCGCTTCTGACTGAATTCCGGGTTGAATGTTTGGTTTTTCATCTACAAAAATCGTTGCGCCGTCTTTAAGCAACTGCAGGATTTTTTCGGCGGAAGCCAAAGATAAAATCTTATTTGGCGCCATTTTATGACTTCCCGGAAAGAATAAAGCGCCATATTCTATTCCTCCATCAAATGAAATTTTTCCGTTTATTACTTTTGCTCTGTTGATTAAAACATCGGCATTGAAAGAATCGTATTGATAACCATTTAACGGATTAATCCATTGTGATAAATCGGTAATATTTTTAGAATAGGTCACTTCCTTAGGCATTTTAGCCGTAGGCTGACCTTCATTTTCCAAACGTATTTTCTCACTTTCGATTCTTTCTTTTCCAAAAACATTCGGAATAAAAGGCATCAAACGATCTGGAACAAAAGAACGAGAAGGAAAATCTTCACCAATAAAAACTGCCAAATCAATTACTGGTTTTCCTTTTTGCAATTGAAACTGCACTCTTTGGCAATAATCAAACCAGGCTTTTCCGGGTTTCCACCAAGTTTGGTCTCTCTGGAAAAAAGTTCCAATATCGTCTAAAGTCATTCCAGGTTTTCTATCCGTCCAGGGATTATGCACAAAAACGTGATAGAATAAACGGTTAATTCCTAAAGCGTAATTGCGGTCTGCAGTTGTTTTTAGATTTCCGGGATGTTCATCCCAATCCATTCGCAAAGCCGTAAAAGATTCCGACTGAATAATATCTTTTCCATAAATATGTCCGCCCGAAATGGCATCGACCATATCAAAAGGTTTGTCGTGCGTTGGGCTTTTCAGCCAAAATTCTCCACCTGGATAATCAACATATTTATAATGCAACAACGCATCACTCATCATTGTTGGCGCAACGTTTTCTGAACTTAACTTAACGTTGTATTCTTTTGCAATCTGAGCGACAGTTCCGTAGAAATTATCGGCAACTAAATCGGCAATTGTTTTTCTAACATCGTATAAAACTTTCTCTGAGAAATCGGCACTTTCTATCGGAATTCCAGCCATAACTGGGAGATAATCTACAAGATCGTAGCCACGTCTCTTTTTAAATTCGGACTGAAAAACCGAAGACCAGTTCTGGCTTCCGCATTCCCAGCTGTCAAAATGAAGGATTTCCAAAACTTTTGAAGCCAGTTCAGGACCAGCAGAACGAACGGCTTCTCCGAACCAATGATCTAATTGAAAACGGATTAATTCTGGATTAAATTTGTCTACTTCTAATCCTTTTCCTGCTCCGCCCGTTGCATTTTCATGTCCGGTCGAAGTATGTCCCATTCGGATAATTTTCCATTTTCCTTTTGGGGCTTTCCAGTTCAGATTTCCGTCAGCATCAACAAAATTGGAAATATTAATAATTTCTGATTTTTTGAATGCATCTGTATTTGGTATTTGTTTTTCAGTAGTTTCTGGAGTCAGACGCCAAATTGCTCCTGATTTTCCTTCGTAATTATTGATTAAGGACTGATTTGAAAGTGTAATTTTACTTACTTTCAGGTTTTGTTTCCATTTTGCAAAATCCAAATCTTCTGCTCCAGGTTCTGTTCCTACTGGATCATAAACAAACCTGAAATATTTTGCCATAACAGGCGCAATGGTATGCGTGTTTGGAAAATCCATATCCTGCCAGCCGTGACGCGGTGCAATCAGTCTTTCGTGGAATTTAAAATGAACTCCGTCATCACTCACTTCCACAATTAAGCGCTGTGCCTGATAATCTCTTCCTTTGGTTTCAATTACAATCGATTTGCAGGTAAAAGGCTGAGCAAATTCGTACTGAATCCAGCCTGCATCGGCAAACTTGAAATTTTCGTCTTTTTTAGGATCAGCCAAAAATGAAGCATCTGAATTATTTGATGTTGTAACTTTTGGCAATTGAATTTGTGATGTTGTTTGATATTCTTTTATCGGAATAGCAAAAGTCGCAATGTCTTTATAATAGTCTTTGTAATGTTCCGGAACGGGAAGTTTTGAAGCTGCTTTTTTTCCTCCTAAAATTTCAGTTGTGGACCAAACCACTCTCTGCATCGACATTTCGGGCGTCATCCACGGACCTCCTGCAACAGCAAATCCATCTGCTCCATGAAAAGCCAATTTTAAACCTAAACGATCTGCTTCTTTAAAAGCCCAATGAATCATATCCCAAAATTCAGGAGTCAATTGTAAAACAGGAGGATCAATTAATGGTGGATTTACTGGACCTTTAATGGTCATTAAATACGCACCTGCAATTCCGGCTTGTTTCATAGCCTCTAAATCGACTGTGATTCCTGCTTTAGAATACGCCGATTTCATCCAATACCAATACACCCAAGGTTTTGAGGATTCTAGTGTTGGCTGAAAAGATTCTTTTTTATGGATTTCCTGTGCAGAGACGAAGCCTGCGAGGAGTAAAAAGATAATAGTCGAAAGTTGGAAAGTCCAAAGTCGAAAGTCTTTTTTGAAAAGAAAAATTTGGTTGCGGTTAGACATTTTACTATTATTTTTCATTTGTTTTGTCATTTCGACGTAAGGAGAAATCTTCATAAGTAGCTCCGTAACGAAAGTCCAATCTTTGTGGAATCTCTTGCGAAGATTTCTCCTTACGTCGAAATGACAAACTGTATCTTTTAACTTTTAGTTTTTAATTTTAAAATTATCAATTATCAATTATCAATTATCAATTATCAATTATCAATTATCAATTAATATTTAAACTTCTTCAAACTATTTTCCAATTGATTTTTTGAACCGCTGAAAGGCGTCAAATAAAAACTGTACTCATAATTTCCAGATTTAATCTGATATTGCTCTAATGGCTGTGCAACAATCGTCCAGCTATCATTTCCTCCTACTCCCATTTGGATTAAATCGATGTTTACCGTCAAAAATCCAGGGTCTTTCAAATCATACGTATGTCCTGCTGAGCTTAAGTTTTCTTGTGTATAAGGCCATGCACTCATGCTTAAAACTTTAGTGTCGTTTACTACTAAAAAACCATTATTTTTCTGCGGAGTACTTAATGCCATCCATCTTACATCACATCGGTTTCCGTTTTCCTGTGGTTTTGGATAATGTTCGATAAAATCATTTAATGGAAGTGAATATTTCCCAACAAACGAACCGAAACTTCTGTCGCTGTAATTTTCTAATTCTCCTTTTCCGTACCAAGAAATCTGATCGAATTTTCTTTGAACTCCCATCTGCATTCCGACTTTTGGAATGTTTGGCAGTTTGTTTGAAGCTTTCAAGCTGTAATCTACTTTTATCAGTCCATCTGGTTTGATGTTGTATACTACATTTACGCTTGCGCTGTCTTTTATAACTTCATAATTACTTGTGATTTTAATTTCAGAAGCTGATTTATCAATTGAAATGTTAACCAATTTTGGTTTTGCTTTATACCATTGTTTCAACAATTTTTGCGATTTCCAACCACGTTTATCATTGTCAGTTAAAGGTCTAACAAAATTCGGAAGTAAAGGTGCAAAAACCTGTTCTTCTCCATTGAAAACATATGAACTCAAGGCTCCGTTTGCTTTGTTGATTTTGATGTCGAAAGATTTTCCTTTGATGTTAAAATCTGAATCTGATTCGGAAACATTTAGATTTCCTTTTTTGGATTCTAAAACAACTTCTTTCTTTTTCAGCAGAAACTGATCTTCTGCGACAGCGTATCCTTTAGAAGCCCAAATTTCATCTTTCGAAAGCTGGAATTCGATATTCAAAATGTACTCTGCATCTGCTTTCATTTTTGGAAGATACTGAGTCACATTTAATGTTGTGGATTGTCCTGCCTCTAAATTGAATGGTTCTAGAATTTGTGTTTTAATGATATTTCCGTTTTCCAAAACTTTTAAAACCGGAATATATCCTGCCAAAGATTTTACAGCACTGCGATTTTTGATTTCTAACTGATTCCCGTTTAAAGTTGAAACCGCTGGCTGATATACCCATTTATTTTCAAAAATTGATCCTTTTGGTTTTCCGTTAGAATCTACAATTCCTTTTGTATTGAAATTTCCATCGTGGTATTTTTCACCAAAATCGCCTCCGTGAGCAAAATAATTCTGTCCTGATCTGGAATCGAATTTTACTAATCCCTGATCTTTAAATTCCCAGATACAACCTCCAATAACTCTTGGAAGCGAACGAAATTCATCCCATAATTCTTTTAAATTCCCAACTGAATTTCCCATTGCATGAGAATATTCAACGAAAATAATCGGTCTTGTATCTTTCTTTTGATCGACTAAAAATTTCGGAGTAAAAACGCCAGGATAAAAACGGCTCACCATATCTACATACGAATCATCTTGCGGATTTTCGAATCGATAAGCGTGATCGATTGTTTTAGGGTATCTCGGATCAAGCGGATCGATATATCCGTCTAATTTTGCATTTCCCTGCGCTGGTTCGTAATGTACGGGACGTGTAATGTCAAAATCATGAACCCAACCCGACATGGCGGAATGATTTGGTCCTTTACCACCTTCGTTACCCAAACTCCACATTACGACCGATGGATGGTTTTTATCTCTTTCGACCATTCGGGTCATACGTTCCAAATAAGCGTTCGTCCATTTTGGATCGTTACTTAATTTCCCACCAATTCCGTGAGTTTCCTGATTGGCTTCGTCCATCACCATGATTCCGTATTGATCGCACAATTCGTAAAAATAAGGATCGTTTGGATAGTGACTTGTTCGTATAAAGTTGAAATTAAACTTCTTAATCGTTGTAATATCTTGTTTGATATCTTCTCTCGTAACCGCTTTTCCTCTTGTTGGATGATGATCGTGACGGTTTACGCCATACACATAGGTTTCTTTTCCGTTAATGAGCATTTTTCCGTTCTCTTTCGAAAATTCAATCGAACGGAAACCAACTTTACAGCTTTTGGCTTCGGTAACATTTCCGTTTTTATCTTTTATCGAAATAACCATTGTATATAAATTCGGTTCTTCTGAACTCCATTTCTTCGGATTTTTAATGGTTTCTTGGAAGAATCCAAAACGTACATTATCCAGACGAGGGTAACTTTCGTTGATTAAATCAATCACAGGTCTTTGAAGTGGTACTTTGAACATTGCCGTATTATTGGCATCGTACAATTGAACATTCATCGTATAATCTTTGATTTTTTCTCCTGTAAGATTTTCAACTTTCGGACGCAATTTGAAAATAGCATCTTTGTATTCTTTGTCTAATTTCGTTTGAACAAAGAAATCCTGAATACGCAGTTTTGGCTCAGCCATAATAAAAACTTCTCTCTGGATTCCGCTCATACGCCAGTGATCCTGATCTTCTAAATAAGAACCATCCGTCCAACGGATTACACGAACAGAAACTACGTTTTCTCCTGCTTTTAAATAAGGTGTAATATCAAACTCGGATGGCAGGAAACTATCTTCTCCATATCCCAAAAATTCTCCGTTTAACCACACTTCAAAACCGGAACTTACTGCTCCAAAATGTAAAGTCACGGTCATATCTTTCCAATTTTCCGGTACGATAAAACTGCGCTGATACGAACCAACTCCGTTATAATCTTTAGGGATATAAGGCGGATTTATGGGTCTAAATGGATAAACCGCACTTTTGTAAATTGGATTATCATAACCTTTCATTTCCCAGTTAGAAGGCACTTCGATTTTATCCCAGCCTGAAACAGTATTTTTATAGAAATCTTTTGGAGCTTCTTTTTGATTAACGGCATATTTAAAATCCCAATCGCCATTTAGCATTTGGATTCTACTTTTGGTTCTGTCGCCTTTTAATGCGTCTTCAACACTTGCGTATGAATAAGCTGTTGCTCTTGACGCCTGTCTGTTGATGCTTGTAACAGTTGGATCTTCCCAAGGTGCAAACTGGTATTTTTTATGCAATTCTGGAATTCCCGCTGGTTCTCCTGTTACGGATTGGGCATGTGTGTAAGTTGTGAATAGTAAAATTACAATCAAAAAGTCGAAAGTCGAAAGTCGAAAGTTGAAAAATTGCTGAATATGATTGGTTTTAAACATTATTTTATTTTTAGTTCTTTTGTCATTCCGACGAAGGAGGAATCTCCTTACTACATTCTACAAAAATTGGTAACCCTTCAGTGAGGAGCTACTTGTGAAGATTTCTACTTCGTCGAAATGACAAACTTGGTCTTAATACTTAATTCTTTTTACTTAATTCTTCATCTTTTTCTCCGGCGGAGCCACAAAATTCAATTTGCTTTTCCCTAAATCTTTAGACGTTGCAATGGCGATTCCTCTTTGTTCTGCTTTGTTTACGGCACAATAAAAATGATAGACAACACCATCGTGTTTTACCACAAAAGATTTATGGGCAAACATATCATCATAAGGTTCAGAAGATTTAACTAAATCGTCGCCTTTCCAGTCCATCCAGTTTACTAAATCATTCGAAACGGCAAAACGGTTAAACGCACCCTGATCCCAACCCGTCCAGAAAGCTCCAAAATAGAACATCACCCAAGTATCATTAATTCGCTGAATATAAGCATCTCCTGAGATTCCTTTATGATGGTTGATTAATGGTTTATCGCCATAACGCTTCCATGTTTTCATATCGTTTGATACTGCCATCGCAATGCGTTCTGCGCCTTTAGCAGGATTTATACTATCACCACGAGCGTTATAATACATGATGAAATTGTGTCCTGTCAACTTATCTTTATCCCTAATCACACTGTTTTTGTACATCGTACTATTGTCCCACCATTTGGCGTCTTTATCTTTTGGTGTTAAAACCGGATTTTCTAATCTTTGAAACTCGTGTGGTTTTGTCGGTTCTTCTTTGGTATACGCCATTCCGATTGATAAAACGCCTGCTTCATAACCTTTGCTGTCTCCGCCAAAATAACTCATCCAATATTTGTCATCGTACTTTTCCCATTCGTAACTTCCTCCCCAAGTTGGATCTTGCAACGAAATATATCCTGCTTTTTGGTTGGCATCCCAATGTTTTTCATTTTCTGAGAAAGACATTACTTTACCTAAATATTTCCAATCTAAAAGATTGTCACTTTCTGCTAACCATGTTTCATAACCTCTTCCGTCGTAAATTAAATACGTCATATACCATTTTCCGTCTTTTCTAAATACACTCGGGCAATCCATTTTGTATGAGTTGTCGGTAGGAACCATCACCAAACCGTATTTATAAGGTGTTTTAATTTCCTCATAAATCTCCTGCATTACGCTGTCGGTAATTTCTCTTTTCTTGTATTTGGTTGCACAACTTGATAAGAGAAGTGCTGAAATGGTTAGAATTAGGTATTTAATTTTCATTTTTATGTTTTTTTGCCACGAAGGATCTAAGTATTTTTACTTTGTGTCTTTGTGAGATTAATTTCTAAGCTTTACATTTAGCTCTCGCAAAGTCGTTAAGACACAGAGTTTTTTTTATTTTTCTCTCGCAGATTTTGCAGATTTTTTTATCTGCCTGATCTGCAAAATCTGCGGGAAACTTTAATTTATTTTTTCAATTCCCTTAATTTAGACTCCATCACGTCTTTGTTTAATTTTACTTTTACCATTCCGGTTGGATGAAATCTTCTTTTCAAATCGATTGCATTATAAACTATTGTGTAGACGTCGTTTCCTTCAGGTATTAAACACAAAGGCGTTCTCATAATATCCCACCATTTATCAACTTTGGTTTCTATTGGTAAATAATGTGCTTCTGCCCAATTAACTCCGTCTGCTGATAACGAGTACGCAATCATATTTGGTAAATGATGTCCCCAACCGTCTGGGCCTCCATCGAAAATCGCGATGTACAAACCGTTTGGTAATTGACTTACAATTGGGTTTTCTACGAATAACGGATGCATTGTTTTAATGGGTTCCAAACCTTTATTCATTCTTAACCAAGGGCCTTCTAAACTTTTGGATTCGGCTAAAGCCACAAACCAGCCTTTTCCTGATTTCTTCGGATAATCTGCCCATGAATTAAACGGATAAGCACCGCTGTAAAATCCGAAGTATTTATCTCCAACTTGGTATGGAAAAAATGAAGCCACACCCTGACGTCCTTCCCAAGGCTGAGAGTCCAATCCCGGTTCCATAATAATTCCCATATCTTTGTAAGGTCCGCCAATTCCATTGATTCCTTCAACCGTTGATTCGCAACGCCATATTCTTCCAAATGAATGATTTGGCTCTATTTCTTTGCTAACCGTATAAGCCAAATAATAGCCGTACCATTTGTTTGCCTTTTCGTTAAAAACCGGCATATACGACCAAATTGCGGCACGGCGATCATTCATTGGATTATCGTCTTCCGTTACAGCGTAAGTTCCGCTTGCTTTATAAATGGTTGATTCTCTTTTCCAATGGATTGCATCTTTACTTGTCCAATGTCCAATTTTAGTTTTTACACGATCGTAATAGTAATCAACACCTTTTTCTCCTGCTCTTTCGGTTGGAAACATATGATACGTATCGCCAACTTTTACTACTCGTCCGCCTTCGAAACCACCTTGAATTCCTTCTGTTCCAGACATTCCTTCATCAATAACCGGTTTATTTTCTCCGCCTATGATTTCGAAAAGCGGTTTTTCATCTGAAAATCCTTCAACGATAAAAGTTGGATTCCAGAGTTTTCCGTCTGGAAATTCTGCATTTCTTTTTTCTAATTTTTCAGAAGATTTTACGACTCCTAAAACAGCAAATAATCCTTTTCCCAGATTTATTGTTTGAGTTCCTTTTGCAAATGAAACTGCATACACATTTACAGGAGGTAAACCTGTAATCGTCAATCCGTTTTCTAAAATTAATTTGGCATTTTGAAGCTTATCAGCTTGAAGATATTCCGCATTTTTATCCTGAAAAACACCTATTAAAACCGTAACAGGTTCTTTAAATTTTAATTGCAATGAAGCATTAGTTCCATTTTTATATTTGTCTAAAGGAAGTTCAATCCCTGTCAAACCTTGAAGTTCTGGAGCTAAACGAACAATATTGTGTTTGCTTCCTGAAAATACATGAGCGTATTGCGTGGTTTTGAACGTTTTGTAATTGGATTTTACAATTTCAAATGATGCTGTTTTCCATGCGGTTTGTGCTGTGGCTTGGATGCAGACAATTAACAGCATTAGGAAAATGGCTTTTACTTTGAAGTTGTATTTATTATTTTTTGAAAACATTGTTTTTTTATTTTTTATTGACTTCTAAATTTCCCCAATCTTGTCATTTCGACGAAGGAGAAATCTTCGTTTGCTGAGCACGCTTTGCAGATCAAACTTTGTGGAGCCTCTTGCGAAGATTTCTCCTTCGTCGAAATGACAAAACTGACGTGACAATCTTTGTGGTTACGAGTGTGATTCCTCGTTCCTCAGAATGACAAATTAGACGTTATAAACTATCGGCTAATCTCTCATAACTTATAACTTAAATAGCCTTATAACTCACTTTATACTCCACATTCGGTTTTAGAATCAACTGATATTTATTTTTTGCTAATTCTGTAATGGTCCCTGAATTTGTTTTAGGTTTGCTGGCACTTTCAAAAATCAATTTTCCTTCTCCTTCGCCTGCTTTTACTTTGATTTCTTTGGTATTGCAATACACGGCAACTTCTCCGTTTGGCGTTGGCACTTTTCCTTCCATCCATTTTAAACCTCCTAAATTTGGTTTGATTTCGTATTGGGAATAACCCGGCGCAGTTGGCTTTACACCTAAATAATATTTTCCTAATAAGTAAATCGGACTTGCGCCCCATGCGTGGCAAAGGCTTTTTCCGTAAGGGCGACCATACATCGTTAAATGTTCCGTTCCTTTTTTGTTCGGATTGTATTCTTCCCAGAAAGAGGTTGCGCCTTCATTTAGCATTCCTCCCCAATAGTCCTTCATTTCTTTTAAAACGTAATCTTGTTCGCCCATGGCACACAATGCTTCCAATTCGTAAAAACGCATGTAAGGAGTTGTAATTTGAAGAACATCTTTATTAAGCAACACCTTATTTTTTACACTTTGTTTCTGTTCTTCATTAAAATAATTAAAGAAAATACCGAACATATTAGCATATCTGGTTACAATATTTTGCATTTTACCGTCGATGCGCTGATGCTTCATGACGTTTTCTTTTTTATCCCAAAAGACATCAAATAATTTCGTTTTTAAATCATCTCCTAATTTTTGATATTGTTTTTGGTCTTCACTTTTACCTGCAATTTCAGCACTAACAGCCATTGCTTCTAAACTTCTCGCTAAAAGCATTTGTTCAAAACTAACTTCGCCCGTTTTTGGAAGTCCGTCTGCCCAATCAATAAATACCCAGTCACCTTCTAATGGTTCCAGGAATCCGTTTTTGTTTCTTCTTTCTAAACAGAAATCCATAAGTGATTTCATTCTTGGATAAAAAGTTTTGATGAATTTCGTATCGCCTGTGTGTAAATAATAATCGTAAACACCTACAAACCAATACAGCGAATAATCCATGATGATATTTACGTGAGCCGTTACAGGATCTTTTCCACGAAGTGCTAAAAGCGTTCGTTCTACAGAAGCCGAATCAAAGAATAAATAATAATTCATTAAATAACTTTGATAAGCATCGCCAGACCAAACCCAGCGGTCACGTTTGATTCCATCTATAAAAAATTCACGAGACGTTAAATGCATTGTGTAAGCCGACACATCCCAAATTTTATTCAATTGTTCATCAGATGATTTGAATGCACCACGATAATCTAATGGCAAATATTCATAAAGCATCGAAATCGAATCGTATTTTACACCTGCATCTGCTTGTACCTGAACATAACGGAATGCTTTCGAACCATTATGCGTGTATATTTCAGGCTGTTTTCCATCAAAAGATAAATGATCTAAGGTTTCGCATTTGGCAGAATCCAAAGCTTCTTCGCGAGATTCTCCATAATAAAGTGCTAGTTTCCCTTTTCCTTTTAAACCGTGAATTTTAATGTAACCAAAAGTTTCTTTTCCAAAATCTACCAACTGACCATCTCCTATTTTTTCTGTTTTTTTAGCGCTTAAAGGTTTCGTTGTTAATTTAAACTCAGAAGGTTTATTTTCTGGCGAATTAAAATTCCAAGAACCAACAGGCACCCATGGTGTACCGGATTGTTGTGCTTTTCCAGTTTCATCAATCCAAAGTTTATCTTCATTTGTTACTTTCCAAGATGCATCAGATTTAACGTATTGACCTGAAATATAAATAGCCGGCAACACTTCCTGATTATAAACTTTAAAGGAAATTTTGTGTTTTCCGGCAGGAACAGTAATCGATTTTGGCTGTCCGTAAATTTGAACGCCATCTAAAAGTAATTGAAAAGGTCCTTCTGAGAAGATTTTTACTTCGTCAGGCTTTAGAATATCTACTTCTGTTTGAAAAGTGACCAAAGCATAAGGACTATAATATTGCCAAAGTGGAGGAAACACAGCTTCGCGTTCTGTGCGTCTTACCTGCATTTTATTGCTTAACCAAACTTCAAAATCGCCTGGATACCAGATCCATGTGGCAGGCTTATTTTCCTGAGCAAATACAAAAGCTGAGGAAAATAAAATAATAAAAACAAATAATTTTTTGAAATTTAGAAATCGATTTCGCATAAAAAGATATTTTGGGTTTAAAGATAAGTGTTCCTTTTACATTTCATAACCTGTACTGTCCTGTACCATCCTGAAATTAACAAAATATTGCCGTTTTGAAAGAATTTTAAAACACAATTAGAAACAACTGTTGCACTAAAAAAATAAAAGCTCATAAAGTAAAACTTAAAAACAGAAATTACAACAAATAAAACTATATGTGAGATGAAGAAGGAATCTGGAATAGAACAATTTATTATCTTAATTTCAGCAATATCATAATTTCTGATCTTCCAAAATATAATTAGCAGGTGTCGTACCCAAGTGTTTTTTGAACATATAAATAAACGCACTGGCAGTTTCATAACCCAAATCGAGTGCGATTTCTTTTATAGATTGTTTTTCGCCCAGTCGCTTTATGGCTTCGAGTAATTTTAAGCGGGTGCGCCAGTCGCTGAAATTCATTCCGAGTTCTTTAATGAATAATCGGGATAAGGTTCTGCTGCTCATAAAAGAAATTTCTGCATAATGGTCGATTGTGTTTTTACTGGCCACATCGTTGAGCAGAAGCTCTACTACTTTTTGCAGTCTCTCATGATTCGTTGTAGGCAGGAAAGTAGCGCTCGGTTCAATTAAGGTTAGTTCATCTAAAAACACGTCAATAATTCTTCTTTTTGCAGGTGTAAGATTCCCTTCAGTTCCAAAAGAAATGATTTTAAAAAGCAATTGTTTCAGGAATATCGAAATATCAAAAGAAAAGCTAGAAGTTGGGAGTCCGTCCGTAAACGATGGGTCAATAAAAATGCTGTACAAATTGACATCTTTCTGAAATGTAACCTGATGCTCCAAACCACCAGGAATCCAAAGTCCCTGCAACGGATTAACCACCCAAATCTGATTGTCGACCACAACATTCATCACGCCGCTTGTTGCGTAAATAAGTTGTGCCCGCGGGTGCGAATGCGAAACGCAAACAGCATCGTTTACCACTTCGGTATAACCGACAACGGGTAATTCAGGATTTATTTGAAATCCAAAATCGACTACTTTATATGTCCGAACATCGTTATTCATTGTCCAAATATAGTAATTAAGACATTGTTATTTCTTTTCACCTTTGTAAAATAATTACAGATGTCATTTTTAAAATCTGTCGTAACCTAAAAAACAACTCATGGAAACCATTAAAGCCAATCCTGAAATAATTAAAAAAACGACGTATTCAATCTTATTCATCATCAGTTTTTCGCATTTGATCAATGATCTTTTGCAGGCGGTGGTCCCGTCAATTTATCCGTTGCTGAAAGACAATTTCAATTTAAGTTTCTCCCAAATCGGAATTATCACTTTTACCTATCAGATTGTTGCTTCTATTCTACAGCCATTTGTGGGCATGTATACCGACAAAAAATCAAAACCTTATTCGTTAATTATCGGAATGTGTTTTACCATGACCGGGTTATTTCTTGTTTCGATTGCTTCGAGTTTTACTTACCTTTTATTGTCTGTGAGCTTAATTGGAATCGGCTCTTCTATTTTTCACCCTGAATCTTCCAGAGTAGCCCATCTGGCTTCGGGCGGTAAAAAAGGGCTGGCGCAGTCTATCTTTCAGTTAGGCGGAAATGCCGGAAGTGCCATCGGACCTTTGTTAGCGGCTTTTATAGTGATTCCGCATGGCCAGCATTATATTGCTTGGTTTTGTCTTATTGCCCTGATCGGAATTCTTGCTTTATATAAAATTGCACTTTGGTACACGGAACATCTGGCTTTAAGAAATGCCAATAAAGCAGCGCATAAAATTGAAACGCATCATTTGTCTAAAAACAGAGTAATCGTTTCCCTGATTATTTTGTTGGTTTTGATTTTCTCCAAATATTTCTACATGGCCAGTATTACGAGTTATTATACGTTCTTTTTGATTGATAAATTTCATATTTCGATTCAGCAGTCTCAGGTTTATTTATTTTTATTTTCGGGTGCAGTCGCTGCCGGAACTTTGATTGGCGGACCAATTGGTGATCGCTTTGGAAGAAAATATGTAATCTGGGTTTCGATTCTGGGTGTTGCTCCTTTTACGATGATGCTGCCTTACGTTTCTCTATTCTGGGTTGGAATTTTATCTGTAATTATTGGTCTGATACTTTCGTCTGCTTTCTCTGCGATTTTAGTTTACGCAACAGAATTAATGCCGGGGAAAGTGGGGCTGGTAGCTGGTCTTTTCTTCGGATTTGCTTTTGGAATGGGCGGTTTGGGTTCTGCTGTTTTAGGAAAAATTGCCGATACCACCAGTATCGAATATGTTTTTAAGATTTGTGCGTTTCTGCCGTTGATAGGAGTTATCACTGGGTTTCTGCCGAATATTGAGGCAAGAAAAAAGGCCTAATTTTTTAATCTCGCAAAGTCGCGAAGTCGCAAAGGTTTCTTTTTTGGCATTTAAAGCAAGTTTTGCAAACAATCTTACAGTATTTCATAAAAAAACAGATAGTTCTCTAACTGAAAACTATCTGTTTTTTTGTATCTAATTTTCAAAGTGAAACACTAAAATTGTACCCCTTTAATCTTTAATAATACGTTTACTAATTTTATTTCCATTAGTTGTTAAAGTCAAAATATAAGCTCCAGATGGAAGATTTTCTAAACTTAAGTTTTCTGTTTGCCTATTCACAGTTTTAGTAACAATCAATTTACCGGACAAATCAAACAGCTCAATTAAAGTGCCTTTTGCCATTTCGTTGTCTAATTCTATTGTCAGGATGTTTTTTACCGGATTTGGATAATAATTAAATGTGAAATCAGAATTAACATCTTCTATTGTTTCCACATTTAGATCTGAATTTATTTTTTTAGCAGTTGTAAAGTTACTTTCGGAATAACCTAAATCAGGATTACTGCCGGAATACGAAAGACCAACATTAGTTCCTTTGTCAATCAAATCGCTTCCCTGAACTAATTTGAAAGGCAAGTTAGTCGGAAGATCACCATTTGACTGTCGGGCTCCGATGGCAAGTGAAGTACTGGTACTTGTAAAATCGGAGGTATTTACAGTGACACTTAGATTCCACGAGTTGTTTTGCTGTGTAGCGTTTGAAATAGAAATTGTTCCGGATAATGAAATATTATTTTTGAAAATATGTTTCTTTCCCGACTGCACCGGATTTCCAAAACCAAAGTTGATGTTGTTTCCGAATCCTGTACAATTATATAGTGTTATGCTTCCGGTATTGTTGTTCTGATCGAATCCTTTTTTGGGATGTCCTATTGCAACACATTTGGTCAGTACATTGTCTGCCGGAACAGAATTTCCACCTACTTTAAAACCATTTCCGTTTCCGGTAAAGCCTCCATAATTCCAAACATCAACTCCGTTTCTGATCGCCCAGCAGTTTTCGAAAGTTACTTTTTGGGTACTGTCAAAACAGTCGTATCCATCATCTGAATTTTCCCAGGCACGGCAGTTGATGAATTTATTTCCGGGTCCCTGTTCTTGTTTTGGGCCAAAACCATCAGCCATGCTTCCCTTCTTTTTGGGATCATAATTTCTGTACGCATCGCAGTTTTTTACCGTTGTATTCGAACCTCCTTTGTTAATTTCCAGACCGGTATTTCGATTGTTGTAAAAAGCACAATTTTCAAAAGTAGTATTAGAACCTGTTACATAAGCACCCTGATAACCTGCTCTGGTAATGGCAATTCCTTTGAAACTCCAATAAGAACCTGTAATGCTAAAACCATACGAATCCTGTACCCATTCCTGATCCGGAAACGAAAAATCTATTACGGCTCTTCCGTTGTTTACACATTCTACCTTAATAGGACTTGAAGAAGTTCCCGATTTTGTAAACGAAATAGTGTTTTTGGCACCCGCAGTATACGCAATGGTATACGTTCCGGCCTGTAATAAAATAACATCTCCGGCAACAGCTTTGCCAACAGCGGTTTTAAAATTCATGGCGTTAGAGAAACTCGAACCCGAATTAGAAGCACTTCCGGTTGGTGTTACATAATAAGTTGCTGCTGAAACTGATCCCGATACTAAAAGGGACAGCATGAAATAGTAGATTTTTTTCATAAGTTTTGTGTTAGTTTGAACAGCACAAGGTACTTATGGTTTTTTATAAAAATATTGAATTAATTCAATGGTTTTGGTGAAATTGAATTTGATTTTGAAAATTATTGAAGAAGATTTTGAATTGGGTTGTGTATAACTTTTGGATTGTCTTGGAAAGAACTTTCCATTAATTTAAAAACACATAGAATTTGTTTTAAAACTATGTGTTTTCCTAAAGATATTTTTGAAATGAACATTATAATTTTATTCCTTTTACTTTTTGGAATAAATTTAATGCGTAAGAGTCAGTCATACCTGCCACATAGTTGGCAATTTTTTGATAGCGAATATAATAATCATCATTTTTAGATTTATACTCATCTGGTAATAAATCATAATATTTACTTGCCTTTTTACTTAAATATGGTTCAGAACAGCTCAGGCAAAAATTTGAAGCTTCAATAAATTCACTTAATAGACCGCCTAAGACGTCATATCCTGCAGCTTCTAATGTTAACACGTCTGAAGAAATATAGATATATTTTTTAACAGTATTTTTGATTCCACTTATTGAAGCTTGTATAGCTACATTATCAATACATTTTATTAAATCTTTATCAAAATCTCCAGAAAGGATTTCCGGATATTTATCTTGAAAAACATCACTACATTTATTAATTAAAACATTTATAGTTAATGCTCTTAAATATGAAAACTTTCTATTTTCGGTGGTCAGCAAGTTATATTTATCTAATTTGAAATTATTATCTAATTCTGCTATAGGCATAAGATCCTTTTCACATTCTACAAATGGTATTTTCTTTATACGAAAACCATCTTCTAAATCAATTATTCTATAGCAAATATCATCAGCAGCTTCTAATAAAAAAGACAAAGGATGTCTGCACCAGGAAAAATCTCCATTTCCTAATTTTAATGGGATCATTCCTGTTTCTTCAGCTACAATTTTAAATTCTTCCAATTCGGTAACAAAAAAACCATATTTTTTTTGACTTACTCTATCATTATTCCACCTATTATCTTTATTCGAATCACCATTTATATATGATAATCTTGGATACTTTGTAAAAGTTGCCAAAGTAGCGCAAGTCAAATTCAAACCAACATCTTCATATTTAGTTAACAAATTAAATCCCAATGCATTTCCTTCATAACATTGTAAATCATTAATTTTTGAATTATAAAATTCATCATCTTTATGAAAATATTCTTCAATATAATCAAATCCTTTATCATTTCTAAAATAATCAGAAATTGAATCTTCTCCCGAGTGCCCAAATGGTGGGTTTCCAATATCATGTGCTAAACAAGCCGCATGAATTATACTTGGTATATGTCCAATCTGATCACTTGTAATATCCTTTTCTTTTAACAAGAAAGTTTCAACTATCCTACCTAAGCTTCTACCTACTGTAGCCACTTCTAAACTATGAGTTAACCTTGTATGTACAAAATCAATTATAGGTAGAGGTATTACTTGGGTTTTATCTTGAAGCCTTCTAAATGGATAAGAATAAATAATCCTGTCAGAATCTCGCTCAAATGGATTTCGCATATCATGGCTTCCACCTTCAGCAGTTTGTTTATTCTTTTTTGCATCCTTAATTCTATTTGGAGATAGTAATTTCTTCCATGTTTCTGAATTATTCATATTATTTTAAATTTATGATGGTTTTTCTTGTTTATTCATTTTCAAATATAATGGATTAAAATCATTTTTATATTTCTTTACTTCAAACATTTAAAAAACGCTCCCTTAAAAAAGAAAGCGTCTTCATTATTATATATTTAAAACCTACTTAATTCCCATTAAAAACCAAATACAAAACCAAAATCGTCAATCCCAAAAAGCCAAACAAAAGTTTCACCTTTTTACTCGCTTTAGGAATATCCCTTTCATCTGAAAAATTAACCTCAGGATTTTTATCGGTTAATGAAATTAGCACTGCCGCAATTAAAAGCACAGCAAAAATGTAAAACGAAATCAATAAAAAGTGTGGCCAAACCGGGTATTTATCTGCCGGAAAAATCCATAGATATAAAACCCCAACAAATAAACTAAAGGCTGAACCCCAGGACAAAGTAGCGTTAACGGCTTTTTTTGTGGTGCGTTTCCAGAAAACACTCAATAAGAAAACAACCGATAATGATGGCGCAAGGAAACCTAAAACAGCCTGAAAGATGTTGAATAAATTCTGCCCTTTGATATTGTCAATCGCAATGGCTATCAGAATGGCGAACAGACAACCTGCTCCAATCGTCAATCTTCCGATTTTAATCTGTTCTTTGATAGAAGCTGTCGGATTCATTTTCTTTACATAAATATCATTCGTAAAAACGGTGCTTAAGGCATTCAATGAGGAACCAATAGTTCCTACCAAAACGGCAATCATAACACAAATTACCAGACCGTTCATTCCGCTTGGGAATAAATTCGTCACCATGGTCATATAAGCCAAATCCGAGTTTTTTTCCAATTCAGGAAACAAAACCGAACACAGGATTCCCGGTAAAATAAACAACGGCAAAGCCATTACTTTGAGCCAGCCAATAAAGTTTACTCCCAATTGTCCCTGCTCCAGATTTTTAGCCCCCAAAACACTCTGCACCATCGATTGGTCGGTACAAAAGAAGGCAACTGCCGCCACAGGATATCCCAATAAAATAGCAGGCCACGGATAATTCGCATCGTCTGCAGGTTGTACTAAATTCCAGAAATTAGAAGGTGTTTTGGCAATCAAAGCTTCGATGCCGCCTACTTTCTGTAACCCTAAATACGATAAGGTTAGTGAAACGACAATCAATAAAATCATTTGAAAAACATTCACTTTGGCAATAGCTTTCAATCCTCCGGCATACGTAAAAATTCCGGAGAAAATCACTAAAACGGTAACACTCTGCCACATCGGAATGCCTAAAATTTGGCGTACCAAAATGCCTCCGCTAAACAATCCCAGTGACAGCCAGCTTACCAAAATTTTCACCATAGCATACCAGGCCAAAATTGTCTGAGTACTGTCGCCATAGCGTTTCCCCATATATTCGGGCATCGTGCTGACTTTACTGGCAATATATCTTGGTGCAAAAACGATCGCCAAAAGCAATAAAAACACAAAAGCATACCATTCGAAATTTCCGGCTACAATTCCGGTTGCATAACCAATACTCGCAAAAGCCAATAACGACGATGGCCCCACATTGGTCCCCCACATATTGAATCCGATATTGTACCAGTTCAGGGAATTTCCCGCCATAAAAAGCGTTTCGTTCTTCTTACTCTGCTTCACGCTCACCACATACCCAATGACCAATAAAATCACCAGATAGGCCGCAACAATCATAAAATCTAAGGCCGTTAACTTATCGTAGATGCTGTTCATAGTCCGTATTCGTTAAGAACATCAGCAATTTTTACTGGCATTCCGGTTTGTAAAGACTGATCCATTGCCTGAAGCAACGCCACTGTTCCGATACCTTCTTCCATATTTGGATAGGCTTCAAAATTCTGCTCGATACTATCCACAAAATATTCCAGATAGTTCTGATATTCTCCACCGTGATGACTTTGACCTTCAAAACGGAAATAGTATTTTATAGTGCTGTCGCCCCAGGTGATTACTTTTTCTTCACCGGTTTTATCTGTAACAGCATAACGCAATTCGTGATAATCGGCCTGACTGGCTCCTTCTGTTGCTCTTAAAATCGTACTCATTCCGCTATCGCGCTGTGCCGGCTGTGTTGGTGAAGTATAGACTCCGCTTACACGCGCAATTCTGCCGTCTGTCGCTTTGAAGATAAAATGCATCGTATCTTCGTTTTTCAAACCTGCAACTGCTCCATTACTGCTGATCATTCCGTAACCCATTACTTCCTGAATGTTTGGGAGATACCAACGAATGAAATCTACCGGATGGCTCAAACCTCCGTATAACCATTTGAAAGACTGTAAAAGCGACCATTCTTTTTTCAAAAACCATCTGTGATCGGCGTGATATTGCGCTTCGATTGTAATTAAATCGCCTATTAATCCGGCTTCATAATCGGCTCTTTGTCTTTTGGCCGGTTCGAAGAATCTTGAACTTTGTCCGATGAAAACCTTTTTACCGGTTGTTTTGCTTAGTTCCAATAGTTCTTTGGCATCCGAAAGATCATCGATAAACGGTTTAGTACACACGACGTGCTTTCCGTGCAGTAAAGCTTGTTTAACGTGGTCTGCGTGTAAATGATCGGGCGTATAAATGGCGATGATGTCGATGGAATCATCTTTTAATAAATCATCATAGTTGGTAGTGTAGGAATGGAAATCAAATTCCTTTGCTCTTTGCTGGCACAATTCCTCATTTCTGTCACATACTTTTACCAGCTCTAATTTTGAGCTCGACAAAGCGGCCGACATGGTACTTCGACCTTCTCCAAGTCCTAAAATGGCTATTTTTAACATTTGTAATATTATTTATTAACGATATTTATTAAATCATTGCGAGGAACGAAGCAATCACATTACGAGAGTAATAAATGTGAGCAACATAGTGAGTTTGCTTCGTTCCTCGCAATGAACTTGCTAATCGAGAAGTGAGTGTTTAAGATCACTACATTCTCTATTTTCTCTTTCTAAATCTTCTTCAAAAATATCCAGGTTTCATTAGGTTTTGCGCCTTCGATTCCAGTTTGGTATTTTTTCATTAAGGTGTTCCAATCGTCTACTCGCGGATTGTTTTCGGTGGTTTTTGGATTCAGTTTATCTAAACTTTCTCCTTTTGGAATACTAATCACCAGGATCAATTGTCTTCCGTTTTTGAAAACCTGCAATTGCTGAAAATCGGCATTACAGAAACCTTTTGCGATTTCAGGCCATTTTTCGAATTGGGTTGTGTGATAATCTACGTACTCCTTTTGCAGTTTTTCGTCCTCTACCAAATTCGCAGTCAAAACGATATTCTCCCATTCAGAAACTACTTTGGCATCTTTACATCTTTGGAAATTCTGAAAATCATAAACCGGGTTCTCGTAAATTTTAATTTCCAGTTTAGGAAAAGCCAGAGCCAGTTTTCGTTTCGTTCTTTCCGGCTGATTCATCAATCCGTAAATAACCAGATGATTTTCCCATTGGTACAATTCTTCGCCAACAATTCGGAAACCTTTTATCGTCGATTTGATTTTTTCGATATCCAGATCTTTTCCGATTACTTCAATCGCTACCGATTTAGGCATTTCCTGTAATCCCCAGGCTTCGTCAACAACAACTTCTTTCGCTAATAGGTCGTTGTATGGCGCACGAATTCCAGCACTTTCTTTGATTTTTGGATCAACAAAAGCATAATTATCCTGCCAGATATTGCCCTTCGGACCATTGTTGTTTTTCAATATTTTCTGAATCGGAATCCAGTTGTTTTTAATCGTAAAGCCCTGACTTCCTTCATCGGTATACAAATACAGCCACAAAAACGGATCGTGTGCATACGGACTGTTGTACACTTTATCAATATAGTTTTCTTCTATGCTGCTTTCAGGCTGTGATGAAAGCGTATAAATTCCGGCTACATCGTGTAAATGTTTGGCGTAATGATGAATTTTATTTCGCTGAATTTTATTGTTTCGCATCACGTTTTCGGTGTGCGTCCAGCCCCAGCCCATCGAAATTCCGCTATACGCCACATCTGAAATTTCGTTGTGTTCAATCGTCAGATTCTTTATAAAACCTGCTGCAATTCCCAAACATCCCCAGTCTTCGTTGGCTACGTTGGTAATTAAATTATCGGTAATCAATTCATCTGAACAAACTACTCTATCATCTTTTACGGTATAAGGTAAATGCGCTTCAAAAGATTCTTCAGAGAAAACACCCAGATTGATTCCGTTTCCGCCAATGTCTTTGAATAAATTTCCTTTCACAATATTATGATTCGTTCCTCTGTGCAAATCCAAACCTGTAGATGACAAATGTTCAAAACTACAAGATTCGAAAAGTGTATTATTAGCATAATTTACCTCAACAGCCGCTCTTGGTCTTCCCACCCAGCCCTGATTTTCTAAACTCGCCTGATTTGGAGTTCCCGGAGTTTTTAATTTATAGGCATCCAATAAATACATTCCCGCCTGCAAAGGCACATGACCCTGTTGTGAGGGATGAAGCCAGTTGCTGTATTGGAATGAAATTCCTTTAAAATTAAAATGATGTACCGGAGTATCTAAAGTACCTTCAATTTTTACCAAATTTTCCAAAACCGGCGCAGTCACTTTAGCAGAAGCCAAATCTTCGCCTTTTCTTGGAATGTAATAGATTTTCGCCTTTTTTCTGTCTAAAAACCATTCTCCCGGTTCGTTCAGCATCGTGATTCCGTTGCTGAGATAGAAAGCCGAATTTCCGTTATTTTTAGAAATCCACGGAGCCGGCCAAGGGTGTTCGCTCTGGATTCGGCTTTCAGGCTGTTCGAATGAAAGTCTCGCGCTGTCTTTTTTGATTTCGATATTTTTGATTCGAAGATTGGCAATCGCCCACCATTGTACGATGAACATTTCCATTCCCGGTTCAAACTTAAGGGATTTATTTTTGAATGGAATCCAGCAGGTTTCTGTTGCTGCATCCCAGGACAAAATTCTGTCCATTTGGTTTCCAGAAGTACTTTTCGCTCTAACGGCTTTTTTTCCGTTTACCCATAATTGTCGGTAATTGATAATTTCACCTGCCTGCTGAGGAGCATTGGCTTCCCAAATTGTTCCGGCTTTTAAGCCGTTTACAGCAAGTGTAGATTTTTTCCAGTTTTTAATTTCGACACCTCCGCTTAATATTGGTTTGGCATTGGCATTCGCTTGAATAGTTGTCGGGCTGTCTACTGTTCCGGAATCTTCAGGTCTTATAAATAAAGGTTCGTTTAAATAATACGTTCCGTTCATGACAATTATACGGATTCCGTCTTTGATGGATGGATCTTTCAGACGGCGTAGTTCTCTGGCTTTTCGCACCGCCATCTGAACTGTTGCCAAAGGATTCGATTTTGTTCCTTCATTAGTATCTTTTCCTTGAGGAGAAACCCAGATTTCAGCAGCATGCAATGAGAATGTGCAAATTGTTATTAAAAAAATAATTAGAACTTTAGTAAAAATATTTAAACGCATTTTTTTCTTTTTTAGGTAAAGCCGCAAAGGTTTTTATTTCTTGACTGTATTA
The DNA here is from genome assembly GCF_002017935.1 of Flavobacterium sp. LM4. Taxonomy (NCBI): domain Bacteria; kingdom Pseudomonadati; phylum Bacteroidota; class Flavobacteriia; order Flavobacteriales; family Flavobacteriaceae; genus Flavobacterium; species Flavobacterium sp. LM4. Next base: position 19,934 of record NZ_MUFW01000001.1, on the reverse strand, counting down.
GACTCATAAATAAATGTGTTTTTTACACTTTTACCAAATAATGGGTACAATTTAATAGAACATAAAAATATAAGTGTCCTGCTCCCTCCTGCATTCTTTAAATACGTATAATCAATATGCATTAAATAATAAGTAAAAAAGATTCAAATTTTGCTTTGCGGACAATCAGATTACTATTCCACCTATTAAATATATTGTAAAAATTTTATTAAATTTGTGCAATCGATTACATTATTGTATTTTCGTTTTTTTAGGGAACTTATTCTACTATTTATAAAAAAAGTTTTACTAAGATAGACATATCCTATTATTTTGGTAATTAAAAAAATCAAACTTTAACTAATTCAATACGAATGAAAACTAATCCAACACATTTTTTCCTTATGCTTATGGCGGTTCTAACCATAAGCTGTTCAGGAAATGCGGTAGCCCAAAAGTTAAAATCCAATGGTACCTACGATAACATTGAATTTAAAATGGCAAAGGTCAATGAACCAAAAATTCCAAAAAACACTGTCAACTTAAAAGATTTTGGTGCTGTCAACGGAGGATATGTTTTAAATACAAAAGCTTTTGAAGATGCGATTAATGCGCTTTCAAAAAAAGGGGGCGGAAAACTTATTATTCCTCCGGGAATCTGGTTAACTGGTCCAATCATATTAAAAAGCAAAATCGAATTACATGCACAAACCGGAGCTTTAATCAAATTTTCTCCTGATAAAAGTTTATACCCAATCATTGAAACCAGCTTTGAAGGTTTAAACACCTGGCGTTGTATCTCTCCACTCTACGGAAAAAACCTTGAGGACGTTGCCTTTACAGGAAATGGTGTCTGGGATGGTTCAGGCGAAGTTTGGAGACAAGTTAAAAAAAGTAAACTAACAGAAAGCCAATGGAAAGATTTTGTTTCTTCAGGCGGAGTGCTTAACGAAAGTAAAACGAGCTGGTATCCATCAGAAACATTCATGAAAGCTTCAGTTGGAGCGGATCAGAATGTACGTTTGGATTTAAAAACTAAAGAAGAGTTTGAAGCCATTCATGATTTCCTTCGTCCGGTATTGGTGAGTATTCAAAACAGCAAAAGAGTATTATTTGACGGACCTGTATTTCAAAATTCACCAGCATGGAATATTCATCCTTTAATGATTGAAGATTTGATTGTTCGAAATATAACGGTTCGTAATCCTTGGTTTTCACAAAACGGAGATGGTCTTGACGTTGAATCCTGCAAAAATGTGATTGTTGAAAATTCAAGTTTTGATGTAGGTGATGACGCAATTTGTGTTAAATCAGGAAAAGATAAAGACGGGCGTGACAGAGGTGTGCCTTGTGAAAATATTATCATAAAAAACAATATCGTGTATCATGGTCATGGTGGTGTTACTGTGGGAAGTGAAATGTCGGGCGGAGTAAAAAACATGCACGTTTCAAATTGTACTTTTATGGGAACTGATGTTGGATTGCGTTTTAAAAGTAACCGTGGACGCGGAGGCGTTGTTGAAAATATTTTTATTTCTGATATTTTCATGACCGATATTCCGTCACAAGCGATTTCATTCAACCTTTATTATGGAGGAAAATCCATCGCAGAAACTTTGGAAGAAGGCGGTGATAAAATTGTTAATCAAAAGATGCCTGTCGATGAAAAAACGCCTCAGTTCAAAAACATTTCGATAAAAAATGTAACGATCAAAGGTGCGCAACAGGCAGTATTTTTACAAGGACTACCTGAAATGAACCTTGAAAATATAGAAATCTCTAATTTAATTGCTAAAGCAGAAAAAGGCTTTACCATTGTGGATGCTAACGGAATCAAAATTCACAATGCAAAACTTGATATTGAGAAACCGAATGTAATTGATATTTATAACGGTAAAAACATGTCATTCAAGGATATTGAATTCAACTCTACTTCATCTAACGCCATTACTATTAATGGAGAAGCTACTGAGAATGTAGAATTTGTTCCTTCAGCCAATTCCGATTTTGCCAAAAAAACGGTTATAGGAGAAACTGTTCCAAAATCTGCGGTAAAACTATAGTTAATTAAACCTTTAAGTTTCAGTTGTGTCTAAGTTTAAACTAAGCACAACTGAAGTTCATCAAATTACTATGAAAACATCACAAAGTCTGTCCAAAAATAATAGCTTATTATTTGGAATCCTACTCACCTCTTTTTCATTTCTTTATTCAGTCGCTCAATCTGAAAAAGAGAAAAAGACGACAGTAATCAGTACAAAACCATTTAGCGACAGTATGAATCACTGGTATGGTATTGCTGATAAAAACAATATTGTAAATCCGATTCCGAATCAGCCGAAATATGAAGAATCCGAATACACCAAAATTGCGGATAACATCATCTATTTTCAGCGCGATAATGGCGGATGGCCAAAAAATTATGACATGCGTGCTATTTTGACGCCTGAGCAGATAAATGATATTGTAGGTTCAAGATCTGTTTTACATACCACTTTTGACAACGGCACCACTTATACTCATGTCTATTATCTGGCGCAGGTTTACACTCTGACTAAAATAGAAAAATACAAAACAGCCTGTCTGAAAGGTATCGATTTTATTTTGGAAGCCCAATATCCTAACGGTGGATGGCCGCAATATTATCCACTGGAAAAAGGATATAGCCGTCATATTACTTTTAATGACGGCGCCTATATGGGGATTATGAATTTGCTGGATAAAATAGTACAGAACGATCCTAATTTTAGTTTTATAGATGCTGAAACAAAAAACAAAGTAAATACAGCTTATGAAAAAGGAATTGACTGCATTTTAAAAACACAAATTTCTGACCATGGAAAACTGAGTGCCTGGTGTCAGCAACATGACGAGGTAACATTGCTTCCTGTATGGGCGAGAAAGTTTGAACCGCCAAGTGTGAGTAATGCAGAAAGTGTTGATATTGTCTTATTTTTAATGAAAATTGAAAATCCGAACGAACAAATTATCAGATCGGTACAAAGTGCGGTTAGATGGTTTGAGGATTCTAAAATATACAATACCAGAGTAGAAACTTTTGAAGCTCCGGAATTTGATTCGAAATTCAAGAAAGTTAAAGATGATCGTCGTGTTGTAACCGATTCGACAGCACCGCCAATTTGGACACGCTATTACGAATTAGGAACAGGAAAACCTTTGTTTTGTGACAGAGACAGTGTATACTTGTATTCATTGGCAGAAGTTAGCCGTGAACGCAGAAGCGGTTATGCATGGTATACTTATAACCCTGAAAAAGCATTGAAAAAATATCCGGAGTGGCAGAAAAAATGGACTCCTGAAACTGATGTTTTGAAATAATAAAAGCCCAAACTAAATATAAAAAAAGCGTGAATTGTAGAAATTCACGCTTTTTTTATTAACTGAAATTAATATTTTAGTCATTCAACTTATAAAATGATTTCGCATTTTCAGACCAGATTTTATTCTGATCCTCTATTGAAAGCTGAGACATATAATCTTCTAATGTTTTTACCAGTTCGTTATAGTCGGAAGCTACATTGCAAACCGGCCAGTCGGATCCGAACATTAATTTATCTGCAGAGAAGTTTTCAAAAATTACATCCAGATACGGTTTTAAATCGGATGGTTTCCAATTATTCCAATCAGCTTCCGTCACCATTCCGGAAATTTTGCATTTTACATTTTCGAATTTTGAAATCTCCTCAATTCCTTTTTTCCATGATACAATATCACCCGATTTTATATCCGGTTTTGCAATATGATCAATTACAAAAGGCTGATTAGGAAAAGTTTTAATCAAATCTATGGCAGCCGGCAACTGATGATGAAAAATCAGGATATCATAAGTAAAATTAAATTCTTTTAAAGCCTTGATTCCGTTACGAAAAGCTTCCCCGAACATAAAATCATCCGGTTCTCCCTGCACAACATGCCTGAAGCCTTTGAGTGTTAGATATTTCGAAAAGTGATTTAATCGTTCTGAAATATTTTCGCTTCTCAAATCAACCCAGCCTACAATTCCTTTTATAAAATCATTTTTTGAAGCGAGATCCAATAAAAAATTGGTTTCTTCTTCAGACTGACTGGCCTGAACAGCCACACAGCCTGAAAATTCATTTTGGGAAAGCAACGGCCATAAATCTTCGGGTAAAAAATCCCTTTGAATCTTTTGCATCGAATCGTCAATCCAGCTATCCCTAACCAGATCAAATATCCAAAAATGCTGATGGGAGTCAATTCGGCTCATACTCATTAATTTACATCACTGATTAGAGCACGGTCCAAATGTACATAACCTCCTTCTACAAAAACAAACTGTCCAGTAGTATGAGAAGAACGATCTGAGATAATAAAAAGTGTCGTATCTGCGATTTCTTCTGTTGTAGTCATTCTGGACTCAAACGGAATGCTTTTATTTATTTTTTTCAAAACGGCTTCGCCATCTGGTACTGTTTTGATCCAGTCTTCGTATGCAGGTGTATAGCATTCAGCAATAATAATGGCATTAGAACGAATTCCATGCTGAATCAAATCTACAGCCCACTCTCTCGTAAGCCCAAGAACACCGCCTTTTGCAGCGGCATATCCTGAAGTTCCGCCTTGTCCTGTCAAAGCTACTTTTGAACCAATATTCAAAATATTTCCTTTTGATTCTTTTAGGTAGGGAAGTGCAAATTTTACCAATAAAAAGTAACTTACTACATTCAGTTTTAATGAATTCATAAATTCTTCGTAGGTAGCATCTAATCCGGCACCGTCATTGACACCTACATTATTGATAACAACATCAATTTTGCCGTATTTTTCAACAATTTTGTTTACTGCATTTTGCATTTCATCCGGATTGGTAACATCCGTTTGTACAAACAAAGAGTCAATTCCTTTTTTCTGCAAAGCTTCTGCATAGCCAATACCTCTGCTGTTTCTGTCTACCAAAACCGGAATAGCACCTTCATCTGCCAATCGATTGATGATAGTTTCGCCGATACTTCCTTCTTTTCCGGCAGAACCTGATACGACTACAATTTTACCTTTTAAATGTAAATCCATAATATTATATTTTTCAGAATTAATTTAATTCTATAATTGCTTTTATAGTATTGTTTTTAGGGTCGATCCATTTTGTAAATTCACCTATCATTTCCGAAAAATCAGCTCTGTGTGTAATGTATTTTTTCGGATCGATTTTACCTGCTTTCAGACATTGCATTACATATTCAAAATCTTCGATAGTCGCATTTCGGCTGCTCATTAAAGTAGATTCTCTTTTATGAAAATCAGGATGACTGAAATTCAATTCTCCTTTTTGAAGTCCCACCAATACGAATCTTCCACCATGCGAAATATAATTAAAAGCACTGTTCATCACTTTTTGATTTCCGGTAGCGTCAATGACTACATTCGCCATATCGCCATTGGTCAATTCTGCTAATTTTACAGCCACATCATCATGTAACGGATTAATAGTTTCATCAGCCTGAAGTGCTTCTTTGCAAAAATTAAGACGATACTCATTGATATCCATAACGATTACTTTTGCACCCGCAATTTTCGCAAACTGAATCAATCCTAATCCAATAGGACCTGCTCCCATTACCAAAACCGTATCCGTTGCTTGTACTGCTGCTCTTCTTACTCCGTGAGCTGCAATCGCTAATGGTTCAACCAAAGCAAGTTCATCATAATCTAAACCTTGTCCGTGAAGTAAATACTGTTCAGGAATCGTAACATACTCGGCCATTCCGCCATCAATATGCACACCGAAGACTTTAATATTGGCACAACAATTAGTCAGACCATTTCGACAGGCCACACATGTTCCGCAGCTGAAATAAGGAATAAATGTTACTTTATCACCCGGCTCGAAACCTTTGGCGTTTCCTTTGATATATTCGGCAGCCAATTCATGCCCCAGAATTCTCGGATATTCAAAATAAGGCTGTGTTCCTCCAAAAGCATGAATATCGGTTCCGCAAACACCAATTCTTCTAATTTTCAAAAGTACTTCTCCCTCTTTGGGTTCCGGCATTGGTTTTTCTTTGATTAGAAACTCCTGCGGTTTTTCGCAAACAATATATTTCATTTTATTTAGAATAAGCTTTAGCTACTTGTTTACTTGATCCCAGACCATCCATACCCAATTCAATAACGTCGCCCGGTTTGATATAGATTGGATCCGGCTTGATTCCTAATCCAACTCCCGGAGGCGTTCCTGTACTGATGATATCACCAGGAAGCAAGGTCATAAACTGACTTAGATAATGCACTAAAAATGGTATTTTGAAAACCAGATTAGAAGTATTACTGTTTTGGAATTTCTTTCCGTTAACTGTTAACCACATTGGTAAATTATTTACATCTACAATTTCATCCTGTGTAGCCAAAAAGGGTCCAAGAGGAGCGAAAGTATCACAACCTTTTCCTTTTGCCCATTGTCCGCCCATTTCGATTTGAAAAGCTCTTTCGCTGTAATCATTCAATAAAGCATATCCGGCAACATAATCCAAAGCTTCTGCTTCTTCTACATAACTTGCTTTTTTACCTACCACAAATGCCAGCTCGATTTCCCAGTCAGTTTTTTCACTGTTTTTTGGAATAATCAAATCATCATTCGGACCGCATAAAGAGGTAGTTGATTTGAAAAAGATAATTGGTTCAGTTGGAATCGGAGCGCCAGTTTCATGACAATGATCTACATAATTTAATCCAATACAGATTATTTTTGAAGGCCTTGCCACCGGAGAACCTAAACGTACATCTGCTCCTACTTCCGGTAATGCTGGATTACTTTCTAAAGCTTTCTTTAATTTCTCTAAACCATTGTCTTCGAAAAAAGCTTCGTTAAAATCCGAAACAATTGAAGAAACATCATATCTTTTTTCTCCAATAATAACACCCGGTTTTTCTTGTCCGGCAGCTCCAAAACGTATTAATTTCATTTTCTTAATTTTTTAAGTTACTAAGATTCTAAGGTTCTGAGTTTCTAAGGCTAAAATCTTAGCAGCTTAGTATCTCAGAACCTTAGCATCTCTTTTTTAATTATTTAATTTTATAAATCCTCCATCAATAGGATAATCACTTCCGGTAATAAATCCGGCTTCATCGCTACATAAATACAAAGCCAGTGCAGCAATTTCGTCAGGTTGTCCCATACGTCCGATTGGCTGCGACTTAGACAGTTTTTCAAAAATTTCAGCTTCTTTGCCCGGATAGTTTTTATTGATAAATCCGTCTACAAAAGGAGTATGCACTCTCGCAGGCGAAATCGAATTGCATCGAATCCCTTCATCAATGTAATCTCTGGCTACTGATAAAGTCATTGCCATTACAGCTCCTTTAGCAGTTGAATAAGCGAAACGATCCTGAATCCCAACCCATGATGCAATAGAGGCCATGTTCAAAATAACACCTCCGTTTGACAATCTAAATTGTGGAATTGCAGCATACAAACAGTTGTAAACGCCTTTTACATTTACATCCATTACTCTTTGGAAATCGATTTCCAAAGTTGTGTCGACTTTTCCCACATGTGCAATACCGGCATTATTAATCAAAATATGGATATTTCCAATTTTTTCAAATGTATCGACTACCTCTTTCTGATTTACTACATTGCACACATATGAAAATACTTTTCCTCCCAATTGCTCAATATCAGCAACTGCATCCTGAGCACTTTCAATAGTTAAATCAATAATGTGAATTTCTGCTCCTTGTTTCGCAAACAAAGTTGCAATAGCCCTTCCTATCCCACTTCCTCCGCCGGTTATGACGGCTTTTTTATTTTGTAATGAAAACATATTTTTAAATTATAGTATTATTTATTTAGTTCTAAAGCAGCCAGAATAAAAGGTCCGGTTACTTTAGGATCATTATCTTTTCTTTTTTCATTAATATAATATTCATACGAACCATCACGATATGGATTTCCTCCTAAACCAGCAACAGCACAGGCATTCGTAATTTCAATTTCTCCATTTGGATATACTTTAACAAATTTTGAAGTAATACCATCAAAGGCCTTTTCAGCAATTTTTTTGAATTTTTTAGGCAAATATCCTTTTTTTGCTCCCTTCGCAAAAGCATAAGCAAACATAGCCGTACCTGAAGTTTCTAAATAATTACCTTCTCTTGTTCCCATATCCGTAACCTGATACCATAATCCTGATGGATCCTGAAATTTCACTAAGGCATTCGAAATATTATTTAAATACAAAATTAGTTCTTTTCGCTTTGGATGATCTTTAGGAAAATAATCCAGAACATCTACCAATCCCATCACATACCAGCCCATTGATCGGGACCAAAAGTTAGGTGAAACACCAGTTTCTTTGTTTGCCCATGGCATTTGTTTACTCTCATCCCAAGCATGGTATAACAATCCTGTCTTTGGATCCGTTGCCTTTTGCTGAATCAATTCAAATTCATGAGCAACATCATCTAACTTAACACCGTTTTCAAACGTTACGGTATATTTTGCATAAAATGGTTCACCCATATACAAACCATCCAGCCACATTTGATTAGGATATATTTTTTTGTGCCAAAAACCACCGCTTGGAGTACGAGGCTGTTCTTCTAATTGTTTACGCAAAGTCTGCATGGCAGTTAAATATCGTTTGTCTTTAGTCTGTTCATAGATATCAAACAAAATTCGGCCTGTAGGGATATTATCGATATTAAATGACTCGTATTTATACGTTTTAATATTTCCGTCGGCATCAATCAATTCATCAGCATATTGTTTGACATAAACTGCGTATTTTTCATCATTTTTTTGCTCGCCTAATTGTTGAAAAGCATAGGTAACCAAACCATGGACATAACTTATATGTGCTATTGGAGCATCATCAAGCATATACGATTGCGGATGACGCTGCATTAATGTTAAAGCCATTCTTTCTGACCATTTTAGCTTCGTTGGAATTGTATTTTGAGCATTTGAAATTGCCGTTACAAAAATCAGTAAGACAATCATTTTGGAAAGAAAAGAAATTTTAAGCATATCGCTACTTTAAAAATTGTATTGATGTGAAATTGATGTGAAAATAAATGTGATTTTCACATTTACAAATATAAAACTTAATATGAATACCCGACACTTATTTTAAGGATCAGTGCTTAAAAATAGATATAATTAAAAACAATATCACATTTTATGTGTAATTTGTACAAAATATAAAAAAAGCCTGCACTATTTGAGAAAAAATAAATCATATAATCTTAGCAATTGAATCTAATTTCTATATTTGTAAATGTGAAAATTACATTTATTATATTTATACTATCAAAATGAAAAAACTAAAAGGGATTACGTGGAACCACACCAGAGGATTATTGCCAATGGTGGCCACAGCTCAGCGTTTTACAGAGCTGAATCCTGATATAGAAATAAGTTGGGAAAAAAGGAGTTTACAGGAATTTGCAGATGCTTCTATTGAAGATTTAGCTAAAAGATTTGACCTCTTGGTTATAGATCATCCCTGGACAGGATTTGGTGCCGATACCAAAACAATTTTACCTTTATCAGATTATCTTCCTGCCGAATATATAAAAGATCAGGAAATTAATACCGTTGGTAAGTCTTACGGAAGCTACGTCTTTCACAATAAATTATGGGCATTACCAATAGATGCAGCAACTCCTGTAGCAGCCGCAAGGTTAGATATTTTGGAAAAAAATGAGTTAAAAGTTCCGCAGACCTATGATGATTTATTGGCTTTAGCAAAAAAAGGACTGATCGCTTTTGCAGGAATTCCGGTAGATTCGCTAATGACTTTTTACTCTTTTTGCTGCAGTTTAGGTGAAACTCCTTTTCAGTCTCAGGAAAAAGTAATTTCTGTGGAAACAGGAAAAAAAGCTTTGCAGATGCATCGTGAACTTGCTCAGCTAATGGATCCGGCAAATTTTAACCGAAACCCGATTCAGGTATATGAAGCGATGGTCAATACTGATGAAATTGCTTACTGCCCTTTTGCGTACGGTTATTCTAATTATTCAAGAACTGGTTATAGCAAAAATTTACTTCATTTTTATGACTTGGTAAAATTGAATGACAAACCGATGATTAGTTCTTTGGGCGGAACCGGTTTGGCTGTTTCTTCTTTCAGTCAGCATATTCCGGAAGCAATAAAATATGCTGAATTTACAGGGTCTTCTCAGGTACAACAAAATATTTTTTCAGATAATGGCGGACAACCGGGGCATTTGCAAGCCTGGAAAAATGACCGAATTAACGGCATAACCCATGATTATTTCAAAAATACATTGCCTGCTTTAGAAAGAGCTTTTTTAAGACCAAGATATTCCGGACACATGTATTTTCAGGATCATGCGGGAGATGTGGTTCGTGATTATTTAATGAATGGAGGTGATGAAAAAGCTGCTTTATCCGCAATGGATACACATTACATAAAGTCTTTAAACTTATAACAGATGAAACCATTAGAAGGATTAGTTGTCTTGGAATTTTGCCAATTTTTGGCGGGACCTTCTGCCGGATTAAAATTAGCTGATTTAGGAGCAAGGGTCATCAAAATTGAGCGTCCCGTAAAAGGTGAAGCCTGTCGCCAATTGAGCATCAAAGATCTTTTTGTGGATGACAGCAGTTTGCTTTTTCATACCATTAACAGAAATAAAGAATCTTTTGCAGCTGATCTTAAAAATCCTGAGGATTTAATTTTAGTAAAGAAATTAATTACCAAAGCTGATATTATGACCCATAATTTCAGGCCGGGCGTAATGGATAAAATTGGTTTGACATTTGACGATGTTTTGAATATCAATCCAAAAATAATTTACGGAACCATAACAGGTTACGGAGACAAAGGCCCCTGGGCAAACAAACCGGGACAGGATTTATTACTGCAGTCACTTTCAGGATTAAGCTGGCTGAGTGGGAGAAAAAGTCAGGGACCAGTTCCGTTTGGTCTGGCTGTAGCCGATTTGATGTGTGGGAATCATTTTGTACAGGGAATTTTGGTTGCATTATTGAAAAGAGCCAAAACAGGAAAAGGGGTTTTGGTAGAAGTAAGTTTACTCGAATCGGTTTTGGATGTTCAGTTTGAAGCAATAACTTCCTATTTAAATGACGGCGGACAACAGCCTCAAAGAAGTAATGTAAAAGGAAGCGCTCATGCTTTTCTGAGTGCCCCTTATGGTATTTACCAAACTCAGGACGGTTACATTTCTTTAGCAATGGGCGATTTGCTTTTTATTGGAAGTATTTTGGAAATCGATTTCCAAAATTACACTGATAAACACAAATGGTTTTCGCAAAGAGATGAAATCAGAGAATTATTAGCCGAAAAATTATTGACTCAAAAAGCAGATTATTGGATTGAATTACTTCAAAAACAAGGAGTTTGGTGTGGCAAAGTACTTAATTACCAGGAATTAGACAGCCAATCCTTTGTGAATGAACTGCAATTGAAACAAACGGTAGAAAATTCGGCAGGCAAAAAATTGGTTACAACCAGAAGCCCAATTCAACTGGATGGTGAGATTTTAACAAGTACTAAAGCAGCGCCTAAAGTTGGTGAAGACAATTTAACAATAAACGAACAATTTTTAAACTAGCAGAATGAAACCATTAGAAGATTATTTAATAGTAGATTTTAGCCAGTTTCTTTCCGGGCCTTCAGCTAGTCTGCGATTGGCAGATCTGGGTGCCCGTGTGATAAAAATTGAGAAACCTGGAACTGGAGATATCTGCCGAACCTTATATACGTCTGATTTGATTATGAATGGAGAATCCTCTGTATTTCATACCATCAACAGAAACAAAGAATCATTCGCTATCGATTTTAAAGATCCGAATGAACTCGAAAAGCTAAAAAAAATGCTGGCTAAGGCCGATGTGGTCATGCACAATTTCAGACCCGGCGTAATGGAACGTGTAGGTTTGAGTTATGACGAAGTAAAAGAAATCAATCCGAATATTGTCTATGCTGAAATTTCAGGCTACGGTACAAAATCCAGACTAAAAGATTTACCCGGACAGGATTTATTACTACAATCACTGACAGCCTTAACCTGGTTAAGTGGAAATCAGGAAGATGGTCCGGTTCCGATGGGATTATCGATTGTAGACATGTTGGCGGGAGCACATTTGGCACAAGGAATTTTAGCTGCTTTATATAGAAAAGTAACCCATAATATCGGAGCCAAAGTTCAGGTAAGTATGCTGGAATCGGCTTTTGATTTTCAGTTTGAAACGATTACCACGTTTTTTAATGACGGAGGTGAATTACCTGTTCGAACAAAATCCAATAATGCTCATGCTTATTTGGGTGCACCTTACGGAATTTACAAAACTCAAAATGGCTACTTAGCCCTGGCTATGGGATCGATTCCGGTTTTGGCTTCGCTTTTAAAATGTGATGAATTATTGCAATTTCCTGAAAATAAATTTGAATTGAGGGATGAAATCAAAAACATTCTGGCAACTCATTTGCAGACTCAGGAAACGCAACACTGGCTGGATATTTTGGAGCCCGCTGATATTTGGTGTGCCAAAGTCCTGAACTATAAACAGCTTTTTGCAGAAGAGGGTTTTCAGGTTCTGAATTTCGTGCAACGAGTTGAAATGCTGGACAGCTACACTTATAAAACAACCCGATGTCCTATTAGAATTGACGGAGAAATTTTTACATCAGGTAAAGGTTCTCCAAAATTAGGACAGGACAACGAACGAATTATTAAAGAATTTATAGCCTAATAATGGAAAAGTTAAGAATCGCTGTCCGGAAATTTGATCCTTTTGAAAGTACATTGCAAAAGCTGTGGGATTTGTTCTGCCTGAAAAACAAGATTACCATTGAAGCAGAAATGATTCCGCTGGAACTGCACGATTTATACGAAGAAACCATTACCAATAAAGGTTTAATAAACGGAAACTGGGATATTGCTCACATCAATACCGACTGGATTTTTGATGCTGCGAATGAAAAAGCGGTTCTGGATTTGACTTCATTAATTTCTGACAATCCTCCTCAAAATTATCCTGAAGGCTGGCATCAGTCTTTATTGAATTTACAGCAGATTAATAACGGGACTTACGGGCTCCCTTTTCATGATGGCCCGGAATGTCTGATTTATAGAAAAGATTTATTTGAAAATCCGATTGAAAAAGAAAATTTCAAAAAGGAATTTGGATACGAATTACTTCCTCCCAAAACCTGGGAACAATTTACTCAAATTGCAGAATTTTTCAACCGCCCTGAGCAAAATTTATACGGTTCTGTTTTTGCGCATTATCCTGACGGTCATAACATGGTTTTTGATTTCTGTCTACAGTTATGGACAAGAGGCGGTTCTTTATTGAGCCCTCAAAATCAAATCGATATTAACCACAAAGCGGCGATTGATGCTTTGGATTTTTACAGAACAATATCCAACAATAAAAAAGCCATTCATCCGCAATCAAAAAATTTTGGTTCTGTTGAAGCCGGTATAGCTTTTGCCAAAGGAGAAGCGGCAATGGCAATCAACTGGTTTGGATTTGCCTCGATGTGCGAAGTGATTGAAGAATCGAAAATAAAAGGAAAAGTAGATATCACGGAATTACCGCATAACGAAAACCATAAAACGGCTTCGTTGAATGTATATTGGCTATACACCATTGGCACAGGAAGCAAACATCAAAAACTGGCGTACGATTTTCTGCGATTTGCCACTACGCCGGAAAGCGATAAATTGCTAACTAATGAAGGTGGAATCGGGTGCAGAAAATCAACCTGGAATGATGTTGAAATAAATAAAATGATTCCGTTTTATCATAAACTGGAAACATTGCATGAAAATGCTTTGACACTTCCTCAAACTCCGGTTTGGCCAAAAGTAGCCGAGCTTATTGACAAGATGGTTTTAAAATCATTAGAAAGCAACATTCCATCCGAAAAATTATTAGAAGAAACACAGAATCTTATTCTGCAAATTATATAATTATGAATATTCCATATAAACCCTTATTGCCAGAAACAAAGCAACCGATTATTATTATTGGCGCAAGCGGTATAGTAAAAGATGCTCATCTTCCAGCTTATAAAATGGCTGGCATGAGTGTTTTTGGTATTACCAACAGAACGCTCTCGAAAGCACAGGATATGGCAGAACAATTTGGCATTCCGAATGTTTTTGAAAATGTAGCCGAAGCTGTAAAAATTGCGCCATCGAACGCAGTGTACGACATTACCGTATTACCTGATCAATATATAGAAATATTAGAACAGCTTCCAGATGGTGCTGCAGTGCTGATTCAAAAACCTATGGGAAATGATTTGGCCCAGGCCAAAGAAATTGTAGCAGTTTGTGAAAGAAAAAAATTAGTCGCAGCAATCAACTTTCAGTTGCGTTTTGCCTCTTTTGTCAGTGCAGCACGATACATAATAAATCAGGGTATGATTGGCGATTTGTATGATTTAGAATTTAAAGTTACGGTAAATACCCCTTGGGAATTGTTCCCACTGATTAAGGAGCATCCAAGATTGGAGATTCTATTTCACAGTGTGCATTATATTGACTGCACTCGTTCGTTTTTAGGAACCCCAAAAGGGGTTTATGCCAAAACGACTCATCATCCTTTGAAAAAATTATCTTCGTGCCGTTCTTCGATTATTTTGGATTATGGCGATTCGATGCGTGTGGTTATCAATACCAATCACGATCATCATTTTGGCTCTAAACACGAAGAAAGCTACATCAAATGGGAAGGAACAAAAGGAGCGATTAAAGCCAAAATGGGCTTATTGATGAATTACCCTGACGGTATGCCGGACGAATTTGAAGTTGCTTTGGAAAAAGATGGTACATACGAATGGGAAAAAATCAATTTGGAAGGTTCCTGGTTTCCGGAGGCTTTCATTGGTACTATGTCAAACCTGATGCGTTTCAAAGAAGGTTCTGATGACAAATTATTAGCAAGTGTTCAGGATGTGCTAGATACGATGAAGGTTGTTGAAGCTTGTTATATCAGTAATCAAAAAGGTGGAATTCCACTAAATGAATTATAAGAACGTTTGCCTGCGTTAACGATTGAAGCGGCATCCTTTTTTGGCTTTTTCTGCCAAAAAAGATACAGCGGAAAGCGTGTTAAAACGCCCAAAAAAATTATATAAATATAGTAATTAGTCGCTAGTCCATAGTAATTAGCTAATCACTAAGGACTAATCACTAAGGACTTAAAAACTAAAAAAACATGTATTTCAAATCCACATTTTTCGAAGACTATCAACTTAACGATAAAAGAGTTACATTAGGCAGAACAATTACAGAAACTGATTTTGTAGTCCACGCAGGACATACCGGAGATTTTTTCCCGCATCATATGGATGAAGAATGGTGTAAGACACAGCCTTTCGGACAAAGAATTGCACATGGAACAATGGTTTTTAGTATCGGTATAGGTTTGACAGCATCTGAAATAAACCCGGAGGCTTTCTCTAAAGGTTATGACCGAATGCGATTTGTAAAACCCGTTCATATTGGTGATACCATTCATTCAGAAATTACGATTTCTGAAAAAGGAGAAGCTAAAAAACCGGATATGGGAACGGTGACCGAACACGTAGAAATCATCAACCAGAGAGGTGAAGTGGTTTTGGTATGTGACCATCTTTTATTAGTAAAAAAGAAATAACCCTAAAATAAAAATCTAACTATGCAAGTAACTAACCAAACAGGTGACCAACACGAAATCCCAACAGAAGGCGGCAAAACAAATCAATATCTTTTGCCTTTTATTTTAATTACCAGCTTATTTTTCCTTTGGGGAATGGCTCATGGTCTTGACGGTATTTTGATTCCACATCTAAAAAAAGCCTGTCAGCTCAACAACAGAGAATCAACATTGATTGATACGTCTATCTATTTTGCTTATTTTATTATGGCGATTCCCTCTGGAATGCTTATTAAACGATTTGGTTATAAAAACAGTATTATCACTGGATTATTAGTTTTCGCAATTGGAGCTTTTCTTTTTGTACCCGCCGCAAACAGCAGAACTTATGAATTATTTTTGTTTGCCTTATTTGTAATTGGTTGCGGCTTGACTATTTTAGAAACTAGTGCAAATCCTTACGCAGCTATTTTAGGTCCTGCAGAATCTTCTTCATTTAGATTAAATCTGGCTGCCTCATTTAATGGTTTAGCAGCCATGTTAGGCCCCATTTTGGGAGGTATTTTTATACTTTCAGGAATTAACTACACCCCAGCAGAGATGGCCGCAATGTCAGATACGGCAAAAACAGCCTACTTATTAGAAGAGGCTTCGGCAGTAAAATTGCCTTATATTATTTTAGGCAGTGTTCTGGTGTTGGTAGCTATAATATTTTATTTTATGCATTTGCCATCAATGAAGTCTAAACAAACAGAAAACGAAGTTAAACCAGGTTTTTTCTCTGTTTTAAAATTTTCTCACTTAAGTTGGGCAGTTGTAGCACAGTTTTTTTATGTTGGAGCCCAAGTATGTGTAACCAGCTTTTTTGTCCGAATAGCTCAAAAAGAAGCTGGATTAGATGAAAAAACAGCTGCTTATTACCTTGGCATATATGGACTTCTGTTTATGATAGGTCGTTTTAGTGGAACATTCTTTTTGAAATTTGTCAAAGACTATGTTTTACTTTCTATCTATTGTATAATTAGTGCTTTGCTTTGCTTAGTAGCGATTTACGGATCAGGTATTACAGTTATTTACGCATTGGGCGGATTAGGTTTTTTTATGTCAATCATGTTCCCAACTATTTTCTCTTTAGGATTGGTGGGTTTAAAATCGAATACCGAAACGGGTTCTTCATGGCTGGTAATGTCTATTGTGGGTGGAGCAATCCTTCCTTATGCAATGGGAACTTTAATTGACATGAAACATGACGATATTCAGTCAGGTTATATAATTCCGTTAGTATGTTTCGTGATTATTCTTTATTTCGGAATATTTGGACATAAAGTAAAAAATATCGTTTCTTAGTTCAATTTCAATTATTTTTATAAATTTCCAAGGTTCAAAATTTGTTCCTTGGAAATTTATTTTTTAACTGCTATCATTCAAATCTAATATGAAAAAAACGCTACTTACTTTTTACTTCTTGCTCATTAGTTTCAACGTGGTTTTATACGCCCAAAAAAACAAAACTGCTTATGATATTGTAGTGGCTGCTGATGGAAGCGGTAATTACACAAAAATTCAGGATGCTTTTAATGCTGTACCTGAGAATAGTTCTAAACGTACCCTCATTTTTGTGAAACCTGGCACTTATAAAGAGAAATTAAAACTAACCTCAGGAAAGAAAAATGTATCCTTAATAGGCGAATCTTACAAAAACACTATTCTTACCTACGATGATTATGCTGAAATTGCCGGTGGCACAAGCAAATCATTCAGTATATCAATTGAAGCAAATGATTTTTTTGCAGAAAACATAACCTTTGAAAACACTATTAGTAGCGAGTTACCTCAGTATAAAAAAGGGGGACAGGCTGTAGCTTTAATGGTAAACGGCGACAGGGCCATATTTCACAATTGCAAAATGAGCGGTTTTCAAGATACATTTTATCTTAAAGCAAATAAGAGAACCTACATCAAAGATTGTATCATTGATGGAACGACAGACTTCATCTTTGGCGCAGGAATAGCCTTGTTTGAAAATTGTTTTATTCAGTCTAGAAAAGACTCTTATATCACTGCAGGAAATCACGAAGCAGGAAAAAGCAAATATGGTTTTGTGTTTAAAGATTGTGTCATAATGAAATATCCTAAAACAACCGTTTCAAAAGTATCTCTTGGAAGACCATGGGGAGCAGGTGCAAATACGGTTTTCATTAATTCTTATGAAGATTCAACTATTATTCCCGAAGGCTGGTCTATATGGTCAAAAGATCCAGAACACAAGGGATATGACAACTGGAAAAACTCATTCTATGCAGAATATAATTGTTATGGCCCAGGTTCCAAATCTGATAATCGAATAGCATGGTCTAAACAGTTAAACAAAACAGAAGCTGCAGAATATACCAAAGAAAAAATATTTGCTGCCAACACAACAACTGCAAGTAATCTTGAAGGTGACTGGAATCCTGTAATTGAAAAAGACAAATGCGATTCTGTCTTACCTTCAAAAAAAGCCAAAAATGCCGATTCAAATTTTGAAAAAGGATTTTAAAATAAACCGCCATTCAAAAGTCTTTAAATCATATTTAAAGGCTTTTTTTATTTCTCAAACTTATACCTTTATTAATCCCATAACAAAAGCTGTTTTTAAAGCTTCGGTTGTATTCGCAACCTGCAGTTTTTGAATTATATTCTGTCTGTGGCGACGAACAGTATAAACCGAAATACTTAACAGACTTGCAATCTGATCACTATTGCTTCATTTTGCAAGATGAGTCAGAATTTCTAACTCTCTTTGAGACAGCAGACTTTCTGTATAAGGTTTATATTTTTCAGATGATATGGTTTCTCCTGTTTTAATATTTACAATTTTACCATCAATCCCCTTTCTAAATTCTGAATTAGTTGATGCTGCATACAAACACAATGCAAATAAAACACTCCCATTTGGCGATCTTTTAAGATACATAGTTCTATGGATAATGTAATACACATTTTTCTTATCAGAAGAACGTAAACGGCTAAAAGTACTGTAATTTCTATATTCTTCTTCAGGAAGATTTTTAAGATATTGAAAAAAATGAAGTTCTAAGGCATGGCGCTCGATTACATCCTCAGAATTTAACTTATCAAATATGCAGTCTTCAAAAGCAGAATCGATAAACAAATCACCTAAGAGTCCGAGCAATTTACCAAAATTACCTGCATAAATATAACTACAGTCAGCCTGAAAATCCGAAAGTACTGCGACACATTGCTCTATAGAAACATAAGCAGCAGCCATTTTTTTTATAATCTTCTACGTGTAATGCCTCTTCATTCAAAAAAGTTTGTTTTAATAAAGTAGAAGTTAACTGATCTTCAATGGATATATCTGTAATAGTTGTTCAAATAAAATTGGTTAATTTTACGTATTGTCGTTATTAGAAGTAAAATGTAAATTTTGAAAAACTAAGTTAGACTATTTATACTTTTAACAAAAACATTTATAAAATCTAAATCCATTATCTTCTGCAGTCTTTTGCAAATTATTTTATTTACAGGTTGTAACAATATTTCTAAAGAAAATAAAACAGCGAAAAATACTGCAACAAAACCAAAAGACTCAGCGATTGTCCGTGGAGTTCCATGCGATATCAAACTAAGCCAAATACATTTTACAAAATCAATTAATGGAGCTGATACGCTAGCAAAAGTGGATAATAAAGAAAACATACTATTTCATGTGGGAGAGAAAAAAGATTATTTCTCAGATCCAAATAATAAACTATCAAATAATTCGGCACCTATTCTTTTATCTAAAGTTGATAACACAAAACCCTTTACGTTAACAGCAAAAATAAGCCCGAAATTCACTAAAAACGGTTTATACAATGCCGGTGTATTATACCTATATGTAAACGACAGTTTTTATCAAAAATTTTGCTTTGAGCAGGATGAACGCGGTAATCACAGAATTGTCACAGTCCGTACCATAGGAACCTCAGACGATAATAATCATGACATTGTTGATGGCAAAACTGTTTACATGAAAATTTCATCAGATACAGAAACAGTTGCCAGCTATTATTCGCTTGACAATAAAAATTGGCAAATGGTTCGTTTATATAAAAACAATTATCCTGCAGAAATTTGGACAGGAATCAGTGCACAATGCCCGGTAGATATAGGAACAACAAGTTATTTCGAAGATATTTGCTTAGAACAAAAAAGTGTAAAAGATTTTCGTTTAGGAATCTAGAAATACGAAAAGGTGCTATTACAAAAGTGGATCTATATAATTTATCCCCTTTTCTAATAGCACATATTTAAATAATTAAAACTCTTCTTAGATTTTATTTGTTTGAAT